>CAWKAF010000062.1:0-1406835 GCA_963847465.1 uncultured delta proteobacterium | reverse complement strand
CTCAAGGCCAAGTTTGCGAGCAGCCGCAAGGACGGCCAGCGCTTCGACGGCGACTACCACCGCGCGATGTTTGCCCCCGACGTGGACGATAAGCTCGGGCTGCTCCACTCGCCGCAGAAGGTGAAGACATTATTGAAGGGGGACTTCAGCTACTACTCGGACCTCTACGTCCGGCTACGGAAGGCCTACACGCAGGACCAGGCTCAACTCCGCTCGGTCTTCTACAACGCGCTGCTTGACCTGGACGCCCCGTTCCTCTTGGCGCTCGCAGCCTGCGTACCGAGCGATCCCGATCGAGTTGGTGAAGATCAAGGCGGTGGCACACGAGGCGGACCGCCTGTACTCACTGCTCCAGCTCCAGAGCGCCTACGACAGCAACGAGTTCGCCGACGTCCTCCAGCGGATCGCGGAGGCCATCCGAGGGAAGGACGTCGCGGCCTACCGGCCGGCGTTCGATGCCGAGCTGACCGCGATGATCGCCGCGCGCCGGAACGTCCAGGAGGCCGAGCCCCTGAGCTACGCGGCCTTCAAGCAGACGGGCATCAACCTGAACACGCGGTTCAAGCGGTACTTCTTCGCGCGGATCGACGAGTTCCTCGCCGAGCAAATGAACTTGAACCCCAGAGCACCCGATCGCCGACCTCGTGACGAAGACTTGGGGCCAAGACCGGGTTAGACGTCGAGCACATCCTGGCCTGGAACGACGAGAACAAGGCCCGCTTCGACAACGACGAGGAGCGCTTCGACCAGGAGAGGAACCGCCTCGGGGGCATCCTCTTGTTGAAGGGCAAGGACAACATTTCCAGCAACAACGAGACCTACGCGGACAAGCTCAAGTCCTACGCCAACACCCTCTACTGGAACGAGACGCTGCGCGCCGACAGCTACAAGTCGAAGCTGGACATGACCGCGCTGAAGAACCGGCACGGGCTCGACCTCGAACCCCTCGACCAGTTCGGCCCCGACGAGTTGGAGGCCCGACACAAGCTGCTCTTCAAGCTCGTCGGGCTCATCTGGGCGTAGGACCCCCAAGTCCCGAGATCATGCGGGGAAAGAAATCGCGGCCGGCGCAGCCTCGCGTGAGATGGGACCCGAAAAAGGACCCCCATCTCTTCGCCACAAAGTGAACCGGGCGGGAAATCTTACCCGACCGCCCCCCGGCTACGGAAATTCCATCGCCGAGCGGCACGCGGCGTGCGCATACGTCGAGAGTGGCGGAGCCGCGTGATGGCCCGCCGAGCGGGGTTATGGGGCGGTTCGTGGAGCGGGTCCGGCGTGAAGTCGAGGACTACTTTGCGGGACGTGGTACCTTCGAGAAGCTGGGGGCGGCTGTGTGGGCGAAGACGAAGTTGCTGATCTGGGGGAAGACGTACCCCGAGTTCTCCGCCAAGCACTACGAGACCGTCTGCACGGGCGCGCTCAATCCGCAAACGGGGCGGCTCGTGCGGATCTACCCCATCAAGCTCCGGCACATGAAGGACCCGTTCCACGCCTACGACTGGGTCGAAGCCGAGGTCGAACGTAACGAGGCCGACTTCCGGCCCGAGAGCCATCGCATTCGGGAGAACACGATCGAGAAGGTGGGCGAACTCGGGACGTCGAAGACCGAGTGGGCCGAGCGAGCCCGGTTAATCCTCGGCCCGAACAAGTCGAACGTGTTCGCCTCGGTCGAGGCCCTCGTCGCCGCTGAGAAGAAGGACCACACGTCCCTGGGACTCGTGAGGCCAAGAGAGATCACCCGCATCTACAAGCGCAAGAAGAGCGAAACGGAGCGCAAGGAGTGGGACGAGCAGAGGGCGCGTGCCCTCAAGCAGAGGGACCTCTTCATCGACGGCGAGAAGGCGACGAAGGAGCTTGCCTTCTGCCCCGTCCAGTACCGGGCGAAGTTCACGTGCGACGACCCCGCGTGTTCGACGGAGCACGACATGGGGATCCTCGATTGGGGTCTGTACGTCCTCGACTACAAGCAGTGGGCCGAGCGCGGAGGAGGAATGGCCGAAGAGAAGGTCGTGGAGGCGATCCAGCTACGAATGGACCCCTCGAAGCGCGACCCGTACTTCTTCCTAGGGAACACGAAGATGCACCCCCAGAACTTCATGATTGTCGGCTTGTTTCATCCCCCGAAGGCAGAGCCTCCGAAGCCGACGAAGGGGGAGTCGATGAAGCTGCCAGGCTTCGAGTAGCTACAGATGGCGGATGCCCCGGTTGGGGTCCCTTTGCCGAAGGCGCTCGGCAAGCACCCCTCGATGGCATTGACCCGCTTCGGCCTCGACGCAGAGTAGGGCAGCTCGATGTTCGGCGAGGACGGCATCCACCTCTTCAAGGACCGAGGGGTTCTCGTCCAGATGGCCGGAGTACAAGGCGAGGCAGTGCTCGATGTCGTGCTTCTTGTCGCGATACGGGTTGCCGGCCGAGCGAAGGTGAACGTACTCGATGCCCTTCTTCGCCAACGCCGTCCCAAGGGCAGTCTTCGAGAAGCCCTTGCGCCTCGATAGGGGGAGCGCTCGACATCGACCACGCGTTCGACCCCGGCGTCGAGTAGCGCGGCTACGAACTCGGCGAGGGTCTTGCCCGCGTAGCCGATGGTGAACATGACCGACTTCCGAGAGCCCACGGTCCAGTAGTACGCGAAGATGGGGCCGATGGAAAGCTGGCTTTGATCAAGGCCGCCCCAGGCTGTAGGTGCTTCATGAACAACTCCGCAGCCTACATCCGAGTTAGCTCCAGGACCCAGGACCATGCGACCCAGAGGGCCGCCATCGAGCGGGCTGCCGCCGCCCGAGGCGACTCGATCACGACGTGGTACTCGGAGAAGAGGAGCGCGAAGAGCCGTGCGATTCGAGTTTGGCGAGCTGCTGGCGGCAACTTCGAGCGCGCCCTCACGGTCCTCCAGACGATTGAGGAGGCCGAGAGCCCCGACGAGGACGAGGACTAGCCGGGGTCCGGCGTCGGCAACTTGGTCCGTGGAGCCCCTATCGGCCAAGCGCGAGGCGGGGGACAACCCGACGCCGGACTCCGCAGCCCGCTCACGAGCGGTGCCATAGGAACGTGAGCACCGAGTCCATCGCGACCTTTCTGGAGTGCTCGAAAAGGTCGATGCCCGCTGCCCAGGAGGAGTCGCTCCAAGCATCTCCGTCCACCTGGCTCGCGCGATTGTCCACGGGCTTCCCGGCGAACAGGTCCCCCGCGTAAGTCCTATCGTTCAACTTGGTGCCCTTGCGGATGCCAACCCGGAAGGTCGGCGACCAATCGAGCCAATCAACGACTCCCTTCGTCGAGTGGACCACCGCGCACGGCTCGGGCGCGAAGAGAATGAACCGCAGCGCGGTGGCTGTAAGGGAGGTCTGAAACTCCTCGGCGATCTCGGCGATGTCCCGAAGGCTCGGGCGGTTGCGGTCGCACCGTCCCTTGAATAAAAAGTCAGGCATGAGCAGCTCGGAGGCAAAGTCGTTAGCCTCGGCCTCGCGCCCAGTCCCGGTGTAGTTCGACAAGTCTCCGCGGGTGCAGGCCTCGAAGTTGTCGGCATCGGCGTGCCGCAAGAAATGGCCGACCTCATGAGCTACGACGAAACGCCACTTGTTCGACCTGTACGCGTCCTCCGCTACGTTGATGATGCCGTGGTCGCGCGTTCGGAGGAGCCGGCCTTCCTCGTGCTGCATTGGGAGGCGACGCACGAGCAGACTGTGGTTGTTGGCGATTAGCTCGACGTCAATCTCGTTGGGGTGACGGACCTTGAGCTTCGCGTGGAGCTGCCGGGCGCAGGCCACGGCACCTGGATGGGGCGTTCGTGGCATTGCACCTACTCCGAGTCGTCGTCTTCGATCGCGCGCAGAGCCTCCATCTGTTCAAGGAGCGCGCGCAGCTCGGCGTCGGTCGATTCCTCGGGCTTTCGCTTTCGGGCGGCCATCTGAATCGCGGTGCCGAGCTTCGGGTGGGTGGCACGCAGTTGCTCTAGGCGCGCTAGCACCGCGGCTCGATCGAGCCCCTGCACGACGACCGCCCTCGACGCCTTGGCCTCAAGCTGGGTCCGGCGCTCGCGAGCCCGGGCTTGCCACGCAAGCCGCTCTTCCTCCTGCACCTTGACGATGAAGTCGATGCCGCGTTGGGCGATGGCGTCGGGGTCGAGGCCCATCGAGCGTAACTCCTCGTCGAGGACCGTCGAGGGCAGGTTGGGGTCGAGGAGGTCATCATCAAGACCCTCAAGAGCCGACCATATCAGGTTCCGCAAGGAGGACACCGTGCGTGGCCAGCGGCTCGTGCGGCTCCTGGCGCGCTCGTGCGAAGAGTGCGCTTGGATTAAGCTTCCTGGACCCCCAGGACGATTTGCGTTCCTGGCATCCACCCTCCGGTTCCTCCGAGACAAGCCCCACGAATGGGCGGTCGTTGGCCGGGCACCGTCGCCGGTCGATCGTACGTCCGTGAAGTGTTCGTACGGCAAGGCGGGGATGGCGCTGTAGGACTGCCCGTGAGCGTCCAGAGCGAGATCCGTGGTCACCTCGAAGCGGTCGATGGCGCCGAGATCATCCACGTCCACAATCACCCCGATGGCGTCCTGCGCGACATCAAGAACCTCGTCCTGGGGTCACGCCCTGTCACGTCCGATGCGGATCGAGAAGCCGAGCAGATCCATGCGGCCGTCGCGAAGGAGGCGGCCTCCAGGACGTTGACGAGGAGGAGGGTGAGGTTCTTCGTCGTCGAGAACGGGGAGATCCACCGCTACTGGTTGCCCTCGAAGGGACCCCTTCGAGTTGAGGCCGACCGGCTCTTCGAGCAGCTCCTCGGACTGCGATAGCTGCATTCACGGCGGTTCCGCGAACACGTCCCGGTCGGCGAAGTCGATCAACTTGAAGGTGGTCGGATCGTTGATGTCGAAGCACGAGGCGTCCTCGTAGAAGGAGATGCCCATCCGAATGAACTCTTCGGCAGCCCTGGCTAGATGAGGTCGTTCCCAAGGGAGTGGGCCAGCCTTCTCGTCGGTGCCGTCGATGAAGTCGATCTCGTAAGAGCAGTTGACCAGGAACTTCGTAGGGTCCAGGCCGGCGACGACGCGAGTGCCGTGGAAGCCCGGCGTGTGCTGTCGCAGGAACTCGCTTCCTCGCGACTTCTCCCATGCCGCAACCTCCGACTCGAAGACGGCAGCCAAGGAGGCCGGGGGAGCCCCATACGTCCCCGACGCGGGGTCGCTGGGGGCGAGGAAGACCTTGAACACGCGGGTCCCGATACGAAACACGGCGGCAGCACCTCCGGTGGCGATCCGAGTCGCTGCGGCAAGATCCACGCGGGTCATCATCTGGGCTGTGTGGCTCATGGCGCGATGTAGAAGTGGTTGCGGAGCGTCATTCGCTCTAGGAACGTGCGCATCTGCTTCGCGTAGATGCTCTTGACCGACGAGTACCTCGCTACGAACTCATGGGGCTCCGGGACACCCGTCTCGGTCCACTCGTCGTAGAGATCATCCTTCAGGAAGTACAAGGAGCGGAGAAGCCGCACCGGAAGCACGAGATCGTCGGCAGGCGCAGCGGCCAACCCGGCCACCGCTTGCCACCGCTTCTGCGCTCCTGCCTTTCCCAGCAGCCACTTCAGCGGGCAGTGCAGAAGCCTACTGGCACTGGTCGGCCCGTACCGGGAGCGCTTGTCCTGGAAGTTCTGGGCGCTGCCCGTAGCCTCGATGGCCACGCAGTCGGCGAATGGCCGATCTCCGGCCGACAGGCAAACGTACAAGGCGTCGGGGTGCGTCTTGTAGTCCGACATCCCTACGGTCATGAAGCGCGGCCCCGTCGCCTTCCCGTCGGGGGGCTGGCCGCGTAGCCACGCTGCGCCGGTGATGCTCGCCGACCAGAGCTTCGCCGGCTTCTTGGGCCAGTGCTCTCGGATCGCGGTCTTGAGCAGGGTGTCGAACTTCGCCACGCATCGAGCGTACAGCCGAACCAGCCCCGCGCTCGATACTCCTGCACCTGGCTGCCGACCCGTGCCGGTCAACCGGAGTGCCGCCGCACGGCGCTCGGTATCTTGCGCCGAGCCGCCGGATCTTCCAGACCATCCCTCAGCGCTTCTACACTGCCCCTCAGCCGTGACTCGTCAGCCTACCGCCGCATTCTTCGAGACGGTCGCCCTGCTGGGCGACGGGAGCCCCCGTGGCCCCTAAACGGATGCTCGACGCCGGGGCCGACGCGGATCGCTTCTCTCGAAGGTCAAGCATGAGGCGCGCGCGGCGCACGTCGTCACGGCCAGTCGCACGATGCGGGCCAACCACCGTCCGGTGCGGTGCTGCTGCAATCGGCAATGGCATTGAGCTCGGCAGCGCCCGGCGGGGTGGCAGCATCGGCCGGGCCACAGGCGTTTACGCAACTGTCCTGACGAGGCGCGGGACAGGCATTGGCGCACTTGACCAGGTTGATGCAATCAGCGTTCGCTGCGCATGCTTGCTCTTGCGTACAACAGAAGTGGTCGGCGACCGTCTGGCACGAGGACGGGAAGTCCGGTGGGAAGAGCGCCAGCCCGCACGCCCCTCCGCCACTGCCGGACCCAGAGCCGCTGCTGGACCCCGAACCGCCACTTGACCCCGAGCTGCCGCCTGCATCGGAGCCGTCGCCCGAACCGCCGTCGGCGCCGGCATCGGTTGAGCTGGAGGGCCTCCCGCTGCTGGAACAGGCCATACCGGAGAGTGCCGTCCAGACCGCGACGAGCGGGAGGACGGCGTGACGTTGGATGGGCATTAATTTAAAGTTAAGTCCGCATCCTACAACAACGTGGCTTGTGGCCCTCCGCCTCGACGGGACCTTCTACTGCTGCCGCGAAGCGATCCGTCACATGATCGACCGTGGCCACGGTGCCATCGTGAACATGGGGTCCATCATGGGCACGTCGGGCGGCGGAGGCGTACCCCACTACGCGATAGCCAAGGCGGGGATTCTCCGCGGGTTGATTTGGTGGGACGGATGCAATTGGACCTGGCCTCACCCGCGGCTGAGGACTCCGGTCGTCGGCGCCTTGATCGTCGAGGTGCTCCAGCATACGAAGGGGCGATGGGGAGTGGACCAGGCTCGCGAATACGCGGAGCTGATCCATGACGCACTCGTCGCGATCGCCAGCGATCCTCAGCGCGGCAAGGCGCGCGACGCACCATCCGCGCGTTTTGGAACTCGCGTCACCAATCGACCGTCTCGTCTGATCCGCCGAAGGCCACTGGCATCCCGGCGTAGTGCGTGAGCCCGTCGCGGACGGGGAGAACCGCGAAGCGACAGTTGACGTGGAACTGCGGGCGGAAGGCCTCCGCGGGCAGCGAGAAGCCGTTCACCCCACGGAGGTTCCGTGCGGCGATGTCGATGAAGAGGCGACCGCCGCACGCGGCGCAGAAGTGGCGCGGGTTCCGCTTCAACGTCCACACCGCCGCGCCGCCGCGTGTGATCTCGACATCGTTGCCGCGGTAGACCGACTCCGCCGCGTACGCGCCGCTCGTCATCTTCCGGCAATCGTCGCAGTGGCAGTAGAACTGGGCGAGCGGGGTGCCGCGGACTGTGAACTCCACCGCGCTGCAGGGGCAGGTCACCGCGTGCATCGCGGCAGCGTATCGCAACGGAGCGCGGGCTGGTGGCGGTTCAACGCCGCGCTGCTCGTCTGCGGTTCGCTACGGGCAGCGAGAGAGCACGCCTCCGCAGAGTGGCAACATCTTCGTCACGCCGCCACCGCGAGCGATTCCCGAAACGCCGGCGCAATACGCCGGTGCCCAGGACGGGGTAGACCGTGACCCATGTCGGAACCGACGCCGTCGGGGGCAAGCTTCCTCTTGGAGCCGGGAGGCACGCGGAAGATCATGGCGCCCGAGCTCTTCAGCGAAGAGCAGCGCGAGATCGCGCGCGCGGCCCGCAGGTTCTCCGTCGACGAGATCCTTCCGAAGGTCGCCCAGATCGAGTCGAAGAAGTCCGGTCTCGTGCCGGACCTTCTCCGCAAGGCGGGTGAGCTCGGCCTGCTGATGGTGGACATCCCCTCCGAGTACGGCGGCCTCGGGCTCGACAAGACGACGAGCATGCTCATCGCGGAACAGTTCTCCGTCGTCGGCTCGTTCGCCGTCTCCCTCGGGGCTCATACGGGGATCGGGACGATGCCGATCCTCTATTTCGGCACCCCGGAGCAGAAGGCGAAGTACTTGCCGGAGCTTGCCACCGGCAAGAAGCTGGCGGCGTACGCGCTCACCGAGTCCTCCTCCGGATCCGACGCGCTCGCCGCGAAGACCAGGGCGGATCAATCGAGCGACGGAAGCCACTACGTCCTCAACGGCACCAAGCAGTTCATCACGAACGCCGGCTTCGCCGACGTGTTCACGGTGTTCGCACAGGTGGGGGGCGACAAGTTCTCGGCGTTCATCGTCGATCGCACGTCGCCGGGGCTGACGGTCGGCCCCGAGGAGCACAAGCTCGGCATCCGCGGGTCGTCGACGTGCCCGCTATCGTTCGAGGATGTCCGGGTCCCCGCGGGTAACCTCTTGGGCGACATCGGCAAGGGGCACCGCATAGCGTTCAACATCCTGAACGTCGGCCGCATCAAGCTCGGGCTCGGGACGATCGGCGCCGCGAAATGCGCTCTCGAAGTCTCGGCGCGGTACGCGAAGGAGAGGCAGCAGTTCAACAAGCCGATCGGGTCGTTCGGGCTGGTCGCGTCGAAGCTCGCCGAGATGGCCATCGGGATCTTCGTCGGCGAGAGCATGGGATACAGGACGACGGGCCTCATCGACGAGCGGTTCGCCACGAGCGCGACCGAGAGCGCGCGCGTCGACGCGATCGAGGAGTTCGCCGTCGAGGCGTCGATCATCAAGGTCTTCGGCTCGGAGGTGCTCGACTACTGCGCGGACGAATGCGTCCAGATTCATGGAGGGTACGGGTTCATCGAGGAGTATCAGCCAGAGCGGATGCTTCGCGACTCGCGGATCAACCGGATCTTCGAAGGTACGAACGAGATCAACCGGCTCATTGTCCCGGCGACGATCCTCAAGCGCGCGATGAAGGGCCAGGTGCCGCTCGTCGCGCACGCCCAGTTCATCCGCGCGTCCATCGCGAAGGACGAAATCCCCCAACCATGGGACGGCGAGCTCGGCGTCTTCGGACAGGTCGTCGAGTTCTGCAAATGGATTGCGACGTACGTCCTGGCAGTCGCCGCGGAGACCTATCACGTCCACATCGCCGACGAGCAGGAGATCCTGGGCGAGCTCTCGGACATCATCAGCCACGTGTACGCACTCGATTCGGCGGTCAGGCGCGTCCGCCAGATTCTCGATGGCTCGCACGACATGAACAAGGTCGTCGCGCGCGATCTACTCTCCGCGTTCGCTCCGCCCGCGTACAGCTTCTGCGTCCACACCGCCCGCCACGTCCTGATGGACGTCTGCGACGCCGACGCGTTGCCCGCACATCTGGATGCGATCGGAAAGCTCCGGATCGACTGGCCGAGCAAGGTGATCGCCGCCAAGCGCCGCATTGCGCGGGCAGTCCTGGAATCCGACGGCTACCCCATTCACCGCGACGCGTGAGGTGCTCGCCATGACCTCATCGCTGCCTATCAAATTCGACTCGAACGGACTCGTTCCCGCAATCGTCCAGGACCACCTCACCGGTCAGATCCGGATGTTCGCGTATGCCACGCAAGCGGCGGTGCGCAAGACCCTCGAGACGGGCTGCGCCACGTTCTGGAGTCGGTCTCGCGGCGAGCTCTGGCAAAAGGGCCGGGTGGGCGGGCACGAGACACCGGTCGCTCGCGTCCTCGCCGACTGCGATGGCGACTGCATCATATACTCGAGCGATCCGCGCGGTCCGTCGTGCCATTCGGGTGCGCCGAGTTGCTTCTTTCACGCCCTCGAGGGAGAGCGCCTCGTGCAGGCCAGCGAGCGGCCGCAGACATTGCTCGCCTTCCTCGAGCTCTCCCTCGCGGTACGCGATACGTCGGAAGTCGTCGAGAGAGAAAGCGACGAACGCGCCATTCAAGAGGCTGCCGACACTCTCTATCGAATCGTCGTGGGGCTGCGCGCGCGCTCGATCCCGGTGCGCCGCGTCCTCGGCGAGCTGGCCCGCCGCCTCGGCTACGAGGTCGGCGGGACGGCGTCCAGGTGCTGACATGGACGATGTCATTCCGCGAGGTTCCCACCGACACGCTCTTCGCCAAGAGGCGCCTCATCGAGGCGCTCACGCGGCGCCTCTTCAACCACCAGGCTAGCGGGCCGTGGGCCGACGTTGTTCGCGGGGCTATCGAACACTATCGACTTGAAGCTGGTGAGCCGGCTGGAGTTCGGCTCGGGGGCGGTGGCGATGCGGTATGAGCCGAGATGGTATCCATCGGGCTGCTAGCCCGAGTCGGCCGCATCGTGGAGCAACTCGGGCCAGAGGACCTCGCTCGCGTCTCGCCGATGCTCGATGCGCGCGTGATGTAGTCTTTCGCGCGGTTGTCGCTGCACCGCGCGAGCCAGCTGCTCCGCGATCGCGATTCTAAATTCATCCACGTAGGGACGCAACGCTTCTATCTTGTTGATTGTGCGTAGGTCGAGGCGACATCGTCCAGGCTAAACTGGGGCACCATGGTTCGGGTCCGCTTCTGCGTCAGCCCAAAGGGCCACCGCATCGCGTTCGTCGACGAGGGGACCGGGCCGCTCCTCGTCTTCCCGCCGAAATGGGTGAGCCACCTCGAGCTCGAGGCGCAGGAACCCGGCTACGCGCGTTTTTTCGCCGAGCTCGCGAAGAGGTTCCGCGTCATCCGTTACGATCGCCCGGGCACGGGGCTCAGCGATCGAGTGCACGTCGATTATTCGATCGACACCGAGGTAAGCGATCTCGCAGCGCTCCTCGACCACGTCGGTACGGGCAGTGCAAACCTTTGCGCCGGATCCTGCGCGACGGTCGTTAGTCTCGCGTACGCCGCCCGCTACCCCGAGCGCGTGGCGAAGCTCGTGGTCGTCAACGGGTACCTCGACGGCGAGTCGCTCGCGCCGCCCGAGCCTCGCCGGGCGATCATCGCGCTCGTGCGCGCGAGCTGGGGCCTCGGTTTGAAGACGCTCGCCGACCTGTTCCACCCGAACGCCGATGCCGAAGTTCAGCGGCAGTTCAAGGCGCTCCAGCGCGCGAGCGCCGACGGCGAGACGGCTGCGCGGCTGCTCGAGTTCATGTACGCGTCCGACGCGCGGCCGTTCGTCGCGAAGGTGCGCACGCCGACGCTCGTCGTGCATCGCAAGGGCGACCGCGCGATGCGCTTCGAAGAGGGCCGCAAGCTCGCCGCGGCGCTCCGCGACGCGACCTTCGTCTCGCTCGAGGGTGACTGCCACCTACCGTGGCACGGCGACCAGGACGCGGTCATGGACGCGATGCGCTCGTTTCTGTGTGGCGGCGTCGAGCAAACAACACGTCCGCACACGAACGACGACGCTGCCGAGCTGCGGCGCGACGGCGAAGTGTGGACGGTTCGTTTCGCCGACCGCAGCGCGCTCATCAAGGACAACAAGGGTCTCGGCGACATCGCTCAGCTGCTCACGCGTCCTGGCGACGACGTTCACGTCCTCGAGCTTGCGGGCGTCTCCGGCGACCATCGTCGCGCGGTCGGTCGCGGTCAGCCCGCGCTCGACCGCGACGCGCTCGAGGCCTACCGCAAGCGGCTTTCGGACCTCGATGAGACCCTTCGCGACGCCGAGACTTGCGGCGATGCACGGGCGAGCCGCAAGATCGCGCGTGAGCGGGACCTTCTCGTCCGGCGACTCGCAGCCGACACGGGCCTCGGCGGCCGCAGCCGCCTCGAGAACGATCCCGTCGAACGCGCACGCAAGGCCGTGACGGCGCGCATTCGCGATGCGATCCGCCGCATCGAGTCCGTGCACCCCCCGCTCGGCAAGCACCTCGCGGCCGCGATCGTGACCGGCGTTCATTGCGCGTACCGTCCGCCGCATCAGGTGCGCTGGAAGGTCGCCGCAGCTCCGATTCAGCGGGCCGCGCCTTCGATTCTAGCGCAGAGTGGTTGATGATCGGCCTCGCCTACGGATTGCTCGCCTACGCCGTATTCTTCGGCACGTTTGTCTACACAATCGGCTTCGTGGAGGGGTTCGTCGTCCCGCGCACGATCGACTCGGGGCCGCCGGCATCGCTCGCCCTGGCACTCGCGGTCGACTGCGGCTGGTTCGTTCTCTTCGCGATCCAGCATAGCGGCATGGCGCGCGCGTCGTTCAAGCGGCGATGGACGCGCATCGTCCCCGCGCGCGCCGAGCGCAGCACATACGTGCTCGTGTCGGCGCTGATGTTGGTCCTGCTGGTCGCAGTCTGGCGACCGATCCCGACGGTGGTGTGGCGCATCGACGCGCCCGTCGCTCGCTCCGTAGTCGTGGCTCTGTCGCTTGCGGGATGGGCGCTCGTGCTCTTGGCATCGTTCGCGATCGATCACTTCGAGCTCTTCGGTTTGCGGCAGGTGTTCGACGCGGCGCGCGACCGCGAGCCGGCGGAGCACGTCTTCCGCACGCCGGTCCTCTATCGCGTCGTTCGGCACCCGCTCTATCTCGGCTTCCTCACCGCGTTCTGGTCGACGCCGACGATGTCGGTCGGACACCTCGTCTTCGCGCTCGGGATGACCGCGTACCTGTTCGTCGGGATGCACTTCGAAGAGCGCGATCTCGTGCGCAGGTTCGGCGGCGAGTACCGCGCCTATCAGCAGCGCGTCCCCGCGCTGTTTCCGACGTTCGCGCGGCGCAGGCTCGCGGTCCACGTTCGTGAGTAGGCACGATGCCGGACGTCTACGCCAACATCACTTCCGCGCAGCCCGCGCTCGTCGATCAGATCGCGAGGGTGCTCGAGCTGCGCGCCACGGACCCGCAACAGCGCAGCATGCGCGAAGCGTATCTCTCCGAGATCGCCCTCCCCAAAAACGCTCACGTGCTCGACGTGGGTTGCGGGACGGGCGCGCTCACCCGGGTGTTGGCAGAACGCCCGAACGTCACCGAGGTCGTCGGCGTCGACCCGTCGCCCACTCTTCTCGAGAAGGCGCGGGAGCTCGCAGCCGGGCGTCCGAGCGTGAAGTTCGAGCAGGCAGATGGGCGCGAGCTACCGTTCGACGCCGACTCCTTCGATCTTGCACTGTTCCACACCACGCTCTGCCACGTCCCCAGCCCGGAGCGGGCGCTCGCGGAAGCGTTTCGCGTCCTTCGACCTCGAGGTTGGCTCGCTGTCTTCGACGGTGACTACGCCACGACGACCGTGGCGATTGGCGACTTCGATCCACTGCAAGCATGCGTCGAGGCGTGGGTCGATTCGAGCGTCCACGACCGATGGCTTCTTCGGCGGCTCCCGGCGCTCGCGCGTTCGAGTGGCTTCGAGGTCGTCAGCTATCGAAGCCACGGCTACATCCAGAACCTCGAGCCTGACTACATGATGACGATCGTGAGCCGCGGGATCGATGCTCTCAGGGCCTCCGGGCGAACTGGGCATGAGGTCGCCGCGTCGCTGCTCGGCGAAGCCAGACGCCGAGCCGGGTTGGGAGAATTCTTCGGCCACATCGCTTACGTCAGCATGATCGCGCGGAAATGCACCTCGACGCCTTGAGGCCGATCGACTCGGCTTTCGCCATCCGCCGCACCGCGGTTGTCCTGCGGGTCGTCAGGTTGTCTTGATCAACCCACCGTCGATCACGTAGTTGGAGCCGGTCACGTTCGCGGTGCGTTTCGATGCGAGCATCACCACGAGCGTGGCCACCTCCTCGGGCGTCGTGAGCCGTCCCGTGGGCACACCGCCGATGCTCGCGAGGACGTTCTTTCGAGCCGTGTCGGGGTCCACGCCCGTGGCCCTGGCGACGGTCTGTGCGACGCCGTCCTTGCCGAGCCAAAGGTCCGTGCCGACGGGGCCGGGGGAGACGTCGTTGATCCGGATGCCGCGCGGCCCGAGCTCCTGCGATAGGGACTTGGTGACGTTGACGAGGGCGGCCTTCGCGGCCCCGTAGTCGATGGTGCCGCCGTCGGGTTGGAAGAAGGCGTTGACCGAGGCGATGTTGACGATCGCTCCACCGCCTGCCTGCAACATGGCGGTCACGGCAGCGCGCGTCGCTCGCAGGGCGGCGAAGAAGTTCATCTGCATCGCCCACTCGAACTCCTCGTCGCTCGTGGCGAGGAAGCCCTGAAGGCGCAGCCGTACGGCGCCCACGTTGTTCACCAGCACGTCGATGCGACCGTGGTCGCCGATCGCCCGCTGCACCAGGCGACCGGGTCCCTCGCGCGACGCCAGATCGACCGATACGGGCGTGACCCGCTCGATGCCCAGGAGGCTCTCGACGCTTCGGGCGCCGGCCACCACGCGGGCGCCCTCTGCCACGAAAGCTCGCGTGACGGCGAGGCCGATGCCCTTGCTCGCGCCGGTGACGACGACGACCTTGTCGGTGAGCTCGAGGTCCATGGTGTCGCGCGCTTCGTCCGAACGGGACGCGACATTACACGCGACCGGCGACCCGGTCATCCGTCACTGCAGGCTCGACCTGCGATCCCCACCCGAGCTGCGTGCCTCGCCGGGGGTCGCGTCCACCTGCGAAAGGAACCCGTGCTTCGCCTCAGTCGCCGCGCTCCAGCCAGACCGTTGGCCCGTCGATCCCCTCGCTCGGCTCTACGTGGACGACACGAGGTCGACAGCACACCGGGCAGTCCTCGATGTACGTCTGTCGTTGGCCGCCGCCCGGGTCAACGTAAACTTCCTCCTCCTCGCCGCAGAACGGGCAGCTGACGCGGCTTCGGGCCATAGCAGAGCGGCGGCGCTTCTTGGTCACTTGGGCGGCAGGGGGGGAAGAGGGTCCGGTCGGAGACCGGTGCAACATAGACCACAGTTCTGCGGATGAACCCGACGCGGTTGCGTTTACCCTGGACGCCGCGCCCGCGTCCCCGTCGTGGCTAACTCGATGAGCGTCCCGGCCAGGAACTCACGGAGCTGGAGCCGGTCGCAGCGGGTGTGGGCTACTTCACGGCGTCGAGGATCGTTCGGACTCGGTCGGGCGGGTTCGTCGCCTTCCAGGTGCTGGCGATGGTGGTCTTCGGAAACTCGGTCTGACCCCGCGGAGCCCGTATCCTCTGCTCGAGCGTCAAGAGTCGATCCACGATCCAGGCGAGTTCGGCGTCTGAGGCGTCCATCCCTCCCGCCTACGCGGCCGGCCGGACGCAGGCAAGCCGCGAGTCGCCCTGGCACGTTCACGCGTCACCGAGTCCCCGTCGTGGATCGAGCAGGGGCGCGAGTGCCGCGAGCTCCAATCGAGAGCGGACGCCGAGCTTGCGGAACAAGCTCGCGACCTGATTGGCCACGGTCCGCGTGGAGCAGCGCCGGAGCGCGGCGATCTCCGAGTTCGAGCGGCCCGCCAAGACGTGCCGAGCCACGTCCGATTCCGCCGATGACAGGTTGATGGCGTTGTCCCCGGGCAACGTGAAGCTCAGAACCGCGAGCTCGCCATCGTCACTTTCGAGGGCGATGAGATCACCGGGCACGGTCGGCAAGGAGGCTTGGGGGCGTTTCACGCGGTCTCCTGTTGGCTTCTGTGCGCGCGGTACGCCATGATGAGCTCGAGTCGGGAGCCGACCGTGAGCTTGCGCATGATTCGAGAAAGCTCGGTACTCACTGTGGCCATCGACAGGCCGAGCTGATAGGCGATGAGCTTTGGCGCCTGGCCCTCGGCAAGGTATGCGAGGATCTGCGCCTCCCGCTCGTTCAGGACGCTCCACGCGCGGGACGTGATGGCGTTGCGTTTGGCAACGACCAAGCGTCGACCGTCGTGGTCAAACTGATCGACGAGCGACCAGCGGCCCGAGACGAGGCCCTTCCACAGGGCCAGGGCGCGCTCGGGATCGACGCGTCGCAGGCGCCCTCGGGCTCGATCGATCCCTTTGGCCGCGTCGCTCAGGGTGCCGGCATCGTCCCGCGTGACTTCGCTCTCTCGGTGCAGGACCTTTCCGCCGGGATCCAACACGGCCTCCGCCTTGCCGTTGCGCTCACGTGCCAGCCGGTAGCCGGTCACCAGGTGAGCCGCTGTGCGCTCCCAGAGGGCGGTTGCTCGGCGAGAGACGGGGCGAGCCTTGTCCTCGATGCGGAAGAAAACGCAGCCGTGGCCGCTCGGATCCGCGGCGATGACGCCGAGCGAGTCCGTCACGGGCCGTGAGAAGTTGGTCACCAAATGGGTCATCATGGAAGGACCGAGGAGTTGGCTGAGACGAACGGCGACCGGTGCGAGCGGAAACATTTGCCGCGCAGCCGCCATCGCCTCGGGGGGTGGCAGCTCGGTCAGCCACGCCGCAGCGCGGTCGGTCGCGGCGACGTCCTCGGGGGCCACCCCGATCGCCCTGGTAGCGCCCTGCCAGATCGAGGCGGGCTGAACGTTGAACCGGCGCGCGAGCACTCCCCCACCTTGGTCGAGCTGGGCGTGCATCGCTGCCAGCGCGCCGTCAAGCCACTGGTCAGCATCCGCCGACTCCGCGTACGCGGCCTCGATGATCGAGAGAACGTCGCCCTTCATGTGCTGCGTTTCCCCGGGGCCGCGATCGAGCCGCGATCGCTTGCGCGGGCTCGTGGAGAGCCCTCACTCTCGTGCGCGCGACACGCGGTCACGAGCTCCATCGCGATCCCCGCGTCAACCTCCTTCGCCCCCTAGACAGTACCGCACAAGCCATGCGCGAGCATGGCGCGAGCGCCTCTAGGCAAATGGCTAGTCAACACGAGAGGTTGCAACGATCTCCTCATGCGCCGAACGTCGCCCACTCGACCAGCACGGTTCCAAATGCGTCCGCGTCACTTTTGCACTTGAAACCCCAGCTGCACGGAATTCCCCACGCCTCCATCGCTTCCGGTGTCGATATGCTCGTACGTCGCGACGATGCGCGCGAAGTAGTCCTTGATGACATAGGCAACGGCTGCATCGATGATCGTCCAGCCGGGGTTTACTGTCTGCTGCCACCGAACCAGGGGTTGAATCTTGCCGAACCCTATGGGCTCGGGCGTTAGGTAGCTGACGAGGAGATAGAACGCGTCATCTGGCGCGTAGATAGGAGTGGGCATGCCGCCCGGGTTCGGAAGGGTGGCCCCGCCGAAATTGTATCCGCTATTGAACTTGTAGTACTGCCCTTCGAGGTCCAACGTGCCAAAGCCCGAGATGTTCTCCTCGGCGAGCGCATCGAGCATGAAAAGGAACGTGTCCGTCGCATTGCCGGTGTTGACGTCGACGGAGCCGTTCTTCTGGTACTGGGCGCCCGCGCCCACGGTGAAGACCTCCTTCCCTCCGTAATACGTGCTCGATCCGAAGTACCCCGGCTCGCTGCCCTGAAAGGTGTATGACACGCGCGCCGAGTAGTACGGGTTCGCGCCAGGGGGCTGGCTGCTGTTGGGGAGCCCCTGATTGAGGCCGTAGACGCCAGCGTAGTATTTGAACTTGGCGTCTAGGGCGTTCCCCCACACCGTCATGCCGACGTCGCGGCCGTTGGCCCAGTCCTTGGGACCAATGGGCCCAGCCCCCCGAAAATAGAACCCTGGATAGTTCCAGGGACTCATGAAGAACGGACCCGTGAAGTTGGACCGGTCGGACGGTACCAACAGGCGACCGGCCCAGATGTTGAACTCGTCGGCTGCATGGAACTTGGCGATGAGGTCCATGATGCCAACCGCGGCGGGCGGCGCGAGGCCAGCGCCACCGTTGAGGACCGCGTTGAAGTTTGCCGTGAGCCCGAAATTCTTCGTGACGTCGCCGCTGAAGCGCAGCTCGACCGCGTTCGAGTATCCGGGGCTGTCGAGACGTATGTCGCTCATGTTCTTCGGATTGTTCGGATCTTGCAGCCTCAACCCGACGCGGACACCCGCACCGACCTTGATGGGTATTCCCATCATGTCCGGCATGGCGGATAGGGGCACCCCGCTTGGCGGCGGCGGCGGCAATAGCGCTGCCCCTTCGGCCGGTGGGGGAGCCGCCGCAGGGGGCGGCGAAACCCCTGCGCCGGTGGAAGCCGCCCCGGGAGCCATCGCAGCGGACGGGGCTCCCGCGTCGGGCGAAGCCGCCGTTGGGGTCATCGCGGCGGGGGCGGCGGCTCCGGCATCCGGCGTTGGAGCCATCGCGGTCGGGCCGGGAGTCGGTGGAGGCTCGGCCTGGGCAACGGCGCTCATCATGAAACACAGTGCGCACCCCCACGCAATGAGAGGCAATCGGCATCCGATTCGTCGCATCGGGACTCTCCTACGTCGTTGAGCGAATTCGAACGAGCTGCAGAATGCGGAACCGTGGAGACCGCCAGACCGGCGGACACCCGAGTCTCTGGCACGTTCAGCCACTCACACGATCGTAGTCAGTCGAAGTGTCCCGCGTATTTCAGGCGCATGAACATTTTGGCATGACAAGCTCGCGTGTAGCGTGCCCGTCAAACAGCAACGCGGCTGCTCAAATATGCCTTCCATCCGCCCCATTTCGAGATGTCCTCCGCACCGTCCAGTGCGTGCGGCTCGCAAAGAAAGCCCTGGGTGTAAGAGCGGTCTTCGAGCTCGATCGAGCCGATGCACAGCGGGGGCGGTATCTTGGCCACGAAGCGCGCGAACGCTGGAGCCTCCAGTGACCAGACCTCCAGATCGATCGCATGTCCGTCCACCGGAGAGCGGACCAGGCCTGGCTTTGGAGGGGTCGTGCCGCGCAACGCAAACAGCCTGTAACTCGGTGCGGTCCGCGTGGAGCGCACTAGTCTCGCCTGCGCTTCGACAAGCTGGTGATTGAGTGGCTCGCCTGTCAGGTGCGCCCCGACGACGGCGAGCTCCAAGCGGTCGGAAGGCGCGGCAACGCGCGAGGACAGCGGTAGCTCATGCGCAGTGGCGCCGAGCCGCCCCCCGAGGCGACGGTGATACGCGCTGGCCACTGCGGCTAGAAGGGCATCGGTTCGCGCCGGCCCGAGGACGGTGATCCCCGCGGGCAGGCCGTCCGTCCGGAACCCGGCTGGCACCGCGACAGCGGCAAGATCGAGGAGATTCGCGAATGTCGTGTAGATCCCCAGGTTGGCGTTCAGCTCCCGTGGCCGCGACAGCACCTCGTCGACGCGATAGATCGTCGGCGTCGTCGGGACGATCAAGGCGTCCGCGGTGCGCCACGTTCGCTGCGTCGCCTGTCTCAGCTCGGCGAGGCGATACATGGCTGCGAAAGCCTCCTCAGCATCGTACCCTCGCGCCTCCGACAGGATCTCGCGGATGACCGGGAGGAGAGCCGCCGGATTCTTGGCCAGCAACTGGCCGCCGATCGCCAGGCGCTCCACGACCCACGGACCGCCGTAGAGAAGGTCGCCCGCCTCCCGAAATGGGGCGAAGTCGACCTCTACTAGGGAGCAACCGAGACCGACGAAACGAGCCAAAGCCGCGTCGAACACGTCCCGCGCCCGTTCGTCGCCGAAGAACTCGCGTTGGCGGGGCACTCCGAGGCGCCACGGTCCCCTGAACGCAGCGGGCGAGAACGACAGCTCGTCCGCGTCGGGCCGGGAGAACGGGTCGAGTTCGTCCCATCCCTTTGCGAGGTCGGCGACCGCGCAGGCATCGTCGACCGTCAGCGCGATCACCGTCACGCAATCGATCGATCTGCAAGCGGGCGCCACCCCTCGAGTGCTCAGAACCCCCCGGGTGGGCTTGAGTCCGACGACGTTGGTGAACGCCGCCGGGACACGCCCCGACCCCGCCGTGTCCGTGGCAAGCGAGAAGCTGACGTGACCGGCGGCCACCGACACTGCAGAACCGGAACTCGAGCCGCCCGGAATCATTCGCGCATCGAACGGATTCTCCGGCGTGCCGTAGGGCGAGCGGACCCCCACCAGTCCCGTGGCCAGCTGGTCCATATTCGTCTTTCCGATGACGATGGCCCCGGCATCCACCAAGCGCTGAACGACAGGAGAGCTCTCGGTCGCGACGCGTGTCAGCGCGGGACATGCCACGGTCGTCGGCAGGCCCGTCACGTCGATGCTGTCCTTGACGGAGAACGGCACCCCATAAAGCGGTAGAAGGGCGCCCGCCGCTCTGCGCTCCGCAAGCGCGCGGGCTTCCGTGCGAAGATCCTCGACGCTCCGCACGTGGATCCACGCGTGCTGGCCCCGCGCGGCTTCCACGCGGCGATGGACCTCGTCGACCACCTGCTCGGGCGTGAGGTTGCCCGCGCGATACGCGCGGTCCAGCGCCTCGAGCAATAGGCTCGGAAAAGTCTTGCTCATTCGTAGTTCGCTTTCTCGCGTTCACAAACTGCCTGGTCACGCTGCGCGATCGCAACCAGGAAAAGCACGTAACCAGTTGCACATCTTGCAGACACTGCGACGAAACTGCCTTCGCGATACCACCTTTACCGGAAGGCGGTAGCACGATGAATGACGAGCGCTTGCCGTGACTCACATTCCGGCGGATCCCTACCCTTGGCCCTTTGACGGTGCACTGCATCGCGATAACACGGCGCTCGTCGTCATAGACATGCAGACCGATTTTTGCGGCGAAGGCGGCTATATCGATCTTCTTGGATACGATATCTCGCTGACTCGGGCGTGCATCGAACCCATCCGACAGGTTCTCGGCGCTCTGAGAGCGGGGGGGTTTTCGATCTTTCACACGCGAGAGGGGCACCGGGCGGATCTCGGCGATCTGCCGGCGAACAAGCGGTGGCGTTCGAGACGCACCGCCTCCGGAGTAGGAATTGGCGACCCGGGCCCCCGCGGCCGCGTGCTCGTCCGCGGTGAGCCGGGCTGGGAGATCATCCCGGAGCTTGCACCTTTGCCAGGCGAGATGATCATCGACAAGCCGGGCAAGGGCACCTTCTTTGCTACGGACTTCGAGTTCATCCTGAGAACGCGAGGAGTTCGCAACCTCGTTCTGGCGGGGATCACTACCGACGTTTGCGTGCACACGACGATGCGCGAGGCGAACGACCGCGGATTCGAGTGCCTGATCCTGCGGGACTGCTGCGCCGCCACGGACCGTGGAAATCATGAGGCAGCCCTCAAGATGGTGACGATGCAAAATGGGGTCTTTGGGGCAGTTGGCGAATCGCGGGCCCTCCTCGAAAGGCTGAGCTGAGAAGCAATCGACACATTTATGACAATTCATGGTGTTTCGACGCGCACGGGCAACGATGTCGAAACAGCGCCGGCTTTAGCCTGCGTTCGAAGGCAGGGCGACTCTAGGAGGTTGACGATGCCCCAGGTCACCGTAGACGCGGAGCCGGAGTCAATCGCGATCGACGTCAATCTGACGGCTCTCGTCATCATCGACATGCAACGTGACTTCCTCGAACCGGGCGGGTTCGGGGAAACGTTGGGGAACGACGTCTCACTCCTTGGTGCGGCGGTCGGGCCGTGCAAGGCGGTGCTCGAGACGGCGCGGAGAAGGGGAATGGTCGTCATCCACACCCGCGAGGGACACAGGCCAGACATGTCGGATGCTCCAAGGGCGAAGGTCGAGCGAGGTGATCCACGCATGCGGATCGGTGCCAAGGGCCCCATGGGCCGCATCCTCATCCGCGGTGAGGCGGGCCACGACATCGTGCCGGGTCTCTATCCCAAGGTGGGGGAGATCGTGATCGACAAGCCGGGCAAGGGTGCGTTCTACGCGACGGACCTCGACGCCATACTTCACAATCGCGGCATCGAGAACCTCATCGTGTGTGGGGTGACGACGGAGGTTTGTGTCAACACCACCGTTCGCGAGGCCAACGACCGGGGCTATCGGTGCATCGTCCCCGGGGATTGCTGCGGCTCGTACTTTCCGGAATTCCACGAGGTGGGGTTGCGGATGATCAAGGCCCAGGGCGGGATCTTCGGATGGGTATCCGACTCCGCCCGCGTGCTCAGGGCACTCGATTAGGGGTGGCCAGAGGACTCGTTCGGCGGCAAGGGAGGCAAAGGAGCAGGGTCGATGGATGAGAAGAAACCGACATTGTGGACTCCCGGTGACTGGAACGCGTACTTCGGGTTCGGAACGAACATTCTCGTCAACCTGTTGGTCTTGACGGGACTCTTGCGGTTCGTCCTCAAGATGCCGGACGCGCTCGTCTTCGGCCGGATCATTCCCGCGACGGGACTCATGATGTGCATGAGCACCATGTATTACGCGTGGCTCGCGTACCGGCTGGCCAAGACCACGGGGAGGACGGACGTCTGCGCCCTCCCCTCGGGGATCAGCGTGCCGCACATGTTCGTCGTCACGTTCGTCATCATGCTGCCGATCGCGCTCAAGACTGGGGACCCGGTGAAGGGCTGGGAAGCCGGCCTGACGTGGGTCTTCATCCAGAGCTTCGTACTGATGGCGGGCGGCTTCCTGGCGCCGTTCATCCGCAAAGTGACGCCGCGCGCCGCGCTGCTAGGCACGCTCGCGGGTGTGTCGATCGCGTTCATCTCGATGCGACCGGCCCTCGAGATGTTCATGACGCCGGTGGTCGCGATCCCCTGCTTCGCGATCATCCTCGTGAGCTGGTTCGGCGGTGTCCGATACTACCGCGGCATACCCGCCGGTCTGGTCGCGATCGCGGTCGGCTCGGCCATCGCGTGGGGCTCGACCGCGGTCGGACTCGGATACGGCGGAATGAGCCTCGACAAGCTGTCGGACTCGGTGGCGAACTTTCACTTCGCCATTCCCACCCCCGCGGTGGGCCACGTCTTCGGCGGGTTCCAATTTCTGGGCGTCATCCTGGTCACCGCGATTCCGTTCGGAATTTATGATCTCGTCGAGGCGATGGACAACGTCGAGAGCGCCGCGGTCGCCGGAGACAGCTACCCGACGACGCGCGTTCTGTGCGCCGACGGCGTCGTCAGCTTGATCGGCTGCATGATGGGCAATCCGTTCATCAACGCCGTCTACATCGGTCACCCGGGCTGGAAGGCCATGGGCGGCCGGATCGGCTATTCGGCCGCGACGGGCGTCACCGTGATTCTTCTGGCGTGGCTCGGCATCATCTCGGTCATGGTCTCGCTCGTGCCCGTGGTCGCCATCTCGCCGATCCTTCTCTACATCGGCATGCTCATTGGCTCGCAGGCGTTCCAGGAGAACCCGAAGTCGCATGCGCCCGCGATCGTGCTGGCTTTGACACCGCACCTCGCAGCATGGGGTAAGTTGCAGATCGACAACGCGCTTGGGGCTGCAGGCACGAACGCCGGCGCGGTCGGCATGGATAAGCTCGGGCAAATGGGCGTCCTCTACGGAGGCCTCAAAGTCCTCGGCGGAGGGGCGATTCTCGCGGGCCTGATCCTCGGCGCGATCGGCGTGTTCGTCATCGAGCGTCAGTTCATGAAGGCAGCGGCCTTCGCGCTCGCGGGCGCCGCGCTCACCTTCTTCGGCTTCATGCACGGCGAGGCCATCGGTATCGGAAGCTCGCCGGCGGTCGCGATCAGCTACCTGGCCGTGTCGGGCATTCTCCTAGGCTGCGCGAAGTTCGCCACGATTAGCGCGGATGCTCCGGTCGTCGAGCACGACGAGGCCCTGCCAGAACCGGGGGAGTGACTCCTCAGACCGTGAGATGCCGGCGGACGAGGTCCTCCGTCAGCTCCTTCATGGTGCCAGACGCGACCACGGCGCCTCGGTCCATCAGAAAGAATCGCTCGGCCACGCGGCGTGCGAACGGCAGCTTCTGCTCGACGAGAAGGACCGACACCTTCTCCTCTGTATAGAGCCGCTTGATCACGTCGCCGAGTTCGTGGACGATGCTCGGCTGGATCCCCTCGGTGGGCTCGTCCAGCAGGATGCACTTCGGATTGAGAGTGAGCGCGCGCCCGATGGCAAGCTGTTGCTGCTGGCCGCCCGAGAGGTCCCCTCCCCGACGACGCAGCATCGTCCGGAGCACGGGGAAGAGCCGGAAGACCAGATCGGGGATCTCGCCCTTGTCGGCCTTGCCGGCGAGCACGCGGACTCGAAGGTTCTCTTCCACGGTGAGCTCCGGGAAGATTTCGCGGCCCTGGGGGACGTATCCGATCCCCACGCGCGCGCGTTCACTCGGGTCCTTGCCGACGAGTTCGTGACCGTCGAAGCGCACGCTGCCCGAGCGGACGGGTACGAGCCCCATGATCGCCCGGAGGAGGGTCGTCTTTCCGACGCCATTTCGGCCCATCACGCAGGTACAGGACGCATCGGTGACGTCGAGGGTCGTTCCCCGAAGCGTATGGCTGCCGCCGTAATACTGGTGGAGATCGCCCGTTTCGAGCACGTCATGCTCCCAGGTAAACTTCGATGACGCGCGGATCGCTCTGGACGTCACGCATAGGCCCCTCCGCGAGCACGCGCCCCTCGTGGAGTACGGTCACTGTCGTCGCGATGCTTCGTACGAAGTCCATGTCGTGCTCCACCACGACGACGGTGTGTTCGCCCGCCAGCGATGCAAGGATTTGCTCCGTACGCTCGATTTCTTGCTGCGTCATTCCGGCCACCGGCTCGTCGACGAGCAGCAGCCTCGGCCGCTGGACCAGAAGCATTCCGATTTCGAGCCACTGCTTCTGGCCGTGGGCCAAGAGGCCCGCGAGCCGGTCGCGCTCCTGTGCCAGCCCGATGAGCTCGAGCGTTTGCTCGATCGACTGGCGCTCTTCGGTGGAGAGTCGGGCAACGAGCGCGCGGAAGACGCCCTTGCCGCCACGGGTCGTGAGCTCGAGGTTCTCGAACACCGTATGTCCCGGGAAGACCGTGGGGCGCTGGAACTTTCGGCCGATCCCCAGACGTACGATCTCGTGTTCTGCGAGACGCGTGATGTCCCGGCCGCCGAAGCGGACCGTCCCGGTGTCGGGACGTGTTTTTCCGGTGATGATGTCCATCAGCGTCGTCTTCCCGGCGCCGTTGGGCCCCACGATGCAGCGGAGCTCACCCGCCTCGAGGGTGAGGGTCAGCTGGTCGAGCGCACGGAAGCCGTCGAAAGTCACCGTGACCTTGTCGACCTCGAGCAGGGCGGTCACGATCGTGGGTCCTCGGCGGGGGCGGTGGTGGCCGGGGGCGCGCTGGACGTTCGCCGGGCGGCGCGCGCGACGAAGCCCCGGATGCGCCCGAGACCAGCGAACACCTGGAGCAGGCCACCCGGCAGGACGAGCGTCACCACGACGAATAGAGCTCCGAGGACGAAGAGCCACGCGTTCGGGAATTCGACCGTCAGCCAGCTCTTCGCGGAGTTGACGACGAAGGCCCCGAGCAATGCGCCCGCCAGCGTGCCGCGCCCGCCGACCGCGACCCAGACGGCGATCTCCACGGAACTCGATGGCTGCATCTCGCTCGGATTCACGATCCCTACCTGCGGCACGTACAGCGCCCCCGCGAGTCCGCAGAGGACCGCCGAGAGCGTCCACGCGAAGAGCTTGTAGCTGACCGGGTCGTAACCGGAGAACCGCACCTTCGCCTCGGCGTCGCGCATCGCGGTCAGCACCCGGCCGGCCCGGGAGGCGATGACGGCGCGGCACAGGACGTAGGTGGCGGCGAGCGCCATGCCGGTGATCGCGCAAAGGGCCGCTCGCGTCGAGGGTTCGCGAAGAGGGAAGCCCAGAATCCGCTTGAAGTCCGTGAGGCCGTTGTTTCCCCCGAAGCCGGTCGCGTTGCGGAAAAAGAGGAGCATTGCCGCATAGGTCACGGCCTGCGTGACGATCGAGAAATAGACGCCGCTGATTCTCGATCGAAACGCGAAGAAGCCGAATGCGAATGCGATGAGCCCGGGGACGAACAGCGCCATGAACAAGGCGAACCCGAAGTGCTCGAAGCCGCGCCAGTACCAGGGGAGCTCCTTCCAGTCCAAGAACACCATGAAGTCGGGCAGGGCACTGCGATACATGCCCTCGGTCCCGATGACCCGCATCAGGTGCATCCCGATCGCGTATCCGCCGAGTGCGAAGAAGAGCGCGTGGCACAAGCTCAGGATCCCGGCGTAGCCCCAGACGAAGTCCATCGCCACGGCGACAATCGCGTAGCAACTCAACTTGCCGACGAGGGTGATGAGAAAGTCCGATACGTGGAACGGGCTGGACTCGCGCGTCAGGAGGTTGAGCAGTGGCAAGACGACTGCTACTGCAGCGCATACCGCCGCCACGAACAAAGAACTCCAGCGACGCCCGCCCCGTGCAGACGGCACCGGAGGAATGGTGCTCAAGCGCTCTCCACGCTTCGCCCGCGGGGCGCGAACAGTCCCTGGGGGCGCTTCTGGATGATGAGTACCACGAGAAGGAGGACCACTATCTTGCCGAGCACTGCACCGGCAATCGGCTCGAGCAACTTGTTCACGATCCCGAGAGAGAACGCTGCGAACACACTCCCCGCGAGCTTGCCCACACCACCGAGGACGACCACCAGAAACGAGTCGACGATGTAGCTCTGCCCGAGGTCCGGACCCACGTTGCCGAGCTGGGAGAGGGCGACGCCTCCGAGGCCACCGACGCCCGATCCCATTGCGAAGGTCCACGTATCGACGCGTGCCGTCCGGATCCCCATGCATGCGGCCATCGGGCGGTTCTGTGTCACCGCGCGGACACGAAGCCCCAGCGGAGTGCCTCGCAGCATGTACGAAATGAAGCTCACGACGGCTATCGTGAAGAGGACGACGGCCACGCGATTGTAGGGAATCACCACTCCTTCGAATATTTCCGTCCCTCCGGAGAGAAACGGCGGATTCGCGACTGCGACGTTCTGGGCGCCGAAGATCGAGCGCACCGTTTGGATGAGCAGCAAGCTGAGGCCGTAGGTCGCGAGGAGCGTCTCCAGGGGACGCCCGTAGAGGAAGCGAATGACGGTCCGCTCGAGGACGGCACCGACCGCCATCGTCACGAGGAGTGCCACGGGAACGGCAGCAAGCAGGTAAAAGGACTCGTGTCCCGGCAAGTGTGCAGCGAAGAAGACCTGGGTCTCGTAGGTTGCGTAGGCGCCGAGCATCAGCATCTCGCCGTGGGCCATGTTGATGACGCGCATCACGCCGAAGGTGATCGCCAGGCCAAGGGACGACAGGAGGAGAATGCTGCCCATGCTGAGCCCGTAGAGCAGGTCGGCCACTCGGCTCATCACGAACTGTCTGCGATCCAGGCTTCGCACAACGCGGGCCGCAGCCTCCCGCACGCGAGCGTCCGGTTCGGCATAGGAGCCGTCGTCACGCCGTTCTGCGAGGGTGGCGAGCTTGGGGCGCAGTCGCTCGGAGCCCTCGGACTCGATCGCGCGGACGGCGCCGAGCCGCCTCTCGACGTCGTCGCTGGCCAGGTCGAGCTCTGCAAGCGCCGCCGTTAGCGCCCGGCGCACCGTCTTGTCTTTTTCGTGCTCGAGCGCGTCGCGGAGGGCCACCTGGTCGTCGCTGCTCGCCTGACTGGCGATCTCGGCAACGCCGGAGAGCCGCACGGCGGGGTCGGGGGCGAGCAGCTCGAGGCGCGCGATCAAGGGGGCCAGGACACGGCGTACCGAGTTGTCGATCGCCGGCGAGTGACGGGGCCCCGGGCCGGGGGGTACGCCGTGGACGAACACGCCGCCGGCGTCGTCCACGACGACGTCACCATCGCGCAGAGCCTCCAGGACACCCAGCGCGCGGGGATCGCCCGTCGCCCCCAATGACTCGACGGCCCGGGCGACGGCGTCGGGGGAAGCTTGCCCGAGACGGCGCACCGCCGCGTCGAAGTCACCTGACCCGGCGACTGCCGCTTCCGCCCAGAGGAGCAACGTCAGAACTGTCGCGAGCTGGCCTAGCCCACGAAGAAAGACGAGGCTGGGTGCTCGCGCCATGTACTCCTCCGGCGGTGCAAGCGTCGAAGCGCTTCAGCGGTGCGCAACCGCCTCCGAGCTCGGGTATTTCGGATCCGTGCAGTTTCCGCACACCCAGGGGTACGTCCAGTCGGCCACCTTCTTCGCGCTCTCGGGGATGAAGGGGCTCCACGCCTGAGCACGAATCGGCCCGTCGGTCTTCCAGACGACCTGAAACTGACCGTTTGCCTGCACTTCGCCGATGAAGACCGGCTTGTGAAGGTGGTGGTTCTTGGCATCCAGGGTGATGTCGAAGCCCGACGGCGAGCGAAACGTCTGGTAGCCCAGCGCCTGGCGCACCGCGTCCACGTTCGTTGTGCCCGCCTGGTCGACGGCCTGCGCCCACATGTGCATTCCTATGTACGTGGCCTCCATGGGGTCGTTGGTGACACGCTTGTCGCCGTCAGGCAGATTGTGCGCTTTCACATACGCCTTCCACGCGCCGATGAATGCCTTGTTCTCGGGCGTGTCGATCGACATGAAGTAGTTCCAGGCGGCCAGGTGACCGACGAGCGGCTTCGTGTCGATTCCCCGCAGCTCCTCTTCACCTACCGAAAAGGCGACGACCGGAATGTCCTGAGCATGAAGACCTTGATTCGCGAGCTCCTTGTAGAAGGGAACGTTCGAGTCGCCGTTGATCGTCGAGATGACCGCCGTGCGCTTTCCGACGGCGAACTTTTTGATTCCAGCCACGATCGTCTGATAGTCGTTGTGACCAAACGGCGTGTATTCCTCGTGGATGTCGTCGTCCGAGACACCCTTCGAGTGCAGGAAATATCGAAGGATCTTGTTCGTCGTGCGGGGGTACACGTAGTCCGTGCCGAGGAGCTCGAAGCGCTTGGCGCCGCCGCCCTTCTCGCGTCATCAGGTATTCGACGGCGGGAATGGCCTGCTGGTTGGGCGCCGCGCCCGTGTAAAATACGTTGTAGGACGACTCTTCCCCCTCGTACTGCACGGGGTAAAAGAGAAGGCCGTTGAGTTCTTCGAAGACCGGGAGGACGGATTTGCGCGAAACGGACGTCCAGCACCCGAAGACGGCGGCCACGCTCTCCTTTTGCAAAAGCTCGCGTGCCTTCTCCGCAAATAGGGGCCAATTGGAGGCTGGATCGACGACGACGGGTTGAATCTTCTTTCCGAGGACGCCGCCCTTTGCGTTGATCTCCTCGATGGTCATGAGTGCGACGTCTCTGAGGGACGTCTCGCTGATGGCCATCGTGCCGGACAGAGAGTGCAGGATTCCGACTTTCACGACGTCGCCCGCAATCGCCGGAGAGGGTTTTGTCGGCTCCGTGCTCGACGATGAGCCGGCCGGCTTCTCGGCGGTCGAAGCCGTCTCGTCTTTGCTGCATCCGCCGGATCCGAACTGACAGAATACGCTCAGCACGATGAGCCATTTTCTCATGAGTCCTTCTCCTTCATTCCCGCCGGCAGAGTACGGCGTCGGCGCTTGCGGATACCAGGACACCGTGTCACTACGCCTGTTTCCGACAGTTGTCCGCCGGATGAACTTTGAGCATGCTCGAACGAGCGTACGCTTGAGCTTTACGGCCTCTTCGCGTCATTCCACCCGCCGAGCAACGCGTCGATGATTGCCTCCACACCGACGCCATTTCTGGCCTGAGCGAAGATAAACGGGCCGCCGCCCCGCATCGCGCGCGCGTCCCTTGCCATGACGTCGAGACTCGCTCCCACGTGTTCGGCGAGATCGGTCTTGTTGATCACGAGCAAGTCCGATTGCGTGATTCCTGGCCCACCCTTGCGGGGGACTTTGTCGCCCCCCGCCACGTCGATGACGTAGATCGTGAAGTCGACCAGCTCGCGGCTGAACTGGGCAGCGAGGTTGTCGCCGCCGCTCTCGACGAGCAAGAGCTCCGGGTGCACGTCGATCATCAGTTGCTCGAGAGCATCGAGGTTGTGGCTGATGTCCTCCCGAATCGCAGCGTGCGGGCAGCCACCGGTCTCCACTGCGCGGATGCGCTCCGCGGGGAGCGCGTTGTGTCGGTGCAAGAACTCGGCGTCCTCTCGTGTGAAGATGTCATTCGTGACCACTCCAATGCTCACGGTGTCTCGCATCGCGTGGCACAGCGCGAGGACGAGCGCGGTTTTCCCGCTTCCCACGGGACCGCCGATTCCAACGGTGAACGCACGCTTGGAAAAGTCCCGACGTCGCGAACGATCCCGGTCTCCGTAGCGCCCAGCGTGGCGCCAGTGCTCGTGCTGGTGGCCGTCGTGCTCGTGTCCGTGTTCGGAATCCTCGTCATGCGCCATGCGAACACCTCAACTTTGGAAGAGACGCGTGTAGAGCCCGTCGTGCGTGGCTCCGATGCCGTCGACGACGGGGGCGGTACTGGCTGCGTCCTCGGGTGTCAGCGCTTCGCAGTTGGCGAGAACGGCGTCCAGCGTCGCACCGTGGCGGCGCTGCAGTCGCTGCGCCTCGTGCGGGCCGATGAGGCCGAGGCGGACGGCCGCAGAAGCCACACCCCGAAGGGCCGTGTAGAGATGCAGCGCGAGGGTCTCGCGTCGCTCGAGCCCCAGCCCGACGAGGGTCGCTCCGAATAGCGGAGCGAGGTGTGCCGTTACCTCGCGGGTGCTCGCACGTGCCGCAAGCGCTCTAACGGCTGGTTCGTCGAAGGCGCGCGCGCACGTGGCGACGAACGTCCGCCCCTGGGTACGGCTGGCCCGGTTGGCGACGTGACTGACGAGGGAGGCGTCGAACCAGGCGTCGAGAGCCCACACATCGGCGGGTTCGTCGAAGGCAGCCGCAACGAACGGAAGGGAGGCGTTTCCCACGTTGGCGAGATGCATGCGCACGTAAAGATCCACGTCCTGTGTCGCGCCCATGGCACGCAGTTGAACGGCCGCTTCGAGTCCTGCCGAGTGGGCAAAGGCGCCCGTGGGGAACGCCGAGTCGGCAATCTGGAGGAGACGCCAGAGCGCGGCGGTCGTCGAGACGGGAGGCATATGGGCACCCCGGATGACCTAGAAGAGGTGGTACAGTTGAGCGAGCGCCAGAACCGACGCGGGACCGCAACGCAGGAGCTCGCCATCGGCTCGAACCTCGTATGTCTCGGGGTCGACTGCGATCGAGGGCAGCGCATCGTTGTGCACCATGTCGCGCTTGCCTATCCCGCGGCAACGCTGCACGGCGTTCACACGCTTCGCAAGCCCGAGCTGGGCCAGGTCCCCCTCGGCAAGGGCGCGCCGCGAAACGAACGCGATGCTCGCCGACCCCGCGGCGCGTCCCAGAGCGCCGAACATCGGGCGCATGCGCAACGGCTGCGGCGTGGGAATCGACGCGTTCGGATCGCCCATCTGGGCCCAGGCGATGAGCCCCCCCTTGATGACAATCTCTGGGCGGACCCCAAAGAAAGCGGGCCGCCATAGCACGAGGTCTGCCCACTTGCCGACGGCGACGCTCCCGATCTCGTGGGACATGCCGTGCGCGATCGCTGGGTTTATCGTGTATTTCGCGACGTAGCGCTTGATGCGCGCGTTGTCGTTGTCGCCGTGCTCCTCGCCGAGTCGGCCGCGATCCTTGCGCATCTTGTCCGCGGTCTGCCAGGTGCGAGTGATGACTTCACCGACCCTCCCCATGGCCTGGCTGTCGCTCGACACGATGCTAATTGCGCCGAGGTCGTGCAGGATGTCCTCGGCGGCGATCGTCTCGCCGCGGATTCGGCTCTCCGCGAAAGCGACGTCTTCGGGGATGGTCTTGTCCAGATGATGACAGACCATCAGCATGTCCAGATGCTCGTCGAGCGTGTTGATCGTGAACGGGCGCGTCGGATTCGTCGAGCTGGGGATCACGTTGGGCTCACCGCACACGCGGATGATGTCCGGCGCGTGCCCGCCGCCCGCACCCTCCGAGTGGTAGGTGTGAATCGTCCTGCCTTTGAAAGCGGCGATCGAGTCGTCCACGTATCCGGACTCGTTCAGCGTATCGGTATGGATGGTGACCTGAACGTCTTCGCCCTCGGCGACGGTCAGGCAGCAGTCGATGGTGGCTGGCGTCGTCCCCCAGTCCTCATGGAGCTTGAGCCCGACGGCGCCGGCTCGAATCTGATCCACGAGCCCTTCCGGTGACGAGGTATTCCCCTTTCCCGTGAGACCGACATTGATGGGCAAGGTGTCCGTCGCCTGCAGCATCTGATGCAGATACCGCTCGCCTGGCGTACACGTCGTCGCATTCGTCCCCGTGGCCGGGCCCGTTCCTCCCCCGACGAAGGTGGTCACGCCGGACGCCAGCGCCTCGTGCGCCTGCTGGGGACAGATGAAATGCACGTGCGAGTCGATGCCGCCTGCCGTCACGATCAGCCCCTCGCCGGCGATGGCCTCGGTCGTGACGCCGACGATCATGCCCGCAGAGACGCCGACCATCACGTCGGGGTTGCCGGCTTTTCCGATTCCGCATACGCGACCCGCTTTGATCCCGACGTCGGCCTTGTAGATTCCGGTTGCGTCGACGACCACGACGTTCGTGATCACGCAGTCGAGGGCATCGCGGTCGTGGACGCCGGCGCGCTGCCCTTGGCGATCCCGTAGAACCTTGCCGCCGCCGAATTTGCACTCGTCGCCATAGACGGCGAAATCCCGTTCGACCTCGGCGACGAGCGACGTGTTGCCCAGACGAATGCGATCGCCAGTCGTCGGGCCGAACATGTCTACGTAGTGACGTCGGTCCATCGTGTGGCTCATGGGTCGATGCCCTCACGCGTGAGGCAACGGTGGCGTTTTGGTCACCAGGCGCACGGTCTTCTCGTCGCCGGGCTCGAACCGCACGGCGGTCCCAGCGGGGATGTCGAGGCGGCGATCACGCGCGCGCGCTCGGTCGAAGACGAGAGCCCCATTGACTTCGTCGAAGGGATAGTGGCTGCCCACCTGAATCGGCCGGTCGCCGACGCTCTTCACGACGACGTCGACGACATCACGCCCCTCGTTGAGAGCAATCGTTCCGGGCGCGATGAGAAACTCGCCCGGCGGCGGCAAGACCTCGGCCGCGAGCGGATCAGCGAAGGTCGACTCGGGAGGAATGGGTAAGAAGCTTCCGTGGAACGCAAGCGCCAGATCGACGCGAACGAGAGCGATCGGACGGTGAACGGTGACGAGCTTCGTCCCGTCGGGGAATGTTCCCTCGACCTGAACCTCCACGACCATCTCCGGCACGCCCTCCATCACGTGCGTGCGCGCGAGAATACGACGTCCGAGGTCCATGAGCTCGGCCACCGAGCGACCTTCTCGAACGAGCTCGAGGATCTGTGTTGCGATGAGAGCGACGGCCTCCGGATAGTTGAGCCGGAGGCCACGTGCTAGGCGCTTCTGGGCGACGACTCCGGCGCCGTGCAACAAGAGTTTGTCTAGGTCGCGTGGAGTCAGGTGCATCGCGTCACAGCATTGCCCATCGCCCGCTGAGCGTCACCACTTTCGAGCAAAAGGATCGTCACCCAGCAACCGCGCCAGCTCCGCGAAACTCGAACGCAAAGCGCGCGACGCACTTTCGAAACCATCTGCAAGCACGCGAAGGATGCCACCATCGTGCCCAATCGGGCTTGCGGCGACGATCGCGCTCGCGCAGGACGACGCCCGCCTGGGCGCGAACATCGCTTCGCGAACGCGCGCGAAGCGCGGGCCAATAGCCACGAGCGATAGGACGACGTCGAAGCGTCCCATGCGCTCGGCGACGGGACCGTCGGCGGGGTCGAGGCGCGTTGCGTCGACGAGAACACGCGCTCCGCTGCGAAGGATCGTCGTCCTCGACGCGTAGTGGGAGAACTGCCACCGCTCTCCTCGCGCGCTTCGCCCGCAGGTGTAGCCTTCGAGGAGCAACACCGACGCGTCCCGAGCCAGGTCGACCGCAATCCGTTGCGCATACCGCGCTCCCGCGAAGCACACGACGGGATCGGGCACGACGGTAAGGGTGGCGGCGTCGGCCACGCGTGCCACAAGGCGCTGCGAGCACCCGTGAGGCGAACGATAGACCTTGGTGAATCCCTGCGTTCCGAGCAAGGCCGAGGCGCTCGGCGCGACCTCGACGTCGACGTCGAGCCGATCGCCGTCAAGCAGCCCGCCCCCGAAGCTCGCAAGGAAAGCCCAAGCGGCGGTCCCGTGGTTGTTCGGGATGAGGACTCGCACGGGACTCGTCGCCAGTGCAGTCCGGATGACGGTGTTGCCGCGCCCCCGCTCGAACGCGAGAATGGCGCGTCCGGGAGCGCATTGATAGGCCGCGGGGATCGCGCTCATGGTCTCGTTCGGCTGCGATTTCACAGCGCCGCGTTGGACCTATATCCCCAGCGGGGGCCGCAAGCGATAGCCGAATCCTCGAACCGTCTTGATCATGTCGGCGTGGGCGCCAAGCTTTCGCCGGACGCGGCGAACGTAAACGTCCACTACATTTGACCCGTGAGCGTCCGCCAAGGTCCATATTTTTGCGAGCAGCTCCGATCGAGTGACCACGCGATTGACGTTGTCGAGCAGGCAAAGCAGAAGTGCGTACTCGCGCCTCGTCAAACGCAGGACGCTCCCGGCGAGTGCCGCGCGGCGCTGGAGCCGATCGATCTCGAGATCCCCGCAGCGCACCCTGACGGGAGCTACGGGAAGCATGCTGACTGGATTGAAGGCGCTCCCAGGCAGCACCAGCCGCGGCCCTCATCGCTTCGATGGTCGCTTGACTCAGGGGCCGTGCTGTCCAAAACCGATGTGCCAGATCCCCGAGCGGATTTCCGAGGGCTCCCGCGCGCGCAGGTTGCTGCGTGTCGCTCGGGCTATGTTTCCGATTTGTTTCCATCGACGGGCCGCTCCTTCCATTTCGAAGAGACGCGAACGTGGTATGCGCGTGAAATTCGCGTTTCACTAGCGCTAAGAAACGTCCACACCGATGCCCAAATCAGAACACTCGAAGCTGCGCTCGGTCTCGCGCTGCCCTTCTCGATGATCGCGCCCGGGAAGCAGCAGGCGATCAGAGCGCCTCGAGGACTTCCTCGAGCAGTGCCGCGAACGCTGCGGAGGCGACCGGCAAGACACGATGGCGGCGGGTAGCCAGGGCGAGTGTCGCCTGCGCGAATCCGGGATCGGTCAATGGGATCGTGACCATGCCCGAGGGATCGAGCTCGCCAGCGATGCGAAACTGAAAGCAAACTGCGTTGCTCTGTCGAGCGAACGTTTTGGTCAGTTCGACGGAATTCGACACGAGCGCGGGTTCGAGCTTGAAAGACGCGCGTACGAGAGCGCGATCAATCAGCGCACGTGCCGCGAGAGTGGTATCGGGCATGGCTATCGGATACGCCACGCAGTCTCGAAGCCCAATGCTCGTCCGTCCGGCAAGGGGATGACCGGGCGCGACGAGGGCGCAGAAGGGCTGATGGACCGATGCAATCACGCTGATCTGTGGTCGCTCGAGAGAGTCATGCGTGAGGATGAGATCGGCAGCGTCGCTAGCCAGTGCGTCGGTGAGGCCCTTCGGGCCATCGATCCAGACGTGGAACGCGACATTCGGGTGCTGCGCTTGAAAGCGCGCGATTGCCGTAGGCAGCATGTGCCCCGTTACCGACTCCGCGACGGCCAGCCGCACCCGTCCCCGTAAGAGCCGTCGCAGTCCCTCGATCTGAGCCCCGACGTGCTCAAGCTCGCGAATCGATTGCCGAACATAGGCGAGGTAGAGTTCGCCTGCGGCAGTCGGACGCACACCGCGCGGAAGGCGCTCGAAGAGCGAGGATCCCAGCTCCTCTTCGAGATCGAGGATGCGTCGATTCAGCGCGGACGGTGCAATGTGCAGCGCTGCGGCGGCCTTGCGCATCGAGCCAAAGCGGGCGACTGCGTCGACGTACGCGAAGATTCGCGGTGGCGAGAGCGGACGCGGCGGCGGCGTGTTCGGTCGAGCCTCGGCTGTGAGCTTGCGCGGCTCACCCCGAACTGGCCCCGGTCTAGGCATCGCAGCACCCACAGGAACGTATCGTACAGCCCATGCTGTCCCAAAGGCGACATCGACCGACGAGGCAAACTAGGTGTCGTTGATGCCCACGCCCCCTCACTGCCAGACGCGCACCCAGTCGACGTTCATGTTCCAGCCCTTGCCCGAGCCGAGGACGATGAACTGCGACATGCTCTCGAGCGAGAACTGGGTCTGCCCCATCCCGGAGTCGATCGTCGCGTCGACCTGGCCGCCGTCGTAATAGAACTTCACCTGGCCTGTGCCGCTGCCGGTCGAGACCCAGAGGCATCCGTACGTGTGCCAGCCGTTGTCCGTGTGCTGGGTGTTTCCGTCGCTGGCGACGTTCGCGGGCCACTGGTGCATGGTGACCGTCCAGTTGCCCGGCTGGTTGCCGAAGATGGTGCCGTAGGTCTCGTAGAAGTCGATCTCGCTGTAGCTCGCCGTCGTGAGGCTCGACCCGCCGAAGCCGAAGTTGCGCAGCCCCTGGATGGACCACGACCAGAACGCCGGCCACCCGGACGAGGGCGACGTCGAGCTGTTTCCGTCTATACGCGACTGGATGTACGCCTCGAAGTACGCGTGCGACCAGTTGCCGTCGCCCATCGCCGGGAGCGTCGCGCTGCCGTTGTTGAGCGACCAGCCCGGCACCGTGATGAGCGCGTCGTTCGGCTGCCCCGGTCCGTTCACGGTCAGGATGCCGCCGCGGGGGCTCGCGTTGGTGCCCGGGCCCGCGTCCGACACGCTCGCGGCCGTCGCCGCGGTCTGCACGGTCCACGGCGTGGTGCTCTTGATGTCGAACGACCAGTACCACTTGTAACCGGAGGCGGCGTTCTGCGTCGGCGCGATGGTGTCGTTCGTCGTGAAGTCGTCCTGGAAGACGAGGCGGGTGAACCCTGCGGCCGCCGCTGGGGCGGGCGGGACGGGCGAGAGTGCGCCGTCGTCGGCGGGTGACGCATCCGGGGTCGTACCGCCGTCCGACGCGTCGATGGGAAGCCCGATTTCGACGTCGGCGCCCCCCATCGGTGGGAGCGGCTGCGTCGGACGACGAGGCGTCGGTCCGAGACCCGGCTTCGACGTTGGCACCCGCGTCGGCCTGCGTGCTCGAGCACCCCACGCCCGCGGCGCCGAGCGCAAGGAGCAAGGCCAAACGGCTCACTGGCACTGGTGCTGCGGCAGATTAAGTACCTGCACGCAGGTGTGCATGAGTCCCACCATCATGCAGTTCTGACAAATCAAGCCGCCAAAGCCGCATGCCGTGGTGCTCGTGCCGGGCTGACATGTGTTGGTCGAGTCACAGCAGCCGCTGTTGCACGAGAGCTGCGTGCACATGCCGGGGCTCCCCCCGCTGCTGGAGCTGCTGCTGCTCGAGCCTCCGCTCGAGCTCGAGCTGCTGCTCGAGCTGCTCGCAGGCGTGCACGTACCGTCGTCGCAGCTGTCGCCCGAGGAGCAGGCCGCACAGGAAGCGCCGGCCGTTACGCAATTGTTCGGATCGGATGCTCCCGAGAGCTGACAGTTGCCGCTGGAATCGCAGCAGCCGCTGCAAGTTGCGCTGCACGATTCGGCGTCGGAACCGCTGCTGGTACCGCTCCCGGCCTCCTCGCCCGTCTCCTCTCCGCCCGTGGGCGGTGCGCCGACTCCCGAGCTCGATCCGCTGCCGCTCCCACTGTAGCTCGCGTCGTCCCCCGGAGAGGGACTCGAGCCGCTCGACGAGGTGGACCCCGACGCGCTCGAACCGCCCCCGCTGCTTCCGCTACCCGTCGCGAGGCCCGAGATGTCGGGTTGCTCCCCGGATGCGCACGACACGGCCACGGCGGAAGCCGTCAGGCAAAGGGCGACCAGTCCGGCGAGCGGCTCCGACAAGCCAGAAGCGAACGATGGGCGATGCATTCGGCTCGACCTCCGCTGTCAGCGGCCGGCGAGGCGCGCTGGCACTGGGTACTCAGCTTGACCGAGGAAGGGGCCGGCGTCCACGATCGAAGTTCGGGAGGGCGGTACGTCACTCCGCCGGCGTCGAGCCGGTTGTGAAGCTCCACTGCTCGTTCAACGTGCCGCCCGAGTACGTGCCGACGATCTGAACGTGATACGTCGTATCGGAGGCGAACGGCGCGCCGTACATGAACGCCGTATCGTAAAAGTAACCTTGCAAGCCAGAGGCGAGCTGCGACGAGTTCTGATCGAGCCAAAGGTGATCGATCGGTGTGCTGTCGCCTTCCTTGGTCAGCACGTGCTGGGTGACGCTGAGGTTCTGTGCGTAGATGTTGATTGGATACGAGCTCGGAAAGCCGCCGGAAGGCGCGGGGGGCTCTGGCCCCTCGAGCCCCGACCAGCTCGGTGGCACGTTGGTCTGCCCGTCGTACGGGAACACTACGACGGTGCTGGTCGGCACGGTGCTCATGCCGCGCCCGATGTCGATCGCGTCGCAGCCCGCGGCCCCGCCGTAGCCCATGTCCACGGTCCAGGGGTCGAGCAGCGGAATGCGATGAAAGACCGTGTTGATCCAGCTGGGTACGGCCGCGGTCGGATCGTTGCCATAGGTGGTCGCCACCTCCGTGTATGCGAGGGCCTGCGGATACCCCGCGGCGACTTCGCGCGTCTGCACGTCCGCGCCTGTGAACCCCCTGCAGCCCATCACCTCGGTGTGCGCCTCGGCGACGCACATGGCGTCGGCGGCGTTGGTAGCTTCATACGTGCAGTAGGCTTGCGCAGAAGTGACCAGGTCGGTCACCAAGTTCATGCATCCGGCCCCGGCGGCGACGCGCGTCTGATTGACCAACTGCCACGCGGTCAGGGCGTTGGCGGGCGCACCGCTGGGTGCGGCAGGACACGACGACGCCGTGGCTTTGCCGTCCGATCCGCCCGAGTCGGACGGTCCGGAGTGGGAGGTCGAGCCGGAGTCGGAGCCCGTGTGTGAGCCACCGTCGGAGCCTGAACCGGGGGAGGTCGTCGAGGCGCCGGAGCTGCCGCCGGTCGCGCCGTCCCCAGATTCCCCGCCGGACCCGCCGCCGTCGGCATCGCTGGAATCCGCGGTGCCGCCGTTGCCTGTCTCCGACGAGTTGAAGTCGCCGCTCGTGTCACCTCGGTTCGCCGAACAGCCAAGCATCAGGAAGGCGACAAGGACGTACGGGGATCCCCCGCGACTCGTGGTCGTGCGCGCTTTCATCGCCATGTCCTCCGATCGCGTCGCGTCGGGAGCGACCCACCTGTGCCGCCCCCGGCTCTTATCAGGTTCGTTGATATACTCGCCGACAGGCGGCGGCGCTATGGCTTGGCGCGGTGGGTGCGCAAAAAGCGCTCGCGCTGACAAAGTGTGGCGGGGCTACATTTCCACGGCGATCTCGTCGATGCGCGTGCCGGAGTCGGCGTTCGTCGTTCCCATACGCTCGTACTCGCTGCCTTACGGCAGGCCCGAGCCCGTGGCGAGCACGTGCTCGTCGGCGTAATGGTTGGCGCGGCCGTACACACGCAGATTGTCCCGCACCGTGTCCGCGCTGAGAGTCACGGCAAAGTTCCCGTCTTCCGCCCTCACGTCGATGGAGACCCAGGCGTCCGGCAGCCAGTACGGGTCGTTCGCGTCGTAGCCGCCGTTGACCTGACCGAGCAGCGCCCGCGCGCCGTGGCACTGGAGGATGCGCCCAAGTTGGACTGCACTCATGCCATGCGGGGGACGAACGAGAAGCTTGGCCCCGTTCACGCGCTCTTCGCCCGACGTGTTGCTGCGCATGTGAGTCAAGGCGGGCCGAACCTGGAGCACGGCGATTGACCGCACCAGCTCGTCTTGCGACGGCGAACCTGGTTCGCATTGGGCGCGCTCGATGTCCGCGGCCCGCACAGCGGCACGCGGCTGGCTCTGGCATGCCGACCCGAACGCAAGGGCTCCCATCGCCAACGCCGAAAATAGATGGTGCTGCATGATAGCCTCCGCCCGTCCTGCCGGACTCGAACGACTCACGTGACCGATGAAGAGTAAAGATGGATCCAGAAGTGCGCAAGAAACGACGCGGAAACACTGAACACTGGAGCGAGGCATGCATCCCAAGCCCGTGCGATGACGTCCCTTTACCCCTGTCCGCGGTGCGACCGGCACGTCCGGCGTCGAGAGCGCGCGTGCCCGTTCTGCAGCGTGACGCTCGTCGCTCTCGACGTGCGCGCTCCCGCACTCCCAAGCAGCGAACGATTGAGCCGCGCCGCGCAGGTCTTGCTGGGGGCCCTCGCAGGAGCGTCGAGCGTGTCGTGTGGCTCGACCGCGTCGGATGCGGGCGAAGGGAGCCCTCCGAGCGGCGATGCCGCTGTCGACGGCGGGGGGTCCTCGCTCGATGCTTCATCGACGAATGCGGCCGCGGACTCCGGTGGGGGCAACTCCGTTGTGGACGGTGCGCCGGAATCGGACGCCTCCGTTGGCGATGCGGCGTCGCAACCCTACAAGGGCGTCGCCAATTCAGCCTGTGCCGACCTCGTCACCCTCGGCGTCTCCTGGTGGTACAACTGGACGCTGAGCCCGAGCGGCTGCACCGTATCTCAATTCGTACCTATGATATGGGGTCATACGGGTAGCGAGCATTCTCTGGCGGGCGTTGCCGACGAGGTCAACGGTCTCGTGAGCGGCGGCTACAAGATCGCCCTCGGCTTCAATGAACCCGACAACACGGGTCAATCCAACATATCCGTAGCTACCGCAATTTCGCTCTGGCCTTCTTTCAACAATTCGTCCCTACAAGTTGGCAGCCCTGCCACCCAGGGCAACGGCGCAGGCCTGACGTGGATCCAGAACTTCATGAGCCAGGTGAACGGAGATACCACCGGCAATCTGAGGGTCGATTTCATCGCGACTCACTGGTACGGGTGGAACGCCGGATCATGCGACGCGAAGGCCGCAAACCTGGAATCATGGATCACGCAGATCGAGGCGATTCCCGGCAACCGCCCCATCTGGATCACCGAGTGGGGCTGTCTGAACGATAGCAACCCGGATGCCGCCACCGTGCAGGCATTCTTCTCGGGGGCCATCGTCATGTTCGCGAAGCATCCCCGGATCGAGCGGTACGCATGGTACCCGTGGACGACCAACAACGAGTTGGTCGACTCGGGCACGCTGACGGCTCTGGGGACCGTTTTCGCTGCGGCACCGTCGTCCAATTAGACGACGCTACTTGCCGCCGCCGCCGCACGTGCACTTGTACGAGCTCATCTGGTCGTTGATCGACGCGGGGACGAGTTCGGCGGTTTGCGTGAACGTCACCTCCTGCCCGCCGTAGTTGCCGTCCGCGTACGCCATGACCGTGCATCCCGGGTTGACCGCGACCGAGGACATCACGTCATTGAAGGTCGCCGGGACGGTCGGGCTATTGTCTGCGGGGCCCATCGAGACGAGGGTCGCTCCCTTAAGCTGTGCGTCGGCGTAGAAGGTTGCGCAGACCGTGGGGGCGGGAGGAGCGGCGGGCGCAGCGGCCGCGGCAGTCCCTCCGTCGCGAGACGATGCCACATCGCGTCGCTTGCGGCTACGCGCCGATGCGACTCAATGGCGATCGGCTCGAATGGCCGGAGTGGTAGCCTGGGGTGTGAGCGATGGCTGAGCGCCTGGTTCCATGCGATGCGTGCTCAAGGCACGTCCGGTGCTCCGAGGTCGCCTGCCCCTTCTGCGGCGGCGCCGTGCCGACGCTCCCGAAGCCGTCACGGCAGCCCTTCCAGCGCTTGGCCACGGCAGCGGTGGTGGCGGCCGGGGTGGCTGCGCTTACCGGAACGGCATGCGCCTCGGCACGCGCAGAGGCCTTGGACGGTGGGCCCGGCCCTCTCGAGGACGGCGCCACTGGCTTTCCCGAGGATGCGGGTACGGGTATCGAGGGCAACGAGGACGCGGGTTCGGGGGTCATTTTTTATGGCGCTCCGGGCGTCAGCGACCTCGCGTGCATGACCTCGGCAGGCTGCTTGCCAGGCCAGGTTTGTTGCTTCACCCTCAACTTGACGGCGAGCTGCCAGGCGGGATCATGTGCGTCTGGGCTCCAGTTGTGCGGCGTGTCGGCCGAGTGCATTGCGGGCGACACCTGCGCTTCGTCGCCGATAGTCATGTCGCTCGGGGTCATGATCATGACGTGCAACCCGCCGAGCGACGACGGTGGCTCGCCGAGCGATGGCTCGTCCGGTCCTGCCGGCGGCGATGCCGAAGACAGCCCGCCAAGCGACGGCGACGATACCGGCATTTCGGACGCACCAACGATCCCTGGGGACTGAAAATCGACCCACTCGCTCAGCCCCCATCGTCGCCGCCCTCCGCCGCGGTGGAGACTGGAGCGAGATTGGCGTCCTCGCCGACCGAGGCGTCTTCAAAGAGGATGGCGCAAGCGGGCCCGCAATCCCACACTCCGCCCTGGCAGCCGCACGCCACCCCGCATGCGTTGCTCGACGGCGTGTAGCTGCACTGCGCGCCTGCGAGAGGGCACGCGCTTCCTTTCTCGGGCACGTCCGCCGGACACGCCTGTGGGGACGGGGCGCCCGACTGGTCCGTGATGCACGACGCCAAGCTCGGGAAGGTCGCCAGCACACTGACCACGATCCCCGTGCGCAAGATGATCAACATGTAGCACCCCGTGGCAGCGACCTCGGTGGTGTTATACCGCGGGCACAACGTCATGCGATGCTTGACCGATGCTGCGGATGAGCGCGGACGAACTCAATCGGTTCATCGATGATGCCTTCGGAGGTGACCGCTCCTTCATCGTGGAGGAGGTCGACGACACGCATCTCGTCGCTCGGGTGCGCGCGGACGCGGTCATTCTACGGCCGGGCGGTACGGTATCGGGGCCCACACTCATGGCCCTCGCGGACAGCGCCGCCTACTGCCAGATCCTGGCGCACCTGGGGCCCGTCGCTTTGGCAGTGACGAGCAGCTTGAACATCGCCTTTCTGCGGAAGCCCGAGCGGGCGGATGTCATCGGGGAAGCGACTTTCCTCAAGCTTGGTCGCAAACTGGCCGTGGTCGACGTGCGGATGCGTGCGGAGGGAAGCGCGGACCTCGTGGCCCAGGCGGTCGTCACCTATGCGATCCCGTCGTCTCGCTGATCGCTCGTGGTTGCTCCCCATGCATCAGTAGAACACGAACAATGGTGCTCCGCGCGGCTTCGCGCAGGCTCTTGCTTGGACTGCCGGCACGCGTCCCTTGGCACGACGGTCTTCCATCGGTGAGGGGACGATCCACCACGCTTGCATGGGCATCCCGCCAAGGGTGTCTCGAGGGGAGCGATCGTGACGTCGGCCGACCAACCCAGTCTCGCCGCCCAACCTGCGAGTGCTGGACTTCGGTCCGTGTCGGCCTGACAGGACGGAGCACCACGGCTCGCGGGCGGACCCTCCAAGCACGGCTGAGGATCCCGCGAGGGCTGAAAGCACGGATGACCAGGCCTCCGATCTCGCCCTTTCATCCTTGAATGCCCCGTCCGCCAAGCTTGGCAGATAGGTCTTCCTCGCCTGAGGGTCCCACCATCCAAGGGTCGCCGCGTTCCCAGGCACGTCTTCAAGGACGATCGACGAGGGAAGGAAATGCTGCGGGCGATACGTAAAAAATCGACGTTCCTCGCGATGCATCCTGAGGTGCCAGAATTGGAACGGTAACCTGCCAAAGTGAGCGACTCTCCGAGTGACGTCGACCTTGCTCACGCGGCTCGCACGGCGATCGGCCCATTCCTCGGTCGACGGCGTCGTCGAAGCGCGATGGCAAGCACTCCACTCAAGATCGATGGGGCCAATCCGCGGGACACCGTTGGGCCGCGCCAGGGCGTGCGCTTACAAGAAGCGCAACGAGAAGGCCGATGCACCGCCCTTTGAAATGGGCCTAATTTAGCTCAGTCCGTCCCCCCGTCGCGGGGCGCGCAGTCGAATGGCGATTGGCTTTGAACGCCGCAAAGGCTGAGATTGGCACCGTCCGCACACGACTGCGCGATGCACGCTTCGCCGTTGACGCATTCGGAGCTTACCTCGCAGAGTTGCGCGCCCGTGGCGCCGCCCGGGCACGAGCCACCGTTCGCGACCGTCTGGCACGCAGTCGTCGCGGTGGATCCGTTCTCGGTGCCGCAGCAGACCTGCCCCGTCGGACAATCGCAGGCTTGTGTGCACCCGAAGGTGACCGCCAGGGGGCCCGAGCAACCGGTGCTCTTCGCGGTGCAACTCCATGTGCCCACCACCGTCCCCCCAGAAAAGCCCGTTGGGTTGAAGCAGCAGTCGTTCGTGCGTAGGTCGCATACGCCGGTGCCGCAGGTGGGCGGGGTATAGGACGAGCAGACGCCGGCGTCTCCGCCCGAGCTACTCGACGACGAGCCGCCCGACGAAGAACCGCCGCTCGACGACGACGAGCTGCCTCCGGACGACGAGCCGCTCGACGAAGAGCCGCCGCTCGACGACGACGAGCTACCTCCGGACGACGAGCTGCTCGACGAAGAGCCGCCGCTCGACGACGACGAGCTGCCTCCGGACGACGAGCTGCTCGACGAAGAGCCGCCGCTCGACGACGACGAGCTACCCCCGGACGAAGAACCGCCGACCGTCGCGTCTCCGGCGTCGGCCGCGCCACCGCGAGAGCGTCCGCAGTACTTCCCTCCGAGAGGCGACGTGATGCATGCCTCACCCGCGGGGCAATCGGCACTTGCGCTGCAAAGCTGGTAGTCGCCCGCGGGGCACGACGACTGGCACGTGGCGGACGCAGTGCCCCCGCCGCCACCGAGCAGGCCGCCACGAGCGCCGAACGTGAAGCAGCACACGTCTCCGTTCGAGCAGCTCTCGGAGTTCGTACACGAAAGGGAGGCCCCACCCTGGCACTGTCCTATGCCCGTGCACGCCGCGGTCGTCCCTCCGCCCTGGGGCCCGCGTGCGACTCCGAGCTGCGCGCAGCAGACCTGGGTCGCGGCCTCACACGTCGAGCCGCCGCATGCGATGCCCCCGCTGCTCGACCCCGAGCCCCCGCTCGACGACGATCCGGATTCGCCGCTGCTCGACCCCGAGGCCCCGCTCGACGTCGACCCAGACTCGCCGCCGCTCGACCCGGACGCCCCGCTCGACGTTGACCCAGACGCGCCGCCCGACCCCGAGCCGCTGGTGGAGGTGGAGCCGGAGCCGCTGCTCGATCCCGATCCGCTCGTGGATGCGTCGCCCGTGGGCCCCACGCCGGGAATCAGGGGCGCCGTGCCGTCGTCGAGCGAGCTGCGATCCCCGCACCCAACTGCAAGCAGGAAGGCGATGGTTGAGAGCGTCTTGATGGGACTCATGGGTCGCGTGGCTGCACCGGGCTGGCGCCGGCGAGCCCCTTTCGTCAGTATAGGCCCAACGCTGCCCTGCGGTGGGGCAAACGGATCGTGCAGCCCGCCGTGAAAAACGGAGACTGCAGCGGTGGAGGAAACGTGAAGCTTCCGGACGGCTTTTTGGACCTGCTACGCAAGCCCAGCCCCTGCTTCGTCACCACGTTGATGCCTGACGGCTCGCCGCAGATGACCGAGACCTGGGTCGACACCGATGGCGAGCACGTGATCATCAACACCGTCCAGACTCACCTCAAGGTGAGGAACATCGAGCGCGACCCGCGCGTCGCCGTGGCGGTTTGCGACGCATCCGACCCCTCCCGCTACTACGCGATCCGCGGGCGTGTCGTGAATGTCACTACCGAGGGCGGAGTGGAACACATCGAGTCCCTCGCGCAGCGATACACCGGTCGCCCGTATGCGTGGTACGGAGGCCGCGGCCAGGTTCGTGTGATACTGGCCATCCGTGCTGACAAGATTCACGATATGGCCAGGTGAGGGGCGCGGGGGCCGATTCATGTTGCGCTCTCGTGTGATCTTGCCGGCGCTCGTGGCGTTCCAAGCGGCCGTTGCCTGCTCATCGAGCACCGGTTCGAACTCCAAGTCGCCGGACGGCGGGACCGCCGCGGACGCGGGAATGGGCGTGGCCAGCAGCAGCTCCGGGGCCACCTCGGCGAGCAGCTCGGGCGGCGGCTCCGGTGGCTCTTCGGGTGGGAGCTCCGGTGGCGGCTCCAGTAGCTCCGGGGGTGGCAGTTCGGGCAGCAGCTCCGGCGGTAGCTCTGGCTCTGGCGATGGCGGCTCCAGCGATGGCGGCTCGGGGAAGGTCTCTCGGCCCGCATACAACACGGGCAGCGGCTTTTTCACGCTCGGCGGGAACATCTACGACGCGAACGGCAACCAGTTCGTTCCGATGGGCGTGGACACCGCGCACTGGGATCAGAGCTGGGCGGGCTGCACCTCGAATTGCGGCATCCCGAACTCGGGATCGAACATCAACCGCGACTTCATGTACGAGCTCGAGAGCAGCTACACCTCGCGCATCCAGGGCGACATCACCGAGATGGTGAACCAGAACATCGTGCCACTCGAGACCGGCGCCTTCTACACGACCGGCAGCAGCCCCACGGGGACGTCGTGCTGCACCGACACCACGTGCCTCGACGACGTGGTCGCGCTGTGGGTCAGCATGTATTCGGTCTTCGCTCCCTACCAGCAGTACATCTGGATCAACATCGCCAACGAGTGGGGCCCCGCGAACAGCAGCACCTGGGCCACCGCCTACCAGAGCGCCATCACCTCGCTCCGCAACGCCGGGTACACCTGCCCGCTCGTCATCGATTCGGGCGGATGCGGTCAGGATCCTTACGACTTCATCGAATATGGAAAGCAGGTCTTCGACAGCGATCCGCAGAAGAACGTCGTCTTCAGCATCCATATCTATGGAAACTGGACCCCCACGGGTACCTGGAGCCCGACGTACACGGGGTCGTCCGTTCCCCTGGCCGGTGGCCTGCAGGCGCTCGCAGCGGCAGGCGCGTCGGGCGGCTTTCCCGTGATGGCGGGGGAATTCGGCCCCGGGCTTTCCGAGGGGCCCTCACCCACGTCCGTCACGCCCCTGTCGATCATGCAGGAGGCCGACGCGCTCGGCATGGGATGGCTCGCATGGGCTTGGGATGACGGCGCGCCGTTCAACCTCACGTCGACGTCGGGCGATGGCCAGTTCCTGCTGACGAACGGTCAGCCCACGAACGGCGCGTACCCGAACAACACCGACCTCTCCGCCTACGGCAACACCGTCGTCCTGGCGCCTACGTACGGGCTCTTCTACGCGGCGAAGCGGGCGAGCGTCTTCCCGTAGCCTATGGCTCGGTCCCGTGTGCGGCAGTACGTTGGTCGCATGCGAATCGCGCTCACACCGAGGGGCTCGGCGGTCGGCGCTTCCCTCCTGCTCATGTCGGCCGCGGCGTGCGGGGCATCGCAAACCAAAGCGAGCGAGCCCGTGGTCGTCATCGGCGATGCAGGCGTAGACGCCTCGGGCGCGGCGGTCGAGCGTCCCTTCGCCTCCACGCCCCTCGAGGCTCAGACGATGATTCAGGCGCTGATCGACGCACGGATGAAGGTGCTCTGGAAGTGCGTCGAGAGCTACAGAACGCGGATAGGCGATCCCCATCGCGGCGTGACGGTCAACGTGGGCATCGACCAGGAGGGGCACCTTTTCGGAGTCACCGCTCCCGACCCGAAGCACGCCGACCTCGAGCCGGCGCTCAAGGCGTGCGTGCTCGAGACGCTGCGCGACGCGCCGTTTCCGCGGAGTCACACTGGCGTCATCACGGTCCGGCAGGTGTTCCAGGACACGGCTGTGTCTCGGTGACACGGGGTCTGAGGCGTAAGTGTGCGTGAGCCGCCGAAACGGATCACGCCTCGAGCGAAGAAAGGCCACGGCACGCAGCCGTGATCCTTTCGACACGACCAAGCACCGAATCTTTTTGAGGAGAGATTCATGCTTCATCGTTGCTGCATCACCGGTCTTGCGGCCCTTCTGTGCGCCTCGTGCGGGTCGAGGCCACCGCCGTCCGCGCTCTCGCCGCACCTTCCAATCTACGAGGGGCGCGCTACTGAGCTCTTCGACGACGGCATTGGCGCGCAAGCCCTCGGCGCGGGCATCGAACCCACCCTATCGCCGCAAGAGCGGGACCTCCTGCGCGAGCGTACGAACCTCGGCGACGGTGTGGTCCGCGCCCGTGTGGTCTCGCTCACATCGGCGCAAGACGACTCGGGGCCACGTTGGTTCGTCGGCCTTCACACGGTGGAGAGACTCACCGGCGAGCGTCAGATACCAGACAACTTCACGCTTCTCATCGACGGCAAGGCACCTGGCGCGAGGCTCGTGCGCGCCCTCGATGGCCAGATCATCGGCGCACGGGTGGTCGCATTCCTCCGCGAGTTCGTTTCCACGCAGGGGATGAAAGGGGAGCTGCACTTTCATCTTGCCGGCGACAGCAAGGACGAGACTGATGCGGTTCGCGTCGCTGCGCTCGTCGGGGATCTCAGACAGTAGAAGTCCCGGTGCAGCCAGTCGTCGACGCTACGGCACGTACCTCTCCCACAGCCCGCTATTGAAACAGGACGAATAGAGGATGTGGTGAAAGCTATCGTACGCTTCGTACACGCCAAGGCCGCCCTGGCTGTTGAGCCCGGCGTCCGGGCCGGGCAGCGCTGTCCACGTCGTCGGGTCGCTCTGGGACGCGATGTAGTAGTGCGGGTCGGCCTCGCTGCTCATGACAAGTTGAGTCGAGGTGGGGTACAGGAACTGAGCTTGCGGTGAATTGGGGATTGCCGACCAGCGGCTCGTGTCGTTCGGTTCGCTCCGGATGACGCCGCCGGGGAGAAACCATGATTTGGTCGGAAGGTAGTAGCGCCCGGTCGAGTCCTGCCAGGAGTAGGGCTCGTAATAGTTGGTCTCTGCATAAGCGTTCGGGAGTCCGGGCGAGCTGCCAGCGTCATTGACAGGTACTTCAGTCCAGGTGACCCCTTCGTTCGTGGTCTGCCAGAGCCCGCCGAAGAAGCCGCCCCAGAGCCAGGTCTTTCGGCTGAGAATCGCCACCGAGCTGTTCTCCTCCCACGGTTGCGGGATCTCGAGCAGCGTCCACGTCATGCCGCTGTCGGTGCTCTCGGCCAGGCAGGTACCGATCCCGCCGCCGTCCGCGCCCGCATCGTACGTGCAGCCGTTACCCTGATGGGATTCGATGACGAGGTGGGTGTGATCGCTGGGATCCATCGCGATGCCGGTGATCTGCCCGCCGGTGTAAAAGGCATTGCTTATCTCGGGTGTCAGGACGTTGGTCCAGTCGACTCCTGCATTGGTCGACTTCCAGAGACCCGAACTGCCGTATCCCTGCACCGTGTACATGACGTCCGGCGTGATGGGGTCGATGACGAGGCTCCAGGGGCGGCCGGAACTCAGCGCAGCAGCGTTCTGCCCCGTGTTGATGCGGCTCCAGGTTGCGCCGCAGTCCGTCGACCGGAACATGCCGTTGGAGTCGGCGCCTGTATAGATGATCGCAGGGTTGTCCGGCCGGACCGCGACGGCATTGATTCCGCTGTAGGTGGTCGCGTAGTTGGAGCCCGGCGGCGAGACATTCAGCCAGCCGCCGTCGAGGAGCGCGGGAAGGTTGGGGCACGGACCTGCGTCGACCGGGGGGGGTAGTTGCGACGAACCATCCCCCGGGCTTCCGGACGAGCTTCCCGAGCTCCCCGTGGTCGGACTATCGGTCGAGCCCGATTCGGCGCCGGCACCGCTCGACGACCCGTCGCTCGGACCCGCGGTGGCATCGATGCCCGCTCCTGAAGCGTGGCTCGCGGAAGAAGCGCAGCCTTGGATGAGTGCCGCCACTGCCGCTCCGGCGAGAACGGCCAAGCGTCGAACCACCGAGGTGTGGAGCATCTCCTCATGCTGGCACAGATCACACGCACGGTGGATGCTATGGTCCTCGCAGTCAAAATAGGGAGGCGAGTCAGTGTCGCGGTGTGATCAGTCGGCAGCGGGGCGAGGGCTCGTCCTGGGCGCCATCATGTCGATGACATTCGCCTGCGGTGGGGCGCCGTCGGGCGGCGTTTCGTCTGCCGGTACTTCGACGTCGACGGCGAGCAGCGAGAGTGCGGCCGAGCGCTGTCTGGCGATCGCGGGCGCCAAGCGGGAACGGAAGCCTTCCGAACCGCTCCGAATCACAGCGAAGCATGTGCTCGTGAGATATGCCGGTGCGAAGCGTGCCCCCGCGACCGTGACGCGCACGCGCGAGCAGGCATGTCTTCGCGCGCAAGAAGCGCTGACGAAGCTCAAGGAAGGTACGTCGTTCGCGGAGGTCGTGGGCCTCTACAGCGAAGAGTCCGGGGCCGCAACGCGCGAAGGAGCCATCGGTACCATCGAGCGCAGCGACGTCGCGGCGGCCTTCGCCGACGCCGCGTTCGAGTTGAACGCCGGAGAGGTCAGCGAGGTGGTGGAGACCAAATTCGGCTTCCACGTGATCCTGCGCGTCGAGTGACGCCCTTCGGCTTCATGGTCGAGGCTGCTACTCCCCAAATGCTCACGGATCGAGGTTGTCCCCAAAGGTGAAGTGGAAGCAGGCCCCCTCGCCCACCTTCCCCTCCGCCCATACGCGTCCGCCGTGGCGATGCACGATCCGCTGAACAGTGGCCAGGCCGACGCCGGTCCCCTCGAATTCGCTCGGAGGGTGAAGCCGCTGAAAGACACCGAAGAGCTTCGACACGAAAGCCATGTCGAAGCCCGCGCCGTTGTCGCGGACGAAGTAGGCCGTCCGCCCCCCTTCTTGAATCGACCCGAACTCGATACGTGCGCTTGGCTTATTTCGCGTGAACTTCCACGCGTTGCCCAGCAGGTTCTCGATGGCCGCACCGAGCAATGCACTGTCGCCCTTCGCAGTGAATCCGTCCCCGATCACGAACTCCACGACCCGGTCCGGCTGGGACTCCTTCAGCCGCTCGGCGGCCGTACGGGCAAGGTCACTCAAGTCGACTCGCTGGCTGCGAAGGCCGGCTCGCGTGACGCGGCTCAACGCGAGCAGGCTGTCGATGAGCCGTCCCATGTGCTGGGCGGCATCCCGGACCCGCCGAAGGTGGTGTTGTCCCGCGGCGTCGAGCGTCTCCCCGTAGTCTTCAAGAAGTACTTGACAGAAGCCGTCGATGCCGCGGAGCGGTGCTCGCAGATCGTGCGCGACCGAGTAGTTGAAGGCCTCGAGCTCTCGGTTTGCCTCCTCGGCCGTCTCGCGCGCGCGTAGAACCTCTGCCTGAGCGCGCTTCCAGTCCGACATGTCTCGGGCTGCCATCGAAGCGCCGACGAGATCACCCCGTGAGTCACGAATCGGCGAGATCGTCACGGAGACGTCGACGTTGCTGCCGTCCTTGCGCCGTCGCACGGCTTCGAAGGCAGTGGCAGGTTCGCCATTGGCCAGGCCCGCGATGAGCTCCGCCTCCTCCCCTTGGCGTCCAGGCGGGAGGAGTAGGGAGATCGGCTGCCCGATCGCGTCCTCCGCGTCATAGCCGAACAGGCGTTCGGCCCCCTTGTTCCAGCTTCGGATGAGCCCGTCCAAGCTGCTGGCGATGATCGCGTCGCCGGAGGACTCGACGATGGCGGCCAGCTGAAATCGCTGCTCGTCCGAGCTTCGGCTCTCCTTTCGTGCGCGCTCGGCCTGCAACGTCGCGTCGTGCGCGATCGTCTGGCTGCGCTTGGTGATGTTCGCAAGCAGTAAGATCGTGGCGAGGCCGGGCACGTAAATCGAATGACGGACCTGTCCCTCCGCGGCCGCCACGAAGAGGACACAGACCAGGGCGAACAGAGTAAACGCCGCGACCTCACGGCGAGACTGCAGGCACATGCTCGTGGCGGCGAAAGTGACGAACGCGCCCACCCACCACGTGGACGCCCCGTGGTTTCCCATCAAAAGGTAGCAGTAGTGGGCAACGAGGACGCACACCCAGGCGGTGAACAGGGCCGACAGGTGAGTCTCCACCCAGCGGCTCCCATGGCTTGCGCCCAGAAGCACCCCACTCAGGCCGACCACCAGAAGGCGCCCCGGCAACGGGTTGAATGAACCCGGGAGCAGGAGCTCGACCATGAACCACCAGAAAAAATAGACGCCACCGGCGATCCCGACGATGACTCGTAGACGGCGCGTGCCGTCGTCGACGCCGTGTCCGGGCATCCTCGCCTTCTCGCCCGTCTTCTTCGACATGGGCGCATCTCTTTTACCCGAAGTAGGTGACCTACTCCAGGTGGGTTGCTCAACTCATCGTGTAAGCTCGCCCGAATAATGCGAAGCCGAAATTGGGCGAGCGCCGTCGCGTTGCCGTCGCTGGCGGTTGCTGTCCTAGCCGCGAGCGTGGCGCTGGCCGACGATACGATCCGACGCCCCGGCGATCACGCCGACTACGCCGTCGAGATCGAGCCCCAGCTGCTCTGGGGATGGGAGCACTACAACTACGCGCCCACCGACGGAGTCGGCCTCGGCGCCCGCTTCTCGATTCCCATCCTCACCAATGGTTTCGTCCCGTCGATCAACGACAGCGTTGCCATCAGCTTCGGCGTCGACTGGCTGCATTACTCGTACGGCGGCTGCTACTACTACAACGGCTACCGGCCCGGGTACTGCGCCAACATCGGCGACGCGAACTACATCTTGTTCCCCGTCGCGATGCAGTGGAACTTCTTCGTCGCGAGGCACTGGAGCGTTTTCGGCGAGCCGGGGCTCAACGTCTATCACGGCTTTCTCGACTACTGTTCGAACGTGCCGGCAGGCTATCCGTGCGCGAACCCGGCGACGACGACCGGCATCGAGTTCGCCTTCTCGGTCGGCGGTCGCTACCAATTCAGCGACCATGCGGCGCTCGTCATGCGGATCGGCTTTCCGACCTTCTCGCTCGGCGTGTCGTTCATGTAAGCGAGGACGGCAAGGCCGGGCGCGGGGGGGGCCGTGCCGCAAGCCTCGCCGCCCTCCCGCGCAACATAAGCATCGGATCGCCCGCTCGCTCGATTGCCTCGATTGCGGAGACGATCAGTCCTTCGCGAGCTTGTGCACCTGTGCGGCGAGCCTCGATACCTGACGTGACACCGCCTTGGGATGGATCGCGCCCTTGGTGGCGGCCTTGTCGAGCGCCACGGTCGCCTCGAGAAGCGCGGCCTTGGCCGCCTTCCCGTCCTTCGACGCGATGGCGGCACGGACCGTCTTCACGTCGGAACGGACTGCGCTGCGCACGGATCGGTTACGAAGGGTGCGCTTGACCCGCTGGCGGTTGCGCTTCTGGGCGGACGGATGGTCGGCCACGATTTCCTCTGGTTTTCCGGAGGCGCGCAATGTAGAGGGCGGGCCGCGGTTGTCAAGAGCCCGGTCCGGCCGACGATGTCACGAGAATGCACGGCAGGCGCGCGGCATTGGGGGTATGGTCTACCCCGGTCCGGGGGCAGACCGCGCCGGTCACGGGCGCAAAGGTGCAGATCTCATGATCCGCGAGCGTCTCCCTCTCGGCTTTATGACCGGTGCGGTGGTGGCGCTTTTGCTGTCCGTCCCGCGCCCAGCTGCGGCCGTGGATGTTCGCGCCGAGGCCGCTGCGAAGGACGCCATCAAGAAGGCTGCGGAAGACTTCGCCGCGGCCGACTACGCGACGGCGCTCGCGCGTCTCGACTCGGCAGCCACCCACTGTGGCGTGAAGCGCTGTACGTCCACCACCAAGGCACTGGTCCTCCGTGACCTCGGCACGATGCAGTTTCGCTCGGGGGACAAGGACGCTGCCGCGAACTCGTTTGCAGCCGCGCTGAAGATATCTCCGGATCTCGACCTCCCCGCGAAGTATTCGGTACCGGACGTTCGCGCGGTATGGGATCAAGCGAAGGCTGCGGCATCTGCGGCATCTGCGGCAGCGTCCGCGGCTGCGTCCTCCGGAAAGACAGCCCCGCCCGCCGAGCAGCCCACGGGCGACTTCACCCATACGCCGGCCGACGAGCAGAAGACGAGGACCCCGCTGCCCGTGTACGTCGAGTACGGCGGCAGTCCGGCTCCTGCCCGCGTAATCCTGAAGTACAAGGGCACGCGCATGAGCGAATGGGGGCACCTCGATCTCAAGTCGACCGACGACGGGTGGGAGGGCCTGATTCCGTGCACCGACGTCACAGCCGGCACGATGCGCTACTGGATCCAGGGCGTTGACAAGGGGGGCGATCCGGTCGCGAGCTCGGGCGATCCGAAGCACCCCTTCACGGTGCCGATCCGAGCCGACATCTCGAGCGACCCCGCGCACCTGCCGGGGAAAGCGCCGCCGAAGAGGTGTGCCGCGGGCGGGGAGGGGGACGACCAGGGAGACCAGGCAGACGGCGGAGATGGGCAGTCCGGGCACAAGCCCTCGGGTGGGCAAGGCAGCCCCGCAGCGTATTCCCGCATCTGGGTGGGGGCCGCCCTGGGTATCGACCTCATCTCAATGCCGTCGGGCAACAACGTCTGCCTGCTCGGGCCGAAGACGGGCGAACCGCTGAACCCCTCAGAGCTCTACTGCACCAACCCCAACGGTACCGACTTCCCCTCGCGCTCCGGCCCGGCGCAGAACATGACCCTGGTCAACGGGCAGGCGGGGCAGATCGGGGGAGGCCTTCAGGCCGGCGACGTCCGCCTCATGCTGACGGGGGACTACGCGCTCAATCCCAACATTCTCGTCGGCGGGCGCCTCGGCTACGTGGCGAATGCGTATACCGGGGTCGCAGCGTCGAAGGACGGACGCGCAGCCGCGTTCAGGGTCCACGTCGAGGCGCGGACCACATATCTCTTCGGCGAAAACGCGCTCGCGCGCACGGGGTTTCTGCCCATGGTGTTCGGCGGCTTCGGCCTGGCGGAGTTCGACGGACACACGTCGAGCCTCGTGACGGTGAACACCATGATGGCCCAGCAGCCGGTCACCGTATGGCGCACCGACGGTCCCTTCTTTCTCATGCTCGGCGGCGGCGCGAGGTACCAGTACACGCCGCGGATCGCGTTCACGGGCGCCTTGCGGCTGGACCTTGCCGTGGGCAATGGTGCCCTCCTCACTTATGGACCGGAGCTCGGAGGCGAATACGGATTCTAGGACTTACCCGGGGAGCGTGAGACGGAACGCCGCTCCACCCATGTCCCCGGCACTCACGGAGATCGATCCGTGGTGCGCCTCTGCGATGCCGCGGGCGATGGCGAGCCCCAGCCCCGCGCCGCCCGATGCCCGCCCCCGCGATCCCTGCCGGTAGCGATCGAAGATGGTGTCCCACTCTGAGGACGGGATACCGGGGCCGGTGTCGGCGATCTCGAAGATGGTTTGGTCGTCTTCCCGCCAGACTCGCAGGCGCACTCGGCCGCCGCGTGGCGTGAACTTCAGCGCGTTGGCGACCAGGTTGTCGAGGGTCTGGCGGAGCTTCTGAGGGTCGGCCGAGAGCTCAAGATCGAGCGCGCCGTCGAACTCCAGAGTCACCCGGCGGCGCGCGGCCACCGGAGTGAACACCGCAAGCATCGGCTCGACGACCGCCCGGACGCGGATGGACCGCGGTTCGACGGTGAAGACCCCGGCTTCGAGGCGGCTGGCTACGAGCACGCCGTCGACCAGCCGGGACATCTCGGTGCACATGCTGCGGATCTGGGTGACCGACGACTGCCGCTCCATCGGCGTGAGGTCGTCGTTCTGGAGAATCTCTGCGATGAGACCGAGGGAAGATAGAGGGTGCCGCAGGTCGTGCACCAGCATCGCGATGTGATCGCGCCGCTGCCCCTCGAGCAGGCGCTTCAGGCGAAACGTCTCGAGGGCCGCCCGCACGCGCGCCAGTAGCTCGCGCGAATCGATGGGCTTGGTCAGGTAAGCGTCGGCTCCTTCCTTGAGCCCCGCCTCGATCGAGTCCGGTTCGCGGCGAGCCGCGGTCAGCATGATGACGGAGGGACCCCCGCCGCGGCGAGCGCGAAGCCGTCTGAGCACCTCCACGCCGCCCAGGCCTGGCATGGACACGTCGAGGAGGACGATCTCCGGCTCGCGTTCGTCGACCTTCGCCAGAGCGTCGGCGCCGCTCGCGGCCGTGCGAACGCGGTGGCCGTCCTCAGTGAGCATCGCCTCGTAGAGGGCGAGCGTGTCCTGGAAGTCATCGACGACGAGGACGTCGCCTCGTGCATCGCCGAAGACGGCGATACTGGGACGCTCGGTCATGAAAGAGTCTTCTCCTTGCCCGGTGCGGGATCCATCGCCCCCGCGCGCGGCGCGACGTGCGGCAAGACGAGTGTGAACACCGAGCCAGCAGCCTCGCGCGAGGTGACCTCGATGTCCCCGCCGAGGGCTCGCGCCAGGCGTCTCGAGAGCGCCAGCCCGATCCCGGTGCCCTCATAGTGCCGCCCGTCGCCGGCCTCCAGTTGATGGAAGTCCTGGAAGAGCTCCTTCATCGCGTGCGCCGGGATGCCGATACCGCTGTCGCGCACTGCGAGGTTCACATAGGTGCTCGTGGCTCGGAGCGAGAGGCCCACCTCGCCGCGGTCGGTGAACTTGATCGCGTTCGAGAGGAGGTTGAGCAAGATCTGCCTGACCCGCTGGGAGTCGGTCATCGTCTCGACGGGCAAGTCGCCGACCTCGACCACCAGGGTGATGTCTTTGCCGATGCGCAGGCTCTCCACCTCGGCGACGCACGCTCGGGCGAGCTGGCCCACGTTGACCGGTGCGAGCCGTATCTCCACGCGGCCCGTCTCGGCCTTCGCGAGCTCGAGCACGTCGTTGATGAGCCCGAGCAGGTGGTCCCCGTTGCGCTTGATTCGTTCGAGCGATTCGCGCGCCCGCGGGGAGAGCTGCTCCTTGTTCGACGTCAGGAGGAAGTCCGCGAAGCCGAGGATTGCACTCAGTGGCGTGCGGAGCTCGTGGCTCATCGAGGCGAGAAACTCCGTCTTCACTTTGTTCGCCTGAGTCAGGCGCTCACCCTGCTCGGTCAGGGCGACGCTCTTGTCGCGCAATCGGGCGTGCGCCCAGGCGTTGTGCAGGCCCACGGCGAGCTGGCGCGCGGCGTCGCGAACGGAGTCGACGGCGTCGTCGCTCGGCGAGTGGATGCCCGCGAGAACGATTGCGCCCGCCCGTTCGGCTCCGACAGCGATGGGATATGCCAGCACCCAGCGCAGCTGGGCTCGCCCGATCCCGAGGTCGAGCTTCGGGAGGGGTTCGCCCAGGACCTCGTCCCGCATCATCACCGGCTCGCGGCGCTCCATGACGCTCTTCGGCAGCCCTTCGGCGCTGAAGAGGCCATGCTCGATCGCGCGCCCGTCGACTGCGGTGGCCTGCACGGGCACCAATCGGTCGGCGTCGTCGAGGAGAAAAACGGCACCCACCTGCGCGTCGGCCAGGCGCACCAGCGTTTGCAGCCCGATGCTCGCCAGAGCGCCCACGTCGAGCGTCTTCAGCTCGCGTACGAACTCTGCGTAGGCCCGCGCGCGCTCTTCGCGAAGGGCAAGCGCCGCGTTCGCCCGTGTCAGGTCGGCCACCGCACGCTCTCGCTCCGAGAGCGTCGCACGCAGGCTCGCGTCCTTCTCGAGGAGGAGGGTGTTCATCTTCTTCAAGCTCTCCGAGACGGCGCCGAGCTCGTCGCGGCGAGCGGGCAGGGGGGAGATCATCTCGAGCCTGCCGGTCGCCGCGAGGGCCTCCTCGAGACGCCCGGTGGTGCCTGCGATGTCGCTGGCGATCCAGGCGCCGCTGACCAAGGCAAGGATGATGGCCAGGAGCAGGACGGTCCGGGTCGCCCGCTGTGAGTCCTTCGCCGACTCGAATGCGGCATGCTCGCGATCGTCGGCTTCGTCGAGGGCGTGCTTTCGCAAGTCCGAGAGGATGGCGCGCATTTCGTCGGTGCGGGCCTTCCCCTCGTCGGCCACCTCAGGGTCTTCGACCGCGCCCTTCTGGCGGGCGCGAATCTGAGGCTCGCTGACGTTCTCGATCCAGTCGCGCACCAGGCGCCCGAAGGCGGCGACGCGCTCGTCCTCCATGCCGTTCTCCGCCACAGCCTGCGCCTCGGTGAGGACACCCTCGAGGTCCTTTCTGGCCTGCTCGTACGGAGACAGGAACGTGCGGTCCCCCGTGAGCAGGTAGCCGCGCTTGCCGGTCTCGAGGTCGACCATGAGCCGGAGGAGCTGCTCTGCGTCGTCGGCCAGCTTGAGGTCGTGTTGAACCAATCGAACGAACTGGGCCTCCAGCTCCTCGTACGCAGAGTTCGCGCGGAAGACACCCCACCCGAGCACCGCCACGACGAACAGCGAGCTCAGGAGGATCCGCCAGAAGAGGGCACTCTTGAGGATGCGCACGGGCAAGGCCTCGATTGTGGCACGGTGCGGGGCGCTCTGCCCCTCGCAAGGTGCATCAGGCGTCGCGGGCTATCCAAGCTCCGAAGCACGCGAGCACCCAGGCGATCGGCGACAAGGCGAGCGCGAAGACCACCGTGACGGGCGCCGCCAGGCCCAGTGCGGCGACCGTCACGATGAGCGCCACCACCGTCGCGAGCGCAGGTTCGAGCAACGTGCGAACGGCCGCGGCCCGCGCGATGAGCCACCCGCTCGTCGGAAACGAGGCCAGAAGACCGATGCCTAGGAGGAGGACGGGGGCCGCGGCGCCCACGTCGTGATCGTCGACCGTCGAAAGATCGACGTGCATCGCGTGTGCGGCGATGACCCCGGCCGCGAGCCCCACGAGCATCGCGCCGATCGTGATGAGGGCGCCGAAGGCGATCCAGCGTACCTTCACCGGTTCGTCTGCCCTCATCAAGGCCGAGCGAACTGCCGACAGGCTCGGCGGCGCCACCGACAGACGAGACAGGCGGCCGCTCGAGACGGAAGGCACCTCGGACAGTCGGCCCCCGCGCGTCTGAAGGTCGCGCCCGAGCAGCCAGGTGACCAGACCCATCATGGCGAGGAGGGGCGTGACGGCCAGGAGCGCCCCTGGGCCGCGACCGTAGACGAAGTGCGCGTAGAGCCCGTGGCCCGCGATCGACGCGAGGAACGCGACCGGAAAGAGCGGGATCCTGTCCTTCCTGTGCTTCGCGCGCCCGAGGGCGTAGCCCCAGAGGCAAGCGAAGAAGACGTGCGCCGGCAGCGAGAGCAAGGCCCGGGCGATCCAGATGGCGCCGGCCGGGTGCCCGTGAAGCACGAAGCCGTTCTCGACGGCCGCGAAGCCGAGCGCCGAGGCTGCCGAGTAGACGACGCCGTCGTACGGCTCGTCGAAGTGGCTCGACAGGAAGGCCGGCCATGCTGCGGCGACCTTGCCGGCTTCCTGTGTCGGGGCGACGACGAGGAAGAGAAACACGAGGGCGCCGCCTTCGCCCGCCACCGACACACGCATGTCGAGGCCCGTCACCGCGGCGAGGCGGATCGTGATGAGCTGCTCGACGAGCCCGGCGATGGCCCCGAGCGCGAACGTGAGGATGACGAGCCACGGCGGTTCACGGTTCTCGTCGGTGCGATGCACGAGCACCGCGAAGAGGGCGGCCGGCAGGATTGCCAGGAGAAGCCAGCGAAGGGTCTCGAGCACGCTCCCCAGTGTAGTCGCGAGTGCAGTCGCGGGGGCGCCCGCTTCAGAAGTGGATGCCGAGGTGCGCCGTCAACGTGAGGCCGAGCCCGATGCTCGAGCCGGAGTCCTGGTAGAGGGGGTTACTCATGACCTGTTGATCGAGCGCCTGCTGTGCCATCGCTCTGTCGGCCGGAGGGACCGACGCCGGGACGGTGGGGATGGGTACGGGTGGCCGCTGGATGAAGAGAAACTGCGCGCTGCCGTCGACGCCGAGCGAGACGTACTTCGCGAGGTAAAGGTCGATGCCGACCATCGGCCCGACGTCGATGCCGTGGACCGCCACATTTGAGGACGACCCGCCGGTCGCCACGTCGACCGCGCCCGAGTTGAGCTGGCCGACGAACGCGTACCCGCCGCGGACTCCGAAATACGGGTCGATGTGCCAGATCCGGATGTGAAAAGCGGCCTCGGCGTTGATCTCCCAGAGGTTGAAGGCAGAGAGCTGCAGGTCCGTGACCCGCACGCCTGCCGTGAGGAAGAGGAGCCGCACGCCACCACCGAACCCGAACACGGGCCCCGAACTCGACGACTGCTGGAGCGCGAGGGCGCTCGAGCTGAAGGACGCCATGTTCACGTAGCCTGTTCCGATGTCCCCGTTGAGCCACACCCATTCGAGGCCGAGGCCGCTGTCTTTGCTCTCGTCGGCATCGTTCGATGCGCCGCTCGAAGCTGGCGAGCCGGGGGCGATGGGGGGCGGCGGCTCGAGGTTCTGCGCGCGGGCGGCGGACGTCCAGAGGGAGCAGAGGACGGTGGCCGCGAGGGCCAGAGGGCGAGTCATCGTGAGCGTCATGCCTTCTCCTGGTTCGGATGTTCGGCAACGGTAGGGGATTCAGCGGAAGACTCGTCCTCCTCTTCGGATGGATCGGAGGAGATGCGGTAGGCCTCGTCGAGCCACTTGCCGAGGTCGACCTGTTTGCAGCGGGGCGAGCAGAACGGGAACCCCGGATTTTCGGCGAGTGGGCCGACCTTGCGGCTGCAGACGGGGCATGAGGGCATCCCCGAGAAGGATAGCAGGAGGGGTGAACCGGGAGCGGTGTGCAAGTAGAGAAGGCGTCGACGGGGATCAGCTACGCTCCCCGCCCATGACCACGCCGCCGCTCACCCTCTTCGATTTTCCGGCCTCCACCGGACACGCCGGGTGGGAGTCGTTCTCGCCGTTCGTCCTCGAAGTCTCACGCGCCATTCGGCTCGCGAAGCTGCCGTACGAGATGAAGCAGGTGAATATGATGAAGCTCAAGGACGTCAATCCGCTGGGCCAGCTTCCCGTGGTCGCCTTCGGCGATGACAAGGTCGCGGACTCGACGCGCATCATGCTGCGCCTCGACACGTTGGTCCCCGGGTCGATGACGGGAGGACTCGACGCGCGCGGGGTCGCCGAGGCGTGGCTCTGGGAGGAGTTCGCGGACACCTCCCTTTACCCGTACGTGCTCGCGACGCGCTGGGTCGACGATCGTGGCTGGCCGGTCCCGCGCAAGTACTTCTTCGGGGCGATGCCGGCGCCGCTGCGGGCCTTCGTCCCGGGGATAGTGAGGCGCGCAACCAGGAAAAAGGTCTTCGAGCGCGACTTCACGCGCGCGGGCCTCGACGGCTGCTACGAACGCATGGGACGCGTGCTCGACGGGCTCGATGCGCGCGCGCCCGAAGAGGGCTTCTGGCTCGGACCGAAGGCCACCGTTGCCGATTTGGGCCTCTTTGCCCACCTCCACTCGTTGCGCCTCCCGCTCACGCCCTGGCAGGCCGAAGTCGTTGCCAGCCGCCAGAGGCTGACCCGCTATCTCGATCGCGTCGACGCAGCCACGGCCGCCCCTCGAGGCTGAGGCGTCGTCACCCCGCCGGATCGATCCTCGCTTCGCACCCGAGGAGACCTTTGTCCGAACAGTGTTTCTTCATGCAGTCGACCGCGTGCGTTCGCCCGCTCTCGGACATGCCCGCGAGTGTCGCCCGGCAGTCGCGGAGCGTGGGGGTCGTGGCCGCGCCTGAACAGGAGTCGACGATCTTCTGGCATGACAGGCCCACTTCGTCGTCGTGCGCGGAGGCGCCCGCGGCGGGTTCCACGCAGGCGCTCATGAGCGCGACGTGCCCACAAAGATTGATGCGATTGGGGTCACACCGCTCTCCGGGTTTGAGGGAATTCAAACAAGCGACCGCGCGCTCGGCCACTTTCGGCTTCATCACTTCTTTGAAGTCCGTGCAGCGCTTGGTTGGCAATGCGCCGCAGCCGGTCTCGTCCGCCGAATACATCGGCGGAGGGCACGTTCCGACGGTCCCTTCTCGGTCGTCACACGGCGGCGAGACGGCGGTCGGTACCGTCGCAACGGGGGGCGGGGGCAAGGACGCGATGACCGTCGCGGGGGGCGACGGGGGCGGCGGAGGGACAGGCGCCGGTCGAGCACTCTCTTCCTGTTTCGCCGCCAGGTAACCCCCGCCGACGCCCGCGGACAGCGCTCCTACCAGAACGAGAAAGGTCGATTTGTCGATGACCATGAGGGCTCTGCCGACGCAATTGCCGTGCCCGCCTCTGCCATGGGCTTGTCGGCGCGAGGGCATCGGCGCCACGCCCGGGAGAATGCCGTTTCGCCACAGGCGTGGAGTTTTGCCCCGGGGGAGCATCACCCCTCTCCGACAGCAAAGGGCGGGTGGACGTGCGGGTCTTCAAGGGCGCTCGCCGCCGCCCCCTCTCTCTTTCATCGCGCTCCGAGCCTCGGCGGCGTCGTTCAGGGGAAGGACTCGCTGGCCCACAGTCTGATCCACCTCGTGTCCTTTGCCGGCGATGACCACCACGTCGCGTTCGCTGGCGTCGAGCACCGCGGATCGGATGGCATGACGGCGGTCGAGGTCCACCCGTACGTTCGCGGTTCCTTCGATGCCGCCGCGGATCTGATCGGCGATGGCTGCCGGGGATTCGCTTCGCGGGTTGTCGCTCGTCAGGACGATACAGTCGGCGCTCGAAGACGCCGCCCCCATCGGTTCTCGTTTTGCCTTGTCGCGGTCGCCTCCCGCCCCGAAAACGACCCAGAGCTCGCCTTTGCAGAGAGACCGCGCAGTGGACAGGGTGCGGGCCAGGGCGTCGGGTGTGTGCGCATAGTCCACCACGACGCGCGGGCCGCGTCCGAGCTCGAGCACCTCGAATCGACCCGGCGGAACGCGCGCCGTTGCGAGAGCGGAGGCAGCCTCGTCGGGCGGCACACCGGCGACGAGCGCCGCACCGAGCGCCGCCAGCGCGTTCTCCGCATACACCTGACCCACCGCGCGGATCGTAAGTGACCGGGGTGCGTGCGCGAGAAGTCCCCCGGCGTCGATAGTGATGCGCGTCCCCTCCCACCCGACTTCGACTGCCGTGGCGTAGAGCTCCGGCGCGCCCTTCGCGGGACCGCGCGAGGGCACGGCGTACCGGACGACACGGACCCCGGCGGGGATGACTTCCGCGAGAAGGTCCGACGCGGGATCGCAGGCATTGAGGACGGCTGCGCCCGTGGGATTGAGGCTCACGAAGAGCTGCGCCTTGCTGGCCAGGTAGTGCTCGGCGGACTGGTGAAGGTCCAGATGGTCCCGCGTCAGGTTGGTGAAGACGCCGACCGCGCAAGGCCAGGCGCGCGCGAACCCGTGAGCAAGGGCTTCGCTCGTCAGCTCGATCGCGGCGAAACGACCGCCCCGGTCCACCCCGGCCTGCATCGTCGCAAGGAAGCCGGCCGAATCGCGCGTCGTTGGGAACGACTCCTCGTCGAGAAAGGAGCCGAGCGTCGTCGTCTGCGCGACGGGCCGAGCCAGGCGCGCGAGGCACGCGGCCGTCCAGAGCGTGGTCGACGTCTTGCCGTTGGTGCCGGTGACCCCGACGGTCGTCAGACGGCGCTGGACGACCATCTCGGGCAAGCTCGGGCCCCTATTCGGCCGATGCTTCCGCGACGACCGCCGGCGCCTCCGGGGGCGACTCGATGCGGATGACGTCGGTGCTCACTGCGGGCATGTCGCACGCACGCTCCAGCAGCTCCGAGACGTCCATCTGCCTGACCCGGTCTTCGAGGCTCTTGCTCTTGATGCCATCGGTGAGCATCGTCATGCAAAAGGGGCAAGCGCTGGCGATCGTCTTGCCGTTGGCACCCGCCTCTGGGCTTCCCGCGGCTGGCATCGGGCCGAGTGCGTCGAGGAGCTGGAGCGTTCGCTTGACGTTCACGCGGTCCTTGTTCTGCTCCTCCATCCACATCTGCGCGCCGCCCGCGCCGCAGCAGAGGCCTCGCTGCTTGGTCCAGTACTCGGGCTCGACGAGCTCGACGCCGGGGATGCGCTTCAGGATCTCGCGCGGCGGGTCGTAAACGCCGTTGTAGCGGCCGAGGTAGCAGCTAGTCGTGGTAGACGACGCGCCCCGCCACGGGATTCCTGGGAACGAGCTTCCCCTCGGCGAGGAGGCCGAGCAGGTAGTCGGTGTGGTGGACGACCTCGAGCTTGCAGGCCGAAGTCGGGGTACTCGTTCTTGAGCGTGTTGAAGCAGTGCGGGCACGTCGTGACCACGGTGCGCACGCCGCCCTTCTCCTTGTAGCCGTTGATCGTCGCCGCGTTGCCCTCGGCCAGCATCGCGAAGAGGAACTCGTTGCCGGCGCGGCGCGCGGGGTCGCCCGTGCAGTTCTCTTCCTGACCGAGGATCGCGAAGTCGACGCCCGCCTTGCTTGAGCAGCTTCGCGGTCGCGCGCGCGATCTTCTTCGCGCGGTCGTCGTAGCTCGCCGCGCAGCCCGACCCAGAAGAGGACGGGCGCCTCGGGCTTGTCGCTCATCGTCGGCGATGCCGAGCCCGTCGGCCCACCCCGCGCGGTCCATGCGCGACAGGTTCCACGGGTTGCCGTTCGACTCCATCGCCTGGAACGGCTTGCCCGAGCTCGTGCGGGAACTCGCTTCGACCATGACCAGGTTTCGCCGCATGTCGATGATCTTGTCGACGTACGAGATGAGCACCGGGCACTGCTCCTCGCACGCGCGGCACGTCGTGCACGCCCAGAGGACGTCCGGGTGGATCACCTCCGGCACGAGGTTGACCGCCGCGAATGCGCGTCCGCGCTGACGGCGGTCGCGCCACCCGCTGCGCTTGCCGCGGCCGTTTGCCCTCTTCGGCCCGCTCGCACGAGCTCTTCCTCGCGTCCGTAGAGGTGGTCGCGCAGCGCGAGCGTCAGGTGCTTCGGGCTGAGGATCTTCCCCGTCGTGTGCGCCGGGCAGTTGTCCGAGCAGCGCCCGCACTCGGTGCACGTGTAGAAGTCGAGGATCGCCTTCCAGGAGAAGTGCTCGATGCGCGCGACGCCGACGGGCAGCGACATCGGGTCGGGCGCCTCGCCGGCCGCCCCCACCTTCTCCATCAGCTTCTCGGCGTTCTCCGCCATCGGCGGCAGACGCCCGCGCAGGCTTCAGGCTGCGCAGAGAAGACGTTCGGGATCGCCGTGATGACGTGGAAGTGCTTCGAGTGGGGCAGGAGGTTCAAGAAGAGGAGCACCAGCGCCGCGTGCGTCCAGAAGCCGGGTGCGCGAACCACACGAGCTTGCGTCGGCGAGACCGCCCTGGAGGAGCACCGCGAACAGCGAGCCTGCCGGCGCGGGCCACATGCGACCAAGAGCCCGCAAACAGCTCGCCGGCGAGCGGAGCGGTGATGGTAGCCACCCTCGCGCACTGCCCTGCGGTGCCGAGGTGCGCCGGCCCAGTCGCAGAACGCGGCCTGCTTCGATGCAAGAACGAGCGATGCGCCGTCGTAGGCCATGTCGGCGATCATCATCGTGAAGATGATCGCGATGATGAGCAGGCCTTCGAGGCTCAGCGCCATCCGCTTCGGCTTGACGACGATCCGGTAGTAGAAAAAGACGAGCGTGCCGCAGATGACGAACGCCCCGAGGCAATCCTTCACGAGCTCGTAGGCCTGCCCGAGGGGCTGCCCGGGGCCGAGTACCCACAGGTTGAAGGGCGCGTAGTACCCGCTGCCCCAGAGGACGACTTCGCGGAAGTTGAGGAGGACGAAGCCCGCGAAGATTGACCTTGTGGGCGATTCCGGCAGGATTGTAGTAGTCCATCTTCTCCTGCCGGAACGCGAACCTCCACGTCCCCTGCAGGCGCGCCTTCAGGTGATCGAGCCTGGCCTCGGGCCGTCCGATCTGGAGCAGGTGCCACCGCCGGCTCGCGGACCACGCGAACATGGCGAACGCCGCGAACATCAACGTCAGCATCGCCGTCGGGCTCATCGCCGCCTTTCTATAGGGCCGGGGTGGATCGCGTCAAACGTCCAGGCTCAGCTCATTCTCCGGTAGGATGCGGCCCGGGAGGGGTCCGCATGCCGAAGAAGATCGACTTTTATCGACTATCGCGGCCGATGCAGGACCGTTTCGCGGCCGCGACGCGGCGCACGGCCCCGCCCGCCCCCATCCTCTTCGGGCCGGCGCCGCGGACGCGGGCGTGGGGCTATCTGGGGGGCAGCGGGGTCTTCCTCCTGGGAGCGGGGATTGTCCTGCGCGCGGGATGGGGAGATGTCTCGAGCCCACTCGCCTTGCACGGCACGAAGGCCCTGGCGGTGGATGTGGCCCTCCTGGCGGCAGCGGCGTACTGCGTGGTGCACGCTGCGGCCATCCTTCGCGGCCTCGAGGTGATGCCCTGGAGGCCCGGGGTGTTCCTCTTCCCGGCCGCTGTGGTCGATGCGCGGCGTCCGGTGCTCCAGGTGTGGCCGGTGAGCGACTCCGAATCGGTCGAGCGTGTCGTGTCGCCAGGGCCGGGGCTCGCTTTGCGGATGCGTGACGGTACGCGTGTCGTCGTCCCGGCCGCGAACGCGGCGGACGTTGAGCGTGCGGATGTCGCCCTGCAGTCCTTCCGGGACGACCTCGCGAAGGCGACTGCCGCACACGACGTGCACATGCTCGCGGAGCTCGATCCGCTTCACGACAGCGCCCTGTCGAGCCCCATCGGGCCGACCGAGGCGATGAAGCGCACGCTGCCGACGTGGATCCGCCTCGACTGGGGCATCGCGATCGCCATCGGCGTCGCGGCCGGCGTCGCCCTCGGTACCACGCGGAACACGATGAGCGACGACGCGATGTTCCGGACCCTGGTCGCGAGCGGGAGCGTGGCCGACTATCAGCACTATTTGACCCACGGCGGCCGCCATTCGGACGAGGTGCGCGACGTCCTCCTGCCCCGGGCGCAGCTGCACGACGCCGAGGCGCAGGGGACGGTCGAGGCGGTGAAGGCCTTCGCGGGCGACCATCCGTCGTCGAAGATCGCTCCCGAGATCGACGCGGCGCTGCACCGAGTGATGCTCGCGGAGCTCGAGAAGGCCAAGAAGGTGGGCACGGTGGCCGCGCTCGACCAGTTCGTGCGCAGGTACCCGGACCGGATCGTCGATCGCGAGCTCAAGGCGGCACGGCATGCGCTCTACGCGCGGGCTCTTTCGGCGTGGAAGGAGAAGTCCGACACAGACCCGGGGGCGAAGGCGTTCATGGAGCGGCTGCTCGCGTGGGCCGAGAAGAACGGCGCGACGAGCGAAGTGCGGTTCCGCCTCAAGCCGTCGAAGTCGCTGGACGACGCCGACAAGAGCGCCATCAAGAGTGGGCACTACCCGGGGCCGGATGCGCTCCCGTCGAAGTTCGTCGCGCCCGCGGTGCTTCGCCCTCGCGAGCAGAGGGTCGAGCAATCCCTGTCGCAGGCCTTCGCCGCCGCGTTCCCGTCGGACGTTCTGGTGTTGCAGCCGGGCGAGCCTCTGGCCGCCGACGCGCCCGCGCCGTCCAAGGTCCCCACTCTGGTCATCGAGTACGCGCCGGAGTGGTCGCACGTGAACACGGCGACGATGAAGCCGAATACGGTGTTCGCGGGGTTCAACTTCACGTTCGATTCGGCCTTCACCCTGCCGGAGGGGGCGCCTCTGAAGGTCCAGGTGAAGGCGTGGCGGGGGGCCGAGGTCTGGAAGATCAAGTCCGAGGGCCTGGAACGCGAGGACTTCCAGCAGAAGGTCTACGACGCCATGATCGACGGCGCCTTCGACCAGCTCGACAAGAAGCTCGAAGACACCTTCTTCTGAGCCAATCGCGTCAGCCGTTCGGGGGGTAGGAGGACGACGCATCGGTCGGCGCCGTGCCGCCCCCGGAGTCCGCTCCCGCGTCGTCTCCAGCTTGTACCCCGCCCTCCGGAGTTGCCACGGGCTCTCCGGTTCCTATCGGCAGGCAGCAGAGGAGCACGGTGTCGCCGCACAACGTCGTGTTCTGCTGCGGTAGCGGGCACGTGGTCGTATAGGGGCCGCACGTACCCCCGAGGGACGTGCACGGCGCGGTGCTCGCGTCCTCGGCGGGAGTCGACATTGAGGCGTCGGTGACGGACGTGGCCTGGCTGCTGCTCGAGCACGCGAAGAGAAGCAGTGCAGCGGGCCCAAACGAGACAGGACGCATGCCCCCAGCGTACCCCGCTTGACTTGTTTCTTGCGACTCCCGCCGATTCGCGGCAGGTTGGGCCTGTGGTCAGGGGGTGTAAGCTACCGGTGTTTCACCGGGCGATCGTCCTAGCGGCTGCCGTTGCGCTCCAGGCCAACGCGTGCGCCGGCGAGCGACCGGCCGCGCAGCCCGCTCCTCCGGTGGTCGATAGCGCTCCGGCCGCTGCGCCTGCCGCACCCGCGACGGTGCCGGTCGAAACGGGAAAGGATTGCGCCAAGGCCACCGCGCAGTGCGGGGGCGGTGCGTGCGACGTCACCGTCAAAAACGACTGCGACCAGGCCGTGCGCTGCGCGTTCGAGCTCACCGCCATCTGCGAGACGCAGAGCGGGACCGTCACGGTGACCGGCGCCGATCGGGGACTCGTGGGCGCGCGCTCGACGAGCGACCTGGCAGCGCAGACGTCTTGCCCGGCCGGGCCGGCCCGGCACACCGAGGTGTCGAAGCTCGACTGCAAGTGACTACCGAGTCTTGCCCCCGCAAGCTGCCACGTCGGCGTTTCGGACCCATGCGATCGCCTCGCACATCCGCTGGCTCATGTCGGGCGGAAACCCGTGGCCTACGGCCCCGAGGCTCGTGAAGCGCGCCTCGACCTCCGGCGTGTTCAATCGCTGCGCGAGCAACTGCATCCCCGACCGCGCTTCGTCGGCGTCGCCGGCGGCGAGCATCACGCGGCGCACGCCCGCCGCCTGCAGCGCGTGGACGTCGAGGTCGAGCTTCATCGAGATGAGCACGAGGCCCGTCCATTTCCCCGGCTCGTGCAGCGCGACCTCGGCGGCGAAGTAGGCTCCGTTCGAGAAGCCGAGGACCGTCCCCCCGCCGGTGCGGTCGAGCCTTCCCGGCGGTGCGAGCGAGGCGGCCGCGTCGAGGGCCGCGTGGATGTTCCGCGCGGCGTCAGCGTACGTCCCTGCCCACATCTTGCCGTCTCCCAGGGGAGCGTTGCCGCGAGGGCACACGAGGAAACCGAACGGACTCGCGGCACTCTCGAAGCTGGGGCACGCGTCCTCCGGGCTCGACCACATGCCGTGAAGGAAGACGATCGCCGGCCTGGGCACAGAGGCGTCGGCCGGTGCATAGGCGACGCCCCACGTGCCCTGGATGCGCGGGGCCGCGAGGAGCACGACCGTCAGGAGAGCGACCCTCGGATTCACAGCAGGTCGAACTCGAACTTCTTTCTGGCCTCGTGCTCGGGCTCGAGGCGAAGGTCCGACCCGACCGTGCGCGACCCGAGGCGCCCCCCGAAGCGGACAGCGACCGGTGGGTCGGTCCCGTGCAAGTCGACGAGCACGATCTCGACGATGTAGTGCCCGCGGGGCGGATCCAGCCCCTCGCAGTACACGTTCTCGACGTTCTGCCCCTGGCATCCGTCCTCGCCCGGGCAGTCGCGATCGGAGTGGCAGCCGGTCGGCGTCGACCGCTCGTGACCGTTCGGCACCCGCACGTTGCCGGGAGTCGTCACGATCAGGTTCACGTCGGCCGCCCCCTCCGGCCAGGCGATTGTGAACTGCAAAAGGCCCGTGTGGACGCCGCACCCCTCGTCGATCACGCCGTTGCAGTTGTCGTCGATGGCGTTGAAGCAGAGCTCCGGCCCGGTGGGCGTGCACGCCTGCACGAGCGCCGTCCCGGGGGAGGCCGTGAGATTCGTCGCGTTGACCGTGGAGCGCGGCGCCGTGGGCGGGCCGCAGGAGAGAGCAGAGACGGAGGCGAACAGGGAGGGGAGGAGAAGAAGCGCCTTCACCGCGGCGCGCCGAATCCCGGCGGGGGATCGTGCTGCTTCTGCGCCTTCGGCGACTCGGGGACGCTCTCGGCGGATGCCTTCGGGTTCATCACCTCGAAGAACGCCTGGCGAGCCATCTCGCCGACGGGACCGGGCTCGCTGCGGAGGGCCATGAGGACGCCCTTCTCCTTGATGAACTTGAGGATGCTGATGGCCTCGTTGCGCTTGTCCTCGTTCGCTCCCTTGGCGTCCGCGTACAGCTTGGCGCGGAGCTGCACGCGCGTCATCGAGTGCGGCCCGTTGTCGATCTCCGTCGACTCGACCAGATCGCGCCCGAGGATGATCCGCGGCCAGTCCTGAAGCTGGTCGTGCACCTTCACGTGGGCGATCGCGCCGGCGTTGTCCACCCATCGCGCGATGTCGCCCTTGTCGTAGTTCCGGTCGCTCCAGTAGCCGAAGGTCTTGTTGTAGACGTCCTTCAGCTCCTCGATCGCCTCGGCGGAGACGCCCGCGTCGTTGTAGGTCGCGATGGCGCGTGCGGCCGTGTCGGCGTCCGCGCCGAGGACGAGCGCGAGCGCGGCGTCGGCCTTGAGGTTGATGTCGCTCAGCTTCGCGAAGATGGGCGGCACCATCGCCGCGCGTGATCCCGCCCATGCCGATCGCGCGCGCCATCTGGTGGCGCACTTCGATGTCCGGCACGCTGGCCGAGAGCAGGTCCACGAGCCCCGCCGTCGCGTCCGGGACCGGCCGGTGGACGACGGTCTCGAGGTAGCACTGGCGGAGGAGGTTCGCCTTCGGGTCCGTCTTCGTGTTGTCGTGGACCTTCTTGACGACCTCCTTCATCTGGTCGTCGGTCGCCACCCACGAAAGCGCGAAGCACGCCTCCATGCGCGCCTGCTCGTTCTCCATCGGGTCCTCGATGTACTTCACGAGATCGTCGTAGGCCCTCGGGTCGCCCCACTGGGCGAACCCGTCGGACGCGCCGACGCCGAGCGCGCGGAGCGTCATGCCGAGGATGGTGAGGCCGCCCTGCATGAGCGAGTCCCACGACACGTCGATCTTCTTGTTGCGGCGGTGCAGCTGCTTCTCGAGGATGCTCCAGCCGCGGCCGGGGTCCTTGATCCAGCCCAGGTAGCGGAGCGCGCTCTGCGCCGTGGCCCACGTCTCGGGGAACGGCGGCTGCGCGCCCTCGTTCGGCAGCTTGTCCTTCGGATCGGCCCACTTCTCGAGCAGCGGGATCGCCTTCTGCGAGCCGACCACCGCGAGGAAGCGCATCCCGTTCGCGTGCGGCTGGGGCTTGTTCTCGGGGTCGACCCAGTAGAGGACGCCCGGCTCGGCGGTCTTGAGGAGGTAGTCGCGCTTCTCGGGGTGGATGATGGCGAGGTCCGCGAGCATGCGCGCGGCGAAGACGCGCTCGTTGTCGTCGCGCCGGAGCTCGGGCCAGTCGACGTCGTTGTAGAGCTTGAGCGGGTCCTGCTCCATGCGCCAGCCGAGGACCTCGGCGGCGCGCACGTCGCCGATCTCGGCCATGCGCATCGCCGCCTCGACCTTCCAGTGCGGCTTGGGGTTCGTCTGGATGTACGCGTAGAGAGCGTCGCCGCCCGCGCGGGTCCTCGAGCTCCTTGAGCATGTCGAAGATCTGCTTGGTCTGGAACTTCTCGGTGTCCGCCTTCTCGTGGGAGATGGTCTTGAGAGCGAGCACGAGGCCGGGAGCTCCGATGCCGTCGCGAAGCGCCTGCAAGAACTTCTCGCGCGACCCCTTGTCCGCCTTGCTCAGCGCGCTGACGAGCGGCTGCGTCGCCTTGTCGTTGCCAATCTTGCCGAGGCCGACGGCCGCTTCGCGGGCGACCTCGACCTCCTTGTCCTTCACCAGCTTGATGAGCGTGTCCGTCCACTTCGCGTCGCCCGTGCGCGACAGCGTGGTGGCCACGAGCTGGCGGACGCTGTCGCTCTCGTCGCCTGCCAGCGCCGCGACCTTGTCGATCGAGGTGAGCGAAGCCAGAGCCGTCGCGTCGAACGCCGGAAAGCCGTCGAGGCGCTGTACGTTGGCGAGGTGCCCGAGGCGGTATTCGCCCAGGATGGCGTCGAACGCTGACGGCTCCTTGAGCGCCACGAGGGCCCAGCAGATCTGCGGCTTGTCGCTGCTGTCGCCCTCGGCGAGCGCCTTCAGCAGCGCGGGCTTGGCCCCGTCGGCGTCCGGCGTTCCGAAGTCGACGAGCGCCATCGCCGCCGTTCCGCGGACGCCGTGATCGGCCGACGCGAGGCCCTTCGTGATGATGGGGATGCTCTGCTTGTCCTTCGCCCACGCGAGGTGCACGAAGGCCTCTTGCTGCAGGCGGTGCTCGCTCTCGGTGTCGGCCCACTTGCGCCAGCGCGGGATCTGCTCCGCCTTGGGCAGGAGCTGAATCTCGAGGACTTCCTTGTTGACCTGTTCCTTGGTCAGCACCTGTGCCTCGCCGTGCATGCTGAGCACCGCGAGGAGGGCGGCACCGCCCACCAGCAAGATGCCAATGATGATCGCGACAGGCTTGAACGCACCGCGCTTGAAATTCCCGTCTTCGGCGGGGAATGCCTCGTTGCTCATCGCGTCCTCCCTCTGGGGTCTCGCTCGGGGGCGGCACGATACCGGATAGACTCCGGCCGTGTCGATGCGAACAGTCCTCGTTTCCGCGGCTGTGATGGTCGAGAACGGCCGAGTCCTTCTCACCCAGCGCAAGCGCGGGACGCACCTCGCGGGGGCCTGGGAGTTTCCCGGTGGGAAGGTGCTCCCCGGCGAGGACCCACGCGAGGGCCTCCGTCGGGAGCTCGGCGAGGAGCTCGGCATCGACGCGACGGTGGGAGAGGTCGTCGACGTGACCTTCCACCACTATCCGGAGGCCGATCGGGCCGTCTTACTGCTCTTTTTCGAGGCAGTGCGGACGGCGGGCTCGCCCGAACCCCGTCCGCTGGACGTCGCCGCGTTCGCGTGGGCCGGCCCGGCCGAGCTCGACCCCGCGCAGTTCCCGCCCGCGGACCTCGCCGTCCTCGCCAAGGTGAAGGCCCGGCTGCTGTCCCTATAGAGGTTGCAGGTCGCGTAGGATGCCCGTGCGATGACAGGCGCCCTCGGCAAAGAAAAAATTTCCATCGGCAGCGCACCGGACAACGATGTCGTCCTGGCCGGACCGGGGGTCGCGCCGCATCACGCCCATGTCGTCCGTCAGGCGGGTCAGCTGCTGTTCGTAGACCTCGGCGCCGGGCCGTCCACCGCCAACGGGGCTCCGGTCGCTCCGCAGCAGCCCGTCGCGTTCGACTTCCGCACGGTGTTCACCGTGGGCGCCGTGCAGGTGCCGCTGCCCCATCCCGCGCTGGTGTCGATGCTGATGTCGCCCGGGCAAATGCACGCACCCCCCGGACACGTCGTCGTCGGACGCGACGCCACCAGGGCCACCCTCGTGCTCGGCCACGCGGCGGTCAGTGGGCAACACGCGACGGTGATGCTCGACCGGATGATGGCGATCGATCACGGCTCGACGAGCGGCACGTGGGTGGGCGGCCGCCAGCTTCCGGCGAACCAACCGCTGCCCGTCGACCCCAACGGAGTCATCGCGTTCGGCCCGGTCCCCGTGCCCGTCAGTCTCCTCGCGCACCTCGCCCAGGCCCCCGCCGTCGCTGCCCCGGCTCACGCCGACGCGCCTCGCAAGCACCGCACCGTCATCGGTGAGCTCGACTTCGATCAGCTGCAGTCCAGCGTCATCTCCGTCGGCCGCACGCCGGACAACCAGATCGTCGTCAACCATCCGCAGGTGAGCTCGAAGCACGCGCAGATCGTCAAGGTGGGCGACGGCCTCTTTCTCGAGGACCGCGGCAGCGCCAACGGGACCTTCGTGCGAGGCCAGCGTCTGGCGGCCGGGCAGCGCGTTCCGATCACGAGCGGCGAGAAGGTCTTCATCGGGCCGATGCCGCTCGTCATCCACGTCGGCGACAGCCGGGTCAACGTCGTCGTCGAGGATCAGGCCGACTGGGCGGGCAAGCCGCTCTACGAGATCGAGGGTGGGATCTGTTCCTCGAGGTGCCGGATCGCGAAGACCAGCACGGCGATGAAGGTGCTGCTCGACCACGTGTCGTTCAAGGCGCTGCCGGGCGACATGATCGCGCTCATGGGCCCGTCGGGCGCGGGCAAGACGACGCTGCTCCTCGCGCTCAACGGTTACCTGCCGCCGTCGAGCGGGCAGGTGCGCATCAACGGCGAGGACCTCTACATCATCTACGACGCGCTCCGCGGCAGCATCGGCTACGTGCCGCAGGACGACATCGTGCACCCGGAGCTCACCGTCTTCGAGGCGGTGAAGTACTCCGCGCGCTTTCGGCTGCCGCCCGACTACTCCGAGGAGGAGATCGATCGCCGCGTCGACGAGACGCTGCGCGACCTCGGTCTCGAGGGCGTCAGGAACCTGCAGATCGGCAAGCCCGAGAAGAAGGTGCTCTCGGGCGGGCAGCGGAAGCGCGTGAACATCGCGCTCGAGCTCGTGACCGACCCGGTGATCCTCTTCCTCGACGAGCCCACGAGCGGCCTCGCGGCGGACGACACGACGGCGCTCATCAACCTGCTCGCCGAGCTCACGAAGAAGACCGGCAAGACGATCGTCGTGACGATCCACCAGCCCGCGAAGGACGAGTTCGAGAAGTTCAACCTCGTGCTTCATCATGGGCTACGGCGGCATCCCGACGTACTTCGGCCCCACCGGCGAGCCCGCCGTATTCGTTCTTCGGCTCGGTCGCGGGCGCGGGCAGGGCAGCCTCACAAGCGCGTCGACAACCCGCGCGACATGTTCGACATGCTCAACGTGCGCGAGCGGCTCGTGCTCGACGAGATGCGCCGCGCGAATCCGCAGGCCACGCGCATCATGGCCCGGCGCGGAGGCCGCGAGGGGCTGGCGCGCGCGAGTTCTTCCGCAACGAGAACCCCGTCTTCCAGAAGCATGTACTCGGGGCGGCGCGCCATCGGCACCGCTCCGGGCGCACGCGGGGTGCCGCACCATGCGCGACGTCGCCGCTCGCCCGCCAGTTCAGGCTGCTCCTGTCGCGCTACTGGAAGGTGAAGCTCCGCGACCGCGCAGGGCGCCGCGATCATGTTCCTTCAGGCGCCCATCATCGGCGTCCTGCTCTGGCTGGTCTTCGGCAGCCAGACGGCGGCGGTGCCGTACTGGTGCCTGGGCGCGCTGCAGGAGCTGTCGACGAAGAACAACATGAGCGCGAGCACGACGACGAACCTGCTCAACTCGATGCAGCCGACGACGGACCACACCGCGGCGATGTTCTTCGTCGTCGTCAGCTGCGTCTGGTTCGGGACGAGCAACGCGGCGCGCGAGATCGTGACCGAGCGAGCCATCTACCTGCGCGAGCGCATGGTCAACCTGCGACTGCTCAACTACGTGCTCTCGAAGTACGTCCTCCTCAGCTTCTTCTGCGTCGTCCAGTGCGCGATGCTCCTCGCCATCGTGTTCTTCGCGCTCGGCTTCAACGGGGGGCCCCTCGCGTTCGTGACTCGAGCTCGGCAACCTCGTCGCGCTCGCGATGAACGCGACGGCGCTCGGGCTCCTCGTCTCCACGCTGGTCTCGTCCGCAGAGGCGGCGATGGCGCTGACGCCGATCGCGCTCATCCCCCAGGTCGTCCTCGGCGGCCTGATGGTGCCGATGACGACCAACCCGAACCTGAAGCCCCTGATGTACGTCGATGCCGTCGCGCTGGGGGTTCGAGGGCGCCATCGCCAGCGAGCGGCTCGCCATCGCCGGCACGAGCGCCTGGAACATCGACCTTCACAAGCCGGACCTGACCAGCGCCCCCGACTTCCTCCAGGCAGGGCACTTCCAGTGCGCCATCGCTCAGGTGGCGAGCGACACGCTCAACGGGGCATGGGGGTTCACCGAATGGAGCACGATGTGGCTCCCCTCGGCCGCCCTCTTCGGGATGACCTTCGCGATGCTCGGCGTCCTGCTCATCGCCCTGAAGAGGCGCGACCCGGTCTAAAGCGGCGAGTCACTTGCTCGCCCGGCTCGTCCGGCGCCTGGCGCGTCGCAGCCTTCGCACGAACGCCTTGCGCTCCATCGACAGCATGCGCGCAGCGGCGCTCTGGTTTTCGTTGCAGACGCTCATCGCGTAGAGAATGGTCGCCGATTCGGCGGCATCGATCTTCGAGCCGCCCTTGACCGGAAGTTCTGCGATGGCGCGCGCTACCTCGGCGAGGCCGATCCGGGGCAACTCGCCGGCAAGTGCTTCGGCGTTCCCGGAGAGGGCGGGGCTCCTCGCGCCCGCGCGCACGAGGTCGACCAGTCTCGAGCCGAGTGCGCTGGCGACGCGATCGAGCACAGCAATGCTAGGGCGGGAGCGCCCGGTTTCGATGGCCTCCAGCTCGGACGCGGTCAGGCCGCTCGCACGCGCGATGCGTGCCACGGGTAGGCCCGCGCGCTCACGCGTCGTCCGGATGGATCGGCCGACGGCGGAGGATGTATTGGGTGAACTCATGTAAGGGATGATGGCCCAACGTGAGTTGATCGTCACGCAGAACGCGCCCGAGCGGACTGTTCCTTGCACGACAACGCTTCACCTCGGCAAGGCTACGAGGTCCCGCGTCGCGTCCGAGATGCGCGCGCACCCGGAGAGCGCCAGCGCAAGGTCCAGCTCGACGCGAAGGGCTTCGAGCACTCCGTGCGCGCCGTCCTCTCCCCCTACCGCGAGCCCCCAGAGGATCGGGCGCCCGACGAGAACCGCGCGCGCGCCGAGGCAGAGCGCCCTGACCACATCGGTACCGCGCCGCACCCCGCCGTCGACGAGCACTTCGATGCGCCCCTGCACTGCGTCCGCGACGGGCCCGAGTACGGTCGCGGTCGCGGGGGAGCCGTCGAGCTGGCGCCCGCCGTGGTTGCTGACCACGATGGCGCTCGCGCCATGGTCGATGGCGCGGACGGCATCATCGGGGCGCGCGATGCCCTTGACGACCACCGGCAGGCGCGTGATCGATCGCAGCCACGCGACGTCCTGCCATGTCAACGCCGGGTCGAGCTTCTCGGCGATGTACGCGTTCAGGCCGCTCTCGGCACTCCGCATGGGCATGTCCGCGTGTCCGGCGGCCGTCATGTTCTCCACCCTCAGGCCGTCGGGGAGATGAAAGCGGTTCCGTACGTCTCGCTCACGTCGACCGAAGAGCGGTGCATCCACGGTGAGCACGATTGCGCTCGCGCCGGCGGCTTCGGCTCGCGCGACCAGGGCCTCGGTCGCCTTCCGGTCACGGTAGACGTAGAGCTGAAACCATAGGGGCGCGCCGTCCGAGGCGGCAGAGACCTGCTCGACGCCGGTGTTCGAGAGCGACGAGAGGATCATCACCGTCCGCGAACGGGCAGCCGCTCGCACCGTGGCAAGCTCACCCTCCTCGCACGCCAGCCTATGAAACGCCGTTGGCGCCACGAGGATCGGCATCGAAACGGGGGCGCCGAGCACCGTGGTGGCCAGGTCCCGGGTCGAGACGTCGACCAGGACACGGTGGTGAATCGGAATGCGTGCCCACGCGGCGACGTTCTCGCGGAGTGTGCCTTCGTCGCGCGCGCCGCTCGCGTAGTAGTCGTACGCCATCGTCGAGAGCCGCTCGCGGGCGAGCTGCTCGAGCTCGCCGAGGTTGATGGCTCCGCCGGGGAACATGCGCTCTCGGGATCTACCACCACGGCGCCCCCACCCGCGTGTTCAACGACGACGAAATTTTTCCGTAGGACGCCAAAAAGCACCACTGATGGGGTGCAGGTGGGTCGCGCGCCTGCCAGGGCGATCTAGAGTGAGGTAGTCGCATGCGCTTTGCCTTCCTGGTCGCGCCGTCCGATCCCCAAACCGGGGACGCGGGAGCGCGGCGCATGGCGCTCGCCTGGCTGCGCGGCCGGCTGACTCGATTCGGATTCAACGTGGTCATCGTCGGAGGCGCGCAGGACCTCCACGCCGACATCGAGCGAGCCATCGCGGCAGTGTCCGAGGGCGACACCGTTCTCGTTCACCTGAGCGGCCGTCTTGCCGGGCAGGACGCGCTCTTCTTCGGCAACGCGATGAACCTTCCCTTGATTGAGCTGCGCGACGGTCTGGTCGCGCGCGCTCCCGGTCGTCTCTCATTCGTGGCCGAGCTGATGCACGAGGGCGATCCCTCGGACGCCTTGCTCGCCGTGGAGTTCCTCGATGGCGCCGTGAGGGCGCTCGGCGGTCGCGACCGAGGCCATCTCGTGCTGGCGTGCATTCGTCCTCTCTCGGCGCCCGTTGAACGCGTCGCGTTCACCCGGCTCGCGTTCCCGCCTCCGACCGCCGCGGCCACTTCGCTTTCCGACGATGCCCTCCTCGCCGCGATGCACGAGCGCGCGGTCGCGATGCCCGAGAGTCACGTCGTGGCCCAGAGCTTTACCTTTGCTCGCGGCGTCCCGTCGCTTGTACCGCCGGCGATGGAGTCGCCGCCTCTCCCTCCGCTGGCTCTCCCACCGCTGGCTCTCGCGCCGCCGGTCTCTCCTTCGCCCGCCCGCTCTCTCGACGAGCTTCTCGCCGAGGCGACGGACGCCGGACAGTGGGACCGCGTCCTCGAACTGCGCCGCCAGCGGCTGCACGCGATTGAGGGACCGCGTCACAAGGTTCGTGAGCTCGTCGCCATCGCCCGCATCCTCCAAGCCGAGCTCCGCGACCCAGAGGCCGCCATCGAAGCCCTCGAGGTCGCGAGGGCCATCGACAGGAGCCGGGCGAGCGTCCTTCAGGCGCTTCGGCGCGGCTACGAGATCCTCGGCCGCTGGGCGAGCGCAGCCGAGGTGGTCGGCACTCTCGCCGATCTTGCGTCGTCTCCCGCAGAGCGGGCGACGCTGCGCGTGGCGCAGGCGCGAATCGCGCTCGATCACCTGAAGGACGAAGACCGAGCGGCGGCCTGGCTCGAAGCGGCGCTTGAGGAGGACCCGACGCACGCCGAAGCGCGGGCGACCCTCAACGGCCTGCGTACCTCGCGCGGTGAACCGGACGCGGATGCCCGCGAGAAGCTGGCCGAGGATCAATACGCCGGGGGGAACCAGGACGTCGCCGTCGCCGAGCTCGAGGCGGTGACCGCGCGTGAGCCCACGCGCGCCACGGCGTACGCGCGTCTCTTTGCCATGCACTGGCGCGACGGCAGGGCCGATGCGGCGTTTCTCGCGGCTATGTCGCTCGACGAGCTCGGTGCGGCCGAGGTCGATCAGCAGGTCCTCATCGGGCAGTATAGGACCCTCGCTCCGATGCGCGTGCGGGCCTCTTTGGACGACGAAGCGTGGCAGCTCCTGCGGGCCTCCGGATCGGACGACGTGCTCGCGTCGCTCTTCGGGGCGGTCGCGCGCGCCGCGGCCGCGGCACGGATCGACGAGCTTCGCCGACGCCGCAGGCTCCCCAAGCTGGATCTGGCAGAGCACCTGAGCGAAACGAGCACGGCCACCATCGCGCGTACTTGCCAGTGGGCGGCGCGCTTCTGCTCGGTCGACTGCCCCGACCTTTACGCTTCGGAGCAGCAAGCCGGCGGCCTAGTCGCCCTCCAGCTGGACAAGCCCACGACTGTGTTGGGCCCCTCGGTGCTGCGAGGGCTCTCCGTGAAAGACCTGGCCTTCCTTGCGGGACGCCACCTGACTTACTACAGGCCGGAGTACCAGATCCTGGTTCACTACCCGACGCGCGAAGAGCTCACGAACCTCCTCCTTGCGACGGTGCAAGTGGCCATGCCCGACCAGACCGTGGTAGCAGCGCCCGTCCGGGCTCTCCACGCTCGCATCGCGAAACGGCTCAGTCGCGAAGACCGTGCAGACATCGAAGAGGGCGTGCGAAGGCTCGACGAGCGGGGCGGGCGCGCGTCGGTGGGAGCGTGGATCCGCAGCGCGGAGCTCACCGCGGGTCGCGTGGGTCTCCTCCTCTCTGGCGACCTGGGGACCGCGGCGGCGCTGGTTCGCTCCGAGGCACGAAGCGTTGGCGGCATTACCATGGAGACCAGGCGCGGAGACATGCTCTCCTTCTGTGCGTCCCGAGCCCATCTCGCGCTGCGCTCGCGATTCGCGATGACCTCTCCCGAGAGCATCCGGCCGGCGCCCACGGCGAGCGGCGTGCACACGCTCTTGGCGCTGTCGCCCGGCTCGACCTGAGCCTCCGGCGATCGGGGCAGCGGTCGAGCTCGATGGCGACCCCCTTCCCCTAGCGGCAAACGGAGTTACCTTTGCGGCCCATGGACTACGCGAGAGAACGGCCGACCGCAGTCACGAGCGAGGCCGCAAGCGACGCACTGTGGGTGACCTACCGATGGATGACGCTCGGGCTGGCGACGACCGGTGTCGTTGCGCTCGCCGTCGCGCATTCGCCGGCGGCCTTGGAGACGCTCCTCAGCCACTCGATTCTCTTCTATGCGCTCCTCTTCGGTCAGCTCGGGCTCGTCTTCGCCCTGAGCTCGATGGCGACGAGAGTCAGCACGGGCGTCGCGGCCCTCATGTTCTTTGCGTACGCCGCGTTGACCGGCGTCACCTTCTCGACGCTCTTTCTCGTCTACACCGCGTCATCGATCGCCGGGACGTTCTTCGTGACCGCGGGCACTTTTGCCGCGCTGTCCTTCCTCGGGACGGTGACCAAGAGAGATCTCAGCGCCGTCGGTCGGTTCGGATTCTTCGCGCTGATCGGCATCATCCTCGCCTCCCTCGTCAACATGTTCCTCCGGAGCAGCGGGCTCGAATGGATCATCACGTGCGGCGGAGTCCTTCTCTTCGCGGGACTCACGGCCTACGACACGCAGCGCCTGAAGGTACTTTTCCAGCGGAGCGAGACGAGCGCGAACTTACCCCTCGTCGGCGCGCTGACGCTCTATCTCGACTTCATCAACATGTTTCTCTTTCTCCTGCGCATCCTCGGAGGGCGTCGTCGCGACTGAGTCGACACGGAGGGGTGAGAGCCCGTAGGACGGGGTAGGACGCACGCTGGCCCTCCCTTTGTTGCCTGATCGTGGGGGCTCCGTGGCACCATCCGTTCAATGAATACCTTAAAGCCGTTTGGCGCAGTGTCGATCGCAATGGCCCTCGGACTCGGGTGTGGCGGAGGGACGGCCACTACCGGCAATACGGGAGACGGAGGCGGCTCGTCGGGCGCAGGCAGCTCGTCGGGCATCAGCTCGGGGAGCAGCTCCGGCACCGCGTCGAGCAGCTCTGGGGTGGGCCCGAGTAGTTCTGGCGGCGAAGACAGCGGCGAGGACGGCGGCGCCTCCAGCAGCTCCTCCGGAGGCTCGAGCACAAGCTCCTCGTCCGGCGCGGGCGGAACCGATGCCGCAGCCCCGACACCGTGTACGGGCGACGGGATGTGCGCCGCGCCCACGCGTTACTGCGACACGACCGCCGGGCAGTGCGTCCAGTGTCTCGCGAGCCCGAACTGCGGAGGCACCGAGACCTGCAACACCACCACGCACACGTGCGTCGCGTGCACCACGGACGCCCAGTGCGGCGGTCGGACGCCGTACTGCTCCACGGCGGGTCAGTGCGTCGAGTGCGCCGGCAACGCCAACTGCACCGCGATGAACACGACGTGCGACATGACCACGGGCACGTGCGTGGCGACCTGCACGTCGGACGCGCAGTGCGGTGGGGGCGGGGGAGTCGGCGGCGGCGCGGCTCCGTACTGCAACACGACGACGATGCGCTGTGTCGAATGCCTGTCCAACGCCAATTGCACCGGCGGCGGCGGAGGCGTGGCAGGCGGAGGCGCTGTGGTCCTCAAGTGCGACACGACGACGGACACCTGCGTCGAGTGCGTGACGAGCGCCGACTGCACGATGGGCCGTACCTGCAACGCCGAGCACATCTGCATGGCGGCAGTGGACGCAGCGGCAACGCCGTAGTCTAAGCAGTGCACCTGCCGTTCGTGCAGGTCGGTTTGCGCGTCGGGCACTGGGTGCTCTGCAGGCATTGCACGCAGCTTCCGGCGCCCCCGTCCGGAACGCTGCAATAGGGAGTCGCGCCCGAGCAGTCGCTGTTTACCTGGCACTGCGCGCATTGCTGGCTGGCGGCGCAGATGGGCGTGGTCGTTCCGGCGCAGTTCGAGTTGGCCGTGCACTGAACGCACTGCGCGCTCTGTGGACTGCAGTACGGCAACTTGGTGGAGCACTCCGCGTCGCTCGTGCAGGTCGAGGAGCACTGAAAAGACTGCGGGTCGCAATACGGTGTAGGAGTGGTGCAAGCGGAGTTCGTGAGGCACTGCACGCACTTTTGCGTCGTCGGGTTGCACACCGGGGTCGCCCCCTGGCAGGTCGTGGCGCAGCCGCTGCTCGCGTCCGTTCCCGACGACGCGTCACTCGGGGTGGTCCCGGTCTCCGACGGCGCGTCCGGAGTACCGTCCGCGCCACTCTTTGCAGCGCTGTCCGGCGAGCCATCCAAGCTGCTGCCTGCGGGGCCGTCGACGGTGCTGTCCACCGTGCCCCCGCCCGAGGCGTCGGAGCCGGACGCGTTGCCGGCTCCGCCTCCATTCGGCTCGAACTTTTCGAAGTCGAGGCCGCACGCCGCGGTCAGCGAGGCAAGGACGAGCCACGGGGTCGGGCGCACCCACGTCATCGTAGCTCTCACAAGCTGCCGCGCACTCCAATCCACCCCGGCGATACGATGGCGGTGACGGCAGGCGTCGGGCTGCTCTTCGGCATCGAGATCACGAACAAGGCCGCTCCGGCCCCGACACCGAGAATCCCCAGGACGAGCCCGACATTGGCCACCGTCTGCTCGGTCTTGCCCGACGAGATTTCCCCGGCTTTGCTCGGCGGGCACGGGCCGCTCGAACACGCGCCTTCCAGGTCGCTGTACGTCGAGTGAGCGAGAAGCCCCGACACCGCGAAGACGACTAGCCCGCCGGCTCCGACCCCTCCAGCCACGTAGGCCCACGTGCGCAGGGGAATGGATGTCGAGGGGGGCGGCGGAGCCGGTGGAGGTGGGGGTGGTGGTGCGGGAGGCGGCGGTGCGGCCGCTGCCGGTTCGGCCAGCGCTGCGCCGGACTGCGCGTCGATCGCGAGCGACGTCTTTGCTCCCTGCGTCAGAGTGATCGAGCTCTTCACGGGCGCGTGTCCGGGAGTCTCGACGACGATTTCGGTCACTCCTGCGGCAGCGGGCGCGGGCTCGCTCCATGCCGCGCGTGCGATCTCCTCGCCGCCGACGGTCACGCGCGTCCCGTCTGCCGGGTTGGTGATGGTCAGCGAGACGAAGCCGAGGAGGGGATCGAGCTCCCCTCGCTCGATCATCGCCGCGTCGTTCGCGAGCTTGTATCGGTTGTCGCTCCCGCCGAGCTCCTTGGCCTCGGTCACCGTTCGCCCGAACTCGGCATACGCGGCGACGAACTTTCCCATGGCTCGCAGGCATCGGCCCATCTGCAGGCGGGTGTTCGGGCTCGCCACGATGTCGTGCGACGCGAGGAACTCGGCAAGGGCCTCATCGAAGCTCCTCTTCGCGAAAAGCTCCTTGCCGTGCGCGAAGCGCGCCTGGGCCTGTTCTTTCTGGGCGGGGGTGGCTTCCGATGGGGCGGCCCCGTTGGCTCGTGCGGGCGGCGCGTACGCGAAGCCGACCACGGCGATCGAAGCGATCGAACAGAGGACCCATCGCCGGAGACGCATGTCAGATGCCTTGGGGATCGTACTTGATTATCGTGCGCGGTTTCACAGGAGCTGCGGGCGGCGGAGCCGGCGCGCTCGCGGCGGGTGGCGGAGGCGCGCTCGGGGCCTCTGTCGGAGCCGCGCTTGCCGACGCGGTGGGCTCGGCGGGTGGCCGGACGGTCGCCTCGGGCAAGGGCACGACCTTCGAGACTTCGCTGGAGACGGGCGCCCCCGGCGGTGGCAGCGCAGCGGACTCCGCCGCGGCGGCTCCGCTCGGGGCGGGCTCCCGCATGCCGAGCCACGCGAGCAACCCCACGAGTGCGAGGACGAGCGGCCCGACGACGGCGCCGTAGATGAGCGCCCGGCTCCGACGCGGAGCGACGAGCACCATGTCACCTGCCGGATTGACCGGAGCCGGCGCGATCGCGGGCTCCACGGCGGGAGCGACGGCAGGTGCGTCGGGAGCCGGGGCCGTCTGAACGACCGGAGCGTCCGTCGTCGGCAGCAGCTCTCGGGGCACGAGCGGTGAGGCCGGAACCATCATCGCCGCCGGGAACACCGGCGCTTCGGTTGCGCCGTCGACCGTCCGCGTCCGGGGTTGCGTCGGAGGTTCGCTCGACATGACGACCGGCACGCTCTCGAACGCACTAACGACCTCGACCGGCGGCGGCGGTGGCCGCGTCGTCGTGAGCGGCGGCGGCACCGGAGTGGGCCCGGACGATGAGGGGCCCTCGAGGTCCTCCGGGGTCTCCTTCGGTTGTTCGCGGACCGGTGTCGAGGCGGCCTTGGGGGGTGACGTCTCGCCGCGTTCGAGCCGCTCTCGCCGGGCCCGAATTCGCTCGCCGAATCCCGCGCGGACGAGCGCCGCAACGCGCAGCGAGGGCACCAGCTTCACGCCCGCGATCCGCCTCAGCTCGGCGGCCATGGCCGACGCCGAGGCGAACCTCTTCTCGGGGTCGACGGAGAGAGCGCGCGAGACCACGTCCACGAGCGGCGCCGCCCAGGGCGATCCCTTTGGCGTTTCGGCCCGTGGCACCCGACCGCTCAGCAGCGTCGTGAGGATCGCCGAGGGCTGCGTGTTGGGGAACAGCGGCCGGCCGTTCAGCGCCTCGCCCAGCATGACGCCGATGCTGTAGACGTCGGCGCGGGCGTCGGCGGCGTCGTCGGCCAGGAGCACCTCCGGGGCGAGGTACTCGCTCCCCGTGCGCAGGGGACGCGCGGCCGACCGCAGCCGAGATGCGGCGACGACGCGCGAGACCCCGTCCAACCCGACCACGATGCAGTCTGTCGTCAGGCCGCCGTGAACCAGCTTGAGCGGTTCGCGTTTGGCATCGCGCACGTTGTGGATCGCGCTCAGTCCGGACAGCGCGTCGACGAAGACGCGAAGGGCGATCTCGAGGGCGACTGGCTGAGGGCCCGACGCGAGCTCCGACCAGCGGACGCCGTCGCTGAAATCGCTGACGACCACCACGTCGTCGTTGCGAACGACGACGTCCCGGACACGCGCCAGGTTCGGGTGCTCGAGCGTCGCCAGACGCTGGGCGTCGCGCACCCAGTCCGCGATCTCGCCGTTGTCGACGTCCCCGCCGCGGGACGCCTGCTCGAGGACGACGAGGCGCTTGCGCCCGTCGGGGAGCGTCTCGAGCGCGGCCCAGTTCGGCGTCGGCGACGACCCCAGCTCGCAAAGCCGCTGGAACCGCTCCGCGGGGTTGGGACTACTTGCGTCGGGCGAGGAGGGTACCGCCACGTCGCTCGAAGGGTACCGTTCAATTCGCCGCGAGCACAGCGGCACCGTCCGTGGGCGCGCGTACAATGGCGGCGATGCGCACGTGGACGTCCCTCGCCGCTCTCGCCGCCGCGGCGGCCTCCGCGGGTTGCTCCGCCTCGGCCTCTGCCACGGGAGCCCATGGTGACGGGGGGGCGACGAGCGACGGGTCGACGGTGCTCGCTCCGGCCGATGCCGCGCCCGACGCGCCCGTCGATGCGTCGAAGGGCGACACGGGGACGATGAGGGCCGTAGCTCCGTGCTCGAACGTGTCGGGGGCCGTGGGCCAGTGGCAAAACATTTCCCCGCCGGCGTTCACGACGCCTTCCAACATGGAGGTCCTCGCCGTCGTCGTGAATCCCGACGACGATACGGTCTTTGCGGCCGCGGGCAACGTGACCAACGGGGGCGCCTGCCCCAGTGGGACCACCTGCCCTTCGGCCGGCACCGGCGTCTACAAATCGAGCGATTGCGGGGCGACCTGGGCCCGCGTGAGCGACACGACGGCGGGGACCGACAGCGCGAACCTACTGACGGGAGACCCCTGGGCGATGCTGATCGACCCCGTCGACCCGCAGACGCTGTACATCAACAACGGCTACGGCTCTAACCCCACGATCTACAAGTCGACCAACGGCGGCGTGGACTGGACGGCCCTGGACCCGGACCCCACGCACCAGATCTCCTCGGGTGTCTTCGTCCAGGCGATCGCGATGGACCCGTACGACCACACCCACCTCGCCGTCACGTTTCACGTTGGTTGCGGCGCCGCCTCTCCGTACAGCTGGTGCTTTTCCCAGTCGACCGACGCCGGCACTACGTGGACGATCTTCGACGGGCCCAAGTCGATACCGAACTGGACCGTTCCGGATTCCGGATGGATCGAAGCATCCTCTATCTCGATACTCGGTCCCTCGAGCTACCTCGTCCTGTCCCCCGACGGCGTCTGGTACACGGGCGACGGCGGCGGAACGTGGACGCTGGTCGTCGCCCAGATCGACGAGACCAGCTACGCCGGGAGCACCCACATCCTTCCGGACGGGACGCTCTACATCGGTGACAGCCCCGGGTCGATTTTCTACAGCTCGGCGGCCCCGTCGCAGAGCCCCCCCTTTGCCGTCTATCAGGCGCCGGCCTTGCCCGTCCCCCAACCTCGATTGCCCTACCAAACGGGGTTGTCACCGGCCGTGATGCCGCTCACCGGCTCGCCTCAAGTCACGCAGATCATCGACGACGGCGTGAGCCTCTTCGCCAGCAACAATCTCGGCCAGAACGCCCCCTTCTGGTCCGCCCCGCTCGCCGACACGACGGCGTGGACGCAGATGCCCGACATGATCTGCGCCAACGGCACGTGCCGGGGCTCGAACGAGCTCGGCTACGACGCGGTCAATCACATCGTCTACTCGGCCAACTGGGGTGCCGGGCTCTGGCGTCTCGTGACGCGGTGAACGCCGGGTCACTCGGCCGCGGTGGAGTTCCTCACGATGGCGACGAGTGCCTGGTGCTCGAGCCTGGTCACTTCGACGTGAAGACCCAGGACGCGCTTCATGAGCGTCTCTCCCTGCCCATCGGTCGGGGGCGACGCGCCCCATCGCTTTACCTCTTTCAGGCAGTCCTGGAGCTGCCCGCGCAGTTGCCCCGTCGTGTCCGACGGCGGTAGGCGTTCCAGATGACGAAGAACCACCTCGGTTGCCTCGCGAACGACAACGAATCGGGCCTGGAGCATCTGTCTTCCTTTCCGCCAGGCGAGGGAGTGGTGAACCTGGCTCGATGGTTATGACAACCATCGAGCGACGGATCATCCCGCGCCGTCCTCCATTCCGACGAATGGGACCCCGAAGCCGACGAGCCGCGACGCTAGAACGACAGCTTCTGATCTTTGCCCGCCCAGCCGAACGTTACGCTGAGGAGGGGAGACGGCTCGGTGGCGAGCTGGCTCAGGCTCACGTTGACGGCGACGGGTCGGGAGCGCTGCTTTCGCATGCCGCGCCGGACCGCTTGCTGGGAGATGAAACCCTCTTCGTCCGGCTGCCCGTCTCCGTCGGAGTCGTTCGTCGCGGGGCCGTCTTCGGGGTCGGTCGAAGGCGGAAGGAACGCCGTGGCCAGGACCGTCGCCATCTCTCCGGCGCCGGGCTTGCTCGAGAGAGCGAACCTGACCCGCCCGCAACCGCTCGAGATCGCCGAGTTCGACGAGGTCTGCGTCATCAGCGTGTTCGCGATGGACGAGAGCGCCTCCACCTGGGCCGGGCAATCCGACTCCGTGGCCGGCGTCGGAAGCTCGGGGCTCGTCACCAGAAACTGCGTCTGGCCCTTCTCGTCGCGCGCCGCGAAGACACCGAGCGCGTTCGGCCCGGTGACGATGCGCGGCAGCTTCGCGCTCGACTTCGAGACGAGGCGCGTGCCGAGCGTCTGCAGGTCGATGAGTGCGTCGATCGATTCGACAGTGACGGCGTCTGCGTCCCTCGTCAATCGCTCGAGGCGCAGGCGCTGGATGGTGTCCTTCGGCGCCGTCGCGGCCACGGGCTTCTTCGGCGGCGGGGCCGGCGGAGCATGGTTCGCCTTCTTGAGGAACGCGAGCTGCTGTGCAGAGGGCTTGGGAGGCGCGGTCCGGAGCAAGAGGCGCATGCTGGGTTGCACCGCGCCTCCCGTCGAGAGGCAGGCGCTCGTCGGACCCTCGCGCTTCAACTGCGCCATCGACCCGTCCACGCTGAACGTTCGAGCCTGTGCCTCGCTCGTGAAGACGCCGATGAGCCGGTACCCGTCGGCCTCGGTCATCTTTCGGTTCGCGGCCGAGGGGAGGGAAGCGAAGATCCCGTCGACGTGCTCGGTCGCCGGAATGGTCGCCGGAAAGTCCGCAGGCGGAGGAATGGGGGCCACAGTCAGCGGAGACGTGACGACAGCCAACTTGTCGACGGGTACGACGTCGGCCGAAGCCACTCCGCCCGACACGGCGACTGCCGAGAAGCCAAGGGCGACTGCGAGCGACCCCGACCGAGTGAGAGTTCTCATAGCGACCTCAGATAGGCTTCCAGGCTCTCCAAATCTTCGCTCGACATCTGGGCCGTGTGGCCCATCTTGCGGTCGGCGTCGGTGAGCAGCTCCCGGAGTGTTTTGTAACGTCCATCGTGGAAGTACGGTCCACCACCGCCTACGGATTTGAGGGATGGCGTGTTGAACGTCCCGCTCTTGTCGGAGCGCGTCTTGCTCTGGACGTCATGGTGCAGGTTGTCGGTCGCGGACGGCCCCGCGTGGCAAGTGGAACAACCGGCCGCCGGCGAGTGGAAGATCGCGTCGCCCCGCGCCACCCGGTCCTTCATCGTGGCGTTCGGCGCGGCAGGGGGAATCGCGAGGGTTTGCACGTACTCGGCGAGCGCGTCGAGCTCCATGCTCCGCAGGCCTCCGTTGCCCTCCAGACGGGCGAACGTGATGTTCATGTGCTCCTGGAGGGTTCGCTCGGATCCGCTCCACGAGAAAGGAGCCGTGTCGCCGATCCGCCCGGCGAGCATGATGCTGCGCCTGGGCCCGTTGGGCGTCGCCCACGTCAGCGCGTCGTCGCGGCCGTCGGGGTGGCAGCTCGCGCACGCGCGGCCATCGTGAGAGATCCGCTCGTCGCCCACCATATGGAAGAGAACGCGGCCGAGAGCGATGGACGTGGGAAGCGGATGCGCCGGCTCCTTCAGGGCGATGCGCACCGGGGGTGACCTGTCCGGGCCGGTGTCGTCGACCAGATCGGGCCCTCCCATCGGCAGGACGTTGACGACCCGCTCGAACTGCGACCACACGACCGCGCGGCTGCCCCGCGGGTCCACTGCGATCCCGCTCGGACCCGCCGCCACGTCCCACTTGCGCTTCACCGCACGCACGGGGCTCGCGGCGAGGGCGTCGTAGGCGATGACGTCGTCGATCCCGTAGCAGCCGACGAGAAGGCTCTTGGTCTTCGCGTCGTAGGCGGCCGAACGCGGGAGCAGGCACTCCTCGTGGTTGTGCGCCGAGTCGTTGCGCATCGATCGCATGAGACGGGACTGCGGGACCTGGAGGGAGGCTATGAGCAGGTCGCCGTGCGACTCGTCGAGGACGGCGACGTCGGCGACCTCGGTCTGGTCGTTTCGTGGATTGCCGTACCCCGGGGTGGTTTCGTTCGGATCCCCGGGTCGACCAGGGCCTGCGGCACGAGGACGCGGCCGCTCGGGTCCGCTGTCTTGGCCAGCGCGAATCCCTGGCAGCTCGTGCCCTTGCCCGCGAACGTCGTGAATCGAAACATCGCCTCGGAGGCGCCCAGCGTCCCCGCTTTCGCGGCGGCCTTGACGTTCTCCTCGGTGGGGTGCGTCTCGGTCGGCACGACGCGCTGCATGGTCAGGTCGACGATGCTCACCTGGCCGCCGACTGCCTGCGCGACGAACGCCTTCGTCCCGTCGTCCGAGACGACCACCGACCGCGGCTCTCGCGGCAGCGCGACATCCCAGTTCTGCTTCATGGTGGGACTCTTCGCGTCGTAGCTCGCGAGCGAGCGCCCCCAGGCCGACGTCACGAGCAGCTGCCCGTCGTCCGGAGACAGCGCGAGCCCGTACGGCTCGACGTCGGTCGGCACGACGCACCGGACATCGAGCCCCTTGGCCGGATCGGGTTGCGGTTCCAGGACCGCGATCTGCGCCTGATCGCGCAACGCGACGAGGAGGCGCCCGTCCGGCAGAAACATCACCTGCGATGGACGGCCTCCGACCGGGGTCGACCCCAGGTCCGCCTTTGCGTCGACGTCCACCACGTGCACTCCCTGGTCGTCCTCGTCGGCGACGTATGCGAACGTCTTGCCGCCGATGTCGGCGAGCGCGACGGTGGAGCCCGCCCGCGGGAGCAACAGCGGTTTGGGGGCCCGGGACGCGTCACCCAGGCGTGCGCAGGTGGACGCGGGTGCTTTCGCGATGGGCGCCGAGACCGCCTGAGGCGGAGTGGCGCCACCGCAGGCCGCTGCGAGAAGAGAAAGAGAGAAGGCGACGACGGGGAGGGACGGAAGGGATCGCATGGGGGCTCGCACTGGGGGAGCGCGGAGCATACGAGCAAGCCCATCCTTGACTCAAGACACGTCCCTCCGACGGGACAAGAGCGCTGCGGCAAACACCAGAGAGAGGAGCGCCGTGCCCGATCCCGTGTTGCTGGAGCCGGCCGCGCTCACGGTGCAGCCGCCGCCTCCTCCCTTCTTTCCGCTCGGGACGCCTGCGCCGGAGCCGCTCGCGTCGTCCCCTGCTGAATTGCGCTCCGTGTCCGCGTCTTCGGCGATCGCGCCGTCGCTGCCGAGCACGGACGAGTCGCCGCCGCCCGATTTGCCCGCGTCCGAGGCCTGCGCGTTCCCGGATTTCGCGTCGGCGGATGCGTCGGCGGGCGTGGAAGGACTACCGTTCATCGGGTCACCCCAGCTCGCCATTTTGCCGTCGATCCAGTCGGCGTACGCGTCGATGCGAGTGTCTTGCCCGTACATGGAGCACGCCGGGTCGCCGAGCGAGGTGACGCCGATGATGACGCCGGCGCTGTTGAAGGACGGCCCCCCCGAGTCGCCGCTGCACGTCGGCTCGTCGCCGGAGCCGGGGCCGCACGTCGAGAGTGCGCTTGCCTGCGCCCCGTCCTCTTCGTTGTGCCACGTGTCCTTCACCCTCACGTCGTGGCTGACGTCGTACTTCACTCCCGAGATCGCGTTCATCCCCTCACTCGGGTTGGTCACGCCGTATCCCACGAACCTGAGATTGCCGAGATCGGTGCACGCGGCTCCCAGGTCGGCGCGATTGAAGGTCAGGATGCCCGGCTCGGCCTGACCGTTCTTCAAGGTCGACGACGCGAGATGGACGAGGCCGATGTCGTTGTCGTTGTTGGTCGCCGTATAAGGCTCGTTGATCGAGCCGTTGTAACCAGGATTCGTGACGGTGTCGGCGACGACGTAGTTGCCTGCGTCGATGAGGCCAGACTCGCAACTGTCCATGGTGTCGCTCGTCGTGCAGCCATTGTTGAAGAGCACGAAGATGACCAGATTGCACCCGTTGCTCGTCGGGTTTCCCTCGGCGACCGCCATCACGTCCGCCGCAGAGGAACAGATCGTCAACGCGGGGCGGCCCGGGCCGCTCACCTCCCCCCCGGCCGAGAGGTCGGTGCAGTGACCCGCGGTGACGACGGTGTGCGGGCCGATGAGCTCCCCGGTGCAGGTCGCGCCCGAACCGCAGGTGCAGTTCGCGCCGCTCGTGCATGCTTGCCCTGTCGAGAGGTCGATGCAGCCCTGCAGGCACGTGGCGTTCCCGTCGCACGCGGACAGGGGGTACGAGGTGGCATAGAAGAGCTCGAGAACCGAGCGGTCCATCGCATCGAGAGTGCCGCCGATGATGTCGCTCTGGCTCGTCCCGACGCCCGACGGGTCGAGATCCGAGGGTCCCTCCGAACCGCAGGCGATGGGGAGTACCCCGAGCAGTACCGCCAGGGCTGTGAGGTGACGCATACCCATCCACTCTACGCGCAAGGACGTCGAGTGAATAGCGGCGCCCCCCCTGGCCGCCCGCAGCGGCCTTCGCCGCTACCGCGGTTGTTCTCGATCGGCGCGGGCCGCATAATGGAGCGGATGGATCCGACCCGGGAAGGCGATGTCCCGGAGCGCCCGGGGCACTTGCAGGTCGGTGACGTGGTGGAGGGCCGCTACGAGCTCCGGCGCGACCTGGGGCGCGGGGCCGGAGGGGTGGTGTTCGAGGCCTTCCACCGGTTCACGCAGCGAACGGTGGCTCTGAAGATCGTCGCACCGGACGTCCCCGTCGCGCAGCTCGGGGAGCTTCGCGCCCGGCTCGTGCGGGAAGCGCGCGCGCTGGCGACGGCTCGTCATCCGGGCATCGTGGAGGTGCTCGACGGCGGCGTCGTCGACGACGGAACGCCCTACTTCGTGATGGAGAAGCTCGACGGGCGAACGCTCGAGGGGTTGCTCGCCGCTCGATCTCGGCTGTCGCCCGAAGAGACCGCCGCCGTCATGTTCCAGCTCTGCGACGCCATGGACGTCGCTCATCGCTCGGGCGTGGTGCACCGCGATCTCAAGCCCGACAACATCTTCGTCGTCCGAGAGCGTGACGGACGCGAACGCGTCAAGGTCGTCGACTTCGGCACCGCGCAGGTCGCGAGCATCAGCGAGGGGAAGCTCAGCGCGATCGGCGCGATCATCGGGACGCCTGCCTACATGGCTCCCGAGCAGCTCCTCGCACAGGACGACGTCGACGCTCTGGCCGACGTGTACGCCCTCGGCGTCACCATGTTCGAGTGCCTGACCGGGAGCGTCCCCTACGACGGCAACTACCAGCGCGTCCTCTTGCAAGTCTGCTCGGACGATGCGCCGCCGAACGTCCGAACCCGCCTCCCTGGGGTCACGGAAGCGCTTGCCGCTGTCGTGCAAAGGGCGATTGCAAAGAAGCCTGGGGACCGCTTTCCGAACGTGCTCGGCCTTGCGCGCGCAATCCACGAGGCGATTCCGTCGGCCGGTGACCAGACGTGCTTTCTCGGACCTCCACCGCCATCGAGGTTCGGCCCTGCGACCACCGCCGATCCAAGACAGCGGCGCCGCGCACCACGTGCACCGTACGTGACGCCGGTGCACGTCATATTGGCCCGAGGGTCGGTCGACGGGCGCAGCGAGGACATCTCCGAAGGAGGGCTGCTCATCATCACGCGTCAGGGATGCGAGCCCAACCAGCGCTCGACGGTGCGATTCGCGCTGCCAATCGAGGGCCGCGTGGTGAGCTGCGACGCCGACGTGCGCTGGGTCCGCGCAGCCCGGCCCGACGCCTCGGACGGCGCGCGCGCCATCGGGCTCGAATTCGTCGAACCCCCCGCCGCACTTCGAGCGTCGATCGCGCGATACATCGAAGCCATGGGCGGGGGAGCCCCCGTCTAGCCCACGACTGCACGAGCGAGGCAATCGCGCTACCGTTCGGCGTGCACCTCTCCGTTTCTCCGCCGATCATGCCGATGCTCGCGAAGCGAGTCGGGCGGCTTGCCCGAGGGCGAGGGCTGGATCTTCGAGCCGAAGTGGGACGGCTTCCGCGTACTGGTCTTTCGCGACGGCGACGAGGTCCTCGTCCAGAGCCGCGAAGAGAAGCCGCTCAACCGCTATTTCCCCGAGTTGCTCGGGCCTCTCAAGGCGCAGCTCCCGTCCAAGTGCGTGCTCGATGGCGAGGTCGTGATCGCGCGAGCCGGCTGCCTCGACTTCGAGGCTCTGCAGATGCGCCTCCACCCGGCCGCTTCACGCGTCGAGATGCTCGCTCGCGAGACCCCGGCTTCGATCGTCTTCTGGGATCTTCTGTGCGAAGGCGACAGCGACCTTCGCGACGACCCCGTTCCGTTCGAGACGGGCCAGGCTCGAGTCGGTGCTCGCGGGCGCAGCGCCCCCCATTCACTTGACGCCCGCGACGACGGACCGCGGCGCGGCGGCGGACTGGTTCCTGCGCTTCGAGGGCGCGGGGCTCGACGGCGTGATGGCGAAGGCGGAGTCGGGCGTTTACGAGGCCAACAAGCGCGTCATGCTCAAGATCAAGCACGAGCGCGAGTGCGACTGCGTCGTCGGAGGCTTCCGATGGCACAAGAACGGCCAGGCGACGGCGGTCGGGTCGCTCTTGCTCGGCCTCTACGATGACTCGGGGGCTCTCCAGCACGTGGGCGTGTCGGCCAGCTTCAAGGCCGAGACGCGCCGCGAGCTCGTCGGCTTTCTCGCCTCGCACCGGGACGGTGCTCTTGCCAATCACCCCTGGAAGGACTGGGCGGATGCAGGGGGGCAGCGGATGCCCGGGATGCAGAGCCGCTGGAGCCAAGGCAAGAGCCTCGCCTGGGAGCCCCTTCGCCCGGAGCTCGTGGTCGAAGTCGCATACGACCACATGCAGGGGTCGCGATTCCGTCATACGGCTCAGTTTCGCCGCTGGCGGTCCGACAAGAAGCCGAGCGAGTGCACGTACGCTCAGCTCGAGGTCGTCGCGCCGCACGAGCTGGCGAGCATCTTCGCGTCGGGACGCTGAATCGCGCTACCTCGGGCGGCGGGCGGCCTTCTTGGCACGCGACGGTGCGACGCGAGGGGCTTCGCCCTCCATCTTGCGAAAGTGCGGCGGCCACGGAGCGTCGCCCAACCCTTCCGCCTCGTCGCGCGCCGCCAGATCGAGCAGCTTCTCGATGCGATCCCGCCGCGCCGTCGATGCCCGCATGGGGGTCACCCAATTCGGCAAAGCGCGTCGGGACGGTGAGCACGGTGAAGTCGCCTGGCTCGCAGGAACCGACCTCGTCCCAGGTCAACGGCGTCGATACGCGCGCGTCCGGGACAGGGCGCACCGAGTAGGCGGAGCACGTCGTGCGGTCCTTCGCGTTCTGGTTGTAGTCGAGGAACACCCCGTGGCGCTCTTCCTTCCACCACTTCGACGTAGCGAGGGCCGGCGCGCGCCGTTCGACTTCGCGCGACAACGCGAGCGCCGCGCGCCGCACCTCCGTGAACGTCCAGCGGGGCTCGATCCGCGCGATCACGTGCATCCCGCGCGAGCCGCTCGTCTTCGGCCACCCACGGAGGCCCATCTCCTCGAGGACGCTCCGCACTTCGAAGCGCCACGCGCAACACGTCGGCCCAGGCGCACGCCCTGGCCCGGGATCGAGGTCGACCCGCAGCTCGTCGGGATGGTCGAGATCGCTCGACCGCACCGGGTGCGGGTGGAGCTCGATGCACCCGAGGTTCACGATCCAGGCGAGCCCGGCGGCGTCGTCCACGACGATCTCCTCGGCCGTGCGGCCGGACGGGAACGAGAGCGTCACCGTGCGGAGCCACGGCGGTCGCTTGCCGGGCGCGCGCTTCTGGTAGAAGGCCTCGCCCTCCGCGCCGTTCGACGAAGCGCTTGAGCACGAGGGGCCGGCCGCGGATGCCCGCCAAGCGCGCCGGCCGCGACCGACAGGTAGTAGCGCGACGACGTCGAGCTTGGAGAGCCGCGTCTGCCTCGAGAAGTAGGGCTTGCTCGGGTGGGTGATGCGCACCTCTCGCCCGTCGATCGAGAGGACCTCGGCCGCCTCTTCCTTGCGCCACGGCAGGCGAGGGTACATCCAGCTCCTGGCCCGCATGGCCGACGCCAAACAAGACGTCCTCGACATGCTCCGCGAGCTCGCCGAGCTGACGATGCTCGAAGAGGGCGATCCCGCAGTCGTTCCGCGTGCGCGCGTACGAGAGCGCCGCGCAAGCGATCGCCGCGCAGGCGACCGACCTCGGCCAAGCTCGTCGGCCAAGGAGCTCGCAGAAGATCGACGGCATCGGCAAGAGCACGGCGGCGAAGATCCGCGAGCTAGTCGAGACGGGCAAGGTGGAGAAGCTCGACGGCCTCCGCGCAGAAGCACCCTCCGGGCGTCGTCGCGCTCCTGCGCATCCAGGGCCTTGGCCCGAAGGCGGTCAAGCGGCTGCGCGCCGAGCTCGGCGTGCAGTCGATCGACGATCTCCGGCGCGTTCTGGCCGACCACGCAGCTGCGCGAACTCAAGGGGTTCGGTCCGAAGTCCGAGGAGAAGTTGCGCAGTCGCTCTCGGACGGCTCGACGAGCAGGGCTCGACCGGGCGCACCCCCATCGCGGTGGCGCTGCCGCTCGCCGAACGCATCGTCGCGCGGCATGCTCGAGGTGCCCGGCGTCACCCACGCGTCGTACTGCGGATCGCTGCGCCGGTTCGCGGAGACGGTCGGCGACGTCGACATCGTCGTGGCGGCGACGGCGGCCGACGCCGGTCATGGAGGCGCTCGTGTCGATGAAGCGTCGTCGATCGCGTGCTCGTCCGCGGCGACGCCAAGACGAGCGTGGTCACCCGCCGCGGAACGCAGATCGATCTGCGCGTCGTCGCGGGCGCACCAGCTCGGCGCGGCGCGCCTCTACTTCACGGGCTCGAAGGGCCACAACATCAAGCTCCGCCAGCGCGCGCTGGCGCGCGGCTGGACGCTCAACGAGTACGCGCTCTCCGAGCTCGACGGCGGCAAGGTCGTCGCGAGCGAGACCGAGGAGCAGATCTACGCGGCGCTCGGTCTCCCGTGGATCCCGCCGGTGCTGCGGGAGGACGCGGGCGAGATCGAGGCCGCGGAGAACGGGAGCCTTCCGCGACCGATCGGCGACGATCATCGGCGACTTCCACGTGCATACGTCCGTGTCCGGAGACGGGCAATCCTCGCTCGAGGAGGTCGTCGATGGGCGCGAAGGCCCGAGGCTATCGCGTCCTGGCGATCACCGACCACGCGGAGGGCACGCTGTCCGGCGTCGGGCGCGAGGCGCTCCTCGAGCAGCGCGCGAAGATCCGCGCGCTCCAGGTCGAGCTCGGCGATTCGCTGCTCCTGCTCCACGGCGTCGAGCTGAACATCGGGCCGAACGGCGAGCTCGACTACGACGCCGAATTCCGGAGCGGTTTCGACTGGTGCCTCGCGTCGGTCCACGACCACTTCGACCTCGATCGAGCAGCGCAGACCGCGCGCGTCGTCACAGCGATGCACGACCCGGGCGGTTCGGATGATCGGCCACCTGTCGGCGCGAATGATCGGCGGCCGCCCGCCCATCGAGCTCGACCTCGACGCCATCTTCGCAGCTGCGCGTGCGACTGGACACGGCGCTCGAGATCAACGGCGGACTGCCGCGTCTCGACATGTCCGTCGAAGCGCTTCGGCGCGCGAGGGAGCGAGACGTCACGTTCGTCCTGACGAGCGACGCCCACGAAGTAGGGGAGCTCGACCGCGTCCGCTACGCCGCCCTCAACGCGGAGCGCGCCTGGATCGACCCTGAGCGCATCGCAAACGCCTGGACGCCCGAACGCCTTCGCGCGTGGGCGCTCGACGCAGGCTGAGGTGCACTTCCGCCAAGGCTCTCGGAAAGGACATATCGATCCAATGACTCCGGCACGATCGGCCGGCACCTCCCCCGAACGCTTCGACACCATCGTCGTCGGAGCGCGATGCGCGGGTGCTCCCCTTGCGACTCACCTCGCCCGCGCGGGCCAGAAGGTCCTCCTCCTCGACTCGGCCAAGCTGCCCAGCGATCACCCTCTCTCGACGCACTTCGTCTCGCCCATAGGCGTCGAGTGGCTCGACGACCTTGGCGTCGGCGCCGAGGTGCGCCGCCTGTCGCCTCCAAGCTGCGTCATCCGCATGGATCTCGACGGCGTGCAGCTGGACGTTCCTTTCAAGAACGGGAGGGCTGGCCACTGCCTCCGGCGGTTGCACCTCGACCGACTCCTGCAGGAGGCCGCCGCGAAGGCGGGCGCCATTCTCCGGGACCAGACCAAGGTCGTCGATCTGATCCGCGAGGACGGCCGCGTGGTCGGGGTCGAGGCGGTCCATGCCGGCGCGACGCACCGGTTTCACACCGCGGTCGTCGTCGGCGCCGACGGCCGTCACTCCACCGTGGCCGAACTGGCAGGCGCCAAGGAGTACCTCGGGTACGACACTCCTCGGTTCGGCTACTGGGCGTACTGGCCCGCCCTGCCCGCCTGGACGCAAGACCCGAGCTTCCGCGACTTCGACGCGTACACCGGCTTCGCCGAGGACGGCACGGCCCGATTCATCTTCCAGACCGACGCCAATCTTCTCATCCTGGGCGTCCTTGCCCTGACGTCGGAGCTCCCTTCGTGGAAGGGCCGCTACGAGGCGGCCTACCTCGAAAGGCTGCGATCGTGGCCGGTGACGGCGCCGCTCGTCGAAGGCAACCAGCGCGAGGGCAAGGTCGTCGGCCTTCTCTCCTCTCGATGCTTCTTCCGGGAGGCGGCGGGCCCCGGCTTTGCCCTTTTGGGTGATGCCGGGCTCCACAAAGATCCGACGCCGGGGCTCGGGATCACCGACGCGCTGCGCGACGCCCGCAACCTCGGCCGCGCCATCCTCTCCGGGGGAGACGAGGCGCTTGTCCGCTACTGGCGGCAGCGCGACGTCGACTCGATCGAATCTCTTCTGCTTCGCCGGCGACATGGGCGACCCGAGCTTCCTCAACCCCCTCAATCAACTGCTCTTCGAGAAGGCCCGGCACTCCCCGGCCTTGATGGCGCGGCTCGCCGCCCAGGCCGATCGCGAGCTGTCGCCCTACGAGGTCGTGCCCCCCGGGACGGTCCTCGGGTGGGTGATCGGCGCCGCGCTCCGAGGACGCCTCTCCGTCGTGCCGAGCTTCTTCGCGGCCGCAAGACGCGGCGCCAGGGCCGCGCGCGCCCGGCGCGAGCGGGTGGGGCTGCTCGAAGGCCTCTCGTCATAGCGCTCGACGTGGACCTGCCGAAGCGGGAGAAACGACTTGTACCCACCCGCCGGCGGGGATCGGCCTACCGCAACCAGGCCTCGACGCGACGGTTGCGCTCGCGGCCCTCTTCCGTGGCGTCGTCGGCGACAGGCATCTCGGAGCCAAGCCCTCGCTCGAGGAGGACGTGCAGTCCCCGCGCACGAAGTTGCTCGGCCACGATGTCGGCGCGCTGCTGCGAGAGCGAAGCGTTGACGGCGCGGGTGCCAGCACCGTCGGAGAAGCCCATGAGGACCAACCCGCGTCCGACGTATTCCGCGCGCCCCAGCATCGCGGCTACGCGCGGGAGGTCCCGCAGCGCGCGTGTATCGAGCTGCATGGTGGCGCGCTCGAAACGAAAGTCGATCGAAATGCGGCACGCGCTCCGCACGGATTCCAGGTATTCGTGGGGGCACGTCGGGCAATGCGGAGCGACCGGGTCGCAATCCGGAAGAAGGTCGACGAAGCCCGCAGCGCGGACCACCCTCTGGCCGTCGTCGGAGAGGACGAAGTCCAGGAAGTCGCGCGCGACGACCGACGCAGTTCCGGGCACGTACAAGTACAGCCTCCGCGCGAGCGTATAGTCCTCGGTGGACACGGTCATCGCCGACGGCAGGAGCGGCACCGACCCCGAGTCCTCGAACCATGACCGCCTTGGCGCTGCGCACATAGCGCAACCCGATGAATCCAACGGCGCGCGCGTCCCCTGCCACCGCGTCGGAGAGCTCGTCGCTCGACTCGTGCCGGAGGGCGTCCGCGACAAGCGAGCGATCCGGGAGCACCAGGTGCTTGAAGGTGTCGTAGGTCCCGGATCGGTCATCGCGCGCGTGGACGATGACCGATTGGTCCCTGCCGCCCAGCTCGGACCAGCGCCGCACCTTGCCAGCAAAGAGGTCCCCTATCTGCGTCCTCGTGAGGGACGAAATGGGGTTGGTCGGATTGACGATGACGGCGATGCCATCGAGCGCCACCACGTGTTCGCTCGCGGCGGACTCCATGTTGCCGAGCGACGCCAGCGTCGCGGCCTCGTCCGCGTGGATGCGTCGCGAAGCCATCCCGAGATCGCAGCGAGCCGCGTGGAGGTCCTCGAACGCGGTGGTCGTGCCATGAGCGAAGACCTCGATCGACTCGATCGCCTTGTCGCCGTCGCGGGCCTCGACGGACACCTCGTCGGGTGCGGTGCGCCTGCGAACGACCGCTTTGGCGGCCGTGCGCCGCTGAAGAAAAGCCTCCGCCAGGGCTGGAACGAGCTCCGCGCCGATGGTGTTCGATCCGTGCAAGCGAAGATCAATAGGGACGACGACCGGGGGCGTAGTCGCTCCGGGGGCCACGGGACGCGAATCTCGCCCTCGTGCGAGCCAGACGGAAAGAGCAATCCCTGTCGCCGCGACGAGCGAGGCGCCGGCCACGAGCGCTGTGCCTGACCAGCGTGGGACCCTCGTATCCCCACCCGCCGTGCTCATCTTCGCGGAGGCGTTGGTGGGCGCGCGGCTGCGCCACGCGCGCGACGGATGAGGTGTCTCGATCGCCGTGATGGGCGTCTCGAGGCGCATGGCGGACAGCGCGCGAAGCCTCGTCTCGGACGGGGACGGCGTCTCCTTCGGCGTCGGGGCAGGCAGACTCTCGAGGGAAGCGAACGCCGCCCTCACGTCGGAGAAGCGCCGCCCCGGCACACGATCCACGCAGCCCGCGAACCAGCCGTCGAAATCGCCCGGCAGGCGATCGGCGAAGCCGATTTGCGTCGCGCGTTCGGTTGCAGCGAGAAGTGGGTCGAGGACGACCTCGCGCAACACGGCCGCGGTGGGGATCGACTTCACGCCCGCGGTGGCGAAGTAGTGCCGCCCGGTGAGCATCATGAAGGTCAAGAGCCCGAACGACCACACGTCTGCCTCGGGACCGATCGGCGTGTCGATGGTCGTTTGCTCGGGAGCCATCCAGGTGGGCGTGCCGAGCACGGCCGCGGTCGATTCGGACGCCCCCGCGACGGCCTTCGCGATCCCGAAGTCGAGGAGCTTCACCATGAAAGGCAGTGTCGCGTGCCGCGATTCGGCGAGAAAGACGTTCGCCGGCTTCGAATCCCTGTGCACGATGCCGAGCGCGTGTGCGGCCCCGAGTGCGTGCGACACCTGCCCGAGGACCGCGAGCGCGTCTGCCCATGCGAACGGCCCGCGCCGCCGAAGCTCGTGAGAAAGGGTGGTCCCCTCGAGCAGCTCCATCACGATGAACAGCGCGCCGGTGCCTGGATCCAGACCGGCGTCGAGCACCTGCGCGATATGGTCCGTCGGGATCGAAGCCGCGAGCCGCGCCTCGCGAACGAAATGTTGACGGAGGCTCTCGTCGTTGGCGAACCGACCGTGCATCACCTTGAGGGCTCGTCGTGCTCCCGTCGCCGCCTGCTCCACCTCGTAGATCACGCCCATGCCGCCCTCGGCGATCGGCCTGAGGACGCGGTAAGCCCCTGCGATCAAGGTGCCCGATCGCAGCGAGGTCGTCTCGACGGTCTCCAGCAGAACCTCCGAGGCCGCATGGTGCCTGGACTCGCATGAAGTTCGCGTTCCATGGGGGTTTCATTCCGGAGCATGACCGGCGCCCGCCCCGCCCGCAGGCGCACCGCGCCTACCTCCGACTACCACGGCTCGACGAAGAGCCACCCGCCATCCTACTCGTACATCACGTACTCGGGAGGCGGAACGAGTGCCAAGACTTCTGCCGGCGTCATCAAGGCGCCGCCGTTCTGCCGGTCCTCATCGAAGAACACCTTGAACCCCGCGTGCACGCCCGGGGCCGTGGTCCGCATCAAGAAGTTGTACGTGGTGATCTTGGTGCCCTTCGGCCCGAGGCCGTCGACGCTCTTGATGACCACAACTCCGGACGACGGCTTGATGTTCGACTCTCCCTTGACGACGTAGTCGTTGACCTGGTGAAAGACGAGCACCTTCTCTGGAAGGTTTTCGCGCGCGACGATCGCGGCGAGGTAGTCGATGACGGCGTTGATGACGTTCCCGGTCGTCTGCCCGTAGAAGCGGCCCGGCTGCTGCTTGGGGAGCATGGCCCACTCCGGGTCGAGGGCGACCCCGACGTCGGGCTCGTGCAGATACCGCTCGAACCCACGCACCTCGGAGAGAAAGTCAGAGTGCCCGGGCTGAATATTGAGCAAAAGAAGTCCCTTGGTTTGCCGCGCAGCTTGCAAGTACTCGTCGACGGCGGCGTCCGGCACGCGGTTGCGGTACTTGCCATCCGGACCGCCGTAGGCCTGCACGACCACGGCGACCAGTTCGAACACGGGGAGGATCTTGCGACTGCCCGCGTACCGATTCGCATAGTCCAACAGCTTCTCCACCTTCGTCGCGGGGTGGTCCAGCAAAGGGCCGAGCGCCGGGGCGCCCGGGGTGCCACAGAAACCCACGAGCCGATAGTCGGGGAAGATCGTACGGCCGCCGCGTGGAAGCTCGGGTCCCGGCGTCGACCGGGTCGACACGGGTCCGACGACGGATGGCGATGCCGCTTGTGCCGCGGTATCACGAGCGGGCACGCACGCCGACGCCACCGACGCCATCGCGACGATAAAGGGCGCAGCGCCCATGCGTGAGATGGTACTCATCACAAGGCGGGCGCGCACCCGCGTTCGCCGTAGAGAAGATACTTCTCGCGCCGGTTCGCGAACGCCGCGAGCTCCGTTCGATACGTGTCGGTGATCGCGGTGAGCGGCAATCCCGCGTCGATGGCGCTCATGACGCGGGGATCACCGACCAGGCGTTCGAGCTTGGCAAAGTCCCACTCGCGCGGGTAAAGCCGCCTCATTGCGCGCGCAATCGCCAGCCCGGTGCGTACCGGCTCGAACCGCTCCCGGTCCCGTACCGCGAGGTGAACGCCGTGGCACCGCTGACCGGCATAGCGATCAACGCTCGGTGTGAATACCTCTCGCGCGAACTCGACTCCCGGGGGCGCCTCCGAGGCCAGCATCGAAGCGAGCGCGTCTGCGTCAATCCACGGAGCTCCCACTCTCTCGAACGGACCATCGGTCCCACGTCCGACGGAGAGATTCGTCGCCTCGAGCAGGCCGAGCGCAGGGTAGAGCAGCGCCTCGTTGACGCTGTGCAGGTTGGGCGATGGATTCACCCAAGGCAAGCCCGTCTCATCGCCGTACGACGCGCGACGCCAGCCTCGCATCGGCACTACCGAGAGTGCGACGCCCAGGTGATCGTCCGCATCGAACAGATACGCCAGTTCGCCCACGGTCATGCCGTGCCGCACGGGCAACGCGTGGTAGTTGACGAACGATCCTACCGAGGGGACGAGAACGGGACCGGCGACGTCGGTGCCGTCGATCGGATTGGGGCGGTCAAGCACGACGAAGCGCAGATCGTGATCACGCGCCGCCTCCATCGCGCGGCGCATCGTGGATGCGTACGTGAAGAATCGGGTGCCTACGTCCTGTACGTCGAAGACCAGCGTATCGATCCCCGCTAGGCTATCGGCGCTGGGTGCGAGCGCATCTCCGTAGAGGCTGTAGACGGGTAACCCCAAGTGCTCGTCGACTTCGTTCGCGACCTTGCCGTCCCGGTCGGCGCCGAGCCCGTGCTCGGGTGTGAACAACGCGACGAGCGTCACGCCGGGCGCGTTCGCCAGAAGGTCGGCGCTTGACATCCCGTCGCGCGCGCGACCGCTGGCGTTCGTGATGAGGCCCACACGGGCGCCGTGCAGGCGCTCGAAGCGCTCCTCGCGCAGCACGTCGATCCCCGTAAGGACGTCGTCGCGCCGCTCGGGGCACGCCTCCACGCGACCGACCACGGGCCCGATCGCCTGTGCTGCGAGCGTATTGATGCGCCTAACGAGGGGCTTGGCGTCTCCGGTGCCGTCGGGATGGACGCGGTTGGTCAGGACGACGGTGAAGAGATCCTTGTCCGGATCGATCCACATGGCTGTCCCCGTGAAACCGAAGTGGCCGATGGCCCTCGGCGACAGGCCTGCGCCTCTCCAGGTGCTGTCTACCTGCCAACCGAGCGCGCGGATCCCGTCGGGTACGTCGTGGGGCGCGATCATAGCGGCCACCGATCGTGTCGAGAGCACGCGCCGGCCGTCGACCTGACCACCCGCGAGGAGCGCGCGCGCATAGAGCGCCAGATCGTCCGCCGTCGAGAAGAGCCCGGCGTGCCCCGCGACTCCGCCCAGCAGGAACGCGCGAGGATCGTGCACGACGCCGGCACGCCATGTTCCATCGACGAGCTCCGTCCACGCCGCCCGCCGCCTTCGCGACTCGGACGGAACATAGTCGGTGTCGCTCATGCCCAACGGCGTGAATACCGCGCGGCGCGCGAAGAGTGGGAGCTCCTCGGAGGTGACCCGCCTTACGACCTCCTCGAGGAGGACGAAGCCCACGTCGCTGTAGATGGACTTCGCTCCCGGCGCCGCGCGCAGAGGCACGTTGCAGATGCGCCGGACCGCTTCGTCACGCCCGTGCGCGAAGTCGTCCGTGGGGGTGTCCGCCGGCATGCCGGATGTGTGAAGAAGCAATTGGCGCAGTGTGATGGTCCCCTTGCCTCCACCAGCGCACTCCGGGACGTACCTCGCGAGCGGATCGTCGAGTCCGATCAGGCCTTGCTCGGCGAGGACCATCACGCTTGTCGCCGTTGCGATGGGCTTGGTGAGCGAGGCCAAATCGAACAGAGTGTCGACCGTCATCGGCACGCGCTCAGGCTGCAACTGGCGAAAACCGTAGGCCCGTCGGAAGAGGACGCGATCGTGGCGACCGACGATGACGACCGCCCCGGGCACCTTTCGATCGGCAATCGCTTCCTCGACCGCGGCATCAATGGAGGCGAGCGCGAGGGGCGAATCGCGACCGGTCGACTCCGGCCTCACCGCATCCGGCGCAGCCGGCGCGTCCGGCGCGATCCATGCTTCGTGAGATGTGACGGCAGCGCCGGGACCGCGCACGAGACAGGTCAGGCACGCGAGGGAGAGAGCGCCAAAGGCAAGCGCGTGCGTCTCCCGGTAGAGCGTCACGCGTTGCCCGGTGCGAACTCGTCCGCGAGTGTTCCGCAGGCGACGACAGTGGCTGCGCTCACGATCGCAGGGTAGCAGGTCGCGCCCGAGCGCTTATCCGGGCTGGTACAGCGTCACGCCTCGGTGGACGACACCGTGCCCGGGGTGCGCCGGATGCCACTCGACCCGAGCCATGACCGCGATCGCTCCGAAAAGCTGCGTCGTCTTGGACCCCATGGGATAGGCCTCCGGCGACTCGACGATCATCGCGGCCCATACCGTCATTTCCGTCGTGACGCGGGCTTGGGGTACGGGGCTCCAGCCCGTCGGGGCGTGGGACTCGATATGAGGCTCGCTCGTGCAGCACTCGATATTTGCCGAACCTCGGCAATGGCCAGGGGTCGACACGTGGCCGCCCAGAGCTTCGCATTCCGACGTTTCCATGCATGCGCCGCGGGCGCCGCCAACCGCGAGGAAACAGGGGCTGCCGCGGTCTATGTCTGACGGGGCGCCTGCCGAGCCGCGGTCGGAGGGTGCGCTGCTCCACGTCTGCGAAGCTGGGGTCCCAGAGCTCATGAAGGAGTCGTTCGGCTCCTCGGGGTGCGAATCGCGCAGGTCTGCATCGGCTTCCGGACCGCCGCTCGATGCACCGCTGCTCGTCATGGACTGGCTGGACGACGCGCTCGACGTCTTCACCGCCGGGACGGACCGGACGAACTCTGCACCTGCCCCCATGACTGCGAGAAGCAGGACGCCGTGGCGAGCTAGGAGTCGCACGATCGGTTCATCGTAGGGTGCGGCCGGGCGCGGGTCGAGCCCATCCCAAGTCAACATCCTCGCCCTCGTGCCGGGCACGGATGGTCTCACGCCAGGCGTGGCAGGGCGCACGCCTTCGATGCCCCCACGCACGCCTGGCATGAGGGCACGCACGCCTGGCGTGGATGCGTCCACGCCTTGGATGACAGGGCCCACGCCTTGGATGACTGCACCCACGCCAGGCGTGGATGCACGCGCGCCTTCGATGGCCGTCGAAAAGCGGAGCGATTCCGAGGGCTCCTGAAAAATCGACCGGAGCACCTCAAAAAAATGCCCCGTCGATGGCGAATCGGGATTCGGCGCCGGACTTAACCAATAGAGGGAGTCGATCACGAAAGGAGTCGGCGGCGCTCCGGGCACTGGGGCCCGGCGCCGGCTGCGCTCGCCCTCGGAAAGGAGAAATCAAATTGTCATGAGTGGAAACACAGACACGAAAGCCACGTTGCAACAGCGTATTCGCGGTCTCATTGCGGGTACGCAGAAGCATGCTCCGAGCGGGCCTTTGACGCTCGGTAGCACGACGTACACGGCGACGGCGCTCGTCCAGCTCCTTCAGAGCCTGGCCGATGCGCTCGACGCCGCGGACGCGGCGAAGGCGAGCTGGGAAGGCGCACTGAAGAAGGTGAACGACACCGAGGCGAACGTAGGACCGGTCATCCGGGACTACCAGGCCTGGGTGAACGCCACCTACCGAGGCTCGCCCTCGACGCTCGCCGACTTCGGCGTGAAGCCCCGCAAGGTGCCCGCGCCGTTGACAACCGCACAGAAGGCCACCGCTGCTCAGAAGCGGGAGGCCACGCGTGCAGCGCGGCACACGATGGGCAAGGTGCAAAAGAAGAGCGTGAAGGGGACGGTCGCCACGACCGCCGCCTCCACTTCTTCGACGGCGCCGCAGCCCGTCGCCCCGAGCCCCGTCGCGAGCGCCCCTTCCCAGGGCGCGACCGGCGCGGCTGCACCTCGCACGCCGTAAGCGGGTGAGGTGACGACAACAAGAGACCCGGGCGCGCCGCCGGAATGGGCGACGCGACCCGGGTTTCGCTTTTGTCAATCCCGATCAGTCCGCCCCTTGCCAGAAGTGCGGCGGTCTTCGTCGAGACCAAGCGAGACCTAGGAGCGGATGAGGAGCCGTACTCCCGTACGGCGACGATTCCCGACGACGGTGTCGCGCCGGGATCGGCGAAGAACGCCGCGCTTCTGCTCCCTCTACTGGACACGTTTCGAACTCTCGTCGTGGCGCCTTCGCCCGAAGTACGGGCGCTCTTCGAGCAAATCCGAGGGGTTGCGGCCGCAATCCAGCGACCCGGCGGCGCCGGGGTGAGCTGGCCCCTGGCGTCCCGCAGGCAAGGGGTCGGCAGCCAGTCACTCTCCCCGCAACTCACGGCCCCGGCGCGACCACGTTGACGGCGATCTCGGTGCACCGCGCGAGCGCGGCATCGCCCGTGAGGAAAACGTCCGCGCCACCGTCGATGGCCGTCGCCAGATGAATCGCATCCGGCGATCGGAAACCGTAGTGCGCGCGGAGCTCCGTCGCTCGCTCGATGATCGCAGGGGTGACCTCAACGATGCGCGCGCTCGTGAAGGTCGCGTCGTAGCGCGCGAGCAGCGCGGCATCACGATCGCGGATCGGCTTCGACCGGCATTCGAGCCGCGAGAGGCGCGAGGTCGCGAGCCCCGTCGTCGCTGGGAGGGCCCTCAGGCGCGCCGCCATCGCAGCCCGCCAGCGGGTGTCCCCTCGGTCATGTAGATGAGGCAGCCAGCGTCGAGGTAGGCCTCAGCCACGATCCCAGCTCGCGCGCTCCTCGACGATCTGCCGATCGATGTCCTCCTTGGTCCGGGTCCCCGGCGGGAACGTCGCGATCAACGTGAGCATGTCCGCCACGGTCGGGTGCGAGGCCCCAACGGGGCGAACGGTCACCTCCACCTCGCCCTCGAGTTGGTCCACCGGCTCGTCGAGATCGATTTGCCGACCATGAAGGCGGCCGCGCACGATAACTCCGCGTTCCATGCGATGAATCTAGCTCTCCTGCGAAGATTCGGCCAGCGGACGCGGTCTCCGCCGCCGCGGCCCACGCTTCTCCTCTCGTGGGCTGTGGAGTATTCAGCGGCGGTGAGCACCAAGCCGTCGCACGCGCTGACCATGCGCGATCGGATGTCGCATTTGTCCTTCGAGGGCGCCTGCAAGCTCCTGGGCCCGCGGGGCAAGCGTTTGCTGCTCGAAGGGGGCGCCCTCGAGCTGGAGGCACCCGAGGACCTTCGCATCGACGAGCGCGAAGCGGTGGTCGTCTGGGACAAGAGCGACGCGAGCCGCAGCACGACCGCTCGCCTCGTGCTCGAACCGGCGTCGCGCGCACAACTGCGCGCCATATGCACGTCGTGTGATAGCGCCTGCCTGCACGTCGGCGGACTCCTCGCGCACGTCCTCGAGAACAAGAGCGGCCTCGGGCTCGCCGAGCCGCCCGCGGAAACGGAGTTGAGGACGTTCGGTGACGACGACGCGCTCGTCGAGGCGGCGATCGCCGAGCGTCGCGATCGGTCCAGGGCCGAACGAATGAGGATTCGCTCGCAGGACGAGACTCGCCCTTGGACGGACTACACCGTGACCAACCTCCTGAGCGGCAAGACGTACCGTGTCGCGTTGCGCGGCGAGGACCGAGGGATCTCGTACTGCTCCTGCCCCGACTTCAGGAAGAACACGCTCGGGACCTGCAAGCACACCATGAAGGTGCTTGCGTCGGTCAAGAAGCGGTTTCCTGCCAGCGTTCTCCGGAAGCCATACCGGCGGACGCGTGTCACCGTACATCTCCGGTACGGCGCAAGCCCATCGCTCGCCATTGCGTTGCCCGAGAGGCTGGGCGACGCTGCGCGCGCGGTCGTCGAGCCGCTCCTTGAGACACCGATCGAAGTGCGCGGGTTGCTGGCACGCTTGCGCAAGCTCGAGGTGCTGGGCCAGCCGCTCTTCGTCACACCCGACGCGGAGGCCTTCATCAACCGCGTGCTGGAGCGCGAGCGGCTCGCCCAGATGGCCGCGGAGATCCGGAAGGCTCCGGAGAAGCATCCGTTGCGAACGGAGCTGCTCGCGATGCCGCTTCTGCCGTACCAGCTCGACGGGATCGCCTTCGCCGTCGGCGCCGGGCGCGCGATCCTGGCGGACGACATGGGGCTCGGCAAGACGATCCAGGGAGTCGGGGTAGCGGAGCTCTTGGCGCGGGAGGCGAACATCCACAAGGTGCTCGTCGTTTGCCCGGCGTCGCTCAAGTCGCAGTGGCGCAGCGAGATCCGGCGTTTCTCGGGACGCAGCGCCGGGATCGTGCTCGGCGCGGCGAAGGACCGCGCGAAGAGCTACGCGAGCGACCAGTTCTTCACGATCTGCAACTACGAGCAGGTTCTGAAGGACATCCTCCACATCGAGCGGACGCCATGGGATCTCGTCGATTCTCGACGAGGGGCAGCGCATCAAGAACTGGGAGGCGAAGACGAGCCGCGTCGTCAAGGGGCTCGCGTCGCGGTTCGCCTTCGTCCTTTCGGGAACGCCGCTCGAGAATCGGCTCGACGATCTGCACTCGGTCGTCGAGTTCGTCGATCCTCACGCGCTCGGCCCGGACTTCCGCTTCTTTCATCGGCACCGCAAGCTCGACGAAGATGGAAAGCTCGTGGCCTACAAGAACCTCGACGACCTGCGCGAGCGCCTGCGGCCGATCCTGCTTCGTCGCACGCGCGAGTCGGTGCGCCTCGAGCTTCCCGAGCGGACGACAGAGGTCGTCCGCATCGCGCCGACCGCGCAGCAGAAGGAGCTTCACGACGCGCACATGAAGACGGTCGCGCAGATCGTCCGCAAGCGGTTCTTGACCGAGATGGATCTGCTCCGCCTGCGGATGGCGCTCCTCATGTGTCGCATGGCCGCCGACAGCACCTTCCTCGTCGACAAGGTGGCGCCGGGATGGTCGACGAAGCTCGAACGGCTCGATGGCCTGCTCGAAGAAATCGCGACCGAGGCCGATCGCAAGGTCGTGCTCTTCTCCGAGTGGACGACGATGCTGGATCTCGTCGAGCCGCTCCTTCGCAAGCGCAAGCTCGACTTCGTGCGCCTCGACGGGAGCGTCCCGCAGAAGCGGCGAGCCGAGATCGTCGCGCGCTTTCAGTCGGAGGCGAGGGTGCGAGTCTTCCTGTCCACCAACGCCGGGAGCACGGGGCTCAACCTGCAGGCCGCCAACACGATCATCAACGTAGACTTGCCGTGGAATCCCGCCGTGCTCGAGCAGCGGATTGCGCGTGCACACCGCATGGGGCAGGCGCGGCAGGTGAGCGTTTTCGTGCTCGTCACCGAGGACACGCTCGAGGAGAACCTTCTTGCCACGCTGTCGGCGAAGCGCGATCTCGCGCTCGCCGCACTCGATGCGGAATCAGACGTGTCGCAGGTGGACGTGCGGACGGGAGCCGAAGATCTGAAACGGAAGCTCGAGATCTTGCTCGGCGCCAAGCCCGAGGCGCCGGTAGATCGCGTCGGGATGGCGCGCGCGGAAGTGGCGCCGAACCTCGTCGCCGCGGGCAAGACGCTCGTGCGCGCCGTGCTCTCGTTGTTGAGCGAGCTTGGGCAGATGCCGGGCGGTGGCGTCGGGGCCGTGCTCGACGCGAAGGTCGAGTTGGGCGATGGCGATCGGAGGAGGCTCTCGATCGCTCTTCCGTCAGAGGACGAACTCGAGACGCTCGGGCAAGGGCTCGTGCGTCTGCTCGGCGGAATTGCAATCAAACAGCCGGGCGGTTCGCGCGCGGCCGAGTCGCCTTCGGCGCCGCCCGCAAGTTGACGCGCGCGCGGCGTGAAGAAGGACTGACGACCTGCGAGACGAGACTGCGGAAAAGGTCTCCGATTTGCGCACCCCGCCGATGGACTCGAACTCGACGAGCTCGATCAGCGGGGAGGCAACCGCGCGGAATCCCACAACTCAACAGCGCTGGTGGCTCGGCTTGTGCTCCTACGGGCACCTCTCGGCCGCCCAACTGCGCGGATTCACGCGCGCGAAGGGCGTTGCTCCGGCTGCTGGACTCGAACCAGCGACCCGGCGGTTAACAGCCGCCTGCTCTACCAACTGAGCTAAGCCGGAATCTGAGAGACCCGAGCTTCTAGCTTTCACGTCCTACACCGTCAAGCACGGTGCCCGCTGCGCCCGGGCCTAGACCGTCGCGAACGCCGCGTCCGGAATGTCGAGCGGCGACTTGTCCTCTTCGGCCATGAGCTTCGCCTTGAGCTCGACGCCCGGGAGCACGTTGCGCGCGTAGTAGAGCGCCGCGGCGACCTTGCCATCGTAGAACGCGCGCGTCGGGGTGCCCGGCGGCGACGCCCTTCTTCTTCTCGATGGCGATCGCCGCGCCCTCGAGCAGCAGCCACGCGACGGCGGTCTCCGACATCATCTCGAGGAAGCGGTTCGCGTGCAGCGGCACCAGTCGCCATGTTGCCCGTCTGGAACCACTGAGGAGCCGCATCGCCGACCCGCCGAGCGCCTCTTGCGCGGACGCGAGCGTCTTCACCGCGCCGCCGAGCGTCGGGTCCGCGGCGTGCTTCTGTACGAACTGCGCCGACGTCCGCGAGGAACGCCTGGAGGTTCGCGCCGCCCGCCTGGCCGAGCTTGCGGCCGACGAGGTCCATCGCCTGGATGTGGTTGGTGCCCTCGTAGATGCTGAAGATCTTCGCGTCGCGGCAGTACTGCTCGACGGGGTAGTCGCTTCGTGTAGCCCGCGCCGCCGTAGGTCTGGATCGCGGTCTCGCAGACGCGGAACGCCCTGGTCGCTGCCGTACGCCTTCACGAGCGGCACGAGCAGGTCGACCTGGCCCTGGTGGTAGGCGACCTTCTTCTCGTCCTTGCCCGCCAGCGACGCGCACGCAGTCCGTGATGGTGAGCGAGCTTGACCGCGAGCGCGCGGATGCCTTCGACGCGCGCCTTCATGTCGAGGAGCATGCGCCGCACGTCGGCGTGCTCGATGATGGGGACGCGCGGGGCGGTCGGCGTCCTTCCAGTGCGCGATGCGCGAGCCCTGCTTGCGCTCCTTGCGCGTACTCGAGCGCGTTCAGGAACGCGCTCGACGCGACGCTGAGCCCCTGGATGCCGACGGCGATGCGCGCGCTGTTCATCAGCTTGAACATCTGCGGCATGCCCTGGTTCAGCTTCGCGTCGCCGCCGACGGGCCAGCCGATGCATTTGCCGTCGTCGCCGAAGTTGAGCACGCACGTCGCCGAGCCGTTGATGCCCATCTTGTGCTCGATGTTCGCGACGCTGCACGTCGTTCGGCCCGCCGAGCGTGCCGTCCGCGTTCGACGCGGATCTTGGGGACGATGAAGAGCGTGAGCCCCTTGGTCCCGGCGGGCGCGCCGTCGACGCGCGCGAGCACGAGGTGGACGATGTTCTCGGCCAGGTCGTGGTCGCCGCCCGAGATGAAGATCTTGGTGCCGCGGATGCTGTAGCTGCCGTCGGCGTTGCGCGATCGCGGCGGTCTTCGCGCTGCCGACGTCGCTGCCGGCCTGCGGCTCGGTCAGGCACATCGTGCCCGCCCACTGCCCGTCGAACATGCGCGGGCAGTAGAGCTTCTTCTGCTCGGCGGTGCCGAACGCCTCGATGACCTCGGCCGCGCCGTACGCCAGCCCCGCGTACATCGCGAACGCCGTGTTCGACGCCGCTGAGCATCTCCTCGACCAGCACCTGCAGCGACGTGCGGCGCGCCCGCGCCGCCGTACTCCGCGTCGACGCGCGATGCGCTTCCAGCCCGCCTCGTAGAGGCTCTTCCACGCCTCCTTGAAGCCGGTCGGGCGTGTGACCTTGCCGTCCTCGAGCGTGCAGCCCTCGTGGTCGCCGACCGCGTTGAGCGGGCCGATGACCTCGCGGACCCACCGGTAGCACTCGGTCGAGCGTCGACTTGCATCTCGTCCGGCCCCCAGGCCTCGAACGGCGCCTTGCCGAGGAGCTCACCGAGCTGGAACTGCTCGAAGAGCAGGAAGTTGAGCTCGCGGAGGTCGGCCTTGTAGCGGTTGATGGCTTGGATGGGCTTGGACACGGCGACGATCTCCTCGAGCAGAGAGCCGCCCGGAATGAATCGCCATTCAGTTTAGTGCCGCACCGCGTGATCGCGATGCGCCAGCCGCGGCACGGATGCGGCGGCCTCGCAGCAGCTCCGCGCGGACCAGGACGAACTTGTTGCAGAGCATCTTGTCGGTGACTTCGCGGTACGACTTGGCGCGCGACCTCGCTCTTCAGGCCGCCGATGCGCCCGTGCTCGGTGATGAAGTACATGACCTTCACCCCGGCGTCGCGCTGCTTCTTCAGCCAGGTCGTGAACGTCGAGCCGGTCGAGACGAACGCAGGGATATGGTTGCCGGTGTAGAAGTTCTCGCCCTTCCAGTTCATCTGGTAGGCGACGAGCCCCTCTTCGGGCGAGGCCCGGTCGTCGTAGTACGCCGCGATGACCTCGTGCTGGCCCCAGTGCTGGGCCGTCTTCTGCATGTAGACGTCGAGGCCCCAGATGGCCCAGACGAACGCGAACGCGCACATGCGCGACGACCGCGTGCCGCCGCACCGCGCGGACCGCGAGCGCCAGCGACAGCGACGACCGCCACGGCGCCGAACGCCGTGAGCGCGGCCGAGAAGTCGAGCGAGTCCGGCCACGCGCGCCGGTAGTTGTACGTGAAGAGCTGCAGGAGGCGGATGGCGCCCGGCTGGTCCGCGTTCTCCGGCTTGATGGCCAGGTCGCGCGCGACGACGACGAGGAGCAGGCGCCGCGCTCACCGTGCCCGCGGCCAGCATGCGCGGCTGCATGCGCACCCGCGTCGTCGTCCTCGGCTCGCGTCCGCGGGTTCTTCGCCCGGAACAGCCCTGACGAACATCGCCACGATCGCCGCGCCCGCGACGATGAGGACCACGCCCACGCGCTGGCGAGGCGCTCGCGAGCTGGCCCGCCCGGCTTCACGCCGAGGAACGACCCGGCCTGCGTACGCGCGACGCCCAACGACCATGAGCGCGATGCCCGCCGTGAGCCCCGCGAGGTAGGCCGGCAAGCCGCCCCACGCTTTGCGGGGGCGTCGGCGCCGAGCATGTCGTCGAGCACGACGCCGATCAGCATCGCGACCGGCGGCACGGCAGGGAAGATGTAGTGGTGAAACTTCGTCCCCATGAACGAGAAGAGCGCGAAAGCGAAGAGGAACCACATCGCGAGGAGCACCGACGTGTCGGCGCGCTGGTTGTCCTCCGTCGGTCGTCCCGCGCCGCAGCCACCACAGGAGGCCGAGCGGCGCGAGCCCCGTCCACGGGAAGAGCGCGTAGCCGAGCTGCCAGACGTAGAAGCGGAAGCTCGTGTCGTCGCCCTCGTTCGTGTCGTGCACGTGGTGGAACGCGCGGTTGAACATGTCGTGGAAGATCAGCCGGTCGGTGAACGGCGGGCCGTGGCGCACGTACATCGCGACGTACCAGGGGATCGCCACCGCGAGGACGATCGAGCAGTGCCCGCGACGATCTCGAACTGCGCCGAGCTCGCGGACGACTGCGCTTCGAGCGCGCGACGAACTCCTCGCCAGGGCGAGACGCGGCCAGGTACGCGAAGCGTCACCAGCATCGGCAGCGCGAAGCCCGCGGGGCCCTTGCCGAGCGTCGAGATGGCCGCGAAAAACCAGCGGCCAGGTAGTAGAGCCGCCGCACGCGGCGCTCGCCCCAGTTCATGTAGAGCGACGACGCCGAGGACGACCGCCCACACCAGAGCGCCTGCAGGGCGGGCTCGAAGCCGCCGACGGCGCGCCACACGGCCGTTGACGAACGCCGTCGGGTTGGCGCCCGACCGAGCGCGGGACGCTCGCCGGCTCGGTCGCTCGGCACTCCTCGTTGCCGGGCAGCCCGCAGTTGCCGCCGCCCGAGCCGCTGCGAAACTCGTCCCAGTGCGGCCGGAAGCCGTGCGCGCCCGGGCGCCAGAGAAACTCGAAGTTGCGCGAGAAGAGGTAGAGGATCTGCGGGAGCGCGCAGACGAGGATCGCGCCGAAGACCAGGTGCCAGCCCGTCAGGCGCAAGCGTTGCGTCCCGACCTTCACCTCGTAGGCGCGAGCCGGGCGATCTTCCGGGCGTGCGCAGGCCGAGCATGACGAGGCCCATCGCACGCGGTCATCGCCGCCGACGAACGGCATGTCGGTCATCGTCTGGTGGGCGATGAAGTACCAGTCGGGCATCGTCGCCAGGACCAGCGCGCCGAGGAGCGCGGCGCGGCGGCCGAAGGTCTTCGCGACGCCCTTGTAGAGGAGGTAGAGGGCCACGATGGTGAGCAGCACGACCGGCGCGCGCACCGCCCACTCGGGGTGCATCGTCGGCTTGGACCCGTCGCCGATGAGCATCTTGTCGGGCTGGTAGTGGACGCCGAGCGTCGCCATCGCGATCGCCTGCATCCACATGTCGAGGACCGGCTTGCTCCAGAACCACCCGTCCTGCGCCCACCACAGGCTGATCCAGTCGTCGCGCGCGAGCATCTCGCGCGAGACCTCGCCGTAGTGGGTCTCCCAGGGATCCCAGAGGGACGACGTGCCCATGAGCGGGAAGTAGAGGGCTGCGCCTGCGACGACGACCCAGAAGCCGTGGCGCTTGAGGAGCGGACGATCGAGCTCGTCGGCGGCCCACGCGCCGAGCGTGCGTCCGAGCTCGAAGAGGGCGGCGACGGCGCCGACGAACGTGAGCGTGACGACCGCACCCCACGCGACCTGGGGCAGCCCGCGGCCGGCGGTGGCGAACGCGAGCGAGGCGACGAATGCGAGGCAAGCACCGAGGAAGATCGCCAGCGGCTGTCCCACCGCGCTCAGGGTCGTCGAAGCGGCGACCCTTTCGTCCGCGTCGTCGAACGTCCCGAGAAGGTCCATCACGCCCCACGCCGCGATCGTCACGAAGACGGTCCCCAAAGGAACGCCCAGGCGAAGCTGCGCCGTGTGCGCCATGAGCAGAACCGACAGAAGCGAGCCCACCACGGCCGTCACTCCCCCGCGCACCATTCTTAGGGGATTGCCCTTCGGCAGGAGCGGCGTTGTCTCGGCCTTGGGCTCGGGCGCATCGCTGCCGGGATCGTCGGTCTTGGGAGCCTCTGTAGGGGAGCCCGGCCCATCCTTCGCTGCATCGCCCTTTCTGGGGGCCAGAGGGGCGGCCTTCTCTTCGGCGGGCGTGGGCTCGCTCATGAAGACGATGAAGGCTCCGAAGAAGCAAGCGGCGGCGGCCGCCCAGATCAGGATCGATGCGGTGCCCCCTCGGATGCCGCCCGCCATGCTCATGACGACGTTGAGGGCCGCGAGGGAGACACCGGCCACCGTCAGAAGGCGCCGCGTGCGGACGAGCGGAAAGGCGACCCGCGCCGGCTTGGCCGTCGCGACGCTGTGGGGGGCCGACTTCGTCTCACTCATGGGCAAGCTGGACTGGGTAGGACCGGGCCCGAGGGTCCCGCCGTTTCCGCGCCAGACGCTTAGCAACTTTGGGCTCTAGGGACTACTTGTTCCGTCGCCGCAGACTCCTACCGCCAGCCCTCCTGGCTGCGTCCGTTGAAACGCAGCGCCCGGATGCGGACCGCGGGGGCGACGAAGGCACCTACGTCGCTCCACCAGGTGGGGACGGCCTTGCGCGACCGGGTCATCCCGTCGCAGCGCGCGAGGCCTTCGAGGAAGCTGTCGGTGAAGCGCATGTTGCCGACGGCACCTGCAATTTTCCCTTTCTCGACGAGGAAGCACCCGTCGCGCGTGAGGCCCGTCATGACGGCGCGGCGGGGCTCGAGAAATCCGTTCACGTAGTGAAGGCGGCAGACGTAGAGGCCGCGCTCGACGCCCGCGATGAGCTCGTCCACGCTTTCCGCGGCTCCAGCGCCCATCGCGAGCGATGTGGGGCCGATGCCCGCCGCGGAGGAAGGAGAGCGCTGCCCGTGGAAGTGGCGCCGAGGCGCGACGCATAGGTGCGGTCGTAGAGGACGGCGCGGGCAACTCCCTTCTCGATGAGCGACACGCGGCTCCTCCGGGTGCCTTCGCGATCGAACGGCGCTCCGAAGCCGAGGTCCGAAGCGTCGCACGGGTCTTCCACCAGATCGACCCCTTCGCCGGTGATGCGCTCTCCGAGGCGTCCCGCCACCGGGCTCGTGCCTTGCTCGACCTCCGGCGCGCCGAACGCGATCGCGGCGAGCCACTCGAGCAGCTCGGTCACAGCCTCGGGCTCCATCACGACGTCGTAGGTCCCTTCATCCAGCGACGCGGGCCGGAGCGACGCCTGGCAGATGCGCACGGCCCGATCGGCTTCCTCGTCGACCCGCAGCGCGCGCACGTCACGGTGGAGGTGACCCCCGTAGCCCGCCGCTCCCCCTGCGCCCGGGGTCTCCAGCGCCCAGACGCGGAAGCCCGCGATCGTGGCGTCGTGCGATCGCGCGCAACCGTACGTCGTCGCCACCGCGTGACTGGCCCTGGACGTCTCGAGCATTCCTGCGCTGATCGAGCCCCGCGGACCGGACGATGTCCAGCGCCGGAGCGAGCCGTTCGACGCGCTCCTCCGGCGTCGCGCATGGCGGTCGACTCGGCGTAACGCGGGGGAGCGTCGCCCACCGTCTCGCCGGCCCCGGCGAAGCCGGGGAACCCCTCCACCTCCGGCACCAGTCGTGCGGCACGCGCGGTGTCGTGCACCGCGCTCGACGAGAGCTGCCCGATCGAGCCGGCTCGTGACGGTCTCTGCCAGACGACGGCCGTGGGCGACGCGTACGACGGCCTGGGGCTCGGAGAGCTGCATGTGCTGCCCGAGCTCGCCGCCCGCGAACCGCGCGCAGCCGCGCTCTGCTACGGCGAGGTAGATCTCGGCCTCGGGCTCGCCGGCCTCGGAGAGTACGTCCTTGCAGAGCGAGAGGAGCTCGCGTTCACGACGCGCTTCCCACCGTGACGTCGCGGAAGCGCGCGGGGGCCGCGCCGTGGCCGACGTGCATCGACTGCATGGGGTCGCCCTTGCCGCACGTCGAGATGCCCCAGAGGCGCCATTCGTCCGCCCCGCAGATGGCGTCGCACGAGCCCCAGAAGCGCGGCGTGATGCCCGTGTAGAACGGGTTGCGAAGGAGGCGCGTGCGCTTGCCGCGCTTGATCTCCCAGGCGACTTCGCAGGAGAACTGGAAGTTGAGGCGGAGGTCGTCGATGCTCCAGCTCTTGTCGGTGGCGACGAGAATGCCGTCGTCGGTGTCGGCCACGAGGTCCTCGAGCGAGCCGGCCGCACCGGGATCGAGCGAAACGTTGATCATGCGGATGATGGGCGGGCGGTTCCACCCGTCGGCGCGCATCGTGCCGGTCGACGCGCGCCCGAGCCCGGCCGCCGTCTCGCGGCTCGAGAGGTAGTCCACGAAGACGCCGTGATCGACGAGCGGACGGGTACCCGCGGGGACGCCCTCGTCGTCCCATCCGAACGTCCCGTGGCCCCCGGGGCTCGTCGCGTCGGCCATGAGCGTGACGATGGGCGAGCCGTAGCGCAGCTTCCCGAGCAGGTGCGGTTGCAGAAACGAGCCTCCAGCCAGCGATATTTCGGACCCGAGGACGCGGTCGAGCTCCGTCGGGTGGCCGCACGATTCGTGAATCTGCAGCGCCACCTGGCTCGACTCGAGGAGCAGCGTCTGCGGACCGGAAGGGCAGGGCGGGGCGACGAGCAGCGCGAGCGCCTCGTCCTTGACCCGAGAGGCGTGTGCGCTGAGGTCGAGGGCGCCGATCCGTTCCCACCCACCCTGGAAGCCGTCGCCTCCCTGCCAGGTTGGATAACTGCGGCGCTGCGAGGCGCCGTCGTCCCCGCGTGCGAAGACATGCATCCCGCACGCGCCGAACGTGAACGACTGCGTCACGTCCGTGCCCTCGGTGGAGAGGAGCCGCTTCTCTTGCCGCGTCCAGTCCATCCACGCCTCTGCGGACGCGAGCCGCGCGTCGCCGGTACGAAGGGCGCGCACGGGCGTGTCGAGCGCGGCGAGCTTGTCCTCGAGAGGGACGGTGAATGGGTCGACCGCGACCCTCGTCTCGTACCGTCCGCGTGACGCCGGCTGCTCGGGGAAGGCGATGGCCTTCCGCGCCACGGTACCCGAGGCGCGTGCGATGGCGACGGCCCGGGCCGCCGCGCCCAGGAGGGCCCCTTCGCCGACATCGGGGGTGCACGCGAACCCCCACGCTTTCAGTCCGAGCACCCGGATACCGACGCCGCGCGAAGCCTCGGCGGTCACCTGTTCCGGCCGGCCGTCCCGGACGCGAAGGCGCTCGCCGCGAGCGTCGACGAACCGGACCTCGGCGTACCGTACGGACGACTGCTTCCGCAGCCAGTCGAGCGTCACGCGGAGGGCGGCGTCGGGAGAGGAAGGCACTACTTTACCCCCCGCTCGAGCCCCAGCTCCCGCATCAGCGTCAGCGCCATCTCTCCGTCCGCCTGGCACTGGTCGCGCACCGCCAGCTGCGTGCGAAGGGTGTCCTGAGCATCCTTTACGACCTCCGCCTTCGCCCGCTCGACGAAGCCTTTCGAGCCGAGCTTCTTCTCCAGCGCGAGCACCTGCTCCTCGACGCTGCGCAGGCGACGCTTGTCGAGGTCGATCCGTGCCTCGAGTTGCTCCACGGTCACCAGGCCCGCGAGCCCGACCGCGACGTCGATGGCGCCGTGGGCCGTGGCAACGCTCCTCCGTACGAAACCGGGCGGTCGGTCTCCTGCTGTCTGCAGCTGCGGGTCGCCCTTGGTCTTCACGAGAAATCGGATGGCTTCCGCGTGTCCTCGCAGGAGGTCCAGCACGCCCTCGTCGGCCGACCGCACGAGCATCGGCACGTCGGCCTTCTTGTCGAGGTCGTACTCGCTGCGGTCGGTGCGGGCCGCCGAGACCACGGCTTGCAGCGTCTCCATTTGCGTGTCGACGCCTGCGTCGCGTGCCGCGCCTTCAGCCTCCAGCGTCGGATAGGGACCGAACGCGATACTCACCTTGCGCGACCTCGGCTTCGGCACGCGCTGCCAGAGCTCTTCGGTGATGAACGGCATCAGCGGATGAAGAAGCCGAAGCGACCCCTCGAGGACGTAAGCGAGGGTGGTGCGGGTCTCGGGCACGACCTCGGGCCTGAGGAACGAGCCGTCCGGCTGCGTGCGCAGGATCGGCTTGACGATCTCGAGGTACCAGTCGCAGAGGTCGTTCCAGAAGAAGCGGTAGGCCGCATGCCCGGCCTCGTCGATGCGAAACTCGTCCAGCCCGCCCTGCGACGCCACGCATGCCGCAGCGAAGCGCGACCGGATCCAGCGGTTGTAGAAGCCCGTCGTGGGCGGCGGCGCTTCGGGCCATTCGAAAGGGCCGAGGAGGTCGAGCGAGAGCCGGGTCGCGTTCCAGATCTTGTTGAGGAAGTGGCGGTTGCCCTCGATGCGCTTCGGGGCCAGAGCGATGCGCTTGTTGCTCGGCGGGTACGTCGCGAGCGTGAAGCGCACGGCGTCCGCCCCGAATGCCGGGAAGCCGCCGCCCATCGCCGCCGCCGACGGGTAGGCCTTCTTGAACTTCGCGAGGGCCTCGCCTTCGGGCGCGCCCGGCAGTGTCTTCTTGACCATCTCGACGAACGTCGCGCCGTTGACGAGATCCAGGGGATCGATGACGTTCCCCTTCAACTTCCCCATCTTCTCACCCGTCTCGTCGACGATGAGCCCCGAGAGGAGGATGCGCCGGAACGGCACCTGCCCGGTGAGGTGAAGTCCGATCATCATCATCCGGGCGACCCAGAAGAAGAGGATGTCGTAGCCGGTCTCGAGATCGCTCGCGGGGTAGAACTTCGCGAGCGAAGGCGTCTCCTTCGGCCACCCGAGGGTCGAGAAAGGCCAGAGCGCACTCGAGAACCAGGTGTCCAGCACGTCAGGATCTTGCGTCCACCCCTCGCCGCACTCGGCGGGCCGCTGGCGCGCCACTTTGATTGCGCCGTCGGGTCCGTGCCATGCCGGGATTGGTGACCCCACCAGAGCTGCCGCGAGACGCACCAGTCCTGGATGTTCTCGAGGAAGTGGTCGTACGTCTTCTTCCACTCGCCCGGGATGATGGCCGTCTGGCCCGAGCTCACGGCGCCCATGGCCTTTTCCGCCATCGACTGCATCTTGAGAAACCATTGCGTCGAGATCATCGGCTCGACCACGCCGCCCGATCGCTGGCAGCGCGGCAGGGTCAGTGTGTGAGGCTTGCTGCCGCGGGCGAGTCCTTTCTCTTCGAGCGCGCGCTTGACTGCGCGGCGTGCGTCCTTTCGGTCCATCCCGGCAAAGCGGCCCCCGTTGGCGTTCAGCGTTCCGTCGACGTTGAGGATGTTGATCTCCTCGAGCCCGTGACGCTTGCCGGTCGCGAAGTCGTTGAAGTCGTGGGCGGGCGTCACCTTCACGGCGCCGGTGCCGAACTTCGGATCGACGAGGATGGCGTCCGTGATGATGGGCAGCGTGCGAGGGGCAAACGGGTGCTTCACGCGCTTGCCGTGAAGTGCCGTGTGACGGGGGTCGTCGGGGTGGACGGCCACCGCCGTGTCGCCCAGCATCGTCTCGGGGCGCGTCGTCGCGACGACGATCTCGCCGCCGCCTTCGACCTCGTACGCGAACTCGAAGAGCTCCCCGTTGGCGCCCTCCTCGTTCTCTACCTCGAGGTCGCTGAGCGCGCTTCTGCACTCCGGGCACCAGTTGATGAGGCGCGTCGCGCGGTACATCAGGCCCTGCTCGTAGAGGCGCACGAAGGCCTCGACGACGGCGCGGTTCATCTCCGGGTCCATCGTGAAGCGGGAGCGCGACCAGTCGGGCGACGCACCGAGGACGCGCTGCTGCAGCGCGATGCGACCGCCGCTCTCCGCCTTCCATTTCCACACGCGCTCGACGAACGCGTCGCGCCCGAGCGCCTGACGCGAGGTCCCCTCGCGCGCGAGCTGGCGCTCAACGACGAGCTGAGTCGCGATGCCGGCGTGGTCCATCCCCGGCTGCCAGAGCGCGTTGAACCCGCGCATCCGGTGCCAGCGCGTGAGCGCATCCTCGAGCGTGCAGCGCTGAGCGTGCCCCATGTGCAGGCTGCCCGTGACGTTGGGGGGCGGCATGGGCACGACGTAGACGGGCCGCGGATCGTCAGCCGCGTCGCTCGCCGCGAAGACACCGTGTTTCTCCCAGAAGTCGTACCAGCGAGGCTCGACGAGGGAGGGGATCGTAGGGTTGGTCGAGGGCGGCGCGATCCGTCACGTGCCTCTGACTAGCACGGAGGTTCTTGGCGTTTCCGCCGGAACACGCTCCTCGCCTTCTCCAGGGACACGCCGCGGATGAAGTACGCCTGCGCCGCCGAGCCGATCGCCATCGTCCCCGTGAACGCGATGCCCGCGGACACGACCGTGCCTCCGCCGGGAACCACCACCTTCAAGATCGCTCGCACCGCCTCGCGCAGGAGGAACGCGATGCCGACGTTGGCGCCGAGCCCCGTGAGAAATTCGACGGCACCTCGCCGATCGACCGAGCGCCCCCCGATCCACGCGATGCCCGCGACGAGCCCCGCCTGCAGCGTCGTCAGGGGCACGATGTCCGCAATGGGGATGGGCGCCGCCGCGATGCCCGCGCAAAGCGCGGACGTGGCCCGGGTCAACGTCGTGGCCAGCTCTTCCTGGACGGCGCGCGCCCGCGTCGCTCGTGCCAGCTCGGCACGGCTGGCGTCGGGCAAGTGGTGGAACAGGGTGACCGCGAGGTCGTCCACGCGCCATCGCTCGTCGGCACGCAGGGTGCCGTCTTCGCGCCACGACATGTAGACCGAGACGCCGATGGTTGCGACGAGGCGGCCCCTCAGGCGTTCGCGCGCGACGACCTTCGTGGCGATCACCCGCTCGGCATCCGCGACGTGTCGAAGCTTCTCGGCGAGGTCATCGCGCGGAGCGCTGCCGGGGCGGTGCAGGGCGGCCGACTTCGGCTCCAGAAGGTCGCAATGCGTGACCACCGTCACGAGCGGAGGCTCGGCCTGGTGGGACCGGCGCACCTCGTCGTAAACACGTTCGAGGGCGTCGAGGTCGGGGTCCACGGCGGCGTCCACCTCGCTCGCTTTCGCCACGTACACGACCACGTCCGGAGCCTTGGCGCGGAGCTCGAGCGAAATCGACTCGAGCGCGCTTTTCGCCTCGTCCGCCTCGGCGGGGCTCGACCCCTCCTGCACGCCGCGCGTGTCCAGGATGGACATCGCGCCGCCGCCGCGCTCGTAGTCGTACCAGCGCCCCCGCCCGGTCTGCGCCGTCACGTGGCCGAGCTCGGCCACCTTCGCGCCGAAGAGCGCGTTGACGAGCGAAGACTTTCCGGCGCCACGGCGTCCCACGAGGACGAGCGCGGGAGGACGCTTCTCGAGGAGCACGGTGCGCAGCGTGGCGATCCGTCCGCGGAGATCTTTGGAGACCTCGAGCGGGAGGCGATCGAGCAGCTCTTCCAATCGAGCGATCGCGCGGGCGAGCGCCTTCAGGGCGAGGTCGTCATCGGGCATGAGCTGCGCCGATCACTCTGACATGGGCCGCGTCAGCGCGCGGCCGGGTTCAGCCCTCTTTGGTGAGGCGCGTGATCTCTTCCTTGATGATCGTCTCTGCGAGCTGCGGAACGACTTCCCACACCACACGCTCGACGACCTCGCGTGAGAGCGCGAGCACGGCCTCGACCTGCTGGGGATTGAGCCCCAGCTCACCCAGCTTGTGCGCGAGCTGCCCGTTGGCGGCGGCAGGGATGGCGACGTCCGGGCCGCGCGGCGGCGCGGTGGCTGCGGTGTGGGCCGCGTGCTGCACCGGCTCGGGCGCCGGGGGCGCAGGGTGGTGCTGTGGTGGAGAGGGAGCTCGCGTCACCAGGGGCAGCGCCGGTGAGGGGGCCCGTGCGGGGGCCGCTGCGGGCGGTGGGGCGGCAGGGATGCCTCCCTCGAACGACAAGGTGTGCGTCCTCTGGGCGGGCCACACGGGCTTGACCGAAGGAGAGGGAGGCGAAGGCGCCACGACGGGTGGTGCAGGCGACCGGACGAACGCTGGTGGCGGCGCCACGTGCGCCGGAGGCGCGGCTGGTGCGACCTGGGCTGGCGGGGACGGTGCCACGCTTCTCGCGCTCTCTCGCGCCAGGATGGCCTTCTTGACCTTGTCCACCAGACCCTGCGTGTCGAACGGCTTGTCGATGAAATCGTCGGCACCGGCCTCTTTACCGCGCCCGGCGTCGTACGGGTTGTACCGGCTTGCCATCAGGACGATGGCGACACGGGCGTCGCGTGTGCGGACGGCCTTGGCGAGAACGTAGCCGTCGTCGGTACCGAGCGCGGTATCGATCACGATCGCGGCGGGCTCCTCGCGCATCAACGCGAGCGCCCCAGCTGCATTCTCGGCCGCCACGACGCGGAACTCGTCGCCGGCGAAGGTGATATCGAGAACCTTGCGCATCGTGGCGCTGTCGTCGACGGCCAGGAGTGTCTTGGGCACGAGCTTTCTCCGCTCCGCAGAATCGCGGCGATTTGCACGATTGTGCGGACGGGTGCCAGGGGGTGTCAAGCAACGTGCACGCTAAAGCGCGCCGGGCGGGTTTATATAGTCGGCGTGGCGTCCGTGCCCACATGCCGCCCACGCCGACCCAGATCGTTCCGCCCGAGCTCGAGGGCCCCCTCGATCGAGCCGTTCGCGCCCTTTTTGGGGCCAGCTGGGGCAAGGCGCGCTCGTGGATCGCCGAGGGCAAGGTGCGGGTGGGAGACAGGGTCGTCCTCGAGGCGACGGCTCGCGTGCAGGCCGGGACGCCGATCACGCTGAACGAACGGGCCCGAAGGCCGCGCGCGGGCCAGCTATCGAGCGACGAGGTCGTCTTCGCCGATGCACAGGTCATCGTGGTGGTGAAGCCTGCGGGCGTGAGCACCGTGCCTTACGACGACACGGAGATCGACACCCTCGACCTCCGGGTCCGCGGCTGGATGGGAGCGCAGGGGCTCTCGCCGAGAGGAAGCCGACCGACGCTCGGGATCGTCCACAGGCTGGACAAGGAGACCACCGGTCTCGTCGTCTTCACGCGCACGTGGCTCGCGAAGCAGAGCCTCTCGGCGCAGTTTCGCAAGCACTCCGTTCACCGGCGTTATTTCGCCATAGCGCACGGCGACGTCCGTTCGTGCGTTCTTCGCAGCGTGCTCGTGGGCGATCGAGGCGACGGGCTCCGCGGCTCGGCGAGGGGCGCGCGCGGGAGGATCGTCACTCGGGCGGAATCCGGGCCGCCGGACGGACGCGAGGCCGTGACCCACGTCGAGCCCATCGAAGCGCTGGGGAAGGCGGCGACGCTCGTCGCCTGCCGGCTGGAGACCGGACGCACACACCAGATTCGCATCCACCTGAGCGAGGCGGGGCACCCCGTGGTCGGTGAGAGGGTCTACGTGCGTCGCTTCGCCGGCCCGCTCCTCGAGGCGCCACGCCTGATGCTCCACGCTGCCGAGCTCGGTTTCGTGCACCCCGCGACCGAGCGGGAGATGCGTTGGGAACAACCGATGCCCGCCGACATGCGCGAGGTGCTCGAGAGGCTGCGTCGAGCGGCTAGCTGAGGGACGCGGGCGGGCGTGCGGCGGCCCGGGCAGTGGCTCGGCGGGTGTAGGCGACCATCACGGCCAGCGCGGCAATCCCGGCGAACGTCGAAAGGGCGTCCATTCCGAGCATCGCCCCGCGCGCCGCTCCGTCGTGCGTCGGAAGCCACGCCTTCGCGTGGTCGTAGCTCCAGCCGTCGAGCCCCGTGACGTAGGAGGTGGCGAGGTTGCCCGCGCCCGCGAAGAGCGCGAGCTGGGTCGTCACGCCCTCCCGCTTGCCCACGAGGTCGAGCACGAACGCGTAATACGCCGCGTAGCAGAGGCCATTGGCGAGCAGGTACGCGAGGCAGCCCGCGGTGAAGGCCGTCGGGGTGGCAGGAGCGAACATCATGCCGACTGCGCAAAGCGCCGTGATGGCGCCACACAGGGCGTAGGCCAGTCGCCGGTTCATCCGGTCCGCGAGGTAGCCCCCGAGAAGCGCCCCGACCGCGTTGACGACCCCTCCCAGGACTCCCGTGACCACGACGACCAGACGCTCGGCGGACGCTTCGTCAGGCGCGTAGTCCGTCGCGAGGGCGCCGAAGAGGTTGGTGAGCGCGCCGGCGCCGACGGGCGACAGGCAGATGAGCAGCCCCGTCCACCCCTCGCGCGACCGAAGCGTCTGCCACAGCTCACCGAGCAGCGCGACGACGAGGCGCAGCGCGCTGCGCCTGGGCGGCGAGACCTCGTCGACGAACGCGGCAGGTACGGTGCAGGCGGCGCATATCGCGACCAGCGCCATCGCGGTGGTCGTGGGATGCAGGTGGCGGAGCATCCATGCCACGAGGGCTCCGCCGGCCGCCGTCCCGGCGAGGTTCCCGGCCGTCTGCCATCCGGACGCCGCGCCGCGATGGGCTGCCGGCACCGTCAGCGCCATCAGCGCGAGCACTGCCGAGGAGCTCGTCGCGACGGCCGCTTGTGCGACGAAGAGGGCCCCCGTGAAGATCCAGAGGAGAGGCACGGGGCCGACGCGCTCGGTCGTGCTCGGCGGGATGAGCGCCGTCGCCGCGAGGGCGATCGCGGCGATGGCTATCGACCCGAAGAACCAGCTGCGGCGCCGCGGTCCGGAGTCGAGGACGGGAGCCCAGAAGATCTTGATGATGTGGGGCAGCTGCGCGACTTGCGACACGGTCGCGATGAGTGTCATCTCCACGCCGCGAAGGCGGAGGATGAACGGCACGGCGACGCTCGCGAAGCCGACCGCGAGGCCGAACGGGAGAGTCAGGAGGGCCCAAAAGGGGGGCGCGAGGTGGCGGGACACGCGGAAGGTCGCCGCTCAGTGAACCACGAACCATCTCGCGCCCGCCGTCACCTCGAGATGAAAATGGTTGCGGTGGGCCCAGTTGAAGTCCGGCGTCAGCTCCACGTTGAAGAGCTTCGCGTCGGCCGCGTCGCAGACGATTCTTCGTAGCTCGTTCGCTTCGGCGGTCGCCGGGTGCGGCGCGCCCGTCGGGCCGCACGTAGGCGCGCCGATACGGCCGTGGAAGTCGTGCTCGACGGTGAGCTTCTGCCCGTCCTTCTTCACGAACGTCGCCGCGTCGATCGCGAGCGCACCGGGGTGGCGCGACGCGATCTTGCCGGCCGGCCAGCGGAGAGAAGGAGGCCTGTAGACCGAGTAGTGAACGACCTCGACGACGTCGTGGTTCGCGAGCTGCGCAGCGAAGTCATCGAGCGCGAGGGCGAGGCGGCAGTCGACGATCTCCCACGGGCTGGACGCACGCTCTGCCTCCGGCAGGCCCGTACGGTACGTCACGCCGTGAAGGGGCCCCGTGAGACGCACCGGCGCGAGCACGCCGCGCGCCTGGTCAACTGAGGCGAAGGGGATGCTTCTCCTCTTCAGCTCCGTCTCGCAAGCTGTCCGATCGAGGTGCCCGTACCGTTCGGCGGGCACGTCGGCGACCGCTGGCGGTGCCGACTGCACCGGCAGCCCGAAGCCCGCATGGGACATGGGCGCCGCGCACGCGACCCACAGCCCCACAAGCCCTGCCAGCCCTCCGCGGGCGAGCCTTCCGCCCATGCCCAGCAGCCTACCTGGAGTGCTCCGGCCGGCCAAATCCGGGGACCCGCCGCATGGGTGCCGGGGAGGTGCTAGAAAGAAAAGGAGAGATGCCCGATCTCAGCGCACGCGCGCGGCAGATCCTCTACCACTGCGTGACCGAGTACGTCGCCACGGGGGAGCCCGTCGGCTCGCGGACGCTGTCCAAGAAGTCGTCGCTCGACCTGTCGCCGGCGAGCATCCGCAACGTCCTCTCGGACCTCGAAGAGATGGGCTACCTGCGCCAGCCTCACACGAGCGCCGGTCGCGTACCGACCGACCGCGCGTTCCGCCTCTTCATCGACGCGCTCATGCACATGCGCGCGCTGACCACGGAAGAGGAGGCGGCCATTCGAGACCGGTTCGCCTCGATGGAACCGGGGCAAGACGTGATGCGCGAGACCGGCAAGCTTCTCTCGGAGCTGACGGGAACGGCGGCGGTCGTTCTCGCGCCGCGGGCCGAGATGCTGGTCCTCAAGCAACTGCGGTTCTTGCGCACGGGGCCAGAGGTCGTTCTCGCCGTCCTCGTGATGAAAAACGGCACCGTTCTCAACCGCTTCCTGCCCGTCGCAGCGAGCGAGGCCGACCTGCAGCGAATCCACAACCTGCTCGACGACGTGGTGGAAGGGCGCTCCCTGGGAGACTTGCGCGAGCTCTTCGAGCGCCGCCTGCAGAGCGAGCGTGTCCAGCACGACGAGCTCCGGCGTCGCGCGTTCGAGCTCGGGGGAGCGGCGGTGGAGCAGCCCGTGGGCGGGGAGACCACGCTGGTCATCGAGGGCCAGGAGCGGCTCTTCGAGCGCCCGGAGTTCGATGACGCCGGGCACGTGCGTCGCATCGTCACGGCGCTCGACGCGCGGGAGAAGCTCGTGCGGCTCCTCGACCTGGTGATGCAGGCGAAGGGAGGCCATGTGGCCATGGGGGACGAGGTCCTCGATCTAGGGGGAGGCGAGCTGGCTATCGTGGGAGCGGCATATTCCGCTCATGGCCAGGCTGCCGGCTCGGTCGCGGTCATCGGGCCGACGCGCATGGACTACCCGCACGTCGTGCCGCTGGTCGCGGCGACGGCCGACGCCATGAGCGAGTTCATCGAACGCTCCGAGGGCGGAAAGAAAGAATCCGGACGAGCGGTGGTAAGCTAGCGGCCGCCCCGATGCGTGCCGCCCCGCCGGACCTGCCCGGCGCCCAGACGACCGACTCACCGATCGACCGAGCGCTGTCACTGCTGCTCGCCGACGAGACCGAGGCAGCTCTCCGATGGAGTGCGGCGGTCGTCGAGACCGATCCATCCATTCCCAGCGCGCTGGTCATCACGTGCCGGCTGCTAGAACGCCTGGGTCGCACCGAGGCGGCCGTCGAGGGCTTCGGGCTTGCCGTGCGTCGCGCCATAGACGCCGGCAACCTGCCGCTTGCGGTGGCGGCGATCGCCAATCTCCGCGCCATCGGCGAGGACGTGAACGGTTACCTCGACCAGGTCGCGGGCGCGTTCTGCCTTGGCTCTCCCCGACTGCAGGAGACCGAGACCCCGCCGCCGCCGCTCCCGCATCTCGGCGGCGTTCAGCCTCTCAGTTCGTTTCTCACCGGCCCGGCGCTCACCTCGAAGGCGACGCAGATCATCCACGCCACGACGCGCGACTACGAGGAGGCCGCGGGATCGGAGCTCCCGCTCGTGGCACCTCTGCCGCTCTTCAGCGCGCTGCCGGGCGAGGCCCTGCGCGCGCTCGTCGAGGCCTTCGAGATGATCACCGTGCCGGCCGGGCACGTGGTCATCGCCGAGGGCGAAGAGGGCTCAGAGGCGTACATCGTGGCGCGCGGTGAGCTCGAGGTGTCTCGCGACGCCGCGGAGGACGGCGGCGGGACTCCGATCGTCCTCGCACGTCTCGTGAGCGGGGCGCTCTTCGGAGAGATGGCGCTTCTGTCGCGCGCGCCGCGTGCCGCGAGCGTCGTGACAACCCGTCCGTCCGTCCTGCTCGTGGCCAAAAGGGACGCGCTCGAGGCCGCCGCCGAGAGGCGACCCGAGGTGGGCGTCGAGCTCGCGGCGCACTGCCGTCGACGCATGGTGGCGAACCTCGCGCGCATCTCGCCGCTGATGATCGCCGTACCGAGCGAAGACCGCGCGACGCTCGTCGAACGCTTCGAGACGCGAATCTTCGAGAAGGGAGACCGTCTGGTAACCCAGGGGGACGAAGCTCAAGGCCTTCACCTGGTGGCCTCGGGCGCGGTCTCCGTGGTTGCGCACGAGGGGGACGACAACGAGACGACGGTCCTGGCGACGCTCCCTGCGGGGGAGACGATCGGCGAGGTGGCGCTTCTTCTGCGCCGCAAGGCGAACGCCGACGTCATCGCCGTGCATCCGACCGTCACGCTGTTCCTGGCGAGGGAGCACTTCTTGACTCTCGTGCAGGACCATCCGGCCATCCTGCACGGGCTCTATTTGACCGCGGTGCGGCGCGACGACGAGACGATGCTCGCCCTCGATTCGGCGCCGGCGGCGGTGGCGGACGACTACGTGCTCCTCTAGAGGCGTTCCGATGCTTCCGGAGCACGCCCCGCACGGTCACGACCACGGTCACGGCCACGGGCACGAGCATGTTCACGAGACGGTGAAGGTCCTGGCGTCCGGCGCGATGCACGGTGGCTTCACGCCGGGCGAAGCGCGGCAGGCTCGCCGGCTCCTCATGGTCCTCGGGCTCGTGAGCGCGTTCTTCGTGGTCGAGCTGGGGGGGGCGTTCATCGCGGACAGCGTCGTGTTGCAAGCGGACGCGGTTCACCTGCTCATGGACGTGCTCGCCCTCGGCGTGAGCGCGCTCGCGATGCGTCTCGCCGTGCTCAGGCCGACCCCACGATTCACCTACGGTCTTCGTCGCGCGGAGCCGGTGGCAGCGGTGTTCAGCTCGCTGCTCGTTCTCGTCACGACGGGCCTCATCGTCGCCGAGGCCATCGGAGCGCTGAAGGGGCACGCGGCTCCTCGGGCGGGGGTGATGGTCGTGGTCGCGTCGATGGCGCTCGTCGTGAACGGGCTCAGCGCCTGGCTGCTGCACGACGCGATCGAGGACGCGCACGGCCACGCGCACGGTCACGCTCTGAATCTCCGCGGAGCCTGGCTGCACTTGCTCGGCGATACTCTGGGAGCTCTCGCGGCGCTGGTGGCGGCGCTCGTCATCCGATACGGCGGGCATCCGGCGGCGGACCCCATTGCGAGCTTTCTGGTCGCCGCGATTCTCCTCTACGGCTCCCTGCGGTTGCTGAGGGACGCGACGCTCGTGCTGCTCGAATCGGCGCCGCGGCACATGCCGGTTGCGACCATCCGCGAGGCCATCACGGGGTTTCCGGGCGTCAACGCAGTGCACGATCTCCACGTCTGGACCCTGGGCGCCGGTCACGACGCCATCACGGTTCATGTCCGGACGACGTCGCGCGACCCCGCGTTCGGCCAGGACCTTTGCAATCACATTCGCGGGCTGCTCGAGGCGGAATACGTGACGGTACAGGTCGAACACGTCCTGTAGCGAAGGAACGGCAGCCCCTTCTCCGACGCCCTAACGCCCGGCGCCGCCGACGGCCAGCGTGGCCTCGATGCGCCGGGTCACCGGAAAGAGGCAACTCGCCACCGTGCATGCCTGGTAGCGGACCATGCCGGCGACCGTGCGGTCCCCAGCTCCGGCGCCGGCGGCCACCTCGAACGGGACGCTGACCGATGCGTTCCCCTGGAACGTCGCGATGGACTTGTCGGAGACGCGAAACGACGTCGCCTCCGGATAGCGCGGTTCATGCCACGCCAAGTCCTCGACGTCATCGAAGCGAATCCGCGTCGCGATGTAGGAGGGCTCGCTCGGGCGGTCCGACATGACGTGGTACCCGGCGGCGATCTTCAGCGCCACGAGCACCTCGCCGCGGTCTCCGGGCTGCACGCGCGGTGGAGTTCGGACTTCGATGGAGACCACGGCCTCGGGCGTCATGGGCCGCGGTTGCTCCAGCCACGACGCCGTCAGCTGGTCGAGCTCGCCTCGCACGGCGGCAAAGGTGGGGTCGAAGTGCTTCGAGTCGGGAAAGAGGAAGAGGCGGATGGTCCCCCCTGGATCGACGACGAGCGTCGAGTCGAGCATCACCTGCGCCCGATCCGCGAAGGATGGCTGAGCGCGCGGCGGAGCGTACTTCTTCGCGACGTCCCCCCGATCGTCGCTGAGCGCGAGGACCGACCCTGGGACCCGTGCTTTGGTGTACTCGCTCCAGTGAGCCGCGTCCTCCTCCACGCCGATCAAGACGACCTTCACGTTTCGCGAGGCGTACGCTTCGGCGAGCGATCCGAGGTGCTCCACCTCGGCGTCGCAGTAAGGACACCACGACGCTGTGAAGTGGAGCACCACCCACGACCCCCGCAGTGACCCGAGCCGGAAGCTCCCGCCAGCCGTGGGGAGTTCGAAGTCGCGCGCCGGGTCCCCTGGCTGCGGTGGGCCCATTTCCGGGCGGGCCGCCCCGTACAGCCCGGGACGCTCCCAGACGGGGACGACGGGCCCCGTCCGAGCGCCGCCGCAGCCCACGCCCGACGCGATCGCCAAGAGGACGACGACCCGCATTACTTGGTTGCGAGGCGCGCCAGTTCGCGGTCGATGGCACGGCGAGCGTGCACGAGTCGCGCGTCGAAGTGCACCGTGTCCACCATCGTGAAAAATGCGATCTTCCCTTCCGGGTCGACGACGAGGTTCGATGTGACGAGGACAGTGCTGCGGTCCTTGATTGCCGGCTGCGCGAGGTTGGGAGTGAACTTCGCAGCGACGGCGCCATCCGCGTCGTGAAGGACCGGGAACGGCATCTTCGCGCGGCCGACGTACTTCCGGTACCCGTCGTCCTTCTCCTTGATGTCGACGGCCACCACCTTGACCTTCTTGCCCGCGTAGTCGGCGCTCAGGGTCGTCAGGTTCGGCTGCTCGGCCTCCGAGAAGGGACACCACGAGGTGACGAAGGCGAGGAGCACGACAGAGCCTCGCAGCTCGGAGAGCTTCAGTTCGTGGTCGTCCTGATCGCGAAGGATGAAGTCGGGCGCCAGGTCGCCCACGTGGGGACTGCCCATTTCGGGGGTGACGGCGATGCTGGGCTCCGCCGGAGCCGATTCGGTAGGCGAGGAGGACGACGGCGTCGCGGCGGGCTCGGCAGCCCCGCCACAGCCGAGTGCGAGAAGTGCCCCCGCGAGGCACGCGCAGGCCAGCCTTCTCACGGTCTTGCCTCGAGCACGAGGTTGAAGGGCGTCTCGGTCGCTCGCCGGACCTTCTTGAATCCGCCCGCCATGATCACCTCGCGCAGGCGCGACTCGCCTGCCTGAGCACCGAGCCCGAGGCCGACCTCTTGCGACAGCGACGCCGGCGTGCAGATGTGCGTGGAAGCGCTGAAGTACACGCGCCCCACGGGATTCAGGTTCTCCTCGAGGCGGTCGTGGGCGAACGGCTCGACGATCATCCAGGTTCCGTCAGTTTTCAGGGTGGATAGGACGTGCTTCGACGCCCCGGTGGGATCGCCCATGTCGTGAAGGCAGTCGAAGAAGGTGACCAGATCGAGGTCTTTCCCGGGGAAGTCCTTCGCGGCTCCCACTTCGAAGCGTACCCGATCGCCTACACCCTCGCGCACGGCCTCTGCGCGCGCGGCTTCCACGGACGGTGCATGATAATCGTAACCAACGAACGTGGACCTCGGGTAGGCCTTCGCCATCAGAACCGTCGTGATTCCGTAACCGCACCCGACGTCTGCGACGCGCCCGCCGGCCTCGAGTTTCTGCACCACGCCGTCGAGTGCCGGCAGCCACGATCCGACGAGGTTGCCCGCGTAGCTCGGACGGAAGAACTTGGCCGTCCCGGCAAACAGGTCATGGTGGTGTTGATGCCAGCCCACGCCCTTTCCGGTGCGGAACGCATCGGTAATCGTGGCCTCGTCCTTGATCATCGACGCCGCGATTAGGAATGCCCCTGGGAGATACGCGGGGCTCGTCTCGTCGGCGAGGGCGAACGCCTGCTCCGGGGTGAGCGAGAAGCGCCCGGTCTTCGCGTCGTACTCGGCGTAGCCGGACGCGGCCTGTGCGGCGCACCACTCGCGGACGTAGCGTTCGTGCGTCCCGGTCTTTGCCGCGAGCTCGGCCGGGTTGAGCGGCCCAGCGGCCAGCGCCTTGTAGAGCCCGAGTTTCTCGCCGGTGATGATGGTCGCCGCGTGCAAAGTCGCGCCGAAGTCGGCCACGAACTTGCCCATGAACTGATTCAACTTCTCCTGGTCGATTGTCATCGTCCCCTCCTGCGTACTGTCGATGTCAATGGCCTACCATCTAGTAGGTAGCTGCGTCAACGGGTCGTCTTCCACGAGGAAGCGTGCAAGGATCGCCCGATGCCGGCGGCCAGCGAGACGACGACGAAGGAGCGGATCCTCGACGTCGCGCAGCAGCTCGTTCAGGCGCGCGGATTCAGCGGATTCAGCTACGCGGACATCGCCGCCAAGGTGGGGATTCGAAAGGCCAGCATCCACCATCACTTCGCGACGAAGGGGGTCCTCGGGGCGGAGCTGATGGTGCGGTACCGGACCGAATTTGGTCACGCGCTCCAGAGCATCGAGAAGTCCGGCGGCGGGTCGCGCTCGAAGCTCCGGAAGTACGGAAGGCTCTTCGTGGACGTGCTTCGCGACGGCCATCGCATGTGCCTATGCGGGATGCTCGCGGCGGACTTCGACGCGCTACCCAAGTCCGTGCGCGCGGAGGTGAGCGGGTTCTTCGACGACAACGAAAGGTGGCTGGTCCGGGTGCTCGAGACGGGCCGCGCGGAGGGCGACCTGTCGTTCACCGGCCCGGCGGAGGTCCAGGCGCAGGTCATCCTGGCGGCGCTCGAGGGTGCGATGCTGGTGGCGCGCTCGTACCGAAACGTGAAGCTGTTCGAGGCAGTGGCGCAGCGAGTGCTCGCCGGAGTGGGGGCGTGAGCCGTTTCGCCCGAGACCGTTATCCTTGACCGGCCCGCGGCCAAAGGCTATCGCCCGCGTAGCTCATGCGCACTACAGCCCGCTTCCTCGTGACCGCTGCACTGGCAACACTCGTCTCCCTGCTCGGCAGGCCGGCTTCCGCGCAGACGAAGATGGCCGTCGTCGACGTCCAGCGGGCCGTGATGCAGACCGAGGACGGCCTGAGGGCGCAGGCGACGCTCAAGAAGCTCTTCGACAGCCGTCAGCAGGAGCTCAACAAGAAGCAGACGGACATGCAGAAGCAGAAAGAGGAGATCGACAAGCAGTCGCACGTCCTCTCACAGACAGCGCTCGCGAAGAAGGCCGAGGACTGGCAGAAGCAGATGGCCGAGCTCCAGTCGACGTTCGTCGAATACAACAAAGAGCTCGAGAAGAAGCAGAAGGAGCTCACCGACCCCATCTTCGAGCGCGTCATCGGCGTCATCAAGCGCGTCGCCGGGACCGAGGGGTACGACCTCATCGTCGATCGCAACACCGTCGCCTTTGCGCGCAGCGACCTCGACCTCACGGACCGCGTGATCCAGATGGCCAACGGGTCGAGCGGCAGTCCGGCGCCGCCCGGCGGTGCGGCCGCGCCCAAGACCGCGCCGGCGCCCGCGCCCGCCAAACCGTGACCTGGGACGGGATCGTCCGGCTACGAGGAGAGACACTCGAGACACTGGCTGCACGGCACGGAGGCCGAGTCGTCGTCGGAGACTCGATCGCGCCCGCTCGCATCGTCCCTGTCGAAGTCGCGCAAGCGGGAGACCTGGCGCCGCTGCTCGCGTGGCGCTTTGTCCGCGCCGCGCACGTGGCGGCCGGACGTGGCGCTGCACTTCTCGTCCACGGGACTCTGGCGAAAGCAGCGCCCCAGTCGAGCGCCATCTGGGTGCACGATCACGCTGCATGGGCAATGGCCGAGCTCCTCGATGACGCCGCCTGCACCGATGTCGCGGCCATCGTGGGCGCAGGGTCCTTCATCGCCCCCACGGCGGTCCTCGGGCCTCGCGTGGTCGTCGGCGCACGCGTGCGTATCGGGCCAGGGACCGTGGTCGGTTCCCCCGGGTTCGGCTGGGCGACGGGCCCCTCTGGCGTGACACGCGCGGTGCCGCAGCTCGGCGGAGTGGTGATTGAGGACGACGTCACCATCGGACCCCTTTGCACGATCGACTCGGGGACCCTTGCTCCCACGCGCGTTCGGAAAGGGGCGAAAATCGACGCCCACGTTCACGTCGCCCACAACGTCGACATCGGTGAGGGTGCCATGATCGCCGCCCAGTGCGGGTTTGCCGGCTCGGTCAAGATCGGCCGCGGAGTGCTCATCGGCGGCCAGGTCGGCATCGCCGACCACGTCGTCGTCGGCGACGGCGCGCGCATCGCCGGGAAGAGCGGCGTCATCGGCGATGTACCCAGCGGGGCGGTCGTGGCAGGATATCCGGCCGTCCCTCGCAAGCGCTGGCTACGCGCACTCGCGAAGCTTTATCGCGGCGTGGTCGGGTGATTCCCTGTGAAGCTCAATACCTCCATCGACATCGAACGGATCCTCCAGATCCTGCCTCATCGCTGGCCGTTCGTGCTGGTCGATCGGGTAACGCACGTCGTCCCCGGCGAGCGCATCGTCGGCCACAAGTGCGTGACGATGGGGGAGCTCTGGTTCCAGGGCCACTTCCCCGCGCGCCCCATCATGCCGGGGGTGCTCATCGTGGAGGCGCTCGCGCAGATCGGTGGAATCCTGGCCTACGCGAGCGAACCGTTCGACGCCTCGAGCTCGCTCATGTACTTCCTCGGGATCGACAAGGCGAAGTTCCGCCGCCCGGTGACACCCGGTGACAGGCTCGATCTCGAGGTCACGATCGCCCATCATCGGACCAACGTGTGGAAGTTCCGTGGCGAGGCGTCGGTCGACGGGACGCTGTGCGCGAGCGCCGAGCTCCTCGCGAGCGTCATCGACCGCGCGGGGTGACGCGATGGCCCGCGTGCACGAGACGGCCGTCGTCGATCGACGAGCCGAGCTTGCGGACGACGTCGTGGTCGGCCCGTACGCGATCGTCGACGCCGGTGTCATCCTGGGGCAGGGTTGCGTACTCCACACGCACGCCGTCGTTCGCGGTCCGGCGACCCTCGGACCGCGCTGCGTCGTGCACCCGTTCGCCGTCGTGGGCGGGGAGCCGCAGGCCAAGCGCCACGCCCAAGGGCCCGCGAGCATCCAAGTCGGCGTGGGCAACGTGTTTCGCGAGCACGTGACGGCCCACGGCGGCACCGAGGGGCGGGCGACGCGCATCGGCGAGGACAACCTGTTCATGGTGGGCTCGCACGTCGGGCACGATGTCGCGATCGGGTCCCACTGCGTGTTCGCCAACGCCGTTCAGCTCGCTGGTCACGTGGTCGTCGAGGACTGGGTGACGTTCGGTGGCCTCAGCGGCGTTGCCCAGTACGTCCGCGTGGGCGAGAGCGCCTTCGTCGCGGCGGCGGCCGCCTGCGAGCGGGACGTCCCTCCGTTCGTCGTGGCGCAGGGAGACCGCGCGCGCGTCCGTGGGCTCAACGTCGTTGGTCTGCGCAGGCGGGGCGTCCCGGAGCACCACATCTCTGCGCTTCGTCGCGCCGTGCACGCCTTGTGGCTATCCCCCCGGGCTGGCAGGACGCACGCCGAGGCGGCGCGCGCGCTCGAGGTACAGGACGACCCCTACGTACGCAGGTTGCTATCGTCGTTGAGGCAGGAGCGAGCGTGACCACTCAGGCGGCCCCTGTCACCAATGCGGCCGGAAACCTGGCGCCTCGCAAGTCCGCGCTCGCGCGTCGTCTGCCTGTCCTGGGCGCGGTCGTGCTTGCCGTGGCCGCCTACACGGGATGGCGCGCGTGGGAGGCGACGCGTCCGTACGAGTGGAGCGGGACGGTCGAAGCGAGGACAATCGCCGTCGGGTCGCGCGTCGGAGGCCGGGTGAAGTCGGTGCTCGCGAAGGAAGGCGATCGCGTGCAGGCCGCGCAGCCGCTCGTGGAGCTCGAGCCGGGCGACGTGCAAGCGCAGCGTCTGATGGCGAAAGGGCAGCTCGACGAAGCGTTGGCGAACCTCGACAAGATGAAGAACGGAGCGCGGCCCGAGGAGATCGAGCAGGCGAAGGCGCGAGCCCAGACGGCCGTCGCGGCGCTCGAGGAGACGCGGATAGGGGCGCGCGCCGAAGAGATCGCGGGCGCCGCGGCGCGCCTCGTCTCGGCCCAGGTCGCCTTCGACAAGGCGAAGCTCGACGACGACCGTGCGCACAAGCTCTTCGCGACGCAGTCGATCTCGCAAGCGGAGCTCGACGACGCGGACACAGCGCTGAAGGGGGCGATCGCGCAACGTGACTCCGTGGCGCAGGTGCTCGACGAGCTGAAGAACGGCTCCCGTCGCGAGGACATCGCGCAGGCGCAGGCCCGCGCGCTCGAAGCGCGTGCGAGCGAGAAGCTGGTCGCCGCAGGCTCGCGCGTCGAGGACATCCAGGCAGCCCAGGCGGCCGTGGAAGGGGCGCGAGGGAAGCTCGACCAGATCGACGTCATGATTTCCGAGCTGACGATCCGCGCTTCGCGTGCGGCGCGTCGTCGAGTCGCTCGACCTTCGCCCGGGCGACATCCTGGCGCCGAACGCGACCGCCGCAACGCTCCTCGAGGACGATCAGCTCTACGTGCGCATCTACGTCCCCGAGACGCAGATTGGGCACATCCGTCCGAGCCAGGAGGTCCCGATCACGGTCGACTCGTTCCCCGGACGTACGTTCAAGGGAGTGGTCGAGCACATCAACGACGTGGGCGAGTACTCGCCGCGCAACCTGCAGACGGCCGACGAGCGGGCCGACCAGGTCTTCGCGACGCGCATCGGGCTACGCGGGGGCGCCGAGCTCCGCGCGGGCATGGCGGCTTTCATCCGCGTTGCGAGGTGACCATGGGCCCTCCGGCCGACGACCGTCTCGCGATCCAGGTGCGCGACGTCACGCGCATGTTCGGCGACTTTCGCGCGCTCGACGGCGTGAACCTCTCGGTCAAGCCCGGAACCATCTACGGCCTGCTCGGGCCCAACGGCTCCGGCAAGTCGACGCTCATCCGCATCCTGTGCGGGCTGCTCGCGCCGAGCGGCGGGTCCGCGAGCGTCCTCGGGCTCGACGTCGTGACCCAGGGCGACGAGATCCGCCGGCGCATCGGCTACATGAGCCAGAAGTTCGCGCTCTACGACGACCTCACCGTGCGCGAGAACCTCGAGTTCTACGCGCGGGTCTACGGGCTTTCGGGCGCGAAGCTCAGGGAGCGGCGCGACGCCGCGGTCGAGCTCACGCACATCGGCCCGTACCTCGACCGGCGCGCGGCGGTCCTCTCCGGCGGCTGGAAGCAGCGCCTCGCGCTCGGCACCGCGCTCATGCACGAGCCGCGCGTCGTCTTCCTCGACGAGCCGACGGCGGGCATCGACCCCGTCGCGCGGCGCGAGCTGTGGGATCTGCTCTTCAAGCTCGCCGGCGAGGGCATCACGCTGCTCGTCACGACGCACTACATGGACGAGGCCGAGCGCTGCGGCGAGGTCGGCTACCTGTACGTGTCACAGATGATCGTGAGCGGCACGCCCGAGGAGCTGAAGAAGCTGCCCGCAGTGAACCGCCCTGGCTTCGCGGCGCGTCGAGATCGAGACCCACGGCGAGCCCGCGCTCGCGCTGCGCTTCGTACAGTCGCAGGACTACGTGACGCAGCGCGACGATCTTCGGCCAGTCGGTGCACGCCGTCGTGCTGGAGCGAGTGCCTGACGATGACCTCGTCCGTCGGCTCCGTCACGCGCGGCCTCGCGACGGCGAGTGTGCGCGGAATCGAGCCCTCGCTCGAGGACGTGTTCGTAACGCTGACCGAGCAGGCGGCGCTCGACAGCCCTCGATGCTTCCGGTTTGCAGACGGTGCGCGCGTGAAGGGCGCGTTCTGGGCCTCGTTCCTCGCGATCTTCCGCAAGGAGTTCGTCCACATGCGTCGCGATCGCGCGACGCTCGTCATCGTCCTCACCATCCCGCTCTTCCAGCTGACTCTGTTCGGGTTCATCGACCAGACCGTCACGGACGTCCCCACCGTCATCGTCGACCAGGACGGGACGCATCACGCGCGCGAGCTCATCGACAAGTTCCGAGCGACGCACACGTTCAAGATCACGCACATCACGCCCGATCCGCGATCGGCGCGAAACGACATCACCGCGGGGAGCGCGCGGGTCGGGGTCGTCATCCCCCCCGACTACCACGACAGACGCACGCGCGGCGAAGGCGCCAAGATCCTCGTCCTCATCGACGGGAGCGACTCGAACGTGAGCGCGCAGGCGCTCGCGAGCGTCAACGGCGTCGCGAATGACGAGAACATCCGCGCGAACATCGAAAAGCTGCAGATCGGCGTGACCGTCCCGGATCAGGCCCTGAGCGTACAGCCGATCATCCTTTTCAACCCGGACGGCCGCACGGCGAACTTCATCATCCCCGGGCTCATCGCGATCTTGCTCCAGATCGTCGCCATCGTCCTGACGGCGATCTCGATCGTCCGCGAGCGCGAGAAGGGCACGCTCGAGCAGCTCCTCGTCACGCCGATCGATCCGCTCGGGCTGATGCTCGGGAAGCTCGCGCCGTATCTCTTCGTGGGTTTGGCCGAGATGGCGATGATCCTGACGGCGATGCGCTTCGGGTTCGACGTCCCGATCCGCGGCAACCTCGTCTTTCTCTTCGCGATGGCGCTCGTCTACCTGTTCGCGCTCCTGTCGATCGGCCTCGCGATCAGCACTCGCGCGCAGACGCAGGCCCAGGCGCAGCAGATGGCGCAGATGTTCCTTCTGCCTTCCATCTTCCTCAGCGGATACATCTTCCCCACAGCCGGGCTTCCGTTCGTCCTCCGCTGGATCGGGCGGATCATGCCGGCGACGCACATGATCGAGATCATGCGCGGAGTCGTGCTGCGAGAGGCGGGGCCGCGCAGCTATGGCCCAACGTCGCGGCGCTCGTCGCGATCAGCGTGGCGATGGTCGCGCTGAGCGTCCGGAACTTCGAGAAGCGCGCGCTGTGATCCGGCGCCCGTGGCCAGCTAGGGGAGCTTGCCGTTGCCCAGGATGTCGTCGAACGCGCGGTCGAACTCGTCGTCCGCACCGACGGCCACCGCTCGCGTGGGTTGCTTGGACTCAGACTTCTGGAGGCGGCGCGCGCGCTCCTGGACGTCGCGGTAAGAGGGAACCAGCCGCGCGCAGCGCTGGAAGTAGTCGAGCGCCTGCTTGGTCATCTTCTTCGCTTCGTACGCTGCGCCGACCTCGTAGCTGAGCGCGGCTTCCTGATCGCGCGTGCGCTCGGGAACCTCGAGCCCCCGCATGAACGCCTCGATCGCTTCGTTGATCTTGCCCCGCTCGAGGTGAATCATCCCGATCATCGAGCAACAGATGCATCCCCGTGTCGAGTCGCGCTCGGCGGTTTCGAACTCGCGGATCGCGTCGTCGAGCAACCCCATTTCCCTGTAGGCCACGCCGAGGTCGTAGTGGCTCTGGGCGTCGTCGACGTCGATCTGCTTGGCGACCCCCTCCTTGAACTTCATGAAGAGGTCTTCGACGTCGACCTGCTCGGAGGGCGCGCCGAATCGCGGGCCCACGCTGCTCGAACGGTCGCCCTCGCTCGCGCCATCGGTCCCGAGGGAGGCAGCGATGTCGAACGCGCGGTCTTCCACCGAACCGGCCGCCGGCGATGGCCGCGTCCCCGACACGCCCTGGACGCCTCGCTCCTGAACGTCGAGCTCCGCGAGGCGCTCGAGCAGGAGCGGATGGTTCGGGAGCCGGACGAGCTGCTCGTCCAGGATGGCGCGGGCGTCGTCGTAGAGCCCACGCGTCGCGAAGAACTCGGCCTCTTCGAGGGCGGACTCGAGCTCGGGCGTCCCCGCCTGAAGCGAGGCAAGTGACGGCGCGGCGATGACCGTGCGGCCGCCAGGCTCCTCGTCGCCGTCCGCGACCAGATCGAAGGCCGCGGCGCTCTCGGGCGGGGGCTCGAGCGGGAAGCGCGGCAATGGGCTGTCGCCGAACGGGTCGTCGATGTCGTCCATCCCGCCGCTTCGGGCCTCGAACGTCGGGGCGACGGCCACCGTACGCATGCTCGGCTCCGACTTCGCGCGGAGGGCCACGTCTTCCGGCCCAATCTCTTCGAGATCGTACGACGGTAGCGGGGCCTCGGGATCGTAGCTGGCGTACTGGGGGCGCATCGGTGAGCCGCTCGGCGGTCCCCCCTGCTGCGTGACCGACGGCTGCGACTCTTCGACCAGCTCGTAGCCCAGCTCGTGCAACATCGAGGAAGCACGCTCGTTCTCGGGCTCGATGGCGAGGGCGTCCTGGAGCACGCGCGCCGCCGCATCGCCGTCCAGCGCATCGAGGTAAAGCTCGGCGATGACGATGAGCTCTTCGACCGCGTCCTGCGTCTGCCCGGCCTCGAGCAACAGGTCTCGAAGGGCCTCGTGCACGCGCATCGCCTTGGGCGAGATCTCCAGCCCGATATGCAGCGTCTCGATGGCTTTCGCCACGAACCCGGCTCTCCGGAACGAGGCGGCATCCGACAGGATGCGCGAAATCTGAGCACCCGCTGCCGCCGACGTGGGCGCCTCGGCGACCTCTTCGACCACCTCGATGGTGGTCTCCACGACGACCTCTCCGTCGGGCTCGGTCATCCCGCTCGGGCGCGACAGCTCGATCGGGTCTTCGTCTTCTTCCTCGATCTCGGTCTCGCCGATGTCCTCGTACGACTCCGTGCTATCTCGCGAGCTGCTCGCGGCGACCTTGGGCGCCTCGTCGACGGGCGCGCCCGTCGGGATCGACGGCCGTGGCGCCTGCAATCCGTTGGCGAGCCGGCGCACGCCCTCGTCGTTGGGCGCAAGCTTGAGCAGCTTGGCGAGGAGCTCCTGGAAGAGCTCCTTGTTGCCCGTGTCCCGCGCCAGCCGCGCGGTTTCCTTCTGCACCTCGATCGCCTTGTTGGCCTGACCGATATGGTTGAAGGCGCGAGCGAGGAGCCCCAGGGTGTCGAGATCGCGAGGGTTCGCCTGGAAGCAGATCTGCAGCTTCGCGAGCGCCTGCATGCCGTCGTTGGGCCCGCTGCGCGCGAGGTACAGCTCTGCCGCCGTGCGCGCGTGCACCGGCTCTGCCCGATGGTGCAGCAGGCGGTCGAGGACCTTCAGCGCGTCGTCGCGGCGACCGAGCTTGACGAGCTGACCGGCCGCGAGCCCGAACTCGCCAACGGCTCCGTCGACGTTCTTGGCGCGCGAGAGAGCCTCGGCGAGGCGCAGGTGAGGAAGGGGATTGGTGGGATCGAGCTCGACGATCTTGCGAAAGATGTCGATCGCCTCTTGCTCCCGGCCCTGGCGTTGAAGCCGCGTCGCGACCTCGTCGAGCGCGGCGAGCGCGTCGCTCGTCAACCCGAGCTGCTGGTAGAGCTCCGCGAGCTTCGGAGTGATGTGGGAATACTGGTCCTCGAGCTTGGGTACGTGCCGCGCGATGATCTCGCGGATCTGCTTGTAGACTGCGATCGCCTTCAGCGAGAAGCCCTGGCTCGCGTAGAACTTCCCGACCCGCTCGTACGTGCCGATGGCGTCGGCGTACGCCTCCATCTTCGATTGGAGGTCACCGATCTTCAGGAGGATCCGCGCGTCGTTCGGGTCCTCCTGGATGATCTTCTGGTACTCGACAACTGCCCGGTCGTACTTCTTCTTCTCGACGTACTTCTGGGCCAGAACGAGGATCTTTTCGCGGTCGATCGCCAAGACTCGAGATGCTCCTTGGGCTCGGGGCTATCGGGACACCACGCGGCGTCGCGACGTTGAAGATAACTAAGAACGCAAGCGCCCGGGGGAAGCGCTGCGAAGCAAAGCTAAAGATAGCCTTTTTCCACCCGGGCTGCACACTTCAAGGGTCGCCCCCTCGACGGCCTTCGTCACCGTAAGTACGTTCGTGGAACACATGCCCTCGTCTGCCTCGTCTGCTTCGCTGTCGCCACCGCCGGTCGTCCCGGCCACTCGCTCCGCGCTGTACCGGGCCCCGTTCGCCCCGGGCGGCTCATCCGCGATCGATGCCGCGCTCGCCGAGAGGCTTCTCGCCGTCGCAATGGCCCGCGGAGGAGAGTACGCAGACCTCTTCTTCGAGTATCGGGCCGCCGGAGGCTTCGTCTACGACGAGGGCATCCTCAAGAGTGCGTCGCGCGGCGTGTCGATGGGACTCGGGGTTCGCGTCCAGAAGGGGGACGCGACCGGATACGCGTACGTCGAGAGGCTCGACTGGGAGGCCATGAAGGGAGCGGCCGACACCGCCGCGCAGATCGCCAGCGGTGGGGGGTCGAAAGCCCCCATCCGGGCCGTTGCGGTCGACCTTCCGCGCCGTTACGAGCTCGACAAGGTCACGATCGACGTCTCCGGCCTCGAGAAGCGCCGTCTTTTGGAGCGCGCCGCGGCCGCAGCGCACGCGTACGACCCTCTCGTCGTGAAGGTGGAGGCAAGCTTCGCCGAGGAGATCCGGGAGATCCTGGTCGTCACGAGCGAGGGCGGGATGGCTCGCGACACGCAGCCGCTCGTCCGGTTCGGCGTCCGGGTCATCGCCGAGAGGGACGGCAAGCGGCAGGAGGGCTCGAGCGGCGGTGGTGGGCGCACGAGCATGGGCTATTTCGAAGGCAAGAGCCCCGAGTGGCACGCCCGCGAGGCCGCCCGCCAGGCGGTCACGATGCTCGACGCCCAGGAGGCTCCGGCAGGCCAGATGACCGTCGTCCTCGCGCCGGGCGACAGCGGCATCCTCCTGCACGAGGCCGTGGGGCACGGCCTGGAGGCCGATTTCAACCGAAAGGGAACGAGCAACTACTCCGGGAAGCTGGGAGAGAGCGTCGCGAGCGACCTCTGCACCGTCGTGGACGACGCGACGCTCCTGCAGAGTCGCGGCACGATCAACGTGGACGACGAGGGGAACGAGCCCCGAAGCTCGACGCTCATCGAGGGTGGAAAGCTGGTCGCCTACATGCACGACCGGCTGAGCGCCCGGCACTTTGCGCTGAAACCGAGCGGAAACGGACGGCGCGAGAGCTTCGCGTGCGCGCCGATGCCGCGGATGACGAACACCATCCTGCTCGCGGGTCCGCACGACCCCGAGGAGATCCTGCGAAGCGTGAAGCGTGGCGTTTACGCGAAGAAGTTCGGCGGGGGCCAGGTGGACATCGCCAACGGCGACTTCGTCTTCTCGCTGACGGAGAGCTACCTCGTGGAGGACGGCAAGATCACGGCCCCGCTCAAGGGCGTGAACCTGATCGGCAACGGCCCCGACGTGCTCCGCGGGGTGACGATGCTCGGCAACGACGTCGAGGTGAGCGACGGCATCTGGACGTGCGGCAAGGACGGCCAGAGCGTTCCCGTTGGCGTCGGCTGTCCCACCATCAGGATCGCCGCGATCACCGTCGGGGGAACGCGAGTCGGGTGACGCGCGAGGCGTGACGGTGATCTGAGTGACAAATACCCCCTCCCACGTTATGCAAGGGGCCGCACAAAGTGGGAAACACCGGGTCGTTCATTCTCGTCGTCGGCCATCGGGAGCTCGTTGACGGTCCGGAGGGGGCCGCCGCGATGCTGAGGCAGCTCGGCTCGGAGGTGCGCACCCTCGACCTCTGGGACGAGTTCTCGGGCGCGGTCGAGCAGGCCCGCACCGGCGGTGGCGTGCGGGCCATGATCTTCGAGGCCAGCGAGCGACCGGACCTCGCCGTCGCCGCGTTGCGCGCCGCCCGCAAGATCTCCGAGCTTGCCCAGACGCCGACCATCGTGACGCTCCCCCCGCGGCAGATCACGAGCTTCGACCCCTCGAGCGGCTTCGACGACTTTCTCGTCATGCCCTGCGTCCCGGCGGAGCTCTACGCACGGATCCGTGCCCTCGAGTGGCAGCACAGCGAGTTTGCCACCGAGGAGCGGTTGAAGATCGGGGCACTCGTGGTCGACCGCGCGGCGCACGAGGTCAGCGTCGACGGCCGGCACGTGACGTTGACGGCCAAGGAGTTCGCGCTCCTCGCCTTCCTCGCGGGCAACCGGGGGCGGGTCTTCTCGCGCGATGCGCTCCTCGCTCGGGTATGGGGCAGCCGCTACGAAGGGGGCGCCCGCACGGTCGACATCCACGTGCGCCGGCTGCGGGCGAAGCTCGGGGATGCGCTGCCGCTCGATACGCTCCGCGGGGCCGGGTACAAGCTGCGCGCTCCGAGCGATACCGGGACCCATCGATGACCGCAGCGCGTATCGCGCTGAGCATCGGTTGTCCTAGCGGCGTCGGTCCCGAAGTGAGCGTCGTCGCGGCCGCGCAGGAGCGAACGGCACGCGTGTTGCTCGTCGGAGACGAAGAGGCCGTGCTCGCGGCGGCGCGCGGAAGACGCATCGACCGCAAGCGCATCGTGCGGGTCGCGGAGCCGGAGCTCGCCTGGAGCCTCCCGCGCGGCCGGATCCCCCTGTGGCAGCCCACGGGCGACCTCCGACCGCGCGATCGAAAGCCCGGGGCGCCGACCCGAGCGTCGGGAGCAGCGCAGATGGCCTGGATCGACGAGGCCTGCGACCGCGTGGTGCGCGGCGACGCCGACGCGCTCGTGACCGGGCCGGTGTCCAAGGAGGCCATCGTCCGGTCGGGCGCGCCCGGGGCAGCGGGGTTCCTCGGGCATACCGAGCATCTTCAGAGGCGGTTGCACGCACGCGAGGTCGTCATGGCCTTCTGGGCGCCGACTCTCGTGACGTCCCTCGTGACGACGCATCTCGCGCTGGCCGGCGTCCCCCGTGCCGTGACCCCGACGCTCGTCGCGCGGTCGACGTACTGGCTGGCGTGGCTGCTCTCGCACACGACAAGCCGCCGTCCGCGCGTGGTGGTCGCTGGCCTCAATCCGCACGCGGGGGAGGGGGGCCTGCTCGGCCGCGAGGAGCGCACGCGCATCGCCCCGGGCATCGTGCGGGCGCGCGCTCGCCTCCGGGCGTCGCGCATCGAGGCCACCGTCGACGGCCCGACACCCGCCGAGAGTGCCTTTCGACTCGCCATCGCCGGTCGCTGGGACGGCGTCGTCGCCATGTACCACGATCAGGCGACCATCCCGATGAAGCTGACCGGATTCGGCGATGCGGTGAACGTGTCTCTCGGCCTGCCCATCGTGCGCACGAGCGTCGATCACGGCACCGGGTACGACCGCGCCGGGATGTGGACGGCCGACGCCCGGGGCATGCGGGCGGCGATCTCGCTCGCGGGCCTGCTCGTGGCGTCCCGCGGGCGTGCGTGAGGGCGGTCGTGCAGCGCGTCCTCGACGCCCGCGTCGAGGTCGCGGGGGAAGTGGTCGGCGCGATCGACCGTGGCCTTCTCGCTTTCGTGGGATTTGCTCGTGGGGACAGCGCCGAAGACCGCGCGTGGGTGGTATCGAAGATCGTCGGGCTCCGCGTGTTCGAGGACGACGCTGAACCGGGGAAGATGACACTCAGCGTCGCGGAGGTGAGAGGAGCGTTGCTTCTCGTCAGTCAGTTCACGCTCTACGGCGACGTTCGTCGCGGCAGGAGGCCGAGCTTCGACGACGCCATGCCGCCGGACGAGGCAAAGGAAGCCTACGACGCGGTCGTGGCCGAGGCCCGAATGACCGGCCTGAGGGTGGAGACGGGGCGCTTCCGCGCGGACATGACGGTTCGGGCAACGAACGACGGCCCGGTGACTCTGTGGATCGACTCGGCGACGCGCGCGAAGCCGCGAAGTGGATGACTCCGCGCCGCAAGGCGATACTTGCCGGCGTGCCGGCCGACGACGAGAAGGATCCGGTCCTCGAGGCCCTCTGGGTGCGTGTGCTCGAGGCGTGGGACGACGAACGTACGCACGCGGCCGCCATCGATCACGGGGCACGGAACGAACTTCTGCCGGAGCTCGCGAGCCGCTATCGGGCACTGGTCGGAGACGCGCAGAAGGGGGCGGTCGCGCAGAAGAAGCTCGACGCGATCGTCGTTGCGGCGACCACGCTACTCTTCTCGCAGAAGACGCCCGCTGCGGGGAAGGTCCCCCTGCCGATCACACTGAGCGCGTTCGGGATATGCGCCGTACTACTCCTCTGGCTGACGTGGGCTCTCTGGGGCAAGAGATAGAGCGGAGTCAGACCTTCACCCCGAGCTCGCGTGCCAGCCGGGACGTCAGCTCGAAGTACGCGGCGCGGTCGTACTGCTCGTTGAGGACGCAGAAGTCTCGCCGCCAGAGCCCCACGCACCCGAAGCAGTAGCTGCACCCATTGCAGCCGATGGATCGCACGAGATACGCGCTTCCGACGCAGCGCTCGCATCCGACGCATCGCTGGCACGCCGTGCAGGCCCGGCAATCGGAGCAGTGGGTGCAGTCGGTGCAATCGTCGCAGCCGGTGCAGTAGTGGCACCGGGCGAGGCCCTTGGACGAGGCGCAGAAGGTGCACCCCTCGCAACGCTCGCACCCTTCGCACTCGAGGCTGCCGACGTTTGCCGTCGAACGGGCCGCGACGGCGACGAGCTTGCGCAACGCGGTCTCGAAGTCGAGGCCGGTCATTCCTGTTCTGAGCTCAGCGGTCGTCATGGTTGCCTCGCGACCACTTAAACCCGTTTTGTTGGCCGGTCGATACGGATGTGGCCTTATGTGCGACACGGAGGCTCCCCCGATGCACCGCTCCTATCGCTCGATGGCTTTCTCGTTCGCTGCCTTTGCCCTCTCCCTGGCGCCGGCTGTCGCCAGTGCGGCCTCACCGTCCGCCAAGGCACCCCACTCGATCCGCATTGCCAAGGCGCACATGTGTACCAAGGCGCCCGTGGACATTGTCGCCGGCGCGGACTCCGCGACGTTCTCGCTGGCCAAGTGCGACGGACGGGTGACGCCCCTCGGTGTCGACCAGCTCTCCATCCTTGCTCGCCCGAGCAGCGCGGCGAAGCCAAAGGGACCCGTCGCGGCGCTCGCGAAGACGCATGGCGCCGACGTCGCCCCCGGCATCCGGCGGATCGACCCTCGCCTCGTCGAGCGACTCGAGACGGTCGTGGACCACTTCCGCAAGGAAGCCCAGGTCGCGCACGTCACCCTGGTGTCGGGCTACCGTCCGCGCAGCGCCGGGAGCTACCACTCGACGGGGCGCGCTCTCGACTTTCGTCTGGAGGGCGTGACCAACGAGGCCCTCGTCGCGTTCTGCAAGACGCTGCAGGACACCGGCTGCGGCTACTACCCGAACAGCCTCTTCGTCCACATGGACGTGCGCGATCCGGGGACAGGCCACGTCTCGTGGATTGACATGAGCCGCCCGGGCGAGCCGCCGAAGTACGTGAGCGCCTGGCCGCTGCCCGCGGATGCCCAGGAGGGGACGACGAAGGACGCGACGGCGACGAAGCTCCCGGCCCTTCCGGCCGAGGACCACTCGAGCGTCGCGGCTCCCGAGTCTTCGAAGGCGCGGCCCGGCAGCATGGGGCTGCGGTTCTTCTAGGGCGTGCCTTCATCGTCGACCTTGGGCGACAAGGCGCTATCGCCCGCCGTCGTCGGGTCGGTGCTCGGCGGTGGGCGGGGCCCCGCGTCGGCCGGCTCGGCGGGAGGTTCGTCATGGGCGGTAGGGGCCGGCCGAGACTTGCCCCACCCGCCGCCTGCGCTCCGACCCGACGACGGCGGGCTTGGGACTCGGTAGGGGCGAACGACGCCTCGAAGGCTCGCCATCTCTAGCGGGCCGCATCCCACGTCAGAAGGAGATCGGCCGACGTCGGGCTCCGGTTTGCGATCCGCACGGTCCCTTTGACCCCCGCGAACCGCAGAAGCCCTTCGAAGTTACCCACGTGGTGCGAGTCGAGGAAGTGCACGATCTTGTCCAGACGAACGACCGTCCAACGTGCCCCGCTGTCGAGGATCGAGACGCGGCACGGTCGCACATTGAGCTCGTACCCGTTCGCCATCGCCGCCACCGCCGGATAGACCCCCTCGGTCGAGCCCAGCGTCACACGGCCGAGTGTCGACGCGAGAAACGCGTCCGGGGAAGATCTGCCAAGCGTGCGCAGCGCGTGCCGTAGCGTTCGTTCTGGAAAGAACCGCTCGCTGGCTTCGACGAGAAGGCGTGCGAACTCGGCCAACGGATAGAAGGTGAACTGCACGTACCGCTCGCGCGCCGAGGGAAGCACGATGTTCCGCGACGTCGCTCCGACGACGACTGCGAGGAAGAACATGCCCGAGATCTTCGAGTCAGCCGGAATGTCGGAGAGGGCGCGCTCCACATCGAGAGGAGCGTCCCACGGGGGATCGACGAACGGTCGGCCCTCGTCCGACACGACCGGCGGTTCCCCTGTCGATCCAGGGCCGGCTCCACGGTCACGCATGCGCGCCCCCCCTCAGTTCGCTGAAACGAGCGGGCAGACGTTACCCGTGCTGCAGGACGGGGAGCCTCCCACGACCTCGGTCGGGCAGCAGGTGTCCCCTGATTTGCAGCACGTGGCGCCGCAAACGATCGCGCATCCTCCGTCACTGCTTCCACTGCTGGTGCCGCTGTCGTGGTGCACCGCGCCGTCCAGCCCAGAATCGGCACCGCCGCCTCCGTCGGTGTGGGAGCCGCTGCTGCTCGCGTCCGTCCCGCTGCTGCCAGTCATTCCGTCGCTGCTCGAGGCATCGCCGCTGCCGCTCGATGTGCCGCTCATCCCGCCGCTTGAACTGCTGGTCATACTGCCGCTCGACGCGCTACCCGCTGCGTCGTTACCCCCCCCGCCAGTGCTACTGACACCAGTGCTGCCGACACCGCTGCTACTGGTACTGGCGCCACTGCTCGCGAGGCCACTGCTGCTTGCGGCAGTGTTCGCGTCCGTGCCGTCGTCCGAGGTGGTGAACGCGGTCCCCCCGCACTCGGGCATCGCGAGCGCGATTGCGATTGCGCCCAATGCCAAGCCAAGATTAGAGCGCACGATCGCCTCTCACTCGCTCCAGGCTGAGCGACAGTCGGGCCTCTTGTCAAAGCCCGCCGTCGTCGGGTCGGAGCGCAGGCGGCAGGTGGGGCAAGTCTCGGCCGGCCCCTACCCCCCGTGACGATCGTGCAGCCGAGCCGGCCGAACGCGGGGCCCCACCCGCCGCCGAGCACCGACCCGACGACGGCGGGCGATCGTGCCGTGAGTCGCCCGAAGGAACCCCCTATCCGACCGCGCAGAACCCCTCGTAGTCGATGTAGCTCGTGATGGTCGGCTTCGGCCCGCACACGGGGCAGTCGGGCGCGCGCCGCAGCCTGAGCTCGCGGAACTTCATCTTGAGGCTGTCGTACGTCGAGCAGCCTGCCCGCGAGCGTCGTCCCCTTGCCGAGGAGGATCTTGATCGCCTCGGTCGCCTGGAGCGTGCCGATGATGCCGCACAGGATCCCGAGCACGCCCGGCCTCCTGGCAGCTCGGCGCGAGGTGCGGCGGCGGCGGCTCCGGGTAGAGGCAGCGGTAGCAAGGGCCCGGTCGCGACGCCGAGCTTCTTCGCGGCCTTCTCCGGCATGAACGTCGTCACCTGCCCGTCGAAGCGGAAGATGCTCCCGTGCACGACGGGCTTGCCCATGAAGACGCTCGCGTCGTTCACGAGGTAGCGCGTGGGGAAGTTGTCGGTCCCGTCGACGATGACCTCGTAGTCCGCGAAGAGCCGCTCGACGTTCGCGCTCGTCAGCCGCTCCTTGTGCGGCCACGACCTTCACGTCCGGGTTCAGCTCGGCGATGGCCTTCGCCGCGCTCTCGACCTTGGGCAGTCCCGACGCGGCTCGTCGCGTGGATGATCTGGCGCTGGAGGTTCGACGCGTCGACCACGTCGGCGTCGACGATGCCGAGCGTGCCCGACCCCCGCCGCCGCGAGGTACATGCGCCGCCGGGCGACCCGAGCCCGCCCGCGCCGAGGAGCAGCACCTTGCTCTTGAGAGCTTCGCCTGCCCGGCCTCGCCCACCTCGGGGAGCAGGATGTGCCGCGAGTAGCGGTCCCGCTGCGCGTCCGTGAGCTGCGGCGGGGTCTCGACCGGGTAGCCGAGGTCCTTCCAGCGCACGAAGCCCGGGTTCGCCGTCTCGACGTTCGTGTACCCGAGCTCCTGCGAGCGTGGCCGCCGCGAGCGCCGAGCGCGTGCCGCCCGCGCAGTAGGCGACGATGGTGCGCGTTCTTGTCGGGCAGCTTCTGCTCGACCTGGATCTCGAGGAACCCGCGCGGGATCGAGACGGCGCCGGGGATGAAGCCCGCGCGCCACTCCTCTTTCTCGCGCACGTCGAGCGAGCGTGAGCTTCTCGTGCGCCGTCGAGCCGCCGCTTGAGCTCTTCGAGGCGAGACCTGCTTCGTGCGCTTGCGGACGTCGGCGATGAGGTCGGTGTAGGTGGTGGGCATGGTCGGTCTTCGGGGTTCGATGCCGGAGGAAGGTTCTCCCTCGCGCCACCGCCGTCAAGTCGATGAGTTCGCGCACGAGCGAGGCCAGGGCGACCGCGTGCGGCTGGCCGAGCCGCGTCCGGCCCCGTGCACGACGGCGGCGATCGCGACGCCAGCGGCCAAGGTCGCCCGCGTCGCCGACGGCATCCGAGCGCGTCCTCGAGCACCCGGCCGAAGCCGTAGACGTCGTCCCGCGGGTCGCTCGCTCGCCCGGCCAGCCGCTCGGGCGAGACGTAGCCGAGGCTGCCCGGGGGGCTCGGCTCGCCCGCGCGCCTCGCCGTGCCGAAGTCGCTCAGCAGCGGCGTGCGTCGATGGCGCGGAGGAGGACGTTCGCCGGCTTCACGTCGTGGTGCACCCAGCCGGCGGCATGCACGCGCGCCAGCGCGTCCGCGAGGGGCAGCGCCCAGCGCTCGAGCGGCGACCGGGTGCGTTCGTCCCCGGAGCGCAGGAGCATCGTCGCAAGCGCGCCCGAGCGGGCCCACTCCATGACGCAGCCAGCCATGCTCGGGATCGACGTCGAATACGCGCACGATCCCCGGTCCCGGCGAGCGCGACGGCCACGCGCGCCTCGTGGAGGAGCTGCGCGCGGTCGCGATCGGCGCGGTGGTAGACCTTGAGCGCGACGTGACGTCCGAGGTCGCGGATCCTCGGCCTCGTAGACGGTTCCTGCACCGCCCCGGCCAACCTCCCGCAGCAGGCGGAAGGGAGCCTCGGGGCCGGCTCGTGACCATCGTCGCGGTCGTGTCCACCTTGCGGGGGCGCGCTTGCCCGAGCGCCGCACGCCACCTTGCGTGCCGCTCTCGTGCCCCGGGCCAGTCGATGTCTCGCAGCAACGCGCGCTCCACGAGCGCCATGGCCGACACGAGGTCTCCGCGCGCTGCGAGGAGGTCTGCGCGGATGACGAGCGCCGCGCACGAATCGGCACGAGCGAGCGCCCGTACCGCGGACTCGCTCTGTCCACGATCCACGAGGGCGGAGGCCAGCGCGACGAGGAGCGGCTCGGGAAGCGGGTCTCGCGTTTCGCGTGCGAGCAGAAGGTCGATTGCGCGGCCCTCGTCGGGCGTCACGCGGAGGTCGGCGAAAATCCCGAGGGCCTCCTCCACCGTGGGCCCACCGGGAGCGCCGGCCCGCAGTAGCCGTTCGAGGACGCCGGGGGCTGGCATCACCCCTCGACGACGACCTCGGGCTCGCTGCCTCGCTCGCTCGCGATCGCGTCGCCGACGAGGAGGGTCACTCGGGGCACGAGGCGAAGGCCCTCGGCATGAGCCGGCGGGTCGTCGTCGGTGACGAGCTCGGTCCATCCGATCGGTTCCGCGCTCGACGCGCCATTTGCCCACGCCGACCGACGCCACGCCGAGCGGCGCGACGTAACGCACTCCCCCCACGACGATCGCGACGGCCCCCGGCAGATCCTCGGTCCGTCGCACGGACAGCGGTACTTCCCCGCCCAAGTCCAGATCGAGTCCGTACCCCACGCTGACCTCGCCGGCGAGCCTGAGTCCGCGCAGAAAGGTCCCGTTTCGGCTCCCGAGGTCGCGCACGAACACCTCCTGCCCTCTGCGAAGAAGCGCGGCATGCTTCCGGCTGAGCGCGACCGACCGGACGGCGATGGCTCCCGTCGGTTCGCCGGGGGCTTCGGGCGCCCGTCCGATGATCACCTCGGGTCCGAGCACGACGGCGAATGACCTGCCCGCCAGCCGGAGACGCACGGCGTTCGACGCAGGACGGCGCGCCTCGAGGGTGCGCCCGACCTCGCGCAAGAGGTCGTCGTCCGAGGCCCGCGCGAGGAGGGCCGCCTCCCGCCTCTGGCCGCTCGCCACCAGCGACGTGAACCTGTCGTGCGCCTCCCGTCGGGTACGAGCGTCTCGTTCTTGTGAATGTTGCGTGTCGAGCAGCGCGTCGAGTCGGTCGACGCTGCCGGCATGAGCAAGGGCACGCGCCTGACTCTCGAGGTCCCCGACGAGCGCATAGGCCTCCGCGGCGCGCTCGTGCTCACCCAGCTCCTCGAGCTCTCGCGCGGCGCCGCCCACCTCGCGCCGCAGGAGCGAAGTCATGGGAGCGTGTGCCGCGCGCTCGACTACGAGAAGCGCGTGCTGTCTACGTGCATGTGCGTGCGTGGAGCTAAGCCACCGGCCAAAGAGGCGTGCCATCTGTCTTTAGGGTTCCCCGAGGCCACAGAAACCTCGAAGCCCTGACCCCGGCTGCGATAAGCTCAGGGCCGCGCATGGCGAACAACAACCGGCTGGGCGAGCTCCTCGTCCGCGAGAAGCTCATCTCGCTCTCGCAGCTTCGGCAGGCGCAGGAAGAGCAGCAGAAGTCCGGGCAGAACCTCGGCTACACGCTCGCCAAGCTCGGCTACGTCTCGCGACGACGAGATCACCAGCTTTCTCAGCCAGCAGTACCGCGTCCCGACGGTCAACCTCGAGGAGTACGAGATCGACGCCGAGATCCTCAAGCTCGTCCCCAAGGAGCCCTGCGAGCGGCACAAGGTGCTGCCCGTGTCGCGGACGGGCAACTCGCTCATCGTCGCGATGGCCGATCCGACGAACCTCAACGCCATCGACGACCTCAAGTTCCTCACCGGCTACAACATCGAGCCCGTCATCGCGAGCGAGACCGCGATCCAGGACGCGATCGAGAAGTACTACAACGCCGGCCCCTCGTACGACGAGGTGATGGCGGGCTTCGACGAGAAGCCGAGATCGACTTCACGCGGCGACGAGGAGGACATCAACCTCCTCGAGCTCGAGAAGGCCAGCGAGGACGCGCCGGTCGTCCGCCTCGTCAACATGATCCTCCTCAACGCCATCAAGAAGGGCGCGAGCGACATCCACATCGAGCCGTACGAGAAGAAGCTCCGCGTGCGCTACCGCATCGACGGCGTGCTCGCCGAGGAGATGACGCCGCCGCTCAAGCTGAAGAACGCGCATCACGAGCCGCATCAAGATCATGGCGTCGCTCGACATCGCCGAGCGGCGCCTGCCGCAGGACGGGCGCATCAAGCTCAAGCTCGGCAAGGGGCGGGAGATGGACTTCCGCGTCTCGGTCTTGCCGACGATCTGGGGCGAGAAGATCGTCATGCGGCTCCTCGACAAGGGCAACCTGCAGCTCGACATGACCAAGCTCGGCTTCGACCAGCAAGCCGCTCGACGACTTCAAGTGGGCGATCAACCAGCCGTGGGGGATGGTGCTCGTCACGGGCCCGACGGGATCGGGCAAGACGACGACGCTCTACTCGGCGCTCTCGGAGCTCAACAAGGTCGCGCACAACATCAGCACCGCGGAGGATCCGGTCGAGTACAACCTGCACGGCATCAACCAGGTGCAGATGCACGACGAGATCGGCCTGAACTTCGCCATGGCGCTGCGCGCCTTCCTCCGGCAGGACCCGGACATCATCATGGTCGGCGAGATCCGCGACTTCGAGACGGCGGAGATCGCGGTCAAGGCGGCGCTCACGGGCCACCTGGTGCTCTCGACGCTGCACACCAACGACGCGCCGGCGACGATCTCGCGCCTGCTCAACATGGGCGTCGAGCCGTTCCTCATCACGGCGAGCGTCAACCTCGTCCTCGCCCAGCGCCTCGCCCGCAAGATCTGCGACGACTGCAAGCAGCCCGTCGAAGTACGAGGTCAAGGTCCTCGAGGACTGCGGGTTCTCGGCCGAGCAGATCGCCAACGCGCAAGCTCGTCAAAGGGCGCCGGCTGCCGCACGTGCAACGGCAGCGGCTACAAGGGCCGCGTCGCGCTCTACGAGGTCATGCGCTTCACCGACAACCTGAAGGAGATGGTGCTCCAGGGCGCGTCGACGGCGGAGCTGAAGCTCGGCGCCATCAAGAACGGCATGACCACGCTCCGCGCGAGCGGCATCAAGAAGATCATCGACGGCGTGACCACGCCCGAAGAGGTCATGCGCGTGACGATGGCCGACTGAACGACGGAGAGGGAATCGCCGCCCAGATGACGCAGCCCAGCGCAGAGCTCAAGGTCAACGCTGCACCAGCTCCTCAAGACGATGATCGAGAAGGGCGCGAGCGACATGCACATCACGACGGGCTACGCCGCCGCTGCTGCGCATCGACGGCGCGCATCGTGCCGCTCAAGCTGCCGCCGCTCGGCCCGGTCGAGACCAAGCAGCTCTGCTTCTCGGTGCTGACGCGAGGAGCAGCGCGCGCAGTTCGAGAAGACAACGAGCTCGACCTCTCGTTCGGCGTGAAGGGCCTGTCGCGCTTCCGCGCGAACATCTACATGCAGCGCGGCGCGGTGGCGGGCGCGTTCCGCACCATCCCGTTCAAGATCCTCTCCTTCGACGAGCTCGGGCTGCCGCAGATCATCGCGGAGCTCGCCGAACAAGCCGAGCGGCCTGGTCCTCGTCACGGGGCCCACCGGCTCCGGCAAGTCGACGACGCTCGCGGCGATCATCGACAAGATCAACACCGAGCAGCGCCTGCCACATCATCACGATCGAGGATCCGATCGAGTACCTGCACCCGCACAAGCTGTCGGTCGTCAACCAGCGCGAGGTCGGCACCGACACCGAGGGGTTCAAGAACGCGCTCAAGTACGTCCTCCGGCAGGACCCGGACGTCGTCCTCGTCGGCGAGATGCGCGACCTCGAGACCATCGAGGCGGCGCTGACGATCAGCGAGACCGGCCACCTCGTCTTCGCGACGCTCCACACGAACAGCGCGGTGTCGACGATCAACCGCATCATCGACGTCTTCCCGCCGCACCAGCAGCCGCAGGTCCGCGCGAAGCTGTCGTTCGTGCTCCAGGGCGTCGTCTCGCAGCAGCTCCTCGCCGCGGCACGGCGCGCCCGGTCGCGTGCTCGCGCTCGAGGTCCTCGTCCCCAACCCGGCGATCCGGAACCTCATCCGCGAGGACAAGGTCCACCAGATCTACTCGCAGATGCAGGTGGGCCAGGAGAAGTACGGGATGCAGACGCTGAACCAGAGCCTCTTCTCGCTCTACCAGCGGCGGCTCATCTCGCAGGAGGAGGCGATGAACCGGTCGATCGAGCCCGAGGAGCTCCGGATGATGATGGAGGGGCGCACGACGCAGCAAGCCGGGGGACCGCAGGCGAGACGGTGAGGCGCGTGGTGACCGAGCGAATCACGCCGGTGCGGTTGGGTGCGTCCAGCGTTCAGCGGCCCAACGCGTGGCGGCCCTCCTCGTCGCGTTTGTAGAGCCACCACGTGCCGACGTGAGCGGTCTGCCGGATCGACGGATCGACTGCGAAGGTCGCCTCGGGCGCCGAGACGCTGCGCGCGAGGAACACGTCGAAGAACTTGCCACGAGTCGCGACGTCGAAGAGGTCGGGCTGCCACTCGAAGCGCGTGGGACACGGAGGCGGCACGTCGGGGCTGTCGGCGCGATATTTCACCGGTGACGCGTTCCAGACGACGAAGTTGAAGCTGAGCCATCCTCCCTTCTCTGCCTGGACCCATCCGGGCAGATGAACGAACGGCGTCATCGTCCTATCGGATCCGTCGTTGTCGAATATTATGTAGCCGAGGCGCGGTGCGGCGGGGATCTGTTGCTTGATCTCCTCGAAGTCGTCGGTCGCCTCGTCGAATGACTGATAACGCTGGGCGACGTAGAAGGCCTGGCACGCGACGGCGAACGCGACGAGCCCGAGGAGCAGAAGCCTCTGGAGCCCAAGTGTCGGCAGATCGGGCATCAGCCCAAGCGCGATGAACGCGGCCGCGAGGATCTCCCGCGGGTAGATGTACCACCAGTCGCCGAGCTTCATCGGGAGCATCAGGTACATCGCGAAGAAGACCGCGACGCACGCCAGAGTGACGATCGTGACGCCCACGTGCCAGAGCCGCTCGCTCTTGCCCCAATCGCGCCACGGCCACGCGAAGACGAACCGCGTGAAACCGATCCACAGGACGAAGGCCATCGCGCCGTAGGTGCGGTGCGCGAGGACTCGCTCTCGGGTCCCGACGAAGCCGTTGAACAGGTATGCGTCGATCTCCTTGAGACGCTCCCAGTGCAACTCGATCGGCCCGATTCCGTCGGTCTTGAGCGCCCTGTCGCGCACGACATACCAGATCGCGAAGAGCACGAGCGACGGCACCATCGGCCAAAGGACCGGCTTGATGCGCCGAGTCGACGGATAGAGGACTATCGCCGTACCCGCGACCGCCGCCGCAGCGAACGGGTAGCGGAAGATATGCGTCGCGAAGACGGCGAGGAGCGCGGCCGCGAGGAGCCACTGGCGCGTCCGCGTCGGGCGGTCGACCACCATCATGGTGAGGCCCAGGGTCATCGCAAACAGCCCCACCGCACCGACGAAGTTGATGAACCCCCAGTGCGTCAGGGTGTTCCAGGTGAAGGCGAGCCCGAACAGCCCCAAGAGCGGGCTTCGCCGCATGCCGTAGAAGAAGACCGCGAGGCCCGCGGGGAGAAGGGCGAGGATCACGATCGTCGCGAGCTTCATCGCCCAGACCATCGGCAACCCGACGGCGAACAGGGCCCCGAGCACGTAGTACGTCCAGTAGGGCACCTTGAGGGGCTCGATGACGAACTGCTCGTGAAAGTGCCAGGCCGGGTCCCCGTAATGGCGGAGGATGGCCGCGGCCGTCGCGTGCATCGGCAGGTCCGTGATGGGCGGATAGCGAACGACGAAGAACGGGTACGCAGTGACGTAAACGACTACGGCGATCACGCCGAGAGCCATCGCCGTTCGTTGGCGCGCGGTGGGGACCCAGTCCGCCGCTCGCTTGACGAGCGTGGCGACGCGCGTGCGCAGCGTCGCGACGGCGGGAGGTGGTCTTTTGGGCTTGACCATCGGACGCGCGGGCCGACCGTACACCAAAGCGCGCGACCGAAGAACGCGGGAGCGCGCTTGGCCGGGCTCGATTCGCGTGGCTATGCTGCGCGCGCCTTGAGCTCTCCCGACCCCGTGAGGCCGACGGCATGGACGAGGTGGCTCGTCCTCTTGGTGCCCCTCGTCGGCGTCGTCGAGCTCGCCCTGCACGCGCAACAGGTCGCGGGGCCACCAGGAGACGCCGATTGGAACGGCGCGCGCGAGTGGGTTCAGGGGAAGCTCGGGCCCGACGACCTCGTCGTCTTCTCGCCGACGTGGGTCGATCCCATCGGTCGGATGCGCTTCGGGTCGCCGATCATCACGCTCGATCGCGTGGCCCGACCCGACGAGTCGCGGTTCGCGCGCGCCTTCGACGTATCCGTGCGCGGGGATCGCGCGGCCGAGGTGGCGTCATGGCCGGTGGTCGAAGAGCACCGGAGCGGCGCAATCACGGTGAGGTTGCTGCGCAATCCAGCGCCTGTCGTGCCGGCCGACGATCTGCTCGCTCACGCCCATCCGGGCGATCTCGAAGTGGACCGCTTCGACCGCGGCGCCGAGCAGCCGTGCGCGTGGACGCAGGGCGCGATCCGTTCCACCGAGTTCCTCTTCGGTCCGGCCCTGCCGGCCGAAGCCGCGCGGTGCGCGGACGCCCTCGTCGGCATCACCGTGATGCCGGTCCTCGACTACGCCCCGCGTCGCTGCCTCGTCGCAGAGCCTCCTGGCCACGGAGCGACGCTCCGTCTGCGCTTCCCCCGAGTCACGTTCCGCGACGTTCTCTACGGCTACCACGGCCTCTTCGTCGACATGGAGCGCGAGGGCAAGGGGGCTCCCATCGCGCTCGTCTTCCGGTCGGGCGATCGCTTGCTCGGTGCACTGACGCACATCGACGGCGACGGATGGAAGCACTTCGAGCTGCCCACGGGCGAACTGTCCGGGACGACCGCGGAGCTCGTCGCGGAAGTCTCCGCGCCCGACCCCACGAACCGCCTCTATTGTTTCGCGGCCGACACCCGTTGAGTCGTGCCGCTTTCCGGGCACCGGGCGAGCGCGTAGAGCTGGCAGCCGTACCGCGACGACGGCAGATTGACGAAGTTGGCCAAGTAGAGCGCCGTGGAGACTGCCTTCGCGGTGGGGGAATAGCTTCCCGTCGCGAACTTCTCGAGCGCCCAATCCGCGCGCACGTTGGTGGCGTACTTGAGTAGTCGGTAGACCGGCCAGCCCCAGTTCTCGAGCGACACCATGGCGAGACCCGCATCGGCGACGAGCGCGTGCAGCAGAGCGGGCGTCGGGTGGGCGACGTGCCCGAAGTGCCGCTCGGTCGCGAACACCTTGCCCGTCGGGCACGTCAGCAGCAAGTGCCCTCCAGGCGCGACCATGCCGGCGAGGTTGCCGATCGCGGACGCGACGTCGTCGACGTGCTCGATGACCTCCGTGCAGACGACGGCGTCGAACGTGCGCTGGAGTCCACGTTTCTGGATGTCGAGGACGTCGAAGCTGGCGAAGGGCAGCGCGCGCCCGTTCGCCTCGATGGTGACCGGCGAGAGGTCTGCCCCGGAGTAGGCGGCGTCGGGGAAGTTCGCGCGCAGGAGGCGCAAGAGCTCCCCATTGCCACAACCGACGTCCAGGAGGGAACGAAACGATCGTCGGCGCAATAGCTCTAGGATCGCGCGACGTCGATGCCGTGCGCCCGGGTTATAGCGGCTGAAGTCGGCGCAGCTTGCCCAGAACTCGTCGTGAAACGCCTTGTTGAACGCCGCGCGACCCATTCGGCGGCCGGATACTGGCAGCCTCGGGCACCGCCATCAAGCCACGCTCGCGCGAGGAGACACGGGGCGCGGGGTTATGGCACCCTGCCGGGGGTGGTAACGACCGACCTCATGGCGAGCGGGGACCGTCCGGCCGTAGAGATCTCCGTCGTTGCCCCCGCGTACAACGAAGAGGGGAACGTCACCGAGTTCGCGAAGCGGGTCCTTCGCACCTTCGAGGTCGGCAAGCTCGAAGGTGAACTCGTCCTGGTGGACGACGGCTCGTCGGATGGCACCGCGCGCGCGATCCGTGAGCTCGCCGAAGGGTACCCGGGGGCCGTCGTCGGCCGATTCCACCGCCAGAACCAAGGGATTGCCGCCGCATGGCGTACCGGCGTACGGGCCGCGCGTGGCCGGTACGCGTGCGTCATCGACAGCGACCTTCAATACCAGCCCGAGGACGTCCTCCGGCTCCATCGCACGCTCGTGGAGTCCAACGTCGACGTCGTCCAGGGTTGGCGGAGCAGCGTCGGGCGCGAGCGTGGCACGCGCTACCACCTGAGCCGCGGCTTCAACGCGCTGCTCAACGGCGCCTTCGGTATGCATCTCCGGGACAACAAGTCTGGTTTCGTATGCGCAGCACGCGAGGTGCTCGAGAACCTACTCACCTATCGAGGGACCTATTCCTACTGGCAATCGTTCATCATGGTTGCCGCGCACGCGAAGGGCTACGAGTACAAGGAGATCGAGGTCCTCTTCGAGAAGCGCCGGCAGGGAACGAGCTTCCTCGACGCCCAGGCATACCGTGCGTCCGCGGAGTCGCTCGTCGACCTGACGCGGGCACTCTTCGAGTACCGGGTGAGCGGCCGCGCCCGACTCACCGAGCGCACGGAGCGCTTCGAGAAAAAGAGAGGCGTGCCGGTCGAGGCTCCGCCCCCGCAGGCACACCCGGCGCGCTGGCGCGCGTACATGGCGACCTTCGACCAGACGCACTGGATGATCACGCGGAACGTCGAGCGCTACTACGAATCCTTGCATCGAACGCAATGGCTGTCGCCCGCCGACATGCGCGAGCTGCAGGACGAGAAGCTGCGGCGCCTCGTGCGCCATGCCTATCGCAACGTGCCGTACTACCGGGCGCGGATGCAGGAGGCTCGCGTCCTTCCGCAGGACATCCGCGGGCAGGGCGACCTCTACAAGCTGCCGCTATTGACCAAGGACATCGTTCGCAAGCACCTCTACTTCGACATCATGTCGGAGAACCACGCGAAAAGGGACGTGCTCCGCATCGCAACCTCCGGGAGCACCGGCGAGCCCTTCATCTGTTTTGCGGACCGCGCGCAGCTCGAGTTTCGCTGGTCGGCGACGCTTCGCGCGCAGGAGTGGACCGGCTACCGGTTCGGCGATCCGACGGTACGCCTCTGGCACCAGACGATCGGGATGAGTCGCTCGCAGGTGCTGCGCGAGCACGCGGATGCTGCGCTCGCGAACCGCCTTTACATCCCGATCTTCGAGATGAGCGATCCGAAGCTCGACGGGATGATCCGGTCGATCGTCGACAAGGCGCCCGTCCTCCTCGACGGCTACGCGGAGGCGTTCGACTACCTCGCGCACTGCATCGTTTCGCGCGGCGAGCTCCCCTTCAAGCCGAAGGCCCTCATGTCGAGCGCGCAGACGCTGCCGGCGAAGAGCCGGGCGATCGTCGAGAAGGCGTTCGGCTGCCGTGTCTTCGACAAGTACGGCAGCCGGGAGTTCAGCGGTATCGCCTACGAATGCGACGCACACGCGGGACATCACGTGGTGGGCGAAGGTTACGTCGTCGAGATCCTCGTGGACGGCCGGCCGGCAGCCCCCGGCGAGAGCGGCGAGGTGGTGATCACGGATCTGAACAACTACTGCATGCCGTTCATCCGGTATCGGATCGGTGACCTCGCCGAGGCGATGGCGGACGAACCTTGCGCCTGCGGGCGGGGTATGACGCGCATCGGCGAGATCCAGGGGCGCCTGCAGTCGATCATCCAGGGAGTCGACGGTCGCTGGGTCCCCGGGACCTTTTTCGCTCACTGTCTCAAGGAGTTCGACCACGCCATAGCGCGCTTCCAGGTCGTGCAGGTCGAGCCGGGCGCTCTGCGCCTGCTCGTCGTCAAGGCGGGGCGGTACTCGGACGACGTCATGCAGGAGGTGAAGGCGATCTTCCGCCTGAGCCTCGGCGAAGCTCTCCGGATCGACGTCGAGCTCGTCGAGGGTGTGGACATGATCCACACCGGCAAGCGCGTCGCTGCAGTCTCCAGGCTGCCGATCGACTTCCAGCGCTCGGCAACGCTCGGCCTGGTGAGTTGACGTGCCGGTCCGGGAGACGGCCGCACCGGCGGTTCGGGTGCTCGTCACGGGCTCGCAGGGCTTCGTCGGCAAGCACGTGCGGGCAGCGCTGGCACGCCGCGGAGCGGTCTGCGTCGGGGTAGACAGGCCGGGGAGCGGAGCCGAAGTGGAGGTGGACCTCGCGGCTCAGGATTTCGAACCAGACGGCGTCTGGGAGCATGCGCGTGGACCGGTGCGCTCGGTCATTTCCATGGCGGCCAACATCACGCGGACTTCGAGCGTCGACGCGATGGCGCGCTCGAACCTTCGGCTCATCGCGGAGGCGCCGGTCAGGCTGATCGAGCAAGGTGCACGAAGCGGTGCGTGCCTACATCTCGTTGATTGCTCGACGTTCAAGGTCTTCGGCCCACAGCGCGAGGACTCTATCGTCGCGGCGACGCATCCGCGGAGGCCCGACCCCTTCTCGTACGGGAGCGCGAAGGCACTCGGCGAGCGGCTCCTCGCGATCGCGGCACCGCGGGCTGGGTTCACGTATGCGGTGGTCCACCCGACGTGCGTCTACGGACCGGGGCAGCACAGGGGGAACGCCATCCCTGTGTTTCTGGAATCGGCGCTGCGCGGCGAAGCGCCGACGGTCTTTGGCGACGGGGGGAGCGTGCGCGACGACGTCTACGTAGGCGACCTGGCAGACCTGCTCGTCGAGGTCGCGCTGCGCCAGAGCGCCGGCTCGTACAATGCGGCGGGCGAACGTTCCCGCACCATCCTGGAAGTGGCAGAGGCGTGCTGTGTGGCGGCAGCCGAAGGCGCTTCGCCTAGCGTGCGTCCACGTTGCCTCCCCGAGCACGCTCCGAAGTGGTGGCTGGACCAGGTGTTCGACGTCGAAGCCGCGCGGCGTGTGTTCGGCTACGAACCAACGCCGCTCTCTGAAGGGCTCGCGCGCGAGACGGCATGGCTTCGCGCGGGCGCTCCCGACGAAACGACGGTCCCCCTCCTCCAAGGCGACGCGTGAAGGTCCTGCTGACCGGGGCGACCGGGCACCTCGGCGTAGCGATCGCGCACGCGCTTCGAGCGCAAGGCCACGAGGTCGTGGCCGTGGGCGGCCCCCGGTCCGGGGGGCTGGACCTCCGCGACGACGCGGCGGTCGAGTCTCTTGCGGCCCTGCTCGGACCCGAGGTCGCGCTGGTTCACGCCGCAGGACTTCACCCGCCGGCAACGGCGTCGACGACGGCCCGTGACCGCAGGTCTCTCATCGACGTGAATGTACTCGGGACGCAGCGCGTTCTCGACGCCGCCCGCCGCACGCGACGAGGCGTCGCGGTCGTCGTGTTCGTGTCGAGCTTCGAGGTGTACGGCTCGCCCGAGAGCGCGTTGATTGACGAAGATCACCCCACCCGTCCCCTCAGCGACTACGGCGCGACGAAGCTCGCGGGCGAGGACCACGTGATCGCATTTGGCTACGAGGAGGATGCTCGGGTCGTCTGCCTGCGCATGCCCGCCGTGTACGGACCGGGAGAGAAGACAGAGCGCCTGCTCCCCGCGTGCCTCGCGGCGGTCGCGCGCGGCGAGCCTCCCACGATCCACGGAACCGGTGAGGACAAGCGCGACCAGCTCTACGTCGACGACGCTGCGGCCGCGGTCGTCGACGCCCTCGCCACCTCGGCGAACGGGGTCTTCAACGTGACCGACGGAGAGGCCCACTGCGTCGCCGAGATCGCGCGCTGTGCGATGGAACTCGCCGGCATCCCCGGCGAGCCCCGCCGCGAGCCTCGCGCGAAGCCACGCCTCGACTACCACCTGAACATCGAGCGGGCGCGCCGCGAACTCGGCTTCTTGCCGCGCGTCTCTCTACGCGAGGGCATGGCTCGGCAGCTCGAGTGGTTGCGGGCGTCGCGATGAAGTGGACGTTGCCCGAGCGCGTCGGCTGGCGCGACCACGCCGTCGGCGCGGGTCTCGGCGCGGCCTACGTCACGTGGCTACTCTCGACGGCCAGGTCCCTCGGTTTCGCGAGGGACGAGGGGTTCTACTTCACCGCCGCAACGCAGTACGCGCGCTGGTTCGAGCTCTTGTTCACCCATCCCACTGCCGCGTTCGTGCGCCAGAACGTGGACTCGATGTGGGCCTACAACCACGAGCACCCCGCGTTCATGAAGTCCTTGTTCGCGCTCTCGTGGATGGCACTCCACGAAAAGTGCGGGGTCTTCGCGGACGCGAGCACGGCGTTTCGTCTGCCCACCATGCTCATGGCCGGGGCAGTCGTCTGGGTGACGTACCTCTTCGGCGCCCGCGCGTTCGGCCGACGCGCCGGGTTGTTCGCCGCGGCCCTGTTCGCGCTGATGCCGCGTGTCTTCTACCACGCGCACCTCGCGTGCTTCGACGTGGGCATCGTCGCCATGTGGACGCTGACGATCTACGTCTACTGGCGTGCCACGCAGACGGGCGGGCTCGGCTGGGCGCTCCTCCTGGGCCTCGTCTACGGCCTCACGCTCGAGACGAAGCACAACGCGTGGGTGCTCCCGGCCGTCGTCGTGCCCCACACGCTCTTCGTGTACCGGCGGTCGTTCTGTCGGAACCTGAGGCTCGGGCGCGTGTCGGTGCCCGCGACTCTCGTCGCGATGGCGACGATCGGGCCGCTCGTCTTCTTCGCGCTCTGGCCCTGGCTGTGGTGGGACACCAGCGCTCGGCTCGAATTCTACGTCAACTTCCACCTGAAGCACGAGTACTACAACATGGAGTTTCTCGGCCGGAACTACTTCCGGCCACCGTTCCCGGCCGGTTACATGCCGCTCATGATCGCGGCGACCGTGCCCACGATCACCCTCGTCCTCGCGATGATCGGCGTCGTGCGGCGCGCGAGCGTTCACGCGCCACGCGTGCGCGCGTGGGTCCGGCGCGCGACGGGACGCGAGGGTGGGGCGGCCGCGCGGTCCCCGTCCGTGGACCCGACAGAGACGGATCTTCTTCTCGCCTTCGCGTTCTTCGCAGCGCTCGTCCCGTGGTTCTCTCGCGAGACGCCGATCTTCGGCGGCACGAAGCACTGGCTCACGGCGTATCCCTTTCTGGCCTTGTTTGCCGGGCACGGAGCGGACTGGATCGCGCGACGCATAGGCGCCCTGCTCGAAGGTCGCGTCCAGAGCGCGCGCATCGCGGCGCAAGCCGGCCTCGCCGCGGCCGTGCTCCTGCCTCCCCTCGCCATCACGGTGCATTCACACCCGTTCGGGTTGTCGTCGTACGTGCCGCTCGTCGGCGGAACGGCCGGAGGGGCGACGCTCGGGCTCAACCGGCAGTACTGGGGCTTCACGACCCAGAGCGCCGCCCCCTCCCTGGAGCGAGCACCGCCCGGCGCCAGCGTCTACGTCCACGATACGGGCGGCGAGAGCTGGCATCGCATGCAAGACGAGGGTCGCGTGCGTCGTGATCTGCGCGTCGCGGGTCAACCGGCCGATGCGCAGGTGGCGCTCTACCAGTACGAGCTTCACACGGTGGGCAGCGAGTACAACATCTGGATGTCGTTCGGAGCCTCGCCCGCATACGTCGTGGCGCACGACGGCGTCCCCATCGTGAACGTCTACACGCGGCCGTGAGAGGCCGTGCGCCGATTGCCCCTCAGCGCCCGCCACAGTAGCCAGCCGGCGACAGGGCACGCCGTCGCGATGGCGTAGGCCGTGCCGAACGCCCCGCGGCCGAAGAGCCAGCCGAAGAGCGGCATCACGAGGGCGACGACACCTGACCAAGAGCCTGCGCCGAGCCCGGCGAGGTACGCCCCGTGCGCGATCGAATGACGATGGGTGACCTCCGAGAGCGACGCGACGACGAATCCGGCGGCGATGAACATCCCGAAGAAGAGCAGCGCAAGGACGACGGGGAGCGAGCGCGAGAGCGGCGTCAACGCGAGCGGCAACGCAAGTAGCGCGAGCAAGCGAAAGAGGCGCGCGAACCGGTCCGCCGAGCGAGACCGGTCGACCACCCAGCCCCAGAAGAAATAGCCGACCTCCCATCCCAGTGGAGGCAGCCAGAGCACGTGTCCGAGCGTGCGCTGGTCGCAGCCGAGGACTGCGCTCAGGTGAATGGGTGCGCCGTAGATCACGAAGCCTATCGGCAGGCCCCCGAGTGCATAAGCCGCCATGAACCCCCAGAGCGAGCGGTCCCTCAGGCTCGGACGAGGCGTTCGCGGGTCGTGCAGAGGAGCGCGAAGCTCGTCGCGTCGCGATGCGACGGCCCAGAGAACGAGCCAGACCATCCCGAGCGCACCGGTGCAGCCGAACGCCCCGCGCCATCCCCATCGAAGCGCGACGGGCGTCACGATGAGCGGCGCCACGATCGCGCCGAGCGACCCACCGCTGTAGGCGAGTGCCACTCCTCGCGCGCGGCTCTCGGGCTCGAGCGTGTGCGTCGCGGTCCGGAGCCCACCCGGGAAGGTCGCGCCCTCCCCGAAGCCCAAAAGGGCCCTCGCGAGGGCGAAGGTTGCCACGCTGGTCGCGAGCGCATGGCTGGCCGACGCGGCCGTCCAGAGCGCCGCAGCCGCCGCTACGCCCACGCGGACGCCGAAGCGATCGAGGAGCCGCCCCCACACCGGGTTGCCGACGAGGTACGCGACCGAGAACGCCGAGATGATCCAGCCGTAGTCCTCCGCACCGATGTGCGTCTCGCGCAGGATCGTCGGAGACAGGATCGCGAGGACGTTCCTGTCGACGTAGCTGAGGAGCGACAGGAGCATCATCGCCGCCGTCGGGATCCATCGGCTTGCCCGGGGCGGCACCATGGGGCCTCTTACCAAAGGCCTCGCTCCCTGTGCTATCGGTCCCCCGCGTGAACAAGGTGGCCGGTCCCGCAGTGGCATGCCGCGGCCTCGTCAAGCACTACGACGGCGGGGTGCGCGCCGTCGACGGGCTGGATCTCGAGCTGCCCGCGGGCGAATGCTTCGGCCTGCTCGGCCCGAACGGCGCGGGCAAGACGACGACGGTCGAGATCTTCGAGGGGCTGCTCGACCCGACGTCCGGCGACGTCGAGCTGCTCGGGATGCGCTGGTCGAGCGACGAGCGCGCGCTGCGCGAACGACTCGGCGTGTCCCTCCAGCAGACCCACCTGCCCGAGCGCCTGTCGGTGCTCGAGATCCTGACCCTCTTCCGGTCCTTCTTCCAGAAGGGCAGGGAGCCGAGCGAGGTCCTTCGCGAGGTCGCCCTCGAAGAGAAGCGAGACGCCTGGTACGACAAGCTCTCGGGCGGCCAGAAGCAGCGCCTCGCCGTCGCGTGCGCGCTGGTCGGCGATCCGGAGCTGCTCTTTCTCGACGAGCCCACGACGGGGCTTGACCCGCAGTCCCGCCTGCAGCTCTGGGACGTGATCGAGGCGTTCAAGCGGGGCGGGCGCACCGTGCTCTTGACCACGCACTACATGGAAGAGGCGGAGCGCCTCTGCGATCGGGTCGGAGTCATCGACCACGGAAAGCTCATCGCCCTCGGGACTCCGCGCGATCTCATCGCGTCGCTCGGCGGACAGGAGGTCATCGAAGTGACGCTCGAGACGGGCACGCTCGACACCGCCGTCGCGGCGAAGCTGCCGGGTGTCCACGGGGTGCGTCCCGTGGCGAGCGGCTTCGCCCTCGCGGTCGACCCCCTGCACGTCGCGCTCCCCGCGCTCGTCGACCACCTGCGCGCGTCGGCGATTTCGCTCGAGCGGCTCGCCACGCGCCACGCGACCCTCGAGGACGTGTTCGTCTCGCTCACCGGAAGAGGGCTGCGTGACTGAGCCCCGCGCGCCGATCGTCGAGCTGACCCTCGTCCGGCTCCGGCTCTTCTTCCGGGAGCCGAGCGCGATGTTCTGGACCTTCGGCTTCCCGGTCATCCTGTCGTTCGCCCTGGGTCTCGCCTTCCGCAGCCGGCCGCCCGAGGCAGCGCGCATCGCCATCGAGGCGGGCGAGGGCGCCGAGCGCACGATGGCCGAGCTCGCGCCCGCGCAGGGAAAGGAAGTGAGGGCGTCGATCCTCGACCCCGCGGAGGCTCACCGGGAGCTTCGCGCGGGCAAGGTCGTCCTCGTCGTCGCGTCCGCCGGTGTGCGCACGTATCGCTACGACGAGACGCGTCCCGAGGGCCGTCTGGCGCGCAAACTCGTCGACGACCTGCTCCAGCGCGCGGAGGGCCGCGTGGACCCCACGGCGATCGCCGACGATCGCGTGACCGAGCCGGGCGCTCGCTACATCGACTTTCTCGTCCCCGGCCTCGTGGGGATGAACCTCATGTCGAGCAGCATGTGGGGCATCGGCTTCACCATCGTCGAGATGAGGACCAAGAGGCTCGTGAAGCGCATGCTCGCAACGCCGATGCGCCGGGGCGATTTTCTGCTCTCCTTCGTCCTGATGCGCATCGTCTTCGTGCTCGTCGAAGTGCCGGTGCTGTTCGGGTTCGCCAGTCTGGCGTTCGGCGTGCACGTCGTCGGTTCGGCCGCCTTGTTGGTCGGCCTCTCGCTCCTCGGCGCGCTGGCGTTCGCGGGGCTGGGGCTTCTCGTGGCGTCCCGGGCGCAGAACACGCAGACGGCGGGGGGGCTGATGAACGTCGTCATGATGCCGATGTTCATCTGTTCGGGCGTCTTCTTCTCGACGTCGAACTTTCCCGACGGCATGCAGCCGTACCTGCGCGCCCTTCCCCTCACGGCCCTGAACGACGGGCTCCGGGCAGTCACGAGCGAAGGGGCTGGCCTCCGGGATGCTACCGTGGCCTTCGCGATCGCGGTCCTCGGCGCGTGGGGGCTTGCCTCATTCGCAGCCGCGCTCAAGATATTCCGCTGGAGGTGACCCGCATGACGTCGGTGGCCGTAGCAGGCGAGGCGACCCGAGCCCCCCGTCCCATCCCGATCCGGCGGCTGACGTTCGACTTCGAGGCGATGCCCCGGCACTGGTTCGGAGGCGATCCCTTCCTCACCCACCTGGCCCACGCGCTCTCGCTGACGTTTCCCGAGGGCGAGCGCTTCTTCATGGACGCCGTCCGCCACTACGAGAAGCGCATAACCTCTCCGGCGCTGCGGCACGAGATCTCTCGGTTCCTCGGACAGGAGGCGCTGCATGCTCGGGCGCACGCGTCGTTCAACGAGTGGATCCGCACGCTCGGGCTCGACACTCGGCCCATCGAGCAGCGCGTGACCGAGGGGCTCGCTCGCGCGCGGGAGCGGTCGCCGAAGTACCAGCTTGCGATGACGTGCGCGCTCGAGCACTTCACGGCGATGATGGCCGAGCTCGTGCTCGACAACGAAGAGCTGCGCGAGATGATGCATCCGGAGGCGCGGAAGCTCCTCGTGTGGCACGCGATTGAGGAGACGGAGCACAAGGCCGTGGCCTTCGACACGTACGTCGCCGTCGGGGGCACCTACCCGCTGCGCGCGATCTCGATGCTCGTGACGACGGCCTTTTTCATGGCGACGACGGCGGCCTTCCAGGAGCGCCTCATGCGGCAGGACCCGGCCGCCGCCGGTCCGATGACGCGCGTCAGGGGTTTCACGAAGCTGTGGGTGAGGCCGGGCTGGTTTCTCCAGCTCGTGCCCGCGTACCTCGACTACTTCCGCCCCGCCTTCCATCCGTGGCAACGGGAGCCGAAGCATTCGCTCGAGCCGTACCTGCACGAGATGCAGTCGGCCGTCGTGAAGGCCTAGGCGTGCCCTCGCATGTCGCTGCGCGCCGTCGAAAACCAGTCCCTCGCGGACAAGATCTTCGAGCAGCTCGGCGCCGAGATCGTCACCGGACGCTATGCCCCCGGCGCCAGTCTCCCTGCCGAGCGCGCCCTGTCGGAGATTTTCCGGGTCAATCGACACGTAGTCCGTGAGGCCCTCAAGCGCCTCGAGCAAGTGGGCCTCGTCGCGATTGCACAGGGCGGGAGCACGAAGGTTCTCGACTACCTGCGTCACGCGGGGCTCGACCTTCTCGGGATCCTCTCCGAGCACGCGCGCGGGGGCGAAGACGTCGCGCACTACTGGCTGTCCATCCTCGAGATGCGTGCCGCCGTGGCCACGGACGTCGCCCGCTTGTGTGCACTTCGGGGGAGCCAGGCCGTCAAAGACGACCTTCGCGCGATCGCGAGGCAGATGAGTGTGGCCGCAGACGACGACGTACTTTTCGCGCTCGAAGTGCGGTTCTGGGAGCGCATGCTCGACGGCGCGAACAACGTCGCCTACCGGCTCGCGTTCAACAGCATGGTCAAGAGCGTCGGCGTGATGGGGCGCGCGGCGCAGCTGTGGTCCGTCAACGAGGTCAGAAACAGCGGCTACCGGGTTGCGACGGCGGCGGCCATCGCCAGAGGGAACGCCCCCCAGGCCGAGGCCGTGACACGCAAGGCGATGCGCGAGAGTGTCGAGGCCTTCGCCGCACGGTTGCCGAAAGGGGCAGCCCTGGAACCGACGAATCGGCGAAGGACGGCGCGGGCGGAACGAAAGAAGGCCGCGAAGAGGTGAGGGTCTCGCGGAAGACCGGTACCGACCGAGCCCAGTTCCTGATTGCGCCAGCTTGTGCCGCGGATGGCGCCCGGGTCGTGTTCGCCGCAATCGGGGCGCGAGGCCGCCCCGAGATTGACGGGGGACACCAGGCCGGCATGGAGCGTGCTGTTCTCGAAACGGAGGTCGGCATGAAGAAGACTCACTTGGCAGCTTGCCCTGCGTGCGCCCGGCACCTGCGGGTCGACGAGCCCGCGTGCCCCTTCTGCCGGGTCGAATTGCCGTCGTGGTTCCGGGAGCTGAAGGCGCCTGCGCCCCCAGCGACGCGCCTCAGTCGGGCCGCGCTGTATGCGCTCCGCGTGGGGGCGTTGTCCACGACCGTGGCCTGCGGGGGTACGATAGGCACCGGCAGCAGCGAGAAGGATAGCGGTGCCAGTGACGCCGTCACCATCGGCGAGGCCGCCTATGGCGGGTCTCCCCCTGAAGGCGGCGGACAGGGCGACGCCGACATGGTCGGCGCCGCGTATGGGACCTTCATTGGTGCATACGGAGGTCCTTTCGCCACGGACGACGGCGGCATCGAGGATGCTCCGACCGGCCTCGACGCAGCCTACGGAGGCGTCTTCGTGCCCGACGCCGCGCCGACGGATGCGAGCTTCCGCCCGGACGTCATCCACATCGTCCCGGCGTATGGCCTCGCACCGCTGGAGCCGGAGGAGCCCGAAAACTGAGCCATGCCGACCGTCGCCTGCGTCGGCGACATCGAGCGAAGGCGCTAAGGTGGCTCTCATGCGTCCTTCCGCGGCCGTGTCCACGTTGCTCTTCTTGGTGTCCGGCGTCCTGGGAGGCCTCGTCGGCTTTCTGCTCATCGCGTCAGGCAGTCCGCCGCTCATCGGAGGGTTGTCGCTGGGCGCCGGAGTCTTCGTGGGGTTTCTCCTGGCAGCCAGCGTGAAGGTCGTCGCTCAATGGGAGCGAATGATCGTCCTGCGCCTCGGCAAGTTCAGGACGGTGGCGGAGCCGGGCCCCCGGCTACTCATCCCCGTGCTCGATACTCCCATGTTCGTCGAGATGCGCGTGCAGACAGTGCCCATCGCTCAGCAGCAGGCCATCACGAAGGACAACGTGCCCGTCGTCGTCAACGGCGTCATCTTCTTCAAGGTGATCGACGCGGAGAGCGCTGCGCTGAAAGTCCAGGATTACCGTGCGGCGATCTGGCGGCTGGCCCAGGCCACGCTGCGCGACGTCGCGGGCCAGCTTTCGCTGGACGAGTTGCTCTCGCATCAGGTGAGGCTTGAGGCCGAGATTGCGCAGAACGTCGCCGCGCAGGCCCTCGCATGGGGCCTGAAGGTCGACGGGATCAAGCTGGAAGACATCTCGGTCCCGGAGGAACTCAAGAAGATGATGAGCCGACAAGCGTCGTCCGAGCGCGAAAAGCGGGCGACGATCATCAAGGCAGACGGAGATCGTCAGGCGGCCGCGGCGCTGGCGGAGGCCGCCGCTACGATGGCGGCGAGCCCGGGCGCCATGCAGCTTCGCACGCTGCAGACCATCGACGGCCTCGGACCGAGCGCGTCGAACACCGTGGTCCTCGCGCTGCCGCTCGAGGTCATCGATGCCATGCGGGCATACATCAAGAAGAGCGGATAGCGCGCGCCTCCCGCTGAAGAAATGACTATGGACGGCGGTCGTGGCGATGGGTAGCGGGGGGGTAGGGGCCATTGCGTCCCCGAGTGAATCCCTGGGGACCAACTTGACGGACCGACCCAGCCAACACCCGACACGGAAGATCCCCCGCGTCACGGCTCCAGAGGGGGCCGCGCAGTCCGGTGGGCCGCGACGCACCGATTCTAGCTCCGCCACCCTTCCGAGCGCTTACGCGATCCCTCGATGCCTCGTCGAGCGAGCGGACATCGATTGGTTCGCGCCTCTGACGGCACGCATCCTCGCGTTGGTCGACGGAACGCGCACCATCCAGCAGATCGCCGACGCCGTGCCGATTCACCTCGGCGAAGCGCAGGTCCGGATCGCGGACCTGGCCGAGCGCGGGATTGTTGCATTGCAGTGAGCCTTCGCACGAAACCTCACCCCCCCCAGCAGAGCCCCATCAGTGCCGCTCGGTACACGGGCGGAAAATACTCGAAACCTATCGCGTCGCTGTCCGTATCCCCGAGCGAGGGGCGGACGATCGGTACTCCGTCGGCGAAGACGAGACGAACGCGAACGCGGCGAATCGACGCCGCTCCGCCGAGTCACACGGGGACGGGTCATGGACATCAAGTTGGGGTTGGTGGTGGCGGCGATGCTGGGGGCTTTCGGGTGCGCGACGAGCGGCACGGGACGCCGCGGACCAAGCTTCGCCGGTATCGATTCGGACGCGATGCCATCCGTGCGCGTCGGAGAGCTGCGGGTCATCGACCCCCACGTCAATCCGATGGTGCCCGTGCATGTCACCTCCGAGAACAACCAGGTTGCGGTGACGTTCGGGCTCGAGCACTCGGGAGCGCACGAGCGGATCGACGCGGTTTCGCTTCAGCCCCTGTCGTGGGAGCCGTCGGTCCGCGAGGATCGCTCGACTCCTTCCACCGAAGTGACACGGGTCGTTCTCGACGGGAACCGCTTTCTCCTGTGCTGGACGGAAGGGACGCTCGAGGCGGGGCATCGCGCCATGGCGCAGATGCGTCGCGCGGCGGACGGGGCTGCGCTGGGAGCGCCAGTGCAGATATCGCCGCCGGACGCGGATGTCTTCGGGACGCCTCAAGCCGTCACGACCGACAGCCATCACGTTGTCGCGACGTTCGCCGCGTCGTCGGAGGGCACGTTCCGACTCGTGGCGGTAGCCATCGACGACGTCGCTTCGGTGAGCCCTTCCGAGCTGACGGCTCGGAAGTAGACCGGTGCACGCCGCCGCGACTCCAAGAGTCCTCGGTCTTCCCTCTCAGAGCCACCGCAGAAATGACTATAGACCCGCATCCGCCGTCACGACGAGTATCGAGGGCGTTGCTCGAACGGATGACCTTCGCTCAGAACCAACGCGGGCGTTTTGCATCTCGCGCTCAATTTCGGACCCCGCGAAACCACCGTGTCGTACGCGAGACCCTCATTTCTCGGGAGAAATGTGTCGAGGCATCTCGGCCCGGGCATTGCACCGCATGTGTGCCCTCATGCTAAAAAGTCCTTCGGTCCCCTTGGAGGGACGCGTCGTCGTGGGAGAGGCGGCCGACGCCTCTCGGCGCGCAGTTCGCGCGTTCCTTGCGATGGATCCGGACAAGGTGTCGTTGTCGGCCTGGCTCGTCGGCCCCTACCGCGAAGCCACGCGCTTCGGTCCTTGCCGCATCCGCAGGACGGACTCCGATGCCCCGTCGGGTGAACCGCACACGACGGCGACGAACATCGAGGATCTCGTCACGATGTCCAAGACCCTGGTCATCGCTGCGCTCGAGGCCGCTCAGCGTGGCATCGACGATCTCGTGGAGCTGCTTCCGCCGGTCGTGCAGGTCGAGCGCGCGCACGACGTGTACGGAAACCGTGGCTTTATCCCCATCGACGGACCGCGCATGCATCTGGTCGATCGCGTGCTGGCACTGCTCGTCGCCGACTACCTCACCCGGCCCGACGACTTCCAGCCGAGCCGGCCACACACCTCGGGCACCTACTCGACCAAGGCATGGATGGACTTGGACGTGCGCGGAGATGGCACCGGTTGAGGTGGGGCTCGGAGTTCCTCGGGGTCAGCACTTCGGCGACGGCTTCGCCGGCTTCACCACGTCCCGGTGAGCTGCACTCCCTGCCTGCCGCCCTTCTTGACCACGCCGATCCCGAGCGTCCGATCGTTCGATGCTCAGGCGCGTCGATCGGCCGGCGGCGGGTCTACGCGAACTCATGCGTGCTCGCAGCTTAACACCGCCTATCTGGCATGCGATGTGGGAGATATTTTTTCCGAAATGGCCTGTCTCGGGGGGCATTAGTATCGGGCCCGCGACGCGGCGCCGCGACGCTCCGCCGCAGCGACCTTCGCACACGTATACCGCGCCATCTCCCGTCCGTGGGCGCCAAAACGGACACACGGCATTGCTACCCTTCGCCTTCCGCATTGCCCAACGTGGACGCCCGCCATGCACAACGTGGCAGGGTGACCTTCTCTCTTTGGAAGCCGACCTTGTCGAGCTTGGAAGCCGCATCTGCCAAGCACGACAGACCATGCTGCACACTCTGGTAGGTCTCCCTCCTCTCTATATGAGGGGACACTGTCAAGCATGGATGGTCGCATTGCTGCGTTGTGCAAGGCGGCTTACCACGCTTGGAAGGATCGACTTCCATACACAACAGAATGGACTTCTATCCCTGGCAGGTCACCCTTCTGCGCTTGGAAGGGCGTCCTTCTACGCCGTGAAGTGATCCCTTTCATGCTGTGCATCCCGAGGTGCACGAGAGTGAAGGGACACCTACCAGACGGTGAAGTGTCGCCTCCCACGCTTGGAAGACTGCCCTTGCAGACCGTGAAGGCCACGCTGTCAGGTCTACAAGTCTTCCCTGTCACGCTGTGAAGTGCAGTCCGCCACGTATGGCGAGCATACCCTCTACGCCGCGAAGAACCCGATGAGCAGCCGCGTCAGCTCGTCCGGGTTCGTCCAGTGCATCATGTGTCCGGCGTCCTTGATCTCCGCGCGCTCCAGTCGACTGAACGAGGTCACGCGTGCCTCTTCGTCCGGCGGATGCCAGCCGAGTGGGCCGCCAGAGACATAAAGCACGGGGCAGGTGACTCGCCGGGCGAAGGCCATCCAGCTGGCGGCGACGAAGAGCACCGGTGAACGCGTGCCGTGGAGCGGATCCGCCTTCCAGGTCATGCGGCCGTCGGGGGTGCTGCGCGCGAGGGCGTCGACGCGGGTACGAAGGACGTCTTCGGGGACCCTCGGATGATTGGCGACTAGCCTTCGCAGGGCCTCGTCTCGTGAAGGGAAGGCCCGCTCTTCGCGTCCCCGGATCGAGCGTACCTGGTCGATCCACCGGCGTGTCATCTGCGGCGCGACGTCGGGAGGAGTGTCGGGCGGGCCGGCGCCTTCGAGGACCGCGAGGCGGGTCGGACGCTCGGGGAACGTGCCGGAGTAGAGCGTCGCCACGGTTCCCCCCATCGAGTGCCCGACGACGAAGAGGGGACAGCCGGCGGGGACGAGCGCGTCCACGACGTCGGCCACGTCGTGCACGTAGTCGGGGAAATAGTAGTAGCCGCCCTCAGGCACGCGCGGTGAGTCGCCGAAGCCGCGCATGTCCGGCGCGAGCACCCGCAGGCCACTCGCGGCGAGCGGCTCCGCGACGAGGTCCCACGTCGCCGCCGCGTCCATGTAGCCGTGCAGGAGCAGGACGGTGGCCTCCGCCTCGCGGGACGGCCATTCGAGCACGTGGAGCTTCAAGCCATTGGCAGCGACGTGGAGTGACGCGGGAGCGACCATCGGTTGGCGGGCTCGAGCGTTTAGCATCCTCGGCCGTGCTTGTCCGAGCACGAGATGTGTTCTCGGTTCGCACACCCCGCACCACATGGAGCGGCGATTCTTGACCGGACGCGTGCGGACGCGGGACCGTGGAAGAGACGATGACGATCCGGACGCCTCGGCTAGTGCTCGCGCCGATCACGTTCTCGATGGTCGAGGCCGTAATGCTCGGTCGTCGGGCCGAGGCCGAGTCGTTGGCCGGCGCACGAATGCCGGAGCGATGGCCCAACCCGGAGCTCATCGAGCGCGCGTTCACGGTGTCGCTCGATGCCCTGCGCGCAGATCCCGAGGAACGCTTGTGGGGCGCCCGCGTGATGATCGCGGACGTGGAGATGCCCGAGCGTCGCGTCGTCGGCAGCATCGTGTTCGCGGGGAGGCCGGGCGACGACGGCGTGGCGGAGATGGCCTACGGAGTCGAAGAGGGATCGCAGGGTCGCGGCTATGCCACGGAGGCCGTGGGCGCGTGCGTGGGGTGGGCGTTCGACCAACCCGGGGTTCGCGTCGTGCGCGCGACGACGTTTGGATGGCACCGTCCCTCGCTGCGCGTCATCGAGAAAGTGGGCATGACCCGCGTGGGAGTTCGCGAGCACGAAACGATGGGCGAGCTCATCGTCTTCGAGGTCGAGCGAGGCCATTGAAGGACGCAGGTTGCATGATGCTCTACTGTAGGCTATATCCTACACACTCCCATCCAGGGACAGGGGCCGTCCAATGCAACTCTTCGGCACGCTTGGTGTTTCCGTTCAAGCAAACGACGGCGTCGCAGCCGCGGTCCGTGGGGACACCCTCGTGGTGGTCTACCAGGAGCCCGCGCGACTGCACCGCTCCCGGTGGGTGTACGACCTCGCTGACCGATTGGTCGAGCGCTGCCCCGAGGGCATCCTCGCCCTGACGATCGTCTTGCCGACGTGCGCTCCTCCCGATGGGCCCACGCGCGCAGAGAACTCGTTGCGCCTGCGCAGGCTGGGTTCGTCGCTCCGGCGGCTGGTGACCGTCCCGGTGGGGGATGATCTCTCGCGATCGATCGTGCGCTCCGTCGTGCGCGCGACGGCGGTCTTGCAGCGAGGGCCCTCGCGCCTGCTCCTCTCCGACACGGTCGACGAGGGCATCGCGTGCCTCCTCGAGTCGGCCAGCTCGCTGTCGCCGTCGTTCGACCGGATCGCGGCCGACGTGCGCTCGCTCTGCGACGAGCTCGACGTCGACGATCGCACCTTCTGCTCCGAAGTTCCGCCGTCCCGATCGCGTCGCATCTCGGGCATCCAGCCGATCGCCCCCGTCACGAGCGACCGCCGCGCTGCAGGCTGATATTCACAGCTTCATGCCCGTTGCCCTCGCGGTACTGCTCGGGATCGTCGAAGGCCTGACCGAGTACCTGCCGGTTTCGTCCACCGGGCATCTCGTGTTCGTGGGGCACCTTTTGGGCTTGCCCGACGATGACCCGGCCACGTCGTCCTTCGAGATCGTCATCCAGCTCGGCGCGATCCTCGCCGTGGTCGTCCACTACCGAGCGCTGCTCGGTGCCCGGGTGCGCGGCCTTCTGGTGCGCGACGCGGCGGCGCTCAGGCTCCTCCAGGCGCTCACGCTCGCGTTCGTGCCCACGGCGATCGTGGGGTTGCTCCTTCGCAAGGCCATCAAGGCGCACCTCTTCGGTCATCTCGCGCCGGTCGCCGCGGCGTTCGTGGTCGGGGGGATCGCGATGATCGTCGTCGAGCGGGTTCGCGCCCGTCGAGGCCTCGTCGGGCAGGACGGCCTCGAGCACGTGACTCCCGGACGCGCCTTCGCCATCGGCCTCGGGCAATGCCTCTCGCTCTGGCCCGGCGCGTCGCGGGCGATGTGCACCATCGTGACGGGGCAGCTCGCGGGCCTGTCGACAGGCACCGCGGCCGAGTTCTCGTTCCTCCTCGCGCTGCCGACGCTCGGTGCGGCCACGCTCTACGAGGGCTACAAGGCGCGCCACGTCCTCTCCGCGCACGTGGGCGTGGCGAGCGTGGCAGCGGGTCTCGTCGTCTCTTTCTTCGTCGCGTGGGCGGTCATCGCCACCTTCCTCAAGTACCTGCGGCGATGCGGGCTCGAGCCTTTCGGGTGGTACCGGATCGTGGTCGGCGTCGTCGTCCTTTGGGCGCTCTCGCGAGGATAGCTCGCGCGGCGCGTGGACTTCCGATAAGAGTGGCCCCAAAGGAGCCGACCATGGACGACAAGCTCTCCCGTCGTGACGTACTCAGGCACAGCGCTGTCTTCGGAGTCCTCGCCGCCGTGGGCGGCGTCGCGTGCAGCAAGCCCAAGAGCCTCTCGTGCACGGACACGATGAGCCTGTCGTCGACGGACGCCCAGACGCGTGTCACGCTCGCGTACGTCGACAAGTCGGTCGAGCCCGGCAAATCGTGCACGCGCTGTCAGCAGTTCATCCCCGCCGCGCCCGACGCGTGCGGCACCTGCAAGGTCGTCAAGGGACCCATCAACCCGAACGGCTACTGCAAGTCGTTCGTCGTCAAGCCCGCCTGAGCTACGCCGCGGCCTCGCCGCTGGAGACCAGCTCCACCCGCGTGAGCTCGGCACCCGGGCCCACGCGCATCGGTGGTCCCCAGTAGCCGGTGCCGGTGCTGACGTAGATCCACGTGCGCTCGACCTTGTGCAACCCCGAGACGAACGGCTGGTCGAGGCGAACGAGCCAGTTGAATGGCACCAGCTGGCCGCCGTGGACGTGCCCGGAGAGCTGGAGGTCCACGTCGGCGCGCCGTGCGTCCCTGACGGCCTTGGGCTGGTGGGCGAGGAGCACGACGGCGCGCGACGGGTCGCGCCCGTTGACGGCCCTCGCCACGTCCTGCCCGTGGTCCGGGAGCATGCGGTGCGCGCTCGCGTCGTCGACGCCCGCCAGATCAAATGCGTCGCGGATGGCGACCCGCTCGTTCCGAAGGACGCGGATGCCGAGCGTCGCAAGGTGCGCGATCCATTCGTTGGCGCCCGAGTAGTACTCGTGGTTGCCCGTCACGAAGAAGACGCCGTCCCTCGCCCGGAGGTTACGCAGCGGCTCGACGAGGTGGGCCAGCTGCTCCACGGTCCCGTCGACCAGGTCCCCCGTGATGACCACCATGTCCGGCGCGAGCGCGTTCGTCTCGCTCACGATGCGCTCGACGAAGTCTTTCCCGATCGTCGGCCCGACGTGCACGTCGGTCATCTGCACGATCGAGTAGCCCGAGGCCGCTCGCGGTAGCCGCGCCAGGGGTACGCGAACGCGCTTCACGTCGAACCCGCGCGCGTTCGCGACCCCCCCGAGACCGATGAGCCCCGCCGCCGCACCGATGGTCGCGCCGATGGAGCGCGCCAGGAGGAGCCTGCGTGACGGATCGGCGGGCAGCGCACCGAAGAGCGCCGCCACCCCGCGTCCCGCGTCCGAGATCGCCGTAAGCAGGAATAGGTAGAGCGCGAACCCGAGCCAGGTGTAGACCGACCACGCCAGCGGCGCGTTCACTGGGCGTGGCAGCCATCGCATCGCCATGAACGCGAGCGGCACGAGCGCCGCAAGCAAGAACACCCCCACGGTGAGCGCGCGCCCCCACGGCCCGGGCCATGCCGCGTCCCGCACGAGCCGGGCCCACACGTACCGGTGCATCAGCCACGACAGGACCGACATCACCAATGCGGCGATGAGGATGCGTGACGCGCTCATCGAGCCCTAGGGCAGAGGGGCGCTGGATGTCGCTAGATGTCGTAGTAGAGGAAGAACTCGTACGGCGTCGGGCGCATCCGGATCGGATTGAGCTCTTTGTTGCGCTTGAAGTCGAGCCACTCGTGGATGGCGTCCTTCGTGAAGACGTCGCCGCGCAGCAAGAACTCGTGGTCCTTCTCGAGGGTGTCGAGCGCCTGGTCGAGGCTCCCGGGCATCTGCGGGACGTCCTTCAGCTCTTCGGGGGACAGCGAGTAGATGTCCTTGTCGAGCGGGTCGCCCGGATTGATCTTGTTCTGGATCCCGTCGATGCCCGCCATCAGCATGGCGCTGAAGGCGAGGTAAGGATTGCAGCTCGGATCCGGGAAACGCACCTCGATCCGGCGCGTCTTCGGGTTCGGGCCCGTGATGGGGATGCGTACGCTGGCCGAACGGTTGCGGCTGGAGTAGGCGAGGTTCACCGGCGCCTCGAAGCCCGGCACCAGACGGCGGTACGAGTTCGTGGTCGGGTTGGTGAGCGCGGCGATCGACTTCGCGTGCTTGATGATGCCGCCGATGTAGTGCAGGCCCAGGTCAGACAGGCCGCCGTAGCCGTCGCCCGAGAAGAGGGGCTTGCCCTCTTTCCAGATCGACTGGTGGCAATGCATGCCGCTGCCGTTGTCGCCGAACATCGGCTTGGGCATGAACGTCGCGGTCTTGTTGTGTTTGCGCGCGACGTTCTTGACGATGTACTTGAACCACATCAGCTGATCGGCGCATTCGACGAGGCGCTTGAACTTGATGCCGATCTCGCACTGCCCGCCGCTCGCGACCTCGTGGTGGCCGACTTCGACCTCGACGCCGGACTCCTGCAGCGTGGTCATGATCGTCTGGCGCAGGTCACCGAGCGTGTCGGTCGGCGGCACGGGGAAGTACCCCTCTTTGTGCCGCGGCTTGTAGCCGAGGTTCGGGAACTCCTCGCGGCCGCTGTTCCACGAGCCTTCGGAGCTGTCGATGTAGTAGTAGCCGCAGTTCGGCTGCGACTGCTCGAAGCGCACGTCGTCGAAGATGAAGAATTCTGCCTCAGGGCCCATGAACGAGGTGTCGCCGATGCCCGTCTGCCGGAGATAGGCCTCTGCCTTCTTCGCGATGTGGCGGGGGTCGCGCGAGTACGCCTGCTTCGTGATGGGGTCGAAGATGGAGCACACGACGCTCAGCGTGGGTATCGCGTAGAACGGGTCGAGCTTGGCCGTGGACGCGTCCGGGATCATGGTCATGTCGGAGGCGTTGATCGGCTGCCAGCCTCGGATCGACGAACCGTCGAACGCGATGCCTTCCTCGAACAGGCTCTCTTCCAGCCGGTTCGCCGGGATCGTCGTGTGCTGCCACACGCCCGGGAAATCGATGAACTTCAAGTCGACGAACTTGACGTCGTGCTTCTTCGCAAACTCGACTGCTTCCTTCGGTGTCATGTGTCCTCCGAAAAACTTGGGCTGTGTCCCGAACCCCTTAGATCGCGTCCTTGCCGCGTTCACCCGTCCGGATGCGTACCGTCTCCTCGACGGACATGATGAAGATCTTCCCGTCCCCGATGCGCCCCGTCTTGGCGCTCTTCTCGATCGCGTCCAGCACCTGATGCACGATCTCGTCGGCCACGACCACCTCGACCTTCACCTTCGGTACGAAGTCGACGACGTACGCGGAGCCCCGGTACACCTCTTTCTTCCCCCCGGTGCGACCGAAGCCTTTCACTTCGGTGACCGTCATCCCTTGGACTCCGACCTCGGCAAGGGCGTCTTTCACCTCGTCGAGTTTGAACGGCTTGATGATGGCTTCGATCTTCTTCATACGTCCTCTTCGCGCCGGCGCATGGAACCGCGTCGCGAACGCAACCGCAAGCCTCGTGGCGCCTCGTTCTCGAGGGTGCGTACCATTCCCAGGTTTCGCCGCTGTTTCATTTGCACGGTGACGCGGAGACTTCGACGCGATGCGCGATAGATCCCTGTCCACGTACGCGCAGGCCGGGCCGCTCCTCATCGGGAGGTACCCGACGGCGGTGGAGCGCATCGGCGCGCTTTCGACGCCGACGAGCGACCTCTGGGTCAAGCGCGACGACCGCACGCACGAGGTCTACGGCGGGAACAAGGTCCGGAAGCTCGAGTTCCTCCTCGCGGACGCCCTGGCCCACGGCGCCGCTCGAGTCGTGACCATCGGGGCCGCCGGGAGTCACCATGTTCTGGCGACGACGTATTTTGGCAGGCGTGCGGGTCTCGAGGTCGAGGCCGTGCTCGTCCCCCAGCCCCGGACGCCGCACGTCCTCGAGGTGCTCCGCGCCGACGTGGCTCAGGGCCTCCGGCCATTCCCCGTGACGTCGTGGGGCGCGGTGCCGTGGGCAACGGCGAAGCGGATGATCCGCGGCGCACGTTTCATCCCGGTCGGTGGGTCGAGCATCGTGGGCTCGATGGGCTACGTGGGCGCGGCGCGCGAGCTGGCCGGGCAGGTACGAGACGGCGTGCTTCCCGAGCCCGACGTGTGCGTCGTCGCGCTCGGATCCGGTGGAACCGCTGCAGGCCTCGCCGCCGGCTTCGAAGCGGAAGGGTTGCGAACGAAGGTCGTCGGTGTGTGTGTGTCGCCCCCCGCGTGGGCCCTCTGGCGGCTGTCTCGATGGCTGGCGCGGGCCTGCGCACACCGTGTCGGCGTCCGTGGGACCCGGGGGGCCATCGACGCGCGGCTGACGGCAGACGCCCGCTTCATGGGCGGGGGATACGGTCACGCGATCACGGCGGGCGACGAGGCGACACGTGTGGCGGAGGGCGCCGCCGGCCTGACTCTCGATCCTACCTACACGGCGAAGGCCTTCGCCTCCGCGCTTTGGCACGTGCGCGCCAGGCAAGGCCGCCACATACTCTACTGGCACACTCTTTCTTCGGCTCCGATGGCGCCGCTCCTCGAAGGAGCGCCGTCCGATGGATCCCTCGCCACGTCTCTCCGGGCCCTGGCCTTATGACTGACCGTGGCCCGGCCGCATCACTCTTTCTCTTCTTCCCGGCGCGCGGCGTTTCGCAACCAACAAAGCACGCCAGGATCTCGACCACGGCCTATAGCGGCGGATACGCTCCGCTCCGATCGGCGCGAAAGCGCTTCTTACGGTCCAAGCTTCGCGAGGGCCCCATGCCGCGGAAACAGCGCTTCCCCCCGGAAGCGGACACCAAACCCGACCACAGCCCCAACGGCCCCGAGACGCGCCGGAGCGGACCCGCGCCCAAGAGCAAGCGCGATCGGGCCGAGGCGCCGACGATACCGCCGCCAAAGATCAGCGAGCGCGCGTCGGGCCGCAAGGCGTCGGAGGGGCGCAATTCGGGGATGCGCGCCAAAAAGCGCGAGCAGTCGGCCCATCCTGCGGCGACGGTCGACGAGGTGACGGCGGACATGTCGAAGGATCCGCGGCGCGAGCGTGAAGGCGGGGACGACGACGAATAGCGCGGCAGTGTGGCGGCGGGGGACGTCGTGGGTCCTAGTAGCCACGGCCCTGGCGTTGGTTGGATGCGGGAAGGGGAGGACGACCTCGACCTCGACCCCGACCTCGACCTCGACCTCGACCTCGACCTCGACCCCGACCTCGACCCCGACCTCGACCCCGACCTCGACCCCGACCTCGACCTCGACCCCGACCTCGACCCCGACCTCCGCCTGTCCCGACGGGATGGTTCACGTCGCCACGGACTTCTGTCCCAACGTCGAGCGGCGATGTCTCGACATGGAGCATGACGAGAAGAACAACCTTCCCATCTGTCACGCCTTCGCGCACGAAGAGCGGTGCCGCGCGGACGACCAGCGCATCGACTTCTGCATCGATCGCTACGAGTACCCGAACGAAAAGGGAGCCCATCCCGTCTGGATGCTGGACTGGTACGAGGCGGAGGCCACCTGCGAGGCCAGGGGCAAGCGGCTCTGTTGGTCGAGCGAGTGGACCGCGGCGTGCGAAGGGCCAGAGCACGCGCCCTTTCCCTACGGATGGGAGCGCAACCACGACGCGTGCAACATCGACAACTTCTTCATCGACCCCAGGAAACCGGGGCCCAAGGCGCAGTTCTTCTTCTACTCGAAGGACAAGGACGTCGCGTTCAAGGAGCTCACGCGGCTCGACGAGAGCGTCCCGAGCGGGTCGATGGAGACGTGCCAGAGCGGGTTCGGCGTGTACGATCTGACGGGGAACGTGGACGAGTGGGTCGTCAGCGACGAGCCCCCGCGCGAGAAGTCGAAGTGGGCGGGGCTGAAGGGCGGCGCCTGGGGGCACGTGCGCAGCCAGTGCCGTCCGATGACCTTCAGCCACGAGCCGGACTTCACGTACTACTTCGTGGGCTTTCGATGCTGCCGCGACGCGGAGGGGGGCCAGCCGTGGACGCCCTCGCCGCAAGCGGTACCCGCGCCCTCGGTCGAGCCGCACGACTTCGCCCCGGAGCCGATCGTGGCCGAGGGCGCGCCCGGCCCGACGAAGACCAAGTTCTCGAGGACCGGGAAGCGCGAGTAGGCTCCGGATGATATAGTTGGATCGTTCAAGGAAACCACGTGCGGGCGGGTCCCGCGCGCGCAGCGGGACCCGTGAATCCACAGCAGCTTTCGCTCCCCATCGAGGAGTTCCAGCCCCGGGCTCACTCGCCGGGCATCCCGCGGCAGAGGCGAATCTTCTGCAACCGCAACCTTCGCATGACCGGCATTGCGTGGGTCGGGTTCGACATGGACTACACGCTGGCCGTCTACAATCAGCCGGAGATCGACGAGCTCTCGATCAAGGCCACGATCGAGAAGCTCATCGTCCGTGGTTATCCGGAGTTCATCCGGTCGATTCCCTATTCGACGGTGTTTCCGGTCCGAGGGCTGCTCATCGACAAGCGGTTCGGCAACGTCCTCAAGATGAACCGCTACAAGTTCGTCACGAAGGGCTTCCACGGGCTCCGCGAGATTGCGAAAGACGAGCTTCGCGAGCTCTACCACGCGAAGAAGATCCGCCCGGCGACCCCCCGTTACCACTGGATCGACACGCTGTACGCGCTGAGCGAGGCGGCGCTCTACGCCGCGCTCGTCGAGGCGATGGAGCAGCGGGGGATCGCGCTCGACTACGCGCAGGCGTTCACCGACATCCGGGAGAGCATCGACGAAGCCCACCGCGACGGGACGATCGTGGAGACGCTCGCGGCGAACTTCCCGAAGTTCGTGAACAAGGACCGGGAGCTCGCGTCGACTTTGCACAAGCTGAGAAGCTCCGGCAAGAAGCTCTTTCTCTTGACCAACTCGCGCTGGGCCTACACCGACCGGATGATGAAGTACCTGCTCGAAGGCCAGATGAGCGAGTACCCGCACTGGCGCAACTACTTCGACGTCGTCATCGTCGCGGCGACCAAGCCCGCCTTCTTCCAGGAGCAGCGGCCGCTCATGGAGCGAAAGGGGGAAGACCTCGTCCCGGCCGCGCTTCCCCTCGAACGGGGGACCATCTACGAGGGCGGCAACCTGGTCGACCTCGAGCGTGCCCTGGGCGCGGCCGGTGACGAGGTCCTCTACGTCGGAGACCACATTTACGGCGACATCCTGCGTAGCAAGAAAGAGAGCGCCTGGCGGACCGCGATGATCATCCAGGAGCTCGAGGGAGAGGTCATCGCCCATGACTCGTGCAGCGAAGACTTCGCGCGCGCCGAAGAGCTGGAGGACGCACGCGATCGGCTGGAGGACGAGCTCCGTTTCTACCAGACGCGCTTCCGCGAGCTCTCGCGCCGGATCGGTCATCCGCCCGTGCAGGAGCGGGGGAGCCTGAACGGCTTCGACCCTGCACAGGCGGAGGTCGAACGCATCCGCGTCAAGCGTGCGATCGAGCGCGTGCGGGGGAGGCTACGGCATTCGGACACCGAGCTCGAGGCGATCGAGCGGCGCACCGACCAGCGATTCCACCCGTTCTGGGGCTCGCTCCTCAAGGACGAGAACGAGGAGTCGAGCTTCGGCGCCCAGGTCGAGGAGTACGCGTGCCTCTACACGTCGCGCGTCTCGAACTTCCTCTTCTATTCACCGCAGCAGTACTTTCGTAGCCCTCGCGACGAGATGGCGCACGAGCTCGGGTGAGGGGGGCGTGACGTCCGCTCTTCCGCCGGGGCGCATCCGGGAGCGCCTCGACGACTTCGTCGTCGAAGAGATCCCCGCGTATGCGCCGAGTGGCGAGGGGAGCCACGTGTTCGTGCGCTTCACGAAGACGGGGCTGACCACCGTCGACGCCGTCCGGGCGATCGCGCGTGCGCTCTCGTGCGAGACGCGCGAGGCGGGTCACGCGGGCCTGAAGGACAAGCGGGCAGTGACGACGCAGACGATTTCGCTGCAGGCGCCGCGCGGGGTCACGTCGGCGGATCTCGCGCGACGGGCCGGCGAGCTGTCGCTCGAAGGCATCACCGTGCACGAGGCGACGCCCCACGGTCACAAGATCAAGCCCGGGCACCTGACCGGCAACCGCTTCGAGATCGTCGTCCGCGACGTGCCCGTCGTCCGGCTGGCAGAGGTGACGGCGGCCTTCGAGCGCGTCCGGCGCGAGGGTGTGCCGAACGCGTTCGGTCCCCAGCGCTTCGGCAGGGAAGGAGACAACGCGGCCCGGGCGCTCGCCTGGTTGAGCGGCAAGGAGCGCGGCCCCCGGGAGCCTCGCATGCAGCGGTTCCTGTGGTCGTCGCTGCAGTCGGCCGTCTACAACCGGGTGCTCGACGCGCGTGTAGAGGACGGAACGTGGGCCACGCCCGTCGAGGGCGACCTCTTGAAGCTTCGCTCGTCCGGGGGTCTCTTCGTCTGCACGGACGTTCAGACGGACCGGGCTCGTGCCGAGACCGGCGAGGTGTCGCCCACCGGCCCGATCGTCGGCGCTCGCATGGCGTGGCCAAGGGGTGTCCCCGCGGATCTCGAGCGACGCCTCGTCGACGAGACTCTCGGGGAGGGCTTCGACCTCGATCGCACGCGCAGGCTCGGCGAGGGGAGCCGGCGCGCTCTGCGTCTCTGGGTGGGGGAGCTCCGCTGGGAAATCGTCCAGGACGACTCCGGAAATGCCCCAGCCTGCATCCGGGTTTACTTCGTGCTACCGAAGGGAGCGTATGCGACGACCGTCCTTGCAGCCGGTGTCGCCATCGAGGAGCCGCGCTTGCATGGTGGCGCGCCTTCTGCAGCGTCGGGAGGGGAAGAGGGAGACTAGGTGAATTCGCTTATAGAACGAGTCAAGAGCGCGATGGTCGGCCTGGGAACGGGCTGGATCCTCGCCCTGATGCTCCTCCTGAGCATCATCTCCCTGGCCGTCATGCTCGAGCGCGCGTGGCTCTATTGGTCGCTTCGCGACGACGTCGACGAGCTCATGCGCGATCTCGGTCGGCTGCTGCGCGCGGGCGATCTCGGCGAAGCGCGCAGGCGACTCGAGGCCTCGCGCAGCGCCGAGGCGGCTGTCGTCGTGGCCGGGCTGGTGGAGGCCGAACATGGGGTCGAAGCCGCGGAGGAGGCGATGGAGGGTGCGAGCGCGCTTCAGCGTCTCAAGCTGGAAAAGCGTCTCGCATTCCTGGGGACGCTGGGAAATAACGCCCCGTTCATCGGCCTTCTCGGGACCGTCATCGGCATCGTCGCGGCTTTCGACGAGCTGAGCAAAGTGAAGATGGCGGCCGCCGCCGGGTCGACCCAGCTCGCGCCGGAAGCGGTCATGGCGCGCATCTCGGAGGCTCTCGTCGCCACGGCCATCGGCATCATGATCGCCATCCCGGCGGTCGCCGCGTACAACGCCTTCCAGCGTGTGGTGAGGGCGACGGTCGCCAACACCGACGCCCTCGGGCACATGCTTCTCGCCTACCTGAAGGCGACGCCGGTTCCAGAGGGAGCGGCGGCGCAGTCGAGTTCCGAGAGCGCCAGCACTCCCCCGTCGCGTCCGGGCCGGCCCGACAAAGAGTCCGAGAGGAACTGAGGGAGCGCACCCATGGCTGGCGGCTCCGCTCAAGAGGCCGACGACGCGATCACGGGGATCAACGTCACCCCGCTGGTCGACATCACGCTCGTGCTCCTCATCATCTTCATGGTCACGACGAAGATCGTGCTCAATCAAACCGTCCCGCTCGATCTGCCCAAGGCGGCCACGGGTACCAGCGACGTTCAGGTGGTCTTCAGCATCATCCTCGCGGCCGACGGACGCGTCATGGTCGACAGCAAGTCCGTCCCGAACGACGACGCGATCCTGCAGCTCGCGCGCGACGCACAGACGCAGCACCCAGATCTACGCGCGGTCATCAAGGCAGACTCCGCGGTCACCCACGGTCGCGTCATCCACGTGCTCGACCTTCTGAAGCAAGCCCACGTCAACAAGATCGCGTTCGGGGTGACCCCCGTCGCGGCGGCTCCGCACTGAGCGGTGGCGAGGGCGTCCAGGATGCGCGCGAGAGCGACGCGACCGTCGACCAACGGTTCGGCTCGGGTGGGCATGCGGTCCCTTGCCGCAGCCGGCGGTGCTTCGTTCACCTACGAGGACCCGATGAGCAAAGTGCTCGACCTCGACGCGAAGACGTCGACCTTTCGCGCCTGGTTCGGGTTCACGTCCGGGGGAACCTTGCTCATGGTGGGTCTGATGGCGCTCGCGAGCGTCGTCGCCTGGGTGCACACGATGCAGGAGCGCAGCGGCTGCGGCGATGCCGGGGGAAATCGAAGTGATGAAGGAAGACGCCCCTCCGCCCCCGCCTCCGCAGGTCGAGCCGGAGGCGAAGGCCGAGCCCGCGCCCCCGCCGCGCATGCCCCACGAGGCCCCCCCCCACCGCCTGCTCCCGCGCAAGCCGCCAAGGTGCTGACGCGAGAGCCTGACCCGAACGAGCCCGTCGATCTCACGGGGAACACGATCGTCACGGGGAACGCGGCGGACTTCCCGGGCGGCCTCACGGCGTCGAACGGTACCGGGACGAACGCGGTGCGGTCGCTCACCAGTCCAACGGGAGTCCCCGGCGGTACGGGTGCGCCGACGGCCGCTCCTTCGGCCCCTGGCCCCGATCGCACTCGTCCGGCCTCCCTCGCAGGGGGAAGCGACTGGAATTGCCCATTCCCTCCCGAGGCGGACACCGCGCAGATCGACGAGGCCTACGTCACGGTGCAGGTGGACGTGAGGCCGGACGGTACGCCCGGCGCCGTCACGGTGGTCAGCGACCCGGGCAACGGGTTCGGACGGGAGGCGCGGCGTTGCGCGCTGGGAAAGAGCTTCCAGCCAGCGCTCGATCACGACGGGAATGCGATTGCGGGGACGAAGAAGGTGAAGGTTCACTTCTCGCGATGAGCCAGGTGGATTCGCGCGCGGAGGTTGCGGGGCTGGCGGCGTCGCTGCGGGCGTATCTGGAGTGGCAACAGGAGACGGGAGCGATGGGATTTCCGCGGGGGGTCGCGACCGCGACCGCGACCACGACCTCGACCGCGACCGCGACCACGACCACGACCACGACCACGACCGCGACCTCAGACCGTCACGTTCGCCTTCCGCGGCTCGCGATTGAAGTGTCGTCCTGTACGAAATGCGGCCTGGCGTCGACGCGGACGCAGACTGTCTTCGCGCGCGGCAGTGTGGACGCAAAGCTCTGCTTCGTCGGGGAGGCGCCAGGAGCGGACGAAGATGCGCAAGGGCTTCCCTTCGTCGGTCGTGCGGGGCAGCTGCTCGATCGGATGATCGGGGCCATGGGGCTGTCGCCCGAACGGGACGTGTACGTGTGCAACATCCTGAAGTGCCGGCCGCCGGGGAACCGTCGTCCGGAGCCGCGAAGAGATGGCGACGTGCATTCCGTATCTGCACGAACAGCTTGCGCTCGTGCAGCCTCGGGTGATCGTGGCTCTCGGGAATACGGCAGTGGCCGCGCTTCTCGACACCAAGCTCGGGATCACGAAGCTTCGCGGGCAGTGGAAGCTTTACGGCGGGAAGACGCTCGTCATGCCCACCTACCATCCGTCGTATCTTCTCCGCCCCAGCCCTCAGCAGGGCGACGCCAAGCGTCAGGCGTGGGAAGACCTTCAACTCGTCATGAAGGAGCTCGGCCTCGCCCTCCCGAGCAAGAAAGGCGAGTGAAGAATTGGACGCGATGCGAGGTGTCTTCGACCTGAGCGGGAAGGTCGCGCTGATCACTGGGTCGTCGAAAGGCATCGGGCGGGCCATCGCCGAGGCGATGGCGGCCTTCGGTGCGCGGGTCGTCGTGTCGAGTCGCAAGCGCGCGCCATGCGAGGAGGTGATGGCCGCGATCGTCCAGAGGGGGCGACGCGGTCGTCATCCCGTGCAACATCGGGGACAAGGGCGAGCTTCAGCACCTCGTCGACGAGACGAACAAGGTCTATGGCGCGATCGACGTCCTCGTGTGCAACGCCGCTGTGAACCCGCATTTCGGGCCGAGCCAGGAGATCCCCGACAGCGCGTTCGACAAGGTCATGGCCACCAACATCCGGAGCAATCACTGGCTCTGCCAGATGACCATCCCAGGCATGGCGTCGCGCGGCGGAGGCGCGGTCATCATCGTCTCGTCGATCGGCGGGCTGAAGGGGTCGGAGCGCCTCGGGGCCTACGGCATCTCCAAGGCCGCCGACATGCAGATGGCCCGCAACCTCGCTGTCGAGTGGGGCCCGCGCAACGTGCGCGTCAACTGCATCGCCCCCGGCCTCGTCCGCACGGACTTCGCCCGTGCCCTCTGGGAGAACCCTGACATCTATGCCCAGACGGTCCGCACCTACCCTCTGCGCCGTATTGGGGAGCCGGGCGAAATCGCGGGTGCAGCGGTCTTTCTCGCCTCCTCCACCGGCAGCTTCACGACCGGCCAGACGATCGTGATCGACGGTGGTGCGACCATCGCAGGCGGGTAGTCTTCCAGAGTCAAGTGGATCCCAGCACCCGCGAGACCATAGACTCGGGGGACGGATGACCCTCGAGCAGCTTGCCCAGGACTGGAGGCGGAATCCCAGCGCCGCGACGACCATCGCGCTCTGTGAAGCTTTGTGCGTGAACCCGCACGGTTCGCTCGTCCAGCAAGTGGGCGAGTTTGCGACTCAGCGCCTCTCGAGCGACGTCGCCGTGCTCGTGTCGGTTGCGCGCATGTACATGGAGGCCGAGCGCTCCGCCGATGCGCAGGGGGTGCTGGTGGCGGCAGGCAAGCTCGCGCCGCGCGATCCCAACGTGTACCGATGGCTGGGCGAGGTGCTGCTGCGCCGTGGCGACGCCGATCGTGCCGAGAAGGTGCTCATGCGGGCTCTGCAGCTCGGGTCGAAGGACGCGGAGACGCAGGTATGGCTCGAACGCGCGCGGGTCTTCCGCCCGATGCAGGCAAGGGCCGGTGCCCGGGCGGTCGCGGCCGAGCTCGCGCAGGCCACCGTGCACCCGACCCGCGAGCTGCTCGATTCGATGAGCGAGACGACGACGGACGTGGTCGCCCGGGCCGCCATGCTTGGGGCCTCCCCTCCGCCCCCCCAGTCGCCCCTCATGCGCGGCCCCGTGCCGTCCCCCCCTGATGACACCGACATCAACGTCCACAGCCCCGACGACTCGGACGACACCGAAATCATCGAAGACGTCGCGGTGCCGACGGGCCCCGCCGTTCCGAGGCGACCGGCCGCACCCTTCGCGCCCCTGGCAGGCAGAAACGGCGTATCGGCGCTCCGGGCAGACCTCGCCGCCGACAGCCCGTCGGTACCCCACCCGCGCGACGTCCTCGACGCCCTCGAGCTCGCAGGGATGTACGAGCCTCAGGCGGCCGGCCCATCGGCGTGGGCCCAGGCGCCGAAGGGCCCGAAGCGAAAGGGCGGAGTGACGCTCATCGTCGCGATGGTCCTGTTTCTCGGGGCCACCGTCGGTGTCTACGTCTTCTACCGCGACAAGCGCGCCAAGGAGCATCTGCGGGCGGAGGCGATCCTGACGACCGTCGATGCGCAGCTCATCGAGGGGAAGCCCGACAGTCTGTCCGACATGGAGAAGGAGCTCGGGCACGTCTTTCAGCTCGATTCGCGCAACCCGCGCGCCGCTCTCGCCTGGGCGAGGGAGCGCGCCGTGGTGGGCCTCGTGAAGGGCGGCGAGGACGTGGCGTTCGAGGACGCGATGGCCCGCGCCAAGAGCATGGGCGTCGCCGAAGACAAGTACGCGTTCGCGCGCGTCGCATCGTTCCTCTTCCAGGGCGACACGGCGGGAGCCGCTTCGGTGATGTCGCGATGGGACGGGCCGGCGGCCGGCGACGCGTGGTACGAGCTCCTCGCAGGCGCGACGCTCGAGCGCGCCGGGGCAGCGCGTGCCCGCGAGCGGTACGCGACCGTGACCAAGCTCGCTCCAGAGCTCTTCGTCGCCCAGGTCGCCCTGGCGAAGGCGACTGCCATCGACGGTGACCCGCAGGAGGCGATGCGCCTCGCCAAGGCTCTGCGAGCCAAGATGCCGGAGCGGGCCGAGCCCGTTGCCCTCGTCGTGCTCGCGTGGGGTCGCGATCCCCGGCGCGAGGACGTGCCGGCCCCCCCCGAGGCGGACGAGGTAGCGAAGCGCGCCGATGAGCTGCCGCTGGGCCTGCGGTTCGTGCCGCACGCGCTGATTGCGCTGCGGGCGGTCGACAAGCACTCGGCCGAAGAAGCGCGCGCAGAGCTGCAGAAGGGGCTCGCGGTCGCCGACACTCCGGGGGTGGGGGTGTGGCTCGGAGGCATCGCGCTCCTTCTGGGCGACGAAGCGCTCGCCCGCAAGGCGGCGCTGGGTGCCCTGCAGCTCTCGGCTGCGTACGAGCCCGCGCGCGCCCTCGCCGCTCGGGTCGCTCTCCTCGGCGATCGTCTCGACGAGGCGCTGAAGGCGACCGAGGAGCTCGACCCGACGTCGCCGGACGTCGCGGTCGTGCGCGCGGCCACCGCCTACGAGCGTGTCGATTCGGATGGCGTGTCACGGGCGCTCGAGGCCGTACCGCCCGACGCCCGCAAGCAGCCCTTCCTCGCGGCGCTCGACCTCGGCCCCGACCTGCTCGCGGGCAAGCTGCGGCTCGATGCCGCGAAGATCGCGGTCATGGCCAACGACGATGCCCCATGGAGCGACCTCATGGCGATGGATGCCGCGCTCGACGCCGGCAATCTCCCGTCGGCCGACAAGATTGCCGTCGGATGGGGGAAGGACGCCGAGTCGCGGCCCCTTCGCGCACTGCGACTTGGCCGCCTCGCACGCTACGAGGGACGCCTGGACGCCGCCGACGCGCTGTCGCAGACGGCGATCGACCACGGAACGGTGACGCCGCGGGTGCTCTGGGAGCGGGCATTCATACTGGTCGCGCGCAACCGGGCCGCGGACGTAGCACCCCTCATCAGCCATTTTCCGCTCGTCCTCGGCCCGCTAGCGACATGGCTGAGCGCGTTCGCGACGGCGTCCGGGGGGAGCGCCGAGGCGGCGAAGGGCAAGACGGCCTCCCTCGATCCCCCGCCCGCGGGCTCGGCGCTCGACGCGCGCGTGGTCGTGGCGTCGGCGTTGGCCGCGATGAAGGACAGGCGACGGGGCGGCGAGTACGTGAAGGACGTGCTCGCGACCGGCAGCTTGAACCCCGATCTCGTCGCGGCGGCGCTGTCGCTCGGCTTCCATAAGGTAGACCACGGCCGACGGCGGCCTACGTACGAGTAGGGAGCATCGCTACTGCTGCGCGAACGCCGCCGAGTAGCAGCTCTCCACCGCCGCGCACGTTGCATCCGAGAAGCAAGAGGTGGCCGCGTTCAGGGTCACGTCGCTGTAGAAGGCGAAGGCGCTCAGGCAGTCCTGGGCGCCACCATCTGCGGCGCATGGGGAGGCCTCTAGAGCGCGGCAGAAATTCGCGGGGGCCTGGGTCGGGGCAATGCCATGACCTCCCGCGTCGCCCGTGCCCGAGAGGATGCCCTCTCCACAGGTAGCTTCACTCGTCTGCAACGACACGTCGCAGCTCGAGCTGGCGATGCACGCGCCCAGTGCGGCGACGTAGTCGGCGCGCAGAAGCTCCGTCGGAGGGTTGGCGGAGGAGGCCTCGTTCGAGGTCTGACAGCTGGTCGCGCAGCCGGTCAGGGCCGAGGGGGCCACGTCGAGTAAGGCGGCGCAGCTTTGCTCGTGATTGCAAATCTGGGTGCAGAATGCGTCGACACCGGACTTGCCGGCCGGCATATTGGTCACGGAACCCGTCGCGCCGTCTGCGTCGGCCGTCGCATCCGCCGGACTCGCCTGGGACGCGTCGTCGAACGCGGCATCGCCGGAGGCATCGACGGTGGCGGAGGCGGCGCTGTCCGTATCGGACTGCGTCCCGTTGTCCCCCGAGCCGCCCGAGCTGCTCGAACATGCAGCAACCAAGGCCAGCGACGCGGCCAAAAGGCCGATCGCCGACGTGCTCTTCGCGCTCAATCAGTGCCTGCGTCGAACAGCGGAGGCAGCGGGAACCCGGGCAGAGCCGGTAGCACGGGGATTGGCAGGGGAATCGGGAGTGTCGGCAAGACGATCCCTGCATCCGGCGGGAACCCCGGGGGCAGCGTGGGCACGAAGAAGCCGCCATCGGGCAGGAAGGGCAGTATCGGCAGTGTCGGCAGCACGATCCCTGCGTCAGGTGGGAACCCGATGGGCAACGTCGGAAGGATGAACCCGCCGTCGGGGATCTGGAGGAAGGCGAACGGCGGAGGGGGCAGAACGAACCCCGCATCGGGAACCGGGAATCCGGTGGGCAGGGTGGGCAGCGTGGGCAGGGTCGGCAACGGAGGCAGCGCCCCCGCGTCGCCAAAGCCGGGCAGAGTCAAATCCTGGGCGCTGGAGCCCGTGGGCTCATTGTCGGCCCCGCTGCATCCGAGGAGGAGAAGCGGCGAGGCGAGGACCGGCACTGCCATCCCTGCAATCAAAGCGGCGAGTTTCATGTGGCCTCCTGGTATACAGATTCCCACCTCTGCAGGGCGCATGCCGCCCTCCTCAAGCAGCCAGGATCTCCAGGATCCGTGAAGTAAGCCATTGGACGAAGCCGCTGCGCGGCAGCTTGGTGACCTGACACGTCGTGGCGCGCGCCCGAGCGCGCGAGAGGGGTGCTGAAGGCCGTCCACGCGGTGGCGGGACGGAAGGGGAGTTGTCGTTGGGGCGACCCTGGGGGTCCGCAGCGTCCGGCATTCGGGCGCTTGCGCACCAGGAGAGCTCCGATGACGATCCAAGAAAGCCTCGAGCGTGCCTTCGACTTGAGAGGCACGCCCGCCAATACGCGCAGCACCTACCGCCGGTGTATCGGCCGGTTCGAGCGGTTCGCAGGCCGTTGCGCCGACCAGCTCGGCCGCCCCGATGTCGAGCGGTTCCTGCTGCACCTCGTTCACGATCGCAAAGTCAGCCCCTCGACCCACAACGTGTACGTCGGCGCGCTCAAGTTTCTCTACGACGTGGTGGTCGTACGACCCGAGGTGATGGCGAGCATGCCGCGGCGCAAGCAGCCGATGCGGCTGCCGGTGCTTCTGTCCGCCACGGACGTCGCACGGCTCCTCGCCGCCGTCTCTTCGATCACCGTGCGCACGGTCTTGATGCTCGCCTACGGCGCGGGTCTACGCGTGAGCGAGGCGTGCGCGCTGCGGGTTGAGGACATCGACAGCGGTCGCATGGTTGTTCACATTCGGCACGCCAAGCGGGGACGGGAGCGGTACGTGATGCTCTCGCCGCGGCTGCTCGAAGCGCTGCGTGCGTATTGGCGAGTGCGACGTCCGTCCGGGCCTGAGCTCTTCCCTGGATGTGGCCGAGCGGACACGTTCAGCCGGGATGCGGTCGCGATGGCGCTGCGCAAGGCAGCGCGTCGGTGCGGCATCGCCCAGCGGGTGACCCCCCACACGCTCCGGCACGGCTTCGCGACCGACTTGCTCGAGCAGGGCGTGGACCTGCGCACCGTCCAGGTGTTGATGGGACACGCCTCGCTGCGCAGCACCTCGCTCTACCTGCACGTGAGCGTCGCGCGCGTGGGCAAACTGGTCAGCCCTCTCAATCGGCTTCCGGCCACGGCCGCGCCCTCGGCACCCTTGTTGCCCCCCGGACGCTGAGCACGCCGCGTACGTGCACGGCCACGGCGGCGCCGCGGGTGCGCCGACTCGCCCTGCCTTGGAGCTCGCCGACATCGTGCGCGAGCACGGCGAGGCGTTCCGACGCGCCCACCCCTTGTCCACCGATCAGCGTGCGGTGCTGCGCGCCGTCGAGCGTTGCCGCACCGCCGCACTCGGCGGCCACCTGGACGTGTGCCTTGAGTGTGGCCGGCGGGAGCCCTCGTACAACTCGTGCCGCAACCGGCACTGTCCGAAATGTCAGTCGCTGGCGCAAGCGCGATGGGTGGCGAGCCGCATGGAGCGCATCCTGCCGACGCACTACTTCCACGTCGTCTTCACGGTGCCGGCCACGCTGCGCTCACTGACGCGACGAAATCCGCAGCGCCTGTACGAGATGCTCTTCGAGGCCGCGGCCGAGACGCTGCTCGAGCTCGGCCGCGATCCGAAATGGCTCGGGGCCCAGCTCGGCCTCACCGCGGTGCTGCACACCTGGACGCGGGAGCTGGCCTTTCATCCGCACCTGCATTGCATCGTCACCGGCGGCGGACTGACCGACGACGCCACAGCATGGCGAAGCTGCAAGCGCGACTTCCTCTTGCCCGTGCGCGTGATGGGGGCGCTCTTTCGGGGCAAGCTGCTCGCCAAGCTTCGCCGTGCCCATCAGCGTAGGCTCCTCGACCTCGGCCCGGAGCCGATTGCATCCACGGGGCTGCGTAGCCTGCTCGACCAGCTCGCGCGCACCGACTGGGTCGTGTATGCCAAACGCCCCTTCGGCGGCGCCGAGCAGGTCGTGCGTTACCTCGGCCGCTACACCCATCGAATTGGTATCAGCAACCGCCGCCTGGTTTCCCTCGCTGACGGCAAGGTCACCTTCCGCACCAAGAACGGCAAGAGCGTCACGCTGGACGCCGACGAGTTCCTCACGCGCTTCGTCCAGCACGTGCTGCCTGCCGGCTTCGTGAAAATCCGCCACTACGGGCTGATGGCGCCCAGGCACGCCACCACCACGCTCGAGCAGGCGCGCCGACTGCTGGACCGGTCACTCCAACGCTCCCCCGACGGGGCACCGACTCCTGCACCGGCCGCCGACCTCCCCTGGCGTGAGCTCCTCTGCGAGCTCACGGGCATCGACCTGCGCCGTTGCCCCGCCTGCGGCGCGATGGCCGTGGTCCGGCGCCCCCTCGACCTGAAAGCGCGCGCTCCACCGGAGGCGGCGTGAGACTCCACCACCGCAGGCTCCTCTGCGTCGGCGTACAAGCGGTCGCCCACTCGACGTGTGTCCTTCGCATGGCCGAATCTCCCGCTCCCCGCATCCCACCCCGGGTTCACCTCGAACGCGAACACTCCGCGCACCCTGCTCGCCACCTTCGCCTGCCCACTCGTGTCCCGAAATCGCTTCCGCTGCGCCCGCGCGCTGGCTGTCTACGGCCCCCACGGGCTTCTTGCCCATAGCCCGCTCTGACGCGCCTCGTCGCTGCCGCGCAGCAGCTCCGTCCAAGGGGACGATTGCGCCACCGTGTCGAACTCGGCCTCGCCTCCGTGTCGAGCTCCACGGGGGCCGTCGCGCAATCGCCTATTGGTTATGACGAGAGCCTGTCTGGGGCACTCCTTGCGCACCCGCGAAGGATGGCAGCGCGCCCACATGCGCACCCAGGGAGACAAGGTGCGCTACCTGCGACGAGTTAGCCCGGACCCGACTCTCGCGGCTGTAACGTTTGGCTGACGGGTGAGACCATGTTCGAGCGCGAGAATGCGCTTGGCGCCAGGGAGGTGGACCTTGACCGATTCGACGCTCGCGACCGGTTCGGTGGGTTTCGACACGACGGTGGCATCGACGGCAACCCCGGCTGCGGCTCCCGCGGCCAAGGCGTTGCTCGCGTCGACCCTCACGCGTTCGACCGTGCTGCCGCGCGTCGAGATGGTGGGGGCGGAGCCTCGACTCGTCGTCGAAGGCAAACCGAGGTACCAGCACACGCGACGTCTCGGCGAAGGCGGGCTCGGCGAGGTTCTCGGCGCACGCGACAACGACATCGGTCGCGACGTCGCGGTGAAGCGCCTCAAGCCCGAGGTGACCTCGCACGCGTCGCTCGCACGCTTCGTGGAAGAGGTGCGTACGATCGGCCGGCTCGAGCACCCGAACATCATCCCGATCCACGACGTCGGCGTGGACGAGCACGGCGACTACTACTTCGTCATGAAGTACGTCGACGGCGAAACGCTCGAGTCCATCATCGAGAAGCTTGCCGCGGGCGATCCACTCTACCACGCGCGCTATGGATTCGAGCGACGGGTCCAGATCTTCATGGGGCTCCTCGAGGCCGTGGCGTTCGCGCACGAAAAGGGAATCGTCCATCGCGACATCAAGCCCGCCAACGTGATGGTCGGCCAGTACGGCGAGGTCGTCCTGATGGACTGGGGGATCGCGAAACAAGTGCGCGGGGCGACGCCGTCGCTGGCCGACGCCGCGTTCGACGCCCCCGCCGTTCATGCAGGTGCGCGCGGCGCGCTCTTCGAGACGCAGGCCGGTCAGCTCGTCGGTACGCCCGCTTACATGTCGCCCGAACAGGCGCGCGGCGAGTCCGTCGACGAGCGCTCGGACATCTACTCGCTCTCGCTCCTCCTCCACGAGCTCCTCTGCCTGCGGCATCCACTTGCGGAGAAGCAGACGCTCGCGGAGATGCTCCACGGCGTCACGAGCGAACCTGTTCCGATGGCCGGCTTCGTGAGCAGCTCGCACCAGCCCACGGTCCCGATGGATCTCAGCTGGTACATCCATAAGGGGCTCGCGAAGGATCCGACGAGTCGCTACCAGTCCGTCGCCGAGATGGTTGAGCGGCTCCTCAACCGCGCCGAAGGGAAGATTCCGATTCAATGCCACATCACGTTCGTGAAGCGGATGAACGGCGAGTGGAACCGCTTCGTCGATAGGCACCCTTTCGTCGTCACGATCGCGCTTGCGGTCATGGTGCTCGCGTTCGTCGCCGGCGGCGTCAGCGCGGTGGCTCACCGGATCGGGTAGCCCGCGCCCTCGTCGCGGCGTAGGCGTTACTTGCGCGTCGAAGGCGGACGCCGGCTCGAGCGCACGCCGCTCTTCAGCGTCTTCGGGGCTGCCGCATCCGTGGTCTCGTCCTCGTCCTCGCGCGGCAGCGGGGGTGGCAGCTTCCCCCGCGGCTTCACTGCGATGCTCGACGGGAGCGGCAGGGGCTCGCGAGGCTCGGGGCTGGTCTTGCGGCGCCACTTCTTCGCCACGGGCGGGATGAGCCACTTGCTGTCGACTTCGATGGTGTCGTGGCGCGGGATCGTGGGCTGGCTCGATACGCTCGGGAGGGGCGGCGGCCCCTTTCCCTTCTCGGCGCCCTTGCTCGTCTTCTCTTCCTCGAGGACCTTGCCCAGCCATTCCAGATCGACGTCGGTCGTCTTCTGCCGCACCTGCGGCAACGAGGCCTTCGACCCGGGGCCTTTCTTCGCTGCCACGGCTAGTGCCCCTCTTTGAGCTCGGCGATCATCGCGAGCAGCGTCTTCTTCGCATCGCCCAGCACCATCATGGTGTTCGGCTGGAAGAAGAGCTCGTTCTCCACGCCGCTGAATCCGGGGTTCATGCTGCGCTTGAGGACGATGACGCTGCGCGACTGCTCCACGTTGAAGACGGGCATCCCGTAGATCGGGCTCGACGGGATCCTTCTTCGCCGCGGGGTTCACGACATCGTTCGCACCGACGACGATGACGGCGTCCGTGCGCGCGAAGTCGTCGTTGATGTCGTCCAGGTCGAAGAGCTTGTCGTAGGGAACGTTCGCCTCGGCGAGCAGTACGTTCATATGACCGGGCATTCGGCCTGCGACGGGGTGAATCGCGTATTTCACGTCGACCCCGCGGCGCTCGAGGGATGCCGCGAGGTCGCGCACGGCGTGCTGCGCCTGGCTGACGGCCATCCCGTAGCCCGGCACGAAGATGACCGACTGCGACGCTTTCAACACCGCCCCGGCGTCCTCGACCGTGGCCTCGTTGTAAGCCTTGCGACTGTTGCTGCGACGACGCCTGTCCCGGCTCGATCGCCGTTCCGAACGCGCCGAAGAGGACGTTCGCGAACGAGCGGTTCATCGCCTTGCTCATCAGGAGCGAGAGCAGAAGGCCCGAGCTTCCGTCGAGGGCGCCCGAAATGATGAGGATCTGACTGCCGAGCGCGAAGCCCGTCGCGCACGCGGCGAGCCCCGCGTACGAGTTGAGCAGCGAGATGACCACCGGCATGTCGGCGCCACCGATAGGAAGGACCGCCATGACCCCGAGGGCCAGCCCCGTCCCCGCGATGCCAAAGAAGACCTCGTGCATCTCGCGGTGCGCGACGAGCACGCCGATGGCGCATAGCGACCCGAAGAAGAGGCCGATGTTGAGGAAGTTCTGTCCCTTCCACGTGACCGGCGCGCCGCTGATGACCCCCTGGAGCTTGCCGTACGCCATCAGGCTGCCCGTGAACGTCAGGAAGCCGAGGAACGTCTCGAAGCCGAGCGCGCCGACCTTGAAGTGCGTCAGGTGCTCGGCCTCGCGCATGTACTCGGCAACGCCGACCAGGGCGGTGGCGAGCCCGCCGAACGCGTGCGAGAACGCGATCCGTTCCGGCATCTTCGTCATCGGGATCCACGCGCTGATCGCGACCCCGATGCCGCTGCCGAGCACCAGCCCGCCGAGGATCCAGTCGTACCGGATGATGTCCTTGTGCAGGAGCGTCCCGACCACCGCGATGAGCATCCCGACCTCGCCGAGCACGAGGCCGCGGCGCGCCGATTCGGGGGACGATAGGCCCCGCAGGCACAGGATGAAGAGGACGGCCGCGACGAGGTAGCAGAGGCCGAGGAGGGTGGCTGCGGGCGTCACGACGACTTACCCCGGCGGCCTTCTTCTCTCCCTGTCCCGGGGCGGCGCGGGAAGGAGGAGGCTTCCGGAACATGCGGAGCATGCGGTCGGTGATGAGGAAGCCGCCGACGACGTTGATGGTCGCGCAGGTGACGGCGACGAAGCCGAGGATCTGGCTGAGGGAGTGGTGGGAGCCCGCAGCGAGGAGCGACGCCGACGAGCGAGATGCCGCTGATGGCGTTGGTGCCGCTCATCAGCGGCGTGTGCAGGAGCGGCGGAACCCGCGAAATGACCTGGTAGCCGACGAACGTCGCCAGGACGAACACGTACAGGTTGAACATCCACTCGATGCTCATGACACGCCTCCAGTGGCCCCGGTGGCGCCCGGCCCGACGAGCTCCTTCACCTTCGGGTGGACGACCGACCCGCCGTGCGTGATGACGCAGCCCCGGGCGATCTCGTCGTTGAAGTCGAGCTTCCAGGCCCCGTCCTTCGTGACGTAGAAGAGGAGCTTCTCCATGTTGCGCGAGTACATCTGGCTCGCGTGCGCGCTCAGGCGGCTGAGGACGTCGGTCTGGCCGATGAGCGTGACCCCGTGCTCGACCACTGTCTGCCCGGGCTTGGTGAGCTCGCAGTTTCCCTGTTGCTCGGCCGCGAGGTCGACGACGACGCTGCCGGCGCGCATCGATTTGACCATGTCGGCCGTCACCAGCACGGGCGCACGCCGTCCCGGGATGAGCGCCGTGCAGATGACGACGTCGGCCTTCGCAACGTGGCGCGCAAGGGCCTCGGCCTGCTTCTTCTTCGACTCTTCGCCGAGTTCCTTGGCGTAGCCGCCCGCCGTCTGCGCGTCTTCGGTCTCCACCTCCACGAACTTCGCGCCGAGGCTCTCGACCTGCTCTTTGACCACCTTGCGGACGTCGAAGGCCTCGACCACCGCGCCCAGCCGGCGGGCCGTCCCGATGGCGGTCAGCCCGGCGACGCCGGCGCCGAGGACGAGGACCTTCGCGGGAGCAATGGTGCCTGCCGCCGTCATCAGCATCGGGAAGAACCGCGGCAGTGTCGCGGCTGCCATGAGGACGGCCTCGTAGCCCGCGGCCGTCGCCTGGGAGGAGAGGACGTCCATCATCTGGGCGAGCGTCGTACGCGGGATCATGTCCACCGCAATGGCCGTCACGTTGCGGGCCGCGAGCGCGCGGACGAGCGCATGGTCGGCCAGCGGATAGAGCAGCGACACCAGCGCGGATCCTTCCTTCAGCTTCTTGACGTCGTCGATGCTCGGCGGACGGATCTGCACCACTGCGTCCGCGTCGGCGAGCAGGGCCTCGACCGACGCATCGACACGCGCGCCGCCCGCCCGGTACTCGTCATCGGCGGCGAACGCGAGCGCGCCCGCGCCCGCCTCGACCGACACGTCGATTTTCTTCGCCATCAGGCGCTTGACCGAATCGGGCACGATGGCGACCCGCCGCTCTCCCGCCCCCTCTTTCCGGACCGCTATCCTCATGGTTCGGGCGCATTCAAGACTGCGCGGTGACCAGGGGTCAAGGCGGCATTTGGGAAAGGGGTCACGCGCCCTGCCAACCCTTCACCACGGTCGTCCAGGCGCTCGTCCTCCCCGTTTTCGAGCAGCCCCACGGCCACTGCGGTGAGCCGCTCGGGGCGCGCGAGCTGCCGCGCCGCCTCGCGGACGTCGCCGGCCTGGACCCGCACGAGCTCCGCCACGTGCTCCTCCGGGGTGGAGAACCGCTCGAACAGCAAGCCGCCGGCGTAAAATGCGGCCGTCTCCTCGGCCGAGTCGGCGAGCGTGCGCGCGTCCCAGACGATGCGCCGCCGCGCCTTGTCGAGCTCCTCTGCGGTCGGCCCCTCGTGCGCGAGCTCCTCGAACATCGCGAGGATCTCGCGCGTCACGAGGGCCGCCCGCTTGTGCTGCACGCCCGCCGCCACGTCGACGACCCCGTCGTCCTCGTAGCCGTCGTAACCGGCCGAGACGTCGTAGCAGAGGCCGCGCGCGTCGCAGAGGCGGTGGTAGAGGCGCGTCGACATGCCGTCGTCGACGATGCGCATCAGCGACGTCGAGCGCGGGGCGGCAGCGGATCCGTCTCGGCGCACGCGCGGAAGCAAATGCGCAGCTCGGTCTGGCTCGAGACGTTGTCGACGATCTCGAGGCGCGGCTTCTTCTGCGCGTGTGTTGTGGAGCCGGTCGCCGCGATGCGCGATCCCGCGCGCGAGGCGCTCGAAGTCCGCTTCGCGCGAGGCGCATCGCCTGCCCCTCGTCGACCGCGCCCGAGAAGACGAGGACGGCGTTTCGCGCGGTGTAGTGCCCTGCGTGCCAGCGGCGCAGCGATGGCCTCGTCGAAGCCGCGCACGTGCGCCTCGCGGTCCCCGTGATGGTGAACCCGAGCGGGTGGTCCCGTAGATGAGCGCGCGCGACAGGTTGTCGGCGTCGACCTGTCGACCCTCGTCGTCCAGGTCCTCGAGGATCTCCTCGAGGACGATGCCGCGCTCGATGTCGATGTCGAGGAACGCGGGCTGGGCCAGGACCTCGCCGAACAGAGCGCACGCCTCGTCCAGCGACTCGGGCGGCAGCGACAGCGAGAAGATCCCGTGGTCGACCTGCGTCGACGCGAAGAGCGACCCTCCGAGCCGCTCGAACGCGAGGTTCACCTCGTGCGCGCTCCGCACGCGCTGCGTGCCCCGGTAGATCATGTGCTCGAGGAAGTGGCTGATGCCGTTGTCCTCGGTCGCGCTCGAAGCGCGACCCGACGCGGGCCCAGAGGGCGACGTGGGCGCGATGGAGCTGCGGCTGCGGCACGACGACGACCCGCAGTCCGTTCGCCGAGTGTGGCGTTGTGTGGCGGGGAGCTCATCGGGTGACTGGTGGGTCTTTCGGCTTCCGCTCGGGATGACATGCGTCAGTATTCGTCTTCTTCGTCGCGTCGCGCTGCCGCCGGTACCGCCGTCGACCTTGGCCTCCTGGACGAACGACTCATCGACCTTGATGGCGTCCTTCGCCTGGTCGCGGAGCCGCTTGACGTAGAGGCGACAAGGCCTCGTCTCGCTTGGCGCGAGCGAGCTCCTGTTCGAAGGTCGCGCGGTCCTTGTCGAACTCCTCGCGCGTCGCCACCTTGTGCTGCTTCGCCTGCACCACGACGAAGCCGTCGGCCGCCCGCGTAGGCTCGGCCATCACGTCGCCGTCCTTGCTCGAGAACGCGAAGGCCACGACGGCCGTCGTCGCTTCCGGGGACAGTCCGGGGAATGGGTCGCCGCCCGCGGTTGAAGGCGGACGAGGTCTGCGGCTGCGGGCGATCGGTGTCCGCGCTCGCGTCGAAACGCTTCGCGGGCGGCGCGACCGCTAAAGACGGTTTGGCCCCCCCGTCCACCACTGCCGCGGCCCCCGTCCCGGCGTCCGTGCCGGCGGGGGCCGGGAGGACCTTCAGGGCCTCGACCTTGCCTGGCTGCACGTAGTCCGCGGTGACGCTCGCCGCCGCTTCGTCGGCGGTCTTGCCGACGCGCATTGCGGCGTCGATTCGCTTGGCGACGAGCTGCGCGGCATCGGTGGCCTTCGCCGCCACGTACGAAGCGCGCGCGACGCTCCGCTTCACCTGGGCTGCGACCTCCGCGGCCTTCGCCGGGTCGTCCTTCATGATGAAGTGGTAGCCGAACTGCGTCTCGACCGCGCCTGCCGTCATCTCGCCAGGCTTGAGGGCGTCGGCCGCGGCCTTGAACGGGGGCACGAACCCGGCGGTCTTGTCGCCGACGTCACCGCCCTTCGCGGCGCTCCCTGTGTCGTCGGACGTCTCGCGAGCCACCTCGGCGAATGCCTCGCCGCTCTTGATACGCGCGACGGCCCACGACAGCTTCGCCAACCCGAGGGCCTTCTCGTCGTCCGTGGCCCCGTACGGCAGCTTCACCAGGATGTGGCGAACGTGAGACGCCTGGGGGGCGTCCTCTTTCGCGCGTTTCTCGAGCTCCTTGTCGACGTCGTCGGCGTGCTCTTTCGCCCACGCCTCCACGAGTGCCGGCTTCGCATCGACGGCCCAGCGCGCGGCCCAGGTCTCCTTCACGGGGATCCACGTCAACGTCGCCGTGGTGTAGCGCCGGTCGTACTCCTGCCAGACCTCCGCCTCGCTGACGCGAATCGGCTCGCGCACGACGTCGCGCATCTTGGAGGCGAGGAGCTCACGCGCCTGGCCCTCGCGAAATTCGGTCGCCGAGCGGTTGCTCATGTTGCGCACTTGCCGCTCGTAGATCTTCATGTCGAACCTCTTCGTCTTCGGGTCGCGGAAATCGACGGGGATTGCCGCGTCGCGATCGTTGAAGTGGGCCTGCGCGACCTCCTGCGAGACGATCCCAGCGCGGGCGTAGCCCTGGTACATCTCGTAGAGGATCGACTGAGCGACGGTCGGGTCCGCCGCGGGGACGCTCACGCGCACGAAGCCGGCGAAGAGCTGGTCGGTCACCTCGGACTCGCTCACGCCGATGCCGAGCCGTTTCGCCTCGTCGTCGAGGAGCTCGCGCTCGACCAGCCCGTCGAGGGCGACGCGCTTGAGGTTGAGGTGGCGGGAGGTGCTCGCGCTCCGCGTGGGCATGAGCATGCGGTAGGCAGCCCCGAAGTCCTTGGGGTCGATGCACCGGCCGTGCACTTTCGCCACGCACGTCTCGTTCAGCGAGGCGGTGCGCGAGGTCGCGTTCGGTCGGAACGTGACGACGAAGGCGAAGATCGTCGCGACGATGATGGCGCCATAGATGGCGTTCGACAGGCCGCGCTGCCGGAAGAAATCGAGCATGGGAGGGGGAGCCCGTGTATCACGCGGTATTCCGGCCGTCGACCGCGTGCGACCTTGGCCCCCTCAGGCGCGCTTCTCGAGGCTCATCGCGAACTTGAGCTCGACGAGCGCATCGTCGAGCCCCGTCGCCTTCTTCGAGTAGGTGATCTCATAGAACGTATCGAGCGTGCGTTCGGCGTCGCCCGGGTCGGCCACGCGTGTCATGGCGGTGCTGACCTCGGTGAACCCCCCCGACAGGGCCGGGACGGCCAGCTTGCGCACCCGCTCGAAGAGGAAGGTGTCGTCGTCGTTGGGGAAGTCCGCCTTCTGCACCCGAAGGACGATGCGGACCTCGAGCGGCGCGACGAAGCGCAGCCGGACGCCCGAATCCATGATCAGGTTCTCCCGCGGCCGCTCGGCCAGGACGATTTCCTCGCCGCGCGTGCGAAAGACCTCGAACCCGGCTTCGATCAGGGTTCTCCGGATACGAGCGGCGTTGGTGGGAGGGGACTCCGCCATCTTGTGGGCAAAACCCTCGGAAACCTTAGTACAAAACTTTCTCGCGCGCAGCGCCTTCCATCAGTAGCCCCCCCTTTTGGACCCCTTGACGCACCCCGTTTGACGCCTTGCGGCGGCCATGCGCTCGTGCTTTCTCGGGCCGGGAGCCGTATCCTCATGCACGAAGCCACCGTGAAAAACCGTCGCAGCCTCACGCCGCCGACCGGCGTCCCCGCCGGGGACGACGTTCACGCGACGCGTCGGGCAGGTGCCCGGCACGTGGTGAGCGTGCGAGTCACGTTGGCGCCGAAGGAGGGGGCCGGCGGCAAGCGCGGCCATCTGCTCGAAGGGTGGGCCCTCAACGTCAGCCGAGGAGGGGTCCGCGTCATTCTCGAGGAAAAGGTCGAGCTCGGTTCGGAGTTCGAGGTGCAGGTGGGCGAGGGGGAAGGTCCCGCGACGACCCAGCCTGGGCGCATCGTGTGGGTGCAGGAAGAGCCCGACGGCGTCATCGCCGGCATCGCCTTCCGAAACGCGTTCGTGTCGGGCGACCACGACAAGCCCGGCAACGGGTGATGGCCCAGTCTGCCGCCGCGCGAGCGTGGTAGAAGCCGTGCCGCGATGGCGACACCGAAAAAGCTCCTCCCCGACTGCGGCCTCTATCGGACCACACGTGCCCTGCCCGAGCACGAGGACGAGGTCCCGTCGGGCCTGCTCGTCTACTTTCACAACCACTCGGACTCGGGGCTCCCGGTCGTCGTCCCCCCGGAGCACAACATCCACAACCGCTGGCACTTTCACGGTGCCGGAATCGCCTTCCGGGGCCTCTCGTGGGCGGACAGCCTCGTGACGGTGCCCGCCGAGGGGTTCTACATGCTGCGCAAGGCGCTCACGTTCGACGGCGGGGAGTGGCCCAAGGCGTCGATCGTCCAGCTCGGATACACACGAAACGGGGATCCCATCCTCTTTATCGGTCAGGTGCGCGCGCAGCTCACGGAGAACGACCTTTTCTTCAGTGACCGTGGCGTCGGAATCACCCGGGACCAGCTCGCCCTGCTCGAGCCCCTGCAGATCTTCGCGGAGCCGGTTCCGGAAGGCGCGCACACACCGGGCGTGCACTGACCGCGCGTCCTCCCCCGCAATCGGAACGAAAGTTACGCGAAACGCGCGGTACCCTACCCTTCGGGGTATGGCACTCGCCCTGACCGTCCCGCAGCGCACCGGGCGGGTCGTCCCGAGTGACCTGGAGGTCCGGGTTTTGGGCCCCTGCCGACACCCGTCGCCGCTCGCGCACCGCCTGGCCAAGGCCGCGATTCACTATGTGGGTAATGCCGACCGCGTCCTCCTCGACGACCGTCTCTCCACGGTGGCCGCGCTGCGCGACGATCCGTCGCGGGCGCCGGCATTCGAGCTGGCGGGCCCCCGTGATCGCGTCTACTTCGAGATGGAGAAGCTGCGTTGCGGGATCGTGACGTGCGGAGGGCTCTGCCCGGGGGTCAACAATGTCATCCGGGGGCTCGTCCTCGAGCTCACGCAGGGCTACGGGGTCGAACACATCCTCGGCTTTCGGTACGGGTTCCGCGGGCTCGCTGAGGGCGGGCCCGAGCCTGTCCGCCTCACGCCCTCCGCGGTCGCCCACATCCACCACGAAGGCGGGACATCCCTCGGCACGTCGCGAGGCGAGCAAGCCCCACGAGAGATGGTCGATCGCCTCGAGGAGCTCGGTATCGGGGTCCTCTTCGTCATCGGCGGCGACGGCACGCTCCGCGGCGCGATGAGGCTGGTCGGCGAAATCGACAGACGCGGCCTGGCAATCGGAATCGTGGGCATCCCGAAGACGATCGACAACGACATCCACTTCATCGACAAGAGCTTCGGCTTCGAGACGGCATTCTCCTCCGCCGTCGACGTCATTCGCGGGGCTCACGTCGAAGCGATGGGCGCGTACAACGGCATCGCCGTGGTCAAGCTCATGGGCCGCCACTCGGGCTTCATCGCCTGCCACGCGGCCATCGCGTCGACCGACGTCGACGTCGTGCTCATCCCAGAGGTGCCGATCGTCCTCGAAGGGAAGGGGGGGTTGCTCGAGTTCTTGAAGCGACGGCTGGCGGAGGGCCATCACGCGGTCTGCGTGGCAGCCGAGGGTGCAGGCCAGGAGCTCTTCGAGCGCACGACCGAAGGGCCGACGGATGCGAGCGGAAACGCGCGATTCAACGACGTCGGGGTGGCCCTTCGCGATCGAATCGTCTCGCACTTCCGCGACGAAGGCCTGGACGTCACCGTCAAATACGTGGACCCGAGCTACCACATCCGGAGCGCCCCGGCCGCGCCGACCGATAGCCTCTATTGCTGGAACATGGCGCGCAACGCCGTGCACGCGGCGATGGCCGGGAACACCGAAATGCTCATCGGACGCTGGCACGGGAGGTTCGTCCACGTGCCCATGCCCCTTGCGACACGATTCCGTAAGCAGGTCGACACCAGCGGGGACCTCTGGATGGCCGTCGTCGAGTCGACCGGACAGCCGATCTCGTGGGCATCATGAGCAAGCGAATGGACGTGAGGCGAGCCTCTGTCCCCACGGGCGGCAGCGTCGTCGAGGACGCGGCGATGCGCGAGGACATCCGGCTGCTCGGGAGGCTGCTCGGCGAGACGGTGCGCGACGACGAGGGGGTCGAGCTCTTCCAGGTGGTCGAGGACGTTCGACAGCTGGCCGTTCGCTTTCGCCGCGACGGCGATCCGGAGGCTCGCGCGGAGCTCGCGCGCCGCCTCGACGCGCTCGAGGTCGAGGCGGCGATCACGGTCGTCCGCGCGTTCAGCTACTTCTCGCATCTCGCGAACATCGCGGAAGACCAGCACAAGAACCGCCACTATCGCGAGGAACGCCTCGCCGCAGCACCCCCCGAAGAAGGGTCGCTCGCGCTGGCGCTCGACAGAATCAAGTCGCACGGCGTCAAGCCCGGCCGGCTGCGCGAGACGTTGGACCGCGCGGCTATCTCCCCGGTGCTCACGGCGCACCCGACGGAGGTGCACCGCCGCAGCACGCTCGATCGCGAAGTGTCGATCGCGCGCCTCCTCGGCGAGCGCGACAGGTTCGCGCACACGCGCGAGGAGATCGTCCGAAACGAACAGGCGCTGCACAGGGAGATCGTCACCCTCTGGCAGAGTCGCATGCTCCGGCTCGTCAAGCCGACGGTGAGCGACGAGATCGACAACGCTCTCACGTACTACCGGCAGACGTTCCTTTCGGAGGTCCCACGCCTCTATGCCGACTTCGAGGACATGCTCGATCGGGAGTTCCCCGGCCAGGAGCCCTGGCAGCTGCCGCCCCTCCTGCGCATCGGGAGCTGGATCGGCGGCGATCGCGACGGGAACCCGTTCGTGGACAGGGACGTGCTCCTGCACGCGATCCGCCAGCAGACCCGCCTCGCGCTCGACCACTACCTGAACGAGGTTCACGAGCTCGGCGCCGAGCTCTCGATCTCGAGCGGGATGACCGGTGTCTCGACGCAGCTCGAGGACCTGGCCGAAGCCTCTCCCGACCGCTCGAAGCGTCGCGCAGACGAGCCGTATCGCCGCGTCCTCGTCGGTGTCTACGCGCGACTGGCGGCGACTTCGCAAAGGCTCGGCGAGAAGGCACCCCCTCGTCATCCGGCGGCCAGCGCGGCCCCCTACGCCAGCGTCGAGGAGTTCGTGACCGATCTCGAGGTCATGAGCGCGTCGCTCGTCTCCCACGGCGGCGCCGGGATCGCACGCGGCCGTCTGCGAGCGCTTATCTACGCGGCGCGCGCGTTCCGCTTCCATCTGGCGCCCATCGACCTGAGACAGAACTCCGACGTGCACGAGCGCGTTGTGGCGGAGCTGCTCCGGCGTGTCGGCATCGAAGACGACTACCTCGCGCTCGCCGAGGAGCAGCGCGAAGCGTGCCTCCTGAAAGAGCTCGCGGTGCCGCGGCTCCTCTCGTCCCCGTTCCTCGACTACTCCGACGAGACGCGCGGCGAGCTGGCCATCGCGAACGCCGTCCGCGAGACGCAGGCCTCCCACGGGCAGCAGGCGCTGCCCCACTACATCATCTCGAAGGCCGCCTCGGCGTCGGACCTGCTCGAAGTGATGCTGATCATGCGCGAGGCGGGAGTCATGCGCCCCGGCGACGAGCCGACCATCGCCGTCCGCGTCGTACCGCTCTTCGAGACGATTGACGACCTTCGTCGCTGCGAGCCCGTCATGGACCGCTTCCTGTCCTTGCCAGGAGCGATGGCTATCGCGCGCGGGAGCTGGGGCGGCGTCGTCGAGGTGATGCTCGGCTATTCGGACAGCAACAAGGACGGGGGCTTTTTGACCTCGGGGTGGGAGCTCTACCAGGCCGAGGTGCGCCTCACCGACCTTTGCCGGCGTCGGGGCCTGACGCTGCGCCTCTTCCACGGGCGCGGCGGCTCGGTGGGTCGGGGGGGTGGCCCAACCTACCAGGCTGTCCTGGCGCAGCCCCCCGGGAGCGTCGGCGGGCAGATCCGAGTGACGGAGCAGGGCGAGGTCATCGGAAGCAAGTACTCGGACCGAGAGGTGGGGCGGCGGAACCTCGAGACGATGATCGCGGCGACCCTCGAGGCGACGCTCCTCGACCACGAGGAAGAGGACGACATCCAGACGTTCCGGGCGACCATGGATGGCCTCTCGGCCGCCGCGTACGAGGCCTATCGCTCGCTCGTCTACGGGACCGACGGCTTCAACGAGTACTTCCGCGCCGCCACCCCGCTGTCCGAGATCGCCGAGCTGAACATCGGGAGCCGTCCCGCGTCGCGCAAGACCTCGAAGCTCATCGAGGATCTCCGAGCCATCCCGTGGGTCTTCAGTTGGGCGCAGAGCCGAGTTCTCTTGCCGGGGTGGTACGGCTTCGGATTGGCGATCGCACCGTTGCTCGTCGGGCCGGACGGCAAGAAGAAGGGCGCGAACGCGGAGCTCGCGCGCATGTACAAGGCGTGGCCGTTCTTCCGGATGCTCGTCGACAACCTCGAGATGGTGCTCTCGAAGACGGACATGGGCATCGCTTCGCGGTACGCGGAGCTCGTCCCGGATCAGGGGCTTCGCGAGGCCATCTTCGCGCGCATCTCGACCGAACGAGACCTCACCATCGAGGCGGTCCTGGTCATCACGGGGCAGAAGGAACTCCTGGGATCGAACCCGGCCCTTTCGCGCGCCATCCGCAATCGCCTGCCGTACCTCGATCCGCTCAACCATCTCCAGGTCGAGCTCCTCAAGCGCTACCGCTCGGGACGCGCGAGCGAACGGGTGGCGCGCGGCATACACATGACCATCAACGGCATCGCTGCGGGCCTGCGCAACAGCGGATGAGGAGCGGACGATGAATTCCGATTGCATTCTCGTCACGCTCATCCCGGGGGACGGCATCGGTCCCGAGATCGTCGACGCGACGCTCACGGCCCTCGAGGCTCTCGACGTGCGGTTCGAATGGGACACGCAGGTCGCGGGGCTCGCCGGAGTGAAGAAGGCCGGAGACCCGCTCCCGGGGGCGACGCTCGACAGCATTCGCCGCACGCGTCTCGCTCTCAAGGGACCGCTGGAGACCCCGTCCGGCGGCGGTTATCGGTCGTCGAACGTCCGGCTGCGCGAGGAGTTCAAGCTCTATGCGAATCTGCGTCCGGCGCGGACGCTCATTCCGGGCCGGCGATACGACGACATCGATCTCGTCGTCGTTCGCGAGAACAACGAAGGCTTCTACATGGGTTACGAGCACTTCATCCCCATCGACGGAGATCCGCACGCCGTCGCCATGTCGACCGGGGTCAATACCCGTCAAGGAAGCCGCCGGCTGCTCGAGTTTGCCTTCGACTACGCCATCGCCAACGGACGCAAGAAGGTGACTGTCGTCCACAAGGCGAACGTCCTCAAGGCCCTGACGGGCATCTTCCTCGAGACCGCGCGGGAGCTCTACGCAAAGCGCTACTCGGGCAAGATCGCGATGGACGACGTCATCATCGACGCGTGCGCGATGAAGCTCGTCCTGAACCCGTGGCAGTTCGACGTCCTCGCGACGACCAACCTCTTCGGGGACATTCTCTCCGACGAGGTCGCGGGTCTCGTCGGCGGCCTGGGGATGACCCCTGGTGCCAACATCGGCGCCGACGCGGCCATCTTCGAGGCGGTCCACGGCTCGGCGCCCGACATCGCGGGCAAGGGGATGGCGAACCCGGTTGCGCTGATGCTCGCGGCCGCGATGATGCTCGATCACTGCGGCCGCAAGGCTCAGGCAACGCGCCTGCGCACGGCGATTGTCGAAACGCTCAACGTGGACGAAATCCGTACTCAGGACCTCGGCGGTAGTGCCACGACGAGCTCATTCGCCAAGGCGGTCGAGAGCCGAATCCGCAACGCGTGACCTCTCCGCGAGCTCGGCCTTGACGGGGACGATGTTCCAGATGTCGCGTGCGTAGGCGCGAATCGTGGCGTCGCTCGAGAACGCGCTCGCGCCGACGATGTTGAAGAGAGATCGCTTCGTCCATTCGAGCGGCGATCGGTAGAGCACGGCGGCGTCGCGCATCGCGGCGACGAACGAATCGAAGTCGGCGCACGTCATGTACTGATCGTCGTCCCTCAGCCGGCGAACGACCGAGGAGTATCGCTCCCGGTCTCCGAGGCAGAAAAAATCGGAGTCGAGGAGGTCGATGGCCCTCGCGAGCTCGGGGCTGTCGGCGATGAAGCGGCCCGGGGAATACCCCGCCCGCGAGAGCTCGCGGACCTGGTCGACCGTCTGCCCGAAGAGGAAGAAGTTGTCGGGCCCGGCGGCCTCGCGGAGCTCGACGTTCGCGCCGTCGAGCGTGCCCACGGTCAGCGCCCCGTTCATCGCGAGCTTCATGTTGCTCGTTCCCGACGCCTCCTTGCCAGCCTGCGAGATTTGGAGCGACACGTCGGCAGCGGGGATGATCACCTGCGCCAGCGAGACCCCGTAGTTCGGAACGAAGACCACCTTCAACAGATCGCGCGTCGTGGGGTCCTTGTTGATGACATCCGCGATGTCGTTGATGAGACGAATGTGCAACTTCGCGACGGCGTATCCGGCCGCCGCCTTGCCGGCGAAGATGTAGACGCGCGGGGTCTGCACCGCGTCATGAGGGGCCTCTTTGAGGTGAAGGTAGTGCGCGATGATCTCGAGGCACGCCAGGAGCTGGCGCTTGTACTCGTGAATGCGCTTGATCTGCGCGATGAACATGGCATTCGGGTCGATCGAGATGCCCGTCGACTTCGACAGGAGATCGGCGAGCACGCATTTGTTGGCCTGCTTGATGCGTCGCAAGCTGTCGAGCAGGCCCTCGTCCTCCGCGAGCGCCGAGGGCTCCGACACCAGCGCAAGGTTGCGATCGATCCAGTGGGGGCCGAGGTGCTCGACGAGGAGATGCGCGAGCGCGGGGTTGGAATAGAGCAGCCATCGCCGCGGCGTGACGCCGTTGGTCTTGTTGTTGAATCGGTCGGGGTAGAGCTCGAAGAAGTCGGGGAAGAGCTCGCGCTGAATGAGGTCCGTGTGGAGTCGGGCCACTCCGTTGACGCTGTGAGAGCCGATGACGGCCAGGTTCGCCATCCTGACGTGCTGAACGTCGCCCTCCTCGACGATCGACATTCGCGACATTCGCCCGACGTCACCCGGCCACCGCGTACTGACCTGTCGGAGAAAGCGGTGGTTGATCTCGAAGATGATCATCACGTGCCGCGGCAGGACGCGGCGAAGCATCGGTACGGGCCACTTCTCGAGGGCCTCCGGCATCAGCGTGTGATTCGTGTAGCCCATCGAGCGTTGGGTGATGTCCCACGCGACGTCCCAGTCGAGGTGCTCCTGATCGACGAGGACGCGCATCAACTCGGCGATGGCGATGGCAGGATGCGTGTCGTTCAGCTGAATGGCAGCGCGGTCCGGCAGCAGGCGAAGATCATCGTGGTGCTGCTTGAACTGGGAGACGATGTCGGCGATCGAGCACGCCACGAAGAAGTACTGTTGCTTCAGGCGCAGCTCCCGGCCGTGCTCCGTGTGATCGTTCGGGTATAGGACCTTCGAGATGTTCTCGACGTCCACCTTCTCTTCGACGGCCCGGAGGTAGTTGCCCTCGTTGAACAGGCGAAGATCGAAATCCTGCGAGGCCCGCGCCGACCAGAGGCGCAGGGTGTTTACGGTGTCGGTCTCGTGGCCCACGATGAACGAGTCGTACGGCAGGCCGAGGACTACGCGCGCGTCGACCCAGTCGACCACGAGCTTGCCGGTGTCGTCGCGGCGCGTCTCCGTCCTGCCGTAGAGGCGCACGGTCTGCAGGCGGTCGTGACGCGGGAGCTCCCACGGGTTTCCGTACTGCAGCCAGTTGTCCGACCGCTCGACCTGCTGGCCCGCCTCGATGTGCTGTTCGAAGATCCCGAACTCGTAACGTATCCCGTAGCCGACCGCCGGGAGCTCGAGGGTCGCCAGGGAGTCCATGAAGCAGGCGGCGAGGCGACCGAGTCCGCCGTTTCCCAGGCCCGGGTCGCCCTCGGCCTCGAGCACCTGGCCGAGATCGAAGCGCCATTCGGCCATGAGCTTCTCGGCGATGCCGTAGAGGCCGAGATTCACCAGGCAGAGCCCGAGACTCCGTCCCGTCAAAAACTCGGAGGACAGGTAGTAGACCCGCTTGACGTCACGCTCCTCGTAGGTGCGCTGCGTCGCGAGCCAGCGCTGCACGAGGCGATCGCGAACCGCGTGCGCCATGGCGCGGTAAAGGTCGACCGGGCCGGCGTCTCCCGGCTCCTTGACGCACGTGTAGAGCAGATGCTCGACCATGTTGCGCCGGAACTGCTCCGGGTCACCCTTGCTCACGCGCCGACGATGGCACCGCAGCTGCGCCCGGGGCGTATCCGTTCCCTTTCGGGCTTGTTTCCGACGGGGAGGCCTACATCAAGGTCGTGTCGAACTCGGCGGCGTCGCTCGGCTGCACCAGGAGGAAGGGACGGAAGCGGTCGTCGCACTCGAGGAACACCTTGAGCCACGAGAGCCCGAAGCGAGCCACGTTCGGGGTGGACTGGGAGTCGGGCGCCATGTCCGTCGTCGAGTTGGTCGGGCTGGTCGACACGTAGTGGGTCCCGCCGTCGACCTCGTAGAGCATCTTCGGGGTCGTCGCCGGGATGCTCATGTACTGGTCCTGAGGCATCGGCGGCCCGGCCAGGCCGTCGGCGGTGCCTGCAAAGATGAGCGTGGGGACCGTATCGTTCGGGTAGGTGGTGCTCGGGTTCCACGGCTCCATCGCGAAGCAGGCCTTGAGCGAGGGGGTCGTGTTCGCGGCGAGCAGCGTGCCGCCGCCGCCCATCGACCAGCCTGCCACCCCCTGCCGTGTCAGGTCGAGCTGGCCCTTGAGCGGGCTGCCGGAGCGCGTGTTCTCGTCTTGAAGGGTCGTCAGCGCGTCGAGCAGCGCGGCCTCTCGCACGGGCGGGAGGACGCTGGTGTCGGAGGCACCGGTGCTTGGATCGGACGTGCCGAACGTCATCACCACGAAGCCCCACGACGCCAGGAACGGACCCCAGTCAGCGATCGACGACTCCGCCGCGGTGAAGCCTGGCACGATGGCGAGGGACGCGAACGGCGCCGTGGCGCCGACTGGATAGTAGATGTGGGCGCTCGTCACGTCGTACGCGTCTGTCATGCGCACGCTGGCGTTGGCCGCGTACACCATGGTTTGGTAGGAACCCGCCATCGATGCGCCGGCCGAGGTGGGCGCCGGGCCACGCTGGATGGGCGTGCACGCGGCGCCGCTGCCGCTCGAGGTTCCGGACGAGCTCCCGGACGTACCCGACGACCCGCCGCCGGTGCCGCCGTCGTCGCTCCCGCCGGAGCTCGACGGTGCGCCGGAGTCGTCGCTGCCTGTGCCCGAGGAGGAAGGCCCGGAGCCCGAGCCGCCACCGCCATTCGACGTGCCGCCTCCGCCATTCGACGCGCCGCCACCGCCCGGGGACGTGCCCGAGCCGGACGAGCCAACGCTCCCGGAGCTTGAGCCGCTCCCGCCTCCGTTCAGACTCGAGTCGGTCGAGCTACCGCCTGCGCACGCCGCGAACGCAAAACCACCGACCAGGACACCCGCTGCAGTCCAAGCTCGTACGCTCATGTGGGCCGTTCTCTCCTCGCACTCGCATTGCGATGCGATGTGCCACGCATTCTCTCTGTCATGCGACGTCGCACGCGGCAATGAACCGTCGGTATCTTGGCGGCTCAAATTGGACTCCTTGGGCCTTCGCTTGGCCCGAAGTGATGCGGATGCAGCGAGCTTTTCCGTTGACGTCCAACTATGCCGTTCGCATCGATCAGAGTCGCGCAATTCGGTGCTCGCGCACCTCGCGCACTATCTCAAGGGAGGTCCATCTCCGGCACCCACGACGCATCCCGTTTCGAGCACGTGCGGTCGCCGAGCTGCGCCTCGCGCCACTTGATGCCCGGCGGTGAGCCGTCGATCCAGTGGAAGCTCGGCTCGCGTACGTCGAGATGGACGTACTGCGTGCGCGGGTGCGTGTAGACCCCCACGCCCGCGCGCGGCAACCCGCGGAGGTACGCGGCGAGCGTTCTGGCGGGAACGCCCCGCAGCTTGAAGTCGAGGGCCTCGGCGGTCCCGTGCCGCCCCGCGTTCGCGCGCCATCCCGAGACGACGACGACCGGCGCGTTCTTGAAGTGGTATGCGGCCTTGAACACGAGCTGCTCGAGACGCACGGCCAGCGGGTGCGGATCGTCGCCCCGCGCGGCGATGCGCTCGAACGTGGCGCGGGCTCCCTCGTCGATGTCTCCGTCGCTCTCGTAGAGGCGCACGAGCGCGGTCTCCTGCGACGCGGTGGTCCCGACCTCGATGCCCTCGAGGTGCGCCGCCCATGCCGCGACGCGCGCTGGCCGAACCGCTGCCGTCAGGAGGGCTTCGATGCACATGCGCGATTCGCCGAGCGATCGCGCCGACACGTCCTCCGCCACGAAGAGCGGGAGAGCCAGGGCGAGGAGGCAAGCCGAGGCGAGCGTAGGGCGATGAGCGGGCTCCATGCGCGGGTGCCGATTCAGTCCTTCTTGTCGATTTTCTCGTGAAGCTTCAGGACGATGTTCGGGTACCCCTTGGTCGGGTCGTGCATCATTTTCCGGAACTGCTCGTAGTAGCTCTTCGTCGTGCTCGAGCCCTCGGTGATGACGTCGACCACGCGGAGCCCGTTGTGCGTCTGCTTGACGATGTAGTCGACGCGCGTCGCCGTCTCGCGAGGCTTCAGCCGGTTGGTCGCTTCCGTCAGGACTCGCGTCTCGCCGCCCGCGTCGCGCGTACCGCGGTACGTCACGTCGTAGTCGAGCGTCTTGCTGAGGTTGCGCTCGTAGTTCTTTCGAATGAGCTGCTCCATCAGGCCGCGTAGCTCCGCTCGCTGTCCGTCGTCGTAGCCGGCCCAGAGGTCTTCGCACCCCGGCTGCGACGTGGGGCACGGCTCACCGAATGCGCGGTGCGCAAGCTCGTCGTAGTCGACGAAGCCTGCGAGAGCCTGGTGAATCTGGGTCTCCCGCGACGGAGACTCCGGCTGCGTGGAGCAGCTGCTCGAGCCGATGGTGCTCCTGCTCGATGAAGCTCTCCGCAGCGTTGTCGGAGGCGTGGGCGGGGACGCCGAGCGCGAGCGCACCGAGCACGCCCAGGGAGGACGAAATGAAGGTCAAGGGATGGATCGGCATGACGACTGCTAGGCTTATGTAGGTCAGGGCGGGGGAGGGCGCAGGCTCCGGGGCAGCCCGGAGACGTCCGTGCTCAGCGTCACGCGGAAACTGGCGCCGCCGCCGGGGGCCCGCTCGACGGCCAGGCTTGCTCCCATCGCGGCGTGGTCGTCGATGATGCGCTTCACGACGGCCAGGCCGATGCCGGCGCCGTGCGTCCGCGTCGTGAAGAACTCGTCGAAGATGCGATCGCCCGCTTCATCCGGAATGCCCGGGCCCTGGTCGTCCACCGACAGGGTGACTTCGCGCGCGCGCGTCGTCGGACGCGCACCGTGACCACCGACCCGGCCGGGCTCGCCTGCATGGCGTTGCGACCAGGTTCCAGAGCACCTGGCGCATCTGGGCCCCGTCGCAGCGGGCGAGCGCCTCCCGTCGGGCCCCTCGTATCGCACGCGCACGTCCGAGCTTCGCGCCGCGTTGCGTCGCGAGCTCGACCACCTCTTCGCGCGCGAGCGCGGCCACGTCCGTCGCCTCGCGCTCGCGGCGGCGCGCGGCTTCGAGAGGTCGACCATGTCGCCGACCAGATCGTTCAGCCGGCGCGCCTCGCGCCGGATGATGTCGCACAGGCGCCGGTCCTCGTCGGACAGCGCGGGCGCCTCGCGGAGCATCTCGATCGACCCGCGTGATCGACCCGAGCGGGTTGCGGATCTCGTGCGCGAGCCCGGCGGCGATGCGCCCGAGCACGGCGAGCCGCTCGGCCTCGACGGCGCGCGCGTGGCCGCCTGAAGCGCGCCGCCCGTGAGCCGCAGCCGCTCGGCGAGGTACCCCGCGAGCAGCGCGACGACCGCTGACGCCGAGCGCGTTGAGCAGCAGCGGGTAGATGAGCTCGGCGCCATCGACGCACGTAGCCCGCTTCGGCCTGGTCGGGCGGCGGATGCAGCCAGCCGAAGCCGAAGCCCGCGCACAGCAGGCGCGTAGAGCCCGATGCCGAGCGCCGCGGCGAGTACGCGGCCCCGCGCAGGCCGACGAGGATGGCGCCGACGAGGCACGTGAGCGCATAGAACGACGTCGCGCCGCTCGTCGCGCCGCCGGACACGTAGACGATGGCCGTCCAGGTGACCTGGTCGAGCGACGAGCTGCGCCCACGCGAGCGCTGTGCAGCCGCTTGCCCTGTGCGCAGCACCGCCGCGTACACGGCCGCGAGCGCGAACCCCGCGCGCGATCGTCGCGAACACGATGCGCAGGCTGAACGGGTAGCGGGCCAGCTCGCCGCCGCAGATAGAGCATCGCCGTCGCGCCGAGCAGCAGCGACGAGAAACGCGAGCCGCAGCCCGGTGATCCAGGCGAGGCGCGTCGCGAGGCTGTGGTCGGCGGTCCTGGCGCCGCAGCGGGTCCGGGGCCGGCGTCGACGGGGGCGAGGATGCCGAGCTCCATCGGGAGCTATTCGGCCTTGATCTTCCCCGCGATGCTGAAGATCGGCAGGTACATCGCGATGAGCACGACGCCGACGGTGCCGCCGATGCCGACCATCAGCACCGGCTCGATGAGGCTCGTCAGCGCGCGCGACGGCGACGTCGACCTCGTCCTCGTAGAAGTCGGCAATCTTGTTGAGCATCGTGTCGAGCGCGCCGGTCTGCTCGCCGACGCCGACCATCTGCACGACCATCGGCGGGAAGACGTTCGTCTCCGTGCAGCGGCTGCCGCCATGTTCTTGCCTTCGGCAGATCTGCTGGCGCGCGTACATGATGGCCTCTTCGACGATCACGTTGCCCGCGGTCTTCGCGACGATCTCGAGCGCGTCGAGGATCGGCACGCCCGACGAGAGCAGCGTGCCCGAGCGTGCGCGTGAAGCGCGCGACGGCGATCTTGCGCAGCACCGTCGCCCATGACGGGCAGCGCGCAGCATGCATCTTGTGGACGAACTTCTTCCCGCGCGGCGTCCGGTACGCGTAGCCGATGCCGAAGACCGCGCGCCGTCAGCCCCGAGGAAGACGAAGAGGCAAGTTGCCGACGAAGCGCCTTCGAGATCGTCCATGACGACACTGCGTGAGCGCCGGGAAGCTCGTCCTTCGCGCCGAAGTCCTTGAACATCGTCTCGAAGCCGGGGATGACGAAGATGAGCAGGATCGACAGCACGCGCGATGAAGACGAAGATGACGATGCTCGGGTAGACCATCGCGCCGCGCACCTGGCGCCGCAGCTTCATCGCCTTCTCGATGTAGACCGCGAGGCGGTTGAGGATGGTGTCGAGGATGCCGCCCACCTCGCCGGCCTGGACGAGGTTGACGTAGAGGTGGTCGAAGACCTTCGGGTGCCGGCGGAGCGAGTCGCTGAACGTCGCGCCTTGCTCGACGCTGGCCTTGACGTCGCGGAGGACGACCGCGAAGTGCTTGTTGTCGGTCTGTCCCTGGAGGATATCGAGGCACTGCACGATGGGCAGGCCGGCGTCGATCATCGTCGCGAAGAGGCGCGTGAAGGTGACGATGTCCTTCTGGCTCGACGCCCGAGCCGAACTGGAAGCTGAAGCGCCTTGGCCTTCTTCTTGACCTTCGTCGGCTGCAGCTGCTGGCTCGGAGCCGCTGGTTGACCGCGTCCTCCGACTCGGCCTCCATCGACCCCTTGCGGACCTCGCCCGTGCGCGCCCGCGCTTCCCAAACGAATTCGGCCATTCACGCTTTCGGCGGCTCCCCTCGGCCCCCGATCAGGCTGCGGGCGGAGCTTGCTCGACGTAAAAGTCTACAGGCTCCGCCTTTGCAGGGTCAAAGTCTATGACCCCGGCAGAGCTCGCGCGGCTCCTCGTATCGCAGGGGGTTTCGCCGGCGGCTGGCGGCGGGATGGGCGGCGTACCGCGGTGGATGGCGCTCGGAGACCGGAGGCGCCGTCGATCCTTTTCTTCGACCTCGCGAGCGTCACGAAGCCGATGACGGCTGTTGCCATGGCCCGAGCGGGCATCGACCGGCACCAGCCTATCGGCGCGCTCTTGCGGGAGGCTCGCGGCACGGCCAGCGAGCACGTTCCGATCGAGCTCTTCCTCGCGCACCGCGCGGGCTTGGAGGCGCATTTGCCCCTTCATGCGCCCCTTCTCGAGGGTCGTCCCGTGGAGATGGCCGCCGCTCTCGGCATGGCCGCCGATGCCCGTCGCCCGGAAGCATCCGGACCGCCGCCGGCCGACGGCTTTGACCCTCTCTACAGCGATCTCGGCTACATCCTTGCCGGCGAAGCCCTGGCGCGTGCCGCGGCGGCCAGGGACGCAGGCGAGGCGGTTTCCCGTCTCGTCCTCGAGCCCCTCGGCCTGGGCAAACGCGCGGGGACGGTGCGCGAGCTGGCGACGAACGGCGTGCTCGGGCCGTTTGCGCCCACCGAGCGTGTGCCGTGGCGCGGAGGCATGGTCACCGGCGCCGTTCACGACGAGAACGCCTGGGCGCTGACGGGGCCCGGCGGTTCGGGACATGCCGGATTGTTCGGGACGGTCGACGCCGTCCTGGCCTTCGGCCGGGCGGTGCTCGATGTGCTCGTTGGCCGAGGTGGGGCACTTGGAGGACAGGACCTCGGCTGGCTGGTGCGACGACGTCCAGGCGGCACTTTGCGGGCAGGTTTCGACGGCAAGAATCTCGAAGGATCCAGCGCAGGCAAAAAAATGGGCCCCAACAGTTTCGGACACTTGGGATTCACAGGGACCAGCCTATGGATCGACCCGGACGCCGAGATCGTGATCGTCCTTCTCACGAATCGGGTGAGCCCGACGCGAGATCATGTCGCAATCCGGGAGGCCCGACCGTGGGCACACGACGCCCTTTGGGAGCGAGCGTACGAAATAACCGGTACTGCCCCCTAAAGTGGAGCGCTGTGGGCGCCGTTGGGGTAGTCGCTAGCGCGATGCGGCGCTGGTGGCGTGTCGCAAGGGAGAAACTGACCCATGAAGCCTGCGTTTACCCTCGTTTCCAGTTCCGTCCAGCCGGCCGAACCCGTCACGCTCGTACGCGAATCCTACGTGCGTGAGCTGGCCCCGCGGCCTGAACCCGAGGAAGAAACACAGGCCGCGCGACACGTGATCGCCGCGCTCGTCGAAGCCGGGGTCGATACATTCTTTGGTGTTCCGGGAGGTCCGGTTGCTCCGGTGTTCGATGCGATCCTGCAGACTTCGGGCGCACGGCTCGTCCAGTCGCGGCACGAGTCAGCGGCTGCGTTCGAAGCGGCCGGCTTCTTCCGGGCAACGGGTCGAGTGCCGGCGGTCGTCGTTACGGCCGGCCCGGGAGTGACCAACGCCGTTACGGGCATCGCGTCCGCTCACTATGAACATGTCCCGATGGTCGTCATTTGCGGCGATGTCGCATGGGCGACCGAGGGCAAGCGCTTGTTGCAGGACTCCGGTCCCGAGGGCCTCGACGTCGAACACATGTATGCGAGCATCACGCGCGCCGCTCTTCGCGTGGCGCATCCCCGATCGGCAGCAACGCAGGCCCTTGCCGTGCTGGATGCCGCAACCAGCCCGGTCCGCCCGGGTCCCGCGCTCCTCGTCGTACCGATCCACTGCGGGGCGGTTGCCGCCATAGCGACGCGAACCGAGCGCGCTCAGATCCTTCATCAGGCGGCCCCTTCCCGCGAGCTTGTCGTGGAGGTCTGCGAGATGTTGGCGAAGGCCGAGCGACCACTGGTCGTGATCGGCGCTGGATGTCGCCAGTTTGCGGAGCCCCTGAGGCAGATGCTCGATCTGTTCGACGTCCCGTTCGTGACCACGCCGCGCGCCAAGGGACTCGTCAGTGAAAGACATCCTCGCTCGCTCCGTCATGGTGGCCTCGCCGCTTCGCACTGGGCACGCCGGTACACGGCAGGTGGCGTTGACGTTGCCCTCGTCCTCGGCACCGACCTCGACGACTGCAGCGTGGGTCCGACGCCGTATGTCTCGGTCGATGGCCGCCTGATTCACGTCGATACCGATCCCGCCGTGTTTCATCGCAATCTGCCTGCGCATATCGGTATCGTGGCGGATCTCGGCGCGTTCATCGACACGATGTGCGACGTCGTCGACGAGAAAGGCCTTCGCAATGGACGCTCGACGAGCACTCGTTCGCGAGGCTGAGGAACGGCACCTCACCGTTCGACGTGGCCGACTTCGAATCGGACGAGGCGCCCTCGCTGCGTCCCCACCGCGCGATAGCGGACCTCCAGCGGGCGGCGGGCGCTGACGCGCGGTTCGTTACCGATATCGGCGAGCACATGCTCTTTGCTCTGCACTATCTGACCGCGAACGGGCCCAGATGCGTTCTCGAATCCAGCTCGGGCTCGGCAGCATGGGGTCGGGGATCTGCAGTGCCATCGGCCTTGCCTTGGGTGACCCGTCCCGCCGCGTCGTCTGCGTCTGCGGAGACGGCGGGATGCAGATGGTCGGGCATGGAGGTGCTCGTCGCGGTGCGCGAGAAGGCTCCCGATCGTTTTCGCCGTCTTCAACGACGCTCGATACAACATGGTGTACCACGGATACAGGACCACCTTCGGGCGGGAGGCGCCCTGGGACTCGCCGCGCGTGGACTTCACCCTCTGGGCGCAGTCGATGGGGATTGGCCCTTCGCATCAACCACCCCGGCGAGCTCACCGCGGAGCGGCTGGATCGGCTCACGCGGTCGGCGTTCCGGTCGTGCTCGACATGCGCATCGACCGAGCGTGCGAATCAAGGGCGCTGGACGTCTCGAGTCGCTGCGGCACATGTCGGTCCACGGATCGAACGAAGGGCAGGCGCAATCATGAGGGCGGCGATTCTGGGTATCGGAGAATGGATTCCCGAAACGATTCGGGGCAATGACGTCTGGCCGTCGGATTTCGCCCAGCGGGCCGCGGCTGCCGCAGGCAGTGAGATCACCGAAGTTGTCCCTGGGGAGAGCGGGAATCGGTACGACGCGATCGTGGCACGCCATGTCGCGGGCGAACGAGGCGATGCGTTCCTCGGGACGACTCGCCGCAGGATCGCCGATGAAGCAATGACATCGTGGGAGGCCGAGGCATGTGCGGCTCGGGCCGCCCTGGCCGACGCGGGAGTCGACGCGGGTGATGTCGACTTCATCTCGTCGTGGACTTTCACCCCGGACAAGGCCAAGCAAGTCGCCGCTCCCCGGGTCGCACATGCCATAGGAGCCGCTAGGGCTGTTGGCTTTGGCACCGACGTCGCATGCGCGAGCGGTCTGATGCAGCTCACCCTCGCGGCCGCCCTGGTCGAGTCTGGCCGCGCGCGGACGGTGCTCCTGACGCAATCGCATCTGGCCACGCGCTCCTTCCCTTTTGGCCATCCTGCTTCCCCAAACGTCGGCGATGCGGCGACGGCAATGGTTGTCGGGGCGAGCGAGAAGCCGGGGATCCTCTCCCTTCATGGCGTCTCGCACGGCGAATTTCATGACGCGGTTGTCTGGCGTCGCTCGAACGGACAGGACACGCCCTGGTATCAGGCCGGTGGGCCAATCTATTTGGGCAGCTACGATCGGGCAGCGGCGCGGCGGCTAGTGCAAGACACCGTTCGTTTCGGCGTCGAGACCGTAACCGAAGCGGCGCGCCGCGCCGACGTGGCAGTCTCCAGTATCGATCTCCTCGCCACCGTGCAGCCACGTCGTTGGGTTCCCGAGGCAATTGCCGAGGGACTCGGGCTGTCGCCGGACGTCGCGCCTCAAACGTTCGATGAGCTGGCTCACCTCGGCGCATGCGGCGTCGTTACCAACCTAATGGAGGGTCGGCGAAGGGGGCTCATGGCAGCACGTCCCGACGGTCAGGCGCCGACCATCTGCATGTACGCGCAGGGCGCTGGGTTCACACGCACGGCCATGATTGTACGCTGGCAGAACTGAGAGGGCGGCTCGGAGCTCGCACTTCCGATGCCTGCTTGCAGCGCCAATTTCGAGCTCAAGCGCACCGAGTCCGTACGGAGAGGGTAGCGACGGGTACATTGCCTTCGCGTAGGATGGGGCGTCGTGGCGACGTTAGATAGCGCGGTGGCTCTTGTTGCGCCCTACTGCGACATAGTCGAGCGCTTGGAGCTGATTCCGCCGTCCGCACAGGTTAGGGGCGTCTTCTTTCGTAACATCGAGACGCAGCTTGCCAAGCACGGCCAACTCGACGCCTACCGCACGTATTTCCCTCACGACGCGTACGCGACGAATGCGTTTCACTACGTGGGGGACTACCTGGTCCACCTTGCATGCGCCGGTGCGCTCATCGCGTCCCCGCCCCAGGTGCACGAAGGAATCTCCCTCATCGCCAAGGGCAACGCGCGAACGTTTGTCGAGAGCCTTCTTGGCCGCATGATGCTACGCAAGCTCTCGGCCAACCCCGTCAAGCTGATGGAGCAGGGTCTGGCGGCGCGACGGCAAAGCTTCACCTACGGTCGCTGGGACATTGTCCTGCACGGTGACCGAGCCTTCGAGATCGTGCATCGGCACGAATACGTGTGGATCGAGTCGGACGTGGCCGGAGCCGCGCGCGGGACGTTCGAGCCCCTGGGGATTACGGATATAGAGACGAAGCTCATCGATCGATTTAACGGGTCTACCTTCATCCGCTGGTGATTCCCCCTCGGGAGGGCTTCCCACCGGCCCCAATAGCTGTACGATATGTGATGTGAGTACGGGTGGGCCTTCACTGCGCCTGGTCGTCCATGATGAAGAGACTGCACAAAGTCTACGGCGCCTTGATGAGCATCGTGGCGGTGGCACCCCCGCAGAAATCATCGTCTCCGTGGATGCCGCGGCTGAGTCCGTGGTGCGCATCCGCCAGTCCGCCGGCGATCCTCCACTCGGCGTCGTCGCTCGCACCGAAGCAGAGGCGTTCGCCGCCGTCGCGTCCGGAGCAGACGACGCGTGCGTGGCGGAGGACCTCGATCTTCCTCGATACATCGCCTTTCTCGATCGTGTCGACCTTCGGGCGCGTCAGCGGCGCGAAGCCGAGAATCGTCGCGCAGCCGCGGCGCACGCGGAGAAGCTCGCCGCGCTGGGAACGGTCGTCGCCGGCGTCGCGCACGAGGTCAACAATCCCCTTTCCGTCGTGGTCCTGCTCGTCGAGACAATCCGAGGGATGGTGGAACCATTGCTCCAGGGCCAGGACGAGATCTTCCGGTTGGCGCAGCGAGGTACGCTGGCGACCGCCGAAGAGGTGGAGCGTCTCGCCGAAGTCGTCCAGACGGGCTCCCGCCCCTCCGACGTGCGTTCGTCGCTCGACGACGCCACCAACTCGCTCAACACGATCCAGGCCATCGTGAGGGACCTTCGCATCTTTGCGCGCGCGCAGGACGACGAGAGGGACGACGCCGTGTTCCTGCCCGATCTCGTGGAGCACGTGCTCCGCGTGGCGGGCGCGCACCTCAAGACGATCGCGACCCTCGAGCGAGACTACGGTGAAAATCTCCCGATCCTGCGCCTCCCCCGTAGCCGCATCGCGCAGGTGCTCACGAACCTCCTCATCAACGCCTCGCACGCGATCGCCGATACGAAGCGCGAGACGCATCGAGTGCGCATCAGTTTGCGGTGCGATGCCGAGGCGCTTGCGATCTCCGTCTCGGACACCGGCCCGGGCATTCCGCCGGAGATCATCGAGCGCATCTTCGACCCTTTCTTCACCACCAAGAGCGGCGAAGGCACTAGCGGCGGCACCGGGCTCGGGTTGTCGATCTCGCGGTCTATCCTTCAGGCGCTGGGCGGCGATCTCGTCGTCGAGTCCGTGCACGGCGAAGGGGCGACATTCATCGCGCTGATTCCCATCGCCGACAGGGTCGTCGCGGGCGAACCGAAGAAGAAGGCCAGAAACGCCGTCCCGGTGGCCCCGCAACGCGCGTCGGTCCTCGTGATCGACGACGACGAGGCGCTCCTTCGAACGTTCGCCACGGCGCTCCGCGGGCGATTCCACGTCCTTCTCGCCAGCGAGGGCCAGGAAGCCATCGACCTCATCGTGTCCGGGTCGAAGCCCGACGCGCTGCTCTGCGACGTATCGATGCCGGTCGTCGACGGCCCTCACTTCTACCGGTGGCTGCTCGACAACCGGCCCGCGCTTGTCGACCACACGGTGTTCATGTCCGCCAATGTGGACGGCGAGGTCGCGTCCGCCTTCGCGACCGTCCTCGGCAAGCCGCTGCTCGAGAAGCCCATGACCCGCGAGCAGCTCATCGCGGTGCTCGATCGGGCGGCGGGCGCGCCCAAGTAGCGGGCGGTATGTTACGCACGAGCGCGTGAACGACTATCCCTCCGACGATCTCGCGCGCGCTGCGGCGGCCGGTGACAGCGGCGCGCTCGAGGCCTACCTGGCCATGCTCAAGGGGCGCATCGTCGCCCGCGGTGTTCACCTCGGTTCCCACCTGGGCATCGAGACCCTGGAGGTCGCGCCCGACCGCGTCACGATGCGCATGCCCTGGCGGCGCGAGCTACGGCGAGGAGGTGGAATCTTCCACGGAGGGGCGATCATGGCGCTCGCCGACCAGGTCGCGGGGTGCCTGTTCAACACCGATCCCCGCGTCGCCGCGGCCGCCTGCACGGGGCTGACGACGGACTTCAACGTGTCGTTTCTGCGCGCGGCCGAGCAGGGGGAGGCCATCGTCGCCACGGGGAGCGTGCTTCGCCGGGGCCGCAAGGTGACGTTCATGCAGATCGATGTGCGAGGCGAAACCTCGGGGCGCACGGTCGCGACGTGCCGGACGACGTATTTGACCGTGGCGCGCGCAAACGTCGGGAAGTGAGTTAGACTGGCGCCCATGGATAAGACGATTCGCTGCACCGTCTGTACCTGGCGCGGAACGGTGGCCGAGGCCGCGGCCGTCCGCGTACAAGCCGCGCCCCTTCCGCCCGCGCTCGAAGAGCTCCAACATGCCTACGCCGAGAAGCAGGCGGAGGAGGAGCAGCTCGGCGGTCATCGCCTGCCGAACTGCCCCGTGTGCGGCGACCACGTGGTCCACGTGAAGCTGCACCGCAACCACGCCGCGGTATAACCCCGCACCGCTACCGGGCCGGAAACTCCACCGCGAGCCTCGTGCGGCCAATCATCAGCTCGTCGGAGTCGACGAGTTCTTGCTCGCCCTTGATGCGGACGAAGACGCCCGTGCGCGAACCGAGATCGGTGAGGAGGATGGTGCCGGCCTGTTCCTCGATGAGGCAGTGCTGTTCGCTGACGAGGGCATCGCTGGGGAACACGAAGTCGCCGACCGAGGAGCCGATCTGAAGCGTCGTCCCGCGAGCGAGAACGCAGGCGCCGAGCGCGCCGCCCTCGAAGATCTGCACGACGCGAAACGACGAGAGCCACTTCGGCGACGAGTAGAAGTAGGTCGGGCCGGGGTCGGGCCCGTCCTGCGGGACGGGATTGCGTTCGACGCGAAGGAGCTGGTCACCGACGATGAACTCGTCGCCCGGCCCGAGTTCGACCGGCGCCTTGATCCGAAGGAAGACGCCGTTGCCCGCCTCGAAGTCCTGCAGCCACAGGCGCTTGTTCTTGAGGAAGATGGCCGCCTCATTCGCGTGGCAGAAGCGCTCGCCCGGCAGGACGATGGCCCCCGCCGACCCGAAGATGGCCTCGACCCCCGGCGGCGCGTAGACGGCGGGGCCACCGCCGAGGCTGCGGACGACATGCAGGCGGAAGTTCACCTGCTGGGCCTCTGCCGAGACCGGTGGGGCGCCCTCGGCGACCGGCGTTCGCTCGCTCACCCCGTCGGCCTGGACGCGGGACTTCTTCTGCGTCGCGAGCCTCTGCAGGTCGACCTTGGGCGGATGTTCGAGGAGCTGCATCCCGCCGATCGCGCGTCCTTCGATGATCTCGTCGAACTTTCCCTCGCGTAGGGCGAGCGCCATCTCGAGCTGCTGCGCCTTCATGAGCTGGCGCACGTGCGCGGCGACGTCGTCGCGCCGTACGTCTTCGGCGTAAGAGCGCTTGTGGCTCTTTATGACCCGGCCGCCGTCGGCGAAGAGGTGCGTGATGACGTGCGGCTTGTCGAGACCGCTGTCCTCGGTCTGGATGTGGAAAGTCAGGTTCTTGTACTTGACGTTGTTGTTGAAGCCGACCTGGGCGCGGACGAACGAGGGGCGAACCACGCGCTCGAGGCGCGAGAGCTCGGCGGCGGACCAGTCGGCCGATGGCCTCTTCGAGGGCGGAGTGATCGCCGGCGATGCCCTCCATGCGCTCGAACGCGAGCTGCGCGAGGCGCGACGACGGATCGATCCGGAGCGCCTCGGCCAGGAGGTTCTGCCCTTCGACGTCGTTCGGACCGTTGGCCGCCCACGCCGCGAGCACGCGCCACGGCCTCGTCGGCACGGCCCTTGTCGACCAGTCCCTTGGCCACGCGGGCCGCGGTCGCACGGTCCTGGGAAGGACTGTCAGCCATCGAGCACCCATCATCCCCGCGGGCGCCGTGCGCATGCAAGTATCCTCTCGCGACCCCACGTGCTCAATGTGACGCCGGTGAGCTCGTCCGTGCCTGAAACGCGGTCTTTGGGCCGTTCCCTCGCGATGCGAGCGCGCCTGGCCTGGGGTCTCGTCCTTTTGGCGACGGTCGTCTTCGTGTGGCGCGCCCTTTTGGCCGAGCGCCAGACCGTGGACGACGTGTTCATTTTCCTGCGTTACGCGCGCCGTCTCGCGGAGCACGGTGAATACGCGTTCGACCCCGGCGTGCACGTCGAGGGCACCTCGAGCGTCGTCTGGACGCTACTTATCGCCTTCGTGTGGCGCGCGGGGCTTCATGGTCTGGGGGTGGCCAAAGGACTATCGCTCGCTACGGGCGCCCTCTTGCCGGCGGCGAGTGCACTCGCGGTCCGTCGCGCGGTACCCGAGCGGCCCCTGGTCATCGCGGTGCCGGCGATCGCGTTGGCATTCGACGCCGACCTCGCGACATGGGCCTCGTCCGGGATGGACACGGCCCTCTGGGCGCTGGCGTGTGTCGCGTGTGTGGCTCTCGCCGGGACCCGACGGGAGGGCGCCGCCGCGGTCATGTCAGGGGCGCTTGCCTGGGTGCGACCCGAAGGCCCCCTATTTGCCCTGGCCACCGTCGCGGCGCTGGCCCGGGACCGACGCACTGCCGTCCGGCTCGCGATCTTGGCGGCGGTGCCGATCGCCTTGCTCTCCCTCTCGCGCGTCGCCTACTTCCACGACATCCTGCCGAACACGTTCTGGGCGAAGATGCACTCGCCCGCCGAAGGCAGGGACTACTCAGGCCCCGGGTACATTGCGTCGGCTCTCGAACGGCGTCCGCTGCTGCTCGTGCTCGTCCCGCTCGCGGCCTGGCGGCTGCGTCCGGGTCCGGCCGGGCGGCTCGCGCTCGCCTTCCTGGCGAGCGCACTCTTGTTTGCTCTCGCGGCGGGCGGCGACTGGATGCCCGACCGCCGCCTGCTTGTGGTGGCTCTGCCGATGGCAGCGATCGCGGGGGCGATCGCGATGGGAAAGACGAGGGCGACGTCTCTGGCGATCGCATCGACTGCAGCGCTCGCGGTGGAAGGCGCTCTCACGTCCGATCACGCCATCGATCAACGCTGGCGGGAGGTCGAGTGGATCGACGAGCGTCTCTCGAGCTACTGGCCCAAGGGGAGGCCGTTCGTCGATCCCTATCCGCTCGACTGGATGCCCACGCACCTTCTCTACGACCTGGCCCCGTTCGTCGCACCGGGAGACGTCGTCGCGCACGTCGACGTGGGCGAGCTGCCGTACGTCATGGGCGACGTGGTCTTCCTCGACGGGTTCGGGCTCGTCGACCGCTACGCGGGGAGGCTCGCGTTCGCGCCGCACGACGATGCGCTGCGGGCGGCCGCGCGGGAAGAGTTCTTCGAGCTCCGGCCCGCGGTGGCCATCATGGTCATCGACGAACGCACCGCGCGGCCATTCTCGGCGGCAGAGGACGCGGCGATGGAGGACCCGCGCTTCGTCGCGAGCTGGCGAGAGCTCGATCGCGTCCCCACGTGGGGCGACCATCCCTGCGTGACGTACGTACGACGCGATCTCCGCCCGGCGCGTGCCGAGATCGCGGCGTCGAGGACGCGGGCATGGTCGGGCGGGGTGCCGGACGTGAAGGCGGCGTTCTAGCTCCCACTAATGGAGCCCATGCTCCGCGGCCTCGCGGAGAGTCGCGGGCGACACGAGTACGGCAGCGTCTTCGAGCGTGCGGGCGTACACGCCACCTTCGCCGGCGGCTCCGAAGACCATCCCCACACGACGTGCACCACCGTCGTCCGTGGCGAGGGTAAAGGCCACGGAGCACGACCTCGTTCCCGACAGACCGAAGGTCCCGTCGTCGCTCTCGGTGACCCACGAATCGGCCCTGGCGTGAGCGAACGTGCCGACCAGATTGTCGGCCGATGCGGAGTCAACGACCTTGCCGCCCTTGATCCTCCACACGCCGTCCCGCATGTCGAGCCGCTGGCGCGCCGGCGTGCACGAGTCGTCGATAGCCACGACCGTCGCGGCGTCGAACGGCGGCTGCCAGATGGCGAGCGACCGGAGCGCGACAGGATGCGGCTCGAAGCGACGCGCGACCGCGGCCGGGAGGTGCAGGATGGCACCGTCGTCGAGGCGTCGCGCCAGCACGGCGCCGTCGCCAGTCGGCGAGGCCAGCTCCACCACCTCCGTCGTCCCCGCGCCCGTTCGGACGGCGGTCACGCGCCAGCGCGCAGTCATGCGATCTCCCGCGCCCGGCGGCGTTGCGTCGAGCGCGCGCCCGCTCGCGAGCGCACCCGCCAGTGCATTGGCGGAGTCCGTCTCGTCTCCCGTCAGGTCTCTGTCTTCCGGGGCGCGCTCGCGCCAGCCGGGACCCCGGCGCGCGATGTCGACGCGTGGACCATCACCCTCCAGCGACTCGAGGCGCAGGTCCTCGATTTCGTCCGCACGAGCGAAGAGTGGGCTCGTGTCGACGAGCCCCATCGGAGTCTCTTCGAGGGTGTGCGCGGGTCCCCTGGGCGCGCACGCCGACATCCGCTCTGGTTCCGCCCTCACGACGACGATGCGATCGGCGTCTCCTGGGCAGGCGCCCCCGAAGAGCAGGCGCACTCGTGGCCGAGCCGCGTCGCGCGGGATGAGCGTGACTGTGAGTGACGGCGTCACTGTAGCCTCGTCGGCCTGCGCGTCGTCGATGAAACTGTCGGCACGCACCTCGGCGAGCGCCGCGAAGAGGCGATCGACGGTGGCTCGCGACGCCCGCAGTCCGTTGCCGTCGCCCACGCGGAAGGTCGAGCCGGCGCGCTCGATCGTCACGTCCTCTTTCGGACTCCGGAGCTCGAGGCGAGCCACCTGGCTCGCACCGTAACGAACCAGGGCATGGTCGCGGTAGGCATCGGCCCCACGCAAGAGCTGTACGCTCAGCGACCGCCCCGCGACGAATGTGCCCTCGCCGTCGACCCGCATGTACGCCGCCCCTTCGGGCCGCGGCGCGTCGCCTCCCAGCACGAAGCGGTACTCGAGCGCTCCGAGGGTAACCCTGCCCCGGACTCGCGGCGTCTCCATTCCCGACGCTTCGGCGGGCGGCACGTCGCGCACACGGGTCGCCATCTCAAGCTCGCGCATGAGGACGTCCACCACCGCCGGGTCTGCGGACTCGTGCCTTGGCGAGGTCATGGTCCACGACGGGCCGGGAGTGCGCTCGAGTATCAGGTCTTCGGCACCGTGCCACAGCTCGATTCGGCGAACTTCGTCGACCCGGAAGCTGGGGAACACGTCACGCTTGCGGGCCGCGCGGTCGGCGTCCGAGACGAGCGAGCGGTCCACGAAGAACGCGTAGGCCGCGGTCGCGGCGGCCAGGGCGACGAGAGCGATCGGCGTTGCGACACTGCTCGGCTTCAAGGAGAAGGCTCCGCTGGACCATCGCCGCTCTTGCCGGGGACGTACGGCTTGTTCTCGGACGATCTTCGCCATGCCCAGACGGCGGCCCCGAGAAGCAGCGCGGCGAGCGGCATGAGCACGAGCACGTAGCGCCGTACCTCGTCGCGCCCCTCCTCGCGAGACGCGCATGCCCGCGGCGACCTCGGGCTTGTCCGGCACGTCGACCACCTCCGGACGCGCGGCGAGCCACGAAAGGGCGCTGTCGACGAAGAAGGCCGCACCGTGCAGCGGGCGGGGCTGGCGCCAGTTGTCCTCCGCGAGCGCGAAGCGGCTGCCCACGACGACGACGCGAGGTCCGTGCGGGGCGCTGCCGGCCCGATGCGGGGTCGCTCGCTCGCCATCGCCAGCGACGAACGGACCCCCCCGGTCCGCCGGGTCGCGGGGCGGCGCGTCGGCCCATGCGCGCGCGCCGGCGATGCTCGCTCTTCGCGTACGCGCCGTCGCTCGTGATCACGAGCCGCGAGCTCGCCGCGGCGCCTGGAGGCGACACGTGCCGCAGCGACCGCGGAGAAGAACATCGCGACGCGCGGCGGGTGCGCGTCGGCCCCGTCCGCGACGAGGCCCGCCGTGACGGGGTGGGCCTGGGCGGAGACGAAGAACCCCTCGCCGTGCGTGTCGGGAATGGCGACGTTCGCGTCGAGGTCGTGCACGACGATCGTCGTCGAGCGCGATGCCGAAAGGCGCGAGGACGTCGTCGAGCCCCGACTGGAGCCATGCCCGTCGGCGTCGAAGCCTCGACGGGACCGATCGCGGCGAAGAGGCTGCCCCCCTCCAGCAGCCACGTGCGCAGTCGATTCGCCTCCTCGGGCGCGAAAGGGGACCGTGGTCCGGCGATGACGACCACCGCGCACCCGGCGAATGGTTCGTGAGCGTCCGGCGCCGTGGAGTCGACGCTCGCCGAGCTCGTAGTTGTCCTTCTCGAGCAGATCGCGCAGCGCCCCGAGCCATTCGCGCTCGTCCTTGCCGGGGTCGAGCGATCAGCTCGCCGTGCCCCACCGTGAAGCAGAGCCTCGCCTTCTCGCCGCCGAGGACGCTGCGGATGGCCTGCGTGAGCGCGCGCTCCTCGCGGGGCTTGACGTGGACGTCGTCGGTCTGCTCGAACATGTCCTGCGGAGTCAGAAACCAGTGCTTGTCGCCGCTTGCGACGACGACGACCGCGTCGGTCGCCACGCGGCCATCCTCTGCGCGCCCGGCCTCGAGGCCGAAGCGCCGCTGCAGATCGACCAGCTGAACGGCGTCGCGGTCCGGATCGATCCAGTGCACGTCGACGCGCGGAGACGCCGCCTGGTACGTCGACGAGCATCTGCCGCAGGCTTTGCTCGATGGGCTCGCCCCGGACCGGCGATCGCCCAGACGTCGACGGCCTGTTCGAGCGTGTGCAGCGTCTCGAGCGTCGCGGGGCTGAGCGACCAGCGCTTGTCCCGCGTCCAGTCCCAGCGCGTGAAGTGGCGCGCGGCGAGGACGTTGACGACCGCCGCGAGGACCACGGCCGCGACGACCCTGCGAGCTGCACGGCCTGCCCGCCGTCGAGCGGGAGGCGTCGCGCCCGAGTCATCCCCACCTCCACGCGTCGACGGCGCGCGTCGCGACGAAGAGCGGCAGGACGACCATCGTCCCGTAAAAGACGAGGCGCCGCGAGTCGACGATGCCGCTCGCGAAGTCGTTCATGTGCGCCCACACCGAGACGTGCGCGCAGACATCGTGCATCATCGTCCCCTCGCGCGTGACGAACTCGCCGACGCCGAGGATGAAGAGGACGAGCAGGACGAGCGCCGTCCAGACCATCGCGAGAAACTGCGACCGCGTCAGCGCGCTCGCGCAGAGGCCGATCGACGAGGTAGCCCGCGCCGACGAGCAGGACGCCGAGGTACGCGCTCGCAGCCGGTGCCGAGTCGAGCGTGCCCGTGCGGCCGAGGATGACGAGGTAGAGCACGGTGGGCAGCCACATCGCGACGTACGTCGTCAGGACGGCCGCGTACTTGGCGAGCACGACGGCGGCGCTCGACACCGGCGCGGTCATCAGCGTCTCGATGGTGCCGCTGCGGCGCTCCTCGGCGAAGAGGCGCATCGTCATGGGGGGCACGAGCACGAAGAGAACCAGGTAGAGGAGGACAGTGTTCCCGAAGAAGGCCGAAAGGGGCGTCTCGTCGCTCGTGACGTCGAGCTCGAGCGCGAAGTGGTCGACGAGCAGGAAGAAGTGCATCCCCTGGACGACGAGGAAGACGACGATGAGCACCCACGCGAGCGGCGTGACGAAGAAGGCGAAGAGCTCGCGCTTGTAGATCGGCCAGAAGGCCCTCACGAGGCGGCCTCGTCTCTCGTGAGGGACGCGAAAACCTCTTCGAGCGAGCCCCCGTCAGGGTGCACCTCGCGCACGCCGAGGCCGATTGCCACGAGCGCGGCGACGCACCGTTCGGTCGTGTCCGCTTGCGCGCCGACGCCGAGAGTCTTCGCGAGCTCCACCCGGAGGCGCACGGTGTCCCCCACGGTCTCTGCGATCGAGAGGTCGCCGACGCCCTCGACGGCGGCGAGAACGGTCTTTGCGGCCCCCGGCATCGCCGCGGACCACGATTTCGACGACGGACGACCCTCTCATGGCTCGGATGCGATCCGTCGGGCCCTCGGCGACGAGCTTGCCCTGGTGGACCAGGAGGACGCGCGTGGCGCAGGCCTCGACCTCGCCGAGGATGTGGGTCGACAGGACGACGGTGTGGTCGCGCCCGAGCTCCCGCACGAAGGCACGCGTCTCGCGGATCTGGTTCGGGTCCAGTCCGGCGGTGGGCTCGTCCAGGATGACGATGGGGGGCCTGGCGACGATGGCATCGGCAAGCCCCACCCGTTGGCGATACCCCTTCGACAAGTGTCCGATCCGCTTGTGCGCGACGTCGATCACGCCCGCCTTGCGCATGGCGTCGTCGACGTACGCCCGCCGCCTCGCGCGGTCTACGCGCTTGAGCTCGGCCCGGAAGCGAAGGTATTCGACGACGCGCATCTCCGGGTAGAGCGGAACCGACTCGGGCATGTAGCCGATGCTGCGTCGCGCCTCGAATGAGCTGGTCACGACGTCATGCCCAGCGATGGTGACCTTGCCGCCGGTCGGTCCGAGAAAGCCAGCGAGGATGCGCAGCGTGGTGCTCTTGCCCGCCCCGTTCGGTCCCAGAAAGCCGAGTACGTCGCCGCGGGCGACCTCGAAGGACACATCGTCTACCGCGAGGTGTGCGCCGTAACGCTTGGTCAGATGGGATACAGTGATCAACGCCCGCTTTGTACCGCGGCTCGAGACGGCGCACGAGAGATGGCTTGCGATCGCTTCTGGGGCCTGGCGTGGGTGGTGTTGATCGGGTGCGGACGGGCGCCTGCGACCACGACCGCGACCGCGACCGCGACCCCGACCACGACCACGACCACGACCACGACCTCGACCACGACCGATCCCCCCTCCGACATGCTCCTTGTTCCTGCCGGCTCCTTCACGATGGGTACGGATACGGGTGGCCAGGAGGACGAGCGCCCCGCTCATGTGGTCACCCTCCCGGCCTTCTTTCTCGACAAGACCGAGGTCACCAACGCCGAGTGGGAAGCGTGCGTCGCGGCAAATGCGTGTCGCCCCAAGTCGGCGGCTGTGCGAACGGAGCATCCCGACTTCAGCGGACCGAACCAGCCGGTGAGCGGTGTCTCGTGGGACGATGCGCGCGCGTATTGTGCATGGCGCGGGAAGCGGCTGCCGCGGGAGGCCGAGTTCGAGAAAGCGGTTCGTGATTCGGACGGGCGCCGCTACGCGTGGGGCAACGACGCGCCGACGCACGACAGGACCGTGTTCGCGAGCGGGAAGCCGGAGGATGTCGGGACTCATCCCGCGGGGAGGGGTCCCTTCGGGCACGACGACCTGGCGGGCAACGTGTGGGAGTGGATGGAGGACGAATACGACCCGTACGCCTATCGCCGGGCGGCCGCGGGGGAGGGCGCGCCCGGGACGTGTCCGGAGATCATGAGCGCCTTGGACGAACTGCGACGCGATCACAAGCAGGGATTCACGGGAAGCAACCCCATTCCCGAGGAGTGCGAGCACTCGATCCGCGGAGGGGCATACAACTACGACGCGGACGGGCTGCGCGCGACCAACCGCGTGCACCACCCGGGGCGATACCGGATTCCGATGCTGGGCGTGCGCTGTGCTGAATCTGGCCCTGGCCCTTGATGCCCGAGGCAAGGGCGGCACGATCGCCCGCCGTCGTCGGGTCGGTGCTCGGCGGCGGGCGGGGCCCCGCGTTCGGCCGGCTTGGCGGGAAGATCGTCATGTGTGGTCCGTGCCGGCCGAGACTTGCCCCACCCGCCGCCTGCGCGCCGACCCGACGACGGTGGGCTCTTTTCCGACGCGGGCGACCGGTGCAAGCGAGGGCTTCGCTCGCTGGTCGGTTCGCGAGCGAAGCGCACGCGCTTTCTTCCTTCGCTTCCCGGGGAGTGAGGCTCGTGATTGCGATGGCTTCGCTCGCTGGTCGGTCGGCGAGGGAGGCGCACGCGCTCTCTTCCTTCGCTCCGCGGGTAGCGAGGCTCGTGATCGCGATCGCTTCGCTCGCCGGTCGGTTCGCGAGGGAGGCGCACGCGTTTTCTTCCTTCGCTCCCCGGGTCGCGAGGCTCGCGACCACGATGGCTTCGTTCGCTGGTCGGTCCGCGAGCGAAACGCACGCGCTCTCTTCCTTCGCTCCCTGGGTAGCGAGGCTCGTGATTGCGATGGCTTCGCTCGCTGGTCGGTCGGCGAGGGAAGCGCACGCGCTCTCTTCCTTCGCTCCTCGGGTAGCGAGGCTCGCGACCGCGATGGCTTCGCTCGCTGATCGGCCCGGGAGCGAAGCGAACGTGCTCTCTTCTTTCCCTCCTTGGGTAGCGAGGCTCGTGATTGCGATGACTTCGCTTGCTGGTCGGTCCGCGCGTGAAGCGCACGCGTTTTCTTCCTTCACTCCCCGGGCAGCGAAGCAGCGGGGCTCGAGAGCAAGCCTCGCTGCCCGGTTGCCTTCGCTCGGGAGCGCGTTCCTGACGCCAAGAAGGCCGCTCCTTTCGTTCCTGAACGCGATTCCTTCCTTCGCTCCCGCGAGAGCGGAGCGGAGGAGTCCGAGAGCGAGCCCAAGGAGTCAGCTCCTGTCGCTCGGTCGTCGGGGTCTTCGCCTCGGGAACGCGCGGCTCTGCGAGGCGTGCGAACGTCCTTCGCTCAAGTCCGAGCCGCCGAGCTTCGGGAGTGGGCGGGCGAGGCCGGCTCGCACGGTCCCCTCCCTCGGCATCTGGGCCCCTTCGCTTGGTCGCGCGAGAGCATCGCGCCCCTGCGCCTCCGGAGAGGACAGCCCCTAGTTCGAACGCATCAGGTCCCTACCGCACAGCACGAGAACGAGCACCGCGTACGCGATGGATCCGTGGAGGACCGTCGAAGGGATCAACTCGGGCTCGATGGAGCTCCGAACGACTGCGCAAAAGAGGACGAGCGTCAGTGGCAAGCTCAGGACGATGACCAGGGGGAGCCAGGCTGGGTCCCAGGAAGTCGACGCGCGAGCGGCGACCTTGGTGGGAGGGGGTGTTCTGTACGGATTGTCGCGCACTGCATTCAGTGTAGCTGAGTGCCGACGTGACGCCCGACGCCGACGCGGCGTCGGCAGTCGCAATCGCCAGGCGCTCCGATAGGCCTCGAGTGCGCCCAGCCAGGCCCCCTTCTATTGGGTGCCCGGTCCTGATCGCGCCATGGACACTGGACCACGGTCGCAGGTAAACACAGGGTCCGATGAGACGGGTCTCTTGAGGTGGAAGGTGTCGGCCGAGGCGGCGCGTAGCTTTTGTTCGTCGCTGAGGTCGTACTCGTATGCGTCGACCAAACCGGGGTGCGGGACGTACGGCCGCGGGTCGACCTCTGACCGGTTCGTACCGATGGCGTCCAGGTAGCGCAGGATTTCCTCTCGCTCCCCGCTGAGCGAGTGACCGATGATGACGAAGGCCCGCGCAGACCCGCGTAAGGCGTCGACCTCGCGGAGGTATTGCCTCGAGTCGCCACGATGACAGCCGCCGGCGATCACCGAGGCGTCCACGAGCCCGCTCCGCGGACCGTAGTACCAGAAGGCGGGAATCATCCCGTAATACACGTAGACTTTCTCCCCCGGCCGACGGCGAGCCGCGACGGATTCGACGACCGGGCGGAGAGGTTCCCGATGGTACGTCGGCGGCGTTCTCACGACCGATAGGCACGCGACGGCCGCGATGGCGAGAGGCACGCAGCACGTCGCATGCCGCCACACGCGGCCCAGCATGCCTCCGAGCGCTTCGCCCGCCCTGGCGATCGCAAGGAAGAGACACGGAAACAGAAAGAGGATGGGCCGCCAGGCGAACGGGTACAGTCCGGCGCCTGCGGCGGCAAGGGTGACGAGGACGGGGGCGGCGACCAGCCTGCCCTTGGGTTGGCCCGTGCCGAGGAGCAGCAGCCCGGAAAGAGCCATGAACAGAAAGGCGCCCGGCGCGGGATAGGCGGGGGCAGATGCCTGGGCTTCGAAGAGCCCACGGGCCTGCGGGTAGGGCCACGGGCGGTGGAGCCAGGCCGCGAAGTCATGCGGCGGGAAGGCGTCGGCCCAGAATTGGTGCTGGTAAAGCATAGTCCCCGCGGTCAGTCGGTGCTGTGCGAAGAGGAACGCCGAGCAGGCCGAGACGGCGGCGATGCTCAGCACGGCGAGGAGGATCCGGCTCGTCTCGCCCTCACCACGAAAAAAGCGGTGCGCCTCTTCCAGGAGCAGAACGACGCCGACCCCACAAAGCACGAAGACGGTGACCTGCGAGAACAGGGGCAGTAGGACGGCTGAAATGCCGAAAGCGCAATAGGCGCGAGGGCTGCGCTCGGTCATGCACCTCGTCGCCCAGAGGAGAAGCGTGCACGTGGCGAGAACGTCGGTCGAGAACTGCTTGACCTGCGCTGCAAATACGATGAGCGGCGCGGTCGTGGCGAACATGATGAGCGCCGCGAGCGCCGCGGGTTTCGAGAGGAGACGCCGCGCGAGCCGGGCAAAGACCGCGACGGCGGCGATAGAACAGAGCAGCGGAAATATGCGCGCCGTGTACTCCGTCACGCCCCCCGCGCTCACGATGAGCTTCTCGGTCAGGAGAAACCCCGGAGGAGCAACTTGGTCGTAGGCGAGAGGCTGCGCGAGAAGCGATGGCCATGGTCGCTCGACGACGTTGCGAAGAACGGCGATCTCGTCGAGAAAAAAAGAGTCTCTCCCGAGGTACTGCCAGACGCGGAGCGTGACCCCGACCGCAATGGCCGCAAGCACGGCAATGCGAAAGCGGGTCACAACGGCGCTCTACTGCGGTGGCTTGCCGATGGCTGGCGCCAGGTGCGAGACGAGGAGGCTGATGCCGGGGCGGTATCCGTACAGGGGGTCACCCGGACTCTCCTCGGCCACGTGCTGCGGGCAGATCGACGATACGATGCCCTGAGTGCCCATCAGATGCGCGAGCTCGAGCTCGCGGATCGTCGGGTACGCCTTGGCGCCGACCTGATTCGATTGGGTGGTCGGATCGCAGATTGGCGGAAGCTGGTCGGCCGTCAACGACCCCGTGGGCGTGTGCGGGCAGTCGCAGAAGTTCTGATTCTGCGCGAGGGTGCAATCGCGTGTGGTGGGGTTTCCGTTCCCGTCGACCAGCGGGAAGACGCAAGCATACTCCCGATCGACGTTGAGGATGTGCCCCGTTCCCGTGTTGGTCACCCAGTCGTGCCCGTTGATCGGGTCCGCGTTGTTCGCCGACCCCGGGGGAGACACATTCGCGCGCGGCGTGAACGACTCGATCATGTGCGGGTCGATGCCCGTGTAGTCGTAGTTCAGCGGATCGGTGCCGAGGATGTTCACCCAGTCAGCCTCTGTCAGCGTACTGGCGTTCACGTCGCCAGCGGTGAAGTGCAAGAGCTGGTACGGAACGCCGCCGATGTGAGTGTAGAAGACGAGAGTCGGCGACCGCGCCCCCGGCTGAAGGTTGCACAGCGTGGGTGCGTCCGTCGCGCTCCCGTCCGGTAGCGACGCCGCAAACAGGGGATTGGTGCAGTCGTTCGTCCCCACGTACGACGCAGCCCCCGCAGGATATTCTCCGTCTCGATCGGGCACCGTCGCCGACGTGAGCCCGTTGACGTAGCGCTGGATCGGGAACTGGGGGTCGACTCCGTACTTGGCCTTCATGTGGACGTGCCGCAGGTTCAGGTCGTAGGCCCAGTCGTTGATCGCGGTCTCGGGGTACGGCCCCATCATGCAGTTCGAGTCGGTCTGCTGAGCGGCGGTGCTCAGCTGGGCGCACGACTCGCAGCTCGGGTCTGCCGGATTGCCGCCGACGCCGTCGACCCCGCACGCGGCGGTCCCTCTCGGAGGCCCAAACGCGAAGGACATCCAGTTGAATCCTTGCTGCCCAAGGGACCTCACGTCGATCTCGGAGTCGTTCTCGTCGCTCAGCACGATGATCGAAACGAGCGAATCGGGACGCAGGAAGTCGTGACGCTCTTGAAGGATGACGGTGTCGACGCCGGACCACGCGGCGAGGCCGTTCGTGCTGACGAGGGTGAGATAAGGGTCTGGCTGGATGAGAAAGCGGTACCAGCTCTCGAGCTGCGATTCGATTCCGCACCCGAAGACGCCCGCCCCGCCGACCAGATCCGCGAAATCACTCTCGAGCGTTGCCGAGCTCGTCACCGGTGTCCCTGGGCCAGCGGGGGCCGTATTTCCCGCCGTCGGGTACCAGTAGAGGAACAGGTCGGGCGCCGGTGACGCGTCGGCCAAAGTGCCCTCCGTGGCCGCACCGCTGTCGGCCGTATAGGTCAGCGTCCGATTGAGAAGGTGAGCCTGGTCATCGTTGTGGGCGAGCAGGTTGGAGAACGGCGCCAGCGCCATTGCCTGGGGGGAGCAGGCATCCCCCAGGCGCGCACCGAGCGCCGAGCTGACGATGCCCAGGTGCATGTCGTGCACGGGCACGAACGCGAGCTGTCCCTGCGCGCACGTGCCGCCGGACGAAACGCCGACGACGGCGTTGGTGGTGGGATTGATGCAGCTCGGGTTGATGAGTTGGTCGATGAGGTCCGGAACGGCCGCCCGCAGGTATTCCTGCTTGTCACCCATGGATGCGGAGTTGTCGATCGAGAAGAGAATGTCGACCTTGTTCGCAACCGACTGCGTGCCCGGCATGCCGGCGTCGCCGAGCATGAGGGCGGAGGCATCCGTGGCGCCCCCTTCGGGTGGAACAGCCCCAGCGGCGTCGGGTGTGGCAGCCCCGGCAACCCCGCCCTCCATCGGTGTCCCGCCGCCGGCGTCCGGGTGCGACGAGAGGGCCGTCGAGGTACTGCCCCCCCCGCACCCAGTTGCCACGCATACCCCAATCCCCACCCAAAAAAGGTTCCTACGCATTCCAAGCCTCCCGCTAAGTCGCCCCGCAACAATGGCCTCTGTGGGACGTATCCGCCACGGAATCCCAAGCAAGTGCGATGCCATGGGATGTGCGAGCGCGATTAGCCCCGGGCGCACGCGTAGGCCGCCCTGACGGCGGTCGCATCGACCCGTGAATCCGGGTCCACACTCTCCGTGTGTCCGAGATTCCACGCCGATGCGATCTCGGCGAAGGGCCGTCCGTGCAGCGCTGCCGCTGCCTGCACGCACGCGCCGGTGGCGACGAGCTCACCGGCGACGGGGATGTTGACCTGCCGTTGCGCAAGGTCAGCGACGATGTGTCTGAAGGCCGCGGACTTCGCACCGCCGCCGACGATGAGCAGCCTGCCGCTGGTGTTCACGCCGGCGGCAGACAGGGCGTCGAGCGCTTCGAGCAGACCGCATACCACGCCCTCGAATGCCGCGCGCGCCAGCTGCGCAGGTTCGACGTTCGACCGCAGCCCAACGAGCGTCCCTGTGGCCTCGGGGCGATTCGGGGTTCGCTCGCCGTCCAGGTAGGGGACGAGCATGACCCCGCGCGCGCCCGATGGCTCGCTCAAAGCGGCAGCCTCGAGCGCGGATCGATCCAGCCCGAGCAGCCGTCCGAAGGCGTCGGTCACTTTCGTCGCGTTGAGGGTGCACACGAGGGGAAGAAAGCGGCCCGTGGCGTCCGCGAAGCCACCGACAGCCCCAGTTGCGTCCGCCGTAGGGCGATCGGACAGCGCGTAGACCGTTCCCGAGGTGCCGAGGGAGATCACGACGTCTCGTGCCGAAAGGCCGATGCCGAGGGCGGCCCCCATGTTGTCCCCGGTTCCGGCGGCGACGATCGCGCGACCATCGGGCGACGTCAGCCCGAGCTCCTCGCGCGCGCGGGCCGTCAGCGTTCCGGCAACCTCCAGCGGGCCGAGGACCTCCGGGAGCACGCCGCGCCAGTCGCGTGCCTCGTCGACCAGCGCGAGCAGATCTTCCCGGTAACGTCCCTCGGCCGGGGACCACCATCCCGTGCCCGACGCGTCGCCGCGATCGGTGACCAGGCGCCCGGTCAGGCAAAGCGTGAGCCAGTCGTGCGGTACGCACGCGTGCGCGAGCCGCGTGTATGCGGCCGGCTCGTGGGCCTTCAGCCAGGCGAGCTTGGTCACGGTGAACGAGGCGACGGGGACGCTGCCGCAAGCGCGCGCCCATGCCGCCGGGCCAATTGCCTCGACGAGCCCCTTCGATTCGGGCGCCGACTCGGTGTCGTTCCAGAGCTTCGCGGCACGACACGGGCGCTGCGCGTCATCGAGCGCCACGAGCCCCATCTGCTGCGCGGCCACCGCGATGCCGGAGACGTCGAAGCGAGGCAGCGAGGCTATGGCAGTTCGGAGCGCCTGCCACCAGCTGTCCGGATCCTGTTCACTGCGCGGCGGAGTGGTCGTCGGGTGCGGCGCGCGGCCCGCCCCGATCAGTCGCCCGTCGTCCGCATCGCGCAGCTCCACCTTGGTCGATTGTGTCGACGAATCGACCCCGAGCACGAGCGGCATGGAGACACCGGAACCCCAGCATCGCATCCCGAGGACGCGCTGAACACTAGGCTCTCACGCGCCAGTTGCCCACGTAGGTCCGCCCGATATCGTCGCACGTGGGGTCCGTCACGATGAGCTCGGGGCGCGCGGCATTGCACATGACCATGGTGTTCTGGCGGAACACGCGCCCGAACGCGATCGCCTCGTCGCGGTCCATTCCGTGGACCAGCCACGACGGCTCTCGCCAGGTCCCCTCGGGGTCGTCCTCGTAGCCAACGCACGCCTCGACGCGGTAGACGCCGAGGACAAGCAGATCTCGCATCACCTGGTGGCGCTGCTCGTTGACCTTCCGAGGCAAGAGCATCGACCTTGGGTTATACCCCGTCAGTACCGCGAACGGCTTTTGGAGCACCTCGGGGAGGTGCGAAGGGTCCGGCACCATGTCCCCGTCGAGCGAGACGCGAATCGGCCCCGAAGGCGTCGGAAGCTCGTAGACGGTGGCGAGGTAGCTCCGGAGCAGGTTTTGGTCGACCATCTCAGCCCAGCTTGCGTAGCTCTTCGATGATCTTCTTGTTGTCGCGGGCCTGCGGGATTTGCTCCTCCTTGACCCAGGCGACCTTGCCGTTCTTGCCGATGATCACGGTCGCTCGCGAGGTGATTCCCTTGTCGGCCAGGTAAAGGCCGTACTTGGTGGCGACTTCACCTCGGGGCTGAAAGTCGGCGAGAAGGGGGTACTTGATGTGCATCTGCTTCGCGAACGCAAGATGGGCCCAGGCGCTGTCGACGCTGATGCCGAGCACCTGCGCGTCTACCTTCTCGAGCTCGGAAAAGTCTTCTACGAAGCATGTGTGTTCGCTCGAACATACGGGGCTGAAGTCGAGCGGATAAAAGGCGAGGACGACGTTTTTCTTTCCTCGGTAGTCGCTCAGTCGGATCTTCTTTCCCGGCCTGCCGTTGTCGAGTTCGCTCGAGGGCAGTTCGAAGTCGGGCGCGTCGGAGCCGATCGCAATTGCCATTGTGGACCTCTCGTCATAGGGGCGGCGAGCCTATCACCATTGGTAGTCGCAGTGATCCGCGTGACGAACTAGGGCTCGAACCGGTAGCCGACTCCACGGACCGTTTGCACGTGGCGGGGCCGCTGGGGGTCCGTCTCGAGCTTCGCGCGGAGCTGCTGGATGAAGTTGTCGATCGTCCGCGGCGTGCCGTGATGGCTGGGTCCCCAGACCCGCGTGAAGATTGCGTCGCGGCTCAGCGCGGCTCCGCGCGCCTCGATGAGGCAGAGCAAGAGCTCGAACTCGGTCGCCGTCATCTCGACGCGCTCGGTCAGCGCGTCACCGTGCGCGCCACGACGTCGATCCGGACGTCTCCGAACGTGTGCATCGGCCGCACCGGTTGATCGGCAACACGCGTGCGTCTCAGCGCGGCGCGCACGCGTGCGAGGAGTTCGGCGAGGCTGAAGGGCTTCGCGACGTAGTCCTCCGCGCCGAGTTCGAGCCCCGTCACCTTATCCGTCTCCGCGTTGCGCGCGCTCAGCACGATGATGGGCATCATCAAGCCTTCACGACGGATCGCCTGGAGGACCTGGAAGCCGTTCAGCTTCGGGAGCATCACGTCGAGGATGAGAAGGTCCGGTCGGTCGCCTCGCGCGATCGCCAGGCCGGCTTCGCCGTCCTCGGCCGAAAGCACCTCGTACCCTTCGGCTTCCAGGTTGATGCGCAGGCCCAGCGCGATGCCGGCGTCGTCTTCGACGATTAGGATGCGGCGTCGCGACAGTCCGGTGGCCTGAGTGTCGTTCACGCGCCCTTCACCTCCGCCGCTGGCGAGACTCCGCGTATGCGGGGGACGGCCCTGGCCGGGAGCTCGATGCGGAACGTCGACCCTTGCCCCTTGACGCTCTCGACCTGGACGCGGCCATTGTGGGCGCGGACGACGTGCTTGACGATCGCCAGCCCGAGGCCGCTTCCCTCGCGCTCGCGCGAGAGCCTGTCGTCGATCCGGTAGAACTTGCCGAAGATCCGGCGGTGCTCGATGCGCGGGATGCCTTCACCGTTGTCGGTAACCTCGAAGGCGACGCCGTGAGGCGCCCCGCGTACGCGCAAGCGTACCTTTGGGGGCACCCCGCCGTACTTGACGGCGTTCGACAGGAGGTTGCCCAAGGCGTCGACCATCGCCGAGACGTCGACGTTCACGCTCGGCAAATCTGGCTCGACCTCCACAGCGAAGTCGAGATCGGGATGGCGATCGCGCAAGGGGCCGAACGACTCGACGGCTTCCTCGACCACATCGTCGACGTTCGCCTCTTTCAACTCGAAGAGCTTGCGCCCCGCCTCCATCCGGCCCCAGTCGAGCAGTCTCTCGATGCGCCGGGTGAGCCGCTCGGTGTCGCGCTCGAGCGCCTCGATGCACTTGTCCTCCGTCGCGCGGTCGCCCCGGGCACGCTCGATGGTCTCGACGAAGAGGCGGATGCTGGTGAGCGGCGTACGAAGCTCGTGGCTCACCTTCGACACGAAGTCGGCCTGCAGCTCGCTCAGGTTCGCCTCTCGTCGGATGAACACGAGGACCAGCACGACGCCGGTGACGGCCACGAGCACGAAGCTGACCGTGAGGACGCCGAAGAGGACGTTGAAGACGTTCCCGAGGAACATCAGGACGATGCCGACCAGCAGAAGGAGCACCGTCGGCACGATGACGAGATACACGAGGAGCTGGACGATGCGCCTGTAGCCGAGGCGCTGTCGGTTCTTGGGCACGAATCAAGGATACGACGCACGCGCTCGGAGACAAACGCGCGCTCACTCGATCGCGGCGCGCATCGCCTGGAGCGGGGCCTCGACCCCGAGCCAGAGCTCGAGCGCGAGCGCTCCCTGGCGAGCGAGCATTCCGAGGCCGTCGTCGCAACGCAGGCCACGGGCTCGCGCTGCGCGCAGCCACGGCGTGTCGCGGGGGCTTAGACGACGTCGATCGCAACGCACTCCGCGGGGAGCGCGTCCCAGGCGACGACCGTCGCCACGGCGTCGCCCGGATCGGCGCCTCGCATGCCCGCGCTCGTCGCCTGCACGATCGCGAGTGTCCCGGCTTCGCTCGTGGCCGAGGCGCACCAGGGCTGCGGGGTCACCGGGCACGGGGCGTTCGCGGCAAAAGCGTCGCCTCGGCCTCTGTCGTCGAACGCGCGTGCCCGGACGACGATGTCTCGCACGCCAAGGTTCACGCCGAGTGCGGTGATGGCTGCGCGGGAAGCCCCGCCGGAACCGAGGACCAGGGCCCCGAACGCCGCCCGCCACGGGGCTGGCCCCACGAGACGCGCGAGCTCCGCCGCGAGTGCGGGCGCATCCGTGTTGTGAGCAACGATTCGTCCGTCGGCTCCGCGCACGAGCGTATTGGCGGCGCCGGCGACGATCGCGCTCCGGTCAAGGGCGTCCACTAGCGGCAGAACGCGCTCCTTGTGCGGCACCGTGACGTTCAGTCCGTCGTACGCACCGTCGCGGAGCATCGCTACGATCTGCGGAAGCTCGTCCGATCGTGCGCGGACGGCTTCGTACGTGTGCGGCAGGCCGAGCGCCCGAAATGCGGCACCCTGCATCGCCGGGCTCTTCGAGTGCGCCACGGGGTCGCCGACGACCGCGAACCGGAGCAGGCTTCAAGGCTTCTCCACCGGCTCGACCTTGACGACCTTCGCCTCGATTCGCGCGTCGCGCACGCGCACGTGAAGCGCATCTCCGTCGCGGACGTCGCCGGCGGCACGGACGGCGCGACCGTCGCCCCGCGTCGCGATGGCGTAGCCGCGGGCGAGGACTCTGAGTGGACTGAGGGCGTCGAGCCTGGATGCCGCGTGCTTCACGACCGACGAGCGCCGCTCGAACGACGTGCCCCAGAGCGCCAAGATGCGAGCCCGAAGGCGCGACACGTCTGCGCGTTCGCGGGCCACGACGGCGCCAGGGTGGAGGTATGCGAGTCGCCGTTGCCCGCGCGACAGCGCGTCCCGCCGTCGTGCAAACGAGGCCTGCATGCACGCGGCGAGACGGGCCGAGCGCTCGTCGAGTGACTGCTGATGCGCGGCGATGGCAAGTCGAGGATCCCCGAGCCGGCCGGCCGCGCGCGCGAGCGTGAACGAATCGCGAGACAGCCGGGCGTGGACCGCTCTCGCGAGGTGCATGCCCGTGCGTCGGAGCAGCTGTCGCCGGGCAGTCCGATCGGGGACGACCATCTCAGCCGCCTGCGAGGGGGTCGCGGCACGTACGTCCGCGGCGAAGTCCACGAGCGTCACGTCGACGTCGTGTCCGACGGCGCTCACGACGGGGACCCGGCAGCCTGCCACTGCGCGAACGACCGCCTCGTCGTTGAACGCGCCGAGATCGTCCGCCGACCCGCCGCCCCGTCCGAGGACGATGACGTCGACCTCGCCGATCCGCTGAAGCTGCGCCAGCGCCCGGCAGATCGAGTCGGCGGCGCCTGTGCCCTGGACCTGCGCAGGCGCCAAGCAGGATGCGCGCTCCACCTCGCCGGAACGCGACCCGGCAGACGTCGTGGATGACGGCTCCGGTAGGGCTCGTGACGACGCCGATGATGCGCGGCTCGCCCGGCAGGGGGCGCTTGCGCTCGGGCGCAAAGAGACCCTCGCTAGTGAGCTTCGTCTTCAGGCGCTCGATCGCTTCGAGGAGCGCGCCGCGTCCGGCTGCCTGCACCCGATCCGCCACGAGCTGCAGTCGGCCACGTGGCGCCCACAGTGTTGGCCGGCCACGCAGCCGGACGCGGGCCCCGTCGACGCAGAGCTGTCGCGTGCGGGGGGTGACGTTGGAGCGGTAGATCACGGCGTCGATGGCTGCGTCCTCCCGCTCGTCCTTGAGGCAGAAATAAAGGTGCCCGCTCGGCGCCGGTCGTGCAGTCGATCACCTCGCCCTCGACCCAAACCGCGCCTTCGAACGCGCCCTCGACGGCGCCTTTGATCGCCCGGTCGAGCTCTGCCACCGTCAGAGGTCGAGGCTCTTCGTCTGCGGGCTTGGTCGACCGCGCCGCGAAGTCGAGAGACAGGCTGCGATCGTCGGGCACGGCCACTCCGGGGTCTAGCACTCCTTTACCTGCGGCGCGGCCTTGGAGTAATGCCGTTCTCGCACCATGCCGCACGCCCTTCGCAAAGTACTCGTCGCCAACCGTGGCGAGATAGCCGTTCGCGTCACCCGCACCCTCCGCGAGATGGGCATCGCGGCCGTGGCCGTGTACTCGGATGCCGATCGCGCCAGTCTCCACGTCCGCGTCGCCGACGAGGCTTACCCCATCGGTCCTGCCCCCGCGGCCGAGAGTTACCTGCGCGTCGACAAGATTGTGGCGGTCGCAAAGGAAGCGGGCTGCGACGCGATTCACCCGGGTTACGGCTTTCTGAGCGAGAATCCCGCACTTCCCGAAGCCTGCGAGCGGGCGGGCATCACGTTCATCGGCCCTCCCGCCAGCGCGATGAGGGCGATGGGAAGCAAGACGGCCGCGCGCGACAAGATGTCGGCCGCCGGTGTTCCGATCGTGCCCGGGGCTCGCTGCGAGACGACAGAAGAGGCCACCGCGGCCGCTACGAAGATTGGCTTCCCGGTGATGCTCAAGGCGGCGTCCGGCGGGGGAGGGAAGGGGATGCGCCTGGTCTCGGCGCCCGACGAGATGGTCACCTCGTGGGAGCGCGCCCGCAGCGAAGCGAAGAAGTTCTTCGGGGACGACACGGTCTACATCGAAAAGGCGATCGTCCGACCGCGCCACGTCGAGATCCAGGTGCTCGGCGATCGCGAGGGCAATCTCGTCCACGTCTTCGAACGCGACTGCTCGATCCAGCGCAGAAACCAGAAGGTGGTGGAGGAGACGCCCAGCCCGGCTGCCTCGAGGGATCTCGTGGCGCGGATGGGCGCCATCGCCGTGCAGGGGGCGAAGAGCGTCGGCTACTTCAGCGCCGGCACATTCGAGTTTCTCCTGGCCGACGACGGGAGCTTCTACTTCCTCGAGATGAACACCCGCCTGCAGGTGGAGCACCCGGTCACGGAGCTCGTCACGGGGCTCGATCTCGTGCGCGAGATGGTCCGCGTCGCGCAAGGCGAGCCGCTGGGTTTCGTCCAGGACGATCTCACGACGCGCGGCGCCGCAATCGAGTGCCGCGTCTACGCAGAGGACCCGGCAACGGGCTTCTTGCCTTCCCCGGGGTCATCGAGCGCTTGTCCGTGCCGGCGGGCCCCGGGGTCCGCGACGACGGCGGCGCGTACCAGGGCTGCACCATATCGAGCTTCTACGACCCTCTCATCTCCAAGCTGAGTGTATGGGCTCCCACCCGCGAGCGCGCCGTCGCGCGAATGCGGAGGGCGCTCACCGAGTACGTCGTGACCGGCATCCGTACGAACCTCGCGTTTCACGAGAGGCTGTTCGCTCACCCCGAGTTCGCTGCGGGCCGCTACGACACCGGGTTCATCGACCGCTACAAGCACGAGTTGCTCGATCACCTCTACGTGTCCGATGAACGCCGCGACGCTGTCGCCGTCGCGATCGCCGTGGCTGCTGCGCAGATGGAGAGGGCAACGGGTGCGACCCAGGCGACGCTCGGCGAGAGCGGTTCGCGGTTGTCTCCGTGGGTCGCCCATCACCGCGGCGTCACCTCACGGCGCTGATCACTCCGGGGCGGCTTCGGGGCTTCCGTCGGTGCTGGCGGCGTCGCCGGACGAGGCGTCAGTCGTGCCATCGCTGGAGCTGGCATCGCTTGCTGCGGCGTCCGTTCCCAACGTCGCGTCCCTCCCGGCCTCGGGGGCTCCCCCTTCCATCATGCCGCCGCCCAGGCAGCCGCAGGTCGTCGCGAGGCACGTGAGGACGCCTGTGGTCGCGCTACCTCCCGCTCCGCCCTCCGTCGTGGTGGCGCCTCCCGCGCCGCCGCCGAGAAGGCCGCCGAGGAGACCCCCTGCTCCCCCGCCTCCGAGGCCGCTCAGCAAGAGTGGCTCGAAACACGTGAGGGCACCCGTGCCGCCGCCCAAGAGGCTTCCCAGCGCACCGAAGGCACCGAGTCCCCCGCCGGCGGCCGCGTCAGCCTCGCCCGCGTCGGGGGGAGGGAGCCCCGCGAGGCATGTGGTCACCATGTTCAGGGTCGAGCCGCACGTGCAGTCGGCGCTGCAAGCGGCCACCTGCGAGGAGCACATGGTCATTACGCAAGCGCCGCAGCCCGGCGCGAAGATTCCCCCGTCCGGGATGCTCTCGAGCGCTTCGGGCGCGCACGTGGACGCGTCGTTGCCGCTGCTCGTCGCTTCGGAGGCTGCGTCGACGGCTGGAGACGTCTTGTTCGACGAACCGCAGCCCGATACGACGGCGCCCGCGACCGCAAAGATCGCCGCGAGACCAACGAACCACCGGGACACACGCATGGGAATCCTCCGTGCGCGAGGAAGATACGCGCCCCGGAGACGCGGTGGCAACGCGAAGCGGTGCCCCTAGGGCGGGTGTGTGCGACATCAGCCCTTAGAGGAGCCATGCCGCGAGGACGCGCGATGCTAGTTATAGAGGGAGCCATGCGCGCCCCGCTCGCCGACGGAGAGAGCCTGCGGTTGCCGCTTGGCCCAAGGTCTGCGCACGGCGCGTCGTGGGTCACGGTGGCCGCGGCGGGGCTCGTGGCCTGCGCGATCGCTGCGGCCGTCGGGCCGTGGGCTCCGTGGGCTCGCACGACCTTGGCGCTGGCGCTGATCGTCCTCGCGGCGCTGGTTCAGCAGGCACGCGGCCGCCGGCAGCGTCCAACGCACGGATGGCTGGTGGTCGACGGCGGCGGGGTGTACCGGGTCGACGGCACGAAGCCTGCCATCCTCGCTGACTTCGGCGAACCGTTCGGTGTCACCGTATTCGCCGACGCCGATCGCTCCAATTTCCTCTTCGCGTTCACCAGCCCGCGCCAAGCCCGTTACCTGCCCGCGTGCGATCGTGACGGTGACGACGCGACCCTGGCGGCGAGCGTCATCGAGCATGCCGTGACGGCAGCCGAGAGCGATCTCCGTGGCGGAGACGAGTCGGCCCTGTCGGTGGCAAGTGCGGAGACGTTGCTCGCGGAAGTCTTCCGGCGGGCGCCCGCGGCTCTCGATCGTCTCTACCTCTCCGACTCGACCGGAGATCCCGTCATGCTCGATCGCTCCGAGCTTCGTGTCGGGTCGAGGCGGATCGATCTGTTGGCGCCGCTCGAATGGCGCGCGTCCGTATTCCAAGAGCGGGGCGTGCATACGACCTCCGTCAGTCAGGCCACGTGGGTCAGGCAGGCGGACGTCGAAGTGGTGCTCGTGGCGCCCGTTCCGGCAGAGGGCGGATGGCTCCGTGGCGTCGACGTCGTGCCGAACCGGCCGAGGTCATCGCTGAGTGAGGCGGCGCGCGACGTCATCGCGCGCGACCTGCGCTTGATGCAGGCGTCGGCGGGCGAGCCGCCGCCGCGAGAGCTTCGCCGTGCGATCGACCGCATGTTCATGCTGCCGCTCCGCCGTGCGCTCGACCGCGCTCCGCGCATATCGCGTGTCGAGGCACCAAGGCCCAGGCCCGAAGGACGTCCCTGATGCTCGTAGCGGAGCCGTCACCACGATGACGTGCTAATCCGTCGGCTCCTCACGATGAGCCGCTTCTACGTCACGACACCCATCTACTACGTCAACGACGTCCCGCACCTAGGGACTGCGTACACGACAATCGCAGCGGACGCCGTGCGGCGGTATCACCTGCTCCGGGGCGACCAGACGCGCATGCTGACGGGCACCGATGAGCACGGGCAGAAGCTCGAACGCGAGGCTAGCGAGCGTGGCATGGCGCCCGCGCAGTTCGTCAGCGAGATGAGCGACCGCTTCGAGGCCGCTTGGCCGAAGCTCGAGGTCGCGGCGGACGACTTCGTCCGCACGACTCAGTCGAGACACGAGACACGAGTGCAGGAGCTCTGGCGCAAAATCGAGGCCAAGGGAGACCTCGAGCTCGGCACCTACGAGGGCTGGTACTGCGTCGGGTGTGAAGAGTTCAAGACCGAGAAGGATCTCCTGCCGGGCAACCTCTGCCCGCTGCACCAGAAGCCTGTCGAGCGGCAGACAGGCGAAGCCTACTTCTTCAAGCTGTCGCGTTATGGGGAGCGATTGCTCGAACACTACCGTGCCCATCCCGGCTTCGTCGAGCCGGAGAGCCGCCTCAACGAGGTCGTCAGTTTCGTCCAGGGAGGTCTCAAGGATCTCTCTGTCTCGCGCACCAACTTCTCGTGGGGGATTCCCGTGCCGGGCAACCCGAAGCACGTCATGTACGTCTGGTTCGATGCTCTCGCGAACTACTGGTCGGTGCTGCAGGGCAACGCGGAGCTCGAGAAGTTCTGGACCGACGGCGCGATCCTCCATCTCATGGGCAAGGACATCCTCCGTTTTCACGCGGTGTACTGGCCCGCATTCCTGATGAGCGCAGACCTGCCGCTGCCCACGAAGGTGTTCGCGCACGGGTTTCTGACGTTCAACGGTCAGAAGATGAGCAAGTCGCTCCGCAACGCGGTCGACCCGATTGGAATCGCGCGGGCGTTCGGTCAACTTGCCGGGAGCGACGCCGCGGGCGCCGACGTTCTTCGCTACCAGCTTCTGCGGGCGATCGCGTTCGGCCAGGACGGTGACTTCGATCTGGCCGCGATGATCGAGCGGTACAACGCGGACCTAGGGAAGAATCTGGGCAATCTGCTGGCGCGCACGCTGGGGCTGTGCGCGAAGATGACGGGCGGAAAGGTGCCACCTAGGGGCGAGTGGACGGCGCTCGAGAGAGAGCTTCAGGCGACGGTCGAAGGGGCATGGCAAGAGGCGGTCGACGCTTGGGACCGCATCGAGCCCCACCGCGCGCTCGAACGGACGTGGGCCATCTCGTCGGCGGCGAATCAGTACGTGGATCGCGCGGCTCCCTGGGCCGAGGACAAGAAGGGGAACCGCGCGCGTGTCGACACGATCCTGAGCACGCTGCTGGGCGTCCTCGGTGCGTTGTCGCAGCTGATATGGCCGGTGTTGCCAGCGAAGAGCGACGAGATGCGGGCTCAGCTCGGGCTGGAGCCCATTCGGCCGAGCCAGGGAAGGGATTGGCTTGCGCCGGGGATTGGGGCACGGGAGGCGGGAGAACCCCTTCGGCCCGGCACGCCCTTGTTTCCGACCGTGGACGAGGACGGCGCGCGCGCACTGCTCCAGACGTTGACACCGAAAGTCGACGACGCGACGGCAACAACGACCCCAACCGCGACTGCGACGATCAGCTACGACCAGTTCGCGGGGGTCGATCTCCGCGTCGGGGTCGTTCGCACCTGCGAGCGCGTTCCCAAGAAGGACAAGCTCCTCAAGGTTGCGGTGGACCTGGGCGAGCCCGAGCCGCGAACCATCATCGCGGGGCTCGCCCTGTCGTTTCAACCGGAGGAGCTGGTCGGACGCAACGTAATCGTGGTGGCCAATCTCGCGCCGCGTGATTTCGGCAAGGGGCTCGTCTCGCACGGGATGCTCCTCGCGACGGGGCCAAGCGAGCGCTGACGCTCGCGACCGTCGAAGGGGATGCCGTCGCAGGGGCGAAGGTGAAGTGATGGTCGATCGGGTCAGAAGTGGGCCAGCATTCCGAGGGTGAGGCCGAAATAGAGGACCGACGCCGAGTCGGTCGTCGTGGTCGTCTGGCCACCGTTCTGAGTCGAACCCGATACACCTCCGGCGAACGGGATATCGAGCGTCAGTCCAGCCGTGAATCCGACGTGCGGAATGGGCGTGAAGACGATCTGCGGCTCCAGATCGATCGCGGGTTGATGCTCGCCCTCCGTCGCGGACTGATTGGCGCCGTTGTTGTTGTTCGACGCCTTGGCTGTCACCGTGTAGTACGAGAAGCCGCCGCGCAGCCAGAGCGAGAACATGTCGTTGAGGGGCAGGATGTACCCGCCTCTCGGCGCGATCCCGAAGAGCGTGACCGACGGGTTGGTGCTCGTCGTCGTGGTCGTCATCCCGTTGGTCATGTCAACCTCGGAACCCGTGCTCCCGCCGAGCGTGAAGTAGAGGATGACGTCGCCGCCGATAGTCACGTTGGGGATGATTACGTAGTCGAAGCCGATGCGCGGGACGGTATAGAAGAGGTTCGTGGCGATGTCGGCGCCGCCATTCCCGCCGGCGAAGAGACCCGAAAAGTTCGGCGTTGACCCGTAAAAGAACGACAGGGACGTTTGCGTGATGGTCGTCGTGTTCTTGCTGACCCCGCCCCCAGTCGGACCGTCGACCGAGTAGGACGTGTACCCGAAGAACGGCAGCAGGCGATCGGCGCTCGAGGATGAACTGCCCTTGCTGCCCGAAGTCTGCCCTCTGGGCCATGGCGAGTGGCGCCGTCGTCAGCACGGCGAGCGTGGTTCCCGCAGCGATCAGTGTTCGTCTCATCGTGCATTCTCCTTATGGGGCGCCCGAATCTAGCCGGAAGTGCGCTCCGAGGTCGAGTTCGTATCGACGCGATCCAGCAATAGCGGACGCGGCGGGGGGGAACGTCGCCCACGGTGAATGCGCCGCGAACGCGCTCGACGATGGATTGTGCTGGTGTCCGATGCCGCACCCGTAGGCGGGCGAGCGCCTCTCCGCGACCTACATGCGCGCCTGGCTTCTTCTCCACGAAGATGCCCACTCCGTGGTCTACGGCTTGATCGGCTCGCGTGCGTCCCGCCCCCATCGACACCGCCGCGAGACCGATGACGAGCGCGTCCGCCCGTACGACGAAGCCCTCTCTCGGTGCCTCGATCACGATTTCCTCGGGGGCGACATCCATCGCGAAAGCGTTGGTCACGACGCGCGCGTCGCCTCCCTGGGCTTCGACCATCTTCTCCGCGACACGGATCGCGGTGCCGCCCGAGATGGCGTTGGCCATCTGCGCGCGTGCGTCCTCCGCACCGGTCGCCCTGCCGCTCAAGACGAGCATCTCGGTCCCGAGGCGCATCGTGCATTCGACCAGATCCGAAGGCCCCCCTCCCGCCAGGAGGTCGAAGGCCTCGCGCGTCTCCACCGCGTTGCCGACCGCCGCCCCCATCGGGGCGTCCATGTCCGTCAGGAGGGCGACGACCCGCTTGCCCGCGCGCGTCCCGACCCGTACGAGCCCCTCCGCGAGCGCGCGAGCGGTCGCCTCGTCTTTCATGAAGGCGCCGCGGCCGACCTTCACGTCGAGCACGAGTACGTCGATTCCCTCGGCAAGTTTTTTGGACAGGATGGAGGCAACGATGAGCGGGATGCATTCCACCGTGGCCGTCACGTCGCGCAACGCGTAGATGCGCTTGTCCGCGGGCGCGATCTCCGCAGTCTGACCCATCATGCAGCAACCGACGTCACGTACGATGCGGGTGAAGTCGTCGGTAGAAAGCTGCGTCCGAAAGCCGGGGATGGCCTCGAGTTTGTCGAGCGTTCCGCCCGTGTGTCCGAGCCCGCGTCCGCTCACCATCGGGACGGGAACCCCGCACGCAGCCACCAGCGGCGCGAGGGCGATCGACACCTTGTCGCCCACGCCACCGGTCGAGTGCTTGTCGACCTTGAGGCCCGGGATGGCGGAGAGGTCGAGCGCTCGCCCGCTGCGAAGCATCGCGTCGGTGAGTGCCGTAGTCTCGGCGTCGTCGAGTCCGCGGAAGAACACCGCCATGAGCCACGCCGCCATCTGGTAGTCGGCGAGCTCGCCGCTCATGAGAGCCTCGATGAGGCGCGCAATGTCCGAGTCAGGGAGGCGCTCTCCGTCGCGCTTGGACGCGATGATTTCTACGAGGCTACGCAAGGGCACGTTCCACGTGAGCCATAGCACCGCGCGCCCCGGCGTTGCTATCGTGCCGGCCATGAAGGGCGCGTCCATTGTCGCGGTGGCGCTTGCGATCGCGAGCCTCGTGGCGTGCTCGAGGGAGGACGCGGCTGCGACGAACGAGTCAGCGGGGACCTCGACCACGACCTCGACCACGACCCCGACCTCGACCCCGACCTCGACCACGACCTCGACCCCCACCACGACCACGAAGGCAGCGCCTACGGCGAAGGCGGTTCCAACGTGCGGCGACAAGCCGTTGCCCCCTTGTCCCCTCTACTCCTGGATGAAAGCCAACACGTCGCCGGCCATCAGCGCCGCGGACTTCGAGGCGCTCATCGCTGCGCTAGACAAGGTGTCGACGTTTGCTCCTCCCGGCTACCCGAACTGGGTCTCGATCGCCAAAGATGGGGCGGATGCGGCTCGCGTGCAGAATCTCGACGCCGTCAAGGCCGCGTGTCGAGGGTGCCACAACCAGTACAGGGCCAAATACAAGCTTGAGATGCGCGACAGGCCCATCTGAATGGCACTCCGGCCCGATCCCCCGTCCCAAAATTCCGCGCGTCGGGCGGCCGGCGGGGAAGTTCACCCAGCATCGCCGGATCGACTTTCTGCGCGACAAGCTCGAAGCGCACGCGGCGGGTTTGACGCTGGAGGAGCTCGCCACGATGCTGCGCGTCAGACGCGGTCGGTGCGCCGCTACCTCCGGGAACTGGCGCTCGTGACGGAGCTCGAGTCGATCGCGGTGCGCGAGGGCGGAGTGCATCTCTGGCGAATCAAGCCGAGCGAACGGGGACGTGCGGTTCCTCTCCGGCGCACGCAGGCGTACGGGTTGCTCGCTACGCGCCGCATCTTCGAAGTCCTCAAGGGGTCGGCGCTCTTCGACGAGATTGACGTGGCTCTCCGTCAGGTCGAGCAGATAGCCCATCGGCCGGCGTCTCGGACGACCCTGCGCGGAGAGGCGCCGAGCGATGGGCGGCTCGAAGATCGGTTCGCTTACGTTCCGCCCGTTTCGCGCAGCTACGCCAACCGGAGCGAGGATGTCGACGAGCTCTTCCAGGCCGTCGCCGAGCTGCGGGTCTTGCGCTTTCGATACTCGAAGGAAGCGAAGGGCGTGCGAGTCACGTCTCACCCCTACGCCCTTGTCCTTCACGGCGGCGCCATCACCTGCGTCGCGCACGACCTTGGTCTAGGCGCCACACGCGTATTCGTGCTCGATGCGATGAGCGAGCTCGCGGCGAGCGAAGCCGAGCGCTTCGAGCTGCCAGACGACTTCGAGATCTCGGAGTGGCTTCATGGCGACTTCGGGGTTGCCCGTGCCGCGCGCACCGTGAAGCTCCTCGCCGAGTTCGACCCGCGTGCGGCCGACGCCGTTCGCGCCCGCCGGATCCATCCGTCGCAGAAGGTGGCGGTAGCGCCCGATGGCCGCGTCAGGGTTTCGATGACTGTCCCCGAATCCCCGGAGCTACTGTTGGAGGTGCGACGCTGGCTGCTCGGCTTTGGAGCCGCCGCCCACCTCATCGAGCCTCGCGAGCTTGCGGACTCGATCGCGCATGAGCTGCGCCGTGCCGCCGCGCGTTACGGAGATTAGGACGAGATCGCGACCGCTGGTGCGAGACGAACTCGCTGCCACGGTTTCGCCCGCAAGTTGCAACGCCCCCTCCAGCGTGGGTTAATTGGATAGGTACCCATCATGTCGACTCAGCCGCTCGCCGTCGTCCACGAATTGCCGATCCTGCCCAAGAGAGCACCGGCGGAGCCGTCGGCCCTCGAGCACAGGAACCTTCGACGCGGCACCTGGTGGCAGCATATCGCCGCCTACAAGACGGTCGACGAAGCGACGTTCCTGGATGACGGGTGGCAGTCGAAGAGCTCGATCACGAAAGTGTCCAAGCTCGTCGAGGCGATCCAGGAGCTGGTACCCGCCGGGTTCGTCGAGGACCTCGAAGAGGGGATGAAGCGCGCGCCGATGAGCGTGCGCGTCAGTCCGTACCTCGTCTCGCTCATCGACTGGGAGCACCCGTACGAGGACCCGCTGCGGATCCAGTTCTTCCCTCTGGCATCGCGCCTGCTTGCCGGACCATCCCAAGCTCGGCCTGGACTCGCTCGCCGAGCAGGCAGACGCGCCGGTGCCCGGGCTCACGCACCGCTACTCGGACAAGGCTCTCTTCCTCCCGCTCGACACTTGCCCGGTTTACTGCCGCTTCTGCACGCGCTCGTACGCAATCGGGCTCGATACCGACGAGGTCGAGAAGGTGCACCTGCGTCCCAACGAGGAACGCTGGCGGAGGGCCTACCAGTACATCGCGTCGCGCCCGGAGCTCGAGGACATCGTCATCAGCGGGGGCGACGCGTACCAGCTGCGCGCGCAGCACATCGACGGAGATTGGCGATGCGCTCCTCGCGATCCCCAACGTGCGGCGCATGCGCTTCGCGACGAAGGGTCCGGCCGTGATGCCGATGAAGATCCTGACGGACGACGCGTGGCTCGACGCGCTGACGCGCGTGGTCGAGAAGGGGCGGAAGCTGCACAAGGACGTCGTCCTCCACACGCACTTCAACAGCCCGAACGAGATCACCGGCATCACCGAGGCTGCGATGGCACGCCTCTTCGAGCGCGGGATCGTCGTTCGCAACCAGACCGTCCTCATCCGGGGCGTGAACGACGACGTCGACACGATGACGCTGCTCGTCAAGCGTCTCGGCCACGTCAACGTTCACCCCTACTACGTCTACGTTCACGACATGGTCAGCGGCGTGGAAGACCTTCGCACGAGCGTCGACACCGCGCTCCACGTGGAGAAGAACGTGAGGGGCAGCAACGGCAGGCTTCAACACGCCGACGTTCGTCGTGGACGCCCCCGGGCGGCGGCGGCAAGCGCGACGCCCACTCGTACGAGTACTACGATCGCGACACCGGCATCAGCGTTTACTCCGCGCCGAGCGTGAAGCCGGGCCAGCTCTTCATGTATTTCGATCCGCTCCACCAGTTGAGCACACATCAGCAACGCCGCTGGGCAGACTCGAACGAGCAAGAGGAGATGATCGAACAGGCTCTCAAACGCGCACGCCGCCGCATGCGCTAGGGGCGGAGAAACTCAAATCTCCTGCTCTTTGTCGTCGTCGAGGGTCTCGGCCACATCGAGGGCGATCGCGGCGGCGGCACCGAGAAGGCGGTTCGTCGCGCGAATGGTCCCGTACACACTCGTGGCGATCGCGTCATGGGCGACGTGAACGCTGCGGGCGACGAGCGCCGTCGGCGGTATTCTCTCGAGGACAGCGAAAGGGCGCGCCGCGGTCGCGAGGTGGACGCGCTCGATGGCCCCGCTGCCATGCTCCACGGCGTCCTCGATGAGGGCGCGCAGCCCTCGCAGTCGCTTCAGGTCAACCATTCGCCTTCTCCGTGCACCAGCCGCGGATGTACGCGTATACGGCGGGGTCGTGCGCGATCGCCATGTGGTCGGAGCCCTCGACGATCCTCAGGTTGTCGGGTGCGACGTCGGTCCCGAGGCGCAGGCCGCCGTTCGTCGCGCTGGACACGGGGACAAGCGCATCTCCGAAGAGAGTCGCCAGCCAGGGGTCCGACAGCGACGCGGCCACGAGGAAGTGTTCGATCTCGGGCAGGAGGGGGACCGGATGACGGGCGTCGCGCAAACCCTCGCCTAGGTCCTTGATTCCTGCGCTGCGTAGGTCACCGATGTCGGCGACGAGACGCGTGTAGGGGTCAGGCACTGCTCGCAGCAGTTTTGCGACCACTCGCCCGACGCGCTCGAGCGGCGTCCCGAGGTGCGGTGTTCCAAGATAAACGGCCCGTCGCACGAGCGGCAGCCAGCGCTGCATCTCGCTCCGCGCGACGTGGCAGGCGCTCCGGACGACCAGTCCTCCCATGCTGTGACCGATGAGCACGATCTCCTCCGGCGGCACGGGCAGTCCGTCGACGAAGAGCTCGAGCGCCCGGGCAAAGCTGGCGCCGCTTTCGGCGATGGGCAACCCCGTATTGTACCGGACGTAGATAGGGCAAAGCCCGAGATCGGCCGCCAGAAGCGACCCGTAATCGCCTCCACCCGGCATCTGCCAGACGTTCTCGGTGCACATCAGGCCGTGAACCAGAAAGACAACGCGCCTCGGCGGCAGGGAAAAAGCCGCGGCGAGGCGCTCCGGCTCGAGATCCAGGGGCCGGCTGCCACGCGCCGCGAAGAATGTCGTCTCGGTCGCCAGACCGTTGCCGGTCTTCGCGAGGTAATCACCAATCGCGCCGTTCAGGACGGCGAGGGACGCGTCGAGCTTCTTGGCCATGTCGGGGCCCCCGGGGCTTCGCCGGGCCTCTCCCCTCTCTCTACCACGCGGGCGGCCGGCAGGGCCGCGGTCCCCGTCACCGCGCCAGCGCGGACTCAGGAAACTGCGTCTTGAGCGTGGAGTCCGCCTCGTTCGCCTCGTCTTGCCGTCCGAGCGCCCGCAGCGCTCGAGCCTCGACCAAGAGCTCCTCCGGCTCGAGCTGCCGCGACGAAAGTACGCGAGTGTCGCGTATCGCCTGGAGGGCGGCTCGCGGATCGCCGCTTGCCAGCGAGCTCCGCGCGTTCGCCACGAGAGAAGCTTCGCGGGCGAGAACGTCGAGGGGCGTATGTGCCGCACGAGGAGCGGTCGCGCCGGTTGCGCGCCTGCCGGCGATCGTCGGCGTGGACGTGGGAGCTGACTCGGGCACGGACGTGGCTGTGGACACGGGAGCAGGCTCGGATGCACTCGTGGAGACGGCCGACACGTCCTCGCGGCCAACCTCTGCTGCCGCAGCGGCCGCGCGGACCCCGAGCCTCCCCTCGGCCCCGCCCTGCGCTTGCCCCACGTATAGCACCGTGGCGGCGAGCCCCACCGACAGCGTTCCACCCAGAAGGGTTCCAAGAGCAAGCATCTTCGCCGCGCCCATGGCGCCTGTCGTCGCGGTAGCCGCCGAGATCGCTCCACCGGCCGCTGCGGCTGCCCCGCCCACGGTGCTCGACACTCCGCCCCATACCTTGCCCCGCGCGGCGAGGCTCGGGCCGTCCTTCTTCGCCGCGTTCAGAATGGCCCTCGTGGCGGAAGACAAGTTCACTTCGCTCATGGCTCGACTCCTTGTCGCGCGAGCGCTTCTTCGAGTTTCACTCGCGCCACACGGAGGCGGGAGTACACGGTGTTTAGTGGAATCGAGAGGACCTGAGCGATCATCGGTGCCGTCATTTCCTCGATCTCGTGGAGCACGAGGACGGCCCGTCGCTCGAGGTCGATCTCGGCGAGGGCCAGGTCGAGCCTGCAGAGGGTCTCGCGCTGCGCGATGGCGTCGGCTTGAGTTGGTTCGACGCTGACCCGGTCCGTGGCGTCGCCGCCGTCGGGCACTTCGGGGTGGCGTCGGCGGTGGCGACGCGCATCGCTGGCAATGCGAAGAACGATCTGGAAAAGCCACGCGCGTGCGCCGTGGCCGCGGTCCTCGAACTCGTCGAAACGTCGATGTGCGACGACGAACACTTCTTGGGCCCGATCTTCCACGTCCGACTCGAAGACCCCCAGACGGCGCAGGTTTCGCCAGACGAAATCGATGTGATCGTCGTAGAGCGCACGAAAGCGACGGGGGCGGCCGTCCTCCTCCGGGTCCATCGGGACGGTGAGGGCCCGCAGCGAAGGCCGCGAAGGCCTGGCCGCGAAGGGTCCCAAAGAGGTCACCTCCCCCGAATGGCCGGACAGCCGAGCATCCGTCACTGGAGCCTCCAGGAAAGCGCGACCTCGATCCGACCCGACCAGGAGGGGGTCTCTACTCGCGCGCCTGTTCCGTCCTCGAAGCTCGGACGCGCGACGTTGAGCCCAGTCACCCCGCGCAGCGCAACGGAGAGCTTCCCACCGAGCTCACCGCGAAGCTCCAAGCTCGGCCCAACCGAGGCAAAGGGCAATGTCACTACATTCACGGGGGCGCCGGTGCTTCCCTGGGGCGCCGCGCCGAGGTGGGTGAGGCCGAGGTCAGCGCCGCCGCATGTGTCGAGCTGGATACCGTGGTGTCGAGTATAGAGGCCCGGCAAGCGAAGGCACGTATCGAAGCGAGCGGCCCCCCAGGTGGCCCGCACCTCCCCGGCCGACGCAAGGGGGCTCACCGATTCTGCGACCGCAATGGAGGGGCGCAAAAATACGCCATTTCCGGCCTCGACGACGATGTAGGGCGCCGCCCCCGCCATCGTGCTGACGCTCGTCCCCGTCATGAGGAAGGCGCCCACACCAAACTCCAGCGTACGCTCATCGTCGTGATGCAGGTACCAGTCGTGTTCGGGGGACGGCTTCTCCAGGACAGCCGGAGCTGGCCAAGTCATTTCGGGGTGGGTGTCCGCGACGCCGAACGCCGGCGCGGGGTCGGTCAAGGCGACCTCCATCGCCGTGGAGCCGGTCGACGCCACTGCGACTGAGGCTGGGGGGCCCGATTGGGTAGTCGAGTCCACGGAGGCCGAGCGCGCCCGCTCCGTATCCAGGACGAGGGACGCCCAGACTCCCACGGCTCGTGCGAGTCCATCGCAGTCTCCGGGCGCCCCCAGGAGCGAACGGCGTGCGACCACAGTGCCGTCCTCTCCGGTGATCTGCCCCTCCGCGCGCAACGTGTGCGCGCTCGTCGTGTCGACGCGGATGCGGACGACCCAAGCCAGACCTGGGGCGCGCGCCGAGGCTACCGCCTGGCGAAGAAGCTCCTCGGAATGCGCGGAGGCCCCGCACGCTTCCGGACTCTCCCACACGATCCGCGGCGGCTCGGTGACGTCCAAGGTCCCCTATCTGTGAACGATGGCCGCAGCCACGCGGGACTGTCAATGCCGGGGCCTACATTGCGCACAAGGTTGCTCAGGCCCCTCAGCGGTGCGAATCTCTCCCTGCCATGCCACGACTATCCCGTTATTTCGAGCTCGTCCGAGGCCCCGACGGGCGCGAGCGGCTGCGCGTCGGGGTCGACGGCGCGGCCCTTCTGCGTTTCGCCCTTCTCAACAAGGGTACGGCCTTCCCCGAAGGCGAACGCGTTGCGCTGGGCCTCGAAGGGCTACTTCCGCCGCGCGTGGCGACGCTCGATGGGCAGATCGAGCGGACCTATGCCGCTTTCCGTCAGGAACCTACTGCCCTCGCCAAGTACACCTATCTGCGTGGCTTGCAGGAGCGAAACGAGATTCTCTTCTACGCGCTTCTCGAGCGGCATCTGGCCGAGATGCTCCCGATCATCTACACGCCGACCGTTGGCGAGGCCGTCGCCAACGCGTCGCAGATCTATCGATGGGCGCGTGGCCTATCACTGTCGCCGCTCAACATCGACCGGGCGCGCGAGGCCACGCAGAGCTGCCCTCTGGACGACGTGCGGATCATCGTCGCAACCGATTCGTCGGCGATTCTCGGAATCGGCGATCAGGGCTGGGGTGGCCTTTCGATCGCCATCGGCAAGCTTGCCCTCTACACGACGGGTGGGGTTAGCCCGTACCGCTCGCAACCCATGGTCCTGGACGTCGGCACGGACAGGGCCGACCTGCTGACGGGAGCGGAGTACCTCGGTTGGCCCCAGAAGCGGATGCGCGGCGCCGAGTATCACGCGTTCATGGATAAGGTCGTGACGGCACTGGCTGCCCGATGGCCACGTGCCGTGGTGCAATGGGAGGACCTTTCGAAGGACACCGCGTTCGACGTCCTCGAGCGTTACCGTAAGAGGATCCCGTCGTTCAACGACGACATCCAGGGCACGGGTGCCGTGACCCTCGCGGGCCTCGTGAGCGCATGCGCCCTGCGCGGCCGCAAGCTCAAGGACGAGAGCGTGGTCGTCTATGGTGCGGGCGCGGGCGGCGCGGGCGTTGCTTGGGCGATCCAGCAGGGGATGATCCGCGAGGGCATTTCCGCCGAGGAAGCGCAGGGGCGCGTCTTCGTCCTCGACTCCAAGGGCCTGCTCGTCCAGGGGCGAGAGATGGAGGAGTACAAGAAGCCGTTCGCCCAACCACGCGATCGCCTGGCAGGCTGGGGCGACGGGCGCTTCGATCTCCTCCAGACGATCGAGAAGGGAAAGGCGACCGTGCTCCTGGGCCTCTCCGGCCAGCCGGGCACCTTCACCGAGGCGATGGTGCGCGCGATGTGCGTCAACGTCGAACAGCCCGTCGTATTTCCTCTGTCGAACCCCACGACCTCGTGCGAGGCCACCCCGGCCCAGCTGCTCGCCTGGAGCCACGGACGCGCCATCGTTGCCGCGGGAAGCCCATTCGCTCCCGTACGCGTCGGCGATCGCGAGGTCGTCATCGGCCAGGGGAACAACGCCTTCATCTTCCCGGGGCTGGGGTTCGGGGCCATCCTGTCGGAGGCGAGCGAGATCACCGACGGCATGGTGATGGGCGCGTCGTACGCGCTCGCCGAGTACGTAAGCGAGAAACATCTGGCTCACGGGCTCATCTACCCGCCCGTCGAGGAGATGAGTGAAGTTTCCGTGCGAGTGGCGACGCGGGTGCTGAGGCAGGCCTTCGACGACGGCGTCGCTCGGACGAAGAAGACGACGCGAGACGGGGCGGAAGGCTATGTTCGCGCGAAGTTCTGGCGGCCAAAATACCTGCCGCTCGACCGTGGCTGAAGACCCGTATGGAACGCCTGCTCGCGCGCCTGGAGCGTCGCTTTGGCCGCTACGCGATCCCGAATCTCATCGTCTTCGTCATCGGGGGGATGGCGCTTGTCTGGGCCGTGTCGTCTCAGCATCCCGAAACGCAAATCCGCCTCATGCTCGACTGGCGCGCCGTGGCCCGGGGCCAAGTGTGGCGGCTGGTCACGTTTCTATTCGTCCCGCCGTCGTCGTCGACGTTTTCGCTGTTTCTGAATCTCTATTTCATGTGGTGGGTGGGTACGAGCCTCGAGCAGCACTGGGGCGCGTTCAAGTTCAACGTGTACTACTTCACCGGGGTTGTCGGGGCCATCGCCGCCGCATTCGTCACGGGTGCGGCGTCGAACGTGTGGCTCAACGATGCCTCGCTCCTGCTCGCGTTCGCGACCCTGTTCCCCGACGTCGAGATTCTCCTCTTTTTCATCCTCCCGATCCGGGTGAAGTGGCTCGGCATCCTGAGCGCGGCGGCGACGGCGTTCTTCTTCGCGACGGGCAACTGGGCCACCCGCGCGTCGATCGTGGCTTCGCTCGCCGGGTACCTAGTCTTCTTCTCCGGACATTGGTGGGACGTCTGGAGGCGGCGAGGAGTAGTCGTGCGCCAGAAGGCGCGACGCCGGGAGCTCGAATCGGATGCTCCCGTTCTGGGGCAACGCGTCTGCGCGATCTGCGGCGCGAGCCAGGCCGATGGCGCCGACATCCGCGTTTGCTCGTGCGAAAAGTGCGGGGGAAAGCCGCGAGCGCTGTGCCTGGAGCATTCGCGCAATCATTGAAGACGAGTGCAGTTTGCAGACCGGAAGAAGCGAGAGGTCAAAGGCGTTCTTCCGGGTACGGGTCACCGTTCTGCTGGCCATTCTCGCCGGCGTTCTTCTGTGGGGCTGGCGGGACGTACGCAGCCGGCGGGAGCGAACGACGTGGGAGCGGCCGCTCTCGGTCGCCCTCGTGCTCGTGCGTCAGGGGAGGATCACCGACGCGGCGGTGGCGGCGTTCAGAGGACGGGTGCCCCTTTTGGAGATGAGGCTGGCCGAAGAGCGCCGACGCTACAGTACAGAATCGACGCACCCTTTCACGTTCACCTTTGTCGGTCCGGTCGATGTCAGCGAACCTCCACCGCACACCGTGGGCGACGGCTTGGTCGCCGCTGCCAGGCACGCCTGGGCCATGTGGCGCTGGACGGTACTCGTCGACGGACGCGCAGGGCTGGACGCCGGCGCCTACGATTCGCGCATCTACGTCGCGGCGCGCCCACCGGCGAGCGACGAGCGAGAGATGGTCGAGGGCGAGAGCGAGGAGGGGGGGCGGGTTGGCGTCGTCGAGGTGGAGCTGGACGATTCGATGTCGGACTTTGCTCTCTTCGTCGCCACCCACGAGCTCTTCCACACGCTCGGAGCGACCGACAAGTATGACGACGCCGGGCGAACGCTCATCCCCGCGGGGCTCGCGGATCCGAGGGGCGTGCCACGCTTTCCGCAAACGCGTGCGGAGGTCATGGCGCGAAACCGCCCGGTCGATATAGGAGTCGAGGTTCCGCCGGAGAGCCTCGACGAGCTGGGCGTGGGTCCGGCGACGGCAGCGGAGATCGGATGGAGTCGGTGACCGCCGGTCTCTAAACCTCGAGCACGACCTTGCCGAACGTCTCGTTCGTCTGCAGCAGGCGGTGAGCCTCCGCCGCCTTGGCGAGCGGGAGAACGCGGTCGACGACCGGCCGGAGCGCGTTTGCCGCGAAGAGGGGGACGAGGTGCCGCTCGAGCGCCCGCGCGGCCAGGATCTTCTCCTCGAGCGGTCGCGAGCGAAGCATCGTGCCGCGAAGTTCTGCACGCTTTCGCATCAGCAGGGCGAGGTCGATGTCGGCGCGCGTTCCAGCCATGGCGCCGACGACGACGATGCGTCCGCGGGGAGCAATGCAAGCGATGTCCTGGGCGACGTATGCGCCGCCGACGAGCTCGACGACCACGTCGACACCGCGCCCGCCTGTGCGCGCGAGTACCTCTTCGGCGAACACGCCGCTCTCGACCACGATCACGTCGCCGAGCCCCAACTCTCTGATACGGCTAACCTTTCCCGGTGTTCGTACCGTCCCGATGCTGCGTGCACCCACGGCTCTCGCAATCTGAAGGGCAGCCGTGCCCACGCCACTCCCCGCCGCATTCACGAGCACGGTCTCACCTGCGGATAGGTGCGCCTGCTCTACCATTGCGTCCCAGGCGGTTACGAACGCCTCGGGGATCGCGGCCGCGTCGCTGAGGCTCATTCCAGCCGGGACGCGCGCCAGCGCGCGCGCGTGAACGACGGCTTGCTCCGCATATCCTCCCCCGCCGACGATCCCGAACACCCTGTCGCCGCGTGCGAGCTCCGTCACCCCTTCCCCGAGGAGGTCCACCTCGCCGGCCAGCTCGAGTCCCGGAATGTCCGGCGGCGAGCCTGGAGGTGCGGGATACATTCCCATTCTTTGCAGTAGATCGGCGCGGTTGACGGCCGTGCCGCGGACCCGCACACGCACTTCGCCGCGCGAAGGCTCCGGCGATGGCACCTCCCGAAGCTCTAGGACCTCGGGCCCGCCCGGCTCGCGAATCACGATGGCGCGCATGAGCCTCGATCCTATACACGTGTCCTCGGTGCGCGTCCTAAGGCCCATCGTACGAAGCTTCGTCTGGCCGCACCTCGAGCGCGCGAGCGAATGGGTTCGCGCTGGTGGGCACGCGGTGGTGTGGGTGGGTCCTCGAAAGGCGAGACTGGTCTTCGCGCGACCGGTCGCGGGCGACGACTACGACCTTGGCTGGTGGTCTGCGCTCGATATGGGGCGAACGCGCTATGCGATCGCGCAAAAGGGGCCCTTCGCCGGGATGGCCTTCGTGCGCGTGCCGCACGACTGTTACTTCATCATCCGGGAGCGGGTCACGCGCGACTCGATCCACCCCGGGCCGACTCGCGAACTGGATCTCGACTGTCTGACGTGCGCGGCATGCTGCAGGGACAACCGGGTGGAGCTCGACGACGCTGACGTGGCACGCCTGGACGGCGCGGGCCGGGCAGAGCTCGCGCGTGCACCCTACGCCCGACGAAAGGACGGTCGTCTGGTGCTGGTCTTGCGGCCCGACAAGACCTGCAAGCACCTTGGGGGCGACAACCGATGCGGCATCTACTCCATCCGCCCCGATGCGTGCCGCACGTTTCCCGTCGGGAGCGAGTGCTGCCTGTCGTCTCGGGAGGAGGTCTTCGGCATCGTGGACGGGGCGAGCGACTAGTGTCCAATGACGCGTCGCGTTTTCGTCGCGGCAGATTCGACATTCCTACCGATATCGATCACCTTGGAGGCATGGGGAAGAGCCTTCCCGTCCGCTCTTTTGCGCACATTGTGGTGGGGGGCGCGGTGGTTCTCTCCGCGCTCGATTGCGGCGGGTCGAGCACGACATTTCCTGCCGTGGACGCATCGGTGGATGCCCAGACGCTGGAGAGCAGCACCAGCTCGGGCGGCGGTGCGGCCTCGAGCAGCGGCGGTGCCGCCTCGAGCGGCGGCGGGGGCGAGGATGGATCGCCCGCCTCCATCGGTGACGCCGGCGACCTGACTGACTCCGGCGTCCCTACGAGCGAAGCCTCCGACTCAACCGACGGCGCGGCGACCGAAGCGGCGAGCACGGCCGATGCCGGGCACGGAGCCGCCGATGGCGGCACATCGGCGTGTTCTCAGGTCTGTGCGTCGGGGTGTTGCGACACGAGCGGCATCTGCAGAGGCGGGACGTCGCTCACCGTGTGCGGTTCAGCGGGTGCGTCTTGCGCGGATTGTTCGCAGAACAAAAGTTGCCCCTTCACCGAGGCTCCGTGCTGCAAGTCGATGGGTGGCTGCGGGTGCGCCGTCGGCGGGCTCGTGGGATGCAACTGAAGCGCGCCGACTACGGAGTCATGCAGTACACGGTCAGCGCCTTCCCTTGCTCGCACTGCGGATAGCAGCCGAGCTCCGATTTCAGCGAGTCGAAGATGCACTCGCACGTCGGTGCGCTGGCGCATGCCGCCGGCAATGGCTGGCATCCGACGGCGAGCCCGGACGCGCCGGTGCAGGTGCCGGAGAACGTCGTGTAGCCGGTGCCTCCCCCGAAGCAATACGTGCCAGCCTCGCACGCGCACATTTTGCAAACACCAACCGGCGAGTAGCCGTACGCCCCATTTCCATCCTCGACCGTTCCGTACGGCGAATCGGTCGCGTCGAGGTCGGGCATCGGCTGCGGCGGTGTCGTAGTCGCGTCGACGTCGACGATGAGCGTGTCCTTGGGATTCTTGGGGGCGCTGCTGTCGCTGCAGGCCCATGTCAGCGCGGCGCAGGTCGCCACCGCGAGACAAGCCGATCGACGCGACCTCATGGACCGAGGATACACCGGGCTGGTGGGCGACCGCGAACGGGGTATTCCGACTACTTCTTCTTACCTGTGTCCGTGGGTGCCGAGGGCTGCGCAGCGAGGAGCTCCCCGAGCCTTTCTCTCGCGTAGTCGACCGTCATCGGATCTTTTACCGCCGCGTCCACTCTCGCCCGACCGGGCTGCCCGTCCAGCGCGAGCAAAGCCTTGCCCACGCTCACCACAGCGGCGGCGACGTCGTCGTCGGCCGCGGTCGCCCGGTACATACCGAAGAACTGCCGCATGGTGGGCAGCTCCTCCTGACCGCCCACGACGGCGAGCGCGGCCGCCGCCTGCATGACGTCGTCATCGCTGTCCGCCGGGTCGAGCAAATGCGTCGCCAAAAGCGGCGCCGCGCCATGGTCCTTCATCGCACCCAGTGCCTGCGCCATGGGCCCCACGGGCGGCGCGCGCAGCACATCCTTGAGGAAGTCGTAGTGCCGTGCGAGCGCGGCCACCATGAAGCTCGCGCCGTTTCGACGCGCCGCGAGTGCGGTGCGCGCTTCTGGCATGAGCTCGGGGCTCGTCCGAGGATTGCTCGCCAGGTCCACCAGCGCCTTCGTGGCCGACTCGTCGGAGGCTCCGGCGAGTTCGCGCAGCAGCACCCTCTGTATGGCCACGAGCTGTGGATCGTCGGCGAGCACCGCATCCGCGAGCTGTCCGGCGAATGTCTTGGCAGCGCCCGGGCTGCCGTTCGTGGCGTGGGCGTCGAGGTTGACCACGCACGCCTTTACGGGCTCCCCCAGGTCTTGCTCTGAGAGCGTCGCGCCGGTCGCCGCGTCGAGCTCCGTGACCTTCCCTTGTTCGTCACAGAGGACGATGCCGCCAGGCGCAGCGGCCGCCCCGACGAAGTCCGAACCGTTCAGGTGGACCCACCCGAGCTTCGATGTCGACGCATCGAAGCCCATCGCCAGCCGAAAGTAGGTGCCGTACCAGCGACCGTCCTCGATCACGATGCCGGTATCGGTCCCCTTCGGCCTCGCGTACAGCCTGACCTTGTCCTGCGCGTCGGCGAGCGCCCCCACCGGTGCGTTTGCGGACCGCATCAACTTCGGCTCTCCCGGCAGGACGGGGACGTTCACGGTCGCCCTCGACGCCTTGCCCTTGGACGCGTCGCGGATGTGCTCGTCGAATCGCGTGAAGGCCACCCCCCCGAACCAGAGCGACCCCCCCTCGGTCCATGCACGGCTCGTCTCGTCGCGCAGAGTGACGCGCGCCATCTCGTCACCGTTCAGGAGATCGACGACAGAGACGTATTGCCCCGCCCATGGCACGAACGCCAACCGATCGACTACAGCGGGGGCGCCGAGCGACATGTTCGTCTCGACCTGGCGCACGACTTGCCCGTCGTGAGTGACGGCGAGCAAGACGCTTCCGGAACCACCGGCATCCCGGAACGCGACGACGGTGACCGCTCCGTCATCTCCGGCACCGAGCAGCGCGATCTGTCCGGTCGGCCTCCGCCAGATCACCCGACCGCTCGACGCGTCGAGCGCGAACGCTTCGCCGCCACCCGATCCGACGACGACGCTTCCGGCGACCACCGGCCGAGTGTCGAGGGGATGCGCGAATGTCCACTTCGACCCCCCTGCAAGCGGTAGCCCGATCATCTTGTCTGCATGACCGGCGATCCCGATGACGACGTCGACCGACGGCGGGACCGACGCTCTACCCACCCTTTGCCAGACGCGGGCGATGGAAGCGCCGCTGTCGTCTTCCCAGTTCGTCGAGAAGAGATTCAGCCGCGTCTGTCCGCCGCCGCAGGCGATGGCGGCGGCGATCACGGTTGCCACTCCGATGTGCTTCGCGCTCATCGGGCACCCCCCGACCCAGGCGAGCTGCTCGTGGCGAGCACCGCCTGATCGATGGCCTGTCGAACGCGCTGGGACCATGCCGCCGGCCACTTGCCTTGCACCTCACGGAGAAAGCGGTTCGCCTCTCCCGTGCCGAGTTCGCGCACGCGGCCGACAATCTTGACCTTCAGGTCGTCGCTCACGTCCTTGCCGCCTCGGAAGAGCACCTGATCCAACCCGCTCGTCACGACGTCGAACGGTACGCTGCCGAGCTTCGACGCCAGGCGATCGCACTCTTGCGCGCTGCAAAGCTGGCCGATCGATGCGGCCGCTTCCGCCACCCTGTGGTCGAGGGCGACGAACAGGTCCTCGACGGCGTCCCGCGCCGACATCCCGCCGAGCGCGGTCGCCGCCGTCGCCCTCACGGCCGCGTCGGGGTCCGACAGCGCCGCGCGCAACGCTTTCGTCGCTGCGGCCCCTCGCGTCCTGGCGAGCGCTTGCACGGCAGCGCGTCGCAGGACCACGTTCCGATGGCGTGCGTAGCTACCGAGCACTTCGCTCGCTGATTCGCTCTCGGTGTCTCCGAGGGTCTCGATCGCCGCCTGGGTCAGGGTGGGCGAGAGTCCGGCGCGGAGAACCTCGGCGATGGCTGGCACGGCCGGTGCTCCCTCCCTTGCCGCCATCCGCACGTCGTCGAGCGCGGCCTTGAGCTGTGCGGGATCACCACCTTTCAGGCGCTTGATGGTGTCGCGTGGCAGGGGGGTCGACCGCGGAGTCTCTGCGGTCTTCGCGCCGGCGGGTCGCGGGCTATTTTGAGCGCTGGCCGCCGAAGGAGGGAGTGCAAGCGCCAGGACGAGGGCCGACGCGGAAAAGGCACGCATGGCGCGGATGCTCGCGCCGCGCGGGGGCACGTGTAAAGCGTCACGATCGCCCCGGCCGGGGGCGACATCGAATACCATCCTGCGCCTATGTTCGAATCCGCCGAGATCGGACACGCCATCGACCCGCGCGAGTACGACAAAGAGGTCCCGAAGGTACGCGCGGCCCTGCTCACTGCGCAGATGCGCGTCCTCGACCGCTCGGAGTTCCCCATCATCCTCCTGTCGGGAGGCGTCGATGGGGGCGGTAGAAGCGAGGTGGTCAACTTGCTCCTCGAATGGATGGACCCCAGGCACATCCAGACCCACGCGATGGGCGACCGTTCGGACGAGGAATGCGACCGTCCTCCAATGTGGCGCTTCTGGCGGGCCCTACCTCCCAACGGCCGGATGGGGGTGTTCTTCGGATCGTGGTACACGGCGCCAATCGTCGACCGGGTGTACGGCCGCCTTCGCGGCGGGGAGCTCTCGCGGAACCTCGTCGAGATCGCCCGGTTCGAACGGATGCTCGTGGACGAGGGTGCCCTCGTCGTCAAGCTCTGGCTCCACTTGTCGAAGAAGGCCCAGCGCAAGCGCCTCGAGAAGCTCGCGGCCGACCCGGCGACGGCATGGCGAGTGACCAAACGAGACTGGAAGAACCACGCTCGCTACGATCGCTTCCGCGAGGTCTCCGCGCGGGCGCTTCGAGAGACGAGCACCGCAGAGGCCCCTTGGACGGTCATCGAGGCGACCGACGTCCGCTACCGGAATCTCACCGTCGGAAGGACCCTCCTCGACGCGATGACGGAGCGGCTCAAGCGGGGGAAACGCCCTGCACCCGTGCGCGCGGCTCCCCCGCCGCCTCCTGCCATCGACGCGCGCAACATCGTCGAGGAGCTCGACCTAACCAAGTCGCTCTCCCAGGGACGATATGAGAAGACACTGCCCCGATTGCAAGGCCGCCTCAACCTGCTCTCGCGGCACAAGCGGTTCGAGAAGCTCGGCGTCGCGGTCGTGTTCGAGGGGAGCGACGCGGCCGGAAAGGGTGGAACCGTCCGGCGCGTCACGCGCGCCCTCGACGCACGCATCTACCAGGTAGTGCCAATCGCGGCGCCAACGGAGGAAGAGCGAGCTCACCCGTACCTGTGGAGGTTCTGGCGGCACGTCCCGCGAAAAGGGCACGTGGCGCTCTTCGACCGGAGCTGGTACGGCCGAGTCCTCGTCGAGCGGGTAGAAGGGCTCGCCTCGGAGCCGGACTGGATGCGGGCGTACCGCGAGATTGTCGACTTCGAGGATTCGTTGGTCAGGGCCGGCATCGTCGTCGTGAAGTTCTGGCTGGCCCTCAGCAAGAAGGAGCAGCTCGCGCGCTTTCGCGCACGCGAGAAGACCGCGTTCAAGCGGTTCAAGCTCACCCCGGAAGACTGGCGCAATCGCGGCAAATGGGACGCGTACGAGCGGGCGGTCTGCGACATGGTCGACCGCACGAGCACAGACCTCTCGCCCTGGCATATGGTCGAAGCGGACGACAAGAAGTGGGCGCGCGTGAAGGTCCTCGAGACGCTCTGCGCCGCGATCGACACCGCACTCCTGTCAAGAAAGTAGCTGCCGGTGGAGTCCCGATAAATTCACTCTCCACTTGCTCAGGTGTCGCCTGAATGTCACGAGAGATCGCGACGATAGAGATCGTGATCTCCGGCTCCCGTGTCGCCCGGGCAGGGTTCGCGGTCCTCGTCGTGGCTGGCGCCGCGGCTTTGCTGGTGAGGGCGTTCGGGACCATCGACGTTCGAGCCTCGTTCGCTGCCATCTCCCATGCGGGGCGGCTCGCGCCTGTCGCCCTCGCTCCCTTCCTGTTCGGAATGACGCTCGATGCCGTCGGAATCCACATGGTTCTCCGGGCGCTGGGGCATGCCGTGCCGCTCTCGCGGCTCTTGCCCATCCGGATCGCGACGGAAGCGCTGCACCTGACGGCACCAGCGGGGTTTCTCGTGGCAGACACGGCCACGGCGACCCTTCTCGAGGCCCACTGCGGTGTCCCACTCGGTAGCGGGGCGGTACTAGCCGTCGGTCGCAAATGGCTCGTGATGCGGGCGCACGCGCTGTACATCGCCCTCGGCGCGGCTTGCGGCGCGGTCGTGCTGACGGTGGTCTCCCATCGCCTCTTCGGTGGCGGGTGGTTTGCGGGCGCCGTCGCCATATCGGCGCTCGTGCCCCTGGCGCTCTCGCTGGCCCTCGGCGCGGGACTTCGCGGGCGTTCGGTGCTTGCCAGGTTGCAGGCAGTCGCCGGCAATTGTCCGTGGCGAGCGCTCGGTGACAGGGTCGCCCACTGGCGCGCAGGGGCCGTCGCCGGGGATGGTCGGCTCGCGCGCCTCCACGCGGCGCGCTCCTTCACGTGGCTCGCCGCAGGGTCGTTCTTCACGTGCTGGATATTCGAATCCCTCGAGACGGCGGTGGTCCTCTGGCTCGTAGGCGCTCCCTTCCATGTGTCGCTCGCGATGGCTGTCGAGGTGGGGCTGACGCTCGGCCGCTCGATTGGGAACGTTGCGCCCGCGGGCCTGGGCATCCAGGACGCCGGGTACGCGACGCTGCTCACCGCGGCCGGAATCAGCCCCGAGACAGCAGCCGCCTTCGTGCTCCTCAAACGGGCAAAGGACGTTGTCTGGATAGCGATCGGCTACGGCCTTCTCGCGGGGATGGGCCGCGCGGAAGGTGCGCGTGCCGTCGCACCGAGAACGCTAGCCAAGGCGCAGAACGCGCCTCGCGAGGTACTCGCGAGTTAGTTCGAGACCGCGCAATCGCTTGAGCCGCGCCGGGCGGGCCGGCTCTCTTCGACGACGACGGTCGAACCCCGCCGAGCGACGCGTCCGTGATGCGGCACCTGGAGAGTCCCTGTCTTGCCCAGCTTCGTGAGGCCCTTCGAGCTCATCCGGGTGTGCTTCGTCGTCGCTTTCACGGTTGCCTCCTGGGTGAAGAAGGAGGATGGCATCGTGCGGGGCCATCCGCCGCGTTCTATGGCCCTCGTCACGAAGAGTTCGCAGGAGCGTTGCCGTCCCGCTCCTTACAGGGCCGGACCGAGCCGGGCCGAGCGAGCCTCGAGGGGGTCGGTGTCGTCGAACAGCTCCCACAAGGGCGTGCCTCCCAACGGCCCTTCGTCGGGCTTCAGATCGAGGACGGCGCGGATCGTCGGTGCCACGTCCGCCAGCCGACGTGACCGAGGTGCGGCGGCAAAGCCTCGCGCGCGGACCGGTCCGCCGAAAGCGGCGAGCCAGACCCTGGCGGACTCGGGGAATCGGGCTCCGTGATCGCGGTAGTCGCGAGCGCGTCCGTGGTCGGAGGTGAAAAGAACGAGGGTCCGGCGCCCGCGCTCGCCCATGCGATCGAGAGTCGCGAATAGCTGGCCGGCGAACCGATTGGCGTCGCGGAGCGATGCGAGGTACCCGGCATAGTCACCCCGGTGCGCGTATTCGTCTGCCTCGCCCAGCCCCACGAACAGGAATTCCGGGCGCCGAAGGTCGAGGTATCGCAGCGCGAGGGCCGCCGTGTACCGGTCTGGACGGAAATCGTCGGAACCCGGGTACGGGTCCGCATCTCTCGCGCGCTCGAGCGTGTCTTGCATTTCGGGGTCGTCGGCCAGAGAGGACGCACCTCGGGCCGCCGAGCGTCCTGCCGATAGGACGATACGCGACGGTTCTCGCGTGGCCGCCGACCCAATGCGCTCCCACGACGCGAACACGGCAACGTCTTGGTTGGCCGTGGCCCTGTCGCGAATCTCGTCGACGATTGTCGGCCCGAGCGCCCCTTCGCACGCATTGTCCCGACAGCCATCGGGCGGACGGCCCTCGAAGATCTCCGTGTAGCCCGGCATGGACACGAAGTTTGGGCCACTGGCGGCGATGGCCCTGCCGTGGCCGGGTGCGCCTACGATCGCCCCGCGCGTGTCGGTTGCGGCGTAGAGGTTGGGCAGCAAGTCTCTCGCGTCCCCACCCGGTCGGTCGCCGTTCTCGCCTGCGAGAGCGGCATCGACGCCCACGAACACCTCTTGCCAGCGGACTCCGTCGAGCACGACGAGCACAACGGGTGTCCTTTCGTCCTCGGTTGCAAGGTCGCGCCGGTTGGCGACGGTCGAGGTGGTCGTGCTGGTCAAGCTCGGCGACGGGTCCCTCGCCGGAATGCAGCTCGCCGTGAACGAGGCGCCCCAGGCGGCCATCCACACGAGCAAGCCCGCGACTCGATGCACGAGTCGAACGTAAGCAAGTCGCGTGACAGGAAACGTCCACGCGGATGAACTCTGAGCAAAGTCGAGTCGGCGCTCAGGATCAGCGTACGTCGAAGGCGTACTCGGCCCAGCCCGTTCCGCCGCGGTCGTCGCGCACGATCACCCACAGGTGAACGAGCCCGGCCTGTGCGGGTGCTTGCCAACCGTCGTCGCTGGTCGTCGTCAGGTCGCTCGAATCCCGCCCGGTGCGATCGTCGTCGAAGACGCCGCCCGTGGCGAACCACGCCACCGCAATGGCTTCGCGCTGGTCGACGATGCTTTGGGTTTCGAGGTCGAATGCCGCGTACCGTTCGGCTCCGGTGCACCCCAGCGGAGTCGTGCAATCGGACGGGCAGCTCTGCAGGGTTTCGTCGGGGCCGCAGAAGCCGTCGCCGCACACGTCCATGGTTGGGCACGCCGCCCAGGCGGCAGTCAGCGTGATGTGCGCGCCGGCCTGAACGGCGTTCGTGGCGCCGTGCTCGTCCGTCGTCAGCGCGATGCCGGTCGACGAGTCTCCACCGATCGAGAGCGACGCGACCGCCGGGTTCGTGTTGGGGTGGTAGCGCTTGTCGTACTCCGCCGACACGTTGCCGATGGCGTTGGCCAATCCACACGAGAGACGGGTCTCTGCGATCGTGATCGACGGCTGCGTGCTCCCCGGAGCAAGAACGCGAACCGGCTGGTAGTAGCCGCCCGTGGGGTCGGGGTCGACCGGCCGACCCTGGGGTTGCCCCGGCATCGGCTGGGGTACATCCGGCCCGAACTGCCTGCACGCGTCGGCCGGGATCAGACCGCTCGCCTCCAGGCCCGTTCCCATGGGCACGAACTGCGGGCCGGACGCCTGGAGGCACGCCGGGTTGACGGGGCCCAGGTTGGCCAATGGATTGCGCGCGGTGCAAAACGCCCAGTCGATAGGAGCGCTCGCGATGGATCCGTCGCCATCGACGTACAGGGCCGTCAGGTTCACCTTGTCGTCGGGCGGTGTCGGCGCGGCCTCGGGCGGATCCGACCGGACTGCGAGGACGGTAGGCTCACTGATGATCGACACCGTCTGGTCGAGGTTTGGCTTGCACGCGTAGACCAGCGCGACGGCCGGCAGCGCGACCAACGCAAGCGACACCCTGGGCCGGCCGGAAGCTACCACGTGAGCCTCGCACCGATCACCGGGAGGATCGGGAAACCCGTGATGTACCCCCGCTGCGTGTAGTTCGTATTGTACACGATCTCCTCTGGATTCGCGTGGTTGGTGACATTCTGAACGTCAAGGTAGATCTCGCCATCCGTCCGGTGCCACTTGAAGTGCTTCGCCAATCGCGCGTCGAGCGCAGTGAAGGGGGGTATGCGTATCGAGTTGTGCGGTCCGAAGATGGGCTCGTACGTGTTGGTCTGCGAATCGAGGTAAGCGCCGATCACCGGGGTGCGGGGATAGCCGGTCGCGTAACGGAACCTGAGCCCGGTCTCGAAGCCCGCCCCGATGTCGTACGATCCGAGCGCCGTGAAGACGTGCGTCTGGTCGTAATCGAAGAGACGCCAGTCGAGATCCGGATGGTCCTTCCGCTGGCTGCGCAGGATGCTGTAGCTGACCCACCCGAAGAAGTGACCGATCTGCTGCTGGCGAAGGAGAAACTGCGTCCCGTACGAGCGCCCGACGCCGGTTTGATCGAGCGCCTGCGCCAGCAACGGGCTCTCGGACTCGCTACGTACGACCAGATTCTGCGACAAGGAGATGAACGCGGTGGATTCGATCGACAACGTCGGCGTCAGCTGGAACGTCGAGCCCGCGAGGTAATGCTGCGCGCTCGAAAGGCCCAGCGTCGGTGTTCCGAAGACCGCTGAGAGATCCTCTGGCTGGGGAGACTGGTGATACATGCCGAAGGCTGCCTTGGCCGAGATCTCCGGCGTGAACGCATAGCGTACCGAAATGCGCGGCTCGATCTCGGCGACCTCGCGTGTGGTGCCGACGTCCGGCGAACTGCCGACCGTCGGCACGGTCTTGCTCGCGGAGGTGATGAACGGCTCGAAGCGCGCTCCGGGGACTACGTGCAGGCGGTCGTCGAACGCGGTGATGTCGGCTTCCGCGTACGGAGCGAGCGTTCCGATGACGGTCTTCCAGTCGTCGGCGCCAACCTGGCCCGGCGGCGGCTCGCCGAAGACGTAGATGTCACCCTCGCGGGGCGGTGCTCCGATGGATCCGTCGCGGTGCAACGACGCAAATTGCATCTCCACGTCGATCCCCACGTTCCCGCGGACGTGCTCCATGAGGGGACCGTGCCAGTCGGCCCGCACGCCGAACAAAGTGGACTTGTTCGTGACGTCGGTCACGATGGCGCCATACGAGTTTGCGAGGCTCGTCGAGTTGAAGCCGAACCACGGCCCCACCGAGACGACCGAGCTGTCCGCCAGGTGCTTCTCGTACCGAAAGTAGACGCGCTGGAAATCGGTGCCGGTGGTCTGCCGCTCGATGAGCGACGGATCGGGATTGAGGAGCGTATTGGCGATACGGTCGCTCGACGCAAACCCCCCGAGTTCGAGGGTCTCGTGCGACGCGAGATCGTAGACGATGCGGCCCTGCCCGTCCCAGTAACGGGGAATGGGGACGATGTCGCCCACGTTCGGTGCTCGTGACCGCGCCGAGGACCGTGTCGAGGTAGCTCTTGCGGACGCCGAGAGCGACGTGCACGCCGTCCGCGATCTTCGCGCGGACGTCGGTAGACGCGTCGATGACGTCCGCGCCAACGCTGCCGTGGATGCCGTCCTCGTCGAGCGGCCGCTTCGCCACGGTGACGAGACCGCCGAGGCCCCGGCCGTAACTCGGCCCGTAGCCGCCCGGCACGAGCTCGACGGACTTGACGAAGTCGGACGGAAGGATCGAGCGATACCCGCCGCCGTGATAGAGCAGCGGCACGTGCACGCCGTCGACGTACACGCGGGTATCTTGCGGCGCGGAGCCCCACACGACGAGCGTGGCGGACCCCGCCGCAGCTCGCGCGACGCCAGGCAGGTTCTCGACGACCTTGAGCACGTCGCCTTGCGTGCCGGGGACCTTCTGAGCCTGCGTCGGCCTGCACCTCCGTGGAGACGACCTGCTTCTTGAGGCGAGGCGCGGTGACGACGATCTCCTCCTCCTCGTCCGCCGACCCTCGCTCGCGTTTCTTGTCGACCTCGTAGGTGGCGTCCACCTGTTTGCTGGGCTCGAAGGTCTCGGTCGTTCCTATCGTCGCGACGCTCTCACCCGACAGCGTGATTGCGTGGTCGCCGGGCGCGACGTCCAGAATGCGAAACTTGCCGTCGTCGTCGGTCAGCGCCTGCTGGCCGGTGTCTACCGCTACGCGGACGTTCGCGATCGGCTTCTTGGTGGTCCGATCGCGGATGGTCCCCACGAAGTCGGCGGTCTGCTTCTTGACGAGCTTCTCGGTGATGGTGAACGCGTACCGGTACGTGATCTTCACCGGGATCGGCTTGCCGTCCACGATGGCCGGCTCGAAGACGAACTGCTTTGCCGCTCCGACGGCTGCGGCGTCGAACGCCGGTCCGGCCGACTCGAGGACGCCCACCCCCGCGACCTTGCCCGTCGCGTCGATCGCGATCTGCAGGACGACGGTGGCCCCATGACCTGCCGCCACCTCGGAGGGCGGGAAATCCGCCTGGACGAACGTCGTGAGCTTGGGCGGTACGATCACGTGCTGCGGCGCCGCGGGCGCATCCTGGGCAGCCGCCGAGGGTGCAATCGACAGCGCGCCGAGCACCAGGAGACAAGGTCCGAAGACCTTCATGTCGACTCGAATCGAAACGGAAGCACGACTGTGCCGACGATCGGCTTCCCGCACCGCGACGCCGGCTCGAACACCGAGGCCTTCGCCGCCGCGAGCGCCGATTCGTCCAGACCGTACCCGAGGCCGCTCACGACCCGCGCGGAGATGACTCGTCCGGTCTCGTCCACCGTGACTTCGACCCGCACCACCCCTTCGATCTCGGCCTGGCGCGCCTGCATGCGTGTACTTCGGCGCCACGGGGATCTTGCGCTTCGGCCGCACCGGAGGGTCGTTGCAGACGTCGGCCGCCGCGGGAGCGAGCTGCTGCACCACCTTGCGCGTGGCCGTTGCGCGTCGGGGCCGCGGGGCCGGCGCCGCGCCCGCCCGCTCCGCCCGCTCCGCCCGCCGGCGCGCCGATGGCGATTCCGTCGCCGCCTCCGCCGTTGCCGAGCGCGATGTTGCCGAAGTCCGCGAACCCGTCGGCCCCCATCGCCATCGGCGGCAGGGCCTCGGCCTTGGGCGCATCGGGAGCCACCTTTGCCTGAGCCTGCTGCCCGGGGCGGCGGGGGCGAGGGCTTTGGCTTGTCCTGCGGCGGCGGAGGCGGCGGGGGCGGTGGCTTCGGGGGCTCCTTCTTCGGCTTCTTGAGGTCCGCGAGCTCGATGGCCGCCGCCTCCGCCCGCTCCTCGGGCTTCGGTATCAACGACCGCGGCCGACGGCGAACGCAGCGTGCAAGAGCGACGCTGCCGCCGAAGATCCACGCACGGAGCGAGCGCCTGCGATCCCTTTTCACTCGGCCTGGACGTTGATTGCGAACTTGGTGATGCCCTGCTGCTTGGCGAGGTCGATGACGTGGACGACCCAGCGGTGCAGCGCTCCGCCGTCGGCGCTCACGACGAGGCTCGGCTCGCCGGCGGCGGCCCGCGCCTTCTGGAAGATCGCGCACGAGCGCCGCGTCGCCTGCCACCGGCTCCTGATTGACGAAGAGCTTGTGGTCCTTCGGTCAGCGTGACCGTCAGCGGCCCCTGCGACGCCTCGTCCGACGACGCGCTCTTCGGCAGCTCGACCTTGAGCGCGCGCGAGACGATGTACGTCGCCGACACCATCATGATGACGAGGAGCACGAGCATGACGTCGACCATCGGCGTCACGTTGATGCCGACGATGCCTCCGCGTCGCCCGCGGGACGACCCGACCGAAGCGCCCATGGCTCTACTCCTCCGCGCCCGCGTCGCTGGATGCCAGGCTGCGAAGCTGCGGCGATGATTCGCGCGACGCGTCGGGTCGTCGCCTTCGAACGTCGCGGCGCGTCGACCGGGCCCGGCGCGCGGCGTCTCTCCGAAGGTGCCGACCGACGGCGAGGACCGCGCAGAGGCGCTTGTTCATCGACGAGACGTTGTCCTCGATGTCGGCGATCTTCTTCTGGAAGACGTTGTACGCGACGACCGCCGGGATCGCGACGAAGAGGCCTACGCCCGTGGCGATGAGCGCCTCGGCGATGCCGCCCATGACCTTGTCCATCTGGACCTTGTTCGACCCCTCGGCGAGGTCGGCGAAGGCGACGATGACGCCGATGACCGTGCCGAGCAGCCCGACGAACGGCGCGTTGTTGCCGAGCGTCCCGAGCAGCGTCATCCCGCTCTCGAGCTCGCGCCGGCGCTTGGTCATCTCCCCGTCGATCGCCGACCGAAAGGCGCCTCGGGTCCGCCGCGCGCCCACCGGAGAGACGCGAGCAGCACCTCGGCCTCGATCGTCGGGCTCGCCTGCGGAGGAGCCCCTCCGCCGCCTCGCGGTCGCCATTCTCGAGGAGATCGCAGAGCGCGTCGCCGAGCTCGTCGCCGCCTTGCCCGTGCTTGCGGAAGAAGAGCCAGCGCTCGACCATCACGCCAATCGAGGCGACGCTCAGGAGCGAGCAGCAGGTACATGACCCACGAGCTGCCGAGCATCGCGACTTTGAGCAGGTATTTGACGATCACGGCTGTTCGTCCTTTCGCTATTCCACGGTGAGCTGATCGATCTTGAGCATCGGCCCTGCGCCTCCGGTCACCTGACTGGCGAGGAGCTCGCCGCTGACCGAGGAGACGGAGCCGAAGCGGCAGGTGGGGCCGGGACACGTCCCGGACGACTGGTAGATGGTGAACTTGAAGCGCGCCGCCGCCTGTCCGCATGCGGCGAAAGGATCGACGTAAACCTTGTAATCCCCGCCCGGGAGTGGGTCCTGGTAGATCAGGTCCTCTTGGCGCAGCCCGTCAGGGACGCAGTCCCCGAGGGAGTCACGATCGATGTGGGGCAGATCGGGCGAGATGCCGTGAACGCCTGCTTCGATCGGGCCGCCGTAGGGCTCTCTCGCGTTGATGTCGGTGCCGTCCGGCGTCAGGACGTGCAAGTCGAGATCGAAGTTCGTGTCCCACTCCAGCGTGAAGACCGCGTGAGGGGGAGCTTGGATGTCCGGATAGCACGCGAAACCGTTGTCGGGGATCCGCGAGTTGATGCACAGGCTGACGCCCGTCTGCATGCCCGCGTTGCCAGATCCACCGATGGCGACGAAGAGGAGATCGCGGAGTCCGGGGGGTCGTTCAAGTTGAAGCTCGTCGAGACGCTGTACGTGAAGAACGCGGGGTTCAACGAATCTGGCGCCCCGACGGGCACCACCCAGTAACCCGTTCCCAGGCCGGCGAGTCGCACGCCCACGGCGACCGCGTCGCTGCTCACGTCGCCCGAGAACGGAAGCCCCGCGGCGCCTGCTTGGACGCTGTTGGTGGCGAAGCCGCCCGGGGGGTAATCTCGAGCGGCTCCGATGGGCCCGAGTCAGGTGGTCCCGCGTCTTCGGCGGCGGCGACGACGCCCCCGTCGCTCGGGGGAGGCGCCGTCCCGGGAAGATTGCCCGAGATGAACTGGCCGTTGGTGATCTGGATCGGCTCGCCGATTCCCGTGAGCGCGCTCTGGCCCGAGTCACACGCCCCTGCGAGCAACAGGGGGGTCGACGCCGCGATCCAGACGCGAGGTGTCATAGCTGGACCTGCAAGCGGAGAGTCCAGTTGTTCGACGGCAGGTTTGCGGGGACCCCGACCGCGTTGCGCGCGAGGTCGCTCCGAACGATGTCGTACTCGTAGACGAGCCGGGCGCGATCGGGGATCGCGACGCCGACGAGGAGCGCGGACGTATGAATGGCCTCGCTGTAAGGTACGAGTTGCCCTTCTCGCTTGTCGAACGCGTTCGAGTTCGGATCGTAGTAGTCGTACCGGAAGCCCACCATGCCGAAGCGGGTGATTTCCTGAAGCGCCGCCACGTAGAAACCGAGCTCACGTTGGTCGATGCCCGTAAGGATGGGGTTGGCTACGTACTGCCCGCAATCCATGTTCGAGCCGAGCATGAACTCGCCGTAGACCTTCAAGACGCCAGGCTGCCAGCGGAAGTTCATGCGCAGGTCCGCTCCCGCTGCCCAGCGCTCGAAGTGTTGCGACGGCGTGGCGGCCTTGGCGTCCGTGGCGGAGAGATCGCCCGACCCGACCGTGCCGGTGCCGGAGAGGTCGTTGTACTGCAGGATGCTCGTGGTGGCGTCGGTCCCCGGATCGAAGCCCGTCCCGCGGAGGCTCGAGACGCCCCCGGCGAGCTGAAGGTCTTGGCGCGGCGTCGTATCGAACCCGAAACGAAAGAGCGCCGTCTTCTCCGATAGCGGGGCCTCGAGGGCGTAGGGCGAATTCTCGCCAAGCGGCTCGCCGTTGACGGCCGCAATCGTCCACCGGAAGAAGCCGAGCGCTCCCGCGAGGCGGACGCCCAGGTCAGGCTCGCCGGGCCAGAACCCCAGCGACGCCTGTGAGCGCTCCATGAACCAGCGCGTTCGCGGCGACTCGACGAGCTCGTAGCCGAACGGCGTGTCGAACTGCCCGAGCGTCGCCATCACGATGGGCGGCTTCGTCCGGTCGGGCCGATACTGGACCGAAGCTTCGGCCTTGCGCAGGTCCACCTGCGGCCCGTTCGTCGTGTTGGCGTCCAGCTCGAGCGCGATCGCGAAGTATTCCCATTCCCCAATCAAGCTCGGACGCGCACGTCGGATGAGGAATCGGTCCTTGTTCAGCAGCGCTCCGCCCTGCGCGAGCTGGTCCTGGGAGGCCTGCGACCAGATGTACTCCGACTGCAGATAGCCTCCGAGCGTGAGCCCTTCGGGCGGAGTCGCCCATGGCCAGAAAGGCTCGTACCCAAGCGGGTGCGGCGTCGGGCCGGTGCGCTCGTGGACGCCCGTCGGGCTTTCGGCGGGAGCCGGGGTGGGCGGCGGCGCAGCCGGAGGCGCGTTCTCGACGCGGGTCCGAAGTGCCCGTACCTCTTCGCGTAGGGCGTCCACCTCGCGGCGTAACGAGGCGTCGGTGGGTGCGGAGACTCCGGGGCTCGGCGAAGAAGGAGGCGGAGGCGGAGCCGAAGAAGGCGACGGAGCCGGAGGCGACGAAGCTACTGGAGCTGCCTCGGGGGCGGCTGCGGGGACGAGCGACGGACGTACTGGAGGAGGTTCCGGGGCGGGCGCTCCCTCGCCCTGTGCGGCACCGACGCTCGCCCACAGCAAACAGGCCATCGCCGCGCGTATCGCTGGGCGGAAGTGAGAAGAGGACGCCAAGGTTCGGGGGACTCCCTTCCGGCCATGGATGCGCGTGCGCGCGCGGGCATGAGTAGGCCCGCGCGCGCTCCGAGCGTCTCGCGTCTTACGGGGTCGGAAGGCCTCCATCCGCGGTGAAGGGCACGCCGCGAGCGACGTTGTTGAACGGGGTGCAGTTCACGGTGTACTGCGAGCAGCTGTTGTAGGAACCGAGAGCCCCGGTTCCGCCGATTGTCGCGCACGAGTTGCAGGCCGCGTCGGGCCCGCCGTCCGGCACGCACGTGCCGCCGCTGCTGCCGTCAGTGGCGGCGTCACCGCCACCACTGCTGGAGCTGCTGCTAGAGCTGCTGCTCGAGCTGCTGCTCGAAGCGCCGCTCGAGCTGCCGCTGCTCGAACTGGTATTTCCGTCTTCGCCGTTGCCCGCTTCGATGACGGTCATGGGCGCGCCACCACCGCTGCTGCTGCTGCACGCAGCCGCTGCGATGGCACCGGCGATGCCGACGAGTACGACGCCGGAGACCTTGAGAAGACTTCTATTGGCGTTCATCACTCAGCCTCGCAGTAGCCAAAGTGGCAAGCAAGGGTTGATCCGGTGCATACGGTCGCCGCGTTGGCTGCGGTGCAAGCAGTGCACACGTGGCCGGCGACCAACGAGCCTGCGGCCATCTCGAACGCGCAGCTGCACGCTGCGGGCGGGGGGTAAGACATTTCCGGCCCGATCTCCGTGGTCCGGCTGACTTGCATGGCACACTGAGGGATGACGCCGGTCGCTGGCGCCGAGATGGCGGCGATCAGCGTCCCCTCATCTGCGTCGTCGAGGCCGCCGTCGCCGCTCGCTGCCGCCGGCGCCTTGGAGGTCGCGACGAGCGCGTTCAGCACTGTCTGGACGGCGGCGGTGTTCGCGTTCTGTCCCACCGGATTCCCGTTCGCGTCCACGTTGACGATCAGGTGCTCCGGGCCCCAGATCGCGTAGCGACCCTGGCGGACGTTGATCTTGTCGTGGGCCGTCGACGACGAATCTGGCAGGTAGCCGCACTCCTGCCCTTTGGCCTGGAAAGCCAGGGGCCTGAGCCCGGTCACGTAGTTCGCCGCCCCGAGGATACCGATCGCAGCGTTCGTGTCGTTCGTCGACTTCGCGGCCGCCGCGGTGAGAGCCGTCGTCATCGCCTGCGTGCTCGCGGTGTATTGGGTGTTGGTCTTGTTGGTCGCGTTCGCCCACTGCCCTCCGGGCAGGTTGATCGCGGTGCCGATCATCTCGAGGGTCCCCGAGTCCCAGAACCGCACGAAGATGTCGGTGGGGACGTTCCAGGGATTGACGAAGTTCGGGGTGCGGCGTCGAAGCCGAACACGATGTAAGCCGCTTCGGCGCTGATCACCTGTTCGGTCGAGGCGCTCGGCACGGCGAAGGTCATGGCCTGAATAGGGCCGAGGTACTCCTTGGTGCCCGTGCCGACGGAGATCAGGTTGGTATCGAAGCTCCCCTGGCACGTTGCCGTGTAAACGTCCGAGACAGCGATGTCGATCTTCGCCGCGGCGGCAGTCGAGGTGCCGACAGCGATGGTCGGGAGGGTGCACGCGACGCCACCGGATACCCCGCCCGAAGCGAGCGAGAGCGCGGCGTCGGTATCGGGCAGGACCGCAGTTCCCGTGTCGCCGAGAACGTAGGCGAGGCCTTCGCAGGATCCTGGCTTCTGGTAGACGATGTTCACGGTGGCGCCCAGGATGTTGGCCACAGCTTGAACGACAGGGATGAACGCGCTCGAACCCGAGAAGTTCACGGTGGTCGAGCCTGTAGGACACGCGGCAGCGGCGGCCTGGCCGGAAACCGCGAGAACCGCGGACCCGAGCAGGCACGCGCTCCCGCGCGCAAAGCGACTGGTCTTCCTCTTCATGGCGGACAGCACCCTCCTGCACGCGCCGGGATAAGAAGGCTCCGACGCAAGCGGGCCGGAACTTACTGCCGACATCGCTTCGCCTGCGTGAAGCGAATGCGACATTTGTGTGTCAACTCCGGTAAACGGCCTCAGGAAAGGCGGCGGCGGAACCGAATGCGGATCGCGATGGCGACGACGTTCAAGAGGAACGTGAGGAGGAGGAGGACGAGCACCGTCCCGTAAAGCAGCGGTTTCGTTCGATCTACGTCCGGCGATTGCGTCGCCAGCACGTACACGTGGTAGCCGAGGTTCATGAACTGGTCGTTCAGGTGCGTCGGCAGATAGGGGAGGAAGTATGCGGCGCCCGTGAACATGATGGGCGCGACCTCGCCCGCCCCCCGGCTCACCGCGAGGATGCCGCCCGTCAGGATGCCGCCCACTGCCTGCGGCAGGACGACCCGCGTGATGGTCTGAAACTTCGTCGCGCCGAGAGCGAGGCTCCCGTCTCGAAGCTCGCGGGGCACGGCGCGGAGGGCCTCCTCGGTCGACACGACGACGACGGGCAGCGTGAGGATGGCCAGCGTCAGCGCGGCCCAGATGAGCGATGGCTTCCCGTACGTGGGCTGCCCCCCGAACGCGGCGACGTCGATGCCGCGTCCGACGGTGGCGATGAAGAAGCCGAGGCCGAAGAGTCCGAAGACGATCGACGGAACGCCCGCGAGGTTGGCGATGCAAACGTTGACGATCCGCGCCAGGCGCGACTCGGGCGGCGCGTACTCGGCCAGGTAGACAGCCGTCGCGACGCCGGCGGGCACGGCCACGATCGTCATGAGGAGCGTGAGGGCAACCGTGCCGAAGATTGCGGGGAAGATCCCGCCCTTGGTCATTCCGTCGCGAGGCGCAGCGGTGATGAACTCCCATGTCACGACGCCCCACCCCCCGGCGACGACGTCGCCGAGGACGATGACGAGCATCGCGAGGATGATCATCGTCGCCGCGGCCGTCAGGATGATGAGCGTGCGGTCGCCCAGATTGGGCCGGCGGCCGAGTCGCGGCAGGGTCGTGGTGGCGGCAGCCAACTACGCCCCCGAACCGCCGGCGCATTCCGAACACGATCCGCTCGCCGACGACGTTGACCACCAGTGTGCTGAGGAAGAGGAGCGCTCCCAGCGCGAAGAGGACATGGTAGTGCGGACTGCCGACGACGACCTCGCCGAGCTCCTGCGCGATGGTCGCGGTCACCGTCCGCGTCGAGTGCCCGAGGCTCGCGTCGAGCAGCGCGGCGTTCCCGGAGGCGAGCACGACGATCATCGTCTCCCCGATCGCGCGACCGAAGCCGAGGACGACGGCCGCCGCGATCCCCGGCATCGCCGCCGGCAGGATCACGCGAAGCAACGTCTGCGAGCGCGTCGACCCCAGCGCGACCGCCGCGGTCCGGTACGAGTTCGGGCACGGCGCGAAGGGCGTCCTCCGAGACCGAGAAGATGACGGGGCACACGGCGAATGCAAGGCCGAATCCGGCCACGAGCGCGTTCAGGCGGTGCTCCGTCCCGAAGACCCGCTGCACCCAGGTGGCAAGGACGATCGAGCGCGAAGAAGCCGACGACGACCGACGGGATGCCCGCCAGAAGCTCGATGGCCGGCTTGATGTATTCGCGCAGGTTCTTCGGGCGCGAACTCGCAGACGTAGACGGCCGACGCCACGCTGAGCGGGACGGCGACGACGAGCGCGACGAGTGTCACCTTCAGCGTTCCGACGAAGAGCGGGACGATGTTGTACTTCGGCACGTCGCTGACGGGCTGCCACATGTACCCGGCGCCGCGCGTACGGCGCGAACAGCGCTCCCGGCGTAATCTCCTTGTGCACCTCGGCGCTCGTCAAGACCGGAAGCGCCTCCTTGCCGACGAAGATCAGGATGAGAAGGACTGACGCCACCGACGCCAGGGAGACGAGCTTCACGAGCCCCTCCGCCAACCGCTCGAGCCAGCGTGCTCTGGCGCGACGAGGGTCGGCCGGGCAGGCGCCTTCGTCAACGCGGAGTCCGACATGGTCGGAATCGTCGCTCACTGCTCAGGCCCTTCGGCAGCGGATAGTAGCCGACGTCACCGATGACCTTCTGGCCCTCGGGGCTCACGGCCCAGTCGATGAACTTCTTCGCGGTCCCGGAGGGAGCGCCCGCCGTGTAGAAATAGAGGAAGCGGCTGATGGGGTAGGTCGCCGCTTTGCGCCGTCTCGAGCGTGGGTGCCACGGCCGGCGAGGTATCGTCCTTCTTCACCTTGAGGGCGCGGATTCCTTCGAGATAGGCGATGCCGCCGTATCCGATGCCGAATACGTCCCCCTTCACCGCGTTCACGACGGCCGACGTACCGGCCAGCGTTTGCGTTGCGGGCGCGAAGTCCTTGTTCTCGAGGACGTGCTCCTTGAAGTAGCCATACGTGCCCGAGTTGTTCTCCCGACCGTAGAGGACGATGGCGTGGCTCGGGCCTCCCGACGTCCTTCCAGTTCGTGGTCTCGCCCAGGTAGATCTTGCGCAACGTGGGGATGCTTATCTCCGTGACGGGGCTCTTCTCGTTGACGTAGACCGCGAGCGCATCCAGGGCGACCTTCGTCTCGACCGCCGGCGCGCCGCGCTTCGCCTGGACGTCCTCCTTCTCCTTCGTCCTTCATCGGACGGCTCGACTCGCAGATGTCGGTCGTGCCGTTGATGAGGGCGGCGATGCCCGTTCCCGACCCGCCGCCCGTGACCTGGACGGTGACGCCCGGGTTTTTCTTCATGTAATCCTCGGCCCAGCGCTGGCCGAGAATCACCATCGTGTCCGAGCCTTTGAGCGTGACCGATGTCTTGTCCGCGACGGTGACCGCTCCGTCCACCGCGGTTCCATTCGCAGGTTGACTCTCTGTACGGGTGCAGGCTGTCAGGCAGACGGCGAACGCAATTTCGGCCACACGGCTCAATGGTTCCTCCAATCGGGGCGGCGCGAGTGTCGCGTACATCTGTGACGTTCTCGTGACGGTTGCGGTAGTAGACCGTGGCACCCGAATTGCGAGTGCTTACCGGTTGTTGGCGACCGGGACGCTCTACCTGAGCGCTGAAGTGAAGCGTGACGCAAACGTCACGCGTCCGGCGCTCTCCGTTTGCAGGAGGGCTTGACGCTCCCGGCCATGGCGCGTGTGCTCGTGATCGAGGACGAAGCCGATCTGAGGGAGGTCCTTCAATACAACCTCGCTCAGGCCGGTCACCGCCCTTTTACTGCCGCGAACGGAGAAGCCGGCCTCAAGCTTGCTCTCGAGGTTCGTCCCGACATCGTACTGCTCGATCTCATGCTGCCGGACTTGCCGGGAACGAGCATCGTCAAGGCGCTCCGACGCGAGCCGCAGACGCAGGCGGTGCCGATCATCATGGTGACCGCCAAGGCCGAAGAGGTCGATCGCATCGTCGGTTTCGAGCTTGGCGCAGACGACTACGTGGTCAAGCCCTTCAGCCTGCGCGAGCTGATGCTCCGCATCGATGCCGTCCTGCGCCGCGGGCATACCCCCGAGCAGCGGATGATCGAGGTGGGCGAGCTCCGGATCGACCGCGAGGCGCATCGCGTGACCGTCGGCGTGGACGAAATTTCACTCACCGCCCTCGAGTTCAAGCTGCTCGTGACGCTGACCGAGCGCCGGGACAGAGTGCAGGCCCGGGGCACTCTCCTCAGCGACGTCTGGGCGATCGATGCCGAGATCGCATCGCGCACCGTCGACACGCACGTCAAGCGCCTGCGCGACAAGCTCGGGACCGCGGGCCGTTTCATCGAGACGGTTCGGGGCGTTGGCTATCGTTTCAGCGAGCTTCCGTCGGAAGAAGTGTGAGGCGGTCGCATCACCCTCGACACGCTCACCCGGTGGCGCGCTTCTTTCGGGTTGTGCCCTTCGATTTCTCGGGCTTCTCGGCCAGCGTGGTCGTCTCTTCCTCGTCCGTCTTGGTCTTCGCCGGGCCGGGCTTGTTGGCGACCTTGATCGATCGCGACAGGAGCTCGGCGAGGTCGATGACCTGAGCGCCCGTCGCGGCGCCGCGTGCCGGAGCCTCTTCTTCCTGAGAGGTGTCGCGCGCGACTTGCCCCGCCTCGACCTTCTCGTCGACGGCTGCGAGCACCGCGCTTCGATACTCGTCGGGGTGCTTCGCCGGGTCGAACGGCCCGGAGAGCTCGTCGACGAGGTGAATGGCGAGCTGCCGCTCGCGAGGGGTCACGGCTTTCGCCTCGGCCGGTGCGAGCTCGTCGCCCGGCACGAGCTCCTCGGCGAACCGCATCATGTCGAGCGAGAAGAGGCGCCCGCGTGGACGCAAGAGGGCCAGGCGCGTGCGCGTCCGGAGCCTCACCTTCGCGAGTGCGACCTTCTTCGTCTCCTCGAGCACGGCGCGGAGAAGCTCGTACCCGCGGACGTTCTTGCCGCCGGGGCCCACCCAGTAGCTCTTCTCGACGTAGGCGAGGTCGACGTCGAGCGGGTCGACGAACTCGACGATCTCGATGGCGCCGGCCGCGTCGTCTCCTTCGATCTTGGCGAGCTCCTCTTTCGTGAAGAGCGCGTACTCGCCCTTGCCGACCTCGTACCCCTTGCCGATCTCCTCCCACGCGAGATCGCGGTTGCACTTGGGGCAGCGCCGCACCATCGTGATCCGCGTCCCGCACTCCGTGTGCAGCTGATGAAACTGCGGCGTCAGATCCTTGGTAGCCGTGTAGAGCTTGGCGGGAATGGTGACGAGCCCGAACGCGATTTCACCTGACCAGAAGGCGCGCATGCCGATTGCTCCTTGGTTTCTAAGACCTGATGACGACGAAAATGGCAAAGCGCAAGTCGGGCACTGAAAGCGCGAGCAGCGCGGACGACCGTCTGGCGACCTACCGGGCCAAACGGCGCTTCGAAGTGACGCCCGAGCCCCCGCCGGCCCCTTCGACCGAGAGGGCACCGCCGAAAGCGCGGACGACACGATCGTCGCAGGCGCCGGCGACCGAGGGAAAGAAAACGACAGCGTCGCATGCCTTCGTCGTGCAGAAGCACGACGCGACGCGGCTCCACTACGACGTGCGCCTCGAGGTCGACGGGGCGATGGTCAGCTGGGCGGTCCCCAAGGGACCGAGCTACGACCCCGCCGTGCGCCGTCTCGCGGTCCAGACGGAGGACCACCCGATGGAGTACAACGCCTTCGAGGGGCGCATCCCGGACGGCGAGTACGGCGCGGGCGACGTCCTCATCTGGGACCGCGGGACCTACGAGACCATCCCTCCCGGACAGGAGCGCGCGATGCTCGACAAGGGGCACATGCACGTGCGCCTCTTCGGCGAGAAGCTCGTCGGCGAATGGCACCTCGTTCGCACCGGCGACAGAGGGCCGACGACCGACGCGGGCGCCGGCCAGGCCCAGTGGCTCATGTTCAAGGCGAAGGACGCCCTCGCGAACGCCGCGTACGACGTCGTCGCCGAGCGGCCCGAGTCGGTCGTCAGCGGCCGGCAGGCGACGCGCGGTCCGCGCCGGTCGGGCGCGTCCGAAAAGGGCAAGAGCGCGCACGCGCTCAAGGAGGCGGTCGGCGAGCCGCAGCTGGCGACGGCCGTGACGTCCCTCTCCGACCCGTCAGGGTGGCTCTTCGAGGTCAAGTACGACGGCTACCGGCTGCTCGCGTGCAAGGCGGGCGGCGATGTGCGCCTCTACACGCGCCGGGGTCACGACTGGACCGATCGCTTCGCCCCGATTGCCGCGGCGGTCGCGCGACTGCACGCGCGCGAGTGCGTCGTCGACGGCGAGGCGTGCGTCGTCGACGAGAAGGGGCGGCCTTCGTTCTCGGCGCTCCAGGAGTGGCTCGTCCGGAGGCTCGACGCCTGCGCGGATCGCCTTCGCCGTGTTCGACCTCCTCTGGCTCGACGGCCGCGACCTGCGGGGCGAGCCGATCGAGGTGCGGCGCGAGCTCCTCGAGAAGCTGGTGGAAGGGCAGGGGCCGCCGATCTCCTTCTCGCGCGCGGTCGCCGGCGACCTCGCGGAGATCCTTCGCTCGGCGAAGGAGGCGGGGCTCGAGGGGCTGATGGCGAAGAAGAAGGGTTCGCCGTACGTCTCCGGGCGGACGTCGCAGTGGGTCAAGCTCCGGTTCGACCGGCGCCAGGACTGCGCGATCGTCGGATGGATCCCGCTCGCCGGAACCACGGACGAGGTGGGGGCGCTTCTCCTCGCGGTCGTCGACTCGGGCAAGCTCGTCTTCGCGGGTCGCGTGGGCACCGGCTTCGACGCACGGAGCCGGCGCGATCTGGCCAAGCGCCTCGGGTCGAGCCTCCCCGGAGGGGCTCCGAGCGTCGAGGGCGCGCCGAAGACCAAGGACGCCCGCTGGGTCGTCCCGGCTCTCGCGTGCGAGTGCGCGTTCACCGAGTGGACGCGCGAGGGGTCGATGCGTCACCCGCGGTATCTCGGGCTTCGCGAGGACAAGACGCCCCTCGAATGCCTGCGCGAAGGGGGGGCGGTCGGGGGCGGCGGCACGCCAGGCGAACCCGACGCGCGCCGTACCGAAGCGGTGGCTCCCGGCCCGCGTCGAGACGGACCGAAGCTCGCCAACCCCGACAAGGTGCTCTTCCCGCGGGACGGCATCCGCAAGCGGGACGTCTGGGACTACTACACGGCGATCGCCCCGGTCATGCTCCCGCACCTCGCCGGCCGGCCGCTGACGCTGCAGCGCTATCCGGACGGGATCGACGGCGAGGAGTGGTACCAGCAGAACGCCCCGGACAAGACGCCGGACTTCGTGCGGCTCGTCGACGTCGGTCCGCGCCACGACAACAAGAAGCGCATCGTCTGCGACGACGTCGCCACGCTGCAGTGGCTCGCGAACCTGGCCGCCCTCACCTTGCACCAGTGGTGCTGCCATGTGCCGCCCGCGGCCGCGACGCGCGCCGCGGTGGACCATGCGCTCGCCCTCCCGGACTACGTCGTGCTCGATCTCGACCCTGGCAACGGTCCGTGGGCACACCTCGTCGAGGTGGCGCGCGCGGTGCGCGTGCTCCTCGAGGCCCTGAAGCTCGAGAGCTTCGTCAAGACGAGCGGCAAGCGCGGCGTCCACGTCGTCGTCCCCATCGCTCCGGGCCCGACCCACGAGCAGGCGACCGCGTTCGCCGAGAAGATTGCGCGCGCCGTGGCGAAGGTGCTGCCGGCGATCTCGACCGTGGAGCGCATGAAGGACAAGCGAAGCGGCAAGCTCTACGTCGACTATGGCCAGAACGGCGAGGGCCGCACCATCGTCTCGCCGTACACGATCCGCGCGCGCGACGGAGCCGTCGTCTCGATGCCGATCGCGTGGGACGAGCTCGACGAAGAGCTCGACCCCACGCGCTTCACCATCCGCACCGCGCTCGCGCGCGTCGAAAACCACGGCGACCTCTTCGCCGGCGCGCTCACGAAGAAGCAGAAGCTTGGGTTGTGACGTGTCACCCAGGGTGATCTGAGTGACAAACCAAGACTTACTGCGCGATGGGCGTACCGCACTGGCCGGGCGTGTTGCTGCCGCAGGTCTCCCCGCCGGTGCAGGTTCCACAGCTCGGGATGAGGTTGCCGCACCCGTCGCCGGCGGGTCCGCAGTTGATGTTCAGCTCCGCGCACGTCTGCGGTACGCACCCTCCCTCGCTCGTGCAGGTGCCGCAGCCGCCCGCAATGAGGTTGCCGCAGCCGTCTCCGGCCGGGCCGCAGGTGATGTTCTGCTGCGCGCACGTGAGCGGCGTGCACCCCGAGTTTCCGCAGCACATGCCAGGGGTCCCGCAACCGCCGCATGTTTGAGGCGCCGTGCACGTCCCGCAGCTCGCGATGATGCCGCCGCACCCGTCGCTCGCCGGACCGCACAGCACATCGGCCGGACAGGGCTGAGGGGTGCACATGCTCGAAGGAGGCGCGCAGCACATGCCCGAGACGCCACAACCGCCGCACGTCTGCCCCATCGGACAGGGATTGCAGTCCGGCGTGAGTCCGCCGCACCCGTCGCTCTGCTGCCCGCACGTCCCCGCAGGGTAAGCCGCGCACGTCTGGGGCACGCACGAAGAAGCCCCGCCGTCGGGAGGTGACTCGCACGTGCCCGACACGCACATCTGCCCGGCGGGGCAAGCGCACGCGGCCGTCAGGCCGCCGCACCCGTCACTCTGCTGCCCGCAGGCCCCGGTGAACGCCGCGCACGTCTCGGGCGTGCACATCCCGGCATCCTCCGCACAGCACTGACCCGCAACCCCACAACCGCCGCACACTTGGCCGGTGGGGCATGTGCTGCAGTTGGCCGTGAGCCCGCCGCAGCCGTCGCCCTGCTGCCCGCAGGTTCCCGTGGGGTAGTCGGCGCACGTCTTCGGCGTGCATGTCGCCGTGGGCGTTCCCGGCACGCAAGAAGAGAGGTCCCAGATCATGTACTCGATGATCCGCTCCTGCGAATTCAGCGCCGTCTGATCGCACTCGTTCGGGAACGTCTTTCCGTTGGACTGCGTCGCGCTGTTGACATGGAAGTCGCTGAAGATGCCGTGCCCGCACTGGCCGGACGTCGCCGCGATCGGCATGTCGAACGTGAAGTGGAGCAGCATCTCCGCCGTGGGAGGGGTGGCCTTGCTGTTCACGGCGCCGTTCGGGTCCGTCCCGTCGATCCACTCGACCGATCCGTTAGCCACCGAGTCGACGTCGTGGCGGCCGGCCGTGATGGCGACCGTCGGAGCGGCCGGCGGTGCGCCGGCGGGGTTCCCGTTGGAGAGGGCGCCCACGTAGTTGAGCCACTGGACGAAGACTCCCGGATTGGTCACGGGGACCGTCGGCGGGACGGTGTTGCTCACGTCACCGGTGAACATGGTGCCGTTGACGGTGGGAGTATCGTTGTCGTCCGCCCGGAGGTCCCAGTTGGCGATGCTGTTCAGCTGGCTGTTGTTGTTCCCGCTGAGCCACGAGTAACTGAAGTGCGTCGCGAAGAAGTGCCCTCCGTGATCGCCGTAGTATCCGAGGTCGAAGAGCTCGGCCGCGCTTTTCGGGACCGGCCCGCCCCAGCACGGGAGCAGGATCTGGTCGTAGTCCATGTAGTTGCCATTCGTGGCAGAGCCCGTCGCGCCCGTGCCCATGAGGGCGGTCTCGTCTGCCCGCGGCGCGAGGGTGGCACCTGGGTTGGCGTTGGCCGTCCCGCCCGTTTCCGCTGCGGTCGCCGTGTAGATGTGCACCCGGCCCTGCTTGGGCGCGGTGCCGGTGGCGGTCTCGGCGGCCCACGTCGTGTAGCTCATGAACTCGTTCTGGTTGATGCCCATCTTGAGCAGGACGCACTCGATGGGATCGTAGCTACCGGTCGAGATCGCGGTGAGCGGGATGTCGCCCTCCGTCGAGCTCGAGGGCAGGTTCATGGCCGCCGTCAACGTGTTCTGCGTGCACGGATTCAGGATGGCGAACGAGTACTGCCGCCTCCAGTGACCGAGCTGGATGACGATCGGAATCGTGTCGGTGGCGCTCGTGCTCACCGGGACGTTCGAGAGCGTGAACTTGCCCGTGTAGTCCGTCGTCGCCTCGACGAGCGGATTGCCCGAGACGTCGGCCCCGCACTGGCTGCACTGCACTTGCGGGGCGTTCGGATTGCTGTCGAACGGCGTGATGGCCGTCGTGGGGATGTAGACGAGGACGCCCGGCACGGGGTCGGGAACGGTGCCCGCCGGCACCCACGACGTGGCGCCCTCCTGCAGACCGGACCGGACGTAACCGGTCAGCGTCGTCGTCGTCCCGCCGTCGCACGCGACCTGCTGCTGGCAGAGGCCCGTGCAGGGGATGTTGCTGCCGCAGACGTTGGGGCTGCCGCCGCCGCCGCAGACCTGCGGCGCGATGCACGCCGGACCGCAGGGGCCGATGATGCCGCCGCAGCCGTCGCCGGCCTGGCCGCAGTTGTAGCCGAGGCCCGCGCACGTCTTGGGGACGCACTGGGACGCGATGGCTCCGTCAGGCGTCTTGCCGTCGTTGCCGCCGCAGAGCCCGGGCCCGCCGCCGCCGCAGTACGCCGGGTTCGTGCAGGTGCCGCAGTTGGCGGTCAGCCCACCGCAGCCGTCGCTCTGCGCACCGCACGTATTGGCCGGATAGTTCGCGCACGTCTTCGGGGTGCAGCTCCCGCCGGTGCCGCCGTCGGTCCCCCCCGCCCCGCTGTCGGTCCCCGTTCCGCACTTGCTCGTTCCGCCGCCGCCGCAGTAGGCGGGGCTCGTGCACGTCGTGCACACGGGCGTCAGGCCCCCGCAGCCGTCACCCGCCACGCCGCACGGATTGCCGAGAGCCGCGCACGTCTTCGGGATGCACGGCTGGACGATCGGCCCTCCGTCGGGCCCGAGGCCGTTGTTGCCGCCGCAGGTGCCCGGGGCAGCGGGGTTGCCTCCGCAGAACTCCGGGTCGGTGCAGGTGCCGCAGTTGACCGTCAGGGAGCCGCAGCCGTCGCCTTGCTGCCCACAGCTCATCGGGTAGTCGGCGCACGTCTTCGGGACACACACGCCCGCGTCGCCACCCGCGTCGCCCGTGCCGCAGAGGCTCGGGCCGCCGCCGCCGCAGAAGGCGGGGGTCGTGCAAGTGCTGCAGTTCGCCGTCAGGCCGCCACACCCGTCGGCCTGCTGGCCACAGGTCGACGCGGGGAAGTCGGCGCACGTCTTCGGGACACATACGCCCGCGTCGCCACCCGCGTTGCCCGCGCCGCACTTGCTGTAGCCGCCGCCGCCGCAGTAGTCGGGGTCGGTGCACCCTCCGCACTGGATGGCGTTGCCGCATCCGTCGGAGTTCCAGCCGCACGTGTACCCCTGCTGCATGCATGTCTTCGGCTTGCAGTTGTTCGCGACACCGGCCTCGAGATTGAGGATGCCCATGCCATCGAGCGACGCGTCGCCCACGGTCTCGCTCGATCCGGATCCGCCGCACGATATGGCCGTGACTAGAGTCGCTCCGACGAGAGCGAACATACAGGCCAACCGGCCCACGTCCCCGATACGCATGGGTGCTTCTCCTTCTAGTCTCTCAAGTGCTTGGTCGCCGTGTGAACCGTCGCCGTGCTCACAGCAGTCGCGAACTTTCGCAGTATGCTTGTGCGCCCCCTCCAGCGCAAAGGACTAATTGCGTCTTTCGCGGAGGCCGATGAACCGGGCGTAGCGCCGCGCCAAGACGCCCCGGATCCCGTCCAGCTTCTGCGCCTGGCCGAGGGCATCGATGGCGCCCATGGCGATGATGAGCATCTCGCCGTCACCGCGAATGCGAACCCGTCCGGCCGAAGCCACCGTGTGCGTCGATGTCCGCCCCTCGATGATGTCGTGGAAAACATTGGTCTTCATCGTGACCGTCGCGCGCGCCGCCTCGGACGTCCCCTCGAGGACGCCGAACGAGCCGCTGCCAATTCGTATCCGGTAGGCACCCGGCTCGTGGCCCGTGAAGCACAGATTGATGTCGCCCTCGAAGCCCCGCGCCTGGCCCGCGGCATCCGGTGTCATCGGAATCCGGCCGAGCGCCCGCGTCGCGAGCACGATGGGCCCCCAGAACCACCTTAGAGTGCGGGAAGCCAGCGCGTTCGGCCGCCCCGCGATCGCCCGGAGAACGTCGCCCGACGTCTCGTAGAGGGGCTGCCACCGGAGCTGGGTCCTGAGTTTCTGCGCGGAAACGACGAGGCTGCCCCCGCGGAGCGCCTCGTCGAACCAGGACTCGTGCACGCCGAGGGCACCGCGTCTCGCGGCGAAGCGGACCAGCTCGACGGCGCCGCCGGGGAGCGGGAGGGACGGTCGCCCGAGCTCCGGTCCGAGGTCGTTCATGTCGACGGCGCCCTCCACGGCGACGTTGAACGCGCCCCGCGCCTTCTTCTTCAGTGCGATGACGAAAGCTTGCGCGACGTCGTCCTCGTGCGTGACCTGGGCGGGGAACGCGCGACCCGAGAGCCGCGCATGCACCGGCGCGCGAAGAAACGCGCGGACGCGCCGGGCGCTCGACCTCTCGCTCATGAAGATCGACGGCCGCATGCGCGCGATGACCATCTGCGGCTCGGAGGCCTCGAACCCGTCCAGCCACCGCTCGACCATCCCCTTGTGCCGGGCGTAATAGAAGCCCTCGTTGCCGAGGCACGGCGTCTCTTCGGTGAGCAACTTGCCCACGTGCTCCGGCCGGATGCCGTAGGACGCGATTGACGACGCGTAGACGACCTGGCCGATCCCCGCCTCGCGCGCGCTCCGAAATACGTGCTGCGAGCCGCCCACGTTGATGGACTCCACTTCTTCCATCGGGCGCCCGCCCGTTCGCTCGACCACGAACGCGAGGTGGAGGAGCGCGTCGGCTCCGCGGAATGCGTCCGCGATCGAGGGATCTCGCACGTCCGCCTGCACGTGGCGGACCTTGCGCACGCCCGCGTGTCTCCGCGGTGGGGCGAGGTCGATGGCGACGATCTCGCCGATGCCGTCGTCGCCGACCAATCGATCGAGGATGGCCTCCCCGAGGCTGCCGGAGGCTCCGGTGACCGCGACGCGAAGCGGGTGGGGGTCGCCGACCATCTCGCGCGCCGACGCTAAGCGAAGTGCGGCATGACCTTCTCGCCGAACGTGCGGACGGAATTCATCACGCGATCGTGGGGGATGGTCCCGGCCTGCATCACGAGGACGAGCTCGTCGATCCCGGCGTCCTTGAACCGGGTCACGATCTCGCGGCAGTGGCTCGGATCGCCGACGACGTTCATCACCGGCGCGTCGGGGGCGCCCCGCGCCTCCATCACGTCGTCGAGCTCGTCGTCCTTGAGGAAGGAGCGGTCGATTGGGATGGGGCCGATGGGCCGCCGCGCCGGCGTGTAGTACGTGGCCAGCGCCTGCGCGAAGAACTTGGCGCCGCGCATGCCCCAGGCGCACGCCTCGCGGTCATCGTCCGCGCAGTGACCGACGGGCGTGCACGCGAACCAGTTGGTCTTCTTGTAATGCGTGGGCCGCGCCGTCTCGATCGCCGCGCGGTAACCGGCCACCTTCTTGGCCAGGTACTCGTCGTTGCCGATGGCGAAGTTCAGCGCTCCGATGCCGAGCTTGCCCACCTCCGAGGCCGAGTCCGGCTTGGAGCAGGCCGCGAACATCGGCGGGTGCGGCTTCTGCACGGGCTTCGGGACGACCTGGGTCGGCGGGATCTGCCAGAACTCGCCCTTGTACTCGAGCACGTCCTCTTGCCAGGCGCGCGGGATGATCTCGAGGGCCTCCCGCCACTGCGCGTGCAGCTTCGGGATGTCGGCCCCGAACGCCTTCTGCTCGGTCAGCGAGTTGCTCTTGCCCGAGCCCCAGTTGACCCGCCCCCCCGAGAGGATGTCGAGCGTCGCCACGCGCTCGGCGATGCGGAGGGGGTGGTTGTAGCAGGCGGGAGTCAGCGTGATTCCGTGACCGAGCCGGATGCGCTTGGTCTTCGCCGCGACGTACGCGAGGAAGACCTCGGGGGCCGACGAGTGCGAGTACTCGCGCAGCCCGTGGTGCTCGACCTCCCACGCGGCGTGGTACCCGATCTCGTCGGCGAGGACGACCTGCGCGGCGCAGTCGTGAAAGCACTGGGCCTCCTCCGAGGCCGTCGGGTTGTCGATCTGCATCTCGAAGAAGAGCGAGAACTTCATGCGGCGCGGCCTTCAGGACGGAGCGTACCGCTCTTTCCAGGCGCGGATGAGGTCCGAGTTCTCCCTTTGCCACGGGTGAAAGCTCGGGCGGAAGTAGTCGCGCCATGCCGGGAAGCATTTGCGGAAGAACCCCGGCGAGCCGAAGCCGACCTCGATGAACCTCGACATCGTCGGGCGCTTCGCCGACCCATCGTTCCACAGGAGGCCCGCGAGCAAGCGCGCGCTGGCGACGATGAAGAGGAACGTCATCAGCTGCATCATCGCCGCGCGGCGTACGTAGCCCCCGCCGACAGCGCGGTAGACATCGAACGCGACGGCCTTGTGCTCCGTCTCCTCGACGGCGTGCCAGAGCCAGAGCTTGGCGTGCTCCGGATCCATCAGTTTCTCGTAGGCCGGGTTCCTCAGGAGCTCGTCGGCCATGATGGCCGTGAAGTGCTCGAGCGCGACGGTGATCGCGAGCCGGTTCATCGGCGACAGGATGCGGCGCGCGAGCGGATGCCGGAGGTGTCCGGCGATGGCCTCGTACCGCTCGGAGAGGGGGCCGGCGGCGCGCACGTTGTACTTGTGGTGCTCGGCCGCGTGCATCCCCTCCTGCGCGGCGAACGCCGTGACCTGCTTCAGGAGCACGGGGTCGACGATCTGGTCCTTGTAGCGGTTGACCGACTCGACGAAGAATCGCTCGCCCTCGGGGAAGAGCATCGAGAGGGCCTCCATGAACCGGGTGAGCACCCGGTCGTTGCCCATCCAGTGCTCGGTCGAGTCGCCGTAGGCGAACTTCATCCGGCGCGGCTTGATGTCGACCCCCTTTGGGAGGGGCGTCGACTGAACGGGGAGCGGTCCTCCCATGGCCATGGGGTACCTCAGAGGGCTGATTCGTGGGTCAGGTAAACAACATTTATACTCAAGACGAGGAGGCGTCAAGGGCGGTGCACCGAGGGGGTCCTTCGCTACGCTCAGGATGACAGAAGGGGCGGTGCGGAGTGGTGGGAGGAGCGGTTCGTCCCGTGAAGCGGGGCTGACCCTGGCCAGGTAAAATGTTACGTTCTCTTCCGTGAGGGCCCTGCGGAAGACACTGGCGAGGGCAGCTCGCATGGGCCGTCCGAGGGAGCACGAGGCCCCCCCCACGAGGGCCGACCAGGGGGCGCGCCTCCTCGACGAGATGAAGCGGCAGGGGGTCACGCTCTTCAGCGGCATCCTCCCCATCGGCCCCGACGCCGCCCTCCAGTTGCTCGCTCTCGAGTCGCGCATGGCGGGAGACGATCACGAGCCCGCGGGCTCGGCGCGCGTCCTCGAGATGCTTCTACGCCTCTCCGAGGGCGTGGGCATTCAGTCGGGGTTCGCGCGGGCCCTGCGAGGGGCCGTGATCGCGTTCACGTCCCACGGCTTCGACGACGCTCGCATCGAGGACATCCTCGCCGCCGGAAAGGTGTCGCCGCGGACGTACTATCAGTTCTTCCGCAGCAAGCACGAAGCGCTGGCCGCGCTCTCGGACCTCTTTTTGACGGTCGTCGTGGAGGTCGCCAGGAAGGAGATTCCCGCCGAAGGCACCGTCGACGAGCGGCTGCGGAAGCTCGCGCGCATCCTCGTCGGCGGGATGGCGCTCCTCGAGCGCATGGCGCAGATCGTCATCAGCGAAGCGCTCCGCCCCGGCTCTCCGCTCGAGACCCTGTACGAGAGGTTCCGCTCGGAGCTGGGCGCTATCGCGGCCCCCATGTACGGGCCGCCGGGAGATCAGCCGGCGCTCACCGAGGCCCGGGTGCGTCTGATTGCCGCGATGGGCGCGACGCTCGAGCTGCGCCTCGGGAGACGCTCGACGCCCGACGAGCTTCGGGCCGGAGAGGAGCTCGTCTACGAGATCCTGCGGCCCTCACGCCGGGGAGAATGAACCGCCGAGGCGCAGAGGGCGCGGAGGCTGGATTCTGGGGATTCCAAAACCCTCGGCGCCCTCCGCGCCTCCGCGGCCAATCCTTCTCTCTCTCAGCCGCGAGTCCACTGCGTGCGGCTGCGAAGAAGCGCGATGCTCTCCTCGATCGAGGGTGCCGCGGCGCCGAGCGGCACCATGCGCTGCGCGAGCCAGTCGTAGCGCTTGAGCATCAGGAGCAGCCACACGACGAAGAAATCGATCCCCGCGAACACGATGGCCCCCTCGGCCGCGTACGTCTCGATGTTGCGCTCGAACTCGCCCGGCATCTCCGTCCAGTGGCGCGTCGACTTCAGGTGATGGCCGATGTGGTAGCCGTCGTTGAAACAGCGGCGGTTGTAGCTCGAGTTGATGCACGTGATGCTGTTCCTGTAGTTGTTCGCCGGGGCCGCCTCGTCGACGAACGCGTGCTGCCCCCAGTTGCCCGCCATCATCGCGAAGCGCGTGACGACGAAGGGCACGACGAGCACGATCAGCGTCGCGCGCCAGTTCACGAAGAAGAGCCCGCCGACGGCGACGTAGAAGAGAATCTCGCCCAACGCGCACCGCAGGAGGAGCGAGTACCGCTTCTTCTTCGCGAAGTAGGCGAGGAGCTGCACGAGCGCGCCGACGAAGAAGCTCACGAAATAGACGAGGAAGTGACGGAGGCTGTCGCGGCGGTAGGGCAGCGTCGTGCTGAGGTCGTCTTCGAGATTGTTCTCGGCGTGGTGCATCCCCACGTGATGCGCGAAGTAGGTCTCGGGCGACTCACCGAAGAACGGGCCGAGCACCCACGGGATGTACTTGTTCATCCAGCCCCAGGAGCGCTTGAAGAGCGTCCGGTGGCTGGTGTTGTGGAGCATCAGGATGAACGGCCCCATGAAATAGACGACGAGCGTGAAGTGCGCGGCCGCGATCCACCACCGAAACGGCCCCGGCAGGAAGAGCACGACGCCGGTCGGCACGACGGTGACCGTCAAGAGCGCCATCAGGCCGAGAAACGGGAGATCGCGCCGGTCTCGGATGAAGCGCTCGGCTATCCTCTCGCCCAAACTGGGCGTGTCGCGCGCGCTGTAGGTAGGGTCGCTGAGGACGATCCCCATCGCAGTCTTGTACAGGCGATCGCCCTGGCAAGCGAGCCCAAGCAGTTGCCCTCGACAAGGGGGGTCAGGCCCCGAGGAGGGCTCGCAGCCGGCTGGCGACGCTGGGGGCGTCGCCCTCGTCGTGTTTCAGGTACACGAAGGCGTCTTTCCAGGGCTGGGCCCGGATCTTCGTCGCCCAGCCCTCGAGGACCGCGTCGGGGTACGCATCGCGTCGGAGGCGCACGTAGCCCCAGTCGGCCGTCGCGACGACGGGGGACTCGAGCGTCTCGCCCTCGGCGATGCACAGCGAGGCGCCGTGCGCCCGGAGCGTGGCCCACACCTCGTCGTCGAACCATGACGCATGGCGGAACTCGAACGCGTAGCGCGGCCCCTTCGGGCTCGCGTCGAGGAACGCGGCGAGGCGCGGGACGTCCTTGCGCAAGAAAGGCGGAAGCTGGAAGAGCAGCGGCCCGAGGCGCGGACCGAGCGTGCTTGCCGTGCGCACGAAGGTCGACGTGGCGTCGGCCGCGTTCGTCAGCTTGGCGATGTGGGTTATCCGCTGCGGCGCCTTGACGGCGAAGACGAAACTCTCGGGGACCTCGGCCGCCCAACCGGCCACGAGCTTCTCGGTGGGCATCCGGTAGAACGTGTTGTTGATCTCGACGGTGGGCAGCCGCTCGGCGTAGTAGCGAAGGAAGCCGGAAGTGGGGACCTCCTTCGGGTAGAAGGGCCCCTTCCACTCCTTGTACGAGTAACCGCTCGTGCCAACGAGGACGCGCATGGTCTTGGTTTAGTCTTGTACATCAGTCTTTGTACGTCACCGGGGTCACCCTGAGCCTCGCTCCGCTCGACTCGCTGCGCTCGCTCGACTCCGCTGCGGCAACCTGCTCACGGACGTCACGTCGAGGGGAGCGGCGGCCGCTCCTCCTCGAGCACCCCACCCGGGATTGCGCACGGGAGTCCTTGCCGGCCTGACCAACCCCGTTGCTCGAAAGGGGCGTGGCATGTCGGGCCGTGGCCGCGTTACCCTCCGGCCGTGGCGGACGGATCGGACCAGGGTCGGCGAAGGGCCCTCAAGACGATGGCGGCCGCGTGCGGCGCGATCGGATGCGGCGCGCTGGCGGTGCCCTCGGTGCGTTTCCTGATCGCGCCGGCCAGCGGCGGCGCGGGGGCGGGGCGGTGGATCAAGACGCTGCCCTTCGACTCGCTGCGCGAGGGCGAGCCGAAGCGCGTCGCGCTCATCGCCGACCACAGAGACGCATGGACGCTCGAGAAGGCCGTCGAGCTCGGTGCCGCCTGGCTCGTCCGCCGCGGCGACGCCGTGCTCGCGTGGAGCGTCACGTGTCCGCACCTCGGATGCGCCATCGACAAGAGCGCGAGCGCCCCCGGCTTTTACTGCCCGTGCCACGACTCGTCGTTCGACACCGAGGGCGCCCGCCTCTCGGGCCCGTCGCCGAGGGGGCTCGACACGCTCGGCACGCGCATCGACGACGGCTTCGTGATGGTGCAGTTCCAGCGCTTCCGGCAGGGGATTCCGGAGAAGGTCGCGGCCGGCTGACCGTCATGCGACCGCTCAGGGATCTCGCGGACTTCATCGACGAGCGCACGGCGCTGCGCAAATCGGCGGCGGCGTGGCTCGATCACGCGGCCATCGGAGGCGCGCCCTGGGCGGCCGCGATGGCGGCGTCGGTGGCGACGTGCTTCGGAGTGCTCGCGCTGACGGGCGTGCTCCTGATGACGGCGTATTCGCCGTCGCCGCAGACGGCGTGGGCGAGCGTCCATTACGTGCAGTTCGTGCAGGAGCGCGGGTGGGTCGTGAGGGGGCTGCACTACTGGGCGGCGCAGGCGCTCTTCGTCCTCGCGGCGGTGCACGTCGTCTACGTGGCGTTCGCCGGGGCGTACAACAAACCGCGGGAGATCGGCTGGTGGCTGACGCTCCTCGTCTTTGGGCTCGCCGTGGCCGAGGGGATCACCGGGGGCCTCTTGCCGTGGGACCAGCTCGGCTGGTGGGCGCGCGTCGTCGAGGGCAACATCGTGGGCCTCGCGCCGGTCGTCGGCAGATGGATCGAGGCGATGATCGGGGGCGGGCCGGAGCTCGGCGCGCTCGGGCTCGATCGCGCGTACACGGCGCACGTGCTGCTCCTGCCGCTTGTGATCGCGCTGGCGCTGTGGGGGCGTCGCGCGCTCGCGCGGCGTCAGGGGTGGACCGAGGCACGGGCGAGCCCGGGGGATACGTATCTCCGGCAGGTCGCTCGCAACGCGGTCGTGGCGCTCGCGGTGCTCTTTCTCGTCTTCGGCCTCGCGGGATGGGCGCACGGCGCGCCGCTCGACGGGCCGGCGGATCCGATGAGCGACTACCCCGCGCGGCCGGAGTGGTTCCTGCTGCCGATGTTCCAGCTCCGGAAGTTCTTCCACGGCTCGATGGAGTTCTGGGGGACGTCGCTCATCCCGGGGGCGGCGGCGGGGTACCTCGTGCTCTTGCCGTGGATCGGGAGGCCGCCGCGATCCCGCGCGGTCGCGCTCGCGCCGGTCGTGGCCATCTTCGGCGGGGCCGTCGCGCTCGGCCTCGTCGCGTGGCGTCACGGGGCGCACGACGCGCAGTACGTGAAGGCGCGCGCGAAGGCCGACGCGCTCGCCGCCGCGGCCGCCCGGCTCGCGATGAACGGCGTGCCGCCGGAGGGGGCGCTCGCGATGGTCCGTCACGATCCGGAGCTGCACGGGCAAGACCTCTTCTCCCGGCACTGCGCCAGTTGCCATGTGCTCGGCGATCTCGGAGAAGAGAAGAAGGCGACGGCGACCAAGCTCGACGGCTGGGGGACGCCCGAGTGGATCGCGTCGATGATCCACGATCCCGATGCGCCGGAGCACTTCGGCCGCGGGCCGTTCAAGGGACAGATGCCGAGCGTGGATCAGCGGCCGAAGGACGTCCCGGCGGGGCAGCCGTGGACGCCGATGATCAAGAGCGACGCGGAGAAGCAGGCGGTCGCGCTCTTCCTCGCGACCCAGGGCGACGAGCCGGGCGACCCGCCGAGGGCGGTCGACGAGAAGGCGCGCGCCCTGGGGGAGAAGATCGTCAGCGAGCGATGCTCGACGTGCCACCTCTACAAGGGGGACGGCGACGAGGAAGGCTCGGGCGACGCGCCCGAGCTGGCGCATTTCGGGTCGGTCGCATGGACGCGCGCGCAGGTCGCGAACCCGTCGTCCGTCGAGACGTACCGCGAGAAGGCGCTCTCCGAGGAATTGAAGAAGCACATGCCGCGTTTCGACAAGGAGCTGTCGCCCGGGGATGTCGACGTGGTCGCGCGCTGGACGCGCTCTCACGCCCGGGCGGCTCGCTAGTTGCGAACGCCGCGGGGCGGCCTCAGGATGGGTGCACGATGAGCAAGTCGCGAAGCGAGGTCATGGCGGAGTCACGCCGCAAGGGGGTCGTTGCCGGCGTGGCCACCGCGGCGACGGTGGCGCTTGGCGTGGCGGGCGCGCCGTTCCTGGCGGCTGTGGCCGCGGTGCCGACGGCGATGCTCGGGTGGCGATGGTGGAAGCACCGGGCACAGAACGGGATCAAGTTCTAGCGGGTCGTCGACAGCTGGGGCGGTGGCCAAGGTCACCAAGGGGCTGGAGCGGACGATCGCCCGACGTCGTCGGGTCGGTGCTCGGCGGCGGGCGGGGCCCCGCGTCGGCCGGCTCGGCGGGAAGTTCGTCAAGTGGGGTGGGGGCCGGCCGAGACTTGCCCCACCCGCCGCCTGCGCTCCGACCCGACGACGTCGGGCTCGGGGTACGTGGGGTGCGGTCCTGCGGGGGAGGGGCGCATTAGTCCCGAGGAGGATTGGGCTCCCGCGAGTTGGGGGTGAGCTCCCGCGGAGGACGGGTGGGCTCCCGCGACTCGGGGAGGGCTCCCGATGAGGAGGAGCGCGCTCCTGCGGCCCGGGAGGGGGGGCCCGTGGAGGAGGAGTGGGCTCCTGCGAACCGGGAGCGGGCTGCTCCGGCGCAGGAGTGGGGCCCTCCGTCGTGGGGCCCAAGAAAAATGAAAAATCGACATACCGCCCTGTCCGTTTTTCGTTTCTCAAGCGGCTTAACCAACTGAAGGGCACGCGAGACGGAGGCGCCGGGCAATGGGGCCGCGGCGTCGACGGAGCGCGATGGCCTTCGGAAAGGAGAAACCGTCATGAACAAGTCAATCAACAAGGCCAATCTGCAGACGCTTCTCGGCGCTCTTGTCGCCGGGACGCAGAAGCACTTTCCGAACGGGTCGTTGACGTTCGGAGGGGCGACGTACACGCCGGCGGCGCTCATCCAGCTCTTTCAGAGCCTGGATGCAGCGACCACCGGCACGGACGCCGCGAAGGCCCAGTGGCAAGACGCGTTGAAGTCGCAGAGCGACGTGCGTGCGAAGGTGGGTCCCGTCGTCAAGGCCTACCGTAGCTACCTCGTCGCGCTGTACGGCAACGCCGTCTCGACGCTCGCGGACTTCGGTCTGACGCCCCACAAGGCGCCGGCACCGCAGACTGCCGAGCAGCAGGCCACTGCCGTCGCCAAGCGGAAGGCCACACGCGCCGCGCGGCACACGCTGGGGTCGAGGCAAAAGGCAGGCATCAAGGGCACGGTCGCGACGGCGGGTACACCCGTCGCCGCAAGCGCGCCGGCGAAGCCGATCACGCAGTAGCGAGCGGGAGGTACGAAGGTGCCTCGCGAATGGACCGGGGAATCCCTGGTCGGCCCCTCGGTTCGGAGACGAGCCGGGGGGCCATCTTTGGTTGCTGACCAACCGTCGTCACCGACCTCCGTCGCTGACGACGAACCCTCGTCACTCACCGGCGCGAGCGGGGCCAAATCGCTTGTTTCCTCGGGGAATCACAGGCTCGGCCATTCGGCATGCGCCGTGCGTTGGGCGATCCCGTTCGCATCATCCTCCCAATCTCGGCGGGGCGCGGACGGGAGATCACGATGAACACGCTCACTCTGACTGGGGCTTCGATGGTCGCACTTCTTTCGGCGATGGGCTGCGGTGGCGCGGGCCCCTCGGATACGAGTCCGTCGGACGAGGCCCCCACGGCCACGAGCGCCGCGGGCACCGGATCGACACCCGCGCAGCCTCTGGTCTCGATCCAGGGCTTCGTCCACGCTTCCGACGGATCCCCGCTGGCCGGCGCCACGGTGTGTCCCGAGGTCGTGGGTGCGGCGAAGAACGCCGCGTCCTGCACGGCCAGCGGCGGCGATGGATCGTTCACGCTGGCCGCGCCCGCCAACGAGTGGGTGGCGGTCACGTTCGACAAGACCGGCTTCGTCTCGACCGTTCGCGCCGTGGCGACGCAGACGGGCGTCGTTGCGCTCCCCGGAACCGAGAACGTGATGCTCCCGGCGGTGGAGCCGTTGATGATCGCAGGCGTACCCGCCGACCCCGGCATGGGGCAGGTTGCGTTCTCCGTGATGGGGCCCACCGGGCAGAACGGCGTCGCGGCGTCCGTCACGCTGGGCGGGTCAGGCTCTCCGCCGCCCGCGATCTACCTCGACTCCGCGGGGTCACCCGACGTCGGGGCAACCTCTGGGACCGAGGGGCGCTTCGTCAACGTGCCTCCGGGCCTCTATTCACTTCATTTCAACCAGGCATCGGCGACGTGCGCTCCCCTGAGCCTCTATGGCTGGCCGATGACGGCGTACCAGAGCGCCGGCGAGGCATCGGTCGTCGTGCCGGTCATGGCGGGGTACGTCACGGCGCCGGTCGCGGCGTCGTGCGTGAGCGCAGAGTAGCGTCGAAGAGGCGGCTCAAGGGGTTACGGGCATCGGCATGTAGCTCCACGCCGCCGCTTCGACCAAGACGGCCTCGTTGCTCGAGGGTTTGCCGAGAGCCACGGGAGACGCGATGAGCGTGGCGACGCCCACGGGTACGTTGCTGAAGATCACGATCCCGGTCGAGTCGGTCACCGTATTCGTCGTGACCCCGCTGATGCCGTAGGTCTCGTGCACGAGCGGGTCGTTGATGTCCGTGGTGATCTTCACGTTGGGGGCAGGGTTGCCATCGCAGTCGAAGACCTGGGCGGAGATCATTCCCCGCGAGGGATCCTGTGTGATGCCGATGGCGCTGAAGAGCTCTTGCGTCACCGACTGGCTGGCGAGCGAGCCGCTGTGAGAGAACCGCGCGGTGCTCAGCGGAAATCCCCAGGCCAAGAGCTGCGTTCCGTAGACCTGCGATTGGGATATTTCCCAGTACCCGCTGAGCCCCAGGCCGTCGGAGTCCGGGAGGTTCTGTATCGTGTAATCGATACGTCCGGTCGGGTCCGTCGTTCCCCCCGACACGACGGGCGTGCTGCAGTTCGGCACATCGCCACTGCACACCGAGACGCTCAGGCCGGATATCGGCTGGTGTGAAGCGAAGTCGGTCACCGAGAGCGAGAGGTCGACCGCGGTCGACGCCGGGTGGGGCCAGCTTACGTGCCCCACGCAGGCCCACTCACTACCGACTCCACACGGGGCCGCGCACGTTCCGGTCCAGTCCTGGACGAGCGCGCTCGCGAACGCAGCGCCCGCGTCGGAGGCGATCACGCAGTCCGCGCCGAACTGGACGTGGGCCGCAAGGCCGCACCGCACGAAGGCGTCGCAGTCGACCGACGTGCCGCAGGCGCGCGCGTGGGCGCATGGGGCGGCTTGCTCGAAGCAGGACTGGCACGCGGCGGCCGCGTCGGGCTCGGCGAGGTAGTCGGCTACACCGCCGCAAGGGAGGCCGCACGCGGTATCGCAGTTTGCCGCGAGGCACGCGCTGAGGGCGGATACGTCCGGCGAGGTGCCCACGGGATGGTCGATGGTGCATTGCGACCGGCAGCTCGGGTCACCGTTGCAGTTGCCCAGGCACCCCTCGTAGGCGGAGCACGCCGGGTCCATCGCGCATGCCGTGGACTCGGTGCAGCAGCTCGTGTCGACGCACGAGGCGCACGCGTTCGTGCCGTACGGCAAGCCGCAGATGCTGGTGACCAGGTCCTCGGGCGGGTTGTCGGTGATGCCGACGAGCTGGCGGCAGGCGATGACGCCGGTTGTCGCGATGACCGTCGCGACGATCCCGAGCCGCCACATTCGTCGCCCCATCGAGTCGCGAACATATCCCTCGGGAGCCGCGGCCAGAAGCGGGAACGCTGCCTGCCGGCGCCGCTTGCCCCGCGTCGGTAGGGGCGGTCTACTGGATCGTAACGCCTTGGGGAGAATGGACAGCTCGAAGCACGCGCCGGCCGGTATCGTCGCGCTGGCCGTGGGCAGTCTGATGGCGAGCGCGTGCTCGATCTTCACTCCACCCACGCGCCCCTTTCCGCTGGAGACGGTGGCGACCGCGGGCAACGGGCGGACGGGGGAGCAGGTCGAGATCGCGAGGTCGTCCGGACTGGACGCCGACTCGGCCACGATGCGCGTGCGCCGCGGGATCGGCTCCGATACCGACGTATCGGTGGAGGGGACCGCGATCCACGTCGCCTCGGGCAACAGCGATCCCGACCTTCGCATCTGGAGCGGGCGCGCGGGCGTCAAGCGGCGCGTGAACGAGTGGCTCGCGTTCACGGGAGGTCTCGGCGCGGGGGCTTTCGGCGGGGACCCGTTCGCCGGACCCGACGTCGGCGGTATTGCCGCCTACGAGAATCCGTACGTCGTCCCGTTCGCCGCGTTGCGCGGGTCCGTCAGCATCCCGCTCGCGTCACGGCCGGTGGACTTTGCCGACCAGGGCACGCCCCGGACGGACTGGTTTGGTCAGTTGGCGGTCGGAGCTCGCTTCCCTCTCGGATGCGCGTGCCAGGAGCCGCGCGCCGGAGAGCTGCGCGGCTCGATACTCCTCGGGTACTCGAGGACCTGGTACGCGGACACCAAGAACAACGGCGCGTTCGACGCGTTCGCTGGCGGCGGCGAGATCACGTTCTGAACGGAACCGAGGGGCGGGTGCCCCGAGCCCTATCGCCGATGGGCGTGCCCGCCGCCGACGTGAGCGGCCACGTGCGGATGACCACCCCGCCCTCCGCGCCAACCGACCGCGTGCCCCGGATACGCGACCCGCGCGCCGTATCGATAGCGGCCCGCGCCCCACGCCGGGGCGTACGCGCTCCACCCGTAACGTGGTGCGTACAGATACGGATACGGATACGGAGCGCCGCCGACGTAGGTCACGTACGGGTAGCCCACCGACGGGGCGGGAGCGTATGCCGCACCCATGGGCGGAAGCGGGGCAGCCTGCACCGGCGGCGCTTGCATCGCTACCGGAGCGTCTTGATACGGCGGAGCGATCTGCTCCTGCGCGAGCGCAGTGCCGCCGAAGGAAGCCAGAAGAACGAGGGACCCAAGTCCAGCAATGGTTGCTTTCATGACGGTAGACCTCACTGTCCGTGATGACAGAGCACGGCGCGTGCCATGCTTTTTGGACCTCATGCGCACGATCGTCCTCACTCTTCGATCTTCATCGCCGCGCCCTCGGGGCTGAAAAAGGTGCGATAACGAGCGCTCGGATGCGCCTCGCTCTGCTCGTCGACCCCTCGGCGCCGCCGACCGCGGTGGAGGACCTGGTCGCCCGTCCCGGCACGAAGCTCGTGGTTCTGCCGCCCGCCGAGCGGCTCGTTCAGGCGATCGCTCGCGCGATGCGCGCCTACGGTGTCGGCGCCGATGCCGTGCTCGTCGTCCAGGCGGCAGGCGAGGGCGTCGTCGAGGGCTCGGCCTGGGAGGGCGCGTTCTCCGGCGCTGCGATCGCGACCGACGACGACGCCGTCATCGAAGCCCGCATCGCCGAAGCGTCGCAAGCGCTCGACGAAGGGCGTCTCGACGACGCCCACGAAGCCTACGCTTATTGCGACGCCCTCCTCGCCGACGAGCCAGGACCCCGCCACGCCGAAGTCCTCGTGTGCCTCGCCCAGATCGCCGACGCTCGCGGAGACCGCGAAGAGGCCATCCGCCGACTGGACTACGCCCTCGCCGTCTTCCCCACGCACCGCAGCGCCCTCGAGATGCGCCTCGTCCTCGCGCGACGCCTCGGCCACCCCGCCGCCGCCGCGGTCATGGCGAAGAAGCTCCTCGCGTTCGCCGAAGGCGACGACCAGCGCATCGCGCTCCTGAACCAGGCCGCGGACGACGGGCTGCACGTGGCGGTCGACATGATGAACGCGGCGCTGCGGATCCGTCCGGGCGACGCGCTTCTGCTCGAGCGCCTGCGCGCGGTCCACGAAGCCAAGTCGGACTGGCCCAAAGCGGTCGACGTCGCCGTCACCGTGGCCGAGCAGATGCTCGACCCCCAGGCCCGCGCGCGCGCGTTCGTCGAGGCGGCGGAGATGAGCGCATCGCGCGCGAAGAACGTCGGACGCGCCGTGGCCCTCTACGAGGCGGCGATCGCGGACGACCCTGAAGTCCCCGGAGCGTTCGACGCCATCGAGAAGGTCCTCCTCGACGACGGCGACTACGAAGGAGCGCGGCGTGCGTACGAGCGGCAGCTCGAGAGGCTCGCGGGACGCGGCGCGGTCGAAGCGGCGCTCCTCGACAAGCTCGGTCAGGTGCTCGAGGACAAGCTCGGCGATCACCGCGGCGCCATCCAGGCATTCGACCGCCTCGCCGTCCTGCGCCCGGACGACGTCGACGCCCGTGTCCGGCTCGCGCGACTGCTCGAGACGACCGGCGAGGACGCCCTCGCCCTACTCTGCCTCGAAGTCGCGGCACAGCACACACCCGCACGCCCCGAAGTCTTCCGAGCGATCGCCCGGATCGGCACGCGCGCAGGCGACGCGGACCGCGCGTACTGCGCGTCGAGCGTCCTCGTTCACCTAGGCGAGGCCGACCTCGACGAGCAGCTCACCTACCAGCAGTTCGCGCCCGAGGTCCCCGTCCGCCCGGTGCAGGCGCTCGACGACGCCGCGTGGGCCGTACTCATTCCCGCCGACGTCGACGCCGTCGCGTCCACGCTCTTCGCCGCCATCGGGCCGGCGGCGATTGCGGCGCGCCTCGAGCACCTGCGGGTGAAAAAGCAGCTCCCGAGGCTCGACCCCGACGAGAAGCACGACGTCGAGCGGACGACGGTCAGCGCCGTGCGGATGGTGGGGTGGGTCTCGAAGCTCCTCGCCGTGCCCTGCCCGGACGTCTACGTGAGTGCTCACGGCGTGCCCGGAGGCGTCGGAGTGCTCCCGGCGATCGATCCTTCGCTGGTGCTGGGGCCGTCGATTCTCTCCGGGCGCCCCGTGAACGAGCTGCCGTTCCTCTTCGGGCGCGAGCTCGCGTACCAGCACCTGACTTCACGCGTTCTGCCGTTCTACCCAACCCTCGACGAGCTTCGTTCGCTCGTGACCGCCGCGCTTGCCCTGGTCCTCGGCCGCGGCGCCCACCTCCCGCCGGACGTCGATCGAACCGCACGCGACCTCGCCCTGCGCCTCGACCCCCCGAGCCGTGCGGCCCTCGAGAGCGCCGTTCAGCGCGTGACCGATCGCGACGGCCCGCTCGATCTTCTCTCCTGGCTCCGCGCCGTCGAGCGAGCCTCGTGCCGGGCCGGGCTGCTCGCTTGCGGCGACCTCATGATCGCGTCCCGTGTGCTCTCCCTCGATCGCCACGCGGTCGGCGGCATGTCCGCGGCAGAACGCGTGCGAGACCTCGTCCCCTTCTCGGTATCCGAAGCCTACGGCGGCCTTCGCCGAACCCTCGGCATCGCGGCTCGCACGTCCCAGCTGGGCTAGTGCCAGACCTTCAGATCGGCGCCGCACGGGATCGTGATGGGGTGCAGGTGCCCGTAGCTGCCGACCTTGATCTGGTGCGGGCCGCAGCCGACCACGGAGGATGTCGTGGTGATCTTCTTGCCGTCGAGCCAGACGTAACCGCGCACAGCGGGTCGAACGAGGATCAGATTTCCGGTGGCGGGCTCGTCGGGCGCGGTCGGGGTCGGGGTCGGGGTCGGGGTCGGGGTCGGGGTCGAGGTCGAGGTCGAGGTCGAGGTCGGGGTCGCGGTCGCGGTCGCGGTCGCGGTCGCGGTCGCGGCCGAGCCCGAGGCCGCCACCGCCGGGCTCGCTCGGGACAAGCGGGACACGATCGCCGCCACCAGGATGAGGGCACAGCCGGCGATTGCCGCAGCGACGATCACCGCCAGACGCCGCTTTCGCGCCCGCGACTGCCCCGCGTCGATGTCCGGAGGTGGCCCGTCCGACGGAAATCGCCGCGGGATCACCTGAAGCTCCGCGTCGTCCGTGGCCTGCGGGCCCGGTCCCGACGGATCACCCTCCTGCACGCACCCTCCGATCAGCCGCGATCATAGTGTCCCTCCACGACCAGGGAGGCAAACCAGGGTGGCAGCGAGCGCGACGGATGCGGAAGGGGGCGGCCATAGGAGGGGAGCACCACAGTTGACTATATGTCCTCCGCGAGGTTCTTTTACAGAGGGATGAAGCCGCTACCCGCCATGTCAGAAGAGTTGGCGATTGCGGGCATGCCCCGGGTCTGGAGGCCGCTCGCGCGAGCGGGGGCGGGCGCCACCTCTGTGGTGTGGAAAGCTCGGCACGAGCAGACGGGGGAGATCGCTGCCCTCAAGGTGGCGCGCGACGAGGCCGGGGCGGTCGAGGCGGTTGGGCGGGAAGGGGCGCTACTTGCGCGCACCGGGCGGCGATGGGGGCCTTCGCTCGTCGACGCGGGTCTCGGCTATGTGGCGACCGAGTGGGTGGAGGGCGAGCCGGTCGATCCGCACGCGGTGCCGGGCGACCGGGAGAGGCTGGCGGTCGTCGTCGCTCATGCCGTCGCGCGCGCGCTCGAGGAGCTTCACGACGCGGGTGTCCGTCACGGCGACGTGAAGCCGGCCAACGTTCTCGTCGCGCCTCGGCCGCCGGTGAGCGACGTGGCAAAGGAGAGAGGAGCGACGCTCGTCGACTTCGGCCTTGCGGCCCGCATCGGCGTCGGCGCCCTCGGGGGCACTCCGCGTTACGCGGCTCCCGAGGTGCGCGAGCTCGGCGAGGCCGGACCGGCCGCCGACCTCTGGGCGCTCGGCCTACTGCTCGCGGAGATTGTCGACGCTCGCGTGGCGCTCGCTCCGGATGCGCGCGCGGCGATGGCGGCGTGGGACCGAGCGACGCCTACGGAGCCCGCGCGCTGGGCGGCGGCTCTCGTCGCGACGGTCCCCGGAGGACGCCCGAGCGCCGCGTGGATCGCCGCGCGTGCGTCGCGCTGGCTGGGTCTCCGCGAAGACGACGAGGAGGGCGCGCAGGCCCGCCGGGAGCGGGTTCGCCGCTCGTACCTCGCGGAGAGGGCACGAGACGCGGTGGCGGGGGCGGTGGTCGCGCGATCCATAGGAGGTCCCGCGCGCCTCTGGCTGGAAGAAGCTGTGGAGTGGGCGGGGAAGCTCGCGCCGCGCGCTCCCGCAGGCTCCCACATGGTCGATCCGCTCGGGCCCGTGCGGCGATCGCGCTGGCTGGTCGCCCTCGTGGGGCCGAGCGCGGCAGCGTGGCCTCTTCCGGCAGACGACAGAGGCGAAGGCGATCTGGTCGCCAGGTGCCTCGACCTCGCGGTCTCGCGCGACCCCTCGTCGTGGACGATGGGCGACGTGCTGGGACACGGCCGATCGGTAGTGTCTGGATGGAGCGCGGGACCCGGTGCGGATCGCGTCGCGCGTCTCGTGCGGGAGCTCGCGCGTCCGTCGCCGAGTCCCGAGGCTCTCCGGCTCGCGGAAGACGAAGTGCTTCGCCCGCGGGCCTCGCCGACGCTCGCGGTGCAGCTGGCCCTGGCGCTCGCTCGCGCGGGCGAGACCGGCCGGGCGTGGGTGGCGCTCGAAGGCGTCGTCGGCGGGGACGCGGAAGCGCTGCGGGGCGAGCTGGCTCGACGGCGAGGGGACGTGCAAGAGGCTGCCCGCGAGGCAGGTCTTGCGGCAGCGTCGGACGACGGAGAGGCGCGGTGGATCGGGCAGGCGACGCTGGCCCGTCTCGCGTGGGATCGCGGAGACTTCGACGAGGCCGACCGTCGTCTCGACGGCGCAGGCGGCGCGGCAGCCGCCGAGGTGCGCGCGCTTCTGGCCTGGCGTCGCGGCTCGTACGAACCGGGGTTGCGGGCGGTCGAGATCGCGCTTTCGGGATCGCTCGACGGCGATGCGCAGGCGCGCCTCGAGGCCGTGCGCGGTCTGCTCGAGCTGTCGCGTGGAGCCTCGGGGGCGGCCTTGCGTGCGTTCGGTCGGGCCGTGGAGCTCGTGGCGCGCACCGGCGCCGTCGTCGACGAGGCGGCGTACCTGACGAGCGAGGCGGCCGCGGCGTCCGACGTGGGAGACCTGACGCGCGCCCTCTCGAGCGCCACCCGGGCGGCTCTCTTGTGGGAGCGTCTGGGGCGACCCGAGCGAGCGGCTCGCGCGTGGCTCGCACGGGCCGGAGCGCTTTCGACCGTGGGCGCGATGCACGCCACCGACGAGGCCGCGGAGGAGGCCCAGAGGCGAGCCGTCGAGTCGGCCGACGTGCAGGCGGTAGCGTACGCGCGCTGGGCGCAGGTCGAGGTGCGGCCGCCGGGGGACGCGAGCGCGCGGCAGTGGGCCGTCGAGGCCGCCGTGGCGCTGAAGAGCGGGAGCGCCGAGGACCGCGTCCGTGCGGCGGCGCGGTTGCTCGTCTGGTCGCCGGAAGCAATCGACGAACGCGGCGTCGCCGAGGGCGACGAGGCCGTTTCGAAGGCCGGTGCCCCCGCGCGCTGGGAGTGGTGGGGCGCTCGCGCGTACGCGGTGCTTGCGGGACGGCACTCCGATGGCGACGGGGCGGTGCTGGGCGCGCTCCTGGCTCTCGTCGACGTGCCCGCGCCGCTCTTCTCCAAGGGGCTCGCGCTCGATGCCGCCGTACGCCTGGCGACCGATCGCGGCGATGGCGACGCCGCGCGGCGGCTCGAGATGGCGCGGCTCGCCGCGGCTCGCGCGCTCCGGGAAGGTACGCCGCCGGAGCACCGCGCCTCGCTGGCCTCGGTCACGTGGGCGCGCACGTCCGGTGTCGACGCGGGCGACGTGGCGTTCGCGCCGGCGCAGGTGGCGCAGCTCGAGGCCATCGTGCAGACGCTCTCGCAGCGCGACCGGCTGCGGCCGCTTGCTCGAGCAGGTGCTCGACACGATGGTGCTCTGGACGGGGGTCGAGCGGGGGCTTTTGCTTCTGCGCGCTCCGGACGGGCGGCTCGTGCCGCGCGCAGCGCGCAACCTGGCGCGGCACGATCTGGCGGGCGAGCAGCTGGCGCTGTCGCAGACGATCGCCAGGCGGGCCATCGAGAGCGGCGACGCCGTCGTCGCCACCGATGCGTTCTCGACGCTCGGGGACGTGCACGCGAGCGTGCACGCGCTGCGCTTGCGGAGCGTGCTGGCGGTGCCGCTCGTGGCGAGGGGAGAGACGCTGGGCGTCGTGTACCTGGACGACCGCGTTCGGAAGGGCGCGTTCGGGCCGCGGGAGCTCGCGTGGGTGCGTGTCGTGGCGTCGCAGGCGGCCATGGCCATCGCCGACGCGCGCGACACGGTCCTCCTACGGCGCGCCGTTCGGAGGGCCGAGCGCGCGCGTGCACGCCTCGAGACGATGCTTCAGCGAGCGCGAGGCGGAGCTCGACGTGACTCGCACCGAGCTCGAGCTCGCGCGCGACGGCCGCGAGACCCGGTACAGCTACGACGAGATCGCGGGGCGCAGCGAGCCGATGCGCGAGCTCTTGCGTCTCGTCGACCGGGTGACGGCGAGCGACGTGCCGGTGCTCGTCGTCGGCGAGAGCGGCACCGGCAAGGAGCTCGTCGCCCGCGCGATGCACGCCAACGGCGTCGCGCGCCAGGCGCCCCTTCGTCAGCGAGAACTGCGCGAGCGTGCCCGAGACGCTGCTCGAGTCGACGCTCTTCGGGCACGTGCGGGGCGCGTTCACGGGGGCATCGTCCACGCGCGCGGGTCTCTTCGACGTGGCCGACGGCGGGACGTTCTTTCTCGACGAGATCGGCGAGATGTCGCTGGCGATGCAGGCGAAGCTGCTCCGCGTGCTGCAGGACGGCGAGGTGCGGGCGGTCGGCGGCGAGCGCGCGCGCAAGGTCGACGTCCGCGATCATCGGCGCGACGCACCGGGACCTCGAGGCGATGGTCGCTGCGGGGACCTTCCGCGAAGACCTCTTCTACCGCCTCAACGTCGTCACGCTGCGCGTGCCGGCGCTGCGCGAGCGAGCCGGAGGACATCCCGCTGCTCGTCGCGCACTTCGTGAAGAAGCACGCGCTCGCGGGCGCCAAGGTGACCGTGACGCGGGCGGCGATGGCGAAGCTCGCGACGTTCCCGTGGCCGGGCAACGTCCGTCAGCTCGAGAACGAGGTGCGCCGCGCGCTCGTGCTCGGCGAGGGGGTGATCGACGTCGCCGAGCTCTCCGCGGACGTCGCGCGGGGCGGCCCGAGCGCGTCGCGGGAAGCGGGGACGAACATGCGATCGCGGGTGGACGCGCTGGAGGCCGAGATGCTCGTGGAGGCCCTCGAGAAGACGCGGGGCAACCAGACGCGGGCGGCGCAGGTGCTCGGGCTGTCCCGTTTCGGGCTGCAGAAGATGATGAAACGGCTTGGGATCCGCGCGCCTTCCTGAGCGGGGTTGCGGGGGGCGCCGTCCTTCGGTAGAGACGGCAGGCTCAATTCGTCGATCCCATCCGTCGTCCGGGGCTGTAGCTCAGTTGGGAGAGCGCTTGCATGGCATGCAAGAGGTCACGAGTTCGATTCTCGTCAGCTCCACGCAGTTCGCGGCTTTTTTAGGCTGGAGTCAGCGTGCTGTCTGGATCGTTGCCCCGACCGTTGCCCCGGACTTGGGCGGGTTGAGCAGGGCGATGGCCTGATCGAGCGCCGACGGCGACAGGTGCATGTACCTGTGGTGGCGGAAATGGCGTTCGCGCCGCGCCCCTGCTGTAGCGATGATGGAGGCCGCCGAGCTTCGGCATCGCGACGACACGACCCATCGATGGCGGCTCGACATCGCGTCGCATCGGCACGTCGCCCCCAAGCGCCATGTGGGGGCGATCCGCGTTGTAGTACGCAACGTACTCGCGGAGGATCCGACGCAGGTGGGGCTCGCTGAGCACGATCACGTGGTCGACGATCTCCCGACGTGCAGTGCCCACCCATCGTTCGGCGAAACCGTTCTGCCATGGAGACCGAGGCGCGATTCGGAGCTGCGTCAGACCGAGGTTCTCGACGCGGCGGTCGAACGCGGCGCCGAAGATCTTGTCGCGGTCGCGGATCAGTCGTGCGAGCCCAACGTCGAGGCCGACCGCCTCGACGATCTGTTGCGCCGCCCATCGGCAGTCGGGTGCTCGGTGACGTTCACGTGGATCACGCGGCGGCGTTCGAGCGAGAGCACGAAGAACACGTACAACACACCGAACGTCACCGTCGGCACGGTGAAGAAGTCGATCGCAATCGTGCCAACGGCGTGGGTGCGGATGAACGTCCCCCACGTCTGGGACGGCGGTCGCAGCGGGCGCCCAGCCGGACGCGGCATGTACTTCGCCACCGCGTCCTTGCCCACGTCGTGGCCGAGCTTCGCGAGTTCGTTCGCGATCCGGCGACGGCTCCACAGTGGGTTCTCACCGGCCATTCGCACGATGAGCGCCACGATCTCCGGCGCGAGTGAGGGTCGCCCGATGCGCCTCGATTTCCAGGCCCAGAAGCGGGCGAAACCGCGGCGGTGCCACGCGATCACGGTCGCCGGCTTCACGATCACGAGCGCGTCGGTCCATCGCGACCAGACGCGGGCGACGACGATCCAGAAGGCGCGGTCGACCGGACGAAGCTGCGGGCGCGGCCTGGAGCGCTTGAACACGGCGAGCTGCTGCCGGAGCACAAGGATTTCCACGATGAGGTTCGCGCGGGGACGCACGGCGGCGATGAGCGCGCCGAGCAGGGCCGAGACGATCGCCAGCACGACCGCCAACGGTGACGCCGATCACGGCGTCCGTCACGAGCGAATCGCCGCCGCGGATCGAGTAGAGTCCGCGGCGCCGCATTGCGTTTCCAGCCACCACAGGTTCCGAAGCCGGCACGCGCCGTGTCAACCGCATCAGCGGAGTTGGGAGCGCGACACCTGGTTCATCAGGTCCTCGCGGTGCTGCACGCACCTCAGCGCGGCCGTTTGCGTCTGGGGCGCTGCGAGGGAGCCCGGGCGAGCCAATAGCCGGGTCTTCGCTTCGCATGCGCGATTGCGACAATCAACGGCGGTCGAGCAGGTCGACGCCGAAAAGGCGCGCGCTCACTACCGCCTGGCTCGAAGCCGGTCGAGAACCGCCCCGAGGTCGCGGCGCTTCGCGGTTCCTGCTTTGGCGTTTGCCAAGCGCTGATCGATCTCGGCGCCCCAAGCCTCCGACCACTCTTGCGGCGACAATCCCTCGGCCTCCATCTCGCTCGCAAGGACTCGGGTCAGCTCGGGCGACAAACGCCGCCGTCCCGCTTCAATCTCATCCGCGAGGACACGAAGGACCCTTGCTTGAATCTTCGCTGCGGCACCCGTGGTGCGGGCCATGGCGCAAGCATAGCAGCGCGACGAAGTTCTGACGGCCCCGCCGGATAGCAGCCGTTCGTTTCCCCCCGCTCACGGCACAATACTGGCCCATCGGAACGACGATCGCGCGGCCGCGTCAGCCGCATCAGCGAAGCGGGAGATGACGCACCTGAGCGGTCCGTCCTCCGCTCGGCCGCACTACACGACGAGCAGAAGGTCCTCGATGACCTGCCCTACCGGCAACGCCTGCGAGACAGCGATGACGCCTGGCATCGGCTGGCATGCCCGGACCCGCTCGTAGGCGCGGGCGATCAGCGTGGCGACGTCGTGCGTCACGACGACCCATCCTTGCGACGCGGCCCGGACCAGCACGGCCTCGTCGGTCGCGCCACGAAGGCCGAGGTCCTGCACGCGCACGAGATCCGTCCCGGGGTTGCGCCGCAGCAGCCTCTTACGAGGTTGTTGTTGAGTCCTCGTCGACCAGGGACTTCACGCCGTGCCCGCGACGACCGTCGAGCCAGGAGCCGTGCGCGGACGCCGGCGGAGGAAACCTCGCCTCGATCTCGCCCACTATCTCGGCGGCTGCGCGGCGGCGACGCACGACGTTAAGGTGCCGACCATTTGGCTACGGGCGGGCCGACCGGCAACCGCCCAACAGCAGGAGGAGCACGACCGATCTTGCGAAGGGCATCGTGAATGGGGATTCGACGCCGAGTTGGTCGAGACTCGTCCCGGGGCTATGCTTCGAGCAGATGGACTGGAAGGACCGCATCGCCATTGATCCGAACGTGCTCGTCGGCAAGCCCACCGTCAGGGGGACGCGGCTGGCGGTACAGTTCATCGTCGACCTCCTGGCGCAGGGATGGACCGAGCAGGATCTGCTGGAGAACTACCAGGGGCTGACGGCGGAGGACATTCGCGCGTGCCTCGCGTACGCGAGCGCCGTGCTCTCCGCGGAGAAGGTGTACCCGATCACGGCCTGAGCGATGCGCTTGCTCGCCGACGAGAACCTGCCGCGCGAAGTCGTTGCCGCGCTTCGTCTGGGAGGCCACGACGTCGCCTGGGTCAGGGAGCAAGTGCCGGGCAGCTCCGATCAGCGCCTGCTCGAGAAGGCCCAAGCCGAGCAGCGCATCGTCCTGACCTTCGACAAGGATTTCGGGGAGCTTGCATTCCACCGAGGTCTGCCCGCGACGTGCGGCGTGATCCTCTTCAGGATTCCAACGCGGTCCCCGGCGCAAACAACGGTGATCATCCTCAAGGCCATCGATGAACGAAGCGACTGGGCGGGACACTTCTCGGTCGTGGAGGCCGACCGAATTCGCATGACACCGCTTCGGTCGTCGGCTTCGGGGTGATCGTGAAGCGGTCGGGTACGCTCGCGACGCCTCATGCCCGAACCCCATGCGCCCTACCAGATCGAGTTCTACGAGGACGACGATGGGCGCGAGCCGGCGCTCGTCTTCATGCAGTCCCTGACGCCAGCGAAGCGTCGCGCCATCGGCGTTGCGCTCAACGAGTTCCTGGGACATCTCGGTCCCGATGTGGTGGGGACGGACTTCGGCAAGAGCCTGGGCGGGGGCCTGCTCGAGTTCCGTGTCGACCAGGACGCCGCGCAGATCCTCCGCAAGGCCGGCAAGAATCCGAGGCCGGAGCCGGACCGGGGCAAGATCCTTCTGCGCGTGTTCTTTCACGCGCACGGCAACAAGCTCATCTTGCTGCTGTCGGGGTACGACAAGGGGGAGCGCCCCAGCAAGGTCCACCAGAGCGCCCAGATCGAACAGGCGCGCCAGTACCTCAAACGATGGAAAGAACGGGCGAAAGCTCGCTGACTGCGAGGCATCGGTGCTGTCGTCGCGATTTGACTTATGGTCTATAAGCCATAGAATGAGCGTGTGCCATGACCACCAAGTTCGCGGACTTCATGCGGGGCCTCGAAGTGGAGGCGCGTGCCGAAGGTCCCGAGGCCGTCGCGCAGCTCAAGGCGCTGCGCGATCACTTCCGTCTTGGGCGTCAGCTCGCCGAGGCGCGTCTGAAGCGCAAGCTGACGCAGCAGCAGGTCGCCAAGCTGTCGCGGATCGACCAGGCCGATGTCTCGAACATCGAGAGGGGGGTCGCCAACCCGACCCTCGGGACGCTGAGCGCCGTTGCCATGGCCGTCGGGATGGAAATCGACCTCAGGAAGCGCCGGTAGCTGTCGGAGGAGCCGGCGAAGACCGCGACTCCCGACCGGCCCCGCGCAATCCCCGAACGCCCTACCCTTCTCCCTCGGTGGTGCGGAGCTCCCACGCGAACGGATAGAGGGCCTTGGGATCGATCGTCTACCACTGGTGGTTGTCGTGGCGATCAATGCGCACGGCGTCATGCGGCTCGTCGGACATACCGGTGATGCAGACCTCCGACCCTGGGCAGCGCGATCACTTTGCCCAAGCCCGGGCCTTCCACCGCGCGTTCTGCCGGAGCATCGCCGGACAGGCCCATGTGCGGGCGGTCTTGGTTGTAATAGCGGGCATGCTCGCGGACCAGGCGGAGTAGATGGCGCTCGCCGAGCACAACCACATGATCGAGCACCTCTCGGCGCAGTGTCCCGACGAATCGCTCGGCGTACCATTTTGCCACGGTGACCGGGGCGCGATTCGTAGCTGTTCGAGGCCCAAACGACTTACCCGCTTGTCGAACGCTGCACCGTAGATCGAGTCTCGGTCTCGAATCAGACGGATCGCATGGACGCCGGGCGCGATGGCCTCCACCATCTGCTGCGCTGTCCAGGATGCGTGCGGGTGTGCCGTAACGTTGACGTGCAATAGAAGGCGCCGCTCGAGCGACAGCACGATGAAGACGTACAGCGTGCGAAACGTCGCGGTCGGCACGGTGAGAAAGTCAATGGCGACCGTGCTGGCCAAGTGCAGTCGGACGAAAGTCCCCCAGGTCGTCGACCGTGGTCGGCCAGGGCGTCCCGCCGGGCGGGGCATGTACTTCGCCACGGAGTCCTTGCGACGTCGTGGCCGAGCTTCGCAAGCTCCGCAGCGATCCGGCGCCTACTCCACGTTGGGTTGTCGTGCGCCATCCTCACGATGAGCTCGATGACCTCGGACGCCACGGGTGGACTTCCGCGGCGACGGGACTTGTACGCCCAGAATCGTGCGAAGCCGTGGCGATGCCAGCCGATGACCGTGGCTGGCTTCACGATCACCAGGACGTCGACCCAGCGTGACCAGACGCGAGAGAGGAGGACCCAGAAGGCGCGGTCGATCGGCCGCAGACGCGGCCGGCGACCGACCCGCAGTACTGCGAGCTGCTGACGCAGCGCAAGGTTCTCGGCGACCAGACCTGCCCTGGGCCACAACGCCGAGAGCAAGGCACCAGCGATCGCTTCGAGCAGGGCCACGCCGGTGACCATCCCTCACCTCGGCGGCGCTGTCAGCCGCGAATTGGACGGGGCGATCGGATACGCTAGCCCCTCCTGCCCCCTCGCCCGACGTTACGACAATCGTGCGAAACGCATTCTTCGCCATCACAAGCTGTTCGACGCGCGGCACACCCAGGTCGAATATCGCTATCCCGGCGCACTGCGGTGGATCGTGGACCGAATCCGGTGACCGCGCGCCTCACGCCGCCGTGTAGGTCGTCGCTCGCTTCTGGCCCTTCGTCTTGAGCTTCTTCTTCGCGAGCCAACGTAGTCCGCGTTTCCGTTGATAGCGGAACGAACGAGAGGGAACGCCGCTACGGGCGATCTGAGAACTCGACGCCCCGTCGGGCCCGGCCTTGGCTAGGCCGCTGTCGGCGACCGCATTCGCGTCCGAACGCGAAGAGGTGTCCGCCGGTCGTTCGGCAAAGGGGGCCAGCCAGAACCGGCTCGAGATGCGATGCGCTCGCCGGACGCTCTCCACCGCACGACGCGCTCGCCGTGCCTGAAAGCAGGGCCAGGAGACACGCTCCGGCCGCGCGGTGAAACTTGCGTCGCGACGGCTCCACAATCTCCGACGCGCCCAGCAGCGCTCAGGCCGTGAGCAGGTTGCCTTTCGCTACGCGGCTGGCTGCACGGGGCGTACAGCCACCATGTCGCGTGGCCCCACCTTGCGGACATCCGACGCGCGTAGCGCGACGACCGCTTGCGTCCTTCCGCCCGCGGTCACGAACTCCACCTCGAGGCCGTCTGGCTCGTGGAGGTCCACGACGGCTCCGAGATCGCCCGCCCGGAGGCCATGGTCGGGCAGGTCGCTGGAGAGCACGACGCACTCGAGGAGGTTGAAGTCCATGTCACGATCCTTCCGGGTACACAGTCACGAGGTGCGCCGTCTCTTCGCCCGTGCGCACCATCCAAATTGACACGAGCGTCGCCGTCCGGCCAGAGGGACCGGTGAGAGGTCCGCGAATGCGGTACTTCCGTCCGAAGGGAGGCGCATCGATTTCCTGAGCCGCGAGCGGCAAGTGCTGGCTGCGTAGGTCGGCAGCGAGCCGCTGCCAGTCCGCCTGCGCATAGCCAAGCTGTGCGAAGAAGGCCGCCTTGAAGCGCCCGATCGGGTGGGTGGGAGACAGGATGTAGTCGCGAAGCTTCTCTGCGGCGATGACGGCACCGGCAGCGCGGGGCAGAGGCCTGCTCACATCGCGAGCGTACTACGGCGAGGGACCCGCGAGGGCTGACGGGCCAGCCCGATCGGGCGCGCTGGTTGGCCCGACCGTTTCCAAAATGTCTCCACGACGGGGGTCGACTCGGGCGGACTCGAGGAGACGGACGTGGACCAACCTGCGTCGAATAGCGGAGCCGAATCGAACTCTTGCACCGGAAAGACGAGCGACATCGCCTGCTTGTAGATAGTCGCTTGCTAGAGTTCGATTCTCGTCAGCTCCACGCAGGTTACGAGTTACAGCGTCCAGTTCTCGAGCAGCGAATCCAGCTCCGGCATGGGTCGCAAGAACTCGATGGCCAGCCGGTGCGGCCAGGCGCCGTCGCGGTCGTCTTGGTTGGGCTCGATGCGGATGATGCGGCCCTCGACCTTTCGCTCAGTGGGATCGTTCGGCGCGATCCGAAACGTCAAGGTGACGGCAGCCCCGATCTCGATTGCTCCTGCGCTCGAGATCATGATCCCCCCGGCGCCAATGTCCCGGCACACCGCCCAGACCTGACGGGCACCGGTCTCGATCGACACCGGAAACCAAATGCAATGCCGGTCGAAAGCCCGGTTGTCCGACATGCTTTGAGTAAACCACAGGCCGAGTTCGACGGACATCGTCCCCCGCGAGAGGCCGGTTCGCCTCAGGGCTAGAAGTGGAGGTCGACCATCGGAAGAGAGACCGGCTGCGGCAGGCGGATCGCGTCGAACGCTAGGGGCTGTCGGAGAGGGAGGAGCGCGGCCGGGCTCGCCATCGACCGGCGGACGCTCGTATGCGGTGTGGCGACCAACCCGACGATGCCGCCGGTCAACATGGCCGCTCCCGCGAGCGCCGGGACCCACACCCAGGCTTCCGTGTATCCAGGTGCGAAGAGGGTGGCAATATCGCCAAGGCAATTCCCGTATTCGGCACCTTGTTGCGACTTGACCGTCTCGAAGGCGGCAGCAAGCGGGCAGATGAAGATGGCGCCGATGATCTCCCCCGCCGCGATGAGAGAGGTAACCCCGACGATGGGCAAGAGGCCGATACTACCCACGACCGTCAGCACGACGGCGCCGGCGCGGGCCCCTGACGACGTGGGCTCGACCGCGAGCGTCGTTGGCCCGGCGGGATCAAGGTGAAAGGTCTTCGAGTCGCGGATGCCGTCGCCCGTGATTCGATACGCGCCCTCCGATGACACCGCTCGGTCGCACGGCGAAACGCAGAGACGCTCCCAGTCGCCGTTGCCGTTCGAGACTTCGAGATTCACCTTCTGTGGGGCGTCGACGTGAACGAGGCTCATGGCCCTCACGGCCGCCGGCGCAGCGGGCGACGGGCCCGAGAGCCCTCGATCGGCCGGCTGAGCGCTCGAGGGGGTCGTCTGGAAGAGTGCCGCTACGACGAGAGGTGCGACGATTTTCCACATTATCCGTACAAGGATAGCAAAGGCCGCTGCCCATCGCTACCTCCACCGTCAATAGTCACTTTCTTTTCGACCCATCGTCACACTCTTTTCGCTTCGCCCGATAGAGGGGAGAGCCATACGGGCATGTCCTTGTCGTCGTCCGACCCTCGAGCCGCCCGCCTGAGCGACCCCTCGCTGATAGCGTCCGTGTCGGCCTTCGTGCGCGCGCGCGTCCCGGCGAGCGAAGTGGACGACATCGTTCAGTCCGCGCTCACCGAAGCCCTCGCGGCCGATCGGCCCCCCGAGGGTGACGACGAGCTCGCGGCCTGGGTGCACGGGATCGCCCGTCACAAGGTCGTCGACTGGTTCCGCCGGTCGCGACGCGAGACCCTGGAAGACCCTGCCGTCGCCGAAGCGGTTGCCGCCGCGGACAGCGCACCCCAGAGCGCAAGAGACCTGCTGCGATGGGCTCGGAGAGAGCTTCCCGAGGGGGAGGAGCACGCGCAGACGCTCGAATGGATGCTCCGTGAGGGCGCGGGTGAGAAGCTCGAGTCGATCGCGACGGACGCAGACGTACCCGCGCCTCGCGTACGACAGCGCGTCTCCCGACTGCGAAGACACTACCGCGTGAGGTGGGCGGCCCAGGTCGCAGCGCTGGCTGCCATTCTGGCCATCGCGATCGCGCTGGTCTTCACGTTGCGCAAGAGGAAAGACGAGATCGCGCCGCGCCCGTCGCCGATGATCGTGCCGAGCGCGCCTGAAGTGCCCGAGTTGCGCGCGCCGACGCCTGGACCCGAGGTTCCCGCCGCGTCCACGCCGGTGCCGGTGCCTTCGGCCCAGTATGACGCAGGCCCGCACAAGGTCGCTCCGACGTCCACGGCGAAGCCGCTCCGGAAGACGGCCCCGGGATCAAGCAGCTTCTGACGGTCACATTCGCGGTCTCTCCGCCGATGGAGAGGACAGAACCTGGACGACGGCCGAATGGTCCGGCCGCGGGGTTCGGAATGGAGACGGAGCCATGGGTTCCGAAGAGCGCGCGCGACGAGCGCGCACGATGGCGATCGTGTGCACGGCGATGGGCATAGGAGCGATGATTCTGGCGCCGATGGCGCGATCCGCGGCAGCGGACCCGGGCCCGCCGCCCGAGAGCTCCGGCTGGATCGAAGCGGGCAAAGTCCACGCGTTCGTCTATCCCCCTCGAAATAACCACTCATCTCGTACGCCCGTCACCGTCATGCTTCACGGCCTTGGCGGCTATCCCGAGAGCGCTTGCGCTCCCTTCGTGAACGTCGCCACCGACCGCGGGTGGCTGGTGTGTCCCCGCGGAGAGGACGCGTACGGCGACGGGTCACGCTGGAGGGTGCGGCCCGACGACGACGGGAGAGTCGTGGACGCCAGCCTGGACGCGCTCGCTCGCGAGCATCCCGATCGGGTCGATTCGTCCTCGAACCGCGTCATCGTCGGGTTCTCGCTCGGTGGAACGGCGGCGGTCCGGATCGCGCAAAGCGAGGAAGAGGGGCACGGCCGCTATGCGGGCCTCGTGGTCATCGCGTCACAGGTGCACCCGGACGGCGCGCTGCTCGAGCGGGCGGGCGTGAAGCGCGTGGTGCTCGCGGCAGGGGACATGGACATGACGAGCGCCCCCCTCCAGGCGGACGCGCGCGCCCTCAATCGCGTCGGCGTCGCAGCCCGCTTCGTAAGCCTGGGCCACTTCGGCCACGGCTACCCCGCCGACATGGCAGACATCATGCGTGAGCCGATGGCTTGGGTTGCGGGCGCTGTCGAGTAAGAGCGTTCGTTTGCAGCATGAACGCAAAAGGATGCGTTCAGGAGCGCTTCGCGGCCACTTTGGCGTCCACTGTATGACTCGAGGCGATGGCGTCGCGGCGGGTCGCATGGCAAGAAGAATATCGAAGGGAGGCCTTGCGACCCCTCATGACCATGCGCGCGATTCGAGACGAGAGTAGCGGGGAGAAGTCGCTTCACACTGTGCCTCTGTATCTCGTGTCGCAGCTCGTCGAGCTCGTCGGACGCTGGCAGATTCCGGGTGACGAGCTCTTGTCGGAGGCTGGCCTCAGCAGGCGGGCTCTCGAAGATCCGTTCGGGCGCTTTCCCGTTTCGAAGATGTGCACCCTCTTGGAGCGCGCGCGACTCCTTACCGGTGAGCCCGGACTGGGCTACTACGACGGGCTCCAGAAGCGCGCCTCGGCCTACGGCACACTGGGGTTCGCCGCGCTGAGCGCGTCGTCGGTGCGCGAAGCCCTGGAGATCGCGGTGAGGTTCGCCCCGGTGTTTTCGACGGCCCTGTCGCTCGACCTGCGCGTCGAGGGAGACCGCGCGACGCTCCGCCTGGAGCAAAACGTCGATCTGGGAAGTGCCCGCGACATCGTGATCATCAGCATGATGCTCGGGATGCAAACGATGTTCGGCGGCCTCACCGGACGGCCGCAGGACGGCTCCGCCGACCTTGCGATCCCCGAGCCCCCTTATCAATCGAGGTTCGCGCACCTCGTGCCGCGGTGGCGATTCGGCCAGCCAGCCAATCGCCTCATCCTCGACGCAGCCACTCTCGAGTCTCCGATCATGACCGCGGACCCCACCGGTCTTCGAGTCGCGCAAGCGCTGTGCGAGAAGGCGCTCGACGACCTCGGCTTCGACGCAGGCCTCATCGATCGCGTGCGCCGGTTGCTTGCCAGAGACGAGGGCGGCTTCCGATTGCTCGACGAGGTGGCGGCGCGCATTCGCGTCTCGGAGCGAACGCTGAAGCGCCGGCTCGCGGCGAGCGGCGTCTCCTTTTCGACCCTCGCGGAGCGCGAGCGCTGCGAGAAGGCGATGGTCCTCTTGCGGTCGTTCCGCCTGTCGATCGCAGAGGTCGCGGATCGTCTCGACTATGCGACCGCGTCGACGTTCGTTCGAGCGTTCCACCGGTGGACCGGGACGACGCCCGCGGCGTACAGGCGTACGCAGAGACCGCGCGCCCTGTCGAAGGCCGGGTAACGGATTACTCGGCCCGCGCCACCACGAGAACGAACTCGCGGAGCCACGGGAAAAACGGCAAGAACGGCGCTCCGGCGAGGGCAATCAGGAGCGCGTCGATCGCTCTCAGTCGCCCGAGCCGCTTGAACCCGAGGCTCTGGAGGACGCTGATGCCGAGCGAAAAGGGCGCGCCGAATGGCTTCATGTGAATGAGCCGATAGCCGCACCGTTCGAGCATCTTCGCGAGGGTCTCGGGCGTGTAAAACGCCAGATGGCGCGGGACGTCGAGCTGCGACCAGCATGAACCGAACACGCGAGAGGGAAGGCCGCCCATGTAAGGCACCTCGACGACGAGGTGCGCGCCCGCTCGGGAGATGCGCCGGGCCTCGAGCAACACGGACCGTGGCTCCGGTTCGTGCTCCAGGTACTCGTTCATCGTCACGAGATTGACGGTTCCCGACTCCACGCGTGCCTGCAGGAGGGTCCCCTCGCTGACGGGCATGCGCAGACGGCCACGTATGTACTCGGCCACCCCCGGGTTGACGTCGATTGCGAGGCCCCGGCAGCCTCGGAGGCGCTCGAGGCGCACGAGCCATTCGTTGAGGCCGCTGCCTACGTCCACGACGTTCGCGTCGGGCGAAATGCGGCCGATGGCGCGCTCGATTTCGCGCATGTAGCCGAGCCATCGGAGGTCGATGAGCTTTGCGGCGAGACGTTGCGCCATCGTGGGCGTCGCGTCGGGCAATTTCACCGGGAGATAGTCGTCAGGGTAATGACGAACGAGGGCCTCTTCGGTGGGGCGCGGGTTGACGTATTTCATCCCGCACGACGCGCACTCCACGAGGCGATACCAACCCGGCCGACCGAACAGCCGGTCGCAGCCGTGCATCAGAAAGCGCGAGTCACGAACTTCGCAGAGCGGACACTCGACGTCGACCAGCGCTTCGTCAGGAACCTGCCGGACGACGAGATCCGTCGAGGCCACCATCGCGACCGTCCCGGCGCGAGGAAGTGGGTTGTCCGATTCGATCGGGCCTGACAAGGCCATGGGACCCTCCTCGCCAGGCGGGGACGACACTGGTTGCGCGAAGCAACCACGGCCGTTAGCACTCGGCCCGCTGCGACTCAAGGCCCCACCGGGCCAAGTTTTGTGCACGTTGGGTCACGGGATGGCGCGCCACCGAGAAGGCGTGCAAGCTCCGGCGCAACTCGCGCCACGCGAGCGCCAACCTTTGACGACAACGACGGTGAGGGACAGCGATGCGAACCGGGTACCGGATTTGGGCTTTGTTCACGTTGGTCGCGCTATCGGGTGCGGCCGCCACGGCGTGCAGTTCCAACAGCGCGCAGCCAGGAGGGTCCGGCGACGCATCATCGTCCACCGACGGCCCGATCTCGGACGCCGGGTCGACCGACGGCGGCTCCCCCATCGTCACCATCGGCGACGGGCAGCTTCAGGGGCATACCGACGGCACGGTCTACGCGTTCCTGGGAATCCCGTATGCCAAACCGCCTGTCGGGCCCCTCCGATGGCAGCCACCGCAACCACCCGCGACGTGGACCGGCGTTCGCGATGCGGCGAAGTTCGGAAATCGCTGCGCCCAGAACGCGAACTCGACACTTCAGACTGCAGCTAGCACCGAAGAGGACTGCCTGTACCTCAACGTGTGGACGCCGAACCCCTCGGCCTCGAAGCTTCCCGTCATGGTGTGGATCCACGGTGGCGGCAACGTCGGCGGCTCGGCGTCCGACCCGGTGCCATTCGCGGACGGCGGTTACTTCTACAGCGGGGCCCCGCTCGCCGGGAACGGCGTGGTCGTCGTCTCGCTGAACTACCGTCTCGGCGTCTTTGGGTTCTTCGCCCACCCGGAGCTCGTGACCGAGGGGTCGAAGGCGGGCAACCAGGGCCTGTGGGACCAGCGCTTCGCGATGCAGTGGGTGATGACCAACATCGCCCAGTTCGGCGGAGACCCGAGCAACGTGACCATCTTCGGCGAGTCGGCCGGGTCGCTCGACGTGTGCTTGCACGTCGCGTCCCCTCAGACGCCGTCGCTCTTCGAGCGCGCCGTCAGCGAAAGCGGCGGCTGTACGACCCGCCAGCCGGCCCTCGCGGACAATCAGCCTCTGCTTCTCACCTTCGCCGCACAGCTCGGATGCCCTGGAGCCGGACCTGGGGACGGCGGTTCCGGCGACGCCGGGCCCGACCCCCTCGCCTGCCTCCGCAACCTGACCGTCCCGGCGCTCCTCGCAGCCGGACCATCGGACGCCGGGTTGGGGGGGCCGTTCAGTCCCGTCGTCGACGACGACTTTCTCGCCGATCAGCCGCGGACGCTATACGAGAGCGGCAAAATAGCCAAGACGCCGTACCTTCTGGGCAGCAACAACGACGAGGGCACGCTCTTCGAGATCGGAGCGACCCCGGTGACGGATCAGGCCGGCCTGACGGCCGCTATCGCAGAACAATACGGCGACGCCGGTGCGGCCCTGGCCGAGCTCTATCCCGTGTCCGAATTCGACGGTGGCTTGCCCAACCCGTACCAGGCTGCGCTCACCCGGATCGTGGGCGACTCCATTCTCGTTTGCTCGACGTACGATTCGGCCTTGCTGGCCGCGAGCCAGGGCGGCCCCGTCTACATGTACAACTTCGACATCCCCGTCGAGATCCCGGGCCTCGTGGGCGATAGTGCGGGCGAGCTGTATCTCGGTGCGTCGCACGGCTCGGAGCTGCCGTTCGTCTTCGGCACGTCGCCGCAGTTTGCGACCGACGCAGCGCAGGCAAGCCTGAGCAAGCTGATGGAGCGGTACTGGACCCGCTTCGCGACGAGCGGTGACCCGAACGGCGCCAGCGATCTGAAGTGGCCCACGTTTTCGGGCACGAGCAATCAGCGCATGCAGTTCACCCTCCAGCCCAGCATCGTGCAGAACTTCCGTTCTGCCGAATGCATGTTCTGGATCGGGCAGTACGAGATGGCGTTCGCGGCGACGACGCCCGCGCTCTCTCTCTAGTCCTTGGCCCCTTCGGCTCCAGACTGCCGTACGGCGTCGCGGCACGTCCGCAGCATCGCCCGGAAGTGTGCCTCGTCGCGAAGGGTCATGGCGCCGAACATCTGTGTCTCGAGGAGGTCCACGCGATCGTCGCACTTGGAGAGAGTGCGCCCCCCCAAGGCGGTCAGAAAGATCCCGAGGGCGCGACCTCCCTCGGGGTCGACGCGGCGCAGGATGAGCCCTCGACGTTCGAGCACGCTCACCATCTCGTTGGAGGCCTGGGGGCTGACGAAGGAGCGGCGCGCGAGCTGCGCAGACGACATCCCCGGGTGCCGCGACAGGACGCTCAGCGCCGTGTACTGGACCGCGGTCAGGCGAAGCGGTTGCACGATCTCGTCGATCCGGGCACGCAGGGCGCGCTCGAGCTCCTTGATGAGGTAGCTGGCGCGCGGAAGCTCTCGAGCCCGGGTCGCGCTGGATGGAGCCTTCATGGACGGCAGACTAGTCCCAGAAGCGTCGGGCCGTATCGGCGACCAGCTGCAGCTTGCGCCACTGATCGTCCTCGGTCACCAAGTTGCCCTTCAGCGTTGAGGCGAATCCGCACTGCGGTGAGATGGCGAGGCGCTTCGCGTCGACGTGGGTCGCCGCCCGATCGAGCTCGCGGAGCAGATCGTCCTGGTGCTCGACGGTCGCCTGCTTGGAGCTCACGATGCCCAATACGACGACGGAGTTGCCGGTGGGCAGGTGACGCAGGGCCGAGTAATCCCCCATGCGCGCCTTGTCTTCCCACTCGATGAGAAACGAGTCGTAGGGCAAGGAGAACAGGGCCTCGGCGACGGGGTCGAGCGACCCCTCGGCCACGTAACGCGACTGATTGTTCCCGCGGCACACGTGAATGCCCGTTCGCACGTGCTCCGGTAGACCGGCGACGACCTCGCGGTCGGCCCATACGGCGAGGTCCAGCGTCGCGCGCCAGTCGTACCCGTGTCGGTCCATGCGCGCGCGCCAGTCCGGGTCGCAGAGAAACGGGTAGACCGGGAAATCGAGCTGCACGTACCGGCATCCGGCCGCGACGACGTCGGCGATCATCCGCTTCTCGATCTCGACGACATGCTCGACCAGCTCACGGTGTGACCCGTACGCGTGCCCGTTGATGTCGGGCTTGAAGTTGTACGGGAGAGCGAGAAACGACCCGGCCGGGAAGGTGACCTTGTAGAGGCGGTCCGTGATGCCGGACATGAACGTCGCCTCGCGGGCTGCCGGGCTATCGATTTGCTTCAGCCGATCGACCACGTACTGCATGTTCCATTCGATCACCGAGCCGTCGGCCGCCTTGAACTGGGCTTTGGACACTTCGCTCGAGAAGCCGGTGATGCCGTCGAAGAGCGAATTGAGAAACATGTATCGGCGAAACTCGCCGTCGCTCACGACGTCGAGCCCGATGTCGATCTGACGTTGCACGACGCGACGACTCTCCTCCTCGGCGATCGCGTAGAGCTCGTCGAGGCCGTGCGCTCGTTCGGCCTCTTCGATGGCCACGTGGCCAGGCTTGTACACGGCCTCGTTGGCTGCGATGAGGCGAGGGGACCTTTTTAGGCTGCCCACCTGCTCGGCTCGGGGGACGGGACGCGAACTGACGTTCATCGAGGACTCCTTGGTGGCGGCCCGGAGGCCATGTTCCGAGCGATCAGGTCGCCGCGCGCGGCGCGATACTGGTCGGCGCTGGGCACTTGCTGGTGCTGCTTCAAGACGTGGTAGTCGGAGCCGAGCGCGACGCTCAGGCTGGTCTTGGTGACCGTGGCCGGAAAGCCGCGACGGTTGTCGGGCGCGGGCGCCTCGACGACCGTATTGAGGAGGCGGCCGACGCCGTCGACCTCGACCTCCACGGAATCGCCGGGAAAAACGGGGCGGGAATGCCATGGGGTGCCGGTGAGGACGACGTCGCCCGGACGAAGGGTGATGTGACGCGTGATATCCGCGAATAGCTCGTCGATCCCCCAGACCATCTCGGACACGGATCCCTCTTGCACCTTCTGGCCGTTCACGTACGTCCGCAGTCTCGACCTGCGGATGTCGACGCCGCTCACGATCCCCGGACCTATCGGACAGAAGCCATCTTGCCCCTTGACCCGGAGCATCGAGCCGGCGTCCGTGTCGCGAAAGTCGTGCGCGCCGACGTCGTTGGAGCAAGCGAAGCCAGCCAGATGGTCCCAGACGTCTTCGGGTCGCACGCCACGCATCGCCCGACCTACGACGGCGGCGATCTCTCCTTCGTAGTTCATGAGGCTACAGTCGGCCGCGCGCACCAGTTGGCCTCGATGCGCGTTGATCGACGTGACCGGCTTCATGAAGTAAGTCGGGTGGCCGCCGATGAGATCGACCCCGAACTCGACGGCACGAGACCGATAGTTGAGGTGCACGCAGACGATGGTCGCGGGATCGACCGGCGAGGCGTAGACGGCGTCCGCCTCTGCGATCGATCGCCCGTCGTCCAGAACCAGGCGATCGCCGTCGACCCGACAACCCCGAAGGCGTCCGCCGTGAACGACGCGGCGGAGGTCCCGCTTCGGCCCGTCGAGCACGTTCATGCCGGTTCGACCTTCCCGCCGGTGACCGAGAAGGCCATCGAGAAGACGTAGCCAGAGCCAACCGAGACGGGGCCGAGGGCCTCGATCTCCTCGTATTCGGTGGTTCCGAGCGCCAGGGTGGCCGGGCCGGTGTGGATCGTTCCGCATTCGAAGTTGGCAATGGCACCAAGCTGGAGTTCGTGCACCGAGGGCTCGGGCCGGTCGATGGCCGGGAACAGTCGCGTATGCACGAGGGGGAGCGTCGCCGCGCGGGGCAATCGCTGACTCGTGCCGTCGATCGTCACGGCGGCCGTGAGGACCCGCCGGCCGTGGCTCGTGGCATGGGCCGCGAAGGTCGATCCCGGCTGTTTGCGGACTCCGCCCCGGCCGATCTCCGTCGGTCGCGTCATCGCGATCTGCCCCAGCTTCTTGGGGAACCCCTGGATCTGCCCACGCAGGAGAGAAAGCTCGCTGTCCACCCAGATGAAGGGCACCCGTCCGACCCTCTTGTCGCCACGCACGGCGTGGAGGACGACGTAGGCCTCGTGGTACTGCCCGACCGCCGGATCGGCGAGGACTCGCGCGTCGTTGTCGCTGGCGGAGCACCAGTCGGCGAAGACGACGCTGGCCGTCGCCTCGGGTGTCGGCTCCATTCCACCGGGGAGCAAGGCCGCGATGGCGTCGGGGGGGGCTGTGAAATCGACAGCGATGATGTCGCCCGAGTAGTGCCAGGGCGGCGGCGCGACAATCGACGATTGTCCGGTGGCCGTCTGGGGAAGCGTCCAACCACGAAGAGTCATGCCCGGTTCTCCCTTGCGTCGGGTCTGAAGAGGACGTGCACCTGTCCGGTGCCCACGGCGTTCTCGTAATCCGAAAGACGGTTCCCTCGAGCTCGACACGACGCTCCCCCCAACGCGCCGAGGCCCGTGAGGTAGTGAGCGAAGCGCCCCTCGGGATGGTACTTGCGCTGATACTCGGGATAGAGGTCGAGGACGGCGGCGTGATCGCCCCTCTCCCACAAACTCAGGATCTGGATATCCATCGTTCGCGCGTCGGACGAGATCACGTGGCCCGGGTCATAACCAAAATGGTGGCGGATGACCTCGAGGGGCCAGAACTCGTGGCTCATGCCGCCGCTCCCGAGCACGGCAATCCGGCCCTGAACGCGCCGTACCGCTTCGGCAAGCGCGTCTCCTATCGCGAGGTAATAGTCCATCGACGCGGTCTGCACGACGCCGCAGGAGACGACCTTCTCGTCGCGGCGGAGGTGATGCACGAGGTTGAGGGTGGCGTAGTGCTGGGGCAGCGACGCAGTGGTGACGTTGACCGTGTGAAGCGACCGCTCCTTTCCGACCTGATGCCATGCCTTCGCGAGCTCGGGCGAGCCGGGATAGTCGTAGGCCAGGTCGCAGATGTTCCTGGGCATCTCGTCGCTGGTGTAGAGGCCCGTGAAGCGGGCGGCGCCCGCTATCACGTGTTCGGTGGTGGTAAACCAGTGGGTGTCGCAGATGACGAACGTGTCGACCTCGAGCTCGGCAAACGCTTCACGGAGGAGCCGGTATCCGGGCTCGATCAACGTCGTGTCGGCCCCGGTCCCTCCGAGCTCCACGCGGACCTCTTCGGGCACCATCACCATCGGCTGATGCGCGACGACTGCGACGGCGACGATCTCACCCATGGCCGGACCCCCGTCCGAACGAGTCGCGCCTGGTGGCCACGTTCTTCACGTCGCAGAAGAAATCGAAGCTCCAGGCCCCACCTTCGCGGCCAACACCGGACCGTCGCGCGCCTCCGAACGGGGCGTCGAGGTCGCGTACGAAGAAGCAATTGACCCAAACCGTGCCCGCAACGATCCGCGCGGCGACCCTCTCGGCCCGCTCGCCGTCGCGAGTGTAGACGACGGCGGCGAGGCCGTAGTCCGTCCCGTTGGCCATCTCGATCGCCTCGTCTTCCGAGTCGAACGTCTGCCAGGTGAGTACCGGTCCGAATACCTCGTTCTGGATGACCTCGGCGTCCTGCCGGACGTCGGTCAGAATGGTCGGCTGGAAGTAGAGACCGCCCCGCCGGTCAGGCGCGCCGCCGAGAAGCGTGCTCGCCCCGCTGTCGAGCGCTCGACGCACGAAGCCGGCGACGCGCTCGAACTGCCGAGGGTGGATCAGTGGACCCACCCGAACGCCGCGCTGCCGCGGGTCGCCGACGACGAGCTCCTCGGCGGCCTTCAGCACTCGTGCTCGGAGCTGGGCCTCGACCGAGGACGCGACCAGCACCCGGGTGCCGGCGAGGCACACCTGGCCCGCGTTGATGAACTGAGCCACGACCGTGGCGGCGGCTTCGTCGAGATCCGCGTCGTCGAAAACGATGAAGGGCGACTTGCCGCCCAGCTCCAGACTGACGGGCGTCACCTTCGATGCAGCGACGCCGGCGACGGCACGGCCCGTTGCGGTCGAACCGGTGAAGCTGATGCGATCGATGCCCGGGTGCTCGATGAGCGCCTGACCGGCCTCGGCCCCCGTCCCTTGCACGACGTTGAACACCCCGGGGGGAAGGCCTGCCGTCGCCGCGATCTCCGCGAGCAGCGAGCACGAGAGCGGCGCCCACTCCGGCGGCTTGAGCACCACCGTGTTCCCGGCTGCCAGGGCGGGGCCGAGTTTCCAGGTCGAGAGCATGAGCGGCGCGTTCCACGGTGTGATGAGGGCCGTCACCCCGGCGGGTTCGTATCGCACCCGGTTGTCCGCCACGTGGCCGTGGATCGGCGCGTGCTCGAGTTTGCGCGCAAACTCCGAGAAGAAAGCGATGTTGTGCGCAGCCCGATCGACGACGCGCTTGAGGTTGCCGATGAGCAGCGATCCGTTGTCGGCCGTTTCGACCGCCGAGAGGTCTTCCTTCCTGTCGATGATGCCCTGGGCGAACCGATCCAGGATCTTGCCGCGACCGTCCGGCCCCAGTGACGCCCACGCGGGGAAGGCCCTGCGGGCGGTGACCACGGCTCGATCGACGTCGGGGGCACGGCCGGCCGACACGTGCCCCAACACCGCGGCGTCGATTGGCGAGAACACTTCGAAGGTATTAGGCCCCAGGGTCGACGGTTCGCCGCCGATCCAGTGGCCCGCCTCGACTTCGACGCCGGCAACGAGGATTCGTGACGTCACGGCACGCTCCTGTCCGCGCTGCGCCAAAACGGATCGCGCAGGGCCCTCTTCAGGATCTTGCCGGGGCCCGACTTCGGTAGGGGCTCGCTGCGAATCTCGATCTTCTTCGGCACCTTGTAACCGGCGATCAGGCGCCGACAGTGCTCCCGCAGCGCTGTCGCCAGCCGCTCGCGTCCGCCGGCGGGCTCCGCGGCAACTACGATGGCATGCACGGCTTCACCCCAGGTATCGTCGGGGATCCCGAAGACGGCGGCCTCGACCACGGCAGGATGCCGGTAGAGAACGTCTTCCACTTCGATCGAGTACACGTTCTCCGCCCCCGACACGATCATGTCCTTCACCCGGTCCACGACGAAGAGGTGGCCGTTCGCGCGCAGGACACCGAGGTCGCCGGTGCGATACCAGCCGTCCGCCAGCACCGCGGCGGTCGCCTCAGGGTCTCCCCAGTAGCCAGCCGTTACGTTGGGCCCTCGCACGACGATCTCGCCGACCTCTCCCTCTTCGGCTTCGCGCCCGTCTTCGCTCGTGATCTTGACGGCAACGCCGGGGACCGCTGGCCCGCACGAGCCGAGCAGGGGAGTGCCGATGGCAGCCTCCTCGTGGCGGAAGCACGTGACGATCGACGACGTCTCGGTCGCTCCGTAGAACTGGGCAATCTCCGCCGCCGGGAACGTGGTGTGCGCCGATTCGATGAGTGCGTTGGCGATGGGGGAACCGGCATGACCGAGCATCCGGAGCGACGAGACGTTCCGAGGAGCCGATCGCTGTGCGGTGATGAGGGCCGCCAGCATCGTGGGAACCGGCATGAAGACGGTGACCCGATGCTGCTCGATGAGGTCGAGGCACCGGTGAGGATCGAAGGCGGGAATCGTGACGGTGGTCGCGCCGAGCCAGACGAGGCCGACCAGTGGCGCCACGCCGGCGACGTGGAACATCGCCGGCGCCGCGAGGAATACGTCATCGCCCCGGAGGGAGCACGCGATCGTCTTGTGAAACGCGTTGGAGACGAGGTTGCGATGCGTGAGCATTACCCCTTTTGGTTTGCCCGTCGTCCCCCCGGTGTAGAAGAGTGCGGCGGTCGAGGCCTCGTTCACCGGGGGGCCTTTCGTCCCTCCGACGGACAGAAGCTCTTCGTATTCGTCGGGAATCGACACCACGCGCTCGACGCACGAGCGAAGCGAGCCTGGATCGCGGTCGGTGATGAGGACACGCACCCCGGCGTCGGCGAGGACGGCCTTCAGCTCCGGTTCGGCGAGCCGGGTGTTGAGCGGAACGATGACCATTCCTCGCGCCGGAATGGCGCAGAAGGCCTCGAAGTAGCGGTGGCTGTTTGCGGACAGAAAGGCGACTCGATCGCCCTGCCGCACTCCCAGGCCCTCGAGCCCTGTCGAAAGACGGCGGCAGCGGTCGTAGAGCTCGGAGTAGTCGAGGCGGGTGTCGCCATCGATCACGGCGACATGGTCTCCGTGGATTCGCCGGGCGTGCTCCAGGGGATCGGCGAGGGTAAGCACGGGTCGCGTCCTCTCGTCGATCAGGCGGCAGCGATGTCGACAACGACGTTGCCGAACAGATCCGGCGCCTGCATCCGGACGAAGGCCTCGCGGATCCGTTCGAGCGGATGGACGGAATCGATGACCGGCCGGAGGTTGGCCGATTCCATGAACCTGAGCATCCGCAAAGTGTCCGAGCGCGAACCCGATGTCGATCCGATGATGGACACCTGCCTGTAGAAGATGCGCGGGAGGTCGAGTGCGATGTCGGAGCCCGTCGTGGCGCCCGCCGTGACGACCCTCCCTCCCGGACGAACGGAGCGCAAACTGTGCTTCCACGTCGCCGCGCCCACCGTGTCCACGACGATGTCGACGGGCTCGCGGAGGGGCTCGCCCGTGGGGATGGCTTCGTGGGCGCCGAGCTTGAGCGCGCGCTGGCACTTCGATGGCGAGCGACTCGTGACGATGACCTGCAACCCGGCCGCACGTGCCATCGCGATCGCTGCGGTGGCGACCCCTCCGCCCGCTCCCTGGATCAAGACCCGCTCGCCGGGCTTGGCTCGTCCTCGCGTGAAGAGCAAACGGTACGTGCTCGACCAGGCGACGTTGAGGCAGGCCGCCTGGTGAAAGGTCAGCCATGCCGGCTTGGGGATTACGTTGCGGGCCGGGACGACGGTGTACTCGCCGAACGACCCCGGCAGGTCTTCCGAGATCAGCGACCGCTCGGGATCGAACGTCTCGTCACCGCCTCCGGCGTCCGGGTCGCCAAACGCTCCGGTCACCATGACCTCGTTCCCGTTGTCGTCCCATCCGACGATATCGCAGCCGAGGATCTTCGGGAACGAGTCGGCTCGGACGCCCACGCCCCTGAGAGTCCACAGGTCGTGCATGTTTACGGTGGTGGCGGCGAGGCGGACGCGCTTCTGATGGGGACCGACCTCGGGGGCCGGCCATCCGTCTCTCAGCTCGAGAACCGAAAGCGGGTCGTCTTTGTCAACGCGGACTGCGACCGCTGCGCGCATGCCGATGCCTCCTCACTCACCCCGCTGGCACCCGCCCAGCGGGTGTTGTATCAAGGAGCTTGATATAGACTGCAACGGGAGAGTGTCAAGGTTGACTTCGAACCGATCGAGTGCCGTCGAGCGCCCGCCGCTCGCCACGTTTCTCCTCGCGACGCGCGATCAGCCAGGCCTCGTGGCCCGCGTGGCCACGTTCTTCTACGACCGGAAGATCAACATCGTCGAAGCGGCAAGCTGCTCCGATCCGCATGCCGAGAGCGGCCCGATGTTTTTCCTGAGAATGTCGGTTGATCTCGCCGAGTTTGGTGCGCGAACGGACCCCGTGGGCTCTCGCCGCGGCCTCGAAGACGACTTCGACGCGATGGCCTCCCGGCTTCACGCGATTTGGTCGGTCGGATACGCGGATGTGCTCGCCCGGGCGGCGATCCTCGTCACCCGGGAGGACACGTGCCTTTACGATCTGGTCCTCAGGCAGCGTCAGGGGGAGTTGCCTTGTGACATTCCGCTCGTCATCAGCAACCACGAGACCCTCGGGCACGTCGCGGAACGGTTTGGAATCCCGTACCACGCGCTGCCCGTGGCCGACGCGACACGGCGAGACCAGGAACGTAAGATTCTCGATCTCCTGGCCCGGCATCACGTCGACGTCGTCGTGCTCGCCCGTTACATGCAGGTCATGAGCGAGGACTTCTTGGGCCTGGCGCCACCGGTCATCAATATTCATCATGGCTTTTTGCCGGCATTCCAGGGAGCGAAGCCGTATCACCAGGCGTATGCGAGAGGGGTCAAGCTGGTCGGCGCAACGGCCCACTACGCGACGAAGGACCTCGACCAAGGCCCGATCATCGAACAGGACGTGGTGCGCGTCGATCACCGGATGGGGCCGGTCGACCTTGCGAGGCTGGGCCGCGACGTGGAGCGAGTCGTCCTCGCTCGCGCGGTCAGGGCGCACCTGGAGCGGCGGATCATCGTCCAAGGGCGGAGGACGGTGGTGCTCTGAGCCCTGCCGACCTTGCCGATCCTTGTGGATCGGGCAAAAGGGAGCGCAAGGTGTAAGTATTGGGGCAGGGGGCCGTCTTCACCCAGGGCGGCGACAGGCGCCGTCCCGAAAACAGGAGCAACGACGATGACCAAGCCGAAAGCGAATAACCCCCAGCCCCCCGCGTCGCAGAGCTGCCCTTGTGGCCCTGGGTGCGCCTGCCCGCCGCCCTGCCAGTGCGGGCCATCGTGCGGTTGCGGCAAGGGCCGCAAGGCCGCACGTTAGAAGCGTGGACGCGCACGCTCTCATCGCGGCCCTCAGCGGGGAGCGAGCTCGTTTCGTGCGGGTCGCTCGACGGCGCGTCGCAAGCGAGGCCGATGCCGAAGATATCGTGCAACGGGCCCTCGCACGCGCCGCCGAGCGTGCCGCATCCCTCGCAGGGCCGTCCCGCGCGCGGGCCTGGTTCTACCGCATTCTGCGCAACGCCATTACCGACCATCACCGTAGGTCGTCGAGCGATCCAATCCGTAGCGCCGACGCATCTCTCGACGACGTGGTCGACGACGCGATGGTCCACGCGCCAAGACCCTGCAGGTGCGGCGTGCGGCTCCTCGACGGGTTGCGACCCAACTACGCGGAAGTCGTCCGGCGCGTGGACCTCGACGGCCAGGCCCCTTCCTCCGCCGCGGCGGCTCTCGGAGTCTCGCGGGGCACCCTAGAGGTGCGCCTGCATCGTGCCCGAAGGAGCCTTCGCGACCAAGTCCGCGGCTACTGCGGTGTTTCGTCCCGTCGCGGGTGCCTCGACTGCGCTTGCGACGGCGAGCATCGGTGCGGCTAGGTAGAGAACCGGACATGAAGCGCATCCTCGTCGGCCTCGACGGATCTCCGCATGCTCCGGCCGTTCTCGAGACCGCGACGACGATTGGCCGCGTACAGGGCGCAAAGCTCGTGCTCCTCCGATCGGTGGGGCTGCCACCCGAGGTGCCGCAGGATTTCTGGAAGGCCACGGACGAGCCGTTGCTCGAGGTGCTCAGGCGCCGCGCGGCCGCGTATCTCGAGGAGATCGAAGCGGGCCTTCCGGCGGAGCTACGGGGCGGCTGCGAGGTCGTGGTGGGCGTGCCGTGGCAGGCCATCTGCGACGCGGCCCGGCGCGACGAGGTCGACCTGATCGCGATCGGGTCGCACGGGTATTCGGGCATCGACCGATTGCTGGGCACGACCGCCGCGAAGGTCGTCAACCATGCCGGGTGCTCCGTGATCGTCGTGCGCACGCGTCTGCCATGAGCTCGCTAGGTGCCGGCAATTTGCCGGCGCCATCGCCTGATTGAATCGTCGTGCGAGGCAATCGCCGTGTACCAGCGGCATGCCCTATGCACGCTGTCAGCCCCCTTGGCTGCGACAAACACGCTGCCGCTCATGGTCGGGTCGGCGCGCGGGCAGCGCCTGGACCGGCGCATTCGATGGCGGCGGGTCGGCATAGTGGCACTGGCGCTCGCCGCGAGCGTGGCGCTCCTTTGCTTCGTATCGGTCAACGTCCTCCTGCGTACCCGGTTTCTTCGCGATGCCCTCAGCCGAGACCCGTCGACGCTCTGGGTCGGCTACGAGAGTGCGTATTCGATCGTCCCGGGCTACGTGCACGTGACGGGCCTCGTGATCCGAGGTCGCGAGCGGACTGAAGAGTGGATCCTGACGATCGATCACGTCGATTTCCACGTCGCCCTCCGTGACCTCTTGCATCGCCGTTTCCACGTGATGCGTGTCGACGCGAGCGGTCTCGGACTGAGGGCTCGACTGCGGATATCCGCCGCCGATGCGACGCCTGACATCGTCGCGGCGCTGCCGGCGATTTCGGGCTTCGAGGACGTGCCTCTAGAGCCACCCGGGCCGCCGCCCCCTCCGCTGACCGACGCGAACTACAACCTTTGGAGCGTGGCGCTCGACGACGTGGCGGTCGAGCACGTGCGGGAAATCTGGATCCATACGATTCGAGGAGACGGCGACATGCGCGTACGTGGGCGCTGGGTGTTCCGCCCGATGCGCTGGCTGGACGTTGGACCGGCGACAGTCGAGGTGGCGGCGGTCGATGTCTCCCATGGGGTCCGGCGCATGGTCACCGGTCTTCACGGCTCGTTCGAGGCGACTATTCATCCCTTCGATGTCCGAACCGCGGAGGACTTGAACTTCTTCGATCACGTGTCGACGCAAATGAGCCTCTCGGGTCTCCTCCAGACGGCGAGCGCATGGACCGCACTGACGCCCGCGAGCGACTTGCTCTATGCCCGAGGGGAAGGCCCGCTCGACGCTCGTGTGGTCCTCGATCACGGAAGGCTCGAGCCGGGGACCCGAATCTCCGTCGAGGCCACGGATTCGGAGGTCGATGCCCGCGATCTCACACTGGATGCATCCGCGCGAGCCGAGCTTGACGTCGAGAAAGATCCCGGTTCGGGAGAGATGCTGGCCGCAATCCACGCCCACGCTTCCGACACTCGCGTGTGGCGGCGGGGCATCGAGCAGGCGCGCGCCGGTGCTATCGAAGCTGCCCTCACGACCCGCCATCTCGACGTGGTCCACGTCTTCGACGACGCGGTCTTTGCCGTCGATGTCCACCGCGCGGAGACGAGCGACCTCGACGAGTGGAGGCGCTTCGTGCCGTCGGCACCGGAAGGAGCGTTCCACTCCGGTCTCGTCGTGGCGGATGGACACATAGATGGGTCGCTACCGGAGCGGCATCTCCAGGGTGAAGGGGAGATCGTCGCAAATGGCTTGGTGGTCGGCCTGGGCCGCGCGGACGTCGCGGGAAGAATCGTGGCGCACGTGGCGCTGAAACGCTGGGCATGGACGCAGCGCTTGCTCGACCTCTCGGGCAGCGAGGTGGCATTCGAAGACGTGTCCGCCAGGTCCGCGGGCGGGGGACCGACCACCGATGCTCTCGTCGTCCCGCTGGCTACGCTCGCAGTCCCGCGCCTCACGGTTGCGCCGTCTGGGCTGAAGGGACGCGTGTCGCTCGACTTCGCTCGCGCAGTCGTCCGCCTGTCGCGGATTCGCGAGCTCGTGGCGCTACCGGCAGGTTTGGAGGTCGACGGTGGCGAGGCCAAGGCAGGGCTGCACGCCGAACTCGATCTGGGGTCGGGCCTGATGAGCGGGGACAGCTCCATCTTTGCCCGAGGGGTTCGCGTAAGGCTCGGTTCGACCGCGATCTCCGGGGACGCCGACATCCACGTGAAGGTACGAAGGGATGAGGCCGGGGCATCAACGGATTTCTCCGGAACCTCGGTGGCAATCACCCACGCGAAAACGGGGGACGCTCCCGCGCAGGCAGGGGGCGCGTGGTGGGGCACGGTGAGTCTAGAGGACGCCGTCCTGCGGACCCGTGGTGGCCGGACCTTCCGCGCGAAGGTTCACCTGACGGCGAAGGACGCGACGCCTGCGACTGTGCTCGTGTCGCAGAACGCCGGGGTTCCCGAGTGGGCCCTGAACGTCTTTCGCATGCCGGTCCTGGACGCCACCGCGGAGCTGCGGTTCGGAGGGCCCTCGATCGAAGTGCGAACACTCGTCGCCCAAGGCGGCGGCAAGTCGATTCGTATGGAGTACGCAACACGCGACGAGCGAACCGAGGGGGCCTTGCTCGCCGACCTCGGCTGGATTCGGTTTGGCTACGACCTGACCGGCGGGGCGACAGGCATCGTACTTCTGACCCCGGAAAGATGGTTCGACCAGAAGACGTCGACGATGCGCCTTGAAGCGAAGACGGCGACGGGCAAGCTCCCCGAGCCCTAGTGGCAAGCTTGCGTCACGGTTGACGTGGTGGGCGTCTTGCCGCCGCCACGGGGCTCGACCCGACTGACCTTGCTCACTTGGCTCCGCGAGAAGCGACGAGCACGAACCCTTCGGCGTCTATCGTCACGTCCTTCTGCCTGAGAAGGCGCCCCACGGCGCGCTTGAAGGCTTTCTTGCTCAGACCGAACGCGCTGCGGATCGCCTCCGCGCTCGAGCGGTCGCCAAACCTGGGGGCGCCGGGCTTCGCGAGCACGCCGAGGACCCTCTGTGCGTCACTCCGGAGCTCTTCGTGTGCGAGTGCGCGAAGCGAGAGCTCGATTTTCTTGTCCGGCAGCACGTGCGACACGCGAAATCGAGCGGACTGGCCGCGAGAGAGGGAGTGCGGCTCGCTGGCGGGCAGGAGGCCGAGGAACCTTCGTTCGACGATGACGAAGAGCCCGATGTCAGGCTCGTTTCGCCACGCTTCGCCCTCGACCCACTGGTCCAGTGTGAATTCGCCTGTCGAGCGGAGCATCTCGCTGACCCGCATCGTTCCCGCCGGGCGCCCGGCGTCGTCGACCGTCAGGCCGATCGCGTACCTCTGCCCCACGTGCATGTCGCACGTTTGCTCTGCGTACGGGACGAGAAGCTCCTTCGGCAACCCCCAGTCGACGAACGCCCCGAACCGGGTCACGTCGGTCACGGCGAGGAAGGCGACGTCGCCCGCGTTGAGTCGCAAAGGGCGCCGCGGCGGGTCGTCGAACGGCATCGCGGGCAGTGTGCCACGCTAGTCCGTGTCGTCCGAGCCGGAGGCGGCCTCCTCGACGGGAGCTGCGCCGGTGCTTCCCCCGGCGTCGTGCACGTGGTGCACCGCGCGGTGGAGAGGGAGCGGGGGATCGAGCGGTAGAGGCTCCTCGGCCCTCGCAAAGAACGCGAGCGCGGCGTCGATGTCTTCATCCGTGAGCGCATGGCCACCGGAGCGCGCGTAGCTGTCGTGCGCCCAGCTCTCGCGCGCGAGATCCTCTCCGAAGCGGATCATCTCGTCCTGGGAGATGTCGTCGTCGGCCGACAGAAGCAAGATGGGTGATCGCTCGACGGGCGGTCGCAGGGGCTCGACGGGTCCGCCGTGGGCCACGACGAAGGCCTTTGCCTCGAAGAGGCCACGCACCGCGAGCAGCCCGGCGAAGTAAGCGCCATTGGAGAAGCCGAGGACGTAGCGGATGTGCGATCCCACGCGCTCTTCGGCGACCGCAAGGGCGCGGGACCAAGCCCCCACGAAAGCGGCGGCGTCATCCGCGTTCCGCTCGTTGCTCGGCCAGCAGAACCACGTGGCGAGCTCGGGCGCAGTGCACTCCCCCAGGTGGCCCCGAAAGGCGAGCACCGCGAGCCCCCGCGCCGTGGCACGCTGACCGAGACGTCGCTGGCGATCGATTTCCTCCGCGGGCTCGTCTCGGGAATAGCGGCCGTGAAGGTAGACGACGAGTGGTGAAGGAGCCTGGTTTGCGGGCATGGCAAAGCACGCGCCTCCGGCAATCGGATCGAACCCCGGCGCGCACCAGTCGGCCGCGGGGACATCGGGCACCGTGGCTGCGCCGGTCGCCAAGGGAAGCGCATCGCCGATGCGCGGCTGCCGCAGCGCGAGCCTGGCGACAACGACGGCGACGCCGGCCCCGGCAGTCAGCGCTATGGCGATCCCTGCGCCCCGGTTCATGCTCTGCGCACGAGCGTCAACTCGCCCTCTCGGAGAGGCACGCGATGCTTCCTGTTCTTCCATTTCACGTTTCGCTTTCGCACCTCGCGGAAGCCGACGAAGGAGAAACCGGCTTCATCGGCGAGCGCGTGCATCCAGTCGTCGACCGGCACATGAACACCGTAGGGGGCCGAGTCTCCGATCACGAAGACCGCCTGTCCCCCCGGGCGCACGACGCGAGCGAGCGCCCTCCAGACGCGGCCCATGTCCGAAAAGTACGCGGCGATCATCGTGTGGTACGCCTTCTTGCCCCGCCTCTGCCCACGCAATCGATCGAGCTCTTCGCAGACGCCCGCGAGGGCCGGTCGGATGGGCCCGAGGACCTCGTCGGCAAGGAGGTCCGAGAGCCGGAGACGCTCCGTCGTCGCATGCTGAGAGCACGCCCGAACGAGAAACCGACGAGACACCGCGTGCAGTCCGCCCCACCCGTCTATCTCGCCCAGGAACGTCTGCTCCAGGCGAGTCGCATCGGCGTAGTCGTAGTTGTTCGGATAGGGCGGCGAGGTGAGCACCAAATCGACCGATCCCGATTCGAGTCCTTCGCATTCCCGAGCATCGCCGCGCATGAGTCTGGCTGACGCGATGGGTCCCTTGCGGACGTCTTCGACCATCATGGCGATCTGATGCGCGAATCGATCCATCGGATCGGCGATTCGGACTTTCTGCTTCCTGGGCAAGACGTATTGCCATGGAGCCGTTCCTGCACGCGAGCACGGCCGCAGTGTCGCGACGAGAGCCAGCCACAAGAGCTCGTGTTCGTCGGATCCGGCCTCGGTCGTCCTCTCGATCGCGCGAAGCAGCCGCCGCAAGTCGCGCAGCGCCTGAGACGAGAACGCCGAGTCGAGGAGAGCGGGCTCGGGATCTCTCCTCCGCAACCCGCCCATGCGACGGGCGACAGCGGTGACTCGAGAGGCGGCAGCGGCGAGCACTCCCGGATCGATGCGCCACTTCAGCTTTGCCAAGCCCAGACGAGCGACGAACGGGTGCGCTTCGAGGCCGACCGACCTTCGACCCGCAAGCTGTGCGGCGATGAGGGTCGTGGCCACGCCCGCGAACGGATCGAACACGACCGAGTCGTTCGGTCGAGCCCGGATCCGCTCTTCTGCCCACGCACCGGAGAAGCCGGCCGAGTACCGAAACCATCGGTGGATCGGGAGCTGTGTGTTCTGTGCAAAAGAGGAGGACGGGGACTTCGGCATCCCGCGCTCGTCCACGGCTAGAGCGAGCATCGCGCGCGCGTTACCGGCGCCCCTTGAACCCCATCATGTTCTGAACCACGGCCTCGCTTTCCTCGGCCACCTCGGCCTCCTCGCGAGCGCGATCGGCGCAGCTCTCGCAGAGCTTCTTCGTCTTTCCGTCGACCTTCACGCTGACGAGTGCTTCCACTTCGTCCGAACATCCCTTGCACACCGGCATATGGTCTCTACCTTTCGTCTCGTCCTAGAGCGCTCCGGAAACTCCGTCCCCGTTGGGCACACACGGGCCCGTCGATCGACCCGGTGGCAGCGCGCAATGCGAGTTGGCGCTGCAGCCGCAGTAACAGTCTCCGCGGCCCTGGGGGAGGGAGAACTTGCCGCACTGATACGGGTGCGTTGCGCAGTTCGTGCACAGGGGGTCGCGCGGAGGCGCTTGCGGCGCGCGAACGCGCGGCGAGGCCATCGGGGTCGGGGCTGCCGCAGGCGCTGGTGTCGCCATCGGCCCGGTCGAGGCGACGATAGTTGGAGCGGGTGTCGTGTCAGCGACGCTGGCCGTGCCGGTGTTCGTCGCCACAGGAGCGACGGGCTCGATCGTGGCGGTCGCGGGGTTCTCGGCCATTGGAGACGTCGCGGCGGCCGGTTGTGGGGCTCGAGAGGGCTCGTTGCGATCGTCCGTCGCGGGCGAAAGGGCCTTCACCAGAAGCGCAACGCCGAGCCCTGCGAGCACGACCGCCACGACGATGAGAGGCGTGGGTCGCGGCCGTCGACCGCGTGGCTCGGACGGAGCGACGACGGAACGAGCGGAGGCCACGGGCGGTGGGGCCTCCACGGCCTCCGAAGTCGGCTCGATGGCAGGGGGCGATGGCTTCTCGGGCACCACCTCTGGGATGGGTTCAGGGCTGGGCTGGGGGCTGGGCGCGGTCTTGGTGTCGGGAGCGGGGGTCGGCTCGACCTTCACCACCTTCGGCAACGGGGTCGGAACCGGCAAGACCTTCGGAGGAGGTGCGGGTGGGGGCTCTGCGACGACGGCAACGACCTTCGTCGGGACCTCGGGCACGTCCCAGTCGGCCTCGTCCGGTGGCAGTTCCGCATCGGCATCCAGTGGTTCGACCACCGTCGCCGTCGGCGGACGCACCGTCACGACGGCTTTCGCTTCCGCGTGACTGGCTGCGACCAGGGCGTCCCAGAACTCTCCCGCGCGCCGGTAGCGATGGCGGGGATCGACTGCGAGCGCCTTCTGCAAGACGCCCTCGACCTCGTCACCGGACTGGACACCCAGAGTCCGCAGCGTGGGGCGCCGACTCGCGTCCGCGACCTGACGGTGCAGCTCCCCGGTGGCCTCGCCCGACAGCGCCCGGCGGCCGGCGACCACCTCCACGAGCACGAGGGCCAGAGCGAATACATCGGTCCACGGGCCGGTCGCGCCGTGCCGCTGTTCGAATTGTTCCGGCGCTCCGTAGAACGGCGAGAACGCATAGTGCGGCGGGCTGGTGGTCGCGCCGGCGCGCGCACGCACTTCGCGCATCACCTTCGCGACGCCGAAATCGAGAATCTTCAGGGTCCACCGACCCGCGATCTCCGTCACGACCAGGTTGCCCGGTTTGATGTCGCGGTGCAGGGCGCCATGCTCGTGGGCCACGTCGATGGCGCGCGCGGCAGGTTCGAGCAAGTCGACGGCCTCGTTCAGCGCGCGACCCCCCAGGCCGCTCGCGACGCGCGCGGCCAGCTCGTCCTCGAGCGTCACGCCGTCGAGCCATTCGAGCACCAGGTACGGTGTCCACTCGCCGCTCGGGGCCGTGGCAGCCCCCACGTCGATCGCGCGCACCACCCCCGGGGTGACCTCGGCCAGGTGAGAGAGGAGCTTGCCCTCGCCGACGAAGTGAGCCAAGAACCGCTCGCGTCCCGCCGGTGGGACCGCGCCATCGAGCTTCAGGAACTTGATGGCGACCGGCTCGTCGGTCCCGAGGCTGCGCCCGGAGTGAACGACACCGAACCCACCCTCGCCGACCACCTCGCCTATCCGGTACCTCCCATCGAGGACGCCGCCGACCCATCCGAACGGATCGCTCGGCGGTCGGGCGGAACCTCGCGTCATGGCCGGGAATCCCTCGGGCGAGGTTATCGCCGACCCCGATCGAGCACCAGCCGGTCCTACCTTGCAGCCCCCGTCGGGATCCCCTGGCCCGTGCGGCGCGCCCGATGCTTGGCGACCTCGTCCTGCAACTGTTCGAACTCGTGCTGCAGCCGAGCCAACTCCTCGTCGCTCATCGCCTCGACGCCGAGCAGCGCGTTGCGTGCGTTCTTGTTCGCCCGGATCAACTCGTCGAGCTTCAAGTGCACTGCATGAGAGTCGCGGTTCTGGGTGTTCTGGATGAGGAACACCATCAAAAAGGTCACGATGGTGGTGCCCGTGTTGATGACGAGTTGCCACGTATCCGAGAAGTGAAAGAGGGGGCCCGTGCATGCCCAGATGACGACGATGAAGGTTGCAAGGAAGAAGGCTCCCGAATGGCCGACCACCTCGGCGGTGGCGTGCGCAAACCTTCGAAACCACCGGTCCATGGGCACTCCTACGGGCAGCAGTACGTGCCGATTCCGATGGGATTCGGCGAGGGCGATTGGCAGCCGCTCGGCGCACCCACGCAGAACTCCGGGCCCGCGGCGCCCGCAGCGACCGGGCCGCACGCCGTGTTGCCCGGCAGCTGCACGCATGCGGTGACTGCGCCAGGCGGCGCGTTGCACGTGAGGACCGCCTGGCGGTCGGACTCGCACTGCGGCGTCGTGACGACGACATCTTGCCCGCCGGCGCCGCACTGCACGGACGTCGCACCCGCGATGCAGGCCAGATAGCTGGCGAAGGGGTCGATGCACCCCAACTGGACGAGGCCCAGATCGCCGCAAGCATTCATGCACTGGGCATTGAGTGCGACCGATTCGCTGCATTGCGCTACGACGTTCGAGCATATCTGGTCGCACGTCGACACGAGGGTCGCCGGCGTGGGGCCCAGGCTCCCGCTTCCGCCTCCGGAGCAGTGCGCGAGCGCGCTGCTCCACAGGCACACGACGAGGCCTGGCCGAGTTCGCATTGGGGGGTGCCCACGGGTAGTCCCTTTCGTGCGCGCACGCAACCGCAAGTGGGACACCTCGCCCCGCCGACCTCGCTGTTCGGCGGACGCATTGACGAATTCGTTATGAAATACGGCAGCGTTTATAGGGAATCTTTATGGGGCATTCCTTAGGATCTCGGAAGGGAAGATACGAGACCGAAGATGAGGAGAACAGCCATGTTGATCCAGAATCTGAGTAGGGTGACTCTGGCCTTGGTCGCCGGGGGAATAGTGGTCGGCTGCGCTTCTTCCGCGCCGCCCAAGTCGACGGCGGAGACGGCGAGCGCGTGGGCACGGAGCCAGTGCGCGGCTTTCCGGGACGACACCACGATTGCCGACATTCTGAGCGGGAAAGCGGTCGAGCGCGTCGATCCGCTTTACGTGGGCGTGCAGAGCAAGTCGAGTAGCCCCAGGCTCGAAGGCGCGGTGCTCACCGTTCGGCCAATCCGAGGAGCGACGGCCGAATGGCTCGATCGCTCCCTCGAGTGCCACGGCGTCGAGCGAATGCTCGGGACCACCGCAGCGCTTGGAGGGGCAGTCGATCCGTTCGTATTGCCGGGATCGATGATCAGCATCCATGTTCACTCGGCCGGCGACGGCTTTCGAATCGATCTCGCCGGGACTTCGACGGAAGAGGCGCGAGAGATCTTGTCGCGGACCGATACCTTCTTCTCGGGGCACCACCGCGGCGAAGCCGTGGCGACAGACCTGTCCGGTCAGTAAGCCGGCGCGAGCCCGCGCCCTCTCTCAAGACGACAGCCATTTCTTCGTCAGCCATGTCCGGAGATGGCTCCGGCGCGAGGCCATGTACGCGCCGGCTGCCATCCGGATGGCTTGCGATTGCGTTGGATATGGCTGATTGGACCGCGCCAGGGCGCCAAGGTCGAGGCCTGCGCTCATCGCGAGCGAGATTTCGTTGATGAGGTCGCCCGCGTGGTTGGCGACCACCGTCGCGCCGAGAATCTTCCCGGTGCCTTGTCGGACGTGCACCTTCACGAAGCCGTCGTCCTCACCGTCGGTGATCGCGCGATCGACCTCGTGCATCAGGACGGTGAACGTCATGACCGGGATGCCGCGGCGCCGCGCTTCGGTGACGTACATTCCGACGTGGGCAATCTCGGGGTCCGTGAAGGTGCACCAGGGGATGACTTCCGCGCTCAGCCGCTGCCGACCGCGAAAGAGCGCGTTCGTCACGACGATGCGCCCGGCGGCGCTCTCGATGTGCGGGAACTTCGTCTCGCCGCAGACGTCCCCCGCGGCGAAGATGCGGTGATTGCTCGTCCGCAGGAAGTCGTCGATGGCGATCCCGCGCACGCGATCGTAGGCCACGCCCGCCGACTCGAGCCCCAGGCCCTCCACGTTGGGGACGGTGCCGACGCCGACGAGGATCTGATCGACGGCCACGGAGCTCTTCGTACCGTTGTTCTCGAGCTCGGCGACCTTGTCGTTCCCTTCCACGCGCACCCTGACCGTCTGCGTATCGAGGTGAATTTCGATTCCGTCTTCCGCGAGAGCATCGGAGAGGAGCTGCGCCGCGTCGCGCTCTTCGTTCACGAGGAACATGGGCTCGTCCTGGACGATGGTCACTCGTGATCCGAGGCGGGCAAATGCCTGTGCGAGCTCGCACCCGACCGGACCCCCTCCGATGACGAGGAGCCTCTTCGGGCACTCGGTCAGGTCGAATACGCTCTCGTAAGTCAGATACCCGGCTTCCTCGAGCCCGGGGATGGGCGGACGAAGGGCGGCCCCGCCCGTCGCCACCAGCGCCTTCTCGAAGCGGAGCACGCGGCCATCCACCGTCACGGAGCCGGGGCCCGCGAAACCCGCCCCGCCGAAGTACACGTCGATTCCCGTGGCGGCGAGTGCCTCCGCCGAGTCGCGCGCGGCCAGGCGAGCGCGAATGCGTCGTACGCGCTGCATCACGGCGGGAAAGTCGACGACAATCCCGCCGGGCACCCGCCCGCCCAGGTGCTCCGCGTCGCGCATCTCCCTGTAGAGGCGCGCGGTGCGGATGATCGTCTTGGACGGGATGCAGCCCTTGTTCAGGCAGGTGCCCCCAAGGAGATCGCGCTCGACGAGGGCGACCTTCGCGCCGTGGCGAGCGGCGGTCTGGGCCGCGAAAAGGCCTGTCGGCCCGGCTCCCACGATGAGCAGGTGGTACGGGTCCCGTGGTTCCGGATTGCGCCACCCGCCGGGCGACGTCATAGCCAGCCTCCCCGAAATCCGGCACGCCTCAGCCCGGCCCGGATGGGAGAGGCGGAGCGTATCAACTTCCAGACGAGGCCCGAGCGATGGTTCTCGATCATCAGGACGGCCAGACCCTGATCGAGACCGAATTGGCCTTCGGAGATCCAACCGCGAGAATCTGCGCCCGGAGCCGTCCGATTGAACCCGCTCGGCAACCGCCAGGCGTCGGTCCATTCGGGGTAGAGCTCGAGATAGTGACGTATCGCCGACAGAGCAGCGTCCGGAGCAAATGGAAGTGACGCCAGCGTCGCCACTGGGGCTATCGTCCCGTCGTCCGGACCGTACGGCACGCCGCGAGCCACGTATTCGAAGAAGCGGCGGCGCCGTCCCTGTACCTGCATCGTCCGGAAGCCCGGCCCTTCCCCGGCCGACAGCCCCCAGCAGTCGGGGCCGTAATATCCGTATTCGTTCGGGTCTCGACGAGCATACTCCCGCTGCACGCCGACGGCCCGACAGCTGTTCTCGAAATAGTCACTGCGCTTCTCCCTCATGAACGAATCCTGGATCTTCCGGAAGTCGATCCATGCATGGGAGAATTGATGGATGAAGAGGGGGCCTGCATAGAGCAGATCAAAACCGTAGATGCGCTCCCACTGATAGGTGGCCGTCCACTCGAGATAACTGGTCGCCGGCAAGGGATGCGTGGGCGACGACAGGCCGAGCACGTAGAGAAGTGCGGCTTCGTTGTAGCCCTCCCAGCCGTAATGGAGGAACCCCTCCTCGGGCTTCCAGCCTTGCGCGACCGTTGCCTTGCCGTTCCTCGCCCAGTCCCAGTCGATTCGACCGTAGAGCTCCGTCGCCAGAGCGCGGATCTCGGCTTCCGTGGCCGTGGCGCGGGTGAAGTAAGCGGCGGCCGTCAGGACGCCGGCGATGAGAAGCGTCGTATCGATCGGAGATACCTCGCATCGCCAGACCCGCCGGCCGCTCTTCATGTCCAGAAAGTGGTAGTAGAACCCCTTGTGGCCGGTCCCGTCGGGGGCCGATGTCTGCGCGCTGGCCTCGAAGAAACGCAACGTAACCAGCGTACGCGCCGCCGCGTCGTCACGCGCGAGCCATCCCCGCTCGACGGCGACCGCGTAGGCCGACAGGGCAAATCCTACGACCGCGATGCTTGCAGGCGAGTCTTCGCGGGACGTGTCCGCCACGAGCCCATTCGTGGGATTGATCTCATCGACGAAGTAGCCGAAAGCCGCCCGCTCGAGGCGATCGAGCAGGTCGTCGTCCGACAGCGCGCGAGGCATGACTTCGCGTCGCATCGATCGGTCGCATGGTACACGAGCCGAAGGACGTCGGCTGCCTGCTCATCGTCGCCGGCATGGGCGCGATCGCCAGAGGGTGAGATAGGATTGCGATCATGAAGTCCGGCGTGTGGAACCTTGGGTTTGGTCTCGTGGCGGTTGCCGCAGGAGCCAGCGGGCAGTTTCGTCTCCCTCTGACGAGCAGCCCGACGCCGCTCATGGCGGTGGGCGCGCTGGTCGCCCTATTCGGCGTCTATCAGCTCTGGAAGACCAAGGGCGCGTAGATCGAGCTCGACGAACCGAGACGTCGCGTCACCGGCGGCGTCTTCGGCTCGCCGCGAACGCGATCCCGACGGCGGCCATCGCGAACGCAACGGTGTCCGAGGGTGGCCTGCGGGAGGACTCCGCGGTTCGGCAGGCGCAGCTCCCGTCGCTGCCGGTGGAGGAGCTCGGGCTCGCGCTGGCCGGGGTGCTCGCGCACGGGTTGTATCCGGGGATCGTGTACGTCTCCGTCGTGTGCACGTTGGCGACGGGAACCTGCGATGACGTGGCCTCGAGCACCAGATCGGCGGCGAGGGCGCTTGCCGGCAGATCGGCCCGCAGTCGCGTGATCCACAGATTGCCGGGGTCGATCCCCGTCATCGCCACCTGAAGGTCGTCGCACGTGACGGCGGCCGTGCACACCGTGACCGTTGCCGGCGGGGCTGCGTCTCCCGCATCGCTCGCGACGCTCGCCTCGGCGTTCGCGTCGGTGCTCGCGTCGGTCGCCACGGCGTCGCCTCCACTGTCGCCCTCGCCCCCTCCTGCGCCGTCGCCCGCGTCATCCCCCGCGGCGGCGTCCGCGCCAGCACCGGTTGCCGCTTCGTCACCCCCTTCGGCCTCGACAGCGGCGGGGGAGGCCTCCGTGGTGCATGTCGCGGGAGCGGGCACGCACTGCGACGTATAGGCCGCGAGAAGGCCGGGATTGGGGCCCGACGAGAAGTTGCCCAGGTTCGCGAGTCCGGCGAACTCGGTCAGCCAGCCCGTTCCACCGTTCGCCGCGAGCGCTTGCTGCATCAGTGTCGAATAGGTCGAATCCTGGAGCGTCGGGTCCCAGGCGAGCTTCGAGAAGTCGATCGTCGCGTCCGGGAAGTTCTGGGTGTGATAACGCCCCTCGCTCAAGACGAAGAGCTCGAGCGTCACGTCCGATCCGACCCCCGCGGCGACCATGCGCAGGGGCAACGTCGGGTCCGCCCCCGGCGTGACGATTCGCACGGGCTGCATCGCCTGGACACCCTCGCCCGGCCGCAGCTTGAGCGCGATGAAGTCGAAGCCGGCCATCGTGAACGAATCGATGGTGGGCTGCAGCGCCGCGGGGACGTCGAAGCCGTTCGCGTTGAGCCATGCTCCGAGCGCCTCGCCCTGGGACGCCCGCACGGTGACCGACTCGTAGGGACCGACGACCTCTTGCATGAGCACCTGCACCTGGGGAGTCCCGACGGCTCCGGCGTCTGCTTCGTCCTCCGCAGCGGAGCCGAAACTGGCCGACCCGAAGCTCGAGCCGCAACCCCCGCCGCCCCCATTTTCGTATTCGGTCGGGGCCGCGCCGCAGCTCGACGTGGGACCGATGATGACCGTCTGCGTGCTCGCCTCGAGCGCCGCCAGCCAGGCGTCCTGGGATAGCTGGATGGTGGCGCCCGGCCGGACGGGGAGGACCCACGCGAACTCGCTGGGATTGCCCGTGTAAGTGATCTGGTCCCACAGGACGGTTTGCGCGGGCGACAGCGAGAATGCCATCCGATGGTCGGTGACGACGGTGTCGACGACCTCGATGGACTGCGGCGGCTCGTGAAAACAGCCTCCACAAGCACGGGCCTCTCCGGTGTCGATCGTGACTCCGGCGACCGCCGTTCCAAGAGCGCAGAAGAGCGAAGCGTACGAACGAAAGCGAAGCATGTGTGACCTCCCGGGTAATCTCGAGGTCACGTGCTGCGCGACACCGATGTCACGGGCCGCTAGGGCCTCTTCGGAGGGATGGGTGCGCGATTCACGTGGCCGGAGCGGAGGGACAGCAACGGTCGTGCCCACTCCTTCGCCGTCGAGCCCACGCCAACGCCAGAACCGTCAGGGCGAACCCTGCTGGAGCGGAAGTGACCGGCGCGCCGACACGGCAACCGCAGCCGCCCTTCGACGAGACAGCGCCCTTGCCAGCGTCCCCCTCCACGGAGCCACCGCTGTCATCGGCCGCACCGCCCTCGCCGAGGCCTCCGTTCGAATCGGCCGCACCGCCCGTGTCCGCGGCTCCGCCCGCGTCGGTCGCACCGCCTCCGTCGCAGGCCGTACCGCCGCCGCCTGCTCCGCCATCGATCCTGGCGAGGTCGGCCTCGATCTCCGTCGCCATGTCGGCGCGCGCCTGGTCGAGCACCGCCGGATCGGACGTGAAGTCGCCGGCCGACGTCACGACCTTACCGAGCTCGGTCTGCGCGAAGGCGCTGTCGCCCAGGGTGGTCAAGAGGTTCAAGTACTCGTAGTCCTGCATTCCCTCGCGCAGCATCTTCATTCGAAGGCTCTCGACGGGGACGTCGTGCACTCCTCCGATGACCGACGGCTTGCCGGGGTACCAGATCGATCCGTCGCCGTTGTTGCCGAACTCGTACTGTGTCTGCCACGCGTTCTGCGAGCTGTTGCTCATCGCGTACGTGGTGTCGTAATAGAGCTCCGCGCTGACCTGGTACTTGAAGTCCATCCACTGCATCATCCGGTTACTGATCGCGGGCTCGTCGATGAACATCGTGGGCCAATCGGTGTTCCCGCCGACCGAGCCGTTGGAGCACGAGCTCGACGGCTCGCACGATTGATACATCCAGAGGAGCGTATTGGACCTCTGGAGGAACGTGTCGTAGTTGGCCCTCTGATTGCCCGGATACGGGTCGTCGGGAGCACCGTCCATGTAGTTGATGATCGGTACCAGGATATCGAGGGACGAGAGGACGCCGTTCGCCTGCGCCTCCTCTACACTGGTCGTCGTGAGGGTACGAAACTGCGGATCGCCGCCGTGGACGATCGCGGCCCTCGTGGGAATGTCCGACCAGGCGCACCCGTTGGGCGGCTCGTCGCACGTGTAGTCGAAGACGCGATCGAACCAGCCCATCGTCTTGAAGTGAGTTGCCCAGGCGGCGTAGCTCGCGGAGACCTGGTCGCCCGTGTACGCGATGGCCGTTAGCTTCGCGCCCTGCAGCTCGTTCTTGCCGGTGAGCCCGGTCCCATCCAGAAAGGGCCCGTACAGCGAGTCGAACGTGGTGAAGTCTCCCTGGCCGTTCGTGATGGGCGGCGCGTAGACGAGCGCGCTGATGCTGAGCCTGTGGTTGAGGGCGTCCTGGAAGTACAGCGCGTTGAGCGCCTCGAGCTGCTGGTCGTCGCAGTTGGGCGCGCCGTAGCCTCCGAAGTGGCCGACGCAGGGACCGTCCCAGTCGAAGCCGTAAACGCTGCCGAGCGAGGACGTGGAGGGAAGAGTGAAGCCGCGTACCTGGATCGAGATGGTGATGGGCACGGGGCTCCCGCTCGAAGGGGTGACGGTGGCTGTGCCACTGTACGTGCCCGGTGCCTGGTCACTCGGGACGAGCAGTTCGACCCAGAAGCCCTGAGTCTGACCGGCAGCGATCTGGGCCGGGAACGCGTTGCGCGTCTCTCCGTAGAAGGCATCGACCTTGGGGATCAATGGGTCTGGCCACTGTCCGGTCAGCCCCGCCGCGTTGGAAGGCGTGGCGATATCGAGAAAGCCTTCGCGGTAGATCATCGATGAGGACGCCGCCGCAAGGGTCGACGCGCACGGGCCCGCCAGATCGCCCAGCGAGACGTCGGTCACGGTGACCGGCCCGCTGGCGTCGGCGCTGACCGCGATCTGAAAGGCGCAGAACTCGTTCCTCGCGCACGACAGGGCGATACTGCTCTCGGCGGCAGGCGCCGGATCGGTCGGTCGAATTTTCTGCGTCTCCCGCACGGCGCTGACAGCTGTCGCCGCCCCCGCGGTCGATCCGACGAATAGCGCGAGCGTCCCCACGGCCGCCGCGGACGGAGCAACCAGCCTCATGGCCCCAGCGTACCGCGATCCGACGCAGGCGGCAGCGAGCATGACGGTGCTGTCCGCCGCCCAGGAGCGGATGTAGGATGCGACATGGCTTGGGTCAAAGTGCCCCCCGAGAACCATTCCCTCTTTCGCGCGGCGCTCCCGAACGACCCACGCGTCGACACGGTGCAGATGTTCGGCGGCGTTGCCGCGAAGGTGAACGGTCACCTGTTCGCCGGTCTGTTCGGACGATCGACGATGGTGTGGCTTGCCGAGTCCGATCGAGCCGCGGCACTGGCGCTCGAGGGCGCCGCGATGTTCGATCCGATGGGCGACGGGGGGGCTCGGAGCGACAAGGTCATGTTGCCCGAGCGCATGATGGGCGACCCCGCGGAGCTTCGCGGCTGGATCGCGCGAGCGTTCAAGGCCGCCGCGATGCTGCCGCCGAAGGCAACGAAGACGCAGCCGGCGCGCACGGCCGCCAAGCGAACGGCGCCGACCAAGAGGCCCCTCGTGAAGGCTGCAGCCGCGAAGCGTCCTGCGAAAAGGCGTTCGGCGCGCTGACTCTCTACGCCTCGTCGAGCCCCTCCGCGAGGTTCGCCGCACGGGGGTGGCGCCGTGTCAGCGCCTGGGCGAGCGCATCCAATGTGGCGCCCGTACTCGCCTCGACCTTGAGGACCGCGTGCTCCTCGCCGCGCACGGGCCCTCGATTGATGATCGCGACCGGGGTGCCGCGATTGACCGCTCGCCGTAGCAAACGATAGCCGGAGTGCACCGCGAGCGACGAGCCGACGACGAGGAGAAGGCGGGCCGCATCGATGGCTGCGAATGCTTCATCGACAGTCGCGCGCGGCACGTTGTCGCCGAAGAAGACGACTCGTGGCTTCAGCACACCGCCGCACCGAGTGCAGGCCGGGACCACGAAGCGACGAACGCGGTCGATGCCCACCTCCGCGTCTCCGTCCGGAGCGGTCGTGGCCGCCTGCACCGTCCATCCCGGGTTGTGCTCGAGGATGCGGGACTGCAGGGCGTCGCGTTCCTCGATGGCGCCGCATGCGAGGCACTTCACCTCGGCGAGCGCACCGTGCAGCTCGATGATCGTCCGGCCGCCTGCCTTGTGGTGAAGTCGGTCCACGTTCTGCGTGACGACGCCCGCGACCACGCCGATGCCCTCGAGCGCGGCAAGTGCGCGATGCCCGGCGTTCGGACGGGCCAGCCGCATGCGCTCCCAGCCCAGGGCCGAGCGCGCCCAGTACCGCTTCCGCGTCTCTTCGGAGCGGACGAACTCCGGCCCGAGAATGGGCCGTCGCGCTCGCGATAGCGCCTCCGGGCTTCGGTAGTCGGGGATGCCGGATTCGGTGCTCAGTCCTGCTCCGCTGAGGACCAACACGCCACTTTCGGGCAAAAGCTCGCAGAGGCGGTGGATCATCGGCGCGTCATGTGAGGCGAAGCGACACCACCACTTTTACATCGTCGGATCGGCGACCCATCCCATAAAGAGGATCGTTCCCGTCGGAAGGTCGCGGATCGCGAAGAAGAAGGGGTGGTCGACGTTCATCTCTGCCTCCATCACGTTCACGGAGCCGTCCTCGAAGACCACGCTGGTCGCGGCGGCAGCCTCGGTGCCGTCCTCGTCGACCACGACGAAGGCTTCGTGAAAGACATTCTTGATGAAGATGCCCCCCTGGGACGTCATGCCGGTGAAGTCGGCCAGAGGTGTGAACGCCGTTTGGACTCCGAGCTTCTCGAGCATGGCGGCGACGCTGGAGCTCGCGGCTTGCATGTTCAACTTGGGGAGGCTCAGCCCGACGGCCGTCGGCTGGAGACTGGCGATGACGGACGTGAACACTTGCGAGGTCAGCCCCGCCTCGAACACGACCTCTGTACCCGCCGTGGGCAGGACGATGTCCATCGCGACCATCCCTCCCTCGTAGCTGAGCTCCACGACCTGATACCCGGACCCGCTGGCGTAGGGCAGCGTGACGGCCTCGGACATCATCGTTGCCTGAACCGTCGTGCCGTCCGTCCGGGTGAACGCGCCCGGACCCGTCTGACTCTTGTCGAATGGCTGGACCCACCCCGCGTCGAAATAGAGTGCATCGACCAGCACGAGCATCGTATTCGAATCGACCGCGCCGGGCGGCAGAAGGTTGGCGATTCTTCCGTTCGTTTCCTGGCTTGTCCACGCATTGATGGCGGCTGTCGCGCCTGCGGGATTGTCGGCGAGGTCGGTGAGCTCGACTCCCGCGCCGTAGTCGACGGCGAGTGTATCGAGGAAGGGCTCCTCGAAGTCGCTCTGCGGATTCTCCCAGATTGAATTGGCAATATGCAGCGCGAACGGTCGCGGATTCGACGATGGAGACGATTCGACGACGTTCGCGCGCGAAGCGAGTTGGAGATCGAGCCAGTCGAACGCCGGGTGGAGGCGCGCCTGCGGAAGCGTGAAGTCGAGCGCCGTCGCGATCTCCGACGCGGTCGACCCCCGCGCGCCCGCGTACGTCATTGCGAGGGCGCTCGAGAGGGAGTAGGGCGACAGAGCCAGGTTGCCATTGACGTCGAAGAGCGCCGCGAACGCGCTGAGTGCGAACGACGCGTTCCCCTCTTCGAGCGCGGTCTGGTCGGCCGCGGCGACGCTCGGCGAAAGATCGCGTGTCAGGCTGGACCGCGCTTCGCCGGTGGCTTCACCGGGCCCGGACGTCCGAGAGCAACCCGACAGCAGCATGCCGGGAGGAGAGGCGAGGACCAGAAAGGCGAGCGGTAAAAGCTTGGAGCGCACGAGCACGCGTGCGACTCCAGCAGATGGCGTGCCACGCGCTATCCCGCGGATCCAGGCGTCACCAGAGCCATGGTGCCGGGCGCGCGTGTCAGGCCGTGACACTATCCGGCACACGACCCCTCTCGCAGCGCGCAGAATCGGCGAAGGCCCGAGCCTCATTCTTGCAGAATATTCCGATTCGGACGTTTTGGGCCTGTCTCCGTTCTCAGCTCGCGCAAGCGATTGCGCACGGAGTGCAGCCCTGAGGTCCACGTGTATCACCCAAGGAGAGAGCCCCGAATGAGACGCTTCTCGCATGGCACGTTGCTGGTTGTGGCTATAGCCGCGGGCTGCGCCTCGAACGGCGGGGTCGACACTCCGTCGTCCGGATCCAACACACCCACCGGGCAGCCCAACACCAGCTTCGGCGGGACATCGTCCAGCGGCGGCGGCGACCAGGAGCAAGATTCCGGACAGGCATCAGCGGAGAGCGATGCCACTATGACCGGCTCGCCGAGCGGCGACGACGCGAGCTCCGAGGCCGGCAACGCACCTGGTTCGGATGCCGCGGACAACGACGGCGGCGCGACCGCGACGACGGCCGACGCGCAGGACGACAGCCCCGCCGCGCCCGACGCCGGCTGCGCGTCATCCTGCAACGGATGCTGCGACTCGACGGGAACCTGCAACCCGGACGGGACGCAGAGCGCTGCCTGCGGGTCGCTCGGCTCGTCCTGCCAGGACTGCACGACGCTGGGCGAAACGTGCAGCCTGGGGGCTTGCGTGGGAGGCGCCTCGTCCCCCGACGCGGGCGCGAACTCCTGCTCGTCGAAGATTTGCTTCGACGGTTTCGACTGCCTCTTCGCGGGCTGTGCCAACGGCTGCGGCGGGACGACGCCGCTCCACTGCAACTAGTCGCCCGCTTCAGCCTCGGCCGCGGCGCCGTCGCCACCTTCCGCGGCCCCTCCGCTTTCGGTGGCGGCGTCCGTTCCGCCGGTCCCCGAGTCATCCGCCGTCGTGAACGTGAATCCGAAGTTGGGCTGTCCCAACTGGGGACGCGGCGTGAGGGATCGCAGATAGACGATGATCCCCGTCTGCTGGTCCTTCTGGATATCGTCCCACTTGTGCCAAGTCTGCCATACCGCGTAAGGGACGATGTTGTTGTCGAAGTACGCGCCCGGGGGGAACGTACCGTGGAGGACGATGTTGAGGATATCGGTGTCGCTGAAGCCCCCGGTCTGCTCGGGCGTATGCGAGACGTCCGTGAACGGACCCCCCGTGGCGGTCTCCCCGTGACAGTTCGTGCAGGCCGCAGCAACCATCCCTCCGTCGGCCGCGGCTTCGAGCGGGCTTCCGGCCCCTCCGGTCGCCCCGGTGACCAGGTGGAGCGACCTGCCGTCGTTGTACCGGGCGTTTCCGATCTCCCAGTCGGATTCTTTGGCCGCTGTGATGGTGAGGGGTGCCGAGGCGCACTTGCCGTCCTCGCTTTGCGCGAGGATCGTCGTCGTGCCCGAATTCAGCGCCGTGATCAGGATTTCGTTCGGCTCCGTGTACGTCTCAATACCGACCATCGATTCATCGGCCGTCCAGGTGACCGACTTGTTCGAGCCATTCACGATCGCCGGGATCTGGAAAGTGTGTGTTCCGTCGAATGCCGAATACATCGGATTGAATGCGATGGTCAGCCCCCCTGCGGTGCAAGACGGAACAGGTGAGGGCCCCTGCGCCTGAGCGTCCTGCCCAGGCGGCGACGAAGCAGGCGAGCTGCTCGAGCAAGCCGCGATCTCGGTGCCGAAGGCGCCGAGACCGAGCGCGATGCCGATGGCCACGAGAGGCTTGCGCGGGAGCGGCGAGAGCATAGGCGACCCTTCCGAGAGATAAGCTGCCCGGGAAACTTATCGCATCTCGAGTCGCCGGGCGAGTTCAGTTGGCGCCGGGTCGTGCGCGCGTGCTAGGGTTGGCGGTCGCATATGGGAGGAGTGCCATGCCCGCCCGCTTGCTGAACGGCCCTCGTCCCTTCTTCGTGATTGTGGGGGCGTTCCTGGCCCTCGCTCCAGGCATGAGCTCCGGATGCGGAGGGGGCACGACGGCCAGCGCCGTCCCCGACGCCAGCACGCACAAAGAGGGGGGCCCTATCTTGGAAATGGTGGTCACGACCGGAGGAGGCGCCCCCGACGCGGGTGGGGCCATCGTGAATCCGTTCGGGCCGCAGGATAGTGGGTCTCCACCGGACGACAGTGCAACCGGGTCGGACGGCAGTGGGCTCATGTCGGATGGCTCTTCGTCGAGTGGTGGATTGAGCAGTGGGTCAAGCGCCAGCTCCTCCTCGAGTGGCGGCGGCACCGACGGACCGACCGCTTGCGACCCCTATACCCCACCCACGTGCGGCACGGTGCCGTGCGATCTCCGATCGAATACTTGCTGTGTTCAGTTCGACCTCACGGCACGGTGCCTCGCCGGGAACAACGCGACGTGCAATTCGAACGAGGCCACCGTTCATTGTTTGCAGGCATGCGAATGCGGCGGCACCGACGTCTGCTGCGGCCAAGTGAACGAGATTCTCGGAGCGGCCACGAGCTCGTGCAACCCGGTCTCTAGCCTCGTCAGTGGGCCAAGCGGCGCCCTCGAATGCCCCCCCTACCCGGCGACGTCCGAGGTGGTGGGGGCGCAGCTTTGCAAGACCGACGCGGAGTGCGAGAACGGCGCAGCGTGCATCGCGCAAACCTGCATGTTTGGTGCAGTGCTTACCATGTGCGGCGTCCAGAACCAGTCCGGGTTCACGTGCACAGCCAACTAATCGCCCACGGTCGGAAACTCCCCGATGACGCGCAACACCCTCGTCCTTCTAGGTCTCGCATCGCTCGGACTGACGGTCGCCTGCGGGGGTAACGGCACGACGGCGGGCCCGACGGGCGATGCGGCCGAGGCGGCCGACGCGGACGTGTCGCCTTATGCTGCCGAGTGCTCCGAGGCAGGTACACCGCCGTCGTCGCTCGAGTGCACGGGTCTTTACTCGGACATCGCGACGAAGGCGATCGCCGCCGGAGTGCGGCCGTACGCCCCCGCCGTCCCGCTCTGGGCCGATGGCGCTGACAAGGACCGATGGATCTTCCTTCCGCCGGGGACCACGATCGACGCGACGGACCCGAACGAGTGGACGTTCCCCGTTGGGACCAAGGTCTGGAAGCAGTTCAGCAAGGACGGACAGCGCGTCGAGACCCGGATGTTCCAAAAGGTACAGAGCAATTTCTGGGTGCGGACGACCTACGCCTGGAATGCCAACGACACGGAGGCCATCATGTCTCCCGGGGGGAACATCCCGTGGGGGGACGGCGGCTTCTACCATATTCCCACGGGCGACGAATGCGACCAGTGCCACCGCGGCAGGAATGATCACCTCCTCGGCTTCGAACAGGTGTCCCTCGGCCTCGCGGGCGCGACGGGGCTCACGCTCCCGGAGCTCGTGACGGACAAGCTCATCACGCCTCCTCCCTCCATGACGAGCCTCGTCGTGGGAGACGACGGGACCGGCGCGGCGGCCGCGCCCAATGGAGTGGCTGCACATCAACTGCGGTGTCAGCTGCCACAACGACAACTCCAACTCCACGGCGTTCGGGTCCAGCATGCGCCTCCGGCTCGATCCGACGTTGCTCGACGGGGGGTCTTCGGTCGACTTCGATACGCGGACGACGACGCTGGGAGTCATCGCCAATAACCCCATGTGGAGCAGCGAGCCCCGCATCGTGCCCGGCGATCCGACCGACAGCCTGTTGGTCGAGCTCATCACCAGCAGGGGAACCGACAACCTCGCGGCCGATCAGATGCCGCCGATCGCGACGTTCATCGTCGATGACGCCGACACGCAGAACGTCATCACATGGATAGGCAAGATGCCGCCGCTGGCCGACGCCGGCAGCGACTGACGGTCACGCTGCCTTTGCCTCGGTCATTCGAAGGTCGTCGCGGGGAGGATCCGCGCCATGAGCGTCGTCACGATCTCGCGCTTGTGTCGCTCGATGATCTCGGGATCGAACGGATCGACGGACAGCACCACGGATACGAACGCCGGGTCGTGAAACGGAAAGCAAGCCATCGAAACCGCGGACAGGCAAAGCTGCCGTGCGTCGACGTCTTTCCGGACCTCGCCGCGCTCTCGCATCTCGTCGAAGCGCTCGACGACGTCCTCGAGCTGAGGCTTGACGTGCTTCCGGAGGATCTCGTCGGCGAGCCGTCCTCCGCGGGCCGCCTCGTGCTGGAGGATGCGCAGCACGGGGGCGTGTGCGGCGTGGAAGTCGACCAGCATCTCCACGAAGGCGGCGATGAGCGCCACGAGCTCCTTGCGCTCGAAGCGCTTGCCGCGAGCGCGGCGGCGTGGCGGCGCCATCGTGTCCAGGATGCGCCAGCCTTCCGAGATGATGAGCGCGACGGCGCGCTCGATCACGGCACGATAGAGCCCGATCTTGTCCTCGAAGTAGTGGTGGATCAGGGCCTGGGGTGCGTCGGCGGCGCGGGCGATGGCGGCGAGCCTCGAGCCGTCGAAGCCCTTCGTCGCGAACTCCGCCTCCGCGGCGTCGAGGATGCGCTTGCGGGTCGCCTCCCCACTTCGCTCGCGCCGTGGTGCGGTCGATTCGTCGAGAAGTGGCGCGCTCAAGCGCTCGCCTCCCAGCTCTCGTATTCGAGGATGCCGAGCTCTTCGAAAGCTTTGCGCACGTAGGGCGTGAGGAGGCCGAGGCGCTTCACGTTGGGCACGATCTTCGAGAAACAAAGCCTGCGGAAGACCTGCATCGGCTCCGACCGAATCGTCGCCTCTCTCGCACTCGTCGATGGGCAGGCCCATGCGCTCCCAGACCTCCTCGCCGAGCAGGCGGTCGTGCATCAGCTTCGACGACATGATGACGAAATCCTCGCGGTCGCGGAGCTCGCGCTCGCTCATGTCCAGGTACGTGTCCTTGAGCGACAGAATGCCGAAGGCGACGTGGCGTGCTTCGTCCTGCATGATGTAGTGCGTGATCTGCTTGATGAGCGGCTCTGCGGTCATCTGGTGGATCATCCCGAATGCCCCGAGGGCGAGCCCCTCGACCATGATCTGCATTCCGAGGAACTTGAAGTCCCATCGCGGATCGCTGAGGAGAATGTCGAGTAGCTCGCGAAGGTGCGGGTTGACCGGATAGACAATCTCGATCTTCTCGCGCAGGTAGCGGTCGTATGCCTCGACGTGCCGGGCCTCGTCGAAGACTTGAGCGGCGGCGTAGAGCTTGGCGTCGGCCGTGGGTGCGAGCTCGACGATCTGCGCGGTTGCCAAGAGGGCGCCCTGCTCGCCGTGCAGGAAGTTCGAGAACATGAACGCCGACTGCTGCCGGCGAAGCTCGGGAACGTCCTTCTTCGGGTCGAGCTTCGACCAGACGGGCGTTCCGTAGAGGCCGTTCATGTGGTCCGGCACGTACTCGGCCGTCGGGTCGACCGGGGTGTCCCAGGCAAGGGCGGTGCGCGAGTTCCAGAGCAGGTCTTTGCTCTTCTCGTAGAGCACCCGCAGGTCGGGCCGCTTGCAGGTGTAGTCCCACGTGTACGTGAGCGTGTGGCCGACCTCGAGCGAGTCGGTACCTGAAGGGCCTTCCTTCGGGCGCCGCGAAGCAGCGGAGACGGCCGCGGCATAGGCGCTCGAGGAGAGCGTCGACGTGCCCGCGGGCGCGGGACCAGGCAGGGGTGCCACCGGCGGCAGGGGAGCAGCGGACGAACTCGCCATCCTACGAACCTCCTCAAAAGGTGCGAGTTGATGTTTTGGTCAAATCACCAAATTTGTCAAGCGGCGCCTCCGCCGGCCGGGTGAGGCGTCAGTCCAGCAAGACGACGCCGCGGTCTCGAAGGTCCGCGACCCGCAGCTGAACCACGTTCGGACGCTCGCCGCGCGCGTCCGCAATCTGCGAGATGGTGCGCACCCCATCGACGAACGACAGAAAACCGAGGATCTCGTCGTTCACGTCGAACCAATCGAGATCCTTCGGGTCGACCATCAGCCTCGGGATGGCATAGGCACTCGGCAGCGTCAGCGACTCCGAGTCGAGGTGCGGTGCGTCTCCGGACTTGCCCTCCGGCCCCCCGTCCGGGATGGTCGGAACGCCGGGAGCCGGCGGTACCTGCGGTTGATCGGCACGCGCCATCTTGCGGGTGGGTCGGCGGCTCGGTCGGTCCTTCACCTTCGGTATCTCCCTGACTGACCGCACTCGACCGATTCAGCGTTCTCCCCAGATCGACCACGAGAGTACATGCCGAGAGTACATGCAAAAAGCGGCCGACGCGAAGCGCTGCCGATGAGAGGCCACATCGGGGGCGGGTTCTTCCGGGGGAGGACTTTGGCGCACATCTCCAAGGCAAGGCGTTGCCCACGTCTCGTCCACCCTAGTGCGATGGAATGCTCGGGTATAGATTGTTACTCATGGGGTTGCCGCGTCTTGTCCATCACGTTTCGTTTGCGATCGCAGTTGGAGTCCTTGGGACCGGCTGCGCTTCAGGGAGCAGCGCCGACGGCAAGTCCGCAAGCAAGCAGGCGGACGGCAGCATTCCATTTTTCGATGACGCCTCGGCGGACGGAGGTGCCCTGGGCGATTCCAACGTGGGCACTGAGAACGAGGCGAGCGTCGGCGAGGACGCGGCATCCGACGGCCCGGAGTCGGTACTGACGGCCGACGGAGGCTGCCCCGCTGGCTACAGCGCTTGCGGCGGAGACTGCGCCGACCTCACGAGCCCCACCACCTGCGGGTCGTGCACCAACGCTTGCTCCACCACAGTCGCGAATGCCCAGCCCACGTGCGTGGACGGGACGTGCGGGTTCGCGTGCGCCGCCGGCTACAACCTCTGCGGCGGCGCGTGCGTCCAGTTCACGACGGCCGCCAACTGCGGCAGCTGCGGTAAGGCATGCACCGGCGGCACGGCGGTGTGCGCGGGCTCCGGCGGAGTGTATTCGTGCGTGTCGGGGTGTCCGTCCGCGGCGCCGATGCTCTGCAGCGGCAGCTGCGTCGACACCACGAGCGATGCGGACAACTGCATGACGTGCGGCCATGCGTGCACGACCAGCGTCGCGAACGCGCAGGCCGTGTGCGTGAGCAGCGCGTGCTCGTTCGGTTGCGATACCGGGTACACGCCCTGCAGCGGAGCTTGCGTCCAGCTCACCACGTCGTCCAACTGCGGGAGCTGCGGCCACGCGTGCACGGGGGGCACGCCGGCGTGCGTCGGGTCCGGCGATGCGTATTCGTGCGCCTCCGGATGTCCGGCCAACGTGCCCACCCTGTGCAGCGGCAGCTGCGTCGACACCGCGACCGACGTCAACAACTGCAACATTTGCGGTCACGCGTGCACCACCGGTGTCTCCAACGCCACCGCGGCGTGCGTCTCCGGCGCGTGCACCTTCACGTGCAACAGCGGATTTAGCGCCTGCAACGGCGCGTGCGTCGACTTCGCGAACAACAGCAGCGACTGTGGCGGCTGCGGCGCGTCGTTCGCGTGCAGCGGCGGCACGCCGGTGTGCGCCGGATCCGCGTGCGTCTCCGGCTGTCCGGCGGCCACGCCCACGCTTTGCGGCGGCACCTGCGTCGACACGGCGAACAACGCGAACGATTGCGGCTCTTGCACGAACGCGTGCTCCACCGGCATCGCCAATGCCACCGCGGCGTGCGTTTCGGGCGCGTGCACCTTCACGTGCAACAGCGGATACACACTCTGCAACGGCGCGTGTGTCGACTTCACGAGCGACAACAACAACTGCGGCGGCTGCGGTTCCGCGTACGCGTGCAGCGGAGGTACCCCCGAGTGCCAGAACTCCATGTGCGTCTCGGGCTGTCCGGCGGCGACGCCCACGCTCTGCGGCGGCGCGTGCGTCGATACGACGAGCAACGTGAACGACTGCCATACGTGCGCGAACCGGTGCACGACGAGCGTCGTGAACGGCGTAGCCGACTGCGTCGACAGCACGTGCGGCTTCACGTGCACCGGCTCGCTTCAGCCTTGCAACGGCGCGTGCGTGGACTTCACGAGCGACAGCAGCGACTGCGGCGGCTGCGGGGCCGCGTACACGTGCAGCGGCGGTACGCCGGCGTGCCAGAACTCCATATGCGTCTCGGGCTGTCCGGCGGCGACGCCCACGCTCTGCGGCGGCGTGTGCGTCGATACGACGAGCAACGTGAGCGACTGCGGAGGGTGTGCGCAGCCGTGCACGACCGGCGTCGCGAACGCCACACCGGAGTGCAGCGGCAGCACGTGCACATTCACGTGCAACAGCGGGTACACCCCGTGCAACGGCGGATGCTCCAACTTCATGAACGACCCCGACAACTGCGGGAGCTGCGGCGCGATGTGCATGGGGGGTCAGACATGCAGCGGGGCTCTGCCCCCCTCCGTCAACGTCAGCACCGTCACGTTTGCGTCGAGCTTTGCGTCCGCGCCGACCTGGAACTGCACCGCGGCCGGTACGACGACCGTCAACTCGACCACGGGCGCCGTCAGCGGCGACACCTGCGGGGGCACAGCGACGCTCGACTACACCAACGGCGTCACTCAGACCACCTCCGGCGGCCCGACCGTGATGGTGGTGGTCCTCCAGGGGCTGACGGTCACCAACAGCCACGTGATCCAGCTCACGGGCGATGAACCCATCGTCTTCCTGGTCGCGGGCAACGTCCTCGTGGACCTGGGGGGCACGATCAACGCGGGCGCCGCGGGGTCGACTCCCGGAGCGGGCGGGAGCCTCGCGGCCAACTGCTCGGGGTCGACGGGAACCGCCGCATCCGCGACGAACTCCGGCGGCGGAGGCGGCGGCTTCGGGACGGCGGGCGGCTACGGCGCAAACAACAACGGGAACGACGGCGAGGCCGGTGGCGCGGTGAGCGCCGGCACCAACCTGCAGCCGCTGCGGGGGGGTTGCTCGGGAGGGGCGGCCGCAAGTGGGAGCGGCAGCACGGCGGGCGCCGGCGGTGGCGCGTTCGAGATCAGCGCATCGGGGACCATCACGATCGGCACCGGGAGCAACACCGCCATCCTCAGCGCGGGCGGCGGATTCTCCACGGGCGCGACCGGGAGCAACTCCGGCACGGGAGGCGCCGGCAGCGGAGGGGGGATCCTGCTCGTGTCGCCGGCAGCGGCCACCTTCGGCAGCGGCGGCGTTCTAAGAGCACACGGCGGCGGCTCGGGCTCGGGGAGAGGCATCAACAACGACGGCAGCTCGGGATCGAACGGCCACACGGCAGACAACAACGCCGCGGCGGGGGGCGCCGCGCCCGACATCAACGGGGCCGCGGGGGTCACCGGGGGTCTTTGCGCGGGAGTCAACTGCGCGACCGCATCGGCTGCCGGAACCCACGGCGCTTGCAGCGCGGTCTGCGGTCTGGACGGCTCGGGCGGCGGCGGTGGTGGCGGACGGATTCAAGTGACCACGGGCGCCGCGACGATCGGATGTCACTAACGGGGGGCCTTACTCCGAGCCGCCGTCCATCATGTCGGGCCCACCCGACGAGCTGCTCGAGCCGCCGCCGAAGAGGTTGGTCAGGAGGTTGAGCAGCGCGCCGAGGCCGCCGCCTGCGCCCGAGGACGAGGAGGCGCCTGCTCCCGAACACGCCACCGATTGACACGCACCGGCGTCGTCCCCTCCGGAGCTGCCGTCGTCCGCGACGGCGCCGTCGGATTCGCCGGAATCGCCGCCGTCGCCCGCCGTGGTCCATCCCTCCCACGATCCGGGCGTTCCGCATCCGGAGCTCCACGCGCCGACGGCCACCGCGACGACGGCCGCCATCGCCCACCCTCGAAGGACCATCGGCATCCGTGACCCAAAGCGCATGCTGACTCCCCGCCGCCCCTCGAAGCTAAGCACGCCTTCTGCCGGCCTGCCATCCGCGAGGCCATCCACGAGCCGGGCGGCCCCTCATGTGCACCCGATGTACGCCCGTGCTCGAACGCGCCCGCGCTCGTGTAACGGGATGACCGAAGGCGCGAACCCTGCCGTGCGCAGATGTCCGAGAAACGCGTCGGCGCGGTAGCCGCTCCATACCGCGAGCACACCGCCCGCGACGAGCGATCGCTTCAAGGCCGCGAGACCTGCGGGCGAGTACAGCCGCGCGTTCGTGCGAAAGCTCGCCCAGTGGGGGCCGTTGTCGACATCGAGGAGGATCACGTCCACATCGCCGACCGCCTGCGCGAGCACCTCGCTCACGTCGCCGCGAACGAGCCTCACGCGGGGGTCGTCGAGTGCCCCATCGGCGATGGAAGCGAGCCGTCCGCGCACGAGTCCGATGACGGCGTCGACCTTCTCGACGACGACGACGCTGGCGTCGGGGGCCACGACCTCGAGAACGCCGCGCAACGTCGCGCCGAATCCGAGGCCGCCCACGACGACGCGCTTGGGTGCACCGCGCCCGAGGGTCGACGCCAGCCGCCCGAACGCGCGCTCGGTGCCGAGCGACGCGCTCGAGAGCAGGACGACGTTTCCCGCGACGAGCTCCACCAGGTTGCCGGTCTCCCGCAGGACGAGGTGACCCGGACCCTGGATCGGGTGCACACGAAATTGCCTCCCCTGCACCGCCCGTCGATAGCACCCTTCCCCCTCGTCACGCGAGGTGGCCGTCCCCCAGGTGTGTCATGCTCAGGGTGTGCCTCGGTCGACTTCGGCTCACAGCAGCCAGGACTTCGAGACCGAGCTACGCGAGCTCCGGGCCCACTTGCTCGCTATGGGCGCTCGCTGTGAGCGAGCCTTCGCGCTCGCGTGCGAGGCCTTTCTTCAGGGAAGCGTGGAGACCACGGGCGACGTCGAGGATCTCGACATCCAGATCGATCAGGACGAGCTGCGGATTCACGCGCTCATCCTGAGGATCCTCGCGCTCCGGCAGCCCGTCGCCGGCGATCTCCGGTTTCTCGCGACGGCGCTCCGTCTCATCACGGATCTCGAGCGCATCGGAGACGAGGCCGTCAACATCGCCGAGCGCGCAGTCAACGAGGACGGAAAGACCAAGGCCCTCGTGAGCGGAGAGCTCGCGGCCATGGTCCTCGACGTGCGCGACATGCTTCACGGAGCGCTCGACGCATTCGTCGAGTGGGACGCGGAGGAGGCCGAGCGTGTCCTCGGCTGCGACGATGCGGTCGACGACCGGTGCGCGGCCATCATGTCGACGATGAAGACGCACATGTCCGAACACGTGCCCGAGATTCAAGCGGGGCTGCGCGTGATCCGCGTGGCGAAATACCTCGAGCGCATCGCCGATCACGCCACCAACGTGGCCGAACAAGCCATCTTCATGATCCGCGGTGACGACGTCCGCCACGGGCAGAGGCAGAGTTCCTAGGGATTCTTCAAAACCCTCCTTCGAGGCCGAGGCTGGGAATCGTCACCGGGCCGATCGTCGTGGTCTGACAGTCTTGCTGTGTGCAGGTCGTCGGGACGGCCTCCTTGCTGAGCGTCGCGTTGAGCCACTCGGCGATGAACGAAATCCACCTCTTTCCGCCCAGCGGCCACCGCTTCTCGAGGCGCACGTCGAGGCGGAAGAAGGAGGGGAGACGCGTGCTGGGGTTGCTCGGGACCGATGGCTTCGGGAGCCCGGTGTAATACGTGACTCGCGCTCCGGCGCGCCAGTTGCGGCCGAGGTCGTACGTGGCGGCGGCGTTGAAGACGTGGGTGCGATCGAACGCCGAGAGGAACGATTGATTTTCGTACACACGTGTCGATCGCGAGAGCGTGTACGAAAGGAGGCCGCCGAAATGCTCCGTCAGCTTGCGCTTGAGGTAGAGCTCGAGGCCGTACGAGGTCCCGTTGGTGCGTTGCTCGAGCGACTGGATCGACTGGTTAGAGCCGCTGTTGATCATCGTCGGCCCCCCGCCGCTCCCGCTCCCACCGCCGCTCCCGCTCGCGCCGGCGGGGGATGCCATGGGCGACTCGTTGCCGGCTGGCTGCGCCTGCATGACCCCGAGGGGGTCGCTGAAGTTGAAGAAGCCATTGTGGAATACTGTCGCCGTGGCCGTCGTGGCGCTGCCCATCTCCCACTCGGCGCCGACGCTCTCCTGCACGGCGGTCTGCAGTCCCCCCTTGAGCCCTCCGGGCTGGATCCCCGGGATCGGCACGGCGAACGCGGGCGGCTGGTGCGCGACGCCCATCGCCCACAAGAGATGGGTGCGGTCCGTCATCTTCGCACGCGCCGAGAGCCGGGGGTCGATGGCGATGGCGGTCGCCCCGTTGGAGCCGTAGAGATCGAGGCGCATTCCGGGGGTGAACTCGAGGCCACGGACGAGGCCGAGAACGACGTCGGCCCGGATGCCCGTCGCGAGGTCGGTGCGCGATGGGAAGTAGTTGGCCGCCAGCGAAGATTCGTCGGCTCCGATCATCGACGGATCGAAGACGACGGTGTACGTGTCGGCCTGCGCGTCCACGCCGGCCCGCAGCAACGCCAGCGGAGCGAGACGATATGCCATCTCCGTACGAGCTCCGAGGAGCAGGTCGTGAACCGACTGGCCGTTTCCGACCTGCGTCAGATCCTCGCCTATCGTGACCGCCGTACGCATCGTTCCCTTGTCGTCGAGGTGGTCATAGCGGACGTCCACGCGATGAAACTGCGTACCGAAGACCGTCTGCGTGGTTCCGGACTGCTTCTGTCCGAGGTAGTCGTCCGCCCCGAAGGCGAGGACGCCGACGCGATCGTTCGGGCTCACGTTGTACGTGACGCGGCCCTGGTAGTCCCAGTACGAGAGCGTCGTATCCGGCGACACGAGCGAAAGAATGAGACCCGTATAGGAATAGCGACCGCCGAGCAGGACGGTCCCCTTGCCGCCGTCGAACGGAGTCTCCGCGATTGCGCCGGCGTCGAAGATGCGAACGTTGTACTCGCCGTGCAGCTCGTCCTTCGGCTCGACCGTCTCGCCGGAGACGATGCCGCCGGCAAAGTGTCCAAACCGGGCCGGGTAGCCGCCGGGATACAGGTCCACCCGATCGATGAGCGCGGGATCGACGATTGAAGGCCCGAGGCCCACGTGAAAGAGGTACGGGACGCGCACGCCGTCGAGGAAGTACCCGGCATCGCCCGGAGGCGCTCCGCGGATGTAGAAATACGGCAGTCCGGAGATGATGGGAGTGACGCCGGGCAGGATCTCGATGGCCCGAAAGGGGTCGCCGAAGGCGCCGGGAAGCTGCCGGACCTCGGCGCGGGTGAGTGAAGCGCTGAGGGCGGGCTCCTCGTAGGCACCGTGGACCGTGACCTCTTCGGGCGTGTCGGCAGAGGTGGAGATCGGGGTCGGGGTCGGGGTCGGGGTCGGGGTCGAGGTCGAGGTCGAGGTCGAGGTCGAGGTCGAGGTCGACGGCGGGCGGAAGACGATCTGGACGCGTATGCGAGCCGCGACGGCCTTTCCGTTGCGCGTGGCGGGTTCGTAGCGCCATGCAAGGGCCGCGTGTACCGCGGCGCTCGCGAATGGCTCCGCCGGTTCGGCCGGCGTGGCCGAGCGCACGGTGCCGTCGACGTTCACCGTGACGGTGAGGAGGACGACCGACTCGCCGACCGCGCCCTCGGGATAGGGCACGGAGGCCTCGCCGAGAAGATGCGGCGGCACGAGAGACGCCGCCGGCAGAGGCGACGGCGCGGGCTGTCCGAGGGCGGGAACCGGTGCGAACGCCAGCGCGGCAGACAGCACCGACGCAAACGCGTGAAATGTCCCCCTCAGCGCCAAGCTCTTGTCTCGTGACCTTGTGGCGGAATCGTAACCAAAAAGACTCTTGCTCACGCGCAGCGTCGGCAAGTAACTGAGGGGCGCATTTTCACGAGACTACATGGGAGATCGAGGTCATGGCGACGCGCAAACACCTCTTCGTCGCAGCCGTATCGACGAGTCTCATCAGCCTGACGGTTGCCGGCTACGCAGCCCTGTCTTCCCCCTCGGACGCGCACGTCACCTTTCAGGCGTCCGGGCCCGCGGGCATGACCATCGAAGGTTCGACGACCGACCTCAAAGTGTCGGAGGACAATGGCAACGTCGTCGTCGACGTCCCGCTGTCGAATCTGGCCACGGGGATCGCGCTTCGCGATCACCACATGAAGGAAAAGTATCTCGAGGTGCCCAAGTACCCGTCGACGACGCTCGTCATCGCCAGGAGCGCGCTCAAGTTTCCCGCGAAGGACGACCGCGCGGCGGGTGATGTGCCAGGCTCTCTCACGCTGCACGGGCAGACCCACCCGGTGACCGTCCACTACGACGCCAAGGGCAGTCCCGCGGGATTCGCCGTCCAGGGCAAGTTTCGGCTGAACATGAACGACTACGGCATCAGTGTGCCCTCGTACCTGGGGGTGACCGTGAAGCCCGACGTCGACGTGAGCGCGACCTTCAACGTCACAGGAAGCTAGCGGCGCACTCATGGCCCGTTGGGCGATGTCGTTGGCGGCGGGGTTCGTGCTCTTCTTCGTGACCTCGAGCGCCCACGCCTACCCGTGGATGATCCGGCACGGGTACAGCGGCTGCACGCCCTGCCACACCGACCCTTCGGGCGGCGCCGGTGCGCTGACCGAGTACGGTCGGGCGCAGAGCGATCTTCTCCTTCGCATGCGCTACGGCGAGAGCTCGGACTCCGGCGAGGCCGATCGGACGTCGCAGTTCTTGGGATTCGTCCCGCTCCCCGAGCAGGCACGCCTCGGCGGAGACTTTCGCGAAGGGTTCCTGAGCACGCAGGCCTCGGGGGCGCCGCTGCAGCAGCAATGGATCACGATGCGGGCGGATCTTTACGGGGACTTCAAGTTCGGCCGATTCCGCGCCGCCGGAAGCATCGGGTACATCCCTCAAGGCGACCTGACCGCGTCGCTGACCACGTCGCAGCAAGACAACCTCATCTCGCGCGAGCACTGGCTGGGCGTCGAGCTGGACGAGGACGGCGCCTTCCTCTTGCGCGGCGGCCGCATCGCGCTCCCCTTCGGCATTCGCATGATCGAGCACACCCTCTGGGCGCGGCAGCTGACGCGCACGGACATCGACGACACGCAGCAGTACGGCATCGCACTGGCCTTCGCTCACGACAAGTGGCGCGGCGAGGCGATGGGCATCGCCGGCAACTTCGAGATCAGCCCGGACGAGTTCCGGGAACGCGGATACAGCGCGTACGTCGAGTACGCGCCGCTGACGACGCTCGCCGTCGGCGAGAGTAGCATGTTCACGAGGGCCACGCGCGACATCGTGTACGGCGTCACCGACTACCGCTACTCGAACGGGCCGTTCCTGCGGTACGCGCCCTGGCAGCAGCTCGTCTTTCTGGCCGAGATCGACTCGGTGTACCAGTCGCTCACGTGGAATGGACATCGCGGCGGCTACGCGGGCTTTGCGCAGGCCGACTACGAGCCTGCGCAAGGCTTTCACCTGATGCTGACCGGGGAAGTGATGAACGGCGGCAGCGCCGGCGAGCCTCCGTCCGCCGACGGGTGGCTGTCCGCCGTATGGTTCTTCCTGCCGCACATGGATCTGCGGTTCGACACGATCTTCTCGGCGCTCGGCTCCGCGGGGGTGGCCGGCGGGCCGTCGAGCTACACCAACGAGACGCTGTGGATGGCGCAGTTTCACGTGTTCCTGTGAGGACGATGCGATGAATCGCTGGAGAGGGCTGTCCGTCGTGGCGCAGGCGTTCGTCGCGATCGCCGTCGTCGGCTGGGCGAGGACGGCGGAGGCCCACCCCGGGTACCCCGCCGTGATCGACGGCGCGCTGGGCGAGCCGGCCAACTTCGTGGAGAACGAGTTCAAGCCGACGGCCTGTCAGCTTTGCCACACGAGCACGGGCGGCGGCACGGCGCTCGTGGCGTTCGGGACGCTGCTCGTCTCGACCTACGGGCTCAGCAACGACCCCATCAACGAGGACGACAACTCGCTCAAGACGGCGATGATCGGCCTCCAGGCGGACGACCCCGAGGCCATTACGGACCTGAAGAAGGGGGTCAATCCGAACAGCGATCCCGAGGTCTTCGCGACGGCGCTCCCGCAGCCGACGTACGGTTGTGCGGCGGTGCCCGCGACGAGGCGCCCGCCGTACTCCGGCTTTCCTCTCGCCCTCGCGGCCACCGGGATCCTGCTGGCGAGGCGGCGGCGTGCCGTTACCGGCGGAGAATGAGCCTCGTCGGCTTGGCGCGTGCAGAGTATGATTTCGCATGCAGAAAGCGAGGCTGACGGTCACGGTCAGGCGCGAGGTTCTGTCCAAGGCGGAGCGACAGGTCAGGCGAGGCCGAGCCAAGTCCGTGAGTGCATGGGTCGACGCCGCGATGGAGGAAAAAGCGCGTCGCGAGGATCTCACTCTACTGCTGTCGGAGATGAAAGCCGAGAATGGCCCGCCGACAGCAAAAGAGGAAGCATGGGCGCGCGCAGTCCTCGGCCTGTAGTTCTCGACGCCGGGGCATTGATAGCCTTCGAGAGAAACGATCGAAACGTCCGTACATTGGACACCGTTCTCGGGGAGACGACGACGATGCTCGGGCTCAAGCGGGTGAAGACACAGCTCGAGCTCATGCCGCTCATTCGAAGGGGCCTTCCCTTCGCGTCTCTCGAACGCGTATCCAAGCATCTCGAGATAAGTACGCTGGTCATGGTCGCGGCGCTCGGTCTTGCGAAGCGCACGGTCTCACGCCGTGCTCAGGAAAAAAGGCTCTCGCCGGCGGAATCCGAGCGACTCGTGCGGCTCACCCGGGTGCTGGCGGAAGCAAAGCATGTGCTCGGCTCGGAAGAGAAGGCCCGCCGCTGGGTCCTCAAGCCAAGTCGTGCGCTCGACAGGGCGACCCCTCTTGGCTTGCTCGACACAGACATCGGAGCGAACGCCGTGTTCGAAGAGCTGGGCCGCATCGAGCACGGCGTGTTCGTGTGATCGTCTGGCGACTCTGCAAGAGGCTTCGCGCGGCGACGGCTTTCGACGGCGAAGGCGCTCGGCGATATCCGGCCGCTCGGCAGCCGCCGCGGCGCTTCGTAAGCGGGTGGCGCCGCCCGCCGGCCGCGTGGGACAGGCTAAGCGGCGATCTCCTCGGGGGTCATCGTCATGATGGCGACGATTTGAACGAGCTCGTCGGGTTGCATCTGCGCCCGAAGGTCCTGCCAGAGCTCGTTCTGCCTCTCCTCCTGCGAACGGCCTGCGAAGCGCGTCGAGACGAGAACGCCGCCCACCTTGCCACTGCCAGTTTGCTCGAGCTGGACCTCGGCGTCCACGAACCCGAGGGCGCGAAGTACTTCTCTCAGGCGTTCTTCCATCGGGCCACTCCCATGCCCACGAGCTCGTGAGCCTTTTCGAAAATGCGACGCGAGTTGTCCTTCAACGGGTCACCTTTGATGCCCAGTGTAAGCCCTCTGGCGCGAAGGTCACGCAGCACACGGTCGTCGGAGGCGTAGCGGTAGTCGTTCCTCCAGCGAGCCCACACTTCGCCGAGAGCCACGGCCACCTCGGCGCGGCGCTTCTCCGGCACGTAGTCCTGCAAACCGCTCGCGCCCAGCAGCTGACGCAGGTCATGGCGACCGTGGAACTCAGGGTCGTCGCGCACGCGGTACGCCCGCAAGATGCACTCGACGGCCACGCCCGCGAGGTAGATGGCGCTCGCGTAGATGGCCGCGGCGTGCAGGTGCTCTGCGGCCCGGATGCGGGCCAGGGCGGCCCAACGGTACTCATCCGCCGTAAGGGAAGGCCCATGTGCACAGCGGCCGGCTCCTGTTGGACGAGCCTACGGAGCTGCCGGAGGGCGAGGTCGTTTACCTGCGGCCGCTGGACGCGATCGTGCCTGCCGATGGGGACGACCTCGACGGCGAGGATCGCGCCGTGCTGCATCGAGACCTCGACGCTTCCAATCGCCGAAGCCGAGCGCGGGTCTCCCTTGATGGCCAGTGCAAGCCCTCTGGCCCTGCCTCGTCCGCCGCCGTCGCTCGCGGCCCGATTCCTCCGCGATGGGCGCGGACCACCTTCGCGCGCGGGCTCCTCTCTTTCGTTCGGTCACGCGGTCCTTTCCCGAGGAACCCGGCTCCTTTGGCGGGTCGCATGTGCGCCGAAGCTCCTACACGCGTTCCCGGAGGAAGGGTGGCCGCACCTTTCGCTCGCTTTCGCGATGCCTTCGCCGACGCGTCGGCAAGCGAGCAGTGCGCGCGCGACGCCGTCCTTCGTACCCCGAGGAGTGAGGCAAAGAAGGTCGAGAGCGAGCGTCGGGACCCGACTCCCTTGGTCCACGAGCGCGTTCCCGAAGCAAGGGAGGCCGCACCTTGCGCTCGCTTTCACGATGCCTTCGCCAGCACGTTGGCAACCGAGCGATGCACGCACGACTCCTTCCTTCGATCCCCGGGGAGCGAGGCAAAGGACCTCGAGAGCGAGCGTCGGGACCCGACTCCCTTGGTCCACGAGCGCGTTCCCGAAGCAAGGGAGGCCGCACCTTGCGCTCGCTTTCGCGATGCCTTCGCCAGCACGTTGGCAACCGAGCGATGCACGCACGACTCCTTCCTTCGATCCCCGGGGAGCGAGGCAAAGGACCTCGAGAGCGAGCGTCGGGACCCGACTCCCTTGGCCCACGAGCGCGTTTCCGGAGCAAGGGAGGCCGCACCCTTCGCGCGCTCTCGCGATTCCTTCCTTCCGTCCCTGGAGAGCGACGCAAAGGACCACGAGAGCGAGACTCAGGACCAAGGATCCCTCGTTCCCGACCCCGGTTCGTTCGCTCGGGAGCGCGCCCACGTAGAGAGGGAGTCGACGCCTCTCGCTCGGTCTCCTTCAATCTCCGGTAGATCGTGTGAGAGGGACTCGAGGGAGCGAGCACCCTCCGAAAACCGGTTGTTGGGGGTGCGATGGCCTCATGCTAGCGTGCGCGCTGAGCGCAATTTTGGGCATTGCGGATAGGCCAATGGGGTGGATGCGCATGTACTGCCCAGTCGGAGCCTTGGGTACCGCGCTCATCACGGGCTGCGGGGGTAACGGGTCAGGCCCGTGCCCCGGGGACGCGTCGCCCGACGTGCTCGAGACGAGTCTCCCGCCCGAGGCGGGACGGGACGCGCCGACGACGGGCGGCATCTTCGTCGACGCGAGCGTCGTGCTCGTCACCCGCGAGGGGCACGTGTGTCCGGGGATCTCGTCGTTCTCGATCAATCCGGCCGAGCTGAGCGCGGGGCAGACGGCGCAGCTCGGTGTGACGACCGTGGGTCCGATGCCGTCCAGCGTGCAGTGGACGGCGAACCCGGCGTCGGGGGGGACGTTCTCCAGCGCGACGTCGGAGAGCCCGACGTTCGTGTGCGCGGGGGCGGGGACGGTGATGATCACCGTGCAGGTGGAGCTGGTCGTTCCGGACGCGGGCGACGTTTGTGACGGGGTGAGCTACACGACGTATTCGAACGCGATTCAGTGCGAGTGATTCGTTCGGGCGAGCGCGCGGATGCGCGGCCGCCGCACGGCGCGCGTTGCCGCTGAATGCCGTGCGCCCCTCCACAAGCACGCAACGCGCACAAAAAGAACGAGGGCACCGGCAACGCCGGCGCCCTCGGACCAAAGAAGGTCGCTTGTGAGGCTAGACTTAGACTAGAGATTGCTTCCGCACTGCGTGGCGCAGTTCGAGAAGGCAAAGGCACCGATGGCGTTCGCCATGCCGGAGCCGAGCGCCTTGTTCGTGTACGCCTTCTGGGTTGCCGTCGGGTCGCCTTCGACGAGGCTGCCGAGGGTGGTGCCGGTCCCGATGTCGAGGCCGTTGATCTCGTTCTGGAGGCAATTGCCGTTCGCGGCGCCCGCGGTCAAACACGCCGAACCGGCGGCCGATCCGCAGAGGCACAGCGAGGGCGGAGATGCCGTGTCGCAGGAGTTCGTGATCATGCACCCGAGGGTGTCGAGGCACGCCTGAGTGCCCGTCTCGCCCGTGAGCGTCACCGAACCGGTGACGTCACCGCATTCGTTGCCATGGTCGCCGCCGGTGTCATCAAGTCCGCCATTGCTCTCGAGGCACAGGTAGCAAGAAGTGGCCGCGTTGAGCGTCGAGCCGGTGACCTTCGACTGGGCGATGTCTTCCGTAACGATGAGCGCCTCGGTAGGCGTGCAAACGCCGCCGGTGCTGCCGGTGCATTGGACGCTGTTCGAACCGCTCGCCGCACAGGGGGCCGTCGTGCAAGGCGTTGGCGGTGGAGCCGTGCATACACCTGAGGTGCAGACGTCGCCCGCGGCGCAAACGTTACCGCAGCCCCCGCAGTTGTTGACGTCGTTCGCGAAGCTCACGCAGGTAGTGGGAGAGGCCACCGGACAACCGTTCGGTGTCGGCGCGAAGCAGGCGAGCGTGCCGACCTCGCAGTTGATCGTTTCAGACATCGTCGTATACGCGCCGGTGCACACCTGGTTGGTGGTCGGGCCGCCGTCGGCGGCATTCCCGTCCAAGCCCACGGTGAGAGTCACGGTGCAGAGGACTCCGCTCTCGGATCCGCAGTTGAACGTGGTGCTCAACGCCGTCGGAGCGGTGAAGTTTGCTCCGGCGCACGAGGTGGTCCAGAGGATGGTCTCCGTACCGCCACTGAAGGGCGTCGTCGTCGAAGTCAGTGCCGCCGTCTGGGGCGGCAACACTTCGGACGGGCTGATCGCGAGGGAGTTGATGCCCGGGCACTGGAAAGGCGCCTGGCCCACGAGGACAACGCCCGCGTCGACCGCGATGGAGCCGGTCCCGACATCGGCCGCGACGGCCGCGTCGGTCGGGGCGGTGCAGGTGACGACGACCGTCGCGCTGCTGGTCGCGCCAGCGACGACTGTGACTGCTGCCGAGGCGCCTGTGCACGGGTCGCCGGCGCTGTCGGAGCCCGAGAGGGTTACGATGTACCCGGTGCCCGCGACGATTCCGCCGGCGACGAACTCAATCGACTGCGCGTCACCAATGTTGACCGTTCCGGGGTAGCTGTTGGTCCCGTTCGAAATGGTCCAGTTGAGGGCGAAGACATTGACGCCCGCCGAGATCGACAGGTGCATGCCGACGGAGCCGAGGTTGCCTTCGCCGGGGTTGCCGTTGATGGTGCCGATGCTTCCGCCGCCGTTGCTCCCGGACGTTCCTGTCGAACCGTGCTCGTTCGAACAGGCGCCGAGGGAAATCGCCGCGACGGCGATGCCGGCGGCGAGTGCGTTGCGAATGAGTTTCATCGCGATGACCTCCACAGAAGTGTTTTCGTTGGTTCCCGAGTCCCCCGGGGGGGCCGGGGACACTTGCGTGGGTCGCCTATGTACAAGAGCCGAGCCAGAAAGACGGAAACCAGTATCCGGTGGAAAATAAAGCTGTTTTGGTATCGCAATGAACCGGGGTCAGCCCGAATCGTTCCGATTATCGGAATGAACCTCCGGTTTCCGGAGGTCCGTAACGAGTCAGGTGAATAGGCGCACACTGAGTTCACGATCTTGTCGCGGTGTGTGCGCGGGTGGCCGTGTTACGGAGAGGCGTCGGTTCGGCAGGTGCCTAGTCGTGCCCAACTAGTCGCGCCCAAGAGGAGCCGTATGCTTCGGGATGGAGAGTTCGTTCTCGTTCTTTTCGTTCTCCTGGTGGCCCTTGCGAGCTGCGCGGAGGAAGAGTACCCGGCGTCCCTCTGGTACGCGCAGCATCCGAACTCTGTCGCATCCGAGAAATCCTCGGACGCGAGCGCCTTGGATCCCGGCGGTCCCCAAACGTGCGTGCAGGCGCAGTCCACGCCGTTGCCGGCGCGGCTCGTGGCCATCTCCGCAAGCGCCGCCTCCACGGGGCCAGCCGAGATCATCGTTGATCAAGTCTTCGCCGGTTTCATACAGAACTGCGGCGAGTGCCACGGCCCGACCGCGGAGACTGGAGGCTTTCAGATCGCGAACGCGAGTGCATTCAAGGCGAACTTTACGCAGGCGGACCTCAACCACGCCAAGTCGAACGGCCCGACGAACCCGAGCATGCCGCAGGTGCCGACGGACCCGAATGATCCGATGCCGCCCTTCAACTCCGGCGGCATGGCGTTCGACAAGCGCTCCCCGAGCGATCCGGTCGTGCAGTTCGTCGATCTCGCTCAGGCGTGGATCGACGCGGGAAGCCCCGAGTCGTTCACGCCGAGCGGCGGTCAGGACGCCGGCACGGATGCGGGTTCGGTGAACCAGTTTGCTTTGAAGCCCGATGTCGGCGACGCGATGACGAACCTCGGGGCTTGCATCCCCAGCCCGGGCCTGGTCGGCGCCGAACAAACGAAGAGCGCCCAGCTCGACGCCATGTTTGCGGCCCTGAAGCCGACGCCTTCGGGGACACCAGCGCAGATGATTGGCTTCCCGGAGCACCTCGGCGAAACGGACATGTTTACGTTCGACACCCGGACGCTCGCCCAGTACGGCGTTGTCGCGTACGCGCCGGGCTACCCGCTCTGGTCGGACAACGCCGGCAAGCTGCGCTACGTCCGCGTTCCGCGCGGTACGTCGATTCAGTTCGACAAGGCAACCCAGTCGTTCAAGATTCCGCCCAATACCCGCTTCTACAAGACGTTCATGAAGCAGATCGTCGACACCGACGGAAGCATTCGGTGGAGAAAGATTGAAACGCGGCTCATCGTGTCCCGGCCGGACACACCGGGCGTCAGCGGCTACAGCGCGCCGACAGCGCTCTTCGGCACCTACGTCTGGAATGCGGACGAGAGCGACGCCGTCCTCCTGGAGACGCCGCTGCGGAGCGGGGCTCCGTGGGTGGATACCGTAATCCAGTACAACACAGACGAGCAGCTGGCCGCGGACATCCTGAGCGGGCAGCCACTCGATCCGGAGCAGGCGCTCCTTCAGGGCAACGCGGCGCGACACTACGCCCTACCCGGCAGCGAGAGGTGCATCCAGTGCCACATGGGGAGTGCGAGCGAGAGCTTCGTCCTTGGCTTTTTGCCACTTCAGATCAACCGCCGGCCCACGGGAGTGGGTGGAGTGATCGAATCGACCGGGCCCGACGAGCTCACGCAGCTTCAGCGCTTCATCGACTACGGCCTGATAACGGGGATCGATTCCGTTTCGGACGTCCTGCCGCTCGAGCAATCGGAAGGGAGCCGGGCGCCGCGAAATAACCAGGAGCTGATCGCTCAGGGGTACATGCTCGGCAACTGCTCGCACTGCCACAACCCACGCGGGGAGCCCTCGATCGACAACCCGGTCCTCGCGCCCGTGCTCAACTTCTTGCCAGCGCCGACTAGCGGCATTTTCCAGTTTCCTCTTGAGAAATACAGTCCCCGCATCGTCCGCGGCGTGACCGGCAACACGTCGATCCCATACATCACGCCGTCACTCATGGATCAGCCGGATCACGACGTCACCAATCCGTCGCTGATCGTCGAAGGACCGTTCGAAAAGAATGGGAACGGTACCCCCACGCCGACCGGTGACGTGTTCTACGGTCCCTGGAGGAGCCTCATCTTTCGCAACGTGGACACCGCGTTCTCGTACACGGATGACTACGCGCTCTTTCCGCACATGCCGAGGAACACGCCAGGGTACGACCCGCGCGCGAAGCAGATCCTCAGCGACTGGATGGTGAGCATTCCCGCGGTGCGAAAGCATCCGGAGCTCAACGAGTACACCTTCTGCTCATCCGGTACATGCGACCCTCAGCGACCGTCGGACCAAGGTTGGGTGAACGGCGTGCCGGACGAGTCTTTCCAGCCGTACGTCGAAGTGATGCCCGGCGACCCGGGCTACGACGCCGCCACATCGGCCGCCCAGACGCGGCTGAGCATTCTTCACACGTCGATTAATCCGCTTCTTCCGCCGTCTCCCCAGCCGGACGTGTTTTCGCCGTATAACGACCCGGGGGACACGGGCGACATCATCGATCCTGACACAATCCGCGATCCGATATGCAATCCAGTTCCGACAGGGAGCCCCGAGCCGCGTCACCCGCAGTGGGTTGTTACCGACTTGACGCAGCCTGCCACGTACGCCCCCCGCCGATCCGACTGGGCGAACATTCTGGTGGAACAGCAAGCGGACACCGGAAATACCGCCATCACGTGCAATGGAGGGACGGCGGCCGACACGGCGGCGCTGGCCGACGAGGAAGTCGCGGTCAGCCTGCTGCAGGACGTCACCCTCTCGCTCGACCCGACGTTCAGAACGTTCGCGACGACGCCGGTGCCCTTCGGCCTCTGGGAGAAGAAGCCAGGCTGCAACTTCGCGTCCCAGCCGACCGTGAGCTCGCTGAGCGCATCCCCGCCGCAGTGGCTCAACTACGTAGACGCGGCGCCGACCGCTCCCGTCTACGAGGAGACGCCCGGGGCGGCGGTATTCAAATCGATTTGCATCAACTCCCATGGGCCCCTGGCGGACGGCACTGGCAGACTCGCGGCGAACCTGGCGGACATGACGGGCGGCCTCGCGGTGGTCGCGGACTTCCGCGACGGCTTCATGGGCCCCGTGGGTGAGAATTTCAGCAACCGCCACGCCGCCTTCGGCACAGCCGAGCTGCCGGCAGACGCAAACGCAAATTGGACGGGCATCACCGATGAAGACCGGGCGGCGCGGTACATGCCTTGGATGGCGCTAGGGGGAACGCACGTGGTGATCCCGCAGGCCATCCTCCAGATCGTGTCGCTCACCCAGGTGCTCGGGCAGCAGCGCCCTTTCCTCCCGGCGAACTCGATTTCAGCGAACATGCTTTCGACCGCAAAGGCGATCTGCCTCACAGTGATGAATGGCCTGCCGCAGGCCGCCAAGGCGGCTCCCCTCGATCCCACGCAGGGGGTGTACCCGAACGTGAACGGCAATCAGTCCTTGATCCGCGTCAACGGGGATGCCGAGACATGGTTCAACCTCTGCACGAAAGGTCATCCGGCTCCGGTTCGCGTTCTGCAAGCGTTTCCACAAGGCGGATCGGGCAGCTGCAATTCCTTCGCAGCGGGCGCCACCGTGTGCGAGGACTCGCTCTATACGGCCGATTACCAGTTCTATCTCGGGCCGACGGAGTTCATCGATCCGAGTACCTATCCGTCCGGAGCGCCCGTTGGCAACGCCGCAGGCGGAATCGACGCTGGCCTGGTGGCGGACAATCAGTGGCCCTGGTGTGTCGTTCTCAACGGGACGCTTTCCGCCTCGGATGCCGCGGCGCACAACTGGCCTCTGTGCCCCGGGGCGACGAGCGGCATCACGTACTGGGTCACCGCGGATGCGAACCAGTGGGCGATTCGTGGCGCGATCAACGCGGGGCAGGCGGTCTTCCTCTACGTGGAAGGCCTGGAAGCGAAGAGCGCCCCCGATCCTGACTACGATCAGTGCGAACTGCTGGGAGCGGCCGGGGACGACTGAAGCATGAAGCGATATTTGCCAGCGGCTGTCCAGGTCCTGGTGCGGGGGCTCGGGCTCTACGTGATTCCGGCGCTCATGGCCGGACTTGCGCTCAAGTTCTTGGTTCCGGCGGCGGGTACCGGATACGCGGGGTGGGTTGCCCGGATGGGGCACCTCTACCCGCTCGAGTCGGGTGCCATGCTCTTTCTTGGCTTCTCGGCGCTGGCTCACTACTGGAGGTTTCACATCCCCGGAGGCCGCCACGTATCGGCCCTACCCCCGCACTGGGCGCCGCACGAGCGGGCGCCGGAGCGCCTTCGGGCTTGGGCCGAGCTCGCGGAGACGTACGATGTGCTGTGGTCGCCCGGCACGCGCAAACGCCTTGAGCGAACCCTGAACTCCGACGCGCTCGGGGCCTTTGACCGGCACCTTTCCACGTTGGCGTCGGCGATCGAGTCTGCCGACGTCGACGCGGCTCGGGTCGCAGCGCGCGGGGCTGGAGAGCTTGCCGCGCCGGTACGCCCGGCGCTCGCGTGGAGGCAGGCCCTCCGTGCCGCGATCGCGCTTGGAGGTGCCGTCGCCCTCGCCCTTGCGCTCCGCGCCAGGGTCGCCGGGTCGTACCAGGTCCTCAGCGGATCCATGCTCCCGACCCTCGAGCCTGCGGATCGGATTGTAGCGAACAAACTCGCGTACGTCTCCGCGGGTCGAATCCCCGCCCGGGGCGATGTGATTGTGTTCCGCTCGGCCGCCGTGGCGCTCGGCGACGCCCCTAGTGTCCCCGACGTGCTCGTCAAACGGGTCGTCGGCCTCCCCGGAGACCGCATCGAGATGGACGGAGAATCGCCTGTCATCAACGGCTGGCAGGTGCCGTCCTGCGACGCAGGACAATACCTGTACGTCGTCCCCGAGGGTGACGGGGCCACCCTACAAGGGCGCGTGCGCGTCGAGTTCCTCGGGGACCGTGCTTACCTCACGGTGCGCGTCCTTGGGAGGCCGATCCTTCGGGACGCATACGTCGTCGGTCCGGGGGAAGTGTTCGTGCTCGGGGACAACCGCTCCAACAGCCTCGACTCCCGGTCATGGAACGGCGGCCACGGGGGGGGTGTACCTTTGACGGCGCTCGAGGGCCGTGCCCAGTGGTTCCTGATAGGGACGCACCGCAGCGGGGAGGCAGACCTTGGCCGGTTCTTGCGCCCCATCGACAGCATGCAGGGGCGGCTGCGCATGGAAGGCGTCGACGCCACCGTCCTGGAGAGCGGCATCGCCGGTTGCGTGCACGATCGGCCAAAGGACACGCGCCCACCCCCTCCCGGCGGCCCGCCCACGGCGAGCGCGAGCGGAACGTGACAATGAGGTCCCCGGAGCGAGGTCTTTACGTCACGTTCGGGGCGCTTTCGGCGCTCGCGCTCCTTCTAGGTACGCTGCTCGTACGACCGGCGGAGCTGAGGCCCGTGCGCGGTGCGCCGCCCTTCGATCTCGACGAGCCCCCGCCCGCCGCGTCGAGCGCCATCGTCGCGCCGGGACGCTAGAGCGCGATACGGCGTGCTTTTTTTCTCCGGAAACCGGAGGGTCATTCTGGAAATCGGATGGCATGGCTGGATCGAGCCAGAGGACCGAAACGGGATAAGCATCCGATTCCATCACGGTTTTCGCGTGTCGATCGGCCCCCTTCGCGGTCCATTCCTCGCGGCCCAGTACTTGTACATAGCCCGCGTCGTCGGCCCCTCCAATGGGCCCGCGCAAAGGTTCGCAACTCAATCGGAGGATGAGGATGAAAAAGTCTCTAATCCTGGCCACGGTATTCGTGGTCGGCGCAAGCGCAGCGGGCGCGGGCGCAGCTAACAACTTCGCAACGACGCCCTACGTGGGGTCGGACACCGAGTACAACATCACCAACCAGGCGATCTTGAACTCGGGACTCGGCAACAAGACCGTCGGTCCGAGCCTGACGACCTGGAACTCCTCGTCGAACCCCCTCGGCGACTACAGCGGTGGCGGCTCCGGCGGTGCGGAGAACGCGATGGCGGCTGCGACCCCCGTGCAGCAGACCGGTCCGATGTCGCGCGCCCTCGGGGGCGGCCCAGGCAAAGGTGCGTGCGCCTCCTCGAACAACCTAGCTGCCGCCTCGGGAATCGTGCTCGGAATCGACGCGGTTCGCATCTTCGCCTCGAACGCGGTCATCAGCGCGAACCAGACCTCCTGCAACGGCGCCACGACGACGGCGGCCTGTACGCAGGACCCGTCGGGCCTCGTTTATAGCGGCTCGGTCGGCAACGGCACGGTGACGATGACGTTCGCCAACTGGCGCGACGTCCTCGCGCTCCTCTACGGGGGGCTCGACAGAAGCGTGTCGCCGAACGTCGTCGACTGCACGAGCGCGAAGCGCGCGCTGCTCGTCTCGGCGTGGACCAACCTGTTCCAGAACACCACGTCGTGTCCGAACTCCACGAACGGCACGGCTCTGACCCACGCGTGGCGCCGCGACGACAACTCCGGCACCTCGGACGTGTTCTCGAACCTCGCCGGCTTTCAGGCCGCCGAGCACGACCAGTTCGGCAACGCGACGGCAAAGTTCGCGGTCTCTGCCAGTGCGGTCAACGGCTTCGGAACGAGCCCCTACTGCAACGCGATGAACTGGGACACGACCGAGGCTGCAAAGATTCCGTCCACCGCCGCAACTACTTGCAACCTGGCGGCCGACCTACACTACGTCGGACCGGGCGGCGTTCCCGTCGCCTCGTCCGCAGACCCGCTTTGCGTCTCGGGTGGCAGCGCTGGGTCGACCGGCTCGGTTACATGCCATCACGTGCCGCCGGCCAACACTTACGGCGTCCAGCCTCTCGGGACCCAGTCGGTCGTCCTCCCGACCAGCTACCAGGACAACGACCCGATCCGTACGGCGTGCCTCGGAGCGGGCGTCTCGGGCCATGCCTCAGACGACGTCTGCAACACCGACGGCAAGCTCGGCATCGTGTTGCCGATCCCGGCCCTCGACTTCATCCACATCCAGAACCCGGGCCTCGTTTCGTTCACCGGCGCCGTCGATTGCGGCTCCGGCTCGATCGCGGGTGACCCGCCAAAGGTCTTCGTCTGCGCTCCCCGTAATAAGGGAACCACAGGTAACGGCCTCTGCCCGAACAACGACGCCCCGCTCGGGATCGGCTGCCTGATTCCGATTGGCACCGGTTCCGGTGGCGCAACGTCGCAGTGTCAGGCGACCAAATCGGAAGGCGTGAGCTGCTTCACCGGCCCTTGCGGGAGCGATGCTCGCGTCTACAACGTTCAAGCCTACGACGGAACGGGCACCGACTCGGTCCACAACGCCCACTACCTGAACGTCAGCTACTCGGTGAACGACGGCGGCTCGGTCGGCAGCTTCACTCAGAGCATCAACATGGCGGGCGCCTATGGCCGTGTCCACCAGAGGGAGAAGGCCACGGGCGGCAAGTACGTATGCAACCTCGACGACGCCTCGGACCAGATCGGCTGCCTCTCTCAGGCAGACCCGAACAGCATGGGCTACGCGGGGAACACCGGGGACACCTGGGAGAACCGTGACCCCAACGCCACAGCGGGCTGCACGAGCTGCAGCTTGTCGACGGCGCCGAACACCCAAGGCCTGCGCGTCAGCAAGCTCGAAGCCGGAACGACCTGCCTGCCGGCAGCGCCCGGCAGCGGCATCGCTTCCTACCCGCTCTGGCGCAAGCTGTACTTCAACTCGGAGATCGGCTTCTCCCACGTGACGAACACGGCGGAGCTCAACCTCGGCCAGTACGAGTCCGAGGACAACCAGATGAACTCGATCCTGACGCAGTTCGCCTTCTTCCCGCTGCCCTTCAGCCCGAACGGCACGGGACCAGGCGGAGCCCCCGCGCAGTTCTGCGAGGACTTCAACGAGACCCTTGCGGCGAACTGCAATACGGCGGGTCCGGGCGGTTCCGGCTTCACCGGGAACGCGAACGGCTGCAACACGAACGTTGGGCTCACGACCAGCGGCTTCGGGACGATCCCGTCGGACCCGAGCGCCAACCCCGCGGACGCCACGACGTCTACGGTCTGCGGAAACGGCCTCCTCGAGGACTTCGAGGATTGCGACTTCGCCATTACGCTGACCACCACCAGCATCCCTACCCTCGCCGCTTGTGGTTCCTGCTCGGCGACCTGCCGTTGCTCGCTCTTCTAGGCTCGAGCAACACGTAGAGCTGCTCGCCCGATGCTGGGCGAGCAGCACATCGAAGAGGGAAGGCGCATTCCGGAAACGGGGTGCGCCTTTTTTCTATTGGCTAGTCCAATTTTGATTCGATGTTCCCGCGCGATCAGCGCAGTGCGGACTATGCTGCCGCGATGCGTCGCCCAATCTGGACCGTCTCGATTCTCCTCTTCGGGTCAGGCGCGAGCTCACTCATTTACGAGATGGTATGGCTTCGCGAGCTTCGCCTCGTCTTTGGCGCGTCCACGATGGCGTCGGCGGCGGTCGTGGCGTGCTTCGTCGGAGGGCTCGGGGCTGGGGGACTCGTGTTCGGGAAGCGGGCGGACGCCCATGCGCGTCCGCTGGCGCTCTACTCGGCGCTCGAGGGAGGGATCGCTGCGTCCGCGGCCGTCACGCCGGTTCTCTTGATGGTCGTGCGCGGGGTCTATATCGGTCTCGGCGGAACACGAACGGCCGGGTTCGTCGGGGGCAACATCCTGCGGCTGCTGCTCGCGGCGGTCGTCTTCGCAGTGCCCACGGTGCTCATGGGCGGAACGTTGCCCGCGGTCGCGAGGGCCGTGGAAGATGACGAAGACCGGGGGCGGCGAGCGCTCGCCGCCCTCTATGGAGCGAACACCCTTGGCGCGGTGACGGGTTGTATGGCGTCGACATTCGTACTCTTCGAGACGTACGGGACGCGGCTGACGCTCTGGATCGCTTGCCTGGTCAATGCGCTCGTGGCCCTGTCTGCGCGCGCTCTCTCGCGTCGCGTTCCCGCTCCCTCCGTGCCTGCAGTGCGGGAGGAGGATGCGCTGGCATCGGCCGCGCCGATCTGGTTCACGCTTGCCGCGGCCGGGGTGGCGGGCTTTTGCTTCTGCTTGATGGAGCTGGTTTGGTACCGGATGCTGGGGCCCATTCTCGGCGGAACGGTCTTCAGCTTCGGGCTCATCCTGGCCATCGCGCTCCTGGGCGTCGGGCTCGGAGGCATCGCGTACGGGATGCGCGCGCGAGCGCGCGAGGCGACGTTGAGCGCCTTCGCATGGACGTGCCTGCTCGAGGCCGCGTTCATAGCAATCCCGTACGCCGTCGGGGATCGCCTCGCGGTCTTCGCCGCGCTCCTGCGGCCGATGGGTGGCCTATCGTTCGGGTTGCTGGTCGCCGGGTGGGCGGTCGTCGCCAGCATCGTCGTGTTGCCCGCGGCGTTCGTGAGCGGCGTGCAGTTCCCGCTGCTCATCGGCCTTCTGGGCCGCGGTAGCGACGACGTGGGGCGCGATGTTGGAAGGACCGTCGCCGCGAACACGCTCGGCGCGATCGTCGGCTCGCTGGCCGGCGGGTTCGGGCTCATCCCCGCGCTCACGGCGCCGGGCTGCTGGCGCCTCGTCGTGTGGTCGCTCCTCCTGCTCGGAGCGGGAGCGATCGCCTTCGACGTGAGGCGCCGGCCTGTCGTCGCCGTTGCCCCTACTCTCGCCGGGGCTGTCGCGCTGGCAGGCCTGCGGGCGACAGGGCCGACGGCCGTCTGGCGGCACAGTCCGATCGGGGCGGGCCGCGTCGACGCGACGCTCCTCCGGACCCCCAACGGAGCGCGCGCGTGGGAGAACCTCCGAAGGCGCTCGATCGGGTGGGAGGCGGACGGGCGCGAGAGCAGCATCGCGATCGACTACGAGCGGGGGCTCGCGTTCGTCGTCAACGGAAAGGCCGACGGGAACGCGCGCACGGACGCGGGGACGCCGGTGATGCTCGGGCTCCTCGGGGCGATCCTCACGCCCCACCCGACGCGTGCCCTCGTCATCGGTCTCGGAACGGGCGAGACGGCCGGATGGCTCGGCGCGGTCGAGACGATCTCGCAGGTCGACGTGGCCGAGCTTGAGCCGGCCGTTCTCGAGGTGGCGCGCCGCTCGGACGTCGTCAACCACGGCGCCCTCGAGAACCCGAAGGTGCACGTCGAGCTCGGCGATGCGCGCGAGCTGCTGCTCACGTCGCGGCAGCGCTACGACATCATCGCGAGCGAGCCGTCCAACCCGTACCGAGCCGGCGTGGCGAGCCTCTTCACACGAGACTACTACGAGGCCGTCGCTTCGCGCCTCGAGGACGACGGGGTCTTTCTCCAGTGGCTGCAGGGCTACGAGGTCGACGGGCAGACGGTGCGCAAGGTGTACGCGACGCTCGCGTCGGTCTTCCCGGCCGTCGAGACATGGGAGCTCTCTCCCGGGGACCTGGCCCTGGTCGGCGCGAAGAAGCCGATGGTCCACGATTTGTCGCGGATGCGTGCGCTCGTCTCCGGGGAGCCGTATCGCAGCGGAATCGGCCATACGTGGCGCACCACCGATGTCGAGGGCATCCTCGCGCACTTCGTCGCCAACGACGGTCTCGCGCGGAGGATTGAGGAGCAGGAGACGGGCGGAGTCAATACCGACGACCGGAACATCGTCGAGTTTGGGTTCGCGCGGACCGTGGGGAGCGGCGATGCGTTCTTCTCCGTCGAGGACGTGCGGCGCGCCGCGCGCCTTCGCGGCGAGCAGCGCCCTGAGCTCACAGCCGGCGTCGTCGACTGGGATCGTGTGGACGACGGGATGGTCGAACTCTACCTCACCCACGAGGACAAACCAACGTTCCCCGAGCAGCGACCGCCGGAGCGAGCGCGCCGCATGGCGGCGCTGCGAGCGTTCGACGAAGGGAACCCTCGCCGCGTGATCGAGGAGTGGCGAGCGCAGTCACGCGAGCCGATGGGCCCGACCCAGACCGCGATCTTTGCGAGCGCGCTCGCCGAGCTGGGCGACGAGGGAGCGCTCGCTTACGCCGACGCGCTAACGGCGTACGACCCCAACGAGCTCGATGCGGTGATGGCGCACCTTCGCCTGCGCCAGGGAAAGGGAGAAGATGCCACGGCGGCCTTCGAGGCCTTCTTCACGGGCCTGCGCACGAACCCCTGGCCGATGGACCGCCTCGTCACGATGGCGCTGTTCGAGGCGAGGGAGTTCGTCTGGCGCGACGCCCGGTTCGCTCCGCGTATCTACGCGTCGCTCCGCGAGCCATTCGCGCTCCGCGTGCACGACGACGGTCGCAAGCAGGTCGCCCTGGCCGCCGCCGTACGGGCGCGCGGCCTGGCGTGTGTCGAGGCCCTCGGCGCCTACGAGCCGGACGTTCCCTGGGAGGAACCTTTCCTGACGACGCGGCGCGACTGCTACCGTGCGGCGAACGACCCGAACGCCGCCCGCGCGGAGAGTGACCTAGTCGAGTGGCGTGCCGGCCGCCCATCTCCTTTCGGCGTCGGCCTCGAGCCGCAATGAGCGGCGGGTCGGCGACCTTCGAAGCGGCGCTCCAGCACCACCGCGCCGGGCAGCTCGACGAGGCCGAGCAGCTCTATCGGCGCGCCCTCGGGGAGGATCCGAGGAACGCGAACGCGGCGTTCTTGCTTGGCGCGCTGGCGCTCGAGGCGGGGCGAGTGACGGCGGCGCTGGGCTCGCTGCGCCTCGCGACGCGGATCGACCCGACGCACGCGGCCGCGCACTCCAACATGGGCGAGGCGTACAGGCGGCTCGGGAAGATGCCGGATGCCGTCGCGTGCTTCGCGCGCGCCCTTCAGCTTCGTCCCGAGCTCGCCGAGACGGCGTATAACCTCGGGCTCGCGTTGCAGGCCGCCGGAGAGCCCGGAGCAGCCGTCGCGTTTCTGGAGCACGCTGCGCACGAGTTGCCCGGCATCGCCGCCATTCGCGAGACCCTTCAGCAGGCCCGAAGCGCGGTGGACGGGGCGGCAGGCAAGGCCTCCAGCCGGCGCACGACGCTGCCGCCCGAGACGTTCCTCGAGCTCGCCGAGTTGAATCACCTCTTCGGTGACCTGAACGCAGCGATCACCATGTGCCGGCGCGCACTTGCGCTCGATCGCGGCGCTCACTCCTCGTCTGGACGCAAAAGGCTGAGTCGGCTTCTGGTGGAGGCGGGGCACCTGGACGAGGCCATCGAGTGCCTTCGCGACGTGCTCGCGCGCCACCGGGACGACCGCGAGGCGATGGGTCTGCTCGTGGATGCATGCCTCACTTCGGGTCTCGTCGGGGATGCCGTCCCGGAGCTGCGACGCTGTCTCGTCGTTCTCGAGCATCCGCAGCTGCGAGCCTTGCTCCTGCTCACGATGGCGTACGATCCGAACAGCGACGACGACGCCATTCGCCGAGAGGCTGCCGAGTGGGATCGCCTGTACGGCACCCCATTTTCCGCGCGCGCCAAGCCGCACGCCAACGAGCCATCGCGCGACCGGCGCCTGCGGATTGGCTACGTCTCGTCCTTCAAGGATGGCGGCCACAGGCACTTTCTGGGTCCGCTCTGGCAGAACCACGACAAAGGCCGCTTCGAGGTCTTTTGCTACAGCAGCGCACTCGTGACCGACTCGGACCTCGAACGGCTCCGCCCGTGCATCGACACGTGGCGGGACACCGCGACGATCGACGACGAAGCCCTGGCGGCTCTTATCCGCAGCGATCGCATCGACGTTCTCGTCGATTTGAACATGCACACGACGGGCAACCGTCTGCTCGTCTTTGCGCGCAGGCCCGCGCCGGTGCAATTGTGCTGGCTCGCGTATCCGGGGACGACCGGCCTGTCGGCGATGGACTACCGCGTCACCGATCCCTACCTCGATACCCCGGGTGACGACGCGACCGCCTGCACGGAGCGCTCGCTCTGCTTGCCGCATGCGTTCTGGTGCTACGAATCCGGCGGGTCCATTCCCGAGGTGAGCGCCCTGCCCGCCGCGACGGCGGGTCGCGTGACGTTTGGCTGTCTGAACAGTCACACGAAGCTCAACGAAGCCGTGTTCGCCGTCTGGGCGCACATCCTCGACGCGGCGCCGGCAGCTCGGCTCGTCTTGCTCGCGCCCGCGAACGACATGCGCCGCCGTATCCTCGCGACCTTCGCGGGCCACGGGATTGACGCGGCCCGGATGACGTTCTTCGACACGGCGCCGCGTCAGGAGTACCTGGCGAGGTATCACGGGATCGACGTGTGTCTCGATCCGTTCCCGTGCTGCGGCCACACGACGAGCCTCGACTCCTTCTGGATGGGCGTCCCCGTCGTGACGTTGCGGAGCCCAAACAAGATCGTCGGGCGGGCCGGCGCGTCTCTGGCAACGAACCTGGGGCTGCCCGAACTCATCGCGGATGCGCCGGAGGACTACGTTCGCATCGCCGTCGGCCTCTGTGGCGACCTCGATCGCCTGAGTTCGCTCCGCGGTGAGCTGCGCAGTCGGTTGGCGGCATCGCCGTTGATGGACGGACCGCGCTTTGCGTCGAACATGGAAGCACTCTATCGCGACGCATGGAGCGAATGGTGCGACCGGCAGCCCAAATCGGACCCGTGACCTCTTCCATCACGCCGGTTGTGGCGTCGTGGCCGCCCGGCGCCGCGCGACGAGGTGGCGCCCCAGGAGCGCGACCCCGGCGGCCAGAAGCGCCACGGCAAGCGCACTCAGAAGCACGCCCCACATGTGCCGACGGGACGCTGCGGCGATCGCGCGCCGCATGAGCTGAGCCTTTTCCTCGCTCTCTCCCGCCTGCTTTGCCCGGTCGACCAGCTGGTTTGCTGTGGCGAAGTCGCTCTGCGCCATCGCCAATGCCCACTCGAAACCGATTGTCCCGACGTCGTCTGGAGCCTGTGCCGCAAGCGCCGCGGTGCACTCCTCGAGCTGCTTCACGTTCGACGTACGCGCCCCAATTTCGCACTCGAGCTGGTCGGCCGCGGGGCGCGACCGCTCGCTGGACCGCATGCTCTCGAGCACGCCGGCGAGCGTCTCCTGGTCCTTGCCGGTGAGGCGCCCGGGCTTCGCGAGCACCAGGCGCACGTAGTGCGCATAGTCCCCGACCCTGACGCCCTCTACGAGGAGCGCTGCCCCGCATGCGGCCGTGGCCTTCTCAAGATCCGGCAGGGCCTCATACTGGTCGCACAGCATCCGGAAGGCGATCGCGCGGTCGGGCACCGCCTTCGCCAGGGCGCGGTAATACTTGACCGCGGCCGCATGGTCTCCTCGCTTCGTCGCGTATTCCCCCTTGAGGGTCACGTCCTGGAGCCAGTAGCCAAATTCCAGCGGATCCTTGTCTCGTTGGGCATTGGTCGGAACGCTGCTCTCCGGATCGTTGTCGTTGATGGGCCAGGTGCTGAGCCAGTCCCCGGCCTTCGGGACATGCTGCGTCTTCGGGGGAGGATCATCCGCCGCGCCGGCGGGCTGAGGCGAGAGAAGGGCGAAGCCCAGAAGCAGGGCGGTCGCCACGGCGGGCGGCAGGCGCCTGCGCGACCCTGCGAAGGTGCGCCGGAGCGCGTGCGCTCCCGTCGCAAGGAGGGCTGCGGCGATCGCGAGCCAGCCGGTCCAGAAGACGCCCGGAGGGCAGCGCGACTCAAGCCGCGACATGGCCCGTTTGGTCTCGGCGGCGTTCGGGGAAAGTCGAACCAGCTCCTGCGTACAATGCTGCAACATGACTCCGTCTCCAATTCTCTCGGCGATATCGCAAAGGGCTGACGAGAGCTCCAGGCGATTGAGAGCGCGCTGGCGCTCGCCTGTGATGATCGTGAGAGCTTGCCCCAGCCGCTGAAGGGTGGGAGCGTCCGGACCGCTGACCATGGATCGCGCCACGGCGCGCAGGGCGACGTTCGTCCGCTGGATCTGCGCCGCCAAGAGGCAAAGGCGGGTCCCCTCGGGCCCCCGACCCATCGCCGTCAACGCCTCGCACTCGCGCCGCTTGGGCAGCGCGTGGTCGGGCAGCGCGGCCTCCGCCTGCTTGAAGAGCGCAAGCCCATCGTCGAGGTGGCCGGCCGCGGCGAGCGCCTCGCCTCGCTCCAACGCCTCGGCGGCCTGAGCGTTCTGCGCCCTCATGGATTCGAGCTCGACCAGGTCCGAGCGGTAGCGAGTGATCGCCGCGCCCGCGTTTGCGGCCGTGCACAGCACCAGCGCCAACGTAACAAGGCCGGCCAGCGTCCGCCTGGCCGTGCGGAGCAGGTTTCGCGATCTCGTCCGCCGCGTCATGGCGTGCATTGCGTCTGGCAGTTCGAGAACGCAAATGCGCCGATCGCGTTAGCCATGCCGGAAGCCAGCATCTTGTCCGTGTAGGCCTTCTGGGTCGCCGTCGGGTCGCCCTCCACGAGGCTGCCGAGCGTCGTGCCGGTCCCGATGTCGAGGCCGTTGATCTCGTTCTGGAGACACGGGCCGTTCGCGGCGCCGGCGGTCAGACAGGCCGAGCCGGCTGCCGTGCCGCACAGGCACTCTGAAGGCGGAGCGTCCGTATCGCAGTGGCTGCTGATGATGCACGAGAGCGTGTCGATGCATGCCTGGTCGGCAGCCTCGCCGGTCAACGTCGGCGCGCTCGCGGGCACGTCGCCGCACTCGTTGCCCATGTCCCCGCCGGAGTCGTCGAGACCTCCGTTAGCCACCATGCACTCGTAGCAGGACGTGCTCGGGTCAAGCTGGCCTGCGGTGAGGTTACCGGCCGCGATGTCCTTCGCGACGTAGAGCGTCTCCGTGGGCGTACAGACGTTGGCGCTCCCGGCGCCCGTGTTGCCGTCGCAGTGCACGCTGTTCGGGCCGGACGCGGCGCACGGGTAGGTTGTGCACGGCGTAGGCCCTGTGCCCGAGCTGTCCGTCTCGGCGTCGTGCGTCCCCGTGTCCGGAGCGCCCGTGTCGGCCGTGCCTGTGTCCTCGCTGGCATCGTGGGCGCTGGAATCCGCGCCCGATTCCTCTCCCGCGCCATCGGGGCCTCCCGAGTCCGGGGGCCCGGCCTCGACCGTCGAATCCGGGCCGGAGTCCTCGACGCCCGATTCGGTTCCGGTGTCTCGAGCGCCCGTCTCGGGAGTCCCGGTATCCGGGGCTCCGGTCTCTTCAGTTCCCGTCTCCGGAACGCCGGTCTCGGGAGCGGACGTCTCCGGGGCACCCGTCTCGGGAGCTCCGGTCTCGTTCTCCGTCGTCGAATCGACCCCCGTGTCCATTCCCCCGGCACCGGATTCGTTCGCGGGCTCTCCGACGGTCACGTCGGGTTCCGGGATGGATCCGTCGCCATGCCCGGCGGCGTCGCCCTCGCCCGCCTCCGAGGCCGCTTCTTCCGAGGAAGCTCCGTCCGGCTCGCCCATGATGGCGCCGTCGTCGTTCGTGGCGTCGATCCCGGGCGGACCCGCCCAGCTGTCCCCCACGTCGCTGCACCCTGCGACGCAGACCACGAGCGCCGCTAGAAGAGCCGCGAAGATACCGAGTCTGATCATGGGTCAATTCCCTGCAGAATGAGAGCTTCGCTCGACTTGAAGAAAACCGTTGCCCCTCACCCAGCGCCTCCATCGGTGATCGCATTCGTGAACGGGCACGATTGCTGGCAATAAGAGAACGCGTCCTTCGCCATCTTGCTTATGCCACCCCAGGCATGGCCCACCACCGTGCCCGTGTTGCTACCTGATTGCTTCGACAGCTCAAGAAATTGACTGCCGGTGGTTCCCCCCGTGATCTCCGCAGCCGCGAGTGCCTGGTTGATGCATGGCCCGGTGCCGCCCTGAGAGACACAGGTGGCGGCCATAGGCAACGTGCAGATACAGCCATTCAACCCATCATCGGTCGCACACTGACTGGCCAACATGCAATCCAGGAGAGTGATGCAAAGCTGGTAGCGAGTCTGTCCGGCACCCATTCCGACGGCAGCGGTGCCCGCCTCCCAGAGGTCGCTGCACGGGGGTAACTCCGCCGGGCCGTACTGGCCGGTCCACGGGTCGCCCGGAACCCCGCCAGTCTGGTCCCTGAGACACTGGTCGCACGCCGCCGCGCCGAGCCAAACGTGAGTGGCGCACTCGCTCCCTTCGGGCGCGGGGGCCTGGCCATCACTCGTGAAGACAGCGGGGACCTCCGTGGGGTTGTCCAGGAGCGCTCCGTCGAGAACAAGGGCGATGCCTCCGTCGGCGAGATAAACGGCCGGAATGTCCGGTGCGCACATCACGCCGGCCTCCACCGCTGCCCCCACCCCCGCTTCGCTCGGCATCCCCACATCGGGAAGCAGGCGATCCACGTACTGGATGGTCGTGTCGAACACTTCGGACGCGTCATCGTTGCTGCTGATCGTTGCGTCCGTCGCTCCGTCAAGGCCGGAGTCGGCAGTCGACGTCGGGAGGGTCAACCCCTCGCGCCCCGTCGTCCCCCCGCACGCGACGAACGCCGCGGGACTGGCGGCGCTGCAGGCGAACGCCGCGAGAATGACGAGACGGAGACGCCATGGCCGCTGCACGAGCCTGCGGTCCCGCCCACGGCTTTGCCACGGCATCGCGACCGCTCCATACCACCGGCGAAGGGGTCCTCACGGTTACAATTGCCTGACGCCGGCGACGCGCGAACGTTGCGGAACTGTCATGAACGCGTCGTTCGTCCCTTCGCGGTCCCGCAGCGCGAGCCAGACCAATCCGGGAATCGCGTAGGCCATTCCAGGCGCCCCTACGAGGGCCCGGCGGGCCAGCGCCACCGCTGTGGCGAACCACGCCCAGGCATGGACGGCTCCCAGGCTGCAAAGAAAATCGAGCGCCGCGACGCCAAGCGTTGATGCGACGACGAGAGTGGCTACGACGACGGCAAGCAGAGCGCGACTGTGTCGCCTCGGCGGCCAGCCCGCAGCCAGCGAAAGGAACGTCGCGAGCTGAAGGTATCCGGCGCGCCGCATGTCGATCGCCCCGGCATGCCTGACGGGGCCTTCCGGAAAGTCCTGCTTGACGTCGACGACGCCGCGCCAATCGCCAAGTCTCTCACTCGGAACGGGCGCTCGAAGCACGAACGTGACGTTCGAGGAGCCGAAAAAGGGATCAGCGACGGCGGTCGCCACGGCCCCCGCGGCTTCGGTGAACGCCCGCCCCAGGCCCCGCCAGGGCGCGACGAGGAGCCCGAACGCCACGAGGAACCGCGCCACCGACAGCCCAAGCGACCGCCTAGCCGGCGACATGGGCACCCGCTTCCTGGACCACGGGTTGCGCGGTCGGGGCGCTTCGCGCCCAGTGCATGGCCACCACGAAGTCCACAGCGGCGAACGCGATCATGAGCAGCGGCCAGAGATCGTAGTGCAGGAACTCGAACGTGGAGAACGCGAAGACCCCCACCCAGTAGAGAACGAAGAGGCGCACGAAGTTGAACGCCACGAGCGCTGTCAGGCCCACGACGAGCGCGATGGCCTTTCGCACCCACGGCGCGGAGACCGCCAGAATCGCGGATGCGAAGAGGATGTTGGCCTCCATCGCATCGCAGCTCTTCACGATCTGCATCGAGAATCGGCCGCTGATGACGTTCCCGTGCGCCGAGACATGAGGCTCGAAGAGGGCGATGGGTAGGGCGACGGCGTGCGTGTAGAAGCGTAGGTATTCCGCCGTCCACTGCTCGACGGTGCTGTCGCTTCCGCGAGGGAAATAGTACGCGACCAGCAAGCCCCCGGCGATGACGACGAATGCCGTCGAAAAGCGGGCCCGGTCATCCCGCCAGATCGCCGGCCAGCGCGTCCGCAGCGATTCAGGCGGGTCCCGGACGGTGGCGGTTCGACGCGAGGATCGCTTCGTCGACGCCGCCGAAGCCGCGCGTGTCTGTTCGCGTTTGCGACTGCCCACGGGCGATTCTCCTGATCAATGCACCCGGTGTCTACCCTCGTCGCGGGAGGAAACCAAGCGGATGCTTGGCATGAGAATGCGGCCTGTGAAGCGCCGCGCCCATGCGACGGCGCGGTCTTCCTCCCCAAAATCCCGATCGCGAACAACCCGACAGCCAGAGCAGCGGTTGCGAAGCGGCCTACGGCGGGAACCGGGGAAGTGGCGGCGGGAGGGAGGTAGCTCGTGATGAATCCGCCCGGGCCTATGGCCGACGAGACGCGGCTGGCGACGCCGGATGTCTCCCCGGCGCACGTCGTGCTGTTTCCGTACGACTGGACGGCAACGACGACTTGCTGCGCCTGTGAGGCGGTGGCGGGCAGGAGGGATGGCCCGCCGGAGTCGCCGTCGCACGTGCCGGGGATGTCCGCATCCCCCCCTTGGCTGAACTGGAGGGCGACCGGCGTGAGCGCATTCACCGCGTCGGTTCCCGTCCTGCGCAGCGAGTTGGCGTCCATCTCCGTGATTCCGAAGCCGACGTGCTCGATCTGGGACCCGACCTGCAAGCCGTCGTTCGTCGATGTCGGCAGCGCGATGGTCGGGGTACTCGCCGTCGCTCCCGAGAATTGCAACATGCAGAAGTCGTGGTTTGGCTGACTCGCATTGCCGTTGTACATCGGGTCGTAAGACACCGACCCGGGGACGACGCGATACACCGGGGGCGCTGGGGTGCCGCCGGAGAGATACGCTTCGCTATTGCCGTCGGTGTAGTCGCTCGCGATCACCACGACCGTGGGGACGTACGTGTTGCAGCAGTGAGCGGCCGTGAGAACGTAACCGTTCCCCGCGCTGACCTGCACGATGGTGCCGGTGCACTCCTGCAAGCTGTCGCTGCCAATTGGAGCGAGCACGCCGACGACGGCCGTGTGCGTCGTGTCGAGCGTGCCATACGCAATGGCGCTGCGGCTCACGCCGATCGGGCCGTCGCCCGGCGGAGAGCCCATGCAACCCAGCAGCGAGAGCGCGACGAGAGACACAAGCGCGGAAGAAACGGCACGCATCGAGCCGCCCGAGGCCCCGAGGGGAAAAGTCGCCACGAGGGGTGATGGCGAAACGAAGCGAACCTCATGAAGCGGGGGCGTTACAAGTTCGTGCCGTCCGCGGCACCTGGCGACACGTCACCCACAGAGAACCGCGGGGACCCCCATGGGCACCCTAGACGAAGAGCACGCGCACGAGATCGCGTCGACGGCGTGTTCCTGCTCTTCGTGGGGGTGCACGTCGCACCTCTGAATGGGGCTCCGTTCCATGCAAAGGACACCCTCGGCGTGTTCGCTGTTCTCCGCCGCGAAGAGCAGAGTCCTCTTCATTGATTGCGCACGGATACTCGATCGTGGCGAGAGAGCCATGCTTTCTCGACATGACGTCGATGCCAACCGTATGAAAATGGAAAGCGGGTCACACGATGTTCGCCAAGAAAGATCTTCAACGTCGACTCGCACGGGCAGAGTGCCTCTCGTCACGCGCAGTCACGTTCTCCAAAACCGAAGCCGCACCTGCCGGCCGCGCGCCGGAATAGCCGTCGATAGCCGTCGGCGGTGGAGAAGCCCTGCGAGGGAAACCTCGACGGGGCTTCTTCGTTTCTGTGGCTCTCCGGCTCAGCGTGGGCGAGCCCCAGCCCGACATCGAGCGCGTCTCATCGAGTCGCAGCCTTCTGCTTTCCGGTCAGCTCCCGCTGAGCCTCCCAGAGATCGCAAGCGTTCTGGAGGTTCAGCCACAACTGCGGGGTGGTGTCGAGCACGTTGGCCAAAAGCAGAGCCGTCTTGGCGGTCACGGCCCGGCGCCCTTGAACGATGCCGTTCACGACCTGGACGTGGACTCCCATCTTCTCGGCCAGCGCGGTCTGGCTCATTCCTTTGGCTTTGAGCCACTCCTCCTCGAGCACCTCGCCGGGTCGAGTGGGCGGCGGCTGCCGATGAGGATGCGGTCGGATCTCTGAGCGTTTCATGGGAGCCTCCGTGGCCTAATGATAATGGGTCCACATCCGTCGCGGGCATGATCACGCGGCCTGCTGCACGCGCGCCTCGTAGGTGGCGCCAAGCTCGCGATGCAGTGCCGCGAAGCGCTGGCTGAGGATCGAGGTGCGGAAGAGCATGACGGTCTGTCCGCCGTGTTGCGAGAAGCGGGCGCCGGCGCGCTTCATGCGAGAGCCGACTACGGTCTTGGCCGCGGCTTCGGTGACGCCAGTGCCGATTGGATATCCGCGACGTTGCGCCTCTACGTACTTCATTCGTCCGAGACTGTTCTGACGAGCGATGTAGTCGATGGCCTCGCGCAGTTCCTTGCGCCCGCTGGCGGTGCGTGGCGTACGGAGACGGGCCCGCATCGAGCGAAGGACCTCGACAGGGCCGTCGCGCTTGCTCTTGATCGTCTCTCGCCAGGTCGCCGCTTGGACCTGAGCGTCGCCGGTTCCGGGTCCCCAGATCGCGTTGGCAGCCTTCTGCACGTACTCGGCGACGTGGAACGCGTCGACGAGCTTCATGCGGTCGCCGCTGCACTTGGCCGGCAGTCGACTCTCGATACCTTCGAGGGCTCGCCACTGCGGATCGGCTCCGTCGCTTGCAAACACGATGTTCAGGGTCGGGCGCTCGCGCAACACGCTTTGCAGCTCTGCCTCCAGCTCTTCCACTAGCGTCTTCTTGTAGGGCTCGGGCATGCGCGCCAGGTAGATCGTGTCCAGCCGCTCGCCGTCCGCGTCGTAGAAGGCGAGTGTTCCGACGGCCCCTTCGTGCCACGCGCGGCCCATCGTGCCGTCGTGGGCCGCGGGGCCCGGATCGCACACCACGCCGTAACGTGTCTCATGCCGTGGAGGCTCCGGCGAGCGCGTCTTTCTGCCACGCGGACGAGCATGCTCGCCGTCCTGCGGCACCATCACGCCGTCGATGCCCACCTGCACCGTGACCGCCTGCTCGGCAATGGCGTGCGCCTCGCGTACCGCTGTCGCGATGACCTCGCGACCTTGCTCGTAGCGCGCCGCCATGGCGCGAGACAACCGGCCAATCGTGGAGTTGCTGAGCGTCGCGGTCCCCACCTCGCCGAGCAGATCGGCCGCCTCCTGCTCGGGCATGCTCGCAAGCGCTCGCGTCGCGACGCGCGCGAGCCGAGGCGTGTACGTGCCCTCGACCATCCCCAGCCGAAGATCGAGCGGCACCGCGACCCGTCCGCGACCCGACTGCTGATAGACCGCGCGCTCCAGCGATACCGTGCCGAAAACCGTCTCGTAGTCGTGCGGCGTCTCGCGACGATTCCCCCAGCGCTCGCCGTTGATGTCCACCTCGGGCGCGTCCGCGTCGGCGCGTTTCATCGCGATGGCCATCTGCGCTCGACCCCACGCCTTGGCCATCTCCAGCACCCGACCCTCGACCACGTCTACGTCCACCTCGTGCGCCTTCAACCTCCCAAGTTCCTCGCCCAGTTCGAGCATGCGCCGCTCGATGCCCTCGACATCTTCCCGGTTCGTCATGCTCGCCTTGTCACAGACCAACCACCGGCGCTGCAAGCAAAGACCGACGCGCGCCGGGCGCTTTGCAGTCAGGCGATCAATTCACGCCGTGGATGGATGTGGACCCAATGATAATCGGTGATATGCACGCCGCTTGCCTGTCCTTTCTCGAAAGCGAAAACAATGCGCCACTGGTCGTTGACGCGGATACTGTACGAGCCGGCGAGGTTGCCCCGCAGCTTCTCCAAGTTGTTGCCGGGGCTTGCAAGGTCGGCAAGCCGAGCGGCGGCGCCGATCTGGTTGAGCTTGCGGCGAGCTGTCGGCCAAATGTCCCGCGGGATCGTCCTCGCCAGCCTGGTGTTATCGTCGTAGTGAACGTCTAGAGCGCTCTTCGAGGTGAGGCTACCGTTACGTCGCGCGGTGGCCGGCGGCTCTCCGCCCGAAGGCGGCGATCGCGAGCAGCAGGCTCGCCAGGATCGCTAGCAGAGACCATCTGGGGAACGCGGGCGCGGACGTCGGCGTGGGCGTCGTGCAAACCTGGGGACTGTCGGTGAACACTTCCCTCGGCGGCGCACCCGCCTGTAGGCTGGTCTCCATATCGCCGCCGCTGAGCATGGTGCCGGCGAACTCGTTACTGACGCTGGCGGTGATCGTGAAAACCTCGCCCATGTCGGCCGAGACCGGGACGGCGGTCTTGAAGTAGGCGACCTGATCTCCTGACGAAACACCCATATTGCTGCTCAAGTTGGACTGCACCGCGGGGTCTGTCTCCGTGGCGATGGGGATCGGGCCGGCGGGCGACGCAATCGACACGCCAGCGATCGTGGCCGGCGCCCCGCCCGTGCCACCGTCGACACCGGCCTTGATGACGAACGCGCCCGCCAGGACCACCGCAGGGGAGATCGTGGTGTTCGACGTGAGGTTGTAGACCCGGGTCGCGACCGCGCCGCCGTCCACGACGCCTTTCTGCCAGCAGTGACCCGACGGGTTGGGCTGGCAGCCCGTCGCGATCGCCCCAGCCGTCGCGAGCACGGCCGCGGCGACGCAGATGCCGAACGTGAAGCGGAATCGCCTCATGGGTTTCTCCCCTTTCGGGGGAGGCTCTCAGAGCGGAGTGACGGATGAGGTGAGAGGACGCGAACATGCGGTGAAATCGATGGCAGAGGCCGCTCGTGAAAGACGTCGATAGCCGTCGGCGTGCCGTCGACCACGGACCAAGTGGCGGTTGACGCGTTGCAGAACGCAGGTACACATCGATATGTTCCGACGTCGCGCTCGAGCGCTGCCGATGGCGATCCTCTTGGCGCTGGGCTGCGGTGGCCGTGTCGCGGGGAACGGCTCAGTGGACTCTTCGACCGGAACGGACGCCAGCGGGGGGACGGCAGTCGGTGGGTCGAGCGACGGCCCGAGCGTCGAGGGATCGGTCACGCCGGTTTCGGGAAGCATGAGCGACGGGGCAACGGTCCCGGAGAAGACGGGCGCCGACATCGTAGACGCTGGGCCGATGACCGAGGCGGGCCGCGACTCAGGGACGTGCATGACCAACACGGACTGCAGCGGGGGGTACCTCTGCGGCTTCGATGAAGGCAAAGGATGCCCCGAACCCGGCACCTGCTTTCCGCCGCCCGATGCTATGTGCGCCGCCGTCGAACTCCACTGTGCATGCGACGGGACGAGCATCAACCTCGTTTGCAATGGTCTGCCGGGCGGCTACACGCTGAAGCCGATCCCGTTCACAGACGTTACGTACACGGGGGACTGCGAGTGGGCGGTGGGGATTGAGCCGAGAAATTGAGCGTCGCCGAGGTCCGCTCGCGGCCGCCGGGTTCGCTTCTCCCTGTCGACGTCGAGGATATCGTCGTGCTCAACGTCACGCGGGCCGTTCAGGCCGCCGCGGACGGGCTTCTTCGTTTTCTCACTCGAGCGCAAAAGAATCCGCGTGCGCGAGGGCGCGCTCGAAGCGTTCACCTTTTCCCAAGCGCTCTGCCCAAGTTCGAGGTTCGGCCAGGTCCATATTGCCCCGAAAAGGCGCGCGGTGTACGGAGGGCCCACATGGCTTTCTTTGCGAAGCGAGCAGCGGCTCTCATCCTCGGCGTTTCCGCTGCCGGCTGTTCGTCCGGCAGCGCGGGCACGTCCCCGGATGCTGGGTCGCCCGGCGGGGAGAAGACGGACGCGACGAGCCCCACGGGGCGACGGATTGGGACCGGCGGAGGGAGTGGACGGATTGGTGGGAGCCCTGGATGCGGGAGCGCCGATTGACGGGGGCGCCTGCGGAACGGTGCTGACGGGCACCGACGCGGGGACCGCGCCCATGGTCACGACTTCGGGGCCGGCGTCCGACGCCGTCGTGCTCCTTCCGTCCAGCGTCACGACGGTCGACACGGTCAGTCCGACGAGGACTTTCGGGCCCTACACCGATAGCGCCGGAAATATCTATGTTTCGTCGTTGTTCACTGATGTGGACGGAGGTTCCCCGAAACCGGGCATCGTAAAGATCCAGCCGGATCACGCGATAGCATGGACGACGGCCTACGACCCGGGATGGGTCGTCGCGGACGGCAAGGTCGACCCGGCGGGTAACACGGTGATCGCCGCGACACTCGACTCGCCCTCGGGGACCGGCTCCTCGCAGGCCGTCACGGTGAAGTACGCGCCTGACGGCACGGTCGCGTGGTCCAAGGAATACCAGCTCGGCAACGCCACGGACGGATTCGCGCTGGCGCTGGGCGCAGACGGCTCGGTGGTCACGCTGGGCTCTTCGAGTCTTCCCGGTTCGACCAACGGCGGGGGAATTCTCTTCCTCGTCAAGTACGCGGCCGACGGGACGCAGCAATGGGCCAGGTCGTACTGCTACGGTGGCCTCGTGAAGAGCGCGGTGATGGACGCGGCCGGAAACATCTACGCGTCCCTCGGGTCCTCGGGGGGCTCCGTCGCCAAGTTCACCGCGGACGGGGCCGAGGTCTACATGACGTCGTTCCCGGCGACGAGCGACAGGGGCCCGCTCGTCTTCTCTCCCGACGGGCAGTCGCTCTATCTCTTCGGGAACTCGTCCGCCGCAGGTACATCCATCGGTCTGCGAAAGCTCGATCCCGGAACCGGAGAGGTCTCGTGGGCCATGAACGTGGCCACCAGTGCAGCGACCAACGATCCTTCGACGGGCGTGAACTGGAGTGGCCAGATTGGCAATCGATACAACGTGGCCATCACCGCAAGCGCGATCTACGTCGCGGGCGCCTATTCGAATTCTTATTCGAGCAGCAGTCTTTCCGGGGGATTCGTCACCTTCGTCGCCGCGTACGACACATCGGGCGCACAGAAGTGGTTCCAGCAGTTCCAGCTTGCCGGCAGCGACGGCGGCCTCCAGAACCCCAGCTTCGGCGGCCTCGACAACCAGCCGTACCTGGGTGCCGACCCCGCGGGCAACGCGGTCGTGCTCGACACACGAGGCTCGAGCGCTGATTACGAGACGGTCATCTGGAAGATGGACCCGACGGGGGCGCTGGTGGCTTTCTGAAGGGCGGACGATGGGTGCGGGCTTTCCCAGCGTCCTTCGCCCGGGCTGCGTCAGAAACGCCCTCGTAACTCGGCGGCCGGACCGCGTGATTCACCCCGGACGTCTGCATCCGGCTGGACGGACACGCACGCGCCGGGTTTCGGAACGTGGCCGTCCACGCTTACGAGACGGTGGATCCGCGCGTCGTCGAGTCGGTCGCCACTCACCGCGTCGCGGATTTGCGCCGCTTCGCGCGTGCGGCTCCTCTCCGGAGCGGTCAGGCCGCAGGAACCGGCCCTGCCGCGACGAGCCGCTTGCGGCCCGAGTCGACGGTGAGGTTCAGGCCCTCGAGCGTGCGCGCGCCGAGGATGACTTGATCGCCCGGCTCCCCGAAGACGACCTCGTCCACGGTGAACGCCCCCCCGACACGCAGGACCGCAAAGCCGACGCTTCGCGTCACAGTTTGACCGTTCGCCATGAGAAAGGCGACGTCCTTTTTCTCGCGCTTCACACCGATCTGCTCGAGGACCGCTGCAGGTACCCACGTGTGCTCGCTCCCCGTATCGACCAGCGCGCCGGAGACCGAGGTGTGGCGCGTACGCCGGAGGACGTTTTCCACGTGAATCGTCGAACGAAACGTTCCCATCGCGCGCAGCGTATCATGAGGCGAAGGGCCCGCGATTGCCCCGCCGCTCTAAGCGCTGCGCGCCGGGCTGACTCGGGGATTGTGCGCTACCCTTGCCGTCGATGCGCCCGCTCACTGTACATCTCTCGGAGGGCGACAAGCGCCCGTATTTCCTTTGGGATGAGGACGTCTCCATCGACGAGCTCAGGGCGGTGATGCGTGGCGGCCCGGAGACCGAGAGGCTCCGCCTCCTCGGAAAGATGCTGCGTGAGGCGCGCGACACGGACGTGTGGCTCTTCGTCACTCCTCAGGAAGTGGCGCGAGACCTGCCGGTGCTGGGTAGACGCCTCGGCCGGCGACGTGCCTTCTGGGAGTTCCTGATCGGCGGCTGGCGCGAAGATGGAATCCTCGCAGGTTAGGGGAGACCTCAGCAGGCTGCAGCGCGCGGTGCTCGCGGAGTTCTTCCGTCGCGAGAGGGGCTTCTTCTTGACGGGCGGAGGCGCGCTGGTCGGCTACTACCTGCATCACCGGACGACAGACGACCTCGATCTGTTCACGACGGACGAGCAGGCATTCTCGCGGAACCGCTATGTCGTGCCGGCTGTCGCGGAGGCACTCGGCGGATCCCTCGACGTTCGTCAAGACGCTCCGGACTTCCGCCGGTACGCGCTGACATGCGCAGGAGACGCCCTGATGATCGACGTCGTCCGCGAGCGGGTGCAGCAAGTTTGCACCGAAAAACCGGAGATCGACGGCGTCGTCGTCGACCCGCCCGAAGAGATCCTGGCCAACAAGCTCACGGCGCTCGTCGGTCGGCAGGAAGAACGGGATCTCGTGGACGTCTACTTCCTGGAGCAGCATGGCTACCGCGTCGAGAATGCGCTCGACGCCGCGCTCGCCAAGGATGGCGGGTGCACTCCGGCGACGCTCGCATGGCTGCTCTCCGAGATCCGCATCGACGACGAGACCCGGCTTCCCGGTGGCTTGGCGCCGGCCGCCCTCCGCGCTCACGTCGACGCTCTGGTCCAGCGTCTGCGTCGCAAGGCAGCGCCGGCTCAGCGGTAGTCGACCCACTTGCGCTGGTCTCTCGCGGGTGACTCCACTCCAATGGTTGTCGGGTGGCGGATCCATCGAGGTTGTCGCGGACCTGGCGAAGGAGATCTGAGGCGGGGATGCGCCTTGGCTACGGCATCGTCTGACCAGCATCACTGCACGCCGTTCGCGCAGTTCTTGCCGCATTCCCATGTCCCCGTGGGGCACGAGCACGACACTTCGCAACCGCTGACCACGGTGGTGCATACCGAAGTCGGTGTGCAGGGGGCGCCCTCCGGGCAGAGCGTGAGCTCCACGCTGGCATCCACGGGCACCCCGCTGGTCGTAGGCGGGCAGCCCTGTGCGCACGGGGCCGGCTGGGTCGATGACGCGGGAGATGGCGGCGAAGCGGGACAGATTTCGATCTCGCAAGCGCCATTCTGTAGGACGTAGTGAGCGCACTCCGTTTCGCCGTTCGAGCAGATTCGGCAAATCTGTGGCAGGGCGAGGCAGGCCGAGCACAGGTCCGGGCTCGCCGCCGTGCACGAGGAGGGCTGAGACGGCGTCGGTTGCAGCTGAATCGGAAAGGATGCCGTCGGCATCCCGGGGCAGGTGTACGTCACCAGGCACTGACCGTTGTCCGCCGCGACGGCCATGCTCGGCACGTACGAACCGCCCGGGCAGGCGATTTCCATGGGGTTCTGGAGCTCCTCCTGCTGGAACTGCTCGCACAAGGAAACCGAGCTCGCGCCGGAAGTGGCCCCGGAGCTCGACGCGACGCCCGAGCCAGAGTCCGATCCCAATCCGTACCCCCCGTCGACCGACGTGGGCAATAGATTCCCCGAGCATGCGGCCGAGAGGATTGCGCCACCGATGGCGACTGAGGCAGGCATTCGAGTGAATCGCATCGGAGGGCCACGAGCATTAGCCGGGCCAGAAAACAGGGCCAGGTACGAACTCGAAACGATTGGGGTTCGACCGCGCGACTCGGGACGGCCCGTCGCCCTGCGACCCCCCTACAGCCCGTATTTCTGCAGCTTCTTGTAGAGGGTCGACACCGCGATGCCGAGGGTCCGGGCGGCCTCCGCCTTGTCGCCGGCCACCTGGTGGAGGGTCTGGCGGATCGCCGCCCGCTCGATCCGCTGGAGCGAGTAGCCGCCGAGCGCCAGCTCGTCGAGCCCGGCCGAACCGTCGGCGACATCGTCGGCGGCTTGGACCAGACGAAGATGGTGCGGCTCGAGCGCCGTGCCCGGGTCCGCGAGCGCGACGGCGTACGAGAGCGCGTTCTTCAACTCGCGCACGTTGCCCCGCCACGGGTGCGCGCGCAGTGCGGCGAGGGCCGGCTCGGACACCCGAACATCCCCCCGTCCAAGATCGCGAAGGAGAGCCTCGACGAGCTCCGGCCTCGTCGAGCCGCTTGCGCAGCGGCGGGATCTCGACCACCGCGACGGCCAATCGGAAGAAGAGGTCTTCTCGAAATCGTCCGGCCGCCACGTTGGCCCTCAGATCGCGGTGGGTCGCCGCCACGACACGCACGTCGGCCTCGCGGTAGACGCGACCGCCGACGCGCCGCACGCTCCGGCTCTCGAGCGCGCGCAGCAAGCGTGGCTGCAGATCGAGCGGCAGCTCGGCCACCTCGTCCAGAAAGAGCGTGCCTCCCTGCGCTCTCTCGAAGGCCCCCGGATGGGCCGTGACGGCGCCCGTGAAGGCTCCGCGCTCGTGCCCGAGGAGCTCGCTCTCCGCGAGGTTGGCGGCCACCGAGCCGCAGTCGAAGACGACGAACGGGCCCCGCGCGCGGGCGCTGCGTTCGTGCAGCGCGCGGGCGAGCACGTCCTTGCCGGCGCCGGTCTCTCCGACCAGCGTCACGGTGACGTCGGTCCGCGCGACGCGTTCGAGCACGTCGAAGACCTTGTGCATCGCCGACGAGCGAGCGACGACCTTTCCGAAACGGCGAAGGGTCGCCGAGTGGCTGATCGGGGGCGGGGGCAGCGAGGACGCGACTCGCCCGCGTCTCAGCCAGACCCCTGAGGTGTTGGTGGGGCTCTTGGGCGGCGGGGGGATCGCGCTCAGCGCGTCTCCGCCGCCTGCGCCTCGGCGCGACGGGGGGGGACGCGTGGTTATGGGATCTCCGTCGATTGGCATGACTCGAGGCCCCCCGGGCGCGCAGCAGTCAACCGATGCAGACTTCGGGGGGGAGCCTATCCCAGGGGCCATCGGCCGATTGTGAACTCTCGAGAGCGCCTCCGTGTGCGACTCGTTCCATCGCCGCTCTCGGCAAGTGGACGCCATGTGCGAGGTGCTCCCCCATGCGATGACGCTCCGTTCAGGGCTTCCCGTGCAACAGAACCGGCCCGTCCTCGGTGTCGAATATCCCAACGTAGACGTCCGTGGCGCTGCTTCCCCACACGCAGCGAACGTCGTACGGCGAACCGGGCAGGGGCACCCGCGTCCATCGACCATCGCCGGTCGAGTGAAAGAGATCGCCTCCTTTGCCTGCACTGTCGAGATGCCAGCCACCGGCGTAGACGTCATGTGGCCCACTTCCCCAGAGCGCCACGAGCGTCGTCGGCGTCTGAACGACGGACTCCGCGATCCACCCCTGGCCCTTCGTCGAATGAACGATGTGCGCGGGCGGATTCGCCATTCCGGTGGGCACCACGAGCGCGTAGGCGTCGCCGGGCTCGCTGCTCCATACCGCCCACGCCTCGCTCCCGGCCTCGGCATAGACCGGCTGCCAGTCCCCGTCGCCCGCCGAGTGCAGGATCGTGCCGAGCGTGATTGAAGTCGCGGCGTACACGTCCGTCGGTCCGGTGCCCCACACGCTCAGGACGTCGTTGCCGGCCGAGCTCTCGCTGGCGAAAGGGCCGCCGTCCACCGAGTGCAGGACGCCAGTGTCTCCCACCACGTACACGTCGCTCGGCGAGCTACCCCAGACCGCGTAGAAAGCGCCCGAGGCGACGGAGTTCCATGCCTCGTCGCCCGTGTAATGAAAGAGACCTCCGCCGGACGCGAGCCCCATCTGCGATAGCCATGCGCTCGCGCCCACCGCGTAGACCGTCTGCACGTCGCTGCCCCAGCCTCCGCCGACGACCTGAGCGGAGACGCCCGTCCACATCGAGACGCCGTTCGTGAGGCGGTACACCGACTCCATGTCGGTACCGACGTAGACGTCGGCACTGCTGGTCCCCCAGATCGAGACGATGTCGCCTTCGATGATGTTCGCGTTGACCGCCGTCCAGGTCAGAGAAATTGGCAGATCGCCATCTTGCGCGCCGCCATCGTCCTTAGCGTCGGGCGTGGCGAGCACGTCGGGCGCAGATGCCTCCGGCAAGGAGGCGTCAGGCGAAGCTGCGGCGTCGGCGGCGCCGACGGGACGGACGTCGAAGGGACCGAGCTCCGACGCCGAGCAGCCGAGGCAGAGCCCTGCGGCGGACAGGAGCACGAGGCGCACGCGGTCGACCTCCGGGACGAATCTAGTCCCACGCTCGTCGGAGCGATACGACGACTTCGCGTCACGACGGTGACGAGTTCGCACGCACCACGGACGTCAACCGCCCCGAGTCAAAACGTGAAGCCGGTCGGGTCGCCGAGCACGGGATTGGTCACGTCGGACACGGGATAGAAGATGTTGCTCGAGATGCACATCACGTTCGTCTTCGCGGACTCGCCGAACGTCAGCTCCTCGCCGGTGGTGTTCACGTCCGTGCACGTCCACGTGATGGTCGTGCCGGAGGCGAGGTGCAGGGCCGGGGAGTAGGTCTTGGCCGGAGGTTCGGCCCACTGCGTGGTCTCGAACAAAGTGATCCCGGTCGACGTCGTCGACACGAAGTGCGTCGCGTACCTGTGCATGTGGCTGTTGGCCGCGAGGATGTTGACGTCCTGCGGAAGGGTGTACGACGCCGTCGAATCGCAGCCGGACGTGCAGTTCGGGGAAACCGATATCGTTTCTTGGTTGAGAAAGAGTGCACCGGCGTGCTGCGTCACGGCACCGGCCTTTGCGATGTACATCGTGAGGTTCACCGACGAGGTGATCTCGCTCGCCGTCGTGTTCAGGTAGTGGACCATCATCTGGAAGCCCGTTCCCGCGGGGAGCGTCGCGCCGACGGAGGCGGGGTAGGTCGTTGCGAGCTTGGGGCTCTGCGCCGAGAACGTGAACGCGCCGAACGTCAGTCCGCCGTTCGGGCACGCGGCAAGGGCGCCGTCGGTGGCGCCGCTCGCGTAGAACGCGAACATATGGTGAGAGCCGGCCCCCATGTCGAGCGAGTAGGTCTTGATGTCGACTTGCTTGCCCCAGGGGTTCGCGAAGTTCTGGCAGTAGAAAACCTCGCCACCGGCCGGTACTTTGAACGTGCTCATCGTGAGCGTGACCGGCGCCACGCTGTAGTCGATGTCGGGGTCGCTCTGCGGTGCCCCGCCGCCGGTCGCCTCGCTGCCCCCGCACCCCGCGCCGCAGGCGAAGATGAGGGCGGCGGGCACACCAATACCGATCAAGCGAAACATCTTCATGGTCGCCTCTAATGGATGAAGTCGGTTGTCGCGAACGATCTCCCGCGCGCTCGCGCAAGCGCGAAGCGAGCCGTGATCGCCTTCGTCTCGGTTCGATTGTGGTCAGCGCGCGTACAGATCGATCACCGATGCGTTCCTTTTTCGGACGTTGTTCCTCATCCGAAATGGCGACTTATCTCTCAAGGCCAATTGCTGTGCACTTGAGGACTTCGACTCCGCATCGTGATCCGTTTCGGCGACCGCACGCCACGGGGGTCTTGTCATGAGCCCTGTGAGAATCAGTGTTGGCACTGTGGTCGGCGTGGCGCTCGCCGTGGCGTGCAGCTCGTCATCGTCATCGAACAAACCTCCCGCGGACGCCGGCGCCGACTCGAGCGTCCCGACCGTCGCGGACAGCGCGCCGGCCGTACCCTGCAACACGGCGGCAGGCAGTCCATTGTGCGCGGCGGGGACCACGTGCTGTACGCCGGGTCTCGACATCGCCAGCCTTCTCGGGGGTCTCACGGGAGGCGCTGGAGGGGGGACGCCGAGCCTCACGAACTTGATCCCCAGTCCTTCGTGCGTGCCCACCGGCTCCTGCAACGGCACGACGATGGATTGCGCGAGTGCATCGAATTGCTCGGGCGACCAGGTCTGTTGCAGCGGCACCGCGACCCCGGAGGGCGGGGCTGACGCCGAGGCCGAAGCCGGAGAGGGCCCCTTTGGCGGCGGCGTCTTCGGGGGAGGTACCTTCAGCCTGGGCACGAGCACGACTTGTCAGACCAGTTGCATGCCTGGTCAGCAGCAACGATGCGCATCGGACACGGAGTGCACCGGCGGGCAGACGTGTCAGCCGTCGCTCGGCTTTCCCGGGCTCCCCGGCTTCGCTGGCGGGGGAGGAGACGGTGGCAATCCCTTCGCGAGCTTCTTCGGCGGCGACGGGGGCAGTCCTTTCGGCGACCTGTTCGGTGGCGGGGACGACGCCGGAGCCACGATGTACTGCTCGCCCCCGGACGCCGGCACGGGCCCCGACACGGGCTTGGACACGGGCTCTGACGCGGCCTCCGACGCGGGCACATCGGACGTAACCACTGCCTTCGAGGCGGGCGTGACCTCCGACGCCAGCGGCGTGGACGCGGAGCTACCCTGACGTCTCCGTGGTCCCGCTCTCGCTGAAGCGGTACCCCACGCCCCGCACGGTCTCGATGAACCGGCCCGCCGTGCCGAGCTTGTCACGCAGCCGCTTCACGTGAGTGTCCACGGTGCGCGACGTGATGTCGCCGTGGAGGGCCCACACGTCACTGAGCAGCGTGCCTCGGGCCAGGACGCGCCCCCGCCGCTCGACGAACGTGGCGAGCAGCTTGAACTCGAGCGCGGTCAGCGAGATCTCCTCGGTTCCCACGGTCACCCGGTGCGCCTCCTTGTCGATGCGCAGCTCGCCCACTTCGACGAGCCGCAGATCGGGGGCTTTGCCGCGGCGGAGCACGGCGTCGATTCGGAGGAGGAGCTCGCGAACGCTGAACGGCTTGACGACGTAGTCGGCCGCGCCCAGCTCGAACCCGAGGACCCGGTCGGCCTCGGCCGCGTTCGCCGTGACGATGATGATCGGGACCCCGTGGGTCTGCGCCTCGCGTCGCAAGGACTTTGCGACCGTGGTGCCCGGCACGTCAGGGAGCATCATGTCGAGCAGCACCAGTTCTGGATCCACTTCGAGCGCGAGCTTGAGACCGGCCTCGCCGGTCGCGGCCACCAAGGGATAGTGTCCCGCCTGCGTGAGGTTGTACTTCAGCACCTCCCTCAGATCGGCGTCGTCCTCGATGACGAGCACTCGGGCCATGGGGTGAAGAATCCCGCCTGACAGCAGCCACCTGGCGACGACACGGTTACGTTCGCGTCACGCTGCAAACACTCGACGGGCGAGGATCCGGAATTGTTGCCGTCCCTTCCCGACCTCGTTGCCCACCGGGAGCAGAGTGCGCTCGTGCGTCTGACGTGGCCATGACTACGCTTCGGGGGGAGCCCGCCCCGAAAAGCCCGCTCGATGAGCGCTGCGCCCGCTGGCTCCGCGCGGCTCTCCGCGACGACCTTCTCTCCGTCGTCTTCCAGCCGGTCGTCAACCTGCTGACGGGCGACGTCGTCGTGTACGAGGCCCTCGGCCGCCTGCCGCTCACGCTCGCGGGCGAACCGGACTACGCGCCGCTCGGCCCTCTCGACTGGCTCGACGTCGCGCACGACCGCGGACTGCTCCTCGAGCTCGACCGCGCATGGCGGCGCCGCGCCGTCGAAGAGGTCGCCCGCGGCCATGCCGGGAGCAACACCTCCTTTGCGCTGAACGTGGATCCGCGCATCCTCGACGACCCGGGGTTCCGGTCTGGTTACACGCGCGACATCATCGAGCGCTCGCAGCTCTCGCCAAGCCGCTTCGTCCTCGAGATCACCGAGTCGGGCGCCCACCTCGGCGGCGGCCGGTTGCAGGAGATCCTGAGTCACTACGCCGCCCAGGGCTTCCGCATCGCGATCGACGACCTGGGGGCCGGGTACGCCACGCTCAGCTCGCTGCTCCGCCTCCGCCCGCACGTGCTCAAGCTCGACAAGGATGTCGTCGTCGGGATCGCCGCGGATCCCATACGCCTCAACCTCGTCCGCGCGCTCGCCGACTTCGCGCGTCGCTCGGGCATGCAGCTCATCGCCGAGGGCATCGAGACGGAGGCCGATCTGGTCGGACTGCTCCGCGCCGGCGTCATGTTCGGACAGGGATTCTTCATCGCCCGGCCGTCCTCGGAGCCGATGCCGCCGGCGACCGAGATCCGCGCCTGCCTTCGAGCCCGGGCCGCCGAGGTGGAGCGCACGCGCTTCCACTCGATCAGCACCCGCCGCATCGCGGACATCGCGCGCGAGCACCCCTTCGTGCGCGGTTCCCTGCGCGGCAAGGAGGTCGAGCGTCGCTTCCGCGCCGAGCCCCTCACGGATGGCTTCCCGGTCGTCGACGAGGGCGGACGCGTGAGCGGCCTCATCATGCGCCATCGCTTCCTCGCCACGATTGCGGGCGCCTTCGGCTACGCCCTGTATGGCGACCGCGAAATCCGCGAGATCATGGACACGCAGCCGCTCCGCGTCGACGCGAGCGCGACCATCGAGTTCGTGTCGCGCCTGGCGACGGCGCGCCCCGAGACCAGCCGCTACGACTTCATCCTGGTCGAGCGAGAGTCACGGTATCTCGGCGTGGTCACGCTCTACGCCCTCCTCGCGACCACGACGGAGCTCGAGATCGAGCACGCGGCCTATGCGTCGCCGCTCACCGGGCTCCCGGGCAACGTCGTCATCGAGCACGAGATCCGGAGCGCACTGGCGGCGCCGTCCGAGCGGGGATTGCCGTTTTTCATTTACGGAGACCTCGACAACTTCAAGGCCTACAACGACGTCTACGGCTTCCCCGCGGGAGACGAGGTCATCCGCCTCGTGGCGCGCATTCTCGACGAAACTTTCTCTCCTCCCGCCTTCGAGAACGCGTTTCTCGGTCACGTCGGTGGTGACGACTTCATCGTCGTCGTCCACGCCGATGAAGACCACCGGGTCGAGAGCGCGTGCTCGCGCGTCGCGGTGCGGTTCGACGCGGAGGTTCTCGCGCTCTATGCCCCCGCCGACGTCGCGCGGGGCGGTATCGAGACCACGGACCGCCGCGGCAACACCATCGCGTACCCAATCACCGGGCTCTCGATGGCGATCGTGAGCTCCGTCGACGTCACCACACACGAGGTGCACGAGGTCGGCCGGGTCGCCGCGGACCTGAAGAAGCGGGCGAAGACGGAGGCGATGCAGCGCGGCGGCGCGAGCGGGTGGGTCCGCGAGCGCAGGCAAACCGGGCGCGCGCATTGATCGGCCTCACGGGCGCGTGCGCCCCGACGCTGTCTGCCGTCTCCACCGGGCCAACGCGAACACTCCCGCCAGAGCGTACATCGCTATGCGTGGCGCAGGCTCCCCGTACGCCGTGGCGCACGATCGCGCTGTGGCGTCGGCGGGGTCGTCCAGCGGCGAGGAAGGGGGCGGGGTGGGGATGACATTGGCCTTGGTTGGCGGCGACCCCGTGCCATTGGTGCATGTCGACGGAGACGCGCAGGTCGTCGTTGGCGAGCAGTAGTGGTTGGGGTCGCAGCAATCGGCGCCCGCAGGGATGCAGGCCGCGCCGCAGGGGATGTCGTATCCGGCGCACCCACTGTCCGCTGCCGACGAAGACGCTCCCGGGCAGTAGGACGGCGTGACAGCGCAAATGCCGCCCCCGCAGCAGTAGGGCGTGGCCTCCCCGCAGCATCCGCCGATCGCGGAGGGACAGCACAAAGAGGGTAGAGAGCAGCAGGCGCCGCCCTGGCACAGCGCCTCGTTCGGAGCGCACGTCTGCGCGTGCGCGAGCCCGCCCGCCGAGACCCAGGTACCCAAGGCCACCAGGAGCGCGCCGACCCAGTTGCACGCGTGCTTCATCGGACCTCTCCCGTGCCTCAATAGAACGCGCAGCCGACGCCGGCGTCGAACGTCGTCGGTAGCGGACCCACGTCGGGCAGCCAGCCCAGGACCAGACGGAGCATCGGCGTCGGCGTGCCGTGCCCGATCGAAAAGCGGCCGACGTCGATCGTCAGACGAATGCCTGCGGGGTTCAACGCGCCCCGTGACGGCGCCCCGCCTTCACCGAAGTAATTCACGTACGTCGGGACCCACGCCAGCCCGAGCAGAGCGCCCGACCAGCTCACGTCGTCCCGCGCCGGATGCAGGTGGCCGACGGCGTAGTGCAGGCCGACCACGAGCGGAGTCTCGCCGTCGACGAATCCCACGGAGCCGCGTCCATAGGCCCTCCAGAAGCCATCGTGCGCCCCCGCGCCGATTCCCAGCTCGCACTCGATCCAGTTCGTTTCGCCGTCTTCGTCGACGACAGGGGGGCCACGAAAGTGCAGTGAAACGAAGGCCATGGCCCCCACGTCCGCGCCGGACGACCAGGCGCTCGACCCGTCGGTCACCGTGTAGTGTTTGAGGAGCACGTTCGCATCCGCCCAAGCGTCCCCGCCCAGCCAGACGCCGGCGATCCGCTTCGAGGCCGCGCGAAAATCGGCCCCTCTCTCCGAGGTTGCGGGCGACCCTTTGCCGGTGGATTCGTATGTGGGAGTCGACGTGTCCGTGGGAGCGCGTGGCGGCGAAGCGGAGCTAACCACATGGTCGACATCTTCCCACGGTATCGTGATCGTCCCGTTGGCGCCGAGCACGACGATCCCTTTGCCGATGTCCTGGCGGAGGATGATGCCTGCGACCGAGGTGCCATCGCGCCGGAAGACGACGTCAGCGGTCCCGGGGGGCATCGCGGGAGCCGTGCGCGGCGCGTCCGCAGCGGGGCTCGAGGCCTGTCCGTTCGCGTCGGCGCAGACTCCGACGGAGAAAACCAAGGGCAGCAAGAAGAGCATCCGGGGCGGGAGCGAGCCCGCCCTTACTTCGGGATGAGTACGATGTTGCACGGGGCGGGATTCTCGGGGTGAAGCTCCAGGACACCGTGAGCGAACGGCTGGGAAACGATTCCGGTGGTCGGCGACTGCGTCGGCGCCGCCGCAGGCTGGCCCAGCACCGACAGCCCGCCGAACGCTTCGTATGCGAGCCACATGCGCCCGCAAACCTCGTCGGCCCGGTTCGTACCCACGGGTGCTCCGAACGACGCGCATCCCTGATCTTTCTCGGCGACGCAGCTCGAGAACAGCGTCGGGCCCGGTGCGAGGTCCGAGCTCGGGCGGCTCCAACGAGCCTGGACGTACTGCTCGATGGTCTCGAACGAGTAACCGTCGGCGGAGAGGCCGTCGATGATACTGGCGAGGACGTCGCGGGTGGCGTTGTGCGTGTCGTGCATGAGAACGACGATGCCCTCGCCCATGCCGACGGCCGGGGCCCCGAGCACGCTCTGCTGGATGCGCGCCATCTTGGCCTCGTAGGTCGGCGCGTCGGGAGCCGGAATCTCGACGTAGCCGGGGCCGGGGGACTCGCCTTGCGCCCATTCGGCCGAGTCGGTCGAATCGAGCGTCCACATCACGTTGAGTCCGTGCAGCGGAACCACGCGACCCACGCTGGCCTGCGAGGCCACCATCACTTCCTGGCCTTCGGGTCCCTGATTCTGCTCGGCACCCCCGAACCAAGGCGATCCGTAGGGCGGCCGAAAGAGCGAGAGGACTTGCGGAGTCGCACCCGCCCGCACGAGCGCGACGTTCACGAGAAGCTCGTTCTCGTCGAGCTCGGTGTCGATCTGTTCGGCTGTCAGGATCCCGAGATCCGGATGGTCGACGGTGTGGCTGCCGATGACGTGCCCCTCGTCGACCTCGCGCCGGAGCACGTCGCGGAACACGCCAACGCCCCCGTCGGCTTGGGGGTAGGTCCCGTCGAGTCCGGCCGCCCCCTTGATCCCCTTCGCGTTCACGAAGAACGTGGCGTGAACGCCTCTCGACGCGAGAATGTCGAGAAACTCGTCGGTCCACGCGACCGGACCGTCGTCGAATGTCAGGTACGCCACATGGGGGGGCAGCGGAGTCGGTATGTCCGGATAACCGACGCCGATCGGACTCGACGGCGAGAACTCGGGTGCTGCGCCGTCCCCCTCGCAGGCGCCCGCGTCCGTGGCAAGGCCGGCCCCTTGCGCCCTCATGAGCGTGGGCCCGCATTGCGCGCCGTCGGGGACGGTGACCGGGGAGAGCGGATCGTCTTGGAGCGACAGGCCATCCGGTGTCGCGATCGCCCTCGTGCACGCGGCAACGGCCGACAACCAGCCAAAGCCCAACACGCGCGCATTCATCGAGTCGTCCCTGCCTTGGCGGCGGATGCCCGAAGCTCGACGTCGAACACACCGTTGTCGGAGCGAACGCCGACCGGCCCGTCAAATGCGAATGCTTGAGGCGGGAGAGCTCCCGTCCAGGCGAGCTGCCCGTCGGCCGCCAAGCGAAGGGTGTCGCCGGCGATCGTCGCCGAGAGTGTGTGCGAGGTTCCCGCCTCGACCGGCGGCACGTCGGCGCGCGACCAGGCCGGCTTGACGAAGGTGTACCCGTGGTCGGAGCATTCGGAGTGGAGACTCTGACCGGGATTCGATTTGACCGAAACCTCGAGTCCTCGAGAAGGCTCGATGTGCCACATCGCGTAGATCACGTTGCAGGTGTCGCGCGCCCCGAGCTTTAGTCCGATCTGCCGGCGCAGCTCACCCGACGCAAGCGGCGCTGTTTGCGATCCAGGGCCGCGATAGACAAAGGAGATCTCCGCCGACGCCCGGGGGGTCTCGCCGAGCTCGGCGCGGAAGCTCGGGTGCTCGACGCGAAAGCTCGTTGCGCTCGTGTTCGTCAACGTGCCCGAGCTGACGTGGAGCTCCGCCGGGTCTACGGCGACCAGACCTTGCGCGATCGCGGCCTCGGGGGTGTGCGCGCAGGCGCACGTGCACGCGGTCGCAGCCGCGAGCAGGCTACGCGTTGCGCGGGCCATCGCCATCGGGCTCGACTCGGGAGACTCCTGGCATGCATCCCGGGACGGCCACGGGCTTGCGGAACCATCGCGCCATGGGAGGTACGATCCGCCTCCGGCACTTCGTCGTGAACCCCTCGAAGCCGCTTGGCGTCCAGGGAGTTTCGCCCCAGCCGAGCCAGAACCGGCCGAGCGGCACATCGCCGTAGACGACCGAGCGGACGGCAAGCGAGAAGGCGCGCCGGACACGAGAGAGAAGCGCGATCCGCTTGGACCCGCCCTTGATGAGCGTGGACTCGGGCGCAAACCCCGTCACGTTGCCGAACAGCAAGACGTCGCACGTTGCACCGACGGCGCCCGGCAGCCAGTTGAAGAGAAAGACATACAGGGGGGAAGCTGGCAAGGCGAATGCCATTCGCCAGTAGCGGAGCTCGCCGTTCATCAGCATCGACAGGCCGGTGAGCATCCCGTAACTGACTACGCTGCAGAGATAACCAAGGAGCACACCGGTGAATAGCGACGACTTCACCAGGAAGGCGGGCATCCAGACATAGACAATGGCCCCGATGATGACGGATCGAGCGATGAGCGTCTTGACGATGAGGACGGGGAGAGCCAACTGCCAGTGATACCCGAGGGCCTTCCAGAAGCGGCCCGTGAGCTCGATGCGCGAGGTGTTCCATCGCTTGCGCTGCTTGAACAGCGCCCTGATCGTCGCCGGTGTCGAGGTGAACACCTTGGCGCGCGGCTCGTAGTGGATCGGGCGGTCGAGGAAGCTGCTTCGGAGCAAGTACCAGAACGCGTGCAGCGGCGTCCGCGGCGGGTCGAACACGAAGTGGCCGCGCTCGTACCGAGCGATCGTGGCAGCATAGGCGGTCACCGTATCGTCGGTGTCACCCGCCATGAGCTCGGGTACGGGAGGCGCCCGCGTCTCGGAAAAATTCGGCGGCGCGACACCCAGCCACCAGCCGAGCCAGTGGCGGGTCTCGAGCGTCCGCATGTACCCCATGAAATGGGGAATCGTGAGGAATATTTCGGACCAAGTGCAATAGAAGGCGCCGGGCACGCCGGACATCGGAAGCCATCTGATATTGTAACGCGCAATGTTCGATACGTAGTATTCGCGCGCGACCTGGAGATTCAGCTGCCCGGCGATCGTGAAGAAGTGGCGCCAGCCCTGCCAGAAGGTATTGCCGCGGACGTGCAGGGCGCCGGAGACGACACGCGCCGGCCATCCGGTGATTCGGTTGCGCCGCTGCAGGCGACTTACGATGAGTTCGAGAGCGCTCGGGGCGAGATCCGCGTCGGCGTCGGTGCTCACGTAGACGGGTGGGAACGCGACGTAGCTGCCCTGGGCGACGAGCGACTTCATGAAACACATGGCGTGCTCGATCGCCATCGGCTTGCTGCGACGCGTGGGCGTGCCGGTGACGTGCAGGCGGGTGCCATCGTTCCAACGCTGGCAACCGGCCCACGTCAGCAGCTCGTCGTAGAGACGCGGTGCGTCGCGCGTCCCGTCGATCGTGACGATGATGACGAGTTCGCCGGGGTAACCGTTCGTCGCGACGCTCTCGACGGTGCTCATCATGCTCGCGAGCTCGTCGCGCTGGCGCAAGAGTGACGGAATGACGACGAGGAGCGGCAGCGCACGCGCCCCGTCGTTCGTGCCGTATGGGCTCCGCCCCAGCGCGCGGCAAGCGAGGAAGTACGGAACGAGGAGGGGGTAGTCCCAGCACACGACGAGCACGACGAAGAGGACGGCCACGTACGGTACGAACGCCGTGCCGTTCAGCGTTCGCAGGGCCCATTCCGCGCCTTCCATGACTCGCCTATTGCTGCGCGACCGATTGCTGCGCGACGGAGGTCGGGCCGGGGTTGGTCCGGGGATCGCTTCGAACGCGGAGAGTCTTCGACTTCGCCGACTCGCGATCCCACAAGTCGAGGACGGCGTACTGACCGCGCTGCGGTGTACCCCACGGGTCGGGCAGCAGGATCTCGCCGGCGACGAGCTCGGACACCGTACCGACTTGCTTGCAGAAAAATAGCCCCCATGTGCACGAGTACACCCGTGCGCCGGCTTGCACGCCGTCGATTTGGGTATACGGAACGAAGGCCACGTCGAGACGCTTGTCCACCGCCTTGTAGACAGGACGGCTCTTGAGCTGCGCCGCGAGCTCGTCGAGCGTGGCGATTCGTCCGGAAAGGGCGGCCTTCTCGGCGAGCTTGGAGCGCTTCTCCGCCTCGAGGTGCGCCGCTTCGAGCTGGACGTGGATCTTTTGGTCCTCGCGGACCATGAGCTCCGGCGTCAACGGTGATTCCGCTTGGAGCGTCAGCGCGCGCTGCGTCAGGCGCGTTTCTCGGACCTCGGTGTCACGCTGCAACGTAGTCCGTTCGTTCTCGACCAGCTCGAGCTCGTACTGACTCAGCGTCTGGGCCTCCTTCGCATACTCGGACCGAGAGATGACGCCGGCTTCGACGTCTGCGAGCGCCTTGCGCTCGAGCTTTTTCTGCTCGCTGACCATCGCGGAGATGATCGCCCGCTGGCGAACCAAGGCATCGAGCTCCGCGCTTCCGGCGACTGCCCTGTTCGCCGTTACCTCGGAGGTAAACCGAAGCGATCTGTCCAGTTTCGCCCGGAGCCCTTCGAGATCCGTCATGCCCTTGTCGTCGGCTGCAACCTCGGCGTCGATACCCTCGATCGCCGCGGCGACGCGCGTACGCTCGAGCAAGAGCTCCCCCAATTTGAGCTTGCCTGCAATGATGACGTCGCTATCCGGGGAAAGGATCGCCGGCGCCACGAACGAGTCGCGGCTCGCCATGTACGCAGAGTCCCCTGCGTAGGTGAGCATCGCGGCAACGCCTCCCAGCATGCAGAACGACATCAAGCGCGTCGCCAGGGTCCCCCTGACGGTGGACCCGTCGAGGAGTGCGACGCTCGGTCGTAGGGCCTGGATGTGGCTATGGTGAGCCGGGGGCAGAATCGGCGACTCTCTCAGGGAGAAAGAAGAACTATTTTCCATTGGTCTCTCCCAACAGGCTGGCGAGCTCGGTGATGTCTGCCCGGAGGTAGACTCCGTCGGCCTCGGCTGCGATCTGCTGGACCGTCAACGTGTCTAGAGACTGAGCGACGCTCGCGGCCTCCGATTTTTGGAGGATCCCCCGAGTACTGGCGAACACGGCGACATCACGCTCGACGATAGCCAGATCGTGGCGCGCTTCGTCGAGGGCGGCCGTCGCCTGCGCGCGGAACTCCCTCAACTGCGATTCGGGCTCGTAGCTCGCCTGCCGCAGCTCGTCGCCGCGCGCCTGGAGGTAGCGCCGCTCCTGGGGATAGCGGGCCAACCCACCGAAGTTGAAGCTCACCTCAGCGACGCCGTACCAGTCGACCGGCGCGATCGGGACGATGCCGCCGGTAAGCTGGATTTGCCATGCGTCCAGCTTGCGTAGGTCGGACTGGGCTTCCTCGAAGCGCATCGCGCGCTCCACGTACTGTCGGGCCAGGGTGCTCAGCGGCTCCTCCGGAAGTCGCGAGGAAATGGACGCGAGCTGATTGGCGTCGCCCTCTGCCTGCACGAGCTTGTGCTCGAGCGCATCGACGTCCTGCCGGAGGGAGTCGAACTCGACGAGGGTGATCACCCTCTCGGAAAGGCGCGTCACCGCCTTGTCGGACAGCTGGCGCCATTCTTCGCGATGCGCCGTCAGGTAGGCCGCTTGCGCGCGCAGCCCGCTGAGGCGGGCCTGAAGGCTGCCCTTGACGACGAGTACCTGGATGGCCGAGGCGGTGTCGTGCTGTTCGCAGTCCGCGTCGGCGACGCGCAAGGTGTCGAGCCCCCGGTAGAAATCGAGAGGCGAGAAGGCGAGCCCCGTACGCATCTGATAGCCGGAGCCCGCAGTGACTCCGACGTCGAGCTGCCCGTTGCCTGGGAACTTGATTCCCTGCACGAAGAGGCGAGGCGACATGAGGAGCGCGGCGTCTCCGGCCGCGCGGGCCCGGATCTTTTCGCAGTAAGGGGCGTCCTGAGCCGCTGCGTTCCTACTGCAAAGAACGAGAAGAACGAAAGCGGGAAGGGACCTCGCCTTCATCGACCCCGCTCGCGAGCGCGATGCCGCGGGCAAGCGGTACCCGTGCTGGTGCGCGCCGCTGGCGGGTGCCTCGAGTTGCATGGGAGCGGTCGAAAGGAGGTTCGTCCAATGGATGAGCGGCCCTGACGTTGTGCGCGCAGAACCTAGCTGGCACGACCTTCGGACGGGGTGAACTCACTGCAACATTCGCAACGAACAGCGGCCTCGTGGCAGCGACCGAAAGGCGACGCCGCAGTTACGTTCGCGTCACGCTGCAGCGCGAACGCGGCGAGAAGTTGTTGACGGGGCCGAACGGCAATCGTTTCCATGACCGATGCCGTGGCGTCGTGCGCTTTTCCTCGTAGCGGTCGTCCCGATCGCGAGCGGGTGCGACAGGAGTCGGGCCGGGGCTGCGAAGAGCGACGGGGGCGTTGCCGTAGCGTCGACAGGCTCGTCGGCCATCGCTGCCGGATTGGGGCCCGCCCCGCCGACCGGGCTCATGCATGTGCGCCGGCTACGCAACACGATCGCCTACGTGCCGCCGCAGTGCTTCACCAAGACGCGCGGGGACGACGGCAAACCGAAGAACCCCTGCTACGCGTGCCACACGCGCTCCGAGGCTCCGAACTTCGTCGATGACGAGGATCTGCAGGTCACGCTGAAGCTTCCGGCCCCCGGGGCAAAGAATCCGTGGACCAACTTGCTCGCTCCGCCCGTGGCCCGCGCTCCTGCCGTCGGCGATGACGCCGTCCTCAAGTACGTGCGGGAGAGCAACTACTTCGACGCGGACGGGCAGGTCGCTCTCTCGAAGGTCTTGCAGAAGCCTCCCGCGGACTGGGACGGCAACGGAAATGGCCGTTGGGACGGCTTCGTCCCCGACGTCGAGTTTGCCTTCGACGAGAAAGGCTTCGACCACCGACCGGACGGAGCTCACACGGGATGGCGCGCGTTCGCCTACTACCCCTTCGTCGGCACGTTCTTTCCGACCAACGGCTCCGCGGACGACGTTCTCATTCGGCTCGACCCCGCTCTCCGCGAGGACGAGGCAGGTCACTTCGACCGGATCGTCTACACGGTCAACTTTGCCATCGTCGAGGCGCTCGTCACGCGATCCGACGTCGCCATCGACAGCGTCGACGAGGCCACGCTGGGAGTCGATCTGGATCTCGACGGGCGCCTCGGTCGTGCGACTCGGGTGGCGTTCGACGACGCCCGAGACGGTCGCGGGGGAACGCGCATGCGCTACGTCGGACGGGCGCGCGCTCTGGAGAAGGGCGGGGGATTCCCGATCGCGCCCGGGCTCTTCCCGCTCCACACGGAGTTCTTCCACACCGTCCGCTACCTCGACGTGGGCCCCGACGGCGTCGTCACGATGGCACCGCGCATGAAAGAGGTCCGGTACGCGCGCAAGGCCATCTGGATGACGTACGACGCGCTCAGGGCTCACGTGGCGCTGGAGGCGAAGACCACGGCCACCAATCCGGATCGCACGCACGGCGTCGAATGGTTCCGCGAGGCAGGGGTGGCCAACGGGCTCGGCTGGTACTTCCAGGGGTTCATCGAGGCGAAGGATGGCTCTCTGAGGCCGCAGTCGCTCGAGGAGTCGGCCTTCTGCGAGGGGTGTCACGGCGGGATCGGCGCCACGGTCGACGGCATCTTCTCCTTTGCCCGCAAGGTGCGGATGGCTGCTCCGGCAAGGGGCTGGTTTCACTGGTCGCAGCACGACCTGCGCGGGCTCCCCGAGCCGAAACGCCTCGACGGGCGGTTCGAATACACCCTCTACTTGCGCGAGGCCGGCGCCGGCGACGAGCTACGCTCGAACTCCGAGGTGTTGAGCCGGTTCTTCGACGACCACGGCGACCTTCGTCCCGACGAGGTGCAAGCGTTGCACTCCGACGTCGCCCGCTTGCTCCTGCCGAGCGCGGCCCGTGCGCTCGATCTCGATCGCGCGTATCGCGCGGTCGTCCTCGACCAGAGCTTCGATCGCGGACGCGACGCCGTCCTCGCGCCGAGCCCGAACGTGCAGGCCGCGCCGAATGTCGGAGAAAAGACGGGGATCCTGCGCCCTGTGGTGGCGACGCGGCTCCGCCCGTGAGCCTGATGTTGCCAAAACTTCACCAAAAGGATCCGAGGACGACGCGACTACAGCACTAATCCGTCGCTGTCCTTGGAGGTTTCCATGCGAGTGCCCGTGTCTGTGACGTTTCTTGCCGGATCCGCGATTTTTGCATCCTCGGGGCTTCTGGCCTGCGGAAACGGCGACGACACCTCGTCCCCGGCTCCGACGCCCTCGGACGCGGCTGCCGACGGGACGGTGAAGGATGGCGCGACCACGGACGGGACTGCGGAGGGAAGCACCGCGGCAGACGTCGGCACCGGCGATGCCGGCGACGCCGGGTCGAGTGTCTCGGCGCTCAAGCACGTCTACACCATCATGATGGAGAACCACGCGCAGGCGCAGATCATCGGGGACACCACCGACGCCCCGAACCTGAACGCGCTCGCCAAGAAGTACGGCGTCGCGACCAACTACTACGGTGTCACGCACCCGAGTCTTCCCAACTACCTCGCGGCCGTATCGGGCGACTTTCAAGGCATCTTCGACGACTGCCAGGCGGGTCCGACCGTCACGTGCGAAGTGGAGGAGTTCATTCCCAACTCCGGTGACGGCACGGCAAACCAGCTCATGACGGCGCAGCAGGCGGCCAACGCCGCGACGATTCCTCACTGGTTCAGCGGCCGCAACATCGTCGATCAGCTCGAGGAGCACGGCCTGACATGGGCCGCGTACATGGGCGACCTCATCGCGACCGGCGACATCACCAACGGCGCTCCCGTCGTGGCGACCGCCGATGGCGGGACGGAAGAGCTCAACCTTTACGCGCAGAAGCACGACCCGTTCATGTACTTCGAGGACGTCCGGACGAACTTGAACCGGATGCAGAAGATCGTTCCGTACACGAACTTCGCCACGGACATCGCCGGGTCGACCATGCCGAACTACGTCTGGATCAGCCCCGACCAATGCTCCGACATGCACGGCATCAACGCGGACACGGCGGCGTACGCGGACGCAGGCTTCTGCACCGGCACCGCCGCGGGCAACGACATGTCGGCGTCCGTCATCCAGTACGGCGACGCGTTCGTCGGGGCGCTCGTCACCAAGATCATGGCTTCTCCCACGTGGAGCGCGGGGTCGGCGATCGTGATCATCTTCGACGAGGACGACTACGTGGGTACGGCGGGCTGCTGCGGCAGCCCGACCGGCGTGGATGGCGGGACCCTCGGAGGTGCCCTCGTCCCGGCGATCGTCATCTCTTCGCTCAATCCAAACCCGAACACGTCGGCGGACCCGTACAACCACTACTCGCTGCTCGCGACCCTCCAGACCATCTGGGGTCTAGGATGCACCGCGAACACGTGCGGGATGGCCGGATCGCAGCTCATGACGAAGCTGTTCATGCCGTGACGACGAGGTCAGCGCCGCCGGCTCGCGCGGCGGGCGAGCGCTCCGAGGGCCGTCAGTAGGCAGATTGCGAACTCGCCCGCAGCGGTCGCAATACCGGAGCCCGGTGTCCGTCCGGCCGCGCACGTCGCCTCCGAACACGGAGCCGGTGGGTCCTTGCCGTTCCCGCCGTCGACGCCCGCGCCTGAGCCCACGGACTTCGCAAACGAGGTCCCGACCCCTGAGTCGAGGGACCCGCACTCGGATAGGAATCCGAGGAGCGGAGCCGCGTTGCACGTCTCCTGGGCGACCGAGCCGGTGCTCGTAGTGCGGAGTCCTTCCGGCGTGTACGTCGAACAGATCCCCGAGATGTCGTCCGGGGTCAGGGTGTCCGAGCCCGGTTGGTAGAATGCGTACATGACGGCGCTCTTGTCCGCCGAGTGGGCGAGGCCGAGAAAGTGACCGGCCTCGTGGGTCAGGATGCTCGGGAGGTCGTAGGCCCCGTTCATGGCCGGGCCTTGGGCGACAATCTGGTAATTGGCTGAGTTTATCTCGATGTCGGCGCCGACGATTTCGCCGTCCGTGAGGTCCACCGTGAGCGTCGTGAAGCCGATGGCGTTGGCGGCGTCGTCGTACGGCCAGACGTCGTCGCGGAAGATGATGACGTTGTTGTGTTCCTGCGATGGCACTTGGTCACACTGGACCGTGGGGTACGCGACGGCCGTGATGCTGGGCATGCCGCCCGGGCAAGAGGCGCCGCTCCACGCCGCGAACGCCTGCGCGGCGATCCGCGTGACGTCACTCTGCGCGAGCTGCCGCGTGGCAGGATTCTGCAGACTGTAGCTCGTGCACTGGTTCCTCCAGAAGAGGGAGAAGACAGCACCCCCGTCCGGCTCGCCGTCGAAGCAACCTTGCGTTGCCGGGTTGTAGCCGGCCGGTGGGCTCGCTGTGACCGCGCGGCAGTAGGCATCGGCGCTTCCTGCCCAGAGAAGGGCCCCCAGCCCGCAGACCAGCGCGGTTGCGCGAAGCGGCGAGAATGGCGAAAGGGACATGCGGCCTCGGCGAAGGGCGGCCTCTCGACCGTCCCTCGATCAAAAACTGGCCTGCACGGTGGCGCCGCCGCCCCCGGGCAGAGGGGTTGGAGCCACGACCACCGCGGCTGCGACGGTCTTTCGCTTCGGGGCTGACAGATAGAGGAGGAGCCCTCCGGTCAGCGCGACCGCCCCCGCCGAGAACGCGATGATTGACGGTACCCAGTTTCGAAGTGTGTTGTGCGACGGGTCGCAGTCGGTGTCGGTGTTCATCTTGTTGGCGGGCACGAGGATCGCTCCTATCCCGAGGCCGGCGAGGCCCACGCCCATGAGCTCCGCGCCGATCCAGTTGGTCGGTGCGCGGGCAGGGAGATCGGCGTCCATGGCCGGCGGAGAGCCCGAAGGCAGCGGTACTATCGTCGGGGGCGCCGGTGCGGGCCCGGGCGAATCGACGGCCACGGTAGTCAAAAGCGCCCCGGCCTCGACGTGAGCGCTGAACGTCCGGGCCGGCTGCCCCGGTGACGTGATCGTGACCGTGTGATCCCCGGGATCGACGGGAATCGGCTTGCCGAGGTTGTCCACCGACACCGGCTCGCCGTCGAGGGTTCCCGTGGTTCCTTCCGCCGGTGCGCCCGCGATCGTGAGTTGATTCACCAGAGGCTCGAGCGCGCTTGCGTGGGCAGCGGCCACGTCGGCTCGCTTGTCGTGGCGTTCGAGGGCCATCTTCTGCGCCTCGCGAAACTCGTGCAGCGCGCTCGCCTTTCGGCCCAGTCGCTCGTAGCAGTCCGCGAGGTGCAACGTGACACCCACCCCCGGCGCGATGTGTTTGCTCTCGGCGAACTTCGGGCAGGCCTCCTCGTACATCCGCGCGTCCTGCAGCCGCATGGCCGTGTTGAAAAGCGCCTCCGCATGCGCCGAATCGCCCTCCTGAGCGAGCGCGACGCCCGGCGAAACGAACGCCAGAACGACGCAGGTCGGCAGAACCGCGCGGGCGCTCATTCGCGTCCCCCGAACTCGTCGGCCGTCGCCGGGGCCTTCGGTGCCACGGGCTTCGGGGACTCGGAAGGGGGCGCGGCGACTGCTGCGGGCGGAAGCGAAGCGGCGGGCGCGGCGACCGGGACGGGTGTCTCTCTCGGCGCCGGAGTCGCCCTCATGCTGGGCGCCGGTGCGACGCGATACGTCGCGATCGTCGGGGGGGCCATGCTCCTCGAGACCCGGGGCGCCGTCGACAGGGCGGTCGCGGCGGCGTTCGGAGCAGGGCCCGGGTCTGCCGCCGCCGTTGCAATCACCGCCTCGGGCGTCGGGGGGACCGAGCTGCCTCCCGCAGCTCCCGCGGCCGCACTCGGCGCATCTCCGAATCTGCCGTGCGTCGCCACGAGTGCGATCAGGATGCCCCCGGCAACCGCAATCGCTCCGCCGGCCACGGCCTGGAAGCCGGTGCGACGAAGGCGGCGGGGCGCGGGCGGGTTGGTTGCGCTCGTCGGTGGGAGGCTCGAGTGCGCCTGCACGCTGACCGCTCGCGTGGATCCAACGGACTCCGGCCTACCGCTGACCAGAGGCGGCCCGGGCGGGGTCGGCGTGGGCATGCGCAGCGTCGTCGTGGCCACGGCCGCCATCCTGGCGGTTCGCGTTGCCGTCGCGGCTCCCGCCACGGACACGATCCTGGCGGGGACGATGGGTCGCTCCGCCGGTGGCGCCGTCATCACCGGAGGAAGATGGCTCCGGAGCAGCGTCTCGTCGACGACCATCGCGTCGTCGTCCGTGCAGTTCTCGGCGGCGGCCGATGAGCCGGCCTCGAGCGCCTGCCGCGTCTCCATGTGCCGCCTCACCGCGACGGCATAGAGAGCGTGCAGAACCCCCGGATGGTCCTCTACGAGCGTGAAGAATTCATCGCGGGGCAAGAACAGCGTGGCGGTCGAACGCGTGGCGACTGCGTCGGCGATGGACCTCCGGCAGAGCACGAGCTCGACATCGCCCACGGTCTCTCCGGCCGTCAGCGTGGCCAGCACCACTCGCTCTCCGCCGTCGCGGCCGATGACGGCGACCTCGCCGGAGAGGACCAGGTGGAGGCCCAGGGCTTCTTCGCCCTCCTGGATCAGCCGCTCGCCCTTGCCGAAGACGCGCGTCTCGCACATCTCGACGAGCGCGGCGCGTTCGTGCACGGGAACGGCGGAGAGGACGGGCGAGGCCCATCCAAGGTTCGACACCGACTGGCGGCGGCAATGCGCGGCCAGCTCGACACCCGTCTCCGGGTGCCTCGCCGCGATGGCTTCGATGGCCTCGCGACGGGCGACGAGCAGGATCGATGGCCGCGTTGCGACGACGCTCGCGGCGGACGGCAGGCGCGATAGGAGAGCCATCTCCCCGAAGAACGATCCGGCGCCTAGCCGGGTGAGGACGATGGGCGGCGTATCCCTTCCTTCCGAGATCCGCCGCGAAACCTCGAGCTCGCCACGGGCGACGATGTACGCGGCCGAGGCGACCTCGCCTTCGCGGACGACCTGGTGGCCGGCGGAGACCGTGATCATCTCGAACGCGGCGAGCAGCTCGCGCAGGGCTTCCCTCGGGAGCTCGCTGAAGAGGGGCAGGGGAGCGACGAGTGGGAGCTCCGGCCCGAACGATTCCCCGACCGTGCGCTGCGCCGTCTTCAGGATCTGCGCCGCCCTGGACGCCAGGGCGGGGCCGGCGAGAAACGGGCTGAGGGGTCTGAGCCCGTGAGCGTCAGGGAGCGGCCGCGGAGTCCGGGCGCTCTGGAGGCGGTCGGATCCCAAACAGAACGCGGCCGAGACCCGGTCGAGATGCTCGGTCACGTTCACGCCGAGCGTCCGCAGATCCCCGACGGCGGCGATCGCCAGGGGCAGGTTCCCCGCGGCAATCGCCAGGTCGACGGCCGACTCCAGACCTTCGATGGCAGCCCGCGACCTTCCCATTTGCCACAGGAGGAGAGACGTCACGATGAGCGCGCTGGGCGTCGAGGGCTCCTCTTCCAGGGCCGCTGCGCCCCACCTGAGCGCCGCCTCGGTGTCGTCGGCGAGAAGAAGAGCCAAAGCGTGGTCGATGGACGCATCGCCCGCCGAGGGCGGCAGCTCCGGTGGCGACATACGCGGTTGACGTTGGTTGGACATGGCTTCTACCTCAGCAGCGGACAGCACGCGCCGCGCTCAGAAAGTCCCCACACAGGAATCGACGGTGACGGTCGGAAACTGGAACGGGCGGCACACAGGGCCGGAATAGAAGAACGTGGCCGTGCCGCTGGTCGTCGCCGGGCACGCGGCGTTGGCGCCCGAGCTCGTCAACTGGGGCGCGGTTTGTCCTCCGCCGGTCACCACCTGCACTGGCGGTGCAGGAGAGACCGCGAACACGTCCGCAGGATTGATGGCGAAGGTCACACTGGCGGCGGCGGTGCCACTGTTGGCCATCGGGAGCGTGAAGCCGCTCGTGGTGTCCGCAGGATAAAATGGGTTCCCCATGCCGTCGGTGTTCGGACCGAGACCTTGCGGCAGCGAAAGGACGGCGCCGTTCAACGTCCACGAGATCGGGATGGTGAAGCTCGTGACGAGCGCTCCCGCTCCGGCGTCGGGTGCGATGGTGTTCAGGCTCACGAGGAGATCGTCCGCGTAGGGCGTCGACCCCGCCTGGGTGGTGGGGCCTGGCGTGACGGTCTGCGGAGTGACGACGATGGTCGCCGTGCCGTTGGCCGAAAGGATGCCAGAGCCGCCGTCCACCATCGACGAGCTCGACACGGCGTAGAAGACCCCGGCGTTCAGGCCCACCGTCAGCGCGTAGGCCTGGTTCGTGTTGTTGGTCAAGGTGACCGTCTGCGACCCGGGTGCCGCCGAGCCGCAGTCGGTCGTCGGGAACGAGAGGGTGCCCGAGTAGCTCACGGGCGCGGTGCTGTTCGAGGCCCCCGACACCGTGATGGTAGGGCTCGTCCACGTGGCCGGCAGCGGCTCGCAGAAGGCCTGGGGCGTGGTGACGACGAGCGTCGCCTGATCGCTCCAAGAGCCGTCGGCCGAGGGTGGCGTGAACTGACCGACTATGGAGGTTGTCCCGTCGGGGGTAACCGTTGTCGGATTGTTCTGGAGGCCGAAGATCGTCGGCTGCGCGAGCCCGGTCAGCGCGACCGAGGCGGCCGCGTTGCCTGTGTTCTGGATCGTGCTCGTGAAGGTGCCGATCGAGCCCTGCGTGATCGTTCCGAAGGTCCAGGCGGTCGTCAGCGGCGTGCTCGCGATCACGGCGCCCCGGGCCTGCATCACGAGCGAGACCGCGTGGGGCGTATCCTGGACCGCGTCCGTGGTGACAGTCAGGGTGTCCGTGAACGGCGTGGGGTCGTTCGGATTCGCGACCGCCTGCGGAATCGCGTTGGGGGTGACGGTGATGGTCACGCTGCCCCCGATGCCGACCGTCGCGGGAAGGGTCGCGCCCGAGCCCGAGAGTACGAACGGCGACGACGTGCCCATACCAAGGGTGAGCGCCGTGACGTCGAAGCTCTGGTTGCCGACGTTCGATACGGTGAACGTGTTCGGTAACCCTGTCGCACCGCAGTTGACGAGGCCCGCCGGGTCGCTCGCATCCGTTCCGAAAGCGAGCGTCGTCGCGGAGACCGAGACGATGCCCTGGGTGCCCGTCCCGGTCAGCTGGATTGGCCCTGGGAGGGCCGTGCATAGGCTGTCCGATGTGGTCAGGACGATGCTCGCGGGGTCGGAAACTGCCGTCGGCGGGTCGAACGTGACGCTCTCGATGCCGGAGACGCCGCCGCCAGGGGCCAGGTTCGAGATGCTCGTGGGGGTCACCGCGTAGGTGCTCGCGCCCGATCCCTGGAGCGCGAGCGAGACGTTCGCCGCCGGAGAACCAGCGTTCGCGTTGTTCGTGACCGTGAACGTCTGCGGCAGCGTCGTCGTGCCGATCGGGAACTGGCCGAAGCGGAAGCTCTGGACCGAGAGAGAGAGTTCGTCGCCCAGCGCCGTCTCGCTCAGGGAGACCACGTGCGGATTGTCGAAGGGGACGTCCGTCGTAATCACGATCTGTGCCGCGAATGCCGACGGCGCCGGGTCGGATGCCGGCGAGGGGATCGCCGCCGGCGTGACCGTGACGGTGGAGCTGCCGCCCGGCATGAGCAGTCCCGGCGGGGGGACCGCGGCGACGGTGTATTGAGCGCTGCCGGAGCCGGTAACGGCGCCCATCATCCAGTTCAAGTTCACCGTGCCGTTGTTGCTCACCGTGAAGGTCTGCGGGGCGGCGGCGGCGCCCCCGCAGCTTGCCGAGAATGCGATCGACGTCGGGGCGACCGAGGGCCCTCCCCCGATGCCGACGCCGGACACCGGGATGGCCGCCGGCAAGGGCGAGCAGAGCACGTCCGTCGTCGACATCGCGATCGTGCCGCTCTCGCCGTTTGCGGCGGTGGGGCTGAAGGTGACCGAGTCGCTTTGCGATCCGCTCGCCGCGATCGAGAACGTGGCGTTCGAGATGACGAAGGGCGGCGGAGGCGCCTCTTCCTCGAGCATCGCGTCAGGCCCGGCGTCGGCCGGGACCGCCGGCGCGCCCGCGTCGTCCCCGCCCCCGGTCTGCGTCGCCGTGAGCGTGACGTTGGCGGCGGCGTTGCCCATGTTGGTGACGTTGAAGTTCTGCGTTGCCCCCTGCAGCAAGACCACCGAGCCGAAGCTGCCGAAATTCGGCGTCGGCGACGTGTCGAACGCGAGGACCGCGCCCTGCGGCTCCTCGGTCAGCGTGATGGTATGCGGCGACGTGTCGGCGTCGGTCTGGATGGTCAGCGTCGCCGTGATCGGAGTCAGTGGCGATGGCGTTGGCACGGCGGGAGCCAGAACCGAGAACGCGAACGATCCACCGGCTGGGATCGGTCCCGACATATTGCCCGTGCTGAAGCCCGGCGCGCCGCTGAGGACCACGGACGTGAAGTGAGCGTCACCGCCGCCGGAGTTGCTCAAGACGATTATCTTGTATGGCGGCGCCGCGCCGCCGCACGGAGCCGAGCCGAAGTCGATCGGCGCCGTAGGCCACCCGGCGACGTCGGCGTGAGCTACGTCGCCGGAGAACGAGATCGAGGATACGCTGGTACCGCAGGTCGCCCCAGAGACCGTCACCGTCGACGTGGCCATCGCCATCGTCACGGTCGCGACGTTCGGCGTGAACCCGGCCGTGGCCGTCAACGTCGCGCCGGGTGCGAGCGAGCCACTGCTCGGCACCTCGGAGAGCGAAAACTGCGGATCGGATGGCGTGCCCACCGTGACGGTCGCCGGACCGTTTCCCGTGTTGACCAGGGTCAGTGCGATGGGCGTAGCGGTGGCGCCTCCCCCCGTCGACGGGAACGCGGCCGTCGTCGGCGACGAGGGCGCGAACGCGACGGTCGCCCCGCTCGGCGTCACCGAGAGCGGGACGGATATGTTCGCGTGCGCGGGATCGCTCGTGAAAAGATTCAGTGAGCCCATCAGCGCCGTGCCCGCGGTCGCCGAACCTGGAACGGTCCCCGTGATCACGAGGGCTCCGGAGCCCCCCGGTGCCACGCTGAGGCTGGTCGGACTCACGGCGAAGGCGGACCCGGTGGTCGCCGCGGTGACGGACAGCGGAGCAGTCCCTCCGTTACTGATGGAGAACATCGACGTCACTGCCGCACCGCCGCAGCCCGCCGCACCGAGATTGATGGGGCCGGCCGCGAAGGTTGCGGACCCCACGCCCGCGTCGACGCTCGGATTCGTTGCGGTCGCCTCCTCGGCGTCGCTGCCGTCGCCCTCGTCGGCCGCCTCTACGGGGGGGGCGTCACTCGTGGCATCCGCCGACGCCGCAGCGTCGACGATTGGGATACCCGTCGACAGGCTCGATTCGCTCTCCGTGTCGTCGCCGCCGCCACAACCCGCGACCATGCCGACGCACGCAAGCCCGATCAGGCACGACAGGCGGATCACGGCATCGCGCGCTCTCGCGCCCGTTCCAGCTAGTCGCCGAGCCATCGGATCGCGGCGGACCATCGCGCATACCGATGATGTGCGCAATGCCGTGCAGACTCCAGGCCGACAAAGTCACGCGCCGATCACCCTCTCGTTACGGACCCTATTGAATTCCGAAAATCGGAAATCAACTCGAATGGGCACCTCGAGCGCTGAGGGCTCACGTTCGTCGGATTGTTTTCCTGATCGTTGCGTAGAAGTGGCAATTGTCGCGGCGGTGCTCGTGTAACTCGTCCATCAACCGCATTGGGACCGTCCATCGCGTCTGCCACGCAAGCGAGAGGCGTCGAATCATGCCCGGCTTGAGCATCGCCGAGGGTCTTGGGGCCGATGACTCGTGCGAACCTCCGGTCTCATCCGAGACGCGCGCAAAATCGACGCCGCCAGAGGGTCGACGACGAGCGCCGGCAGAACCTTCGCGTCTGGGAGAGGTCCGGCAGTTCGGACGCGTGGTCGGCCGCTCGGCAGCGATGCACGATCTCTTCGAAGCACTTCAGCGCTTCGCGCGAACCGACGTGACGGTGACCTTCGTCGGCGAGACGGGAGCGGGCAAGGACATCCTCGCGCACGCGGTGCACCAAGAGAGCTCGCGTGGTCAGGGGCCGCTCGTCGTCTTCGACTGCGGTTCCGTCGCGGCGAACCTCGCCGAGAGCGAGCTCCTCGGCCACGAGCGCGGAGCGTTCACAGGCGCCGTGGCCGCGCACGCCGGCGCCTTCGAGCGCGCCCACGGGGGCACGCTCTTTCTCGACGAAGTCGCCGAACTCCCGCTCGACCTTCAACCTCGGCTCCTTCGGGCCCTCGAGAGCCGGACCGTACGGCGCGTCGGCGGAAAGCAGGACAAGCCGGTCGACGTCCGGGTCATCGCCGCGACCAATCGGGACCTCCGCGCGGACGTCGCCGCCGGGCGGTTCAGGGAGGATCTTTTCTTTCGCCTCGCCGTCGCCGTCGTCAAAGTCCCTCCGCTTCGCGAACGCCTCGACGACCTCCCGGAGCTGGTCCACACTCTCCTGGCGGATCTCGGCCGCCCCGAAGTGCGCGGGTCGGAGGCCTCGTTCGATGCGCTTCGCGCCCACGCGTGGCCCGGCAACGTTCGCGAGCTGAAGAACGTGCTGGCGTGCGCCCTGACCTTGATCGAGCTTGGCTGCGGACTGCTGGAGCCCAAGCACCTGCGCCTGGTTAGCTCGTCCGGCGATCCTTCGTGGATCGACGGACTGCCCCTCGCGGGGCAGCGCCTCGAGCTCATCGAGCGGGCCGCCATTCGTCAGACGCTCCTGCAGACTTCCGGCAACAAGATCTACGCGGCGCGGGCGCTCGGGATCGCGGTTTCCACGCTGTACGAGAAGCTCAAGAAATACGGCGTTTAGGGTAAACCTCGCCGTTCGGTCCCGCGAATGCATGAGTGTTCGCGCGCGATCCGCTCGCTGACTGTATGCGCGCGCCGGCGCGCGCGTCCGGCCCAGCAATGTTGCGGAGAGTTAGCAGTGCACGAAAACCGGTCGAGTAGAGTGGGGTTCGTCGGGCCTGGTTGGAAGCGGTCAGTCTGAAAGGGGAGTCGCATGATGGAGCTCGCCCACGCCACCGAGAGCACGCGCCTGCGGGTCAGCCGTCAGGCGCACGATCTCGCCGCGCGCAGGCTGTCGGACTCGGTGCGCAGGCTTGGACGGCTCGCGGCTCGGTCCCCCGCGATGCACGAAGTCTTCGACATGGTCGAGAGGATCGCGAGGACCGACGTCACGATCACGCTCCTCGGAGAGACGGGCTGCGGCAAGGACCTCCTCGCTCATGCGCTTCACGATCAGAGCGCGCGCGCGGGAGGGCCGTTCGTCGTGTTCGATTGCGGGTCGGTGGCCGCCAGCCTGGCGGAGAGCGAGCTTCTGGGCCACGAGCGCGGCGCGTTCACGGGCGCGGTGTCGGCCCACGCGGGTGCGTTCGAGCGAGCGAACGGAGGAACGTTGTTCCTCGACGAAGTCGGGGAGCTCCCCCTCGACCTGCAGCCCCGCCTTCTGCGTGCCCTCGAGAGCCGGAGAGTGCGGCGAGTCGGCGGGAAGCTCAATCGCCGCATCGACGTGCGCGTCATCGCCGCGACGAACCGCAATCTCCGGACGGACGTGGCCGCCCGGAGGTTCCGCGAGGATCTCTTCTTCCGGCTGGCCGTGGCCGTCGTTCCGGTACCGGCTCTTCGCGAGCGGCTGGATGATCTGCCCGAGCTCGTCGACAGCCTTCTCGTCGACCTCGGGCGCCGCGATCTTCGCGTCTCGGCGGAGACGCTCGTCGCCCTGCGGGCCCATCCGTGGCCGGGCAACGTCAGGGAGCTGAAGAACGTGCTGGCGTGTGCCGTGGCGCTCGTCGACCCGGAGACCAGCACGCTCGAGCCGCATCACGTTCGTCTCTCGGTCTCGTCGACCGAAGAACACGGTGCGCGCCTCGACCGCCTCCCGCTCGGCGGGCAAACGCTCGACCGGATCGAACGCGTGGCGATTCGCCAGACGCTCGCCCAGGCCGAAGGAAACAAGAATCAGCGCCGCGCGGACACTCGGGATCGCGGTCTCGACGCTGTACGAGAAGCTGAAGAAGTACGGCCTATAGGCCGCCTGCGTCGCCGCCCGCCGAGATGACGCCGCACGTTCCCAGGTAGGAGAGCGTGCCCGCGTTGTCGACGCACTCGACGAGCTCGCTCGATCCAACTGCGACGATGGTGACGACGGACCCCGTCGCGACGCTTACATTCTGGGCGAGCGCGAGGTTCGTCCCTCCGTTTCGCGCGCGAAGGCCGAGGGTGGCGTCCGACAGCGGCCCGATCGACGTATAGCCGTTGGGATCCACGGGGCCGGAGGCCGCGTCGGCCACCATGGCTTCCGCCGCGTTGCTCGCCTGACCGAAGTGAACGGCGAGAAAGAGCGGCGCGAACGTAGTCCCGTTGATCTCTCCGAAGTCTGCCAGGGTCAGCACCGCCGTCGGAGCGGCATTGATGAATCGCAGAGCTGCGCCGGAGGAGGCGTAGCCGTCGTCCGGGAAGCCGACGAGCGTCAGACCCGGTGCCCCTGCGGCAGGGTTCGCGTCGCCGATGAGGGCGATTGTGGCGTAGCCGTCGGCGGCAAGCGCGGGCAGGTTGGTGACGTCCGCGCCGATCCCCGCCGCGCAGTTGGGGGCTCCCGCCACGACGAGCCGGGCGTCGTACTGGCCCGGCGATACGTAGGTGTACGCGCTCGCGCAGGGGAAGGAGAGTGCCGCGACGCCAGCATCGTCGTCGGACGCCAAGAAGGCGCCGAGCATCGGGCCGCGGAATGCGTTCGTCCCGTGCCGCGCTAGGCAGAGATCGATGGCGGGTGCGTCGGGAGACCAGTTGGCAACCCGGATGCCGGCGACGGGCGGCGGCGTGGAGCTCGTCTCCGCGTGGTCAGAGGTCGGCGCCGCGGTCGCGCTCTCCTGGACTTCGGCGGTGACGTCGGATGCCCCCGCATCGCTCGTTACGGCGATCGCGGAGCTGGCCGTGTCGTCGCCTCCCCCCATGCACCCGCCAGCCGAAGCGGGGAGCATCGCGATCGCCAGGGCGGCGCCAAGTATTCGGGCTGCTCTCATGGCCGCGGAGCGCGGTTTACCACGACGCATCCGCACGACATTGCTACGTGTTGGTTACGCATCGAGGACGAGTCTCCGGGTGCGTTCGGGTAGCGTCATTGCGAAGTTCCAGTGCAGGTGACTCATATGCGCGTATCCACGAGCCAAAGGGCTGGCTGGTGCTAGGCGCTGCCGCGCGTGAGGGTTAGGCTCCCGCTCTCGCAAGGGAGGTCCGTCATGCGTTGGCTGCTGGTCGCGCTCGTTGGTTGTTCGTTGCCGCTAGCTTGCGGAGGCGGAACGCCCGCGCCGAAGGACAGCGACGACGTCGCGCCGCCCAAGGGGGACAAGCCGGCCGCGGAAAAGGCGGACGATGCGCCGTCGGCGAGTGCGGCGGCCGCCGAACCTGAGAAACCCGCGGCGGCCCCCGCGGAGGCGAAGCCTTCGGCGGAGGACGAGGTGTGGATGGCGTCGCACCAGATGCCCCCGAAGGACGTGCTCAAGACGATGCGTCCGGCGCAGGGAAAGGTGCATGCGTGTTTTCATGCGGGGGCGAAGCGGGACCCCTCGACGCAGGGCGAGGTGAAGATTCGCTTCGTCATCACGAACGACGGGAAGGTGCGCGCCTGGCGGGACGATGGGTCGTCGATGACCGACGAGGAGGTCACCAAGTGCGTCGGTGAGCTCATGAAGACGCTGACGTTCCCGAAGCAGAAGTCGCCGGGCGACGCGTGGGGGATGTACTCGGCGAACTTCTCGAACTAGGGCGGCAAGGGCACGATCGCCCGGCGTCGTCGGGTCGGTGCTCGGCGGCGGGCGGGGCCCCGCGTCGGCCGGCTCGGCGGGAAGTTCGTGAAGTGGGGTGGGGGCCGGCCGAGACTTGCCCCACCCGCCGCCTGCGCTCCGACCCGACGACGTCGGGCTGGGGGCGATAGGATCGATGGGGAAGTATGCCGCCAACGGGGAGGGGCAGGTCCTCACGGCGTCGGAGCGCGTCGATATGGCCCTTCGATGTGGTCATCCACGAGCTGAGCGAGGGGATGGCTGCGTGAGGCGCGGGAGCGGGGTCGACGTCACTCCGAGAGGCGCTCACGGTGGGAGGGCATGCTTCGAATTCTGGCATCGCGGGATGCATCGCGAGGGCCGTCGATGGTCTACGGCTGGCCCGGAGCGCTTCGTTCCGTCGTCGATCGACCTTCGAGGAGTGCGTTGGAAGGTGGCGAGCCTTGGACGGCGTACCTGCCACGCGAGGAAGATGGATTGGGCACGCTTGGCGGAAGGGGCGCCCAGGGATGAAAGGGCGGGAGAGGAGGTCTGGTCTTCCGAGCTGACGTCTCTGGCGGGATGCTTGGCCACGCTTGAACGGTCGGGCTACGAGCCGTGGCACTCCGTGCGGTCAGGCGGGCATGGACCGAAGTCCAACGTTCGCAGGTCAGGTGGCGAGACGAGAATGGATGGCCGTGCTCGCGATCGATCTACTCGAGGCATCCTGGGCGTCGTACCCATCCAGGCCTGGTGGGCCGCTCGCTTATCGATGGGAAACCGTTCCACCAGACAAAGCATACCGGCGGTCCAGACGTTGAGTATCAGTTCAGGCACGTGTCGGACCACAGACCCGCTTCGCTCACGCAGCCCGACGGAGGCGGATCGACCGTGTAGACCGTGCCGAGCAAGGCGGGTTCCGCGGTGAAGCCGAGGCTCATGGATAGCGAATCGCACGTCGACATTGTGTTGTCCAAGGCTTGAATGGACGCGATGTCCTGCAGCGAACAAATGTAGGCTTTGGCGCTACTGTAGAGCGATCCTAGCTGGGGATCGGTTCCGCACAGGTAGGATCCGTCGACGTCCGGGTTGGGGAGCGTGGCCAGATTGCTCAGAAGCTGGGCACTCTCCCAACGACCCGAGATCGAGCCGCTCTCGATGCCCCAGACTCTCTGGCCTCCGTCGACCCCGATCGGGCGCAGTGTGCCGGAGATGACCGTGTCGTTCAGCTTCATGAGCGCACCGCCGATGTTTGCGCGGTAACCGAAGGTGAGAGGGAGCGTGGCCTCGGGTCGCGCTACGAGGACGCCGTTGGTGACCCAGGCGCTGTCGTCGACATAGATGGGCTGACATGCGCCGGTGCCGTTGCACGGGGTCCCGTCGGGGACCGTTCCACCGGTTTGCGCCGTGGCGATGTAGTGCGAGTCCACGGTCCACATGTCTGTCCCGTCGTGGTGAGGAGTCACGGTTCCGCCGTCCTGGATGCCGACAAGGCCGTTGGACACGTAGAGCGCCACGGTCACGTTCGTGTCGTTCAGAGTGCCGTTGTAGCCGCTTACCTGGAGCAGGATGCTGAACTGGCCCGCCTGCATCCCTGCGTTGGCCGCCGCGCTCGCGTTGGGCACCACACGGAAGATGTTGAGCGCGATGTGATCGCGGCCGGCGTCGTCGTCGCAAACCACGCTGGAACCGCGGCAGCTTCCGCCGGTGCCGCATGTGCTCGTGGATTGCCCCGCGCAGCACGTGCAGTCGTTGTCGAGGTCGAAGCCGATGGGCGGCAAGGGCGTGCCCGAATCCGGCAGGATAGCGCCGGCGTCCGGGTTGGCGCCCACGTTGACCGACTGCATGGCGACGACCCAAGCCACGTCGCCGCTGCTCGTGGGATCGTTCTGGGCCGGCGGCTGCGGCCACTTGGCGAGGCAAGCGGCGCCCGCATCGGCGGCCGCCTCCGGCCCCCCTTCTCCGATTCCCGGCAACAGCAGGCTCGAATTGTAGATGTTGCACCCCTGCCACCAGGCGAGAAGGAGGGGCAAAAGCAACCCAAGTACAGCCGTCGCAGCACGCAAGCCAAAACGTGAAGTCACCAAGCCCCGACAGGTTACAACAAAGCGGCGCCGGGGCTACGCTTCGCGTATCGGATAGTACCGTGGCCGACGAGGAGCAACCGATCCAAGACAGGCTCGACCGCTTCGAGCTCATCGCGGAGCTGGCCGTCGGGGGGATGGGGTCGGTCTACCTCGCTCGCCTCAGCGGGGCGGGGGGGTTTCAGCGCCTTTACGCGATCAAGCGGCTGCACGATCACCTCGCGAAGAACGAGGACTTCATCTCGATGTTCCTCGACGAGGCGCGTCTCGCCGCGAGGATTCATCACCCGAACGTCGTCCCCATCGTCGAGATCGACACCACCGAGGCCGGCTACTACCTCGTGATGGAGTACATCGAGGGGGACACGGTGTGGCACCTCTTCAATCGTGCTGCCAAGAGCGGCAAGCACGTGCCCGACCGGGTGGCCGTTCGCATCGCGCTCGATTCGCTCGCGGGCCTGCACGCCGCCCACGAGCTGACGGACGACGACGGTAAACCGCTCGAGATCGTGCACCGCGACGTGTCGCCCCACAACATCCTCGTCGGCGTCGACGGCGTGTCGCGCATCACGGACTTCGGCATCGCCCGGGCGGCCACTCGGCTGGCGGTGACGCAGAGCGGGCAGCTCAAGGGCAAGCTCGCGTACATGGCGCCCGAGCAAGCACGGTCGGAGACGGTCGACAGGCGCGCGGACGTGTTCTCGATGGGCATCTGCCTTTGGGAGATGCTCGCGGGGCAACGCCTCTTCAAGAGCGAGTTCGAGGCCGAGACGCTCAATCGGCTGCTCTACGATCCGATCCCCGCGCTCCGGAGCGTGGCGCCGAACGTGCCAGTCGAGATCGAGGTCGTGTGCACGAAGGCGCTCACGCGCGATCCCGACAAGCGGTACGCGACGGCCGCGGAGTTCGCGGATGCGCTCGAGCAAGCCGCGAGGCCGCACGATCTCATCGGCGGCAAGCGGGAAGTGTCGAGCTGCGTCGACCACGTCCTCGGGAGCGATCTCGCCGAACGGCGGGAGGCGCTGAGGGCGTGGCGGATTCGAGTCGGAGCCCGGCCGCGGGGCTTCGTCGGGCGTTGCGCCGTCCGCCGTGGGGTCTTCTCCGTCCACGGTGTCCGACGTCGGGTCGGGGCCCAGCAGCAAGAGCCTGCCCGAGACATCTGGCATGGTGCCGACGCCCGTCTCGAGCCGCGGGGCATCCATCGGCGTGGCGCTGTTCGCCGCAGGTATGGCGGTGGCAAGCGGGATGCTCGAGTGGAGCCGCGCTCGTGCGGAGGGCGCGGGAGCCAGGGCCGAGGTTCCGCCCGTCGCCGCGTCGGTCGCCCCCTCATCCGTCACTCCGATCGCGCCCCGCGAGCTGGTCAGTGAGCCTCCAGCACCCGTGGAGCCTCCGCCGGCGGCGCCCAGCGTCGCGCCTCCTCTGCCAGGCTCCGCGTCGGCTTCCGTTCCCGCCGAGCATTCTCCGTCGACGGCCTCTCCCTTGCCGTCGATACACAAGCGCCCGGCGAAGACCGCGGCGCCGCCGCCGCCGGCCGTCCCGACCGATATGATGGTCAATCCCTACCGGTAGCTCGCGGACGATAAATCCCTACGCCCATAGGCGCGTCCGGTGTTCCGAGGGCGTCACGCCGGTCCATCGCCGGAACGCCTTGTGGAACGCCGGTGCGTGAGCGAAGCCCAGTTTGAACGCGATCTCGCTGACGCTGCGCTCGGGATCGCGCAGGTAACTCTCGGCGAACTCTCGCCGTACGTCGTCCACGAGACCCGTGAATGTCGTCCCCTCGTCCTCGAGGCGCCGGCGCAAGGTGGGCACGCTCATCGCGAGCGCCGCGGCGACCGACTCCATGCACATCTCGCTCGAGCCCAGCTGCTCGCTCACGATCTCTCGCGCGCGGCTGCGGATGCCGGACGTCAGCCTGCCCGACAGCTCGCGGGCGTAGGTATCGAAGGCCACGTGAAGTCCGGCGTGGGCTCGCGCCATCGGGCGTTCGAGCAGGGCACGGGAGAAGACGAAGCCGTTGTGGGGCATGCTGAACTTGAGCTTGGACTGGAAGGCCTGGTAGCAGCTCAGGTCAGCCGGGGCGGGGTGCATGAAGTGGACTTCGAGCGGGGGCTCGTTGATGTGCGCATAGCGCCGCGAGAACTTGCCGGCGCAGACGAGCACGAAGTCATTCGAAGCGCGCGACTGAGGAACGCCATCGGTGACGCGGAAGCGCCAGAGCGCTACGTCGCCCTGCTCGACGAGAGTGATGTCGGCCGCCTCGTTGAGCAGATGCATGTACCGCGCACTGCACTGAATCGCCTCGCGAAACGTCGGGCAGCTCCGCGCCGCGTACTCCATCGTCTCGAGCTCGCCCGGCTCGACGCTCATGCCGGCGCGCAGTCCTATCGTCTCGTCGCCCGTGCAGGCCATCCAGGCGTCGAGCAGATCCATCACCATGCGGTGCGGCAGGCGGCTGTCGGGCCGCGCGAGATCGGCCGGACCTATTCCCTCCTGCGCAAGCAACCGCTCGACCGCCGGGCTCTGCCCGAGAATTCGCACGAACGGCCAAAGGAGCCGCACGGCTTTCCGCTTCTCACGGAATTGTGTGACCGTAGCTGTCATCATGGAGAGAGGAACCTTTGCGGCCAAGCATGGCGCGCGCCATACACGCCGTTTAGCGTGAAATCAGCGTGGCCTGAAAGCCGGCGGTGAGCAAGTCCCTGCTGCGCTACGCGCGCCGCAAAGCACAGATCGCGCATGGCCATGCGCATCTTCGCGCCTGCGCTTGCGCAGGCATCCGCGTTCTGTTCACTGCGGGACAGGAGGAGGAGGCGGCGGCTTGATCGTGTCGCTGGTGACGCACGCCGCGAGGTCGAAGAAGAGAAACTCCAGCGCCTTCTGCTGCGGGCTCAGCGCCGCCTTCGTGCAACCCGACGGGATCGAGTTGACCGTGCTGAACAGGCTGCCGCCGGTGTGCAGGTCGGTGAAGACAGCCTTCCCGCAGTACTGCGGGGTGCCCTCGGGCCCCGAGTCGGCGCCGATGATGCCGCCGATGGGAGTCTCGAAGGACAGGTACTTCGTGTCGTTGGGGCTCGTCGACGGATCATCAGATCCACTGCGTGGCCGTCTTCGTGTTGATGGTGGACACGCTGCTCGCCACGAAGCTGAGGTTGATGGTCGGCGGCGTCCCGTTGGCAGCCAGAGCCCCGACGTTGTTCAGCCACGAGTCGAACTCCATCCCCTTCGGGAACGTCGTGTTGAGGTCGTACTTCCCGCTCCCCACCGCGATCGAGCTGCCGAGCCATGTGGCGACGGCCTGCCACGCGGTGTCGGGATTGTCCTTGAACCAGGTGTAGTGGTAGTGGCTCGCGAAGACCTTGCCCCCCTCGTTCAGCCAGTCGTGCAGATTGGTGTACGCCGCCGTGCTCTCGTTGGTGTTGGTCTGCTCGCCGCACTCGCACGACAGCATCACGATGTCGTAGTACTCGAAGGCCTTCTTGCTCGACCACAAGGGGCACGAATTCGTGGCGCAGGCGCCTGCGGTGCCGCTCGACAGAGAGGCTCCGCCGACGCCCGAATAGACGTCGAGCCTGCCGCCTGCGTTGGGAGCGGAGAATTCGGCGGCATCTATACCGATGTTCGTCAGGAAACACCCGAGGTCGTCGCAGCCTCCCGTGAGGACAGCCATCTGCGGCATGTCCCCCTCCGTGTGATTCTTCGGCAGGCGCAGCGTCCCGCTGGGCACCGTCGTCGTGGCGCAGCTTTTGGGGATGTCGACGTACGCGGTGCGGCGCCATTTCCCGATCTGCACGGTGACGGGTACATTGTTCCCGGTCGGAACGCCCTGCAGCGTGAAGCTTCCGGTCGCGTCGGTCTGGGTCGCGACGACATAGTCGCCAATCGATACGTCGCACGAGTTGCACGTGTGAGTACCCGGCGTGATGGCCGGTAGCTGCGACACGACATTGGGGATGAAGACGACGACGTCGTACAGCGGGTTCGCGCCGGCGGGGTCGAAGACCTTGCCCGTGAGTGTCGTGGGCGAGCTCGCGCTGCAGCTCGTGTCCACGCTGCACTTCCATCCCGTCGCGCCGTTGCCGCAGGCAGGAGCGGCGCCGCCGCTCCCGGTTCCCAGGTCCGCGTCGGTCCCGGTGACGGAGAAGCCGCTGCTCGAGCTTCCGGAGACCGATGAGTCCGGTCCGTCGCCGCCGCCCGAGCTAGTCGAGTCGTCGAAGCCCGAGCCGCCCTTGCCTCCGCCGCACGCCGCCATCACAGCGATCACCGCGAGCGCGAGCGCTCCAAAGAACGGTTGGCCAACCCGAACCATCTCGGACCTCCTTCTACAAGTAAGACGTCGCCGCCGCGCAGCCACTCGCGCACATCGTAGCGCGCACGCAGCCCGTACTTTTCTATGTTCCCCTCCGTTACCTATACGGTCAAGGAGACCGCACCAAGTTCCCAGCGCGCTCAGTTGTGTATCCCTGAGGCTCACCGGTGTGCGTGCATTCATGCACTTACATGCGGCGAGGACCTTGCATATGCGGCAGGGTGTCGGGTGGGATATCGCGTAGCTTCGGAGCCTGTGCGTCTTTGTCGGAAAGGAGCGGGCTCGCTGTCGCCCAGTCGATCCCGACGTCCTCGTCGCACCAGAGGACTCCGCGTTGCCCCTTCGGGTCATAGGGGGTGGTCATCTTGTAAAGGACGATAGAGGGCTTTCGCGCCGCGAAGCCGTGCGCGAAGCCATCCGGGATCCAGAGCTGCTTGTGGTTCTCGCTCGACAGCACCACCCCCACCCATCTCCGGAACGTGGGCGAATCCGGGCGCACGTCGACGGCGACGTCGAAGATCTCCCCCTCGAGCACGTTCACGAGCTTGCCCTGCCCGATCGGATGCTGAAAGTGCAGGCCTCGGACGACACCGGGCACCGAATACGAGACGTTGTCCTGCGCGAACTCGAGCGGCATGCCCTCGGCCGCGTAGCGCGCCGCACTCCACGCTTCGAGGAGCCATCCGCGCGCTTCGCCGAAGACCCGAGGCTCGACCAAAAGGACTCCGGGCAGGTCGGTCTTGGTGACGATCACGGCCGCTTCCCTTCGACAAGGTTCGCGAGGTAGGCGCCGTAGCCGCTCTTTCGAAGAGGCTCGGCGAGGCGCAGGACCTGTTCGGCGTCGATGAGCCCGAGTGAGAAGGCGACCTCCTCCGGGCACGCGATCTTGAGGCCCTGCCTCTGCTCGACGGCGCTGATGAAGTCGGACGCCTGGAGAAGGGCGTCGTGGGTCCCCGTATCGAGCCAAGCGACTCCGCGCCCCAGCTTCTGGACGCGGAGCTCCCCCCGCTCGAGGTACTTGCGGCTGACGTCGGTGATTTCGAGCTCGCCACGGGCGCTCGGCTTGAGGGACGCCGCGATGTCGACGACCTGGGAGTCGTAGAAGTAGAGGCCCGTGAGAGCGTAATTGGACTTGGGATGGGCCGGCTTCTCCTCGATGGAGACCGGCCGGTCGCCGTCGAGCTCGACCACGCCGTACGCTTCGGGGTCGCGCACGTGGTACGCGAAGAGCGTGGCGCCGCGCGTGTGGGAGGCAGCCTCCTGGAGCATCGTCGAGAGACCGTGCCCGTAGAAGATGTTGTCGCCGAGGATGAGCGAGACGCCGTCCGGTCGCACGAAGTCGCGCCCGATGAGGAAGGCCTGGGCGATGCCCGCGGGCTTCGCCTGCATGGCGTAGCGGATGTCGATGCCCCATTGCTGGCCGTCCTTGAGGAGCCGGTGAAAGAGCGGCGCGTCGTCGGGCGTCGTTATCACGAGCACCTCGCGGATGCCCGCGAGCATCAGCGTCGTGAGCGGGTAGTACACCATCGGCTTGTCGTAGACGGGCATCAGCTGCTTGCTCACGACGAGAGTGGCGGGGTGAAGGCGCGAGCCGGTTCCCCCCGCAAGGATGATTCCGCGCTTCATCGGTCGGTTCCTCCGTCGCTTGCGTCACTGCCCGGCTGCCGGAGCCGGTGATCGTAGTTCTTCTCCACCCAGAGGCGGTGTTCGCCGGATCGCATTGATTCCACCCACGCGGGGTTCTGCATGTACCAGCGCAGCGTGGCCCGGAGGCCCTCGGCGAGACGTACGCCCGGCGCCCAACCGAGCTTGCCGTGGATCTTGGCGGAGTCGATCGCGTATCTCCAGTCGTGTCCGGGGCGGTCTTCCACGAACCGGATGAGGCCGAGGACGCTCTCCGCCGGGCGTCCCGTCTCTTCGGCAACGAGCTGGCACATGGTGCGCACGAGCTCGATGTTGCTGCGCTCGTCGCCGCCGCCCACGTTGTACGTCTGGCCGACGACGCCGCGCTCGAGCACGGCCCAGATGGCGTCGCAGTGATCCTCGACGTACAACCAGTCGCGCCGGTTGCTTCCCGTGCCGTAGACGGGGAGCTCGCGTCCATCGAGCGCGTTGAGCATCGTCAGCGGGATGAGCTTCTCGGGAGCCTGCCGCGGCCCGTAGTTGTTCGAGCAGTTGGTGATTGTGACGGGCAGACCGAACGTGCGTTGAAATGCGCGCACGAGGTGGTCGGAGCTCGCCTTCGACGCCGCGTACGGGCTGCTGGGATCGTAGTGGCTGTCCTCGGTGAAGGCGTGCTCGCCCTCGCTGTGCAGCGAGCCGTAGACCTCGTCGGTGCTCACGTGGTGAAACCGGTACGGTCCGGGGCCCTTCCACGCGGCTTTGCATGCGTTCAAGAGGTGCAGCGTGCCCATGACGTTCGTGCGGACGAACTCGGCCGGGTCGTGGATGCTGCGGTCGACGTGCGACTCGGCGGCGAAGTGGACGACGACGTCGGGCCCGTACTGCTCGAAGAGGCGGTGCACGGCGTCGGGGTCGGCGATGTCGCCGCGCTCGAAGGCGAAGTTCTTCGCGCCTTCGACGGCGGCGAGGCTCAGAAGGTTTCCGGCGTAGGTCAGCTTGTCGAAGCACACGAACGAGTGCTCGGGGTGTCGAGGGACGAGGGTCGAGAGGAAGCTCGAGCCGATGAAGCCTGCCCCGCCCGTGACGAGGATCTTCATCGCGGCCTCGCTGGACGCGTTCTAGGCTCTAGGTTCACGTAGCCACTTTGGCAGAGGTCGCGCGCATGAAGGTCCTTTTACTGGGGAGCGGTGGGCAAGTGGGACGGGCGCTGGCGGGTGCGCTCGGCTCCTTTGCCCAGGTCACGAGCTTCGATCGCGCCGCGCTCGATTTCGCGGACGCGGAAGCACTGAGAGGCGCGGTGAGGGCCGAGCGGCCGGACGTGGTCGTCAACGCGGCGGCCTACACGGACGTGGACGCGGCCGAGAAGGACGAGGCGGGGGCCATGCAAGTCAACGCCGACGCCGTCGCCGTCATCGGCGAGGAGTGCCTTCGCGCGCGGGTGGGCCTCGTTCACTACTCGACCGATTTCGTGTTCGACGGCCGCTCGTCCCGCCCGTACGTCGAGGACGACGCGACCGCTCCTCTCGGGGCCTACGGGCGGACCAAGCTCGCTGGCGAACGAGCGCTTCTCGACATCGGGGCGCCGGCGATCGTGCTTCGTACGGCATGGGTCTACAGCCTGGGACGAAAGTCGTTCGTCTCGTCCATTCTGCGGCTCGCGCGCGAGCGCGACTCGCTCCGCGTGGTGTCCGATCAGGTGGGGAGCCCCACGTTCGCGGGCGATCTCGCGTTCGCGACGGCGCTCCTCCTCTTCGGCATGCGTGACGACGTCCGCGCGGGCGTCGAGCGGTCCCGCGGTGTCTATCATCTCGCCGGCGGCGGAGCCGTGAGCCGTTCCGATCTCGCGGCGGCGGTGCTGGAGCTCGACCCTCGCAAGAGCGAGCACCGCGCTCGACGGTTGGACCCCATCACGACCACCGAGTACCCGCTGCCCGCGGCCCGCCCGGCGTTCGCGCCCCTCGACTGCCGGAAGGCCCACGAACGGCTCGGGATCGCGCTGCCTCACTGGAGGGACGCGCTCGCTCGGGCGCTTCTTCAGTGACGCCATCACGACCCGTGTCCTTCCTTCTCGCCTTGGGCGCTCGCGGGGCGGATCGCCGACGCCTGCTCGGCCTCGTGGACGAGCTCTTCGCCCTCGAGGATGGACTTGATGGCGCCGAGCAGGTCGCCGGCGCGCTTGCCGTCCATGGCGGCATGGTCCACGCACACCGTGAGCCAGACCGTGGGACGCACGACGGGCTGTCCGTCGACCGCGATCACGCGATCGCGCACGCCCCCGGCCCCGAGGATGCTGCCCGTATAGAAGAGGAACGACGCGATCATGTCGACGCTCGCCAGGCAGCTCACCTGGAACGTCCCGACGAGCTTGCGCCTGAAGAAGAAGCTCTTGTTCATCAGGCGAATGAAGAAGCGCCGGAGGAACCCGAAGGGGATTATCCACATGATCTTGCGCATGTTCGCCAGATCGACCTTCTCCTTGACGCGCGCCACCTGGATGGCCTGATTGATGCTCGGCACCAGCGCACCAAGCGCCTTGCGATCCGACGCGGGCAAGACGACGACCGGCGCGTACGTCGTGTCGCCGGCCATCGAGAGGCCGATGTCGACGGTGCCGGGCGTCAGCCTCCGGTAGTTGCAGATGATCTGGTGAAGCTCGGGATTGCGCGCCAGCGCGAGCGCCGCGGCCCGGACGATGAGGTGCGTGAAGGTCGCCGGGATGCGAGCGTCGCGCAGGGTCTTCAGCGCCACCTTCGCCCGGGTCATGTCGGCGAGCCGCATCGCGAAGCCGCCCGGCCCGGGGATGGTCGAGAACGCGTCGGGGAACCACCGCTCGCCGAGCGGGAGAGACTCCAGCCGGTCGGCAGGGGGCTCGGCCTCGGCGGCGTCGGCCGCGGGCGCGGCCTGTCGAACCTCGCTCACGGCACGAAGGTCCATCGGCGCAGTATACGCCAGCGGAGGGCCACGCAGAGCCGTTCTGACGGCGCTACGGGGGCGGCCGACCTCCCCCCGCGGCGCCCGCGCCCTCAGTTGTTCATCGCGCCCTGGGCGATCCAGGCTCGAATGGTATCGCGCGCGAACGCCCCCGGCTGGCTGCAGTCGGTGCTTCCGCCGCAGACAGGCCCGGCGGGGAGCACCATGACCTGATAGGGCATGAACTGACCGCACCAGGGGGCCATCCCCTCGGCCGCCATGACGGCTGCGTTGCCTTCCTTGCAACACGTGACGATGCACTGATCGCCATCCATCTTGTGCATCAGGTAGCTCATGGTCGGGTCGCCAGCCATGACGAACGGCATGCAGGTTTCCTCTATCGGCGTGTTTGCGGCCGTGCCGACGAGCCCCGCGTACACCTGCGATACCTCGTCGCCCGTGGCCATGCACGTCCCCGCGTCGATGCTTGCACTGGAACAGCCCAAGAAAAGGCCTCGTGCCGCGATGTCCATCGAGGGATCTCCCCCGTGGCAGGACGAGCTGATCCCGCAGCTGAACTGGAAGATCGGAAAGACGTCGTTCTTGAACGAGACCGTGGGTGTGGTCAGGCCCGCGTCGTCCGTGAATTGTGCGCAGCCGCCCGCGCCCGCGTCGTCGCCGGCCGAATCTGGTTGTTCGCCGGCGGAAGACTTGCTGGAACACCCAGCGGTAACCACGGCCGAACCGACGACCGCGGCAGAAGCCAAGAGTGACAAGATAGCGACGCGCATGCGGGGCACCTCGGGTTGGGGCTCCCACACCTTCTCAGCCGAGGTGCGCCCTGGCGCGGCCTCGTCACCGTGTAAGAGCAACGAGAGAATGCGTAGCGCGTGCCGAAACCGCTTTCCACTCAAAAGAATGGGCGCGGGCTGGGCTTTTTCAGAACGTGAAGCCGGCCGGGTTCCCGAGCACCGGGTTAGTCACGTCCGACACCGGGTAGAAGATGTTGGACGAGATGCACATCACGTTCGTCTCCGCGGACTCGCCAAAGGTGAGCTCCTGGCCGGTGGTGTTCACGTCCGTGCACGTCCACGTGATGGTCGTGCCCGACGGAATGAGGAGCGGCGGCGAGTAGACCTTGGGCGGCGGCTCCGCCCACTGGGTGGTCGTGAACAGGGTGACTCCGGTCGACGTCGTCGCGACGAAGTTCGTCGCGTACTTGTGCATGTGGCTGTCGGCCGTCAGGATGTTCACGTCCTGGGTGAGCGTGTAAGAGGAGGTCGACTCGCACCCGCTCGTGCAGCTCGCGGCCACCGTCATCGTCGCCTGGTTGAGGAAGAGCGACCCGGCGTGGTTCGTCACGACGTTCGGCTTGGCGATCCACATCGTGAGGGTCACGCTCGACGTGAGCGTTCCCGAGGTGGTGTTCAGGTAGTGCACCATCATCTGGAAGCCGGTCCCGGAGGGGAGCGTGGCGCCGACCGTGTCGGGGTACGTCACCGTGGCGGTGGGGCTCTGGGCCGAGAACGTGAATGCGCCGAACGTGAGGCCGCCGCTGGGGCACATGGCGAGCGCGCCGTCGGTGGCGCCGCTGGCGTAGAACGCGAACATGTGGTGGGACCCGACGCCCATATCGAGCGCGTAGGTCTTGATGTCGACTTGCTTGCCCCAGGGGTTCGCGAAGTTCTGGCAGTAGAACACCTCGCCGCCGGGCGCGACGGTGAACGTGCCCATCGTGATGGTGATCGGCGCCACGCTGTAGTCGATGTCGGGGTTGTCTGCCGGAGCGGCGTCGCCGCCCATCATCAGGCCGCCGCTGCTCGAGCTGCTGCTCGAGCTGCTGGTGCTCGATCCGCCGCTGCTGCTCGGAGCGCCGCTGCTGCTGGCGTTGCCGCCGCTGCTCGACGCGTTGCCGCTGCTGGAACCGTTCGATCCGCCGTTGCTGGAGGCGCCGCTGCTCGTGTCCCCGGTGCTGCCGCCGCTGCTTTGTTCGGAGGGGTTTCCGAATCCGCCGCCCGTCGAGGGGCTCGAGCTGCAGGCCAGCATCGCGACTGCAAGCGAGCCGATACCGATCAACTGAATCGTCTTCATGGGCGCCCTCAAAGGATTTTTATTGCGTGGACAGTACGACGCTCTCGAGCTCTCACCGACAGGGGCTGCGAAACGTGTCCGCACTACGGCATGTACGGTGCACCAGACGTGCCCCCGTTCGACGCCGTTCACGCTCTACGGCACCATCGCGATATTGCTGACCGCTACTTAACAAGAGATGGCGGCTGGTGTGTGCGTCCGTAAGCGCGGATTGCATCGAACAGTGCGCTAGATAGCGCATCACAGTGCGCAGACTGGGTAACTTAGTGCGCATAGTGAGGGATCAAGCAAACGCGCAGCCCTGCAATTTTGCGCAATTGGAAGATCCGCGACGCCGCTATTCCGTTCCCGGCCGACGGTCCTTCAGGGGCCTCGCGAAGCCATATTCGGTCAGGCGGGCCACCAAGGTTCGACGCGAGATCCGCAGCAACTGAGCCGCACGCGTCTGGTTGCCTCCGCAGCGCTCCATGGCCTCGGCGATGCGCCGGCGCTCGAGCTCCCGGGTCGCCCGACGCGCGTCCTCATGAAGCCCGAGATCGGCCGAGGAGAGATCGGGCAGCGTCGGCGAGCTCGGCACGGGGTAGGTGAGATTGTCCTGCGTGGCAGCAAGCGAGGGAGCGGGCACGAAGGTGCTCTCGCTCGGCGCGAGGTGGTGGATGTCGATGATGTCCCCCGTGCAGAGGGTGACGGCGCGATCGATCGAGTTTTTCAGCTCGCGGATGTTGCCCGGCCAGCTCTGACCCTCGAGGAAAGCAAGCGCCTGATCGGTCATGGCCAGCTCGGTGCGCCCGACGCGACGGCACGCCTCGCGGATGAACTCGCGCGCGAGCGGCCTTATCTCCGAGCGCCGGGACCTGAGCGGGGGAATGGTCAACGTGATGCCGTTGAGCCGAAAATAGAGATCCTGCCGGAAGGCCCCCGCACGGACCTGGGCCGCGAGGTCGCGGTTGGTCGCCGAGATGAACCGGACGTCGACGTGCCGCGACCGCAATCCGCCCACCCGCGTTATCTCTCGATTCTCGAGGACACGCAGGAGCTTGGCCTGCACCGTGAGCGGCAGCTCGGCGAACTCGTCGAGGAAGAGCGTTCCGCCGTCGGCGATTTCGAGGAGACCCGGCTTCGCGGTGACCGCCCCCGTGAAGGCGCCTCGTTCGTAGCCAAAGAGCTCGCTTTCGAGCAGGTTCTCCGGCAAGGCGGCGCAGTTGAGGCGGACGTACGCCGCGGCGGCTCGCGGCGAGCGACGGTGAAGAGCATCGGCGAGGATGTCCTTGCCCGTCCCTGTCTCCCCGAGAAGCACGACGGAGAGATCGCCCTTGGCCACCAGATCGACGATGCGATGCAGTTCGCGCATCGCCTCGTCGGCGACGACGATGGGCGGGCCTTCCTGCTGGCGGCTCGACGGGGGCGGGGGCGCGGGGCGACGGGGGGCGGCGGGAACGATGGCGTCGGCTGCACCGTGAACGACCAGGACCGCCGCGCCGATGGCGACCACCTGGCCTCGCTCGATAGCGACGCGCGAGCCCTTGGGGACGCGCGCTCCTCCGACCGTCGTGCCGTTGGTGCTGCCGAGATCCTCGATCTCGATGGGCCGGCCCCCGTGGAACACCGCGTGCTCGCGCGATACCGAAGGGTGGTCAATCGTGATGTCGCACGTCCTCGAGCGGCCGACCGTGACGCGACCGTTGTCCGGGAGCTCCTTGGCGACGGTGCCGCCTGGCCACATGGCGACGACGTGCGGACGCCCGGGGTTGAGGAACGCGTGCTTTTGCGTGCCGGTGAGCTCGTCTTCGCGCGATCGCATGCTCGAGTGGGGCCAGTGACGCGAACGGCCCGTATCGTGCGAATCGTTCCACGGCACGCCTTTCTTAGCAAGCCGGGCCGCCCGCGCGCACCGCACTTCGGGTGAAGAAGTAAGTGGCCCGCGGGTCGATGCATGGGATGCTCGTCCTCCGGAAAGAAGCGATGAAGCGTGCGGGTTCGTCGATCGGGTCGGCGCGTGGAATCGCCCTTGCACTGGCGGGGGCGCTTGCGTGCGCGAGCTCGGTGGTCGCTTGTTCCCTGCTGCTCGACTGGGATGAATTCAGCGACGGTCCGGGTGAACCGGACGTCGGCCCGAGCCGCCGCGGCGCCGAGTCGGCCGTCGAAGTGGACAGCGGCACGGAGTCCGACGCGGTCTCTCTCCCGCTCGCGAGCTGCGGCACCGATGAGCTTTGCAGTCCCGCCGTGCCTTCCGCGTCCGGGTGGAGCGGGCCCTTCGTACTGTTCTCCGGTCCGCCGGGCACGGTCCCTGCCGCGTGCGATGACGCCGGGTACGTGAGCGCGCCTGCTTTCGTCGGGAACGAGGGCTTGAGTACACCGGAGGGGGCCCAGTGTTCGTGCACGTGCAGCGCGCCCACGGGACGCTCGTGCACGCCCCCCAGCGTGACCTTCTACGCGGGGTCCGACAACACCTGCTCCACGCCGTGCGACGCCGGAGTATTCCTGGACGGGGGCTGCGTCGTCGCTCCGGCTTCGTGCCCGAGCTTCGTCGTCGGCTCCGCCACGCCTGCGGGTGGTTCCTGCGCCGCGGACGGCGGCGTGGTCATCCCGCCGATCGCGTGGTCGAAGGCCGCCATGGCGTGCAGCCCGGGACAGGCCGTCGCTCGAGGCTCGTGCGGTACGGGTGAGCTCTGCCTTCCCTCGAGCGATCCATTTTGCATCATGCACTCGGGCTCCGTCGCGTGCCCTCCCGGCGAGTACTACGTGGCGCCCTACGTTTACTACGCCGGTGTGGACGACAGCCGAGGTTGCAGCGGATGCTCGTGCGGCGCGCCCTCTTCGGGCTCGTGCTCTCCTTCCGCGGTAGGCCCCTCGGGCATCCCCTACTTCGACGCCGCGGCTCCTCCAGGCCTCGTGTTCCTCGACACGAGTTGCCTGACTCCGGGCGGGGTGTTCTTCGTCCCGGAGTCGTGCCCTGGGTTGCCGACGGCCAAATCGCTCAAGCTGAGCGCGACGGTCACGCTCGACGGAGGGGCGTGCCCGCCGTCGGGGGCCACCGCGACCGGGAACGTGACGCCGATCAGGCCATCCACCTTCTGCTGCACCAACTGAAAGGGCGCCCGGTCTACAGGGCTCCGCGGATTCCGGCGACCCATCCACCGGGGACCGGACCTCCGAAAAGACCGGCCTGTTCGTCGTGGCGTGGAAGGGTCACGGTCGGTCGCGCGAGGTACAGAATCCCCGCGCCCACCATGAAGAGCGCACCGCCGCCGAGGGTGATGTCGCCGGCACGTACGATGTTGTGGACGTTGTCCACCTCGGCCTGCGGACAGAGCGGCGAGCATGCCTGTAGCTCGCCATCGCGTCTTCCCAGGCCGGTGACCTCGAAGTAGGTGCCCACGCCCAGCGCGACCAGCCCGAGCACCCCCATGACATAGACGCTCGGCGGCGTCGGTCGCGAGCGCTCGACGGGATGCGGCGGCTGTGGCGGAGTCCACGACGTTTGCCACGTGAAGGTGACGACGCGCGCCTTCTCACCCTCACGTATCTCGACGTTCTGCTCGAGCGGCCCGAAGCCTGGCTTCTCCAGGCGCAGATGATGGACCCCGGGATCGATCGGGATGGGTCTCGGGTCGACCTTGTCGACCACGATCGCGCCGTCGATGATTGCGCGGACGCCGGTGACGTCGCGCGTGTCCTGATTGTCGTTCACCTCGTGCGCGGCGATCACGATCGACGGCTGCTCGCGTGCGACGTCGGCGAGCCAGTCCCGGCAGTCGGTGCGGGCGATCCGAGGGCACACGTCACGAGCGCACACCTCCAGCTCCGCCCGCGCCTCGCGCAGCCTCTTCTGCTTCACGAGCGGCTGGGCCCTCTCGGCCGCGGTGAAGCAAGCGTCGGCCTCCGCGGGACTCTCCTGGGCGCAAGCGGGCCGCGTGCCGAACGCCGCATGCACGACCGCGGTGGCGACGAGCACCGCCGCCAGCCGGCTCCTCGCCGAAGTGCGCATCACCCGGTACCCGTCAGTGCCCCACGCAATGCCGGTAGTATCGCTTGTTTCCGTCGGCGTCGTACCAATAGGGAGGGTCGCAGCTGGACGCGGTCGCCGCAGGGGAAGGGGTGACGGGTGCCGTGGCTTCGGGCGTTGCTTCCTCGGAGGGCCCCGGTGAGGGGCGCGGGCGCGACTGGACCGGAGGCGGCGGCGTGAGCGACTTCTGTGCGCGCGGAGGTCTCGAGGCGAGTTGGGTGCCGGTGGGCGCACTGTCGTCGGCGGGCGGTGCAGCGGGAAGAGACTGGACCGAGAAGGTTGGGGGCTCGGACGACTTCGGCGAAGTCGAAGGTGCGATCGGGCCGGTGCGAGTCGTCACCGGATGCGCCTCGACGGTGACGGACGGAGCCGGCGCGGCCGATTGCCCGGGCCGCGTTCGCAGCCGAAATGCTCCGAAGATCGCGAGGCCGATGATCACGGCCGTCGCCAGGAGAACGATGCGACGCGAGCCACCCTGCGGGACGCCAGCGACGGCGGCCAGCGAATCATCCGGCGCCCCGGCCTGAACCGCCTGGGATGCCGTTTGCCGGAACCGGCCCCCATTCTCGACACGCGTGAGAGCACCCAATCGGGCATCGTCCGGACGCGTCGGGCCCGTTCGTTCGCCGGGCGGGAGGGACTTCGGACGCCCGTCGGGCCGCGCGGCGAGAATCGAAGACGGCGTCGAGTGGCCCTTTTCGGTCGCACCCGTGCCGCCCTCGATGTCGGCGATCTGCTCCATCCTCTCGGTGAGAGCCTCTCCGGCGAGAGACTCGACCCACGCGCCCACCCGCGATGGCGGGGCCAAGGGCATCACGGCTTCGATGGCCAGCGCCATCTCCCTCGCCGTCGGATACCGGCTGGTGCGATCGCGCGCGAGGCCCCGAAGAACGATGGAATCGACCGCCGTGCCAAGCCCGGGGACGTACACGCTCGGGGGCTCGACCTCTCCGTGGAGCACCCTGGCGTAGATGTCGCCGTCGTCGATCCCTTCGAAGAGCCGGCGGCCGGTGAGCGCCTCCCAGAAGACGATGGCGGCCGCAAAGACGTCCGCGCGATGGTCGAGACCCTGCCCTAGAAGCTGCTCGGGCGGCATGTAGCTGAGCTTGCCCTTGATCTGTCCGTCGCGCGTCACCTGAACGCGGCCGCGAGCCTTGGCGATGCCGAAGTCGATGAGATGCGCGGCGCCGTCGATGCCGACGAGGATGTTGTGCGGAGAGACATCGCGGTGAACGATGCGAAGGGGCTCTCCCTGCTCGTCGCGCGCTTCGTGTGCAGCGTGCAGACCGTGAAGAACGCCGACCATAATGGCGGCGACGATCGGTACCGGCACCGGCTGCTGCTGGGTGCGCGCGACGCGCATGAGCCGGGCGAGCGACTCGCCCTGCACGTAGTCCATGACGACGAACAGCTCGCCCTCGGTCGCGACGATGTCGAGCGTCGAGACCACGTTCGGGTGCCGGATGCGCGCGGCGAGGCGGGCCTCGTCGAGGAACATCGCGACGAACTCCGGGTCCTTCGCGAGCGGCGGATGCAGCCTCTTAATCGCGACCGTGCGTGCAAAGCCCACAGGCCCGAGGAGCCTTCCGATGTGCACCGCGGCCATCCCGCCCGCGGCGATCTCGCCGTGGAGTGCGTAGCGCCCGATCGTGCGCGTGGGGCCGCTCAGCGGTGGCAGGCCCTGAGCGAGGAGGGATGGCACCGATGTCGCACTGGTCGCGCCGTCAATTCCGCCCTCAAGGACCCGCAGGGGCTGGCGCCCCGGGCCCCATGATGAGGAAAAGCCCCGCTCGTCGCGACGACCGTGCTCCACCCGGACTCCCTCCTTAGAACCTTAAGCCAAGACGATATTGCAAGGCACCGCGGGAATCCAAACCAACACTCGCGATGGCTCGGCGGCCCGGGGCTTGCTTTGAACCATTAAAGGATAGAACTTCCACGCCGCACCCCCGTAGGGCACGCATTCAAGCGCTTGTCGCTGCGCCTCTAAGACTCGCATCGATTAGGATCTTGCGCAACCTGCGCAGGCCGTGGCACGCCGATGAGCATGGCTGATTTGTCGCAAATTCTTGCACGGTTGCGTGCTGGAGGCGGGGTCGCGGCGGGACTTGCGGCCGCCATCGTGGACGATGTGCTCCAAAGGCCGGTCGAAGAGCTTCTGGGCGCGCATTCCCTGGCAGGCGCCGTTCGAGAGGGCCTAGTCGCACTGACAACCAGCGATTCGGCGACGCAGCGCATCACCGAGCGTCTCCAAGGGGCGTCTCGCGCATTGTCGGCGGAGAAGCGGACGACGGAAGCGATCGTCCCGTCGGCTCTCGCCGATGGGATGCGAGGTTTCGCGAGATTGCCCAGCGCGCCGAGCCGCGACGCCCTCCTCAAGGTGCTCGATCGCCCGCCCGTCCGAAGAATGCTTCGGGCCCAGGTCATCGAGACCCTCGCCGCCTTCGGGCGCAGGGCGGCGTCGCCGGTCTCCGACAGCTCCCTCGCCCGCGGACTTGGCGGGATCTCGAAGCGCGCGCTCGGCCAGATCGCCTCGGGCCCCGGTGCACTCTCGCGTGTGGCCAGCGCGGTCTCGAGCGAAGTCGAGCGGCAGGTCGAGAGGCGCGCCACCGATTTTGCCGACACGGCCGTCGCCGGTATTCTCGCGGGGATCGTCGATCAGGCAGCGGACCCCGCTCGCAGGGACGAACAGGCGGCGGTGCGCATCGCCCTCGTGGACGGTCTGCTCGAGATGACCGGGGCCGAGCTTGCGGGACTCTCGCCGGGTGACGCCGTATCGCAAGTCGAGGTGGCTCGATCGGCCCTCGCCGCTTGGGCGACCCAGCCCGACTTCGTGCGGAGCCTCGAGAGCGCCCTGGAAGCCGTGCTGGCCGAGGATGCTCACCGCCCCCTCGGAGACCTCCTCGCGGATTTTGCGATTCGTGACACGGTGGTGAAACACGCGACCGGGGTAGTCGAGCACGCCATCGCTCGCCTCGTAGCGGGGCCGGCCTTCGAGCGCTGGCTCACCGAACTTGTCGCTCGAGAGTGACTACTCGACCCGCTCGAGGACCGCGCTTGCGCCGAGACCTCCGGCCGCGCAGATGCCGAGGAGCGCCGTGCGCTTGCCGGTGCGCGCTAGTTCGTTGGCCATCGTCGTGACCATGCGTGCTCCCGTGGCTCCGAAGGGGTGGCCGAGCGCGAGCGAGCCGCCGTGTACGTTGAGGCGCGCGCTGTCGATCTCTCCGACGGCCTCGTCGCGACCCAGGCGCGCGCGCGCGAACGCCGCGCTGCCGAGCATCTTGAGGACGCTCAGCACCTGAGCCGCGAAGGCCTCGTGCATGTCGACGAGGTCGATGTCGGCGAGCCGGAGCCCGGCGCGATCGAGAGCCTTGGGCATCGCAAGGGCCGGACCCATCAGGAGCTGGTCGGCCGGATCGACCCCGACGTACGACCACGAAGACAGCGTCGCGAGAGGCTTGAGGCCGAGGGACCGGGCCTTCTCTTCGCTCATGAGCAGCACCGCCGCCGCGCCGTCGGTGAGCGCGCTCGAGTTGCCGGCGGTCAATGTCCCATCCTTCGCGAACGCCGGCCGTAGCTTGGCGAGCTTCTCGACGCTCGTGTCGGCCCGTACGAGGCCGTCGGCATGGACCCACTTGCCGTCCGGCGACTGAACGGGCACGACCTCGTCGTCGAAGCGGCCCGACGCGATGGCCGCCGCGGCCCGATGGTGCGACCGGACCGCGAACTCGTCCTGCGCTTCGCGAGTGATCTCGTTGCGCTTGGCCATCCTCTCGGCGGACTCGCCCATCACTTCGCCCGTCGTCCGTTCGGCGATCTTGGGCTGCCTGGGGAGAATCTCGCTGATGGGGGTCAGCTGGCTCAAGACGCCGAGGTAGTCGGCGGGGGAAGGCTTGCCGAGGGCAAGCGGCGCCAGCGCGTGCACTACCTTCGGCGGGAGCGCGATCGTGGCGTTGCTGGTCGAATCGCTGCCGCCGGCGATGACCACGTCCACGTTGCCGCGCTCGATCTCGGCGGCGGCGACGGTGATGGCTTGAAGCCCGGAAGCACACGCCCGCGTCACCGTCGTGCCCTCGCACCCGGGGTCGAGGCGTAGATCGAGAGCGATCTCTCGCGCGATGTTCGGCTGCGTCGGGGGAAGGATCACGCCGCCCCAGACGATCGACTCGACGTCTCGGTGGGATAACCCGGTCTTCTTCAAGAGCCCCGCCACGGCGGCGACGCCGAGAGCGATCGTGTCGAGCTTGGTGAAGTCGCTGAAGGCCTTCACGAAGGGGGTTCGCATGCCCCCGACGATCACCGCACGACGTCCGTTCTTGTTCTGCATGGTTCCGATGGCCTCCAATCAAGCTCCGACAAACGCACCGCCGCAGACACGCAGCGTGCGACCTGTGATTCCGTGCGCCCCCGGGCTGGCGAGGAACACGATGGCCTGAGCGACGTCCTCCGGCTGTCCCCCTTGCCCGAGCGCGCTCAGCCGGCGGGCCACTTCGCGGATGGCCACGGGGATCGCGGCGGTCATCCGGGTCTCGATGAAGCCCGGCGCGACCGCGTTCACGGTGACGCCCCTGTCCGCGAGTTGCTCGGCCTTGGCGCGCACGAAGCCGACGATGCCCGCCTTGGAGGCCGCGTAGTTCGTTTGGCCCATGTTCCCGGCAATCCCGGCGATGGACGAGAGACAGACGATTCGACCGTTGTCTCGCAAGACGGGCTCGAGCGCCGCGGTCGTGCGCACGACCGCGCCGAGGTTGATGGTGAGCACCTGGTCCCAGACCTCGGGCTTCATCCGGGCCAGCGTCTTGTCACGCGTGATCCCGGCGTTGTGGACGACGACGTCGACGCCGCCGAGCGAGCGTAGTGCGTCGGCGATCTTGGTGGGCGCGTCGTCGTCCCCCATGTCGGCGCCGAGCGCGGTGCCGTCGATCGAGCGGGCAAGCTGACTCGTGGGCCCGTCGTCGGCGGGGCGGTCGAGGCACACGACGTGCGCCCCTTCCTGGGCGAGAGCGCGCGCCGTGGCTTCGCCGATTCCGCGCGCCGCGCCGGTCACGAGCGCGATCTTCTTCTCGAACGCCCGGACGACGGGGGGCTCTTCGATCGCCCGAGCGCGGTTGTTGACGGCAACGGGCTGCCCCGAGACGAACGCCGATCGCGCGGACAGGATGAACCTGAGGACCGGCGTCAGGCGCGCCTCCGCGCCTTTCGCGACGATGACCAGGTTGGCTGTCGCACCGACTCGGCCGACCTCCTTTGCCACGCTCCGGACGAAGCCGTCGAGCGCCGATTGCGCTGCGGCGGTCTCCGGGGTCACGCCATCCGAGGGGCGCGTCAGGACGACGACGCGACCTGACCGCCCGAGCCGACTGACGAGGGGGTGGAAGAAATCGTACAGGGCGCGCAGCCCCGTCGTGTCCTTCACTCCGGTGGCGTCGAATATCAGCGCATCCGCCCGCTCTTTCTCTGCCAGCGCCTCGAGCGGTCGTGCAGGCCGGCCGAAGGTCTCGCCCGGCGCCTTGAACGCCGACGCCAGCGACGTCGGAAGCGCGAGGTACGAGTTGGCACCCGCCGCGCCGAGGCATTCCGCGAGGAGCGGGATGAGCTGTGCTCCGTCGCCCCCACCGACGGCGACGCGCAAATCGGCGAGCGGCCGCTCCCGCCACGGGCCGCGGTCGCGGCGAAGCGCTTGCGGTAGCGGAATGGGCAGCCCGAGCGACTGTACGAGAGAGCGTGCGCGCGCGTTCTTGCCGAGTTCAACGAGAAAATCGCTCATGGTCGTGTCTCCGTCTCGAATCGTCCTTCGAGGTAAGCGCCGCCCCCCGGCGCGTCCCCCACCCAGATCCCCCCTTCACCGTTCACGTAGACCCCCACGCGCGCCGGCAGAACGAGCGGACGCGAGAGGCGGGCATCGATCGTCTTCAGCCGCGACGGGTCGCCCGCGAAGCGCGCTCGGTTGAGGGCCTCGATGGCGCGGGCGAAGGTCGAGAACCCGTGGAGGATGACCGTCCGGAAGCCGGACGCGCGGGCGTACGCCTTGACCCAGTGGATCGGATTGAAGTCGCCGGTGAGTTTGGCGAAGTCGAGGCCCGCGTCTTCGCGGATGCGCAGGAAGGCGATCTCGTGAGCGCCCGCGGGCACCGTTGGACGGGCCTTGGCGGGTCTCTTTCCGTTCGTCTCTTCTTTCTTGGCGCCGAGGGGAATGAACGCTCGAAGATCGGCGATGACGGCGTCGGGCGTCGTCACGGTGCCGGTGATTACTCGCTGGGTGATGATCGCGCGACGTCCGTCGTCGTCGATGGACTCGATGCGGGCCCGCACATCGAGGGGTTCGTCCGCCGGCAAAGGGGCTCTGTTCTCGAGACGGCAGCCCCCGTTGATCACCTTGGCGAGAGGGTAGTGAAGCCCGAGGAGAGCGCGCGCAGCGAGCGGGAATCCCCACTGCGGAAACAAGTGCGCTGGCAAGCGTCCGCGGTACCAAGCGGGGTCGCCGCCGACGTGTTTGATGTAGGCGCGCACGAGCTCGGGTGAGCGCGGAGGCAAGCGGGCTTCGATCCAGGGGCCCGGCCCAGGCGGGAGCTTCGGAACCTCGTGGTGGTCTTGCGTTCGCAACCCGGCAAGGGCGACGCGGCCGAGCGCGGCGACCGATGCTCCCTGCGCGAAAGCATGACGAATGGAGACGGACATGGCTTACTCCGCGGCGAGGGCGTCTTTGCGCCCCGCCTTGGCGCCGCCGGCGAGCGACGCGAGGATGCGCTCACCGGTGGTGGTGATTTCCTCGTGGAGCGCCTTGGAGCGCAGCTCCGCGCGGTCGAGCCAGCGCTCGAGCACTTCACGCCGGTGGGGGTGGGCTTTGGCCTGGTCGAGGAGCAGCTCGGCCACGGCCTCGTCCGCCAGGATGCGCGTGAGCCGCTCGGCGTGGAGCATCGCGAGAGCAAAGTCACGCTTCGGATCCCATTGCTCGGTGAGCACGGTGCGCCACTGGCCGACCGGAAAGTCCGTGAGCGACTTGAGCTTCCCTGCCGCGGTGCGGGTGAAGAGAAACTGCTGCGCCGACAGCGAGATCGTCTGCAGCCGTGCGACACGGCGCTCGAGCGGATCGCGCGCCGACACGGCGTGCCAGCGCGCCTGACCCATCCGCGTCACGAACGCTTGCGGCCGCTTGATGATGCCCATGAGGACGTCCTTCATCGCCATCAGCGATTGGATCTGGCTCGTCCCCTCGTACACCGGAAGCACGAGCGAGTCGCGCAGAAGTTTCTCGGCTCCGAACTCGCGCATGTAGCCGACGCCGCCGTGGATCTGCATGTTGCGGCGCGCTATCTCCACGGCCTTCTCCGTCGCGAGGTACTTGAGGAGAGGCGTGTAGCGCCGCGATAGAGCCCGGTGGCGTGGCATTTCGACTTGCAAGAGATCCTGCTCGCGCTCCGTGGGGTTGGCCTTGCCGATGAAGCGGCCGATGAGCTCGAGCTTCTGCGCCATCTCCTCATGGAATGCGCCCGCCACGGCCAGGGCGCGCATGCCCTGGATGTCCGTGCGCATCTCGTCGAGGTAGTCGGCGATCATCTCGTGGCGGGCGATCGCCTTGCCCATCGAGTGACGCTCCTCGGCGTAGGCGCGCGCCATCGTGTAGGCCGCGTGCGCCAGACCGATGCTCTCGAACCCGACGCCGACCCGCGCGTTGTTCATGAGCACGAGCATGTACTTGAAGCCCTCGCCTCGCTTGCCGATGAGGCGCGCGGGCGCACGCTCGAACGAGAGCGCCGCCGTCACCGCTCCGTGGTGTCCGAGCTTCTCTTCGATGCGCTCGAGTATCACGTGGCGCTTGCGCGTACCGTCGGGCAGATCGTCGTACGTCTTGACGAAGAACATCGAGAGTCCGGCGAGGCCGGCGAAGGGGTCGTTCGGGTCCTTCGCGTCTTCGGTGCGGGCGATGACGAAGTGGTACTTGCCGTGTCCCGACGTGATGAAGATCTTCTGGCCGGTGATAAACCAGTCGCCCTTTTCGTCCTGCTCCGCCCGCGTGCGCAGGGCGCCCATGTCGCTGCCGGCGTTCGGCTCGGTGATGTCCATGCAGCCCCAGGCTTCGCCTCGCGCGATTTCTCCGATCTCCTGCGCGAACCGTGTGGACGAGATCTTGCCAGCCTGGACGTCGAAGTCCGTAGTCCCTTCGTTCACCGAGTAAGCGAGGGCCGCCATCGCCATTCCCCCGTGGAACGAGAAGTGGTTCATCGCCGCCGTGTCGGCGCGTGCGATCATCTCGCCGCACAGGAAGTAGAGAAGGAGCGGCGCGTTCAAGCCGCCAAGCTCGCGCGGGATGCACAGCTTGTGCAGGTCCGCGGCGCGGATCGCGTCGAACGCTTCCTTCATCGACGGGCTCTCGACGGCCTCGCCGTTGCGGAGATGCGTCCCCTCGCGATCGATCTTGGCGGTGCGCGTCCCCAGCTGCTCGGCAACGAGCTCCCCGACCATCTCGGCCACTTCGACGTAGAACTGCTTGGCGTCGGTCCCGTTCTTGAAGCCATCTGGCGTGCGCCAGCCGTATTCGGTCACCTCGGCCAGCGAGCTCCAGTCGACCCGCTCGTTCAGGTAGTAGAGGAGGTCGTCGTTGTCTGTGAGAAAGCTGGCCATGAATTACCTCGCGGGCTTTCGTTTTCGGGCGTGATTCCGCCGAGTGTCTCGGGTCGTGGGCGGGAAGAGGCTCGCGCGCGCGATGCGGGCGAGCTCGCGGTCGTAGCGCGGGTGCGCGTCGTCCTCGAGCACCGCGGTGGCCACGGCGGACGACGCAGTCGCCGTGATGACGAGGAGCAGGATATGGATGACGTAGGCCTCGGGGTCGACGTCCGCGTAGTGATGGCCGCTGTCCCGGCCGGCGCTGACGTACTGTCCGATGGCGGCGTGCCACCTCCGGACCGGCCCGCGCAAGAGCTTGCGGATCTCGGCGGGGCGGTCGAGCGTCTCGCGGATGATGAGCCGGGCGCGGTCGGGGTCCGCCGCGAAGAAGCGGTGGAGCTCGCCGAAGACCGCGTCGAAGCGGTCGGCGCTGGCGGTGGCGGCGAGGAGCAGGCGGGGTAGGGCCTCGTTCCAGTGGGCCAGGATGGCGTCGAGGACGGCCTGGCGGACGTGTTCCTTGGACGGAAAGTGGTGAAGCACGGCGGGCTTCGTGACGCCCACGGCGTCGGCGATGTCCTGGAGCGCCGTCCCTCCGAATCCGTGAGCGGCAAAGAGCCGCGTCGCCGCCACGATGGTGGCGGCCCGCACGTCGCCGTCGGAAGAGCGAGACGCTACCATATGGGAAGACGGTGCTTACCATATGGTAAGCACAGGCGCAAGGGCGGCAGGTGCGGTTGCCCGGCGAGAAAGGGGCTCAGCCTGCCAGAGACATGCGGCGCCGTTGTACCCTTGGCGCGTGGCCTCTGATGGCCGACGGAGGCAACGAACGATGGGGTTTGGCTCGAAGGTGGCAGCATTGGCGTCAGGCATGGCCGCGATGGCCGCGGCGACGTCGTTGGCAGCGTGCAGCGACGGGTCGCCGTCGAGTCCGGCCGTGCCGGACGCCGGCTATGCGGTCTGTCCTCCGGGGATCGAGCCGAGCTTCACGAGCATCCTCACCAAGGTCCTCGCGACGCCGAGCTGCGGCATCAACGTCACGGGCGATTGCCACTCGCAAAGCGGCGCATCCGACGTGACGGGAACGGGCAACATGCTCGACTACACGCTCGACGCCGGAGCCGTATACGCCGAGCTGCTCGGAGACGGAGGCGGTCATCCCTCGACGAACCTCGCAGGCAACGCAGGCTCCATCCCGCGCGTCGCGCCGTTCGATGCGGGCGCGAGCATGCTGTACATCAAGCTGAATCTGACGACGCGGGCCGACCCCCGCTACGGAGCGGGCATGCCGCTCACGGCCCCCGGCTCCGTATGTCCGGCAACGCTCGATGCCGTACAGACGTGGATAGACCAGGGGGCCGCGAACAACTGAACTGGACCGTGGACTACGCGCTCGGGGGCGTGCTCCAGCGCTGCGCGTTCTCCAGGATCTTCTGGATCAGGGCCTCGTAGCCGATGCCCACCTGCGCGGCCGCCTGGGCGAAGTCGTCGTCCGTTGCGAGCGACGGGTTCGGGTTCGCCTCGATGACGACTATTTCGCCGCCCGTCGAGAGGCGCACGTCGATTCGTCCGAGGCCGCGGATGTTGAGGATGCGGTAGACCCGCCGCGCCAGCTCCGCGAGCCGCCGCTCGAGGCCTTGAGGTAGGGGCCCGGCTGGCCCGTTTCGTATCTTCCACTTCTTCCGGTAGCCGTCGTCCCACTTCGCCTTCGCGGTGGCGAACCGAGGCGCATCCTCCGCGCTCTCGTGCTCGAAGAAGAGCTCGCGCGGCGGGAAGACGGTGAGCCTCTTGTTGCCGAGCACGCCGAGGTAAAGCTCGCGACCGTCGACGTACTCCTCGATGAGCGCGTCGCTCTCGAAACGTTCGTGGAGAAACCGAGCGCGATCGAGGGCCTCTTCCTCGTTCTTCGCGAGCGATGCGCGCGCGATCCCGTCGCTCGCCTCCTCGCCTACCGGTTTGACGAAGACGGGATACGAGAGAAAGCGCTTGAGGTGCCGCAGCGGCCGCTCTCGCGGAGAGACGACGAACCGTGCGACGCGGATGCGGTGAAAAGACAGGAGCTTCTTCGCGAGCGCCTTGTCCTTGCAGAGCATCAGCGCGTCCGGGCCAGCCCCCGTGTAGGGCACCTTCATGAGCTCGAGCAAGGCCGGGATGTTCGGCTCGTTCGCACGGTCCGAGAAGAACGTTTCGCACAGGTTGAAGACGACGTCCGGCTTGAACGCCTCGATCTTGTCGAGGACCGCCTTTACGGCGTCGTACACCGCGAGGGTTTCGACCTCGTGCCCGAGCTTGCCCAGGCAGGCGAGGACGTCGGCTTCGGTCGGCTTCTCCTCGGCGCCGCGCAGCGAGCGCACGCTGAAGGTCTCGTCGGGGCCGATGGGGCGATGCACGTCGAAGAGGACGAGGATGCGCATCGGCACACTGGTTATAGACGGCTTTCCTCGTGGCAGCCGCAAGCGGGGCGATCGCCCGCCGTCGTCGAGTCGGTGCTCGCGGTGGGCGGGGCCCCGCGTTGGCCGGCTCGGCGGGACGTTCGTCAAGTGCGGTACGGGCCGGCCGAGACTTGCCCCACCCGCCGCTCCGCGCCGACTCGACGACGGCGGGCTGGGGGATAGCGGGTGGGACGACCAGCGGAGCGAGTTTGAGGTCCGCTGACGCGGAGCGTTCGGGGACGGCGGCGAGGCGCGTAGTTAGGCTGATGGTCGTGGGTCGAGTCGCCGCAATCGGAGTCCTTGCCATGATGGGCTGTGGGTCATCCCTCGCGGGAGGCAGTGACGGGGCAGGGGCCGGGCCGCCAGTCATGTGTTCCGTCCGTGACGGACCGATTGATGCTGCCCCTGCTGACGATGGCCAGGTCAACGCGTGCCCGGGCGGCAGCGCGTGCGTCCAGCTTGGTGAAGGGGGCCCATGGGACTGCTGCACGAACGGAGTGAAGTACTGTCTGTAGGGCCCGACCTCGCCGGCTCCTCTGATCCCGCCCGCACCCGCTATCCACGAGCCCGGCGTCGTCGGGTCGGCGCGGAGCGGCGGGTGGGGCAAGTCTCGGCCGGCCCGTACCGCACTTGACGAACGCGCCGCCGAGCCGGCCGACGCGGGGCCCCGCCCGCCGCGAGCACCGACCCGACGACGGCGGGCGATCGCCACCTAGACCGACCGCTTGAACCGCCCCGTGTGAAGGTGATTGGTCACGAGGGACCCGACGAAGGCCCCGACGTCGAGCGCGAGCGCTGTCTCGTCGCTGGGCGCGTGGAGCCCCAGGCTCGCGCAGCGCTCGATGAGGCGGCTCGACAAGGTGTCGACGACGTACTTCCGCTGGCCCGTCCAGCGTACGACGCCCGCGACGATGGCCTTGCGCCGCCGCCGCATGAACGCCGCCGCCGTCCCGTGCCCGGCCGGCGCTTCTGCGAAGATGCGCTTGAGGTCGGCGTCGTAGAAGTCCGGGTAGTCCTGCGCCCAGAGCTTGCGACGCGCGGCGTAGTAGCGCTCGAGCGTAGAACGAAGCCGGGACGCGTCCGACCGATGGTTTCCTGTCGATACGGCGGGGGGCTTGCCGCGGGCCTCGCGAATGAGCGAGTCGACGTACTCGAGCTTCTCGATGGCCTTCCAGCCGCGGTAGCGCGTGCGCCATTCCTCCGGCGTGGACGTGAGCAACACGGCAAAGGTCTCGGCGAAGTCCTCGTCGGGGTGCGCTTGCGCATACCAGTTGGGCAGGTGCTGAACGAAGCTACGGCTGTAGGGTCTCGGGCTGTAGGTCTCGGGCTCATACTCGGCGTCCGGATTGCCGAACACTGCCCGCCACTTCCGGCGGGCCGAGAACCGGTAGGCATGGTCGAAGGCATGCCCGCACTCGTGCCGGAGCAGCTTGGCGCACCACTCCGGCGTCCCGCCCTCGACCTCCATCATCTGGTGCAGCTCGAGCTGCTTGAGACGAGGATGTGCGAGATAGAAGGGGATGGCGACCGCCGGAACGCCGTCCGGGCTAAACCATTCGTCGCCCAGGTAGCAGGCCGGCCGCAGGGGCAACCCGCGCGCTTCGAGCTCGCCGTAAAGTTTGGCGACCCGCGCTTCGAGTTCGCTGCCCTCGATGCGAACGCCGAGATCGCGAATGCGAAGGCGCAGAAGGTCTTCGTCGCGCAGGCTGGCCCAGGGCGGATCTGGCAACGTAAGGAGGAGTCTACTCGGTCTTGGCTGGGTCTCGCCGTGGCACTCGCTTCCGGAGCGGCGGAGCTGTAAAAGGCTGGGTATGCGAGCCTTCTTCGTCATGGTCGTTTCGGCGGTCGCGCTGGTCGCGTGCACGCAGGACGAAAACGCGAGCAACTCGGAGCGCGACACGCACATGGGTGAGGTGAGGGCGGCCGCGACCCCAGCTGCAGCCGCGACCGCGACGACCACGACCGCGACCGCGACCCCGACCCCGACCGCGACCGCGACCGCGACCCCGACCCCGACCCCGACCACCTCGGCGGCCGCCATGCCCAAGGCACCCGCAGCCCCCGCTTCCTCCGCCGTTCCGTCCGCCAGTACCCGTCGCTAAGCGGGAACCATGGGGTTTGCGCGCGGCACCGCCTTCGGTCTCTTCGTCGGCATTGCCGCGTGCGGGCCCAAGGAGCCTGCCGTGGGGCCCGCCACGGCGGAGCCCGTTCCGGCGGGACGCTCGGCTCAGGTGGTCAATGCGACCATTCTGACCAACGGCTGCCGCGATCTCGGCGCCTCCGCCGCTCGGCTCGCGGAGCGCGCCATGGATCAGCTCATCGAAGGGTGCTCGTCCGTGCCGGGGGGCAAGGCGCAGTTCGAGGCCACGTTGCAGCCGGGCGGCCGGATCCAGATCGCGGGCGTTGCCGGTGAGCCGGACGTCGTGCCGATTTGCATTCTGAAGCACGCGCTGTCGCACAGCGTTCCGCTCACCAAGCCGTGTCACCTGGACGTGAAGATCGAGGAGACGTCGGTGTCTGTCCCCGTCGATGCCGGCGGCGGCGGATGACGAGGTCTACTTGTTCGGCTGCGGCGTTACGCGCAGGTACGGCTTCACCGTCTTGTAGCCCTTCGGGAACTTCTGCTTGATGACCTCGGGGTCCTGCAGCGAGGGAACGATGATGACGTCGTCGCCGTCCTTCCAGTTTGCGGGCGTCGCCACGGAGTGCGAGTCCGTAAGCTGCAGCGAGTCCACGACGCGGAGGATCTCGTCGAAATTCCGGCCGGTGCTTGCCGGATAGGTAAGCGTCAGACGAACCTTCTTGTTCGGATCGATCACGAAGACGGAGCGAACGGTCAGCGTGTCGTTTGCGTTGGGGTGGATCATCCCGTAGAGGCTCGCGACCTTCCGGTCCGGATCGGCGAGGATCGGGTAGTTGAGCTTCGTGGACTGCGTTTCCTCGATGTCGCCCGTCCACTTCTTGTGCGACGCGACGTCATCGACGCTGACCGCGATGACCTTCACGTTTCGCTTGGCGAATTCGGGGCCGAGCTTGGAGACTACGCCGAGCTCCGTCGTGCACACCGGGGTGAAGTCCTTCGGGTGCGAGAACAGGATTCCCCACGACTTGCCGAGCCACTCGTGGAAGTGGATGGGCCCCTGGGTGGATTCTTGGGTGAAGTCGGGCGCAATGTCGCCGAGCTGAATGGCCATGGCATCTCTCCTCGTGTGGTGCTTCCAGTCCGGCGGATACTATGTCCTGAAAAGAGGACGTCAAGTCAGCGCGAGCCGTCGCGCGAGACCGGTAGCGTGCGGTACCGCCCCAGCAGGAGGCTCTGCCGTGTCTCGAGCGACTGTTCGTGCCCCCGGATGAAGACGTGCTCTGCGCGGCTATTGGTCTGGAAGGGGTCGCCGCTCCAGACGACCACGTTTGCGATCGCACCCGGCTCGAGCACCCCATACCCCTTGAGGCCGAACGCAGCGGCGGGCGCCTCGGTGACGGCACGAACGGCGGCGTCGTGATCCATGCCGAGGCGCACGGCGTTGCCAGCATGCTGCCAGAGCAGACGGCACTGATGAGCCGAGAAGGTAGCGATGACGACGATGACCCCAGCGCGCTCCAACAGCGCGGCGTTGTCGGACCGCGAGTGAAGGCGATCGAAGTGCGTTGGAAGGTCCTGCAGGGGATCGATGATCACCGGTACCTTGCGGCGCGCGAGATCGTCCGCGAGCATCCACGCCTCGCTGGCGCCTTCGAGAACCAGCTTGAGCTTGAGCTCATCGGCGAGCCGGAGAGCGCTCTCGATGTCGCTCGCCCGGTGCGCAGTGACGACGAGCGGTTGCTCGCCTCGCAACACGGGGAGCAGCGCCTCCAGGGCGGCACGATGGAGGCTCAGGGGCCGGGTACCGTTCGCATCGTACTGGGCCTTGTGCGCCCCATAGAAGCGGGCGTCGTCCAGTGCCTCTCTGACGAGCAGCCACAGGCCGCTGCGAGTCCCGGTGCTCGCCTCCGCGGTCTCCTCGTCCAGGTGGGCGTACTGTGCAAGCGCCGGGCGTACGATCGCCGTCGAGAGCGTGTCGCCGGCAAGGTCCACGAACGCCGCCTGCCCGCCGAGCACTCCGGAGCGGGGAGCCACGACGACGGACGTCACGCCGCCCGTACGGGCGATAGGGATGAGCGCCGACCGCGGGTTGTATCCGTCGACCATCCGGAGCGCGGGGGTCATCAGTCCGCGCACCGTCGCGTCGTTCGAGGGGGACTCCAGCTCGACGTCGACGGCCCCGACGTCGGTGTCCGCGTCGATGAATCCGGGGGTGACCGTCTTGCCGCGGGCATCGATCACGCGCGCGCCCGGGGGTATGGGGATGTCTGGGCCGACGCTGTGCACTTTGCCGCTCGCGAGCACCACCGTGGCGTCCGCGAGCGGAGGGTGGTCACCCGGGATGTAAACGCGTCCGTGCACGATCGCGATCGCGGGAGGCTCGTCCGCGAGCGCCACTCCGGTTCCCGCGAGGCCGAGCACCAGGATCGCCAGGCTCACCCCCTTCATTTCGTCTCTCCCCTCGGCGGCATGGCTCGGACCCCGAGCTCGAAGTCGCTCCAGGGGGCGCCGATGTGGGCTCGATCGAAGACGAGCTGTCCGTCCACGTAGACCATCTCCGCGCGCGCGTAGGTGCTTAGCGGATCGTCGCTCCACACGACGACGTCTGCTCGCTTTCCTGCTTCGAGCGTGCCGACCTGCTGGTCGATTCCGAGCACCCACGCGGGGTTCGCGGTCAACCAGCGAAGGGCGTCCTCTTCGTCCAGCTCGACGCCGGCGGCGCGCCCTGCCGCGAGCGCCTTCCCCGCGGCCTGGTTCAGGAACTGAATGGCGATAGGCGAATCCGAGTGCAGGGCCGCCCGAACGCCCGCTTCGGTCACGAGCGCGAGGTTCTCGGGGATCCCGTCGTACGCCTCCATCTTGAACCCCCACCAGTCGTCCCACGTCGCGACCGCCACCCGCCTGCGCGAGAGGACGTCGCGGATCTTGTAGGCCTCGAGCGCGTGGTGAAACGCCCGCACCTTGAAGCCGAACTCGTCGGCCACCTGCAATGCGGCGAGCATGTCGTCGGCCTGATAGCAGTGCCATTGGACGAGGATGTCCCCGCGCATCACGAGGGCGAGCGTCTCGAGAGCCAGGTCGCGGTCCGGCGGCTTCGGGGGGTCGTTTCCGGGCTTGTCGTCGTGCTTTTTTGCGGGAGCGGACGCGGCCTCTTGCGACTTCCTGTTCCATTCGCCCAGGTCGCGCGCGTACTTCTGAGCCTTGATGAAGGCCTCGCGCAGCGTGCGGAGGCTTCCCATCCGCGTCGTCGGCGAGCGCTTCAGCTCCTTGTAGACCCGCTTGGGGTTCTCGCCGCACGCCATCTTGAGCAGCTCGGGCGCGCCGGGAAAGCGCATCGCCCGAGCGCCGCGCTCTGGAATCAGGTGCATCACCACGCCGCGTCCGCCGATCAAGTTTCCGCTCCCAGGGAGCACGGCGATGGTCGTGACTCCGCCGGCGACGGCTCGCTCTATCGCGGGGTCCTGCGGCCAGAACGAGTGCTCGGCGCGGACACCCGCCATGATCGGGTCGGTCATCTCGTTGCCGTCGTCGTGCGCAGCCGTGTCGGGGACCGGGTAGACACCGATGTGCGAGTGCGGGTCGATGATTCCGGGAGTCACGAACTTGCCGCGGCCGTCGACGACAATGGTGCTGCCGGGCTTCGGCGGCGGCCCGTCTCCCTCTCCCACGGAGGTGATGAGCCCGCCCTCGATGGCGACGAACCCGCTGGCAAACTTCCGGCCCGTGGCCGTCATGACCGTGGCGTGCTGGATGACGACCGGTGCGCCATGTGCCGGGGGGGGTGTGTCGACGGGCGCGCTGGCGTTCGCCTCGAACGTGGCGAACGGATCCGGCGGAGGGGCCAGAGTCGTTGCCGGAGCCGGCTTCGCAGCCTCTGCGCGATTGCCGTACGGGAGACAGGTGGACTGGGCTATCGCGAGCGCGGCGAGCCCGGCGATGCCTGAACCGGCGATACGACACCTCATCGCGCGAAGTCGCACTCTAGTCCAACACGGCGCGAAACGTATCTTGGCCCGTTGCGAGTCAGGGTTGGTTTCGCCCTCGCGGGGCGCTGGGGTCAACGCCGGCACCGGACTTGATCTTGTTGCCGAGCTCTCGGAGGCGAATGAGGCGAAAGGCGGCTTGCACCTGTCGGACGAGCGCGGCTTCGTCGCCCTTTTCGGTGAAACATCCGTCGAAGCCGAGCTGCGCAAACGATTTCGTCGCGGTCGCGTCCGTCGTGTAGAGATGAAAATAAGCAAGGCACTTCGCGCGTCGACTTGGCTCCGCGAAGCGAGCTCACCACCTCGTCGCCCGTGAAGCCGGACATGTGAAAGTCGATGATGGCGAGGTCGCACGACGACAGATGACGGCCGTTGCCGACCACGTTGTCGGTCGCCACGACCTCGTACCCCGCTGCGGTGAGCGCACGGCTGACGCGGGTGAGCGTCGCGTTGCTGTCATCCACGACCAGGATTCGGCGAGGCTTGACTGACATGCGAAGGCCAATGTCCAAGATACGGCAACTCTTGGCCGAGCAGTAGCTCTCTTGCCTTGGCGACACGGGCCGCAAGTGGTCGGCTAGACTGCCCCGCCTCGGTGGACCCTCTACGCATCCTCAGTTACAACGTGCGCTACTTCGGGCACGCGACGCGCGGCCTCGCGAGCACGAAGGCCGCCATGAATCGCATCGCCCGGGCTCTCTCCGGGTTGGAACCGGTGCCCGCCATCGTGTGCCTTCAAGAGGTCGAGACCCGCTCGCTCCGATCGACGGTCGCGCACCGCGGAGAGGACACGCAGCTCGAACGGTTCATGCGGATGCTGTCGGCCGCGCTCGCGGAAGAGAACAAGGCCGATGCCTACCAGGCCTACTATTTCCCAGCCCACGCCTACCGGCTCTCCTCGGGCACTCAGGTCTACACGACCGGGCTCGCCGTCCTCGCCCACGCCGACTACGCGGTGGATGAGCACAACGCCCGAACGCCGCACGACATCACCCACCGGCGCATGCACCCGATCCGCCGATTCAAGCAGACGCGTATCTGCGCGCATGTCCGCTTTCGCCATCGCAGCGAGCGCTCGCAGGGGCCCGTCGACGTCTTCAACACCCATCTCAGCCTTCCAAGTACGATGTCCCGAGCCTTCTGGACCGAGCCGCGCAGACTCGGGTGGGGGCCCAACCAGATCGAGGAGGCGAAGAACCTCGTGCGCTTCGTCGAGCGCCAGCGTACGAGCGACCGGTTCGTGGTCGTCGGCGACTTCAACGCGTTGCCCGGGTCTCCCGTGTACAGGTACCTCGTCGAGGAGCGCGGGTGGATCGACGCCTTCGCTCAGCGCTACAGGCTCTCCGAGAAGGAGCTCGAGGGCTGGCCGACGGCCGGCTTCATGCGTATGCGCATGCACCTCGACCACGTCTTCTGCGGGCGAGGGCTGAAGTGGGTCGACTTCGACGACACGTGCGTGTTCGGCGATCGCACGGCCCGGTTTCACGGTCTGTCCGATCACATGCCCATGGTGGGTCGATGTCGCGTGCGGCGCGGCGACACCAACCCGCCGTCGCGCGCCTGAGACGCCTGGCCGTCACTTTGCTAGATACGAAGTCATCCATAGAAAAGCCGCAGAGAAGCCGCCCATGACCACGACTCAAAACTCCTCTGCCGTGACCGAGGGCATCCGCGTCAGCGTGCGGAGCACGTACGTCGTCGATCAGTCGGTGCCGCTCGCCCGCCGTTATGTCTTTTCGTACACGGTTCGCATCTCCAACGAGGGCGCCGAGCCCGCGCAGCTCCGGACGCGTCATTGGATCATCACCGACGGCGGCGGCAAGGTCGAGGAAGTGCGGGGGCCCGGGGTCGTGGGGCATCAGCCGTTCCTTCGCCCTGGCGAGCACTTCGACTACACGAGCGGCTGCGTGCTCGAGACGCCCCGCGGCGAGATGCGCGGCACGTACCAGATGCACCGCTCCGACGGTCGCGTCTTCGACGCCGTGATAGCGCCGTTTCTCTTGGCGCTTCCTCATTCCCTCAACTAGTTCGCTCGGCCTGGGCGCTCCCCCCCTTCCCCTCGACGAGAAACAGGCTATGCCGTAGCGGCGGGCATGGACGAGAAGACCTTCTTGCGGTTGGCGGACGAGGCCTTCCGGGCCATCGGCGATGCGTTCGAGGACGTGGATGCGGAGCTCGTGGACTGCGAGGTCGCGGGGGACGTGGTGACGCTCACGCTTGCCGGTGGCAAGAAGTTCGTGGTCAACACGCAAAGGCCCACCCGGCAGATCTGGTTGGCCGCGGCGGCGAATGCCTGGCACTTTTCGTGGGACGAGACGGCCAAGCAATGGGTCGACGACAAGGGGCGTGGGGCCGAGCTCTTCGCGACGATCGCGCGGGTCGTAAAAGAAGGCGCGGGCATCGACGTCGCGTTCGTATGACGACGCCCTACGACGCTGTCGGGGGCGAAGGGGAGGTGCGCGCCGTGCTCCAGCGTCTCTACGATCGGATGTTCGACGACGCCATCGTGGGCTTTCTCTTCGAAGGCAAGGACAAGGGGCGCATCGTCGAGCAACAGGTGGCTCTCACGTGCGCCTTTCTCGGCGGTCCTCAGCGCTACACGGGCACGCCGCTGCCGGAGGCGCACGCGAAGCTGCCGCTGCTTGCGGGGCACTTCGATCGCCGTCACTGGTTGCTCAAGCAGGTGCTCGAGGAGCGCGGTGTCCCCGAAGACGCACGCACCGAGTGGCTCCGGATCGACGCCGGGCTGAGGTCGAGCGTGCTCCGCGCCGGCGAAGAGGCGAGGGCGAAGACGCACGAATCGGAGTGACGGAGCTCACGCCGCCGAGTAGGTCGTGGCTCGTTTTTCGCCGTGCTTCTTGATCCGGCCCGCCGAGCGTAGCTCGCGGAGCGGCGTCCCGAGGAGGTCTGGCTTCACACCGAGGTCGCTCGACAGCGCGCGCACTCCGAGAGGCTGACCGGCGCTTCGCAGCGCCCTCACGACGCGCTCGCCGAGCTCTGCCCGACGAGCTGCGGTTTGTCGGCCGGACGCGCCGTCGCCGCCGGCTCGTCGCGTGGTCGTCATGCGTTGCGTGCTGATCGCAGCTCGTGGAGCTGGGAGCGCGGCCACCTCGGCGAACGAGGCGTTTCGGATCGCCTGCACCAGTCTCCCGACGAACTCCTGGGTGAGCGCCGTGAGCTGTCCTTCTAGGTCGGGCTTCGGCATCGCGGGCCATCATAGTGGCAGAGCCGCTCGCAGGTATGGCCAGAGCGATGGCCGGAGCGGGGGGGGACTGGCGAGCGGGCAAGCGGGAGCCTACATTGACGCTTGCGAGAACTCGTACCCTAACGTAAGACTCACGTGTACGAGTTCGAAACCAATGGCCACCCACCGCCTCCCACTGCTGAGCCCCACCCGGAGCGGCTCTCCCGGCGGTGCCCGCGTCGAATCCCTCGACGACGCTCGCGAGCGTCGCGATTTGAGGCAAATCGGTGACTTGGCAAGGGAAGCCGGCAAGACGGTGCGGGCCATCCACCTCTACGAGGAGCTGGGGCTGCTAACGCCTGCCGGGCGATCGAAGGGCCGCTTTCGCTTGTACGGGCGGGAGTCCCTCGTTCGGATCCGCTGGATCGGCGAGGCTCCAGGACATGGGCTTCAGTCTCGCCGACATCCAGACGGTCGTGCGTGAGTGGGAGCGCGTGGAGAGTGCTCCGGGCGCGATGAAGCGCATGCGCGAGGTCTACGCGCGCAAGCTCGAGGAGACCCGCGAGCAAAAGCGGCGCCTCGAGGCCCTGGAGAGCGAGCTGGAGGCCAGCCTCGAGTACCTCGACACATGCGACGTGTGCGATCCGGCGAGACTACTCAGCGCCTGCGAGCGCTGCGATCTGCACGACAAGGAAGTTCACGTGCCTGAGCTCGTGCTCGGCTTTCGTGCCCACTAGGCCCACCCGAGAGACAGAAGCGACCGACCAATGGCCCTGAAGCTCCCCATTTTCATGGACAACCACTCGACGACGCCGGTCGACCCGCGCGTCGCTCGAGCGAGATGCTCCCGTACTTCACGCAGAAGTTCGGCAACGCGGCGAGCCGCAGCCACAGCTTCGGCTGGGAGGCGGAAGAGGCGGTCGACTACGCGCGCGAGCGAATCGCGAAGCTCATCGGCGCCAAGGACAGCAAGGAGATCGTCTTCACGAGCGGCGCGACCGAGAGCGACAACCTCGCCCTCAAGGGCGTCGCCGAGTTCTACAAGGACAAGGGCAACCACATCATCACGACGCGTGACCGAGCACAAGGCCGTGCTCGACACGTGCAAGCGCCTCGAGAAGGAGGGCTTCGAGGTGACGTACCTGCCGCGTCGGCAAGGACGGCCGCGTCGATCCCGGACGACGTCGAAGAAGGCCATCACCGACAAGACGATCCTCGTCAGCGTGATGCTCGCCAACAACGAGATCGGCACGGTCCAGCCGCTCGAGGAGATCGGCAAGATCACGCGCGAGAAGGGCGTGCTCCTCCACACCGACGCGGTGCAGGGCGATCGGCAAGGTCGACTTCGACGTGCAGAAGATGAACGTCGACCTCGCGTCGCTCACGGCGCACAAGATCTACGGCCCGAAGGGCGTCGGCGCGCTCTACGTCCGGCGCAGCAAGCCGCGCGTTCGCATCGTCGCCCAGATGGACGGCGGCGGGCACGAGCGCGGCATGCGCTCGGGCACGCTCACCGTGCCGCTCATCGTCGGGCTTCGGCAAGGCGTGCGACATCCTGCGCGAAGGAAGGCAAGGCGGAGAGCGCGCGCGTCCTCGGCGCTGCGCGAGCGGCTCCGCAGCCGCATCATGAGCCGCGCTCGACGAGGTCTACGTCAACGGCTCGCTCGAGCACCGCCTGCCGGGCAACCTCAACATCTGCTTCAACTTCGTCGAGGGCGAAGGGCTTGATGATGGCGATCAAGGACGTGGCCGTGAGCTCCGGCTCGGCGTGCACGTCGGCGAGCCTCGAGCCGAGCTACGTGCTCCGCGCGCTCGGCGTGGGCGACGAGCTCGCCCACTCGAGCATCCGCTTCGGCCTCGGCCGGTTCAACACCGAGGAAGAGGTCGACTACGTGGCCGACCTCGTGGTCGAGAAGGTGAAGCGCCTCCGCGACCTGTCGCCTCTCTGGGAGATGCACAAGGAAGGCATCGATCTCAAGAGCATCGCAGTGGGCAGCTCACTGAGAGAGCTTTCAGGTCCAATCGACTGCTACTGAGGAAATAAAGATCATGGCATACAGCGACAAGTCATCGAACACTACGAGAACCCGCGCAACGTCGGCACGCTCGACAAGAACGATCCGAACGTCGGCACCGGCCTCGTCGGCGCCCCCGCGTGCGGCGACGTGATGCGGCTGCAGATCAAGGTCAACGACCAGGGCGTCATCGAGGACGCCAAGTTCAAGACCTTCGGCTGCGGCTCGGCCATCGCGAGCTCGTCGCTTGGCGACCGAGTGGATCAAGGGCAAGACGGTCGACGAGGCCGAGACGATCAAGAACTCGCAGATCGTCGAGGAGCTGAACCTGCCCCCGGTGAAGATCCACTGCTCGGTGCTCGCCGAGGACGCCATCAAGAGCGCCATCGCCGACTACCGAAAGAAGCAGCTCGAGCGCCGCGCGACGGCTAGCGGCGACAGCAAGAAGTAGCGATGGAAACGACGACAGCGGAACCCGAAAAGACGAAGACGGCCGGCACGCCGAGCATCACGGTGTCCCCGAAGGCAGTCGACGCCATCGCGCCGCCAGATGGGCAAGCGCGGGACGCCCGAGGCGAGCTTGCGCGTCGGCATCCGCGGCGGCGGGTGCTCGGGATTCAGCTACGTCATCGAGTTCCACGACGGGCCGCCGCACGCGCGCGACCGCGTCTTCGACCTCGTGGCGAGCGACGGGACGAACGTGCGCGTCGTCGTCGACCCGAAGAGCCTCCTCTACCTCAACGGCGCCGTGCTCGACTGGGAGCAGACGCTGATGCAGCAGGGCTTCAAGTTCGTGAACCCGAACGAGAAGACGGGCTGCGGCTGCGGTACTCGTTCAGTGTGTGAGAGCGATGTGTGCATGGATCCGTTCGTCGACGCTCGGTATCGCCACGCAGGTTCGACGTCGACCTCGCCGTCGTCGAGAAGACGCACCGCGAGCTGTCGCGGCGCTTCACCCGGACCGGTACGCGGGGCCGGGGCGAGCGAGCGGCGGGCGGCGCTGGCGAAGGCGGTCGAGGTGAACGAGGCCTGGCGCGTCGTGCGCGATCCGATCCGGCGAGCGGAGGCGCTCTTCAGTCGCTCGCGGGCGTCGCAAGTGGGCGAGACGACGAGCCGAAGGCCGATCCCGAGCTTCTGATGGAGATGCTGGAGCAGCGGGAGGCGCTCGCGGAGGCGAGACAGGCGCGGGATCTGACGGCCGTGCGGAGGCATGGCCGTCGCGGTCGAAGCGTCGCTCGCGGGACGTCGAGCACGATCTCGCCCGTCGGCTTCGCAGCGGGAACAGGCGGCGTCGCTCGGTCGGCAAGCTCGGCGAGCTCCGGTTCTACCGGCGCTTCCTCGACGAGGTGAGCGCCATCGAAGACGAGCTGGCGGCCATAGATGACATCTCCTCGAAATCTTCGACCCCAAGGCGCCACCGCGGCCCATCGGCATCGACCTCGGCACGACGAACTCGCTCGTCGCGTACGTGCAGCAACGAGCGCCCGTCGCCATCGCGGACTGCGACCAGCGAAGTGCTCGTGCCGAGCGTCGTCTCGTACCTGCCGAGCGGCGAGGTCGTCGTGGGCCGGCGCGCTGCGGCTCGCTGGCCGCACATATCCCGCGCGACACCATCGTGAGCGTCAAGCGCTTCATGGGGCGCGGCGCGGACGACCCCGAGACGCGGCGGCTCGGTCCCTACGAGTTCGTCGATCGCGGCGCCGGGCGAGCCGAACATCGGTGCGCTTCAAGGTCGAGGGCAGGGCGAGTCGTCACGCCGGTCGAGGTGAGCGCCGAGATCCTTCGCGCCCTCAAGGCTCAGGCCGAGGACGAGCTCCGAAACGTGGGGGGCGCCGTCATCACCGTCCCCGCGTACTTCGACGACGCGCAGCGGCAGGCCACCAAGGACGCGGCGCGCCTCGCGGGCCTCGAGGTGCTGCGCCTCCTCAACGAGCCGACGGCGGCGGCGCTCGCCTACGGGCTCGAGAAGAAGCAGAACGGCACCTTCGCCGTCTACGACCTCGGCGGCGGCACGTTCGACGTCACGATCCTGGTCCTCGACGACGGCGTCTTCCAGGTGCGGTCCACGGGCGGCGACAGCCAGCTCGGCGGCGACGACATGGACCGCGCGCATCGCCGACGAGCTCCTCGCCGAGCTCGGCTTCGACGAGGCGCGGCAGACGCCCCAGCTGGTCCGCCTCGTGCTCGACGAGGCGCGCAAGGCGAAGCACGCGCTCACGACGCTCGATGGCCGAGGTCGCAGAGGTCCCGCGGGCAGAAGCAGGTCGCGGTTCACGCGGGGCCGCTTCGAGGAGCTCATCGCGCCGCTCCTCGAGCGCACGGGCGTCGCGTGCCGGCGCGCGCTCAAGGACGCCGGGCTCAAGGCCGGGGACATCGACGGCGTCATCCTCGTCGGCGGCGCGACCCGCGTGCCGGCGGTGCGCGCGCTACGTCGCGCGAGCTCTTCGGGAAGGAGCCGCTCGCCGACATCGATCCCGACCAGGTCGTCGCGCTCGGAGCCGCCGTGCAGGCGGACCTTCTGGCGGGGCAGGGACGCAGCGACGAGGTGCTCCTCCTCGACGTCATCCCGCTGTCGCTCGGCATCGAGGTCGGCGGCGGGGTGGTCGACAAGATCCTGCCGCGCAACACGACGATCCCCTGCGCCGCCCGATCGACCTACACGACTCAGGAGGACAAGCAGACGGGCTTCGAGATCCACGTCGTCGCAGGGCGAGCGCGAGATGGTCGCGGACAACCGGAGCCTCGCGCACTTCACGCTCAAGGGAATCCCGCCGATGCCCGCCGGAATGGCGCGGCTCGAGGTGACGTTCCAGGTCGACGCGGACGGCCTCCTCGTCGGTGCACGCCAAGGAGCTGACGACGGGGATCGAGCAGACGCGTGAGCGTCAAGCCCAGCTACGGCCTGGACGACGACGACCGTCGAGCGGATGCTCCTCGACGCGCTCGACCACGGCGAGGAGGACCTGACGCGGCGCCGGCTCGCCGAGAACCGCGTCGAGGCGTCGCGCATCCTGGCCGCGACGCGCGAAGGCGCTCGACGCCGACGCCGACCTGCTCGAGCCCGGCGAGCGCGCGCGCATCGAAGAGGCGTGCGCGACGCTCGACGAAGCCGCACGAGGCGACGATCCGGCCCGCATCCACGCGCGCATCGAGGCGCTCGACGACGCGACGAAGGCGTTCGCGGGGCGAAGGATGAACCGCGCGATCGCGCGCGCGATCGAGGGCGAAGGACGTCGGTACGCTCGAGAAGAGCGTGGAGCACGCGAAGGGCGTCGAGGAGGCTCACGCACGCGCGATGGCGATCGTTCGATTCAAGGGATTCGGCGAGGTCGAGGTGCCCGTCGGCACGTCGCTCCTCGAGGCCGGCGCAGAAGGCGGCACTCCCCGAGGGTAGCGCGTGCGGCGGCGTGTGCGCGTGCTCGACGTGCCACGTCTACGTGACGCGAGGGGCGGAGCTCCTGAGCGAGCAGGAAGACGAGGAGGCCGACATCCTCGACAAGGCGTTCGACGTCCGCGCGACCTCGCGGCTCGGCTGTCAGTCGAAGATCGTCGCGGACGGCGAGATCGAGGTGGAGATCACCCGCGAGAGCCTCGAGGCGTACGAGAACGAGCACCCGGCAGAACGCGGGAAGTTCACGAAGCGCTGACACCCTTTTGCGGCGTAAAGAGGCAAGCGTGGCCCTAGCTGGCTGCGGAAAAAGGCGTGACGAGCACGCCTGGCCGCGTACGTGCACGGGCGCGAGAACGAGCAGCAGCACGTCCTATCGAGCACGTGTACGTGCTCGTGTCCGACACGGCGTGCTCGTCCTCGTTCTCGCGCCCGTGCACGTACCTCGAACCCCGTGCTCGTCGCAGCCAGCTAGAATCGTCCAGTCAGGTTTGCCGTCGCACCGTTCGGGGCCGGGGCGATCGCGACTCCCACGTCCTCGACGATCGGACGGCCCACGGCGCGCTCGTACTCGTGCAGGCGCGACTCGGTGTTGGTTTCGCTTTGGGCGGCCAGCAGTCCCCACACCATGACCCCGGCGCCCAGAACGATCGCGGAGATGTCGATCGAGGCCTGCACGGTGTTGTGCCGGTCACCCTCCGCGAGGAAGAGTGCGCCGAGTCCCATCTCGATGAAGCCGAAGCCAACCAGCGGGGCCACGATTCCCTCGCGCTGTCGGTGCGCCTCCATCGCATCTCTCTTCCACATTTGCTCTACCTGGCTCCGCGCCCACGGCCGTCCGGTGTCGCTGTCCGGTGGGTAGTACTCCGACAGCCGTTCGAGCCTCGAGTGTCTCGTGAGGCCGACGCCCGCGTCGACGAATGGGAAGCCGAAGACGCCCACGAAGATGAGCGGGAGGCCCAGCGGGGTGACGAGGGAGGTCACGCGCTGCTCGCTCGAGTTGCTCGGGTCGAGGTAGCCCGTCGTCATCGCGGCCACGCCCACGGCGATGTAGGTCAACGACGTCGCGATGCGGGTGGTCCGTTCGCGCCTCGCGTCGTCCGCGAGCATGCGCATCAGCGTCTTCTCGTCGCGCTCTTTCTGCGCCTTCTCCGGGTCGCTCGTGGGAGGGGGAGCCGGAGCTGGCGCAGGCGGAGCCGACTTGCGGAGATCTGCCGCGAGCTCGCTGGCCTCGTCGCGTCCGAGGTTGCCCGCGAGGGCCACCACCGCGCGAGCCTCCGCCTGGGCGTCGGCTGGAAGGGCCACGCGGCGGACGAGCGGTTCGGCCCCTCCCGAATACGAAACGACGAGCTCGCCGGTCGAGCGATCGACCGACACATCGAAGCGCCCGCGCGCCGAGGCAGCCCGCGCGTCATCCTCCCGGACGGCGTCGGCCTGGAGCTCCGCGCCGACTGGCCGCGCGCAACTTCGGCACGTCGAGCTCGGGGGCTCCTGGCGCGACCGCCACAACCACCACTGTGTGTGGAGGCTCGGGGCCCTGTGCGAGCGCGTCCGTCACGAAGAGAGCTTGCAAGCCGACGAAGGCAAGAACGCTCGGGACCATCGATCGCATCGGAGGTCTGTGCCCGCAGGGCAGGGGGCCGTTCAATGGCCGACCGCGTCGAGAAGAGAACGAGCCTCCGCCTGGCGGTAGCCCCCGTTGCGGCCGTCGGCGAAGGGAGCCAGCGCAGCGCGAGCCTCGTCCGTGCGTCCCAAGCGGACGAGCGCGAGTGCTCGGTTGTAACGGGCCTCGAGGTCAAAGCGACCGTTGGGGTAAGCGGCAAGGTAGTCGTCCCATGCTTTGAGCGCCGCGGCGGGATCGTGAGCGACGAAGTGAGCGTGGTGGGCTGTGGAGTAGAGAGCGTCCTCGATGTCGGGGGCGGGGGCCTGGATGGACTTCCGAGTCGAGGTCGCGGTCGAGGTCGAGGTCGAGGTCGGGGTCGGGGTCGGGGTCGAGGTCGAGGTCGAGGTCGAGGTCGGGGTCGAGGTCGAGGTCGAGGTCGGGGTCGGGGTCGGGGTCGGGGTCGGGGTCGGGGTCGGGGTCGGGGTCGGGGTCGGGGTCGGGGTCGGGGTCGAGCTCGCGGTCGCGGTCGTCTCGCTTTCGCCAGCCCCCGTCCCCACGCCCTTCGTCACCGCAGTCACGTGAGGCCCTCCCCGGAGCAGCGCGACGAGATGCGGCACACGCCCCGTCACAGCAGCCCACGCGCTTGACACGACGAGCACCGCGGCCAGCGGCATCCAGACCGCGGCGAACGTGCGATGACGCCTCTTGCGCAAGGCCGCTTCAGCCAGGATACGGCGACGCGTGGCGGCAGCCTCGGGCGACGACCCGTCGTGCATCTCGCGAAGCGCGCGCGCCGCGGGGGTGAGGGGATCGCTCATCCGAGCCCTTCGCTTTCCAGCAGCACGGCGAGCTTGCGCTTCGCGTGATACAAGCGTGTGCGCACCGTCGCTTCGGGGGCGCCCACGATGCGCGCGGCCTCGGCGCTCGTGCGGCCCTCGACTTCGCAGAGGACGACAGCCACCCGCTGATCCACCGGGAGTGTGTCGAGGGCGCACAGAAGGGCGGCTGCGAGTCTCCCGCGCTCCACGTCTTCGTCGGGAGCCGGACGAGAGACGTGGGGCTCGCGCGCGAGGCGAACCATCGCGCTGCGTCTCCGGGCGGCGGCGCGTATGTGATGGCTCACGTGGCGCACGGCGATTGATACGAGGAACGTACGCAGCGACGACTCGCCACGGAAGCGGGCGACCGCACGCGGCAGAGTGAGAAACGTCTCCTGCACGAGGTCTTCTGCCGCGCTCTCGTCGCCGAGCAGACGCCGGGCGAAGGCGCGCACATGCACGTGGTGTGCGTCGTACGCCTCGCCCAGAGCGGAGACTTCGCCGGCCCGCAGGCGCGCGACGAGCATCGCCTCGGGTCCCCCCACGTCGTCGCCCACGAGGGCGAACGGTACCGCAACGAGGCTCACGTCAGAATCTCCCGCCGATGCCGAGGACGCCGCCGCCTTGCCCGAGCGTCAGGCGCGGGACGATCTTGCTCCCACCTGCCGGCTGGAGCAGAGGCCCCGATGAGCCTTCGTATGCGCGCAGGGCCGACTCGATGGGGCCGTCGGTCGCGATCCAGGAGAGGCCCACGCCCATGGCCGCCGCACCCTCCCACGCGAACCCCGCAACGATCGTCTGAGAGGTCCCCGATTGCTTGAGTGTCGCGAGCGCCCACGCATCGAATCCGACAAGGGCGCCGCCTAGGATCAACTCTGCCCACCCTCCGACGCTCCGGATCCCGTGTTCTCGGCGTGCCGAGCGGCGCCAGGCCCGCTCGACGTCTTCTCGCACGAGCTCCGACGAAGACTCGGAAGCGTGCTCCCTCTCGTAGTACGCCACGAGCTCGTCGAAATCGCCGGGCACGACCATGAAGCTCGAAAACAACAAGATTGGGGCTTCCGGCAGGACCACCGCGGCGGTCTCGGTGTGGCCCGCCAGGGAGATGCCGAAAGCTGTCCCCGAGGCGGCGAGCGAGAGGCCGAGCATCGTCCAGTAAATCGTCCGGCGCGGGCCGTGTCCGTATCGGGCGTTCGACTCGAGCGCGGCCCGAAGGCGGTCGAGCCTGGCGTCCTCCCCGTCGACCGGCGCCGCGACCGTGTCGTCGGGCGCGCCCGAACCTTCGCTCGGCGAGGCGGGCTTCGCTCTGCGCAGCGCGGCGGCGAGCTCGCCTGCCTCGTCTCGCGCGAGGTTGCCGGCGAGGAGCACGGCCGCGCGGGCCGTTGCCGCGGTGTCGCCGGGCAGGTCGATCGCGCGCGTGATGGGCTTGCCCCCCTCCCCGTACGAGACGATAAGGGCATGCGCGACTCGATCGATCGAGACGGTAATCGTTCCGTGTGCTTGCGACGCGCGGGCGTCGTCCGGCGCCACCGCGGTGGCCTCCAGCTCCTCGCCGATGGCCCCACGAAGCTTCGCGGCGTCGACCTCGGTCGCACCGCGGTCGACGGCGACGACCACGATGGTCTTGGCGATCGCCGGGGCCTCGGCACGCGCCGGCGCAGCGAGGGCCAGGGGCAACGCCAACGCGAGCAACAGAGCGCCGGCACGAAGGCTCATCCGGGGCATTGGTGCCCGGAGCGCGAGAAAGTGTTCAATGGGACGTCGCTCACCGCCGACATCGCTGTCCGGTGCATTCCCTTTGAAGCGATGGGGCCACGATTCCCTCACACTGGTATATCGACCTGGCTCAGAGGGGCACCGACGTGGCTTGTACGTGCATTGACCTGCCTCTCTCCCGTATCGACGTGGCTCTCCCGCGCATCGACCTGCCTCTCCCGCGTACCGACGAGCCAGGAAGATGCATCGACGAAGCAGACCGACGCGTCGGCCAAGCTCGCCGGTCCGTCGACCTGCCTCGTCGGTGCATCCACCTGGAACGCCGGCGTGTCGGTCGGGCACGTCCGTGCACCGACGTAGCTCGTCGCTGTATCGATGTGGCTCGTCCGCACATCGACGTGCTTGGTCGATGCACCGCTCAGCGTGATTGGCGCGCCGACGTGTCTCACTCGCGCACCGCTCGGCTTCGTCGACGTGGAACACTGGCAAAAGGATGCATCGGCAAGCGACGCCGGTTCGTCTCTCGACGACGAAGACGCACGGCAAGGACACGTGCGTGCGCCTCTCTTCGTCATTGGTGCCCCGAAACGTCACGCCGACGCGCCTCCGAGCGTCAAGTCCGCTGCGGTTGGCTTGGCACCCCTTCGGGAAGAGTGAAATAGAACGTCGCGCCGTGGCCGACCTCGCCCTCGGCCCACACGCGGCCGCCGTGGCGAGTCACGATGCGCTGGACGGTCGCGAGGCCGATTCCGGTGCCCTCGAAGTCCGCGAGCGCGTGAAGCCGCTCGAAGACGCCGAAGAGCTTGTGAACGTAGGCCATGTCGAACCCGACGCCGTCGTCGCGAACGAAGAAAGCGGGTCCGTGGGGCGAAGGGGACGAGCCGACCTCGATCCGAGTGGCGGGCTGCTTCGAGGTGAACTTCCACGCGTTCGCGAGGAGATTGTCGAGGGCGACCTCGAGGAGCCCGGGATCGCAGCGGGCATTCAGCCCTTCTTGCACGACCAGGACGACGCGCCGGTGTGGCTCGGCGTGCTGTAGGCGAGCGAAGGAGCGCCGCACGAGGGCGGTGAGGTCCACGGTCTGGAGGCGAAGCTCTGCGCGCGACATGCGCGAGAGCGCGAGGAGCTCGTCGATGAGACGGGCCATGCGCTGCGAAGACTCCCGGATCCGGTAGAGGTAGGCGCGCCCGGTCTCGTCCAGCGATCCGGCGTAGTCGTCGACCAGGGCCTGGCTGAAGCCGTCCATCGCCCGGAGCGGCGCGCGTAGATCGTGCGCAACGGAGTAACTGAACGCTTCGAGCTCGCGGCTGGCGGTCTCCGCGGCCTCCTTGGCCGTTCGCAGCGTCGCGTCGGCGCGCTTGCGCTCGGTGATGTCCTGGGAGATTCCGAGCAAGAATCGAGGAGTGCCGTCCGCGCCGACGATGGGGACCTTCTTGGTGTGCAGCCACCTCCGGCCGTGCGCCGTCTCGATCGGCTCCTCCGGGATGTCGACGAGCGTCCGGCTCTCGAGCGTTTCGCGGTCCTTCGCCACGAAGGCCTCGGCCTGCTCCGTCGGAAAGAAATCGAGGTCCGACTTGCCGATGAGCTCAGTCCGCGGAATACCGAGAAGCTCCTCGCCTGCACGGTTGAACCGCGTGAACGCGAGCTTCTCGGCGTCCTTGACGAACACCATGTCGGGGATGTTCTCGACGATCGCGTCGAGAAACAGGGCCGCCTGCTCCGCGACGATGCGCCGGGTGAGCTCGTCCTGGGTACGCTTCATCAGGCGTGCGTTGGAGATGGCGAGAGCGGCGTGCCTCGCCAGATCGTGCGCCAGCTCGACGTCGAACGCGTCCAGCGCGGCGTGTCCTTCGCGATGGCGAACGACGCTGAGGCTGCCGAGCGGCTCGCCCCGGACACGCAGAGGGACGATGAGCAGTCCGTGCGTCCCGATGCGCTGGTGAAGCGCGAAGGCCTCCGGGGTGGTCCGCTTCCGGAAGGCGTCGACGTCGATCAGCGGAATGCAGAGGGGCTCGCCGCTCAGCATCACGTCGCGCGCCATGGTGGGCTGGTCGAGGGTCAGCGGCTCGTCGAACAGCGCGAGGAGTCCCTTTCCGACCTCGGGATCCGTGTCGTGGATGGCCACGGGCTCGAGGGCTTGGCCGTCATCCGACAGGAGGAGCAGGACGCAACCGTCGCCGATGACCTCGGCTACCTTCCGCGCCACGGTCTCGAGGAGGCGTGGGTAGTCGCCCGTCGCCTCCGCGAACTCGTTCATCGCCCCGGTGAGAAAGCGGATGCCGCGCTGCAGGCGAGCCGGTTCCAAGGGCACTGTCGAGGGATCTACGGCCATGCCGAGCGGGAAGTTTACGCCCGCCGTAGCACCCTTGCCCGACCCGGATTTATTCGACCCGGATCCCGGGGGCCGGGTACTTCACGCAGAGCTCTTTCACTTCGTGGGCGATCTTGGCGAGGCCCGCCTCGTCCCCTGGTTTCTGCGTCACGCGATCGATCCACTCGGCGATCCGGAGCATCACGTCCCTGCCCATCCCTCGCGACGTCACCGACGGCGTCCCGATGCGGACACCCGACGGGTCGAACGGCTTTCGAGGGTCGAACGGGACGGCGTTGTAGTTGAGGACGATGCCCGCGCGGTCGAGCGCCTGGGCGAGCTGCTTGCCCGTCACGCCCTTGCTCGTCACGTCGATGAGCAAGAGATGATTGTCCGTTCCACCCGTGATGACGCCGAAACCCCGCTCGGCCAGGCCGGCGGCGAGCGCCCGCGCATTCTCGACGACCGCGCGTGCGTACGTCTTGAACTCGGGCCGCGCCGCCTCGCGAGCCGCGACGGCGATGCCCGCCGTGACGTGATTGTGCGGGCCCCCCTGGAGCCCAGGGAACACGGCCTTGTCGATCGCGGACGCGTGCTCCTTCTTGCAGAAGATCATCCCTCCGCGCGGGCCTCGGAAGGTCTTGTGCGTCGTCGACGTCACGATGTCCGCGATGCCGATCGGCGACGGGTGTTGCCCTCCGCACACGAGGCCGGCGATGTGCGCCATGTCCACCACGAGGAGTGCCGACCACCTCGTCGGCGATGGCCCGGAAGGCCGCGAAGTCGAGGGTGCGTGGGTAGGCGGTCGTCCCGCACCAGATGAGCTTTGGCCTGTGCTCTCGCGCGAGGTCGCGGACCTGTCGATGTCGATACGGTGGTCGTCCTTCCTCACGCCGTACTGCACGGTCTTGAAGTACTTGCCCGTGATCGACACGGAGTGGCCGTGCGTCAGGTGACCGCCCGCGGGGAGCGCGAGACCCATGACGGTGTCGCCAGGGGCGCAGAACGCGAAGTACACCGCGAGGTTGGCGGGGCTGCCGGAGTACGGCTGCACGTTGACGTGGTCGGCCCCGAAGAGCGCCTTGAGCCGCGCGACCGCGAGCTCCTCGACCTGGTCGATGGCCTGCTGGCCCTCGTAGTAGCGCTTGTGCGGATACCCCTCGGAGTACTTGTTCGTCAGGACCGACCCGGTCGCCTCCATCACGGCGCGGGAGGCATAGTTCTCGCTGGCGATGAGGCGGATCTTTTCGTGCTCGAGGACGTTCTCCTCGGCGATGAGAGCAGCGACCTCGGGGTCGGACTCGGCGAGCGAGGGGTCGGGCGGGACGGCCATGAACGGCTTCTTACCAGAGCGCATGCGTCCGCGCGATGCGCCGTGCTAGAGAGGCGTGGCGATGCTGCCGCTGGTGCTCGCCGCCGCCGCCGGTACCGCCGTCATTTCCTCCGGAGGTCCCCCGCCGCCGGACGACTCCAACGTCCCCTCGAAGATCCGGACGGGCATCGTCCTCGGCCTGTCACTCGGTGGCGGCGTCGGCGCCGCGAGCGGGTACCCCAACAACGCCACGGAGATTGGCGACCCCGCTTACCACTCGGCCAGCGGCACGATGCTGGGGACGAGCATGTCCATCCTCTTGATGGGTGCGCTGTCGGACTACCTCAATTTCGGTTTCTGGTTCGCCCACGCGGTCTTCCAGAACGACGACTGGCGCTCGGACGGCAACGCCGGGGGCCTTCGCGTCGACGTCTTCCCCCTCATCCGCCTCTATCCACGTCTCGACGGCCTCGGCGTGTTCGGCCAGTTCGGCATCGGCGGAGGGAACCTCGTTTCGGACGTCCCGGGGAGCCCCGGATCGTCGGGGACGCAGTCGTTTGCCGGGGCAGGTGCGTTCTACGAGTGGTCCTTCTGGAGAATCCTCGGCGGCCATTTCGGAGCGGGCCCGAGCCTCGAGTACGACGGGATCTGGTCGCAGCCGTTCGAGCGCCACGGTCTCCTGGCGACGGCTCGGCTCGTCTTTTACGGTGGCCCCTAGAAGGGCGCTCGGGCACGCTGCGCGGACCCTGTTATTGTCTTGTCCGTGGCGCCTTCCGCCGATCCTTTTGGCCTCGTCGGCCAGGTTCTCGACGGGCACTTCCGCGTCGATCGCTGGGTGGGTGAGGGGGGCTTCAGCGTCGTCTACCAAGGCACGCACATCGGCCTCTCCGAGCCCATCGCCGTCAAGTGCCTGAAGCTTCCGTTCTCGCTGGGCTCGGCCCTCGTCGAGTCGTTCGTCCGACGGTTCCGTGACGAGAGCCGTCTTCACTACAGGCTCTCGCAGGGCAACCTGCACATCGTCAGGAGCATCGCGAGCGGTACGACGCTCGCGCCGGCAACCAGCGCGCTCGTGCCCTACACGGTGCTCGAGTGGCTCGACGGCCAGTCGCTCGCCGACGAGTTCGCCGACCGGCGAGCGCGCGGTCTCAAGGGGCGTCCGTTGTCCGAGATCGTCAGGCTCCTCGACTCGGCCATCGACGCCGTCGCGTACGCGCATGTGCAAGGCGTCATTCATCGCGACTTGAACCCCGGCAACCTGTTTCTCGCGCGGACCGGCGGGGGGACCAAGCTCAAGGTGCTCGACTTCGGCGTGGCCAAGATCCTTTCGGACTCGGCGCTCGCGATGGGCCCGAGCGCGCGGACGCTGGGGAACGTACGCATGTTCGCGCCCGCCTATGGCGCACCGGAGCAGTTCGACGATCGAATAGGCGTCATCGGCGCGTGGACGGACGTGTACGCGCTCGCGCTGGTGGTCCTCGAGGCGCTCACGGATCGGAGCGTCGTCGAGGGCGAGCACCTGGGCGAGTTTGCGATGAGGGCGCTCGACAAGGAGAATCGCCCCACGCCGCGCTCGCTCGGAGTGGCCGTGGGCGACGACGTCGAGAACGTGCTCGCGCGAGCCACCGCGCTCAGTCCCGGCCGATCGGCCGCAGGATGCCGGAGAGCTCTGGGGGATGCTGAAGCACGCGTTGCGAGTGGACGGGCAGCCGGGTCACGCGATTCATTCGGTGCGACGCCAGAGCTCGCGTCCGCCGCCCGTCACGTTGCGCATGGAGGAGCAGGCACCTCGGGGGAGCGTCTCCCCCGTCATCGAGCTCGCTCGATCCTCGGGCACTCCGCCTCCCGTCGCCCGGGTGCTCGGCGGCACGCTTCGCATGGAGGGAGGCAGCGCGCGCTCTGCCACCGAGGCCCTCGCGGCCACGCCCTTCCCGTCGAACGCGGCGGCTCCTCGAGCCCTGTCCGGCACGCCATCGTCCCCCACGGCCGCGCTGCCGCCGACGCCTCCGCCGACCGAGGCCTCTTCCCCCGGGTTCGCGCTCGTGTCTCCGCCGCTCACCGTGCTCTCGTCCGCGCCACCTCCGGCCTCCCGAGCGCCGATCGTGGTCGTCGTCGTGCTGTCGATCGTCTTTGCCCTCGCCTTCGTCGCGGCGTCGTGGCTGGCCATCTCACGGATGCGCCACGGGTAGGGGAAGGCCGCCATGTCCGACCCCATGTCTCGCGCGCTCTTCGACCGCGCATGCCGCGTCATCCCCGGTGGCGTGAACAGCCCCGTGCGCGCGTTCCGTTCCGTCGGCGGTACGCCCGTCTTCGTGGCCAGGGCGGAGGGCGCCTTCCTGTACGGCGTCGACGGCCGCCGCTTCGTCGACTACGTGGGCTCCTGGGGCCCGATGATCCTCGGGCACGCCCATCCTGCCGTGGTCGCCGCCATTTGCGACGCTGCCGCGCGCGGTACGAGCTACGGCGCGCCGACGGAGATCGAAGTTCGCTTCGCCGAGGTCCTGTGCGGGCTGTACCCGTCCATGAAGATGGTGCGCGCCGTCTCGAGCGGCACCGAGGCCGCGATGGGCGCGTTGCGCGCCGCGCGCGGATACACCGGTCGCGACGTCGTCGTGAAGTTCGAGGGTTGCTACCACGGTCACGCCGACTATCTCCTGGTCAAGGCGGGCAGCGGAGCGGCCACCCTCGGCGTTCCCGACTCCGCCGGCGTTCCCGCGTCGACGGCCGCGACCACGCTCACGCTGCCGTACAACGACACGGCTGCTCTCAAGGCGCTCTTCGCTTCCAGGGGAAGAGAGATCGCGGCCGTGATCGTGGAGCCCGTCGTCGGTAACATGGGCGTCGTGCCCCCCTTGCCGGGGTTCCTCGAGGCGATCGTCGGCGAGTGCGCGACGGCGGGAGCCGTCTCGGTCTTCGACGAGGTGATGACCGGGTGCCGGGTGGCGCGCGGCGGCATGCAGGCGCGTGCGGGGCTGACGCCCGACATGACGTGTCTGGGGAAGATCGTGGGCGGAGGAATGCCGCTCGCGGCCTACGGGGGCAAGCTCGCCGTCATGGAGCGGGTAGCGCCCCTCGGGCCGGTCTACCAGGCAGGCACCCTGAGCGGAAACCCGGTCGCCGTCAGCGCGGGGCTGGCGACGCTCGAGCGGCTCGACGCTGCCCTCTATGCGCGGCTGGAGGCGCTGGGCGCGAAGCTTCAGACAGGGCTGGAGCGCGCCATCGCGACGCGCGGCGTGACCGCGTGTGTCCAGCGAGTCGGGTCGATGGTCACCGCTGTTCTTCGCGAAGGGCCCCGTAGAGAGCTGGGCCGATGCGAAGTCGTGCGACACCCAGGCGTTCGGGCGCTGGCACGCGGCCATGTTGGGGCGTGGCATCTACTGGCCGCCGTCCCAGTTCGAAGCCGCGTTCGTCAGCGGCGCGCACACCGACGGCGACATCGAGCGGACCGTGACGGCAGCCGACGAGTCCTTCGGAGGCACCTAGGTCAGGCGCTCGCCTTCCAGACGCCCGGGAGGTAGATCGCCATCCACCGCTCAGGGCACGCGATTCCCTCCCTTGCCAAGGTCTCGTTCGCGCGGTCGACTAGGGCGCGACCTTCATCGCCGCCGATCACGGTTCCCAGCCTGTGGCGTGCGACGGTGGCGTGCATCGCCATGAGGCTGTCCTCGGCGCTCCCGACGGCCGCCCGCAGCGCTGCGACCGCCGCGACCTGGTTGCCCGCGGCGTTCTCTGCCGCCGCCTCGACGACGGCGGCGAGCGTGACCGTCCAGGCCATGCGCTCGGCCCTCAGGCGTCGCGCCGCTCTCCGGGCTTCGGCGACGCGCACCCGTCGGAGCTCGGGGTGACGCCCGAGCGACCCGACGGCGCACCGGCCCTGGACGTACAGCGTCAGTCCGCGGACGAACTGCACGTTGAGCAGCAGGCTCCTCTTCAATTCGGGAAGTTGCATCGTGAAGTGGTCGTAAGCGCTGCTGCCTTCCCCCATGTAGAGCGCGATGTCCGGCGCGAACGTCATCGCCTGCCAGTGCTGCACGAAGAACGCCCTCTGCGACCACTGAGCGAGCCCTTCGCGCATCTGGCGGCGCGCCCCTTCGGGATCGTCGGCGACCAGGTGCGTCGTGATCGTCGTGGCCGTCGCGAAGTTGATCTTCGTGTAGAGGTCGCCTCGCTCCTCCGCGTCTGCGATTGCCCGTCCGTGTCGGCGCACGAGCTCCTTGATGTCTCCCGAAAAGTAGAGCGAGTTCGTGCCGAAGATGATCGCGTTCGCCCGCGAGTGGCTCCGTCCCTGTTGGAGCTTCGCGCTGACCGCCTCCAGCTTCTCCCGCGATTCCTTCCACCGGCCCCGCAAGAACAAACCGATGCCGACGGCCGCCTCCAGCACCGCCTCGGATTCGATGTCCCCGCTCCGTGGCGCGAGTCCTCGTGCCATCTCGATGAGGGCTCGCTCGCGTCTGCCCTCCGGCCCGCCGAGGCTCGCGAGCTGGCCTGCCTCGAGCGCCGCGGCCTGGATGACCTGCCTCCGGTCACCCGCGCGAAGCGCGAGGATGAACAGGCGCGCCTGCATGCACGCACCGAGAAGGACGTCGACGACGGCCAGACCCAGGGCGACGGCGTACATCGTGTCGATCCGCAGGCGATCCTGGTGGCCGACGTCTTTCGGCTCACGCTCCGCATGACGGAGCCCGATGGCGCGCAGCCAAATGCGGTAGATCACCAGCCAGAAGAGAGCGGACGCGGTGGATCGCGGGGCCTTCACGTCGATGGCTGCGAGGACTCCACGCAGCACGAGGGCTCCCTCGTCGATCCGCCCCGACGCCAGGAGCTGTTCGGCTGCGGCTCGCTCCAGCTCGATGCGGCTGGAACCATCCGAGTCGGCGGCGGCTTCGAGGTAGGCACGGCCAGCCTCCTCGCCCCGACCCGCCCACGCCAGGGCTTCGGCGAGGCGGACGCGCAACCTCGATGCTTCGGGCGTCCGGGGGCGAGCGCTGCGGAGCGCCATCCGGAAGAGCTGGACGGCGCGATCGAAGGCGAGCATGCCGACGGCCCGCTCTGCCGCGCGCTCGGCGTACGGTGCGGCCTTCTCCTCTTCGCCTGCGCCCACGAGATGCAGGGCCACCGACTCGGGGTCGGCATCGGCAGCGGACTCGAGGGCGCTTGCCAGACGGCCGTGGTGGCTCTTCGCTCGAGCGGACGAGAGACCCGCGACGACGGCATCGCCGATCCGGTCGTGGGTGGTCTCCACCACCTCGCGACCATTGCGCAGTCCGACGTGGACGAATCTCGTCACCTGAAGAACCGACAGTGCGTCGTCGAGGCCCGAGTCGATGCCGGCCGCGGCTCCGACCGTTGCCACGTCGAGCGGACGCCCGCTCACGGCGATCATCTCCAGCAAGCGCCGAGGCCCGTCGGGCAGCTGCGCGAGACGTTCGGCGGCCAGCTCTTCGAGGGTGATCGAGGTCTTTCCTGCGTTCGTCGTCGCGGGATGACCGCGCACGAGCTCATCGAGTAGGAACGGATTGCCACGCGATTCGCGCGCTGCAGCCGCGGCCCTCGATTGCGCCGTGGCGTCGTCGGAGCCGAGCAGCGTGAGGGCCAGTCGCCGAGAGTCGTCGAAGTCGAGCGGCCCGACAGTGAGGTCGCGAACTTCGGACCCCTCCGGCCAGTGGGCTCTCGTCTCGGCTAGAAAGGGGCTCGCCCTTGCTTCCTCGTCGCGGGACGTCATCACGAGAAGGACAGGAGGCGCATCGGGTGGGCGTACGAGCTCGATCAAGAGCGCCGCGCTGTCCGAGTCGCCCCAGTGCGCGTCGTCCAGGTGGATGACCGTGGGGTGCTGTTGCGCGAGAGTGGCGAGCAGCTGGCGCAGCGCGAGGAACGCGCGCCTCCGTACTCGCTGCGGATCCCCTACGACCTGCTCGCGCATGTCCGCGATCTCCGGGACCCGGCGCAAGACGGGGAAGAGACGGGCCAGCGCCCAGACGTCCTTCGGCAGAGCCACCTGCGTCCCGACGTCAGAGAGACGGAGCAGGTGTCGGCTGAGGGCGTCGACCCAGCTGTCGATCGCCTTGTAGGGAACCGACTCGCGCTCGTACGCGCGGCCTCCGAGGATCACGGTGTCGCCGCGGGTCGCGAGCTCCTCGAGGAAATGCTGGACGAGGGAGGTCTTGCCCATGCCCGACGGGCCGCCGACGCGAACGGTGACGCAACGCCCAGCCCGTGCGACGTCGAATGCGTCGCGCAGCGAGGCCAGGTGGGTCTGGTGGCCCGAGAGTGCCCTCGAAGGTGCGGTGGACGTCGAGAGACGCGGCGCCCCCGACCGCGCCGTCCGCGTCACGCCCAGCCGGCGCAGGATCTCGGGGCCGCTCGGGCGTGCGACGACCGCGCGTGCCAGGAGCGCGCCGCAGAGTGCATCGAGATCGGCGGGCACGTCCTGAGCGCGCGTCGATGCGAGGGGTGGGTCGACTGCGATCTTCATCCGGATGACGTCCGACGTGGACCCGACGAACGGGGGGCTGCCGACGAGGGCCTCGAAGAGGATTGCGCCCACGCTGTACCAGTCCGACGCCGCCGTGGCCGTCGCCCCGGACGCCTGTTCGGGCGCCATGTACGGCGCCGTGCCGACGATAGGCTCCTCTTCGCGGGCGTCGCCGTCGGCCGGGTCGGAGAGATCGATCGCTACGCCAAAATCGAGCAAGACGACGCGCCCCTCTGAAGTCACGAGGACGTTCGATGGCTTGATGTCCCGGTGGAGCTTGCGCGCGGCGTGCAGTGCTTGCACGCCGTCGACGAGCTGAAGGAGCGTCGCTCGCAGTCGCTCGAGGTCCGCGGGTCCCTCTCCGCGGACGTGCGTCAAAAACTCCGTACCCTGCACGAGCTCCATCGCGAAAAATACGTCCTGCGCCTCCGTGGCCACCAGCTCGTACAGGCGCACGAGGTTCGGGTGAACGACGTCGGCGAGGGTCCGAAACTCTTGCTTGAAGAGGTAGAGGGCGGCCGGGCTGAAGTGTCGCAACCTCTTGATGGCAACCGATTGCTTGCGCTCGCAGTCGAACGCCTCGTACACCGTTCCCATACCCCCGGTGCCGATGCAGCGGCGAACCTGATAGCGGTCGGTGCCCTTCCAATCGGCCAGCCTCGGGGGGAGCGCGGACGCATTGAAAGCGGCGGCCTCGCGGTTCATCTCTCGCTCGGGCCCTGGCCCCAACTCCCCGGCAAGTAGAACGTCACCCAGCGTTCCGGGCTGCGCACCCCTTGTGCGGCCATCCGTTCGATCGCCCCCCTGACGAGCCGGGCTCCCTCGTCGCCACCGAGCAACTGCCCAAGTCGGAAGCGAGCAGGCGCCGCGTACGCGTGGGTGTCGGTCGCCTCTGTCCGTTCGACGGCCGACCGGATGGCTGCGATGGCGGCATCTCGATTTCCGGCCGCGTTCTCGGCGCACCCGCGAACGATGGCCGCGAGCCCTCCGGTCCACGGGTCACACTCTCGGTCGAGCTGGCGAGCGAGACGAAGGGCCTCGCCCACCCGTACGAGCCGCGTATCGGGGCGGGTTTCGATGGACGCGATCGCGAGTCGACCTTGCGCAAAACGGGTGTACGCGCGGATGAACCCGGAGTGCAGAAGGAAGCTCTTCTTCAGCTTCGGCATCTTCTCCATGAAGCGCTCGTACACCCCGCTTGCCTTGCCCTCGTAGAGGTCGATGTCGGGCGTGTAGACCATCGCCTGCCAGTGCTGCACGTGGAAGCCCGTGCGGGGCCATTGCTCCAGGGCACGCTCGACGCCGCGCCGCGCCGCCTGAGGGTCGTCCGCCGCCAGCGACCCGTGGATGGCCACGCTGGTGCCGAGGTTGACGGTCGTGTAGCGATCCCGCCGATCTTCGGCGTCGGCGACGAGGCGCTGCAGTCGGTGCACGTTCTCGTCGATCCGGCCCAGGAAGAAGCCCGAGTAGATCGCGAAGAGGCGAATGTTCGAGAAGCCGGCGTTCGAGTAGAGATTCGCCTTGTACCCTCGCTCGAGGAGCTCGTGCGCCTCCTTCCAGCGGCCGCGCTGGAAGAGGCCCACTCCCCAGGCGCCTGCAAAGTGAGTCGTGGCCTCGAGGCTGCCGTCCCGGTCCGCGAGACCGCGCGCGATCTCGACGAGCGCCAGCTCTTGCTTGCCCTGGGGTTTGCCCATCGCGGAGATGTGGGCGGCCTCGAGGCTCGTCGCTCGCATGACCTGGAAACGATCGCCGCGCCGGAGCGCCTCGATGAGGTGCCGGGTCTGCATGCACGCCGAAAGGATCACGTTGACGATCGAGAAGCCGATCGAGACCGTGTGCAGGGCCTCGATGCGGAGGCGATCTTCGCGGGAGACCTCCTCCGGTGCACGCTCCTTGAAGCGCAGGCCGATGACCGCGAGCCACACGCGATAGACCAGCAGCCAGAAGACGGCGAGGATTTGCAGATCTCGGCGCCCGCATCCCGACTGCGGCGAGGACACCCCGGAGCGTCTCCGCCCCCTCGTCCAGGCGTCCCGCGCCGAGCATCTGCTGAGCGGCGGCGCGCTGGAACTCCAGCTTCTGATCCGCCGGTGCGCCCTCCCCGGCCTCGAGATAGGCCCGGGCCGATTCGTCGCACCGGCCTGCGAGCTGAAGCACCTCGGCGAAGCGCGGCAACATGCGGCGGACATCCTGCGAGGCTGCGGGAGAGCTCTCGATGGCGAGCCTGTAGAGACGGGCCGCCTGATCGAACGCGAGCTTGGCGGCCGCCTGCTCGGCCGCACCCTCGGCGAAGCGTGAGGCTCGCTTCACGTCTCCCGCGCCCAGCCAGTGCACCGCAATGGCCTCCGCGTCGGCCCCCGGGATTTCCTCGAGCACTCGTGCCAATCGCCGGTGGTGCTCGCGAACCGTGGGAGGCGAGAGCTGGGCGACGATCGTCTCGCGGATGCGATCGTGGGTCGTCTCGACGACCTCGCGTCCGTCCCGCAAGCCGGTACGCGCGAAGCGACGGGCGCTGAGGACGGACACGACCTCGTGCACCCCACCCTCGACGCCCGATGCGCTGGCGACGACGGAGACAGGCAGTGGGCGGCCGCTCACCGCCACGATCTCGATCACCTTCCGCGCTTGCTCGGGCAGACGGTCGAGGCGCTCGCTGACCATCTGGTCGAGCGTCAGAACCGCGAGAGTGGCTCCGGTGGCCGAGGCGACGCCGCGGTTGCTGCGAACCAGCTCTTCGATGAGAAACGGGCTCCCGCGAGACTCCCGCGCGACCGCGCGCGCCGTCCTCCGGGCCATCTCGTCGGTGGCTCCTAGGAGCGTAGTGGCCAATCTGCGGGCGTCCTCCACGTTGAGAGGCCCCACCGCGATATCGCGCGAGATTGCGCCGGCGGCCCAGCGATCGCGCATCTCGATCAGAAACGGGCTGGTCTTCGCCTCCTCGTCGCGGAACGTCATGACCAGCAGCAGAGGCGGGGGATTCGGCGGACGCAGCAGTTCGAGCAAGAGTCCTGCGCTGTCGGTGTCGCCCCAGTGAACGTCGTCGACGAAGATCACCAGCGGCTGCCGTCGCGCGATCGACGCGAACAATCCGCGCAGCGCCCCGAACGCGAGGCGACGTACGCCTTGCGGATCCTCGGCGTGCTCCCCGGGAGCCTCGAACCCGGGCACGCGCTGCAGGACCGGGAAGAGCCGCCCGAGCGCCCATGCGTCCGCCGGCGGGGGAACGGGATTTACCCCTTCCGCGAAGCGGATCAAGTGGCGACTCAGCGCGTCGATGACGCTGTCCACCACCTTGTACGGGACCGATTCGCGCTCGTAGGCCCGTCCGCGGAGGACCACCGCCTCGGCGTTCTTCACGAGATCGTCGAGGAAACGCTGGACGAGCGTGGATTTGCCCATGCCCGAGGCGCCGGCGACGCGCACCGTGATCGTGTACCCCGATCGCGTCGAATCGAAGGCCTCGCGCAGGACCTGAAGCTGCCCGTCGCGGCCGATGAAAGCCGCAAGGGTGTCGACGGCGACGGGAGCGCCCGGTGGCATCGTCGCGTGGGTTGCCCCGAGGCGCTGGAGGACCTCGGCGCCCGTCGCGCGCATGGCGGGGTCGTGGTGCAAAAGCGAGCGACAGAGTGCGTCCAGATCGGCCGGTACGCCGTCGACGCAGGCCGAAGGGGGCGCCGCCTCCATCGTGTTCTTCATGGTCAACACGTCGAAGGCGCCCCCGACGAAGGGTGGGCGCCCGACGAGCGCCTCGTAGAGGACGACGCCGACGCTGTACCAGTCGGACGCCGGCGTCGGAGGGGCGTCGCAAGCTTGCTCGGGCGCCATGTACCGAGCGGTGCCGACCATCTCTCCGGACCCGCCTCCCGGTACCTCGTCCATTTGCCTTGCCACCTCAGTGGCAACGCCGAAGTCGAGGAGCACGACGCGGCCCTCGGGAGTGACGAGAACGTTGGACGGTTTGATGTCGCGGTGCAGCTTGCCGGCGGCGTGCAGGGCCTCGACACCCTCGACGAGCTGGCGCAGGGCCGGCCGCAGCCGGTCCATGTCGGCGGGCGACCGTCGGAGCGCCGGCTGCGCCTCGGTCGAAGCGCCGAGCCTCGGGCGAAACGTATCGCGTTCGATGGCGGAGCGCAGGCTCACGACCGTGTTCGGAGGGGGGATCGACGGCTTGCGCGCCTCGGGCTTCTCGACGTACCGCTGGAAGTCGGTTCCGCGGACGAGATCCATCGTGAAGAAGACCTGTCCGTCCTCGGGCACGACGAGCTCGTAGAGATGCACCAGATTGGTGTGCTGGACGTCCGCGAGGGTCCGAAACTCGTGCTTGAAGAGGTAGAGCCCCGCCGCGTCGAAATTGAGGAGCGTCTTGACGGCGACCTGCTGCCGTCGCTCGCGGTCGAAGGCTTCGTAGACGACGCCCATGCCACCTCGGCCCAGGCAGCCGATGACCTCGTATCGCGCCGTGCCCTTCCATTCGGGGGGCGCGTATGCGGGGCTTGCCGCCGCAGGCTCGCGCGCAGTCACCCGAGAAGGATAGAGGGCCGAGCCACCTATTGGAGACGGGGCAGCGAGCCGGAAGCTCGATTTCTCGCCTATTGTCTCATCTAGTAGTTACCCGGATCACCCTGGTTTGCCGGCCACAGCTTCGACGTCGATCTCGATCTCGACATGCTCGCCGACGAGAAGGCCGCCGGCCTCCAGGGCCTGGTTCCACTTGAGACCGAAGTCGGCCCGGTTGAGCGACGTCTTGGCAACGAAGGCGATGCGATCGTTCCCCCAGGGATCCTTGCCTCGTCCAAGCTCTTCCACCTCGAGCGCGACGTCGCGCGAGACCCCGTGAATCGTCAGGTCACCGGCAACCTTGTACTTCTTGTCGCCCGCGGGTTCGACCTTGCGGCTCTTGTAGGTGAGCTTGGGAAACTTCTCGACGTCGAGGAAATCGGGTGAACGAAGGTGAGTGTCACGCTGCGCCTCGCGCGTGTCGATGCTCGCCGCGTCGATCGACACCTCGACCGATGATTTGGCCGGGTCGGCGGGGTCGAACGCGAGCTGTGCAGTCCATTTGGTGAAATGTCCGCGCACCTTGGCGAACACCATGTGCCTGACGCTGAAGCCCACGTCCGAATGGGAGTTGTCGATTGTGTATGTGGTCATCTGGCTGTGCCTCTGGGTGCGTTCGATGCAAAAGCCCAGCGTCGCGTTTCTAGGCCGCGCTCAGGTCGCCGTCCTGTCCCTTGGCGCGGAGGCCCGCCTGCGCCGCCGCGAGGCGCGCGATGGGCACGCGGAAGGGGCTGCAGCTCACGTAGTCGAGCCCGACCCGCTGGAAGAACGCGATGCTCGCCGGGTCCCCGCCGTGCTCGCCGCAGACGCCGAGCTTCAGTTCGGGCACGGGCCCGCCGTCCGCGCAGCGCCGCCAGCTCGACGAGCGCTCCAACGCCCTCTACGTCGAGCGACACGAAGGGGTCCCTCGGCAGGATGCCCGTCTCCACGTACGCGGGGAGGAACTTGCCCGGCGTCGTCGCGCGACAGCCCCATCGTCGCCTGCGTCAGGTCGTTGGTCCCGAAGGAGAAGAACTCGGCCGTCCTGCGCGAGCTCGCCCGCGAGGAGCGCCGCGCGCGGCAGCTCGATCATCGTGCCGAACGAGAAGGGCACGCGCCTCGCCGCCTTGCCGAACACCTCGCGCGCGACCTCGTCGACGATGGCGCGCGTTCTGTCGAGCTCGGCCCGCGTGATCGCGAGCGGGATCATGATCTCGGGGTGGACCTCGGCCTCCTTCGCCGGACGACCTGCACCGCGGCCTCGAGGATGGCGCGCACCTGCATCGCGTAGATCTCCGGGTAGGTGATGGCGAGGCGGCAGCCGCGGTGGCCCAGCATCGGGTTGAACTCGTGCAGATCCTTGGTCCGCTGCGCGAGCTTCTGCACCGGGACGCCCATCGTCCGTCGACAGTTGCTCGAGCTGCTTCGACTCGGTCGGGCAGAAACTCGTGGAGGGGCGGGTCGAGCAGGCGGATGGTCACCGGCAGCCCGCGCATCTCGCGGAAGATGCCGACGAAGTCCTCGCGCTGGAACGGCAGGAGCTTGGCGAGCGCCGCTCGCGCGGCCGTGCGAGTCGTCCGCGAGGATCATCTCGCGCATCGGCCTCGATTCGCTCCTCCTCGAAGAACATGTGCTCGGTCCGGCAGAGGCCGATGCCCTCGGCGCCGAAGCGCGCGCGCCGTGCGCGCGTCGAGCGGCGTGTCGGCGTTGGCGCGGACCTTCATCGTCCGCGCGGCGTCCGCCCAGGACATGAGCTCGCCGAACTCGCCCGACGAGCGCCGCGCTGACGGTCGGCACCGCGCCCTCGTAGACGTGGCCCGTTGCCGCCGTCGATGCGTGATGATGTCGCCCTTCTTGAGGGTGACGTTCTCGGTCGGGCCGGCCGGCGCTCGTCGTAGACCGTGACGGTCATCGTCTGCGTCTCGTAGTTGACGGCCACGGCGCTGACCCCGGCGACGCACGGCTTGCCCATGCCGCGCGCGACGACCGCCGCGTGGCTCGTCATCCCGCCGCGCGCCGTCAGGATGCCGCGCGCGGCCTTCATCCCGTGGATGTCCTCGGGCGACGTCTCGACGCGCACGAGGATGACGGGCTTGCCCTGCCCGGCGCGGCGCTCGGCCTCGTCGGCGTTGAAGACGATGTGGCCGCTGCGCGGCGCCGGGGCTCGCCGAGAGGCCCCGCGCCAGGAGCTTCTTCGGCGCGTGTCGGGTCGAGCGTCGGGTGGAGGAGCTGGTCGATGCCCCCGGGGTCGACCCGCAGCACGGCCTCGTCCTTGCGTGACGAGCCCCTCCTTGGCCATGTCGACCGCGACACGCACCGCGGCGCGCGCCGCGCGCTTCGCGGTCGCGGCACTGGAGCATGTAGAGCTTGCCGCCCTGGATGGTGAACTCGAGGTCCTGCATGTCGCGGAAGTGGCTTCTCGAGCGTCGACGCGATGCGAGACGAGCTCGGCGATACGCCTCGGGCATCTTCACCTCGAGCGACTGCGTCGTCGGCGCGTGCCGGTCGTCGCGAAGGGGCAGGGGCGTGCGGATGCCCGCGACGACGTCCTCGCCCTGCGCGTTCGGGAGCCACTCGCCGTAGAGCTTCTTCTCGCCCGTCGAGGGGTCGCGCGTGAACGCGACGCCGGTGGCGCTCGTGTCCCCGAGGTTGCCGAAGACCATCGCCTGCACGTTGCAGGCGGTGCCCCAGTCGTCCGGGATGTCGTGCATCCGGCGGTAGACGACCGCGCGGTGGTTGTTCCACGACCTGAAGACGGCCTCGACGGCCTGCCAGAGCTGCTCGCGCGGGTCGCTCGGGAAGTCGCTGCCCGGTCTCCTTCTTGACGATGCGCCTTGAACGCCGCGACGAGCGCCCTCAGCTCCTCGGCAGGGCAGGTCGGCGTCGGGCACCCGGCGCTTGAGCTCCTCGGCGTTCAGGCGCGTCGTGTCGATGCCCTTCGCGCGTCGGCGACGCGGCCGCGCGCCTCGTCGAGGGCGCGGTCGAAGTGCTCCCGCGGCACGCCGAGCGCGATCGCTCGCGTGCATCGACGACGAAGCGCCGGTACGCGTCGAACGCGAAGCGCGGGCTCGTCGGTGCTGCGCTGCGAGCCCTTCGGCGACGGCGTCGTTCAGCCCGAGGTTGAGGATCGTGTCCATCATCCCGGGCATCGAGGCGCGCGCGCCCGAGCGCACGCTGACGAGCAGCGGCGCGCTCGGAGTCGCCGAGACGCGCGCCCATCGGTCTTCTCGAGGCGGTCGAGCGCCGCGTCGACCTCGGCGCGGACCTCCTCGGAGATGCGTCCGGATCGCGCGAAGGCGTTGCAGACCTCGGTCGAGATCGTGAACCCGGGCGGCACCGGCAGGCCGAGCGCCGTCATCTCGGCGAGGCCGGCGCCCTTGCCGCCGAGCAGGTCGCGTCGCTTCGGATCGCCCTCGGCCTGCCCGTCGCCGAAGAAGAAGACGCTCTTTGCCATGCCGCCGCCGACTTTAGCAGCACGCGATCGGAGACGAACAGCGCACAATCACTCTGCGGCGACGGGGGTCCGTTCTTCGCGAGCGAGCTCGACGACATGGTTTCTGCCGTCCACGTGGACGACACGGGGCCGGTGCGCGGCCGCCTCTTGTTCGTTCATCCAGCCGTAGGCTGCGATGATCACGAGGTCACCCTTCGTGACGAGGTGAGCGGCGGCCCCGTTGATGCCGACCTCGCCGCGACCACGAACGCCGGGTATCACGTAGGTGGAGAGCCGAGCGCCGTTGGTCACGTCGTAGATGTCGACCTTCTCGTTCTCGAGGAAGCCCGCGGCCTCCATGAGGGCGACGTCGATGGTGATGGACCCTACGTAGTCGATGTCCGCGCGCGTGACCGTGGCGCGATGAACCTTGCCCAGCAAGAACTGGCGTTGCACGTGGACCTCCGGTCGGGGCCGCACATCGCGATACCCGCCAAGGGAGAATCATGGCGCCGGCCCGGGCGCCGGTCAATGGGGATGGCGGTTCTCCGCGTAGAGGCGCTTGGCAAAGCGCCCCGCGGGCGTCTCACGGGCGGCAGTGACTTCGTCGGCGAACGGCCTCGGCAGGGCATCGAGGCTCGAGCCGAGGGTGCGGGTCCAGGGCCCCGTCCCGGGGTGCCTCTCCGGCAGAGTCATGGGGGCGGCGAACGCCGCGAAGGCGATGTCGATGGCGCCGAAGCGGTCGCCCATCAGGTAGGGGCGGCCATCCTCGAGCCGCGCGCCAATCTCGTCGAGCACGCGCCGGACCTGGTCGCGGGCCTCGAGGGCGCGAGGCTCGTCGATGCGCATGAAGCGTCGCATGAAGCGGCGGAGGAGCGGGAAGGCCGCGCGGACGATGGCCCGTTCGACACGGGGTGTCCGGAGATCGAAGAGCCGCAGCGTCTGGGCTCGATTGGGCAACAAGTGGTGGTAGACGAAGAGCCTCACGTGGGGCGCGAAGTCGATGTCGAGATGCCGTTCGAGCATCGTTGCCTCTTCTCGTGCGACCGCGTCGGCCGGGAGCAGCTTGCGGTCGGCGGGGGCGTGAGCATCGGCGAACTTCACGATGAGTGGAGAGTCGTCGAGTACGTTCCCATCGTCGAGTACGAGAACGGGGACCGAGCGCCTGCCACCGACTCGCCGGACGGCAGATCGGTGCAGACCCGGACAGTGGCCCTCTTCCTCGTACCGAACGCCAGCGGCGTCGAGCGACCACCGCGCCTTTTCGCAAAAGTGGCTGAACGGGATGGTGACGAGAGTCGTCAACGGGACCTCAGCCGAGCTTCGAGAAGTCCGCGATCTCGAGCATCGCCCGCGCGCCGTGCGCCAGGGTCTCGAGCCGGATCTTGGTGAGCGTGTCGTCGGGGTCGTTCACGAGCGTCTCGACGAAGATGCGATCGAGCTCCGTCGCGACCCGCCCCATGCTCATGAGCGCGTCGCGCATCGCCTTGCTCCGTCGTCAGGCGCTGCGGTCGCGTCGGCGAGATCGTGCACGAGCTTCTGGATGGCGACGTCGTCTCTCTTCGAGCTGTCCGAAACGCACTCTCCGGGTGCAGCACGGGCTGTGCCTCGCGGCTGATGCCCGGCGAGGCGCTTGGCGACGATCCGCGCCTTGTCGAGCCAGGGCTCCTTCGCGTCCACCACCGCCTGCAAGCGCGCGCGCCCTCGCCTGCACCGCCACGACGCTGCGCAGGGCGAGCGGTCCCGCACCCGACATGACCGCGTCCGCCACGGCTCCGCTCGTCGCGCTCGCGAGCAGGCCGCGAAGGCGCTCGGTCGCGAACTCCTCGATCTTGCGCGACCGTCTCGGCCCGATCGACAGGTCGAGCTTCTTGCCCTCCAGGCCGTCGTACGCGAGCCCCACCATCTCCGAGAACGAGAGCGCCCCGTATCCGCGGTCGAGCATCGTGCGCAGCGCGGCGATGCAAGCGCGACGCAGGGCGAAGGGGTCTGCAGCGCCGGTCGGCGCGAGGCCCACGGCGAAGCAGCCGGCGAGCGTGTCGAAGCGGTCGGCCAGCGCGACCGCCGCCGAGACGTCTCCCGGCGCGACGTCGTCTTGCGCCCCCGTCGGCTTGTAGTGATCGCGGATGGCGTCGGCCACCTCGCGCGCCTCTCCCTGCGCCAGCGCATACGCGCGGCCCATGTGCCCCTGCAGCTCCGGGAACTCGCCGACCATCAGCGTGACGAGGTCGCACTTGCAGAGCCGAGCCGCGCGTGCGACCTCGGCTCGGCGCGTTGGCGTCGAGGCCGAGCGTCCCGGCGATGTGCTCGGCGAGGCTGCACGATGCGGTCCACCTTCTCGCGCACGGTGCCGAGGCGGTGGTGGAAGACGATGCCGCCGAGCTTGTCGTAGGCGCACCGTCGAGCGGGGACTTCTGGTCCTCGCCCCAGAAGAAACGGGCGTCGGCCAGACGTGCGCGCATCACGCGATCGGTCCCCTTGGTGATGAGGTCGGGGCGGTTGGCGGTGTTCACGACCGCCAGGTAATGCGGCAAGAGCTCGTCATCGCTCTTCTGTACGCAGAAGTAGCTTCTGGTGCCCGCGCGCGACGGCACGGATGACCGCGGCCGGCAGCTCGAGAAACGCACGGTCGAAAGAACCGGTCACGACGTAGGGCTCTTCGACGAGCGATGCGTTCTCGTCGACGAGCATCGGCTCATGGTCGTACGAACCGTGGGCCGCCTGCGCCGCCTCCGCGACTCGATCGACCATCGTGCGACGACGTTCGTCCCGGTCGACGAGAACGTGACGTTCGCGTAGCTGCTCGACGTAGGCCTCGGCGCTCTTTACGTCGAACTCCGCGGGCGCGAGGAACCGGTGCCCGCGCGAGCGGCGGCCGGCCTGGACTCCGGCGAACGTCGCGCTCACCACCTCTCCGCCCAGAAGCGCGACGAGCCACTGGATCGGCCGGCCGAAAGTTGCCTCGCAGATCCGCCCAGCGCATCGACTTGCGGAACGGGATGGCGGCGCAGACCAGAGGGAGGATGACGCCGAGAAGCTCCATAGCCGGCCGCCCTTGCTCGACGCGGCGTCCGACCACGTAACGCCCGGGCTTCTGCCTCGGTCCTGCCGGCTTCTCGACGATGGAGAGGGCCCCGACGCCCAGCCCCAGCTTCTGCGCGAAGGCCTCGGCAGCTCTCGTTGGGCTGCCGTCCTTGAAGGCGGCGGTCTCCGGGGGGCCGGTGACCTCTTCGTCGAGGTCGAGCTGCCTCGTGTGGACGTCGCGGACGATGACAGCGAGGCGCCTTGGCGTTCCGAGCGCTTGCACCGCGCCGTGCGCGAGGCGGCCCTTCGCGAGCTCGTCGGCGACGATCTTCGGCAGAGCGGCGAGGGCTGCGTCGACGAACGACGAGGGAAGCTCCTCGGTGCCGATCTCGAGAAGGAGCGGGAGTTGCGAGGGCGTCAAGGGAGCAGAACACTTAGTGCGGAAGGCAGGCGCGGTCGAGGTCGCGTTAGCTTGGTTCCCCGAGACATGCCCCCTCCCTACCTCTTCGAGCCCATCGGCATCGTGCGATCTCCGTTCGACGAGCGGGCCGCTGCGCCGCGCCAGGCCTCCGTTCTTCGGGACGTCGTCGGCCGCATTGAGCTATTCGCAGGGAAGGGATACGAGCACGCGCTCGAAGGACTGGGCGCGTGGGAGTACGCGTGGGTGCTCTTCGTCTTCCACCGGAACGTGGAACAAGGGCGGGGCTGGAAGGCAAAGGTCTTGCCGCCGCGCAGCGACGTCAAGCAGGGCGTCTTCGCGACGCGGTCCCCGCACCGCCCCAATCCGATCGGGTTGAGCGCAGTGGCGATCGATCGCGTCGATGACCTCGTCGTCCACGTACGAGGGCTCGACCTGCTCGAGGGGACGCCTGTGCTCGACCTAAAGCCGTACGTTGCCTATGCCGACTCTCGTCCGGAGGCACGGGCGGGCTGGCTCGAAGGGCGCGACCCCGCCAGAGCATGGGATGTGCGGTTCGGCGACGAGGCGTCCTCGGAGCTCGCGTGGCTGCGCTCCCGGGGCGTGGAGCTCGAGGATTCCATCGGTTCGATACTCGCCCTCGGCCCCCAGCCCCACCCCTACCGGCGCATCCGCAAGCACGCGAGCGGGATGCGGCTGGCGCTCAAAGCGTGGCGCGTGGATTTCGTCGTCACGAAGAAGCGGATCGACGTCCTGCGAATCCGGACGGGCTATCGTGGGAAAGAGCTCGCCACCGAGCCCGGCCTCGAGCTGCACCGGGAATTCGTGGCTCGCTTCGGTGCCTCCGGGTGAGCCCGCGGCCCCTAGCTCTCTCGAACTGGCCCCGACCCCATCGTGACCGACGTGTCCGACAGGCGCTCCGCCACTTCGCGCGTGCGCTGCCGCTCGCGGGCGATGGCCTCGTCGTGCTCTTCGCCGAAGGCGACGTCGACGACGAGGCTCGGGGCGCCTCCTTCGTCGAACGTGACTGCCACCTCGACGGCGTCCAGGCTCGGCGCCGGTGGGCGCATCGAGCGAACGGCGCCCGGACGGCCGCAGACCTCGTCGTACGCCGCGCGTAGCCCCTCGAACATGGCGCGAGCGCTCTGCCAGCGATCCTCCTTGCGGAACGCCAGTGCCCGGTCGACCGCGGTCGAGAGCCCCGGTGCCGCGTGAGGCACGAGGGTGGCCAGCGGCATCACGGGCTCCTTGATGGCCGCGAGCGTCATGTCGAGCGGAGTCGGTTTCTCGTGGATGCGGCGTCCGGAAAGCGCCCGGTACATCACCGCGCCGACCGCGAACAGATCGGTCCGGACGTCGATCGCGTCGGGTGTTCCTCGCGCCTGCTCCGGCGCCATGTAGCCGGCCGTTCCCATGACGACTCCCTGCGCGGTCGGAATGAGCGATATCGACCCGTCGCGGATGCGCGCCAGTCCGAAGTCGAGCAGCTTCGCGTGACCCCCTTTGGTCACGAAGACGTTCCCGGGCTTGATGTCGCGGTGAACGATCCCGTTCTCGTGCGCGGCCACGAGGACCTCGAGCACCTGTCCCGCGATCGCGAGCACCTCGGCCACGGGCAGCCTGCCCCCGACCCGTGCAAGCCACCCCGAAAGGGACTCTCCCTCGAGAAGCTCCATCACCAGATACGGCTCGCCGTCTTCGGAAAGGTCGTCGTCGAGGATGGCGACGGCGCCGGGATGCCCGATCTTGTTGGCGACGTATCCCTCGCGCAGAAAGCGTCGGCGCACTTCCGGGTCGCTTGCGTACTTCGGCAGCAGGACCTTGATGGCCGCCTGCCGTCCGTTCCGGTGCGTGGCGACGTAGACCGCCCCCATGCCGCCGACCTCGAGCAGTCGGTCGACGTGCCACTTGCCGTTGAGCGTCCGTCCAACGCGCGCCTCGGGGCGCGGCGACGTCTCGTGGGGGCGGCTCACTGCTCACTAGCATCGCGGGGCCGCGAGCGATGCGTCAAGCGGAGCCGCGTGAGAGGCCGCGCGCGGCCGCCCGCCCGCTTTACAGAGGTCATGCACGGCGCCAAGATGCATGCGTGTCGACGAGCGCGCCGAGAGGGTGGACGTGCGCGGTCCCCGCACCTTTCGTGCTGGCGCTCGTGGCGTGCGGCGGAGGTGGCGATGGCTCCAAGTTCGCCGTCGACGCGTCGGCACCGTTCTGCGTGTCCTGCATCGAGGAAGCGAGCGCGGCGGACGGCAACCTCGTTCACAGCGACTTCCCGTCATCGCCCGTCCTCGATGTGCCGGACGGCGGAGTTGCGGCTCCTTCGAACGCCGCGCAGCTGTTCGGAAGTCCGTCGCAAGGCGCGCAGAGCGGTGGCCCGTGCCTCATCGAGCCCGAGGTGGGCTCCCTCTATCCGAAGAACTGGCTGCGTCCGCGGTTCCGATGGGTGCCGGCCGCCGGCGAGAACCTCTTCGAGCTTCGTTTGCACGCCGCGAATCAGACCAACGATCTCGTCGTCTACACGGCGGCGACAGAGTGGACCATGCCGGTCGGCATGTGGGATGCGCTGCGCGTGGACTCCGACGACGTGCCGATGACGGTCGGCGTCCGGGGCGGCGTGCTCGGGGGAACGGCGCTCACGGGCGAGGCTCTCGGGTCCGGCGGGGCGATCGGAATCGCGCCCGTCGAAGCGCCGGGCACGATCGTGTACTGGACGCCCACGGGCGTCACGGCGCTCAAGGGCTTCGCGATCGGCGACGAGGGAGTCACCCCGGTGCTCGTCCCGAGTCAGGTACAGGAGTACGCGACGGGCTGCATCGGTTGCCACAACTCGACGCCCGATGGCCAGTTCGCCTCGTTCTCGTCGAGCACGAACAACTGGCAGAACGGTTTTGCCAACATCCAGGCAGGCATGGTGGGGGCGGTCCCGCCGTGGTTCGGCGCCGCAGGTCGGGCTGCGATCGAGACCACCAACATGGGGATTCACACGTTCTCGGTGGCGCACTGGACGACGGGCGACAGGATCGAGATCTCGGTGCATGACCCGGTCGACAACGGGGACGCCGAGCTCGTCTGGGTGGACACCGAAGCGCAGACCGGAGCGGCCATGGGTACGCTCGCGAGAAACGGCGATTCGCGTTATGCCGGTGCCCCGAGCTGGAGTCACGACGGCAACACCATCGCCTACGTCTCGACCAACGCGAACCAGGACGGTCGGCTCGCCGACGGCGAAGCCGATGTGTACCTCGTGCCGTACGGCAACAAGGCCGGCGGAACGGCGACGCCCCTGCAGGGAGCCGCCGATCAGGGGCCCCGCGAGTACTACCCCACGTGGTCACCGGACGACGCGATCATCGCGTTCGACAAGGCGGCGAGCGGCAGCATGTACAATAACTCACTCGCCGAGGTGTACGTGATCCCCAGCGCAGGCAGCGCCGCGGGGCCGACGCGGCTCACGGCGAACGACCCGCCCGCGTGCACGAACCAGATGAGCCCGGGCGTCACGAACAGCTGGCCCAAGTGGGCGCCGAGCGTCGGCGCGGCGAGCGGTGGCAGGACGTTCTACTGGCTCGTCTTCAGCTCCACGCGAGACCCGTACAGCGGAGACGGGCCGCAGCTCTACGTGACCGCCGTCGTGACCCAGGGTGGGAAGACACAGACCTACGCGGCGCTGTACCTCTGGAACCAGCCCGAGACCGAGCACAATCACACGCCGGCGTGGGACAACTTCCAGATCCCGCCTCCGCCGCCTCAGTAAGAGCTCGCGCGTTACTGAATGATCGGCCCCGCGAGCATGAACGGGCATTGCGTCGCCTGGGAAGCGTAGGTGATCGCGTTGTACCAGAACTGGGGCACCTGATAGACCGTGGCCGGCGACATGTTGACGCAGCTCGCCCCCGCGTCGATCCCGAACCACTGGCTCGTGTACGTCACCCACTCGTCGGTGTACGAGAAGACGTAGCCCATTCCGACGCTTTCGTGGGCGGCGTACACGTAGGTCCCGTCCGTGCAGTCCACGGTGGCCGTCCCCGGGTTGATGGGCCGGCCGTGGAACGCGCCGACCTCGGTGATGTGCTTGCCGATCGGCGTGGTCTCTACCCATCCGCCCAGGGGATCGGATTCGCCGAGGCAGTAGTTGGAGGTCGATACCGTTCCGAGGACGTCGGCTGTCCCGTAGGACATGTCGGTGATGGCCTGGACGAGCTGGTTGAGCGGAACGACCTCCTGGGTGGACGCGTCGTACCCGGAGAGCGTGATGATGCCGCCGCCTGCCTGGACCCACGTCTTCAGGGCCGTGAGCTCGTCCGCGCCGAAGGTCCAGTAGCCATTTCCGGTGCCGCCCGATTCGCCGTCCACGAGCCACTGGATGATAAGGACGTCGTACTGGTCGAGGAAAGCGGCGTTCAGCGTCGGTTTGGTCTGGTACATGTCGACCGACGCGCTGCTCTCCATGTTCAGGTAGTCGGTGAACGCGCTCGTGTTGTCGGTGCCCTGGAAGCCGGTGTCGCCGGGCAGGCCGATGGAGGCGATGTTGAAACAGGTGCACTTGCCGGCGTCATCGCACCGCTGTGCGCGCGCCGCCTTGGCGTCGCTCGACCCGTCCGGAGTGCCGAGGTCGATGGGTCCACCGCTGCTGGCCCCGCCGCCGTTGCTGCCACCGATTCCGCCGCCGCTGCTCCCGGTGTCGAAGCCTGATGGGTTGCTCTTTCCGGTGGCTGCGCAGGCGGCGATAGGGAGCCCTACGGCGAGGATCGCGCCGATCGCCCGAAAAGGACGCGAACGCCCCGATGGGGCCGTTGCCTGGTTCACACGACGGATTCCGGACATCTTGGCCTCCGTGGTTAGTGCCGGGGCTGGCGTGCGAAGGCTCACCCTTTTGCAGGGCATTGCTGCCGGCCGTCCTGACCCAGGGTGACGCGGATCGCGAAGTGGAACTACGCTGGTCTCGTGCCCCTCTCCGCCCTCGACTTTTTCACCATTGGGATCGGGCCCTCCAGCTCCCACACCGTGGGCCCGATGCGCGCGGCGCGGAGGTTCGTGCTGGCGCTCGACCGTGAGGAGAAGCTCGACGCGACCCATCGCGTCACCGTGGAGCTCTTCGGATCGCTGGGGGAGACGGGGAAAGGGCACCGCAGCGACGTCGCGGTCATGCTCGGCCTCGAAGGCGAGGAGGCGGAGAAGCTCGAACCGGACACCGTGCCCGCGCGTCTCGATCGCATCCGCACCGACGGCAAGTTGACGCTCCTCGGGCTTCACCCGATCCCTTTCGGTGCCGCCGACGTGGTCTTTCATCGCCTCCGCTCGCTCCCGAAGCACCCGAACGGGATGATCTTCACGGCCTTCGACTCGTCGGGGGCGGAGATCTTGAAGCGGGCGTATTACTCCGTCGGCGGCGGCTTCGTCATAGGCGAGTCGACGAGCTCCCACGCGCCTCCCATGCGCACGCGCGAGGAGCGTGTCCCTCACCCCTTCACGACGGGCGACGAGCTACTCGCTCGCTGCGCGTCGACGGGGCTGTCGATCGGCGCCCTGGTGCTCGAGAACGAGCAGACGTGGAGCACCGAGGAAGAGGTCAACGCGCGGCTGCTCGAGGTCTGGCACTGCATGCAGGCGTGCGTCCGCCGGGGATGCGAGCGCGAGGGGACGCTCCCGGGCGGACTTCATGTGGTCCGTCGCGCCCCGGCGCTTCAGCGCAGGCTCGCGGACGATGCGCGCGCGAGCGATCCGCTCGTCGTGCTCGACTGGGTGGACCTGTGGGCGCTGGCGGTCAACGAGGAGAACGCCGCGGGAGGGCGCGTCGTGACGGCGCCGACGAACGGCGCGGCCGGGGTCATCCCTGCCGTGCTCCACTACTACGTGCGCTTCGTTCCGGGTGCCGACGACGCCGGAGTCGTCCGGTTCCTGCTCGTCGCAGGGGCCGTCGGCATGCTCTACAAGATGAACGCGTCGATCTCGGGCGCGGAGGTCGGCTGCCAGGGCGAGGTCGGCGTCGCGTGCTCGATGGCCGCCGCGGGGCTCACCGAGGTGCTCGGTGGGACGCCCGAGCAGGTCGAGAACGCCGCGGAGATCGGCATGGAGCACAACCTGGGCCTCACCTGCAATCCGGTCGGCGGGCTGGTCCAGGTGCCGTGCATCGAGCGAAACGCGATGGGTGCGGTCAAGGCAATCAACGCGTCGCGCATCGCGCTCTCGGGCGACGGCCAGCACAAAGTGTCGCTCGACAAGGTCATCGCGACCATGCGCCAGACGGGGGCCGACATGCTCACGCAGTACAAGGAAACCTCGCGCGGGGGTCTCGCGGTCAACGTCGTCGAGTGCTAGGCCGCCGCCGAGTCCGTCAGTCCCCGAACAGATCGAGGGTCTTGCGATCCGCGGAGGCGCTGCGCGCGCGCGTTTGTCCCCACTCGCGCACCGCCTGGATCTTCTCTTCGTAGAGCGTGGCCAGGGGTACGAGCTCTCGGGCGGCCGCGCGCAGGTGGGCTTCCGAGAGCGTCTCCTTCGCCGCGAAGGCGCGGAAGAGCGCGCTCGTGACCATCTGCTCAATCTCCGCGCCCGACCAGTGATCGAGCTCGCGGACGAGGTCCACGACGGGGTACGCGGTCGCGTCGCGTCCGCGGCGCCCGAGGTGCACCGCGAGGATCTGCGCTCGTTCGGCGGGCGATGGCAGGTCCACGAAGAACACCTCGTCGAAGCGACCCCGGCGCGCGAGCTCGGGAGGCAAGCGATCGACCTCGTTCGCGGTCGCCGCGACGAATACCGGTGCGCGCCGCTCCTGAAGCCACGTGAGGAACGCCCCGAAGACACGTGCATGCCGAGCATCACCCCGCTCGGCGCCGAGACCCTTCTCAATCTCGTCCACCCACAGGACCGCCGGCGCGACGGCCTCCACCGCTCGCGTTGCCTCGCTTATCGCGTGCTCCGGTGATGCCGCGGCGAAGACCTCCGCGAAGTCGAGGCGCACGAGGGGCAGCGAGAGGACGCGGGCCGTTGCCTTGCTGACGAGAGACTTGCCGCAACCCTGGACGCCGCATACGAGCATGCCCCGAGGCTCGGCCAGGCCGAACTCGCGAGCCTCCCCGGCATATGCGAGCACACGCGCGCGCAGCCAGCCCTTGAGCACGTCGAGTCCGCCCACGTCGTCGAGGGTCGTCTCGCCATCGACGAGCTCGAGACACGCGCTGCGTCGAAGCGCGCCGCGCTTCTCGGCGATCACGGTCCGCAGGGCGTCGTCGGCGTCCGCAGTGCCGTACGCCACGCGGAATGCGCGCCTGGCCTCGTCGAGGGTGAGACCCTGCGCGGCCCGGACGAGGGCGTCTCTCGCAGCGCCGGACGAGGGCATCTCCGCGTCGAGCACAGCCGCAAGCTCGTTCGCGTCCGGTAGCGCCAGGGCAAGCATGACGCAGTCTCTGTCGAGCTCGGGCGGCATGGCGGCCATCGGCATCACGAGGACGAGCGGGACGTCGCGCTTGGCCGCGGCGGCGTCGCGTAGTGCGCGCACGACGCGCGCATCCGACAGCCACGGGTGCAGGTCGAGCATCACCCGTGCGACGCCGGCCTCTCCGGCCCGCACGGCGCGCTCGACGGCCGCGAGAGGTTCCCGGGCGGAGGCGTCGTCGCTCCAGCCGCGGGTGGCCGTCCATTCGAATACGCGGGTCCCGCGGAAAGCCTCGCCCACGAGCGCCCGCACCCTGCGCTCCTCGTGGGACACGACGCAGACGATGGGTACGCCCGCGGCGGCGGCTGCGCGCAGGTCACGGACGAACGAGGCGCTCACCGTGCCGAGCATACATGCCTGCGCCGCGCCGCGGCATTCGGGCGGAGGTGACGCGCTCCGCGATTCGTGGCAAAAAGGCGCATGAATCTCGCCTCGCTGGCCGAGAAGAACCTCGCCGAGTTCGGCGAGTACGAGCGCCTTGTCTTCGAGGACAAGACCTACACGAACCGCGAGCTCCACGACCTGGCCGCCCGACTCGCGAGTGCGCTGTCCGGACTTGGCCTAGTCCCCGACGACAAGGTCGTCGTGATGATGCCGAACGGCCCCGAGGTGCTCGTCGCGTACGAAGGGATCTGGCGCGCCGGCATCATCGTGATCCCCGTCCTCTTCCTCCTCGAAGCCCACGAGCTGCGATACATCCTCGACGACTCGGGCGCGAAGGCGATCGTCACGTCGCCCGACGTTCATGAGAAGATCGCTCAGGCGACGCGGGATATCGGCCGGCCGATTCACGTGATCGCGACGGGGGGGGCCGAGACGCTCCCGGCCGGATGCCTGTCGTTCGACGAGCTGGTCGCAAAGCACCCGCCGATGCAGGGTCTCGTTGCGCGGGACAAGGACGACCTCGCGACGATTCTCTACACGAGCGGCACGACCGGCAAGCCGAAGGGTGTGATGCAGACGCATGGCAACCTTTACGCCAACGCCCTCAACGGATGGAACACGTCGACGCGCGAGGTCGGGCAGATGGGTCTCATCGTGCTTCCGCTCGCACACACCTTCGGACTGTCGGTTCTCGTCGGCGGCTATCTCTCCGGCGGCCGGGGCGTGCTCATGCGCTGGTTCAACCCGGAGACGGCGCTCGAGCTCATCCAGCGCCACAAGGTAAAGGCCATGGCCGGCGTGCCGACCATGTTCGTTTACATGCTGATGCATCCGAACGCAGACAAGTACGACACGTCGTCGGTGGTGCGGTGGCTGGTCGGGGCGGCGCCCATGCCCATGGAGCAGCTGCGTGCATTCGAGAAGAAGTTCGGCGGAACGATGCACGTCGGATACGGCCTCACGGAGTCCTGCCCCAGCGTGGCCGTCGAGCGCGAAGGCATGCCGCGCAAGCCCGGGTCGACCGGAGTGCCGGCGGAGGGGGTCGAGGTCAAGATCGTCGACGACGACGGCAAGGAGGTCGCCCGCGGCACGGTGGGCGAGGTCATCGTCAAGGGCGAGAACATCAGCCCCGGCTACTACAAGAATCCGGAGGCAACGGCCGAGGCGTTCAGGAACGGCTGGCTCTTCACCGGAGACATGGGGTATCTCGACGACGACAATTACCTCTTCATCGTCGAGAGGAAGAAAGACCTCGTCATCAGGGGCGGTCTGAACGTGTATCCGAAAGACGTCGAGGAGGTCATCTACAGGCATCCTGGGGTCCAGGAAGCTGCGGTCGTAGGCCTCCCGGACACGATGATGGGCGAGGAGGTCTGCGCCTATATTGTGCCGAGATCGGGAGTGGAGATGACGTCGGCGGAGATCATCGAACACTGCCAGTCGAACCTGGCGAAGTACAAGACGCCGAAGTTCGTCGAATTCGTGAGCGCGCTGCCGAAGACGACCATCGGGAAGATCCAGAAGAAGGAGATCCGCAAGATGGCGGTGGCGAGGTTCGGCAAATAGGGCGGCTTCACTCGGCGGGGGCCAGTGCGCCTGCCCCCCGATGGCCGCTCTCGTCTTCCTCCTCGTCCCTGTCGGGATGCGCCTTCGCAAACAGAACGAACATCACCGGCACGAGGAAGAGCGAGAGGAACGTCGACGACGTGAGCCCCCCGACGACGGCGAGCGCGAGCGGCTGGTTCGCCTCCGAGCCGCTGCTCGAGGCCCATCGCCGTCGGGATGAGCCCGATGACCGTCGCGAGGCTCGTCATCACGATGGGCACGAACCGCGAGCGCGCCGCCTCGACGATGGCGACGGCTTTCTCCTTGCCCTCCCGCAGTCGCGTGTTCGCGTCGTCGACGAGCAGGATGCCGTTCGACACCGCGATGCCGATGACCATCAGGATGCCCATGAGCGCCGTGATCGAGAAGCCCTTGCCCGCCGCCATCAGCGCGAGGACGATCCCGACGAGCGAGACCGGGATCGTGAAGAGCATGACGAACGGCAGGCGCAGCGACTTGAACTGCGACGCCATGATCATGAAGACGACCATCACCGCGAGCCCGAGCGCGAGGCCGAGCCCGGAGAACGTCGTCCGCATCAGCTCGATCTGGCCGACGAAGTCGTATCTCGACGTCGCGCGTCGCCGGGTCCGTCGCCAGTGCCTCGTCGAGGTCCTTCGCCACGCTGCCGATGTCGCGCCCCTCGGTCTGCATGAGCACGTGCGCGGCGCGCTCCAGGTGGTTGCGCTCGACGGCGATCGGCCCGAGTCTCGCGCACGGATGTCGCCGTACGCGCCCGAGCAGGACGGGCCTGCCCGTCGCGGCTCGACGCGCACCGGCAGCTCTCCGAGCGCCTGCGTGTCGGTGACGCTGCGCCGTCGTAGTAGGTGACGACGTAGTACGACTGGCCGTTGTGCGGGTCGATCCAGACGCCGGGCGTGTTGATGTTGCCGAGCGTCGCCGTCGAGCGTCGTCTGCGCCGCGCTCGCGCGGCGTCGACGCCGACGAAGCCCGCCTTCTCGCGGTCGGTGTCGACGTGGATCTCCGGGTAGTCGATCTGCAGCGAGACCCGGACGTCGCGCACGCCCGGCAATCGTCCGCGCGACGTCGGCGATCGCGCTTGCCTGATTCGTCGAGCTGCTGCGAGGTTGTCGCCGCGGACCTCGACGACGAGCGGCGCCGTGTAGCCGTTGGCGAAGACGCTCGCGACGAGCCCGCCGGGGTACTGCGAGCACCTCGACGCCCGGGAACTCGCGCGTCAGGATGCTCGCGCGCCTTCGCGCGCGAGCTCTGCCTGCGAGAGCTTGCGCTTCTCGGGATCGGTGAACGCGAGCCGCAGGTACCCCGTGTTCGGCGCCGACGTTCGGGCTGACGAGCGCGGCCGCGCGCGTTCTGCGGGCGTCCCGACGTTCGCGATGACCATCTCGACCGTGCCCTCGGGGCAGCTCGTCTGCGAGAGCGCCTCGCCCATCGCGCTCGATCTGCGCGCGTCGCGTCCTCGAGCGAGATGCCCGGCGCGAAGCGCACGTAGATCTGTCCATCGACTCGTCGATCTCGGGGAAGAACGTGCTCGGCAGCCGCGCTGGCGGCCCAGCCGCTCGCCGACCACGAGAGCGAACGGCTGCGGCGACGATCGTCCAGCGGAACGGGAGCACGTGCGCGCAGGACGCGCGCAGTAGCCGCTCGGCGACGCCGTCGATGAACGCCTCGACCGTCTTGCCAGACGCCGCCCGTGCTCGGCGTGGCCGAGGAAGTAGCGGCACGCCACGGGCGTGACCGCCATGCTGACGAAGTACGACGCGATCATCGCCACCGCGACCGTGAGCGCGAGCGGCGCGAAGAGCTTCTTCGCGAGGCCCGCGAGGAGCAGCACGGGCAGGAGCACGGCCATCGTCGTCAGCGTCGACGCGAGCACGGGCAGCGCGACGGCGTTGGTCCCCTCGAGCGCCGCTTGCCGCGCGCTCAGGCCCCATCCGCTGGTGCCGGTGGATCGACTCGAGCACGACGACCGCGTCGTCGACGAGCCGCCCCATGGCGAGCGTCAGCCCGCCGAGCGTGAAGGCGTTCAGCGTCTGACCCGTCGCGTAGAGGACGATGAGCGTGATCGCGAACGAGAGCGGGATGGCGACCGAGACGATGAGCGTGCCGCGGATGCTCTGGAGGAAGAGCAGGATGACGATGCCGATGAGGACGAGCGCCTGGACGATCTCGCGTCTTGAGCCCGCTGGTAGGTGGTCTGCACGAACGTCGACTGATCGAAGACAGCCTTCACCTTCATGCCGGGCGGCAGGTCCGGGCAGCTTGGCGACGACCTTCTTGACGGCGTCGACGATCTCGAGCGTGTTGCCGCCGGGGATGCGGAGCACGTTCAGGTAGACGGCCTCCTTGCCCGTTCACCGAGACCGACTGGGTTCGCGGGCGTGCCGCCGTCCTCGACGCGCGCGACGTCCCGGATGAGGACCGGCCTTGTCCTGCGTCACCTTGACGGGCGCGTCGCCGATCGTCTTCGACCCGCTTGGGGACGGCGTTCGTGTAGACGTTCGCGTCGAAGTTCGGCGAGATGAACTCGCCCGACGGCAGGAGCGCGTTCGAGCGGGCGACGGCGCTCGCCACGTCCTCCGCGGTGACTCGTCGGCGCCTGCGCCTTGACGGGGTCGACGATCGACGTTGATCTGCCGCATCCGCCCGCCGTCGGGCGCCGCGCTCGCCACGCCGGAGATGCCTTCGAGCAGCGGCTCGATGTAGTTGAACGCGTAGTCGTAGAGCTGCGGGCCGGTGTAGCCCTCGCCCGTCACGACGACCTGCACCACCGGCGCGTTCGACGGGTCGTACTGCAGGACGAACGGCGGCAGGACGCCGAGCGACTTCGGCACGGCCGCCATCGCGAAGCCGACCTGCGACTGCACGAGCGTCTGCGCCGCGTTGAGGTCGGTTCCCCACTTGAGCCAGACGTAGATGATGGTGAAGCTGTTGCGCGAGACGCTCTCGACGTGGTCGACGCCCGGCGTCGCGCTCACGTACTTCTCGAGGCGCCACGAGATTGTCTTCTCGACGTCCTTCGGCCCGAGGCCCGGGCGAAGCGTCCCGATGACGAGCACGGGCGGCGTCAGCTCGGGGAACGTGTCGACGCTCATCCGCGGCGTGACGACGCCGGCGAAGACGATGAGCCCGATGCAGATCATCAGGATCGCGATCGGGTTTCGAAGCGCGAGCCCGGTCATGGGCTCTCCTCCGTGGCCCTTGTCTTCTGCCTGGCGCTGCCTGCCGAGCCCGTGGGCTCGGCCCTGGCGAGCTTCGAGACGACGAGGTCTCCGTCCTTCAAGAGCGCCCGACCCTCGACGACCACGAGGCTCCCTGGTTCGAGGAGGCCCCGACGAAAAAAGATATCTGCGCCGACCTCGCCGATTTCGACGAGCGTCCGGTTGTGGGCAACGTCGCCGTCGACGGTATAAAGCGTGGCCTTCTTGTCGTTCACGGTCACGGCCGACAAGGGGACCGACGTCGCGGGGACCGGCTCGCCTACGGGCACGTGAACCTCGCCCGTGGTGTCGACAGGAATGCGTCGATCGGAGTCGTCGAGATCGATCTCGAAGTGGACGGTCCGCGTGCCCGGGTCGGCGTCCGGAGCGCGGCGGGTGATGCTCGCGGCGATGTCGACGTCGGTCGAGACGACGTGCACCGTGACCTTCGTGCCGGGAGGAATGCTTTCGAAGTCGCTCTCGGGGGCGTCGGCGGTCATGCGGACGGTGTTCCGATCGACGAGGCCGACCATCTCCGTGCTCGGTCGGACGAACGAGCCGGGGTCGACGAGCCGGAGGGAGACCTCTCCGTCGAACGGCGCTCGCAAGATGCAGTCGTTCACCTCCAGGGTGCTCTTGGACAGGTCGGCCTCCTGCGCGGCAAGCTCGTTGGCCTCGGCGGCACCCTTGGCGGTGATCTGCTCGGAGTCGTTGGGGGAGACGAATCCACCTTCGAGGAGCGTCTGCGTCCGCGCCGCCTCGTGCGAGATCGCCTGCTGGCGGTCGGCGATCGCTTTCGCCTGCGAAGAGATCGCCGCCGTCTGCGCGGTCGCATGCCGGCAGTCGAGGGTCGCGAGGACCTGGCCTTTCTTTACGACCGCGCCCGGGCGCACGAGCACCGTCTCGACGTACGCCGAGATGAACTGCGGCCCGACCTTCGCCTCGATCCACGGGCGGAGCGTTCCCACGTACGTGTGCACCGGACGATAGGGCATGGCCTTCGCCGCGAGGACGGTGACCGGTTTTGGGCTGGAAGCCAGGGCGACCTTGTTGGTCTTCGCTTCGGCATGCCAGACGAGCACGCTGCCCAAGAGGAGGATTCCGACGACTCCCGCGGCAACGATGGCCGGGACGCCGCGTCCGCGTGCTTTCACCTCGGGCGGCAGCGCCTCGTCCCGCTTGTTCTCGTCCACGGGTTAGAGCCCCTCTGCGATCGTGCGCCCGAAGACCGCTCGGGCGCGCGCGGCCTCGAACAGGCCGAGCGCGAGTTGTACGTTCGCATCCGTTAGCAGGGCCTCGGCGTCCGCGAGCTCGACGGCGTTGCCGAGCCCTGCCCGGAAGCGAGCGTCGGCCTGCGCGTAGTTCGCGGTCGCTCCAGTCACTGCCGATCTCAGGGCAGGGAGAGCGGCGTTCGCCACCCCCACCTGTACGAACGCCTTTTCGATCGCGGCCACCTCTTGCTCTCTGTAGACGGCTACCTCGTCCTTTCGGACGGCCTCCGCGGCCCGCGAGGCGTCGCGCTCGGCCAAGGTCACGCCGTCGAAGAGGCTCCAGCTCAGGACGAGACCGACGTCCCAGTTCGGCACATCGGGCACGAAGCCGTTGCCCGCCGGCACCGGTGCGTCGCCTGACGGGGCCGCACCTCCCGCGCGGCCGGAGAGCGTGCCCGTCGCGAACAGGTTCGGCCGCAGCCTGGCGCCGATGGCGGCAGTGGTCCTCTCCTGCGCCTTCAGGCGCGCCAGCGCGGCGAGGAGGATGGGGTCACGGGCGGCGGCCGCTTCGATCGACCCGGCGAGGGATGGGAGCGCTGCGGGAGACGGTGGGGCTCCGCTCACATCGAGAGAAAGCTCGGGTGCCCCCATCGACGCCGCGAGGACCGACTGTGCGACGAGCACCGCGCCGTGCGCCCGGATCCGACCGATGTCGTAGCGGCTCAAGTCGGCCTCGGCGCGCGTGAGCTCGATGGGCGAGCGAAGTCCCGATTCAACTCCTGCCTTGGCCAGATCACGATGCGTCTTGGTGCGTTGATACGCTTCTTCGGACGCGCTCAGAACTCCTTTTGCGGCAAAAACTGCAAAGTACGCTTCTTCGACGCCGAGTTCGACGTCGAGGCGCTCGGCGTCAGACCCATGCCTTCTGACTTCCACCTTTGCGTCCGCCGCGGCGGTGGACGCGGCGATCCTTCCGAAATCGAACACCTCCTGAAAGACGCTCGCTCCCACAATCGTCGACGCATGAGGGTTCCACGTGGCTTGAGCAGCCGACACGGCGACGGAGCCACCGATACGAGGAAGGGCCACGTCGTCGGGGACGAGGTACATCGCCGTGGTGTTGTTGGCGGTGGCGCCGAATATCTGGGCTGTGGCGCCGACGGTCGGCTGCCACTCGGCCCTAGGTATTTTGGCGTTGGCTTCTTCGGTCTGTATGCGCGCAAGGGCCGCCTGGATAGCGGGCTGATGCGCACGCGCGTAGGCGAGCGCGTCATCCAGGGTGATGGGGCGCGCGGCCGGAATCTCGGGCGAGGCCGTCGACGCGGCGTTCTCCTTGGTGGGCTCGGCCGCCGCCACGGTGGAAGGCGAAAGCGTGCAGGCGAGAAGTAAGGCCATGCACGAACACGCTGGCGAACCGACCGCACCACGCATGCCAAGTCTCCTGAACTCTCGAACCCTTGGGCGGCCCGCTGAGCGACAGTCTCTTACCACATGGCTTCGGACCTTGGCGGCCGACGCGAGCTCCGTGCGCATCGGTCTGGTAGCATCACGGCCTCACATGAGGCCTTCCGTTGTCGTCGCGATCCTCGCCCTCGCGCTCTTCGCCCCGAGGGAGGCGAGCGCCGTCACCGTCGTCAAGATTGGCACGCTCGCACCGGGTGATTCGCCGTGGGCCAAAGAGTTCAAGAGGCTCGCGGCGGACATCGAGAGCGACACGGGCGGCGAGCTGAAGCTCGATTTCCAGTGGAACGGCCAGGCCGGCGACGAAGCGCTGATGGTGCAGAAGCTACGAATCGGCCAGCTCGACGCTGCGGCCGTGACGGCGCTTGGCCTCGCCCAGACCGGCGTCATGGACGTCCTGCTCTTCGAACTGCCGGGTCTCTTCACGAGCTGGGAGAAACTCGACACGGTCCGCGAGGCGGTCAAAGACGACCTCGACCGCGAGTTCGCGAGCAAAGGGTTCAGCATTCTGGGCTGGGGAGATCTCGGCGCCGCGAAGACGATGACCGTCGGCTTCGAAGTGCACCATCCGATCGACCTGCGTGGCAAAGGGCTCGTGCAGCTCGCCGGCGACCCCATCAGCCCCCGGATCTACTCGGCCATAGGCGGAATCACACCTCACAGCGCCGGCGTTGCCGAGATCCTGCCAGGTCTTCAGAACGGATCCATCAGCGTTCTCGTGGTGCCCCCGCTCGCGGCCGAGCAGCTGCAATGGGCCTCGCGCATCACGCACATGAGCACCGAGACGCTTGGGTTCGGCGTCGGGGCCGTCATCGCGTCATCGGCGCGAATGCAGTCCCTTCCGCAGAAGATAAGGGACATCTTCGCCAATCGCGGGCGGGAATCGACCGAGCGGCTCAACAAGATGGTCCGCAACATGGACGCTCAGGCGTTCGCGCGGATGAAGGCGACCAAGGTCACGTATGCGCCCACCGACGTCGACCGGACCGAATGGAGAGACGTCTTCCTCAAGGTGGGCCAGGAGCTCCGCGGTACGGTCTTCACGCCCGCGCTCTTCGACAAAGTGGTCAAGCTGGCGGGCAATCCCCTCGTGCCGCAATATTGAGAATAGCGCGACGACCCTCGCGGCTATTGCGGATAGCGGAGCCCGAAGCCGTACGGGAAGAGCGGATCGGCGCCGGTTTGCAGCGATGAAATAGGCAGGACAGTCGCGTCGCGCGGCCAGGACTTGGTCAGCGTCCCGACGAAGTTCGCGTCGCCATAGAGCACGTCGGCCACACCCTCGCCCTCGGATCCGGGCAGCCACGCGGCCACGACGGCCTGGAACTGGGGAAGGTACGACTCGATCCGCACCGGACGTCCCGTCACCAGCACGAGCACGAGCGGAATCTTCGCGCCCACCATGTTCGACACGATGCCCGCGGCGAGGCCGTCGTAGATGATGTGGCCCGAAGGGTCTTGCGCCGTGGACGTGTTGCTGAAGTTGGGGTCGTCGGTGTCCCCCTCGTACTCGGCGTACGGGTTCTCGTAGAGAACGACCACGCCGACCGACGTGCCCGCAGGGACGGAGCTCCCGTTCCACGAATAGGTCACCAGGCTCGGTGCGCTCGCCGTGGCCTGCATTCCCTCGAAGATCGTCGTGCCGCCGATGGGAGTAGCGTTCGTCTCCGTGACGCCCTGCCACCCGAGCGTCCATCCGCCCGACTGCACGCCGACGTCGTTGGCGCCAGGCCCCGCCAAAGCGACGTGCGCCGACTTCGGGAGGGGCAAGAGGTTGTTGTCGTTTTGCAAGAGGACGAGCGACTCGCGTACAGCCTGCCGCGCGAGCTGACGATGGGCCGGACTGCCCACGGTGGCGAGCGACCCACCGTCGGGGGCGGGCGCGTCGAAGAGGCCGGCGATGACCTTCGCGCGGAGGATGCGCGTGACGGCGTCGTCGATGCGTGACATGGGAATGGTTCCGTTCGCGACGAGCGTGCTCACGTCGCTGATGAACCCCGTATAGCCGTCGGACATCATGATCATGTCGAGGCCGGCGTTGATCGCCGTCGCAGCCTGCTCCTGACTGTCGCCGTCGAGCTGGCCGATGGCGTTGTAGTCGGACAGAAGAAATCCGCTGTACCCGAGCTCGCCCTTGATCACGTCGGTGAGCCACTCCGTGCTCGCCGACATCTTGGTGCCGTTCCACGAGCTGTACGAAACCATGATCGCCATCGCGCCGGCGTTCACCGCCGCCTGGAACGGGGGCAGGTGCACGGCGCGCATCTCGGCCTCCGTGATCTCCGCGTCCCCCTGGTCGATGCCGCCCATGACCCCCGTGCCCCAGGAGGTACCGCCCGCGCCGAGGCAGTGCTTTGGACAGGCCATCAGGGACCCCGTCCCCCCCAGCAGAGTGCCCTGATAACCAGTCACCGCGGCGCTGACCATCCGGGAGACGAGCGTGGGGTCCTCGCCGAAGCTCTCGTACGTACGACCCCAGCGCTCGTCCTGGCCCACGTCGGAGTCGGGGCTGAAGCTCATCGAGAAGCCCATCGCGAGCACCTCGGCGGCCGTGGCCTGCTCGACCTGTGTCACGAGCGCCGCGTCGCCCGTGCACCCGAGAGCGATACCGTGGGGGAATACGGTCGCCCCCGCCACCTTCGCGTCTCCGTGGACGGCGTCGATCCCGAGAATGAGCGGGATCCCGAGCCGCGTCGCGAGCGCTTTCGGAAGAAACTGATTGGCGAGGTCGAGCCAGTCCTGGGGAGCGTTCGTGCTGGGTGCCTCGTCGGCGCTCGGCAAGAGGGCCCCGATGAAGTACGCGGTGACGTCGTCCGGCGACGCAAGGCCTGCGTAGTCGACCATCACCATCTGGCCGATCTTCTCGCTGAGCGTCATCTGGCCGAGCAGACCGGCCACCCGCATCTCGACCGCCGGAGTGTCCGCGCCCGCGGCGGCTTCCGCCGACGCCTCGGGAGGTGCGACCCCCGCCGAATCGGTCTGTGCGAGCTCCGCAGGGCCGTCATCGACCGGGCTTGCATCCGAGCCCGCGCCACTCTCCACGAGTGAGCCTCCGCTCGAAGAGCCGGACGAGCCTGACGAGCCGCAGGCGGCTATCTCCGCCGCCAAGAGAAGCACGAGTCCGAGGGGCAGCCTGGCGCCAAGCACGATGTGCTTGTCGCGCGGAACGGGGCCGACGGCTCACCCGAAACGTCGAAGCACGAGCCGTCGCCGCCCCCGCGGGGCACCAACGGTCATGAACAAGCGCCAGCTGGGGCGAACGGGCTTCGCCGTCTCGGAGGTATCCTTCGGGGCCTGGGCCATCGGAGGCACCTGGGGCGACGTCCACGACGACGAGTCGCTGTGCGCCCTCCATGCCGCGGTCGACGCCGGCATGAACTTCATCGACACGGCCGATGTCTACGGCGACGGCCGGAGCGAGCGCCTCGTGGCACGCCTTCGCAAGGAACGCCGAGAGACGCTCTATGTCGCGACGAAGGCCGGCCGGCGGCTCCAGCCGCACACGGCGGATGGCTACAACCTCGTGAACCTCAGGAGCTTCGTCGAGCGGAGCCTGCGTAACCTCGAGGTCTCGGCGATCGATCTATTGCAGCTGCACTGTCCGCCCCCCGAGGTCTACCGGCGGCCGGAGGTCTTCGGGGCGCTCGACGAGCTCGTGCTGGAGGGGAAGATCCGCTTCTACGGCGTGTCGGTCGAGACGATCGACGAGGCGAGGGCCGCGATCGCGCACGAGAACGTCCAGAGCGTGCAGATCATCTTCAACATGTTCCGGCCCCGGCCCGCCGAGACGTTCTTCGCCGAGGCCGCTCGAGCCAAGGTGGGCGTCATCGCCCGGGTGCCCCTCGCCTCGGGTCTTCTGACGGGCAAGCTCACGGCGCGGACGACGTTCGCCGCGGACGATCACCGCAACTTCAACCGCCACGGCGAGGCATTCGACGTGGGCGAGACGTTCTCGGGGGTCGTTCTCGAGCAGGGGTTGCGCGCGGTCGACGAGCTGCGTGGCCTCGTCGGGGGAAGCGTGACGATGGCGCAGGTCGCGTTGCGGTGGATCCTGATGTTTCCGGAGGTCACCTGCGCCATTCCGGGCGCCAAGACTCCCGCGCAGGCGCGAGACAACGCCGCCGCGTCGTCCCTCTTGCCGCTCGCTCCGGTCGAGATGAAGCGCGTCCGTGACGTCTACGATCGCCTCCTCCGCGCGCACGTGCACCCGCGATGGTAGCGGCCTGGAATTGCCCGAAGCTGCTAGGATGCGGGCGGTGGCCCCGGGCCGCTGGCTGGCGATTCTCTTCACGCTCTCCGCACTGGTGAGCCTCCGCCAGACCCCGTACGGCCCGGCGTTCGGCTTCAGCGATCACTTCTCCCACATGAATGCCGCGCGCCTGTTCCCGCGCGTCGGCACCGCGTTGTGGCGAACGCCGATCTCGCAGATGTTCGCCCCGCTGGACGCGACACGAGAGCCCGCGGTGCCCGAGGACGTGCGCTCACAAGGGGGATTGCTGGCGGTTCCTGGCTGGCCGGTGGACAAGCCCCTCGTCGTCGGCTGGACGAAAGTCCCGCGTCCCTATCCGCCCGGCGACATGCTGCTCGTCGCACCCGTCGCGATTCTCTATAACTTCACGCCTCTTTCCTTCGCAGCGGCGACGCACGTCCTCATTCTGCTGTTTCTCGCCATTGCTCACATCGCGTTCTTCCTCGTATGGCAATCGCGCCCTCGGGACGGCGCCGCCCTCTACACGGCGGCGGCAATCGTGGCGTATCTCTATGTCGACTTCTGGACGCTTCGCGGCTTCTACGACACCGCCGCGGTGGTGCCCCTTCTCCTGTGTGGGCGCTACGTGGCGGAGCGCCGGTGGGTCGCGGTCATCGTCTCCTTCATGACGGCGATCTTCATTCACTTCCGGGCTCTCCTCTACGTGCCGTGGCTGCTCGTCGCGGCGATCGGCGCGATCCGGGCGCGAGCATGGGCGACGTGGGGAGCGCGAGCATGGATTGCTCTCGCCGCGGGGGTCTTGCTCGGGGGCGCCGCGCTCTACTCGCTGATGCTCGTGATGCCCTCCCTGGGCGCCCTACCTCTCGAGAACCCAATTCATCCGGGGCACGTCAAGGCGCTCCCGATGGTCGCCTTCGTCGTTGCGCTGGGTGTGGCCGCGGCTGTCTTCCGCCGCACGGGGGCCTGGCTCGATCTCACGCTCCTGGTCTGGATGGCGGTCGTGCTCATCCTGACACGGCAGGTGCAGGCCTGGCACACGTTCCTGCTTCTCCCTTGGATTTTCGCCCCATCGCCGTCGACCTCCGGGCGCGCCGCGCGCATCCAGTTCGTCGCGACGGTAACGCTCGCCGTTTTTCTCTAGCGCAGCACCTTGAATGCGTGAGCCCAGTCGTTGCGCAAGAACCCTGGGATGCACCACAGGATGCAGAGCGGCTCGATCGCGCGTGCTGCCTCCGCGGCCCCGGCGTCCTCGGTCTCCCAGCCGAAGGTGTCGAGGATCGCGCGCGTCGTTTCCTTGGCGGCGCCGTCGTTTCCGCAGATGAACATGGTCGGCTTGGCCGGGAGCTTCGGGTTGACCATCAATGCCGCACCGACTGACGAAAACGCCTTCACGAACCGCGCTCGGGGGGCCAGTTTCTGAAGCCGCTCGAGGAGCGAATCGTTGGGTCCGGTGAAAAACGCGATGACCCCGTTCGTGGGCGGTCTCTCCGCGATCGGGTTCGTGGTGTCGATCACCACCTTGCCGTCGAGCGCGCCGGCGCAAAGGGAGACTGCCTCCTCGGCGGCCGTCCCCTTCACGGCGAGGACGACCACGTCGCCGAACCGGGCGGTCTCCTCGACCGTCCCGGTCTTGGCCTTTCCGTCCGCGCCCTTCTTCCAGTCGGCAAGCTTCGAAGGATCGCGCGACCCGCGCATCACCTCGTGCCCGTGCTTGGCGAACCCATTTGCGAGGGCTTCCCCTACCTGCCCCGAACCGATGACCCCGATCTTGCTCATGGTGACAAGGTACGATGCATCCGGAGGTCGGGACGTTTCAGTGTGTTCCTGCGACTGGACGCCAGGTGAACGCTCTCCGCGTGGATAGGGTTATCATGCCTCTATGGGGACACCGACCAGCTACCTCTACGGCGATTCGACACCCTCGCCGCTGAAGACGGACTTCGTCGCATTTCTCCGTGACGCGTTCGATTTCGCGGTGCAAGTGCTGCTCTCCGATGCGCGCCTCGCCGACGCCGCCCAGCGCGTGGCGAAGCTCTCCGAAGTCACCGAGAGGGAGATCGAGTGGGCCGAGACGTTGGCCACGGACGTGGCACGCGCCCTCGATGGCGCCGTCGTGGGAGACCAGGACTCGCTCGCCGCTCGTTGCTCCGCGCGAATCCGGCAGGGAGCGAAGGATTCTCATACGCCTCGAGGCCGATGGCGCGCGCGCGGCGGTATCCGCCGAGAAGGCGCGCGCATCGCAGGCGATGGCCGGCGAGCACGACTCCGCCGTGAAGGCACTCGAGGTGCTGCTCATGCGCCACACGCTGCCCGACTCCGTCGCGGTGATGCGAATCGCCATCGAGGGCGGGCAGTACGCCGCACAGCTGCGCGCACAAACGCCGTACGGACTCGAGTGGGTGGTGGCGCTCGAGATCCCGCCGGCGCATCCTTTCGCCCACGTCCTGCGGATCGATCGGGTGATCGAACGTCTCGAGGTAGAGGCGCCCGAAGAGGGCGGATGGCTCCACAAGGAGGTGCGGATCCGCCCCCAGCGCTTCGATCGACTTCATCTCACCGAGCTGATCGTCGATCCGGACGGGACGACGCTCCGACTGCGTGCGGCGCCGGACGACACCGGCGGGGGCTTCGACATCCTCTTCAAGCCCGCCGCGGCGAACGCGCAGCTCGTGCGTGTGGTCGAGGGCGGCGCGGCACCGGACTCACCGTACGACGTGGTCGGTGACGACCTGGCGAAGCTGCGATCGCTGCACGACAGCCTCGTCACGATGGTGAATGAGCTTGCCGAGCACAAGAAGGCGCTGAAGAGTGCGACCCTCGACCGTACGACGGTCGGGATGCTCGAGACTCCGCGTGTGCTCGTCGAGCGGCTCATCGCGAACGTCGCTCCCACGGTGCAGGAGATTGCGAAGCGATCGCTCGTGCCCGGTGAGCTCGTGCTCAAGCGGCTCCTCGGGGACAATCATCGCGACGAGGTGTTCCTGTCGAAGAGCGAGCTCGAGAACAAGCTCGAACATCTGCCTCCCGCACTCCGGCACGCGTTCGATCCGCTCAAGCTGTGGGAGCGTCACGACGAGCCCATCAATCTCGTGTCGCCGAAGCCGGCGGCACCTGCGACGAAGGAGAAGAAGGCGGGCGACGCCGGCGTCGAGGTGGTCGACGAGGGCTGGGGGCAGCAGCGCCCTCCCGAAGCGGTTCCCCCGATACCGACCGTGGTCGTCGCGCCGGACCCGCCGAGGGCCGAGGCCCATCCCACGTCGTCAACGACACAGACGGCATCGCAGGCGCCGCGCCCGTCAGTGCGGCCGCCTCGGCCCTAACTAAAAGAGCCGCTGGGAATTCTTTCTCGCCCTGGGAAGCGTGGTGGCGGGCGGGACGTGCCACGCATGCGTCTCCACCCCCGACCATCGACCACGACCTCGACCACGACCGCGACCGCGACCACGACCACGACCGCGACCGCGACCGCGACCGCGACCGCGACCGCGACCTCGACCGCGACCTCGACCGCGACCGCGACCATCGACCTCGACCGTCGACCCCGACCTTCGACGTCCAACCCACTTCGCGGTCCTCGTGCCAGGCAGGAAGCCTGTCACTCCGGCCGCAGCCGTGGCGCATTTCTGAGAGCGGGATTTGTCCGTTGTTCATGGTTGGGGTCCTCCAGGGCGAGGACCCCAACCATGAACAACGATCAACTGCTGCCGTTTCAGAGACTCGATGCGTACAAAGTTGCGAAGGAGCTGGCGAGGAAGGTGCACGAAGGGCAAGTGCGGGATGCCGAGCTGAGGGATCAAGCCACACGGGCGGCGAAGAGCGCGTTTCTGGGGCTCTGCGAGGGGCTTCCGAGTGACGCGGCGGGGATACGACGGAGGCACTTCGACATCGCGAACAATTCGCTGCACGAGCTGATTGGCGCGGTGGACCTCGCCGAGGCGATCGGCGCCGTGGGCACGGACGTGGCGCAAGAGATTATCTCTCTGGCAGTCCGGCTGAAGCGAATGCTTCGGGCACTGCCTCGCTGACCGAATTGGGCCGCGCGCGACGCCCGCGCGCGGCCCAGAGCGGCCTACCGAATCAATCGCGTCATCATCGCGACGAAGTGATCCGCGTGCACGAGCACCGCCTCGAGCGCCCCGGCCTCCGCGTCGCCCGCTGCGATCGCGATCTCGACCGCCGCCGCGGCTTCCCCGGCCTCGGCCCTCGCGATCGCGAAGGCCCTCGCCTTGTCGGCCCGGCTGACCCGCCCGGCCCCCTCGGCCGCATTGAGACACGCGCTCTTCGCGGCCCGCATGGCCTGGTCGCGTAGATGGCAATCGCGTATCCGCGCGCTCCGCACGGCTTCGAGAAGCCGAATCGCGACGTCATACGCATGCAGTTTGTGATGAGGCAATCGCTGGTTGTGCATGGGTGATGGTCCTTTCGCCTGCCGGAAGGACCATCACCCGTGCACCTCCGGCCCCCACCCCGAGCGGCGAGCCCCCGTCGTCCTGCACCCGGAGTGACGCCGCAAAGCGGCGGCACGAGGGTGCGAAGTGGGAACAGCACCTCGACCTCGACCTCGACCCCGACCCCGACCCCGACCTCGACCTCGACCTCGACCCCGACCGTCCCACGCGACCCCTACTCCGGAACCGCCTCCGCGAGCGCGCGGTACTTGGGGCAATGGTGAACAACCGAAGCGATCGACTCATTGCCCATGAGTGTCGGCAGGTCGAGCTCGCAGGTCGACGTGTCTTCCAGTACGCCGATGATCGAGCCCCAGTAGCCGTACTGGTAGACACTTTCCGGCTGCCCCGGGTCGCCCGCGAGGCTGTAGTGCATGAAGAGGGAAGGCCCGAAGTCCTGCTTCCAGAGGGCGAGGTAGCTCTTGTAGGCCTCGTACATCCGCTCGTCGTGCTGGGCGAGGTGCTTGAAGGATTGATTCGTCGTCCCGGTCAGCGATTGCCCGCCCTCGTATCCCACGATCCCGATGCCGTACTGCGCACCCAGCATCGCGAACTGCTGGTAGGTGGCGTCCATGCCGGTGACGTTCGTGTCGAGCGCGGCGAAGAGGGTGTCGAGCGCGCCCGTGCTGGTATCGTCGGGCGTGTCGAAGTACGGCGCCTGCGCGACGTAGGTCACGTATTGCTTCGGGGTGCCGTAGTTGGCCTGGATGAACTGGAGGCCGTCGTCGCTGTAGCCGGGCCCGAGCGCCCATCCTGACAGGACCGGTGCGACGACGCCGGAGTTGGCTCCGAAGGCGGTGCGGAATGCGTTGCCGATCATCACGAGGCGATCCGCTTCGTACTGTCCCACCTTCATCAGGTCGGACGAGCTGGTCATCCACGACGGCCCGTACGAGCCCGTGTATGTCCCGGTATACCGGGTCGTGTTCATGTTCGCGGCGGCGAGGAACGTGGCGTACGCGCTGAAGCCCTGGTTCCAGGTCTCGTTGCTGTTCTCGACGATGAGCTGGAACGGGGTCGTGAAGCCGGCCGCGTGGCGTGCGGCGTCGATGCGGGAGAAGTCCAGGTTCTGGGCCATGAAGGCGGCGAACTGCTGTATGAAATCGGTGGTCGCGAGCTCCGGGACGTTGATCCAGCAATCCTTTCCGGTCTCGTTCACCAGCTCGGCGATGTGCTCGTAGGGCTCGCCGAAGGTCGACAGACCGAAATGCGCCGAGTTGGGGCGGTCCGCGAAATTGGCGAGCTTGCTGTTGTTCGTGCTCTCCCAGTCCATGAACCTCATCGCGCGAAACGGAGCGAGGAGCTGGATGAACTGCGGGAGAAACGTGACGGTCGTGTCGTATTCGAAGCCGGGATAGAGGAGGTGGATACTCTGAACGGTCTGTCCGGAGGCGTTCGTGATCGTGAGCGTCAGGAAGTTGCCGAACGAGCCCGGTGTGCCGGTGATCTGCACCGTGTTTCGCTGCTCGCCATTGACCGACTGCCAGGCGCCGCCGAGCTTGCCGATGCCCGAGACGGCGAGCGTTCCTGTCCCCACGTACGAGATATTGTACGTTCCCGTCGTCAGCACGAAACCGATGTCCGTTTGGCTCGTTCCCGATGCGCCCGCGACGGGGTAACCGTTGGCGTCGAGCTGTGCCGCAGCCGTGTCGAAAGGATTCAGCTGATAGGTGATGTCGACGCGCGGCAGGTCGGCGGCGATGTTCGTTCCGAGCCACGAGGAGACGGTCTGGACGACCGTGGTAGACGCGTCGCCAGCCGCTGCAGAGTCGGACGCCGTCTCGCCGCCATCCGCGGGGTTGACCCCCGAGTCGGGGTTGTTCGACCCCACCTGTTGGCCCACCGATGTGTCCGTCGCTCCGCCGTCTCTCGGACCCTGGGCGCCGGCATTCCCTCCGCCTCCGCACCCAGAAATCGTGATCAGGAGCGAAAAGAGGATCGGTTCGCGACGCATGCATACCTCCAGATGGGCCTCGTATCGGCGCGAGGCGCGGGAGCGGGGGGGCACGATGCGGGCCACTCGCGTCCTACTGCGCCCAGTAGCCTCGCATCAACTCGACCACCCATTCGGGCTGCCGAACTTCGCCGCGCGGACCGAACTCGCGGACCCACGGCTTGATGTCGAGCACGGGCGTCCCTTCCACCGCATCGAGGCCCGCAACGTGAATGCGAAGCCCCTCGACTCGATCGATGCGGCAAATGGTGGTCCCGATGCGGTTCGGCCGGTTCTTGCCACGCTGCGCGAAGATGCCGACCTTCGGCCAAGCAGCGTTGTTTCTTGGATGGCGCGCGCCCTTCTCGACCTTGGCGGCGTCGACGCGGTCGAAAAGGTAGACGACCTCGATGTGCGAAAACGTGTCGAGCGCCGCGAGCGCTTCGTTGCTGAACTGCGCCGGGTCGAGCTCGATCGACGAGACCACGGAGTCCCAGCGATCGTCCTCCGTCACCGTGCGCGTCGAGCGGACGTTGCCGATCGGGGTCATGGTGACGTCAGGCATTGGCCGCGGCGAGACTACACTACGCCGGCTTCGCTTTCGCCCCGTGCGGGGAGTGTCCAGAAAAACTTGGCGCCACGCCCGACCTCACCTTCCGCCCAGATCTTGCCTCGGTGGCGATCGATGACGCGGTACACGGTGGCCAGTCCGATCCCCGTTCCGGGGAAGTCGTCCTGCTTGTGGAGTCGGCGAAACGGCGCGAAGAGCTCGTGTGCGTGGGCCATATCGAAGCCCGCGCCGTTGTCCGCCACCACGTAGACCACCTCGCCTTTGCTGCGGTTGGCTCCGAATCGAATGACCGGCGCCTCGGCACGCGAGGTGAACTTCAGCGCGTTGCCGAAGAGATTGTCGATCACGACGCGCAAAAGGCGGGCGTCGCCCGATGCCACGACGCCGTCCTGTATTTCCCAGGCCACGTGGCGACTACCGGTGAGCGCGCCGGAGAGGTCTTTTGCCGCGTCTCGCGCGAGCCTGGAAAGGTCGACCGGCCCTCGACGGAGCTCGGCCCGGCCGATGCGCGAGAGCTGGAGAAGGGCCTCGATGAGATCTCCCATCCGATCCGCGGCGTCGTTCATCCGCCGCAGGTAGTCCTGGCCGACGGCGTCTACCTTGTCCGAATAGTCCTCCAGAAGGATGCGGCTGAAGCCGCCGATCGCGCGGAGCGGTGCGCGAAGGTCGTGCGACACGGAGTAGCTGAAGGTCTCGAGCTCCGCATTCTTGCGACGTAGCTCGTCGGTCATGGCGGCTCGCGTTTCGGCGAGCTCACGCGCAGCTCGGGCTTCCGCCGCTTCGACCTCCCTGTGCAGAAGCTGTTCGCGTATGTGTCGCGTCTCGTCCTCGAATTGCTTGCGCCGAATCTGCGCGAGAACGCGCGCCTTGAGCACGGTGAAGTCACCCGATTTGGCGATGTAGTCGTCCGCACCGGCGCCCAGTCCATGAATCATGGCTTCGCGGTCCTCGAGGGCAGTGAGCAGGATCACGGGGATGTCGCGAATGCCCGGAGCTCCCTTGATCCGCTGGCAGGTCGCCTCGCCGCCGAGCCCCGGCATCATCAGGTCGAGGAGGATGCAGTCGACCGGCTGAGCCGCCAGAAGATCCAGCGCCTCTTCGCCAGAGCGGGCGAGGGCCACTTCGAATCCCTCGGCACGCAGGACAGAAGAGACAGTGTCGAGGTAGGTGGGGCTATCGTCGACCGCGAGGATCTTCTTCGGCCCGGCCAGACTCGAAGGCAGGGATTCGTGAGGCTGGACGGGGGTGGCCCGCAGGATCGCGCCCAGCCGCGCGAGAATGACGTCGAGCCGCTCTTCCTTGCGCACGAACCCGTCCGCGCCGGCGTCGAGGGCGGCGAGCTCCGCGACCCCTCCAACCCCCTCCTCGGACGCGGTGAGCAGCAAGCATGGCGTCCGCCGCAGTGCCGCGTCGAGCCGGATACGGCGGATGACGGTCGCGCCGTCGATTCCCGGCATCACGCCGTCCACGATGACGGCTGCGGGACGGGACGACGCGGCGATGCGCAGCCCGTCCTCGCCCGTCTCCGCGCAGACGACCCGATAGGACGCGCTCTCGAGCGCCTCGCGCAATGTCTCGCGGAACGTCAGGCTGTCGTCGATGAGCAAGACGACTCGCGCCTCCGATGGGGTGTGTGCACGGCGCAGCAGATCGCGGGCCCGCGCGACGACGTAGCTCGTCTCGTAGGGCTTCCCCACGTAGTCGTCTGCCCCTGTCGTGAGCCCGCGAATGCGATCGCGCACCTCGGCCTCGCTCGACAGCAGCATGACGCCCATACGGGCCGTCGACGGCGACGAGCGGATCTCGCGCAGGAGATCGACGCCGTCGCCGTCGGGCAGAAGCACATCGAGGATCGCCACGGCGAAGGGCTCCCGCGACAGCGCGCTCCGCGCCTCCTCGGCGGTCGCGCAGGCCACGACACCGAGCCCTGCCGCACCGAGGGCCTCGGCGAGATCCATCCGCACCGTCAGGCTGTCGTCGACCACCAGAACATCGGCGCTCATGGCTCGTCTCCGGCAAGAGGACTGTACACGGCGGCGGCAAGAGCCGGCCCAATCGCGTAGACGGGAAGGACGTGGTCGACCGCGTCGAGCAGTACGGCCTCGCGCGGCATGCCGTAGACGACGCACGTCGCCTCGTCCTGCGCATACGTGAGCCCCCCCGCCCGGCGTATCTCGAGCAGACCCGAGGCTCCATCGCGTCCCATGCCCGTCAGCAGACACGCGATGGTCTCGGTGCCCATCTCGCGCGCCAGAGACTCGAACAGCGTATCGACCGACGGCCGGCACGAGTGGCGTTCGGGGTCGGAGGTCAGGCGCAGGCGCCCTTTGGTGACGACCAGGTGCTTGTCGGGAGGGGCCATGGCGACACGACCGCCGAGGGACGCGAGCGTGTCTCCGTCGCGCGCGGGGACGACCCGCATCGACGTCTGGCCGTCGAGCCAGTCGCCAAACGCGCGCCCGAACGGTTCGCCGATGTGCAGGACGAGAAGCACCGGCAGCGGGAAGGGTGTCGGCAGCGAGCGCAGGATCTCGACTATCGCCGCGGGTCCTCCCGTCGACGCTCCTATCGCGATGAGGCGCCTCGGGCTGGTGAGCGCGTTCCACGTCCCGGGCGCCGCGGGCCGATGACTTTCCCGGCCGAACGGCGCCAGCCGAGCTCGTGGATGAGTGATGACCCGGATGCGCGCAACGAGCTTGACCGTCGAGATCAGCCGCGCCTCCCAGACTCCGTCGGCTTCCCTGCCGGACGGTTTCTCCAGGACGTCGACGGCGCCGGCAGCGAGCGCCTCGTACGTCTTGAAGAGCTCACCGCGGTTGGCCGAGGACGAGACGACGAGAATCGGCGTCGGGAAGTGCGCCATGATGTACTCGGTCGCGGCAAGGCCGCTCATGACCGGGAGCATCATGTCCAGGGTCATGACGTCAGGCCTCAGCGTCCGGCAGAGATCGATCGCCTGTCTTCCGTCTTCGGCCTCGCCCACGACCTCGATGTCGGTCGCGTTGGAAAGCACTTCGACCAGGCGCTTTCGGACCGTGACGGAGTCTTCCACTACGAGGATCCGGATCTTCGGCATGGCTTACCCGAGCAGCTCGCGAATCGCCCGCAGGAGCTCTCCCTGGTCGAACTCGCCCTTCACGATGTAGGCGCGGGCGCCCGCCTCGCGTCCTCGTCGTCGGTCCTCGTCCGACGATCGCGACGTCACGAGTATCGCGGGAGTGGCCTTCAGAATCGGATCAGCCCGCGTTCGCGCGACGAACTCGAACCCGTTCATCCCCGGCATCTCGACGTCCACGATGAAGAGGCCGTACGCCTGCTGCGCTGCCTTTCCGAGGGCCTCCTCGGCGGACGCGGCCAGGGCGACCTCGTACCCGGCCGACTCGAGAATGCTCTGCTCGAGCATGCGCGTCGTGAGCGAATCGTCGACGACGAGAATCGGGCGCAACGCAGCGGCCTCCGCCTTCGCCTGCTCTCCCGTCCGACCGCGCGCCGCCGCCACGATACCCGCCGGATGCAAGACGAGCTGCGGATTGCCCTCGGCGTCCAGCGAAGCTCCGCTGACGATGGGGTCCACGTCGGCCTCGGGAGGAATGGGCCTCACGATGACGTTTGCCGTCCCGATCAGACGATCGACCGCGACGGCCGCGAGTGCGGTCCCCGACTGAACGACCACGGCGGTGGAGAGCTTTTGCCCCCGCGTCTGAGCGCCTGGCCTGCGCAACGCCGACCCCAGTGGCACGAACGGAATGACCTTGCCGTCATGGAGAATGCAATCGCCTTCGGCCGACCGTGCAATGTCCGAATCGGCCAGACGCAACGTTCGACGCACGCTGTCGAGCGGTACCGAGGCCCTCGTGCCTCCCGCGTCCACCACGAGCACCGAGAGAGAGAGAGCGAGACCGGGACGCAGATCTCGATCGTAGTCCCCCGTCCCGCGTCGCTTTGCACGGTGACCTCGCCCTTGAGGCGTACGGCGGCTTCGCGGACGACGTCCAAGCCGATTCCTCGCCCAGACACTTCCGTCACGGTTCGGGTCGTCGTCAATCCTCCTCTCAGGATGAGACGGAAGATGCCGTCCAGATCGAGCGCGTCCGCCTGGGACGGCGTGAGGCGGCCACCGGACGCCGCGGCGCGGCGCAGCGCGACCACGTCCACGCCGCGCCCGTCGTCCCGGCATCGGAACGCGACCCGCTCCCCGCGTCGCTCCACCTCGATGTCCACGCGGCCTTCGGGGGCCTTGCCCGCCGCGGCGCGTTCGGACGCGGCCTCGATTCCGTGGGCGACGGCGTTGCGAACCAGCTGCACGAGGGCATCCCGCAGCACGACGATGAGGTTGGCGTCGAGCCGCGTCTCCCCGCCGGTCGCGTGAAAGGCGACCTTCTTCTGAAGGGATTGAGCCGCATCCCGCGCTGCTCGCTCGAGAGGACCGAAGACGGAGGCGACCGGAACGAGCCTTAGCCTGTTGGCCGCATCGCGGACCTGCAGAAGCTCGCTGCTCGCTTGTGCCACCGTAACCGAGACGCTCCGCTGGACGGTCTCGAGCGTTCGTTCGAGCTCCTCGGCGAGCGAGCGGGCTCTCGTCAGGGCGCCGCTCGCGTCCGCGCCGTCCGGTTCTGCGGCTCGACGAGGACCGAGCGAATCGACGAGGAGGTTCGCCAGACGCACCGCCCCTTCGAGCGCGCCGGTGTCGCGGCGCAGGGCATTGACGTGCACCGTCGCCTCGGTCACCCCATCGAGGAGATCGTCCATCTCGTGGACCTCGACACGTACGGTCTCCAATGGTTCGTCCGCCGCCGTAGCGGGCGTCGGGAGCACCTTCCCGTCGACCGCGGCGGGTTCGATCGCGCTGACGTGGGTACCGATCGTGTCCAACAGCCGAAGCAGGTTGCTCACGTCTTCCTCGGGGACCGGGCGCAGACCTTCCCGGTACGGGGCCAAGACCTCCTCTACCGCGTGCGCTCCCTCCGCCACGCCCGCCAGTCTTACGACCCGTGAGGCGCCTTTCAGCGTGTGCGCCAGACGCAGCAGCCGTCCGATCCTCTCCTTGTCCCACAGCCCCTTCTCCAGCTCGAGAACGCCCCGGCTGAGGCCTTCGAGGAGCTCCCGGGCTTCGATGCGGAAGTATTTGTAAGGGTCCGTCGCCACTCTCAGGCGCTCGCGCTGGACTGAATCAGCTTGGACAGGTCGCGCGACAGTCCGGCGAGCTGCGTCGACGTCTGCAACGTTTGACCTGAACTCGCTTCGGTCTCCTTTGTCGCTTGCGCGACGTTCGAGATGGCCACGTTGACCTGCTCCACCGCGCTCGTCTGCTGTTTGGTGCTGAGCTCGATCTCGCGCGCCGCCTCGGTCGTGGTCGCGACCAGGCCGACGATGTGTCGGAACGACGTCGTCACCTCGCCGAACTGCTTGGCGCCCGCGTCGACGGCCTTGGTCCCGGTCTCCGTCGCCATGACCGTCGTATTGACGGCTGCGCGCATGTCCTCGATCACCCCTCGAATCTCCTTGGTGGATCCAGCGACGCGATCGGCGAGCTTGCGAATCTCGTCTGCGACGACGGCGAAGCGCCTGCCGCTCTCGCCCGCGCCCGCAGCCTCGATGCTCGCGTTGATCGCCAGGATGTTCGTCTGCTCGGCGAGCTCGTTGATGAGCTCGAGGATGCCTCCCGCCTGCTGCGATTTCTTCCCGAGCTCGAGCATGTGGCCCACGACGAGATCGACCTGACGCTTGATGGTCGAGATTCCTTCCTGCGCTCGCTGCACGGTGAGGTCTCCGTCGCGCGCCCCTCCCGCCGTCTCCTCCGCGATGCGCGCGACGCGCTGTGCGCTCTCCGCGATCTGTTTGGAGGTCGCCAGAAGCTCACGGATGGTCGTCGACACCTCGGTCGTGGCAGAAGCTTGCTCGCGCGAGCCGCTTGCTTGCTGGGCGGCGGCAGCCTGCAGTTCCGTCGACGAGCTACGGATGCTGGAGATCGCACTTCCCAGCTGCTGGTTGAGCGAGCGCGTGATGACGAATCCAGCGAACGAGACGAGGATCAGGGCCAGGGCGACTCCTGCCAGGATGGTGGTCTTCGCGCCGCTCGCGCTGGCCTCGGCGGATTCGCTCCTGAGTCTGAGCAAGTCACGCTCCTCCGTATCCATCGTGGCGATCACCTTGCGGAGATCGTCCATGTCCTTCTTCCCCTCGCCCGTCAGCACCACTTTCAGCGCCGCCTCGAGGCCCGGCCCGCGGCGCAGGTCGACCGTTCGTTTGAGCTCGGCGAGCTTCGCCCGCATCAGCGCCTCTGCTTCCGCGATCTGAGCCTGGTGACGCGGGTCGTCTGCGGTCAGGCTGCGCAAGTCCGCGGTCACGACCGGTTGTGCCGCCACCGCGAGCACGTACGGCTCGAGATACGCCTCGTCGCCGGTCAGGAGGAAACCGCGCTGCCCCGTCTCGGCGTCCTTCATCACGGAGATGACGTGCGCGAGGTCCTCGAGCACGGCGTGCGTGTGGGTGACACTGTGATCGTTGTCGATCAGCACGTCGGTGCTTCGGTAGGAGACCGCGCCGACGAGAACCAGGATCGCTACCGACAGACCGAAACCCAACGCAATTTTCTTACCGAACGTCCATGACTGGGCCACAGGTTACCCCTCTTCGGTTGGGCCGGCGCCGCCGGCACGTGTCTTCAATGTGTCGATTGCCGAGCGGATGCTGACGACTGGGCGAGGTCCGTCGGCGACGCGCGCCACGTCGCGGACATGCAGCCTCGCTTCGGCGCCGTCCACCGGATGGACGTCCGCCCGCCTTACGCGCAGGAAGCCCTCGAGCTCGTCGAAGCCGAGGCCGACCGGGTCGTCGCCGATCGAGAGCGCGAGCCAGGTAGAGGGCGAGGGATGAAGGCCGTACCCGAGCAGAACCGCCAGGCTGTGAACCAGTCAGCAGGCTGCCACGGACGCCGGCGATTCCGACTACACTGGGCCGCTGGCTCGGGAGGAACGCAATCTTCTTCCCCGTCGCGAGGCCCGACATCTCACTCACCCGCAGGGCATAGGGGTCGCCCGCGACTCGGATGGCAAGCATGTCCTCGGTATCGTCCGTCGTCCGCGTTGCTGGAGACGCAAATGCGCGATCGAACGTGCGCCGCAGCTCGGCGACTCTTTGATCGAGAGCAAGCATCGTCGTCACGGCCGGCCTCCGCACGCCTGAAGCTCCGAGCGGCAAAGCTCGATGAGAGCATCTCTTGCGAAGCCGCCGCCGAAAAGCAAGATGCGTGAAGCGTCCTCGCGAGGAAGGAGGCTCAGCGCCCGAGAGAGTTCCGTACGAGCTTGCTCCTCCTCGCCGGCCCGCCTCGCCAGGAGGCCGAGATGCAAGTGAGGCATGACGAATCCCGCGTCGAGGTGGATGGCAGCCTGATCGTGTTCGAGTGCGGCCGTGCGGTCGCCCGCGTGCTCGCGGCAAAGGGCAAGGAGGTAGTGGGCGCCTGCGTTCAGCTCGTCGGCCACGAGGATCTGCCGGCACACCCCCTCCGCGTCGGTGAGCTTGCCGCTGTTGGTGAATAGGACCGCCCTCAAGATCTGCGCGTCGGCATCGGTAGACGAGTCCGCGGGTAGGGCCTGGAGGAGGTCCATCGCGTCGACGAAGCGCTCTTGCCGAAGCATCTCCACGGCCGGCCGCAAATCCCAGGCCGCCCGATCGACCACGCCTGCCATCGCTTGGGCCTTCGCCGCTGGTCGTGGAGGAGTGGAACCCCGCTCGAGCTGGGCGATCCTGTCCGAAGAGCGCTGGATGACCTCGGCCCAGGACGGGGCGTCCAGGTCGAGCGCGGGCGATTGGGGCGTAGCGCCCGAGGGGGCGAAGCCAGGTGCGTCCCCTTCGTCGCGGCGTTGGTAATAGAAGGCATCGTGCGAATGGCGCAGGTGAAAGTCCTGGGAGATGCCGCGAAGTGTCTCGGCGTGCCCGAGAAAGAGGAAGCCGCCCGGAGCCAGCGACCTTGCGAACTTGGCCACGACGGCTCGCGCCGCTTCTGCCGTGAAGTACATGAGGACGTTGCGGCAGAAGACGACGTCGAAGACTCGTTCCTGCCAGAACAGAGCATCGTCGTCGATGAGGTTCCTCTCTTCGAACGACACCATCTTTCGCACCGCCTCTTCGAGGCGAAAGTCCCGCCCGTCGGGCTGGAAGTGGCGCTCTCGCCGCTCGGCGCTGGTCTCGCGAAGCGACCATGCCGAGTAGCGGCCTACGAGCGCCTTCGCGATCATCGAGGCATTGACGTCGATCCCGTGAAGCCTCGCCTCCCACGAGCCGAGGTCCGGAACGCCATTCCTGACGGCGACGGCGAGCGAATAGGCCTCCTCTCCCGAAGCGCAGCCCGCCGAGAGAATCCGCAGCGCGCGCACCGACGATCGCGCGCGGATGCGCGCGGGCAGCGCGACTTCTTCGAAGGCCCGGAACTGGTCGGAATGCCGGAAGAAGTACGTCTCACCCACCGTGAGCTCCCGGGCCAGCTCGCGCACCTCGGCTTGGCCCAACGGACCCTCGAGCCGAGCCAAGTAAGCATCGATGGCGCGGGTGTCCGAACGAGCGTGGAGCAGGTCCGCCAGCGCGGCGGTCTTGCCGTCGTCGAACTCCAAGCCGAGCCGGCGGGTGAGTACGGCGCGAAAATGCCGGACGTGCGCGGAGAGGTCGTTCATCGACGACCCTCCTGCGACGCCAGCGCGCCAAAGGCCGATTCCGGCACGAGACGCGCTACCTGGAGAACCACGAGGAAGTGGGCGTCGAGAGTCCCGATGGCGGCGACCACGTCGGTGCCCGCATCCGCAAGAAGCGGAGGCAGCGCATCGAGGGCGGCGCGAGACAGGTCCATGACTCCCTCCACCCTTTCGACCGCGAGCGCCACGCATCGATCGGCCACGCGAAGGGTCACCCAGCGACCCGGCGCGACCGGGGAGGCCCCGAGCAGAGTGGCGCCATCGACGACGGGTACGGGCGCGCCCCGGATGATTGCGACACCGCTCACGAAGGGGGGCATCTGCGGAAGCGGCTCGATCGCCATCGGACGCATCGTTTCGACGATGTGGACGAGCGGAAGCGCTACACGAGACTCGCCCACTTGGCAGAGCAGGCACCCCTCGATCGGCATCGTGGCGTGCATCGAGCGGGACCCCCTTCTACTCGTGACCTACAAGGGGAGCATACCAAAGCACCGACGCGGTCTACGATGAATCACCGATCGGGCCACCGCCCGCTCAGTTCTCGGTCGTGACCCGCAAGACTTCCTCGAAGCTCGTCATCCCCTTCGCGAGCTTCTTGATGGCCGCCTCGCGCAAGGTCAGAAGGCCGTCGTGGCGCGCCTGCTTGAGGATGTCCTTCGAGCTCGACTTGCCCACGATGAGCCTTCTTATCTTGTCGTCGACTTCGAGCACCTCGAAGACGCCCGTACGCCCGAGCAGCCCCGTCGAACGACACTGAACGCAGCCCTCGCCGAACGCCACCATCAGTTGCGGGTCGCTCCCCTGGCCGCGGAGCTCGTGCACGTCGAGGCCGAGGAGCGACATCTGGTCCGACGTCAGGAACGTCTCGACGCGGCACGTCGAGCAGATGTTCCGGACGAGCCTCTGCGCGATGACGCCGACGAGCGTCGACGACAGCACGAACGGGTCCACGCCGAGCTCGAGCAGCCGCGTGACCGCGCTCGGCGCGTCGTTCGTGTGCAGCGTGGCGAGGACCATGTGCCCCGTGAGCGCCGCCTGGAGCGCGATCTCCGCGGTCTCCCCGTCGCGCACCTCGCCCACCATGATGACGTCCGGGTCCTGCCGCAGGACGTGGCGGAGGGTGTCGGCGAAGCCGATGCCGATTTTCGGCTGAACGGCGATCTGGTTGAACGCGTCGACCACGATCTCGATCGGATCCTCGATCGTCACGACGTTGACCTCGGGCGTCGCGACGGTGCGCAGCGCGGCGTAGAGCGTCGTCGTCTTGCCGCTCCCCGTCGGGCCCGTGACGAGGACGAGCCCGTGGGGGCGCGCAAGGAACTTCTCGGCGAGGTAGAGCTGCGAGTCGAACATCCCGAGCTCGGGCAGGTCGCGTAAAAGGGCGCCGGGGTCGAAGATGCGTATGACGAGCTTCTCGCCGAAGGCGACGGCCACGGTCGAGACGCGCATCTCGACCTCACGTTCGCCCCGCGCGGTCTTGATGCGCCCGTCCTGCGGGCGCCGCTTCTCCGCGATGTCGAGCCGCGCGAGCGTCTTGATGCGCGAGACGATCGCCGGGTGCACCACCTTGGGGAGGGTGTGAACGTTGTGCAAGACGCCGTCGATCCGCATCCGCACGGCCGAGTGATCGCGGTGAGGCTCGACGTGCACGTCGCTCGCGCGCTGATCGAGCGCGTAGTGCAAGAGGTACTCGACCGCCGAGATGACGTGGCTGTCGCTGGCTTCGATGTCCTCGACGCGCTTCAGCTTCACGTAGCGTTCGAGGTTGCCGATGTCGACGCCGCTCGTGGCCTGTTGCTCCGCAGCGTCCACGGCGCCGCGGAAGCCGTAGAAGTCCGTGATGAGGCGCTGGATGTCGCTCGGCGTGGCCACGACGAGAGTCGGTACCCGGCGCACGTGCTCCTCGAGTGCCACGACGAGGGCATGGTCGAGCGGGTCGGCCACCGCGACCGTGACGGTGCGCTCGTCGGCCCCGATGATGAGCGCGCCGTGTCGTCGGGCGAACGGGCGCGACAGGAGCTGAGGGGCGAGCTTCGCGTCGATCTTGAGCGGATCGAGGTCGACGAATGGCTTCTTCACGTGCGCCGCGAGCGCCTGCATCACGGCGCGCTCGGTCAGAGGGAAACGCGGGTCCCCGCCTTGCCCGAGCCCGAGCGCGACGATTACCTCGGCAGGGTGCACGTCGCCCGCGTTCGTCGTGCGCTTGCGCACCCCTCCCGCGCGCTGCCGCAGCAGGCGCGCGTGCGTGACGTCTCCACGCGCCACCGCGTCGCGCCGCTGCTCGTTCGTCAGCAGCTTCGCCCGCTCGAGGACGTCGCACAGGTACTCGAGCGTCAGCGTTGCGCGAGGTTCTATGGCCTTCGCCGGCATCGAGACACCGAGGCTAGCACTCAGTCGCCCGCCTCGGACTCGCCGGGAAGCGCATCACCCGCGGAGTCGACGGCTCCCGAGTCCGCGGTCATCGTGGATGCGCAGGGGCCCGTCGTCGACACCTGGGGACAAGCCGGCGGCCCGCACGCGCCGGTCCGCTCCACGGCCGTGCCCATTCCCTTGACGCTGCACCAGGAGGGGAACGACGACGGAAGTCCGTTGGACTTGTACGGCGACTCGCCCTCCGGCAGCCAGTACGGATGGGCGTAGACGAAGTCCCAGAAGGCCGCGTACTGCGTCAGCCCCGAGGGCGCGCTGAACGGGGGCTGGGCGTGCTCGCAGTTGTGCTCGCACTCGACGAAGAAGCTGTTTTCGGCCGTGAGGTCGGTCTCGAGGTTTTGCGAGGCAGGCTGGAACTCGATGACGACGCACACGTCGCACATGCCGCCCCAGAGCACCATCCCAGGAAGGTTGCGGGTCGGCTTGGGCCACGGCTTGAGGCACGCGCCAAGCGTGCAGGACGGCATGGCCCCGGCCACTCCGCCCGACAGCGAGAGGAAGGACGCGATCACGTTGGAGCGCGAAGGAGCGAGCTGGTCGGTGAAGAGCGCGCCGGCGCTCACGCCCGCAGACGAGATACAGCTTGGATTCACGTTGTTCGGGAACTGCTGCTCGACGCACGCGAGCATGTCATCGAAGAACGTGAGCTCTTCATCGAGGCTCGTCTGGGAGTCGAGCTCGCTGAAGGGCCACTTGAACGTGTACGCGCTCGACGTCCCGTTCATCTTCGCTTCCGGGACGACGGCGATGAAGCGCTGCTGCTGCGCCGCGTCGATGACGTCGGCCGTGCTGACGAAGTCCTGGGCGTTGGCGCCTAACCAGAACCATAGGAAAACGACGGGCACCTTCTCGTTCGGCCCGAGGTCCGACGGCGTCACCAGCTTGAACTGGCGCATGTTGCCCGAGCTCATGATGTCGTTCTCGGGAGGTACGCCGGCGGCTCCCGCATCGCTCGGCGTCAGGCCGAGCGTCGGGCACGTCCCGGCATACGTGGGCAGCTTCGGCGGCGTGAAGCCCGCAGGCGGCGCGTCGTGACAGCTGGTGAAGACCGTGGGAGCCGCGGCTTCGACGGCGGCGTCCGCCGTGTTCGCTCCGTTCGAGCTCGATGATCCACAAGCTGCCGCCGCGATGGCGATCGCCCCCCCGGCTGCAATTGCGCACGATCTCTTTACCCAGTTCGCCATGAGATCGATCACCTCTACGGAAACAGCACGAAGCCCCGCACGCGAAATCGTATCCGCATTTCCACCTGTCGGTGACAAGCCTCGGTGAGGCTTACTTCGCCGTACTCGGCCCCATCCCGTTGCGCAGCAGGTTGCCCCGTCCGGTAGGCCAGAGCACGCAACCGGTTCCGGAGCCGGGCACATGGAACACGTCGATGCCGTGATCGAACGTGAGAAGCAGGATCTCCAGCGTCCCGTCGCCGTCGATGTCCGCGATCGTCGGCGCCGCCGGAACGCCGATGCCGTTGCCGTCCATGCCCTGGTTGGGGAGGGTGATGTCGTAGAGGAGCGCGCCCGTGTTCTCGAGTACGACCAGCCGCCCGGCGTTGGCCTGGAGCGAGTACGTCCCGAAGACGAGCTCGGGGACGCCGTCCTGGTTCAGATCGGCGACGGTCACCTCCGACGCGAACGTCTTCGGGGCGCCGTTCGCGTAGTCGTAGCGCCAGAGCCGCTGTCCGTCGGGCGAGATGGCGTAGATGTATCCGTCGTTGATGGCCGCGACGATCTCGGGGCGCGCGTCGCCGACGATGTTGACCGTGGTCGGCGCGGGGATGCCGTCGGGAGGGTAGTAGTCGTCGGAAGCGCGCGGCGTCGGCTGGTCGCTCATGGGCAGCGTGTCGAACGCATCGAGACGGCGCACCGAGAGCGATCCGTCGCCGTAGGCGCCTTCGAGGACCATGAACGCGAAGCCTTGCGTCACGTAGGGAGTGTGCTCCTCGGCGTTCGGAATCCCCACGACCTCGTTCTTGCCGTCGCCGTTCACGTCGACGACGTTAGGCGGCGAGGCCGTCCACTCGAGCCACATGGTCTGGTTGATGTCCGGAGACAGCGTGTGCGCGTTGTACGCCTCGGCCTCCACCATCGGATCGACCCAGCGAATGAACTGCCCCCAGCCCATGCGGTCGCCGAGGTACTTGGTCTGGGGGTTCGTGTAGTAGCTCGACGCGAGCACGCTCGTGCCGTCGTGCTTGAAGAGGTTGATCTGGTGGTTGTCGTAGGTGACGACGATCTCGAGGTTGGCGTCGTCATCGACGTTGCCGATGCCGACGTTCTCTCCGTAGCAGCCGTATCCCTGGTTGCCCTGCCCGTTGAAGTCGGCGTCGTTTCCGGTCCCGGTGGCGGTGTTGTAGCGGGGCCACGCGGTGAAGGTGAGCCCCGGCGGCTGGTAGAGAGTCCCGTCCGGCTCGAAGACGAAGACCTGCGATCCGGTCGTCGCCGTGTTCGTGGTGGTGACGACGGTCTCGATGATCCCGTCGCCGTTCAGGTCCGCCGCGGCCATTCCGCGCGCCTCGGGGCTGTCGCCTCCGCTGTTGGTGCTCGCGGGCCAGCCCGTCTTGACGCTCAGGGTGCCGCCTTTCCACTCGTAGGCGGCCACGCTTCCGTTGTTCCCGCCGACGACGATCTCGGGGATTCCGTCCTTGTCGAGATCGGCCACGACGCCGGGGGCATAGACGCGCCCCTGCGTCGCCGTGCCCTTGGCGAGCTGGTGTCCCTGGGCGTCGTAGACGAACGTGCTGTAGAGCGGCGCGACGATCTCCTTCTTGCCGTCGCCGTTCAGGTCATAGACGCCGGGAGAGCTGAACCACCCCGTCTCGCCCGGGGCGAGGTTGAAGAGGAACGTTGGCTTCTGCACGGCGCCCGCGCTCGTCCCAGCCGCGCAGGCGGGCGTGGACGCCAGGGCTCCGTCGGCGAGGACGCTGGCTTCACCCATCGTCTGTCCTCCGTCGACCATCGGGGAGGTTCCCGCTTCGCCCGCGGGCGCGCCGTGGTTGCCGCTCCCGCCGCAAGCGCCGAAGGCGATCAGCACGAGTCCCGTCTTGACCGCCCCGACCCTGCGCATGTCATTCTGAGCGTGGCGAAGAATCCCCCGGTCGACGAAGAGGAAGTCACTCTGGGGATCCTTCGCGCTCAGGACGCCCTCGTGGATCACGCGGACGACCCGGATCATTAGCGTGAACACCGCGCGCGTCTCGCCGAGAGGCGCACCGACGAGCGAGACGGGCGCGCGTGCCCTGCTCGTCAGGACGGTGGTCACGCTCATTCGCGCATCCGTCCCGCTCGTCGCCACACCCGTCACGCGTGTGGGGCACGTCCGTCCCGCTCGTCGGTGCAGGCCTCCGCGTGACGCGTCCGCCCAACGCGTGCAACGAGAGCGCCTCTCGACTAGACGGGCACGCCTCCGAAGCAAACAAGCGCTCTGCCCTCGTTCGTCGACGTTCCTCTCGGCCACGTCGCTCGGCCTCTCGTCTTCGTCGACCCGGGGCTGGTCCTCGTTGCCGCGTCTCTCGGTTCCAGCAGAGGAGGTGAACGTGACGTCGAGGTGTCCATGGCCACCGTCAGCGCTGTTCAGGACGGGGACGACGCCTCCTCGGAGGCGTCCTCTATGCGGCCTCGCCGCGCGTCGATTGGGCGACGCTGCTTCGCCGATCGCTTGGTTTCGACGTCCTCCAGTGTCCAAAGTGCCACGGGAGGCTTCGAGTGCTCGCGGTCATCACCGAGCGCGAGTCGGTGCGGCGAATCCTCGCACACCTCGGGTTGCCCACCGAGGCCACGCCGCCTGCCCGAGCGCGCGACCCGACCGACGACCTGGACGACGACGAGCCCGCCGGCCAGCTCGAGCTCGGCCTGGCGTAGGGGCACGGGCCCGCGAGGGGAACCGGCGCGGAGGGCGCGGGGCGGGAGGGGTGCGCCTTGGATGTGCTCACTTTGGTCCGCGTTCCAGCACGAGGGGAGAGCTTGTCGAGGGCGGGAGGAAGGCTCGACGGCGGCGGCGCGACCACCGTGGCCGTAACCGTCTGAACCTGTTGCCCGTTCACGAGGACCTGCACGCTCGTCGTGCCCGACGCGGTTCCGAGAAAGGCGTACCCCGACGGGTCGGTCGTGAGACGCACGACTCCCAATACCAGCTGGTTCGCGCTCTGGACGTCGCCCGACAGCACCTTGTTGCTGTGCGAGATGAGGGCGATGTCCGCCGTCGCGGCGGAGCCCTCGGGGATCGAAATGCCCGCCGTGAAGTCGAGGATCGCCGCCGGGTCGCCCTTCTGGTTGGTGACCGACGCGGACATGTAGCTGTTGTTGTGGCACCCCGCCGCGAGCGCGGAAAAGACGACGACGCCGAGGAGTCCTTGCTTCATAGCGATAGCCCTCGTCCACGCTCACTGTGGCGGTGCCGATCGCCGTGGAGGTCGCCGCGGTGAGCGTCGCCGTGCCGGCGCCCATAAGCACGACGGTGACCGAGCTCGAGGCAGACGGGACGCCGCTCGTCTGGATGGCGACGATGCCCGGGTTGGAGGAGGTCCAGGTACAGGGGGTGTCCCCCGCGAGCGACTGGCCGAGGGCCCCCTGCGCGCTCGCCACGAACGTGTGCGTCGAGCCCGTGATGTTGGGGTTGAGCGCGCTCGACGCCTCGCTGACCAGGATGCCGGCCACCGGCTCGACCGTCACGGACGTCAGGTCGAGGACGGTCCCGTTGTTCGCCAGCGCGACGAACCAGGGCGTCCCCAAGCGGAGGGCGACGAAGACGTTCTGGTCAAGGGAGAAGAAGTCGCTCGACACGGCCTGAACGGTGACGTCCGGAAAGCTCGAGAAGGCCTTCGGCGTGTGAATGCTCCGCGAGAAGCAGCGCCCATTGGCCCCGCAGTACGGACAGGATGCCCGGGGCGCGCCAGGCGGCTCGTAAGGCACCTCCTGCTTGCAGTCGCTGCACTGGTTCACGAGTCCTCCGGTCTTGCCAAACGCCTGCAAGTCTATTCAGGCGCTCTTGCGTCGCGAATGCCGCTCGTCCTTCAGCTCCTGCTGGGCGTGCCACAGATCCACTGCCATCTGCGCGTTGAGCCAGAACTCGGGGCTGGTCTTGAGGACCTTGGCCAAAAGAAGCGCCGTCTTGGCGGTGACGGAACGGCGCCCATTGACGATGCCGTTGACGAGCTGAATATCGACGCCCATTTTCTTGGCCAGCCCGAGCTGCGTGAGCTTCATCGGCTTGAGCCACTCCTCCAGCAGAATCTCCCCCGGAGGCGTGGGGGTTCGGTGCGTCGGCAATCTCATGGCTCTCTTCCCTTCCTCAGCGGTGGTAGTCGGTGATGGCCACGTTCGTGGCCTCGCCCCGTTCGAAGTTGAAGACGACGCGGAACTGGTCGTTGATGCGGATGCTGTACTTGCCGGCGAGGGCGCCCTTGAGCTTCTCCAGGTTGTTGCCTGGCGTCGATAGGTCGCGAAGATCGGTGGCGTAGTCGAGCGTGGAAAGCTTCCGTGCCGCGATCCGCCAGAGGTCTTTGGGGATCCGTCTCGCCGCCTTCGTGTTCGTGCCGTTGAAGATGTCCTCGGTGCCTGCATCCGCGAAGCTCGCGATCACCGGAGCAAGTTAGCACTTGAACACCTCATGTTCAAGTCGGTGCGGAACCCTCGACGCCACCATCAAGGCTTACTTCGCCTTCGTACCTGGAGGCGATCCCGAGAAAGAGGCGCGTTTCGATCATCGGGCCCCGTCGAGATCATGAGCAACCTTCGCGCGATAGATACCAACGGACAGCGATCGAAACGCCACTCACTTGCCCAATCGCCTCCACCTGGACTGCGCGGCGCGTTTACACTCCGCGCAATGCGCCTGAGAATTGCCGCCGACCAGCTCGGGAATATCGACGGCAAGAGGCACGCGGCAGCGCTCGCGGCCGTTGCATTGGGCGTGGTCGCGAGCCAGGGCTGCGGAAACTCCAGCCCTCGGACGACCGATACCGCCGGGATGGACGCCGGGGCCCCTTGCCCGCTGGCAGCAGCAGCGGGCGACGCAGGCGGGCAGTGCCTCTGTCCGAGCGCCACGAACCTCTTGCCCGAGCCCGGGTTCGACACTGACGTCAACGATTGGCAGCAGAACGGCGGAGCGAACTTCAGCTCCACGGACGCAACGGGCTGCTCCGTCTCCGGGTCCCTTCAGTTGAGCCTCGTCTACGGCATTCCCACGAACGTGGTCACGCTCTGCCCGGTGAGCGTCAGGGACACCCGCGAATTCGCCAGGGAGACGCCGGAGCCCTGGGCGAGGTTGTTGCTCGCCGAAGTCTCCCATGGAATGAGCGTGCACGGGGGAGAGCCCGAGACATAAAGCGGCAGGTTGGTCGATGAAGTGTTGTTGTTGATCGCGACGATTACGAGCGCGTTGCTTGATGGGTTGACGTAGGCAGAGACGGCCACGCCCGAGGGCGGGTTGCCGGACGTCGACACACGCATGTAGCCTGGTCGCGCGAATCGAGAGAAATTGCCCATCACCCAGAGCGCTTTTCTCCACACCATCGTAGTGGTGTCATAGAGTCCGCTCGTTCCGCCGGCCCACAGCCACCAGTAGTGCCAGGCGTTGAGGTTGGCCATGGTCAGGTCATCGTGAATCGTTTGCGCCAGATGAAGCGCGCTCGGCATGCCATCGTCGTCGCCGTTGACTGAGCCCGTGTCGACCTCGGTTTCCCAGTACTCTTTGCCTGCGGAGGCGATCGAGGGTTCCGAGGGCAGGGTGCCGCACCCGTATTCGTGACTCGCAAAGATGTTTACGTTGCTCCAAGCCGCGGAATTGCTTTGAATCGCCGAAAAGTATCCCGAGAACCCGCAGGCGTTCTGGGTTTCAGGCGCGATCACTTTCATGCCGATGTTGCTCATGGCGGGGCCTAGGTAGCTCCCGATCCACGTGGCCAACTGCGTCGACGAATACGAGGTCGTCTGGTTGATGCCGCAGCTGTCCGGCTCGTTCTCGGCGGACACGGCGTAGATCGGTACCCCCTGGGTTGCCGCGTTCTGTACCCAACTGACGAGGCTGCTCGCCAAGCCTTGGGGATTGGTGAGCACGGGCATACTGCCGGTGCAGCCGTTGGGGTTGGTTTCCGTCGTGGTGTCGGGTCCGCCTGGAGAACCATTGGCCCCCGTCCCCCACGGAGTCATCCATACTGTGACGCCATACTGAGCCGCCGCTTGAGCAACCCCGAGTCCGTCGCCATACCGGATGCGGAGCATCGTCAACCCGGCCCCCTTCGTCGTGGACCAAAGTGTATCGGGGTCGTTCGTGGGGTCGTTGAGGCTGCCCGCCCAGGCGGAGGAGCATCCAAAGCCCCTGATCCTCTGTTGGAGACTCGAGACGTTGATTGTGACGTCCGACGACTGCGCCGTTCCACCGCCGCACGTTCCCGACCCGCCGTCGACGCCCACGGTCTGCACGAGGCCCCCGTCGTTCTGCGAGATCCCGCCATCGGGTCCGACCCCACTAGACCCGCCGTCGCTCCCAGAGCTCGATCCCGCGCCGGAGGTCGATGAGCCGCTTGAGGTCGAGCCGCTGCTGGAGCCGGATGCGCCACTCGAGCCCTCGGGTGTGCCTGAGCTCGACCCGCTGGAGCTCGATGCGCCGCCGGAGCCGGAGGCTGACCCATCGCTCTGGGGCGAGCTGCCGCTCGTGGAGTTGCTGCCACACGCGCTCGCCGTGAGGGCAAGACACGCCAGACATCCCGTCAGCGCCGAATGACGTCGCACGCCGCTAGTGAACTTATCTATGTCCATGACTGTGCAAATTCCCGGGAGATTGTATTGCCTGCCCGTCCATATCTCGGCGAGATTGGCTTCGGACCCCACCGCGCAGTGGCGGCGCGCCCCCCAATCCGTCACTCCGGGCCTCGCCAGCGTCGACATCATTGGCTCGTCGGGCGAGATGCTCGACGTTGGTGCGAAGATTTCGGAAGGAGTACTTTGACCGGGTGATCACGCAGCCAAGGCGATCCTTTATCCGCGCGAGTAGGTGGGCGCGTCCGGTTCAGTTCAGTTGGATGTCGTCGTAACGTTTGCCAGTGTGAAATCAATGCTTCCGGTTCCACCTCCTACTTCAACATTGACCTGAGCGGAGGACAGGTCTCCCAAGCTCCAGCCTTGGTTCTTCCACGCGTTGAAGTGGTCGGTAATGGTAATCGTCCCGCATTGGCGAGCCGTCTGCCGGTAACTCCACATCTGGGTCCAGCCGCCCGTATGACCCGGCTCGCAAGAATTGCCGCCGCTTCCGCTCGTCATGTTCGTGCTCAAGTAATACGTACCTCCGTCAATGGTGGTCGTGACATTGCTCGTTGAAAGACCATTGAACGAGTCCTCGACGATGTAGTATTCAACACATGGATTCCACATCCACCCATAGATTCCGATAGACGAGTAGCCGCCGGCGCTTCCCGTTCTCGATTCAGCGAATTGTGCCGTAATCGTTCCGTAGTAGGTGTAACTCTGGTTGCCGGAGAAGTTCAGGCCGAGACGTGCCAGATAGTCGCCACCATCGCTCCACGATCCACTATATGCGTCAGCATTGCTGAAGGTGGTGATGCATCCCCCGCTTCCATTCGTCCATTCCGTCCAGGTGAGGCCGTCCGCGGTGCCCTGAGCGTATTGTGAGCTAGAACTGAGACAGGTCCGATTGCCGCCGCTGGGCAGGGTGGCCGGGCACGACGTTCCCCCCCCGTCCGAACCCGAGCTGCTCGATGACCCGGAGCTCGAGCTGGACGAACCAGAGCTCGAACCGGACGAGCTGGAGCTCGAGGGGCTCCCCGAACTCGACCCAGAGGCATCCGAGCTGGATCCGGTACCGGTGCCACTGGAGCTGGAGCCAGAGCTCGAGCCCCCGGCGCCCGAGCCAGAACCCGAAGACGTACCGGAGCTCGAACCCGAGCCGGAGGTCGAGCCGGCGGACGAGTCGGATGGGCCGCCTCCGGCTGCGTCCTCTTCGCCTCCGAGCGGGGCCCTACCCTGGGACGACCCGCAGGCGACCGTCGCGAAGAGAGCGAAAGCGCAGACCGTGCACGTCGTCCCCTTGATCCCGTGCGGCATCATCCGTCCGTTCTCGCAGTGGCGGACAACGACGAAATCCGTCACGCAAACCGTGACGCAAAACGTGGTCGCGGGGGACGTGGGTACGCGGAGGCAGTCCAACGCCCGCAGCCACGCTCAGGGCATGTCGATTCCGCAGAATCTTCGAGCACGATCGAAATGGGGGGAGCCGGGATACGCGCGGGCGAGCGTCGCCAGGTAGGTCCTCGCCTCGTGGACGCGCCCGAGCGCACAGAGCGACTGCACACGGGCGGCCAAGCGCTCCTCCGCGAGCGCGCCACCGGGAAAGCGCCGCTCGTGCTCGCCGAGCGTGGTGAGCGCTTCTTCCGGATGGCCGGCGCTAATCTGCTGCTCAGCCTTCGACAGCAGACGAACCTCCTCGGGAAGAGAATCCGAGGGAAAACGCGCGGCGGAGGGGGGCGCCGCGGGCCGCGGAAGGACCGAAGGGCTTTCGATGCGAGCCTGTACCGGTAGGTCGTCCGCATTCACGGACCGGATCGTGGAGGAAGGAAGTGGCTCGACGGTGGAGAGCGCCGGGGCCGCGAGGGCCTGCACCCTCGACGGTGTCGTCATCCAAGGGTGCGTGGCCACGAGGATCCCCGCACCGACGGCGAGTGCGCCCAGACCGCCGAGGACCCACGAGGCAACCGGGAATGGGCCCGCGGCGCCCGGGGGCGGTTCCGTGCGGCGCACCGCGCCGAAGGTCGCGCCCTCTCCGAGGGTGCGCGTCAGCGACTGCAGTACGCGCTCCCGATCCTCGGCCTGCGGGCGAAACGCGGTCTTGCCGGCGCGGATGAGGGCTCGGGCGCCCGGTCTCAGGTCGGCCATCTCATCGCCTCTCTTTCTGCGCTGCCTCGTGCCGGGCGAGGGCCTCGTTGAACTCCTCCCGGGCAACCCGCAGCCTCGAGTAGGCCGTGTTCAAGGGCACGCCGATGGCCTCTGCGATCTCGGGCATCGTCATCTCCTCGATCTCGGACAGGACGAACACCTCGCGTTTGAGCGGGCCGAGCTCCCCGAGAAGACGCCAGAGCAGCCGGACTTCGTCGCTCAGCACCGTGAGGTCGAGGGGGGAAGGCTGCGCGGCGCTCGCGAGATCCTCCAAGGGATCGTGAGATTCGTTGGCGCTGCGGACGCGTCGTCCGCGGTGGTAGGTGCTCACCGTGCGGCGTACGACCCCGTAGATCCAGCTACGCAGGGATGCGGGCTGCTCGACGGTGCCAAGACGCGCGTTCACCACGACGAAAATCTCCTGGACCACGTCGTCCGCGGCGTCGACCGGGACCCCGAGGCGCCGGGTACTGGCCCAAACGAAGTCGAAATAGGCATCGTAGATCGAGCGAAAGGACGGCAGCGCGGCAGCGGTCGCCCCAGACCCGGCGTTTGCTTCCACGCCGGGACCCGCCGTCGCCGGCATCGCTGTCATCAAGAATGGCAGTGTCATGGCGTGCCCAAATCCGTCAAAAGATCCACTCGGGCCCGATTTGCAGACCGACCGCGGCAGGGGGAACCTTGTAGAGGGGGCCAACGCCGTCGATGGCAAAGGTCGGCCGCGCCGTGGTGAAGCTCACGATCGGGCGAAGAAAGAGGGTTGCCCACCGTGTGACCAACCAGCCGGCCCTGGCCCCGAAGCCCAGCGTGAGCCAGCTCACGTGGCCTTGTCGGTCGACGACACCTCCGCCAGAGCCATCGGCGGTCACGTCTTCGAACGTCGTCATCAGACATGGCCCCCCCTCGAATTGCCCATACTGCCAGGAATAGCAGCCGGAAAGCTCTCCGGTTCGTCTCCGGTACGTCGCCGCGTAGGGGCTCGTGCCGGCTTCGCTTTGCGACAGCCACGCGATGCCGCTCAGCATGATGAGCAGCTGGCTCACGCGCACTCCTGCCCCCAACCCGAGCCCGTAGCCTGCGGATGGGAGAACGCCTTCGTCGGCGACCAAGACGGGAACGCGCACGGCGGGCGACCATCGCGCCCCGGCGGTCCGTCCTTGGTCACGGATTGCGTCCACGGGCCCTGACGCCGTTTCGGTTCCTGTGCGCGCCCGCGGGCGGCTCGTGGGCGGGATGGCCTCGGACGGAGGCTGCGAGGAAGCTGGCGGAACGGAAGACGCGGCGGGCGACGCGGCAGACGATGCGCGGGATGAGGAGGTAGGTGACGCGCCCGCAGCGGAGCCGGGCGCAGACGAGGACGTAGAACCAGCCGGCGGTGCCGTCGCGGCGCCCGACTCGGGAATGGAGGAAGGCTCGCGGGATACGTCCGATGGGGGCGGTGAGACCTTTCCGTCGGGCATCGCCTCCCCCCGAGCGAGAAGGGCCAACGTAACGGCCGCGGCCCCTGCGAGGCTGTCGCAGGACGTCGATTCGAAGACGCGCGGGACCCCCGCCGGCTCGGATTCCGCCTGCTTCACGGTCAAGCTCAGGCGGTAGTGCCCGTCGACCTCCACGACGGTGCCCTCCGCGACGAGCTTTTCGTGGGAGGTTCCGGCCGCATCGCTACCGAGCAACCGGCGCACGCGCGCCCGGACCTCGTTGGGTCCGGGACACCGAGCGGGAGCCACCCAGTGCAGCTCGATTCCCGCGGCGGGGTTTGCTTCGCCGCGCCCGGTCCAGGCGAGGATCATGCTCGCCGCCCCAGCAACCCATCGTCGGCGCACCGTCGGCACTGCACGGGTTACGCTAGCGAAGGGATTGGGGGCCTCTCAAGGTGGATGACAGATTCCCACGCGTGCTGCCACTACCCAACGAGATGCCGACATCCCGACCCTCCGCAACGCACTGCGGGGATCCCCCGCGGTGTCGCACCATTCGTACAATGCTAAGGTGGGCGGATTGGGTGCGGGGATCCGGCATGAGCGCGGGGGCGTCCACGATGTTGGCTCTGCGGCCAGCCCTGGTGTTGGCTGCCGTTGGCGCGTGCGACCCAACCGTGATCATCGGCGTCCTTGGCGCACGGCCCGATGCGGGGGACGATCAAGGTGACGCGCGGCTGGACGCGACGGTCGATGCCGAACGCGACGCGCAAGCCGACACCCTTGCCGACGTGCAGGGCGATAGCCCGGGCGACGCTCAAGGCTGCCTCGGATCCGGCACTGCTGCGACCGTAGCGCCGGACCCGGATGCATCCGTGGGAGCGTGGACGACGGGCTTCGAAGATGGATTTTGCGACTACGCGCCGCCCACCGGATTTTGCTACGCGGCTGGACCCGGGTCGTATTCCCTGGTGACGTCGCCAGTCCATTCCGGCAAGTACGCGGCTGCGTTCACGGCGCAAGGCGTCGGCGACGCCAGCGTCGGACCGGGGCAAGCTCGATGCGTCGAGCAGGGCGTGTTCCCGTCCGCGGCGTATTATGGAGCCTGGTACTACGTGCCCGCGGAGGCCGTGAATAACGGCACGTACAATCTCCTTCACTTCCAAGGTGCCGTGCCGGATGGCGGGAGCAGCCTTTGGGACGTGTCGCTCGCCAACATGGGCAGCGGCGGCCCGCTGCACATCCTCCTCTACGACTTCCTGAACGGCATGACTCCCAACGCGAACGCCGTGCCGCCCATCCCGATCGGTCAGTGGTTTCACATCGAGGTGTATTTCAAGAGGGCCAATGACACGACCGGCACGCTCACGCTTTGGCAGGACGGCACGATGGCGGTGAACCTCACGGGCCTCGTGACCGACCCGACGGACTGGGGTCAGTGGTACGTCGGCATCTGGGCCGATTCGCTCGTGCCGCCCGCATCGACGGTCTACGTCGATGACGTTTCGATTGGCTTCACGCAATAGACGCATTCTCGGCGTGTCCTGGCGAAAAAAACTCGGTCGGCTTGTCACGTGGCCGGTGAGTACCGGTGAACGCGAGATGTGTAGGATGCTTGGTCGAAGGTACGGCTACTGCGCCAGCGTGAGCAACCCAGGCTGCCAGGGAAGCAGGCCGTACGAAGCCGACGAGCTGACGTGTCCTTGGTAAAGGAACTGCAGATTGCACGGATCGATGGTCTGCGTCTGGTCGGGATTGCTGCGCACCATGTCCCCGTGGCTGAAGTCGCTCGTCCACGCCGTGCCGTTTGAGAAGGTGACGTTGGCCTTTCCGGCGAAGGGGTCCGCCTCCGTGGCGGCGAGCGGCGTCCACGAACCCCCGAGGTCAGTCGCGGTAAACGATCGGAAATACCGACCGTTGGCCCCTATGCACTCGACGATCATGAGGTACTGGTTCGATCCCTTGACCGTGTAGACCTGAACGGCCTCGAAGAGATCGTTCGCGTCGCTGTTGCTCAGGACCGTCGTCTGGTCGGTGAAGGTGCCGGGGAAGTTGCCGATGGGCATCGACGCTCGGTAGATGTTCCCGTTGTCGCCCGCGAAGAACAGGTAGCAGGTCGTGCTGTTGCAGATAATCGTCTCGTCGATAGGGCCTGTGCTTGAATTTGATATGCTTCCGGTGAAGAGCGCCTGCGGGGATGACCACCCGGATGGATTCGTCGGGTCGGTCGAGGTCAAATAGCTAAATGGCCACTCGCCCCACTCGTAGGCGAGCACCCAGATGCTCTTGGGGGTGAAGTAGAAGAGCGTCGGCGCGACGGAACCGACGGGCATCGTGTTCTGCGTGGCGGTCGCTGCTCCGGGCCAATCCGCGAAGGTCATCATGCCTCCGCCGTAATCGCCCGATTCGTTGACCGTCGACATGTAGACGATGTGCTGATTGTCGTAGAGGACGTCGGTGTAGTCCTTGATCGCTACCCATCCCGACTTCGGCTGTGCCAGCGCGGCCGTTGACGTCCACTGAAAGATCATGGGGAGAGGACACGCGCTGCCGCCGTCGCCGTTGTCACCGGAGCTGCTAGTCGAACCCGCACCGCTGCTCGAACCCGAGGTGCTCGTTGCCCCCGAGCTGCTCGCGCCGCTGCTACCGCCCGAGCCCGAGCTGTCGGCGCCCGAGCTGCTGTTAACGCCCGAGCTGCTACTGGCGCCCGAGCCCGACCCGCTTCCGGAGCCGCCGCTTGATGCCGTGCCGAGCTCGGAGTCCGCATCAGAGCTGCCAGCGCCGGTTTCCAAGCCTCCGCTGCTTGCTGTGCTCGCGTCGGTGGAGCTCGAGGCCGCCCCGCCCGACGAGCAGGCGCCGGCCAGGACGAACCAGATCGGTGGAAGGAGCGACCGAGCCCTCATTGGCGGCCTCAGGGCTTTCCGACGAACGTCGTGACGGACTGCGCGTCGAGCGAGGCCGAGAACCGCGCTCCCGTCAACGTGATGGCCGTTCCCGCCATGAGCTTGGCAGTCGCGTTCGTCTCGTAGGGGGTCACGCTGCTTGGCCAGGCGGTGCCCGCGACGAAGAACGATACCTGCTGGGCCCCGCCCCCGTTGACCACGACGATGGTCACGGTCCCATCTGCCTGGTTCGTGAACGCGACCACCAGGGGTGCAGATGCCGATGGAGTCGGCGCGCCGCTGACGTCGACGCGCAGGTACCCGGGGCGCACGAATTTGCTGAAGTTGCCGAGCGCGTACACCTGCGGAGGCGGATTGCTCGGCCCGTTCGGCAACAGCGCCTCGGTCCACCAGTAGTGCCACGCGCTCACTCCACCGGTCGAGAACGCCGCGTAAATCATCGTCGCGATGGTGATCGCGCCCGTGTCACCCGGCGTGCACTCTGTCTCCCATACGTGGTGCGTATTGTTCGCGGGCGGCGCCGGTCGCGCGTACGTTCCCGCGTTGGTGGTCCCGTAGTCGTGCGTCGCGATCGGACCCACGTAGGAGTTTGCGTTCGAATCTGCTAGGACGGCTGGGCCGTAGCCGTCGCCCCCCCAGAGGTTTCCCCAGTTGTCCGGTTCCGCGGCGAGCACTTTGACGGGCGGACTGAGCCCCGCCAGCATCGGGCCCAGCACGTCGATGAAGTTCGCCGTCTGGCTCGACGTGTAGCAGCACGCTTCGTAGTTAGGATCCCAGTCGGGCTCATTCTGGGCCGAGATCGCATAAAGATTCACGCCGCTCTGTTGCTTGAAATACGCGGGAAAGGCCGCCAGCAACTTGGCCCAAGCGCTGTAATCGGACGTGTCCAGGCGGTCGTCGCTCGAGGTGGTGCAGGCACCCGCGTTCGTGCCGTCCACGTTGTCGTTTTCTTTCATGCTGGCCGGCGGCGACCATGGCGCCGCCCACACTTTGCAGTCACTGCCAGCGTATTGGACGCAAGCCTGGCTGTCGGCGATCGCCGCGTTCCCCATCAGCACGCTCGTCCCAGAAGCGCTCTCGATTCCGATCCGGAGCGTCGTCAGCCCGATCCCGTTGACGGGGTCGAACAGGAGCGTCTGCGTTTGCGTCGACGACGAATTTTGCCACACGTCGGCCTGACCGAAGCCGTCGACGACTTGATAGGTCGTACCGGGAGTGACCGTGATATCGCCCGGCTGCGCGGTTCCCGGGGTCTTCGTCCCCACGTCCCCTCCGCTGGACGAGCTCGACGTGGACCCAGAGCTGGAGCCCGCGCCGGAACTCGAGCTCGACGTGGACCCAGAGCTGGAACCCGCGCCGGAGCTCGAGCTCGACGTGGACCCAGAGGTGGAACCCGCGCCGGAGCTCGATCCCGACGACCCCCCCGAGGCGCTGACGGACGACCCCGACGAGCCGCTCAATGAGGCATCTTCCTCCGGAGATCTGCTGGACGCCCCTGACGAGGCACCACTCGAGCCCACATTGGACCCGGAGGGGGCCGCCGTCTTGGAGGAACCCGACCCACAGGCCAAAGCGAGGATCGGTACGGCGAGCGCGAAGACGACCCCAGTGCAGGGAGGAATGGGCGAGGTCTTCATCGTGAGGCCAGCAGACGGAGGTCCTTCATGTTTTGTGGCAGTGGCGCCCCCGGTCGAGATCCGTCACGGGATCTGTACCGACCGCCGGCCTCCCTCCTTCAAGACGACGCCCAGTCCGTCGAGGTTGGGGTCCGCGTGGGTCCTCAACACGCGACGCGGAGTCCGGCGCCGCATCAATGGTCCGCATTGAGCAGCGCGTGGAATGCTTCGATGGTATTGGCGGACGGAAGATTCCCACGTCGCGCTCACGTGTCGTAGCGCCACAAACCGCTCATCGCCCGGATCTCCCCAGGAGAGCCGCTGGCGCCCCAACGGCGGCGCGATTGTCCCTCGCGTGACCGCGACGTCAGAAGCGTATTCGAACGATCGAAGTGCAACTCAGGGCAGGAAGTCTTGGTTGCTCCAGTAATCTCCGCTGGGCATCTGGTAGAATCCGCACGAGACCGCCGTCTGGGTCATGTAGCTGTCGCTCATGTTGATCCAGTGCCCGTGCTGGAGGAAGCAGCCCGAATAGTCCTGGATGCATTGGGCGACGGTAGTCCCCGAAGGCGGCGGCCCCTCGTCCCACATCTGGGCGAGGCATTGCTTGAGCGACGACAGGAGCGTCGCCCCACCTCCGACTGGCAGCTCCGGACACGTGTCCTGCGCCCCGGTTCCCGGACACATCCCAGCCGACCCGTGCGCCGTGCCGCTGGTCGCGTCCTCCATGGCCCCCAGGTCCGAGCACGCCTCGGTGCTGGCGGAGGCGCGCGCCAGCGGTGCGACGTTGATTGTCGCCCGGTACATGTTGATGGTATCGACGCAAGCCTGCCGCACGGAATTGAGCGGGTCGCCGCTGTCGGAGTTGCTCGTGGATGCCGCATCCAAGCCGCCCGCGTCCCTGGGCGAGGAACCTAATGCCGCGTCCGTCCCAGGCGAGGGGGACACCCCGCTCGAGGACATGCCGGACGATGCCCCTCCGCTGGTAGTACCGAGCACGGTCCGAGCAGAGCCATCGCCGGCCCCAGAGCTATCCCCAGCCACGCCGCCCCCTGATCCCGCGCCGGAGCCGTCATTGCCAATGCCGGAATCGGTGTCGGCGTTGCTGCCCGTCCCGGCAGAATTGAAGCCCCCGTTCGTCCCACTTACGCAGCCTAGCAAGAAGACCGCGATAACGGTGCCTCGAGGTTTCCAGCCTTTTGTCGACATATCAGGCAGCCTGATATACTCGCGCGGACGCGTCAAGGCATCTCGCGCTGCAGCTTACGTCACGGGAAAAGTTCACCGCGACGCGAAATCGCCGACTCTCAGGTGCGCCAGGGAATGCCTGGACGAGGCGGATGCCATGTAGAGGAGACGGCTGAACCTTTACGAGGGGACCCACGGACGCAGCGCACTCCCAAGAACCGCCGCTAGTACCACAGCGAAAACATCGAGGCGGTCACCCTGGTTCAGGCTGGTCTACGGCTTGACCGGGGCGAGCCCCGCCCCCTCGAGCTCCGAGTAGACGATGAAGCGGAACGGGTTCCCGGCGCTGTAGCGAACGCGGAGATCGTCGAGGACCCGCCGTCGTCGAGCCTGGAGCTCTCGGCTGTCGGGGTGACGGACGAGCCCCATTTCGACGACTCGAAGCGCGAGTGTCGTGTCGCCGCGCCGCCAGAGATCGTCGACCGTCCGAACGAACGAAGCGTCCGATTCGCCGCCGAGGAGATCGAGCGCGCTCGCCCACTCGCCGCGCGTGAACGCGTCAATGCCGTCGCCGTTCGAGCGCCAGTATCCCGCATCTTTAAGGTAAGCGCGCTGGATGAACGTGTCGCGCACGATCATGTATGGGAACGCCGCCTTCGGGGCCTCGCGGAGCGAGTCGGGGAGGAACTCGTCGTGGAGGATGTCGGCGAGCGGCTCGGCTCTATCGGCGGCCTCGACGACGTGCGCGCGGAGAGCCGTCAGCGCGACGCCGAGCCCAGGCAGGGCCTCCGGAGTGAACAACCGCGTGAGCGGCGGATGGCCGTGGACGAGCCGGTGCGCCTTCGTCGCCAACACCTCGCGGATTCCGTCGAGGAACCCGTCGGCCGACCCCTCGGCGACGAAGGGGGCGCCGAGGTACGGCATGAACGCGACGCGCCAAGCTACGCGCCGGGGTCGGGAGCGAGCGCGATGACTTCGTCGAGGCCGCCCTGAAGCTCGCCGAGCACCCGCGGCCCGAGCTTCGACCGGATGGTCTTCATGACCCGCTCCCAGACGGGAAAGATCGACTCGAGGAGGCGCTCGCCGGCGGGCGTCAGAAAGACGATGCGCGTGCGCGCGTCGTCGGGCGATCGCGCTACGCGCAGCCAGCCAGCCTCTTCGAGGGGGCGAACGTTTCGCGTCAACGTCGTCCGATCCATCACGATTGCACGAGCGAGGGCGCTCATCTTCGCCCCCGGCTCGCCGAAAATGGCGACGGCGGCGAGCACCGGGAGCTGCGAGCTCTGCACGCCGAAGGGGCGGAGCTCGTCGTCGTAGAGCTTCGAAAGGACGCGCGAGGCTTGGCGGACGCGAACGCCGGGGCACTCGTCGGCGATCCTGCGCCCGAGGCGGGAAAGGTTGGCCATCGAAGATGTATACGCACGCAACGCGTCCGCGTCGAACCGGTGGTTCAAGTTAGACTCAGGTGACGCTTTGCCCTCCGAATCCATCGAGGTCGAGATCGAAGGTCCTGACGATGCCGGGCGAGAGCGATCCTTGCGTCTTGCCACCAACCGCGATCCTCGGGAGCACCGGATGGGCCGCGAGAGCGCGCGCGAGCATCCCTTCAACCGTCCACGCTCCGACAAGCTCTGCGCCTTTCCATACTTCTATCCTGCTCGACGACGCATCGTTTCGGAGCTCGACTCTCCTTGCGCGGTTACGACATACCCTCCGCTCTGTAGGTGAGCTTTGAACGGCCCAGTTGATCTTCTCGCGAAGTCGGTCTGGGCACCGGCGGGCGATGTACGATTGACGAAGCCCGCGTCACGACGAGGGCCTGGCGTCGCGGCTATACGTGCGTCACCATGTCTAACATGAAGACCGCCACGATACGGGAGGTTCAGCACAACCTGAGCGCGGTGCTCTCCTGCGTCGCGCGCGGAGAGGAGGTTGCCGTGCTCCGGCGCGGGAAGATGGTCGCCAAGCTCGTCCCGCCCGATCCGCGCGCGCGTGCGTCTCCTGACTTCCTCGCACGAGCGCAGGCGGTCTGGGGGGACAAGCCGGAGGGGCGTCCACTCAGCCAGATCGTTTCCGAGTCTCGCGGCGAGCGATGATCTATCTCGATACGGGGTGCCTCCTGAAGCTCTACTACCCGGAACCGGAGAGCCCCCGCGTCGCGCGCCTCGTCGCGGGGCAGAGCATCGCCCTGCTCGCCCTCCACGAGCTCGAGCTCTCGAACGCGCTGCAGCTGAAGCTCTTTCGAAAGGAGGCGAAGCCCTCCCAAGTCCGCGCAACGAGCGCGCTGGTCGAGGGCGACATTCGCTCCGGCGTGCTGCACCGCCCGCCGATCGCCTGGGAGGACGTCCTCCGCAGCGCCGCCTCGCTCTCCAAGACGCATACGCGCTCCACGGGCTGCCGGTCCCTCGACGTGCTCCATTGCGCCGCGGCCCAAGGCGTTGCGGCCGCGTCGTTCCTCACGACGGACGCGCGCCAGCGACGCCTGGCCCAGGCCATTGGTCTCGCCTGCCCGGCGTTGTAGAAGACGGAGCCGAGCAGCATCCCGCGCTGCGCCGCGTGCGCCTTGTCGTTCGCCCGTGAGCGGAGGACCACCGGGAGCAGTCTTGACGTGACAGAATGTGCCGTCTCGCGCCGAGGAGGCTTCATATGGGTTCACGGCTCGTCGTCGTCGCGGTCGTGATCGCGACTCTCTTCGCCGTCCAGATACTGCTGTCGAATCGTTCCCACGGCCGGCGCTCGTGGCGAAGTACCGGAACCTCGACGCGGGATCGCCGGAGTTTTTGGCCAAGGACCGGGCAAACTTCCGCCTCGGGAAGGACGAGGTGGACGGCGTCGAGTTTACGGCTGATGCCAAGTGGGGGATGGGCAAAGTTCCATACTCGGGGAGGCTCATCTTCTCTCTGAACGGCGGCCGCAAGCGTGAACTGGTTCTTCTCGGAACACAGGACGGGCCTCGGCTGCGCGACCGGCTGATAGGGGAGGGATTCGGGCGGCCGCAGCCAGCACCCGCAGTACGGCTAGGGTGATCTCGCCGCCGCGCCTCACGGTCGCGTGCGCCGGGCGCGTAGCTGAGGATCGCCTGATGGTGGGCCGGGTGGCATCGTCTCAATGCGCAACTGCCGCGACGTGCGGTCGTTCCCAGTGGCCCGGTTTTTCGACGGAGCGGAAGCTCGCCGCGTCATAGCGCCCCGAAGACCCCCGCTTGCGCCGCAACCCCCGGTCCGCTGAGCCCGACGAAGCGCGTATGCGCGTCGTCGGCATCGACGCCGCGCAGCGGGAGCACCGCGAGGATCTCCGCGCCGACCCGGAGCGCGGGAACGATCTCGACGGACGCCTGCGCCCCCGCGCCCGCCAGCCATGCGAAGCCGCTCTGCGCGGAAGCGGCGGCGTTGCCGACGGGAGAAGCCGCAAACGTGACCCGCTCGGTGCCGAGCATCGCGACGGCGTCGAGGCCCCAGGTCCTTTGCGGATCCACGAGCGCGACGAGCGCCGAGGCGGCGAGCGACCATGCGGTCGATCGCGCCGTGCCGTCCGATGCGGAGGCGGAGGCGCCGTCGCGCAGCCCGAACTGCCCGGCGAGCTGAAGCCGTCGTGCGACGAAGACGCCGAGGCGCGTGTCGACGCCGTAGAGCGTGAGCCCGTGGGCGTACGTCTCCCCGACCGCGCTGACGCCGATTCGCACGCGGCGCGAGGACGGCGGTGCGCCGGCGAGCGAGTCCCGCACGGCGACGGAGACTTCCTCGGGAACGGGCCGCGCGGGCGGCGGAGCGTTGCGCAGCGCGAGCTCCGCCCAGCTGGCGCGGAGTAGCTCGTCGGCGGCGACGGCGATAGCGAGCGGCTGGCCGTCCGGCGGGATGTCCTGCAGCGCCACGTCGCGGCTGACCTCCTTGTCGGTCACGGCGTCTCGAACGTCGACGGTCAGCGTCACGGCGTCCAGTCTCGCCGCGATGCGTACGGTGGCGATTGGTCGCGCGCCGCCGGCGTCCAACGCGCACACGTCGAGGCCCCGCACCGAGAGCTCCGCGCGCAGAGAGGAGACGAACGCCTCGGTCGACGACACGGGCTCGGTGCCCTCCACGAGCACCCACGGGCGGGCCGCTTGCCCGCACCGGTGGCCGGGGGGCTCCTGCGCGTCCGCCGTGACGGCGAGCAGCCCGACGGCGCATGCGAGCGAGATCGACGACCGAGTCAATGGCAGCGCGACGCCACGACCGCGGCGTGCAGCCCCCTCGGATAGTGCGCGACGTAGCTCCGCTGCGCCGCCTCGCATCGCCGGACGTCGTGCATCCGATCGAAGGCCTCGACGAGGCGAGCGTCGGCGTCCTCGCGGAATGACGCCGCGGGCGCGAGGGCTACGGTGTCCGTCAACGCCTCGACGGCGCCCGCCGGGTCGTCGAGCGCGTCCAGGCGAAGCCTCGCGAGCTCGAAGGCGGCGAGCCCGGCGCGTCGATCGTTTCGGAAACGACGTCGCAGCGCGTCGAACGCGGCGGCCGCTTCCCTCGGACGCCCAAGCAGCCGCGCGTCGTTCGCGGTCTGCAAGAGGTCCTGAGCCGTGACGCGTGGCTCGGCGGCCGCCCTCGCGCCGACGTCTGGAGCACTCGGCGGAGGCGGGGTAGGTTCCCTCGCGTCGATCGCTGGGGTCGAGCCGGCCGGCGCGTCGCTCGGGACGGTCGCCGGCTCCGCCGCACTCGCCACCTCCGCCGGCTGCGCAGCTCCCGGGACTCCCGCCGGCTGACGTGCGACCGCCGACACGCCGCTCGTCCACGCGTCGCCCGCGCCGAGCACGACCCGCGGCGAACCGGAGCGCACCACTTCGAGCCGCCCCTGCTCGACGGAGACCGCCACCGCGGCCCCCTGCACGTCGACGACGAAGCGTGTCCCCCTGTCGACGACGTCGACCCCCGCGGCGTGCACCACGAAGGCTCGCGAGCCGTCGTGTCGAACGTCAAAGGCGACGCCCCCCCGCTCGACGGTCGCCTCGACACGATCCACCGCGAGGCGGTCCCAGCGCAGGCGCGCCCCGCTGCGGAGCGTGGCGCGCGTGCCATCGGGGAAGCTCACGACCTGCTGATCCCCGGACTCGACAGCCCATCCCGCCAGCGGCGCCGCGACCCGCGCGCGCATGACCACCGAGAGCACGACCATGGCCGCCACCGCCGCTGCGGCCAACAGGGTGCGCTTCCAGGCAAACGGCGTCCGCCGCAGCCGGTGCGACAGGTCCGCCCAAGCGCGATCGATGCGCTTGTCGTCGAGATTGGGGGCCACGAAGGGCGACAGGCGACGGGGCGACGGGCTCATTGCGATACCCTCCTCGGTTCTCCCTCGAGGGCGTCCTGCAGCGCGACGTCCGCCTGCGCGATGAGCCGCTTGGCAGTCGACACGGAGACCCCCATCGCCGCAGCCAGCTCGTCCAGCGCCATGCCCTCGACGCGGCGCAGGACGAGCGCGGTGCGCACGCGCGGCGGGAGCTGCTCGATGATTTGATACACGGCGCGGAGCTCCATCACGACGTCGGAGGGTGCGCTTCGGGCGATGAGCGAGTCGACGTCTACGGGGCCGCGGGGCTTTCGCAGCCCGAGGCGCGTCGCGAGCGCGCGCCTGCGCAGCACCTTGTGGGTCGTTCGGACCACGATCGACGTGAGCCAGGCGCCGAAGGCCTGCGGTTCCGAAAGGCTCCCGAGGTGGGTGAGCGCCTGCGCAAAACTCTCTTGGACGAGGTCCTCGACCTCGTCGTCGCGCCCTACGAGGCGGTACACGAGGCCGAAGACGGCGCGGGCATGACGACGAAAGAGCGCCTCGCGCGCCCACGCTTCTCCTGCGCGAGCCGCCACGACGAGCGCGGCGTCCGAGGGCCCCAGAGTGCGCGGCCGGAGCTCGGGTTTCGCCTCCACACCCCCACAGTACCCCGACTCGCTCATTCGGCTCGCCCTCGCGGTGCGCTATCGTCAAAGCGCGGTGCGCTTCCAACTCGTGCTGGCGGCGGCGTTGCTCTCGGGGGCATGTGCGCCCGAGGCGTTCGATGTGCTCGATCCGAGACTCGACGCGAGCGCCGGCCGTGACGCCGAGGCGCAGGACGCCGCGCGTCCCGACGCCTCGCCCAACGGCGACGGCGCCCCGGGCGGTTCCGACGCCGGGGCCGGCGTCGGCTGCCTGGGGCTCGGCGCGCCGTGCTCGTTCGCGGGCGAATGCTGCACGCTCGCGTGCGTGGCGGGGGATGACGAGGGCACGCGCAGCTGCGCCGCCGGGCCCATCTGCGCGGCCGCCATGGGGATGTGCACCGAGGCGGCGGACTGCTGCAGCGGAGCGTGCATGGGCCCGATGTGCGGGCCGCCGCCCCCGATGTGCAAGCCCGCCGGCGAGGCCTGCGGCGGCAACGCCGACTGCTGCGGTCAGGTCTGCTCGGCCGGCCGCTGCGCCCTGCTTTCGGGTTGCCGCGTCGACGGCGAGATCTGCGGCGCGAGCTCCGACTGCTGCAGCTCCGTCTGCGTCCTCGATGCTCAGGGTACCGGCCGTTGCGCCGCGCTACCGGCCTGCACCGAGAACGATCACATGATGTGCATGCGACAGGTCGGCGAAGTGTGCGGCGCCGACGCCGACTGCTGCTCGCGCGATTGCGCGGCGCAGGGCGACGGGCTCTCGCGGTGCACGCCCCATGGCGGGTGCCGGAGCGAGTGCGAGCTCTGCGCTTCGGACGAGGATTGCTGCTCGGGATCGTGCAACGTAGAGGAGACGGGACTCGGGCTGTGTCAGCCCCCGGCGTCCGCATGCGGCGCGGACGGCGAAACGTGTGGCGCGGACCCGGACTGCTGCGCGGGGTCGATCTGCGTCGGGGGAGCCGGGCCCATGGCGCTGCACCGGTGTGCGCCGGAGGGCGATGCGGGGTGTCGTGCCGACGGCGCTCCTTGCGCCAGCTCCGGCGAGTGCTGCGGGAGCTACTGCTTGCCCGCTCCAACGGGCGCCCTGCTTTGCACGTCGACCTGCGTCGCCGACGGCGACCCGTGTACGTCGGACACCGATTGCTGCGCGGCGGGCTCCGAGTGTCAGGAGGTCTACGGTTCGCTCGTCTGCGACCCTCTATCACCTTGAGTTTCGAAATCGTCCGGCGGGGCTGAGCCAAACTTCGCCGACGCGGTACTTGTGGGCCATGAGGATGGGACATGGGACAGCGGCCCTGGTCGTATTGATTGGGGTCGCCATCGTGGGCGCGTGCGGCGGGACGAGCGGCACGCAAGAAACGGGGGGGCGCGACGGAGGAGGGGGAGGCCTGGGCGCGGACGGCGCCACGTTCGGCGTCGACGGCTCGTCCTCAGGCGGCAACTACGACGAGGACGCGACCCCGGTCGACGCGAACTTTCCTTGCGACGGTTGCGCGCCCTTCCCCGGCTCGAGCGCGACGGCTTGCTCGGCGCAGACGCTCGCCGCGCCGACGCTCGTGTACCCGCCCGACGGCACGTTGCTCCCGCCCAACATGAACGTGCTCGAGGTGCAGTGGCTCCCGCCTGCGGGCGCATCGCTCTTCGAGGTCGACTTCTCCAACAGCATCACCGATGTACGCATCGAGACGCCGTGTGTCCCCGTCGCCGCCGTTCGCACGAGCGCGGATGGCGGCGCGCAGTACAGCGGTTGCGGGCTGACGCTTGTCGCAGCAGGCGTGGAACGACATCGCGAACACGAACCGCAACGGCGATCCGGTCAGCGTCCGGGTGCGCGCGACCCCGCCGGCAGGCAGCTGCGTCACGTCGTCCCCGCAGAGCGTGAACCTGATGTTCGCGAAGGACGACCTGACGGGTGGAATCTACTACTGGCAGTCCGTGCTCTACGGACAGGTCGCGGGCACCGCAGGCGGCATCTACTACCACGACTTCGGCACCTTCGATCCCACGCCCACGCCCTTCTGGACGACGGGCGGACAGCAGAACTCGTGCGTCGGGTGCCACACCCTCTCCAAGGACGGCGTCCAGATGGCCCTCATGCAGGACGACGCCGACGCGGACGACGAGTACGGCGACGTGCACCCTCTCACGGTTAACGTCCCCACGCGCACCGCGACGGGCGGCGCCAACGTGAGCCCGGGCTTCCAGACCTTCACCCACGACCACAGCCTCATGGTCGCCACGGTGTTCAGCACGATGGGCATGCCGCCGCCCATGGGCATGCCGGGCATGGGCATGATGGGCATGATGGGCATGAGCAGCGTGCCGGACACGTCGTTCGCCGTCTGGAACGGGACGGGAACGACGCTCGTAGTGAGCGATGCCCTCCCCAGCGGGATGCAGGGAACCCAGCCGAATCTCTCCTGGGACGACAAGACACTCGTCTTTGTCTCGCCCGCCTACGGAACCATCGCGACGCAAGCCAACGACGTCCAGGGCGGCCTGGGCGGCGCAGGGGGTGACGACCACTTCATGGGCGGCTCGCTCTGGATGGCGAGCTTCGACTCCGCGACCGGCGGCCTCTCGAGCTACCAGGCGTTCCTCACCGCGACCGGCTCGCAGAACTTCTACTATCCGGACCAGTCGGTGGACGGAAACTGGGTCGTCTTCAACGAGAACGACGACAACTCCGCGGCGAACAACGACGGCGATTGCTTCTACAGCCGGCAGTCCGTCGTGAAGATCATGCACTTCCCGCCGCAGAGCGGCGACGCGCCGCTGACGCTCACGAGCCTCAACGTCGGCATGGGCCTGACCAACTCGTGGCCTCGCTGGAGCCCGGCGCTGACGAGCTACCACGGGCACGCGGTGCTCTGGGTCACGTTCTCGTCGAACCGCGACTACGGGCTGCACCTCCAGAACACCGGCTTCGACAACTACTACCCGCCGGAGGGCCCCTCGTACGACCAGCCGCAACCGGCGAGCAAACAGAACATCCTGTTCGACGGGTACGCGCAACCGCAGATCTGGATGGCGGGAGTCATCGTCGATCCCGACCGCTCGCTCGACGCGACGGACCGGTCGTACCCGGCGTTCTGGCTACCGTTCCAGGACGTGACCGCGCACAACCACTCCGCGCAGTGGGTCGCGACAGTGCAGACCGGCTCCGGTCCTGACGGGGGAACCGGCGACGCGGGCGGGGACGCGGGGATGACATGCGGGGAGCCTTCGACTACGTGCTCGTCGTCGAGCCCGTGTTGCACGGACGCGGTCTGCTGTTCCGGCGCCTGCGCGTATTCATGCAGCATGCCCATCCAGTGATCGGGTGCCGGGTCGCGGTCGCCATCGCGCTCGTCGCGACCGCGGGCTGTGGGGGCAAGATCGCGCCAGGAGCCGTGCCCGACGTCCTCAATGCCACGGTCGACGGGGGCGCCGACGCCGACGCGGGGGCGTGCCCCGGCGGCGTCCACGTTCCCTCGCTCGGGGAGTGCACGTCCGACGGCTGGTGCTGGACCAACCCCCTTCCCCAGGGCGGTGATCTCTACGCTGCCTTCGGCAGCGGCCCGACCGATCTCTGGTTCGCCGGCGTCGGCGGCACCGTCCTGCACGGCAACGGGACGGACTGGTCTCTCGCGGCCCTCGTCGGCAGCACGCTGCGCGGCGGGTGGGCCGCGAGCCCCTGCGACGCTTGGGCGGTTGGTGACGACGGCACCATCGCACGCTGGAACGGCACCGCCTGGACCGGCTCGGCCGTCGCGTCCGTTCCCCTCGCCGCCGCGTGGGGCGCTGGCTCGGACGACGTGTGGGCGGTCGGTTCCTACGGAACGACGCTTCACTGGTCCGGGTCCGCGTGGTCCACGATTGCGACGGGCTCGGCCAACGACCTCGACGGCGTCTGGGGGATCTCCGGCTCGGACGTCTGGGTGGTCGGCGGCGAAGGGACGATCCTTCACTGGGACGGCTCGGCGTGGACACCCTCCGCCAGCGGCACCGGCACGCAGCTCGACGCCGTCTGGGGTGCGGCGAGCGACGACGCCTGGGCCGTCGGGGTCTCCGGTACGGTGCTTCACTGGAACGGCACGGCATGGTCGAGCGCGACGACGGGGACGGGCAACGAGCTGACCGCCGTGTGGGGCACGGCAAGCGACGACGTGTGGGCCGTGAGCGCCGCAGGGACCGCCATCCACTGGACCGGGGCCGCATGGTCGCAGGCCTCGGTTCCGTCGTCGGCGCCCCTGATGGGCCTCTGGGGAACGCGGACCTCCGCCTGGGCCGTCGGCGGATGGGACGGGACGATCCTCGAGCTCCAGAACGGCGTCTTCACCACCGCTTCGTACGGCAACACGGCGTCGTTCAACGCTGCTTGGGGCTTCGGCGCCGACGACGTCTGGGCCGTCGGCTCGAACATCATGCACTATGACGGGATCCGGCTGGACCGCGGTCGTCACCAGCGTCACCGACGCGGTGGGCGACGGCTCGGGGGCGACCGGCAACACCGACACGATGAACGGCATCTGGGGCGCGGCGTCCGACGACGTCTGGGCCGTGGGCACCGACGGGGACGCGCTGCACTGGGACGGTTCGTCGTGGACGTACTGGAGCCTCGGGACCGGCGACAAAGACGCGCAAGCCATCTGGGGTACCTCGTCGACAGACATCTGGGTCGTAACCAACTGCCATGCTGGGCAGACTCCGGACGTCGTGCACTGGGACGGCACCTCCTGGACGATCACGGTCCTCGACCCCAGCGTCACCCAGAACTACCTCTACGCGGTCTGGACGGACGCGCCCAACGACGTCTGGGCGGTCGGTGCCGGCGGGGTCATCGTGCATTACGACGGGATCGGCTGGTCCTCGGTCGTCGCAGGCAACGGCAACAACCCGACCCTTTTCGGGCTCTGGGGCAGCGGGCCGAGCGACGTCTGGGCCACGGGCGTCTCCGGCACGGTGCTCCACTGGAACGGGCGGGCCTGGAGCACGCAAGCCAACGCCGGCTACGACATCAACAACGTTTGGGGCCTCGGCACGGGCGACGTCTGGCTCGTCTCTCCAAATGGGGGCATCATGCACGGCGACGGCAGCCAGTGGGCCTCGTCCGCCAGCGGGGCCGCGACGGATCTGGTCGGCATCTGGGGAAGTGCGGCGGCTGGGCTCTGGGTCGTGGGCTCGGGAGGCACGGCGCTGCACAACGCGAGCCCTCCGGCGGGAGGGGGAACGCCCATCCAAGTCGACGGAGGCACCGGCCTCCCGTCCTCGGATGGCGACGGGGCCCGGACGACGCTCCTGACGCTCGCCACCGGCGCCGTACCAGCGGGTATCGCCGTAGACTCAACGAGTGTCTACTGGACGAACAAGGGTACGGCGGCCAACGGCTACCAAGACGGCACCGTGATGAAGATCCCCATCGGGGGTGGCAACGTGACGACGCTGGCGTCGTCCCAGGACGCACCCCAGAGCATCGCTTTGGACAGCATCAACGTCTATTGGGGCAATACCGGGACGGCCGGCAGCATCATGAAGGTACCGATCGGCGGCGCGGCTGCGCCGTCCGTGGTCGCCTCGCTCGGCACGAGTCCCCCGGTCTCCCTCGCCGTCTCCGGTGCGAACGTCTACTTCACGAACGGCTCGCTGTGGGAGGTCGCGACGGGCGGCGGCAGTCCCACCATGCTCGCGCCCGACGCAAGCTTCGGAGTCGCCGCCACCACGACGCAGGTCCTCTGGACCTCGTCTCAAGGATTGGTGATGAGCGAGCCGCTCTCCGGAAGCGGCGCTCCCATCGCACTGGCATCGGGGCAGGGTGGCCCCTCTAGCATCGCGGTGGGCGGTACGAACGTGTACGTCACCGACTCCTCGAGCTCGGAGCTGTTGCGCGTCCCGCTCGCCGGTGGCGCTGCGCCGCCCACGACGCTCTCGACCGATGCGAACGAGGCCCCCATCGCCACCGACGGGACCAACGTTTACTTCACCGACGGCATCGGCGACGTCCTGATGGTCCCGGTCGAAGGGGGCACGATCACGTCGCTCGCGACGGGGCAATACCCGGTGACCTTTGCAGTGGACTCCGTGAACCTGTATTGGACGTCGCAAGGCGACAACATAATGCAGATGCGCAAGCCGTGAAGTGAGGCGTGGCACCACGTGCGGGACGGGTCCGCTCCGAACGTCTTGAACGCTGTAGCCTGCGTCGGGGAGAGCTGCGTCGAGGCTTGCGCGAGCACCTGATCCCAAGTCGGCCCTGCGGTACTCGGGTCTTGCGCGTTGCTGCCGCCTGCCATCGTTTGTCACCATTACGATGCCCCATCAACGAACGGAGACACAAGGCCGGTCAAAAGCCCTTCGTTCAACCACGCGTCCCCCAGGAGACCCCATGAATTTTGTCTCGATCCGCATCATTACCGCCGACCTCAAGCGCCTGGCGCGTTTCTACGAACAGGTCACCGGCATCGCGGTGAAGATGTACACGGAGGACTTCGGTGAGCTAACGACTCCAGCGTGCACCCTGGCGCTCGGCAGCACGCGAACGCTGGCGCTGTTCGGCGGCGACATTGCTCGTCCCGCTGCCAACCACACCGCGATCATCGAGTTCCGCGTCGGTGATGTAGATGCCGAGTACCGGAAACTTTCGGACGTGATCGGCGACACTATCGTGCAGAAGCCGACAACGATGCCGTGGGGCAACCGTTCGCTGCTCTTCCGCGACCCCGACGGGAACCTCGTCAACTTCTTCACGCCGGTCACCGCGGAGGCGATCAAGAAATTCGACAACGCTGACTGAGCGCGCCGTGGTCGATCCGGGCTGCCCGTCACGTCGGATGGGTCGAGAGGGGCTTGCGTGCGTTCTACCTTCAGGTCATATTGGTCACGTGGAAAAGCGCTCGTTTGCCGACGTGAAGGCCCACCTCTCGGAGGTGGTGGATCAGGCGGAGCATCGCGGAAAGAAGATCCTCATCCTCCGTCACGGCAAGCCTGCCGCGGCCATCGTTCCCGCGAGCGTCGCTCGGGGGAGTCGGCCTCGGCGGGTCCTCAGCCGGAAGCAGGCGGACCGGCGGCTCGATGAGCTGGCGGTGGAGCTGGCCGGAGACCCGAGCTTCTCCGCGGTGGCGGATCTGCTCGAAGGTCGGCGGTGACCACCTACGTGCTCGACGCGTCCGTCGCCGTGGCGGCCGTCCGTCCTCGAGAACCATCGCACGGCGCCGCGCGCGCACGGCTCGCTTCGCTCCTCGCAGGGGACGACGACGTTATCGTGCCCGCCATCTTCGATGTCGAGGTGACGTCCGCCCTCGTCCGGGGACAGGCATCGCCTGCTGCGGCGCGGCGCTATCTCGAGCACGACCTCGGGGCGCGCCAGCTCGTCACGATCGGCCCGCGCTCCGCTCGAGCGATCTCGGCCGTGGCCGCGCGTACGTATCTTCGCGCGGCGGACGCGGCCTACGTTTGGGTGGCGAGCGCTCGCGGTCTTCCGCTCGTAACGCTCGATCGCGACATCGGGCGAAGAGCCGGCAACCTCTGTCAGGTGGAGTTGCCGTAGTACGCGAGGCGCTGGCCAAGTGCATGCTCACCGCGTTCAGCCCTCGACCGTATGCTCGCTGAGCCGCTAAGCCGCGAAGGCGCCAAGAGAGATTGGGTCGGCACCCGGGTGAAGCTACCGAACCGTCAGATACAGGTAGGAACAAGCATTCGCCGCGGCATCGCTTTCGTTTTGGGCACACACCTTGAATCCGCCACTCGTCGCTGCTGCCGAGGCGGTGAGATTCAAGGTTGCCGGTAGCAGGTCGTTGTCGATCACGGTTGCCGTCGGATCGCCATTGAGCTGTGGACCAGCCCAGACAACGGTGAAGCCGGTGGCGGCGGCCACGCCAGCGTCGGAAAGACCGCCGAACATGCCGGTCGGTAGTACGTTACCGGCTGGCGTGGCTCTCACATCGAAGCGGTCGGAGGAGGGACCGTCCGCGAAGACCTGGACCTCGAAGACCAGAGTCTGGCCGGGTGAAACCGTAGCTGTCGGCGTCTGAGGGACATCCAGAATCTCCGTGCCGGGGACGATCTGGACAGTCGGCGTGCCACGCACAGGGGACTGTCCGCAGCCGCCGAGCAGCACCATCATGGCCCAAGGGACGCTCCTACTCACGTCAGTCATAGCCGAAACTTGGTCACCACGACCCATCCGAAGCTCCTTGGCGGCGGCTCATCGCGCTTCTCGGCCCCTGACAAGCGTAGCGCTCGCGAAGAGCCACGGCCATCACACCGCCCATAAGTGCGTTCTCTCTGGCCGGAGTGTGCGAGAGCTCGTTGACCGTATTTCGAAGCGTGGAGGAGCGGGCCACGAAGCGTGGCGGTCTCGTCTTCGAACGATGTCAGCGAAGGCCGCCATCGCTGGGCGGCGAGGTCACGAAGCGTGACCGACGCGTCCATGTACTCTCGATGGACCCTCGCTCACGCTTCGTCGGGTTACAGGGATGGTCTCGTCGGGGTGATCGCCATTCGTGCATGGGATGACGGCCACGCTTCGAAGGGGGGGCTCTCAGGCCTCGAAGGAGGGTCTACCACGCTGGGAGGGTGGCCCAGCCACGGCTCGTCGGGTCACCTGCCAAGCGTCTGCGATACGCACGCCACGCGTTCGACGGTGTCCGAGGAGCGTTGGCAGCATGCCCGGCGAGACCTCGGAGGGTCACCGTCCACGCGTGGCAGGTAGGCCTTACATGGGTATTCGATCGACCTCGGAGCGATAGTCACCTGTCCGGTCACGCGATCAAATGCCCTCCGCCACGTCGAGGGGTGTTGCCCTCGATGATTGCCGAGCGGTAGAGGCCTCGCGCGGTGCCGCTGTGGGTAAGAAGGTGCGGTACGTCGTCGATGAAATGATTCTTCTTGGCCGTCGATCGCGATCCACCGGCGACCGACGGCTCTTCATCATCGATGAACCACGAGCGACAGGGCGGTCCACGGCCGGGGATGGCCCATGGAGCTTCGTAGGACGCGGACCGAACATCGTCGCGTTCGCATCAAGGTGGAGCCAAGTTCGACACCGCCGAGCGGTGGGAGTTGCTTCAAATGCCCCTCGCCGCATCGATGGGTGTTGCCCGCAGAGCACTCACCTTCGTCCGTGTTCCAGCACGAGGAAACGGATCTACAGCGGGTTGGCGCCGATTGGGCGTTACAGGGCCTTCACGACTCTTCGGCCTCTCTCGACCGCTGCGAAGGCCTACGATGCACAGAATTTTGGTGCAGGTAAGACGACTAGCAATTCGCCGAATCGCTACTGCCACTGCGGCGCAACCTGGAACGACCCATATGGCTTCATCGCAGATGTCACGTTATTCTAGGTCGGGGTCGCCAGCGCGCCGAGCTTGCCGTCGCGGCGGTACCCGGCGCGGTTGCCCTCTGGATGCACCTGCCGGCTGGGGCGGATCTTCAGGCGCCGCCGCGCCTCGTCGATCGGCAGGGAGAGCATCTCCTCGATCGGCTCCGAGATGAGCGGAAGGGCGCGAACCCCGCGCCGGTAGGCACGGATGCAATAGCGCGCCCAGGGGACTCCCGCGTGCGCCATTCCGTCGACCATCCCGAAGAAGGCAATGAAGGCCATCCCCGGATTGCCGAACTGGCCGACCGAGAACCAGAGGTTGGCGATCTCCCCCGTGTCGTCGCAGCCGTAGTCGGTGAGCACGTGCCACAGGTCGTGCATGTCGCGCAGCCGATCCGCGACGTAGCGGCGAGCAGGATCCAGGTCGAGATCCCTGTTGGGGTCGATCCCGGCGTCCTGCGCGTCGACCAGGCCTCCCGCGGAGAGCTTCCCCACGGTCATGAAGGTCAGGTATTCGCGTCCGAGGCTCCCCTCGGGCAGGCTCTTCAGCCACTCCGTGTTGGAGAGGAGGGCCATGAGGTCCGGCTTTTCGCGCAAGAGGCGCTGGCCGTGGGCGGTCTTCTTGAAGGCCTGGTAGGTGCGCTCGAGGGTGTTGCCCGAGAGCGCGGAGATGATGGTGAAGACGTGATCGGTGCGCGTCGTGTCCTGTCCGAGGCCCACCAACGCCTTGACCGCGAGTCGCCACTGGATGGGGCGCCGCGGCGCGATGTCCATGACGGTGTCCATGAGGACATTATTTAGTGTCACATCGACTGATGTCAAGGTCCTTCCGCGCAACCATCGACGCCGTCGGTCCGATAAGGTCTCGAAACCAGCCTCCCGGCTGCCCGTCGGTCCGTGATGGAGCCCCTGCCGCCCGCCTCGCTCGATGCCGTCCTGCGCGACCGGTTTGGCCTCGAGCGCTTCCATCCCTGGCAGCGGGAGGCCATCGACGCGGTCTTGCGCCCGGGGGGACGGGTGCTCGTCGTGGCCCCGACAGGCGGGGGCAAGTCGCTGACGTACCAGGTGCCGGCGGCGGTGCTCGAGGGAGTCACCCTCGTCCTTTCGCCGCTCGTCGCGCTCATGGAGGATCAGGTGCGGGCCCTCGACGCGCGGGGGGTGCCGGCGACGTTCCTCGCGGCGACGCTCGACCCCGAGAAGCGACGCGATCGCGAGAGCGGGATGCTGCGCGGGCGCTACAAGCTCGTCTATGCGGCGCCCGAGCGGCTCGCTTCGGAGGCCTTCGTCCGGACGATCGCCCAGTCCAACGTCCAGCTCGTGGCCATCGACGAGGCGCACTGCATCGCGCAGTGGGGCCACGACTTCCGCCCGGACTACCTGCGCATCGGCAGCCTGCTGGAACGCCTGCAGCCGCCTCGCGTCCTCGCGTGCACCGCGACGGCAACGCCTGCCGTCAGACGCGAGATCCGCGACCAGCTGCGCCTCGGAGACGGATGCCACGAGGTCCTCCGGGGCTTCGCGCGACCGAACCTTCACCTGGCCGCTCGGAGCATCGAGGGCGCACGCGAGGCCCGGGCCGAGGTGCTGGCGGCGCTGTCTGCGGCCGTGGGCGAGGCGCGGGCACCGCGAGGAGGCGCGATCGTCTACTCGGCGACCCGCCGTAAGACGGAACAGTGGGCCGAGCTCCTGTCCAGGGCGGGCTGGAACGCGGCCGCCTACCACGCCGGCATGCCCCCGGTGGAGCGCACGCGCGTGGCCTCCCGGTTCGCCGATCGGTCCCTTGACCTCGTCGTGGCGACGAACGCGTTCGGCATGGGCATCGACCGCGACGACATCCGCGCGGTCCTGCACGTGCAGCCGCCGTCGTCGATCGAGGCGTACTACCAGGAGGTGGGGCGCGCGGGGAGAGACGGTGCGGAGGCGTCGGGCCTGCTCCTCTGCTCGGGCGCCGACATCGGACTGCGCCGCCGTCTGGTCACCACCGGCACGGACGGCTCGCCCGCGCCTCCGGAGCTGGCGGCTCGTGCGTGGGCGCTCTTTCGCGAGCTTCTGTCGTACCTGGACGCCCGGACGTGCCGGCACGACTTCATCCTGCGTTACTTCGGCGACGAGCGAGAGCTCCTCGGGGGCTGCGGCCATTGCGACATCTGCGCCGCGCTCGACGACGCGGCACCCGTGCCGGCGAGCGACGCGGAGCGAGACGAGACCGCGAGGGTCGTGCGCATCGCCCTCTCGGCCGTGGCCCGTGCGCGTCAGAGGGCCGGCCTCGTCGCCGTGGCGGGGATGCTGGGTGGGGTGGACGACGAGCGCTCGCGGCGGTTCGGCTTCACCGAGCTGTCGACGTTCGGCCTGCTGCGGGGGAGGTCGGAGGGCTGGGTGCTCGACCTCCTCCGCGGGCTGCTCGCGGCGGGATGGGTCGACCTCACGCCCACAGAGCATCCGGTGCCGTTCCTGACCCCGCTGGGCGCGGACGTGATGCGTTCGAAGGGCCCCGTGCGCTTCGCGATGCCCAGGCTACGGGCGAGGCCGCGCGGAGGAGCGCGCGCGGCACCGGCAGCCAGAGCGCCCGCCGCCAATCTGGACTCGCTGGACTCCTTGGTGCGCGATCGCTTCGAGCGACTTCGATCCCATCGTGCCCAGATTGCCCGCTCGCGCGGCGTCCCTGCCTACGTCGTCGCCCTCGATCGCACGCTCATCGAGATGGCGACGCTCGCGCCACGATCGCACGCGGAGCTGCTCGACGTGTTCGGTATGGGCCCCGCACGGGTCGAGAGCTACGGCGACGGCTTCCTCGAGGTGCTGAGGGGCTAGGAGCCCGTAACGACGACGTCGCTCATGGACGTCCCGCCCTCGTTCGCGGCGATTCCAGCGCGCTCTCGCTGAAGAGCGGCAGCTGCGAGTCGTCGTTCTTACGCCCCCTGCGCGTCCCCTTCGACAGCGCACCCGGCGCGAGCGGCGGCGCAATCTCCGGTACGCGCGCGACGAGCGATGCGAGAGAGTCGGCTTCGCCGGCGGACTTGTCTTCCCGGTACCGCTCGACGCGCGCGAAACGCAGTGCGATGCGGCCGGGATAGCGCAGACTGCGCTGGACGTCGTTGTAGCGAACTTCGACGACGAGCTCCGGCCGCACATGCACCACGTGGCTGTCCGTGCCGGTTGCGAGCGCTTGGAGTCGCTCCGTTTGCCAGCGCAAGACCTCGTCGGTGAGTCCTTTGAAGGTCTTGCCGACCATGCAGAACGTGCCGTCGTCACGCCGCGCGCCGAGGTGCAGGTTCGACAGAAGGCCCTTGCGGCGCCCATGACCCCACTCGACCGCTAGCACCACGAGGTCGACCGTCGCGAACTCCTTGACCTTCTGCCATGCTCGACCCCGCGCCCCGGATTCGATAAAGGGACGCGAGGTCTTTCACCATCACGCCTTCGTGACCTGCCGCGAGCGCCGCCTGCTGAAACGCTTTTGCCGCGTCGACGGTCGTAGCCCGTGTGGCGGGCATGCGGAGACCCTCCGGCGCGAAGGCGGCGAGCGCATCGAGCCGGACCGAGAGCGGCTCGTCGACCAGATCGCGCCCGTCACGGTGCATGCAGTCGAAGAGAAAGATCCGGAGCCGATCGCCCTCTGGCACGTTCCCTCTCGACGCCACGGCCGAGAACGTGTCCTGAAAGGGCCTTGCGACGCCGTCCGGACCGAGAAGGACGACTTCTCCGTCCATGACCGTGGACTCGACGTTCAGCGCGGCGAGCGCATCGAGAACCGGTGCGCACCCAGCCGTGACGTCGTTTCGCTGGCGCGAAAAGACGACGACGCGGCTTCCCTGCTTGTGGACCTGTGCGCGCACGCCGTCGACTTTCCACTCGACGAGGCGCGCGGCCGCGGCGCCCCGCGCGTTCTCGAAGGCGCTCTCGACGGACTCGGAGGGCGACGCGAGCATCGGCGCGATAGGGCGAAAGAGCTCGAGCGTGCTGGGCGGCGCTCGGCCCTCGAGCTTCACGAGCGCGGCGGCCGCGTGAGGAATCGAACCGGTCACCATGACGGCGCGCCTCACCGCTTCTTCGTCGAGGGAGGAGAGCTCGACGAGGGCGAGGCCCATCACCCCTCCGAGGCTCCCCTGGCGGAGCGATCCGGTAAGGGCGCCGATGAAGAGAGCGCGCTCGGGCTGCGTCAGCCTCGCGAAGAGGCCCGACACGTGCGAGAGGACTTGCTCTCGCGGGCCGCTCTTCGCTTGCGCCAGCGCGGTCTCGACCTCTCGCAGCCCAACCGTCGGGTCACGAGGAGCGTCCGTTTGCGACAGCGCCCAAAGCTGCGCGGGGCCTACGCCGAGCGGACCGCAAAGGGGTTCCTCGACGAGCCAACCGACGGCCGCGGCAACCTCCTCGTCGGGGATCTTCGCGAGAGCCTCGACGAACAACGTCTTTTTCTGAAGGCGGGAGCGCGTGCTGGCAACGCGCTGCGATGCGCGCGCGAGATTGACGAAGAGCGCGGGTGTCCGAGCGGGACCGCCAGGGCGTGCCTCCATGGCGGAGATGTTACTCGGTTACCCGAGCGCGAGCGTCGTGGCGACCGTCATCAACCGCGCAACTCGTGAGCCGCGCGCGCGCGCAAGTGGTCCGCGAGCTGCGCACGCTGAGCAGGGGAGAGCACCGGAACAGCCGCCACGAGCAGGTTCTCCATGTGGTCTGCCCGATGCTCGAACTGCTGCGGCAGGTTCGGGGAGGCTGCGGAGGCGTTGAACGTATCGCCTCGGAACGATTCTAGCCATGCGTTGGCAGCTCCGTGGAAGTTCGGGCGTGCCCCCGCGTGGCCCGAAGCCGGATGTTCGGCGCGGAGGTTGGCGAGGATCTGCGCCTTCTGCTGCTCGGTCAGCCCGAGCTTCTCGGCAATCTCTTCAAGACGCCCGTGGCCCATGTGCCCGGTGCCCCCGTCGGCCTTCCATGAGGCCGCGTTCGCCTGGAAGCGCGCCTCGGCGGCGTCGACGAGTTGGCCGCGTTGGGCCGGGGTCAAGAGGTCGTGGAGCTTCTGTACCGTATCGAGATCGGCGGCGCGCGCGGCCACCGCAGCGCTCTCTCGCGCGGTCAGCGTCGGCGCGAGCACGCTGCGGTTGATCGACGCCTGCTCGACCTGTTGGGCGAGCGCCGTCAGCAGCTGCGCGTCGGCCTGGCGGACGGGAGTCTCCACCGTGCGCCGCACTTGCTCGAGTTGTTCGATGGCCGTGCGCTGGCCCGGCGTCAGCGAGTCGAGCTTCAGCGCTGCGCCGAGGAGCCCCGGTCGGTGTCCGTGGTGCCTTTGGGGCGGGCCCGTATCCGCGGTCTGCTGCGCGAACGCAACGCCGGTGGGGACGAGCGCGGCGGCGCTCGAGAGCAGAGCGAGGGCGACGATTCGTACGAGGGGGCGGTTCATGTTCGTTTCCCTTTCCTATCGATCCTACGTCCGGCGCGTCGGAATTGTCCCTCAGGTCCGGGTAAAGATGCGTAAAGGCCCCCGGCGTGAGACGTCGGAAAGGCGAGGCTCCGTGGCGCTGCCGGCAGCTGCTTGGAGCGTGTGACATGCGGCGCCCAGTGTGACAGCGTAAGTGGCGTGAGGGTCGCGTCGACGAGGATCCGGGCGGTGGTGGTCGTGCTCACGGTGGCCGTCGGCGCCGCCGTCGGTTGCGGTGGTTCGAGCGGCAACAACGGTTCCGGAGGCGAGGGAGGGGCATGCGGCGATTTGGACGAAGTGTGCTGCGACGAGACCGCTTGCAACACGGGGCTCACCTGCCGCTTGGGAGCGTGTAGCGTCCCGACCTCGGGCGACGCGACGGCCGCGGACGCTGCGCTTGCCGACGCGACGGCCGCAGACGCGGTGCCCGCAGACGCGGCACCCGCAGACACGGCGCCGGAGAGGACACCGGATTCGGCAGTCGATGCCGTCGTCGCGGACGCTCCCCGGGACACTGCTTCCGCCGCGGACGCGCCCTCGGGTTCCGACGCGGGCGAGGCGGGCGTGACCGACGCCACACCGGATTCGGCCGGTGACGTCGTCGTGGCGGACGTTGCGGTGGACGCGGGCTCCGGTCTCGACGCGGGCGACGTCAGCAACGGCGGGACGTGCAATCCTGCGAACGACGGCGGCGACTGCGCCAGCGGCTATTGCGCCGCGGGCGACGATTCGTGCTGCAGCGAAGCGTGCCCCGGTCCTTGTTACGGGTGCGCCGGCGGAACGTGCGTCCCGGTCCCCGTGGGGAGCCCTGGCGGGTGCACTGGAGACCAGACGTGCGGCGCCGGGGCCTCTTGCCAATGACTGGGTAGATGCTCATGGCGAAGCCGGGCGCATCGTGCCGTTCGAGTCGACCTCGACGGCGAGCGGTCCTTTGCCTGGCGCGGGCCGCGGGGCATCTACCCGCACCACACCGTCGCGAACACCGGTGGCTTCGACGCGATCGCCAGCGTTCATGCGCGCGCTCATTCCCAGATCGACGGGCGTTTCCCAGAGGTCATGGGCACTCATGTCGTAACGAAAGGCCAGCAGGCGGTCCCCTCCGATCGAGGGCGAGCGCTGGACGAGCATCAGCGTGGACCTCGTGTCGAACGCGATTGTCACCGGGCTCGCGCTCGATGCGCCTATGGGTACGCCCTGGCGCCCCCATGCCAGGGTGCAGTCGTCTCTCATCCGCTGGACGCGGGTCCCCGTGCGCGAGGCGCATGCCACGACCCACCCGTTTCCGGGGGCGTACCCCGCAGACAGCGCGTCGCATCCGTCGGGCGTGAAGAGCTCGAAGTCGCCGAACGGATTGCCGTCGTCGGCCCACATGCGCGCCGCGACCGTGTGAAGGCCCTCGACCCAGCCGAACACCGCGACACCCCCGTCCGGGCGCGGCGAGAGCGCGAGGTGGCGCACCGGCGGAAGGATGCCCGCCGTCGGACGGAGCTTCGACCACACGAGCTCGTCCCGGCCGACGACAAGGACGATTGGTTCGCGCTCGTCGGTGCGCGACACGAGGAAGGCCGCGCGCCCGCCCGGGAGCTCCACGCGTTGCTCGTCGAACGGCCCCTTGGAGTCGGCTCCGAAGTGATCGCGGAGCACCCCGAGCTGGGCCCGCAGCCGTGTATCCGTCTCCAGGCGAGTCATGGTGGAGCGGTGCGCCTCGCCGGGAGGCGCTGCTGGGACGAGATCGCCGGTCGAGTCGGCGGGCGGGGCCGTCGCCGCCGGCGGGGGGGACCCCTGAGCAGTCTGCACCCCCGGAACATCGACCGGAGCGTCGCCTCCCGCGTCCGATTCGAGACACGCCGGTCGGACGGGAGCACGAGAGCAGCCCGATGGCCATCGCCGCCGCCGGCCCCCACGTTCGGGTGCCGGCCATTACCCGCGGCCGAAACGCAGGACGAGCCCGAGCCAGCCGCGGGCGAGGTAAAGAGCGTTCAGCGCGATGTAGAGCCACAGATACGCGTCCAGACGCCCCGCGATCGCCCAGATCCAGATGTGGCTCGGGTAGTGACTCAGGAATTGGAGGAACGTCGTCAGCAGCGAGCCCACCCGGGCGATGGGCGAGGAGGGGGCCTTCGCCGCGCCCGTCTCGTAGAAAGCCTCCACGGTCGTCTCCCGCCCCGAAAGCTCGGGCCTGCGCACGAAGTTGGTAAGGGAGATGGCGGAGGCGACGACGGTAACGCCTGCGACGGCCGCGAGCAGGAAGCGATGGTCTCCCGGGGCCCACATCCGACCGTCGACTCCCAGCCCACCCACTCGCCAGGCCCGGACTCCGAGGGCACCGACCAGCAGCACGGCCTTCAGCTCGTCCGTGAAGAAGTCGAAGAGGTGCCCCGCCTTCGAGGCCAGCCCCTTGAACCGAGCGAGCATGCCGTCCGCACAATCGAAGCAGTAGCTGACCTCCATCACGACGACCGCGGCGAGCCCTCCCCGCCACGAGGGCATCGCGACCAGTATGGAAGCGCCCGCTACGAAGACGAAGAGGTTCAGCAGCGTGAGCTGGTTGGGCGTGACCGGCGTAGGCGCCACGGCGGCGACGACCGCTGCGGCGATGGGCCGCATGACCCAGGTGTTGAACAGCTGGTCGTGCTTCTTGCGCGTCTCGCGGTACACGCGCGCGGCGGTGGCGAGCATGAGGCCGGGCCCGGACTCTAGCAGGGGGCGAACATGGGCTGAGTCACCTTCGCGCCTCCCCTCCAGCACCGATCTGCGCTACACGGCGGATTGCCATGTCGATGAAGCGCAGCAAACAACGCAATTCGGGCTCCGACCGCCGGTCCAACGAGGACGATTCACCCGTCTGGGCCAAGCCCGCCGCGCCCGACCCCACCTGGGCCGAGGTCGAGGCGAAGCCCGACGGGTCGTTCCTCGCCTTCGCGCTTACCTCGAAATATGCCAAGGGAGACCTCATCGCGCACCCCAAGTTCGGCAAGGGGCTCGTGATGGGGGTCGAAGGGGCGCGCATCGAGGTCCTCTTCAAGGACGGCAAGAAGAAGCTCGGTCACGCCGGGACCTAGGCCGTCCCGGCCTGGACATCGACCGTCATGCCCTCGACCGTGGCCTCGATGGCGGGCGCGATCGCCGAAGCGTTCGGCGGGGCGGAGATTGACGTCGCCGCCCTCGGCTTGGCCTGGGCGCGCGCCATGCCCGCGGTGACTCTGGTTCCCGCCTTCGGCCTTCGCGCGGTGCCCGCGCCCGCGCGCGCCGTGATGGGACTCGCCCTCGCAGCGAGCATCTTTCCGGCGCTCGCTCCGATCGCAGCGAGTCCGTCCCGACCGTGGGTGATCCTCGCTCTCATCGAGGTGGCGCGCGGGCTGCCGGTGGCCCTGGCCGCTGCGGTGCCGCTCTGGGCGGCGACCATGGCGGGGGGGTGGCGGACGCGCTCCGGGGCTCGCAGGACAATCCGGACGCTCCCACCGTCGAGGGCCGCCCGACTCCGCTCGGCGTGCTGCTCTCGCTCATCGCTTGCGTCGTGTTCCTCTCGACCGGCGGCCCCGCGCGTGTCGCCTCCGCGCTGGCGCTTCGTCCGGTGAGCGTGCATCCGCTGGTGGCTGCCGTCGACGATCTGGTCGGAGGCGTCGCCCTCGCGGTCGCGGTCGGGGGGCCCCTCCTCGGCGCCTCGGTGGTCATCGAGCTCGCCGCAGCGCTCATCGCCCGCGCCGCCTCGCCGGCCCAGGTGCAAGCCCTCCTCGCCCCCCTCCGGGCCCTGGCGACACTCGTCGTCTTCGGTCTTCTCCTCGAGCGGCTCGCCGTCGTCCTCGCGATGCGTACCTAGCCCGGGGGCCTAGAGAGCAATCCTGTAGCCAATCGTCAGTCCCAGCTCGAACGCGGCGACGCTCCCGGTCAGGGTGGGGCAATCGCCGATCGGATCGCACGAGGTCTCCTGGCTGAAGGGCTTCTGGGCAGGGAGGATCCACCGGTCGGCGCGAAGCGCGAGCCCCACGACCCACTGGTCGGTGATGAGGTAGTCGCCTCCGATCTGGACGCCGACGGCGAATCCTTCCGTGCTCACGGTCGACGTTTGCGTGCCGAGAATCGGCGCGGGCTCGGGCCCTGCTTCGGTCGTGAAGCGGTCCGCGATGATGAGCCCTCCCGCGGTCAACCCGAACCACGCCTCGAACCAGCGCGATCGCAGCGGGAAATAGCGGGCCTCGCCACCGAGGAAGAGGTAGCTCCGAGAATGCGTTCGCGATAGACCAGGCTGCGATCCCACGTAGTTCGGGTCGCTCGTAGGTCGCGGGGCGAACACGGCCCCTGCTCCGATCGCCCACTCGCCGTTCGCGCGATAGAGCAGGTGCACGCCCGTCTGGACGGTGGCGTCCCCGTTGCCCACCGTGCCGAGGGGCGTCGCGCCTCCTCGGTTGGCCGCCGAGATGGGCGCGGTCGGCAATGCGATGATCCCCCCCTCGAGCTCTGCCACGGTGTGCGGGCGATCGACGAGCGACAGGCGCTCCGCTGGACCTTCCTGTGCGAGAGCCGCAGCGGCCGTCAGCAAGAGGATGGCCGCGCAGGGCGAGGCGCAGAGCCGGACCAGCCACGGTCGCATCGCAATCGGAGCGTAGTCCTTTCGATGCGGGCCGCGGTTCGAAAAGGCGCCAGTGCGCCTCACAGCCACTTCGCCGAAGCAGGAGGGGCGGGGCCGGGAGCGCTCGAGGCCGCCGGTGCCGGCGGCAAGCCGGGTGTGGAATCGACGACGACGACTCGCGCGGTCCGGACAGGCGCTCCGTCCACGCGCGCCATGAAGGTTACCTCGAAGCGACCGTTCTGCAGGAACGTGAACGTCGTGTGAAAGACCCCCGACCCGTCGTCCGCGACGGGAAGGTCGGTGCCGGCTGCGATGCCGGGTCCCGCGATGCGAAAGTGCGCGCCGTCGGTCTTGGCCCGACCCCCGCCGGCTGGCCCCAGCACGTGAGCGGCGAAATCGACGGGCTGGCCGATGGCGGGCTTCGCCGACGACGCGTCGATCACCGCTCGCGTGGCGGCGGTGGCGCTCGGCGTCGTCCCGGGTGTGTGCGCGCTCATGAGGGGTGGAAGAGATGACTCGACCGTTGGAGTCTGTTCGCTCGATCCCTCGCCACCGAGGTGCGCGGCCTCCGGACCTGTCGCGGCCGGGCTCGACGCGGCGGATGGCAATGCTCGCGTCGATCCTTTCCCGAACATCCCGGCCTGCCATGCGACTGCTGCCATGCCGAGAGCGCCGACGAAGAAGCAGGCGACCATGAGCAGCAGCGCGCGAGCGGGCCCCCGCCTCGACGGAGCCTCTGCGTCGGCCATGGTGGCTTCGACCGCGGACGGAGGCTTGCTCTGCGGCGGTGGCATTCGCGAGCTCGGCGGCGCGAGACTCTTTGCGTCCAGGTTCTCCGGCGCGGCCCAGCGCGCCGTGGCCATTCCGGCCGGGGACCCGTCGGGGACGATCTCCGTGCGCTGTACCGTCCGTCCCTCGCTCCCGCCCAGCCAGCCCTCGACACCGGGTTCGACGGGAGTCTCGAACGCGGTCTTGGTCGCCTGAAGAGCCTCGGTGCCGCTCCTCGGGGGTCCGCGCGCGTCGATGCGCGCCGCCACGTCCGGTTCCAGTTGGTGCTTGTCCGTCCTCTGGATCGACGGCAGCTGTACGGCGCCCGACCCGCGCGTCCCCGCTCTCACGGCGGGGCGCGTCAGGATGTCCTGTGCGCTCAGCCCGCTGATCATCGCCGCCTCGAGGAGCTCCCTCCCGAACGTTCGCGCGTCTTCCGCTCGGTCGGCCGCTCTCTTCGCGAGGTTCTTCATCACCGCGGTCGCGATGGGCTCGGGCACATAGACCGCTCGCGGGATGCTGTTGAGGTGAGGGGGAGGATCGTGGATCTGCTGCACGAGTACGGCGACGACCTGGTCCGCGTCGAAAGGCGTACGCCCCGCCAGCATCTGATAGACCATCGTGGCGATCGAGTAGACGTCTCCCTGGGGACCGACCTGTTCGCCCTGCGCTGCTTCCGGCGAGATGTAACGCGCCGTGCCGAAGATGAGGCCGGCCGCGGTCGCGATGGACTGCTCGCCCCAGTTGAGGCGCGCGATGCCGAAGTCGAGCACCTTGACGAAGTCGGGATCGTCGGCGCGATCGACGAGCATGATGTTCTCGGGCTTCAGGTCCCTGTGCACGATCCCCTGGGCGTGGGCCTCTCCTGCCGCGTCGCACAGCTTCACCGCAATGTGGAGCGCCCGAGGCAGGGGCATCGCCCCGCCTGCGGCGGCGAGGGCGCTCTGGAGCGACATGCCGTCCAGGTATTCCATCACGATGTACATGGCGCCGTCGGGCAGTTGGCCGACGAGTAGGACGTGCACGACGTGGGGATGGGCGAGGCGCGAGGCTACCTTTGCCTCGCGGTTGAAGCGCGAGACCACGGTCGGATTGGCCGAGAGCTCACGGTGGAGGATCTTCACGGCGACGTCCCGGTCGATCCCTTTCTGGAACGCGCGGTAGACGCGTCCCATCGCGCCGATGCCCACGAGCTGGCGTATCTCGATGTGCCCGAGGATCTCCCGTCCGACGTAAGGGTCTGTCGCGGCGGCGGCCGCGACGGCCGATGGCGAGGTCGTCAGCGGCGATCCGTCGAGGGCGCAGAAGAGTGCGTCGGCTGAGTAGCGGGCGCCGCAGGACGGGCACGCTTTGGGGGTCGCGGCTCGGTCGGCGGCTTGCCCCTTGCCCTCGAGGTTCACGCCTCGATGCTACCATCACGCGGGCTGAGACTCGGGGTCGCCCGGATGATAATAGAGACCCCGAGGTCCATGTCCCAGAGCGAGCCCCTCGATACCGGTTCCGCGCCCTGGTCGCTGGAGCTGCCTCACTTCGAGGGTCCGCTCGACCTCTTGCTGCACCTTTGCCAGAAGCACGAGCTCGACATCCTCGAGATTCCGATCGCGTTCGTGACCGCGAAGTACCTCGAGTACCTCGCCGTCATGCAGCTCATGCACCTCGATCTCGCGGCCGAGTATCTCGTGATGGCAGCCACCCTCGCGCACATCAAATCGAAGATGCTCCTGCCAGCCCCGCCGCCGGGCCAGGAGGACGAGGCCGGTCTCGACGACGAGGGCGACCCCCGCGAGGCCCTCATCCGTCGGCTGCTCGAGTACCAGAAGTACAAGCTCGCGGGTGAGCAGCTCGCCGCGCGCGGCGTCGCCGGGCGCGACGTCTTCCCGCGCGGCATCGCCGCGCATGCCCTTGCCGAGGGCGGCGCCGGGGCCGATCCGACCAACGGTGCACCGCCGCCCCTCGCCGAGATCCCCATCTTCGCTCTCGTCGAGGCCTTTCAGCGCGTCCTCGATCGCAGCAAGGTCAAGCTGTCCCACGATGTCGTCGCCGATCGCATCAGTCTCAGCGATCGTATCGGTGAGCTCTCGGACCTCCTCGCCCAGCGCCGGCGCATCGCGTTCGAGGAGATGTTCACCGGTCTTGCGACGAAGTTCGACCTCGTGATCACCTTCCTAGCCCTCCTGGAGATGACACGCCTGCGGATGACGCGCCTGTTCCAGACAGAACCTCTGGGCCCGCTCTACGTCGAGGTGGCTGCGGGCGACGAACCTTCCACTCCGTCCGCGAGCGAGCAGGGAGGCGAGTCATGACCGATCCCGAGGTGGAGTCGGACGTCGAGATCGAGCAGGCACGCCAGCTGTCGAGGACGCACCTGTCCGGCTTGCTCGAGGCGTTGGTCTTCGCCAGCGACAAGCCCATGAAGGCGATCGAGCTCGCGAGGCTCGCGTCGGCTCCCGTCAAGCAGGTTCGGGAGCTGATGGACGAGCTGAGGACCACGTACGCTCACCGCGGCATTCTCCTCGAGGAGATCGCGGGAGGGTGGCTCTTCCGCACGAACGTCGAGTTCGCTCCCTTCGTACGGGAGCTGACGAGCGAGCGTCCCGTGCGCCTGACGCGCGCGCAAGTGGAGACTCTGGCGATCGTGGCCTACAGGCAGCCGGTCACGCGTCCCGAGGTGGACGACATCCGAGGCGTCGACAGTGGCGCCACGCTGAGGCTCCTTCTCGAGCGTGACCTGCTTCGCATCCTCGGCAAGAAAGACGAGCCCGGGCGTCCGATTCTCTACGGAACGACGAACCAGTTCCTCGAGTTCTTCGGCCTCAAGTCGCTGAAGGATCTCCCGACGCTCCGCGAGTTCACGGAGCTGTCCGACGAATCGTTGCGCGTCGCCGAGGCAGAGCTTGGCGATGTCGTCCCCGGCATGGCGATCGCATACCGCGTCCCCCCCGGAGGACGCTCACCCGCGAGACACCCTCGCGCCCGAAGCCCCGTCGACGAGCGACGATCTCGAAGACCCGGAGTGACCGCTCGGGCGTCGTCAGTCGCTGGCGGGGTCGGGGTACTTCTCGGCGAGCTTCGCGACCTCGTCCCGAAGCTTCTTGTGCGCCGCGATCTTCCGCAGAAGCTCCCAGACGAGCGGATCCGCGAGCGCCTTCACCGGGTCGACGCCCTTGGCCTTGCGCGGGATGGCCCCGCTACCCTTGGCCAGCAGCTCGGTCATCGAATCCACGTAGACCTTGGTCGGGAAGCGCTCTGCCCTCTCCCAGGCGAGCACGGTCGCCTGGTCTACCCCGATCGCCGCCGCCAGCTCCTTTGCGGTGCACGCGAGCACCTTGCGGAGTGCCTTGATGTCGTCCCCGGTCACGGTATCAGCCTTGCGCGGCCTAGCCGGCTCCGCCGGCGACCGTCATCTTCGCCACGCGCATGGTAGGCGCCGCGGTCGACGTGCGCAGATCGAGGTCGCTCCCCACGGCGTCGATGCTCTTCCACAGAGCGTCGACGTTGAGCGAGATCGTGACCTCGCTGACGGGGTAGGAGAGCGCCCCGTCTTCGATCCAGAAGCCGGATGCGCCACGCGAGAAGTCACCGGTCACGGCGTTGAAGCCGAAGCCCATCATCTCGGTCACGTAGAGACCGCGCTTCGTGGCCTTGACGATGGCCTCGTTGGAGTCCGTCCCGGGCTGGAGGACGAAGTTCGACGTGCTCGGGCCTACGCCCGCGCCGCCGCCACGCGACGCGCTGGCCGTGCTCTCGCGTCCGAGCTTCCGGGCCGAGTAGCTGTCGCACAGGTACGTGCGCAAGATGCCGCTTCTCGACGACGAGGTTCTTGCGGCTCGCGAGCCCCTCGCCGTCGAACGGTCGCGAGCCCGGAGCGCGGGCGATGAGCGGATCGTCGATGACCGTGACGAGATCGCTCGCGACGCGCGTCCCCTCGCGGCCGACCAGGTAGCTCGCCTTGCGCCAGATCGAGCTGCCCATGACGCATCCCGCGAGCATCCCGAGGATCGACCGTGCCGAGTCCGGATCGAAGACGACGGGGACCTCGCAGGTCGGCACGGTGCGAGCGCCGAGCTTGCGCAGCGTGCGCCGCGCGGCCTCGCGTCCGACTTCGACAGCGGGGTCGAGCTCCGCGAGGTGACGGCGCGCCGTCCAGTGATAGCCGCGCCGGTTCTTCCCGCCCTCGTCCGCCGCGAGGGGCACCACGCTCAGCGACTGGTACGAGCCCTTGCTCGTCGCGCGGAAACCGCTCGAGAGCAGGATCGCGGAGCCGCCGGCCGTCCGTCCGAACGTCGCTCCCTCACTATTGGTGATGCGGGGGTCGAAGGCGAGCGCCGCCGCCTCGGCCTCCTTGGCCCACGCGATTGCGCGCGCCGCATCCACGGCGCCACCGGCGGGATCGTAGAGGTCGAGGTCCGGTAGCTTGGACGGATCGCAGAGGAGCTTCGGATCGGCGGGACCCGCGAAGGGGTCCTCCTGGGAGAGACCCACCAGCTCGATCGCGTCGGCGACGAAGCGCTCGATGCCTGCCTCCGTAAGGTCGCTCGTCGACGTCGACGCGACGCGTCTGTCCTGGATGACGCGGAGGCCGGCCGACCGCGTTCCCGCTTCTTCCACGAGCTCCGGCTCCCCCTTGCGCACCCGCGCGGAGAGCTCGGCACCCGAACGCAGCACGCACTCGGCGACGAAGGCCTTGCCTCCGCGCGAAGTCGCCATCATCAGGATCCGTTCGCCGAGCTCCATCAATTCTGCGAGCTCGCGATCGATCGGCGGACTGCTCATGGGGGAGGCGAGCCTAGCATTTTGAGTCGTTACCTCGCTCGGGTAGCTTGGGTCTCCGAGCGGGTCGCGCGGAAGCTCGGGGAAGGGTAGCGAGTCATGACGGCCTGGTTTCTGATTCATCCGCGAGGGCTCGTACTCCGGCGCGACGGCGACAGCGTTACCTTGCCGACGGACGAGGACGTCGCCGCGTTCGGAGTGAACGTTCGCGACGGGCACGCCCTGGGCTCACTCGACGGGGACGAAGCCGTTGCGGCGCCGGTGGTCGAGGGCGTCCAGCTGGTCCCGCCGCTGGAGATCGTCGATGCGTTCAGCCTGCGCGGCTACTACCGCGCGCTGGGAGAGGAACGCTTTCGCCTCGCCGGCATGGCAAACCAGCTCGTGGACTGGGCGAACAACCACCGGTTCTGCGGCCGCTGCGCGACGCCGACCCAGCGCGCGACCGACGAGCGAGCGATGCGCTGCCCCGCCTGTGGCCTCCTCGCCTATCCGCGCATCTCGCCCGCGGTCATCGTCCTCGTGCGCAGGGGCAAAGAGGCCCTTCTCGCGCGCGGCTCGCGGTTTCCGCTCCCGTTTTACAGCACGCTCGCGGGCTTCGTGGAGGTGGGGGAGAGCCTCGAGCAGACGGTCGCGCGCGAGATCCGCGAGGAGGTCGGCTTCGAGGTGAAGGACATCCGCTACTTCGGCAGCCAGCCATGGCCCTTCCCGCATTCGCTGATGGTCGGCTTCAACGCCGAATGGGCGGGAGGCGAGATCGCCATCGAGCCCAAGGAGATCGTCGACGCGCAGTGGTTCAGGGCCGACGCCCTCCCCACGATCCCTCCGCGTCTAAGCATCGCGCGGCGCCTGATTGACGCTTGGCTGGCGGACGTCGGCGCGTGACGTCGGACGCCGAGGGTCACCGGGTCAGGGCTCGGTTCCGTCCTTCTGATACACGCGCACCCAGTCGACCTTGAGTGTCTGCGGGAACGTCGTCGTGGAGTCGGGAGAGCCGGGCCACTGCCCTCCGACGGCCACGTTGATGAGGAGGAAGAACGGATGGTCGAACTCCCACGTATCGCCGGCCGGGACGGCCGAAGTCTGTGTCTCGTAGAGCTGGTCGTCGACGTAAAAGGCCACGGTGCCCGGCTCCCACTCGACCGCGAACGTGTGAAAGGCGTCGGCGAACGACGCGTCGCCGGGCAACGTATAGGTGCCTGTCGGGCCGTAACTCGCGGGCATGTGCAGGCTGCCGTGGTTGGTCGTGATGTCGGTCCCGATCGTCTCCATGAAGTCGATCTCGCCGCACGCCGGCCAGTTGACGGTGTCGATGTTGTCACCGAGCATCCAGATGGCCGGCCAGAGCCCCTTGCCCGTCGGCATCTGCGCCCGAGCCTCGAAGCGGCCGTACTGCTGCGCAAAGAGCCCCTGCGTCAGCAGTCGCGCGCTCGTGTACTGGCACGTACCGTACGAGCAGGTGTACTGCGATGCGCCCTGGTTGGTCGCCGTGATGACGAGGTTGCCCCCCTCCACGACGGCGTTCTGAGTCGCGTTCGTGTAGTACTCGAGCTCGTCGTTCCCCCAGCCCGTTCCGCCCACGTCGTGCTTCCATTTCGTCGGGTCGACAGCCGAGCCGTCGGCGCCGTTGAACTCGTCCGACCAAGTGAGCGTCCACCCTGGGATGGCGGTTCCTGCGTCGTCGGCTGCCCCAGACTCGGCAGGAGTAGTGTTGGTCGCGTCGGAGGTGGATAAACTCGAGTCGCCTACCGGAGCGGCCCCGTCCAGCCCCCCGCCGACCGATGCGTCATCGCTGGAGCTACCGGAGTCGCTGGCCCCCCCTCCACCGGAGCTGGTGGCTGAGCCGTGGATCGTGCCACCGCCGCCGCCGGAGCATCCGGCAGCGACGAACGCGGCGAGGATGCAGGGGGCGAAGGTCCAGGGTATGGAGGGTCGCGTTTTCACGCTCTCAACTGTACCACCGCCATGCGCCGGGCGAGCGCGGGAGCCAGCGAGCTCGGTTCTCTTGGCGGCTTGGCGGCTTCGCGGCTGCTTACTATAAGGTGCCCGTGAAGGGATTGACCGAGCCCATGTCTTTCAACCTCGACGCGTACGCGGCCAAGCTCAGTCAATGGGAGTCGCGTCGCCACGCGCTGCTCGAGAACCGCAAGGGCCAGACGGCCGATCTTCCCCTGAAGTTCTACCGGCAGCAGGCCCATTTCACGACCCCTGCGAGCAATCTCGAGATGGTCACGAAGGCCATCGAGAAAGGGAGCGCGTCGTCCCCCAAGGTGCTCGAGAAGTTCGGCATCTCGGTCGCCGAGCTCTCCGACACGCTCCGCGTCGAGGACAAGGAGATCGAACGCGAGCTCGGCGCCGATCCTCAGGCCCCCTTCGTCATGGTCGACGGCGAGGACGCGCAGGCGCTTCGCGACGACGTCGTCGAGCGCGGGCGGGCGAACGCCATTCACGTGTTCCGTGAGGCCAAGTGGGGTCGCACTCTTCGCTTTTACCGGCCGTCGGGCCTCAACCTCGACTACTGCCTGCGCGACATCCTCATCGTGCTCACGGAGTCGGCCAAGGGGCTGCCGCCGGACAAGTTCCCGGTCGACGGCATCGTCTGGCCGAAGACCGAGCACCCGGAGGAGCTCGCGTTCGTGACCGAGATCCTGTGCGAGATAGAGAAGAAGCTCGGGCTTCGTGAGAACCAGATCAAGCTCGAGTTCCTCGTCGAATCGGGCTGGGCGGCGGCGCAGCTCCCGCTCCTGGTCAAGGCGTCGATTCGCAGGCTCGCGGGGATCATCTGGGGCATCGCGGACTACTCGGCCGACATTGGCCTGCCCCACATCATCAACGATCACCCCGTCTGCGACTGGGTGCGGATGACGATCGTCAACATGGCGGGCGGCATCGGTGTCCCGTCGATAGACAACATGACGGTGAACTACCCCGTAGCCAATAGCGCCCTCTCGCCGTCCGACAACAAGAAACACATCCTCGGCCGCCTCAAAGAGGTCTTCGACGACGCGGTACACGGGCAGCGGCTCGGCATGGACGGGAAATGGGTCGGTCACCCCCTCCAGCTCTTTTGCGTGCGCCTCGCCTACCGGCTCGCCTTCACGGAAGAAGAGTTCCGGGAAGAGCTCGCCAAGATCGAGGCTTACACGAAGGCCGTCGACGCCGAAGTGGGCGCGACCATCATCAACGGTGTCATGAGCGACCGGGCGACGGATCGCCATGCACGATGGAAGGTGCGCAAGGCGATCGCGCGTGGGCACGTGGGCACCGCGAAGGGGCTCGAGCTCGGCGTCATCTCGAAGGACGAGGCGGTAGAGCTCGGAGGCTGAGGGGCGACGGCACGGCCTCGGCGGCGAAGACGGAGAGGAGCATGGCGTTCGACACGAAGCAGGCGGCCGAGAGTCTGGCTCGGGCGGAGACGGCGCTTGCCCGCGGTCGGAACCTGCTCGAGCGCGCGGCGTGGACGCTCCGCGAGCGGAGTCTCACCGGAGGACAGGTTTCGGCGTCGAAGCTCGACGAAGCGCAGATCGTCTGCTTCGACATGGCGATCGGCTTCGCAGAGGTGACGGCCGCACAGTTCGCGATCGAGTACGCGAAGCGCGCCGCCGACGCCGGGGGGGAGAGATCGAGACAGGGTTTGCGCGGCTCTTCGCCGCAGAGGCGCTGCACGCGCTGCGGGGCCTCGTCGGAGCGAGGGCCGGCGACTACGGGCTCACGGCGAAGGAGGTTTCGTCGTCGCTCGATCACCACGCGGTCAGCGCATTGACGGGGGAATGCCTCGCGTCGCGCTTCATCGAGTCCCTTGGCTCCACGGTGCTCGAAACCGGCACGACTGGGGCTTATCTCCTCGACGAACAACACGAGATGATGCGTGGGACGTTCCGGAAGTTCGCCTCCGCCGTCGTCCAGCCGCTCGCGGAGGAGATTCACCGGCACGACCTTCTCATCCCCGATGCGATCCTCAAGCCGCTGGCGGAGCTCGGAGGGTTCGGGCTCTCGATCCCCGAACGGTACGGCGGCCTTCAGCCCGACGACCGCGACGACAACCTCGGCATGATCGTGGTCACCGAGGAGCTCTCGCGCGGCTCGCTCGGGGCGGCGGGCAGCCTCATCACGCGTCCCGAGATCCTGTCGAGGGCCCTGCTCAAGGGTGGGACCGAGGAGCAGAAGCAGCGCTTCCTGCCGCGCGTCGCCTCCGGCGAGATCCTCAACGCCATCGCGGTGACCGAGCCCGACTATGGGTCCGACGTAGCCAGCATGAAGCTCCGCGCCACCCGCACCAAGGGCGGCTGGCTGCTCGACGGCGCGAAGACCTGGTGCACGTTCAACGGCAAGGCGCACGTGATGCTCGTGCTCGCGCGGACCAACCCGGACGCGACGCTCGGGCACCGTGGCCTGTCGCTCCTTTTGGCCGAGAAGCCGTCGTTCGACGGACACGACTTCGAGTACACCCAGCCGGCGGGCGGGAAGGTCGGCGGGCGCGCCATCGCGACCATCGGTTATCGAGGCATGCACTCGTACGAGACGTTCTTCGAGGGCTTCTTCGTCCCCGACGAAAACTTGCTCGGGGGTCCTGCGGGGGAAGGGAAGGGCTTCTACTTCACGATGGCGGGCTTTTCGGGCGGGCGCATCCAGACCGCCGCGCGGGCCATCGGCCTGATGTCTGCTGCCCTCGAGCGCGCCGTCGCATACGCGCGCGAGCGCAAGGTCTTCGGTAAGCCCATCGGTGAGTACGCGCTCACGAAGGCCAAGCTGGCTCGCATGGCGACGTCGATCGCCGTTTGCCGGCAGTTCACGTACAGCGTCGGTCGCCTCATGGACGAGGGCAAAGGCGAGATGGAGGCCAGCCTGGTGAAGCTCTTCGCGTGCCGAGCGGCGCTGAAGGTCTGCAACGAGGCGCTGCAGATCCACGGGGGTATGGGGTATGCGGAAGAGAGCGCCGTCAGTCGCTACTTCGTCGACTCGCGCGTCCTTTCGATCTTCGAGGGCGCGGAAGAGACGCTCGCGCTCAAGGTGGTCGCGCGCGCCCTGGTGGATCGGGCCGAGAAGGTGGAGATCGAGGGATAAATGTCGAAGAGCCTGACATTCGCGGCAGGCGCGCAGGCCGAGCTCGCCCCCAGCGCCCCCGTGCGGCTCGACCGCATCCGGGCGCCGCAGTACGGCCGCTACCTGGAGGCGTTCGTTCCAGGTCAGGTATTCGTGCATCCGCGCGGCTTCACGTTCCAGCCGGCCGCGATGCTCGACTTCGCGCGCACCTTCATGCAGTGCAATCCGCTCTATCTCAGCGCAGAGTTCGCCAGGTCCCACGGGTTCCCCGCGTCCCCCGCGAGCGCGCAGATGGTGTTCAACGTCGTCCTCGCTCTCGGCGTCCAGAACGACTCGGAGAAGGCCATCGCGAATCTCGGCTATTACGGCGCGCAGTTCCTCCGTCCGGTCCTTCCCGGCGACACGCTGCGCGCCATGACTCGCGTCGCCAGTCGCCACGATCGGGGCGGGGGCAAGCCGGGCATCGTGCGCCTCCAGACGCTGGGAGTGAATCAGCGCGGCGAGGTCGTTCTGCAATACGAGCGCAAGATCATGGTGGGCCCGAGCCCCACGCCCGAGAGCGCGCCGGCGAGCATGGACGGTCGCCATTCCGCGTTCCCCTGGAGCGACGAGGCCTCGGTCGACCTCGGAGACCTTCGCTTCGATGCCGCTGATCCGTCCCTCACCGGGTCGAACACGTACTTCGAGGATTTCGCACCCGGCGACATCGTCGTCCACGCCAACGGGCGCACGATCACGGACGAGCACGTCGCGTTGACGTACAAGGTCGGCAACACCCACCCCCTCCACTTCGACCGTGTCTACAGCCAGAGCCTCTCGGGCGCGATGAGCGGTGAGCCCATCGTGTACGGCGGCCTCGTCTTCGCGTGGCTCGAGGGGCTCGCCAGCCGCGACGTGAGCGAGAATGCGGTATGGGAGCTCGGCTTTACCGAGGGCTACCATACTCAGCCCGCTGTGGCCGGGGACACGATCGCGGCTGTGTCGCGCGTACTGTCCAGCGAACCTGCGCCGGGGCTCGGTACCGACGGGCTCGGGGTCGTCACGTTCCAGCTCGTCGGCGTGAAGGGGGTCTCCGCGAAGATGGCCGTAGCGACCTACGGAGCGGACCTATTCGTCAAGGAGAACGACAAGAAGGAGAGGGGACAGGAGAAGATCCCCGCCAAGATCTTCGAGATCGAGCGCCGCTTGCTTCTCAAGCGCCGGCCCCGTCGAGGGTGACGCCATGGCCGACGTGAAGAAGAAGGACGCGCCGTGGTTGATGCGCACGTACTCGGGGCACTCCTCAGCCCGCCAGTCGAACGAGCTTTACCGCACGAACCTCGCCAAGGGGCAGACCGGCCTCTCCATCGCCTTCGATTTGCCGACGCAGACCGGGTACGACGCCGACCACCCGCTGGCGCGTGGCGAAGTGGGCAAGGTGGGGGTGCCCATCGCGAGCGTCGAGGACATGGTGGCCCTCCTCGAAGCGATCCCGCTCGGGGAGATGAACACCTCGATGACCATCAACGCGACAGCCGCCTGGCTCCTTGCGCTCTACGTCGCAGTGGCCGACAGGCAGGGCGTCGAGCGAAAGGCCCTCCGAGGCACGACGCAGAACGACATCCTCAAGGAGTACCTCTCGCGCGGGACGTACATTTTCCCCCCGGCTCCCTCGATGCGACTGACGACGGACATGGTCGCCTGGACGTCCAGGGAGATTCCCGAGTTCAACCCGACCAACGTCTGCAGCTACCACCTGCAAGAGGCCGGTGCGACGCCGGTGCAGGAGATCGCATACGCCGCAGCGGCCGGGCTTGCCGTGCTCGACGCGACGAAGGCCGCGGGGCAGGTGGCTCCAGACGACTTCCCGGAGGTGGTGGGCCGCATCTCGTTCTTCGTCAACGCGGGCATCCGATTCGTCGAGGAGTGCTGCAAGATGCGCGCGTTCACCCGGCTCTGGGACGAGCTGATGGAGAAGCGCTACGGCGTCCAGGATCCGAAGCTACGGCGCTTCCGATACGGCGTGCAGGTCAACTCGCTCGGCCTCACCGAGGCGCAGCCCGAGAACAACGTGCAGCGGATCGTCATCGAGATGCTCGCCGTCGTCCTCTCGAAAGACGCGCGCGCGCGTGCCGTGCAGCTGCCGGCGTGGAACGAGGCCCTCGGCCTGCCGCGCCCGTGGGACCAGCAGTGGGCACTGCGCATCCAGCAGGTCATCGCGCACGAGACGGATCTGCTCGAGTACGGAGACATCTTCAACGGTTCGCCAGTCATCGCCGCCAAGACCGACGCCCTCGTCCTCGGGGCCCGCGCGGAGCTCGAGCGCGTCGAGCAGATGGGTGGGATGATCGCGGCCGTCGAGAGCGGGTACGTCAAGCGCGAGCTCGTGCGCAGTCACATGGAGAGGCTTCGCGCGATCGAGCGCGGCGACATCACCATCGTCGGAGTCAACCGCTTCCAGGAGACCGCCGAGTCACCGCTGACCGGTCGCGCGGAGAGCGCGTTCCTGAAGGTCGACCAGCTTGCCGAGCGAGAGCAGATCGAGCGGCTGCGCGCGTTCCGCGCGAGGCGCAACTCCGACGACGTCGCCGCTGCACTGCGCGGCCTCACGGACACCGCGCGGGCGACCGAGAACATCATGCCCGCGAGCATCCGGTGCGCCCACGCGGGGGTGACTACGGGAGAGTGGGGCGACGTCCTTCGCAAGATCTTCGGTGAATATCGGGCTCCCACGGGGATCGACATATCGACGAGCGTTGCAGGCGTGAAAGATCGCGAGCAGGCGCTCGTCGAACGCGTCAGACAGACTGGCCAGGAGCTCGGTCGGCCGCTCAAGATGCTCGTCGGAAAACCGGGGCTCGACGGTCACAGCAACGGCGCCGAACAGATCGCCGTCAAGGCGCGCGATGCCGGCTTCGAAGTGGTCTACGACGGCATCCGTCTCACCCCCCAGCAGATCGCCACCGCGGCTCTCGAGGAAGGCGTACACGTCGTCGGCCTCTCCGTGCTCTCGGGCAGCCACATGGATCTGGTGGGCGAGATTATCGACGAGATGCGCGCTCGTGGCCTCGCGGCGACGCCGGTCGTCGTGGGCGGCATCATCCCCAGCGAGGACGTGCCAACCCTCCGGACGATGGGCGTCGCGGCGGTCTACACACCGAAGGACGCCGATCTGAACCGCATCATCGGCGAGGTCGTCGATGTCGTCCGCGCCTCGCAGGGTCTGTCGTCCTTCGGACCCCTCGCATGATCGGCGCGGCCCCGGCACACTGGCCGGATCCCGGTGCGCTCGCCGACGCCGTGGCGCTGCGCGATCGAGCCGCGATCGCGGCGGCACTCAACCTGCTCGACGACAAGCGTCCGGAAGCGCGCGTGCGCGCCTCGGTCCTGACGAGCCGCCTCGCGGTTCGGGCCGTCCCCACCTCGCACGTCATCGGCATTACGGGGCCGCCGGGGTCGGGCAAGTCTTCGCTTTCGTCGGCGCTCATCGGCGTATGGCGCGAGGCCGGTCGCACCGTGGGAGTTCTGGCGGTCGACCCCTCGAGCCCGAGGACCGGCGGCGCGCTGCTCGGAGACCGCATTCGCATGCTGAGGCCCGACGGCGACGACGCGGTGTTCATCCGGTCGCTTGCCTCCCGGGGCGAGCTCGGCGGGCTCAGTCCGGAAGCCGGACCGATGAGCCTCGTGATGCTCGCCGCGTTCGACGTCGTGGTCGTCGAGACCGTCGGCATCGGTCAGTCCGAGGTCGACGTCGCGGAGCTCGCCGATACGACGTGCTGCGTCGTCCAGCCCGCCTCGGGCGACACCGTCCAGTTCCTGAAGTCGGGCATCATGGAGGTGCCTGACGTCTTTGCCGTCAGCAAGGCCGACCTGGGCTCGCTCGCGGAGCGAACGGCGCGAGAGCTCAAGGGAGCGATCGCCCGTAGGCCCGAAGGCGAATGGACCGCCGACGTGACGCTCGTCAGCGCCACTACGGGCGCGGGCGTCGCCGATCTGGCCCGAGCATTCGACGCTCACCGGGCGTGGCTGGAGCCCTTTGGGAAGCTCGCCGAGCGTCGCAGATCGCATCAGGCGCGTTGGATCCTGAAGCGCCTTCGCGAGGAGTTCGGCGTCCACGGGATCGAGCGCCTGGGGGGCCGCGAGGGTCTGATGACGGAGCTCTTGCGCGAGCGTGTCTCACCGCTCACGCGTCACGAAGAGCTGCGTGCGCGAGTCCTGTCGCTCTACGGAAGCTCGGAAGGAGAAGGTACGTGAAGAAGGATTCTGTACGCCGTCGCCGAAGCGCCCCCGCTCGGCCATGTCCCGCCCAGGATGCACGCGTTCACCGTGCGAAAAGAGCGTTTCGGCCCACCGGCAGAGAGCTTCCAGCTCGAAGTCGTGGAAACACCGGAGATCGCCGACGACGAAGTGCTCGTCTACGTGATGGCGGCGGGAGTCAACTACAACAATGTCTGGGCGTCGCTCGGAGTGCCGATTGACGTCATCACGACGCGCCAGAAGGCCGGCGAGAAGGAAGACTTCCACGTCGGCGGGAGCGACGCGTCGGGCGTCGTCTACAAGGTCGGCAAGGACGTCGCGTGGCCCCGGGAAGGGGACGAAGTCGTCATTCACTGCGGCATGTGGAGCCGCGACTGTCCGATGGTGAAGGCAGGCGTCGATCCGATGTACTCGCCGACCTTCAGGATATGGGGCTACGAGTCGAACTGGGGGAGCTTCGCCCAGTTCACGAAGGTGCAGGCCCACCAGTGTATGCCCCGGCCCAAGCACCTCACCTGGGAGGCGTCCGCCGCGTACACGCTCGTCGGGGCGACCGCGTACCGGATGCTCCTCGGCTGGGCGCCGAACCGGCTGAAGGAGGACGACGTGGTCCTCGTGTGGGGCGGCGCGGGCGGCCTCGGGTCGATGGCCATCCAGATCGCGAAGGCCCATCGGGCCACGCCGGTCGCGGTTGTCTCGAGCAAGGACAAGTACCAGTACTGCGTCGACCTGGGGGCGAAGGGCTGCATCAACCGCAACGATTTCGACCACTGGGGAATGCTTCCCCACTGGAAGGACACGGTCGGCTACGGGAACTGGCTGAAGGGCGTGCGCAAGTTCGGCAAGGCGATATGGGACGCCGTCGGCGACAAGCGGAGCCCGAACCTCGTCTTCGAGCACCCGGGCGAGACGACGATCCCGACGTCGATCTTCACGTGCGAGACGGGTGGCATGGTCGTCATCTGCGCCGGAACGACCGGCTACAACGCGACCGTCGACCTGCGGTACCTGTGGATGCGGCAGAAGCGCCTGCAGGGATCGCACTTCGCGAATGACGAACAGTCGCAGGGGATGAACAACCTCGTTCTCGAGGGACGCGTCGACCCTTGCCTGTCGCGCGCGTTTCAATTCAGCGAGATCCCGCTCGCGCATCAGCTCATGTACGAGAACAAGCACCCGCACGGGAACATGTCCGTGCTCGTCGGAGCCTCCGAGCTCGGGCTCGGGATTCTGGGACCGAGCGGGGGGCAAGAGGCAGGTGGTCGTGCCGACGCGCAGCATCCCGCCTCCCGCCGTGCCGCCCGCCAGCAGTCCAACATTGCCCTACGGGGAAGAAGCCATCGAGGAAGAGGCCTCACCCGGCGGCACCGTGCTCGACGCGACGCCCGTCGGCGCCATCATGCAGAGGAGCGTCATCTCGTGCGCACCCGACTCCAAGGTCGAGGACATCGTGCGGCTACTCGGTGCGCGCGGGGTCCACGCTGTCGTCGTCGTCGACGCGGGGGCGCCTGTTGGCGTCGTGTCACGGACGGACCTCGTCCTCGCGCGCCAGGGTCGCTCGCCCGACGCGGTAAGGGGCCTCCGGGCGGCCCAGGTGATGACCAAAGGCGTCGTCACCTGCACGCCCGATACGGCGCTGGACGACGCCGTGACGCTGATGACGAAGAATCAACTGCACCGGCTCGTCGTCGTCGACGCCGACGGGACGACGACGAAGCTCGTTGGCATCCTGTCCATGAGCGACGTCATCGAGGCGACGCTGGGGCTGCGGGAAGACTGAGCGGAGGGCCCGAAAGGATTACTGCCCGCGCACCGCCACGAACATTCGCTCGCCACCGCTCTCCGCGGTGTCACGATAGCTCGAGAAGTACAGCGTGCAGTTGTCCGGCGAGATCCAGGTTGGGTCGCTCGAGGCCGTGTCGTGCTCCAGCTCGGCCACGATAGCCAGATTGCCGAACGGACCGGGCACCGTGGCGCGGGTCGCGCTCCAGATCTGCCGGAGGGTGAGTGCGCCGCCGTCGGCGCCCACGGCGCGCGTGAAGTAGATGGTCTTCCCGTCAGGGGTGACGACCGGGGCCAGGTCATCGCCTAACGTACTGAGCTCGACGACGTGCTCGATGGGCCCGCTCGGCAAGTCGGCGGTAAGGGGCACCCTGTAGATGTCGTTGTCACCGAGGTTGAACGGCCCCGCGTCGGCGCCGGCGTCGGCTCCGGCGTCGGCCGACGGCTTGGTACGAGCCGACGCGAAGTAGATGTAGCTCCCGTCTCCCTGGACGTACGGATTGACCGAGTCGTTTGCGGAGGCCAGAGGCGTCGACGCCTGCGGCGTCGACCACGGAGACGAGGTGGTTGCCCGGGTCGCGTACCAGATCTGGTTGTTGCTCCCGTAGTAGATGGTCAACCCGTCGGGGGTGAGCGTCGGGTCGCCCTGAGCCAGGGTCTCGCCGTCGGTCGTGTCGGTGAGGACGGGGATCTCGGCGAGCCCCGTGAACATCGCGTTGACGGTCAGCGTCTGGGTGCCAGCCCCGGTGTAGAGAACGTTGCCCCAGCCGAAATACATGGTCGAAAAATCGGCCGAGAGCCTCGCGCCACGCACGGTCGTCGAGGCCGCATCGGGCACCACGTCCAGTGAGGTGACCTCCGCGATGAAGGAGAACGGCGCGGACGGGTCGCACGCGGCGGCCGCCTCCCCGCCTCCATCGGCGTCTGCTCCACCGGAGTCGGTCGCCGCGTCGCCGTTCGATCCCGCGTCGCTGCCGCCCGAGTCGCCCTTGGATCCCGTGTCGCCGCCCGCTGAGTCACCGGTTGGTCCCGTGTCGTTTCCGATCGTGGAGGTCTCCGGTATCTGCGAGGCGTCTTCCCCGCCGGCTCCCTCCTCTGGGACACTGGCATCGCCCCCACCTCCTCCTTTGTTCGAGCTGCCACCGCCGCATGCGACCGCATACGCAGCGGTTCCGTAGAGCGTGACGATGGCGAGGAGGCCGAAGGTACGATTGTGCATGGGCCTTCTATCCTATGACCAGCGCGGCGGCCGCCCGCAGTTTTTTTGCCGGCACAATGCTAACGTGCGGGCCCGATGAACTTACGGATTGGGATCTTTGTGGGGGCGTCTGCCACCGTGGTCGGCTGCACGTCCTTGCTCGGCGACTACACGTCGAGCGGCGTCGGCGGGGGGAGCGACGGGGGCCTCGGCGACGGCACGTTCGACGCGACGCAGGCGGCCGACGGGCCGGGCCCCGGCGACTCGTCGCAACCGGAGACCACCACGATGGCGGACGCAACGGGCGACTCGTCCACCGCCTCCTCGCTCCTCGCGTGCAACACCTGGCGCTATACGAGTCCTCTGGTGCTCGAGACGCTCTCCTCGGGGAATCGTACGGTCCAGGGCGACATCCGCGTGTTTGTCCTTCCCAACGGGCAGGTCCGGATCATCGCAGGCAAGACATCGGGCATACCGTTCACCGTTTACACTGTCGACAGCTCGCAGGATCCGCCCGTGATCGCGCCCCTTCTGAACGCGCCGGCGACCGGGAGCCAGTCGTTCGTCACGGCCCACCGGGGGAGCGCGCTCGCAGCGTCGCCGTTCATCGCGATCGCGACTTACGGCAAGCCGGTGGCCGGCACGGGCACGTACTACGGGTACGCGCTCCCGGACACGATGCCTGCGGCCGGTCCGATACCGAGCGACTTTCCCTTGTACGAAGAGACCATCCAGGCGCCTACGGTGGACGGCGTCGCGCTCTTTCCTCTCTCGATGACGCAGATCTTCGCCGGGATAACGGTTCCGTCGGGAACGCCAGCGACCTACTCCCTGGGAGTCGGGGTGGCGACACCAACCATGCCGCTGACTCCCGCGACGCTGGCGACCGCCGCGGCGAGCGCGAACGAGGACGACGTCGGCCGTTCCACCCTGTTTCACGCAAATGGCAATGTCTACATCTACGACGAGAACGACGAGTCTTCGCCGGGCTTATCCACGTGGACGGTGCCCGACACGGCCCAGGTCACGACGGGGCCCATGAAGCGGAGCATCGAGGCTCCGAACCCCGCCATCATCGTCTCCATCGGTGAAAACGTCGCGGACACGACGAACCCGTCCGCGGACGTGGTGTACGAGGAGACGACGGTCGTCAATTCATTCACCGCGACGGCCACGTTCCGCGCAGGAACCATCCCGTACGCGGCGCCCGACGGCGGCGGCCCTGATCTGGACACGTGGACGTCGACCGACCTGGCGAAGATCGATATCTCCACGAACGTCTACACCACGCCCATCGGCATCAGCACCAATCCGGTCTGGGTCAACGACAACATCATGTTGCTGGGCCCGGGACTCAAGAACGGCAACACGGGTTTCGTCATGCCCGGCCTCAATGCGGTCTGGTTCGATTCGACCGGCAAGCTCAAGAGCGTCCAGACGGGTTCGAACAACCTGCTCGCGAACCTCGACGATTTCACCAACGCCTCGGCGACGCCGATCTCCATCGGCACGACGACCGCGAAGTGGGCGATTGCGTTCGTGGAGACGAAGACCGACGACGCCGGCTCGTACGACATCGTCGAGTACAACGAGCTCGACTGCCAACCCGCGACGCCGGGTGACGGCGGAGGCGATGGGGCCCCATAAGATCACTCTCATCCCGGGTGACGGCATCGGTCCCGAGGTCGCCACCGCGACGCGACGCGTGCTCGAGGCCGCGGGCGTGCAGATCGAGTGGGACATCCACGACGCCGGGGCCGCCGTCGCCGAGAAGCGCGGCACCGTCCTTCCCGACGACGTCCTCGAGTCCATCCGGCAGAACCGCGTCGCTCTCAAGGGACCGATCGGGACGCCGATCGGCAAAGGGTTCCGCTCGGTCAACGTGACCCTCCGGCAGGCGTTGGACCTCTACGCCAACGTGCGGCCGGTGCGCTCCCTCCCGGGCGTCGAGCCTCGCTTCGAAGGGACCGACATCGTCATCGTTCGCGAGAACACCGAGGACCTTTACGCCGGGCTCGAGCTCATGATCCTCCCCGGCATCGCCCAGAGCATCAAGCTCATCACGGAGAAGGGGTGCTCGCGCATCTGCCAGTACGCGTTCGATTACGCCGAGCGCCTGGGCCGAAAGCGCGTGACGTGCGTCCACAAGGCGAACATCATGAAGCTGTCGGACGGGCTGATGCTCGAGACGTTCAGGCGGACGGCGCTGGAACACCCACGGATCGAGCCCGCCGAGGCCATCGTCGACGCGTGCGCGATGCAGATGGTGCGGAGCGCCAACAGGCTCGACGTCATCGTGACCGGGAATCTTTACGGTGACATCCTTAGCGACCTCGGAGCCGGTTTGGTCGGCGGTCTCGGGATCGTGCCGGGCGCGAACATCGGCGCGAGCGGCGCCGTGTTCGAGGCCGTGCACGGGAGCGCGCCGGATATCGCGGGCCAGAACATCGCGAACCCGACGGCCCTCATCCAGAGCGCGGTGATGATGCTGCACCACATCGGCGAAGGGGCGGCGGGGACGCGGATCGAGAAGGCGCTGCTCGCTCTCTATGCGAAGGGCGACGTCCGGACTGCGGATCTCGGCGGGACGGCGACCACGGATCAGTTCACGGACGCGGTCTGCGAGCGGGTGGTGAAAGGGGAATAGCAAGGCTCCCGGAGACCGTGCCCCTGCAACTTTTCGATGTGAGCGCGCGCGTGCGCACGAGGGCACCAAAACACGAGCCATGGCGCGGCGATTTCCGTACTCCAACGTGATGAGCCAGAGGCACGGTACATGGGCGATCGGTCCGACGAGCTGGCGTCTCGGCACGGCGGTCGCCCTGGCGCCGTTCCTGCTCGCGAACCTCGGGTGCGGCTCGTCGGCCGCGTCGGCGAACGATGCGGGCAACTCCGGAGGAGGATCGAGCGGAGGAGTGTCGAGCGACGGAAGCAGCTCCGGCGCAAGCGGCAGCTCGGGCAGCAGCTCGAGCGGGGGCCAGGAGGCCGCGGTCGACGACGGGGGCGCTTGCGCCGTCACGTCGTCCGGGGTCCGGATTACCGAGGTCGACGTCGGGATCGCCTACGACTACGACGAGGTCGACAACAACGGCCCGGCGCTCGGGCTCATGCCGTTGGCGATATCTCCTATCCCCGGCGGCGGCTCTCGGCTCGCGTTCCTGGGCAAGACCGATGGGATGGTGCACATCGCCACGCTCGATGACAACGATGCGCTGGTCCCTGGATCCGTCTTCGGCCTGAGCGGCTACGACTTCCAGGACATCTACGCGGACAAGAGCGGTGGCGTGCTCCTCGTCAGCCGCCCGGCGCTCGGCTCGACGGCCAACAACAATTGCGGAAATATCGACAACCTCTGCGGCCTGACGACCGCCTATCCGACCGCCGCCTCTTGCTACGACATGTACATGGTGAGGTTCGACGGCTCGACCGAGACGTGGGCGACCAAGCTGACCGACACCGCGGCCGCTGCCGGCGCAACCCCTGCCGTGCCGGCGTACGGGACGAGCGCGACGACCGGCAACAACATCATCTTCATCTGGTCGGAGTACGCGCACAACGGCCGGATCGCCTTCGACGGCTCGAACTACGCGGGGTACTTCGGGGCCGCGATCACCGTACCGGGTCAGGCGTGCGTCGGGCAGAGCACGCTCACGACCGGCGTGAACATCCACCAGGGTGACAGGATGCAGATCGTCAACGGCAGCGGCGTCCTCCAGACCGGCGGCTTCGACTGGGGCTGCAGCCACAGCGGCTACGAGCGCATCATCTGGGACCCATCGACCAGCACGTTCGCGACGGTTTGCAAGAACGACGCCCCCACCGACGGCGAGTCCGGCCGTCTCGCCTACGCTCCGGCCACGACGACGATCGATCCGATCGACCTTTCGTACTCCGACTTTGGCAGCGTGCTCATGGCGAACGGAACGGGCCGCTGGCTCGTCACGAGCGACATCCGGTCCGGACAGACACCCAACGCCGACGGGCTCGCGGACATCCACCTCCTGCACGTGCCCGAGACCTCGCCGACGCCCGACAAGAACCTCACGCTGGTGAGCGACCCGGGCAAGAACGATCGCGCACCGCACCTGGCGGCGTTCGGGAACAACCGGGTGCTGGCCGCATGGGAGACGTCCACGGCCACGGGAGACCTCGCGCAGAACGACCCGGACCGTACCCTTTACGTGCAGGCGCTCGACGGTACGACGGGCGTGGCCCAGGGTACGCCCTTCAACATCGTCGGGGTCCTGGGGAGCCGGTATCAGGACTTCCGGGCGTTCCCGGACAACAGCGTCGCTTACCCGGCGCCCGGCAGCAGCGGGACCACCATCAAGATCGTGCGGATCCTGCCCTGCCCTTGATCACGCGGCGCCCTCGTCCGGTAGCCGCGTTCGTTGCGACGGAGACACCGCGACTCTCGACGCCGGGCCCACAGCGCCCCGCTTCACGACTGCGCTGCCGTTCGCGTCGAGCCTCTCGAGGAGGGCCTGCGACGCCGCGTGACCGGGCTCCGCCGCGAGGGCCTTCACGATGAGCCGGCGCGCCTTCCCGCCGTCGCCCTTCGCGTACGCAGCGGCCGCGAGGTGGTAGAACGCAGCGGCCTGGGTACGTTTGTCCGCGTCCGTTCGCGCCGCCGCTCCGGTGATCGCGAAGAGGGCGCGCTCGGCGGTTCGCTCGTCGTCGAGGTCGAGCGACACGAGAGCGAGGAGCATCGCGACGTCGCTGCTTCGTGCGTCCATCCCGAAGGCGGCCTTGAGCAAGTCGTGCGCTTCCACGAGCTCGTCGAGGGCGAGGTGCGCGTTCGCGGCCTCGAGGCAAACGCGCGCGACCAGCGGCGTTCGCTTGCCGCGGTTCCGGTGGATCACCTCTTCCAGCGCCGACAGAGCCTCTCGCGGGCGTCCCAGCGCCAACTGCACTCGGGCCCACAGAAGGGAGGCCTCGACGCTCTCTGCACTGGCCGCTCGCGCGAGCTCGGCGAGGCGGAGAGCCTCGGCGGGTACGCGGGCCTTCTCGAGGAGGAGTACCCCGCCTCGAACCAGGAGCTGCGCGCTCGCCGTTTCGGTGACCTGTTTCTCCGCTTGGGCCACCCAGAGGTGGGTCAACCGCGCCCAGTCTCCCGTGCGCTCGCAGATCTGTGTCAGCCGTTCGGTGAGCTCGAGGTTCTGCGGAGCCAGACCGAGAGCCCGTTCGAGCGCGTCGCGGGCGTCGTCGGGCTTGCCTGCCCGGTCGCACGCCTCGGCCAGCGCGAGGGCGATCCGTGACGCTTTGCCGGCCTCCAGGACGCCGGGCAAGAGCTTGCGATATGCGTCGATGGCGGCGTCCCAGTCCGACGCGGCTGCCGCAAGGGCCGCGACTCTCTCGAGGGCGCCGGCGTGAGTCGGGCTCTTCGTGAGTAACTTCTCGAGCGCTTGGCGGGCTTCGTCCAGCCGGCCGGCGCCCGAGAGCGCCCCGGAGAGCAGCTCTACGGCCTCGTCGTTCGCCGGCTCGTCCTCGAGTGCAGCCGACAGCATCGCGATGGTCCGGTCGATCTGGGACGCGTCCGTCAGGGTCGCCCGGGCGAAGCTCACACGCAGCCGCGCGCGCTCGGTGCCGGGAGCCGCCTTCGAGATCGCCGACTCGAGGAGCACACCGAGACGTCGGTTGGCCGCCGCGCTCGCCGCCTCGTCCCCCAGCGAAGCGTGGACGGATGCGAGCGCCGCCCATGCCACGGCGTCGGTGGTCCCCTCCTGCTCCAGCTCTCGACCGATTCTCTCGGCGTGGCGGGCGATGCGGGCACGAAGCTCTTCGCCGCGACCCTCGTGCCTGGCCCAGGTGTCGACGAGATCTCCCAGCGCTGCGGCGCGAGCCTCCAGTGTCGACCCTCTGTCGACCCGCCTCTCGATCGCACGGGCGAGGAGATCGTACCGGCCGCGGGTGGAAAGGACGGGCTCGAAGCGCTCCGGGCGATCGCCGCTCTCGAGCGCGACATCGACCGCGGAGTCGACGAGATCTGCGGCGCGGAGCGAGTCGCCGTGTTGGAGGGCGATCTCGCTCAGATCGAGGAAGACCTCGGCGCGGTGGGGCGCCGGAGCGCCGGCGTCGTCGGTCGGATGGTGCAGCGCAAGCAAGAGCGCGCGGTAAGTGCCCTCGGCGAGATCGAGCTCGCCGGCGTCGAGTGCGGCTCGTGCCAGCTGATACAAGACGCCGGGGTGCGCCGGAAGCATCTCCGCGGCGAGGCGAAGCTCGGCAAGCGCTTCTTTCTGCCGGCTCGCGCGCAAGAGAGCGCTCGCCAGTCGGTGGTGCGTCAGGGCCCTTTCGCGGGTCCTTTGGCTCCCGAACCACCCGATCTGGTCCCGTAGCACTTCGGCCGCGCGATCCCAGCGTTCGAGGGACTCCAGAACCTCTGCGAGCGACGGTCGTAGTGCACCGTCGTTCGGACGGAGCGCGACGGCCTTCTCGAGCAGGGCCACCGCCTCGGCGGGCGCGTCCGCCTTCGATCGGAGAAGGTCGGCAGCCTCGAGGAGCAAGGCGAGCTTCTTGTCGGGATCGCGCGTAGCGCCGGCGACGACGACGAGCCGCTGGGCGAGCGGGCGATAGGCGCCGTCCTTCCGATAGAGGGCCATCAACGTGTCCGAGATCTGTTCGGCGCGCTCCTTTTCGACACCAGCCTCGAGCGCCTCCTCGAGTCGGGCCCTCGCGCGATCCCCTTCGCCGAGCGACACGTAGGCTTCTGCGACTTCGAGCGCCCTCTGACCGCGCGTCGCGGGTGGCGAGTGCTTGGAGAGCCATTCGAGGGCTTCTGCAGCGGCGGCCCACTCTCCGCCACTCCGGTGAATTCTCGCGAGCCCTTCGAACGCCTCGTGCGAGTCGAGAGCTGCCGCGTGCCCGTACGCGCCGATCGCCTCCGACCGGGCCCCCTGGTCCTCCCAGAGCCGGGCCGCACGCTCCCAGCATGCGCGCTGCATGGTCACGTTCTTCGCGGCGCCGTGACTGCGGCCCTGCGCCTCCCAGAAACGTGCCAGCTTCGAGTGATCACCCGCGGCCGTTAGGAGGGCCGCGTACGCGTCGACCGCGCCCGTCGCAACCTCGTCCCCCGCGTTCTCTTCGAAGAGGTCGGCGAAGAGCCGGATCGCGCCTTCACGATCGGCGAGGCGCTCCGCGCAGATGGTCGCTCCCTCGCGAAGTAGCTCTCTCCGGCGGTGAGGGTCCAAGGCCGAGCGGCTTCGCCGGCATACGTCGATGAGCTCGCGCACGGACTTGGTGCGCTGTCCCACGTTCTCGGTCAAAGACAGCTGCCTGACGGTCATGCGGACCACGTCCTCGGTCTGGTCGAGGTCCTGGTAGCGCGCGCGCAAGAGCTCGACCGCGCGTCGCCTGGTCTCGGCGGCGGGGTCGACGGTAGACCCTTCGGCCGCGTCCTGCGGGTGCGCCGGATCCCCCGCGATGCGCTCGAGCAGCCCCACGAGGTCGGCCACGGCGGCGCCCTCGCCCATCATGCGCTTGGCGACGTCGAACGCCTGCGTCGCGGCCCCGATGTCCACCCACAGAGACGCGATGCGGTCCAGGAGCTCGCGACGCTTGAACCCCGATGCCTTGTCGAGGCGCTCTGCCAGCAGATCGAGGAGCGCGCGGGTCCTGCCTTGGCGCTCGTAAAGGCGCTCCAGGGCCGCCGCCGCGGTGGCGTCATCGGGGCGCATCGCGTGGATGGACTCGAGATAAGGAATCGCTCGCTCCGGCTGGCTGGCGAGGTCCTTGGCGGCGCACGCGGCCTCGTCGAGCAACTGGCCGCGATTGTCGTCACTGGCCGTTGCGGCGATGGCGCCGTCGTACAGGCGAAAGAGCTCGTCCCAACGGGCCTGCGACCCGAGCACCAGCTTGACGCGATCGAGCGCCCACCGGGCGCCCGGGGAAGTCTCGAGGAACTTCTGCAGCGCCTCGACGAGCTGTGGCGAATCAGGGAGACCGCACTCGCCCGAGAACGCGATCATCCGACGGGCGACTGCCTCGGCGACCGCAGGTTCGGCCGCTCGCTCGACGAGCACGTCGTAGTAAGCCTTCGACAGCTTGGCGGCCAAGTCGGGCTGCTTGCCTTCGCGCACGATGCGCTCGGCGTGCTCCCAGAGTGCCGTCGCCTCGGGCCGCTCGATCGCCCCCTGCAGGGCGACGGTGAGCGTCGCCCGCCGATCCCCCACGGACAGCTCGACCAGGCGCTCGAACCACCGGCGGCGCGCTTCCGTCATCGACGCCGTCTCGTGGCGCGCCTCGATCAGGAACTGGAACACCCTGCGCGCCGCGGCCGGGTCCTCGCCCTGCGCGAGCTGTTCGATGTGCTCGGCGACCTGTGTCCTCGCCGAAGGATCCGCGAGAGTCCGCTTCATCATCTGGCGCACCGCCGGGATTGGCGGAGCCACGTCGAGCAGCGGTGCGAGCGCCACCGCGGCCTCGGCCGGGCGACCGAGGTCTTCGAGCAGGACGCGCGCCATCTGCAGCGTCACAGCGCGCCTCTCTGCGTCGTTGCCCGTCTCCCGAAGGGAGCGCAGCGCCGCAAGACCGCCCTCGAAGTCGCCCGTGTGGATCTTGAGGCGGCACAGCGCCTCGAGACCCTCGCGCTGACCGGGCGCGAGCTCCGACAGCCGGACGTAGAGGGCGATCGCGGCCTCGGATGCGCCCACCTCTTCCTCCGCCCGGGCCCACTCGAGGAGCACCTCGGCGGCCCGGGTCCCGTGCGTCACACGCCACTCGTAGAGCCGCCGGCGCTCCTGGTGCCGCTCCTCGGCGCTGGGACGCGACTCGACGAAGGCCTCGAACGCGCGGACGTCCTCGTCGCTCCCCGAGGACTCGATGATCTCGCGGTAAGCGGCGGACGTCTCCGCCGAGCGGGCCGTGTCCGAGCCGAGCGCCCGGGCGCGCGCCCTCTTGAGGGCCATCCAGGACTTGGACGGGGCAGCGGAACCGAGGCGCCCGATGACCTCCTCGACGAGCGAGACGAAGGGGCCCACCTCGCCGGCCTCGATGGCGCTTTTCTCGAGACGCAAGAGCAGCCCGGCGCTCGCCTCGGCGTCGCCGTCGGTCCGGAGCAGGACACGAAGAACCTCGGGTAGCTTCGTCCAGTCATCCGACTGCGCGTAGAGCTCTGCGAGTCGTTGCGCCGCGTCGCGATCGTCCGGGAGTGCCTCGAGGACGCGCTCGTAAAGCTGCTGGGCGTGCTCCTTTTCGGCGGGCGTACCGTCGTACATGTGAGCGGCGGCAGGGCGCCAGGACTCCGCCGCCGCCCGCCGGTCGCCCAGCTGGGTGAACTGAAAATCACCGAGACGCTCGAGCGCCGCCTTTCGCACGTCGGCGTCGCCCACCCGCGAGAGAAGCTCGAGCGCGTAGCGGTGCAGGTCTTTGTCGTCCTCGTCGTGAGCGATCTCGGCGATCTCCTGGACGACCGATGGCTCGAGGGACGGCTCGACGAAGAGCTCCTTGCAGAGCGCGATTGCCCTCGGACCCTGGTCGTTGCGGGAGAGCGCCCGGGCCGTCCGCAGCATCAGGTCGTGACGGTCCCGGTCGTGGAGGTTCGCGTAGGCGAGGCGGATGGCGGCGAGCGTGGCATCGGGCGCGCCTGCGGGGTCCAGGGTGAGGGCGCGCGCGAAGGCCGGCAGGGCCCCCTTTGAGTCGCCGAGCCGCACGAGACGCACGTGCCCGAGCCGGGCGTAGAGGCGCCCTCGATCCTTCTGGGGCGCGAGCTCCAGGTCGGCCGCCAGAACCTTGGCGAGAGGCTCCCAGTGCTCGGCGTGCTCGAGCCACTCCACCAGGCCATCCTTTCCGCCCAGGTTCGCGTAAAAGCGCCGGAGCCACTGAATGGCCTCGTCGGAACGCGGCGACGCCACGAGTGCCCGGTAAGCTACCGCCAGCCGGGAGTCGGGCTGCGGCGTCGTCGCGTGGAGAGAGAGAATCGCCTCCGCCGCATCTTGGCGCGCCGCTGCGTCAGGGTCTGCCTTCGCGATGAGCTCGCGAGCGGGCCCGACGACCTCCGGGTCACTCGTGTCGACCTGCAGGTTGAGAAGACGACGGGCTGCCGAGAGCGCGAACGTCCCCGCGGCGCCGGCGCGAACCACGTCGAGGAACGCGTTGCGTGCTTGGGGAAGCTCGCCCTCTCCCAGGTAAAGGAGCGCGACCTCGAACCCCACACGCTCCTTCACGTCCGGGCGTGTGGCTTCGGAGAGCGCGCGGCTCAGCGTCTCGGCCGCGCGAAGCTGCGCCCCCGCGGCCTCGGCTTCTTCGAGGTACTGCTTGCGCAGAACGTCGTTGCCGAGGTCCACGGTCACCTTGCGCTCCAGGTCTTCGAGGGTCTGGCCGTGCGGTTGCGATCGCTTCATCTTCAGATCGAAGACCGCCGCCTCGAAGCTGTCTCTCCCGTGCTCCGGGTGCTCGGGGAGGCGATCGGGGTTGTTCAGAATCTCGCGCAGCCGGGCCAGACGGGCCCGCACCTCGTCCACCTCGTCGAGTCCGTTCGCGTCCGCGTCCGCTATCTTCTCTTCCAAGAAGGTCGCGAGCTCGCGGTAGTCGTCGAGGTCGACGAGGTCGTCCATCACTCCGCTCCCGCTTCCGCCCCCGAGGACGGGAGTGGACCGTCGGCGCCGTCAGCCAGCAGCAGTAGCCCTTCACGAGTTCCCGGGGGAAGCTGCTGTCCCTCCGGCAGGGGTCGGACGACGAAGAGGTTCGGATCGCGGACGGAGGCCTTGACGGACACGCGAAGCTGCTTCGCGGGTGCGGTCGACGGCGCGGCGGGTGCGACCGACGGCGGCAGAGGACGTGTCGACGGCACTGGAGGAGGAGCAACCGACCTCGTCACGCTCGGCGGCAACGGTGGGGTCTGGGGCGGGTTCGCGCGGGGAAGCGGTGGGGGCGGCGGCCTCGACGCGGCAGAGCGAGCGGCAGGCGGAGGCGGCGGCTTAGGATCCATATTCGTGTTCCTGTGCCGCGAGGGCCACGGAATCAGTCAGGGAATATGTGACCGAGACCGATCGCGACGAACGAAGCGTAGAGGTCCCCTGGACTGGATCAAGCGCCGGACGCTATTTTGCAGCTGCGCTTCAATTGTGAACGTGCGGGCGGCTACCGCCGTGCCTCAATTGGCCCTAGAGACCGGCATGCCCGACCCGTCGATCCGCGACAATGGCCCGAACGACTGGAACGCCGCGAGCTCGGAGAACCCTTTGCGCGTCTCTCCGTTCGCCGACCACATGGGCTTCGACGTCGTGGAATGCACGGACGGCCGCGCGGCCGTCGAGTGCGACATCGTCGCGACGCACGCGAATACGCGCGGAATCGCGCACGGGGGGGTCATGAGCTCCCTCATCGACATGGCATGCGGCGCCGCTGTCGCGTACCAGCCCTCGGTCGAGGGGCGCGGCGCGGTGACGGTGTCCCTCACGGTGAACTATCTCCGTCCTGCCCACGTCGGGGATCGCGTGCGCGTCGTGGGCAACCGCTGCGGGGACGGCAAGCGCGTCGTGGCCTGCCGAGCCGAGGCGACCAATCAGGCCGGCGTCGTCCTAGCGATGGGTGTGGCCACTCTGCGGGTAGTCGGATGAGGTCGATGTCGACGTCGACAGGCGCGATCCGGTAGGAAGTTCCGATGGCCACCCCCAGACTCTCCGGTCGACCCCTTCGCGCGCTTGCGAGCCTCTCCCGGACGCGCGCCGTGGCAACTCTCGTCCACGAGATGGCCCGCCGCGACTTGCGTCTCGGAGAGCTCGCAAAGCTCGCTCCGTCGCTCTTCGGGGACGTGCCGCTCGACAACGCGCCGCTCGCCGGGCGCCCACCGCGAGCGAGCGCGGGGGCGGCACTCCCTTTGCCCGTGGCTCCGTGGAGCGGGACGTCTGCTACGTGGACCGACGCCTACAGAGCCGGCAGGACGACTCCTCCCGACGCCGTGGCTCGAGCTCTTTCGGCGGCGAGAGCTCTCGCTTCGCGCCGACCTAGCGTGGGTCCCATCCTGGATTTCCGGGACGAGGAGGCACGCGTCGAGGCCCAAGCATCGGCAGAGCGATGGCGTCGAGGTGCGCCGCTGGGGCCGTTCGACGGCGTTCCCTTTGTCGTCAAAGAAGAGATGTCGGTGGCAGGATTCCCGGCACGCGCCGGAAGCGACTTGACCGACGCGACCCCTGCGCGTCACGACGGAACCTGTGTCGCGAGGCTCCGTGCAGCCGGCGCCATCGTGATCGGAACGACGCCGATGACGGAGTACGGGATGACTCCGCTCGGCTTCAACCCGAAACGCGTCATGCCTCGGAACCCGCACGCCATCGACCATGTGGCCGGCGGGTCGTCCACCGGCTCGGGCGTCGCCGTGGCGACCGGTGTGGTGCCCTTCGCGATCGGGGCCGACGGTGGTGGTTCGATCCGCATTCCCTCGGCGCTCTGCGGGGTCTTTGGGATCAAGGCGACGTGGGGCCGGGTCAGCCGCTTCGGCGATGTCCTCGGTGGAACGGTGGGCCATGTCGGTCCTCTAGCGTCCTCGACGCTGGACTTGGCGCGCTTCCTCGACGTGGTCTGCGGGGCGGATCCGGAAGACGCCGAGACGGCGCTTGCGCCGCCGCTCGCGGGGTCGCTCGTCAACGCCCTTTCTCGTGGGGTGCGTGGCCTGCGGATCGGGGTGGAGCCTGACGAGTGGGCTGCCGCTTCGCCGGAGGTGGCCGAGGCGGGACGTGCCGCGATCCGGGCGCTGGAGAAGGAAGGCGCGATCGCCGTGGAGGTTCGACTGGAGCTTGCCCGGTGGGCCGCGCCGGTCGGCTACCTCACGATTGGCCTCGAAGCCCTCGCCTACCAGTGGGATCTGCTCGCGTGCGGAGCCACCTTCAATCCGGACCTCGCTCTGGGCCATGCGGCCCTCGGCCGCGTGTCCGCGCTCGAGTACGTCCAGGCGCAGCGGCTTCGCGCGGGGCTACGGCGCGACGTTGCCGACGTCTTGCGCGACGTCGACGTCCTGGCCCTGCCGACGACCATGACGACGGCCGCGGAGGTGACGGATGTCGAATTCACCGGTGGGTTCATCGACCCGGCGGCGATCGATGCGATGTGCCGCTACAACTTCCTCGGTAATCTTACGGGCTTACCGGCCCTGAGCGCTCCCGTGGGAGTTGACGCCAAATCGCTGCCCATAGGGCTCCAGATCGTCGGCGACGCCTGGGATGAAGGGACGGTGCTTGCCGTGGGAGCGCATCTCGAGAGGATCGGGGTCGCGACGGTCAAAAAGCCGACGGTGACTGGCGGCTAGCGGGTAGCGTGGGGTGAGAAGAGCCCTCGCCCTGAAAGGGCCTTGACACGGCGAAAAATTGATAGCGGAGGCCGGCAGGCGCGCTACATTCGGATGCTCGGAGGTGTTTGTGAGCGAGGGTAACGCGGTCGTTCCCGTCCCGGCGGAGGACGTGAATGAGGCACCGACGGTGCCCGGCCGCGACGCGTCGCTCGTGCGGTCCTCGTCGTTCGAGACGAACGAGACCGGTGACGAACAGGCGCGCAATCCGAGCTTTCACCCCGGCGCGCGCATCGCCGACAAGTATGTCGTCGAACGTCTGATCGGCGAAGGCGGCCTCGGTGTGGTGGTCGCGGCGAAGCACATCCACCTCGACCAGAGCGTCGCCATCAAATACCTCCGTCCCAAGGCGCTTGCGACGAAGGCCGTGGCAGAGCGCTTCCTCCGAGAGGCGCGCCTCGCGGCGAAGATCCGGTCGGAGCACATCGTGCATGTCTACGACGTCGGGACACTGCCCGACGGCGCGCCGTACATGGTCATGGAGTACTTGGCCGGCACCGACCTCGGCCGCCTGCTGAACGCGAGCGGGCCCTTGCCCGTCGATCGCGCCGTCGACTACGTCCTACAGGCTTGCGAAGCCCTCGCCGAGGCCCACGTCGCAGGGATAGTCCACCGCGACATCAAGCCCGACAACCTCTTCATCTCTACGAGCCCCGGCGGGACCGCCGTCCTCAAGGTGCTCGACTTCGGCATCTCGAAGATGTCGACGAAGCGAACGACCTCCGGTGGCGTGGGCGAGCTGACCGAGGCGGGAGACAAGTTCGGAACGCCCGTCTACATGTCTCCCGAACAGCTGCTCGCCTCGGGCAACGTCGATGCACGCACTGACGTCTGGGCCATCGGCGTCGTTCTCTACGAGCTTTTGACGGGGGCACTTCCGTTCGACGGCGACTCGCTGCCCGAGCTCTGCACGGCCATTCTTCATCGGCCGCCGACGCCCCTTCTCCAGGTGAGGCCGTACCTGCCGTTGCAACTGCAGATCGTGCTCGAGCAATGCCTGTCCAAGGACGTGGAGAATCGCTTTCAGAACGTCGCCGAGCTCGCGCAGGAGCTGCGGCCCTTCGCAGGCCCGGTTGGTTGCCAGCGCATCGACCAGATCGTTCGCGTCATTCTCGGTGGGGGGGACAAGGTTCGAGCGTCCGTCCCGTCACCTCGCGTGTCGAGCGCGTCCGCTTTGGCCGAGGCGTTGACGCTGATAGGTCCCGCGGATCGGTCGGTGGCAACGACCGGAAGCGGACTGGGCTCGTGGGGTCGCACGAGCGCGTTCCACAAGGGGCCCGGAGGTCGCAAGCGAGTCCTTCTTGCGGCAGGCGCGGGCGTCGCCACAGTCGCGCTGATCGTCGTGGCACTCAGCGGTGGTCGCTCGCGCCCCGAGTCTGGCGCCGCGCACGCGGCCCCTCCAGCGGTGACCGCCGTGAGCGCCGATGTCGCCCCGCAGCCTGCGAACCCCGAGACGGCATCCGTGGTCCCGTCGGAGCATTTGCCTCCTCCCGCAGCCGAGGCCGCCCCCGCGACCGCATCGACCGCCGCCCCATTGCCGGTTCGTGGTGGCCCGCGCCGTGCGCCCAAGGGTGCGGCTTCGAGCGCTGCGAAGGACGCCGACCGGCCTCCGCACGCCGACCCCAACGCCGTCATCAACCCGTTCGAATGAGGCTTCGGCTCGCGGTCCTGATCGTGCCCATCCTTCTGGCCGCGGGCCCGGTGACCGCCGCGGATTCGGCCCTGCAGGAGGCGCGAAAGCTGACGAGCGCCGCCATGGTCGAATACAACGTGGGTCGCTTCGAGCGGGCCCTCGACCTCTACACGAAGGCGTACGAGCGGTACCCGAAGCCCGCGCTCCTCTTCGACCTCGGCCAGTGTCACCGGCAGCTCGGGCACTTCGAGCGGGCTCTCTTCTTTTTTCACGGGTACCTCCGGGAGCAGCCCAACGCGTCCAATCGCCCCCTCGCGGAGAAGCTCCTCGAGGATTCGCAGAGGCAGCTTGACGCTCAGAAAGCTGCAGAAGCCGAGGCGGAGGCGAAGGCCGCCGAGGCGCAGCGTGCCCAGAACGCGTCCGCGGCATCGGCCCCCGCGACCACCGGCGAGTCGCTCCCCGCGCCGGCATCGACGGCCGTTCCGGGTCCCCCGCCGCCACCTCCGTCCCCGCTGTTTCGCGTGGTCGGTCTCGCCACGGCTGGTGTGGGCGTCGTGCTCGTAGGGGTCGGAGCCTACGCGGGTCTACGCTCGGCGTCGCTCGCGAAGCAGATTTCCCAGGTGTCGGCACAGCAAGGTACGTGGACGCCGCAATACCAGTCCGACTACGAGTCGGGGAAATCGCTGGCGACCGTCGCCAACGTACTCTTCGTGTCCGGGGCCGTAGCGCTTGGCACCGGTGCGGCGCTGGCGTGGTTCGGGTGGCCCAAGGCGGCCCCGGCCATGGCGTCGGTGGCGCCCTTGCCCGGCGGTGCCTCCGTCGATCTACTCGCCCGCTTCTGACGCACCGTCATCGTCGCCGTCGTACGGACCATCGACCTCGCCGTCATCGGAGCTCCCGTCCGGGCCGCTCGACGCGGTCGGACAGGTCCCCGCGTCGCAACCCGCGCACGGCGGGTTGTCGCCGCACTGGCATGCGCCCCCAGCCGTACAGGTGCTTGCCATCGTCGGATCGCAGGGCTGGCAGGCGCCTCCCTCGTCTCCGCAAGCGGACACGGACGGCGTCGTGCACATCCCATTCGAGCAGCATCCGTTCGCACAGGACGTGGCGTCGCATACGCAGCCGCTCACCGTGCAGCGCTGGCCGGGCTGGCACGCGTCGCCACCGTTACAAGAACATTGCCCCGACGCGGAGCAATCGTTGCCGGTCTCGCCGCAGGACGAGCAGGTCGCGCCCTCGACGCCGCAGGCGGGCCCCGACGGGGGCGACGTGCAGGCGTTGTTCGAGCAGCACCCGTCCGGGCAGGAGGTCCCGTCGCAGGTGCAGCCGCCGGTGGTGCACCGCTGGCCCTGCACGCAGGCGGCGCCTCCGTTGCAGGTGCATGCACCCTGCGCCGAGCATCCGTTGCCGCTCGTTCCGCAGACCGTGCACCCCCCGCCTTCGACACCGCACGCGTCCACGGACGCCGCGATGCACACGTTGTCAGAGCAGCATCCATCCGGGCAAGACGCCGCGTCGCACGTGCAGACCCCACCCACGCACTCCAGTCCCGCGCCGCACGCGAGCCCCGAACCGCAGACGCACGTGCCCGCGATCGAGCAATCGTTTGCATTCGACATGCACGTGACGCACGCGCCGCCGTTGGCTCCGCACGCAAGGGCCGTCGGCGTCGTGCACGTCGAACCGGAGCAGCACCCGTTCGGACACGTCTCATCGCATCCGGCACACGCCCCGCCGCTGCAGACCTCGTCGGAAGGGCAGCCGTTGCACATACCGCCGCCCGTACCGCACATGCCCTGCGCGTTGCCGGGCTCGCAGGTCGAACCGCTGCAGCACCCGTTGCAGGTCGTCCCGTCGCAGACGCAGGCTCCGCCGGAGCAGTGCTGCCCGGTCGAGCACGGCGCGCCCCCGCCGCACGTGCACGAGCCGGCCGACGAGCAACCGTCGCCGGTCCCGCCGCACGGCTGGCACGTCGAGCCTTGGGTTCCGCAAGCCGGGCCCGTGGCGGGTGAGGTACACACGTTGCCCGTGCAGCACCCCGTCGGACACGACGCGGAGTTGCAGACGCACATGCCGTTCAAGCACGTTTGCCCGACGGCGCAGGCCGGCCCCGCCCCACAGCTGCAGGCGCCCGAGGGAGAGCAGGTGTTGGCCTCGCTCATGCTGCACGGGACGCAAGCGATGCCGTCGGTCCCGCAGCTTCCGAACGACGAAGCCGTGCACGTGTTTCCGCTGCAACATCCGCCGGGGCACGAGGCCGAGTTGCAGAGGCATTGCCCGCCAACGCAGGTCTGCCCGGCCTCGCACGGCCCCGAGGAGCCGCAACTGCATGCTCCCGCCGTGGAACAGTTGTTCGAGCTCGACGCGACGCAGGCGACGCAGGCGACTCCCGCGACGCCGCAGGTCGCGAACGTCGAAGTCTCGCACGTGGCGCCGGCGCAGCAACCGAAGGGGCAATTGAAGATCGTGCAGCCCGTGCAGGTGCCTGCGTCGCTGCAGTCTTGCAGCGATGGACACGCGGTGCATCCGGAGCCCCCTGAGCCGCACATTCCGTTGGTGTTGCCGGGCTCGCACGTGTTGCCGGCGCAGCACCCGCTCGGGCACGAGGTGCCGTTGCACACGCACGTCCCGGCTAGGCAGACCTGACCCGTGGTGCACTCCGGCCCGGACCCGCAGGTGCAGGAACCGGAGGCAGAGCAACCGTCGGCGAGCGAACCACAAGACACGCACGCCACGCCGGCAGTGCCGCACGCGAGCGCCGACGCGGCCTCGCACACGTTGCCCTGACAGCACCCCGTCATGCACGAGGTCGACGTGCAGGTGCAGGTCCCGCTGACACACGCCTGGCCCTGGGCGCACTCGGTCCCGCCGCCGCAGGTGCAAGCTCCGTCGGTGCAGGCGTCGGACCTCGCGGGGTCGCACGTCGAGCAGGCGACGCCGTTCACACCGCAGGTCGCGATCGCCGACACGGTGCACGTCGTCCCCCCCGCGCAGCATCCCGTCGGGCACGACGCGGCATCGCAGACGCACGCGCCGCCCACGCACGCCTGCCCGGCTGCACACGGGGCGCCGGTCCCGCACCGGCATTCACCGATCGCCGAGCATCCGTCAGCCTTCGTGGCATCGCACGCGACGCACGCCTCGCCACCGAAGCCGCACGCCGTCGGCGACCGCGCGTTGCACGTCGGCCCCGAGCAGCAGCCTGTCGCGCACATCTGGGTGCAGCCCGAACAGGCTCCCGCCGCGCAGGTCTCGCCGGCCGGGCATGCAGCGCACGCGCTGCCGGCGCTGCCGCAAGCCCCGGCGCTGTTCCCAGGCTGGCAGCTGTTGCCCGCGCAGCAGCCGGCTCCGCACGAGATGGCGTCGCAGACGCATGCGCCGTTCAGGCACTGCTGGCCGGAGGCACACGCGGTTCCCGTACCGCAGGTGCATTCGCCCGCCGACGAACAGCCGTCGGACGTCTCGGGAGCACAGGTGCCGCATGTCCCGCCGGGAGGCGCGCACGTGTTCAGCGAGAGGGGCGTGCAAATGGTTCCGTTGCAGCAGCCGTTGGGGCACGACGTGGCGTCGCACCGGCAGGCGCTGTCCGAGCAATGCAGTCCGGGATTGCAGGACGGCCCTGCCCCGCACTGGCAGGCGCCGCTCCCCGAACACGTGTCGGCCAGCGTCGGGTCGCAGGCGAAGCACGTGGCGCCCCCGGCTCCGCACGTGGCGACGCTGCTTTCCTTGCACGTGGTCTCGTCGCAGCACCCCGTGCAGGACGTCGCGTCGCAAACGCACGCGGCACCGACGCACCTCTGTCCGGCCGAGCACGCGCTCTGCCCGCCGCACGTACAGTCCCCCGTTGCGGAGCAACCGTCGGCCCCCGTCGCTGCGCACGCCATGCACGTCGCGCCACCCGCGCCGCACGTCGACGCCGACGGCGTGTTGCAGGTCGTCCCGCTGCAGCAACCGCTCGGGCAAACGCAGCTGCTGCACGCCCCGGCCGTGCAGGTGTCGCCCGGCATGCAAGGCCCGCAGGCCTGGCCGGCGCTGCCGCACGCGCTGACTGCGTTACCCGGCTCGCACGTATCGCCGGCGCAGCACCCGGTCGAGCACGATGTGGGGTCGCACGTGCACTTGCCGTCCACACAGTGCTGGCCCGCGTCGCATGCCGCGGTCGCGCCGCACCGGCAGCCGCCGCTCGTGTCGCAGCCGTCGCTCGTCGTCGAGTTGCAGCCGGTGCAGACGCACGCCCCGGCCATGCACTGCCGCCCCGGAGGGCACGGCGCGCCGCCGGCACACCCGGCGCCCAGCTGGGTGTAGCAGCGCTCGTCGGCTGCGCACGAGAGGCCGGGAGGGCACGTGCCGCCTTCGCTGCAACCGATGCTCCCGCTCGTGATGGATGGAGAAAAGCTGCACGCTCCGAGGACGATGGCGCCGAGAAAAACCCCGAACACGAGGTGCGCCAGACTCCGGAAAGCGACAGCCATACTGGACCGTCAGACGATATCCCATATGCTCCCCCGGCCAAGGAGGAACACCTCCCCACACAAGGAGACCACGATGGCGAAGGGGATACCGGAAGGGCTTCACAGCGTGACTCCCGCGATGACGATCGACGGCTGCGCGGAGGCGATCGAGTTCTACAAGAAGGCGTTTGGCGCCGTGGAGATAGACCGCGCGCCCGACCCAAGCGGAAAGAAGATCTGGCACGCCCAGATCCGCATCGGAAATTCCGCGATCTTCGTCAACGACGTCTTCCCGGAGATGGGGTCGGCGCCAGGCTCTGCCAGCCTGTAGATCTACTCGGACGACGTGGACGCGGCGTACAAGCGCGCGGTGGACGCCGGGGTAGAGGTGAAGCTGCCTCTCGCCGACATGTTCTGGGGGCGAGAGAGGGTGGGCCGAGCCCGATGGGGCTTTGAACCGCCTGAGCGAATCGGTGATTGGAGCGGCGATCGAAGTCCATCGCTCGCTGGGGCCCGGGTTTCTCGAGTCCTTCTACGAGGAAGCTCTCTGCCGAGAGCTGAGTGACCGCGGCGTCGCGTTTCGCCGGCAGGTCGCCCTCGATGTCCTCTACAAGGGTGCTCCCATCGGTGAAGCGCGACTGGACCTGCTGGTGGAGAAGCGACTGCTCGTGGAGCTCAAGGCGACTGAGCGATGGGCGCCTATTCACATGGCGCAGGTCCTCTCGTACATGAAAGCCACTGGACTGACCCTGGGGCTGCTCATCAACTTCAACGTGATCGCGCTTCGGCAAGGAATTCGCCGCGTCGTTCGCACGCCGAGTCCTTCAATCCACCCCTCCGCGACCTCTGCGCCTCTGCGGTTCCCAACAAAAAAGGTTGAGTAAGAGCTGGTGCCAACGAGTGTCGCCGTTGCGCCGCTCCTTAAGAGAGACGGCTGCTCTAGTGCGCCGCAGGAGCGCCCATCGGTCCGGGTCGCTTCGTCAGCCACACGATCGGCATCATCAGCGCCGCCGCGAGTCCCAGGATCCAGAGGGCGTCCAGGTACGCGAGCTGCGTCGCCTGCTGCACCAGCTGGCGGTACATCGCAGAGGTCGCCTGCCTCGCGGCGTCGATCGACGTCGACCCCGCGTGCTCCATCGCTCGGGTCATCGCCAGGACCTTCGCCTGGTACGCGGGATTGTAGGCCGTCGTATGCATCGACAGGTTCGCCTGGTGCGTCTGCGAACGCCGCGCGATGAGCGTCGTCACGAACGAAATCCCGATGTCGCCGCCGAGGTTGCGGGACAGGTTCATGATCCCGCTGACCTGGTTGTACTTCTGCGGCGGGACGCCCGCGTACGAGATGGTCTGGATGGGAACGAAGAGAAACGCCATCCCCACCGACTGCAGCATCCGAAGCTCGACGGCCGTCCCGAAGGTCATCTGCAGGTTGATGACGTGCGCCATGTAGAAGAGCGATCCGCTCAGCACGAGAAACCCGAACGCGACGAGGTAGCGAGTGTCGGCCTTCGAGACGAGACGCCCCACGAACGGCAAGAGGGCGATGATGAGCACCCCGCCAGGCGAGAGCGCCATCCCCGACTGCTCCGCCGTGTAGCCCATCAGGACCTGCAGGTACTGCGGCAGGAGGACCGTCGACCCGAAGAGCGCCACGCCGAGCGTCAGCATCAGCGCGTTCGCCACGGCGAAGCCGCGACGCTGGAACATCTTCACGTCCACGATCGGCGTGTCGTGGTTCCACTCCCAGGCGACGAAGGACACCAGGGCCACCACCGCCACGAGCGTGAACCCCGTGATGGTCGCCGAGTGAAACCAGTCGAGCTCCTGCCCCTTGTCGAGCACCACTTCGGCGCACCCCAGTCCCGTCGCGATGAGTCCGAGCCCCATCCAGTCGACCCCGCCCGTGCGCTCCTTGGCCCACTTGAGGTGCGGCGGGTCCGTGACGACTCGGCTCGAGAGCAAGAGAGACAGGAGGCCGACGGGGATGTTGATGAAGAACACCCAGCGCCAGCTGAAGTTGTCGGTGATGAACCCGCCGAGGGTGGGCCCGATCGCCGGGGCGAGCACGACCGCCATGCCGTAGACCGCCATCGCCATGCCGCGCTTCGCAGGGGGGAAGGTGTCGGCCAAGATGGCTTGTTCGCTCGGTCCGAGTCCTCCGCCGCCGATTCCCTGGAGGACGCGGAAGAAGATGAGCGATCCCAGGGTCGGAGCGATCCCGCAAAGGAAGGACGACACCGTGAAGATGGCGACGCACGTCATGTAGAAGCGCTTGCGGCCCACCTTGCTCGACAGCCATCCGCTGATGGGCAGGACGACCGCGTTCGAGACGAGGTAGCTCGTCAGCACCCAGGTGCTCTCGTCCTGGCTGACGCTCAGGTTCCCCGCGATGTGGGGCAAGGAAACGTTGGCGATGCTCGTGTCGAGCACCTCCATGAAGGTTGCCATCGTCACGACGAGGGCGATGGCCCACGGGTTTCGGCCCCCCGTCCAGCCCGTGGCGAAGTACGCCGGAGGCGTCGACGCGCCGGAGCCGGCGGTCGGCGCGGCGCTGCTCATCGCACGGTGACCCGTGGCTCGACGCTCATCCCGATGCGGAGGCCGTCGACCCCGGCCTGACCCGGGTCGAGGCGTATTCGAACGGGGATTCGCTGTACGACCTTCACGTAGTTGCCGGAGGCGTTCTCCGGGGGGAGCACGCTGAGGCGCGATCCGGATGCGCCACCGATGGCGTCGACGGCGCCGTGAAGGTCCACGCCCATGGAGTCGACATGCAGGTCCGCGGGTTGGCCGGGTCGCATGGCCTCGAGCTGCGTCTCCCTGTAGTTGGCCGTCACCCAGAGGCCGTCGGTCTGCGCGATCGCGACGACCTGTTGCCCGGGCGCGACGTAATCGCCCACCGCGATGGATTTCTTGGCGACGATTCCGTTCACGGGGGCGACGATCTTCGCGTACGAGAGGTTTCGCTCGGCCTGAGCGAGCTGCGCCTTGGCCACGTCGAGCGAGGCCTGCCGCATGGCGACCGACGCCCGCCGCGTGGCGACCTGGCGAGGGGCGTTCGACCGGACCTCCTCGAGGCGACTCCCCAGCGCCCCGAGCTGCGCTTGCTGCTGCCTGACGCGATCTCTTGCCCCCGCGAGCGACTGCTCGAGGGCGTTCACGTTGGCCGCCGATGCGGCCGCGGCGTTGTTGTGTTCATCGAAGTCCGACTGCGAAACGGCGCCTTCGGCGACGAGCTTCTCGGACCGGGCGCGTTCGAGCTGGGCGGTCCGGTCGTTGGCCTGCGCCTGGGCGAGCTGGGCCGTGAGCTGATTGACGTCCTTCCGCGCGGCGGCGAGCCCGGAGTCTGCGGCGGCGACGTCCGACCCGGCGGTGGACACGGCGCTGACGTTCGACGCGAGCGTGATGGGGACGGACGGGTCTTCGGCGTCGAGCTGCGCCTGCGCCTGCGCGACCTGGGCCTTCGCCTGGGCCACCGCGATGCTCAGGTCGGCTGGATTGATCTCGGCGAGGACGTCGCCGGCCTTCACGGTCTGATCTTCCTGGACGTACACGGCGGTGACGTGGCCCGCCGCCCGCGGACTCACGTTGCTGATGTTGCCGTCGATCTGCGCGTCGTCCGTGTCCTCGAAGTGCCGGGCATGCAGCGCGTAAGACCCGCCGGCTCCGGCGAGGACGAGCAATACTCCCGAGACGATGAGCGGGCGGCGCGATCGCGTCGCGGCCGGGGCGCCCGCCTGAGAGGGAGAGACGGCGGCTCCGGCGGTCGGTGCAGTGGTGGACATCGTACGCCTGCTCCTAGCCTCAGATGCCTGGCCGAGGCGACCCGTTACGCTCTTTCTAGCACCTCGCGGGCGATGCGCAGGATCTGGATCTCGTCGGTCCCCCCGCCTATCTGAAGGAGCTTGGCGTCCCGTGCGAGCATCTCGACGATCCCCTCCTGCATGTAGCCGGCGCCGCCCTTGAGTTGAACCGCCTCCATCGCCACCTCGGTCGTCATCTGCGCGCAATAGAGCTTGGACGCGCTTGCTTCCTCCACGCTGAGCGGCGTTCCCGCGCGCTCGGCCTCGAGCCGCCTCATGAGGAGGGCGTGGATGACGTGGTGTACGACGTACATCCGCGCGATCTTCTCCTGGACCAGCTGGAACGTCGCGATGGGCTTGCCCCACTGAAGGCGGTCTTTGGCATAACGGACGCTCTCTTCGAGGCAGCGGTCCACGATGCCTAGCGCCATCGGCGTCATCCCGAAGCGCTCACCCTTCAGGGACGACTTCACCGCCGCCCGCGCGTTCTCCGTGTCGTCGCCGCCGAGCAGCTGGTCGGCCGGCACGAAGACGTCGTCGAGGAAGAGCTCTCCCGTGGGCGACGCGTGCATCCCCATCTTCTTGAACGCCGCTCCCGTCGCGACTCCCTTTGCCCTCCGCTCCACGATGAACGCGCGCACCTCGCTATCGCCCGGCATGCGTGCGTAGACGACGAATGTGTCCGCGTGAGGCGCGTTCGTGATGAACGTCTTCGAGCCCGTGAGGCGCCACCCGCCGTCGGCTTTGCGTGCGTGTGTCTTCATCGACCCGAACGCGTCGCTGCCGGCGCCCGGCTCGGTGAGCGCCCACGCGCCGATCTTTTCCATCGTCATGACGGGGAGGGCGAACCGCTCCTTCTGCGCGAGGGTGCCCCGCGAGAGGATGGCCCCTCCGCAGAGTCCCAGCGAAGCGCCGAATGCCAGCGCGAATCCTGGGCAAACGCGCGAGAGCTCCATCATCAGGATGGCCATGAGCGGCGATTCGCCGCCCAATCCGCCGAAGGCCCGGCCGCCCAATCCGCCGCCCTCGCGCATCCTGGCGAACTGGGCCCGGACCATGTCGACGATCCCGAAGGTCGCCCCGAGCTCTCTCATGAGCGGGTAGGGCAGCTCTTCGCCGCTCTCCAGCCGCGCGACCTTCGGGGCCAGGTGCCCGCGTGCCCAGGTGCGAATCGCCTTCTGCGCAACCTTGTGCTCCTCGGCGAAGTCGAGCATCGGACGGTCTCCTCGTTGGATGTTTCGTACACGAAAGATACCCCGCCGTGGGCCCCGTGGTAAGTCACGTGCGTGGACCTGGATCGCGTCGACCTCGCGGTCGTTCCGCGCGACGTTCTCGACCTGTGCGAGCGGCTGCGCGCGCACGGCAAGCGAGCGTGGATCGTCGGCGGCTGCGTGCGAGATCTGTTTCTCGGTCGCGCCGCCAGCGACTGGGACGTAGCGACGGACGCGCGACCGAAGGAGCTCGTGGCCATCTTCCCGCGAGCGATTCCCACCGGGATCGAGCACGGCACCGTCACGGTGGTGAAGGCCGGCCATCACTACGAGGTGACGACGCTTCGCGGCGAGGGGACGTACTCTGACGGCCGGCGGCCTGACTGGGTGACGTTCGTCGACGAGATCACGGCGGACCTTGCCCGGCGCGACTTCACCGTCAACGCCATCGCGCTCGACCCGCTCGACGGGAAGGTGATCGATCCGCATGCCGGACGAGACGATCTCGAGCGAGGCGTCCTGCGCGCCGTCGGCAACGCGAGGGAGCGATTCGCGGAGGACGGCCTTCGCGTCCTGCGGGCGGCCCGTTTCGTGGCGACGCTGGAGCTCTCGCTCGATCCCGAGACGGAGGCCGCCATCCGCCCCACGCTGGAGACCTACCGGAAGGTGGCCGCCGAACGCGTCCGCGACGAATGGGTCAAGGCGATGAAGGCCCGATCCCCGTCGCGTGCGTTCGAGGTGATGCGCCGCACGGGGATTCTCGAGGTGACGTGCCCCGAGCTCTTGGAGGGGGTGGGCATGGAGCAAAACCGCTGGCACGCCTACGACGTCTGGCGTCACGGGCTCGAGTGCATGGACGCGTGCGCGGGCGATCCGATCTTGCGGATCGCGGCGCTGCTGCACGACGTCGGCAAGCCGAAGACACGCGCGTGGTCGGACAAGACGGCCGACTACACGTTCTACGACCATGACCGGGTCGGCGCGGAGATCGCCGAACCTGTCGCGGCCAAGTTGCGCTTCTCGAACGAAGACCGGGCTCGCATCGTGTCGCTCGTGCGAAACCACCTGTTCCATTACTCGAACGACTGGGGCGACTCCGCCGTCCGTAGGTGGATCCGCCGCGTCGGCAGAGAGCGGCTGGAGGATCTCTACGCGCTCAACGAAGCGGACGTCCGGGCCAAGGGCCGCGACTGCGTGGCCGATCTCGATGCGCTGGCGCATCTCAAGGTCCACGTCGCCAGGGTGCTTGCCGAGGGGGCGGCCCTCTCGACGCGCGATCTCAAGGTGAACGGCCACGACCTGATGCGCGAGCTTGGCGTTAGTCCGGGTCCCGTCATCGGGGAAATTCTCGACGCGCTCCTCGAGGTGGTGACAAACGATCCGAGCGTGAACGACCGCGAAGCGCTCCTCGCGAAAGCGCGCGAGTACGTGTTAGCTTCGCGCCCGTGAATCGCGGCCTGGCGAGCGGGGTCTTCTTCGCCGGGCTTTTGCAGGTGACCGGTGCCGGTGCTCAGCTGGCGCCGCCTGCTCCCGAGACCGTCGCCGTCGGAGATTGGCAGTTGGCGCCGGTGGTCGAGGTCCGGGTGCGGGGCGAATACCGGTACGACGTCGACGGGCTCGACAAGGGTCTTCTCGTCGAGCGAGCCCGCCTGGGAGTCGACGCGCTGCGCGGCCCGCTCGAGGCGCGTGTCGTGTTGCAGGACGCGCGCGCGCTCGACGTCGGGGCGAGCGCAGACCCCATCGCGGGTCCAGCTCCAATCGCTGTGACCGGGGCATACGAGGCGTGGGTCGAGGCACATACGGCTTCCGCGAACCCCAGCTTCCTTCGCGCCGGACGGCAGCCCGTCACGTGGGGCGAGGGACGCCTGCTCGGGGCAGCGGATTGGTCGCCGACAGGTCGTTCGCTCGACGCCGTTCGCGGTCGACTCGTCTTGGGAGACGCCGCCTTCGAGGTCCTCGCCGCAGTGCTCATCGACCCGTCGACGAGCGCGTCGCTAGAGAGCTACGGAGAGCTCTTCGGGGCTCGAGGACAGTGGGCGCTCGTCCCCCTGTTCGCGGTCGACGTCTACGCGCTCGCACGCGTGGCGCAAGAGAACCCGAGCACCGACCTTCAGGGGTCGGTAGAAGGCGAGACCTACACCGGCGCGGCGCGCTTGCACGGAGACACCACCGCGTGGAACTGGGGCGTCGAAGGGGCGTACCAGCTTGGCCGCGCGACCGAGCTCCCGGCGGACAGGGCCGCGTGGGCGGCGGCCGGTCACGTCGCGCATACCTTCGAGCGCGTGAGGCTCCTTCCGACGATTCGCATCGGCGCCGCCTACGCCAGCGGCGACAGCGGGGGGCCAACCTACCGCGCGTTCGACCCGCTCTTGCCCGACGTGCACGCGTGGCACGGCGCGATGGATCTGTTCGCGTGGTCCAACGAAGAAGAAGCGAACGCGCGGGTCGGGATCGAGCCCTTTGCAGACGCCGTCGCCGCGGTCGAGTATCGGTACGCGCGCCTCGCGCAGCCGGGGGGAGCGTGGCGGTCGGGCTATCTGTCGACGATCGGGGCGGCTCCGGGCAACACCAAGGGGGAGCTCGGGCACGAGATCGACGCGATGCTTCGCTGGCTGCCCTGGACGTCGCTGGAGCTCGAGGCGGGCTACTCGATGCTCGTTCTGGGAGACGGTGCGCGCGCCATCCTCTCCGAGAGCTTGCTCGCGCCGCCGACCCTTTCGCACTTCGCCTATGCGCAGACGACGCTCCGGGTGCCTTGAAAGTAGAGTGCATCGCTTGCGTTCCGGCCACCGATCAGCATGCTTGGCTCCGCACGCGCGCGGTGCGAAGCAAAGGTAGAGGGCATGGGTCTGTTCGATAGGTTCAAGGGTGCCAGGCAAGAGAAGCAGGGCACGAAGGCCAGTCCCGCTGCGAAGTGGGCCGACAGGGTCGAGAAGCGCGCGCAGAACTACGACCGTCAGGAGGCAATCCAGGCGCTCTCCGACATGGCGTCCGCCGACGCGGTCGAGGTGCTGCTCAAGCGCTTCACGTTTCACATGGATCCCTCCATTACCGACCAAGAGGAGAAGGACGCCGCCTTTCGAGGCATCCTTCGGGCCGGGGAGCAGGCCCTCGAGCCCGTGCGGGTGTTCGCGGCGAGGGCCGAGAGTCTGGCGTGGCCGATGAAGATCGTTCGCGAGCTGGTCGACGACGACCGTTACGTCGACGAGCTTCTGACTTGGCTCTCCCGGTGGGACACCGAGTACTCGAAGTTCGTCGACGCGAAGGTTCAAATCCTCACGGCCCTCGAAGAGCACAAGAGTCCCCGCATCCGGGAGGCCGTCGAGCGCTTCCTCGAGGACGTCAACGAGCCCGCCCGCTTCCACGCTGCCGCAACGCTGCTTGCCCAGGACGACCCTTCCGCGGTGCCGGCGCTTGCACGCCTGCTCCTCGAGGAAGAGAGCGTGCGCGTCCGGGCCAAGGTGGCCGAAGGCCTCGCCCTGCGCGGCTGGGAGATCCCCGAGGGCGAACGGGCCGGCGTCCGTACCGCGTTGCCCGCGGGTTTCTCCATCGACGCGCGCGCGCGCATCGTCAAGTCGTAGCCGTGTGAGCTACTGACTGATCTTCGGATGGATCGGGAACGAGAAGCCGAGCGACACGGTCACCAACTGGTTGAACCGGAACGTGTCGTCCTGGCTGTTGACCTGCCCGTCCGGGAAGTTGTTCCCGGGGCCCGAGCCTCTCGAGTCGAACCCAGACCGGTTCCACGAGAACGGTAGCGCGCGGTACTCGACGCCCAGCGAAACCAGGTCCCCGAGGTAGAACTTGAAGCCGACGCCGAACGTGGGAGCCACCTTCGTCTCGGAAGCGAGAGCGAACGACTGCGGGCTGGCGCAAAGCGGTTGACTCCCCCCACCGCCGCAAGCTGCGCGCTCCTGGATGCCGACGAAGCCGACACCTCCTGCCACGTAAAAGTCCGTATCGACGAAGATCTTGTTGAAGATGGCGAGCTTGCCCCGGAACGGGATGAACGTGAGCTGAGGGGCGACGACGTAAGAGATCTTCGCGGTCTGGTCGTTGAAGTTGGCCGGGCCCAGCGTCTGCGGGGGATTGGCCGTAGGGTCGCCCGTGTGATTGACGTTGATGGCCGTCAGCGGATCGCGCGGGGCCGTCGTGTTGATCTCGCTCGCCAAGTCCGTCGTCAAGCTGAGGACGCCCGCCGCGCCCCAGACGCCGATGCCGAGCCAGTCCTTGATGTTGTAGTTCAGCTGCGCGCCGGCGAGGATCGTTCGCCGGTACTCGTCGAGCAACGTGAACGACGCGGCTGGGGCGATCTCGAAGCGCCCCTCCCGGTACATGCGCATGCTGCGCACGGCGGGCGCGCCCTTCAGCGGTCCCGTCAGCTGAATTTCCTGTGCGCTCGCGGTTTGCGCCGACGCAAGCACGCCGGCCGCCGCGAGGACCGCCAAAACCGCTCCGACGAAACGCCGCTTCATCGCCGTCCTCGTCTCCGTTCTCACTTGGGCAACTGGTAGTCGAAGGAGGTTGGCAAAAAGATGGATAGGCCCACTTGCATCTGGACGTCGTTGGTCAGGTGCGAGTTGGTGTCATACCAAGTTGCCGGGTTGAGCGGATTCTGCGGGCTGTTGAGCGGAAGGGTGGGGGAGCCCTGTGCGACCGTCGTGGCCTCGATGCTCTCATCGTAGATGATGTCCCGGACCTCGAGCACGGCCGCGAGCCAGCGGTTGAAGAAGATGCGGAAGCCGATGCCCACGTCGAAGTTGACGTGGTTCTTCCAGTCGAACTTGCGGTTGTCGGGATCGATGACCGGGATCGGCTCGGTACGGATGATGCCCAGGCCGCCCTCGACGAACGCGTCGTAATGGAAGATGAAGTCACCGAAACCGGCGAACTTTCCGTACATGGGCACATATGTGAAGTTCAGGTCGCCGCTCAACTGGTAATCGTTGAGAGGAACGGAGATTCGCGCCGCACGCCGATTCTGGAAGTTGAAGTCCGAGGGCGAATTCAATCCTTGATAGAAGTTTCCGTTGACGCCAATCGCAAGGACCTGCGTGATGTAGTAGTTGAGCGCAAGACCGGGGGCATCGTGGCTGACGAACTGGTCGTTCAGCGTGAACTCGAAGTACGGCATGATCTCGAAGCGGCCGGACTTGATCACGTACTGCTGCTGCACGGCATAAATTTCCGCGCGCACCGTCTTCTTGGCCTCGGCGCCAAGGTTGAATTCCTTCGCTGCCTGGCACTGCGGAGCATCGGGAGTGATCTGGCAAATATCCATCCCGCCGGGCGCTTCGCCGGCAGGCGCACCTACACCTTCGGGTGCCGCGGGCGGAGTGCCACTCTCGTCAGCGCTCGCGGGAGCACCCGCGGGAGGAGGAGTGGCGCCTGGCGTCGCGGCCGGCGCTGCCGGTGCGTCCGCGTCGGCGTCGGCCGAAGCCGGTGCAGCCGCCGGCGCGGCACCCTTGGTGGCCTTCTTCTTTTGGGCATACGCGCCCTGCGGCAGCAGCACGAGGGCCGTCGCGAGTAGAAGCCACCTGCGAGCCTGCTTCATTGCTACCCCTTCCGCATCCTTTGAGGCATTGTCGGCCGCGCACCCCGTGGGGCGCAGTCGAACGAATCACGGCGCGTCGTGCCTAATTATTGAGAACTGCTGGGGAATCAGGCTTACAGCAAAGAGAGGGCGACTATACACGGGCAATTTCGGCTGGGCAACGAGATTTCGTGAAAACCCACGGTTCAATAACTAAGCGGCCGCGACGTCCTCTTCGCGCTTGCCGAACAAAGCCTCCACGAACTCGTCAGCGTGAAACTCACGCAAGTCCTCTGCGCGCTCGCCGAGTCCTACGTAGCGGACAGGCAAGCGGAGCTCGTCGCAGATGCCCAGGACGATACCGCCCTTGGCCGTGCCATCGAGCTTGGTGAGAACGATGCCCGTAAGATCGAGGGCCTCCTTGAAGAGAGTCGCCTGCTGGAGCGCGTTCTGCCCAGTGGTCGCGTCTAGCACGAGGAGCGTCTCGTGTGGCGCACCCTCCATGGCCTTCGCGATCGTCTTACGCACTTTCTTGATCTCGTCCATCAGAGGGACCTTCGTGTGAAGGCGGCCGGCAGTGTCGACGAACAGCAGATCGGCACCCGCCGCCTTCGAAGCGTTCGTCGCGTCGAACGCCACGGCGCCAGGGTCGGCCCCCTCTTTGCCGCGAACGACGTCGGCCCCGACCCGCTTGCCCCAGACCTCGAGCTGTTGAACGGCTGCAGCTCGAAACGTGTCGCCCGCTGCGAGGACGACCTTCTTGCCCGCCGCGCTGTAGCGCGTCGCGAGCTTCCCGATGGTCGTCGTCTTGCCCACTCCGTTCACTCCGACGAGAAGTACCACGGTCGGCTTGGTGGTCATGCGGATGGCACCGCCGCCGATGGAAAGGATGCTCGCGGCTTCGGCCCGTAGCTGGGCCCACACGGCATCGGCGTCGCGCAGTTCGTTGCGCCCGAGAGATTCCCGCAGCCGGCCGAGGATCGCTTGCGTCGTCTTCGGCCCGACATCGCCGGCGAGCATGACCTCTTCCATCTGTTCGAGAATGGCCGGATCGATGTCCTTCCTTCCCTGAAAGATCGCCGAAAGCTTCGCGATGAAGCCTCCCCGCGCCGCCGCGAGCCCCTTGCGGAGTCCGGCGACGTCCTTCGCCGACGGAGGAGGCGCGCTCGGGGGTGCCGACGGCGGGACGGCTTTGGCCTGGACCCCGGGGGCCGGCGGAGACGGGGGCGGTCCCGGCGGGCGCGCGGGATCCCTTGCGCGATCGGCGCGCGCGGCGGACTTCGGTGCCTCGTCTCGCTTGGACGCCGGCGGCTGAAGTGACTTCGGCGCCGCCGGTGCCTGCAGCTGGGCGCCGCCCTTGCCGCGCGCCAACGCGAAGAACGCGCCGACTGCGGCGACGACGAGCACGACGACGATGATGACGGTTGTCATGGGCGCTTCGACCGTGACCCGGCGGGCCCGGGACTATAAGGACTCTCGACAAGGCCCGTCAACGTGCTCTTCCGCCGCTTCATCGTCGGGGTCGCTTGGGCTTCGCTCTCTCTTGCCCCTCGCGCTCGTCACGCGCCTTGGGGTCGACGTCCTCCACCGGCGCGAGGCGATCGACGTCGCCTTCTGCCTGCTCGTCCACGACGTCTCCAGCGTACGCCGCGCGCTCGATCGCATTGGCCCAGCGAGCGATGCCAACGTCCGGACCGGCCGCGTGCCGGACGTGGGCGGGAGTCGGGTCGGGACGGGCGTCGAAAGGTACGCCGCGTCGGCGGGCCCAGGTGACGAGGCGATCGAGGAGCGCCCGGCGGCGCAGCACGAGTGCGACACGGAGCTCGCCGGTGGGGGGAAGAGGGCCGCGAAGCACCGCATGAAGCGGAGCATCCACGACGAGCTCATCGCCTGGCAGCGTCTCGAGCGGCGGAAGGGCGAACATGCCCTCCGCATCCGACGTTGCACGGGCGACGACGTCCGTCCGCTCGAACCCCCGCCGTTCGACCGACGCGCGTGCGCCCGCCACTGGGTCGCGCTCGTCGGCGTCGATCACCTGCCCCCGCCACCCCTGCGACGACGACTCGCCGCGCAAGAGCTCGACGTGCGCTCCGCCGCGGAGCGGGCGAGGCCGGCTCGCGCGAGCCAGGCCCCGCGCAAACCTCCGGGGCAACCGCGCCATCATGAGCCACGCGATTGCACCGAGCCCGGCGAGCGCCAGCGGCAAGCCTCTCCAAGCGCTCTGGCCCCTCACGGGCTGGTCGACCTCGACGTCGGCCGCCGGTCGGAACCAGGGTGCGTCGGGAACGTAGCGCAGATGCAGAGGGACCTCTTCGGCCGCCGCCATGGGGAAGGTCACCACGACACGGGCTTGCCCCCGGTCGAGCGTCGCGGCCCCGACCACCGCGTCACCCAGGCGCGCCTCGACCGTGCCCGTCGGCTCTGCGCTGCAACCGAGACGCGCGCAACGTGCCGTTGCCACGACACGGATCGCGATTTCATCCTCGGGCGATCCGACCGCCCGGCGACCGTCGCGGGCATCCGGCACCGTGAGCTCGACTCGCGTATGGCGCTCGACCGGGATGGCGCAGGCGCTCGGCCCGAGGTCGGCGTTTCCGGCGAAGGCCGCCCGAAGCACGCCCTTTCCCGGTTGCCCGAGACGTGTGCTGCTGCTGCCCGGCACGATCAAGCGTGCGCGCCCCGACGTTCCCGTCATCGCACCGCCCAGCGCGGTGCCGTTCTCGTTGGTGAGGGCGAGCCAGAGGGCGCTCGCCGGGGTCGTCACTCCGTCTTCTTCGGTCGACGCGACGACGGCGATGTCGTTCGTGTCGTCGTCGAGGTCCAGCACCGATTGTTCCGGGTCGAAGCGCAGCGTCACCGGTTTCAACGAGAGATCGAGCGGCAACTCGAGGCTCGCGCCGTCGAGCGGCCCCGACGCTCGCACCTCGAAGTTCGCGACGTAGCGCTCTTTCGGAAGCGAGAGGCGGACGCAAAATCGACCGGAGCCATCGGTCGGAAGAAGCATCCGGTCGGTGCCGTCCAGCGTGGGAGGTCTGCTCGTGTCACGACACGATTCGGGTAGGGCGAGGCCAAGAGGCACGGCGCCCCCCTTCAAGGCTCGCGTGATGCCGATGGCGACCTCTGCTCCCGAAGAAGGCCGCCCCGCGTCGTCGGTCACCGTTCCAGAGACGACGAGCTTTCCGGAGGAGAGTGCCGTGTGAGCGTCGATGCGCGCGACCCCTCTGACCTGAATGTGCGCGCCATCGGCCAAGGCGAGGCAAGAGGAGAACGCGACCGCGCATGCGGACGCCGCCGCGCGTAGCACCCTCAGTGTCGAGCCCTTCGGGGTCATGTTACCTTTGGAAGTTGGATGATGCCGGGGTCGCGGACGATGTCGAGGCCGGCGACGGCCGCTCTCTTGGCGCTCCTCTTGACGGCCATCGCTTCCCTTGCGCGCGCCGACAGTCGGGTCGAATTCCTGGCCGACCGACTGAGATTTCCACCGGCGGCGGGACAGGCGGACGACTTCCGGGTGAGGACCAGCGCTGCTCTGGCCCTCGGCGCCACCAATGATGACGGCGCGGTCGTGCCGCTGTGCGGCGGTCTGTCGGACCCGAGCGAGGTCGTGCGACAAGCTGCGGCCGTCGCGCTGAAGCGCCTCGGGCGCCCCTCGGAGCTCGATTGCCTCCGGCGACGGGTGGGCGTCGAGACGAGCTCTTCGGTCAAGGCCGAGATCCAGCGCGCCATCGACGCGATCGACGCCTCGGGTGGCGGTGGGGGGTCATCCGGGAACGGCGGCGCCGGCCCCCCTGTCGTGGCGAACGCCCGGTACTACGTCGCCCTTTCGAGCGTCACGAACAACACGTCGCGAGCGACTGGCGACATCGAGCGGGTGGTGAAAGACGCGATCACCTCGAAGCTCGCCCAGCTCGGCGAGTACCAGCTCGCGCCGGCGGGGGAGTCGAATGGGGTCGCCAAGGCCGCCATCGCCAAGCGCAAGCTGAAGGGCTACTACCTCGGAATCAGCGTGGAGAAGTTCGACTACTCCGACGGGAACCTTCGAGTCAGAGTGCGGATCGCGGTATTCTCGTACCCAGGGAGAGACTTGCGCGGTGAGGTCCCCGCGGGCGCGACCCTTCCCGGCGCGCGCCCCGGCGACAAGGGAGCCGAGGATCAGCTGCTATCCGTCGTCGCCGGGCAGGCGACGGACCTATTCGCTCAGAACTTCAAGTAGTGCGTCCGCTCGCGTGTGCGAGCGGGAGGACGACGAGGACCGACGATGATGACCACCACAGCAAGCATGCCGCCGGAGAAGGCCGGCGCACACAAACGCAGCGTGCGAAACTATCTCCTCGACTCGCACTTCCAGCTCAAATACGCGGGCCTGCTCGTGATCGTCGCCGTGGCCATCAGTGGCGTCATGGGGGGCGTTCTCTACCAGACCACCGGAGCCGTCGTGGCGGAGAGCTCCGCGCTCGTCGACGAGAGCAAGAAGGTGTCGGAGGTCAGCCGGATGAACATCAAGGACCTGGCGTCCGACAGCCCCGAGCTCTTGACCGAGTTCAATCGCGAAGCCGACGCGCACGACAAGGTGATAGCCGATCAGCAAGCCTCGCTCATCCATCGCCAGCAGCGGATGATCGGCTCGCTCGTCGGCGGGCTGGCCCTGATGGTCGTGCTCATCGGCATGCTGGGCATCTACATCACTCACAAGGTCGCCGGGCCGGTCTACAAGATGACGCGTCTGCTGAAACAGGTGGGCGACGGGAACCTGCACGTCGACGCACGCCTCCGAAAGGGCGACGAGCTCCGCGATTTCTTCGAGACGTTCACGAGGATGGTCGGGGGCCTGCGCGAGATCGAGAAGCGCCAACTGGCGGAGATCGAGGGCGCGCTCGCGGCGCTCGAGCGGGGCTCCAAGGACGACGCAGCGGCAGCGCTCGGGCGCGTGCGGGACGTGATGAAGACCGCGGTGGACGGCTAGATCGCGCCTTCTGCATACTCGATCTGGGTTTGACCCCCGACGAAAGTCACGGCGGCGACGTCGATCCGCACTCGCTCGACGCCCCGCATGGTAGAGAGGCGCTCGCGCCAGAGACGCTGCACGGCGCGGCGGACGCGAGCTCTCTTCGTGTAGTTCACGCTGGCGAACGGGCCAACGAGCGCCCCGGACCGGCGAGCGCGTACCTCGACGACCGCCATCAAGGATCCTTTGCGGGCGACGACGTCCAGCTCGAGAGAACCAAGACGAACGTTTCGCCCGAGGATCGAGAAGCCTTCGACGAACAGACAATCCGCGACGGCGGTTTCGGCGTTCCGGCCGAGCTCCGCGCTCGCGCTCACGTCACTGCGCCATGACGCCCTGGGCGCTGCCGCAGTTGCCCAGCGACGCCGTGCACGTCTCGTTGCAGACGTTGTCCGCGTTGAACTCGGTGCCGCTCTTGATGCAATAGGCGCCCGTGAGCCCCTGGTTGGCGCCGCCGCCGATGGAGCTGTAGAGCTGCGTGCACGAGAATCCGCCCGGGCACTTGCAGTAGACGGCCCCGTCGTCGGTCAGCCCGTTGAGGTTCGCGCAGCGACACGAACAGTAGACGGCGTTATTTGCCGTGCGGTCCAGGCACTGCGGCTCCACGGTCGCCTTTGCCGTCGTGTTCACGTAGTTGCCGGACGAGTCCTTACCGGTGATCGGCGTGCCGATGAACGGAGTCACGCACGCATTCGCGGTCATGTCGAAAGCCGCCGTGCCCGCCGAGTCTTGCCCGTAGGGGCAGGACACGCGACCCTGGAAGTGGTTCACCAGGCACAAGCGGGAGAAGCACTGGAAGTCCGCGGATTCGGTGCTCACCTCGTCGTAGTTGAAGCCGAGAAACGACGTGTCGTACTCGGCCTCCGGCGTGCACGGATCGCCGACCCCCGTTGTCTGGCACCCGGTGCCAACAACAGCGACGACGGCGACGGCAGCGGCAAGTGCGGCCAGGATCGATCGAGTCATCGTGTCGGGCTCTCCCTCTCGCGGTTGGAGCGAGGCGCGTGGGGTAGCGCTCGGCGCGCGACCGCTGGCGTGACGCCGAAAGCTAATCGAGCGCGGCGAAACGCGTCAAGCGGTTCGTCTTCGCTCGCTCGCCTCGGTTGCGAAACCCCCACCGTCACGGCGGCTCGGGCACGGGTCGGTGTCGCCTTCACCTAAGGAGGATGGCCACACCGAACGCGATCCGTCCGCAAGGCAGGTCGCACCCAAGCAAAGGGCGCCGCGAGACGTCATCCAGATCCAGAACACATGGCGTGTGGCCATCTATTTTCAGTCAGGGTTCAGGCAGCACCGGCAGAGCACGTTATCTACTCCGTTGTCCCACACGTCTCCGCCGGCCGTGTCGAGCCGCCGCGGCGATGTGGCGTCCGGCAATGCAGCGTTCCCATGAGCCGTTGGAGGGGCTTTTCACCTTGACAACGACGAATCGCGCTCCGTACCATCACCGCGCTCGACGAGAGTATCTTACCAACATCGTTGAGGTTTTCGGCCTCGACTTCACGGCTGTCGATTGGGACGATTCGGGTATTCGATCGAGCAGTGTTTGATGTGGCGCGATGCGAGAGTGTGTCGGGCCGCTCGACTCTAATGAGGAGTAAGACGATGCGTAGACCGGTAGCGCGCGATGTTTTGGTGACTGCGCTGGTTGCGGCGTTGGCCCTGACGGCGAGTTCCGCGGACGCGCAGCGCAAGAAGAAGCCGGCGACCGCTGCGCAACCTGCGCCGCCGGGTGCTGCGCCCGTCGATCTCGACGCGGACGCACCTGCTCCGCCGGCGGCGGGCGGAAAGCCCGCCAAGACGGTCGACAACTCACCTCCTGCGACGGCTGGCCAACCCACCGCCGCGGCTGCGCAAGCCAAGCGGCTCTACGAGAACGAGAAGTGGTGGGACGCCGCCCAGGCTCTCTTCCGCGTGTCCAGCGGCGAGACCGGCGACGACGAGGGGAACAAGCAGATTGCCCAGTTCAATCTCGCCAAGGCTCTTTACAAGCTCAAGTTCTATCAGGGGGCGTATTCGATCTTCAGCGAGATCGCCGACAAGCCGAATCATCTGAAATACAACGAAACGCTTCTCTGGCTCGCCAAGCTCGCGACCGATTTGCCGGAGCCAGCCGACATCATCGAGCGCGTCGGCAAGTACAACGAGGCGCACGTAGGCAAGTTCAACAACAAAGAGCAGGAAGAGCTCTTCTGGCAGCTGAACTACCTGCTCGGACGGTACAAGTACCGGAACGGTCAGTTCCCCGAAGCGCTCGGCCTCTTCGACAAGGTCGACCGGCGCAGCAAGTACTACGTCCAGGCGCAGTTCTTCGGCGGCGTCTCGAACGTCCAGATGCGGCAGAGCAAACCGGCGGTCCAGTCGTTCCAGCGCATCCTCGGGGCCATCGAAGAAGGGGACGTGGAGGTCGAGGACGAGGCGCGCATGCGTGACCTCGCGTACCTGTCGATGGCGCGCACCTTCTACTCGGCCAGCGTCAAGCTCGACGACAACACCAACGCGCCGACCGTCGACCAGACGCGCCTGAGCGCCGCGGTGAAGTACTGGAACAGGGTGGACGTGGCGAGCGAGTACTGGCTCGACGCGCTCTTCGAGGAGTCGTGGGCGTACTTCATGGCAGGCGACTACAGCCACGCGCTCGGCAACATCCATACGATCGAGGCTCCGTACTTCCCGCACTCGTATTACCCGGAGGCGGACGTCCTCAAGGCCGTCATCTACTTCGCCAACTGCCAGTACGACGACGCGCTGATCATCGTGTCCAAGTTCCGCGCCAAGTTCGAGCCCATCCGCGACCAGCTGTCGAAGATCCTCGAGAAGTTCAAGAAAGGTACGAACCAGGAAGAGGAGTTCTTCAAGTTCTTGAAGGACGTGCGCGACGACAAAGCGCAGCTCGACCCGAAGGTTGCCCCCATCGTCAAGACCTCCTTGTCCGACCGTCAGCTCCTCCGCAACCTCGAATACGTGCGCTTGCTCGACGAGGAGGGCGAGCGCTTCAAGAAGGCGCCCAGCAAGTTCAGGAACGCCAAGGTGTCGGAGCTCGTGAAGGACTCCGTGCACGACGCCCGCGAGCTCGCAGTGCGCAACGCCGGTGACCTTGCGCGCGGTCGCTACGAGCGCAACCTGGCCGACCTGAACGAGCAGCTCCGAAACGGACAGAAGATTTTGATCGACATCACTGCTGCTCAGCGTAACCAGCTCGACCAGGCGATTGCGGGGGGCCAGGTCACCGCCGAGGAGTCCAAGGCCAACATCGTCAAGCCCGACGAGGAGCACGTCATCTGGCCGTTCCAGGGCGAGTACTGGCGTGACGAGCTCGGGTTCTACCGCCAGACGATTACGTCGAAGTGCGGGAGGTAACGAATGAATCGCGTCCTTTCCCAGTGGGTGTTCGCAACTACGGTCGTCGTCGGTGCGCTGCTCGTCGCCGCGAGGCCCGCCCTGGCGGCCGACACTCCGGCTCCGCCCAGCGCGCCTTCGGGGCCTGCGTGCATCAGCGACCAGTCCATCAAGACCTTGGAGGCCTGTCCGAACACCGGGCCCACCTCCTTTAACGTATCGGGCCACGGCAAGGCCCCCACGATGTCCTTTCACTCGAAGGTGGAGGAGATCAAGAAGGGCACCAAGCAGATTGGCATCGGGTCCGCAGACGTCGCCATGATGGCGGGCGTCCGGGACGCCCGAGGGTCGGCACTGAAGCAGCGCGTGCTCGCACTCCTGGTGACGGAGATCCAGCAGCTCGAGTCGCTGTACCGGACGACCGAGGCGCGGTCCAAGGACCGACCTATGCTGCTGCGCCGCCTGGCGGAAGACTACGTCGAGCTCGAGAACGCCGCGTTCCGCGAGAAGACGGAGGCGGAGGTCAAGCGCGACGAGGCCAAGCAGAGCAACCCGCGTGAGGCGGGGCGGCAGCAAGCGATCGCGAACTCCCGCAAGACGACCCTCGATTGCTCGCGGAAGGCGGCCATCAACTACTATTCGATCCTCGTCAACGACTACGCAGGGCAGCCGTCCGCGACGTTCGCGACGAATCCGCCGCCCGCGTACCCGAACCTCGACGAGGTCTACTACTACCTCGCGTACGAGTACGAGCAGTCTGGCGACACCTCGAACGCGCGGCGCGTGTACCTCGACCTCATCACGAAGACGCCGAACTCGAAGTACATCCCGAATGCCTACCTGGCCTTCGGTGACCTCTTCTTCAACGAGGCCCTCAACGACCCGACCAAGTGGGACCCCTGCAAGCAGGCGTACCAGAAGGTCATCATCAAGCCGCCGCCCGAGAACAAGGTCTACGGCTACGCCTGGTACAAGCTCGCTTACGTCTTCTGGAACATGGGAGACCTCCCGCACGCGCTCGACGCGTTCAAGAAGACGATCGATTTCGGGACGCAGTTCGCGCAGCTGCCGAACGCGAAGAAGCTCGCCGAGAGCGGGCGCAAGGATGTCGTCCCCGTCTACGCGCTCGCCGGCAGCCCGACCGACGCCTACAACTTCTTCAAGAACCTGAGCGGCGACGAGGCGGGGTCGAACGACAAGACCTTCTTGATGATGAACGACCTCGGCCAGAACTACCTGGACACCGGCCACTATCCCGAGGCGATCGCGCTCTACAAGGACTTGATGGTCCGCGACAACGCGAGCGACAAGCTCTGCGAGTACCAGTCGCACATCACCGAGGCCACGATGGCGATGAAGTCGGGCGACAAGCCCGCCATCGTCGCGGAGCTGAACAACCAGTTCAAGCGCTACACGTCGTACAAGGCCGAGAACCGGTCGCCCGAGGCGAAGCAGAAGTGCGCGAACCGCACCGCGTCGATGGCCACGGAGACCGCGATGGCGTGGCACCTCGAGGCCGTCGGCACGCAGGGCCAGCGTGGCACGGGCGATCCGAAGACGATGGACCTCGCGTCGATCCTCTACAAGAAGGTGGCCGACACGTGGAGCGCGGACGAGTTCTCGAAGTTCGAGTTCCCGCGTCTGGTCAAGGAGGATTGGCCGAACATCTACAAGATCAAATACAATCTTGCCGACCTTCTCTACTTCCGCGAGCGGTGGGCCGAGTGCGGTCCGGCGTTCGACGCCGTGGTCCAGGAAGACCCCAAGGCACCGGAGGCTGCGGAGTCCGCCTACGCTGCGGTTCTCTGCTACCAGAACATCTACCTGGCGCAGCACCAGAAGGGTGCGGACAAGAAGGGGAGCGGGAACCTGCCCGGTGTCGGTAAAGACATCAAGCAGGAAGGGGACGAGAAGTACCGGCCGAAGGACATGACCGAGGCCCAGAAGTCGATGGTGGGCTCGTTCAATCGGTACGTCTGTTACATCAAGCCGGACAAGGCCGACGCCGACGGTCAGAAGCAACTCGCCGAAGTGAAGTACGCGCGCTGCCGACTGTACTTCGAAGCGCAGCACTGGGAAGAGGCGGCTTCGTGCTTCAAGGACATCGCCTTCAACAACGCCGACAACGATGCGGCAGTGTATGCGGCGCAGCTCTATCTGGAGAGCATCAACGTCCTCACGTTCCACGGTTCGCCGAACCGGAGCTCGTGCCTGGACGACATGATCGTCGACGTGCCGAAGTTCCTCGACCTCTATTGCGCCGGCGAGAAGGCGACGAAGAACGAGGAAATCTGCACGATCTTCGCGAAGGTCCAGTGCGACATCCAGCGTCTGCGCGCCCAGCGCATCATCGAAGACGCGGACAAGGGCGGGAACAACGCCCTCGAGCTCTTCGAGAAGGGGGGCAAGGCGTACTTCGAACTATGGGAGAAGTACGGCGCCACCCCTCTTCGCGCGAACCAATCCCCGCAGTGTGAGCACCTGGACGAGATCGTCGAGAACTCCGCGCGCGCGTTCCAGGCCGGCCACCTCATCGCCAGCGCCATCCGGGCTCGGACCGTCCTTCTCAATCCTCAGTTCCACATGGAGAAGTCCGAGCTCGCCAAGGACGCGATGTACAAGATCGGCGGCAACTGGCAGGCCATCGCGGTCTACGACCAGGCGTCCGATTGGTACGAGCGCTACGCCAAGGACAACCCACGCCGACAGAATGCCGACAAGGCGTTGTCCGACGCGATCGTCCTGCGCCTGGGCCTCGGGCAAGAGGATCTGGCCGTGGCCGACGTGAAGGAATACCAGAAGGACTACGGGAACTCGAACTCGGTGGAGACCGCGCAGATCGCCTTCGCGATCGGAGCGCACTACGCCGACAAGGAAGACTGGGAGAGCGCGCGCAAGGCGGTCTCGGGGGCGATGGCGACGCTCGACAAGGCTCCGCCGGACATTCAGGTCCAGGCGCACGCCACGCTCGCGCGAGCTCTCATGCACCTCAAGTCGGTGGCGCAGGCGCGCGGCGAGTACGACAAGGTCCGCAGGATCTGGGGGGACGGAAGCGCCGCTCAGGCGAAGATCAACGAGGCGTACAAGAGCGAGGGCGCGGACCAGCAGGCTCACAAGCTGGGGAAGGCGCTCGACGCCGTGGGCGAGGCCCTCTTCTATGCTGCCGAGGACAAGAAGAAGGAGAAGGTCGAATCGCTACCCTTCCCCATCTACAAGGGCTCGGGCAAGAAGGACGACATCAAGAAGTACATGGACAAGACCCTGATGCCTTGGGTCCAGAAGAAGCAGGCAGCGATCGCGGACGTCGACAAGGAGTACCAGAAGGCCACGGATCTGCAGCCGGTCCCGCCGCCTCGCTGGGTCATCGCCGCCGCCTCGCGCGCGGGCCTCATGTGGGGCACCTTCGTGGACGACTTCCGCAAGGCCCCGTACCCCAAGGAGTGGGACAAGAAGGGGTTCGTCCCCGGCACGGGAGACACGCTCTCGTGGTCCGAGGTCAAGGCCACCTACCTAGAGAACCTCGACGAGGCTTCCGAGCCGATCAAGCGCGACCGTGCCAAGCCGGCGCTCAAGCGCTGCCTCGACGACTCCGTGAAGTACCAATACTTCGACGAGTTCTCGCGCGACTGCGAGAAGTGGCTCGCGAAGAACTACAAGACGGAATACCACGTGGTCGACGAGCTGCGTGGAGCGCCGACGCTGTCGAACGGCGGTCTCGACGACAAGCCGCCGCCCCTCATCATCGGCGGCCAGCTGTGGCACCCGCTCGAGACAGGACCCGCGACCGAAAAGGTCGAGGTGCTCGCCACCGAGGGCGGCGGCAACGACACCAAGAAGAAGCCGGCTGCCGGCGGCAAGAAGAAGAAGTGAGCCGTGATGTCAGCGAGGGTAGAACGATGAAAAACATCGGAAGCGTTCTGGTCCTGGGGTTGCTGAGCGCGGCAGTCGGTCTCGGCTGCGGTGGCGGGAACAAAGAGGCGAAAGAACCGACGGAGCGTGAGGCGAACGGCCCCGTGGGCGTCCAGGCGCCCGTCCAGAAGGCGGCTCTCGAGCGCTTCAATGCGGCGCTCGACGTCTTCAACGGGCACGACAAGACCAACGACTGGAACGACCAGACGTGCGGAGAGGCCGCCAAGGCGTTCGAAGTGGCGGCGTCCGCGCAGTCGTCGGGAAAGTTTCCCGAGGCAACGTACGACGCCGGACTCGCCTACCAGCGTTGCGGCAACGACAAGGAGGCGAAGGGCCACTTCCAGCAGGCGCTCTCCGACGATCCGAAGTTTCACTTCGCCCGGGCGCAGCTGGCCCTCTACCAGTACAAAGCCGACAGCAACGCCGACGCTGCGATCAGCGCCCTCGAGCAGGCGGTCACCGACGCCAACTTCCAGAACGTACCGGCGCTCGTCGACCTCGCGATGTTCCAGATGCTGCGCGATTCGGACAGCGTCGGGGCGAACTGCCATGCGAAGGTGGGTGGCAGGGACGCGGACCTCCAGGACTTCGATTGCGCCAAGCTGAACCTGCAGCGCGCTCTCGCAATCGACGACGGATACATGCCCGCCTTCAACCAGCTTGCGCTTTACTACTTCGGAAGCGCGAAGAAGAAAGCGGGAGGAGGACGGAAGTTCGGCCGGACGATTGCGACGAACGCGGCGCTCGCCAAGCGCGGAGACGTCCAGCAGCTCGAGCTGGCGGCGCTGGTCTGCTCCCAGGCCGTTCGAAAGACCCCCACCTACGCGCCCATCCACAACACGTCGGGCCTCATCCTGAACGAGCTCGGTCAGGTCAACACGGCCGTGAAAGAGTTCCAGGCTGCGGCTCAGTTCGATCCCCATTTCTTCGAAGCGCAGATGAACCTTGCGGCCATCAACCTGAGCTTCCGCGGGTTCGACAAAGCCGAGGGGGCATACCGCAAGGCGCTCGAGATGCACCCGAACGACTACGACGCGCATCTAGGGCTCGCGCTCGCGCTGCGGGGTCAGATTGACGATGCGAACTACGACAAGCAAGTCGCGGCGGTTCAGGCAGAGCTCGACGCGTGCAAGAAAATCGACAATGCGCGGCCGGACGCCTACTTCAACGAGGGCATCCTGACGCAGGAGTACAAGGCCAAGGGGGCGGGCGGCACGGACAAGGCCGTTGCCATCTACCAGCAGGCGAAGACTGTGTTCCAGACCTTCATGGAAAAGGCGGGAGGCAAGTCGGAGTACGACGGCGCGGTCAAGAAGACGAAAGAGCGAATGCAGGACATCGACGACACGGTGACCTTCCTTCAAGCTGGCGGACCCCCGGCTCCGCCAACGCCTGCGCCTCCCGCCCCGCCCAATCCACCGGGCGCTGTCGCGCCGCCGGCGGGCGGGCCTGCAGGTGCACCGGCTCCCCCTACCGGCGCGCCGGCTCCGCCCGCGAAGTAAGTCGGGAACTCTTCTGGTTCCTTCCTTGTCTCAAGTCACGAATGATGGCTCGCACGCGCTCCGAGACGTACCGGTGACACCAAAACGCGTTGACCCCGAGTCCTTAGGCACGTACACTTATACTGTAATTCCAGCGGACATTTCCGCCGGAACTGGAGCGATGACAGCGCGAGCCGTCGGCCCGTGCTCGGTACCGGAAGAGGAGTGAAGCCATGATGCGCTCGAAGAAGTTACTGCTGGCTGGGTTCGTGGCGGGCGCGTTCCTCCTCTTGACCGCGGAATCCTATGCACAAGACGCGGCGCCGGCCGCGGGCGGGGCCGCTGCGGCGACCAGCGGCTCGGGCGACTACGGGTACAAGTTCGAGGACGACCCTCTGGCCGCGGGCGGCTTCGGTCCGTCCGACGCGACCATCCGCGTCCGGCCAGGGCCGGTTCGAACGACGCTGATTCGGCCGCGTACGTCGTTTGTGCCGGAGATGCTCAAGTCGGTGGAAAACATCTGAGTGTGGAGGCCCGAACGTCACCGGGCGTCCGCGCGCAATGAGGTTTAGGTAATGGACAGCCAGGGCAAGGCAAAGGTTGCGCTCACGTTCGCGCTGTATCAGGGCGATCAGCTCGTCCGGCGCGACACCATCGCGCAGGACATCGTCAAGGTCGGCAAGGACCCACGCAGCCATCTGCGCGTCGACGACGAGCTTGCCTCTCGCATGCACGCCGTGATCGAGGTTGCTTCGCCCACGGACATCACGCTCATCGATCTCGGGAACGAGCCGGGCACGCTCGTGAACGGCCAGCGGGTCAACAAGTGCAAGGTGCGCCCTGCCGATCAGATTCAGATCGGGTCCACGCTCATCGTGCTCGAGAGCGCGGAGCTTGCGGCGGCTGCGCCCGTGGGCTCGATTGGCGCACCTACGCCGGGAATAGCGTTCGCGCCCCCTGCAGCGGCCGTGGCGTCACCGGCCCAGGCGCCAGCGGCGGCGGCCTCTTCCAATCCGTTCGCCGGTGCCAACCCGTTCGCATCCGCGGCTCCCGCAACGGTGAATCCGTTCGCGAGCGCCAATCCTTTCGCATCTGCGGCTGCTGCGCCTGCTGCCCCAGCGGCGGCAGCTTTTGTCGCGCAAGCGGCACCGCTCGCACCCACCACGGGCCTCGGGATCGAGCCTCCGATGGACGGCGGAGGGACGGGCTACACATATTCGATGGTGAAGAGTGGGCCCGACGTCAGTCCGGACGAGGTCGAGCTTGCACACGCGTCGGCAATCGAAGTGATGATTCTGTGGGACTCCAACGTCCTGCACGTCTCTCACCTGGCTCCCCCGCGGTCGTTCTCGGTTGGCGAGGAGATGGGCGAGAAGGTTGGGGTCGACTACTTCATTCCGAGCGAGACGCTCGGAACGACGCGCGCCCTCATCGTCGCCTCGCGTGGGCTCGGCGCCGCGCTCGTCATCCTCCCTCGTTCGCGCGGGTACGTGGACATCCCCGGTCAGGGCAAGGTCAGCCTCGCGGATCTCATCTCGTCGGGTCGGGCACGGCCCTCGGGCGAAATGAGTGGAGCGCACGAGTACGAGCTTCCCGCCGGGGCAAAAGCCCGCATGGAGCTCGACGGAAGCGCACTCGTTTTCCAGGTGAGCGCCGTGAATGCCGGCAAGAAGGTGCCCGTCGGCTTCCTGGCCACGATGGAGCCCGCCGCCTTTCTCTTCACGGGCCTCTCGTTCCTTCTTCACATGGGCCTTGTCGCCGTCTTCGCCTTCTTCATGCCGAACATGCACGGCGATGACAGCGAGGACATCGATTGCGATCAGATCTTGATGATGCAGAAGCTCTTGAACGCCGAGGCGGAGCGGGAGCAAGAGGAGCGCAAGGACGAGGAGGTCACCCAGACCAACCCGGATCAGAAGGAGGGGGGTACGGGTACGCGCGCGAAGGGCGAAGAGGGGTCGATGGGCAACCCCAATACCAAGGACTCCGGCCACAAATATGGCGTTCAGGGTCCCAAGGACAACCCCGATCCCCACCTGGCGAAGCAGGCGGCCCTGCAAGAGGCGGCGCAGTTCGGAATGATCGGCCTCATCTCTACGATGGGCGGAGGCGATCCGAACGCACCCACGGCCCCGTGGGGTCGTGAGGAATCGGCGGGGCAAGACGAGAAGAGCGCTCGCGGCAACATGTTCGGCGACACCATAGGTGATTCGTTCGGTGCGGGCGGACTGGGTCTGTCGGGCGTCGGCGAAGGCGGCGGTGGACGTGGCGAGGGCATCGGCCTAGGCAACTTCGGAGGCCTTGGGCACGGAGCCGGCACGGGCACGGGGCAGGGGATTGGCAGCGGTCGTGGGAGGCTTGGCGGTGGTCACCAGGTCAAGGCGCCGCGGATCCGCGAGGGCGCAACCAGCGTCAACGGGCGCCTTCCCGCTGAGGTCATCCAGCGCATCGTGCGCCAGAACTTCGGTCGGTTCCGCCTCTGCTACGAGAACGGCATGCGCAATAACCCCAACCTCCAGGGGCGTGTTGCGGTGAAATTCGTCATCGACAGGAGCGGCGCGGTGGCCATGACGGCCGACGGCGGCAGCGATCTGCCGGACCAGGGCGTCGTGCAGTGCGTCGTGCGCGGTTTCGGCAATCTGTCCTTTCCGCAGCCCGAGGGCGGTATGGTCACGGTCGTCTACCCGATTATGTTCAACCCGGGCGAGTAGCGAGCGAAGAGAGCGAAAGAGCGCTCTGGACGCGGGAACGGGCAGAGTCGTAAACTCTCGCCCGCCATGAGCAAGAAGCCTGTGTTCGCTCTCGCGGTGGTCCTCGCGACCGCTGCATGCAGCCGCAACAACATCGAAGCGGTCAACCTCGCGAACGAGGGGGACAAGGCGAGGGACGCGAACCTCGACGAGGCCATTTCGAAGTACGATCAAGCGACGAAGCTAGACCCGGACAATACGCGGATCTGGTGGAAGCTCGCCCTCGCGTACAAGAAGAAGGAGGACTGGCAGAAGGAAGCCAGCACCCTCGTCAAGACGCAGGAGTCCGCCGAGAGGGCGGAGAAGAAGAAGTCGCACGCCGACTACTACTTCGAACAGGGCTACGCGCTCGAGCAGCTCGCCGACGCAAACGCCAAGGGCGGCGGTGGCAGCTGGGCCGATGCGAAGGCTCCGTTCCAGACGGCGATCCAGCTCGACCCCCACTACGCGCAGGCTTACGGCGAACTGGGGACGGTCCTCCTTCACACCGACGACGAGCTTGGGGCGCTGCAGAACTGGACGAAGGCGATCGAGACGTCGCCGGACAAGACGATGTACTACGAGGAGCTCGCGGACCTCTATCGCCGGCTCATGCTCTACGATCAGGAGGAGCAGGTGCTAAAGGAAGGGCTGTCGTTCGCCAAGGAGGATGACAAGCACCTCTTCAATTTGCACGTGCTCCTGGGCGACGTGTACGAGACCAAGACCGACTATCCGCGGGCGGTCGTCGAGTACGAGGCGGCCAAGAAGTCGTGCGAGAGCAACAAGTGCAACGACCACAAGGAGGCCTACTTCTACCTTGGGTCTGCGTACGCCGAGCTCAACCCTCCCAAGAAGAACGAAGCCATCCAGCAGATGCAGTCATTCTGGAAGATCACTTGCAAGGGTGCGCAGGCCGTCAAGTACGCCGACCTGTGCGCACAGTCTCAGGAGATCGTTCGCCGCGTTGGCGGGTCGCTTCAATAGGCGTGGCGCTCCGGGGCACGCGACCTCGACAGGAGCGGTCCGCGCCGCCGGTGGTGCATGCTACCCCCGCGCACGTGGGACGTGGCCCGTCGAAAATCGGCGGCGGAAACGCGGGTCTTCGGCGGTATAGTGTCCGGCGAGCGGGCATTCCCTTGAGCGGTGGAACGAACCGAGGCGATCGATGGAGCTAGAGCAGCATCTTTCGTACCTGGAGAACGTCCGCGACTGGCAGAGCCTGGTCGAGGAGCTCGAGAAGGGAATCGCGTCCTCGCCGGCCAATGCCGTCAAGGCGCAGTTCCACCTCCGGCTCGGACGAGTCCTCGAGGGGAAGTTTCTCGCGGGCGTCAAGGCGCTGAAGCATTTCCAGGACGCCTACAAGCTCAATCCCGCCCTGACCGAGAGCCTGGAGTCCGCCCGGAGCATCTACTGGGACCTCGGCAAGCTGAACATGGTGCAGAAGCTCCTCGAGCTGGAGCTCAAGGCCGGCGCCGACGGCCCCAACGCGAGTTCGCTGCTTCTCGAGCTCGGCGACGTGCTTTGCGACCAGGGAGAGTGGGAGAAGGCAACGGCGACCTACGCGCGAAGTCTCGGCGCGAGCGGTGGCAAGAACGCCGAAGCCAGCGCGTGTCTCGAGGACGTTCAGGTCGAAGCCGAGACGTGGCAAGCGCACCTGGCCGGGCTTCTCCGAGCGGCGAACCAGGGCGACGTGGCCGCAAGGGCACGGGTGCTCCTGCGTGCCTCACGCGTCGCACGTCGTTTTGCCCCCGACGAGGTCGAGGGCTTGCTCGCGCGGGCATACGAGGCCGATGCCGCCGGCAAGCAGGCGGCTGCGCTCTACGAGGGTCTCCTCGCGGGGCAAGGTCGTTTCGACGCGCTGGAACAGGCACAAGTCCAGATCCTTCGCCTGACCGAGGACCGAAAGGCACGCGCCCGCCTGGCTCTCGTCTTCGGCACGCGATGGGCGCTGCGGCACCAAAACGCCGAGGTCGCGGCACGCTTTCTGGAAGAGGCTCTCAAGCTCGATCCGGACAATGACGGGGCCTTCTCCTTTCTTCGCGAGGCGTACGGAAAGAAAGGCGGCGACTGGGACCGAGTCCTTTCCCTCGCGGAGGAAGTCTCGACCCGCGCCGTGGACGGCAACGTCACCTTCCTCCTCGCCCAGGCGGGAACGATCGCGTGGCGTCAGCTCGGCAACTTGATCCGCGCACGCTCCTCCTTCGAGCGTCTCAGCGCCGTCCATCCCGAGCACCCGCTCCTCCGCGCCTTCGAGGCCCAGATCGGAGAAACGCTCGCGCTGGCGCGCGCACCGCACGGGAACGACGTGGGCGTCGCGGCCGCCAGTCCTGCTCCAGCGGCCGTATCTGCGCCCGTCGCCCCTGCCGAGCCCGTTGCGCCGCCCGCCCCTGCGCCTCACGTGGTCGAGCCGCCCGTTGCGGTATCGCCTGCACCGCCGCCCGCCGCGCCCCCCGCCGCTTCTCCCGTCGACGAGGCGAAGCTCACGGAGCTGCGGCAGCTGGCCGAGAAGCAAGAGGCTGCCAAGCGATACAACGAGTACGTCAAGACGCTGCTGCAGCTGGCGTCCCTCGTGCCGGATCCAGAAGAAAGGGTCGCGTTCTATACGAAGGCGGCTGACCTCTACGTCTCCAAGTTTGCGAATCAGGCGGAGGCGGTGAAGGCGTTCGAGGCTGTTCTGGCGATCGATCCCGACAACGCGCAGGCCGTCGACTACCTCCGGCAGATGTACGAGAAGCGCCGCGACTGGGAGAAGCTCCTCGGACTGCAGCGCCGCGAGGCCGAGCGCATGCCCCCGGGGGCCGGACGCGCGGCGAAGTTCCTCGAGATCGCCAAGCTCGCGACCGAGCGCGTGAAGAAGCCCGAGGTTTGCATCGACCTCTGGCAGGAAGTTCTGTCGAACGACGAGACGAACGCCGAGGCACTCGGTGCCCTGGCGGGTCTCTACGAGCGCGCGAAGGACTTCCAGAAGCTGACCGAGGTCCTCGAACGACAAGCGGAGGCCATCTACGACGCCGCCGCGAAGATCCAGGTGCTGACGAAGCTCGGGACGATCTACGGCGAGCGGCTGAACAACGACGAGGGCGCCGTCAACGCATGGCGCACGCTTCTCACGCTCGATCCCAACGATCGGCGCGCGCAGGACGCGCTCAAGAAGAAGTACCTCGCCCTCGGCCGGTGGGACGATCTCGAGGTCTTCTACGCGGAGAGCGGCAAATGGGACGAGTTCATTCGCGTCCTCGAGCAGCAGGAGGCGAAGGAGACCAGCCCCCCCGCGAAGATTTCGCTCCTGTTCAAGATTGCCCAACTATGGGCGGACAAGAAGCAGAAGACCGATCGCGCCGCCAAGGCGTACGAGAAGGTACTCGAGCTCGAGGCCAACAACCTTCAGGCGGCCGAGGCGCTCATACCCATCTACGCGGCGACGAACAACCCCAAGGCGCTCGCGAACGCCATCGAGGTCAAGCTCGGGCACGAGCAGGACGCTCCAGGCAAGCTCGAGCTCTATAGGGAGGTCGCGGCTCTCTACGAAGGCAAGGTCAAGGATCCGCAGAAAGCCTTCGATCGGTACCTCGCGGCGTTCGAGCTGCTGCCTGCCGACGAGCGCACCAGCGAGGACGTCGAGCGCGCCGCAAAGGCGACCGGGCGCTGGGACGAAGCTGTCGCATCGTATCGTCGCGCCATCGAGGCCGCGGACGCCGCCGGGGACCGCCAAGCGGGGGTCATGTTGCGACTGCGCCTGGGTCGGGTGCTCGTCGATCACCTTCAGAAGACCGACGAGGCACTCGCGGCATACCGCGCCGTGTACGAGGCCGATGGAGAGAACGCCGACGCCATCGTTGCGCTGGAGCGGCTCTATAGGCAGACCTCTCGATTCGGCGAGCTTCTCGAGATCTACGAGAAGAAGCGCGATCTGTCGGCTTCCCCCGACGAGAAGAAACTCAACAGTTACGAGATTGCAAAGCTCTTCGAGAACGAGATCAAGGACGTCGACAAGGCCATCGGCACCTACGTCGGAGTGCTCGACGACGAGCCGGGCGACCCCCAAGCGCTTGCGGCGCTCGACGTCCTCTACGGCCGACTCAGCCGCTGGGAGCCTTACGTCGACGTTCTGCGAAGGCGAATCGAGCTGGACGTCGGCGAAGCCGAGCTCATCGACCTGAAGTTCCGTCTGGGCAAAACGCTCGAGACTCACCTGCAGGATGCGGCCGGAGCGCTCCAGAACTACCGCGAGATCCTCCTTCTGGACGCGCAGCACGAGGGGGCTCGAAGCGCGCTCGAAGCCATGCTCGAGGGAGACCTGCGCGCGGAGGCAGCTTCCACCCTCGAATCCATCTACGAGGAGCGAGGCGACTGGCCGAAGCTCATTCACGCGCTCGAGATCTTGAGCGTCGGCGAGGACGACATCGAGAAGCGCGTGGCTCTCAAGCGCAAGGCGGCCCGCATCAGCGCCGAGCGAGTGAGCGACGCGACGCACGCATTTGCCGTGCTGGCCTCGGCCCTGCGCGACGATCCCGCTTTGGCCGAGACGCGCGACGAGATTGAACGAATTGCGGACGGCTCCGGCGCCCAGCGCGAGCTCGTCGCTCTTTACGGCGAGCTGGCCGCGACGCTGACGGACGCGACCCTTGCCCGTGACTACTGGATGCGCATCGCGGCGATCGACGACCGGCTCGGTGCCGTCGACGAGGCCGCGAAGGCCTACTACAAGGTCCTCGCGATCGATCCGGGAGACGGGGAGGCGCTTGCTGCACTCGAGCAGCTGTTCACGCGCACGCAGCGCTGGAAGGATCTCATCGGCGTCGTCGAGCTGCGAATCGAGCAGACGAGTGACGCGAAGGATCGCGAGTCACTCTACGCCACGATGGCGCAGATCTGCGACGAGAGGCTCGGGCGTCCGGAGGATGCCGTAGCGGCCTACAAGAAAGTCCTCGAGCTCGACCCGGCGAGCGACCGTGCGCTGAGGGCTCTCGACGACCTCTTCACTCGGCAGACGATGTGGAGCGAGCTGGCCGAGAACATGGAGGCGCAGCTCGCGCTTGCGACGGCCGACGAAGTTCAGCTCTCGCTGATGCTGCGGCTCGCCGAACTACGCGAACGAGAGATGGGGCTCGTCGACGTGGCCATAGAAGGATACCGGCAGGTCCTCGAGCGGTCGCCCACCGATGGCCGCGCGCTCGCTGCGCTCGAGCGCCTCGGTAGCGACACGAAACACGAGCTCGCCATCGCCGATCTGCTCGAGCCCCTCTACAGACAGGCGGGAGACTGGCAAAAGCTCGTCGGCGTCCATGAAGTGCAGGTGAAGCGTAGCGACGACGTCACGAGGCGCGTCGAGCTCTTGCACCAGATCGCACAGCTCTACGAGGACGCTGCGGGCGACCTCGGAGCAGCCTTCGCCACCCTTGCGCGCGCACTGCAGGAAGATCCCTCAAACGAGACCACGCAGGAGCAGCTCGACCGCCTGGCGCGTGCGACGGGTCGATTCGCCGATCTTGCGCAGACATTCGAGCAGCTGGCCCTGAAGCTCGACGATCCAGTGCTTGCGAGCGCGCTCACCATGACGAGCGCGCGGGTTCAGGAGAACGACCTCGGCAACATCGATAGCGCCATCGCCCTCTACCGGAAGGTGCTCGAGATCGATCCGCTGAGCCGTCCGGCGGTCGAGTCTCTCGAGCGGCTTTTCCGTACGGCGGACCGCTACCAGGACCTGTCGCTCATCTTGCAGCGCAAGTCCGAGGTCCTCGAAGAGCCATTCGAAAAGAAGGACGCACTGTTCCAGGCGGCCGCCATCGAAGAGGACGTGCTCACGCGCCCTGAAGCGGCGATTGCGGTCTACTCGAAGGTGCTCGACATCGACTCGGACGACGTCCGCGCGATCGATGCCCTCATTCGACGCTACCTCGAACTCTCCCGCTGGCCCGACCTGCTCAGCGTTTACGCAAAGAAGGCCGATCTCATCGGAGATGTGGCCGAAAAGAAGGCCATCTACTATCAGGTCGGCGCGGTCTACGAGCGGGAGCTCGGGGACGTGCCCCGCGCGATAGACACGTACACCAAGATCCTCGAGCTCGACCCTGACGATCTCCAGGCGCTCTCGCGTCTGGATGTCCTCTACGAGCACGCGAAGAACTGGCAAGAGCTGCTCTCGGTCCTCACGCGTGAGAGCGAGATGACCGACGACCCGAACGAGGCCGTCAGTTACCAGTACCGGATCGCGGAGCTTTACGAGAAGCACCTGGAGGACGTCACTCGCGCCGTGGAGCTCTACCGCGAGATCCTCGAACGGCTGCCCGATCACGAGCCCACCCTTCGCGCCCTCGAAGGCCTGAAAGACGGCGAAGCCGACCCCCTCGGGGCGGCGGCCGTGCTCGAGCCAGTCTACGAGGGCGCGAGCGACTGGCCGAAGCTCATTCGGGTGCACGAGGTCCAGGTCACGCACGCGAGCGATCCGCTCCAGAAGGTGGAACTGCTCCATCGCATCGCGCGCCTTTACGAGGACGCCCTGGGCGATCACGCGTCGGCGTTCGACACGCTCGCTCGCGCTCTTCCGATAGACGACGGCAACGAGCAGACGCTCGGCAACCTCGAGCGCCTTGCGATGGTGGTGAACCGGTGGCCACAGGTCGCCGAGCTCTACGATGCACAGCTAGACAAGCTTGCCCAGAGTGACCAAAGAGAGCGCCTGGTGGAGCTTGGGCTGCGCAACGCGCAGATCTTCGAAGTGCAGCTCGAAGACGTCAACGGTGCGATCGCGCGCTACCGTCGCGTGAGCGAGGCCGACCCTGAGAACCTGACGGCCATCCGCGCGCTCGATCGACTCTATTTGCAAACTGAGCGATGGGACGACCTCGCCAAGGTGCTCGCGCGAGAGGCGGAAAACGCGCAGTCGCCGGACGAGATCCTCGAGCTCAGGTATCGGCTCGGTCAGGTGCTGCAGACGCGGCTGGACGACGTGGACGGCGCGCTGGCCGCGTACCGCGACGTCATCAACGCCGCACCCGAGCACCAGGCCACGCTCGACGCGCTGGAAGGACTCTTCTCTCGCGGGGTGAAGCAAGCGGAGGTCGGCGACATTCTCGAGCCCTTGTACCGCTCGATGAGCGAGTGGGAGAAGCTGTCGCGGGTCTACGAGGCGCAGCTCGCGCACACCAAGGGTGAGGAGGATCGGCTCGCCGCCTACTACCGCCTCGCGGAGCTCTTCGAAGAGAAACTGAGCGATCCCGAGCAGACGATGCAGGTCTACATCCGGGCGCTCAGCGAGTATCCGCTGGACGAGAAGGCCGGCGACGAAGCGCCGAGGCTCGCCGGCGTAGTGGACGGGGGCTGGGACAAGCTGGCCAATGCCTATGCCGACATTCTTGGCGGTCACGCCGAGCCCGTTGTCCAGCAGACCATCGGACGCCGGCTCGCGCGCACGTTCGAGGACGAGCTCGGCGACGTGGGCAAGGCCGAGGAGACGTACAAGTACGTCCTCAGCGTCGAGCCGGCAGACCCCGAGGCGCTCGCGAATCTCGACCGGATCTACCTTTCTCTCGAGTCGTGGGGAGAGCTCGCCAAGATCCTCGAGATGCGTGTCCAGGTGCCGGCCGACCCCCTCGATCTCGTCGACCTCTATGCGCGCCTCGGCGAGTTGTACGAGAGCCGCCTGGGAGATCTGTCGAACGCGATCCGCGCCTATCGCCACATCTTCGACGGTCTCGACAAGGCCCACGAAGGTGCGGTCGCCTCGTTGGCTCGCATCTACGAGCAGCAGGGATCATGGCAAGAGCTCGACGCCGTCTATCAGCGCGAGCTGGAGAACGCGTCCGGGGACACCGCCGAGGCCGAGATCCGGGCCAAAATCGCGCAACTCGCCTCGGACAAGTTGCAGCAGCCCGACCGCGCGATCGAGATCTGGAAGGCTGTCCTCGACCTTCGAGGCGAGGATCCGCAAGCACTCCACGCCCTCGCAGACCTTTACGAGAGCCTGGAGCAATGGGCGAAGCTCGTCGACATCCTCGAGCGCGAGTTCGACATCGCTTCGAGCGACGAAGACCGGGTGAGCATCCTCACGCGTCGCGCGCGCACGACGGCCGAGAAACTGGGGCGGGACGACGCCGCACTCGAGGACTGGGGTCGCGTGCTCGACATCGACTACGCGAACCTCGCCGCGCTGCGAGCGATGGCCGAGATTCGCCGTCGACAGGGCGATGCGAACGAGCTCGTGGCGGCGCTGCACCAGTTGGTGGATCGAGCGGCGGCCTTCATCGAGGCCGATGAATTGAAGGAGGTCTTCCGCGAGCTCGGCAAGACTTACGGCGGGAGGCTGCAACAGCCTTACGACGCTGCCGATGCCTGGCGAAAGCTGCTCGACGTGGGTCCCGACTTCGAGGCCATGGATGCGCTCGAGGCGATCCACCGCTCCGAGGAGAAGTGGACGGACGTCATCGAAGTGAAGATGCGCCGCGCGGACGCGCTCGCGGAACCTGGCGAACGCATCGCCGAGTTGCAAAGCGTCGCATCGCTGTGGCGAGAGCAAGCGGGCGATCCCGACGGCGCGCGCTCTGCGTACGAAAAAATTCTGGACATCGACGGCACGCACGACGAGGCGTTCACCGAGCTGGAAAGGCTTCATCAGGCCTCTGGGCGATGGGAGCCCCTCGTCGAGCTCTATCTCGCGCGTCTGGAGACTCGCGAGGAAACGAGCGAGAAGACCGAGCTCCTCCGCAAGATTGCTCGCATCTTCGAGGAGAAGCTCGACGACAAGAATCAGGCCCTGGACGCACTCGTCAACGCGCTGGCCCTGGACTTCCACGACCGCGAGACCGCCCGGTACCTGGAGCGCATGGCCCAGGCCACCGGCCGCTGGGCCGAGGTGATCCAGACCGTCAGCGGATGGCTGAAGCAGCAGACGGATCCTCAAGACAAGATCCGCCTCTGTCTGCACCTCGCCAAGTGGTACGGCGACGATCTCGGTCATCCGGAGTACGCGCAGCCCTATTACGCCCAGATAATCCAGCTCGACCCGCAAAACGTCGGGGCGATGCGCCAGCTCGCGAGCCTCTACAAGAAGGGGGCGAACTGGCAGCAGATGGGCGCGACACTGACGCGCGCGCTCGACGTCGCCGCCCTTGATCTCGATCGCAAGGAGATCCTGAACGACCTGGGTGAGCTCCTCGATTCGCAGATGCAGCAGACCGAGCAGGCCGTCGGCTACTTCCAGCGCGCTCTCGAGGTCGATCCGCACTTCGTGCCCGCTCTCGAGAACCTCGAGCGCATCTACGGAGCAAAGGGGCAGAACCGCGAGCTCGTCGACGTCCTCCAGCGCAAGGTACCGGCGCTGGAAGACGCCACCGAGATCGCGACGACGAAGCTGCGGATCGCCCAGCTCTACGAGACGAACCTGGGCGACGCGCCGCGCGCCTCCAACGTCTATCGAGAGGTGGTCGACGCCGACTCCACCAACATTCACGGCCTCCGCGGCCTTGCGCGCGTCTACGGCGTGCTCGAGCAATGGGCCGAGCTCGTCAGCGTCCTCGAGAAGCAGCTCGACGTGGTGACGACCGAACGCGAGAAGATCGAGGTTCTGACCCACCTCGCCACCCTCCACGAAGAGCAGTTCCTCAAGGCCGACCTCGCGGCCCAGCGCCTCGAGCAGGTTCTCGAGATCGACCCGAACAACGAGGAAGCGTACTTCAAGCTCGAACGCAACTACCGCAAGCTGAGGCAGTGGCTCGATCTGGTGAATGCTTACGACCGGCACATCGCCGCGACCAACGAGCGGAAGACCAAGGTCGAGCTCTACGGTGCGATCGCCCAAGTCTTCGCCGATGAGGTCGAGGACTCGGAGCGCGCCATCGATGCGTACAAGAACATCGTCGACCTCGACGACGTGAACGTCGCCGCCCTCGAGGCGCTCGCGAAGCTCTACGAGAAGACGGACAACGCGGCGCAGGCGATCGACTACATGACCCGCGTCGCCGAGCTGACGCAGGACTCCAAGCAGCGCGTGGACGCTTTCTACCGGATCGGGAAGGCGCTCGACGAGAAGCTGGGCGATCGCGTCGCGGCGCAGGAACGTTACGAGATGGCGCTGGATCTCGATCCAACGCACCTGCCGACGCTCGCCGCCCTGCGTCAGATCGCGATGGACGGCGCGGACTACGACAAGGCGGCGCGCTACCTCGATCAGGAGCAGAGCGCGACGCAGGCGCCGCGGCAACGCGCCAAATTGCTCGTAGAGCTCGGCAAGGTACGAGAAGAGATGCTGGGCGACCACGCGAGCGCGGTGCTCGCATGGGAGGCGGCGTACGAGGCGGATCCCGAGAACGAGGACGCGGCGTCGCCGCTAGTGGACGACTACATCGCGCAGGCCGAATGGGCCAAGGCCGAGCCCCTCCTCGACATGCTCGTTCGCAAGAGCGGCAAGCGCGAGAGAACGGAGCAGCACGTCCTGCAGAACAAGCTCGGGCAGGTGTGCGCCGCGCTCAACAAGGACGACAAGGCGCTGAAGGCCTACACCGCGGCGCACCAGCTCGACCTGACCGACCAGGTGACGATCAGGGGGCTCGCCGAGGTGTGCTTCCGGATGAAGGACTGGGGGTCTGCCCTCACGAACTACCAGAAGGTGCTCACTTCGCTCGGCGAAGACGAAGTCGAGGCCCGTGCCGAGGTGTACTACAGGCTCGGTTGCGTCAAGCGCGAGCAGGGGCAAGCGAAACAGGCCATCAACAACTTCGAGAAGGCCCTCGCGGTCGACGCTGCGCACCGGCCGACGCTCGAGGCGCTGGTCTCTCTCTACACGGAGCTCAAGGACTGGAAGCAGGTCGTCGCGTACAAGCGACAGGTGCTCGACAACGTCTTCGACGGGGACGACCGCTTCCGGATGTTGAACGAGATCGCCGACGTCTGGAACGACCAGGACAAGAGTCCGCTCCGGGCGATCGAGGCGCTGGAAGAGGCGCGTGAGCTGCAGCCGCTCAACGCAGGGCTTCTGCACAAGCTCATCGCCCTTTATCAGTCGACCGAGAACTGGGCGAAGATGATCGACACCCTTCAGACGATTGCGGAGGCCGAGAAAGACCCGGGCCGCAAGAGCAAGTTCCTCTACACGATGGCGCAGCTCTATCGTGACAAGGAGGGCGACCAGGACAAGGCCGTCGAGCTCTTCGGCGACGCGCTCGATCTCAACCCCCAATACCTCGAGGCATTCGAGCGCATCAACAAGATCCTCACGGGGAAGAAAGACTGGAAAGCCCTCGAGCGTGCGTTCCGAAAGATGCTGCGGCGCATGTCCACCGCCAACGTGTCGAACTCGGACCTCGAGTTCAACCTCTGGCACAATCTCGGACTCATCTACCGCGATCGTCTGAAGGACGTCCCGAGCGCCATCGAGGCCTTCAAGATGGCCACGCGGTTCAAGCCGGACGAAGCCGTCGAGCGGCAAATCCTGGCCGAGCTCTACGAGGCGACCGAGCAAACGGAGGCCGCAGTCGGCGAGCACGCCCTCGTCTTGCAGAAGGACCCGCTGCGTGTCGACCCGTACCGTAGCCTCTACAAGCTCTACCTTCGGATGCACGAGTACGACAGGGCATGGTGCATGTGCGCGGCGCTAGCCTTCCTGAGAAAGGCCGACGAGGAGGAGCAGCGATTCTTCGAGGACTACCGCCCTCGCGGCATGATCCAGGTGAAGAGCCGCCTCGACAACGAGGCCTGGGTGAAGAGCCTCTTCCACAAGGACGAGAACCTCTACATCGGCAAGATCTTCGAGATGCTCACGCCCGCCGCGATCGTGGCGAAGACCAATCAGCTGCGCTCGCAGAAGCAGTTGCCCTCGCTCGACAAGAGGTTCCGGCAGGATCCGGCGACCAGCACGGTGACGTTTGCCAAGACGTTCGGATGGGCGGCGCAGGTTCTGGGCGTGTCGATTCCGGAGCTCTACGTGCGAAACGACGTGCCTGGCGCCCTCATGGCGGTGCCGGCCATCCCACCGGCGAGCGTCGCGGGGCAGACAGTGCTCACCGGCTTCACCCCGCAGGAGCTCACGTTTATCGTGGGAAAGCACCTCTCCGGATACCGCGGCGAGCACTACATACGAAACCTGTTCCCGACCCTGAACGAGCTGAAGGTCATCCTCTTCGCCGGCGTGAAGATCGTCATGTCGGACTTTGCGGTCCCGGCCGAGATGGCGCAGGCTGTCAATGCCACGGCCTCGGAGCTCGTGAAGCACATGCAGCCCGTGCAGCGCGAGTCGCTCAAGATCGTGGTCCAGAAGTGGATGGAGGAGGGGGCGAAGGCCGATCTCAAGCGCTGGATGCAAGCGATCGAGATCACCGCCAGCCGCGCCGGGCTCCTCCTCTGCGCGGACATGGAGATCGCAAAGAAGATCATCGCGGCGGAACCTCAGCTCCCCGGTGATCTGTCTCCCCCGGACAAGATGAAGGAGCTTCTGGTGTTCTCGGTGAGCGAGCAGTACTTCTCGCTGAGAAAGACGCTGGGCATCGCCGTCGGCTAAGGGCGGCGAAAGACGAGCAACAAAGGTGGCCGGTGGCCGAATGGGGAGCGGGTGGAAAGGAGCCCCCCATGCCGCCGGTCATCGAAGAGCCCTGTCCCTCGTCGGTAACGCTCGAAGTCGTGTCGGCGCCCAGCGGCGCGGCCTGGTTCGTCGAGCTGCAGGACGAGCAAGGGGCGCGCCGGGTGCCCCTCTCGGACGAAAAGTTGGTGGTCGGTACGTCCCCGTCGGCGGACGTCCTCGTGCACGACCCGACCGTCAGCGGTCGGCACTGTGCTCTGAGTCTCCTGGGTGCGGGTGTCGGCATCGAAGACCTGGGATCGACGAACGGCACCTACGTTGGAACGGCACGAGTCCGGGAGGCGTGGGGTCAGGCCGGTACGGTGGTGACCATCGGCCGGTCGACGCTCGTCGTCCTGGCGATGGACGTGCGAGCGGTGGGCGAGGCGCCGGGGGAAGTGCTGGACGGCGTTTCGGGTGCGTCCATCGCGATGCGGCGTCTCGCCGATCAGGTGCGAAGGCTCGCCCGCCATGCGCTGCCCGTGCTCGTCGTCGGGGAGAGCGGGACGGGCAAGGAGCTCATCGCTCGCGCGCTTCACGGGGAAGGCCCGAGAAAATCACGCCCTTTCGTCGCGATCAACGTGACCGCCCTTCCTCGTGAACTGGTAGAGAGCGAGCTCTTTGGCCACGAGCGTGGCGCATTCACGGGCGCGCATGCGCGGCGTGAAGGCGCGTTCTCGGAGGCCGACGGGGGGACGCTCTTCCTCGACGAGATCGGCGACCTGCCCCTGGAGGCACAACCGAAGCTCCTCCGCGCGCTCGACGGCTACGAGGTGCGCCGAGTGGGGGCGGCGGGAGGGGGACAGCGAGCCGACGTACGGGTCGTGGCCGCCACGCACGCGCGGCTCGAGCAGCGGGTGACCAGCGGCGACTTTCGGCGAGACCTCTTCCACCGCCTCGAGTGCCTCGTCGTCAGCGTCCCAGCCCTTCGCGACAGACGCGGAGACATCGGTGCGATCGCGCGTGAACTCCTTCGTCAGCTCGCCGCGGACGTGGGCCCCAGATCGCTGACGCCCGCGGCGATCGCGCGCCTGACCGCCCACGATTGGCCAGGCAACGTTCGCGAGCTTCGCAACGTTCTCTGCCGTGCAGCCGACGCGACCGCGACCGGATCCCGCGTCGACGTCGAGGATATCGACCGAGCCATGCGGCGCGAACCCCTAGCGCTGGCGAAGTGCATGTCGCGCCAGCGCGCCCACGAGCTCTTTCGCGAGAACGCGGGGAACCTGAGCGCCGCGGCGCGCGCCGCGGGCCTGCCCCGGACGTCCTTCCGCAAGCTACTTCGCGCGTGACGCGGTCCTGTCTGCTAGTGTCGCTGACGCATGAGACGGCTCGTCGGGCCGATGCCGTTCTTGTTGGTTGGCCTGGGCGCAGGGTGCACGTGCAGAGCCACGCACGCTCAGGTCCCCGCCGATGCCATGCCCGCCGAGCGAGCCGAGGCCCCCGCCGTCGCGCCCCCGGTACGGGATGCCACGCCGTCGGATGCCATGTTCTCAGCACCAATAGCAGCCGTGCAGGCAGGCGGGGTGCAGGTCGTCGCAGGACTGGTTGCCGCCGAGGGCGTTGTTCGCGTGGTGGGCCTGCGAGCAGGCCACGCTTATTGGACGGCCGATGCGCCCGGCAAGGCCACCTGGGCCCCTGACGCCGAGATCAAGCTTTCGCTCGCGGGCGACGGAGTCGCGCTCGTGTCACGTGGCCTCGGGGCCAAGAGCGATCGAACGATCGTCCTCTTGGGACCGCACGGAGAGATTCGAGGCGAGCCGATGGCCATCGGTGCCGCTTTCTGCGCCACCGCCGCCGGGCTTGCATGGGTCGACCCCCGTCCGGTCGGCGCGGTGCGCGTGCGCGCGCGAACCTGGTCTGGCGCGCAGGCGAACGAAGTCGTGGCCATCGCCCCGGACCGCCGGCCGGCGCTGGTCTGCGGCGACCGCCAGGTCTTCGTCCTGGGCGACGGCGACGACGACCTCACGTTGACCACGTTCGTGCCCGGTGATTCCGGCGCCAGCCCACCGATTGTCGCCATTCGCGATGCGGACTTCCGCGACGACGACGAGCGCGAACATTACACGTATTCGATGGGCGATGATCTCGGGCTCTTGCGCATCGCCGACTCCGGATCGATCGCCATGCGGGAGATTCCGAAAGGTGGCGCTCCCACTCCGTGGCGCAGGTTGAAGCATGCGCTGTCCGAAGACGACGACGTGGTTGCGGTGGACGGCGATGCCGCCTCGACCTTCCTCGTTTTCACTCGGGAGACGGACGGGGCCTGCCCGGGCGTGGGATCGACCGCCGAAGGGGTGCGCGTACTGCGGATCGACCGTGCGACGGGCCAGGAGTCCGTGATCGACCTCGCGCGACCAGACTGCGATCGCTCGCGTGGTCCGTTCTGGATCGCGCCGGCACCGGGGGCCCCCGTGATTGCATGGGTCGAGCGCGCCACCAAGGTCTCCCCGATGGCGGCGGCGATCCGGGGGCTTGCGACGAGGGCCCTACGAGTCGACGGCGTGAAGTCCGGTCTCATCGACATCGAGGCAGATGCCCTGGTGGACGGAGGCTGCGACGATAGCGGGTGCTTCGCCGCCGCCCTCGTCCGGGAGCCTGGCAGTGACGGGATGCGCCCGGCTCCGATCGTGGCCCTTGCCTATCCGTGAGAGGCCCTGCTCAGAAGTGCCCGGATATCGACAACCCGCCCGCTGACCGGCCCACGACGGGAACGATGGCGGGCTCGCCCGTCGCGCTCGAAGCGGGCTTTTCGTCGCCCTTGTCGGCCGTGAACCAGTAAATCACCGTTCCCGCCAGCGCGGCGACGCCGATTGCGAGCGCGACATTGCCAATCGTCGCGTCGCTGTTCACGTCGTTGATGTCGCTTTGGTATTGGCCGCAAATCGTCGCAAGACCCTGGACGTTCGAGCCTTGAGGCGGCGGGCACGTGTCGTTGTGCGAGAGAACCTTCTGCGCCGTGGCGTTCGCGTTGTTCTGGGCCGATTGTTTGGAGCCATTCATACCGATGGCCACACCGACGCCGGCCGCGGCGAGGATGCCGCCCAGGACCACCGGAACGATGTTCGCCGGAGGGTCGAACAAGCCCTTCTTGCCGGCTTCATGGTGCGGCGTCTCTTTCGTGGGTCGGTGCTCGGCCTCGCTCTGCGTCTCGTCCGTTTGCGCAGGAGCTGGCGGGGGCGAAGGCGTCTCGGGAGGCGATGGCGCGGTTGGAGGAGCAGCCGTCCCCGCACCGGCGGTTGCCCCGCCGCCGTTCTTCCCGAACCGGGCCACCACCTTTTCTCCCCCGAGGACGGTCACGCTCTGCGTCTCGGTCGCGCTGTCGGGGCCCTTGAACATCAGTGTGTGCGCCCCAGGCTCCACGGCCACCGACTCCGGCAGCGGGGCTGACCCTACCCGGTCGCCGTCGATGGTGATCTCGGTTCCGGCCGGAGCCGACACCTCGATGCGGCCGATCTTGCTGTGAGCCTGATTCATCCCGTCGTTCGCGTCGGCACGCTGCTTGTCGGTGATTTCCTTGCCCTCGGAGAGGAACTGCTTGAAGTAGCGTTCCGCCTCGAGGGAGTGGCCACTCTTCAGACAGCTCCATGCGAGATTGAGCAGCACGGCCGGGTGCTTCTTCAGGGCGTATGCCTGGAGGAACGCGGCGCGCGCCTGCTCGTACTGGAACTTGTCGTAAAACTCGACGCCCTCCTTGAATCGAGCGCGGGCCATCGAGGTTGTCGGGTCTTCCGCACTGCTCTGCGCCCAGACGGGCATGGCGGAGGCCGCGGGGGTAAACGCTAACAAGAGTGCGACGGCGAGGGGACGGGGTCTCATGGCGGGAACGCTCGCGAATCCTCACCGCACGCCACGCGCATGTAAAGCGCCATCAGAACGGGACGTCGCGAACGATGCTGGGCCCCTTGCGTGCCGCGGGGTGGGCCGGGGCCGTATAGGCCGAGCGTTGGGGGGCCTGTTGTCCCGCCGCCGCGCCGCCGTGAGGGGCGGGGGGTACTGCCGCCGCAGGCGCGGGCGCCACCGGCAGGGCCGCCACGGAGGTTGTAATGACCGGTGGTGTGACCGGCGCCGGAGGGGGCGCGGCTACCGGCGCAGGCTGGGCCGTCGCCGTCTCGGGCGGGGGAGGGGGAATCGACGACACCTTCGTGTCGTCCGCGGGCTTCGCCGTGGTCACCAGCGCCGGGGTGGGTTTCTCCGAGCTCCCTGACAGCGCCCAGACCCCCACGCCCGCCACGACGACCGCAGCCGCGGCGCCTACGCCGATCCAGATCGACTTCTTCGAAGAGTGCGCGAACGAGGCCGAACTCTCGGCGTCCATTGCCCGCGAACGGCCCCGCGCGGGGGGGACGGTCGGTGTCCGGGTGGACGTGGGATCTCTCGGCGGCGCCCGAAGGGACGGCTGGTATCCGGGCGGAGGGCCCCAGGGCGGTGCCGATGGCCTCGGCATGGGCCTCTCGGAGACCGGTGGAGGCGGAGGCGGCGGTGGCGCTGCCAGAGGCGCCTCGTTCGCGGCCATCACGCGCTCGATGATCACGGACGCGACGGGCTCGGGAGTGGCCGTGGCCTTCGGCGGGACATGAGCGCCGTTGGAAAGTTGGGTCGACGCTGCACGCAAGTCGACGGCGGGTCCGGCCGCCTGCAGCGCCCGGATGTCACCCGCCGAGAGAGTGCCGGCGCCCGTGAACGGGGCGTTGTCGAGCTCCCACGACGGCCGAAACGCGGTCGCCAACCGCTCGAAATCATCCGGAGTCGGCGGCACGTTTTCGAACCCGGGCCCTTTCGTGGGATTGCCAGGATAAGCCATGGCTGACGCACGAAAGCCTAACACCCGACCCCGCATCGAACAACGCCGTGCACCTCGCCGAGGTCGCACCTTTACCCCTGTCCAAACTCCGCACGAAGGGTGTCGTCCCATTCGTCGGCCACCTTCCCGACGGTTTCCAGCAGGTCTTCGAACTCTTCGTAGTCGAGCCCGGAGAGGCGCCGCAGAGATCGCACGACGACCTCGTCGCGCTGCGCGTCGACCGCGAATGCGGCGTCGGATGTAGCAAGGAACGATAGGTCGAGCAGCTTCCGGTAGAAGGTCTCGCGCCCCGTCAACGGCACCGGCATCACCGGTGCGACGAAGAGGATGACACCGTGATCTTCGAGCACGTTGATGCCGACGCTGGCCGACCCTTTGCGAACGAGCGTGTAGCCGCTCGCATCGAGCGGCTCTAGCTTGGCGCCGGCGCGCTCGCCGAAGCGCGCGAGGTAGGCATCGACCATCGCCCGCGCATCGGGGAAGGTCTGGCCGCTGGCGCGGTCTGCGTAGATCGGTTGTATGGTCGCCTGAGGCTCGGACACGTGGCTCTCCGCTTCTCAGAGCATAACTCCCCTTTCGGCCGCGGCCCAGACCCGACGCGAGGGCGACTGCAGTTCTGGCCCTCCGTGCTCGTCGCCACGATCCTCGTCGCCCCGCCGGCATTTGGCTGTGGAAGCAAGGGTACTCGGACGACCGGCGCCGGCGTGGATGCGGCAGGAGCGGCCGAAGCCAGCGACGTGGTGCGTGCGCGCGCCATCGGGGCGGGCGAAGAGGGGCTGCCCCCGAGGGCCGAGGCCCTCGCCCTTGCCCAGTCCATCGAGGCTCGCGCACTGCGAGAAGGCGCTGGAGGTCGCGCAGTCCTTCTCCATGCCACGGCCGCGCGGGTTCTCGAGCGCGTGTGGCGCGTCGAGGGTCGCGACCAGGACGCGACCGAGGCCATTGACCTCTATCGCGCTGCTGCCCACGACGCGGACGCTCCCGGCGCGTGCGAAGCGGCGCTTGCGGGTGCGCTGCTCGCGGGCGACGTCGCGCACGACGCCTCTGCGCAGTACGCGGAAGTCTACCGTGCCGAGCGACGCTTCGCCGGGACGAAAGGAAGCGATGCGGGCGCGGATACGCGCTGTCGCCGCGAAATCGAAGAGGCCCTCGGAGTGCTCGTCGCATTTCGCCCGCCGCAACGGGTACTCGAGGCCATCGACGAAGGACTGGAAGGGGAGGGCGCCATCGCGCAGGCCATCGCCGCCGCCCTCGATGGCGGCGCCTCGGTTCGCGTCGAGCCACCCCAGATCGTCCGAATCGAGTCGTGGCCGGGGCACGACACCGCCCGCGTGGTGCTGGTGCTCGACCGTCCAGCCCCCTACCGCGCAGGCGATGAACTCATCGCCGGCGCCGGCACTGCGCGCACCTTCATCGATCTGGATGGGGTCGACCTCGGCCGCTTCCCGCGCGACACACCGAGTCAGGGCATCGTCACCCGGGTGCACGCGGAATCCACCAGCACCGGTTCGCGCGTCCTCCTCGATCTCGACGGTCGGGCGTGGCGGCGCGTCTTCTACATGCACGAGCCCTACCGCATCGTCGTCGACGTGGCCCGCCGGCCGCCCGGCGCCGGCGCACGCGGTCCGCGCTCCGTCGCGCGCGTGGTGCTCGACCCAGGGCACGGCGGCAGGGACACCGGCGCGGTGGGGCCGAGTGGCGTCCGGGAGAAGGACGTTACTCTCGACGTCGCCCGTCGCGTTGCCCCCGTGCTCTCGGCGCAAGGCCTGCAGGTCATGCTCACGCGCGGCGAGGACGCGTTCGTCTCGCTCGAGGAACGCACGGCTCGTGCGAACGCATTCTCCGCCGACCTCTTCGTATCCATTCACTGCAACGCGAGCGAGAGCAAGGGACGCCGCGGGGTCGAAGCTTACGTCCTCGACACCACCCGGGACGAGATCGCGGCGCGCGTCGCGGCGCGCGAGAATGCGACGACCCAGGCCGCGAGCGCCGAGCTTGCGTCGATCTTGGGCGGCATGCGACTCGCGGACGAGGCCCAGCGATCCACGCGCTTTGCGCAGCTCCTGGAGCGGGCTGCCATTGCCGCCCTGCAGATGAGGTACGGCGACGTCATCGACGGCGGCGTGCACACGGCCGGGTTCTACGTCCTCGTCGGAGCGCGCATGCCGAGCGTGCTCTTCGAGACCAGCTACCTGTCGAACGCCATCGACGAACAACGGCTCGGGAACGACGATTACCGCCAGCTTCTGGCGGACGCGATCGCGAATGCCGTGAAGGCTTACAGGGAGGGCCGGTAGTCCTTCTACTCGACCCCCGTCACTCGCTCCATCGCGTCCCGCAGCCCGGCCACGTCGCTCGTCGAAGCCCACGCCGCGGCTCCCTTTGCCTGGACCCCGAGCGTCACGACCCGCACGTGCTTCGTGGCTTCCGAGGCGCCCACGCGCGCCACGATCGCGCCGGCCTCCAGCGGTGAGACGTCGCCGAGCACCAGGACCTCGGGGTCGTTGGCAGCCAGGACGAGCAGTCCCTCGACGACGCTGTCGAACGTCACGAGGTCGAAGCGGCGAGAGAGAGCGCGTCGAGTCCATGCGAGCACCTCCGGGTTCTCGTCGATCACCACGACGTCGGGGCGAGCTTCCCTCAGCGCCTCCGGGAGGCCGAAGCCGTAGGCGCGCAGGAAGTCGACGATGTCGAGCCGCCGAAATCGCAGGTGGCGCCCAGGTGTTCGCCAGCAGGGGATCTTGCCGCGATTGGCCCAGTTGTGAATCGTCTTCAGGTCGACGTCGCAGAACGCCGCGAGCTGAGTCGCGAAGACGATGCGCCCGACAGCGCGATGCGAGGTCATGCGTGGGGAGCGTCTTCGGGCACGAATCGGTCTCCCCGAAGGACGTAGCGCGAGCGCCCGGGGCTTCGCGCCTCCCGTACGTCGTGCTCGGGATCCCCGGGAAGTGCGAGCGCCATCGTCTCTCCTTGCTCATCCCTGTGAGTCACCAGGCGTGGGCAGACCGGTTCGAGACACGCGCGCTCCGCGATGACCACGGCGTCCGTCGTGCGCCGGGCGGTGGCGAGAACCTCGAGTGTTCGATGGGTCGGTGGCGCGAGCTGCAGCTCCCGAATGGCGAACCGCCGCAGCACGTCGTGCGGCGCAGCCCAGAAGCTCGCGGTCGTCTCGTGATGGTCGTGGGCGCCCGTCAGCGCCGCGTCGGCGACGAAGAGGAAGAAGCGCGTGTCGTAGCGGCGAGCTTCCGAGGTCGGGGTGATCCACCGGGCAAGAGGACGAAGCGCCGCGAGGTCGAGCCGAAGGCCTCGAGCCTCGAGCAATCCGCGCAGCGTCGTCTCCTTGCGCGCGAGGCGCTGTCTCCATTCGAGGAGGTCTGCGTGGACGGGGAAGACCCCATCGACGGGCAAGATCGCCGCTTCCTCGAGCGCCTCGCGGCACGCCGCGACGGCCAGCCCCCGGAGCCCGGACTCGTCGGCGGGAATCGACCTCTCCCACGCGCGCGGCGGAGTCACCAGCGCAGCCCAGCCTCGGTCAAGGTCGTCGGGGTCCAGCTTCCCCCCCGGAAACACCACTGCACCGCCGAGAAACCCGACCTTCTGGCGCTCGACGCAGAAGACTTCGATGCCATCCCCTCTCGCCGAGTCGCGCACGACGACCAGCGTGGACGCGTCACGGGGCGTCGTACCTGGCCGGCCGGGATCGAGGTCGAGCATGGCGAGGTCAGGGCATGCGTGCGCGACGCCGTTCGTCGGCGGCGCGCTGCTCGATGCGCTTCTGAGCGGCCGGCTCCTCCACCAGCCACCACGCGTCGTGCTCCGGTGAATCGCCCACGCACTCGAGCGCCATCGTGATCGCCCTCTCGGGGTCGACCTCGCCGCCCCCGCGCCCGGGTAGCTCGACCACCGCGCGACGCACCCGCAGGCCCTCCAGGGCGCCCGCGATGCTTCTCACTGTCTCCCGGAACGCCGTGTCGTCGAACTCGGCGCGCGCTCCGAGCCCGACGACGAGCACCTTCTCGAAGGGCACATGGGGCTTGCCCGGTACGAGAAGCGCTTCGCCACGCCGTCCGCTCAGGAACCCCGATTTGAGCAGCGCGCTCAGCCGCCCGCCGAGTCGCCAGTCGAGCAGCCCTGCCAAGCCTTGCATCGGCCGCACGTCGGTCCAGAGTGAACACGCGCAGAGCTCGGCGCTCGCGTCGTCGAGCCGCCGGAGCTCCGGAGCCAGAAAGTGGAGCTCCACGTCACGCCCCCGCGACGTCCGCGCGAGCGACCGTCTCCGCGATCCGGTTCAGGACCCCATTGACGAACGCGCTCGACTCGTCCGTTCCGAATGCCTTCGCGATCTCGACTGCCTCGTCGAGGACGACCGCGCGAGGCACGTCGCGACGGTGGAGGAGCTCCCACGCGCCCAGCCGGAGCACGTTCCTGTCGACGCGCGCCATCCGCTCGATTCGCCAGTTGGCCGAGGCCCGCACGATCTCGCGGTCGAGCTCCTCCCGGGAGGCCGTCACGCCCCGCACTGCCTCGTCGGCGTACAGCCGGCCCTCCGGATCCGAGTCGGAGTCGAAGCTTCGCCAGAAGAGATCGATCGCGTCGTCGGCGGTCGCGCCCGACAGCTCGATCTGAAAGAGCATCTGCAGCGCAGCCTCGCGGCCGGAGTGACGCGCGCCCATGATGGGCCTCAGGGTGCCTTCAGAGACCCGCGTCGTCCAGCGCGCGTCCGAGCGAGACCATCTCGAGCGCCGCGACCGCAGCGTCCCAGCCCTTGTTGCCCGCCTTCGTGCCCGCCCGCTCGATCGCCTGCTCGATCGTCTCGGTGGTCAAGACGCCGAAGAGGATGGGGACGGTCGCGCCGTGGGCTGCCGCAGCGAGACCCTTGGCGGCCTCCCCTGCGACGTAGTCGAAGTGCGGCGTTGCCCCCCGGATCACCGCACCCAGCGCAACGACGGCGTCGATCTTGTCGGACGCCGCGAGCCTGCGCGCGACGAGCGGCAGCTCCCAAGCGCCCGGTACGCGCACGACCGTCACGTTCTTCGCGTCGACGCCGTGACGCAGCAGCGCATCGACCGCGCCTTCCACGAGGCGATCGACCACGAAGTGGTTGAAACGGCTCGCGACGATCGCGAAGCGCGTTCCCTTCGGAGCCACGAGACTGCCTTCGATCACGCGCGTCGTCATTCTCCCGCCTACTCTCCGCCGCGGCCCATCGAATGCAGCGGCACCCGCTCGACCACGTCGAGCCCGAATCCATGGATACCCGCTATCTTACGCGGGTTATTGGTAAGAAGGCGGATCTCGTGCAGCCCCAGGTCGACCAGGACCTGGGCGCCCAGACCAAACTCGCGCAGCGGGGCATCGTTGGGCGGAACGGGCGGCGGCGACGCTTTCATCGCCACCCATTCGCCGAGCTCGCGTTGCACGTCGCCCCGCGGCGCGATGTACACGAGCGCCCCGCGTCCCGCGGCCTCGATCTGCGCGACGGTCTCCCGCAGATGGCGTCCGCCGTCCCGGGGCGTCGAGGCGAACGTGTCGGCCACTGTGGACCCGGTATGCACGCGGCAAAGAGGCGGCTCGCCGTTCGCGATGTCTCCCTTCACGAGGGCGAGGAACTGACGATCGTCGATGGTCGTCTCGTAACCGATGGCGCGCCATTCGGTCCCTGTCTGATCGAGAGTCACCAGGGCTTCGGACGTCCGCCGGACGAGGCGCTCGGTGAAGAGGCGGTACTGGATGAGGTCGGCGATCGACAGGATGCGAAGGCCGTGTTTCTCCGCGAAGCGCTCGAGGTCCGGCATCCGCGCCATCGTTCCGTCGTCCCGCATGATCTCGCAGATGACGCCGGCCGGCGTTAGGTCCGCCAACCGCGCGAGATCGACCGACCCTTCCGTCTGCCCCGTACGCACGAGCACTCCGCCCTTGCGTGCCTTGAGAGGAAAGACGTGACCCGGGCTCACGACCTCGTCGGGGCGGGCGTTCGGGTTGGACGCGACGCGGATCGTGAGCGCGCGATCGGACGCGCTGATGCCTGTGGAGACGCCCTGCCGCGCCTCGATGCTCACCGTGAACGCCGTCCCAAGGGGCGGCCCGAGGCGACCGGGCGAGCGCATCATGGGGAGCTCGAGGCGCTCTATCTGCTCTTCGCTCAGCGCGAGGCAAATGAGGCCGCGCCCGTGCGTCGCCATGAAGTTGATGGCCTCGGGGGTCACGAACTGAGCGGCCAGCGTCAGGTCGCCCTCGTTCTCGCGATCCTCGTCGTCGACGAGGATGACCATCTTGCCGGCGCGAATGTCGGTGATGGCGCCGGCGATGCGTTCGGTGAGCTTGGGATCGATCGTGCGCATTGCGAGTGCCGTCAGCCCGCAAAGGCCGTCAAACGCTCAACGTAGCGCGCAATGATGTCGACCTCCAAGTTGACCCGTGAGCCGGGGACGAGCCGGCCCAGCTTCGTCTTCTCGAGCGTGTGGGGAATCAGCATGACCTCGAAGCCGTCTCGCGAGACGGCGTTCACGGTGAGGCTCACGCCGTCGATCGTCACGGAGCCCTTCTCGGCGAAGAAGCGCGCAAGCTCGGCCGGTGGTGCGAACGTCATCCAGACTGCCTCACCCACGGGGCGCCGCCCGACGAGGGTACCCACGCCGTCGACGTGACCCGTCACCAGGTGGCCGCCGAGACGGTCGCCGACCCGAAGCGCGCGCTCGAGGTGGACCGCGCTCCCCGGCTCGAGGCTCCCCAACGTGGTCCTCGAACACGTCTCCGCCGAAGCGTCGAATTCGAAGCCTTCCGGGAGGATGGCGTCGACCGACAGACACACGCCGTCGACCGCAATGGACTCACCGAGTGCGAGCGGCTCGCCCTCGAAGTGGGCTTGGACCGCCATTCGAGCCCCGGCACCGCGGGAGGATCGGCTTTCCAGGAGGCCGGTCGTCGCGACGAGACCCGTGAACATGCCTTCTGGTTTAGGGGCGGCGCGGAGTATCGTCCAGCTCGGTCGCAGTTGCGCAAGATGCCGTCGCGAACGACACTTCCCGGGGTGACCTCCCCTCGCCGCCTTCGCTTCCTCGTCGCCGCCACGGGCGGGGCCCTGGCGTGCGGACCCAGCTACCAGATGGTGTACGAGTGCGACGTGCGCTTCGAGCACTGCTATGCGCTCGACCAGGGCGCGGGCGTGTCCGACGCGAAGAAGGACTGCTGGCGCGACTGGCTTCACGGCTACACGTTCGGACAATCGCGGGACAGGGTCGAGTTCGCCGCGACGCGGTTCAGCGAGCTCTCGCTCGACACGACGCTGCCGAACGTCGACGTTCAGAGTCCGAGGCCGCGAAGGCCCGACCGGCCCATCGCCGCACCCGTGCCGACGAACGCGTTCGCGCCGCCGCCGAACATCAGCGACGGGCACAGCGCACCGGAACCGCCCGCGTCGGCCGCCGCCAGGGAAGTATCGCCCGTGCGCGCTTCCGTGCCGCAGCCGCCCGGGGCGGACTGCGCGGAGACGTGCGGCAACAGGTGGACCACCTGCCGCGCTTCGTGCAAGGACCACGCGTGCGACGCTTGCGACCAGACATATCGCGTTTGCATGCCCGCGTGCTTTCACGAGGAGGCCGCCCTTGGCCATCCCGCGAAAGGCTCGCGCTGAGACCATGCACGCAATGAGCGAACTCGGGCGATCTCCCGCGGACTGCCGGCACATCGGGATCGCCCTCGCTTGCTCCGGCGGCTTGCTGATGGCAGTGAGCGCGTGTTCGACAAACCAGTGCGCCCCGAGCTTGGTGAGTGTGGCTCCTGCAGGCAACTGGCAGATCGTCGGCGACTGCTCGAACGGGCCTGGTTGTGAGTTGGTCTGGCTGTCTTCGCCGACGCTCGGAACGTGGCAGTCCTTCGAGGGCCAGTACACTTACAAGTTCATGTTCCCGCCGCTACCGACCCTGCCGCCCGGGCTGGAAGCTGACTTTTCGGGAGTCTTTCCTCCCCAGGCGTGGGTTGCCTCCGTGCCGCCCGACGAGCCCGATGCAAATTGGACGTCGGCTGGTGGCGAGCTTGCCGAGTTCGGCAACATCTCTTCGCAGTCGATCTCCGTCACGAACGCTGGCTGCGCCAAATACTCGGTTCTCGTGGAGGTCACGGTCCCTGTCGTTGCCATGGCCGATGCTGGGTCAGGTCCGGACTGAGACCTACGCACCGAGCACCTCCGCCGCCTCCATCGCGTGATACGTGAGAATCCCGTCGGCGCCTGCGCGACGGATGGACGTGAGCACCTCCATCATCGCCCGCCCGTAGTCGATCATCCCGGCGGAGTCGGCGGCTTTCAGCATCGAGTACTCGCCCGAGACGTTGTAGGCGAAGAGCGGGAGGGTAGTGTCCGCACGGACGGCGCGGATGACGTCGAGATAGGCAAGGGCCGGCTTGACCATCAACATGTCGGCCCCCTCTTCTTCGTCGAGGCGTGCCTCGCGCAGCGCCTCGCGCGCGTTGCCCGGGTCCATCTGGTAGCCCGCGCGATCGCCGAACTTCGGCGCGCAATCCGCGGCCTCGCGGAACGGGCCGTAGAAGGCGCTCGCGTACTTGACCGCGTAGCTGAGGATGCTGGTCGACTCGAAGCCGTTCTCGTCGAGGGCCCGCCGGATGCGCGCGACCCGCCCGTCCATCATGTCGCTCGGCGCGACCACGTCCGCTCCGGAGCGTGCGTGGACGACCGCCATCTCCGCGAGCATCTCGAGCGTGGCGTCGTTGTCCACTTCCATCTCGTCCGCCCCGCCGGGCGTGCGCCGCTTGCGCAGGATGCCGCAGTGGCCGTGATCGGTGTACTCGTCGACGCACACGTCCGTCAGGACGACGAGGTCTGGACACGCGCTCTTCATCTCCGCAACCGCGCGCGGTACGGGCCCGTCGGGGTCGAGCGCACTCGAGCCTCGCGCGTCTTTGGTCTTGGGAAGGCCGAAGAGGACCACCCCGCCGAGGCCCCTCTTGGCCGCGTCCCGGGCGGTCTGCGCCGCCGCCTTGACCGGCAGCTGGAACACGCCCGGCATGGTGCCGACCGGACGGGGTGCGTCGACCGAGGCGCTGAAGAACAGCGGCCAGACGAAATCGCGGGGCGACAGCGCCGTCTCCCGCACGAGCTGACGAAGGCCGGGGGTGGCTCGCAATCGCCTCGGGCGAATGGTCGGGAAGGGCATGGTCCCGACAGGTGAAATAGCACGTCGCCGGGTCAGGGCGGGCCGCGTGGGGTTGCGACCCCTTGTCCGGGAGGGCGTGCCGGGTCATCGTGCCGGGCGTGAACGCCGGCTTGGGGGTCGTGTGCTTCGTGGGGCTGGGGCCGGGCGATCCGCGGCTCCGGACAGAGCGGGCCTCCGCGCGCCTCGCGGAGGCCGACGTCGTCGTGCGGGACTCCGACGGGGTCGCAGCCGAGCGATTGATCGCCCTGGCGCGGGAGGGCAAGAGGGTCGTGCGCGCGATCGAGGGCGATCCCCTGGAGTCGCCGAGCGTCGTCGAAGAGGTGCGGGCGGTCGCCCGAGCCGGCGTCCCCATCGAGGTCGTGCCGGGCATCGACGCCCGCGCGGCTGCCGCGGCCTTTGCCGGAGTGCTGGGACCTGCCGTCCGTGCACAGACGGGGGAGCTTGCGGCGGCCCTCGTGGGCCATTCCGGCGCCACGGTCGTCACGATTGTGGCCGACCCGGGGTTGCCCTCCCAGCGCCTCGTGACGACGACCGCGGCTGAGGCCCCCGGCAGGGCCCCCGAGCTCCGGACGCCGTCGGTGCTCCTCGCGTTCGGCACGCCGGACGACGCGTTGCGATGGGTCGAGCGGCGGCCGCTGTTCGGCAAGCGAGTGCTCGTGACGCGTGCCCGCGACCAGGCCCTCGGCACCGCGGCTCTGCTGCGAGAGCTCGGGGCCGAGGCCGTCGTGGTGCCGACCATCGAGATCGTTCCGCCCCGGGATCCGGGGCCCCTCGACCGGGCTTTGCTCGATCTGCGCGCGGGCGCGTACGGGTGGGTCGCGTTCACGAGCGCGAACGGCGTCGAGCACACCTGGCGGGCTCTCGCCCTCTCGGGGCACGACGCTCGAGCGTTCGGATCCGCGCGCATCGCGGCGATTGGACCCGCCACGGTCCGGGCTCTCGAATCGCACGGGTTGCGCGCCGACGCCGTCGCCCGGGAGTTTCGCGGCGAGGGGCTCGCTGACGAGATGATCGTGGCCATCGGCTCCGCGGGCTCGCCTCCCCGGGTGCTTGTCGCGAGGGCCGCGCGGGCTCGAGATGCCCTCCCCGACGCCCTTCGCGCTGTGGGCTGTCGGGTCGACATCGTCCCGGCCTACGAGACGCACCCCGCCGATGGGGAAGCCCTCTCAGGCCTCGCGAACGAGCTCTCCCTCGGCCGCCTCGACGCCGTCCTCTTCACCTCGAGCAGCACCGTCGACAGCCTCTGCGACGCCCTGGGCGCGCGCGCTCCGGACCTTCTGGCGCGCTCGCGAATCGCCAGCATCGGGCCGGTCACCACGGCGACGGCCTCTGCCCGCGGCCTCCGGGTCGACGTGACGGCTGCCGAATACACCCTGCCGGGCGTCGTGCGGGCCCTGGCGGAGAGCTACCGCTGAATCCCCTCTGAACTCTGGAGCGCGCCCCCGGGACCCTGTACGCTGAGAGGAGATTCGCGCGGGCCCATGTCCCTGAGCTCCCTCATCGTGCAGCGCGAGGTCGCGACCATGCGCCAGGTCGAGGACGCCCTCGCGCACCAGGTCATCTATGGCGGCGACCTCATCACGAACCTGCTCGAGGTCGCGGCGGTCAGCGAGGGGAGGCTCACCGCCATCCTCGCGCAGTCGATGAATCTCGCGGCGGCACCCGCGGGCGAGCTTCCTGCGCCGACGGCTGCCGTGCGAGGCCTCGTCCCCGGCGAGATGGCGACCGAGTGGTCCGTCGTGCCGCTGGAGGTTGCGGCGGGGCGGCTGGTGCTGGCGGTCGCGGGGCCCCTTTCGCGACAGCAGGAGGCGCAGCTCGCCCTGGTGCTCGGAATGCCCATCGACCAGCGGGCGGCGCTGGCCGTGCGCGTGCGACAGGCCATTGCGGATACGTACGGCGTGCCGCTCGAGCGGCGACTCGACAAGCTCATCGTCCGGCTGTCGGCCCCGTCGTCGCCAGCGACCGTCCGGGGCACGGGCACACCCGCATTCGGTACGATCGCGCAGCAAGTGCCGCGAAAGGCGATGGCGGCCGGGCCTCCCCATCGGGTAACCGCGGCCGGGTTCCCGGCTGCGGCACCTCCCTCGCAGCGCGACCCGGTCCCCGCCCCCGGCACCGACCCCCCACCTGCGGGCGAAGCGCGCGTGGGGCTGCTCCAACGAAAGGTGTCCTCCAGTCTTCGTGCCGCGCACCGGCGGCGGGGACCGGTGACCGTCGAGGCCGCGCGGCAGGCCGCTGAAGAGGCGACCGACCGGGACACCCTCCTCGATCTGTTCTTCGACTTTTCGCGGCAGTTCTTCGAATACTCGACGCTCTTTCTCGTGCATGGGGACATCGCCGAGGGACGGGACGCCTTCGGTGTCGGTGCGGCACCCGCAAAGGTGCTGGGCATCGGCGTACCGCTCGACATGCCGAGCATCCTTTCGAGGGCACGGGACGAGCGAGCGTCCGTGATCGTGAAGATCGCCGGCGACGGGCTCGACGCGGTGCTGCTGGCGGACTTGCAGCGCTCGCGGGAGGTCGAGGTCGCGGTCGTGCCGCTCGTCGTCCGGACGCGTGCCGTGGCGTTCCTCATCGGAGACTGCGGCGAGTTCGGCATCGATCGGACGACCATCGATCAGGTCGCTCAGTTCGCGGGCACCATCGGCAAGGCATTCGAGCGCATCATCGTTAGGCGCAAGCTGGACGGTTTCGTCGCCGGGAGCCGCTCGGCCGCGACGGGCCGCGTGGACGCGTCGATGGTGCGCGACAAGCGCTCGGTGGCGCCGCCCGCGGCGGCGTCGGTGCCCCCGACAGCGGCCAGAGCTTCGTGGAGGCCGGCGCCCCTCACGGTCCCTCCGCCGTCCGCCAACATCGCGGTGGTTCGCCCCATCAGCGGTCCTCCCATCCCGCGCGAGGAGCCGGAGTCCCCTGCGTTCCTCATCGCCGCGCCGCCTGTCGGCCCCGCGATCGAGGTTCTACCCGACGCCGACGTGGAACCTGCCGACGGCCTGTTCGACGAGCTCGCGTGGGAGCCGGACCAGGAGCCGCCCGTCTCCTCGGCCGTGGTCGTCCCGCTCCACCGGCCGCCTCTCTCGTATCCGCAAGGCAGCGGCAAGCTCCCCAAAGTCATCGTCGACCTGGAGCTCGAGTTCGGCGCGATGGTCGACCGGGTGATAGCGGAGCAATCCGACGAAGCCGAAGGGGAGCTCATCCGCCAGGGCGAGCGGGCCATGCGGGTCGTGATGAGTCGCTTCCCCGGGCCACTGACCATCGAGAGGGCGCGCATCGCGACGATGGAACGCCCTCCTCGGCCGAGCGAATGTGGCCCGGTCCTGCGTCTCATCGTGCGCGAACGCAAGGTAGCGTTGCCGTTCGTCCTCGAGCGACTCAACGATGCCGACCCCGAGGCGCGCGGTTGGGCGACGCACGTGCTCTGCGAGCTTCCTTACCCCGAGGCGATCTCCCCCCTTTTGCTTCGCCTGCGGGACATCGACGCGGCGACGCGCGTGTCGGCGGCGCTGGCGCTCGTGGCCGTCGCACGGTCCTTTCCGGGCGAGGTGCGCGAGGCCGTGACGGGACTTGCTCGCGCCGTCGACGCGCTCGAACGCCGCGCGGCGATGCACGCCATGTCCGAGCTGCGGCAGCCGGCGCTGGTGCCCGAAATGGTGCATGCGCTCGGCGATGGCGACGAGATGGTGGTCGCTGCGGCGCATGCGGCCCTGGTCGTGGTCACCCGCCAGGACTTCGGCGCGGACGCTCGTCCGTGGCTAAGGTGGTGGGAGCAGAACGCGGGCAGGCACCGCGTGGAGTGGCTCATCGACGCCCTCGCGCACGAGGTGTCCGAGATCCGGCGCGGCGCTGCAGAAGAGCTGCGCGCCGTCAGCAAAGAGTACTTCGGCTATTCGGGGGACCTGCCCCCGCGCGATCGCGAGCGCGCGCAGCAGCGCTACCGCGACTGGTGGATCACCGAAGGCCGCGCGCGATTCCGTCGCATCTGAACGTCACCCGCGGCCGAGGCGCGAGCGCCAGTCGACGGGCAGATTGAGGAAGCCGTCGTTGTAGAGATAGTCGTAGACGGCCTCGCACACGAGATCGCACACGTCCGAGAAAATCCGCGGATCGGCCACGAATCTCAGCGTCTCCGCCCGAAAGTCGGTCTCCTTCCCGCGTACGCGGTCGAGCATCCCGTCTTCGACGTACGAGACGACGCGCTGGAGGAACCGGCGCTCGAAGGTGGTCCGAAAGCGTGGAAAGGCCTCCGCGGTGATCTTGTAGCCTCCGGGGGTGCGGTTGCTCCCGCCCGCGTCCGCATCGACGAGGCGCCCCTCTTTGACCACCTCCCAGGCGAGGTCGCCCACGGCGGGGGGAAGCTCGACCGTGAAGAACTTCACGAGCACCTCGGTGAGGTGCTTGACGAGGGCGTTGAGCTCCGGGGTCGTCCCGCTCAGGAACTGATTGCGTAGCTCCTTCGTGATGTCCTCCAGCCGCGTCTTGGCGTCCGAAAGCTCGTCCAGCGACGCGTACTCGAACGATTCGAGCTGACGCACGAGGAAGGCCTCGTTGCGCGAAAGCACGTGATAGAGCGCCTGGGAAGCGAATCGCATCTTCTTTTGCTCGCCGGCCGTGCCGCGGAGGCGCTCGCACAGCTCGCTCTCGAAGAAAAGGCGAGCAAAACGCTTGTTGGCCTCGGCGATCTTGCGCGAGATGATGTTCGAGAGGGTGTTCAGCTTGAACAGGCGGCTGAGCTCGCGCTTGAGGCTCCCGATGAGCTCGATTTCCACTTGGCCCCGGTCTTCCGGTGCGGCGGGAGCGGAGGGGGCACCCGCGCTCACCGCGGCCATCTGCATGGCCTTCAGCTCGGCCACGACCTGCGCCGTCACGGCGTCGAGCTCCGGGCTCGTCTCGAGCTCGGCCTTGTAGTGGACGATTCGTGCCCGGAGCTGCTCGTCGCGGAGTTGCAGGGCCACGTCGGTCAGCGACAGCTTGGCCCGTGTCGACATGACGCCCTCTTCCGAGGGCAAGGGCGCACCGATCGGCGGAGCGGGAGGGGGAGGTTGCGCGCGGGCTCGAGGCGGGAGCGGCGGCGGGGGCGGTCGCGGCGGTGCGTTCACAGGGGGCGCGGCATGTTCGCGCGAGGGCGTCCCGGTGACAACGGACGGTTTCCGGGTACCGGGAAGAGGGGAGCTGGCGCGATGGGCGAAGCGGACCGCGGGAGCAGGGGCGGAGGAAGTCGCTTGCCCTGAGTCGCCCCATCGGGTACTCCACGGCCGCGCGGTGGAGCAGCCTGGTAGCTCGTCGGGCTCATAACCCGAAGGTCGCTGGTTCAAATCCGGCCCGCGCAACTGAGTGATTGCGCGGGGTTAGGGTAAAGACCCCGCCCCGTGGTTTTCGTTCTGGGGCCAGTTTGGGGCCAACGGACTTCCGACCGCCGCGCGTCCTGCAACGGATCGCGTCGGGGCTGTGGAGACAAGGGGCGCTTGCTCGGGGGAGACCGAGGGCCCCCGTGGCCAAGCCCACCCCCCACCGCGACAAGTGGCGCATCCGCTGGCTCGACGAGCACGGTAAGCGGCAGAGCGCCGTCTTCGACGAGTACAAGACGGCCCAGAGGGACCTCCGCCGCCTCGTTGAGGTCGAGGAGGTCCGCCGCGGGATCCGCAACGCGACGCCACCGGAGAAGACTTTCGGCGACCTCTGCGACTACTGGGTCGAGCACCGCGCGCCGCGCAAGCGCAGCGGCAAGGACGACGAGTCGATCATCCGCCGGCACCTGCGGCCGGCGTTTGGCGCCATGAGGCTGCGCGACGTCGGCGTCGAGGAGGTCGACGCGTACGTCAGGGTTCGTCCGCGCGCGCCGGTAGGCGTCGATGTGCGCGTTTCGCAGGATCCGGAAGAGCCACGCGCGTAGGTTGGTGCCCGGGGTGAAGTGCGCCCACGCGGCGATCGCGCGCGTGTAGGTCTCCTGCACGAGATCCTCCGCGTCGGCATCACGTCCCGTCAGATTTCGTGCGACGCGGTAGAGCGCGTCGACGTGATCGAGTGCCGTGCGCGGCAGGGTGGCAGCCTCGTTCCGCACCGCTTGCAGATACCAGACCTCGGCGTCGACCGCCTCGGCCCCGGGGACGACGGTGAGATAGGGAGGCGCTTGCACCACGTTCTGGCTGTCCAAACGAACACCGCCGCCGAAACGTTCCATTGCGCGCGTGGTGCGCAAACGGGTTCGAAAGCCTGGACTCCTCGTGCCGGACCGTGACCCGTCCATGTCGGGAGAGAGCGACCTTTTCTATGGCCATTCGACGGCACGGTCGCGACGGGTTCCAACGGACGTCATGAGGGCAGCCTTACGTAAACTCGCGCAGCTCGACGCCGCCGCGCGCCTCGAGGACCTTCGCGTACCGCCGGCCAACCGTCTCGAGGTGCTTGCCGGAAAGATGCGGGGCCTACCACGACGTCGCCTTTGCGCGCTTCGGCGTGATGTTCTTCGAGAGCGCGGTGCGCGCGCTGCGCAACGCCCACCGCGCGCTCAGGCCCGGCGGGAAGGCTTGCCTCATCGTGTGGCGGCGCCTCGCGGACAACCCGGCCTGGGGGGCCGCCAAGGCGATCGCCCTCGAGTACCTGCCCCCGCCGGGCGACGGGGCGCAGACGTGCGGTCCCGGACCCTTCTCCTGGGCGGACGAGGAGACCGACCGTCGCATGCTCGAGGCGGCGGGGTTCTCGACCGTCGAGCGGTTCGACGCCGACATCTGCGTCGGGCGCACGGTCGAAGAGGCGATCGATTACCAGGTCCTCGTCGGCCCCTCAGGCGAGATCGTGCGCGAGGCCGGAGAGGAGGGGCAGCGCCGCCTGCCGGAGATCCGCGAGAGGCTCGGCACGCTGATGCGGGCGCACCTGCGCGAGGGCGGGGTGTACTTGCCCTCGAGCACCTGGGCCATCGTGGCCCGGAAGGCCGGGTGAGGCTAGATCGCATTTCGAACACGAAGAACGCGACACACGGGCATGAGACCCCCCGCTCCGTGCTGGCGCTCGTGGCCGGCGCGCTTTGTAGATACCCGCTCCGCAACGTATGGTTTCAGGCGAGGCGACCCGATGCCCGCAAACCGGTCCGGCAAGTTCGTCTCATCGCTCGCCGTCGGTCCCCAGATCGCGAAGGTGATCGAAGACATCCGGGTGTCGAGCGCAGCGAAGGCGCTCGGCGTCGAGCCCGGGCCGCTTGTCCGTGAGCGCCCGCTCTCCCGCACCTGGTGCGTGCGCTCAGCTGCGCCCGACACGAAGGAGCTCGCCATGGTTACGGTGGCGGAGGGTGCCACGACGGCTCAGCGTGCGCTCTTCTCAACGATGGCCGAGGCCATTCACGCAGCCGGCGATGGCTTGCCCGGCGTGCTGCGGGTGGGGGCGATCGCGCCGTCGCGCGATGCATTCCTCACGGACCTGTGGACGGCCGGGAGCGCGCGCGATCTCTCGGCGCTTCGGTGGCCGCCGAGACGACGGGTGGAATTCGTGCTTCGAACGGTTCGGACGGTCGAGGGGCTGCACAAGCTGGGGATGGTGCATGGCTGCCTGTGCCCTGGCAATGTACTGCTCGACGACGAACTGCAGCCGATCGTTGCGGAAGCGGGGTCGGTTCCCGTTCATGCCGTTGCCAAACAGTTCGGAAGGGACGCGCAGCTCTACGTGGCGTTCGCCGCCCCCGATGTCATGAAGGGCGAACCTGCGAACGCGGGTAGCGACGTGTACTCCCTGGGGCGCATCCTGGAGGACACCTTGAAGGGGGACCCGCCGAACGCGGGGCTCGACGAGATTGTGCGGCGCTGCACGGCCGGTCTTCCTTCGGCGCGCTACTCCCAGGCCGGCGAGCTGGGGAACGCGCTCGAGGCCGTCCTGGGTCTTCTGCCAGCCGAGGAATCCGCTCCTCGCACGATCACCTCGATACCCGCGCTCGTTGGGCCGAGCCGCCGGGTTCGAAAGGAGGAGCCTCCGACTCGCGCGTGGGTCTCGACGCGACCTGCGGCCTGGCACCTGCCGCGTGCGCTGGGCGTCGTGGGGCTCCTCGCCGCCACGAGCGCCTTCGTCGCCTCGGCGCTCGTGGGCGGCTCGAACGCGACCCTGCGCAAGGCGCTCGCCGTCGCTCTCGTCGCCGGGGTGGCGCTCGCGACCACCCTCGTGCGGCCCCCCCGCAACGCGGGCCGGGGCCTGAGCCAAGCGGTGCAGCTGCTCCTGGCACTCGCATGCGCAACGCCGCTCGTGGTCCTCGATCCGCTTGCGTTCACGTACCGTCTGGCAGCGCGGCGGCACCTGCGCGGAGACGCGACATCGAGGCGCATGGGGATCGAGGAGATCGTGCGCCTGGGGCGCGACTTCCGGGGCTTGTTCCTGGTCGATGCCGATCTCTCGGGGCTGAACTTGGACAGGGCGGATCTGCGCGGCGCGAACCTGTCGCGCGCGAACCTGACCCACACGCGCCTTGTTGGCGCCGATGTGAGCGACGCGTCGCTCGATGAGGCCGCGCTGGCGGGCGCCGATCTGCGACAAGTCGACCTCGATGTCGCGAGCGTGCGCGAGTCGACCTGCGATGGCGAGACGCGCTCGCCGGATGGTTGGCTCTGTAGCGAGGGACACCTCCGGAGGAAAGCTCCGTAATCCAGGTCTTCGGAACACGTCTTGTAGGGCCAAAGTAATCCGGCCCGCGCAACCAGACGAAATCAAGCGGGATTTCGCTTCGGTGAGGGCCCGCTTTTTTCGTCCGGTGGCCACGTCTGTGGCCACACGCACCGGATCCCTGTGGCGTTCCCAGAAAGATCACGGCGTAGCGGGCCCCCGAGGGAACCTCGCGCACGGCCCAGGGAGGCTCGCGCGCACGGTGACGAGCTTCGCTCGGGCGTCATCGAGCTTCGCTCACGGGCGAGCGAGCTTCGCGATCGCGCCCGCCATCGAAGATGACTCGGCCGCGAAGGAAGAAGTCGCGCGCACGAGCGAAGATGACCGACCATCGAAGAAAGCGATCGGGCCCGCCAGCGTAGCGGGCCCCCGAGGGAACCTCGCGCACGGCCCAGGGAGGCTCGCGCGCACGGTGACGAGCTTCGCTCGGGCGTCATCGACCTTCGCTCACGAGCGAGCGAGCTTCGCGATCGCGCCCGCTATCGAAGATGACGCGTCCGCGAAGGAAGAGGTCGCGCGCACGAGCGAAAATGACCGGCCATCGAAGAAAGCAATCGGGCCCGCCAGCGTAGCGGGCCCCCGAACGAACCTCGCGCACGGCCCAGGGAGGCTCGCGCGCACGGTGACGAGCTTCGCTCGGGCGTCATCGACCTTCGCTCACGAGCGAGCGAGCTTCGCGATCGCGCCCGCTATCGAAGATGACGCGTCCGCGAAGGAAGAGGTCGCGCGCACGAGCGAAAATGACCGGCCATCGAAGAAAGCAATCGGGCCCGCCAGCGTAGCGGGCCCCCGAGGGAACCTCGCGCACGGCCCAGCGAGGCTCGCGCGCACGGTGACGAGCTTCGCTCGGGCGTCATCGAGCTTCGCTCACGAGCGAGCGAGCTTCGCGATCGGGCCGGCTATCGAAGATGACTCGTCCGCGAAGGAAGAGGTCGTGCGCACGAGCGAAAATGACCGGCCATCGAAGAAAGCAATCGGGCCCGCCAGCGTAGCGGGCCCCCGAGGGAACTTCACGCACGGCCCAGCGAGGCTCGCGCGCACGGTGACGAGCTTCGCTTGGGCGTCATCGAGCTTCGCTCACGAGCGAGCGAGCTTCGCGACCGCGCCCGCCACCGAAGATGACGCGTCTGCGAAGGAAGAAGTCGCGCGCACGTGTGGGGGAGACCCGTCCTGACTACCTTCCGCGCGTGAGAGCCTGCGTCATTCTTAGCGGCCCTCGACCGAGTTCGGGTCGTCCGATTTGGCCGCTCCGCCAATTCGCGCGACGGACTCGACGACCCGCAAGACCTCCGTCTGCAAGATCCCCCGGCGCTGCTGGTCGGGCGTCCGCCCGTTGCGCTCGGCGATGGCAAACCGATGGATGACGCTCGACCCCGGCCCGGGCGCGCGCTTCGAGCGGATGATGCGTACCTTGGCGTCCAGGAGCGCCGTCGTCACCGCGCGGAAGAGCCCGGGGCGCTCGACCGTCTCCAGGCAGAGCGTGGAGAGACCCCTGTCGGTCGCGTCCTCAAAGCCCACGAGCGTCGCCGATTCCGGCGCGGCCACCGTGCGCGTGCCGAGCGGTCGCCCGTCGATCCGCAAGTCGCCCGTCATCAGACCGCCAAGGAAATCGGCGACGCGCCCCAGGTCTGACTCCACCAGGGCCGAACCGAGCTCTTCGTCTCGCCTTAACCAGAAAAAGTCGACCACCTCGGCGCCCGTCGGACTGACGCGCCCGAAGACTTGAGCCGACACGACGTCGATTGACCGCGCCGTGAGCGCCGTATCGAGATACGAGAGGAGGCCCGGCCGGTCTTCGGCAACGATGCAGGCGATGGCTCCTCCCTGGGGCAACCGCCGCCAGATCTCCGCGTGAGCGGGCGAAGACCCCCGATGAGCCACAATCGCCGCGTGCTCGTGGACGGTGGGCCCACGGAAGAGCTCGCGGTAGCGAGCCGGCATCGTCTCGTAGAACGCAGCTTGCGGCCGGATCGCCGATGCCATGTCGGCGACACTAGCCCACGAGTTCCTACATTGCGATCGCTGGATGCTCTCCGCAGGCGACCTCTTGAGTACAGCGTGTACACGGCAGCGCTGTCGTGCAGGGGCACACTCAAAACTGCAACCTTCCCAAGGTGAAACGTGGCCACTCGGGGTTGCGACCGCCGCGCGCCCTGGTCAAGGCCGTAGTCCTCGTGCGCATGGCTGCCATGATCAGCGCGTTGAGGTGGTCTTCGCCATGTGCAGGACCTGCTCGACCCGTTTACGATCGCTGCGACTTCAGCGATCGCGAGTGCCGACCTTGGGAGGCGCATTCCAGGACTCGGCGGGAGCTATTGAAGAAATGACTATGGACGGCAGGCGGGTCGAGAGGCGAGCACGGACGATGGTCCTCGCGGCCAGTTGGACCAGGTCAGCCCGCGATGCGTCCTTGGCGGTCACCTCGAAGGTCTTGCGTTCGTCGAGTCGAGTGAGCTGCGCGTGGACCCTGGCGCCGATCCCTGCCGGGTCCATGTCGGCGAGGCTCGCCACGACCTGGGCGTACATCGCGTCGGCGGCGGGGGTATCGAGGGTCATGTGCTCGTCCTTGTCGTGGGCTCGCCACACCTCAACCCGTGGCCGTCGCCGCGCAAGTCCAAGTCCATCCAGGGCTTGGTCGATTGGGGGCCCGAGACGGGTGAACGATTGGGCTGAAAGTCGTCGGGCCTGGTGAGGTAGTCGGCGACGAGCAGGGCCAGGACGCGATTGACCAGGCGCATCCGCGCTAGGTCGATGGGGATGAAGCCATGGTTTCCGTTCGCGTCGTGCGCGGGCTCGACCTGCACGACCGGTGGAAGCAGCTCGAGGAGAGCGTCGATGCCATGCTGAGCGGCCTCGAGCGCAGCGATGACGACGGTCCTCGACATCGTGACGAGGTCTTCGATGTTGTTCGCGGTGGTGTGATGCTGACCCGACGGTGCATGGGGGTCCGTCTGGCGGAAGCGGCGCGGACCGAAGCACGTGGCTTCGCGGTAGGGGCCCACGAGCCAGGCCGACAACGAGAGCTTGTCTGGCTCCATCGCGAGGAACACGCGAACTGCACGGCGAGAGGCGTCGGCTGCCTCTTCCATCACGACGCCTCGGGGTAAAGCGACAGAAGGACCTCTCAGCATGACGGCGAACAGCTGGGCAACGCCCGGGCCGACTTGTCTCAACACGTTTCGCCCCAGAAATGCGGCAGTCGCTTTCGACACGGGGGTTTCGCGGGATCGGAAATTGAGCGCGCGATGCGAACGAGGACGGCTCAGCTCTCGCGTCGGTACCGATCAAGCCTGCAGAACCGCACGATCCCGATGGGCACGATCCATGCTTTGGGTGAGTCCGAGACTTACGCCAGGAGGACTCCCATGAGCGCATATTCCCAAAGGCAGCAGCCCAGCCGTATCGTTCTCGTCGTTGGAGTCGACATGAGCAACGTCAGCGAACATCTGCTCACGCAGACCCGCGCTCTCCTCCGGCCGATCGATGAAGCCGAGGTTCACGTCGTGCACGTCGTCTCTCCCGAGCCACCGCTTCTGCGCGTTGTCCGTCCGAGCGATGCGAAGGATGCCGGGGCCGTCTACGAGGTCGAGCACGCGCAATCGGTCCTCGAGCGCCTCTCCAATTCGCTCGTGCTCGACTCGCGGACCCGTGTGATCATGCACACTCCCGTCGGTCGCGCTGCGGACCAGCTCACGCGCATTGCCGCCCAAGTTGGCGCGGATATTCTCGTCGTCGAGGCGCACGAACGCTGGATCGCGTCTTCCACGCACTCGCGGAGCCTACCCGTCGAGCGATCGTGGAGCGGCTGAGCGTCGGACCGATTTCGGTCAGCGACCTGGCGCAGCCGTTCGACATGACGTTGGCGGCGATCGTTCAGCATCTTCAGACACTGGAACAGAGTGGCGTCATCCGGAGCGAGAAGGTCGGTCGAGTGAGGACGTGCCGTATCGAGGCGCGGGGGCTGAAGTTGGCCGAGAAGTGGATCGCCGAGCGCCGAGCACTTTGGGAGCGTCGGCTCGACCTCCTGGCCGATGTCCTCGCCGAGGACGAAGACGAGCAGAAGCCATCCCCCACCAGGCAAGCAAAGAGAAGAAAACCATGACCGAGCAACCTGTCGTTCACAGCACCTTCGCCATCAAGCGCAACTACGCCGCGTCCCCCACGCGCGTCTTCGCCGCCTTCGCGGACAAGGCGACCAAACGCCGCTGGTTTCTCGAGGGAAAGGGGTCGGAGGTCGATGAGTTTACGACCGACTTTCGGGTTGGTGGCCGCGAGCAGAGTCGCTTCCGCTTCAAAGGTGGCCCCGACGGGGCGCCCTCGGCCGGAACCGCGATCTCCAATGACACGACCTATCAGGACATCGTGCCGGACCGCCGCATCGTCTTTGCATACACGATGACGGTCGGTGGGAAGCGCATCTCCGCGTCGCTTGCTACAGTGGAACTGGTTCCGTCGGGAGACGGTACGCGTCTCACCTTCACGGAGCAGGCAGCATTCTTCGAAGGCGCGGATGGGCCGCAACGGCGCGAGGAGGGTTGGGGCGCCCTTCTACAGAACCTCGCCGACGAACTGGCGAAGATGGCCTAGCAGCACGTCGCGCCCATCGCGGCAATCCTACGGATTCGCCATCCTGCTCTCGAACTCTGGGAAGTAGTGCCCGATCACAGCCACGTCGAAGCGCTTCAGGATGGACTCCTTCGGTTCGCGTTCGAGCAGGAACGCGAAGCAGCGTCGTACAAAGGCTTCCGGGGACTCGCCGGGCGCGAGGCGAACAAGCAAGTCGCGCGCGAGTGTGACCGCGTGCGTCGTTGCCGTGCCGTCGTCGCCTACGCGCACCTCGAGCGCGAACGCACGGGCATCGTCGGAGGCGAGGCGCACGGTGAGAGTCGGCACGGCCACGGCTCGAAACATATCACTTGAGCTCAGCGTGCACGCCTCGTCGCGCGGCTCTCCGTCGGCCGCACGCGGTGAGGCGGAAACAAATCGGCCGTGACGAGGCCCGGCGGCGGATCTATGCATCGGCCATGTCATTCTCCGTCGTGACTGGCGCCAACAGAGGCATCGGACTGGCTTTGTCCGCCGCGCTCCAACACCGCGGCCACACAGTGCTTGCGGCGTGTCGCAAATCTTCTCCCGAGCTCGCGAAGACCGGCGCGGAGGTCGTCGAGGGCGTCGACGTCTCGACCGATCAAGGCATCGCGATACTCGTTGCCGCGGTCGGAACGCGCTCGATTGATCTGCTCGTGAACAACGCCGGCATCCTCGTGTGGGGAGACCGCCTGGGTGAGCTGAACGTGGCGGGCATCCGCCAACAGTTCGAAGTGAACGCGCTCGCGCCGCTTCGTTTGACGGACGCACTGCGTGACCGGCTCATGCCTGGGGCGAAGGTTGCGCTCATCACCAGCCGCATGGGCTCGATCGACGACAATTCGTCGGGCGGCGGGTACGGCTACCGTATGAGCAAGGCGGCGCTGAACATGGCGGGGAAATCCCTCGCCGTGGATCTGCGCAGTCGAGGCGTCGCCGTCGCGATCCTCCACCCGGGAATGGTAAAGACCGACATGATCGGTGGGCACCGCGGCGATGCGGAGCCCGCGGATGCAGCGGGTGACCTCCTCGCGCGCGTGGACGCGCTCACGCTGGAGACGTCGGGCGGCTTCTGGCACGCGAAGGGGGAGCGCCTGCCTTGGTAACGTGGGACCCGGGCGCGGACTACGGCGTGTTTCGCTTGTCGCGTGCCTTGCTCGCCAGTGCGTCACCACGGTGCTCGACCTTCGTCGCGAGCTCCTTTGCTTTGTGGACCACTTCCTGAGCGGTCTCGTGCGCCGCATGAACCACTTTCGAGGCGGCGTCCCGGACGGCTTGGCTCGCCTTCTCCGCGGTCTCGCGTAGCCGGCGCTCGCTTTTTTCGGCCGCGGTCTCAATCTTGTCCTCGGCGCCGGTGGCTACGTGGCTGGCCTTGCGGGCGGCCTCGGCGGCCTTCTCGCCAACCTTCGCGACGAGGTCCTTGGCCCTGCTGGCGGCGGTGTCGATTTTGGAATTGATGTTCTTGGTTGTCATGTTCGTGGTCCCTCTCTCGAGCTCTCTTCGGTGGACCCCAGCTTGTAGAGAAACCCGCCGCAAGCGAGAGCAATCGCGCATGAGGTCGCAAGGGCTGAGGCGGACGCTAGAGCTCGCCAGCAAGCCCCCTCCTGGTACGCGTCGGATCCGCGCGTCAAAGCCTGCATCCATGTGCCAGTGCAATGCGGCCACTCCGGGATGTCGAAGCCGCCGCACTGTAAAAATATGAAGCGCCCTAAAACACCGCGGACTCCTCGGACGATGGCAAAGGATCGAGCGCTCGAAGGACATATTTTGTCCTGCGATGCACACGATCCCGCATTCGGCCCTCACTAACCTTTGCGTTGCCAAAGGAGCTGCCGATGAAACGATTGCTTTCGATTGCCATTCTCGTTTCTACCTGCATAAGTGCAAGTTGGATCGCCGTCGGCTGCGGCGGTAGCGGCGGGCCGCAAGGGGGCGGCTTCGGTTCAAGCAGCAGCGGCGGTGGCTCGGGAGGCCCGGGCATCTCGAACGGCGGGCAGGGTACCGGCGAGGGGACCAGCGGTGGGGCTGGGGTCTCAGACGCCGGCTCGGGCGGCAGTTCTGGCGGCGGCAACAGTAGCGGCAGCGGCACCGGCAGCAGTGGCGGCAACGGCGGGACCTCGAGCGGATCTTCGTCAGGCGGTGTCGCTTCCGGTACGTCCGGGGGCAGCTCGGGGACGGGCGGCGGCGGCAACGGGATCAAGGGCTGCGGAGAGACGCTCCCGTCGTTGAGTGACTACACGCAGAGTGGCCCTTACACCGGGATGACGATCGACAACACCGGCCCCGACGGAGGGTACACCGTTGTCCAGCCGACGACCCTCGGCGCGAACGGCTTCAAGCATCCGGTTGCAACCTGGGGCAACGGGATCACGACGACGCCGGCTACCTACCCGACTCTCCTGAATCTGATTGCTTCGCATGGGTTCGTCATCGTCGCCAGCAACAGCAGCACGGTGGCCGAATCCGACATGGCAGGCGGGCTCGAGTGGATGGTTCAGCAGAATACGGCGTCTGGTCAGTACGAAGGCAAGCTGGACACTTCGTGCTTGGTATCGATCGGGTATTCCCTGGGCGGGGCCGGAGCCGTGAGCACGGGCTCGGACCCCAGCGTCAACGCGAACATCGTCACGACCGTTGCCTTTCACCCGGCGGGCGGCACTCCCACCGGCCTCAAGGCTCCACTGCTCCTCTTCACGAGCACGACGGACACCTTCGTGGTGCCCGCTACGTTCGTCACGCCGGTGTACAACGCATCCCCGGCCCAGACGTTCTACGCCACGCTGCAGGACGCCGGTGATCCCAGCGACCTCGGGCACATCATCGTGGTCAGCCCCACCGACCCCGAGTACGCGCCCGCCATGGCGTGGCTGCGGTTGTGGGTTTACGGGGACACGGGCGGGATGAGTTACTTCTGGGGGGGGACCAGCGCCAAACTCTGCCAAGGTCCGGACTGGGCGTGCCAAAGCAAGATCCCCCCGGGCGCGTCGATGATGAGCGGCTTCTAGCTCGGACGTGCGATGCGTTTCCAGCCACGACAGGATTCGAAGCCGATCATCAAAGCTTGTTCCGACGAGAACTCCGAGCGATCGTGCGGCGGAGGGGGGAAGTAGCGAGGACAGCTGGTCGAGCCTTGAGCGCCACGGTGAGGATTGGCTTCGCCCAGTCGGGCGTGGCGGCGATCTTGGCGCGACTGGGCGCGACGACGCGGCCGGCCTTCATGTGCAGCAGAAGCCGTGGCCGAGGGGCCTTGCCTGCCTCCGGGTCGCCGTCCTCGCTGTTGTCGAAGACGCGGAGCTCCGTCAACCGTGGGAGCAATCGCAGGAGGTTTTGCAGGCTCGGCGTGTAGCGCCGGCGAATGTCCGTTTCCGGGATGTCATGGCCCCCGCGTCTCACCCGGGAGCGAACGCGAGCGATGTGCAGCTCGGGGCTCGACAACCCAGCGTACCGAACCATCACTTCGAGGCCCGCAGAGAGCGCCTGCTCGAGCAGGCGCGTCATCGTTTCGCCGCCGAGGGTCGTCTCGAATGCAAAGGACAAGCGCTTTCGGATGGCGCGCTCGAGCACGCGCTTGGCCGGCCTCACGGACGCACCGAACATGCGTCTGGAGATGCTGGTGGACCACGCGCTGGCCGAGAGAATCCTCGAGCGGGTGGTTCGCAAGTACGCAGACCAGCCAATCATGGGCTATGCCCACGATGTGGACGCGGTCCCGCGCGAGTACTTCTCGTAGTGCGAGGCTCGTCGAGCAGCGGCGGTTCGGACGGCAGCTCTGGTTCGAGCAGCGGCGGCGGAGGCGACGCCGGTAGCTTGGCGTGCGGGCCGTACTCCTGCGACGTCTCGACCCAGTTCTGCTACGAGGCGGGAGGCGGCGCCATCCTGCCCGACGCGGGAAGTAAACCTCGTTCCCCCTATGGATGCTGGTACGTCGCGTACCACCACCCATAGCCGCCGAAGTCGTTCATCGCGCCGATCCTGCCGTAACCCGCGTCGGACAGGTAGTCGCCGAGCGTGCCGCCGTCGGGCAAGGGACCGCTTCCCGAATACCCCGCGAGCGACTCGGCGCCGTTCCATGCGCCCGGGTCGTAATCGCTCGGGTTGGCCCCGAGGGGCGGGGGAACGGTACCGAACGCCGGGGGGCCGCTGCCGCCGCCGTCGATGGCGCCGGCGCCGCCGTCGCCGCCGGTGCTCGTGTAGAAGTAGTCGGCGGTCAGGGGCCCAGCGAACTGGCCGCCGGTGCCGGTCGCACCCCCCTCGGCGCCGCCGTTGCCGCTCCCGAGAATCGCGCACGACATCCCGCCGTCATTGAGCGGTCCGACGCAGTAGGTGCAGTCGATCCAGCCATTGACCAGCTTTTGTTCTTTGCAGCCGAGCGTGCCCGTCAAACTGCAATAATAGGGGAAGAGCCCGTCGGCCGTTCCCTTGATCACGCCGTTCTGGACCGAGAAGACGTCGCTGCACTTCGTCGCCTCGCCCTCGAGCATGCACGTCTCCTGGCCGCTTCCCTGCTGCTCAAGGGTCAACTGCACATCGCCCACCACGGGGATGTTGATCCCGACGAGGGTGAGGTGCGACGAGTAGAGCCCGCCGAACGACCCCTCGTAGAAGCCGCCCTTGCAGCGGCTATCGTTCGACGCGCTCGCGCCGCCGTCTTCGCTCAGGTTCAACCCGGTCGGGTTGTCATTGCCGGGCAACGACACGCTGCTCGACGAGTCATCGCCCCCGTCGGAGCCCGTGACACCGTCGTCGTCGAAGCCGCTGGTCGGCTTGGGACCGCAGCCGACGAGCCCCGGCGCGGCGAGCAAGCCCACCGAAAGGAGGGTGGCGCCGGCGACGGGTACCAGTGCAAGTGCGAGGCGGGCGAGGTTCAACGGACGCTGTTCAGTCGATGACATGGGGTCTCCTTCGAAGAGTCCGGCGGCAGTCGCGGTCTGCACACGTAAGGTGGCTGGCGCCGGCGATCTCGGAGGGACAATTCCTTGTCACTTGAGGCCAGACTCTCGGCGAGGAACACGGCCGTTTTCAGATAGTTACTCGGACGAAGGGACGCTCTGGCTTCGTTCCCAACATCGTTCGTGCCGGCCCGGGCTTCGCGCCGTTGTCGAGTCGAAGGTGGTCGACTCGTTTGATGCAGCGGGCCCGCTAGCAGGCGGGGACTCGCCTCGTGGGCCGGGCTACAGGCAAACCCCCAAAAAGGTACACGCGCACGCCCCGGCCGAAGTGCAGCAAGGGGTGCCGGAGACGCACGCCGCACACGTCGATGCGTTGCAGCCTCCGCTGTCGACCGAGCCGCCGCCCGAGCCCGAATCGTCGTTGCCCGTCATGACGTCGTCCCCCATCGGGCTGTCGTCGCCGGTCGAACCACCCTCGTCCGTGGGGCCATCGTCGCCGGTGGAGCCCCCGTCATAGTCGCCCGGCGGGAATCCGCCTCCGTTGGGCGACCCACCGCAGGCCGCCGCGATGAACCCCACAGCCAGACCGATCGACAGAAGCGTTCGTGTGTTCATGGTGCCCGCGTTGCCCGATACCCTCTATTTTGCAGTGCAGAGGGGCAGCGGCCCCGGTGCGCCGCCGAGGTCGGAATACGGGCAGCCCTCCAGGGTGACCGTCTGTGGCGTCCCCGCCGAGGGCGAGCACAACTGAACGATGCACGTTTGAGGCGTGCATTCGGCGTTGCTGCGGCAGACCTGAAAGTAGCCCGTCGGGCAGGACGCCTCGCAGGTGGCCGAGTGCGGACCGTATGCGTCCTGCTGGCAGCAGACGTCCCCGCTGGCGCAGTCCGCCGTCTCGTCGCACTCGACTTTGACCCCCGAGGCGCACGTTCCCCCGTTGAGCGGCTCGCACGTCCCAGCGCCGTTGGTGCCCGCACAGCAGTAGTCCGTGGCCGTGTCGCACGTGGTGCTGCCGCAAGACACCTTACCTGGGCTGCAAGGCGCCCCTCCCTCGGGCACGAGGCACACGGGCGACCCGCCTTCGCCGCCGGCGTCGCCGCCACCCGCCTCGGAAGCATCCATTCGGCCCGCGTCGCTCGCATCTTCGATCATGCTGCCGTCGATTGGCCCGCCCTCGGTCGAGCCACCCTCCGTGCCGGTGTCCGCATTGCCTGTGCCGCTCGTGTCATCCGCGGCGTCGGCCATCCCGCTGGAGTCCTGGCCCATTTCGGGACTGGAGAGCGTGTCGTCGCCCGCGTCGAGGCCAGATGCCGTGTTCCCCGCTTCGTCCTCCCCCGCCGATTCCACCGTGGCGTCTTCCGGAGCAAGAGCGGCACACGTTCCCGAGCTGCAAATGAGCCCCGCGTTGCACGCGCTCCCGTTGCAGCAGAGCTCGCCCGAGCCGCCGCAGGTTATCGTCCCGTCGTGGTTGCCGCCGTCGCTTGCAGACAAGGCGCTGCCGCCGACCGAAACCCCGCAACTCGTCGACAGGCTCGCTGCCACCGCCAGCGCCGCGAGTCCTGGCAGCACGAGCTTCATGCGGTCAAGTCCGGCCACCGTACGTTGAGCGTACCACCATTACTGACTTGCGGTGCGACGCCGTGCGCCCGCATGTAGTCGTCGCAGTCGCGTTGTCCCACCTGGCCCGCGCACCCTTGTCGGGGCGCCGCGGCGGGCGTAGCGACCAGGGCATGCCGCTCGCCTACTCGCTGCAGGTGCCAGACAACCTCACGGATGCGTTCGAGGGAACCGAAGTCTGCAGAGCCATGCGCGACAGCTTCGCGAAATCGCCCGACACGCAGTGGGTCGTCGAGTACGCACGCGAGCATCTCGGGTGGAGATACTTCTGGCTGTTCCGCTACCCGCATCCAGAACGAGCTGGCGGCCCGGACAAGCACCTGCACCTGACGTTGAACCCCGACGGCAGTGAGAGCGCCGTTTCGATCGACTTCGCGCAGGAGGGCCCGCAGCGCGTGGCAGTCAGAGATCGTCCGGCGAGAGAGCAGCTCGATGCCTCTCACGCGACCACTTAGCGTGGATTTCGCTCCACCCTCGAAGATCGTGCGAGAGGACGTGGGCACCGTCGGATGACAGGGGCGAGTACTCGTGTGTGCATCGAGAAGCCAGTCGGCAGGCACACCTCCCCCTTTCCCCCACGCGAGCGAATCGTGCTGGCGTGCGTGGTCAGCACCGCATGGACATCGCCACCGGCTGCGCACGGAGCACACGCATGCGCCCGGGTCCACGCAGCAATCGGCCTGCGCGCGTGATGAGCACCCGCCGGATCCAAGCCGTGCGCCAGCGAGTCAGCGCGACGTAGCGGTCGTCGATGAAGCGACGCAACAGGTTGAAGGCGAGCAGCTTGAGCAGCAGCGCGGCATGGTTGGCATCGAAGCCGGCGGTGGGCACCTTGCCGATGGCCCAGGGCCCCTTCAGCTCCGCGATGAGCGGCTCGATGCCCGCGCGGTCGTTGTATTCGCGAGCCAGGTCGTCTTCGTGTTCCAGCCAGTCGTTGGTCAGAAACGCCTGCACCGTCCAGTCCTGATCGGCCCAGAGGTAGATCTGTTTGCCGGTGTCGCGGTCGCGACTACGCACGGCCACCACGCGGACGCCCAGCTCGTGCCTATTCCACACGTCGCGCCTGAACGTGATCGTGGCGACCTGTCGAGTCGGCTCGCCGAAGGCATCGATGTCGACGGTGTGCCACCGGGTGTGCGTCGCCAGCGCGCCGATCAAGTCGGCGGTCATCTTGGCCTTGGTCAGATAGAACGCGCCCTCGTGCTCGACCGCAGCCATCAGCTCGGCGCAGTCGCCGGCCGCGTCGATACGCACGCGCAGCACGCACCCGGCGCCGAGAGCGCTGCGTGCTCGGCGAATCCAGCCGACCACGGTCGGCACATCCTGGTCGCCGAAGCCCGTGTCGCCGGGCCGCAGTTTCGCGCCGACGATGGCGTCCACTTCGGCCACCCGCATCAGGATAGGGTGGTAGCTGGGGCGGGCGTGGTAGTGCGGATTGGGTCCCGGGACCGCGCCCTCTTGCAAGCCGAAGAGGCATTCGACTGTGGTATCGACGTCCAGATGCGCGCTGCGAAGTCGAGCCGCCTTCGCTCGTGCCAATCCGTGCGCGCTCATCATCGTTTCGAGCTGCGAGAGGGCGGTCGCGTCGAAGCGTGCCAGGTCGTCGTAGAAGACATCGACGCTGGGCATGCAGCCGCCGGCCAGGTGGACGAAGAGCGCGTCGGCGGCCAGTGACTCCAAGCCCAAGACCCGACCTTCGCCCGCAATGAACGCGTCCACCAGCAGCCGAAGCTGCGCGCCCATCGGGTAGACGACGCCATGGCCGGTCTTGAGCCGACTGAACGCAACCGCCAGCTCGCGATCCACACCCAGCCCCCGCGCCCATGCGCCGAACTCCACCAGCCCAGCGACATTCGTGAGCGACGTGTCGCTGGCGCCGACGCGGATCGCGCTTGGGTCAGGCCGGCGGATACGACGCCCTTGCTTCTGCAACTCCCAGCCCTGCGCCCTCTTGCCTTCTCGTGCCCGCCGTCGCACCTTCCAGGTGCTCGGCGTGTCTGTTGGTTTTTTCATGGCTGACGAAACTCATGGACACGCCGAGTGCTTCTTTCAAGCCCTCGGCGCGCTCGGACTCGCGTCCGTCGCCGTCACGCCATCGCGGATGGAGCGAAATCCACGCTTAGAAGCACTACCTCCATGAGGAGATGCACGAGACGTGCGGCCCCGCGTGGCGCGGCGTATCCTTACCTCCTATTGTGTGGGCGGCGCCCGGCGCGCCGGCTCGCAGGAGTCCGCATGCGAATCCCGTCTCGTGAGGTGTGTCTTTCGTTCGTGCTCGCGGGATGCGCCACCGGGGGAGGGGGCTTCCCCGCTCTCGACGGCGGCGGGTCTCCTGGCGCGAGCTCGGGTGGGGTCGCCGGGGACGACTCCGGGAATTCGGCCAGCGGCAGCAGTGGCGCCTCGCCGTCCTCGTCGGGCGGCTCGAGCAGCAGCTCGTCGAGCGGAGGGAGCTCGGGCGGAGACGACTCGGGGAGCAGCGGTTCCGGGAGCGGGCCGTGCACGTCGCCGTGCAGCGGCTGCTGCGACTCGAACAACAACTGCCAGGCCGGGAGCAGCGACACCCAGTGCGGAAGCGCGGCTCAGTCGTGCTTCAACTGCACGACCAACAACCAGACGTGCCAGGGTGGCTTCTGCGCCAGCGGGTCCTCGTCGGGAGGCTCCTCCGGGGGAGGTTCAACAAGCGGCGGGCAGCCATGCGGTCAGGCGTCGTGCAATAGCGGCTGCTGCGACAGCACCGGCGCCTGTCAGCCGGGGACGACCACCACTGTATGCGGTCAGTACGGCCAGAAATGCATGGACTGCACTAACCAGGCCGTAAACCACGTTTGCGGAATGCCGCTTCACAACATTTGCCTCTGAAGGTCGGCATCGCCACGACCCGGCCCATCGAGGGCCTCGCCGAAGCGCTACGGCCTGCGCGCTTCGGTGATAGCGCCGATCTCGTCGCGGGTCAGCGCGATCTTGCGTGCCGCCCAGTTGTCTTCCAGGTGCGTCACGGTGCTGGTGCCGGGGATGGGCAGCATCACGGGCGAGCGAGCGAGCAGCCACGCGATCGCGACCTGCGTCTCGGACACGCCGCGTGCGGCGGCGATCTTCCTGATGACCGGACGCTCGACGGGGCTTGGCCCCGGGACGTTCAGCGGGAAGTACGGCAGGTAGGCGATCCCGTGCTCGGTGCAGAACGCGACGATCTCCTCTTGCCCCGCGGTGTTCCCGAGGAAGCTCTGACCCAGCTTCTCGCCGCTCGCCGCCGCGTTGTACAGGTTCTCGACAGTGACGATCGGCGTCTTGCGGAGCGCCTCCTGGATCTGCGCGAGCGTCACGTTGCTCAGACCCAGGTGGCGGATCTTGCCTTCGCTCTTGAGCGCGATCATGGCATCCACCGCCTCGCCGAACGTGACGGCCGCGCCGTGCGGGATCCACCGCAGGTGCACGATATCCAGGTGGTCGCGCCCGAGGGTGCGCAGGTCCTCTTCGCAGCCCTTGCGGAGCTCCTCGGGCCGCAGGTACGAGGCCCAGCCCTTGTCCTCCGTCCGTCGCCCGCCGAGCTTGGTCGCGAGGACGAGCCCCGCCTTGTACGGGTGCAGGACCTCCTTGATGAGCTCATTCGAGACGTGCGGGCCGTAGTACCAGGACGTGTCGACGAGGTTGATGCCCAGGTCCATCACGCGGCGCAGGACGGCGCGCGCCGCCGCGGGATCGCGGGGCGGCCCGTAGACCATGGGCCCTGGCAGCTGCATGGCGCCGAAGCCGAGGCGGAACACTTCCAGATCCCCGAGGCGGATCGTCTCCGGCAAGTGGGCAAACGAGGTCATGCCGCGCAGTCTGGCACGGGAGGAGGGGGACGGGAACGGCAGTTCATCCGTCCTTCTTGTTGCCGCGCGCCAGGGCCATCACGTCTACGTTGAGCTCGAGTACGAGCTTCACAAGGGCAGCGCGCTGTTCCGCTGTGGGCGGACGCAGCGACCAAGCTCGGTGGGTGCGCTGGTAACCTTCAACCCGTGCCCGAAGCTCTCGCACGCGCGGCCCCGCCGGCAGCTCTCGCAATCGCTCGAGGCTGTCGTTGAGGGACTGCTCAACGATGTTCAGGCGCGTCGATCGGCCGGCGGCGGGTCTGCGTGAACTCATTCGTGCTTGAAGCTTAACAACTGTCGCGGCGAAATGGTCGCTTCGCGTGCAGTTTGGGGGGAGGCAAGGGCGAGAAGGGGTCGGTGCCCGCCTTCGCGTCGGCCATCCCTGTGGAGAAATCATCGCGCGTCCGGGCGGGGTTGACGGGCGCCGTATATTTGTCATATTACGTACATAATATTTGTGAAGAGGACGCGTCGGAGGAAACCATGACCGCGAAGGAAGAGCAGAAGGAGCGGTCGCACGCGACGATCCTGGAGTCCGCGGCGCGGCTGCTCCGCGAAAGGGGCATCTCGGGTGCGCGGGTGGCGGACGTGATGAAGGGGGCCGGGCTCACGGTGGGCGGGTTCTACGCGCACTTTGGTTCGAAGGAGGCGCTCGTCGACGAGGTGCTCCGCCGCACGGCGACCGAGATGCGCGGCCGCCTCTTCGCGCGCCTCGACGAGAAGCCCCCCGCGGACCGCGCCGAGGTTGTGCTCAAGCGCTACCTGTCACCCGCTCACCGGGACGACATCGAACAAGGCTGCCCGCTACCGGCTGTGGTCGGAGAGGTCGGCACCACGGCCGCTGAGCATCGCGATGCGCTGGCGGGGCAGGTCGACGCGTTCGCCTCGGAGCTCGCTGTGCACCTCCCGGTGTCCGGGAGCGGCATCCCCCGGCGCTACGTTGCGCTGGGCCTCGTCGCGCTGATGTACGGCGGTCTCAGTCTCTCGCGCGCGCTCCGGGGGACCGATCTGTCCGACGACGTTCTGAAGGCATGTCGCGCGCTCGGCCGGATGGCCGTGCGCGAGGAAAGGCGCGACCCATGAGCGACCCCATTCGTCCCCCGAAGACCACCGGTCACCTTCGGCAGCTCGAGCAGATGATCCGCGGCGAGGTTCCGGCGCCGCCCGTCGCGAAGCTGGTGGGGTTCACCATCGTCGGGATCGAGCTCGGGCGCTCGGTGTTCGAGATGAACGCCGGCCCGGAGCACGCCAACCCGATGGGGACGCTCCACGGTGGGATCGTCTGTGACCTCTCCGACGCGGCCATGGGTACCGCGATGGCGACGTCGCTCGAAGACGACGAGTCGTTCACGACGCTCGACATCACGGCGAAGTACTTCAAGCCCATCTGGAAGTCACGCCTGCGAGCGACGGCGCGCCTCGTCAAACGGACGCGGAGCCTGGGGCTCATCGAGTGTGACGTCGAGGACGATGCGGGGAGCCTCGTCGCCAAGGTGTTCAGCAGTTGCATGGTCCTGCGGGGCCAAGAGGCGCAGGGGCGGTGAGCGTCGAGGACAGATCAAGGGGTCGAACGACGGAGGAAGCCATGTTGACGAGCTATGTGATCGACGCGGTTCGGACGCCTCGCGGGCGGGGCAAAGCCGGCAAGGGGGCGCTCTCGGCCATTCATCCGCAGGAGCTGTTCGCGCAGCTCCTCGTCGCCCTCGCACGGCGCAGCGGCTTCGATCCGGTGCGCGTCGGAGACGTCATCGCGGGCTGCGTTTCGCAGGCCGACGAGCAGGGGGCAAACATCGCCCGCAATGCCGTGCTCGGCGCCGGCTGGCCCAACGAGGTCAGCGCAACGACCGTGAACCGCTTCTGCGGCTCGGGGGCCAGGCGGTGAACTTCGCGGCCATTGCTGTCGCCTCCGGCGCGATGGACCTCGCGGTGGCCGGGGGAGTCGAGAGCATGTCGCGCGTTCCGATGGGGTCCGACGGCGGCGGGCAGGACGGCGGCAACGTGCGCCTGCGGGATCGCGTCTACCAGGTACCGCAGGGGATCAGCGCCGACCTCATCGCCACGCTCGAGGGCTTCTCGCGGAGCGACGTCGACGAGTTCGCGCTCCGCTCCCAGAGGCTCGCCGCGCGCGCAGTCGAGGAGGGTCGCTTCGCGAAGTCGCTCGTTCCGGTCGAAGATCCGTGGAGCGGAGCGATCGTGCTCGAGCGCGACGAGAGCGTCCGACCCGACACGACGCTCGCAGGGCTCGCGGCGCTCGCCGCGTCCTTCGCCGCGCTCGGGGCGACGCCCGTCGGGGCGAACGGCGAAACGCTCGATGGCATCGCCGAGCACGCCTACCCCCAGGCCAAGCCGCTCCGCCACGTGCACACCGCGGGCAACTCGAGCGGGCTTGCGGACGGCGCCGCGGCGGTCGTGGTGGCATCGGAGCGCTACGTGCGGGAGACGGGCGCCCGTCCGCGCGCCCGCATCCGGACGGTGACGACGCTCGGGAGCGAGCCGCTGATCATGCTCACGGCGCCCGCGCCCGTCAGCGAGAAGGCGCTGCGCCTCGCCGGCATGGAGGCCCGCGACATCGATCTCTGGGAGATCAACGAAGCCTTCGCGGCCGTCGTGCTCCAGGCGATCCGCGGGCTCGATATCGATCCGGAGCGCGTGAACGTGAACGGCGGGGCGATCGCGCTGGGCCACCCGCTCGGCGCGACGGGAGCGATGCTCCTCGGGACCGCGCTCGACGAGCTAGAGCGGCGAGACAAAGAGACCGCGCTCGTCGCGATGTGCATTGGCGGGGGCCAGGGCATTGCAACTATCCTCGAGGGGGTGTGAGTGAACGGAGGCTTCGTCGGGATCGCCGAGCAGGAAGGAAGGTTCCCATGGGCAAGCTTGATGGAAGGGTCGCGGTGGTCACGGGCGGAAACAGCGGCATCGGGCTCGCGGCGGCGAAGCGCCTCGTCGCGGATGGCGCCTACGTCTTCATCACGGGGCGTCGCAAGGCCGAGCTCGACGCCGCGGTCGCGGAGATAGGTCGCAATGTGAGCGCTCTCCAGGGCGACGTGTCGAAGCTCGCCGACCTCGAGAGAATCTTTGCGAACGTGAAGAACGCCAAGGGACGCGTCGACATCCTCTTCGCAAACGCGGGCGTCGCCGAAGGTGCCCCGCGCGACGGCCTTGCGAGTCTGTACCGCGACCGTGTCCCGCTCGGGCGGGTCGGTCGGCCCGACGACGTCGCCAGCGCCATCTCCTTCCTCGCGTCCGACGACAGCAGCTACATCACGGGGACCGAGCTCTTGGCGGACGGTGGCTTGGCGCAGGTGTGACGTCCATGGGCGGGGTGCGGCTCGAACCGTGGACCAACTTGATGCGTCTCGACCACTCGTCGACGATGAGAGCGCATCGGTATGCGGACCGCTTTTCAATCGCCCGCGTCGAGACGACGGGGCCGCTCGCCAACGCGGTCCACAAGTCGTCGAGCGTGCCTGCCCTGCTCGTCTCGGTGTTCGTGCGGCCGGTGGCGCCCCCCTCTTATCAACTTTGGGTCGACGGTACGATCGTTCCGACGGGCTCGATCCCCGCCTTTCACGCGAACGTGGTCGATCTCGACGCGGAGCCCGCGACGTGGGGCGCTGCCGATGGCGACGTCGATCCGCGCGAGCGCGAGCTCGGCCGCCAACATCATCCCCGTCGGACCTCCTCCTGCGATCACCACCGCGTGCTTCGTCATTGCGGGTGACTGTGCGGCATGACCCGGGGCTTGCCGCAAGCCCCCGCGTCTGGCATGTGCCGGAAATGGAGGGGACGGGAGTCGCGCTGCTCTTGCCGGTGCGATGTCGTCACCCTGCGAGCGCGGCAACCCTCAATCTTTAGCGCGGCTCACTTTGGCCCAGCGTGCCCACGACTTCGTCACTCTCCTTCATTGCTCCGATGCCGCGCCCCTGATGTCAGTGGCGCTTGCCGAGGAGCAGCGGTCCCCTTTGCGTCTCGAACCAATCCGTTCCCGGAGCCGGGCAACGGACCGCGGTAGCGTTCCCAATAACCGGTATGGACATCGACTGGCTCGCGACGCGAGGGCGCCCCTGGGTCGCAGGTGCGCTTGGGTCATGGGTTCTGGCCCTGGGGTGCGGCGGCTCGGGTGGTCAGTCCGGCTTTCCCGAGGGGGGGTCGGGTGCGCCGGCGCTGGACGACGGAGGAGGAGCGTCGAGCGACGATGATTCGTCGACCCTCGTCCTGGACTCGGGGCAGTTCACCAGCGTTCTCGCGAGTGGCGACGGAGCGACCGCCTCGGTCACGTTCGCGTGCGAGCCGGGGACGTATTCCGGCATGTTCACCACCACCGTGACGACCGACGCCGGTCTCTTCCCGTCGCTCCTTTCCTTCAACTGGACGGGCACCCTTTCCATCTCGCTCGTCGGTCACGTGACCCAAACCCAATCGGCGAACGGCGAGAACTTCACGGTGGCGGCTCCGGTCCTCACCATCGCGCCCGGAGCCAGGCTCTCCGGAGCCGACAACTTCGGCGGTCATTTCAACTCCGGCCTCTCGGGACAGCTCGACTGCCCGACCAAGACGCTCACCGGGACGCTCAGCGATGGGGTGTACGAGTACCCCGGTGACGCAGGGAATATCGTGATGCAAGGCGCCCTGTCCGGCACATACGACGGGACGACGCCCCCTACGCTGACGATGGGACAGATCATGGTGAGCTCACCGACCTACTCGACGCTGGGTGCCACCGGGACCTGGTCTGCGACCTTTCAGTAGGCATAGTCGAGGCGGCCGCCCTTCTCACGGCGAGTGCTGTGCCAGACTGAAGTGCTGCGGCGCGTCGCCATCCCAGACGAGAAGCTCGGCGACGGGCCCCTCGGAGCCGCGTCGAATGAGGAGATGGGTACGGGCGGCGCGGTAGATCTTGTCGACAGGCTCTCCCGCGTCTCCCTCCTCCTCGGCCCAAGAGCCGACGTTGATGTACGTTGCCTCTCCGTCGTTGATGGCCATCCTCGCCGGTGTGTGAGTATGACCCATGACGACGAACGCGGCAGGGAACAGCGTCGCGAGAGAGGCGGCGCGTTCAATCATTCGCTCACCGGGGTCCACGGTCCGCTGTCTCGCAAGCTGACGGTGCCCCAGGGCCCAGGCGAGGGCGATGCACGGCCCCACCCACCACGAGCGAAGCTCGTGCATCGTCGTCAGGACGGCGACGACGAGGAGCGAAAGTACGGCGACAAACCCGAGCGCGAGCCGGTCGAGCAGGACGCTGGCCAAAATGCCGCCGACGGTGCGAGTCACCGGAGCAACCTGCAGCGCGGCGAGTGCGCTCATTCGATCGACGCCGATGCGGGTGGGTCCTGCGAGGAGGGCCATGGCGCGATCGTGCTCCTCGCGCGGCCTCCGGGTCGCGGCTGACAGTTGTTCTCGACGAAGGCGAAAGAGCTCGCCGATCGCATTTACGTAGCGCCCGGCAAGTTGGAATAGGCCAATCGCGCCCAGCCTCGTTGCGAACGCGAGGTAGTGCGCGACACCGTGCCTCTCGTGCCCATACTCGTGCATGCCGCGGGTCGGCCGTACGACGAAGCGCAAGAGAACGTCGGAGACGCTGCGCACGATGCGGCGAGGGTCGGCTGCCGAGAGGGGTGCCAGGACGTACTGGCTCGCGCAAAAGGCATCGTACTGATGCCCGTGCTCGATGTACGCGAGCCCCGCAACATAGAAAAACCATGGATGGAAGGCGATTCGCGCGTCGAACGCAGAGGCATCGATCGCGTCGTTCCGCGCGGCCGACGCCTGCACGAAGAGCAGCGAGCGGAGGTCGTCCTTCACGGCGTCCCAGTAGAATTCGAGATCGTGGTTGCCGTGGACGAACGTGAGCGCGTTCCCGTCGGCCACGAAACCGGCGAGCGCCTCGAATACGTCGCGATGGCGCTCGACGACCAACCGCAGTTTGAAGCGAACGTGGTCGACGGCGTTGCCGAGCCCGTGCTCGCGCTCCTCGTCGCTGCACTCTGTCGCGAGCGTCACTTCCCCCCCGGCGCGCACCGTCATCCCAACGAAGTCGATGAAGTCGCCCGCGACCACGAGATGCCAGCGGTCGATCGGAGGCACGACTGCCCGATAGTGGGTGATGAGCTTGACGAGATCCTCGTCGACGCGGCGCGAGCGACGGATCGGAAGGCCGAAATCGTTCAGATCGCTCCCGAGGTGCACGTCCGACAGAACAAGCAAGCTCTCCATGCCGGGGGAAGTACGCAAAACCGAGACCAAACCGAGAACGCGGAGCGAGGTCGCAGGCGGTGCGCGGTGAACCGGCGCGAAAGAGGTGCCCCCCCTAGCAAGGTCACCGCGTGTGGCATTCTGCCAAGAGGGGGAGGGTGTCCTTTGCAGAACGCAAGCGAAGCTTGGCGAGCCGGTCCATCTATGCGGACCGCCCCGGGAGCTCCGGCCATTGGCCGACGTCGCACACCCGGTTCCTGCCTGCCGACTTGGCGCCACACATGCGCGCATGAGCCGCGGCCAGCAGGGGCGCCGCGGGCTCGTCGCTGGCGTGGAGCTCCGCCAGCGTGGCAACGCCGACGCTCACGGTGACCCGGACGTCGCGACCTTGGGCGCTCATGCGCAGGCCTTCCACGGAGCGCCGGACGCGCTCGGCAAGGTGTCGGGCCTCTGCGCCCGCTGTTCCCACGGCGAGGACGGCAAACTCGTCGCCGCCGTAACGAGCGAGCAGATCGCCGACCCGGAGCGCGCCGATGATTCGGCTCGCGATCGCCGAGAGCAAGCGGTCGCCGGCCATACGGCCGAAGCGACGGTTGATCTCGTCGATGGCATCGACGTCGATCATCAAGACGGCGAGATCCAACTTCGTCTGTCGGGCATCGGCGATCGCGGCGAAGAGACGGTCGTCCAGGTACGTGCGACGGAACACCCGGGTCAAAGGATCGTGGGCCGGCGAGCCCTCGGCCTTGCCCGGGGGGGACTCGTCGACCGCATCGACCAGGGCGAATCGCACCTCGAGGTGTGGGCCGAGCTTCAGCCGGTCGCCCTCCCGAAGCAGCGCCACACCGATTCGATGCGGCCCGAGGAACGTCCCGCCGGTGGATTGCAGATCCTCGGCGTAGAACATCCCCGCCGCCGCGCGTGCGACGCGCGCGTGATGGGGGCTCACGCCGGCGTCGTCGAGCACGAGACCCGCGTCCGGGGCTCGCCCTATCGTCAAAGGAGCACCGTCCAGGGTCGCGAGCCGCCCGGCGTCCGGTCCGGTGAGCACGGTGAGCGTGGCCTGCGAGTCGGGGACCGCCGCCAACGTGAGGGGCAGCACGGGGGCAACGAGCTGTGGGACACCCAGGTCGAGAGGCAGTCGGGGCGACGCACCCGGCTTCGAGTCGTGCATGGAGAAATCATGGAGCACGAACCATGCCGCCGACGCCAAGGCTGGAGCGGTCAGTCGGTTCGCGCGCGCTGCCAGCGGTACAGGGTTGAAAGGTCGATCCCGAGAATCCCTGCTGCGCGCTCCTTGTCACCCCCCGCCTCTTCAAGCACCCAGTCCGTGTAGGCCCGGCTCAACCGGCGCAGCGTCCACGGGGCGTCGCTCGGGACCGGCCAGACTCGCCCGGCCGCCGTATCGGCCGCGACCACGGAAATCTGCTGCACGTCGATCATCTCGTCGACCCCGAAGACCACGGCGCGCTCGATGGCGCTGGCGAGCTCGCGCACGTTTCCCGGCCAGGACGCCTTGGTCAGCATTTTCAGGGCGTCTTGTCCGATCGAGCGGACGGGCGATTGGGGGGCCCGCAGGCAAGCCTCGGCCAGGAAGCGGGCCGCGAGGGCCGGAATGTCCTCGGGGCGATCCCGAAGCGGCGGAACGCACACGGACAGAACGTTGAGGCGATAGTAGAGATCCTGGCGAAACTTCCCCTCGGTGACGAGTGCCGGGAGGTCGCGGTGGGTGGCAGCGATCACGCGAACGTCGACGTGGTGGGTGCGATCGCTGCCTACCGGACGAACGTCGCCGAACTGAAGAACCCTGAGGAGCTTGGCCTGCAGACCGAACGACATCTCGCCAATCTCGTCGAGCATGAGAGTGCCGCCGTCGGCTTCGGTGAGCAGACCCTTGCGAGCCTGAGCCGCGCCGGTGAAAGCTCCACGGGCATGTCCGAAGAGCTCCCCCTCCAGGAGCTCGTGTGGGATCGCCGAGGTGTTTACCGCGACGAACGGGTGCTGACTGCGCGCGCTTCGTCCGTGGATGGCGCGCGCGACCAGCTCTTTGCCGACGCCGGTCTCCCCCGTGACGAGAACGGGCGCGCTCGACCGTGCGACCGAATCGATGGCCGTCTGGAGCGTCCGCATGGCAGGCCCCGAGCCGATGAGATCCATCTCCCCGATTGCAGAGGGCGCCTGAGCAAGCCGCGGGGCCTCGGTCGGGTGCCGGCGCCCGTCGACCGCTGCCGCGACGATCTTGCGGAGGTCGTCCCCGTCGCACGGTTTGACCACATATTCGAAGGCCCCGCGCTTGACCGCATCGACCGCCTGGGGGATGCCGCCCCCCCCCGTGATCACGACGAAAGGCAGCGCCGGATGGCTCTGCTTGAGCTGGTCCAGTAGCTCAAGGCCGCTCATGCCCGCCATGCCGACGTCGCTGACGACGACGTCGAAGGTCTGGCGGCCCACCATCTCGAGCGCAGTCGCCGCGTCCCCCACAAGCTCGCACGCGTGACCTTCGGACGTAAAAAGAAGCTCCAGCGCCTCTCGCATCTCGCGGTCGTCATCCACGATCAAGACCCGCGACTGCATGGCCGGTCAACGTAACCACCCGTTTGGCATTCGGCCCGACAATCTCGCAAATTGCCTAAGAAACCACCGAATCCCCGTGTGGGCCTTCGCGCGTCGATTTCCACCGGGGCGATTGCTCCACGAGCTTGGTGGGCGTAATCACATTGCGTCGCGTCGCGCATGCTGTTCGAGTTCATAGCCGCCAATCGAGACGCGCTCATCGATCTCACGCGCGCAAAGATCGCGAAGCGATTGGCGCCCAGGCCCACGGATCTGGAGCTGACGAGCGGCGTCCCGCTCTTCCTCGACCAGGTCGCCGAGACGCTGCGTCATGCGCCGGACTCGACGGGCGAGGCGATGGATCTCGGCGCCGCGGTGCACGGCGCGGCGCTACTCGGTCGCGGCTACACGGTAGCGCAGGTGGTGCACGACTACGGCGAGATATGCCAGGCCATCACCGAGCTAGCCGATTCGCTCGACGCGCCCATTACTACCGAGGAGTTCCAGACCCTGAATCGATGCCTCGACAACGCCATCGCCGAGGCCGTGACCGAGTTCGCGCGTCTTCGCGATCGATCGATGGCCGAGAGCGAAACCGAGCGCTCGGGGGTCTTCGCCCACGAGCTTCGCAACCGGATCGCGACCGCGCAGATCGCGTTCACGATGATCAAGAACGGCCGTGCTCCGGCCGCGGGTAGCGTCGCGAACGTCGTCACGCGAAGCCTCAACGGCATGACCGCGCTCGTCAATCGATCGCTCGTCGAGGTCCGCGTGGACTCCGGAACCATGCAGCGTCAGCGCATCCGTCTTCACGAGCTGATGGAACAGGCCGAAGTCGACGGATCGATGCAGTCGGGAACGCACGGGATCTCGCTCAGCGTCTCGCCCACCGACCGAAGCATCGAAGTCGACGCCGACCCCCAGATTCTCGCCGGGGCGATTGCCAACATCCTGCAGAACGCATTCAAGTTCACGCACGCAGGCGGCAACGTCTCGCTCAGGGCAACCGCAGTCGGCAATCGCGTGGAGATCGAAATCGAAGACGAGTGCGGGGGACTTCCGCCGGGCAAGACCGAGCAGTTCTTCGGCGCCTTCAAGCAAGGGGGCTCCGACCGCAGCGGTCTCGGCCTCGGCTTGTTCATCAGCCGCAAGGGGGTCGAGGCCAGCGACGGGGTAATTCGCGTGCGGAACATTCCAGGACGCGGATGCGTCTTCACGATCGACTTGGGCCTGCTCCGTCACGCCGCGTAGTCGTCACACCCGGGCGCGCCGGCCGCGTAGCGCGTGGTAGGCGACGAGCACCAGGATCGAGCCGACGACCGAAACGAAGACGCTCCAGACATTGAAGCCGGTCACACCGGTCCGGCCGAGGAGGTGAAAGGCCGCGCCCCCGACGAAGGCGCCGACGACACCGAGGACCATGTCCATGAACAGTCCCTCACCGGAGCCGTTCACGAATTTGCTGGCGATGAATCCGGAGACGAGACCGAGAAAAACCCACGTGAGAATAGACATGAGGTCTTGGTTACCTTTCTGATGTTTGGAGCCTCGCGACGCGCGCGATGGTCCTCGTTTGCGGGCTCCGTGACATTCGACGCAGCGGCCGCGCGCACTGCGGCGAGAAACCTAACCACTCGCGGGTGACCCGCCACGATGGCTCGCGTGCAACGTGCGAAACGCATCGGGCGAAGTGCGACCTGCCCCACGTTGCCGACCGCGCTGTCAGCGAGAAGCACGGCGATAGGTCGCCGTTACCGCCGGAAAACGGCGGCGGTCCCGGTCTTGCACTCGAGGTTCGTCGGAAAAGAATGGAGCGGATTCGCATGCACATATCAATCATTCCCCTCGCGCTCACGGCGTCCTGGGTGGTCCTCGGATGTGGAGGTAGCTATCCGGTCCCGACGCAAGACCTCGCGGACACGCAGTCCGCCGAGCGGAGCGCAGTCGAGCTCGGCGCCGCGAATCAACCGAAGGCGCAGCTTCACCTGCAACTCGCCCGCGAGCAGATGGCGCTCGCAACCACCGCCATGCGGGACGGCGACAACGAGCGCGCGGACGCCCTGCTCCGCCGGGCGAAGTCGGACGCGGAGCTCGCGATCGCGCTGACGCGCGACCAGAGCGCCAAGACGGAGGCACAGAAGGCCACCGATCAATCGAATGCGCAGCAAGTCACCAACGCCAATCAGGGAGCCGTCCGATGACAACCATCCGAAACGCAACCATCGTCGCAGTTCTCGCCGGCGCGGCGGGCTGTGCCGTGTCTCTTCCGCCCCAAGACCTTGTGACGGCGCGGGCCACCTACGGTCGAGCGAGCCACGGCGCCGCGGCGACGCTCGATCCGGCTGATCTTCACTCGGCGGACGAGTCGCTCAAGCTGGCGGAGCAGTCGTTCACGAACGACGGCGACACCCAGGGCACGAGGGATCTCGCGTACGTCGCGGACCGGCGCGCCCAGATCGCCGAAGCTCGCGGCGACGCGATGCAGGCCGGCCAGGCGCAGCAGCAGACGCTGGGCCAGATGCACGCCGCCGAGACCGCAACGCTTGCGGCAACCTCCGGGCAGCTCGGTCACGCGAACATGCAGATCGTCCTGCAGGGCCAGGCGCTGCAGAACCAGAACCAGGCCCTCGCAGTCGAGCATCAGCGCCGCGAGGAAGCGGACAAGCGGGCCGCTAAGGCGGCGGCCGACCTGGCCGCGTTCGCGTCGGTGAAACAGGACACCCGCGGAGTGGTCATCACCCTGTCGGGAAGCGTGCTCTTCGTGACGAACAAGTCGGACCTCTTGCCGGGCGCCCAGCTCAAGCTCAACCAGGTCGCCGAGGCGCTCACGCAGCAGGACAGCGAGTCGAAGATGGTGGTCGAGGGTTATACTGACTCGCAGGGCACCGCTTCGTACAATCAGGATCTCTCCGAGCGACGAGCGCGGTCGGTCCGGGATTACCTCGTCACGCGCGGCATCGCCGCCGACCGCGTGACATCGCAGGGCTACGGGCTGACCCGACCCATCGCCGACAATGCGACGGCGGAGGGACGCGCCAACAATCGACGGGTCGAGATCGTGGTCCAGCCGGGGGCGCCGCACTCATGACCGGCCCGGTGTTCGATGTTTGTGGCCGTCGCCAGAGGACAATGGGGACCCTAATGACACGATTCCAAAAAAGGATGCTGTCGAATCTCTCGAAGACGGGCTCCGGCATCATGCTGCTCTCGGTCGGCGCCGCGTGCGGCGGCTCGGGGGGCGAAAGCTCGGACGACGCTGGCAGTAGCGGGGGTCGGGACAGCTCGTCCGGAGCCGCTAGTTCGTCCGGCAGCGGGGCCACGTCCAGCGGCGGGACCTCGTCCGGAGGTGGAGGCGCGCTCGACGGCACGAGCTCGGTCGACGCTCGCAACCCGACCGACGGCGAGAGCACGTTGTCGCCGTCGGCAGTGAATCTAGGGACAGCCGGCAACTTCGTGATGCTCGCAATGAGCGGAATCTCCACGGTACCGCCCTCCGCGATCACCGGCGATCTGGGCGTCAGTCCGGCCGCCGCCACCTACATCACGGGATTCTCGCTGACTGCCGATTCCACGAATGTCTTTTCGACCTCGCCGCAGGTGACCGGCAAGGTCTACGCATCGAATTACACGTCCCCCACTCCTGCCAACCTCACCACGGCCATCGGCGACATGCAGCATGCGTTCACGGACGCGGCTGGGCGCGCCCCCAATGTCACCGAGCTCGGCGCCGGAAACATTGGCGGGATGACGCTCACGCCGGGCGTGTACAAATGGGGCTCCGGCCTTCTCATCCCGACGGACCTCGCTCTCGCCGGTGGGCCCACCGATGTCTGGATCTTCCAGATAGCGCAAAACCTCACCGTGAGCAGCGCAGTGAGCGTCACCCTCTCCGGGGGCGCGGCGCCCGGCAACGTGTTCTGGCAGGTCTCTGGTTCAGCGAACCTGGGCACGACTGCGCACTTCGAGGGAGTCATCCTGTGTCAAACGGCGATCACGCTGCAGACAGGAGCGTCGATCAATGGCCGGCTCCTGGCTCAAAGCGCGGTCAGCGTCGCCGGGAGTACCGTCGTCGAGCCCGCCCCGTAGGCGGGGCACCTCGTCGTCGTCCGTTAGTTGAGCGCTGGGGTCGACCGTCGGGGCAATGGCCGCCGGCGGCCATCGCCCTCTTCCGACTCGATCACCTGGCGCCCTACAGGCATCGCGGCGACGGGAACGTCACGGCCACGCTTTTGACCTCGGTCTGCGCTCCGACGTTTCCAGATCCCCCGCCAATCGCCCCAGCGAATCCGTAATAGTAGCTTGTGCCGGGCACGAATCCCGTGAGAGCGACGTCGCTCGCGACGGCGTGAGCGTCGACCGTGACGGACATCGCGCCGGCCGCGAGGTCCACCGTCGCCGTGTGCCACTGGGCGTCGTCGAGATTGACGGTACCGGTGAGGGCAGGGCTGGCGAAGAGCGACGTAACAAGGCCGTTCCCGCAGTCGCTCAGCGAGTCGATCCCCACGTGGTCGCTGTTGCTGTCGCCGCACTGCCCGTTGTTGTAGATGTCGAACTCGACGCCGAAGCCATTGAGGCCCTCCATTCCCAGCCCCCCGGCATTCGATCCGAGCGCCGTCGGTCCGTTGGCCTCGATCATGAAGCCCATTCCGTCGAATGCCCCGCCGCCGTTCGCCCCGATCCGAAACTGGAAGGATGCATCGAATGCGTCGGTCACGATCGGGTGGTTGTAAACGACCGTTCCCGAGACCATCTCCGTCTTCGCTTCGGTCAAGCGGGCACTCGGCCCCGCAGAGTCCCACACGGCCACGCCGTTGAAGGTCCAATTCTGCGGCTGCGCGCTCATGTCGGCGGTGAGCGCGGCGCCGCAAAGACCGCTGCTGCAGACGGTGCCGCACCCCCCGCAGTGGTTCGGGTCGCGCGTGAGGTCAACGCAGGCGCCGGCATCGCACGCGGTCAACCCGGCAGGGCACCCGCCGTCTCCCGCGGGGGATGGGGAGTCTTCCCCCGAATCTTTGGTGTTGCTTCCAATCTCGTCGCCGCCTTCGCGCGTGCCATCGCCCGCTGCTTCGGCCGCAGTCGACTCCAAGGGCATCGTGCTGTCTTGAGGAGAGGAGTCGTACGGAGTTCCGCCGTCACCCACAGGGCCGGACGGGGGCGCGTCTCCCCCTCCAACTGTCGCATCCGAGCACCCTTCGGAGCAATCCGAGTACTGGCTCAAGCCGACGATGGACGCGCACGCCCCCGCCGCTAGGCACAAGGCCGCGATTCCCAGGATGCGAGAGACCAGCGTCACATCACCATGATGACGCGTGGGCGCATGCTCGGCTATCTCGATACGCCGCTCATCGTCCTTGCCGATTTCCTGCCTGGTCGTCGTCTAGGCAACCTTGTCGAATCATTGAAGCGGGACCTCGCACCGTCCTCCGCTGCACGGCACGCCGTTGCAACATTGCGCCGACGAGGAGCAAAGCTGGCCGTAGAGCGCACAGCTCGGGACAGTGCCTCCGCTCGACGAACCACTGCTGGTACCGCCGCTCGAAGCACCCACGCCGGAGCTGCTACCTCCCCCGGAGGTACCTGCGTCGCCGTTGCCGCCTACGCACGGACCGCAGACACCGAACACGCTACCCGATTGCGTCACGCACGACGTGCCGGGACAACAGTCGGCGCTGTTGGTGCACGCGGCGCACGCGGGGACGCACGTGGTGTCCGAGCAGACGAAGGGCGGCCCCCCCGCATCAGCCGCGCTCGGAACGCACGGCGCATTTGCGCAGCAACTGGCGCTCGACGCGCACGCGCCCCCCGCCGCAACGCACTGAGCGGGCGCGCACCGCGGGACTCCGACGTTGTCCTGCTTGCACGTGTCCTCCGTTTCGCAGTTGCCGCTGCAACAGTCGCAGGACGAGTTGCAGGACACCGTCTTGAGCTTGCACACGTCTCCGTCGGGCTTGCATCCCATCGGGTTACGGCAGACGCCGACGGTGGCCGGGGGTGTGACGACGCACGTCACGGGCATGCCAGAGCCACCCGGCAGCCCCGCCGAGCCGCAGCAGTCGCCGTCCACCGTGCACAGGTCTCCGACGACGTGACAACCGCTGGCCGGTTGGCAGACGAGGACACCACTGGGCCCCCACGGCGCGCACGCCCTGCTGCAGCAAGGGCCGCCGCATGCGGGCAGGCCACCCTCCGGCGGAGCGCCCTTGCCGCTGGTGCCCGTCCCCCCGCAAAGCTGCCCGTCGACCACGCCGCAGTTCGCAGGACCTCCCGGGGGCGATGCGCCGCACGTACCGAGCGTGTGCCCAGAGGCGATGGTGCAACTGCCTGTGCAGCAGTCAGCGGCGGTCGCGCACGCGTCGCCACCCTGGCCGCAGAAGGACGACGGCTGACATGAGCCTCCCATGCACAGGCCCGAACAGCAGGCAGTGCTCGCGGCGCACGCGTTTCCAAGCGTCAGGCATGCCGTGTTCAGAGCCGCGCAGGCTCCACCGCTGCAGGTCTGGCTGCAGCAGTTCCCATTGCCGGCGCACGGCTGGCCGTCCGAGGTGCACGGCGGGTAACCGCATTCGCCGTTGGTGCATTCGCCGCTGCAGCAGTCGCCCCCCGCACCGCACCCACTGCCCAGACCGAGGCATGATCCGGAGCTCCCCGCGCCGCCGCCGACTCCGCTCGAGCTGGTCCCTGGCGCGCCGCCACCGGACGAGCTCCCGGCGAAGACGTCTGGAGAGAGGCTCGCGTCGATGAACAAGCCTCCGCTGCTCGGGCCGTCGGAGTCGTGACCCCCGGCCGTGGCGTCCTGCGCACCGCCGTCACCTTTCGTAGGGATGGTTCCCGACGTGCCGCCGCATGCGGCAAGGATTACTGCCACGACTACGAACGTCCACCTTCTCTTGATGATCATGCCGCTCGAGCCTCACGCGGCGACCAAGCAAGCGCCGGGCCGGGGCCTGGGATCAGTCGATCCATCTACTTCCCCCAAAAAGCATGCTCTGCCCACGGTCACAGCAGTGACCGGTGGCCGGTCGAGTGACCAGCGTCAGTTGCACGTCATCCCAATCTGGCGACAAAGAATGTTGTTCGTCTTGGCGCAGCAGAACGTGCCCGGCGAGACGCACGTCGACTCGCACTCGGGACATCGGCCCGCGCAGTCGCCGCTGCACGGAACGGAGCCGCAGCACACGGTCGCTCCCGCGGGGCTCGGGCCGGGACAGTCTCCGTCGAGCGAGACGGGTTGCGCGTCCGCATCGCCGGATCCGCCCCCGTCGTCCCCCGCGTCCGTAAGCACAAAGGTCAGCGTGGGGACGCCATTGCAGCCCGCCAGGAGCAACAAGACCAGTCCCGGTGCCACGCACTTCATTCGAAGGACCCTGCCATGCGAACCCCCCACGCCCCATAGGCTGCCATCGGCTCCAAGGCCACCGAGGGTGAGTCTTGGGCACTGTGTGCGGAGAATACGAGGTAGGCGCCGACGCCCACCATGGCGGTGCCAAGTCCCCCGAACGCCGCGGCCAGCGGCCCCTCGATGAGTGCGCGGCCGCGCGTCGAATCCGCCGCACCCGCATCCGTGCCCGGCGGACAGAGACCACGGGGGCAGGTTCGGTTGAGCGTTGCGACGTCCTCTTGCCGCCCCGCGAGGAGGATCGCCGCGGCGGCAACGACCGCTGCGCCACTCCCCACGAGAACGAACCCCGCGGTGCGCCGACCCCGTAACGGGTGCGGCGTCACGCCCGGCGCGTCTTCGGACGCGGGCGCCGCCGACGGCGAGGAGAGCGACACCGTCATCGAAGCCTGGGCTCCGGCCGGCAGGAAGATCTCGCTCCGGAACGGCAGACTGCCCTTCGCCGCGGCGGTGACGGTGTGAGGACCTGGCTCCACGGGGACGGGTTGGGTCATCGCGGCGCGCGCGATCGACGCGTTGTCGATCCGCACGTCGACGTCGGCGGGTGCTCCGTCCGGCAGCGCGATCATGAGGCGCGCGACGCGGTGCCCCAGCGCGTCGAGCCGATCGACCGCGGCGCGCACGAGCTCCAAATTGGTGGAGTCACCCTGGCCGAGCGCAATCGCTTGCCGGTAAGCGGTGTACGCCGCCGCCGATTTCCCGAGGCCTTCGTCGCAGCTCCCTATTCGATATTCGACTGGCGCGGTGTCGCGCACCTCCCTCACATGCAGAAACTTCTCGAGGGCTTCCGAGAACCTCCCCGCTTCCTCGTCCCGGACCCCGTCCGTGAAGAGGGCTCGTGCGGCGGCGAGCGAATCGGCGCCAGCATCGTCAGGCTGCGAGCACGCGGCCTCCCCCTCGAGGACCGAACACGCCGCACATGCGAGAGAAGCGACCAGCATACGCCGGGTACCCACGCCGAGGCCAACGCCCATCGAGACGCGCGATCGTATGCGCGGCCCGCCGGGGAAGCAAAAGGCGAGACGTGCGGTACCCTTCTACGATGGCCCAGGAAGAGGCGCGCGGCGGGACGGAGACCGAGACTACGACCGCGGCGCGTGCCACGACCGCGGTCCCGCGGTTCACGGCCGTGGCGGGACCGGGGGCGGGTCGGGCCTTCGCGATGACCAGCACGCTCGCGACCGTCGGGCGTCACCCGACCAACGACCTCGTTCTGCCCGATCCGCGCGTCAGCGGCGTTCACCTCGAGCTGCGTCGCGTCGGCGACCACGTGCACGTCAAGGATGCCGGGAGCACGAACGGAACGTGGATCGGCCCGCACCGCGTGAGCGAGATCCAGCTGGCGCCGGGCGGAGAGGTCACGGTGGGTTTGACGCTCTTGCGCCTGGACCGCGACGACGCGGCCACTCCCGCGAAGCAGAGCATCGGGGACTTTTTCGGAGACCTCGTTGGAGTGTCCACCGAGATGCGCGAGCTCTTCGCGATGCTCGAGCGAGTCGCGCCCAAGGACCTTACAGTGCTGCTTCAGGGGGAGACGGGCACCGGCAAAGAGGAGATTGCTCGTGCGGTTCATTCCAGGTCCCCGCGCGCCCGGGCACCGTTCGTCGTGATCGACGCGACCGCGCTGCCCGAGTCGCTCTGCGAGTCGCTCCTCTTCGGTCACGAGAGGGGCGCCTTCACGGGCGCCGACCAGCGGCGGGCCGGATTGTTCGAGGCAGCCGACGGGGGAACGGTGTTTCTCGACGAAGTCGGCGAGCTCGCCCCTGCCGTGCAGGCCAAGTTCCTTCGTGTGCTCGAGCGGCGCGAGGTCACGCGACTCGGGGGTTCGACGCCGGTAAAGGTCAACGTCCGCGTGATCGCGGCAACGCACCGCGACCTACGCCACGAGGTCGAAGGGGGGCGCTTCCGCGAGGACCTGTTCTTCCGCCTCGTCCAGGTACGCATCGCCGTACCGCCCCTGCGCGATCGGCCGGACGACGTCCCGGCGCTCTGCGCCAGGCTGCTCGCGCAGATCTCCGGCGACGGCGCCGCGCTTTCGATCGATCCGGGCGCGCTCGAGCACCTTCGCTCGCGAGCCTGGCCGGGCAACGTGCGCGAGCTACGCAACGTCCTGGCGCGCGCAGCGGCGCTCGTGACCGACGGCGTCATCCGGCGGGCCGACGTCGCGGGCGAGGGTGACGGCTTCCGCGGTACGCGCGACGAGCGATTCGCCCTCGACCTCTCGGGCGCCTTTGCAGACGCAAAGCAGCGTGCCGTCGCCCGGTTCGAATCGGCGTACCTCGGCGCCATCATGAGACGCTGCCGCGGCAACCTGACGCTCGCGGCTCGCGAGGCGGACGTCGCTCGCCATTACCTGCGCGAGTTGCTCAAGAAGCGCGACCTGTACGGCCTATCGTGGATCGATCCGGACTCCGGCGAGGCGCCATGACGGTCACGCCTGCGCGTCCTTTCGCGTCCGGCTCGCGCGTTGGAGGCAAGTATGCCCTGGTGCGCCTTCTCGCGTCGGGCGGCATGGGCGACGTGTGGCTGGCGAAGAACCTGGCCACGGGAGGGCACGTCGCCGTGAAGCGATGCCGCGCTGACATCCCTGGGTACGAAGCGTCCGAGAGGTTCCGCCATGAAGCCCGCCTCGGCGCGATGCTCTCTCACCGTGGCATCGTGCGCGTCTTCGACCTCGTTGAGGAAGCGGGGGGCCCACCCTTGCTCGTCATGGAGCTGCTGCGGGGCGAGTCGCTCGAACAGCGACTCGCAGTACGAGGGCATCTAGAGGAGCGGGAGGCGATCGGCATCGCGGTGGCCGTGCTCGGGGCACTCGCCCACGCCCACGATCACGGCATTTTGCACCGCGACGTCACGCCCGCGAACGTCTTCCTCGCGATCGACACCGACGGCCACGTGACGCCCAAGCTCGTGGACTTCGGCCTCGCCAAGCTCCCCGCGGCCGGTGTGCAGACGACCGACGGGCGCGTACTGGGCACGCCGCGCTACATGGCCCCGGAGCGCATCCGAGGCGCCGCTGACGTCGACGCACGCAGCAATCTGTTCAGCGTGGGCGTCCTTCTCTTCGAGATGCTGACGGGCACCTGCCCCTTCGCCGCCAGCACGCCGGCCGCATCCCTGGCAGCCGTGCTCGAGGTGGTCGTCGACCCGGATCCACGGATCCCACCGCGATTGTGGTTAGAAGTGCATCGTGCCTTGGCCAAGCGCCCCTACGAACGTCACACAAGCGCGCGCGAGCTCATCGACGCGCTGGAGGCTGCCTCCGGCGAGACGGAGGCGAGCTTGGCAGAGGGCCTGCGCGGGACGCCGCCGTCGGATGTCGTACCCCTCTCGGCGCAGGCGGCAGCGGACGTCGATGGAGGCTCGCGAAGCCGCACCCGCGCACATGTCTCCCCGAGAGCTCGCTTTGTCCGCTGGCTTGCGATCCCCGCGCTCGCCCTCTTGGCGCTGGCCGCGACTCTAGCCGCGCACCGCCCCTCTCGTCATGTCGAGCCGGTCGCTCTCGCCGCCCCTGTTGCGGCGCCCCAGACTCCGCCGTCCGCCGCTTCCGCAGCCCCTTCGCCGGTTGCCCCCGCCTCATTGTCCGCCCCTGCCGGGCCTCGTCCTCTGCTTCACCCCACCCGTCCACGACCGATCGCCACAAGCCCCGGCTTCTAGAATAATCTTGCCGGTGCGAGTGCCGGCTCCCAAGAGATACCCGCCGAAGCCTCCGCCGCCGACCGCCTTGCGCATCGTCATCACGACGACGCTGGTGACCGGCGCCGTCCTCGTCGGCATCCTCGTACTCCGGGAGACGGTCGCTCCTGCGTGGCTGCAGCCCGGGATCGCGACCACCTCTGCCACGATCACGGCCGAGCCGATCGCCCTGCCGCCCATCCCGCCGCCCGCCCTGCCGCTCGCCGTGACCTCGACCCCGGCCACGAGCGAGCCGCCCTTACGCCCGCCCGCGTCCGCCGAGCTCACGACTCCACCAGCCTCGATCGAGGCCGGCTCGGCGGCGTCCTCCGCTGCTGCCTCCGCCAGCTCCAACAGGCCACGACGTGCGCGCCCCACGGCCGCGCCGCCGAGAGAACCAGGGGTGGTAGAGTTGCCCGACGACTTCCAGTACTCACCGGCCGGATCGAACAACCTCACGTTCCCGAGGTAGAGCCGCGACGTTACACTTGGATCCATGCGCAACATCGGCGTCGCGGTTGTCTTCACCCCCGTCCTCGTGGTCGCGATGGGCATCGGTTGCGGATCCTCGAAGTCCGCGAGCAAGTCGGAGTCGACCGGCGGCGGTGACCACGATGGAGCGGGCGGGGAGGCGAGCGCGCCGCCTCCCGAGGTGGACGGCGGGGGAGTGTCTCCCCCGGCCGCCACCTGCGCCGCGCCCATTCAGGCCGTCGATGTGAGCAACCCGACGACGGTGGTCGGGACAGGCACCGCGCCATCGTGCACGGAGGCGGCGCTGTCGGCGGCGCTGACCCACGGCGGAGTCGTGACCTTCGACTGCGGCTCGGCGGCGGCGACCATCACGGTCACCAAGACCGTGGAGCTACCGACCGGCATCGACACCGTCATCGACGGCGGTGGTGTCGTGACGATCGACGGCGGAGGCAACGTACGCATCCTGGACTGGAACAGCCCGAACTACCGGGCGAACACGCATAAGCTCACGCTCCAGCACGTCACCTTCGCGCACGGCCACGCCACCGGCACGATGCCGATCGCGGCCGCGCCGGCGCCCTGCTCGTCTGGCTACTACGACGGCGCCGGCGGGGCCCTGCAGATGCGCGACGGCGTCCTCAACGTCATCGACGCCAACTTCCTCGACAACCAGGCCGAGAAGCTCGGCCCTGACGTCGGCGGTGGCGCCATCTACCTGAACGGCGGGCTCGACGGCGTCGTCGTAGGGTCCACCTTCCTCAACAACTCGGGCTCGAACTCGGGCGCGATCGGCAGCCTCAACTCCGACCTCGACGTCTACAACTCCACCTTCCAAGGCAACGCCGCGCTCGGCTTCGGCGCGAACAGCAACGACTCCACCATGTGCAGCGTCGTAGACGCGAACAACCAGAACCAGGTCGGTAGCGGAGGCAATGCCGGCGCGATCGGCATGGACGGCGGAAGCGACGTGACGCACACGTTCTGCGGCGACACGTTCCGGTCGAACTCCAGCGGGAAGGGGGCACTGGGCGGTGCGCTCGCTCGTACTCCCGACGCCGGCAAGCAGACGACGGTCATCGATCGCTGCCTCTTCGACGGCAACACGGGCGATAGCGCAGGCGCGGCCTACTTCCACAACTCGACCCTCACCATCACGGCGTCGACCTTCACGGGCAACGTCGGGCAGACGGGGATCGGGACCATCCAGGCGGACGGCACGACGTTCGACTTCACCAACGTCACGTTCTACGGCAACCACGCCACGACCGGAGTCGGGGCCACGCTCGCGCTCTTCGGCGGCGGCGGCACGCTGCTCAACTGCACGTTCGCCGACAACGAGTGCGACGCGGCCAACCAGTTCGGTGCCGCCATCTTCGGCTCTCCCAACCTGACCATCCAGAACACGCTCTTCGACGGCAACACCGCGCAGAACCCAGGCGCGCCCATGCAGTGCCAGGTCGGCACCATCACCGGCGGCGGCGACATGCAGTGGCCAGTCGACCATACGAACGGCGGAGGTGCCGACGCCCTTTGCGCCCCCGGCATCTACGAGGCGACCGACCCGATGCTCGGTACGCTGGGCGATCACGGCGGTCCCGTACCCGTCGCGCTGGTCGCGAACGGGAGCGCTGCGCTCGGTCGGGGCACCGGCTGCCCGTCCACGGACGCCCGAGGCATGACGCGGAGCACGACGAACTGCACCGTGGGGGCGGCCGAGGGGTCGAACTAGTGCAGCCGATGGCGGCCGGCCCTACGGAGTCTGGGTCGGGACGCCTCGTTTGATGGACACGGGCTTGCCTCTGCTGCGCGCCCGTCTGTACGCCGCCGGCGTCGCGCCGGTCCAGCGGTGAAAGGCACGGACGAAACAGGCCACGGTGGAGTAGCCGAGGTGCTCGGTCACGTCGTCGAGCGAGACGTCCGGCGAGGACAGCAGGGCCAGCGCGCGGTCCCGGCGCTCGCTCTCGACCAGCGCGGAAAACGAAAGCCCCTGTGCGTCGAGGCGTCGCGCCAACGTGCGCCGAGAGACGTGAAGCTCCGCTGCCACCTCGTTGAGCGTGCGAAAGCGATCGCCCACCACGAGGGCACGGCGGACGCGTCCTCCGAACTGCGTATTGAAACCAAGCGCCTCGAGTGCCCGCTCGCACTCGCCGCGCGCCAGCCGGAGCGTCGCGGGATCGGCCATGGCGAGAGGCACGTCGAGCGCCCTTGCGTCGAGGACCAGGCGCGTGACGGGCTGATTGAAGTGAACCCGCTGGAGCAGGTGTGCGAAGCGCGGGTAGTACGAGGGCTCGGGGAGCGCGAGCTCGGTGACCCCGCCGAGATCGCGTCCAGTGAGCACCGAGCCGAGGTGCGAAATGCCGACGACGAGGGTGAACATGGCGACATCGCGGACGTCGCCCATGTCGATGCGCTCCTCGACGACCAGTGCGGCAACGTCTCCGTCGACGTGCAGGCGCAGACCGAGCGCCGAGGTCAGCACGGGCGTGAACTTCGCGGCGAGCTCCAGGCACTCGCGTACGTTCGAGGCGCTCATCATGGCGAGGCCCAGATACCCGTACATCGATATGCGCTTTTGCACGCCGAGGTAAAAACCCAGTCCCGGCTCGCCGGTGAGGTCGCGCGCGCGCCCGACGAGGGCGTTCATCGTCGCCAGCGGAATTCGGCCCGACGGCTCTTCGAGCTCCCCCGCGTCGAGCCCGCAAGGAGCTGTTCGGGCGGGATCCCCCAGCGAGCCACGAGCTCGACCAGATTGAGCGCGTACGAGCATGGGACCGTGTCACTGACCGACGGGAGGGGGAGCGACAGGCTGGCCATGAGCGGGAATTTATTGGCATGCGTGGAGGTGGCGCGCCAGCGCGACCTCGAGCGGGTCTACCGCGCGGGCAGCGGGTGTCGCTCGCGGCCTTCCCGGGTCACGCGTGCCCACCAGAGCAGCGTGTCGATCATGGCCGCCGCACGCCTCGCATAGAACTCTTCGGTCGGGCGCCCTTGCTCATCGAGCGACACTCCGATGAGGCGGATGTTCACCTCGTCCCGGATCGGGACCATCCGCAGCTCGATCGCCACGAGCCGCAGCTGCTCGACGGCGCGCGCCCCGGAAGCCGTCCCGCCATAGCTGACGAACGCGACGGGCTTGTTCGCCCACACGGCGTATCCGTGATCGAGCGCGTTCTTCAAGCCGCCGGGGTACCCGTGGCTGTATTCCGGCGTCACGATGACGTAGCCGTCGAGCGAGCCGATCTTCTCGACCCAGCCGCGCGCCGTGGGGTCGGTGTAGCTCTTCTCGGCCACCGGAGGCATCCCGGCGTGGTCGTAGTTCGGCAACCTCCAGTCCCTGAGGTCGAGCAGGGCGACCTCGCTGCCTTTCCGCTCCGACAGGAGTGCGTGAATCCATCGCGCGAAGCCTTCTCCGCGTCGCCCCTCGCGTGTGCTGGCGAGGATCACCCCGAGCTTCAGGTCAGCGTCCATGCGCCCGATACTACGACGTCACGCGTCGCGTGCACCAACCACTCGATCGCGGGCGATGGTGAAGGTTCGCCGGCGCGACGAGACCGAGAGAGGCCTCGAGCGCCTAGCTCTCTTTGTTCTGTGCAATGTTGTAGCCGGTGGTCGTAGCAGGCGTGGTGCAGACCCCGCCGGAGCACGTGTTGGAGCCGCAGTCCACGGCGTCGCCCCATTGCCCGTCTTCAGCGCACGTTTGCGCACCGTTTCCACTGCATTGTCTGGTGCCCGGCGTGCACGCGCCCACGCACGCTCCAGCAACGCACGCCTGATCGACCGTGGCGCACGAGGGACCAGCGCTCTGCCAGTTGCCGTCCGCGTCACACTGCTGGGGCTGTTGACCGCTGCACTGGAGCGCGCCCGAGGTGCACGCTCCGCCGCCCGCGTCCGCGTTGCCACCCGCGCCGTTGCACACGTACGCCGTCTGCCGGATCTCGAACCCACCGTCCGCGACCTCGCCAACATCGATTCGCTCGCCTCCGGTTGCGCAGTTGGGCCCCGGTGGCTCCGGGGTGACCTGGATCTGCGACCCTGGCTCTCCCGGTGCTCCGGCCTCTCCGGTGGCACCCTGCGCGCCTGTTGCGCCGACGTTCCCCTGCGGACCTTGCGCTCCCGGTGCCCCGGCTTCCCCCGGGATGCCCTGCGGCCCCTGAGGTCCTGCGGGTCCCACGTCTCTCTGAGGCCCCTGCGGCAACGTGATCTGCGTCCATCGGGCCGGGCCGCCGCCCGTGCCTTCACTGCACGCAAAGAGTGCATCGTTGGCGCTGTCGTAGGCGACTTGGCCGCCGACCAGACACGGGATCGGTACCCAGACACCGGCCACGCACGACTCGAGTGTGGCGCTCGAGGTCACGATCGCGGTCTCGCCGGCAGTCATCGAGTTGCACGCGGGCATCCCCGACGAAGCGGCGGTCTGGATCTGCACCGTGTAGACGCCGTTGACCGGGGTCGAGGCTGACGGCGCCGACAGCTGCGCCCCGCACCCCGTACCGCCGACGAGCGCCATGCCGCTCGCTGCGGCGAGGGCGATGCGCGCGGTGCACTTCATGCTGAGTTTCATGGCGACAGACCTGACGACGTGACCTCTCATGGGAAGCTCCTCTCCTGCGTGACGCTTAGAGCAAGGGTGAGGCCAACCAGACGGAGCGGTGAATCGCCCGAGGAATCATGGGGAGGGGATGGCCCCGCGTCGTGGAAGGCGGGCGGAACCGACGAGGTTTCGTCAACCGAGTGACGAGGGTTCGTCGGCAGCGCGGGGCGGTCGAGTAGCCGTCACTGGGCGCTCGCCGACCGAACAATGACGACGACGCGGGGCCGCATCTGCCCCCTATCTTCGCCTTTGCTCCCCCTTGCGCCCCTCCCCCATCGCCGCGGCCTCCTCCTCGGCATCTCGCTCGCGCCCGGTGTCCGCCGGCGCAACCCGCACCTTCGCGGGCGGCGGTTCAAGCCTCGCTCCCCGCTCCGCAGGAGCGTCAATCCGCGGCGCCTCGTGGAGAGCTCTCCGTGCCATTCGCTCGTCGTGCCGGCGCCGCTGGTTCTCGTGCCACCACTTCATCCCCTCATCGTGCTCCCGGAAGTCTTCCTCACTGGCTGTCAGCGCGACGAGCGCGTGAATGGCCAGGCCGATGCCCCAGCCAAGCAGAGGCAAGAACCACATCCACCACGGCGTGAAGCTCAAGAGAACGAGGCCGAGGACCAGGATCGCGGCGTTGACGATCGCGTAGACCCCCGCGTGCCGATAGAGGTTCAACCGCTGCTGGCGGATCCAGGCATCGCGCTTCTTCACGAAGTCGCCGCCCGTGGCGCTCGGCTCCTGCTTGCTGGCTCGCAGCGCGCGGCTAGCCTCCCGGAGGGAATCGGGATCGATACCCACCTCGGCAGCGACGGCGAGCAGATCCTCGAAGCCAAGCTTGGTCGAACCCTGGCGCTCAGCTTGCTGATCGATGGCCTTGGCGAGCACATCGCGCACCTCGCCCGTCGAGAAGCGCTGCGCTTCGGTCGCGCCCTGCGGCAGCCGCCCACCGGCTTGTCGGGGCTTCGCAGATCCGGGATCGTCGCCTTCGCGAGCGGCGGCATCGAGGGCCTGCGCGACATCATCCATGGAGGCGAAGCGATCCTCGGGGCGCTTCCCGAGTGCTCGGAGGACCACGTCCTGGATGGCGCGCGGCACCGCGGCCTGATCGAGGGGGGCCCGGTCGACACGATCCGTGAGCACCGACGCCATGACGGCCATCGCATCGCTCGATCCGCGCCAAGGAAGCCGCCCCGCGAGCAGCTCGTACGCGACGACACCCCACGCGAACTGGTCGGTGCGACCGTCGAGCGCGTCGCCGCGGATTTGCTCGGGAGCCATGTAGCAAGGGGTTCCCAGCTTGACGCCGTCGATCGTGAGCGTCGGAAGTGCGGGCGTCTCGGTTTCGCCGTGGGGGTCGACGCTGCCGCCCTGTCGGCGGGCGATGCCGAAGTCGAGCACCTTCACCACCCCGTCCTCGCGAACCATCACGTTCTCGGGCTTGATGTCGCGGTGGACCAGCCCGCGTTTGTGCGCCACAGCGAGCGCCCGGGCCACGTCGGCAAGCTCCGCGACGCACGTGGCCGCCGGGACTGAAGCATCTCCGACCGCGTCACGCAGCGTCCGACCCGAGACGAGCTCCATGACGATGAACGGCGTCCCCTCGTACTCGCCGACGTCGAAGATGGAGACGGCGTTGGGGTGGTCGAGCGCGGCCGCAGCGCGGGCCTCGCGGAGGAGGCGAGCGTTGGCATCGGCGTTGGCCTGCCCGTCGCGCGGGCCGTCGGAGATGACCTTGAGAGCCACGCGCCTCCCCAGCCGGGCGTCACGGGCGCGGTAGACGCAGCCCATCCCTCCCTCCCCGAGCGGCGCCTCGATCGTGTAGCGCTCGAACGTGTCGCCCGGTTTCAGCATCGGGCGGGAGGATAGCTCCACTCGGCATGGGCCTGGTGCATATGCTCGGCCAGCGGTACGACGTGCGCCAGTAGGCGTACTTGTATAGGGAGGAGGAGAGCCCTTTGTCCTCGAGCTGTTCGAGGACCAGCTTCGACGACGGGGCGTCCTTGTCGAACACGGCGGGGGGACGCTATCACGAAGGAGATAGCCTTGACCGCGATGGTCCCGAGTCTTCACCAGCGGGTCGATCGGATCATGCCACGGTGATCGCGCCCTCACACCGCGGGCATCCCTCATAGGCACGACGGTCATGATCGAACATGACCATGGCAATCCCGCACGATCGCCGCGCACAGGACAGATCCCCGCGACGGCAAGGGCGTGTGATCGCCGTGGTCATCTTCGATCCATGCAAGGGTGATCGCGCACGATCACCATGGGCACAGCTCGCGATTGCCACGGACATCTCGCGGTGGTCCCCGAGCGTGGATGCCTTTGCACCACGGTCAAGTCCGGCCGTGGCCGTGGTCATGGGCTCCGATTCCCGCGGTGATCGTGCCCGATCACCGCGGACATCGTTCGCGATCCCCACGGTGATCTTTGCCCAGTCCCCATCACAAGTCCGCCCGGTGCAACGACCTCACGCAGAAGTACCCGAAAGAGCTCGCGTTTGGACCCCACTCAAAAAAAGTGAAGTATTTTTCGCAAAACGGCCTTCTCGAAGCGGTCAGTCCTGTGAGAGGCGACGATGCGGCGCAATGACGCTCCGCGGGAGCGGCTCTCGTATCCGAATGACACGAACATGGAGAAGGCATCATGACCACCAAGAATACCAAGAGCCGTACAGAGCAGCAGACCGCCGATCAGGACCTGATCGACGGCCTCACCGAGCATGAACAGGACATCACTTCCTTGACCATCGGCGGCACGTCCTACAAGACGGCCGACATCCTTGCGATCCTGCAGGCGCGCATCGCGTCTGCCAACACCACGCTCTCCACCAGGGCCACCTGGCAGAGCGCGGTCTTGGCGGACAAGGGCGAGCGGACGAAGACCAAGACGATTGTCTCCGGTGTTCGGCAGGCCATCCAGGTGATGTTTGCCGGCTCGGTAACGTCGCTCGCCGACTTCGGGCTGCAGCCGCGGAAGGTTCCCGCGGTCCGCACGCCCGCGCAGAAGGCCGAGGCCACTGCCAAGGCCAAGGCGACGCGCGCCGCGCGTCACACGGCGGGGAGCAAGCAGAAGGCGGGCATCAAGGGCACGGTCACCACGATCGTGCCGGCGACCCCTCCCGCTGCCAACACGCCCGCGACCGTGACTCCGACCGCGACCGCGGCCGGCGCCCCGGCCACGACGCCGCACCCGCAGCAGTAGTCCGCAGTCCGAGAGAGCAAGCAGCGCGCGGAGGCAGGGTCCGGGCCCCCGGAGGTTACGGCCTGCCTCTGCGCGATGGATGTGGGCGCGCTTGTCGAAGGTGCGCGTTTGAGATGTCCATCCACGCGTTTCCAGGACGCAGCCGATGGGCGTCGTAGCAGCCCCTCGTCCATGTCGCGCGGAGGGCCGGATGCTACCGTCAAGGAATGAGCGCCCGGGGAATCGAAGTTTGCGGGTTCGTTCTGGCTCTGGCGCTTCTCGGCTGCGGCGGCAAATCGGATACGACCGGCACTGCGGAGGCAGGGTCGGGCTCCGATGGTTCGAGCAGCAGCGGCCCGGGATCAGCAAGCAGCGGTGGATCAGGATCGAGGAGCGGAGGCGGGGGCTCAGCGTCGGCAGTGCCTCCGCCCCAGGTCGATTCGACCCGGGAGGAGTGCGTGCAGGACCCGGAAGGTCTCGGCGACCTTCAGCGGGGTGTGGTCGGGAAGCATGATGCCTCCGGAGCCGACGCGGATGGTGGTCGTGGTCGCCGCCACCTGGCCGATCATGATTTCGGGAGCGGGGCAGGCGAGGCTGCCGGCGTTGTGGTGCTCGGCCAGCCAGTAGCGGCGGAGGCCGAGCGCCTCGGCGTGCCGCGCGAGGTCGAGCGTGTTCCGCAGGGCGTCGCCCGCCGTCGATCCCGACGGGATCGGAGAGAGGTCGAGGACGGAAAGGGACGGGGGCATCCTGTTCGCCAGGTAGCATGACGGGACCCTACAGTGCGTGGTTCAGGGGGCCGCCTCTTTCATGTCAAATTTGAGCCACTCTGGCCGCCTTAGGCGCCTACGCTGCATTGGGCCATGTCGGGTGTGACCGGGTTCGCCGCAAATAAGCCGCTCTCGCGGCTGCGGATCGTTTCACCCGGAGAGGAGCGGCCGGAGGACGATGCGGCGCTCGTCGCGGGAGTGCGGGCGAGGGAACTGGGGGCCGCCGGCCGGATGTACGACCGCTACGCCTCCCTCGTGCGCAGCATCCTGCGTCGGATGCTGGGGCCCGTCGACGTCGAGGACGGGGTCCAGGACGCCTTCTTGCGCCTCTTTCGCGACATAGGCTCGCTGCGCAATCCGTCCGCGTTGCGTAGCTTTCTCATCGGCATCACCCTCCACGTCGCGAAGAGCGAGCTCCGGCGGCGCCGCGCCAAGCGATGGCTGCTTCTCTCCGACGACGGCGTCGTCGCCGAGCCCGAGGCGCTCGCCGCGGACGAATGGCACGAACCGCGCGCCGCGGTCCTGCGCCTTTACAAGGTGCTCGATCGCCTCAGCGACGGGTGCCGCACGGTGTTCGTGCTTCGTTACGTGGAAGGCCTCGACCTCGCAGAGCTGTCGACGGTGCTGGACTGCTCTCTCGCGACGACCAAGAGGCGCGTGGCCGATGCGGCTCGGCGCGTCTGCCTCTTGGCGGCGTCCGAACCGCTCCTTGCCCCGTACATGGAGGCCCGGCCATGACGCCGTTCGATGGACGCGAGCCCTACGAACAGGGTGCTGCCGGCCTGGCACGCGTCGCCCGTCTGCTCGACGAACGGATCGACGAGCCACGCCACGCGGCCGGGCGCGAGCGACTGCTCTCGGCACTGACGAAGCGCTCGCGGTCGTCCACAGCGCGGCGGCTGCTGCTACTCGCGGCCACGCTGGCCCTCGCGGCCGTGGTCGGTGTCGCGCTCGAGCGCAGGCCCGCGCAGCTGGAATACCGCGTCGCCGGCCCCGTGGAGTCCGATGGCCCGTGGCTCGGCGTCGCGCCTTCCGGCGGGGCTCTTGCGATGCGCTTCTCGGACGGCACCGAGGTGGATCTCGGACCCGGCAGCAAGGGACGGGTCGCCGAGGTCACGGCCGATGGCGCGCGCGTCGTCCTGGGCGCCGGGGTGCTCCAGGCGCGCGTGGTGCATCGGCCGCGGGCCCGATGGACGGTGGCCGCGGGGCCTTACACCATCGATGTGACGGGCACTGTCTTCGACGTCGGCTGGTCGACCGCGGGCGAGGAGCTCGACCTGAGTCTGCACGACGGGAGCGTCGTCGTTCGTGGCCCGTCGCTGCCGGACGGCCTTCGCGTGGCCGCCGGTCAGCGGCTCGTCGCTCGTGCAGGGACGGGCGAAGCGCAGCTCTCGTCCCTTCTGGTTCCCCCACCTCACGCGGACTCGCCCGTCGCGGCGAGCTCTTCGGACCGCACGGCGGAGGAACCGTCGCAGGTCCATCCCGCGCCGCATCCATTACCGACCTGGTCGGAGATGCTCGCCGACGGGAACTTCCGTGGCGTGCTCGACGCCGCCGAGACGCGAGGCACCGACGTCACGTTGAGCCGGGGGTCTTTGGCCGATGTCGTCGCGCTTGCCGACGCAGCCCGGTACCTGCACGAGCGACCGCTCGCGAAGCGCGGACTGCTCGCAGAGCGATCGCGCTTTGCCGGGTCCGCCGAAGCTCGCGGCGCGGCGTTCGTCCTGGGCAGAATGGCGGACGACGGCGGTGCGCGCGACGAGGCGATTCGCTGGTACGACACGTACCTCACCGAGTCCCCCGGGGGCTCGTTCGTCGCCGAGGCGCTCGGTCGGAAGCTGGTGGCCCTCGTGGAGTCGGGCGATACGGCCGGCGCGCGCGCAATCGCGAAGGAATACCTGAGGCGCTTCCCCCGCGGGGCGCACGCGAGCTACGCGCACGACCACTTGCCGGAGCCATGAGTCGCCGGCTCTGTTCGGCGATCCTTCTCCTCACGGTGACCGTCGGCCTCGAATCGAGTGGGCGAGCCGACGGCAGTAGTGGCAATGGCGCGCGCTCGCGGGTGGCCCTCGTGCGCTCGTCGTCGAACGACCCAGTCCTCCGCGAAGCCAGCACACGCGTGCGCGCGGAGCTCCTCGATGCCGGCTTCGAGGTCGTCGAGGTCGACCGTGCACCCGGCGATCCCCGATCCGAAGTCGAGGACGCGGAGCCGAGCACCTCGAGCTTTGCCACCGTCGCGATGAACCGTGCGACGAACGGCGCGTTCGCCGACGTCTGGATCAGCGACCACCTCACGGGCAAGACGGTCGTGCGCCGCCTCGAGGTTGGCGCGGGCCCGAACGCCACGGCCGTCCTCGCCATCCGCGCACTCGAGCTGCTTCGCGCGAGCTTGCTGGAGGTGGCCGTCAAGGGACCGCCCTCGGAGCCGCCGATGTCCGCTCCGAACGACGTCGTGAAGTGGATCGCGCCCGCCCTACCACCGGCGCCCGCGAGTCCCCTCCTTCAGGGCACCGCTCTCGGCCTCGGCGCCCTGGCCCTCCATGGGCTGAGCGGAATCGGGCTCGCCGTCGGCCCGACGATCAGCGTCTCGCACGGTGTCGGTCCATGGTTCGCTCGCGTGACGCTCGCCGGGCCTCTCGTCGGACCCGAGCTGCACACCGCGGCAGGCAGCGCGACCATCCGCCAGGAGCTCGGTGCGCTCGCGGTGGGCGTGGCCTCCGAGCCGAAGCCCCTGGGCGTGTACGCTTGGGTCGGAGCGGGCGCATTCGACCTGCACACGGACGGCTCGGCCGACGCGCCCTACCACGGGGCCAGCGGCGACGTCGTGTCGTTTCTCTGGAACGCCGGCATCGGTGGGCTGGCGCGTATCGGCCCACGCATCGCGCTGACCGTCGACCTCGCGGCGGTCTTTCTGGACCCGCAGCCCATCGTGGTCATCGCGGGAAAGGACGCCGGCAGCGCCGGAGCCCCGTCGATCGGAGCATCCCTTGGCCTACTGGTTGGCCTTTGAGTTCGCGCCCAGGAGATTCTTGAGCCAAGAATGGACAGGTCGGCGCCACACGTATGAGGCCCTTGTTCTGGACGCTTCCATGAGAAATCCACCGTGACTGCGTTGGGATGGCGGCGAGGAGCGGGCGTGGCCCTCTGGGTCGCAGCGTGCGCCGTCGGCGGCTGCAGCGTCGAGCGCGTCACCGCCGTGGAGTTGGCCGACAGCGGGACGGGCGACGTGACGACGAGCTCGGGCGGCGGTGGTTCGGGAGGCAACGACGGCGCCTCAGACGACGGTGCGTCGGGCGAAGGTGCGGATGGATCTTCGAGCGGAGGAGAGAGCGGCATCTCCTCTTCGACGTGCAGGGCGCCCTTTGCGTACACCATCTCAGGAGCGGTAGGCCAGGTGGGGCCCGACGACGGCTATTTCATCCGCAGCGACGCCTGGAACGGCGATGCGAGCCCGGGCCCCCAGACCCTCTACATTTGCTCGTACGACAGCTGGTACGTCGTCGTCGCGAACGAGCCAGATACCAGCGAGGTCAAGGCGTACCCCGACGTTCAGATGGACTTTCAGGAGAGCGGGGCCGGTGACGGGACGGGCGTCCCGCTCAGCTCGTACAGTTCCATCACGAGCACCTTTGCGGAGAAGGGTCCACCTACCGGAGCATACGAATTCGCTTACGACATGTTCGTCAATTCGAACATGATTATCGGGCAGGGCACCGTGGAGATCATGATCTGGGTCGACATCCATGATCGGACGCCGCGCGGCAGCCTAGTCGCGCCCGCGGTGTCCTTGGACACTCGAGCGTACGACGTGTACTACGAGCCCGCCGACGCCGACGCCGGTGGCGCCCCCTTCATCGCCTTCGTGGTGAAGACCAGCTTCAATTCCGGCACCGTGGACATACTAAAGTTCCTCGCTTACGCCATGCAGCAGAACTGGATCCCTATGAACGCCCCGCTGAACCAGATTGCGTTCGGGGTCGAGATTAGTGAAACGAGCGGCCCAAACGCTGAGTTCGACTTTACCAACTTCTCGATCACCGCCATGCTTGCCAATTAATGAACGCACTCTCACCCGTCCTCGCGATATCCATATTCTCGGCCGTCGCGCTCGCGTGCGGAAAGGGCGGCAGTGCCGCTCCGGCGCCCGACGCATCCAACGTCGCGGACGCAGCCTCGAGCCCTGGCTCGAGCGACGGCGAAGGCAACCCGACGGACGCGGCCGACGACCAGGGCGCGATCGGTGAAGCGACCGTCGAGGGCGGGGACGCGGCAAAGCCGGCGGACGGCTCGACCACGACGACGCCCACCCTCGTTCAGCACGTGAGCGGGTCGAACACCCGCGGCAACGGTTTTGCGAGTCCGTACTGCTACTACTACCAACTGCCCAATCCGACGACGGCGGGGAACGCCGTCGTGGTCGGGTTCACCTTCAACGGCAATCCGACGCCGACGGTCACCGACGACAAGAACGACGGATTCACGATCGCCCAAAACTACTACGACTCGGCCGATACGCAGTCGATCGGCATCGCAACGGCGTTCGGCGTCTCGGCGGGGGCTCGCGTCATCTCGCTGTGTTTCAGCGCTGACCCGGGCGGCTACGTACAGCCGATGGCCAGCGAGTTCGACAACGTGACGGCCATCGACGGTTCGGGGGCCGGAAGCCACGGCACCGGCACCTCGGTGACCACGGGGAGCCTGACTCCGAGTTCCGACGGAGACCTCGTGGTTCAGGTGGTCGCAAGTCTCAGCGTGAAGCAGTCGAGCTTTGCTGCCGGCGCGATAGGGAGTAGCAACGGGCACCTCCTGAGCGCCGACCTGATGGACGGGTGGGCCGGGCAATACGGCGTCGCATCGGGTGCCGTCACTCCGACGATGAGCATGGGAACGAGCGACAAGTGGGTATCGGCTGCGGTTCTGCTGAAGGCGGGGAGCGCTGGCGGCGTTCCCACCGGCATGCGGATCGTGCACCTCGTGCACGAGAACGTCCCGTACAACCCCCCGGCCGGCGGCAGCGGGAATCCATTCCCCAATCCCCTGGCGCTGCAGTTCCCCTGCTCCGGCAACCTGCTCGTGGCGATGGAAGGAGGCGGCAACGCCCCCGAGACCGTCACGGGCATGACGGACACGAACCACGATGCGTGGGGCCAGGCCGGGAAGACGTACACGGAGGGGGACGCCGTCGTTCAAGCCTTCTATGCGGCAGCGGCCACGCCGTCGGAGGATCTCGGTCTGTCGGTGAGCTGGAGCGGCACGCGGGGGGACTACACGTTCTTCTTGTATGACGTCGTGGGGGCGGCCTCCGCGCCGTTCGATACGACCGTGGGAGGCGGCGGCAGCCAGGGCACCGCGGGGAGCCTGACGTTGCCGTTCACGCTCACGCCGGCGGCTCCCGGAGAGATCGTCTTCTCCGAGGTGATGTGGGACTTCAACACGGGCTCCGGCCTCGTCGGGCAGCTCTTCGACACGAACACGTTCACGGGAGAGAGCGAGAGCGGGCCCGAGCCGGTCGACGAAAACAACGGGTGGGGTCACGTCATCGCCACGACGACGGCGCCGTTGAGCTTCACCTGGTCGGTCTTGTTCGCCGACTTGCCGGTAGGCTCCTGGGCCGGAATGGCCGCTGCCTTCAAGGCGGGTCCGTAGTGACTTAGCGCACGATGGTGAGGCGCTCGATCACGACGTCGACGGTCTCGCCCGTCTTCGGGCGCTGCACGGAGACCGCCACGCTCGTTCCTGCTTCGCCACGAAGACGCTGGAGCGCATCGGAGACTGACATGCCGTCCGTGCTCTCGGCATCGATGCCGAGGATGCGGTCGCCCGCGCGAAGGCCTGCGCGCTCCGCCGGATCTCCCGGCGAACACGGCGCCGAAGGCGAGCCCCTCGGGCGTCGGCATCACGTTCGCGCCGATGCCCCCGAACTCTAGGCCCGCGCCGCCGTCGACGGCGTTGAGCGTGACGTCCTTCGTGAGCTCGGCGTGCGACTCGACGTACAGGCCGGAGAGCATCCGGATGCGATAGCCCGCCTTCTGGGCGCGTAGCGTGAAGGGACCCGTGGGCGCGCCGTCGAGGCGGTACCGGCCCGTACCGTCGGACTGGGCGCCGGCGCTGCTGTCGATCACACTGCTCACGGCGTCGAAATGGAGATCGACGCCTTCGAGCGGCATGTGATGCTCGTCGAAGACGTGTCCGATCACCGAGCCGCCGGCCGGCAGCACGATGCGAACGCCGGTCGTCGTACTTCCGCCCGTCACGTCGATGGCGCCCGACCGCCCGGGCGGCCTGCCCGCCGTCCCCGCAGTGAGCACGTAGCGGCCGGGAGCGAGCCTCTCCAGGCGAAAGGAGCCGTACGGGTCCTCGACCTTCCGGGGAGGCGCACCGCGGAGGCTGCGGCTCTGCGCGCCGGAGAACGACTCGATGCCGACGGTGAACGACGCGACGCTCGCTCCTCTGTCGTCGACGACCACGCCTTCGATCGCCCCTCCCGGCCTCAGGCGGAGGCTGACGCGGCGTCCTTCGACGAGGGCGACCGGCTGGCTCGCCTCGTACTCGTCGTGCTCGGCGACGGCGTCGCAGCCGATCGTGGATGCAGGGAGCTCGAAGGTCCCGTCCTCGGCGCTCACCGCGGTGCTCTCGGACGGCTGGCCTTCGCAGGCGACGATGCGTGCACGGATCGGATTTCCATCGGGGTCGCGGACATCGCCGTCCACGGCCGGACCTGCCACGAGCCTCACGCGGACGACGAGTTCGACGGAGTCTTCGCGACGCGGCAAGGAGACGCGCGCCGTCTTGTAACCGCGGGCAACCGCGACCAGCGAGGTCACCCCGTCCGGTACCATGGGGAGACGGAAGGAGCCGTCTGCCTCGCTCGTCGCGCCGCGGGCGATCCACGGGACGCCCTCGACGAAGAGCGTCGCACGCGCGACCGGGCGGTCGTCGGCGTCGACGACCGTGCCGCGCACGGCGCTCGCGGCGGAGAGGACGAGGGTGATCTCCGTGCTCTGGCCCGGCGCCAGGTGGAGCTCCGTGCTGGTCACGGCCCCGTCGGGGTCGTGATCGGCCACCACGCGCACACGCTCCGAGGCCACGCGCTCGAAGGAGAACTTGCCTGCAGCGTCGCTCTTCGTCTCGGTATAAATGGCGTACGGCAGTCTCGGCGAGACCACGCGCACCGCGGCGCCGTCCACCGGCTTTCCATCGGCATCGAGGATGCGACCAAGGATCTCCGGCGTCCGATCTTCAGCGGGAGTCGGCGGGGCGATCGGCGCCGCGGATGAAGGCGGCGGTGCGGGTGTGCCGAGGCCGGGAATCAGTGCGCGTGCGACGAAGAGCGCCCCGATGGGCGCGAGGAGCATGGCCGCAATGAGCGTCGCGGGAAGACGGGGTCGAGAGGACGGCACGCGCAACGGGAAGCGCCGGCTACTCACACCCGGTCGTTGGAACGAACGTGCAGCTCGTAGCCGGGGTCACCGTCTTCGTCGCGATGCACTGCAGGTAGCTCTGGTACGTCGGACCAATGCCCCCGGGGGTAAAGGTCGTCGTGTTCGCAAGCAGGAACGGGCTGTTCGAATCCGACCAGGACCACGCCAAGTAGCCCAGTCCCTGCGAGTCGGCCCAACTGAGGAAGAGCGGCCACCACGCTTTTCCCACGCTGGCCGAGCAAGAATAGTATCCGGTTTCGCCGACGACGATCGGATACCCGGCGTTCATCACCGCCTCGCCGCCGAGATTGCCGGAGGTGCACAACGTCGATACCGTGGAGGAACCGACGTCGGTGCACCCACCCTGATCGTCGTAGACGTGCCAGCTGGCCGCGATGTTGGGAGGCGACAGCGTGTCCGTCGGAACGTACGTGGGCCACGGGCCCAAGACGGACGAATAACCGGTGCCGCCGAGCATGACGAGATTGGTGGCGCCGGCCTGGCGCACGGTCGTCAAGAGCTCTTGCATGCCGGCCACCGCGAAGTTCACCATCGGGCAATCGCCGCCGTTGGCCGTCGTGCTGCCGTTTTTCCAACAAGTGAACTGTTGGGTCTGCGTCCCGGACGACATGACCGGCTCGTTGAAGAGATCGAAGATGACCGATCCGTTGTCCTTGTAGGCCGTGGCCACCTGCTGCCAGAACGTCACGGTGTGGTCGAGGTCCGGCATGGCTCCTTGGGCGGTGGGCAGGGTGGTCCCCGGTGCCGACCAGTGAAGATCGAGAATCACGTACATGCCGTTGGTCTGGGTGATGAGGTTGACCGCGGCCGCGATCGGACTCTGGTAATTTGCCCCACCGACCGCCGAGGCGACTCCATTGATCCCTAGCCAGCAGTCCTCGTTGAGCGGAATGCGAACCGCGTTGAGCCCCCACTGTTTCATGGCCGTGAGGCTGTCTTGTGTCAGGGGCGAGGGACCGCCCATAGGGGAAATGACGATCGCAGGCGGGCCCCACGTGGTGCAGAAGTTCTCGGTGCCGGATTCGTCCGCCCCGTGCAGCACCACGACGTGTCCGCTCTTGTCGAGGATCTGTCCGGCCCGGCCGCCGGTCCCCATGACCGCGTGAAGGCCGACTGGAGCCGCACTCGCGTCCGACGTCGGGGACGCTCCATCGGTTCCCGGCGCGTTTCCATCCGTGCCGGACGAGGCGTCATCGGCCGGGGGCCCCGTGCCGGCGTCGTTGCCGGACATGGCGCCGCCGTCCCCCGACGTCGTGGTGCCGGTATCGAGGCCGGTGCCACTGTCGCCACCGGTGGATTTCGCACCACTTCCGCAGGAGGCGGCGATGCTTGCCGCCGCCGCGAGAAGGAGCAACATGGTGTGACGCGCCACTCTTCGCCTCCTGCCTTGGCGTCTAGTATAGTCATAGTGTGCCCTTACCCGACGATAAGCAGAGAAGAGTGCGCTGGGTAATCTGTGGGCTTGCTTTCCTGGTCGTGGGGGCAGCGTGCGCGAGCGGTGGCCCAACGGATCTGGCGGTGCCCTCCGGTGGGACGAGCAGCGGTGCCGGCTCGGTGGGCGACGGTTCGTCGGGCGGTGCGAGCGAGGACGCCTCTTCGTCTGGTTCATCCGGCGGGGGCACGTCGGATAGCAGTGGGACAGCGGACGACGGACCGACCGGTACCGGATCGAGCGAGAGCGGCGGCGAGGGCGGTGACGAGGGCGGCTCCTCGTCGGGGTCGTCGGGCTTCGGTTACACGCCGAGCAACTTCAGTCCCGCCAGCTACACCCCGCCGTCGGGCGCGACCACCGACTGCAACGCGACGTACAGCTCGACGTCGCACTCGTTCACGACAGGAACGTGTGCCGGCACAGCGCCCGTCATCGAGCCGGGCGTTGCACAGACCGGCGGGGGGCCAAACGCCGACATCCTCGTCTTCGCGACCCTAACGATCGCCAGCGGGAGCACGTTGACCATCACGGGCACCAGTCCGGTCATCCTGGCCGTCTACGGCGACGCGACGATAAGCGGGACCATCGACGCGAGCGCCAGCGGCACCACCCCAGGCCCGGGCGGCAACGACAGCTCGTGCGTCGCCGCCGCGGCGGGCACCGGTGGAGTCAACGGGGCCTCGGGCGGGGGAGGCGGCGGAAAGGCTGTCACCGGTGGCGCCGGATCCTGCGGCGGTCAAAACTGCCGCAGCCCCTACACCATTGCCGGCGGTGGAGTCAGCAGCACCGTGCTGACGGGCGGTTGCGCAGGGGGAGCAGGCGAGGGCTCCTTCGGAACCGGGGGCATGCCGACTACGGCGCCCGGCGCAGGGGGTGGTGGCGTGCAGATCGCGGCGTCGGGCACCATTACCGGAAGCGGTTCGATCATGGCCAACGGCAGCGCAGGTACCAACGGCGGGACGGGGCAGAACGGGAAGGGTGGGGGCGGAGGCGGCTCGGGTGGATATGTCCTTTTGCAAGGCACACAGACCACTCAGCCATCGTTGACTCTGTCCGCCAACGGGGGGGCCGGAGGGTCGGCGACAGGCGCCGGCGGCACTGCGGGCACGACCGATGGCGCGACGCAGGTTGCGCCCGGGGATGCGGCTCTGGAGAACGACATCAACAAGGACGGCGGCGGCGGGGGAGGAGCTTACGGGTACGTGGTCGTCACGATGGAGTAGGGCCCGAGAACCGGCCACGAACGCTTGAGACTGCGCGCGGATCGCGTAACCTCGCTAGGCATGAGGGGCACCCTCGGGCTACGGGCGGTCGCGGCGCTTGCTCTCGTGGGCTGCAGTTCGTCCTCCGGCAACCCCGTGGACGTCGGCTCCCCGGAGGCCAGCACCCCCGTGGACATCAACAACTTCATCGGCGGTAGCTGGAGCGGAACCGAGACCACCACCGGTACGTGCGCCACGTCCACGCCCGGAACGACGTACGAGCCCATCGGCCTGGCGTTCGTGGTTCAGGGCTCGGGCATTTCCTACACGTCGACCCTGACGTCGGGGTGCATGTTCGATTTCTCCGTATCGGGCGATACGGCCACGCTCTCCAACGGCCCCGTGACGTGCGGCACCGCGGGCGCCGACGGGGCCGCCGCAGAAGTCACGTACTCGACGTACACGCTGACGACCACGGACGGTCAGAATTTGACCGGCACCTTCACCGTCACGGGAAAGTCCGACGGCACGAACTGCACGTACATGGGGACGATCACCGCCATGCGGTAGCGAGCGGCTGGCGCCGGTACGCCGCGCTCCCGGGCGTGACTCGTGGCTCAGGGTCCAGCGAGTGCCGCCCAGAACGCGCAGTCGTGATCGGCCGCAAAAGCAGCAGCTGTGTACGGCTGCGGGGTGGGTGCCGACAAGGCCTCGGTGCGGTCGGTCGCCGATGTCTGCTGCACCCAGAGTGGTGTCGCGAACGAGTTCGGTTCTCCGTGACCCGCGAAGCCGGTCCAGTAGGCGACCATCGCGCTCGAGAGGCGTTCCTGGTCATCGGTCAGGGGCGGTGCCGGAACGGTGACGGGCAAGGTGAACAGGTACTGAAGTTCGGCGGAGTGGTACGCGCCGTACGGGAAGCTGACAGGAGGCAAGAAACGCTGGGGCGCGTTCGCATCGTCGAACTCGTAGGCCCAGGTAGGAACGTACTGAGACAGACTCTTTTGCACCGTCAGCGTATTGCACGAGAAGATCGCGTCGGTGCCGATGGCGCCTAGCGCGAGCCCCGGGCTCGCGTAGTTGCTGAGCGGGTACTGCGCCATGACCAACGACACCACCTGTGCCGGAGCGCTCAACAGGGCGGCGATGTAGCCCGGATACTCCGCCGCGGTGACCGGCCCGAACGGCAACTCGAACAGGTACGCCACGAACAGCCGAAACTCGTCGTGGTTGGACCCCTCGATCACCGGGACCCGATTGAACTGCCCGCTCGAGAAGGCCGCCCCTACCGACTGCGGGAGAATCGTCCCGTCCACGTTGGGCATGTACGCCGAGGGGCTCAAGCTTTGGTTTGCGAGAAGAGTGGCCACCGGCACGGCGCGCAGGCATGCAGTGTCCAATCCGCTGCAACCCACGGCCGCGGCGAAGGCCGCGCCCGCCGTCTCCGCCGTGGCCAGCGTCGGCTGCGTCAAGGCGTACGAGCCGCTCTCGGCGATTGCGCGCTGGAAGAGGCCGTTCGAACGCGGCGAAGCCAGGTGAGCGTGGATGCTCAGGCCGCCGGCCGATTCACCGAAGATGGTCACGTTGCCCGGGTCGCCTCCGAACGCCGCGATGTTGCGATGCACCCAGCGAAGGGCCTCTTGCTGGTCCTCGAGACCGTAGTTGCCCGACGTTCCTTCGGGCGATTCCGCGGCCAGCGTCGAAGTGGCGAGAAAGCCGAAGGAACCAAGTCGGTAGTTGATGGTCACGACGACGACGCCTTGACCCACGAGCTTGCTGGGACCGTAGTCGTCGCTTTCGCCCGTCTCGAACGCCCCTCCGTGGATGTAGACCATCACCGGGTGCGGGCCGAAGCCATCGGCCGGCGTGTAGACGTTAAGAAAGAGGCAGTCTTCGGTGCTGCTCGCGACTCCGAACGGCGTCCCATTCTGTGGGCAGTGGTCGCCGAATTGACTCGCGTCGAGCGGTCCGAACCACGGAGCCGACGGCTGCGGCGGACGCCAGCGGAGATCGCCCACCGGAGGAGCCGCATACGGAACGCCCAGAAACTCGTGTCCGCTGGACGTATCGACGCCCAGCACGGGTCCACGATCCGTCCACGCCAACGGGCGCCCATCGTCTGCGCTCGCCAAGGGGGCGCTCGACGCCAGGGCCAACGTGCCCACCACGGTCAACCATGATCGTTTCAAGGTACCCTCCAATCCGTCTTTGCATCACCACGCGCATTGCTCGAGGCAAGCGCAGACCGGGCACACCACGAAAAGCAAGCCGGCCGCGAAACGCGAACTCATGTCGTCCGCGCTATAAGATCAGCGGGCCGCACCTCGCCATAGTCATTTGGACCGATCGCTTGGGTCCCAAGACGAATGGCCCAACATGCATTCGTTTTGGCCTACAGTGCACTCTCGATCGGCCGTCAGCGGTCAGTTGCACGCAGCAAGCGCGCATTGCGATTGGCACATCGCGGACTCGCACGTTCCGAGGACGTTGGCCTTACCGCACGAATTCGTTGCGGTGTCGCAATTGGTCTCGAGCGTGGGCCCGTCGGTCTCGCAGACGCTCGGGCTCTCCACTCCCGCGGCCTTTTCGATGACCGCTCGACAAGGCCCGTCACCGTAGCCCGTGCACGACGTGCACGGACCGCCGCTGCAGAAACAGCAGGTACCGACGCACATGTTCTGGAGGCCGCAGTTGGCCACGGCGATGGCCAAAGGATCCGCGTCGACGGCCATGTACTCCGAGCCGCAGTTGGCCACGAGGCAGGCAGAGCAGGTAGGGCTTGCCTGGCTGAGCATGCACGCGCCCGACTGGCACGACAGCCCCGCGGCGCAGGCGAACGTCGAGCCGCATCCGCCGCAGTTGTTGCTGTCGGTTTGTTCGTCGACGCACGCGCCGTTGCAGAGGGCAAAGCCGGTATTGCACGTGAAGGTGCACTTGCTCGAGGCACATGCGGACGCGGCGTTTGCCATGGAGCATGCGCTGCCGCAGTGGCCGCAGTTGGACACGTTGCTCGTGATGTCCACGCACGAGCCGCTGCAGAGCGTCTGGCTCGCCGGGCAACCGGACACGCAGTTCGAATTCGAGCAGTCCGGCGTGCTTCCGCTGCATGCCTTCCCGCATCCGCCGCAGTTGTTCTTGTCGGTGGCCGTGTTGACGCACGCCCCCGCGCAGCTCGTCGAAGGGGCTGCACACCCGGCATCGCAGGCGAGGGGCCCGCCCGTGCACGTGGTCGCCTCCACCGAGGCGTCTTGCCCGGCTTCGCTCGGTTCGTCAGCTTCGAACGGCTCGGACGCCTCGGACTCTTCGGGCGCCGAACCCATGGCGTCGGCTTCCGGCGACGCTTCGCTGCCGGGCGGAGGACGGAGGTCACCGCTGGCATCGGCTGCCCCGGCACCGGTGCTGTACGCGTCCAATCCAGAGACCGTCGCGCACGCGCCGATCAGGAGAGTCGCCAACGCGGAAAGTATTCGTGAGTGCGTGGCGGCTCCCTCCGATGACAGCGGCGGGCCGCAGCGATGGCCCGCGTCCATCGTAGCTTCATTGAGGAGCCTTGTCGGACGCTGTGCGTAGCCTCCGTGTGCGTCGCTGTCGTTCTTGCGGTGGCACCTATTTCCGACCGGCCTCGGCCGCGACCTTCTCGCGGTACTTCTTGACCATCTCCTCCTGCTCCTGCTTCGGCACCGTCGGCGTACTTGGCGAACTCCATCGTGAATGTGCCCTTGCCCTGCGTCGCCGAGCGCAGGTCGGTCGAGTACCCGAACATCGCGTTGAGCGGGACTTCGCACGTGATGCTCACGCTGTCGCCGCCGACGGTCTCGAGGATGACGCCGCGCCGCTGGTTGACCTGGCCGACGACCGAGCCCTGGAACTCGTTGGGAGCGTCGATTTCGACCTTCATGATCGGCTCGAGGATGGTCGGCGCGGACTTCGCGTACGCCTCGCGAAAGCCCATCAGCGCGGCGGTCTTGAACGCCATCTCGGACGAGTCGACCGCGTGGGACGCGCCGTCGTTGACCACGCACCGGATGCCCACGATCGGGAAGCCCGATCATGGTGCCCCTTGGCACGCCTCCTTGAAGCCCTTGTCGCACGACGGAGATGAACTCGCGCGGGATCGACCCGCCCGTGACGTCGTCGACGAACTCGTAGGTCTCGACGGCGTCGGCCGGCAGCGGCTCGATGTAGCCGCAGGACGCGAGCGTACTGGCCCGGAGCCGCCCGTCTGCTTCTTGTGGGTGTAGTTGATCTCGGCGCGTCGCGTGATCGTCTCGCGGTACGCGACCTGCGGCTTGCCGGCGATGACCTCGCAGTTGTACTCGCGCTGCATGCGCTCCATGTAGATCTCGAGGTGCAGCTCGCCCATGCCGCTGATGATCGTCTGCTGCGACTCCTCGTCCTGGTGCACGCGGAACGTCGGGTCTTCCTTCGTGAAGCGGTTCAGCGCCTTGGAGAAGTTGGCCTCCGCCGCGCGGTCCTTCGGAGCGACCGCGAGCGAGATGACGGCGGCGGGGACGTGCATCGACGTCATCGTGACGTTGACCTTGCCGTCGGTGAAGGTCTCGCCGGAGCTCGCCTCGACGCCGAAGAACGCGACGATGTCGCCGGCCTCGGCCGACTCGATCTCTTCGCGATCGTCCGAGTGCATCCGGAACATGCGAGGCACGCGCACCTTTCGCTTCTCGTTGCTGGCGTTGAAGATGGTGTCGCCCGCGGCCACCTTGCCCTGGTAGACGCGGAAGTACGTCAGCTGGCCGTACTTGTCCTTCGTCCAGCTTGAACGCGAGGCCGACGAACGGCTTGTTCGAGTCGGACTCGAGGACGACCTTCTCTTCGCTGCTTGGCCTGGTCGTGCGCCTCGTTTGACGACCTCGGTCGGGTTGGGCAGGTAGTAGACGACGCCGTCGAGCAGGAGCTGAACGCCCTTGTTCTTGATGGCCGAGCCGCACATCACCGGGGTCATCTTGAGAGCCAGCGTGGCGCGGCGGATCGCAGCCCGGAGCTCTTCGGTGCGATACGGGCTCCTCGTTGATGAACTTCTCGGCGAGCGCGTCGTCGACGTCGGCGACCTCGGTGGATGATCTCGTGGCGAGCCTCCGCGGCTCGCCTGGCGTACTCGGCGCGGGATCGCCTCTTCGCGGACGGTCTCGCCGTCGTCGCCGTCGAAGAAGAATGCCTTGCCGCACGATGGGGTCGATGATCCCCTTGAACGCCGCTCCTGCGCCGATCGGGACCTGGAGCTTGACCGGGTGGTGCCCGAGCTTCTCCTTGAGCATGTCGGCGACGCGGTCGTAGTTCGCGCCGGGGCTGTCCATCTTGTTGACGAAGGCGATGCGCGGGCACGCGGTAGCGCTTCATCTGCCGGTCGACGGTGATCGACTGGCTCTGCACGCCCTTGCCCGAGTCGAGCACCAGGATCGCGCCGTCGAGCACGCGCAGCGCGCGCTCGACTTCGATCGTGAAGTCGACGTGCCCGGGCGTGTCGATGATGTTGATGTTGTGAGGCTGGAACTGCTGCTGCGAGCCGTTCCACACGCAGTACGTCGCGGCGGACTGGATCGTGATGCCCTTCTCGCGCTCGAGGTCCATCGAGTCCATCTTGGCGCCGACGCCGTCCTTGCCGCGCACCTCGTGAATCTTGTGGATTCGCCCCGTGTAGAAGAGGATGCGCTCGGTGAGCGTCGTCTTGCCCGAGTCGATGTGCGCGGAGATGCCGATGTTGCGGATGTATTCGAGGGGGATGCGTGATGCCACGGGAGCGTCTTTCTATGGGCCCCGGCGAATGAGCCGAGTGCGTGAGTACCTTGGGGGGGCGAGGACCAGCGCCTCCGTATCACAAACGCGCCGACCGCGCTTCGAGGAGAAGCGGGGGGGCGGCGGGACGTATCGGTATGCGTCACGCGCGGCAACGGGGCGGAAAGAATTGTCATGGGGCGGCTAGGGCTGTTGACGGCCGAACAGCTGCGGTTGATCGACGATGAATCGCGATCGGTCAGCCGTTTTCGGCAGTTCATGGGCCGTCGATCACTGTCGTCCGTCGATCAACTGCTCTTCTTCTCGGATGAGCGCCGTGCGATCGCCCATCTCCTGCTCTGGATGGCCGATGAAGAGCTGTCGACGGGCCGTCCACGACCGTTCATCGACGATCGAACGCGGTCGATGGCCCGTCGATGGCGATCCGTCGGCCGTCCACCGCGTCGTCATGATCCATCAACAGCGATCGACGGGCGATGAACGACCCGGGCTGGCCCATCAACGGCTGTGGACGGCCGATCGACCTTCGCGGGACGCCCATGGCGAAGTCGTCCTGTCCCCATTGCCTCCGTCGGTCGCGCCCGTGGGTAGCGTCCCGAGGACTGGAGCCGACCAGCGACGGCCCGCGGGCAGATTGGCGTAGAGTGTTCCCCATGCGCGAAAAGCTCGCCCCGGTCGGACTCGTGCTCGCTCTTCTTTCTTGCGACAAAGGAGACGCGAAAGACACCGCCGCTGCCGCGGCCAGTGCCAGTGCAAGCGCCGCCATCGCCGTGCCCAGCACGCCGCCGCCGCCACCTCCGAGCGCCGCACCCAGCGCGAGCGCTGCATCCGCACCTCTGCCCAAGTGCCCGGCGGGCCTGACCGGAAACGCCGTTCCGCCGTACTGCATCAAGCTGCCTTCCGGGTACACGGTGAAGCAAGCGCGAACCACGCCGACGCGGGGTTCGATCGACTACGACACGGGCACGACCACCGACGTGCTGACCGTGAGCTACGACGGCACGTCCATAGGCGAGCTCACCAAGGACGTCGAGGGCGAGATGAAGTTCGGCGGTGACAAGCTCGAGAAGAAGGGCGACCTGCCGGGTGGCAACAAGTGGTTTCAGGGCACTCACGCCGAATACGCCCGCGTCGTCACCCTCGTGAAAGGGCCCGGCATGACGCTCAAGTGTTCCTTCGCGTATCAGTCGAAGAAGCCGCCGCCTGCTGGGGCCCCCGACGCGTGCAAGACCTTGGTGTTGCCGTAGGCGCGAGAATCCGTTCAGCGCGCGAGACCGAGCATTCGGGCACGTCGCTCGGCGACCTCGGGGGGTTGCGCTGCAAGGGTGCGGTACACGAGCTCCATGAGGGCGGCCTTGTCTACGCACCTCGAGAGCTCGTCCTCGAAGACCTTGCGATTGGCCTTCTTCTCGAGCGCAGCGTGCACGTGGCCCACGATTTGGTTGGTGGTCCAAGTCGGGTCGATGCCCCAGCGGTAGACCGCGATCAGGTGCTCGTCGGAGACCGAACGTCTGAGCTGCGTCAACCTAGGGTCGGCCAGCCATCGGTGCACGGCGGACAAGTCCGCCGTGGCCCCGGGGACCGCCGAGTGCCGCGGCGGCGGCAGCGAGGGCACCACGGGAGGAAGGCTGCGAGGGGGCGATGTGTCCTCGGCCTTCGTCGGGGGCTCGCCGATGTTCGTCTGTGAGGGTGCCGTTGGAGTCATCGTGATTTCTCCTCGAGCCGCGGGTTTTGGGGGATCCTTGTGAGCCGCGCCTCGAACCATACGCCCCGTCTTTTTCGGTGGTGTTTCAGGAGCGACACGGCCTCATGGCAGCGCCGACGTCAAGCCCGTCGGCCCGACGGCTCAGCCGCAGCTCCCGTCAGCGTGCACCCATCATGACCTGGAAGTTGGAGGAGTAGAACTTCTCCCTCTGCTCTTCGGTGATGCCGGTGAACGTCCGCTCGAAGCGCCCGATCGGGTCGTCGGTGCCTTCTGGATGCGGGTAGTCGCTCGAGAAGAGGAAGAGTTCGACCCCGGCGTCGTGGATCATGCGGCCGACGTCTTCGCCCGGGAACGGCGTGAACTTCACCGCTCGACGAACATAGTCGGAGGCCTTCATCGACAGCGCGGCGACGGTCACGTCGGTGCGCTTGAAGATTTTCTGGCTCATGTCGAGCGTGCGCAAGTACTGGGGAACCCAGCCCGCGCCGAGCTCGATGACGCCGCCGCGGAGCTTCGGAAACCGATCGAAGACGCCGTCGAACACGAGCGACGTCAGGAATTGCTGCGGCGCGACCGAGAGCACCATGAAGTCGCGGACACGCAAGTTCTCGCCTTGCTCCGCCCCGGTGATGTCCTTCGGACGCGGCTTGCCGTTGTTCTCGTACGCGACGTGTTTGGTCGGGCTGTTCGGTCCCACGTGGAGCATGAAGGGTACGTCCCGATCGGACAGAGCCTGCCAGATGGAGTCGTGGTCCGGATGACCGGGCGACTTGCCGGTGACGGAGTCGCCCACCGGGGTTCCGGGAATCCAGAACGCGCCGCAGCCGAGCCGAAGGCCCTCGTCGATCTCTTCGACGCACCGCCGAGGGTCGACGAGCGAGAGCTGACCGACGGCGATCAGGCGCCGGTCATCCTTGCAGAAAGCTGCCATGGCGCGATTGTGGGCGCGGACGCCGCCGTACCGAACGTCCATGTCCGGGTGTTGCAGATACTGTCCCCCGGAGAACGTCGAGAAGACCAGTTGACGGGAGAATCCGAGATCGTCGAGCGCGCCTCCGCGCTCCTTCGGATCGAACGCACCGTACGCGTTCCAGCCCTTGGCGCCGTGCACGACGTCCGTCGCGGCCTCGCCCGTCTCGGTGCGGGCCTTCTGCTTGGCGACAGCATCGTTGATGAAGTCGAATGTGGCCGTGGCCGACTTGACGAGGCTCATCGCCGGCAGCTTGGCGCGAACGTCGGGGTCGGCGTGCCGGCTCACCCAGTCCACGGTCTCCATGATGTGGCTGTCCGCGTCGCAGTAGGTACGATTCTGGGCGTAGGGCATGGCTCAACTCCCCGCACGCGAGCGAAGGTTCGCGGTCAACGAGTATACGGCGCGAAACGGCTCACCGTTTCGAAATCGTGGCGTCTTGCCGCTCGACGAGACCGTCTGGGGCCACGGTCCCGTGGAGCCAGTCGAAGACGGGGATCGTGACGTTGAAGTTCCACTTCTGCATGAGCGCCGGATGGTGATGGCGCCTGTGGTGTTCGCGGAGCACGCGCACGACGCGCCATCGCCCGACGACGGAGTCCTCGGGCATGTGATAGCTGAGGTGCGAGAGCTCGTAGGCGAGCACGTAGATGCCGGACGTCGCGAGGGCGAGCCATCCGCAGTTCGGCGTCAGGAGTTGGGCCACCGCGTACGCTATCGGTGCCGAGAGCGCGACGATGGCGGCGACGCCGGCGGCGGGCATCAGCACCTCGCGGAACTCCATGGTGGACCTCATCGCCATCGAGTCGTGCTGATAGATCTTGTGGTGAATGGGGGTGTGGCGATCGAAAAGGATCCCGAGCGGCCAGATCCGGCGGTGCAAGACGCGCTTGTGCGCGCGCCACTCGACGCCGTTGGAGAGGAGAAGCGTGGCCGGGATGACGATTAGCTCGATAGGCCGGACGTGGTGGAGACACAAGAGTGCGAGCACCAGCGTCACGACGCCCACGCCGGTGGTGGCCGCAAGGTGCAGGTACGGGCTGTAGTAGCGGGGTATCCCGGAGAGGGCGCGCACACGGGCGCGGTCCCTGGATTGCGCGGGGGGTGACGAGAGCGCGGGAGGGAAGGTGGAAGACGACTGCGCCATCGTCTTTCATTGTGGATCCGGCGCCCGTGACGTCGAGCTCAGCTGGGAATGTGGGAATCCGAAAGGCTGTGGTGGTCTGGAGTCGGGAGCTCAGCCAGAGGCCCCAGGGCGCGTATCAGAGGGACGGCTGAAACGACGTATCCGTGAAGGCCGCCTCGTAGGTCGAGATCCAGAACGCGCACTCGCCGGTGCGGAAATTCGTGATGACCGTCGGAGGCTGGAGAGTGAATTGGATCCGGACGTTGTCCATCGCGGAGAAGCTCGGCCACGAGAGGTCGCTTCCCCCGTTGGGGTTGCCCGTGCCGGCAAAACGCGTCCAGTAGCGTTCGATGAGCTGGCTCGCGCTTGCCTGCTGCTCGTTGGTCGCAAGCTGAGGGTCGGTGCCGAAGACGTACGGCAGCTCCGAACCGTGCGACGCACCGAGATAGATCTCTCCGGGACTGCTGCCCACGACTCCTGGGATGACGACGGGGATGTCGAAATTGTACATGCGGGCGACCACGCCCTGATTGGCGGCCAGCAAGGCCGAGTCGTACGTCTCGCAGACGATCAGGGAGTCACCGACGATCCGCGTGAGAGCGGCCTGGTAGGGGTTGGGGTCTCCTCCGTCGAACTCGGACGGTGGATACAAGGCGGCAATCTGGGCGCCGGCGTCGCCGTATTTCTGCGCAATCGCCGCGCTGAGTCCCGTCTGATCGGTCACCGCGGTCACCCCCAGCTCGAAGAGGGTGCCCTCGTCGTTATTGCTCCCGAGCAGGTACGGGACCTTTGTAGTGCTCCCGCCTTGATAGAGGGTGCGGGGCTGGTCCGACAAGAAGTCGTCGTCGATGACCGCCGAGAATATCTCCGCCAAGCCCGACGAAGTGTTCTCTTCGTTGGTGTTGAGCAGGGCCTGCGTGGTGAGTCCGCGCATGCAGGCCAGCGACGCGGACAGCGAGGAGCCGTCGAGGCCGGCGTCGGCGACGCCGCCGTCCTCTGTCCCGCCGTCGGTCCCCCCGTCGTCGGCGCCCGCACCGGCGACCGAACACCCGACCTCGGAGGCCACGCCCAGGGCCAGCGGTTGCGCTTCGGAGAGCGTCGGTTGGCGCGTCGTGCAGCCGCCGCTTTCACTGATGGCACGCTCGAAGAGCGCCGGCGTCTGGGGCGATGCGACGTGCAAGCACACGTCGTACGAGCCCGCGGACTCGCCGAAGATGGTCACATTCTGCGGGTCTCCCCCGAAGTGCGCGATGTTGGCCTGGACCCACTGCAGCGCGAAGCGCTGATCCCAGAGCGCCTGGTTGGCGGCCTTCGACCCTTCGGCGACGAGGCCCGGATGGGGGAAGAAGCCGAAGAGGCCGAGCCGATAGTTGAACGTAACGACGACCGCGCCGTTCGAAGCGAGCGACTCGCCGCGATAGAAGTAGCCTCCGTCGGTGGCGAACGGGATGGGGTCGGACGCGGAGCCGCCGAAGTTCCCGCCCCCGTGAATCCAGACCATGACGGGGAGCTTGGTCGCCGAGGGGTTCGGAGTCCACACGTTGAGATAGAGGCAGTCCTCGTCGAGGCTCGCGGCCGTCATGTTGGTGGAGCTCGCGTTCTGGGCGCAACGATTGCCGAATTGCGAGGCATCGCGCACGCCTGCCCATGGCGTGGGCGGCTGCGGTTGCTTCCAGCGCAGGTCCCGAACAGGCGGCTTCGCGTACGGGATGCCCAGGAAGGCGTACACCGAGCCGTCGCCGTGCCCTTGCAGTTGGCCGTCGGCGATGGTCACGACGGGCGACGACCCCGCGTCTGGCAAAACCGCGGCATCGCTGGTCTGCGCGGCGGGTGTCGACGGGGTCGAACTCGAGCTGCAGGCCGCTGTGAGTCCGAAAGCGAGGATCGAAAGAGGAAAAGCAATCCCGAAGGGCAGCGCGTTCATGTGGGGCCGCGCCGAACGTATCAACCTCGCGGGTCCGTGCCATCGCGCAATGGGAGCCAAAATATGTGCGCTCGGGGCCACGGGGGCCGCGTGTCGACGGCGCGCTACGCTTGGTCCGTGCACGTCGTCGCGATCACACTATTGGCCGCGTCCATCGACTCCGAGGCACCCGCTCTCGCGTCTGCCCTGAGGCTCACCGCGTACGAAACGCGGCTCTTGCTGGCCGCCGGCATGCCTGCCGTGGTGCGGAGGGCGGACGAAGCCGGCGCGCTCGACCTCGCCGCGACGCTGCGCGGGCGGGGCCACGGCGCTGTCGCGTTCGACGAGTCCGACGCCGTCTCCTCGAGCCGCATGATTGACATGCGCCGACTGCGTGTTGGACCGAGCGCCGTGTCGCTCGAGGACCGCGCGGGAGAGACGCTCCCCTTCGACGACGTGCTCGCGCTCGTCGCGGCCCGTCACCGGCATCGCACGGCAACGTCGACGTCCACGAGCGAGCGCAGGTGCTCCGCGTCTCGCGCGCTCATCAGCGGCGGTCTCGTGACCACGGCGACGGTGAAGGGCGAGTCACAAACGTCGACAGACCGGACCGAGCACGTCCTCTACGTGTTCCGGCGCAGCGGAGCGACGCCATGGATCCTACGCGAGCGAGGCAGCCACTGGTCGGGGCTCGGGCGCGCGCTGGCTTCGTCGTCCCTCGAGAACTTCAAGCTTGCCGCAGGCATCCTTCGCGAGAGCGCGCCCCGCGCCGTCTATGACGACCGGCTCCTGTCGCGCAAATCGAGTCCGGAACGAACGGAGACCAGCGGGGTGGCTGGAGCAAGAACGGTGACGACGTCCTCCGAAGGGGGCGTCGACCTGCTGGCGCACGTGGTCGCCCTGTCGGTTGCGAGCGGAACGCCGCGATGAAGGCAAGACGCTCGTGCAGGAGTGTCTGGTGTGCGACCCTTCCCTAGGATGATGCGGTGGCTTTTGGGGGTTATCGGTGCGGTGGCCTTGGCCGCCTCGCTCTGGGCGTGCGCCAGCATCTCCGGGCTGAGCGCGTACTCGACGGGCGAGTGTCCGGCGGAGGGGTGCGACGCGAGCGTCCACGGGACGTCGGGGGATGACTCCGCCTCTGGGTCGGCCGATGGGACGGTCGATTCCGGAGTCGTGCCCGGCTCGGACGGGCCCGAGAACACCGCCGACTCCGAAGCTCCGGCCGACGTCATCGAGCCGGACGGGGGCTGCGCGGCGGGCCTTCTCGCGTGCGAGGACGGGTGCCTCGATCCCTCCTTGCCCTCGAGTTGCGGCCGTTGCAACAACACCTGCGAGGGCGACGCGGGCGTCTGCGCGGCCGTGGACGCAGGCTCGTTCGCGTGCGTCGGCGGCAACGACGCGGGCGCAGACGCAGGGCCGGAAGCGGGGACCGAAGCCGGGACCGATGCGGGCACCGACGCGGGCACCGACGCGGGGACGGATGGCGGAGCCGACGCCGCGTCCGACGCGGGGGCCGATGCCGCGCCGGATGCTGCCGCGGATGCGGCGCCCGACGCCGAGTTCGAAGGGGGCGTCCCTTGTCCTTCCGGCGGCTGCCCGACCTCGACCGGGACAGGCTTCTCCTGCCCGTTCGGCAGCTGCAACGGTACGTCCAGTGAGTGCACGATGCCGGGGGGCTGCTTCTGCTCCAGCGACAGCCAGTGCCTGAGCGCCAAGTGCGTCAAGGTCACCGGCGAGAACGACGTATCTTGCGTGAGCAATTGCACGGGCTCCGGTGGACGCGACGGATTCGACTGCGAGCTGGCCAGCCCCGGCATCCCGTCCCTCGCCACGGGCACGTTCGCGTGTCCGGCCGACAGCGGCTTCGGCAACACGACGCTCTCCTGCGATCCGACCCACACCAACTGCTACTGCAACGCGGACGCCCAGTGCCCGAGCGGCAAGTGCATTCCAAGCGCTAACAACGCCATGTGCGGCTCGCCCGCTGGCCCTTGCTCGGGGACCGGCACGGCGGACTACCGCGGGTGCGCGGCGCCTGTGGCCTTGGCGACGCAGTGCAACGGCGTCGGCTATTGCCCGGGCGAGGCGTGCTCGATAGGCACGTGCAGCGTGGACAACTTCGATTGCCTCGTCGAAGGCGTATGCCTGTGCAACGACGACGATCAGTGCGAGAGCGGCAAGTGCGTGCCCGTGACCGGGCTCGGTGGCAACAGTACGGCGTGCGGGTCGAACTGCACCGGATCGGGCACGGCGGACGCGAACAGCTGCGAGCCGGCGCCGACGTCGGTCCCGTGCGTGGGAAGCGGGGGTACGATGTGCTCCACCACCCTCACCCCCGCCCCGACCCCCAACTCGAGAGATACGGCATGCCTTTGCGTCGCCGACTCGAACTGCTCGAGCGGCAAGTGCGTCAACGCCGACGGCCAGTGCACGGGAACGTGCACCGGCAGCGCGCCGAACGACAGCGAAGATTGCGAGACCGCGACGTCGGTCGCGAATGCGTGGGCCTGCTCGCTCGGCAACTGCGACAACGTGACGTCGCCGACCGCTTCGTGCACGGCGGCGGGCGTTCCGTGCTGGTGCACGAGCGATTCGCAGTGTCCGAGCGGCGCGCGATGCGCCACCTGGGCCGGATGCCCTTCGGGTGCTTGCACGGGGAGCGGCACCGGGAACGCGTTCAACTGCGTTCCGTGATGCAGAGTGGCCCCCTTACTGCCACTTCGCGTTCCACATGCCGCTTCCACCGTACGCGGTAATGCCGTACCCGCCGTCGGCCACGATGTAGCTCTGCGGTTTCGAGCCGTCCACGAGAGTCCCGCCGTCGTTCAGGCCGATGGCCTCGGCGCCGTTCCAGGTGCCCATCGTGAAAGAGAGGGTGTTGGTGTCGTAGTTGGCCGTGAGGGGACCCGAGAACGTCCCGCCGATACCCCCGCCAATGCCACTGATGAGCGGCTGGCACGCCATCCCACCGTCGGCCAGCATTCCGACGCAATACGTGCACTCGATCCATCCGTCGACGAGGAGCCCTTTCGGACAATCGAGCGTGCCGCTCATCGTGCAGAAGTACGGGTAGCCGCCCCCGGCATCGTTCCCGTTGGCAACGCCCGTGATCGTCCCGTCCTGCAACGAGAAGAGGTCGCTGCACTTCGTGGACTCGCCGACGAGCATGCACGTCATGGCGGCGCTGCCCTCCTGCTCGAGCGTCAGGTCGACGTTGCCGCTGACGCTGAGCGGGATCCCGGCGATCAGGTGCGACGAATAGTTTCCCGTGAACGTCCCGTTGTATTGACCGCCCTTGCACTTCTCGTCGGCTGCGGTGGTGTTGCCGTCGCCGACAAGCAGGTCCAGATCGCCGAGGTTGGTGGCGTCAAACGAGAAGCCGCCGCCGGACGAGCTCCCGCCCCCGCCGTCGCTGTCGTCGGGATCCGTCCCTCCCTCGCCCTGGAAGCCGGGGTTGCTTGCGCTGCTGCACGCGATGAAGGTCGACACACCAAGCGAACATCCGACGACCCATCGGAAAAAAGCGCGCATACGTTCCTCCCTGCCACCAAGCCGTACCGTCGGCGACACGGCTAGTTTCTACCGTAGCCGTCGATAAAGTCGAACAAGGATCGTGAGCGCGAGCTCCGGTGCGGCGGGTGCCAAGCGTTTGCCAAGGCCCCGCCAAGGTCTGTAGGTACAGCCCGTACATGGGCAGGATCCGGGGCTCCGGGCGTTGGCGTCAATGTAGGAGGGTGCCCTTCGCACCCTCCGCCTTACCGGATGCACTCAGCGGGCCGTTCCCTCAGAACGGATGATCCCCGGACTGCGTCTGCCGCCGAAGCAAGTATCGATTACGCACAACTCGTGGCCCGGCAGCCTGCGGCCGAACGCGACCAGCCTTCGCCCGGCGTTGGAGCCGGAGGCTACGGCCCGTCCCGTGCCCGAGCCTCGTGTCCGCCGCTGGCGTCTCGCGCTTGCTTGCGCGTTCACCTGCGCGGCGGTGGCCGGCGCCGCGTTCTGGACATCGCACTCGCACGTCCGGCACAGGTCCGTGCAAAGCGTGGTTTCGGGACGCGCTGGCCTGAGGAAGACGTCGTCGGGTGCGGACGAACGCTGGTCTTCGGCAGCCTTGACGATCACCATCGACCCCACGCTGGCGAACGCCACGCCGGCCGCGAAGGACGCGATCATGAACGCCTTCGGCGCATGGGAGTCGAGCGGCGCGTCCGTGCCGCAGCTCTCGTTCGACAGCACCAGCACGCCGGGCCCGGCCGCGCAGGACGGCGTGAATCGGTTGCTGCTGGGACCCATCACGGTGCCGGGTCAGGAGAAAGACCTCGCGATCACCATCTCGTACGCCGACACCGACACGGGCGAGATGGTCGAGGCCGACACGATCTTCAATAACGCGTACGACTGGGCCTCCATCGGCTCGGCAACTGGCGAGGACGGTGCGTGCGACAATCGCTACGACTTGCAGAACGTCGCCACGCACGAGGCCGGGCACTTCTTCGGGCTCGGCGAGGACTACCAGGACCAGGCGACGACGATGTACGTATCGTCGAAGCCTTGCCAGATCAGCAAGCGCACGCTGTCGAAGTCGGACGTGGCGGTCGTGTCTGGCCTGTACGCACAAGCCGCGGCCAATGCATCGCCGAGCGCCGCGTGTGGCGCGCGGATCGCGGGAGGAAGGGATACGAACGGGGCAGCCCTGATGGCGATGGGTGTCGTCGCGTTCGCGTTGGCGCGCAGGCATCGCCGCTCGTTGGGCGGCGCGGCCATCGCTTCTGAGGGAGTACCTTTTACTCCTTCGTCGCCACGAGGTCCGCGGCCGGTGTCCCAGCCGCGCCGCCCGTACCCATCTGGATAGAGATGAGGTGCAACGTGTTGCCTCCCTGGACGCAGTAATCGCCTCCACCCGTCGTGCCGGGCGAGGTGCTCGAGGTCGTCGTGAGGGTATTGCCGGACACCGTGTAGGTGCCCATGTCGTTGGTGGTCATTCCGGAAAGCGAGATGTTGCAGTCGCAACCCGAGCCGGACGCGGTGCAGTTGGTCATCGTTCCCCCGTCGCTCTCCAACAACCCGCCGAGGGCCATCGTGAGCTCGTCGCAGGTCACCGTGACTCCGCCCGTCGAAAGACAGCTCATCGGGACGCTGACCGTCTCGGAGAACGACTCGGTCAACGAGAGCGTATATGTCATGTCCGAGTGGGTCCACATCCATCCACGGCGTGAATTGATCGCCTGACTGCAAAGCGCCCGGCGCGCGTCGGTCTTTGCTTGCAGCGCCGGTGGTTGGTCTGTGACAAGGCGAGCATGACGAACCGGGAAGATGTCGAGGGCATCGAGCGGCGCATGCTCGAACTGGGCGAGGAACTTGGGAGGTTGAAGGCGCACGAGGTGGACGTAGACGTGGTCGAGGGTCGGGTGCTGGAGATGGCCAAGGCGTGGGGTCGAGCGCAGATGGCCATCGCGATGAAACGCGCCGACGCGGACGCGCCCGAGGTGGACATCAACGGCGAGCGCTGGGGGAATCGTCGCGAGACGCCGCACGACTACGAGACGGTTTTCGGCACGGTATCGCTGGAGCGCGCGGTCTATCAGCAGTCGGGTCGCGGACGGGTCGCGGTGCCGCTCGATCTTCGGCTGGGGATGGTCGAGGGCACGTACACGCCTCGGCTCGCGCGCGTCGCGACGCGAGCGCTTGCGAGCATGCCCGAGCAGGAGGCGGCCGATCTGCTCGGCGAGGTGGGGACCGCGACGCTCAGCAACTCCACGATTGGCCGGTTGTCTCGCGCCATGGCGGCGCGCTACGAGCAAGGTCGCGAGGTCATCGCGACAGCGGTACGCGAGGCGCACGCCATTGCCGAGCAGGCGGTCACGGTGCAGGTGGGCATCGACGGCGTGATGGTGCCGCAGGACGGCGAGCATGCTCGTCCGCGTGGCAGAAAGACGCGCTCGCCGGAGCCTCCACGGCATGAGACACGTTACGGCGTGGTGTGCGATCCGGGCCCCGCGGCCCACGACGGCACGATGGGCCGCGCGTGGCACGAAGGGGCCGTCGGAACACTCGCCTTCTACGACGCGGACGGCGAGCGGCTGGACACGATCTACCTGGCGCGCATGCCCGAGCCCTACAAGAAGACGCTAGTGGAAGAGCTGGAGGCAGAGCTGCAAAGCGTGTTGCGCGAGCGCCCGACCCTGAACATCGTGTTTGCAAGCGACGGAGCCGATCCGCAGTGGCGAGCCCTCGAAGGTATCGAGAGTCGACTGCCGGCCAAGTGCAGCGGCGACCGCATGAAGCTCGTCGACGCGTTCCACATCGCCGAGTACGTGCAGAAGGCTGCCAACGCGATCTGGGGACCCGGAACCGGCGACGCTCAGGTCCAAGCGGCGACCTGGCGAGAGACGATCAAGAGCAAGCGCGACGGCCCTGTCGAGGTCCTTCGCTCGATGCGGGCCCGTCTCCGTACGCCACGCACCGCCAGCGGGCGCAAGGAACTGCGCGAGGCCATCGACTACATCGCTCGTCAGAACAGTCTCGGACGAATGAAGTACGTAGAGGCGCAACGTCGCGGATATCCAATCGGCACTGGCGTCACCGAAGCCGCGGCCAAGACCGTAGTCGGCTCTCGCATGAAGCGCGCCGGCGCCCGCTTCTCGCAACACGGCGGACAGACCGTCATGCTCTTCCGCACCTCGATCCTCAGCCAGCGCTTCGCGGCACTGCATCGCGAGCTTGGCGCCACCTACGAGGCGCGCGTGCAGCAGGCCGCGTGATCATGCCCGCGACGGATGTGGACCCTGTCCGAGTTGAACGTTGCCGTGCCGCTGGCGCTCATCGAGGTCACCTGACCCGTCTCGCCCGGGCACGAGCTATTTGCCGTCGAGAGCGAGGAGCCCTCGTCGCACGAGTCGACGATCTTCCAAGTCCCGACGACGTCGCCGCCGCAGGGCGCGACCTTGCCGCAGCTGCCCGAGGCGCTGTTCGGGCTACTGCACCCCACGAACGCAAAGCCAATGGCGATCCCCACGCTGAAAACTTTCATGCCCGTCCTCCCTTTGCGTGGAGCATCGCCTGCCTAGGTCCCGATAGCCAGAACGAGCTGCGGCCGATGCGCGTTCCGGGTCCATCACGCTCGAGTTCGGTCGTGGAAATCCAGTGCAAATGCGCGATTGCGACGTCGCGGAAAAAAAAGCGATATAGGCCTGCAAGAAGTGACTTGCGACTCATTGTCACGTGCAGTCCATGAGCGTAAACGTTAATCGCGAGGTCGGCCGTCGAGCCAAGACCATCCAGCCACCGCACGGTGCAAATTTCCAAAGTCTGGAGCGAAGCCATGAAGCGTATATCGAGCGCGAAGGCCTTGAGAACGATTGCAGGGGCCGTCCTTGCCGCAAGCGCGGGGCTACTCGCCTGTAGCGCCCCGTCGAGCAATGGCTTCGGGGGAGGGGCCTCGACGGGAACGGGGGCCACCTCGAATCAGGCTAGTTCCAGTGGCACTTCATCCGGGGCGTCGACGAGCGGTGGGGGCTCCGGCCCTTCGCAGTCCGGGCCGAGTGGTGTTGGCGGATCGAGCGGCGGGTCGACGACGGTCACCGCCGATGGAGGGGGCGGCAGCGGAAGCCCGGGCGGGGGCAGCAGCGGGGGGTCCAGCGGCGGTGGCGCCGACGGCGGGACGGCGAGCGACGGTATCCCCACGGCTCCCGGCATCACGGCCGGGCCGACGGGCGCCACAGATCTGGCCGCGCCCCCGGCATCGGTAGGCATGCAGTTCGCCACCGTGGCCGGTGCCTATCAGGTCGCGCCGGGTGACGAGATCTTCCCCAACTTCTGCGTGACGGTGCCGAACAACATCCAGGTGGGCGGTTTCCAGTCGTGGATGTCCGAGGGAAGCAGCCACCACTTCATCCTGTACAAGGGCGGCACAGCACCGGCCGACGGGTCTTGCACCCTGGGCGCAAACGACTGGATGTACGCAAGCTCGACGCCCGGCCAGGTCATCACCGAGAACTTTCCAGCGAATGTCGGCCTCTCGATTACGGCCAACACGCAGCTCATCCTCAACATGCACTTTATCAACCCGACCGCGAACACGCTGACGCCCCAGATCAAGGTCAACTTGCTCTATGCGCAAGACGTCAAGTACCAAGCGGGCACGATGGTGTCGTTCAACACGAGCATCGACATCCCACCGGAGACCGCAGCCGGCCCCGGCACGCAGACCGTCAGCGGGACCTGCACCGCGCCCGTGGGTGCGAATTTCTTCACGATGAGCACGCACACGCACGACCACGCGACGGCCGCGTGGGTCGACTACGTGCACGACGGCACGTCGACCGAAATCGTGCATACCGGCACGGAAACCACCTATCCGGCCGACCAGGAGCCCGGCAGCGGCGTCGACTGGCAGCACCCGGGCGTGGGTCTGTGGACGGCCCCCAATTTCTTGACCGTGCAGGCGGGCGACTCCTTCACATACCACTGCAGCTATACCAACACCTCGACAAGCGCCGTCACCGTCGGCGAGACCGCGTGCTGCAACGAGATGTGCATGGCCGTCGGCTATTACTATCCAGCCGGCTCGGCGAGCTGCAACTAGGGTATCGACATCCGCGCGTGCGCTCGGCGCAGTTGCCTGCCGGGGCGCGCCTGTCGTAAGGGTGCCCACGGAGGTGGGCGTTGCATGGGTGGATTGGGAAATCGGTGGGCATGGGCGGTGGGCGCGGCGAGCGCGGTGGCCATGGCGCTCCCGTTGGGCTGCACCGCGCACGCTGCCGGAGCCGGCGGCAGAGACGCGGAAGGAGCGACGACCGACGGCGGGTCCGACGACGGCGGATCGAGCGTCGTCAGCGATGCGGGCAACGGCAGCCCGAGCGACGTGGGCTCCGCGATGACTCCTCCGTGCGATGCGTCGTCGATCCAGCTACCGACCGACGGGGGAGCCACGGTCGCGGCCTGCAGCCGATGTTTGATGTCGAACTGCAGTGCGGCTCTCGCCACGTGCAGCACCGATTGCGTCTGCGTCTCGGGGATCGAGTGCCTCGTAGCGAACGCCGACAACGCCACCCTTTGCCCGGCGGCCATGAGCGCGCTCGGAGCGGGAAACGCGGGGTTGACGGCCATCAGCGGCTGCCTTCCGATGAACTGCGAAGATCCCTGTCACGGCATCGACTCCGACTGATGATCTAGGGCGTCGCACGGTCGTGCCCGAGATACGGGAGTGACTCACAAGTCGATCTGCATCCCCATCTCGACCACCTGCTCGTGCGGGATCTCGAACCAGGTCGTCGCGCTCCGCGCATTGCGCGACAGGAATGCGAACAGACCCTCCGAGATGGGTCCCATCTTGCCAAGGCGCCCGGCGAGGAACGTCTCGCGCCCAACGAAGTACGTGGCATCCGTGAGGTCGAAAGGCAGCTTCGCGGCATCGAGGAGCTTCGGGACGTTGGGCCTCTCCATGAAGCCGGCCTTCAGCACGACTCGCCAAAAGCCCTTGCCAAGGTCCTCGACGGTCGCTCGGCCTTGCTCCCGAACGTACGGGACGTGCTCGGTCGTCACGGTGAGCACGACGACCGTCTCGCGGAGTGCGCCGATGCGTTTCGTGTGTTGGACGAGGACGGGTGGAGTGCCGGCCGCCCCCGACGCGAGGAAGATGGCGGTGCCCGGTATTCGCACCTTGCAATGAGTCTCGAGCGCGGCGACGAAGACGTCGAGCGGCGGAGAGATGTCCACGAAGTGCTCGGCCAGCACGCTGCGCCCGACCTTCCAGTCGACCATGACGACGAACAGGGCCGCGCCGAGCAAGACCGGCACCCAGCCGCCATCGAAGAACTTGAGAAGGTTCGCGCCCAGAAAGGGAAGGTCAAACGAAAGGAAGAACACCAGCAGCGGCAGCGCCTTCCAGAGAGGCCACCCCCACGCGCGTCGCGTTACGACGAAGTAGACGAAGCTCGTGATGGCCATCGTTCCGCTGACGGCGATCCCGAACGCGGCTGCGAGGCGCGCCGATTCACGGAAGGCGAGCACGAGTACCACGCAGAGGACGCATAGCGCCCAGTTCATCTCCGGGACATAGATCTGCCCCTCGGCGTGGCGCGACGTGTGGGTGACCGCGACGCGCGGGAAGAAACCAAGCTGCACCGCTTGGTGCGTGAGCGAGAAAACGCCCGTGATGAGCGCCTGAGATGCGATGACCGTCGCCGCGGTCGACAGCGCCACGAGCGCGTAGGTTGCGGATCCGGTGGGTACCATCGAGAAGAAGGGGTTGATGGCGGCGCTCGGATCGCGCAGGACGACGGCGCCTTGCCCCAGGTAGCAGAGGACGAGAGCCGGAAAGACCAGCAGCAGCCACGCCGTGCGTATCGGGCGCGCCCCGAAGTGACCCATGTCGGCGTAGAGCGCCTCGCCACCGGTAATCGCGAGCACGACGATGCCGAGGATGGGGATGCCTCGGAGCCCGTGGCGTGCGAAGTAGCTCGCCCCTTGGAGCGGAGAGAGGGCAGCCAGCACCGCGGGGGTCTTCGCCACGTGCCAAATGCCGAGCGTGCCGATCGTGAAGAACCACACCACCATAACCGGGCCGAACATCTTGCCGACCACGCCCGTTCCGCTCCGCTGGATTGAAAAAAGCGCGAGGAGTACCAGGCACGTAAGCGGCACGACCGCCACCTTGAACCAGGGCGCGGCGAGCTCCACCCCTTCGAGCGCGCTCAGCACGCTGATCGCGGGCGTGATCATGCCGTCGCCGTACAGCAGCGCCGCCCCGGCGACGACGAGCAATGCGATCGCGCCGATTCGTACGTTGCGCTTCTTCGTGTCCTCCGGGACGAGCGCCAGGAGCGCCAGGATCCCGCCTTCGCCGTGGTTGTCGGCGCGCATGACGAAGGACAGGTACTTCAACGTGACGACGAGGGTGAGCGCCCAGACGATGAGCGAAACGACCCCGAGCACGTCCGCGTTCGACGCCTTGGCGCCGGCCTCGGTCGTGATGCCTACCTGCAGCGTATAGAGGGGGCTCGTGCCAATGTCCCCGAAGACCACTCCGAGCGCGCCGATTGCGAGAACGGCCACGCCGCCACGAGGGGCGGGCGAGTGCTCCAAACGCGTGCCCATCGCCCGCCAGGAGTACCACTTTGGCGACCCATCGGCGGCTTTCCGTTCACGTCTCTCCTCCGCAGCATGGTATTGGCATGTCTCGGAAGGGCGGTTGGATGGCCTTGGACTCTTGCGCACTCCGTCAGGGCGGCTTCGTCTGTCTCATCCTCGCCGCATCCGCGTGCGGCTCGTCTTCGAGTGCCCCCGCTGGAAAGGGCGCCGTAGACGCCGGCCTCGACGCGAACCTCAACAGCCTCGGTACCGGGCCGTGCGGGCCCAACACGCTCAAGGCCGGGACGTTCGACATGACCTTCGACGGCGTGACCTACTCGAGCAACATCGTTCACCTGCCCCCGGGCTACGACGGGTCGAAGCGAACGCCCCTCGTGCTCAACTGGCACGGGCTCTCGTCCGACGCCGAGCAGCAGGAACTCTTCTCCGGAATGGACACCGTGGCCGACTCGCAGGGCTTCGTCCTCATCTACCCGAACAGCCCGGACATGGCGTGGAATGCGGGCACGTGCTGCGCCTTCAGCGCGATGTCGCGCAACGACGTCGGCTTTGCCATGGCGCTCGTCCAGAAGATCCAGAGCGAGACGTGCATCGACTCGAAGCGCATCTACACGACAGGCATGTCGAACGGCGCGTTCATGACGTACGCGCTCGGCTGCGAGCACGCGGACGTGTTCGCAGCGATCGCACCGGTGGCCGGCAAGGTCGGCGTCACGAACTGCGTGCCTTCGCGCTCCGTCCCGCTGATGGCGTTCCACGGCACGGCGGACCCTCTCGTCGCTTACTACACGGGCTCCCTCTCGGCCGATAACCTGAGCGTGCCGGACACTGTGGAGAAGTGGGCCACGCAGGACGGTTGCGGCGGAGCGATCGATCCCGTCGGCCTCCAGATGGAGGACGGTGGCGATGACGGCGGCCCCGGCATGTTGATCGAGAGCGATGCGGGTGGAGGCGAAGCTAGCGGCGGCCCGGCCGTGACGTACCAGATGGGCACCGTGACGTGCCAGACGTACTCCGGGTGCACCGGCGGAGCGACGGTGACCCTCTGCTCGGCGCTGGGCGAGGGCCACTGTTGGCCGGGGACGGCGTACTGCCCCTACGGGGCGTACACGACGGACATCAACGCAAGCCAGCAGATCGCCGCATTCTTCGCGAAGTTCAGCCTCCCCTAGGCGCGTAGAACGCTCGGCTGGAAGCATGATGCCGTACCATGGGGACTCGTAGGTGCCCTCATGCAAAAGGTGCTCTTGTCAGCGTGCTCCCTCTTGGCCATCGCCGTGGCCTGCGGCAGCTCCGGCAGCGGAGGGGCGAACGCGCAGGATGGTGGAGTGACGGACGCTTCGAGCGACGGTGCCGGCGGGTCGAGCGGAGGCGGTTCGAGCGGCGGCGGGTCGGGTAGCAGCGGCGCGGCAGACGGGGGCGGCGGACCGAGTGGCTCGAGCGGTGGGGGCGCGTCCTGCGAAGGCGGGCCGTGCAACAGCGTGCCGTCGGGCCTTCTCAATCCCGCGTACACGACCGCCTGGAATCCAGGGATTCTCGCCGACGCGCCGACGGGCAATCCCCTAGGGCCAGACGGCCTGCCCGTCCGGACCACGACGTGTGCGAGCGTGCCGCCGCAGAGCGGCGACGCGACCTCGGCCATCCAGAGCGCATTGAACGGTTGCGCGGGGAAGAACGAGGTGGTGACGCTCGCGGCAGGCACGTACAGCGTGTCGTCGACGATCACCGTCCCGAGCGGCGTCGTCCTGCGCGGCGCCGGCTCGGACGCCGCGTCGGGGACGATCATCGTCCGCACGAACGGCGGGCCGGTCCTCTCCATCGGGGCCATGCAGGATACCGTTTGCTACAATGGCAGCGGCTTCGACACCTCCGCGCAGCCCCTCCTGACGCAGGACGCCACGAAGGAGACGTCCACGATCTCGGTTGCCAGCGCTTCGAAGTTCGCCGCGGGCGATCTCGCGCTCATCGATCAGACCGACGACAGCGAGGTGGCCGAGGGCGATTGCGAGACGATTTTCAAGCGAGTCGCCAACTACGGAGTCAGCCAGCGGGTCGCGATCTCGACCGTCTCGGGCAACACGCTCACTCTGGCGACGCCGCTGCACTGGACGTTCACGACGGCGCAGCAGGCGCAGATCTCCCGGGTCGTCGCGGCACCCACGACATGGGCCGGAGTCGAGAGCCTCCTCGTCCAAGGTGGTCGCCCGGGCTCGTACGCGGGCCAGAACGCCGGGGGAATCGACGTCTCGAACGCGGCATACTGCTGGGTGAAGGACGTGCAAGTCGACGGCACGACCTCCGGGATGCCGATCCGTCTGGCCGGCACGTACCGCTGCGTCATCCGAGACAGCCACTTCCACAACTCGTACAGCTACGGATTCGGGCAGGACAATTACGGCATCGTCCTCGCCTGCGGCGCCGCCGACAATCTGGTGGAGAACAACGTCGCGCGCTTCATGAACAAGCCAATCTTGTTCAACAACTCGGGAGGAGGCAACGTCATCGGCTACAACTATGCGGACAACTCCTGGTCGTGCGACGGCAACAACGACGATGGCTTTCAGGAAGTGAACATCGACTGTCATTGCGCGTTTCCGCATATGGAGCTCATGGAGGGCAACTGGGCTCCGCACATGGGCGCGACGACGACGCACGGCAATGCCGGATACCTCACCTATTTTCGGAACTACGCGTCCAGCCAGTGGTCCCAGAGCGTCGCCGGTCAGGCCACGTCGGCGATCATCTGGAGCCAGACGTTCGCTCCGCAATACGCCAACGTGGCTGCCTTGGATTTCCCCAGCTCCGATCTCAAGATGACCGTCATCGGCAACGTCCTCGGAAGCACGGCAAGCGCCAGCCTCGGCCTCCCTGCGGATCTCGGTACGACGAGCACGGGTCAAGGGAGTCCAGCGGCCACTTCGCAGGTCTACGCCTCCGCGAGCGGCAGCAGTCCAGCGATCTTCCTGGTCGATCAGACGAACGTCGCGTGGACCAGCATCTGGCTGACCGGCAACTTGGATACCGTGAACAAGCAGGTCATGTGGAACGCTTCGACGTTGACCGCGAGCCTTCCGGCCTCGACACAGACACTCCCCGCCTCTCTCTATTACGCCGCGAAGCCCGGCTGGTGGCCGACGGGCGGCGCCTGGCCGTGGGTCGGCCCCGATCTCACGCCGAAGGTGGGTGCCCTGCCCGCCAAGGCGCGTTCGGCCGCGTTCACCTACTACGACAGCGCCGACTCGAGCTGCACCCTCGACTGCGGCAACTCGTGCTGCGCGGTTGGGGCGGCCTGCTCGCTGTGACGGGGCCTCGATGGTCAGTGCCTGGTTCGCGAGACTTTAGGGCCCAATCGGTCGGCTCCCGCGTGAAGACGCCGTCGAGGACCATCACATGAGCTCGAAATGCTGTACCTTCGCGCGCTCAAATGACCACTCGACGCGCGACCGCAGTGACGGGGGCATCGCCCGTCCGTCATCGGGGCGGGAATGGCGAGCCTCTGCTCCTGCTCCACGGGTTCACGGCCAACGCTGACGCTTGGAATCCCGTCTTGCCCGCGCTGGAGCGCCGCCACGAGGTCACGGTGGTCACGTTCCACGGCCACATGGGCGGTCCACCCATTCCCGAGGGCTTCGGCCACACCATCGCGGAGTCGACGGACCTTGCCGAGGCCTCGCTCGACGCCGAGGGGATGGACAAGGTCCACGTCGTCGGAAATTCGCTCGGCGGATGGCTCGCCATCGAGCTCGCCCGCCGGGGCCGCGCGCGTTCCGTCGTCGCGATCTCGCCCGGAGGCGGCTGGGAGAAGGGGAGCTCCGAGCAACGCCGCTTGCAGAAGCACTTCACGAGAATCCGCTCCTTGCTGCGTGTCGGGGGGCCTCTCGCCTCGGTCCTCGCGCGCTTCTCGGCGTCGCGACGCTTTGCCCTCCGCGATATCGTCGCTCATCCCGAGCGCATGTCGCCCGCGGACGCGAGGAACATGATCGAAGCCGCGTGGCGCTGCGACGCCTTCGATGGCGTCATGGCCGCGCTGCCGCGCGAGCTGGCGCCCGAGGCCATGGATCCGCTCCCGTGTCCCATTCGGCTCGTGTGGGGAACCGCCGACAGGATGCTGCCGATGGGTCGCTACTCGGACCGATGGCGCCGCGTGCTCCCGGCCGCCGAGTGGGTGGAGCTCGAGGGCGCCGGGCACTGCCCCATGTTCGACGATCCGGACGCCGTCGCGCGTGCCATCCTGGAGCTCACGGACCGCGGTCGCGCTTGACCAAGCCGTAGCGCGTTGCCCCCCTTTGGGCCTTGGCGCGCACGTCCCGTGCTGCGAAGATGCGGCGCGTGAACCTCCTCATGAAGCTGTTCGTCAAGGGGCACGTATGGCTTTACGAGTCGTCCGGCGGGCGCCGTGGCAGCTCGATGCGGGGCAGGAAGATCCTGCTCTTGACGACTATAGGGAGCAAATCGGGCCAGCGGCGCACCGTACCCGTGGTGCCGTTCTTCGACGGCGGCGAGACCTACGTGATCGCGTCGATGGGGGGCGCACCGGAGGACCCCGCCTGGTACAAGAACCTGCGCGCCAACCCCGATGTCGGCGTCCAGCTCGGCCCGGAGCAGTGGCAAGCGCGCGCCCTTCCCGTGGAGGGACCCGAGCGCGATCGGCTCTGGAAGGTCATTGCCGAGCAGATGCCCGACTTCGGCAAGTACCAGGAGAAGACGTCGCGTGTGATTCCCGTCGTGCGGCTCGCTCGGTAGCGGACGGTACCGCAGCCGCGGCGCTCGCCCGAAGCAAAACTATGGGATAGTGCCCGCCTCGAACCTGCGAGGAGGCCCTCATGGCAAGCACGACCATCCCCGAAAAATTCCTGCCGGTCCTCACCGAGAAGAAGGCACTGGCGCACCTGGCCACCCTGATGCCCGACGGCTCACCGCAGGTGACGCCCGTCTGGTTCTTCTACGAGAAGGGGAAGTTTCTCGTAAACACGGCGCGCGGCCGCATCAAGGACCGGAACATGAAGCAAAACGCTCTTGTTGCGCTGTCCATCGTCGACCCCGACAACCCGTACGCCCACCTCGCCGTGCGCGGCAAGATCGTCAGCGCCACCGAGGAGGGCGCCGACGCGAGCATCGACGCGTTGGCGAAGAAGTACCTTGGCCAGGACAAGTACCCCTTCCGGCAGCCCGGCGAGGTGCGCGTGGTCTACGCGATCGAGCCTACATCCGTCTCCGGGATGGGCTGAGAATGGGACGGTGAGCGTGCCGTTGCCCTTTTCCCTGTCTGCACCGCTCTCGGACGAGGAGGCCCTTGCGATCGCCGACGCGACCGGCGATCTCGCGGCCGACGTGCGTGTCGCGGCTTGCTCGGTGCGCGACGCGCGCTTCGGGCGGGTGGTGACGTACTCGCCGAAGGTCTTTCTCCCGCTCACGAACCTGTGCAGAAACCGCTGCGACTACTGCTCCTTCCGACGCTCGCCAGGCGATCCGGGCGAGTGGACGATGACGCCCGCGGAGATCGAGGCGCAGCTCGTTCACGCGCGGGAGCTTGGCTGCGCCGAAGCGCTCTTCTGCCTCGGTGACAAGCCGGAGAGGGCCTTCGCTGCCTATCGCCGCACGCTGGCCTCTCTGGGCCAGACGAGCACGGTCGAGTACCTGCATTGGGCTGGGTCCATCGCCCTGGCACACGGGCTCTTGCCCCACACCAACGCCGGCCTCTTGACGGACGAGGACATGGCGCGCCTCAAAGAGGTCAACGTCAGCCTCGGGTTGATGCTCGAGTGCGCGAGCCCGCGCCTCTGCGAGCCGGGGATGCCGCACCACCGCGCGCCCGACAAGCGGCCCGACAGGCGCCTTTCCATGATCGAGGCTGCCGGGCGGCTGCGCATCCCGTTCACGACCGGCATCCTCGTCGGCATCGGCGAGACGAGGCGCGAGCGGGTCGAGAGCCTGCTCGCCATCCGCGCGACGCACCGAAGGCACGGGCACGTGCAGGAGGTCATCGTGCAAAACTTCCGCGCGGTCCCCGGCGTTCCGATGAGCCATGCCCCGGAGCCTGACGACGACGAGGTGACGCTCGCGGTGGCGATGGCGCGCCTCATCCTCGACGCCGACATTTCGGTGCAGGCGCCCCCCAACCTCAATCCGGCGTCCGCGGCGTCGCTCCTCGCGTCGGGCCTAAACGACTTTGGCGGCATTTCACCCGTCACGCCGGACTACATCAACCCCCGCCATCCGTGGCCTCACCTCGACGCGCTGGGCGACGCCTGCGCGCGTGCCGGCTTCGTTCTGCGTCCGCGCGCCTCGGTCTACGACCGCTACGTCGAGCGCCCTGGCTTTCTCGATCCCCGCCTGCTGGCTCCGACGCGCGACGTCCAGGCGCGGCTCGCGGCACAAGGTAGCCCGTCATGAGCCTCGATTCCGTGTTCGGCGACGTGCCTGGTGACGTGCGTCGGGTGCTCGACCGTTCGCTCGACGGACGCGATCTCACCGTGGACGACGCCGTGACCCTGTGCCGGGCGCGCGGGCCCTCGCTGCACGCGCTCGTCGCCGTGGCCGATCACCTCCGCCGCACGCAGGTCGGCGAGCAGGTCGGCTACGTCGTGAACCGCAACGTCAACTTCACCAACGTGTGCGTCAAGGCGTGCCGCTTCTGCGCGTTCTCGCGGACGCGCCGGAGTGAAGAGGGGTACTTCCTGCCGACCGAGGAGATCGTGCGGCGGGCGCTCGAGGCGCAGGCGTTCGGCGCGACGGAGATCTGCATACAGGCCGGCCTCGCGCCCGGGGTCGACGCTCGCTTCTACGCCGGGTTGCTTCGCGCCCTGAAGGCAGCAGCCCCCGCGTTGCACGTGCACGCCTTGTCGCCCGAGGAGGTCAAGTTCGCCGCGACCGAAAGCGGTTGGTCCTTCCGCCGGGTGCTCGAGGAGATGAAGGACGCCGGCCTCGGCTCGCTGCCCGGCACCTCGGCCGAGGTGCTCGACGACCGCGTGCGCGCGCGCATCGCGCCTGGGCGGATCAGCAACGCGGAGTGGGTCGAGGTCATCACGACGGCCCATGCCCTCGGGCTGCGCACGACATCGACGATCATGTACGGACACGTGGAGTCCGACATGGAGCGGATGCGGCACCTCGATCTGTTGCGATCGATCCAGCGCGAGACGGGCGGCTTCACCGAGTTCGTGCCGCTGTCGTTCGTGCACGAGGAGGCGCCAATGACGCTACGGCAGCAGATCCCCGAGCTGCGCCCCGGACCGACGGGCGACGACGTCATCCGCATGTACGCCGTCTCACGTCTGATGCTCGGCACCACGATCCGCAATCTCCAAGTCTCGTGGGTCAAGGACGGGATGCGCCAGGCGCAGTGGCTCCTCTCGTGCGGAGCCAACGACTTCGGCGGCACCCTCATCAACGAGAGCATCTCGACGTCGGCGGGAGCCACGCACGGCCAGATGCAGACGCCCGCTGCGCTCAGGCGCGCCATCCGTGACGCCGGCCGTGTCCCCGTCGAGCGGAGCACGCGCTACGACGTCCTCCGCACCTTTCCGAGCGATCCCGATCCGGACGAGCGCGATCCGCTCGACAGTGTCGAGGATCCCGAGGCGATCTTCGGGACCTACGATCGGCTCACGCACGACGAGCGCTTCAGGTTCCGACTGCCGGTGGCCGCGCCGTAAGCTGCGCGTGATCGGCGGGCAGGTCCACGTCGAAGGCGATCCTCTCGTTGTCGACGAGGAGCACGCGCAGCCCTCTGGCGCGCGCGGACGCGCAGTGGGCAGCGAAGCTATCGTCCCTGCCGAAGCACGTCGCCATCGTAGTGGGTGGGGCCAACGCGAGTGCGTTGGTGTGGCGACCGAGATGGTCGGGGACAAGCGCGACGTCGTGCTGGTCGAGCGCAGCGAGCAGCGCGCCGACATCGCCGGGCTCGATCCGCGGGAGGTCGGCCATGAGGACGACTGCGGCCGCCGCACCGCGGGAGGCCACCTCGGCCAACGCACGGTCGACGACGTCCGCGAGAGAGCCCTCCCCCGTGTCCCGCAGCACCTGGGCGCCGCGAGAGGAGGCGATGGTAGCGACGTCGTCGCCGCCCGTCGCGACGAGGATCCCATCGAGGTTGCACGCTCCAAGGACGTCGAGGACGTGCTCGAGGAGCTGCTGCGCGAAGAGGGCTCGGTCGTCGTCGCCGAGGACGGCACGAAGTCGCGACTTGCCGCGCATAAGCGACTTGGCGGGGACGACGGCCCAAGTGCGCCGCTCCGAAGCGCGGACTGGAGCGTCGAGGCGATGGCTGCTGATGGTCATGCTACGGGTCTGCCCGGGAGGTGCACCGGATGAGGCTCGCGATTGTAGGCGGAACGGGCAAGCTGGGAAGCGGTCTGGCCCTGCGCTGGGCTCGCGCCGGCCACACTATCGCCCTCGGCTCGCGTGATCCGGCAAAAGCGCGCTCTCGCGCCGCGGAGCTCGCCGGAGAGGGGCGCGCGCTCGAAGGGGGCGACAACGTCTGGGCCGCCCGCGAGGGCGAGGTCGTGGTGCTCACGGTACCGTACGAGGCTCACCAGGAGACCCTCGGGGCCATCGTCGACGCCGTCGCCGGCAAGGTGCTGGTCGATGTGACTGTCCCGCTGAGACCGCCGAAGGTGAGCCGCGTCCAGCTCCCTGCCGGCCAGGCCGCGGCGCTCGAGGCGCAGGCGCTCGTCGGTGCAAGGACTCCCGTCGTGGCAACTCTTCACCACGTGAGCGCGACGCATCTCGCCGACATTGCTCACGCCATCCAGTGCGACGTCCTCGTCGCGGGGGATGACGCCCGCGCGAAGGCAGTCGCCATCGGGCTGGTGCGCGACCTCGGCCTACGGGGCCTCGACGCGGGGCCGCTCGTCAACGCCATCGCCCTCGAATCTCTCACGCCCGTTTTGATTCACCTGAACCGGACCTACAAGAGCCAGGGGGCGGGCGTCGTGTTCACCGATCTCTCGGGCGCCGACCCGACCTAGCGCTCGTCTACGTGTGCGAAGCGGCGCGCTCGGGCTTGAATGTCGTGCGCGGATCACGTGGGTCGGGGCCGCCGGCCGCGATAGCGAAGGCTTCTGCCACGTGACTGGCGACCTCGATGACCGAGTGTGAGCGGCCTACGCGGATGCTGCCGACATCGGTGCCACGAATCTGGCCACGCCGGCATGCAACGGCGAGGAGACGACGAGCGTCGGCGCCTTGCTCTTGACCCCAGGAGACCCGGAAGGGTACCCACGACCCGTTTCGCTCGCCCCGCGCCACGTCTTTGTCGCGCTTGCGTGCGTGTGCCGGGCCGCCGCGCGGGGCGCCCAAGCGGTCTGGGCCCGGATGCCCGCGACCCGTCGGGGGCTCGATCGCGCGCACGTTGCGCGGCTCGGTCGGCCCGGCGTACTTCGTCTTCACAAGGAGGCGTGCGATGGCTCGAGCGACGTTGCTCTGGCCCGCGATCTGCTTGGCGAGCGCCCAGGTGAGGTCGCTGTATCCGCCCGTGTCGTCGTCTTCGTTCGTGAGCGCGGCCGCGGTGCGCGCGTTTGCGGCCGTGCGTATCGCGTCTCCGCTGGGGATCGCCTCGAACCGATAGGCAACGCCTGCCCGCCGGAGCAGAAACGTCGTCCGCGCGAGCTCCGGGAGGGAGGCCAAGATCGAGCTCGTTCCCTTCCGCCCGGCGCGACCGGTGCGACCGCTGCGATGCGTATAGCTGTCCGCGTCCAGCGGCGGTTCGGCGTGAACGACCCGCGCGATGTCTTGCACGTCGATTCCGCGGGCAGCCACATCCGTCGCAACGAGGACGCGGAGGTTCCCGCTCTTGAAGTCCGCAAGGGCACGGTTGCGCGCCGTCTGGTCCATCTCGCCCGAGAGCGACATCGCCGCGAAGCCGCAGCCCTTGAGTTCACGTGTGATCGCCGCCACGTCGGCTCGGGTGCGGGCGAAGACGAGCGTTTGCCCGTCCGGGTTCGCGAGCAGAAGGTTCACCAGGGCGTCGATGCGCTGGCGACCCTCGATGAGATGCACGACGTGGTCGATGTCGGCGTTCGCGGCGCCAAGTCGCGTCCCTTCGACGTGAACGGGGTCTTTCTGGGTGGCGTCGGCGAGCGCGCGGACCTCTCGCGGAAAGGTGGCGGACACGAGGTGCGTCCGATGTCCTTCCGGAGCAAACTCGAGGATGGCTTCGAGGTCCTCACGGAACCCCAGATCGAGCAAGCGATCGGCCTCGTCGAGCACGACGGCGTTGACCGCGGTCGCGTCGATCGAGCCCCGCTGCAGGTGCTCGAGCAAACGCCCTGGGGTCGCCGCGATGACGGCCGGCTTGCGAGAAAGCGCCCGCCTCTCGCCGGCGTAACCGGCGCCGCCCGTGACGGAAATGACGCCCGCCCCGAGCGGCGCGAACAGCCAGGAGAGCTCCTCCTCGACTTGCTTGGCGAGCTCCCGCGTCGGCGCGATGACGAGCGCCCGCGGTCGCGCGAGAGCGCCTGCTTTGTCGCTCCCCGGTGCATGGTCGACGACGAACTCCCGCAGGGCGAACCCGACCGCGACGGTCTTGCCAGAGCCTGTCTGCGAGGTGATGCGGAGATCGCGTCCGTCGAGAGCAGGATCGAGAATCGCAGTCTGGACGGCGGTGAGGGTCGTGTAGCCCTTCCGCTCGAGGGCGCTCAAGAGGGCGGGCCCGAGGACGGTCGGCAGGGTGGGGGACGCCATCGAGCCCCGGCAAGTAGCACAGCGGAGGCCATGGTGCCTCCTCACGAGGTGAGTGCGCCCGCCCTACGGCGCGACGACACGCCTTCCGCCCACGCCCCTTCCGCCGCCCCCACCCTCGCCGCCCCCACCCTCGCCGCCGCCCCCACCCCCTCCGCCGCCGCGGCGCGCCAAGAGGTGACCTGCCTGCTCGACCAGGGTTGCCGGGACGACTGGCTTGCCGAGAAAGACGTCGCACCCCGCCTCGATTGCCTCCATGCGAAGAAACTCAGACGTGAGTCCACTGACGGCGACGATCGCCACATTTCGACTGCGCTCGAGACCGCGAACGGCGCGCGCCACGCTGAACCCACTGAGGCCAGGAAGGATCAAGTCGAGGACGATCACGTCCGGCTCGAAGGTGCGCACCTTGTCGAGACCTTCCCTCCCGCTCGCGGCATGAGACACGACAAAACCGGACAACTCGAGCTCGAAGGCGAAGAGCTCGCGCGATGCTTCGTCATCCTCGATCACGAGGGCTCGCATCGCGCGAGGGGCACTGCTGGCGGATGTCCCGTCCGGAGGGGTGCTCGAAGGCGACATCTCCTCGCAACTTAGCAACCGCCATGCCCTGTGCGAGGGCAAAGTGCCTCAATTTCACGTAAAAAAGCCTTATTGACGAGCCTGCAATCGGAAGAGGTCGGCTGATCACGCGGTCGCGTACACCAACCATTCGACCAGCGGCACGACCTTCTTCGCGTAATCGACGAGCCACGGAAGCAACTTGGGCGAAGCGAGCATCCCCTTCGGGATGGCCGGGAACGAAACCCCGAGGCTTTTTCTCCTGAGGAGTTCGCCGCGCGGATGTTCCGGATCGAATCCCCTAGGGACCTTCTTCAGCACGTCGTCGTGCAAGCTGTCCGCTATGAATCCGTCCTTCTCGAGTTTGGCGATGATTTTCACCAGCTCCTTGCCTCGCGTGTCATCGGCGACCGCGCTCCGGTACCGCGCGAGCACGGGCGCATCCATCATGTAGAGTCCCGATGCGATCACGTTCTGCGTGCCGAAATGCATGTAGATGACCGCGGGCGTCTCGGTGACTTTCGCCGAGCCCTTCGTCGGGATGCACCCCGCGACGAACGTTTTGTAGGGCGACTTGTCTTTGGAAAAGCGCACGTCGCGGAAGATACGAAACACCTTCGGCTCGCCGAGATCGCAGTGGGCGTACGAACGGTCGATCGCCGCGCGCAGGTCGGCGAGGAGGTCCTTCATGGGCTGGTTCCAGCCCTCCTCGAACTCTCCCTTGTGCGCCAGAAACCACTCGCGCTTCTGGTTTTTTGCAAGCGACTTGAAGAACTTGCCCTCCGCGTCTGCGAAGCCTTCGAAACGTCCCATGCGCGGAATGATAGCGTCTGCGGTCCGCCGACGCGCATCGACGGGAGTCCTCGTGGCGGTCTACACTCCGCCGCGAGCATGGGAGAGAGAACATGGAATCCAAGAAGATCGTACACCTCGGAGGCAAGTGGAGCGGGGCGGTCCTCGCGCTCGCGTGTGTTGTCGGATGCAACAAGACCAAGGCCCAGGCTGATGACGCCTCTGCCGACGCCGAGATGGTGGGCGCCGCTGCTCCCGATAGCGACGCGGAGACCTTTGCCGCCGCGGAGGCCCCTCCTGCGCCCCTGGTCGCCGCAGACCCCAACATCCCACTCAACGAGGCCGTCGTGGGCGCCGCGCCGGTGCCCACCGACTACTCCGCCGCGATCGCTCCGCCGGCGCCCGTCGTCGAAGACGAGCCGGTGCGGCCTGAGGCCGACGACGCATGGATTCCCGGGTACTGGTGGTGGAGCGGCCCTCTCGATCGCTACGTATGGGTGAGCGGCGCCTGGCGCCATCCGCCGCCTGACCAGTATTGGTCCCCCGGTGCGTGGAACCTGGTCAACGGGCGGTACTTCTGGGCGCCGGGGTACTGGGGGCCCCACGGGTACGCGCGCGAGTACATCGACGTGGCACCCCCTGCGCTGCGGTTCGAGGCCTACATCGCGCCGCCCGGCGTCGGATTCACTTGGACTCCGGGGTACTACGGATATCGAGGCGGCGCCTACGCCTGGATCGGAGGCTCGTGGCTGCGGCCCCCCAGGGAGGGGGTCAATTGGGTCGAGCCTCGGTACGTGACCATCGGCGGTCGCTACTGTCTCCAGCCTGGGCGATGGGACTTCGCACCGGAGCGGCGCGGAACGGTCTACCGACCCGACATCAACGTGCGGGCGGGGGCGCATCTCAGCCTCGCCCCGGTACCCCAGGTGGTGGTGTCCGCGCACGCAACCTTCGTCACGGCGGCGGCACACGCCATTGCTCACGGAGCAACGCGAACGCCGAGCGGCGGGTACGTGGTGGCGCACGTCGGTGGGAACGTGCACGGCAACGTGCCTCAGGCAGGAGTCGAGGTTCACGGGGCGGTCGTTCCGACGAAGGAGGTCGTTCCGATGAGAGAGAACGAGCCCCACGCAGCCGCCGGAGGAAACGAGCCCCGGAACGAGCCCCGGCCCGAAGCGGTCCCCAAGGTCGAACCCGAAGCTCACGGGGCCACCCCCAAGGAGGAGCCCCACCCTGGTGCAGCGCCGAAGCCTGAAGGCGAAGCTCACCCCGGAGCAGCCCCCAGAGTAGAGGCCGAGGGGCACGCTGGAACCGCACCGAAGGAGACCCCGACCCGGGCGGCTCCCGTCGAAGAACATCGCGGTGGTGCCGCCCCCGCCGCGCACGGAGCGCCTCCCGCCGTGGAGCATGCGGGCACTCCGCCTGCGCACGGGCATCCTCCCGAGAAGAAGAAGTAACCGCCCTCTCGCTCACGCACGAGGACGGTGCGGCGCGCAAGTCATGCGCGCTCAGTTTCGTATCCTCCGCGCTCACGTGACGAGCACTTGACGAGGAGAGGGCGGGCGCACCGCCTGCCTCGAAGGAAGACGTGATCACACATCGCCGCTCGAATCGGCCGGGGGGCTGTTTCCCTGAGCTGAATGGGCACGCGCGAAGTGTATGTTGATTCCGATGTCGATGATGGGCGTTGTCCGCGAGGTTGCCATCGTGGCCGCCATCGCCGCTGTAGGTATGGGCTGTGCGTCGGGCCAATCGGTCCCCCCGGGGGGTCAGCAGGGCCAAGAGGGCGGAGTCACCTCTCCCTTCGATAGCGGCTCGGACGACGTCGGCCTTCCTGCCGATTCACAGTCCTCTCCAGACGAGGCCGTCGCCGACGGCGGTCTCCCCCCCGGTGAGGATGGCGCCACGGACTCGGGCGACGACGCGCTCTTGGTGTCCGCAGACGGTGGCTGTCCGGCCGGCCTTTCCGCTTGCAAGGATGTATGCGTCGACCTCACGAGCACATCGAACTGCGGAATGTGCGACACGGTCTGCACCTCCACTGTTGCCAACGCCGAGCCCACATGTGTCGACGGGACATGCTCTTTCTCGTGCGACGCCGGGTACAATCTCTGCGGGGGCGCGTGCGTGCAGTACACGACGGCGGCCAACTGCGGAAGCTGCGGCAACGCGTGCAGCGGTAGCACGGGGGTGTGTGCGGGCTCGGGAGGCGTGTATTCGTGCGTGTCGGGGTGTCCGTCGGCGGCGCCGATGGATTGCAGCGGCAGCTGCGTCGATCCCACGAGCGATGCCAGCAACTGCCAGACATGCGGTCACGCTTGCGCGACCAGCGTCGCCAACGCCCAGGCAGTGTGCGTCAACAGCGCATGCTCATTCGCTTGCGACACCGGATACACCCCCTGCAACGGCGCTTGCGTGCAGTTCACGACGGCCGCCAACTGTGGAAGCTGCGGCAATGCGTGCAGCGGAGGCACACCGGCGTGCGTCGCGTCGGGAACGTCGTACTCGTGCGCCTCGGGCTGTCCGGCAGCGACCCCCACGCTCTGCAGCGGCAACTGCGTCGACACGACGAGCGACGTCGACGACTGCCACACTTGCGGCCATACCTGCTCCACTGGGGTCGCCAACGCCACGGCGACGTGCGTCAATAGCGCATGCTCCTTTGCCTGCGACGGCGGGTTCAGCGCGTGCAGCGGGGCGTGCGTCGACTTCACGAGCAACAGCAGCAATTGCGGCGGCTGCGGGGCTGCGTATGCATGCAGCGGTGGCACGCCGGTGTGTTCGAACTCCATGTGCGTCTCCGGCTGCCCGGCGGCAACGCCCACTCTGTGCAGCGGGACCTGCTTCGACACGACGAGCAACGTCAGCCACTGCAGCACATGCACGACCGTGTGCTCCACGAGCATTGCCAACGCTACAGCCGACTGCGTCGACAGCGCTTGCAGCTTTGCATGCAATAGCGGATTTACCCTTTGCAATGGCGCATGCGTGAATTTCCAGAGCGACAACAACAATTGCGGCGGTTGTGGCTCACCGTACGCCTGCAGCGGCAACGAGCAGTGTGTCAACTCCGTGTGTACTTGCCCGGCGTCGACTCCGACGATGTGCGGCGGCGTCTGCGTGAACACTGCCACCAACCTGAGCAATTGCGGAATGTGCGCGAGCCCTTGCACGACCGGCGTCGCCAATGCGACGGCCGCATGCGCCAACAGCGTGTGCTCCTTTACGTGCAACAGCGGTTTCAGCCCGTGCAACGGCGGGTGCGCCGACTTCTCGACCGACAATCAGAATTGCGGCGCCTGCGGCTCGGTCTGCGGTGAAACGTGCCAGGGGGGCGCGTGCGTAGCCCCCTTCGGCTATACCCCGAGCAACTTCACGCCGACCAATTACACGAGCGACGTTCCGGCGGCCGGGACCACGGTCAACTGCAATATGACTTACACGAGCCCGGGCACCGCCGGCCCGAGCACCTGGTGCGGCGGGACGGGGCCATACGTGATCCCTGGCGTCGCCCAGACCACCGGACCCGCCGCCGATATCCTGGTGTTTGCCGGTCTTACGGTGGATTCGGGCTTCACGCTGACACTCACGGGTGCAAACCCCGTTATCATCGCCGTATATGGCAACGTGACGATCGACGGAGCCATCAACGCGAGCGCGAGCGGCACGACGCCCGGACCAGGCGGGAACAACAGCTCCTGCGTGGCCGCCAAGGCGGGAACCGGTGGAAACAATGGAGCCTCGGGTGGCGGAGGCGGAGGGAAAGCCGTCGCCGGTGGCACGGGGTCCTGTGGCGGCCAAAGCTGCAACAGCCCGTACACCATTGCTGGCGGCGGAGTCAGCAGCACCGTGTTGACGGGCGGCTGCGCAGGGGGAGCAGGCGAGGGCTCCTTCGGAACCGGGGGCATCCCGACCACTCCGCCCGGCGCAGGGGGTGGTGGCGTGCAGATCGCGGCGTCGGGCACCATCACCGGAACCGGTTCGATCACGGCCAGCGGCAGCGCCGGCACCAACGGCGGGACGGGCCAGAATGGGAAGGGAGGGGGCGGGGGCGGGTCGGGTGGCTACGTCCTGCTTGAATGCAGTCAAGCCACGGCGCCATCCCTCACTTTGGCTGCGAGCGGCGGCGCCGGTGGGACGGCCACAGGCGCGGGGGGACCGCCGGAACGAACGACGGCACGACCCAAGTTGCGCCTGGGAACGCGGTTCTGGAGCACAACATCAATGACGACGGCGGCGGCGGGGGCGGTGCCTATGGATACGTCGTCGTCAACCTGGAGTAGGGGGCCGGGGGCGGGGGAAGAGGCCCGAAGCGACGACGATTTCGTCCTGAATTCTTCGGGCGTGGACTCGCGCATCGAAGTCACGCACGACCCGCTCTCGACCGGCACGCCCCTGGCGCGCGCGCAGCCGCGGGTCGCGCGCATACCGAACGAAAGCGTCGGCGAGGAGCTCGATGGCGCGTGGGCTTGCGCCCTGGGGTCCTCTCCCGGCGTCCTCGAGAGGGATGACCTCGCCCGTCACCCCGGGTTCGATCATCTCGGCGACGCCCCCAACGTCGAACGCGATCACTGGTTTTCCTAGAGACATGGCCTCGATGACCACGCGCGGCAGCGGGTCGGCGTATACGCTGGGAACGACGGCCACGTCGAAGTCCACTACGAGCGGGCGTACGTCCGAACGAAAACCGAGCATGCGAACGCGTTCGCCGATGCCCAAGTCCGCCGCCAGTGCACGACACTCCGCGACGTGATCGGGTCGAAAGTCTTCTGGAGTGTCGCCGACGATCACGAAGGAGAGCGAGCGCCGCTCGCTCTCCGTCATGCGGTCGAGCGCCAGCCGAGCGGCGTGAATCATCTCGACGAACCCCTTTCGTCTGAGGACGCGTCCGTGGCCGCCGAACACGATCGCGTTCGAGGGCAGACCGAGCTCGGCGCGTAGAGTGCCATGCATGCGGGCGGGGTCGAACGAATCGACGTCGACCGCATTGTGGATGACCCGCACCTTCTCCATTGAGTGCGGAAACACGGCGGTGGCCGCATTCGATACGCAGATGATTCGCATCACTCCCGCGCTTGCGCTGAGCGCTCGATGCAGGCGCCGTAGGGGGTAAGGAACCGAAGTGTAGCGAACATGCCAGAGGGCAGGCACGCCGCTGAGTCTGGCGACAGCCGCTCCGGCGAAGTCTGCGCTCGTTCCGTTGCAGTAGAGTAGATCGTAACGTTCGCGGCGTACGAGCGACTGGAGTCGTGCCACCGCCCTGACTCCCTTCACGACGTTGCCCGTGGCCCGCAGCGCCTTGAGCGGCGGCGGCGCGTCGAAGTCGTCTCGCTCGATCGCGCGACCCCACGGCTCGATCGGGTTCTCGACGAGGTTCGGCTCGAGGTGGAGTTCGTCCGTCACGCCGCTGCCGGCGAGAAGGTCTGCCACGGCGCCCGCTCGCGGCAAGACGACGGCCCGGTGCACGACATCGGGATCGAGAAACTTGAGGATGGATTCGAGACTCCGCCCCGGTCCACCATTGCGCGAGGTGTCGTTGATGAATACGACGCGCACCTTGCGGGAAGGACGCATCGCGGACTGAAGCATCGTCGGGCCCCAGCTGTAGCGCGCGAGTCGACCACACACCAGCCGGCCTTGCCTTCGCACGACTCGGCGAGACGTGTTAGGCCGGCACGGGTGTGCGGCATCTCCGGACTCGTTTCGGGCGGCGGACCGCCGGACGAGAGTGTGGTCCGGAGGATGAATGCGGCCCTCGCGCACCGCGGACCCGATGCCGAAGGGCTTTGGAGGTGCGGGCGGGCCGTGCTCGGACATCGCCGCCTTGCGATCATCGACATGAGCCGCGACGCCGACCAGCCCCTACTGAACGAGGATGGCTCGATTGGCCTCGTCGTGAATGGCGAAATTTACAACTTCGTCGAGCTGAGAGAAGAGCTACTCGCGCGTGGACACTCCTTTCGCTCGAGGAGCGACAGCGAGGTCATCTTGCACCTCTACGAGGATTACGGCGAAGGCTTCGTCGCGCGCCTCTCCGGCATGTTCGCCCTTGCCATATGGGACTCCCGAGCGGAGCGCCTCACTCTCGCGAGGGACCGCGCGGGAAAGAAGCCGCTCTTCTATCGGCGGCTGCCCGGCGGAGGGATTGCCTTCGCGTCGGAGCTGCACGCCCTGATCAAGGGGCTTCCCGACCTCGACATAGAGCCCCACTGGGGAGCCGTCGACGAATATCTGACGCTCCAGTACGTCCCGAGCCCTCACACCGCGTATCGCGACGTCTTCAAGCTGGAAGCCGCTCACGTTGCCGTCATCGAACCCGGTAAGGACATCGTTCGACGTCCCTACTGGAGCAAGCCCGATGGCGCCCCTCTCGAGGGAAGGGAAGAGGAACTCGCGGCCGAGCTGCGACGCCTCTTGGCCCAGGCTGTCCGCCGCCGAATGGTCGCCGACGTTCCCGTAGGGGCATTCTTGTCGGGAGGAATCGACAGCTCGTCCATCGTTGCGATGATGGCAACGCAGTCGACGCGGAGGGTGCAGACGTTCTCCATCGGGTTCCCCGATGCGCCCGATAGCGAGCTTCGGTGGGCGCGTTCGGTTGCCCTCCGCTACGGAACCGATCATCACGAGCTCGTGGTAGGGCCCGATGTGGCACATATCCTCGAAGAGACGGTGCGCCACCACGGCGAGCCCTTTGCCGACAGCTCGGCCGTCGCGACGTACTGCCTCGCGCGCATGACGCACGACCACGTGAAGGTGGCGCTGTCGGGCGACGGCAGCGACGAGGCGTTCGCCGGCTATGTCCGTTACGCGACGGCGCAGCTGGGGCACGTTTACGACGCCTTGCCGCGCCCGTTGCGGGGGATTTATCGCCTCGGTGTCGCTGCCGCGGCTCGCGCGGTGGCGCCGCATGCGATGGGCTTCGTCGACCACTTCGCGGACGGCGAAGCGGTACGGTACCCGTACGTCATGTGCCAGTTCACGCCCGAGGAGAAAAGGGCGCTCTACCGGCCGGCCATGCTGGCCGCGATGAATGGCTCGACTGTCGAGCGCTTCCATCGAAGCCTCTCCCGGAGCTCGCGTCCGTCCAGCCTCGGGCGCCTCATCGACCTCGACTGGACCACGTACCTGGTGGACGACATCAACGCGAAGGTCGACATCGCTTCGATGGCCCATTCGCTCGAGGTGCGATCTCCTTTCATGGATACCGACGTCGTGGAGTTCGCGGCGCGACTCGGACGTCGCATGCTGATGCGGGTCCGGGGCAAGCGCTTGCTCCGTCGTGCCGTTCGAGATCTCGTGCCGTCGGCGATTCTACGGCGACCGAAACGCGGCTTCGGTTTGCCCCTGCGCCGCTGGATGACGCGCGATCTCGCCGGGCTGGCCCGCGACGCGCTCCTCGATCGCACGGCGCGCGAGCGCGGTCTCTTCGAGCCCCGCGAAGTCGAGCGCCTACTCGCCTCCATGAGCACCGATCGCAATGCCCCTGATCGCGTCTGGACGTTGCTGGTGCTCGAGCTCTGGTTGCGCGAGTTCATCGATACTCGGGCTCCCCGAGGGTAGCCTGCGCACCTATGCACGACACCGATGCGAATATCGCTTTTGCGGATAGCGCCGCCGGACGCAAGCGGTGATTCGTACTACTTGACGCCGCCTTTGGGTCGTACGTTTGGCGTCAGATCGGAGTTGCGCCAATAGAAGTCGATCTTCTTCTCGGTGGGATCCGCGAAGCCGACCATCTGCATCTCTGCCTCGATCGTGGCCGTACCGTCGGGGATGACCTTCTTCGGGACGCAAGAGAACGTGAGCACGGCGCTCTCCGCGGGCTTCATCACACCCTGGAAGAAATTTCCCGAGCACGTGTGAAACGGCTTCGTCTTGGGCGGCGTCTCGCTATCGTCCTGCAGATCGAGCTGCTTGCCGCTCTTGTCGTAGAAGTAGACCGCGATTCTGCCGTAGAGGATGGTGGTCTGGCCGATGTTCTTGATGGAGAAGCTCGGACCCTTGTCGTCCGTCTTCGTCCACTTCACCTTCATGATGCGTGCGGCTCCCTTGGCCTCGCACGGTTTGGTGAAAGAACCAGCTCCGTTCGAGTTTGCGGGACAGTCATGAGGCGGCTCGGGCGTAGCGCTCGCGACTGGGCTTGCGCTTGCCGTCGCGCTTCCCGCGGCAGAGGCCGACGGCATTGCCGCTGCGCTGGCGCTGGCGCTCGCGGCAGGCGTCGTGTGCTGGCTTTCATCCTTGGAACAACCGAAGACGCCCAGCGCGATCGCAAACGTGACGATGGTTCGCATCGAAGATCTCCTCGTCCCGCCACCGTACCAGAGTACGAGGAAGGCTCTCTTCTCGAAGGTGGTCGTCGACGGCACCCTTTGACCTCGGAAGGGCACGACCCTAGCCTCGCTCCGTGATGAGCGTTGGGCCTGCCGGTTCGCCGTTCGACGCCCACTCACCCGAGGCGCAGGCCATTGCCGGGCTGTTCGCCGAGACCCTCGTCGTTTGCGCCGTCATCGGCGCCATCGTGGCGGGGCTCGTGGGGTATTGTGTCGTGCGATTCCGGGCAGGGCGGCGCGCTGGCGAACCCACCCAAGTCTCGGGCAGCACATGGCTCGAGATTGCATGGACACTCGTCCCCCTCGCTATCGTCGTGGGCCTCTTCGTGCGCACGGCGCAAGCCATGGGGGTCTCCGATCCGCCGCACGATCGCGAGGCGGACGTCGTCGTGACGGGCCACCAGTGGTGGTGGGAGGCTCGCTACGCGGGCGGCGCGCTCGCCGCGAACGAGATCCACATTCCGGTCGGCAGGGATGTCCTGGTCCGCATCGAGTCGGCCGACGTCGTCCATGACTTCTGGGTACCGCAGCTCGCACGCAAGATGGACGCCGTACCCGGCCATCCGATCGTTCGTATGGATGCAGGCAGACACCTCTGGCACCTACCTCGGTGCGTGCGCGGAGTACTGCGGAGCTCAGCATGCCTGGATGCGCATCGTCGTCGTCGCCGAGCCGCAGGCCGAGTTCGACGCCTGGGAACGACACCAGCGAGAGCCGGCCGCTGCGCCTGCGACGGAGGACGCGATGCGCGGTGCGAGGGACTTCGCGACGAAGACCTGCGTCAAGTGCCACGCCATAGGCGGCCGTGGCGAACAGAGTCGTGTGGCACCTGATCTCACGCACCTCGCCGAGCGCGGCTCTCTCGGCGCAGGCGTGCTCGTCAATACGCCGGCGAATCTTTCTCGCTGGCTGAGCGATCCGCAGCGCGTAAAGCCGGGCAGTCACATGCCGGACGCTCAGCTCACCGACGCCGAGGTCAGCGACCTGGTCGCCTACTTCGAGACCCTCCGATGAGCGAGGTGGTCACGACGCACGCGGTCGTCGAGCCGCACGACGGTGAGGAGCGTGGCCTCAACGCATGGATGACGACTGTCGACCACAAGCGCGTCGGGCTCCTCTACCTCGTCACGGCCCTCTTCTTCTTCGGTGTCGGAGGCATCGAGGCCCTCGCCCTGCGGTTGCAGCTCGCCCGTCCGAACAGCGCGCTCGTGTCGGCCGAAGTCTTCAGCCAGCTCTTCACGATGCATGGCACGACGATGATTTTTCTAGTCGTCATGCCGACGCTCGTCGGATTCGGAAATTACTTCGTCCCGCTCATGATCGGCGCACGCGACATGGCGTTCCCGCGCCTGAATGCGATGAGCTACTGGCTTTTCCCGTGCGGGGCATTCCTCCTGCACTTCAGCGTGATGGCCGGCGGTGCTCCTTCAGCGGGCTGGTTCGGTTATGCGCCCCTCAGCGAGACACCGTTCTCGTCGACCCAGGGGACCGACTACTGGATCGTCGCCCTCCTAGTCCTCGGCGTCGGATCCGTCGCCACAGCGATCAATTTCATCGCGACGATCTTGACCTTGCGTGCCCCGGGAATGTCCCTCGGGCGCGTGCCGCTCTTCGTATGGATGACGCTGGTAACGTCTGTCCTCGTCGTCCTCGCACTGCCGGTGCTCAACGCTGCCCTCGTGCTGCTCCTCGTCGACCGGCAGCTCGAGGCGCACGTCTTTCTCGCGAGCGGAGGAGGCAACACACTCCTCTGGCAGCACTTCTTCTGGACCTTCGGTCACCCGGAAGTCTACATCCTCGCGCTCCCTGCGTTCGGGATGATTTCGGAGATCATACCGGTCTTCTCGCGCAAACCAATTTTCGGATACGGCTTCGTGGCGGCGTCGACAGTGGCCATCGCGGTCCTCAGTTTCGGCGTCTGGGCGCATCACATGTTCGCCGCAGGTCTCGGGCATACAGCAGACGTCTTCTTCGCCGCGGGCAGCATGCTCATCGCGGTGCCGACAGGCGTGAAGATCTTCAACTGGATCGCGACGATGTGGGGGGGCTCGATCCGCTTCACGACGGCGATGCTCTTCGCGACCGCGTTCCTCGTCGAGTTCGTCATCGGCGGACTGAGCGGCGTGACGTTCGCGGCTGCCCCCATCGACTGGCAGATGACCGACACGTATTACGTCGTGGCGCACTTCCACTACGTGATCTTCGGCGGAACGGCGTTCGCCGTGATGGGAGCCACGTATTACTGGTTTCCGAAGATGACCGGAAGGCTGCTGTCGGAGCCCCTGGGAAGGTGGCACTTCTGGCTCATGGTTGTCGGCTTCAACCTGACGTTTTTCGTGCAACACTTCCTGGGAATTCTCGGCATGCCGCGCCGAGTCTTCACCTATCCAGACCTGCCTTACTGGGCGCCCCTCAACTTGCTCTCGACCGTGGGCGCCGTCGTCATGGGAATCGCGTCACTTGTCTTCGTCGTCAACCTGGCTCTGAGTCTTCGTCGTGGAGAACCGGCTGGTGACAATCCGTGGCACGCGTGGACGCTCGAATGGGCGACGACGTCGCCTCCCCCGCACGACAACTTCAGCGAGGTGCCTCCCATTCGCGGGAGGAGACCGCTGTGGGACCTTGCGCACCCGATCGAAGCGAAGCCCGAAGAGACGAGCGAACCGACGCTCGACAAGAGCGCGATCGCCGTGTGGGCCTTCATCGTCTCCGAGGCGGGCTTCTTTGTCATCCTGATCATCACGTACGTCTTCTTCAATCATGCCGCGGGTGCATCGGGGCCGACGGCCTCGAGCGTGCTCGATGTCGGGAGGACGGGGGCCTTCACAGCGTGCCTCATGGCAAGCAGCGGAACTCTCTGGCTGTCGGAGCGAAGTCTCGACCGAGGGGAGCACGCCGCCGCCTCGCGGTGGTTACTCGTGACGATCGGGCTCGGGGTACTCTTCCTCGTGGGACAGGGCAACGAATACCTTGGCCTCTACCATCGCGGGATCACTCTCGCCACGAACCTCTTCGCGACGACCTTCTTCACACTGACAGGGTTCCACGGGTTGCATGTCAGCGTGGGCCTCGTCGCCCTGGCGATCGTGCTCGGGTTGGCCCGCGCAGGGGACTTCCGGCGGCGGCCCTCGACCCTGCTCCGGGCGGTGGGCCTCTACTGGCACTTCGTCGACGTCGTCTGGCTCGTCGTCTTCTCGATCGTGTACCTGAGGGTGCGCGGATGACCACACGCGATCTCCTGATGTCTTGCTGGACGCCCAACCCGCTCGCGCTCTTCGGGTGTGGGGCCGCCGTCGTCCTCTACCTCGCCGGCGGTCGAGCACGAGCTGGTGGGGGCCTGCGTTCCATTCCATTCGCGGCCGGCCTCCTGGTGCTCGCGCTCGCGCTCGCATCGCCCGTTGGCACTCTCGCGGAGGGATACCTCTTCAGCGCGCACATGCTTCAGCATCTGATGCTTGTGCTCGTCGTGCCGCCGCTAGTACTCCTCGGGTTCGAGCCGCTCGGCGGGGGCCGCACGCGGCTTCCGTCGATCGTTCCGTGGGGGTTGGGCGTGGGTGCAATGTGGCTCTGGCATGCGCCGACGCTGTGCAACGCCGCGTCTCAGAGCACCGCGATCCATTATCTCCAGGAGGCCTCTCTCCTGGCGATGGGCTCGGCGTTCTGGTGGCCGGTTCTGGCGCCCCGCACGGGCGCACGCCTGCCGCCGATGGGAGGCATCGTGTACCTCTTTTCAGCGTGCGTCGCGTGTACGCTACTCGGGATTGCCATTACGTTCTCGCCGGTAGAGGTTTGCTCGGTTTTTGCGCACCCTGTCGACCGTCTGGGGGTGATGCCGCTCGTCCGCGGCGGGTGGGGGCTCACACCGGAGAGGGATCAGCAAATCGGGGGGCTCCTGATGTGGGTTCCGGCGTGCATCGTGTACGGTGTCGCGATCCTCGGCGTTCTCGCGCGCCTCCTTCACGACGCGGCACCGGTGCGAGCAGAAGCGCCCTCCGAGGCGTCATGAACGAACCGCGTCCAGGCTGGAATCGGCCGCGGCCCGCCGCCATCCCTCCGCCCTCCGTGTGGCCTGCCGCGCTGGCCCTCGGCACCGCGCTCTTGGCTTGGGGGGTTGTCGCGTCGCCCATCATCCTCGTTTTCGGCCTCGTCCTGTTCGGAGTCTCCCTCGGCGGCTGGATTGGAGAGATTCGTCATGAGCGATGACGAGACCGAGTCCAAAATCCTCATCGGGTCGCGCTGCCGCCGGCCCCGCCGGAGGTCGTAGAACGCCGGCGCTTCCTCGCGAGGGTGAGCGTCGGGTTGGGTGCGTGCATGGGCCTCGGAGTCGGCGTGCCCATGGCGGGCTTCGTCGTGGCCCCGCTCTTCCGGAAGGTGCCGCACGAGTGGCGCTCCGTCGGCAAAGCCGGTGACTTCGTGGTCGGCCATACCGTCAGCGTGACGTTCGCCGACGCCTCGCCCCTTCCGTGGGCGGGCGTCACGGCGAAGACGGCCGCCTGGTTGCGGCGGGTGAGCGAGGACACGTTCGTCGCATTCTCCGTCAACTGCGCGCATCTAGGTTGCCCTGTGCGCTGGCTGCCCGACGCGCGCCTCTTCATGTGCCCTTGCCACGGTGGCGTGTACTACGCGGACGGAACCGTCGCCGCCGGACCGCCTCCGCACTCGCTGCCACAGTATCCGGTGCGCATTCGCGGTGGCGAGGTCGAGATTCACACCGAAGCCGTTCCGATCGACTGACGCGCCATGGTCAAGGAACTCCTGAGAAAGACGTGGGACCTCTTGGACGACCGGCTCGGTGTCTCGGAGCTCCTGAAGCCCGTCCTTTCTCATCCCGTTCCCCGGGGAGCTCGTTGGGCCTATGTCTTCGGGAGCGCTACGCTCTGCGCGTTCGTTGTCCAGGTCCTGACGGGGGTGACTCTTGCCTTCTCGTACATTGCGTCGTCGTCACAGGCGTACGAGACACTGGTCTTCATCACCAACGACGCGCCGTTCGGGCGATTCCTGCGCGGTCTCCATTACTACGGTGCTTCCGCCATGGTGCTCATGGTCGGCCTTCACATGGCGCAGGTGTTCCTCGCCGGATCGTTCAAGTTCCCCCGCGAGATGAACTGGCTGACCGGCGTCCTTCTCTTGGTGTTCACGCTGGGGATGGGATTTACTGGGCAACTCCTCCGCTGGGACCAGAACGCGACGTGGTCCGTCGTCGTGGGCGCCGAGCAAGCAGGGCGGACGCCCCTCGTGGGCGAGTACTTGGCACGCTTCATTCTCGGCGGCGAGACCATCGGCGGCGCGACGCTGAGCCGCTTCTTCGCCATCCACGTATTTCTCATTCCTTCGATGATTTTCGGATTCGTCGGACTTCACCTCTATCTCGTCTTGAAGCATGGGATCTCCGAGCCGCCGAAGGCAGGTGACCCTGTCGACCCGAAGACGTACCGAACGAAGTACGCCGAACATCTCGCAACGGACGGAGTGCCCTTCTGGCCAGACGCCGCGTGGCGAGATGCCGTCTTTGCGTTCGCGATGGTGGCGGGCATCGTACTGATGGCGTGGTTCGTCGGGCCTCCTCTGCTCGACAAACCGCCCGACCCTAGCGTCACCGAGGCCGCACCGCGGCCCGACTGGTATCTCCTATGGTACTTCGCCGTACTCGCCCTCATCCCTCCGAGCCTGGAGACATGGGTCATCCTGCTCGCGCCCCTGCTCATCGGAGGGTTTCTCCTGTCCGCGCCTCTCCTGTCGAACAGGGGAGAACGAAGCGTGCGCAAGCGTCCGTGGGCCGTCGCCATCGTCATCACGGCCGTGCTCATGATCGGGTCCCTTTGGGTCCTCGGCGCTCGATCGGCGTGGTCCCCCAACTTCGAGGCTCCTCGGCTTTCGGCCGACATCGTGGGGGCGAGCGCGGGTCCGGTCGCCGAGGGCGCGCGCGTCTTTCACGACAAGGCGTGCTTGAACTGCCACCTCATTGACGGTGTGGGAGGTCGCCGGGGCCCGAACCTCTCGCACATAGGGGATCTACTCACGAGAGACCGAGATCCTCATCCGCATCTCGAACGGCGGGAAGAACATGCCCGCCTACGCGGGCAACCTGAGGCCGGACGAGCTCGAGGTGCTCGTGCAGTTCCTGATGTCCCGCAAGGCGCCTCCGTTCAGGTAACGCAGGCTGCGGTGCGACGGTCATTTCTTGACGGCCTTCTTCAGCAGATCTCCCAGCGTACCGAGGGTCTGCGGGGCGTCGGTCTTCTGCTCTTGCGCGCGGAACCCGTCGAACTGCGCCCGCTCCTCGTCGTCCTTCAGGCCTCGCACCGAGAGGCGCATCCGACCTTCGGCGATCTCGATGACCTTCGCCGTGATCTTCGTACCGATGGGAAAGGCCTTCCGGAGATCGGCGCCGCGCGGAGTGCCGAGCTCGCCGGTGGGGATGAGGCCTCGGCCGCCGCGTCCCCGCGTCCCCTCGATCTGGACGAAGAGCCCGTAAGTCTCGACGCGATTGACGCTGCCGGGGACCACCTGGCCGAGAGCGATCTTCACGGCCTCGGGCTCCGCCGCGGCGCCTCCCGCAGCCTGACCAAGGCTCACGCTTGCCCCCGCCGCGACCGCAGCCTCGATCGTCGGGACGAGCTCGATGCCGTTCTCGCTATCGACGCGCACGACCCTCGCCCGGAGCCTGTCGCCGACCGCGGCCTTGAGCGAGCCGTCGGGCGCCTGGAGGTTGCCCGCCTCGATGAAGCCCTGCCGATGCTCGCCTAATTCCACGAACACGGCGTCCTTGCTCACTTGCACCACGACGACCGAAAGCGTCTCCCCGATACGCGCGCCGCCGCGGCGCGGGACGGCGCCCCCGGTCTTCTCGAAGAGCGCAGCGAACGACTCGTCCGGAGGATCGGAGGGCATGACGACCCCGCACTTGTACCACGGACCCGCTGGCGTTCGTTCCCCACCCGAGAGAAACTCGCGTCATGGATGTCGTCTCGCCCGAGGAGGTGGGGCTCTCGAGCGAGGGCCTCGGTCGCATCGACGGGCTGCTCCGGAAGCGGTACGTCGAACCGGGCAAGATCGCCGGCGCACTCACGCTGGTGGCCCGTCGAGGGAAGGTCGCATTTCTCTCCCCCCTTGGACGGATGGATCTGCAGCGCAACGCGCCAATGCGCGCCGACACGATCTTCCGCATCTACTCGATGACCAAGCCCATCACGTCGGTGGCGCTGATGATGCTCCACGAGCGCGCGGCCTTTGCGCTGGGCGATCCGGTCCACAAGTGGATCCCCGAATGGGAGCACCTAAGGGTGTACCGCTACGGGCGCTATCCCCAGTTCGTCACTGAACCTGCGGGCCGGCCGATGACGGTGCGCGATCTGCTGACGCACACGTCCGGGCTCTCGTACGGCATCATGGAGCGCACGGGCGTCGACGACGCCTACCGGAAGCTAGGCGTCGGCGATGGCAAGGGCACGCTCCGCGACACGATCGAGAAGCTCTCGCACCTACCGCTCGACTTCTCGCCGGGATCGCGCTGGGGTTACTCCCTCGCGACCGACGTCCTAGGTCACCTCGTCGAGGTCATGAGCGGCAAGCGATTCGACGAGTACCTTCGTGCCGAGATCTTCGAGCCGCTGGGGATGGTCGATACTGGCTTCACGGTGTCCGCGGACAGGATCGCGCGTTTCGCCGCGAACTACACACGCGCGGCCGACAAGACGCTCGCGCTCCTCGACGATCCGGCCGACAGCCCCTACGGACGGCCGAGGACGTACTTCTCGGGCGGCGCGGGCCTGGTGTCCACCGCGTCCGACTACTTGCGGTTCGCGGAGATGCTCCGTCGGGGTGGCGAGCTCGATGGCGTCCGCATCCTCGGGCCCCGGACGGTGAAGTACATGACGACCAATCACCTCCCCGACGGTCGCGACCTCGCCAGCCTGGCGCTTGGCTCGTCATTCAGCGAGACGCGCTACGAGGGCGTAGGCTTCGGGCTCGGCGTCTACGTCACGCTGGACCCGGTGAGGGCCCAGGTGCCGAGCTCCGTCGGCGAGTTCGGGTGGGGAGGAATGGCCAGCACCGCGTTCTGGGTGGATCCGGCCGAAGAGATGACCGTGGTCTTCATGACGCAGCTTCTGCCATCTACGACATACAACTTCCGCGGCCAGCTCAAGTCGATCGTGTACGGCGCGATCGTAGAGTGAGGAGACCCTACGACTCGAGTCGGGGGGCGTGCGTCGCGACGCACACGCGATCTCGACCCTCGTGCTTGGCGCTGTAGAGCGCGTCGTCCGCAGCGGTCACGATGCCCGCGAGCGACAGCGTGCCCTTGTCGAAGATCGTCGAGCACGCGATGCCGAGGCTCGCCGTGACCTTGACGCGTCCGCCCCTCGGGTGAAACTGGGCCTCCGACATTTCGCGTCGCAGACGCTCCGCCGTCACCTTCGCCCCCTCGAGGTCAGTCTCCGTCAGAATGACCGCGAACTCCTCGCCGCCGTATCGACACGGCGCATCGGTCGTGCGGAGAGTCGAATTGAGGAGGTCGCCGAGGGTTTGCAAGACGAGGTCTCCGAAGGGATGTCCGTGCGCGTCGTTGAGCCGCTTGAAGTGATCGAGGTCGAGCAAGACGAGCGAAATCGTACGCCCGTAACGCCGCGCTGCGGAGCACTCTTCGGCCATGCGCTGATTGAAGTACGCACGGTTCCAGATGCCGGTGAGCCCGTCGATGTGCGATCGCGCGGCGAGGATGTCGTGGTAGCGCTTGACCCTGAGCGCTGCCCTCACGCGCGCCCGAAGCTCCGCGGGCTCGAACGGCTTGGTCACGTAGTCGACTGCGCCAAGGTCGAATCCCTGGACCTTCGAGTAGACCTCGGTGGCTCCAGTCAAGAAGATGACGGGGATCTGGGCGGTGGCGGGGTTGTCCTTCAGCTTCTGACAGACCTCGAATCCGGTGATGAGCGGCAGGTCCACGTCGAGCAAGATGAGGTCAGGGCAGAGCTCGACCGCCATCGCCAGCCCTTGATCGGCGTCGAGCGCATGATGAAGGATCAGGCCTTCCGGACGCAGGCGCACGTCGAGCAAGCGGTGCACGTCGGGAGAGTCGTCGATGGCTAGGACGTTCTGGCTCAAGGGTCCTCCTGATTCAAGCGGCTCGCGCCCGGCGACAAAGACTCGCGAGCTCTTCGACTTGGCGTTGCAGTGAGGGCGCTTCCGCTCCGAGGGCGATGGCGCGTTCGACGGCGGAGGCGGCCTCGGTGATGCGAGGGAAACCGTATCCGCCTGCAGCTCCCTTGAGCTGGTGGGCCAGGCGCTTCAGGGTCTCGACATCGGAGGCCTGGCTGGCGCGGAGGATGGCGGACGAACGTTCGGGGAGGTCACGCACGAACTGGTGCAAGATCTCCTTCATGTCCTCGTCGTCTTCGAGCGTGCTCACGAGGTTCTCGGCAGAGCCCTGCCTTGCCGTGAACCGCGCTACCAGGGCCACGAGCTGTGCTCGATCCACCGGCTTCGTGAGGTAGTCGTCGCACCCTGCTTTTTCGCAGCGCTCCCGGTCGCCGGCCATGGCGTGCGCAGTGAGTGCGACGATGGGACGGTCGTACTTCATGAGGCGAAGCTTCGACGTCGCGCCGTAGCCGTCGAGCTTGGGCATCTGCATGTCCATGAGGATCAGATCGTAGGGCTTCCCCGCGGCCAAGGCCGCGGTCGCCTCTTCGACGGCGAGCAATCCGTCGGCGACGACCTTGACCGTGGCGCCCGCCTTGACGAGGTACGTCGAGACCAGGACCTGGTTGTCGTATCCGTCTTCGGCCAAAAGCACGCGGCAGGAAGGCGGCAGACTCGCGACCCGCCGGGTCGACTGCGCCGGGTTGTCGTTGAGTCCCGCCTCGGCGAGCCCTTCTACCATCGCCACGCCCGAGAGGGGGCCGGTCGGAATGGAGACGCGGAACACGCTCCCGCGTCCGAGCGCGCTCTCCACGGTGATGTCGCCGCCGAGGAGCATGGCGAGTCGCTTGCTGATGAGCAGACCGAGCCCGGAGCCACCGAACTTGCGTGTGGTAGAGGCGTCTGCTTGGGAGAAGCTCTGGAAGAGCCTTTGCATCTGCGCCTCTGTCATCCCGATTCCGGTGTCCGTCACGTCGATGATCAGTCTGGGCGCCGGGGACTCCGGCTCGCCACAGCGCACGAGGATGCGAATCGTCCCGGTTTCTGTGAACTTGATCGCGTTGCCGACGAAGTTCATCACGATCTGCTTGAGGCGGGTGGGGTCGCTGAGGATCGTCTCGGGTATCCCGCCCTGGTACCTGATCTCGAACGACAGGTTCTTCGCGACCGCGCGGACGCGCATAAGCGACGCGACGTCGACGATTATCTGGCTTGGAGAGGTGGGGATCATCTCGACCGTCATCTTGCCGGCTTCGATTTTCGAAACATCGAGGATGTCGTCGATGACCGTCATCAGGTGCTCACCGTTGCGTCGGATGGTCTGGAGATGGTTCACCCGTTCGCTGGCCCCGAGAGAGGGATCCAGGAGCAGGTCGGCGTATCCGATGACCGCGGTCATCGGCGTTCGGATCTCGTGGCTCATGTTCGCCAGGAATTCGGACTTGACGCGACTGGCCTCCACGCTCGCGAGGCGCGCTGCCTCGAGCTCGACCGCCTGCCTTTCCAGGAGCTTCGTCCCCACGAGCGACTGGAAGAAGGCAGCGTGAGCGTGCCCGCCCTGCGCCCACAAGAACGCGCCGTACGCCGCGACGATCAGGACGAAGCCCGCCATGTGTCGGGCACTCCCCGGCAAGAAGAACCCGACGGCGAACGTCGGCAGAAGCATGCACCCGAGGTGCAGGCGAAGAAGCGACCGGTCGGCGGAGAGCGATGTCAGGCCTCCGGCGCTTACGCCCGCGAGACACATCAAGACGAGCCAGGAGTCCTGATGTACTCCGGCGGCCATCACGATCGCCGCCCCCCCGATTCCCCACGTTGCGGACGAGAGGGCGAGTCCGACGCCGAAGAGGCGTGACCAGAGGGCTGGCCTCGTCGGTCCGATCCGGCCGAACGATCTGGCCACCACCAGCCGCCCGACGCCCACGAGCAGCATCCAGGCCCCCGTCACTGCGGCGCAGCGGGGATGATCCGTGGCGACGGAAGTGGTCGCGAGGAGAATGGCGACGAGGGCCCAATGTCCGAAGATGCTCGCCACGGACTGGCGCGCGAGGGCCTCGCTGGAGGCGAGCTGCACTTCGGCCATCTCGGACGCGTCGAGGTCGCCCGCGTTTCTTGCATTGACCGAGCCGATCCCGAGCATGGTCTCCGTCCTCCGGACCCTCGAGATAGATACGGCAATCCTGCCCCGGGAGATAAGGGTGACGACAGGGACGACCCGCCTGACTGCGCCTACATGCCCGCAGCGCGGACGACCAACGGCCCCGTTGCTCAGTAGGTCACGGTTGCGTGCTGCGTCCTCGAGCTCACTGGCCATTGCATTGCCCGTGTCGCCTTCTCGACGCACGATGCGACCGCGCCGTTCGCCGGGTCGGTCGTCACCGTGACGTCGACGGGGAGCCCCATCTTGATCGTGACCTTCACGACCACCTTCATGTCTCCGGGTGCTCCGCACTCGGTGACGAACTTGCCGTTGACGAGCGGCGCTCCGAGCTGCGCGCTCGACAACGGCATCGCTTGCGCCGCTCTTCGGACCTTGCCTGCCCCCGCGTCGGCGGCGGTGGAGGGTTCACCCGACGCCCCTGGCGACGCGTCCGATTCATCGGAGGCGAAGGAAGCCATGGTCGCGTACGTACGGGCCAACGTCGGCGGAAGCTTTCCCTTGGCGCCCAGCCATGCCAGCACGGACAGGCCGAGTACGGACAAGAGGAAAGCTGTCAGGGCTACGCGTCGTGTCTGCATGCGTGCGCCGCCCGGGCCCCGGGCGGGGTGGGAAAGGCTACGCCGGTGATAGCGTCGCCACCAACAACCTGGAGGAAAGATCGAGTGACACAGGAATACGCGCGTGGGCACGAGCATGGGTGAGGTGGGTGCATGACGGAGCGCATGCGAACAATCGACGTCTCGAGGATGCCGATGCCGGGAGAGTCCCGACGGCGTGCGCTACGGTGCTCTCATGCAGGCTCGGGCGTTCTGGCCGATTGCCTCGGTCGTGGGGCTCCTGGTAGCCGCCTGCGGGCTGAACGAAACGGGGTTGGGTCAGGCACCGCTTCTGGGTGAGGGTGGAGCGGCGCTCATCGAGGGCGGGCAGCCCAACACCCCCGCGGCCGACTCGGCTCCGGCGCCGATCGATGGAGACGACGCCGAAGACATGAGGTCCGGCCTGTCGGACGAAGCGGGTCCGTCGAGTGACGCTTTTCCCGACGCGTCGTTCGATGCCGCAGGCGAGGTTGGTGGTCCCCTCGATGCCGCGTCGTGCGGTACGGGCCAGAGTCCGTGCGTCGTCGTGCCGGCCGGTTGGACGCTCGTGGCGTTCGCCTCGACGCAGTCGTCCCCATGTCCCGCGGGCTTCGGAGCGCAGCCGACCGATCTCGTCGAGGGTCCGACCGCGGCCGCGGGGGCGTGCTCCTGTGGCGCCTGCACCGTGACGTCGCCCCCCTCCTGCGATTCTGGGATGGTGCCCGTTCACTACGACGAAACCGTGAGCGTGGGAGCGGGGACCTGTGATCTCGTGGCACAGCCGGGCACCGGCCCGCTGATGAACAATCCCCCCGGCTCTTGTGGAACGGACCTCTACCAGGGGAGTTACGCGGGATTCGACATCAGCTACGCGTCACCTCCTGCGACGGGAGGGGTGTGCACGGCGCCTGGAGTAGCTTCTGGAATGGGGCTCACCTACACGTTGCAGGGCCGGTCGTGCACTGCCGAGGCGCAGCCGCCAAGCTGCGATGGGAACGCCTGCACGCCGTCGATTGCTGCTCCCTTCCAGGCATGTCTTATGACCGCCGGAAGTGCGACCTGCCCGCCGGGGAATCTGACTGCCCGGCACCTGGTGGGCACGGCGGCCTCGGTGACTTGCGCGGATTGCACTTGCTCCGCCGCGGCAACATGCGCGGGGACTGTCACGCTCTACACGGACTCGACGTGCATGACGGGCGCGTACCAGGTTCCCGCCGATGGGTCGTGCGTCCCAATTCACAAGCAAGAGGCGAGCTATGACTCGTACATCTACACTGGGGGCTCGCCAGAGAGCGTCACCTGCGAGGCGTCGGGCGCCGCCGAGCCGAGCGTCGCTCTCGAGGGGGAGGCGACGATTTGCTGCGCACCCTGAGGTGGACCGTTTCGCCCATCAGCGATATGCGGAAAGACGCCCTTGCGCCTATTCGTGACCGGAGGCACCGGGTTCATCGGGCGTCACTTATGCGAGCGGCTCGTCGCGCGCGGCGACGAGGTGGTGGCGCTCGTGCGAACGCCAGCGAAGGCGGCCAGGCTCCCGAGGGGGGTCGAGACGTTCCGGGGGGACCTCGCGACGCTCGCGGATCCGAAGACTGTCCTGCCTGCCTGCGACGTGGTGATCCACCTCGCCGGAGTCGTCGCAGCGCGACGCGAGCAGGACTACGCGGCCATCAACCATAGTGCGGTAGAGAGCCTCCTCGCGTGCCTTGGTCGCCAGGAGTGGAAGCCGCGGCGCTTTCTGCTCGCGTCGTCGCTGGCCGCCGCGGGTCCGTCGCCTCGCGACCGCGCATGGACCGAGCAAGACGCTCCCGCACCAGTCGATTCATACGGCATCGCCAAGGCAAAGGCAGAGGTTGCGACCGGACAGGCGCCCTTTCCGACGACAGCGTTTCGTCCACCGATCGTACTCGGACCGGGCGACGAGGCCTCGCTCACGCTGTTCAAGGCCGCCCGGTCCGGCGTCGGCTTCCGTGTTGCCGGAGTCCCGCAGCGTCTGAGTTTTGTCGATGTACGCGATCTGGTCGATGCCATCGTGCTCATGGCGGATGATCGTCGAGCGGGCTCGTTCGTGTATTTCGTCGGCCATCCCAGGGTGATGGACGTCCGGGAGCTTTGGCGCGACCTCGCGTTGGCCGTTCACAATAGCGTCACGGTCGTACCCCTGCCGTGGTGGGTTCTGTACATAGCCATGTGCCTGTCCTCGCTGGCCGCACGCCTCTTCGGCTTTCGCAACCAGCTCGATGCGAAGCAGTACAAGCAAATGACGGCTCCCGCCTTCGTTTGCTCGAGCGATGCCATTCGGCGGGACCTCGGGTGGGCGCCCCGACATGATCTCGCGGAGTGTCTTGCCCACGCGGCCGAAGGTTACCGTGAGGAGAAGTTGCTCGCGCCCCCGCGCCAAGGTTGAGCCCGGCTCGGCGGAATCCCCACGAGCATGACCATTCCGGCCTATCTTGGAGCCCCATGAAGACAGAGACGATGGTTCGCGCCCGAATGAGGATCCAATGAGAGCCATGACGTTCGTGGCGTTCGCCGCGCTATGCGGCGCCAGTATGGCGTTGGGCGGTTGCGGGGGCTCGTCGACGGGAAGCGTGCCCGCTGTCGCCCCCACGTCTACGCAGGCAGACGACGAAGCCGCGACCGACGTGGTGGAGCATCACCGCCATCACCATCACGGCGGCGTGACGATGTTCATCGCGATGAGCCTCGACACGCTCGGGGTCGACCCCGCGCAGCGTGCGGCCGTCGAGAAGATCCAGGCAGAGCTTCGGGCCAAGATGGAGCCGGCTCGGGTGGCCGAACAGAACGTTCTTACGATTCTGGCCGACGGAATCGCGGCCGGAACGATCGACACGGCAAAGGTGGATGCGGCGATCGCGCAGGTGACAAGCGCAACGGGAGGCTTGCACGACGCGACTGCCGACGCGCTGAATCAGCTTCATGCCGTCCTTACGCCGGAGCAGCGGGCAGCGCTCGTGGACAAGGTCCAGGCACACTGGGCGATCTGGCGACACGCCAACGGCGAGGAGCAGGCCACGCCGGGCGGATCTCCGGGTGGGGAGCATCTGGGGATGCTCGCGAAGGAACTGGGGCTCTCGCCTGATCAGATCGAGAAAGTTCGCGCCAACATGAGCGCCGCCGTCGCAGGCTCGCGCGTCCGGCCTGATCCGCAGGCGGTCGAGGCGCACATGCAGGCGTTCGCGGCGGCATTCAAGAGTGATGCGTTCGATGCCAAGTCGCTCACGACCGCGAGCGCGGCGAGCTCGCACCTGGCCAGCTGGGGGGCGACGCGGATGGCACACTTCTTCGAATCCGTGAACCCGGTGCTCACGCCCGATCAGCGGGCGAAGCTGTCGCAGGAGCTCCGCGAGCACTTGAACCACGAGGAAGGGACGGCCTCCCTATGAAGGACGGCATGAAGAAGACCACCGGGATCCTGGTCAGACTTTCTTCGGCGTGCGCGCTCGCTGGCGTGCTCGCGCTCGCCGCGGGTTGCTACGGCGAGGTCGACGAGGGTGGACCTGCGTACTACCCGTCCGACTCGTTCCTCGTTACCGGTCAGCCCGTCTACTACGAAGGCCATGCGTCGTACTTCTACAACGGTCGCTGGGTGTACCGGGACGGCGGTGGCCGATGGAACGCATACCGTTCGGAGCCCGCCTTCCTCGCCCAGCGACGCGGCGCCGTCGCCGCGCCGCGGCGCACCTACGAGCGGCCAGCGGTGAGAGGCCCCGCTCGTCGGTAGCGGAGCCTCGGCCCATGTCTCTTTCGGGGTAGAGTTGGGGGAGGAACGTCCGAAGGGAGGCCGGGATGGTGACGAGACCGCGCGCATGGACGATCGCCACAGGAGTTATCGTGTGCGCTCGGCCTGTGGCGGCAGCCACATTGATGGTCGGTCCGGGTCAGACCTACGCGACGCCGTGCTCCGCCATTGCCGCGGCGCAAGCCGGCGACGTCATCCAGGTCGACGCGTCGGGCACTTACGCTGGGGACACGTGCTCCTGGTCGACCGACAACCTGACCGTCACGGGGGTCAACGGCCGAGCGAAGATCGATCTCACGGGCGTCACGCCCTCGGGAGAGAAGGGAATCTTCACGATCGAGGGCACTGCGAGCGCGACGATCGAGAACTTCGAGCTGTCGGGCGCTGCGATATCCTCGGCAGACGGCAACAACGGAGCAGGTATCCGCCACCAGGGGCTGAATCTGACCGTCCGGAACTGCTTCATTCACAATAACCAGGACGGCATCCTCGGGGCACCGGCCACGGCAAACACCGGGACCGTCCTCATCGAGAACAGCGAGTTTTCGGCCAACGGCGCCGGCGATGGTTACTCGCACAACATGTACATCGGCGACTACGCCCAGTTCACGCTTCAATACTCGTATTCGCACGACGCGAACGTCGGCCACCTGGTCAAGTCGCGGGCATACACGACGTACGTTCTTTACAACCGTCTCACCGACGAAGTCGGCGGAATGGCCAGCTACGAGACGGACATCCCCAATGCCGGGACCGCCTACCTAATCGGCAACGTCATCGAGCAGAGCATGACGACCCAGAACCCTACGATCGTCACCTTCGGCGAGGAGGGCGTACCGGCCGGCTACGACACCCACCTCTTCGTCGTGAACAACACGATCCTCAACACCCTGGGCTCGGGAACATTCGTCAACGACGCGACGACGACGCCAGCGATTCTCACCAACGACATCTTCTACAACGGCGGGACGATCACCAATCAGGCGTCGGCGGTTCGCACGACGTGTTTCGACAGCTCGATGGGCGATCCGATGTTCGTCGACGTTGCGAGCTACGACGTGAACCTCGGGGCCGGATCGCCGTGCATCAATAGCGGAAGCAACCCCGGAACGAACGGAAGTCAATCGCTCACGCCGGTGTTCGAGTACGTCCAGCCGCTGAGCGAAGAGGTGCGCGTGATCGTCGGGCCCGCAATCGACATCGGCGCTTACGAATACGGCAACCCTGCCGACGCGGGCTTGCCCGTGGACGACGCAAGCGCCTCGATGGGTGCGGATTCGGCCGGTCCGGCTGATGGGGGAGAGTTCGCAGACGCAGGACGGAGTCCGGATGCCGCGGCCGACGAGGACGGTCAGGTGGCAATCGGGAGCGAGGAGGGGGGCCACGCAATGGGCGAGGGCGGGGCGAGTTCCCCGCCCGGCTCGTCGAGCGGATGCGGCTGCACCCTCGCAGACGATTTCGATGCCGCGCCGTGGGGGCTGGTCGGCGCGGCCACGTTCGTCGCAGGGTTCGTCGGACGGAGAGCGAGACGACGCCGATCACCCGTTGAACGGGAACCAGTCGGTCGGATGCGCTGAAACGAAGTCGCCAAGCTCGTCGGCGAGCCGTTGGGCTGCGACGGTGATTTCGTTCTCATCGGCATGTCGCGAGACAATAACCGGCTCACGGACGTGGACCGCATAGCGCCGATGGCCGGTGCGCGTCGAAAAGACCGGGACGATCGGAGCTCCGGTCAGCTGGGCAAGGCGCAGTGGACCCTCCGGAATCGCGCCCGGACGACCAAAGAGCCTCACCGGTCGCGCGCTCATCCCGGCCGGAACACGGTCAATCTGCATTGCGACCACGCCACCGTCGCGCAGCTGGCGAAGCAGCGGAAGTGACGCGAGCGGGTTGTCGCCGACGTGAACGATGTCGAGACCGCCCTGCGCCCGGCGACTCGAATCGTTGAGATCGCACGCAGTGGGATCTCGTTCGCGTCCCATGACCATCATCACCCGGAGGGCATGTTCGCGCGCGAGAAAGGGCCCCATCGTTTCCCAACCGGCCGTGTGGGCGGTCGCAAAGATGACGCCTCGCCCGAGAGCCAGGAGGTCTCGAAGCTGCGGACGACCGTGGATGACGACCTCGGGCGCTTGCCCGTTCTTCGATCCGCTCGAGAGCACCTCCGTGTGGCACGATGCGAAGTTGGCGAACGTGTGGGTCACGTCGATCGCGCTGCGCCAGGCGCTGACGGGCCCGCGTGCGCGCTCGAGCTCCTGCACGATCTTGCGCCTTGCTCGCGGTGCGGCGATTACGATGGCGGCGCCGATGACCGGCGGCGCCCATCGAACGAACCACGCGGGAGCCCGATGCGCACCGAGGTACGCGAGGCGCCGCCAGAACATGCCGTCCAGCGCCAAGTGCATCTCGAAGCAGGGTTTCGCAAGTTGCCTGGCCAGCATTTGAGTCTCACGCCTTGGCGTATTGCCTCACACGGTCAGAAATGACCGATCATTCCCGCCGAGACGCCGACCTGGAACATCGTCGAGTTCTGGCTCGTGGGGGTGGCCGGGCCCGTCGTACCCGTGCCCGTGGCCACGGCGGACGCACTGGTCGACTTGCCGGTGACGGGTATGTCGATCGTGGGCCCGACCGTGAAGCCGAAGTGATTCCAGGGCGAAATGACGAGCATCGCCTCGCCTTCGACGGCGAACTCGGTGACGGACGGCGACGCGGTGCCGTTGAAGGTACTCGAGCTGACGTTGTGATATTCGATGCCGGCGCGGGGCCAGAACGAAAGCACGTGCCCCAGAGCGACGATGTAGCCGACGCGCGGCGCCAGCCCCCAGTAGGTCACCTTTGGCTGATCGACGCTCACGGAAGCACCGTTGGCGGGCGTGGTGCTTTGGGAGACGCTGAGCTGCGTGTAGGCCCAAGCGGCGCCTCCCAGCGTGAGTCCACGCACGGGGATCCAGTCGAACGCGAGCCTCGGCAGATTGTAGAAGGTTCCGAACGACGTGTACGGAGCGTTACTCAGGAGACCGAGGGATAGATCCGATTTGCCGACGGAGGAACCGTCGCTCGCGGTCGTTTTGATCGATTCGTAGCTGATGAGCGGAAGCAGCCGATCGGCGCTGACGATGAATCCTGGCGAGCCGAAGTGCGACGGCCCGTCTCCCTCTTCCGCATGCCCCGAGCCTGCAATCGTAAGCGAAGCGAGCACAGCGCTGACTACGATGAGTCGAATCATGGTCGTCTCAGGGGCGCCCCTCAGCACGACGCGTTCCATTGGCCGAAGACGACGTTGCCGGACTCAGCGGCCGACCACGATTCGGCGATGTCGGCGCGCGCCGCTCAGGCAGTCCGACGCCCTGAAATGAGCCGAAAGACGATGACGACGACCGCTACGACGAGCAGCATGTGAATGAAACCCGTCGTGACGTGGAAGGCGAGGAAACCAAGCGCCCACAACACGACGAACACGAACGCGAGAGCCCACAGGAGATCCATTGTTTTCACCCTTTCGCAGGAACAGCGGGCAAGAGGCGAGCCAGGCCGGTGAGCAGATGGTTTCTGCGACTGGGCGGATTTGCTCATCGCGACGAAAATGGCTAAGGGGGACCGTCGGGGAATGCGAAGGACTTTCGCATTCTGCCTGTCATATTCGCCGGCTTTCGCGGCATGAGTTTTGCGCCGGTGCGCAGCAGATGATCGCGCTGACCGTCCCTGGGATCGGGATTCTCGCGATCTCCGTCGCTCGTTTCCGGAAGCGACCTACGTAGCGGGCATGGCTGGGGAGGTCGTCTCGGCGACCGAGCGGTTGATGAAGAAGACCGCCACGAGCAGGACGACACCGGCGACGACTTGTGGCGGGGAGAGCGCGTCACCGAGGACTCCCCAGGTGATGACGAGCGAAGCGAACGTCTGCGCCATCTCGGCGAACGTCGCCACCGAGGCGCGCGTCCTCGCGAGGCCCGCGAAGTAAAGGAAGGTGGGCGTGATTGCCGCGACCACGAGGAGTCCCGCCATGTCTCGCAACGTCGAGGTCTGACCCAACGCGGACCAGCGGAGGCGCGTCCCGATGTGTCCATTCAGCGCGGCCAGGACGAACGTCGCGCCCGCCCCGATGAGGTAACGCAGCGCCGTTCCTGTCTTGAAGTCGATCTCGATCATCGCCGCCCTCCCGAGCGTGGTCGAGGTGCCCCAGCAAAGGGCGGTCGCTCCGACGAAGAGGACACCGAGGCCGAACCGATGCGGGCTCTGGATGGCCTCCGGATTGAAGGCCATCGTGGCGCCGCATGCGAGCGCGACGGCCGCCCACGGGTAGAAGGGTGCCCGCGGTCGCTCCCGGAGCCAGAACCATGAGAAGAGGACGCTGATGACCGGCTGAACGTTGAGCAGCAAGTTGGCGAGCGACGAGTTGAGTAGCGTGAGCGCCTGCGTGAAGCACACGGTGCCGAGAGCGCTCCCGAGGACACCGCTTCCGATCATCGAGACGATCGCCTTGCGAGAGATGCCGCGGAGCGACCTCGCCCCGACGGCGAGAAAGGGAAGCGTGAGGACCAGCCCCAGCCAGTGCTCGTGAAAGACGAGGACGTCCGCGTCGAACGTCTTTACGAGGCGGACGCGCCAGAACGTTTCGAGGCCCCACATCGACGCGCCGGCGATGACCAGCGCAGGCCCGGAGAAGTCGCGCAGCGAACGAGCGACCCTGTCGGGGCCACCCTCTCTCACGCTTGGACCCTCGCGCGGGCGCATGAGGCGACGTCACTATCACGCCAACGCGTCACCTGGACGAAACCTGACTCCGTGTATGATGACGCATATGCATAACATCGCCCGAAGGGCTCCCTTCATCGTCCTTTCCGCGTCGCTGTCGATCGCGGGCGGCTGCTTTGGCTCCAGCACCAAGCCCCTCCTCATCGTGGAGCGAGACGCGTCCGTGCCCGACGCGCAAATCGGCACGGGCATCACCGATGCAGCGGGAAAGCCCGACACCGCGGACCACGCGGCGCCACCCCCCCTGCGGCCGGTGGCACGGGTGCGTTCGGGATCGTGACGGTCAATGGAAAGCAGAAGATGTACCTTCCCGAGTCGTCTTCTCTCCCAAACGGCAACGCGTTCATCGCGGTGGTCGACGTAGGCCTGGCCGGGAACGGCGTGAACGGCGCCCCTGCGCAGATCACCGCGATCGATCTCGGCTCGTCGAATTACGCGACTGCGACCGGCGGTGACTCCACCGTCGTCATCGCCGTATCGACCCAGTACAACACCGTCTACTTCATCGATCCGGTGACCGACACGCTCACCGGCACGCTCACCCTCGACGATACCTATGGGATGTCGAGCTTCTCCGGCGGCGGGGGATTCGTAACGGGCGTCGCGGTCGACTCGGCGAACGACCGCGCCATCCTGAGCGTGTGGGACGGATTTGCCATCGTCAGCCTGAGCACGAAGACAATCACGAGCACCATCCAAGCGCCGCCGAGCGAGAACTTCGGCTTCGATTCGGTGCATCAGCGGATCATCGCGCCGTTCTACGACTGCACGGCGAGCGCGGTCGCAGTGGACGGCAGCACCATCGCGCCGGCGTCTTGCAACACGCCGCTGGGGCCGGACGCAATGGTGATGACCGATGGTCTGAGCGTCATCGATCTCACCGACGGCACCGTTTACACGTACGAATATCCGGACCAACCCGACGGGGGCTTCAACGGGCAGATCCTGGATCCAGATCAGCCCGTCGGTGGTGAGCCCGACTCCGCGGCGGCCGATCCGACCACGGGCGTCATCGTCGTTCCGTCCGAGAGCGGCGGCTTCCAGAGCATCATCGATCTTTCCCAGGCGACCTTCGACAAGACGACCAAGACCGTGACCGCGCCACAGAACGTCATTCCTGGCTTGAACCTGGACGGGGTGGCGGTCGAACCGAACGCGCACCTCGCGTTCTGGGAGCAGGAGTTCGACGACACCGTGGCGGTCGCCGATCCCACGCAGGCCAACGCCGGTGGTACGGTTTCGGTCACCGGCCAGATGCCGTCCTACCCGGGTGGAGAAGGATTCGAGAACGTCGGCGATCCTCACGGAATCGCCGTGACGACCGCCATCACCACCGGCGGCCCGGTCGGTTTCGTGGTCGACTCCGGCCTTCAGTGGGTCGCACGCGTGGACCTCACGGCGATGCTCGCGAACCAACAGTCCGACGCCGCCGCGATGCTGACCGACGGACAGATGGCGTCCTACGTCACGTTCCTCGACGCACTGACGCCGATCTCGGGCGTCGTCGACGCCGCGAGCGAATAGCTGGGCGTGCGTCCCGAGCAGCTCGGCTTACTCTTCGTTCTCGCAGCGCAGACGGGGTGCAGGACGAAGGGCGAGAGCCCGAACCGCGACGCGTTGCCCTCGGCTACGTCCGATGCAGCGAGGCCCGCTCTGGTCGATCGGAAGCCGCCACGGCTGCTCAACCGGGCCGCCTACATCCCGTCGCAATGTTTCACGAAGACACTGCCTTCTGCCGATACAGGGGCGAAAAACCCTTGCTACGCCTGCCATACGAAATCGGAGACGCCCAACTACACGAACGACGAAGACTTGCAACTGAAGCTCTCGCTCCCGACGCTGGTCGGGAGGAACCCCTGGACGAACCTCTTCGACCCTCCGGTGAGCCACGTCGCGAGAACCACCGACGCGGAGATTCTGGCGTACGTCCGGCAAGGCAACTATCTCGATGACCAGGGCAACATCGCCCTTGCCCGTGCCCTCGATCCGCCTTCGCGAGAGTGGGATACCAACGGCAACGGGGTCTGGGACGGGTTCAAACCAGATGCATGGTTTGCGTTCGATGACCGCGGCTTCGATCACCGGCCGGACGGGACGGTCACAGGCTGGCGCGCGTTTGCCTACTATCCCTTCCCGGGGACGTTCTTTCCTACGAACGGATCGGCGGACGACGTCCTGATTCGTCTCGACCCCGTCCTTCGCGAGAACGAGAGCGGCAGCTACGATCGCGTCGTCTACGAACTCAATCTGGCGATCGTCGAAGCGCTCGTTGTGCGCGCCGACGTGCAGGTGGATCCCGTCGACGAGCGCACGATTGGCGTGGACATCGACCTAGACGGCCAACTGGGTACTGCGAACCACGTCACGTTCGATGGCGCCGCGGACGGGAGCGCAAAGACGCACATGCAATATGTCGGGCGTGCCCACGCGAACGACGCCAAGGGCGTGTTTTTTCCCATCGCTCCGGGTCTCTTCCCTCTGAGGACCGAGTTCTTCCACACGGTCCGTTACCTCGACGTCGGCCCCGACGGGTCGGTCACGATGGCCGCGCGGATGAAAGAGGTTCGCTACGCGAAGAAGGCGCGCTGGATGACCTACGAGATCGCGCGAGCCAACACGGTCGGCGAGGCCCAGGAACAGGCCCAGTCCCGTGACGGCACTCACGCGGTCCACCCGTACGGCGACTCGGGAGTCTTCGAGCGGAGCTGGCTCCTTCAAGGCTTCATCGAGGCTGCCGATGGCTCGCTCCGGCCCCAGTCGTTCGAGGAGACCGTGTTCTGCGAGGGGTGCCACGGCGGTATCGGCGCGACGACGGACAGCATCTTCTCGTTCGCCCGGAAAATTGGGGGCAACGCGCCCGCGCGCGGGTGGTTCCACTGGTCGCAGCGCGACCTGAAGGGCATCCCCGAGCCCGTCCGGACAGACGGGGAGTACGAGTACACGCTCTACCTGCGTGAGGTCGGCGCCGGCGACGAGCTCCGCGAAAACGCCGAAGTCATCGGGCGCTTCTTCGACGATTGTCACCTCCTACGGCCGGCCGAGGTGGAGCGACTCCACGAGGATGTATCCCGCCTTCTTCTCCCCAGCCCGGCGCGCGCGCTCGACCTCGACCGGGCCTATCGGGCCATCGTCCTCTCGCAGACCTTCGACAAGGGACGCGACACCATCCTGGCGCCGAGCCAGAACGTCTACTCGGACGTCCCGGTAGGAGCCTCGACCGGTATCGGCAAGGCGGTCGTTCAGCGACGCCTCGCCAGAGGGGGAAGACCTCGGCGCTGAGCTTATGCCGTGCGCGGCGCGTCGCGACTCTCGAAGTGGCGCAGATCGACTGCAGGTCCGCGGAATCGACCGCGGAACCCAAGCCGCCAAAGCAACGCCAGCAGGGTCGCCAGGACGGCAAAGGCACATGCCGCCAGGTGGTTTGCGAGCCCGCAGATGACCTCGACGCATGCAGTCCATGCCACCGCTCCCCAGGCCATCCCGATCCCGCTCCGGCCGACCGTCCACGGGCCGAGACGCGTCCACTCGCCTCGCATCCGCGCGATGGCACCCAGCGCGATCGGCAGCGCGTAAGACGCGTAGAGCGAGATGGTTGCCAGCGCCGCGACCGCGAGGAAGACGGTGCCGCTGAGACCGGCAGTGGCCGCCACAAGGGCCAGCGCTGAGATGACGCAAGCTGCCGTTGCGTTGATCGGCGTACGGGTACGCTCGTGCACCCGGCGAAGCCACTCCGATCCGGGCACGCCGCCGTCGCGTGCGAAGCCGAAGAGCATGCGCGACGCGCTGGTCACGCTGGACAGCCCCGCAAACCACATCGCCACTACGACGAGACCCACGGCCGCCCGTCCCACGCTGTCGCCCAGCGCGCCACGAAGGACACGCAGCGCCGCGTCGGATGAGCCCGCGGTCGCGCCAAGGTCGTGGATAGCCAAGGTCAAGGCGATGACCAGCGCGAAGCCGGCGATCGCGCTTCCCCCGACCGACGCGACGATACCCGCCGGCGCGCGCCGCTGAGGGTCATGCGTTTCTTCGCTGAGGTGAGCGGCGGCGTCGAATCCCGTGAACGTCCAGACTCCAAGCACCAGAGATTTGACGAACCCGAGCGCGTATCCGCGCGGGAGTGGAGACGGTGACTGAACGAGGTAAGCGAGCGGATGCACACGTCCCTCGAACAAGAGAAGCCCTGCCAGCACCGCGATGCCCGCCGCGTGTACAGTGGCCGACGCGTCGTTCAGGCGCGCGACGAGACGAACCGACGCTGCGTTCAGCGCTCCGTGAGTCAGTAGGATCGCAACGAACAGCCCGAGGGCGAGACCGTCGGTGGGGCCTGCGGGAACGAGGGCCTGGGAGATCGTCTGCGCGCACGCCAGGTCGATTGCGGCGACGATCGCCACTTGGCCGACGAGGTTGAGCATCGCCGTCGCCCAGCCCCAGCCCGGTCCGCCCAGAAGAGCGGCCCAGTGGTAGAGAGCTCCCGCTGTCGGGAAGGCGCTCGCGAGCTCGGCCATCGCGCACGCGACGACGAGGGTTCCGCAAGACACGAGCGGCCATCCGATGCCGAGGCCCGGTGGCCCTCCGGAAGCGAGCGCGTCTCCGAAGGTCGACGTCACGCCGGTGACGACGCTGATGACGGAGAACCCTATCGCGAAGCTCGAGAAGGCACCGAGCCGTCGCCTCAGTTGCTGCGCGTACCCGAGGCGGGCGAGCTCACCGGTGTCCGATTCCACGGGACAACAGGCTATACAGTCGTACGGCGTCCGGGTCATTGTCAGCTTCGGTGACGCTCCCGAACTATCGCGCTTCGCGCGTCCTCTCGGCGATCCGGCGCGGCAGTTCGCTTCCCGTCGTCGTGCAGACGTCGTCCGGACGGTTCGTCGCGAAGCTTCGTGGAGCGGCGCAAGGGGTGCTGCCCCTCGTCGCGGAGATCATCGCGGCAGAGCTCGCGACGCTCCTCGGCCTGTCGGTGCCGGAGCGGGCGCTCGTCGACTTCGGCGACGGTATTCCCTCCGACGACGCGAACGACGAGCTCTCCGACCTGCTTGCAAAGAGTCACGGCGAGAACCTCGGGTTCCGGTTCCTCGAGGGCGCACGCGATCCGAAGCCGGAGGAGCTCCTCACGCTGAATCCCGAGGTCGCGGCGCGCATCCTCTGGCTCGACGGACTCATCATGAATCCCGATCGCACACCCCGAAACCCGAACATCCTTCTTTGGCACGGGCAGCCGTGGCTCATCGATCACGGCGCGGCGCTGCCGTTTCACTTCGACTGGCGGGGCGTGTCCGAGCAGTCGCCCAGGGATGCCTCGTTCGACGTCCGTGGACATGTTCTGTCGTTCGCGGCCGACCGCCTGGACGACGTCGATGGACACATCGCGCCGGACTTGACCCGTGAAGCGCTCTGGAGCGCTTGCAGAGGGGTGCCGGCAGCGTTTCTCGATGAAGCATCGCGAGGCGACGACCCGGAGAGGACACGAGCAGCGTACGTCGCGTTCCTCTGGAAACGCCTCCGATCGCCGCGCCCCTTCGTGCCGCAGCCGTCGAGGACCGCCTGACACTCCGGCCAGCTCAGCGTGCTATCCCTCATGCCCGGAGCATTCCAGTGAGTATCCTTCGACTCTCCGCGCTCGCCACGTTCATCGCTGCGTGCGCCACCCCCGCGTCTACGACGAGCACCTCGTCAACCGCTACCGCAACGTCGCCTCCGGCGATGGCCTCCGCGGCGGCGTCGATCTCGGTGCCGCGCGACGATCTCGTCGGCAAGCCTGCTCCCGACTTCACGGCCACAGCGCAGGACGGTACCGCCGTCCACCTGGCCGCGTGGAAAGGCAAGCGCGTCGTCCTCTACTTCTACCCAAAGGACGAAACCCCCGGGTGCACCAAGGAAGCGTGCTCCTTCCGCGACGCGTGGCAGGACCTCGCAAAGACCGGTGCCGTGCTCGTCGGAATCTCGGCCGACACGACGGACTCGCACAAGGACTTCGCGGAGCACCACAAGCTGCCGTTCTTGCTCGTGAGCGACCCCGACGGCAGGATCGCGGATAGCTACGGCGTGCCCTTCTCGGGCCACCACTCCCGACAGACAGTCGTCATCGGCGCCGACGGCAGCATCCTCAAGGTGTACCGGAAGGTCGACGTCACGGCGCACGCCGCGCAGATCCTGGACGACCTGCGGACCTTGTGACGCGCGCTAGTATGGGACGTGAGATGCCCCTCTCTTCGTTCCATCCCGCCGTTGCCGCCTGGTTCACCGAGCGGCTCGGCGAGCCCACGCCCGCACAGCTCCAGGGGTGGCCCGCGATCCGTGCGGGCCAGAACACCCTCATCGCCGCCCCGACAGGATCGGGCAAGACGCTCGCGGCCTTCCTGTCGGCGGTCGATGGGCTTCTCCATGAGGGCCCGCAGCTGACGGACGAAACACGCGTTCTCTACGTTTCTCCGCTCAAGGCGCTTGCCAGCGACATCCAGAAGAACCTCGAGCGACCGCTCGCAGAGATCCGCGAACGCGCTCCCGGTCTCCCCGAGATACGCATCGCCGTTCGCACTGGCGACACTCCCCAGAAAGCGCGGGCGTCGATGCTGCGCAAGCCTCCGCACATCCTCGTCACGACGCCGGAGTCCCTTTACATCCTTCTGACCAGCGACGGGGGACGGCGCGTCCTCCGAACAGTAAAGACGGTCATCGTGGACGAGATCCACGCTCTGGCCCGTGACAAGCGAGGTTCCCACCTGGCGCTCTCGCTCGAACGGCTCGAGGCGCTCACCGATTCTGCGGGAGGTGCGCGGCCGCTGCAGCGGATCGGCCTTTCGGCCACGCAGAAGCCGATCGAGGACGTGGCGCGCTTCATGGTGGGAGTGGGCCGGCCGTGCACCCTGGTCGACGCCGGCCATCTGCGCGCCATCGACCTGGCGATCGAGGTGCCCCCTTCGCCGCTCACCGCGGTGTGCTCGCACGAAGTATGGGAAGAGATTTACGAGAGGATCACGCAGCTCATTCGCGAGCACCGGACGACGCTGGTGTTCGTGAATACGCGCAAGATGGCCGAGCGTGTCGCGGCGCGTCTCGGAACCCGTCTCGGGGCCGATGACGTTGCGTGCCACCACGGAAGCCTGTCCACGGCGCGCCGGCACGACGCCGAGCAGCGCCTCAAGGCGGGCGCACTCAAGGTGCTCGTGGCCACCGCCTCACTCGAGCTCGGCATCGACATCGGCGACGTGGACCTCGTCGTCCAGGTGGGGGCCTCGCGGTCGATCGCCACGCTCCTGCAGCGCGTCGGTCGCGCGGGTCACGGAGTGCGCCGCACCCCCAAGGGGCGCGTCTTTCCGCTGACCCTCGACGAGCTCGTGGAGTCCGCCGCCCTGCTCCGGAGCATCCGCGCCGGCATCCTCGACCGCACGCCCCAGCCTGGGCAGCCGCTCGACATCCTGGCCCAGCAGATCGTCGCTGCGTGCGTCTCGGAGACCTGGGACGAGGACGCGCTCTTTGGCCTCTTCGGCCGCGCTTGGCCCTACCGCGATCTCACGCGCAAGGAATTCGACGATACCGTGGGTGTCCATACGAGCGGACGCTGGTCGCTTCTCCATCGCGACGGCGTGGGCAAACGTCTTCGTGCGACCAGGCGGGCCCGCATCACCGCCGTCACCTCCGGCGGGGCCATCCCCGACAACGCCGACTATCAGGTGATCCTCGAGCCGGAGGGCACGCTCGTCGGCACCCTCAACGAAGACTTTGCCATCGAGTCGAACGGCGGCGACATCTTCCAGCTCGGGACGGCGTCCTGGCGAATCCTCAGGGTGAACGCCGGCATCGTGCGCGTGGCCGATGCCAAGGGCGCCCCTCCCACGATCCCGTTCTGGCTGGGCGAGGCGCCTGCGCGGACCGCAGAGCTGTCACGGGAGATTTCGGCCGTACGCGAGAGCGCCCATGACTCGGCTGCGCTCGTCGCAAACGGTGTCGGCGAGCCGGGTGCACGACAGATCGCGGAATACGTCGCCGCGGGCGAGCGTGTCCTGGGCGCCGTTCCCACGCAAACGAGCGTCGTCCTCGAGCGCTTCTTCGACGAGAGCGGGGGCATGCAGCTGGTGGTGCATGCGCCGTTCGGCGGCCGCATCAATCGCGCCTGGGGCCTCGCGCTGCGCAAGCGCTTCTGCCGCGGGTTTGGCTTCGAGCTGCAGGCGGCGGCCAACGAGGAGGCCATCGTCCTCTCGCTCGGCACCCAGCACAGCTTTCCGCTCGAAGAGGTATTCGACTACCTGAATCCGTCGACCGCGCGCGAGCTGCTCGTCCAGGCGGTCCTGGCTGCCCCGATGTTCAAGACGCGGTGGCGTTGGAACGTCTCGCGGGCCTTGCTCATCGACCGCATGCGCGGCGGCAAGAGGACCCCCGCGCCCCTCGCGCGCATGCGCGCCGACGACCTTCTGGCGGCGAGCTTCCCCGCGGCAGTCGCCTGCGGTGAGACGCTGCCGCCGGGTGACATCGAAGTGCCGATGGACCACCCCATCGTGCGCCAGACGGTCCTCGACTGCCTTCATGAGGCCATGGACGTCGACGGCTTTCTCGAAGTCTTGCAGGGCCTCAAGGACGGCCGCATCGCCCGGCGGGCGGTGGATTCGCCCGAGCCCTCCGCGTTTGCTCACGGGATCCTCGCGGCGCAGCCGTACACCTTCCTCGACGACGCCCCGCTCGAGGAGCGGCGCACCCAGGCTGTCCTTGCCCGTCGCACGCTCGACGTCAAGAACGCCGACGAGCTGGGAGCGCTCGATCCCGAGGCGATCCGCCGCGTCTGCGAAGAAGCGTGGCCGGCTCCGGCCAACGCCGAAGAGGTGCATGAGGCCCTCCTCTGGATGGGCTTCGCGACGGCTTCCGAAGCGGCGCCGTGGGACGAGTGGCTGGGCGAGCTGCGGGCCGCGGGGAGGGTCGTCCTCGAGGGCGATCGATGGTTTGCCGTCGAGGCGTCACGCGATCCAAAGGAGATCCTCCGCGGCCGCCTGGAAGCCCTGGGGCCGATCGTCAGCGATGACCCCCTCCTCTACGAACTGGAAGGGGAGGGCGCGATCTTGCGCGGGCGCTTCGAGGGCAAAGCGGGGTGGTGCAGTCGCAGGCTCCTAGCGCGCATCCACCGGTACACGCTCGACCGGCTGAGAAAGGAGATCGAGCCCGTCACGACGGCGGATTTGCTGCGCTTCCTCGCGTGCTGGCAGCACGTCGACGAGGAGCATCGCCTGGATGGTCCTCGCGGCGTGGCCGAAGTCGTGCGCCAGCTTGCGGGATTCGAGGTGCCGGCGATGGCCTGGGAGGGGAGCGTGCTGCCGAGTCGGGTGCGCGGCTACCGCCGCGAGTGGCTCGACGAGCTCACCTTGTCGGGCGAGGTGACGTGGGGCCGTCTCTGGGGAAGCGCCGCGAGCCCCATCCGCACGACGCCCATCTGCCTCGTTCCACGCGACGACATCGGGATGTGGACGGCGCTGTCACAGCCGCCCGAGGCAGCATCCCTGACGGGGCCCGCACGCGAGATCCACGCGGCTCTGTCGACCCACGGCGCCGTGTTTCCGCAGGAGCTCGCCCGCGCCAGTCGTCTGCTCCAAGCCGAGCTCGAGAACGGTTTGGGTGAGCTCGTGGCGCGTGGCCTCGTGACCTGCGACTCGTACGGCGGGCTGCGCTCGCTGCTCGTCTTGGCCTCGCGACGGCGCACGCGCACACCCGTCGCCGGTCGTTGGAGCCTGCTTCGCTACGAGGGCTCGGACGCTGACTCCGCCGAGGCGATGGCACGCCAGCTTCTGCGCCGCACCGGAGTCGTGTTCAGAAGGACGATCCTTCGTGAGAAACAACCGCTCCCGTGGCGAGACCTCGTGCGCATCCTTCGGACGCTCGAGGCCCGTGGCGAGGTGCGCGGCGGACGGTTCGTCGCGGGATTCGACGGCGAGCAATACGCGCTGCCCGAGGCGGTCTCGCTCCTCCGCGCGGTCCGACGGCGTGCGCCGGGCTCGCCATTGCTGGCCTCGGCGGCCGACCCTCTGAACTTCCGCGGTATTCTCACCGCCGACAAGCGCGTCTCGCCTCTTGCCAGGCAGAAGGTCCTCGTCGCCTGAGCTAGGTGAAAGACCTACGCCCGCTTAGCAGCACGCCGACCACGCTGGTAGCGACGATGCCCGCCACGACTCCGCCGAGCAGACCAAGCCCTTCGCCAAGAAAAAGCATCGAGCAGCGGGGCACCGCGACCGAAATGACGCCCAGGATCATGCCGAGGGCAGCTTCTGTCCTTCGCCCCTCGGGCACCCTGGGCAGAAGGAGCGCCATGCCCAGACCGAGGACCGCTCCAGCCGCCCAGCACGCCGAGGGCATGATGCAGCACGTGGCCCCCATCGCCTTGGCATCGACTCCGCAACACGGACGCAAGACCGACAGCGGCAGGAGCATCGAGCCGAAGCCTGCGATAACCCCCCGCCTCGCCCCCTTCATCAGGAAGACGCCGCGCCACTCGGTAAACGTGATGACGAGGAGGGCCGCGGGAACCCAGACGAGCGCCCGCCGTCCGAGAGACGACCCCGGAGACCACCGCAACCGCGACCGCGACCAACGCGGCATGCCGAACGGCGCACGCCAGTCGACCCAGCTCGTAGTAGTGCCGTGCGGCTCGATACGACGCGGCGAACTCACCTTGCATGGAGTCCTCCCAGCAGCACCCTCAAGTCTTGCGTAGGCTCGCGAGACCCGCTTTCGGAACGCCGACGGGTCGAGGCGGGGGAGGGGCCGATCGTCCAGCATGCAGGCGATCGCCTCGGCGCTGGTCTCGTCGAGCGAGGCGATGGCTCGTTCGAGACACGATCGCATCTCTTGCTCCAGCAGCAGCCGTTCGGGGTCGTCGGCCGCGCGCAGTCGATGGGCGTGCATTTCGGTCACGGTGCGCTGACCCTGACTCGCCGTTCGTCTCTGCATAGAGCGAAGCTCGTTGGCGAGAGCGGCGTAGAACCACGGCAATACCGGCTTTCCCGGCTCGAAGGCACTGGCTCTGGCAAACACTTTCGTCATGACGGACTGCGCGGCGTCGGCCGCCTGATCCTCCGCGAGCTTGATGCGCGCGAACCGGAGGGCCCGCGGGTAGAGGGCGCGAAAAAGAGGGTCGAACGCCTCCCGCTCTCCCTGCGAAAGGCGTGACATCCACGCGTCCAGCTGGTCCTCCGAGGGATCGCGCACCTTGGCGAGAGCCTACCGCGCTGCCACCCGATGGTGGCCGTGGCAGCACGGAGAGCCGGGAAAGCAGCACGATGCTCCGGGCTGGCAGCAGTCCCCGGCAAGACGCTCGTACACCTTGGTGCCTCCCGCCCCGAGGAGCGTGGCGACGAGAAGCCCAGTGGAAATCTTCGACCAATGAGTACGGACTAGGTTGAGCATCGATGTCTCCTTCTCGTACTAGCTGCGACCTGCCGAAGTGTGACCGACCGCGCCCTCATGGGTGCACCTTCTCGCGCCGCGACAGCATCTCGACGAACTTCTCGATGCGGCTCGCCCTCGTCTCGGGCTTCTTTGCCGTGTGGACGCGGAAGAGGATGGCATACCGGTTGTAAGACTCCAGCCGTTCGAAGAAGAGGGCGGCCCGTGGGTTGGCTGCCAGCGCCTTCGCCAGGTCGGGCGGAACCGTTCCCCGGCTCTGGGGATCGTACGCCCTTTCCCAGCGCCCGTCCCTCTTCGCGCGCTCGACCTCGGCGAGCCCCGAGGGCTTCATCGTGCCCGCCGCGATGAGTGCCACCGCCTTCTGGCGGTTAATCTTCGACCAGATGCTCTTCGGCCCCCGCGGCGAGAACCTCTGCAGCCACCACGCGTCGTCGAGCTTGCCCTTCTGCCCGTCGATCCACCCCCACGCGAGTGCCGCTTCGACCGCCTCCGGATAGGTGACCGACGGGGTGCGCGATCCCTTCTTCGCGATCTTCAGCCAGACGCCGCGCGACGACGAGTGATTCGAGGCCAGCCATCTGGACCAGGCACGGGCATTTGCAAACGAGATGATCGGCAGCTCGGTCGGCACGAGAGGGAGTCTAGAGCACCTTCATAGGTCGGATCTTATAAGTGCCCAGAATCAAATAAGTTTCGCGAAGACGAGCGACATCGGGGCGCTAACCGGGGAGTGTGGGTTGCGAAGACCAGCACGCCACGGAGGCCCCGATGCCGTCTACCAGCTTGCACATTCAATCGCGCGCGCACACTTTTTCGGCGGCGCTCTCGCGAGACAGACGCTCGACGCCGTGGCACGCCAGAGTCGCCTCATACGACGAGAACGCGTCGTTTCCGCGGCGAGCATCTTCTGGGCGTTCATGGTGACGCTCGGGGCTCAGCCGATGGAATACATCTCCGACGTCTTGCGCACGCTCAACGCGCACGAGGGCTGGCCCTTCGGTACAAGCCGTTCTGGAATCGGCTGGCGCAGCCCGCATTCTGCCGATTCATGAAGCTGATGTTCACGCTCCTCTGCCGCGACGCTGACCACGCGGTGCTCACGGGAGCGAAGGGAAGCGTGGCAGCGATACTTCTCGGACATCCTGCATCGACGACGGCAGCTCGTTCGCAGTGGCCCAGCGGATTGCGCGGCGTGTTTCCTGGGCGCTTCACCAAGCTCACGCCCGCCGCCGTCGAGCTTCACGCGCACATGAGCGTGCGTCTCGGGCAACGCTCCCTATAGCGTGGTGCTCGCGCCCGACAAGGAGGGCGAGCGCCAGTTCCTTCCCCCGGCCCGCACGTTGCCGCGACGAAGTCTCAGCCTGAGAGACCGCGGATATGTCGACCTGTCCTACTTCGAGGCACTTGCCGAGGCCGGCGCCTTCCTCATCTGCCGCACACCGACGCGCTCAATCCGACCATCGTGCGCGTGCTTGGCGGGCTTCCCAGACGGGCCGGGAAGAAGTGGGAAGGGAAGCCGCTGCAGCAGCTGCGAAAGAGCAAGCTTCGTCGCGATCTCGACCTGCTCGTCTGCTGGGCCGCCCCGGGGACAAGACCGCTCGAACTGCGCCTCGTGATCCGCTACGTGCGGAAAAGAAGTCCTGGACCTGGCTGCTCACCAACGTCCCACCGGACTTCAGTGCCGAAGCGATCGGGCAGCTCTACCGGCTGCGATGGCAGATCGAACTCCTCTTCAAGGACTGGAAGTCGTACGCCAACCTGCGCGCTCTTGCAGTCCGAGAACCCTGCCATCGTCGAGGGCTTCATCTGGGCGTCGCTCTGCGCAGCCTTCCTCAAGCGCGCCGTCGCCTCACTTCGCTCAGCTTGCCCTGGATCGCCCGATCTCCGCGCGCCTCGTCGCGATGGCCGGACCGCAACTGCTGCCCTTGGTTGCCGCATGGGCACGAAGTGGCTTCCGCCCCTCGCTCCTCCGCAACATCGTCTTCTTCATCGCCCACAACGCGATTCCGACTCACCCTGAACGGCTCCGCCCACACGATGCGCTCGGCCTCCGCCTCCCGGGCTGCGCACCGCATCCGCTCCGTTTCTGGACCCAGCCGGCCGTCCGCGCGGCCGCGTAAAGGTACAACCTATGAGAGCACCTAAGGGGCCGCGCATAAATAATGGAACCGGCGGGATATGGAAAGACCATGGAAACCCAATGGAAATGAGCGGCATGGCGTGGTCGACGGATGGCAGTCGATCCTGGACGAGTCGAGGAAATCCGCTTGAAGCATGATGCGCTGGCGCCGGTGCTGGACGAGCGCACGATGCGATTGTGGGCGGCGTCGGAGGCGAAGGCGCTGGGCCATGGCGGCATTGCGACGGTGACGGCAGCGACGGGCATTCGACGCAAGCGAATTGGCATCGGGATCCGAGAACTCGCCCAACTGGAGAAAGAGCCCACGTCGTTGCCTGCGCGGCAGCAGCGCATTCGTCGACATGGCGCGGGTCGCAAGGCCCTCGCGGAGGTGGACGGCACGCTGTGGGCGGACCTGGAGGGCCTGCTCGATCCGGTGACGCGCGGGGACCCGGAATCGCCACTGCGCTGGACCGCGAAGAGCACGCAGGCGCTGGCCGTGGAACTGCGCGCGCGAGGCCACAAGGTGAGCGCCCGCACCGTGGCGAAGTTGCTGCACGATCACAAGTACAGCCTGCAGAGCACGCGCAAGACGATCGAGGGCCGGCAACACCCCGACCGCAACGCTCAGTTCGAGCACATCAGCCGGCAGACCCGAGCGTTCCACGCGACGGGGCAGCCCGTGATCTCGGTCGACACGAAGAAGAAGGAGCTTGTCGGCGAGTTCGCGAACAAGGGACATGAGTGGCAGCCCGCCGGAGAACCGGCCAAGGTGCTCGTCCACGACTTCCCCAGCGACGCGGTCGGCAAGGCGATCCCCTACGGGGTCTACGACGTGGGCCGCAACGAGGGATGGGTCAACGTGGGCGTCGACCATGACACGGCCGCCTTCGCCGTCGCGAGCATCCGAAGCTGGTGGAGCACGATGGGCAAGCGGGCCTACGAAGGCGCGCGCGACCTGTACGTCGTCGCCGACGCGGGCGGCAGCAACGCCTACCGTAACCGACTCTGGAAGGCCGAGCTGCAGAAGTTTGCCGACGACACGGGTCTGCAGCTCAGCGTCAGTCATATGCCGCCCGGAACCAGCAAGTGGAACAAGATCGAACACCGGCTCTTCTCGCACATCTCACAGAACTGGCGCGGCCGCCCCCTCGTGGACCACCAGACGGTGGTGAGCTTGATCGCGAACACGACCACCGCCAGCGGGCTCAAGGTGAAGGCCCGACTTGATCGCCGACGATACCGGACCAAGGTCAAGGTCCCGAATGCCACAATGCGCGCTCTCGCGATCACGCCGCGTCGGTTCCACGGAGAATGGAACTACAAGATCAGCCCGCACGCTCATGCGTAGTGATCGCCTCTCTTGTTTCTGCGCGCACCCTTAGACACCCACGCGCTCGCGCAAGGCCTCTCGAACGGCCGGCCACTCTTCGGCCACGATCGAGAACAGCACGGTGTCGCGGACCGAACCGTCGTCGCGCCGCTGATAGCGTCGGATGGTTCCCTCATAGCGGGCACCGAGGCGTGCGATGGCCTCTTGGGATCGAATGTTGCGCACGTCGGTCTTCAGCTGCACTCGCCCCGCGCCGAGCGTCTCGAAGGCGTACGCGAGGAGCCGCAGCTTGGTATCGGGGTTGACCTTGGTGGACCATACCGAGGGAGTGTACGCGGTGGCCCCGATCTCCAGCCGCGCATCTCCGACGGACACCTCCAGATACGATGACGTCCCCACGACAGCGCCCGGGGCTAGCCCCGCATGAGGCCTTCGCAGCCGCACGACCCACACGAAGCGACCCTCCGCTATCCTCCTCGCGAGAATCTCGGAATACTCGCCTGGATCGCGCGGGCGTCCGGCGACGTGACGCCAAACCGCGTCATGATTCAGGGCCTGAAATAGGGCACTGGCGTCGCGGTCCGGTACGCAAGGGATCAGTTCGACGACGTGCCCGGCGAGCGACGTCGCATCAGGCGGCCATGACATCGATGCCCAGGCCGCGTCGTCGGGCCGGGCGTCGCGGATTGCGATGAAGCGCTGGACCCTGTCGGTCATGAGAATCTCCTAGGGCTGCCGGTGAGTATAGGGAGAACGCCGAGCTAAGATGCGAGCCGTGGACCCTTCGCCGTGGTGGGTGCTGGCCATCGGAGCCGCGGGCTTCGCGCCCGCGTGTAGCGAAGGCAAAGCAACCCCCGGTCCGGAAGCCGGCGGGCTCTACGAGGCGGTCGATCCGGCCGTGTGCGGCACCTGCCACCAGGATCACTTCACGGACTGGTCCGGGAGCATGCACGCGTACGCCTCCGAGGACCCAGTCTTTCTCGCGATGAACGCGCGCGGCCAGCGCGAGACGAACGGGGCCCTCGGCACGTTCTGCGTGAAGTGCCACGCGCCGATGGCGGTGCTCGCGGGCAAGACCACGGACGGTCTCAATCTCGCCGCGCTCGACCCGGCCTACAGGAACGTGACCTGCTACTTCTGCCACAGCGTCGAGTCCGTCGATGCGGCGCACCCCTTCAACGGCGCGGTCACCCTCGCGAGCGACGGGATCATGCGCGGCGAGTACGCGAACCCCGTACCGAACGCCTTCCACGCCGCGAAGTATTCGCCGTACCAGGACGCAAAGCGACCCGAGAACTCCGCGATGTGCGGCACTTGCCACGACATCGTCTCCCCCGCGGGAGGCCACATCGAGCGCACATTTGCCGAGTGGCGGGCATCGGCCTTCTCGACCGAAGGCAACGGAGTGACGACCTGCGCGGCCAGCGGTTGCCACATGGTCGAGGAGTTTCTCGAAAGGCCCCTCGCCAACATCCCGGGCCTGCCGGCGCGCACCTACCACGACCACGACTTCCCCGCCGTGGACCAGGCGCTCACGCCTTTCGCCGACCGAGCGCAGATGCTGGAGGAGCAGATCGAAGTCGCGCTCAAGCTCGCGAACGGCATGCAAGGGGCGCTCTGCGTTACGGGGGCGGGAGGGATCCGTGTCGTCCTGGACACGGTCGGCCTCGGGCACGATTTCCCGAGCGGCGCTGCCCAGGATCGACGCCTCTGGACCGAGGTCATCGCATACGACGTGACCGGCACCGTGCTCTATCAGAGCGGCGTCGTTCCGGACGGGATGTCTCCGGTCGACGTGAAGAACGACCCGGACATGTGGCTCCTTCGCGACTGCATGTTCGACGCGCAGGGCGGTCAGGTCGACATGTTCTGGAACGGAGCGACCACCGACGGAAACGAGCTGCCGGCGCTGACGACCTTCGACCCGACACAGGCGGCATTCTACGAACCCCACAAGGCCCGATCCTTCCCGCGCGAGGGGATCGTGGGGAGCGGCGCCGAGTCGATCGATCACGTCACCCTGCGCGTTCGACTGCAGCCCATAGGGCTCGACGTCTTGAATGACCTCGTGTCGACGAATGACCTCGACCCCGGCCTGGTTGCCGGGCTGCCGCCCCCGCTCGACATTCCGCTGGGCATCGACAGCCCCGACACTCTCCTATGGACCGCGCAAGGGGCGTCCGGCAGCGGGGTCGCGTCGTACGCGGACCCCGTAGACGGCACGCAAGTCACGTGCGTGGGGACGTTACCCAATCCGGCGGCGCAGTTCCCCGCCCCCACCCACTCTCACGCCGCTTGCTCGCCATGACGGACGTGCTCCAGAGGCTCAAGATTCACGAGGCGACCACGGAGAGCGGGGCCCTCTCGGCGGTGTTTCTGGCGCTCTCGGAGAGCGGCCTTGCGATCGTCAACGACGACGGGACGTTCGCCCTACCCGAGGGTGCCCTCGGTGCCGTGATGGCGCGGTTCGGCGCTCCGCTCGACCCCGCGTCGAGCGTCTCCGTCGTCGCGACGCTCGACCTGGAGAGGGGGCACGTCATCCGTCACGTGCGGCATCTTGCGGCATACGACGTCATCGCCCGCGACTACATCGTCTACGACGCCCCTGGCGCGGAGTCCCTCTGCGCGCTCGCAACGACGGTGGCCGGTGCGCTCGATCACCTCGGTCGGGTGGCCGTCTAGTCCTTCGTTTTGTCGAGCAGGCTCTTCAGCTCGCCACGGAGGCGCTTGCGCCAGTCCTCCGAGTCTTGCAGGTGGCGTCCCGCCGGGAGCACCTGCCGGTAGCGCGCGAGCAAGCCCACAGCGGCATCGACGGAGGTCTCGGCGTCGACCTTCGCCGCCCCCACGAGGGCGCTGAAGAAGGCGTCATCGAGGTCGTCCTGGTCGATGACGGGTGCGGCGGCGTTCAGCGAGAGCGCTTTCTCGAGATCGCCGACGGCCTCCGCATAGCGCTCGAGATAGTCGTACGCCGCCGCGCGGTCGGCGAACGGCTCGGGGCTGTCTTTCCGGGCTTCCATCGCGGTTGTCGCAGCGACGATGGCTTCCTCGTACTTGCCCTTCTCCATCAACTCCACCGCGAACGATATCCCGTAACGACCGCCCATGTCGGAGCTCCCTGTTCAACCGGTGAGGAGGGCGGCGCCGCGCCCCGATTTCTTGTTCGGTGCCATGCGGATGCGCAGGCACCCCTGGCCGAGAAAGTCGTAGATCCCGTCCACGACCTCCTTCTCGGTGTACGCTGCCTTGCGCCGCACGACCTGGTAGAGAATCTCCTTGAGCGCACCGACGATCAGGTGGGCGAACATGCGCGTGTCCCCGGCCGCCACGATGCCGAGCTCTTGCCCCTCGCGCAGGCTCTCGACGAGCAGCTTCTCGACGACCTCGTAGAACGAGTAGAGCTTGCGGTCGAAGGCGGCGTCGACGCCGACGGCGTCGGTGAGGAGAATCTTGGTCGTGGGACGGTCCTCGAGCAGCGTCCGCACGATGCGCCGGATGTTCTCCTCGACCTGCTCGGCGACGGTGCGGCCCGGGTCCTGTGGGTCCACGCGCACGATGGCCACGCCGATGCTGCGTGAACGCGCGGTCGACGATCTCCTCGAAGACGGCGCGCTTGTCCTTGAAGTAAAGGTAGAAGGTGCCGCGCGCGATCCCGGCGGCGGCCACGATGTCGTCGATCTTGGCGTCGTGGTAGCCGCGCCGCGCGAAGACGTCGCGAGCGTGGTTCAGAATCTTTTGCCGACGCTCGACCTTACGCATGCGATCCGGACAGGGCAGATTAGCATGCCGTCCGAACTGACACGCGTGTCAGTGGGTGCCCGACGGCCCGATGGGAGGCGAAGAACCTTCCCACGGGCGCCGGTTCGCGATACGACTTTCGGGCTGACACGTGAGTCTAGTTCCTGGGAGGCCCATCGATGGGAATGAGCGGTCGAACGCAGCTTGCGATCGGGATGGACGTCGGCAGCACGACGGTCAAAGCCGTCGTGGTCGACCCGACGACCAAGGAGATCCTCTGGAGCGACTACCAGCGGCACCACACCAAGCAGCCCGAGTACGTGCTGTCGATGCTCGAGACGATCCTCGGCGCGTTCCCGGATCATCCGGCCGGCGGACTGGCGCATGTTCCTCACCGGGCTCCGGCGCGGCGCCGCTCTGCGCGCCGACCGGCGGCAAGTTCGTGCAGGAGGTCAACGCGGTCACGCTCGCGGTCGAGCACCTGCACCCCGACGTCGGCATCGTCATCGAGCTCGGCGGGCAGGACGCGAAGATCATCATGTTCAAGAAGGACGAGAAGACCGGGCGAGAAGACCGCCGACCGCGTCCATGAACGACAAGTGCGCGTCCGGCACCGGCGCCACGATCGACAAGTGCTTCCTCAAGGTCAACGCGCCGCCCGAGCTCGTCACGTCGCTCCACTTCGACGACAGCAAGCTGCACCACGTCGCCGCCAAGTGCGGCGTCTTCGCCGAGACCGACATCGTCAACCTCATCAAGAGCGGCATCCCGTCGAACGAGGTCCTCTGCTCGCTGGCCGACGCGATCGTCCTGCAGAACCTCAGCGTCCTCACGCGCGGCGGCGACGCTCAAGCACCGCGTGCTGCTCCTCGGCGGGCCGAACACGTACCTGCCGTTCCTGCAGGAGTGCTGGCGCCTGCGCATCCCGCAGACGTGGGACGAGCGCGGCTACGACGTACCCGAAGGACGTCCCGATCGAGGAGCTCATCTTCGTCCCGAAGAACGCGCAGTACTACGCCGCGCTCGGCGCGGTGCTCTACGGCCTGCACGAGGACGGCGCACGTCGGCGTCTTCGCCGACGGTCGACGCCGCTCGACGAGTACATCACGACCGGCCGCAAGGCGCGCCTCGGCGAGACCGCCGGCCCGCCGCTCTCGAAGACGGCAGGTCGAGCTCGACGAGTTCCGCGAGCTCTATCGCATCCCCAAGTTCGAGCCGACGACGTTCGACGGAGGGCGAGACCGTGCGCGCCGTCATCGGCCTCGACGGCGGGTCGACGTCGTCGCAAGGCGGTCCTCGTCGACTACGAAGACGGCAAGATCCTCTGCAAGGCGTACCAGCTCTCCAAGGGCAACCCGATCCAGGACACGAAGGAGCTTCTCACGCAGCTCCGGCGACTACGTCGAGGTCGACCAGAAGGCCAAGCTCGAGATCATGGGCTTCGGCGCCACGGGCTACGCGGCCGACGTGCTCCAGGAGTGCGTCCGCGCCGACGTGAACATCGTCGAGACCGTCGCGCACATGATGAGCGCCGTGCACTTCTTCGGCGACGTGGACGTCATCTGCGACATCGGCGGGCAGGACATCAAGGTCCTCTTCATGAAGAACGGCGACATCGCCAACTTCCGCCTGTCGAACAGCTGCTCGGCCGGCAACGGGATGCTGCTCCAGGCCACGGCCGACTCGTTCGGCGTGCCCGGTCACCGCAGTTCGCCGACGTCGCCTTCAAGGCGGAGCTCGCGCCGAAGTTCTCGCTACGGGTGCGCCGTCTTCCTCGACACCGACCGCGTCAACTTCCAGAAGGAGGGCTTCTCCAAGGAGGAGATGCTCGCCGGTCTCGCGCAGGTGCTGCCGAAGAACGTCTGGCAGTACGTCGTGCAGATCCCGCGCCTCGCGGCGCTCGGCACGAAGTTCGTCCTGCAGGGCGGCACGCAGTACAACCTCGCGGCCGTCAAGGCGCAGGTCGACTACATCAAGGAGCGCGTGCCCGGACGCCGAGGTCTTCGTGCACCCGCACACGGGCGAGGCCGGCGCCATCGGCGCGGCGATGGAGACCCTTCGCGTCGTCAAGCGCAAGGGCCGTCGAGCTTCATCGGCATCGATGCGCGCGATCGACCTCGAGTACACGTCGAAGAACGACGACGAGACGCGTCTGCCACTTCTGCCCGAACGACTGCAAGCGCACGTTCATCGACACGAAGCGCCCCGACGGGTCGCACCAGCCGCTACATCGCGGGCTTCTGCTGCGAGAAGGGCACCGTCGAGTCGCAAGGAGGCGATGCTCGTCGCTCGTCGAGGAGCGCAAGAAGATCGCCAAGGAGTTCCCGAACCTCGTCGACTACGAGGCGAAGCGCGCGTTCATGCACTTCTACGACGCCGCGCCGATGCCCGAGGACGGGCTCGCCGATCAAGTGACGTCGAGCTCAAGAAGGGCATCTTCGGCCTGCGCCGCGTCGCGGTGACGCGTCCCTTCAAGCGCTCGTCGCAAGGAGAGCGTGGGACGCGCGCGCAGCAAGGTGCGCATCGGCATCCCGCGCGTGCTCAACCTCTACTCGACCGGCGCCCTTCTTCCGGACGTACTTCGAGGCCATCGGCATCGCCGAAGCAGAACGTCGTCTTCAGCGACGCGACGACCGAGGAGATGTGGGTCGAGGGCGGAAAGTACGGCTCGCATCGACCCGTGCTACCCGAGCAAGGTCGCGCAGGCGCACATCCACCACCTGCTCTTCCACGCCCACGCACCCGAGGACAAGAAGCCGCTCAAGTACATCTTCTTCCCGATCCTCACGCACGTGAACAACTTCGTCGTCGACACGATGGACAACGCGAGCTGCCCCATCGTCGCCGGCGCGCCGGACGTCATGAAGGCGGCGTTCACGAAGGAGGTCGACTTCTTCGCGACGCGCGGCATCGAGTTCCTCGATCCGGCGCTGTCGTTCGTCGAGCCGACGCTCATGGCGCGGCGCATGTTCGAGACGTTCGGCCCGCGCCTCGGGCATCACCGAGGACGAGAACGACTTCGCGTGCAAGCGAGGCCTGGAAGGCGCTCGACGTCGTTCGACAAGGACGTCGAGGACAAGGGGCGCGCCATCCTCGAGACCGTCGAGGCGGAGGACCGCGTCGCCATCCTGATGATCGGCCGCCCGTACCACTCCGACCCGGGCCTCAACCACGGCATCCCGGAGGAGTTCCAGGTCCTCGGCTACCCGATCCTCGTCGTGCGCATCGATCCCGAAGGACCGCGAGTACCTCGACCGCTACTACAAGGAGGAGCTCGAGAAGGGGCATCATCAAGACGCCCGCTCGAGCTCAACCACGTGTGGCCGGAGAACTACTCGGTCAACAGCGCGCAGAAGGTGTGGGCGGCGAGCTTCGCGGCGCACCACCCGAACGTGGTCGTGCTCGATCTGTCGTCGTTCAAGTGCGGCCACGACGCGCCGACCTACGGCCTCATCGACTCGATCATCGAGAAGAGCAAGACGCCGTACGCGGCGCTCCACGACATCGACGCGAACAAGCCGAGCGGCTCGCATCAAGATCCGCGTGAAGACCTACGCCCACGCCCTCAAGCTCCACGAGGAGCGCCTGCAAGACGCGCGGCAAGCGGAACGGGCGAGCTCGATCAACGCGCTCGACCAGCAAGCGCCTCGAGCTCCTGACGCTCCGCCAGGAGCAGCTCGCGGCGCGCAACCAGAAGGACCCGGCGATCGAGGCGCAGCTCGAAGAGCTGCGCGCGCGGCTCGAGGCGTACGAAGCGCCCGACGCCCCCGAGCCCGAGCTTCCCGAAGGGCATCATCCAGCTCGGCAAGAAGACCGCAGACGGCGTCGTTCGCCTCGCAGAGCTCCGTCGAACAGCTGCAGGAGAGCCGCAGAATGAGCGACAGCCATGAACAGCGTCGGAACCGTCAAGGCAAGAAGTCGCTCCCGCTCGTCGACATGGACGCGGAGCTCAAGCGTTCGAGGAGGAGGAGCGCAAGCGCCTCGGCCTCGACGACGAAGACCGAGCACTGGATCGAGGACATGGCCGAACCTGACCTTCACGAAGAGGGAGAAGGCGAAGCATCACGATGCTGGTCGGCGGCCTGACGATGGCGCACGACTACTTCATCGAGGCCGGCGCTCCGCGGCGTCGGCTACAACGTGCAGATGCTCGAGTGCCCGACGAACGAGGCGCTCCAGGTCGGCAAGGAGTTCGGCAACCGCGGCCAGTGCAACCCGACGTACTTCACCGTCGGCAACCTCGTGAAGTACCTCTCACGCTGCGCGACAAGCACGGGATGACGCGCCGAGGAGATCGTCAAGAAGTACGTCTTCCTCACCGCGGGCGCGTGCGGCCCGTGCCGCTTCGGCATGTACGTGACCGAGTACCGGAAGGCGCTGCGCGACGCGGGCTTCGACGGGTTCCGCGTCATGCTCTTCCAGCAGACCGGCGGCCTGAAGCAGGCGACGGGCGAGGAGAGCGGCCTCGAGCTGAGCCCGACGTTCTTCTGGGCGCATCGTCAAGGCGATCGTCGCGGGCGACGTGCTCAACGCGCTCGGCTACCGCATCCGCCCCTACGAGGTGACGCCGGGCGACACCGACCGCGCGATCGACCAGCTGCAAGAAGATCATCTACGAGGCGCTCGAGGACCGGACGAACATCCTGCTCGCGCTCTGGAAGTGCAAGCCGCATCCTCGCGGCGCGTGAAGGTCGACCGCACGCAGCCCAAGCCGAAGGTCGAGCATCATCGGCGAGTTCTGGGCGATGACGACCGAGGGCGACGGCAACTACCAGCTCCAGCGCTTCCTCGAGGGCGAGGGCGCCGAGGCCGACATCCAGCTCGTGACGGCGTGGCTCCTCTACACGGTCTGGGAGGCCGACGCACGACACCAAGGACCGCGCGGACCTGCGCGGCGCGGACAAGGCCAAGTACGGCCTCGGCGAGCATCGAGGGCTGCCGTTCGGCGTCGCGAAGAAGCTCGCGGGCGTCACTGGCGCGGGCATGGCCATCCGCGGCGCTCTTCCAGACGTTCGCCCACGCGATGGGCCTGTACGGCTACCACCTGCCGGACATGGACGACATCGCGGCGATCAGCCACGAGTACTACAACAACGATCTCCGCGGCGGCGAAGGCCACATGGAGGTCGGCAAGCTCATCATGAACGTCGATCGCACTCGAAGGCGCACATGACGCTCAGCGTGAAGCCGTTCGGCTGCATGCCGAGCGCCGGCGTGTCCGACGGCGTGCAGTCGGCCATCACCGAGAAGTTCCCCGGGACGATCTTCTGCCCGGTGGAGACGAGCGGCGACGGGCGCGTGAACTTCTACTCGCGCGTGCAGATGTACCTCTTCAAGGCCAAGCAGGCCGCCATCGCCGAGTACGAGCGCGCATTGCCAGACGCACGGCGTGACGCGCGAGCAGGTGCAAGGCGTTCCTCGAATCGAGCCCGCGCTTCGCGAGCCCGCTCCACAAGGCGCCGCACGCGTACGCGGGCACTGCGGCGGACATGGTCGCGGAGGTGGCGCCGTACATCACGAAGACGCGCGCGCAGAGGTGGAAGGATCGCCTCACCGGCGTCGGCAAGAAGTCGGCCGAGCTCGCGCAGCAGTCACCCCACATGGTCGTCAAGATCGTGAAGGGTGCGGTCGAAGCCGCGCCGGACGTCGTCGAGCGCGTGAAGTTCGACGCCAAGCTCTTCGCGGAGACACGCAAGGCCGCCAGGGCGAAGGCGAAGAAGGTCGCGTACGTCGAGGCCGCGGCCGAGTAAGCGGTACTCGCCCCGCCGCGGATGCGGCGCTACAGTCCCGATCATGCGTCGCGCGCTCGCGTGCGTCCTTTTCCTGGGTGTCTGCGGCTGCGGGCACCCGTTCATGGCGAACGACGGGACGCTCGTCTTCACGCAACCAGGGGCTCGGGGGGCGGCCGTCATGACCGCCAACGGCCTCGAGTACCACGATGTGACCGACGTCCCGCACCGCGTCGTCGTTCGCGATCCGTACGAGGCGTGGCGCGCCCCCATCGGCTTTCTCGTCCCCACGAACGGTCGCTTCACCAAGACCAGCGCACCCACCATCGTGACAAAGTCCGGCCTATCGGTGTCGTTGCGGCCGAGCGACGAGCGCGTTCCGGCCTGGGGCGGCGAGATGTTCGTCCGCGTGGACGTGGTGGCCCCTGCGGCCGGCGGGCGTGCGCGATGGGGCGAGGACATCGCCCTCGTGATCGACGGACGCGGTGACGATATCGGCGCCCTGGCAGAGGCCGTCATGACTCAGCTTGGCGGCCGTGACCGCATCGCCGTCGTCGATGCGGCGGGCGTGCGGGTGGTCGTCCCGACGATGCCGGCGTCGAACCGGTCCCTCGTCCTCGCGGCGATCGAGCGCAGGCCGGCGTCGGCCAGTGCCTCGACGGATCGTGGGGGCGCGGTCGCCGCGGCTCTTGCCATGCTTTCCCGCGGTACCCTTCGGCAGGTCGTCGTCCTGAGCGACGCGGGGGACGTGGCGCGTGACGAGGCGACACGTGGCCTTGGGGACGAGCCCGTGCCCCTCGCGGTCGTGGGGACCTCGGGAGATCGCCTGGAGGAGCGCGTCGATGCGGTCCAGGCCTTCGTCCCTCCGGCGGGAAGCCCCGCGTTCGGCGACGTCGTCCTGGCATTCGAGGGTTCGCCCGCGCCTTCGCACGTGCTCGAGGCATCGGGAGGAGATGCGCGGTGGGAGCTCGAGGGAGGCGAGCTCGGACTCGGAGCCGTCCGGGCGGGGGACGAACGCACGGAGGTCGTGCGCGTCACGATCCCGGCATGGACGCCGGGGGAGGCATTCACGCTGCGGATGACGGCGCGTTTCGACGACGTCGTGCACGGGCACGAGCAACGGACGATGAGCGCCGAGATGCCGTGCGTCTACGACGAGGACATCCAGCGGCTGGCGACCTCGCGCCACGGGGACGTGATTGCGTACGCGTCCGCGCTCGCCACCCTCGCTCGCCTCGACGCCGCCTTCGTCGGAGACGACGGGACGCACGCCCGGGACCTGGGCCCCGTCGCCCGGATGCACGCCCGCTCGCTGGCTCTCCTGGCCCGCGACATGAACGACCCGGCAGCCGCGGAGCAGGCCGCCATGCTCCAGGCGCTCCTTTCCGTCAGGCCCTAAAAGGCTGGTCCGAATACTGGACTGATGCACAGTACCACGCTAGGGTCCCCTCATGACGTACGACGCACTCGTTCTCAGGGTCATGTTGCGGTTGGCGCGCCGTCGAGAGGCAGCCGACGTAGACGCGATTGCCTTACGCCTCAGGGGTTCGGCCGCCGCTGTTCGGGCCTCGATGAGACGCCTGGACGCCGGTGGATGGATCGAACGGCGCGGCCATGAGCCTCCCCGGCTGACGATCACCGGCCTCGCCTTGGCGGTGGCCATGTTGCCCATGAATGCCTCGCAAAGGGCACCCGTCGCCGCTCGTCGGTCGCGCGCAGCCTGAGGGAGGGCTCACAGGGGGGCCCGATTAGAAATCGATGCCTGTCGGAGACACCGCGGAGTCGTGCGTCGCGAACGGCAGGTCACGTTGATACGAGTAGACGTGCGCGCCGTTGGCCAGGTTCGAGTGGCGCTCGCACCACCACTTGGCACCGCCGCTCGCCTTCCGGGCCTCGATGCACTGCGGGCACGCCGGCTCGATCGTCGGCTCGTGCTTCTCCGGCTCCTTCGGTCGAGGGCTGGCCACGAGAACAGGGCACGGCGCACCGAGGATCAGCTTCTCCGCCGTCGAGCCGACGACCCACTGCTTGAGGTGCGGCCCCCGGTGCGAGCCGACGACGATGAGGTCGGCCTGCACCTCGGTGGCGAGCTGGACAATCTCGCGCACGGGTTTGCCTGCCCGCAGATGAATGCCCACGGTAGTCCCCCGCAAGGCGTCCTTGATCGCGGCCTTTTCGTTCACGTAGAGGCGAAGGTGAGCGACGAGGTCCTTCGATTGCTCTGCCGACGGCTGCGTGTGAAACACATGGACCAGGTGAAGCTGCCCGTGCGGCACCCGCTGCGCGAGGCGCGCCGCCTGGTCGAACGCGGGACCGTCGGCATCGGTGAAGTCGAGGCCCACCACCATCGAGAGTGCGGTCGCGTTCGGTACTGCCCCTTCGCGTGCTTGGCTCATCGCCCAGTAACGTGGGGCGTCATCGCGAATGCGCAAGCCCCCGATTCTCGATTGGTTACCGGGCTCTACATCAACGAGAAACCGGCACCAGCTCCGCTCAACCGAACTGCCGCTTGTGCAACTCCTCGATGTACTCCTGAACGGCCTCGATGCTCGGCCGGTCGAAGTGCACCTTGCCGGCGGCGATCTCGCGCAGCGCGCTGACGGACGCCTTGTTCTTCGAAGGCACGAGCAGATCCACGCCCTTCATCAGAGCGCGCGTGCGCTGCGATGCCAGGATGCAAAGTGCAAAACGATTGTCCTCGCGTTCGAGACAATCTTCGACGGTAACGCGCGCCATGGGCAGACCTTGCTCCTCGGGGGGAATCGGGGAAGATGCACCCTACTTGGCAGGAGGGCCGCCCGCAACCTCGAGACACCCTTAGGTCTGCAGGCCGTGCTCACACGACGAAGGGCACATGGCTAGCCTGGGTTGGGCCCATTGCCGGACATGCCCCCCACGAAGAGCAAGGCTCTCTTCAATGATTGCGCATGGAAAGCGGCTCTCGCCGGAAAACGCGCGGCGTCGGCCTTGCTTCAGTCGCCTCACATGGGCGGCGGTGGTGGCGGGGGATTCATCGTCGGCACAGGCATCGGCATGTTCTCCGGGGCGACGCACGCCGCGAGGTCGAAGAACAGGAACTCGAGCGCCTTCTGCTGCGCGGTCAGCGTCGTCGAGCACGTACCGGGGACCGAGCCCGACGGCATGCCGCTCGTGTGCAGGTCCGAGAACACGGCCTTGCCGCAGTAGTGGGTCCCCTCGCCGCCGTCGGCATTTGCAACGCCCCCGATCGGCGTGAGAAAGGAGAGGTACTTGGTGTCGTTCGGGTTCGTGCTCGGGTCGTAGATCCAGCGCGTCGCGTCCGAGCTCACCGTAGACACGCTGTTGGCGACGCTGTTGAGGGCGATGGTCGTGCCCGTCGCCGCGCCGATGTTGTCCAGCCACTGCTCGAAGAGCATTCCGCGCTGGAACGTGTTGTCGATCGTGTAGTTGCCGCTTCCGGTACCGAGTGAGAAGCCGAGCCAATCCGCGACGTTCTGGAAGTCCGTGGGCCCGCTCTGAAACCAGTAGTACTGAAAGTGGGTCGCGAAGACCTTGCCGCCTTCGCCCAGCCAGTCATGCATGTATTGGAGGGAGGCCGCGGGCTTGTACTGGTCGTAGGTGCCGCCCTCGCATGCGAGAAGGACGATGTCGTAGTACTCGAGGGCGGATTTGCTCGCCCACAGGGGGCAGACGGGGTTGGCGGTCGCGCACGCGCCGGCGGTGCCGCCGCTCGTGAGCCCCGGGCCGCCCTGCCCGGCATAGACGTCGAGGCGCCCGCCACCCTGCGGTGCCGTGTACTCGCTGGCATCGAGGCCGATCCCGCGGAGGAAGCACCCGAGGTTGTCGAGGCCGCCGGTGAGGATCGCCATCTGCGGCAGATCGCCCTCCGACTTGCTCCTCGGGAGCCGGAGGATGCCATCGGGGATCGCGTTATCCTGGCACCTGGTGACCTGGGAAAGCGAGATCTGCCTACGCCACTTGCCAATCTGGACGACCACCGGGACGTTCGTCGTCGCGGGCACGCCGGTCATCGTGAAGTGGCCGTTGACGTCGGTCAGCGCCAGGGCCATGTAGTTCGAGATTTGCGTGTTGCACGCGCTGCAAGAGTTCGTCCCCGGGGTGATCGTCGGCAGCGGCGTCGTCGGGACGGCCGGGACGTAGACCACGACGTCGTCCAGAGGAACCTGCCCCGCGGGATCGTACACCGTCCCGCTCAGGCTCGTGATGCACGGCGCCGTCGTCTGGTAGCACCACAGGCCAGGGAGCTTGCAGGTGGCGGGCGGGGGTGTGCGCTCCGGCATGTCGCCGTCGAGGACGAGCGTGATGCTCGCGTCGCTGAAGGAGATCGACGAGTCGTCTGCCCCGCCTCCGGTTGCGCTGTCTTCCACGGGTGGGGTTGGCTCAACCCCCGGGAACCCGGAGGAGGCATCTTGGTCCTTGCCACAGCCCTCGAAAATGACCACGAGGAGGAGGGCGGCGAGAGCGACGCTCGCACCAAGACGTTCGCGGGCCTTCGCCATCGTCGATCAGCTTAAAGGGAAGAGCTTTTACGGTCCGCGGGTAACCGCTCTCCGAAGCGCGAATGAGACAAGCGTCGCCCCCGATCTACGGCGATCACGTTCGACACTCATGCACATATTTTGGCCCGCAAGGAACATGGAAATATCCACCCGACTCGACTCCCTTGCGGGCGCGGACCCCCACGGCCCAGGAGCGCGCGAATCGCCTGCGGGCGCGCTCTCACCACCTTACGTCGTCCGAGAATCCTCTCTCACCTCCCGAACGAAGGCCCCAATCTCCTCGACGGCCCGCCGCCCATCCCCGAGGACGGCCGCAAACAGCGGCCAGTCGTGGAAGCAGTCCTCCCAGACACGTAGCCTCGCGTCGACACCGGCGGCGCGCGCACGCTCCGCGAACGCCACGACCTGATCGAGGATCATCTCGGCACCGGCGACTTGCACGAGCAAGGATGGCAGTCCGTGCAGATCGGCGCGCGCCGGGGATGCGCGCGGATCGGTGGCGTCGGCACCCGCGAGCACCGTGCGCGCCCAGTGCTCGACGAGCTCGGGATTGAAGAAGTCGTGTCGCTGGTGAGTGACGAGCGTTCCTCCACGTGCGGCGAGGTCGACCCACGGCGACACCAGCACGGCACCGGCCGGGAGCGGCAGACCGCGATCACGAAGAGCCACGAGCAGCGACGCGGTGAGCCCGCCACCGGCCGAGTCGCCCGCGACGACGATACGGGTCGCTCCAATCCCCGAGTCGACGAGCGCCGAGTACGCGGCGAGTGCGTCGTCGAGGGCGGCCGGGAAGGGGTGTTCGGGGGCGAGACGGTAGCCGACGACGACGGCCCGGGCGTGCGCCTCGCGCGCGATGCGCGACGCGAAGTCGCGATACTCGTCGATGGTCCCGAAGAGATACGCGCCGCCGTGGAGGTAGAGGACCACCGTCCCGGTGTCGTCCGAGAGATCGCGTGGTGTGACCCATTCGGCCTCCATGCCCGCGAGCTTCGTCCGCTCGAAGCGAGCGCCGCGAATGGCGAACGACGGCAGCGCGATCGCTCGCCACGTCCTTCGTTGCACGGGCCAGGGGAGGGGGGCCAGGCGAGCGAACTCGAGCTTCATCCCCGTGGCGACGACCTCGTGCACCCACGTCCACCGGGGCAGCCCGCGGCCCCGACGGAGGCGCGCCATGGTCACCCGGACGACCGTCGCCCATACTCGCAGCATCACCCCCAGGCGCAGAAGCACCACGCGCCCTCAGCCGTGAGTCACGTCGTCCAGCGCCGCCATCTCGTCTCTTCCCAGCTCCAGCGCGCCCATCGGAAGAAGCTCAGCCAGCTGCTGCGGCGTACGCGCGCTCGCGATGGGGGCCGCCACCTTCGCTCGCGAGAGAAGCCAGGCCAGCGATACCGCCGCGACGCTCGTCCGGTGGGCCGCGGCGATCGCGTCCAGCGCGGCGAGGACCCGGAGGCCGCGGGCATCGAGGTACGCCTGCGCTCCCCTGGCTCGGGCGCTCTCCACCTTCGAGCCGGGACGGTACTTGCCGGTGAGGAAGCCCTTCGCCAGCGCATAGTAGGGGACGCAGGAGAGGCCCTGCCCCGCGCAGAGATCGGCCAGGCTGCCCTCGTACTCCTCGCGATGGACGAGGTTGTAGTGAGGCTGCACCGCCACGTATCGAGCCAGGCCCCCGCGATCGGAGATCTCGAGGGCCTCGCCGAGACGGGCGGCCGTGTAGTTCGACGCGGCGATGTGGCGGACCTTGCCCTCCCGTACGAGTGCATCGAAGGCCCCCAGCGTCTCGTCGAGGGGAGTCGCTTGGTCGTCGCGGTGCGCGTAGTAAAGGTCGATCCGATCGGTCTGCAGGCGCCGGAGGGACGCCTCTGCGGCCGCGCGGATCGTCTTTGCCGAGAGGCCTTCGAGCCCTGGTTTGAGACCCACCTTCGTCGCGATGACCATGCGCTTCCGGTTGCCGCGCGCGGCCATCCAGCGCCCGACGACGGTCTCCGACTCACCCCCGGAATGACCCGGAATCCATGCGGAGTACACGTCCGCCGTGTCGATGAAGTTGCCGCCCGCGGCCGCATACGCGTCGAGTACGGCGAACGACTGGCGTTCGTCCGCCGTCCACCCGAACACGTTTCCACCGAGGCACAAAGGGAAGACGTCGATGTCCGTGGTGCCGATCTTCTTCATTGGACCGATGAGCCCTTACTCGGCGGGGTTGAGCCCGGACTCCATCGGGTCCTGAGAGCGGACCCACCATTTCCAAAGAAGGGGCGCCATCGCGAGCGCGAACTGCGCAAGCACGCTCAGGAGATCGGGGTAGATGCCGAGGAACTCGACACGCAGGAACGGCATCGCGTGGGACGGCAAGAGGCCCACGACCTCGAACGTGTGGATGCCCTGGCCGAGAAGGACCACGGCCGTCGCGACGAGGACCACCGTCGATCCCTTGAAGAGGGTCTGCATCGGCAACCGGAGACCGAGACGGCTCACCGCGAGTACGAGGGCGAGCAAGAGCACCGCGCCGGTGCACGCGCCCCAGACGACGGACGACGGCGCGTCGATTGACAGTGCGTCGAGGAAGACGGCCGTCTCGAAGCTCTCCCTGAAGACGGCGAGAAACGAGATCCCGAAGAGGGCGAAGGTGCCACTCTCCAGGGCGCCGCTCGTCCGCTCCCGAAGGGTGCCCATCGTCTTTCGGGTCGTCGTCCGCGCGTTGAGCCACAAGGCTGCGTAGAGGAGCATCGCGACCGCAACGAACGCGAGGCCCCCTTCGAGCTTCTCGTTCATCGCTCCTGCGAGCGCCTTGCGACCGAGGGCGAAGGCGACCGCGCCGACGGCAATCGCCGAGGTCCACCCCGCGTGCACGAACCTCGCACGCGACACCTGCTTTCTCTTCTTCAGCACGGCGAGGAGCGCCGCGACGATGACCGCGGCCTCGAAGCCCTCGCGCACGATGACGAGAAGCGCGAACCAGAACGCCGACAGTTTCGTGGTCGTCGCGTGCTGCCCGGTCCCGGCGGCGCGGTCGAGGAGCGCCATCAGGCGGACGGCTCGATCACGGGCCGTGGGGTCTCCGGCGCGCATGGCGGTCCGGGTCGCCGTGAACGCCGCTTCCAGCTGGGTCAAGGCGTCGGGCGCACGCACCCGCAGCCATGGCTCGACCGGCTCGACATCGCCCAGGTAAGCATCGAGCACGAGCCTCTCCGCGCCGTTGCGGTCGCCGTGGTCGAAGAGCTGCGCCGCTTCTCCGACACGCGCTCCGGCGGTCGCGAGGAGGGCGGGGGCGTCGAGCTCGCGGACGGTGCGGCGCAGGCACGCGACCTCTCCGGCGCCGGCGGTCTTCGCCAGGTCCTCGTCCGAGCGATTTGCCAGGTCGTCGAGCGAGACGCGCGGCGGCGTATGGTCGCACTCTGGTTGCCGTAACGAGAAGAGGTAGAACGCGAGCGCCCACCTTTGCTTCTCGTCGAGCGTGTCGAAGGGGAGCATCGCGGTCCCCTTCACGCCGAAGCGGATGATGTTGTTCGCCCGGAAGGGCGTGAAGCCGTCCATCACGGCCGAGGAATGAAAGCTGGCGGGCCTCGGATGGAGGGAGGCTGCCGCCGGCCCGTCTCCGTTGCCGGTCGACCCGTGGCATGGGGCGCACGTCTGCCGGAAGAGCGTCGCGCCCTCGGCGAGATCCGGGGGGACCGACGGCGCCCGCGACATGCCGGTCGTCGCGATGAGATCGTCTGCTGCGGAGAGGCAATCGGCGCTCACCCCGGCCGGGTCTGACCCGCGGTCGACGCGCGTGTGGATGGACGCGACGCGCGCCGCCAGGGCGGGGACGCTGGGTATGTGCTCCGCGATGGCCGCTGCGTCGGCCGCGAGCGAGCGCTGCTCGGCGAGCTCCACGGCGTCGCTCGACGCGACGGCAGCCGGGTAGTCGCGCCCGACGTACTGGAGGATCGCGACCAGGCGTTGCGGGGCGGTGGCCGGGGCGCTCGCTGCCTGCTGGGGAGCACCGTGGAACGCCACGAAGAAGACGCCGACGATCGCTACGAGAACGAACAGGACCGGCACGATCCTGATGTTGAAAGTCGTCTTCAAGTACGTCATGGGACTATGGGCCCAGACGCGGCGATCCGCAAGCTCCCACGCAGGGCCGCCATCGCACCGCGTCCCTCGATCTTGCTCTAGGATCGCCTTCGACTCGCGATGCTTCCGGGACCGGTTCAAGAAGCACTCTCGACCATCGGGGCGGCCATGATGAGCCGTTCCGACCTCGGGGACGGGCTGCTCTCCCGATGGCGCGCGGGCGGCAAGCGTCTCGACGGCGACCTTCCGGCCGATGTGCGCGCCGCTGCGGACTTGCTGGGCAACGCGCTGCCGGCGCTGACGCAAGGGGAGGGACAGATCGCCCTCGGCAAGCTCTTTACCGAGCCTGCCGGCGAGGTGCTCTTCGAGTGGTGCACGGCGAGCACGTGGCGGCGGGATGCACAGATGGCGAAGCTCCTGGCGGCGGCGTCGGTGGAGTCTGCCTTCCGGGAGAGGTCCGTCGCCGTGGCGCGCGAGAGAGTGGTCGAAGGGCCACTGCTCGACGCACTCGCGTGCGCTCCCCTCCTCGGTGACGGTCTGCAGCTGGCGTTGCCGGAGAACACCCAGGCGCGCGCTCGGCTCGAAATCCTGATCTGGGAGGCCGGTGCGAGCGCGCTCGAGGCCCCCGATCTCGGGACGCTGGCTTTGGGGGTCGCCCGACACTTTCGAGGCCATGATCCGTGGGCCTGCGCGGGCGACGCTGCGTGGGCGTGTGCGCGCGGCGCGATGCCTCGAGGTGAGCGTGCGCGGGATGCCACCGACGACCGACCCGGAGCTCGTGGGGCGCACGCTCCAGGTGCTTCAGCCGCTGCTCCTTCATCCGGAGCCGCTCGTGTGGGTGCACGCGGCCCGCGCCCTCGGACGCCTCACCGGCCCGCTCGAGCAGCTCGAGGGGACGCTCCTCGACTGGGTCTTCGGCGACTCGCGGGTCCTCCGGCAGCGCGCGATGACCGCGGTCGCGTCGGTTCCGGCCGATCGCCTCATGCTCCTCGGCAGCCAGCTCGTGGCCGTCATCAACTCGCGGGACGAAGAAGCCTGGGTGCTCGCGGCCGTGGCTGCGGCTACCCCGTATCTCTTCTTCGAGCGCAGGGATCTGTGGGACCGCCTCGCCAAGCGCATCCTCGCGGGAGACGGCGGAGCCATCGCGGCGCGCGCGCTCGCGCGAGGCCTTGCCACCCTCTGGCGTCGTGGCATCGAGCATACCGAGATCGAGACTCCGCTGCGCGCGCTGCGAGAGATGGCTCGCCTTGCGCGAGCGGGATCGCTCGACGAGTGCGCGTCGCTGGATCGAGGTGATCGCCGTGACTGACGCGGTCGAGGGCGCCGAGCGCGACCCGCTCGACCTCGAGCTGGGCCTCGAGAACCTGATGCGCCTCGCCGCGCAGTACGACGACGAAGAGGCCGACGCCCGCGCCGCGCGCTTCGCCGTCTCGCTCGCCCCTACGTTCTCCGAGGCGCGCCGCATCGCGCTCGGATCGGGGAGGGTGCGCCAGCGGGCCGCCGCCATCAACGCTCTCGAGGGTTGCGCGCGAGCGTTTGCGCTTGCGCCTCTGGGGGCCGCTCCTCGTCGACCCGACCCGGGGGCGACCCGGTGGAAGAGCCGGACCTCGAGGAGACGTGGAAGACCATCGCCCGTGCGCCGTCGGAGATCCTCGACATCGTGAAGGAGAGGCGGCCGGCCGAGGGCGGCAATCTGGACATCGACCTTCCGCTCGAGGTCCTCGCGGTCCGGCTCGGAGGCTATGCGCTCGACGCGTGCGGCGAGGACGGCGGGCTGGGACCCGGGCGTGGCCCCACCGCTCACGACACTTGCCTCTGGCTCCGCAAGCTCGAGGGGTTCGCGGATGGTTCGCGCGAGCTCCCGGCGTCGCTCAAGGGTGCGCTCAGCACGCTCTTCTGGCGTCTCGTGGACACGACGCGCGGCACCGCGCTCGGTGAGGTCGACGACGTGCGTTGGCTGGGGCCGTTCGCCGCCTGGTGGGCCCTCGTGATCGATCGGCCCGCGATGCTCCTTCAGCTCGGGACGGCGCTCCCGATGATGGCCGAGGGCGCCCTCGCCAGTTGCTGCGAGCAGGCCGAGGCGCTGCGCACCTCCATCTCGCTGGATCTCGCGGACGGCGAGTGGGGTGCCTCGGCGGCGGCGGCGCTGGAGTCGCTGCACGCCGACGACACCGAGCTCGCGCACGCCCTCTCGGGCCTCGCGCGGAGCCCTCGAGGTGTTCGGTACCGCGGCGGGGCCGAAGCCCAACCTCGAGGCGATGTGCCTCGATCTGGTGCTCGCGGGCGACCGGCTTCACGGTGCGCTCGCCAATCCGGTGAAGGCGCTTCATCCGGCGACCGGCGAGAGCGCCGAGGACTCCCTCTCTCGCAGTGCATCGGAGAACGCGCCCCGCGTGGCGGCGCTCGTCGCGCGCGCCATCCGCGCCCGCGAGCTGTCGATGCTCGACGTGTGGTTCGCCTCGCTGGGGCCCGTCGCCTCCGCTCTGCTCGAGGCCGCGGTGCGGGCGGCGATCCGCCGGACGCCGCCGCCTCCCCCACAACCGAAGAAGAAGGAGCCAAAGCTCATCGAGGGCTACGAGCTGATCAAGCCGCTCGGCGAGGGTGGGATCGGGTCCGTGTGGCTCGTTCGCAAGCCGGGGGCCGACCGCTTCTTCGTGCTCAAGATCCCGAAGGCCGACGCCCTCGCCAACGCCACCGACACCGAGCGCGAGGGCATCCTCACGTCATTCGTGGAGGAGGCCAAGGCGCTCGCAGGTCTCTACCATCCGAACGTCGCGAACATCATCGATCGCGGCGTCTCGGGGACCGTGCCTTTCCTGGTGCTCGAGTACCTGATCGGCGCCGATCTCAAGCAATACGCCACGGCGAAGCCCATGACGCTCTTCGAGCTACGGCAAGTCGTGCTCGAGTCGTGCGCGGGCCTCGCGGCGCTCCACAGCGCGGGGCTCGTGCACCGGGACATCAAGCCCGCGAACATCTGGCTGCGATTGCCTCTGGCCGGTGGCGAGAGGTTCGACGCGGAAAAGCACCGGGACCCCGCGCGCGTTCCGCCGCTAGCAGCAGTGGTCATCGACTTCGGGATGGTGCGTGCCATCCGCGTGCCGCCCGAGGCAGGCGGCCGCTTCGTGGCGGGGACCGCGGGCTACATCGCCCCCGAGCAGGTGCTCGATCCTGTGGAGCTCGACGTTCGCGCCGACGTCTACGCTCTCGCGGGGACGATCTACAACGTGACGACGGGGCGCGCGTTCTTCGACGACATCGAGAACGCCCGCGATCGCATCATCGCCCACATGCGGCGCGATCCGTTCGAGGACGCGGGTCGGCTGCGGGTCTATCCGGCTGCCGTGGCGAAGCTCCTGCGAGCAGCCACCGCGCGAGAACCGCGTGACCGTCCGTCTCCTCTCGAGTTCGGGCGAGAGTTCGCGGCGGCGCTTTAGACCCGGTCGGTGCGTCGGGCGGGCCCGTCAGTTGCCGGGGACGGTGGAGAAGCAGCTGCTCGTGCCGCCTGCCGAGAAGACGCTCGAGTAGGCGGCGTCCTCCGGCCACCCGTAGCCGAAGATGATGCACATCTCGTTGATGCCCGTGCCCTCCACGATCGTCTGGTCGGTCGTGTTGTTCCACGTGCACGACATGGAGAAGCCCGTCCCTTGGCCGAGATCGACCGCCGGGGTGTACTGGACCTGCAGCGTCGAGTCGGGGTCATAGCCCTTCGACGTCAAAAACGGCTGCCCGTCGAGCGACCCACCCAGATAGGAAAGATCGAGCCCGACGCCCAGCTGGTGCATATGGGGGAGGACGTTCACGACGTGCATCGGCGACGACAGCGCGCAGGCTCCCGTGAAGGTCTGCTGAGTGTACGGGGGGATGCTGAACGTGCTGAGCTCCCACGCGAACGGATAGAGCTGTTGCGTGAGCGTCTTGGGATCGATCGTGTACCACTGGTACTTCGGCTTTGGGGTGAGGGTCTCGCTCGTAGGGTTCAGGTAGTGCATGTTGGCGACGATCTGGTAGCCGGGCTTGACCGCGTAGCCCATGCCGCAGGGGAAGCTCTGCCACTCGTTCACCTCAATCTGCGTGGTCGACCCGAAGAGCACGGCGCCGCCGTTGAGGACGTCGATCGCCTCCTGGCCGGTGTTGTCCGCCGTCCAGCTCTGGTTGGCGCACGCGTGAATGCCCGCTATGCCGTCCGAGGGGCGCGTCGTGATGTTGCCGTGATGCAAACCTGGCGAGGTCGTGAGCATCCCGCCCCCGACCAGGTTCGACGGGCCCGAGATGTCCAGCGGGAAGACCACGCAGGGGAATAGCTCGGCACCGGGAGCGAGCTCGGTGCCCTGGATCGAAGGGTCCCCGAGGTCGATCGAGAACCCGCCGACGGGATGGGCCGGGGGCTGCTGCAGGGGAGGGTGCGCGGGGGAGGCGTCGGCCTCCGTGACTTGGCATCCGGCCCCGGACTCGCCTGCGCCGCCGTCGCCCGCGGACGACTGCGGCGCGCTCGCGGACGAGCTACACGCCGAGAGGGCGAGGATCGACAGGCCAGTGGCGACGGTCCTCATGGTGACAGGCATGGTGCGCCTCGCTTCCCATGATACCCCCCGAAGCACCGGAAGCGATCGCTCGGCGATCACTCGAATCGAACGACCAGAGGCGCGTGGTCGGAGTCGACGGTGGGCGCCTCCTCCACCGCCGGGTCGAAGGGGCCGTGGTCGCGCAGCTCGGTGTTGAGGAAGCGTGCCACGACGAGGCGGGCGTGTAGGTTCTCGGTCACGAGCACGTGATCGATCTGGGCCGGGTTGCCCCGGTGAAGAACGCTGAAGCGAGCGGCTGGTTCGACGTCCGCGGTGCAGTCGAAGAGCTCGCCCGGACCGTCGCCGAGCAGGGCGCGGACCGCCGGTGACGATGGCACGTCGTTGAGGTCTCCCACGACCGCCACTCGCGCGTGCGGCTCGGTAGCGAGCACGTCGTCCACGAGCCCGCGAACGTACAACGCCTCTGCCCCGCGCCAGACCAGGGTCCGAAGCATGCCCTCTGCCCGGTCCCGCGCCGTCTTCGGCTGGATCTCTTCGCCCGATTCGTCGCGCAAAGGCACCCGGTGAGCCGACTTGAAGTGGGCGACCAACACGTCGACCTCTCCCATCTCTGGCACCTTGACCCGCACCTGCAAAACCCCACGACGCAGGGGAATGCGCGTCCCGAAGGGCTCCGGGTCTCCCACCCGAAAGGCAGGAAAGGAGAGCGCCTCCGCAGTCCGGACGCTTGCGTGGACCAAAGGGACGCGTGCGAGGAGCGCGCAACGGATCCCACGAGCATCCGGCGTACCCATGACCGGCTCCCCGTAGCGCCGATCAGGCAGGCGCGTGACGACGGCACGCACGAGATCGATCGGGCCCACCTCCTGCAGTCCGACGACGTCCGCGTCGCAGGCGCGCACCTGGTCGGCGATCGCGTCAAGCTTGGCCTCGAAGACGGCCTTTTGGCCCTCGCCCTTCGGCTCGAGCAGGTTCTTCACGTTGAAGGTGGCGAGAGCGAAGGCCATCGAACAGGGAGACCCACTCTATAGCCAAACCAGGGCCCCGGCTCCGGCTGTAGTAACGTCCCACTCCGATGTCCGCATCGGCCTCGGAGCACGTGTCTCCCGCCTCTCCCGCCCCTGGCGGCATCGTGGCGACGGCCGCTGCCGCGGGAGGTGCGTTCCTCGATATCGCGCAGACGGTCGGCGCGATGGCGGTTCTCCTCGTCAGGATCGTGCGCGCGATGGCCGCGATCCCGCCCGTGCTCGACTACCACGAGCTCCGGCGCAACCTCCACAAGATGGCGGTCAAGTCGCTCCCGATCGTCGTCGTCACGGCGCTCTTCACCGGCGTCATCGCGGTCATCCAGGCGGCTCCCATCGTGAAGCGGTACGGCGCCGAGGGACTGCTCGGGTGGGGGGCGGGCTTCGCGACGCTCCGCGAGGTGTCTCCGCTGCTGACCGCATTGATGATCTCGGGCCGTGTCGGCGCGAACAACACCGCGGAGCTCGGGACGATGGTGGTCACCGAGCAGATCGACGCACTGCGCGTCCTGGCCATCGACCCGATCGCGTTCCTCGTCCTGCCGCGCTTTATCGCCATCGCCGTGACGCTCGTCACCATGACCCTCTACGCCGACGCTCTCGCCCTGTTCGGCGCCGCCTTCGCGGGCCTCGGACTGCTCCAGATCGAACCGCGAAGCTTCTACAACGGGCTGACGGGGGGCCTGCTCAACTTCGGCGACGTGGCGAACGGGCTCCTCAAGAGCGTCGTCTTCGGCCTCGTCATCGCCCTGTCGAGCTGCCACTTCGGGATGTCGACCACGGGAGGCGCGCCCGGTGTGGGCCGCAGCGTGAACGCCACCGTGGTCGCGAGCGCATCCGGCGTCTTCATCCTCGACTACCTCGTCAGCTTTCTTCTCGGATAGGCCTTGGAAATTATGAGTGAGTCGACCGTCGGACGCGAGCTGTCAGCACCTTCTCCTCCCGGGGTGGTGCACGACCTCGGTGCGGCGGGGATCGATCTCTTCCTGGCCGGGCGTGAGCTCTACGGGGTCTTCGTCCGGACGCTGTATTGCGTGGTGCGGGGGCGACGAGACAAGGGCGCCACGCTACGCCAGATGTACGAGATCGGGAACCAGCTCGCTCTTCTTCGTGTCGATCTCGATGGGCTTCATCGGGATGATCGTCCTTTATCAGGCGGGCATCGAAATCAAGCGCGTCATCCCCGACTTCACTCTCCTCGGAGCCACGTACCTCGAGCTCCTCGTGCGCGACCTGGCGGCATCGCTGGGGGCGCTGATGCTCGCCACGCGCGTGGGCGCGGGGATCGCCGCCGAGATCGGATCGATGGTGGTGACCGAGCAGGTCGACGCGCTGCGGATGTGCGCAGCGGATCCCATCGACTTTCTGATCGTGCCTCGCTTTCTCGCGAGCATGGTCATGACCACGGTGCTCATCGTCTGGGCCGGGGCTGTCGCCTTCGCGACCGGGGCAGCGACCGCCAGCATCGCGTTCGACGTCCCGGTGCGGGTGTTCTGCAACATGTCGCTCATCGACTGGGGCGACGTCCTCACGGGACTCGCCAAGTGCGTCGCCTACGGTGCAGCCATCCCGATCGTCAGCGGGTACTGTGGCCTCTCCACCTTCGGCGGCAGCGAGGGAGTGGGCTGGGCCGCGACGCGCGCGGTCGTCAACTCGTCGCTCGCGATCATCATCCTGAACGCGCTCATCTCGACCGCGAGCCTGCTCATCTTCGGCGCCTGACCCTGCCCCTCAGCCGGGGTCGTCCAGCGTCTTCTTCACGTATCCCGGACAGCTGAGAACCGGCAGACGCGGATACTTGGCGAAGCGCGGGTCCCGCTCGTGGAGGAGGCAGAGGCGAAACACCGAGCCTCGGGCCGAGCCGACTTGCTTGCAGTGAACGCAGTGGTCGCAGAGTCCGGCCCTAAGGTCTTGCATGGATCCCGGGCACGCGTGACAGTATGCCGTGTCGGACGCGGTCGTCATCGGTTCTGGACCGAATGGGCTGGCCGCCGCCGTTTCGCTCGCCCAGGCAGGGGCTTCGGTCACCGTCCTCGAGGCGAAGGGCGAGATCGGAGGCGGGACCAGGACCGCCGAGCTCACGTTGCCCGGGTTTGCCCATGACGTCTGCTCCGCCGTACACCCGATGGGCGTCCTCTCGCCGTTCTTCCGCACGTTGCCGCTCGAGGAGCATGGCCTGCGATGGATCCACCCGAGAGCGTCGGTCGCTCATCCGCTCGACGACGGGCCGGCGACGCTCCTCTACCGTTCCCTCGAACGGACTGCCGCGGAGCTCGAGGTCGACGGGCCCGCGTACCGCCGTCTCGTCGAGCCGTTCCTCTCCAATCCTGACGGGCTTCTGGCCGACGCGCTGGCGCCGCTCGGCATGCCCCGGCATCCGCTCCTGATGCTTCGGTTCGGACTGCGCGCGATCCGCTCGGCCACGGGACTGGCGAGGCGATTCCGTGGTGCCCGCGCACGCGCGCTGCTCGCGGGGTGCGCCGCGCATTCCATCTTGCCGCTCGATCGCTCGCTCACGGGTGCGGTGGCGCTGATATTTCTCCTCTGCGGGCACGTGCAGGAATGGCCAGTCGCGGCGGGCGGCTCGAGCGCCATTGCGGGCGCGCTCGCGAGTCTTCTGCGGTCGCTCGGCGGACGCATCGAGACGGGCGTCCACGTGCGGTCGCTCGGCGACCTGCCCGCCGCGCGCATTTACCTTTTCGACACCAGCCCGGCGCAGCTTGCCTCCATCGCCGCGCCCGCCCTGCCTCCGCGCTACCTGCTCCGGCTCGAACGGTTTCGCTATGGGCCGGGGATCTTCAAGATCGACTGGGCTCTCGACGGTTCGATCCCGTGGAAGGACGCGCGATGCCTGGAGGCATCCACGGTGCATCTCGGCGGGACGCTCGAGGAGATCGCGACCTCCGAGGCGGCGGTCTGGCGCGGGGGGCACCCCGAACGGCCTTATGTCCTCTTGTGTCAGCAGAGCGAGATGGACCCCGGTCGCGCGCCGCCCGGGAAACACACGGGTTGGGCCTACTGCCACGTGCCTGCCGGATCGACCGTGGACCTCACGACGGTCATCGAGCAGCAGATAGAGCGATTCGCGCCCGGGTTTGCCGGTCGCATCCTGGCGCGCCACGTGACCACGACGGCCGACCTCGAACGTCACAACCAGAACTACGTAGGCGGCGCGATCACGGGCGGCGTGGCCGACCTCTTCCAGCTCTTCACCCGGCCCGTGGCACGTCTCGATCCCTACAGCACGCCCAACCCGAGGGTCTTCATCTGCTCCGCGTCGACGCCGCCGGGCGGCGGAGTGCACGGGATGTGCGGTTACCACGCGGCCAAGACCGCGCTGCGGCGCATCCATCGCTTCGGCGTTGCGCCTCTACGGTGACTCGGTAGGACCCGCTGAGGCAGGGGCGACGCATTTCCCGTCGCGGCACTGGCGGTCGCCTCGGCAGTTCGTGTCGAACTGACAGGTCGTGGGGGGAGTCGCCAGCGTCTCGTCGCCGTTCTCTTTGCAGGCGACGCGGGCGTTCGACTGGCCCTCGCTGTGCTCGGAGCACGAGTACGTCTTGCCTCGGCACCGCGCCGTCCACGTCCGGGTGGACCAGACCGTGTCCTCTTTCGCGATGACCACCTCGTCGGCCGGGCACCCGATCTGGGCGGACGTCCACGTGGGCAGGTTGCTGGCGCAACCGGTGATGGCCAGCGCCAGCAAACCGGAGACGCGATCAACCATCATGGCGTCACCGCACGTCTCCCCTTGTCGTCGTAGACGTAGAAGCCGCGTCGCGTCTTGCGCCCGAGCCAGCCCGCGGCGACGAGGTTACGGAGAAGCGTCGGCGCGCGGTACTTGTCGTCGCCAGTCTCCCGGTGCAAGACGTCGGCGATCGCGAGGACGGTGTCGAGCCCGATGAGATCGCTGAGCTCGAAAGGGCCCATCGGGTGATTGAGGCCGAGCTTCGCGCCCGTGTCGATGTCCTCCGGCGTGCCCACGCCCTCTTGCAACGCAAAGCAGGCCTCGCAGAGCATCGGCAAGAGGATGCGGTTGACGAGGAAGCCTGGCGCGTCGCGGCTCACCGTCGTCGTCTTGCCCATCTTCTCGGCAAGCGCGGTCGCCACCGCGTACGTCTCGTCGCTCGTCTGGAGCGCGCGCACGATCTCGACCAGCTTCATCAGCGGCGGCGGATTCATGAAGTGCATGCCCACGACCCGGTCCGGGCGCGACGTGGCGGCCGCGAGCTTGGTGAGCGAGATGCTCGAGGTGTTGCTCGCGAGCCAGCGCCCGGGCGCCAGGGCCGCGTCGCACTTGCGGAGCAGAGCGATCTTGAGCTCCATGTTCTCGGTGGCCGCCTCGATCACGAAGTCGCAGGCCCTGAAGTCTTCCGGCTTCGAGGCGGGCTGGATGCGGGCGAGGAGTGCGGCGCGCTCCTCCGCGGTCTGCCTCCCCTTCTCGACCAGCTTGGACAGAATGGACCCGATGCCGGATTTTCCCCGCTCGGCGACCTCGAGGGCGACGTCGACCAGGACCACGTCCAGCCCGGCGGCCGCCGCGACTTGCGCGATGCCGCTTCCCATCTGCCCGGCACCGAGGACACCGATCGTCTTGATTGCGGCGAGTGCTTCCACGACCACCAAAGATGGCACACATGAGCCGATGTTGCCCCATGTGAATGGGCGGAGACCCCGTTCTCGTGGCGGACGGGGTCTAGATTTGCCGTAAAGTTACATCATGCGAGCGAGTCTTTGGGGTGTGGGGGTTCTTGTCGTGACGACGCTCGTAGCTTTCGGGTGCGGTGGGGGAGGTGGGGACAAGAACGGCTTCGTGGTCACCGGGAACGGGGCGGACGCGGCGTTCGGTGGGGACGCGAACCTCGGCGACGTGTCGCTCACTCCGACGCCCATCTTCGGCGATGGCGGCAGCCTGGACGGAGCCTCCATCAACCCCGACGCGCAAGGCGTGTTCGCGATTTCCCCGGCGGGCCTGCAGACGATCATCGTCGCGGCGGGCCAGAGCACTCCGACGGTTTCCTTCACGGCGACCCTGAGCGGCCTACCCGTCGATGCGGGGTGGAACGTCGATTGCGGGGACCTCGGGACGGTGGCCAGCGGCCCCTCGTCGACATCGGCGTTCACGCCCAGTGGGGCGACCGGGGGGCTCGTCACCGTGACCGCGGGCTTCAACGGGAAGATCGCCACGGCCCAGGTCTTCATCAGGCTCACGGCGCACCAGAGCGGGGCCAACCCGAGCAACCCAGGGGAGGCGGCGCAGATCGCGACGTCGCCGGCGCAGCTCACCGCGGGTGGTGGGGTGGGCGGCGTGGGCGGTGAGGGGCTGGGGGGCCCGGTGACCGACGGGCCGACGCTCAGCGCGCTCGGGACGCCGAGCAGCAATGGATTGGCGCAGAACCTCGTCTTCCTCTACCCGTACGACAAGACGGTGTGGCCGCGCGGGATGCTCGCTCCACTGCTGATGTGGCAGTGGTCGTACGGGGACACGGACGCCATCCAGATCTCGCTGTCCACCACGAGCGGCTCGTTCTCGTGGACGGGCACCTTCGACCGCCCGACGATCTTGACGACGGGCCAGAACTTCATCCGCCACCCCATCCCGCAAGACATCTGGGAAATGGCCACGAACACCGCCGGCGGGCCGACTCCGAGCGGGATGCCGGACGACCTCACAGTGAGTCTGACGCTGGCGAAAGCCGTGACGGAGGACGGCTCTTCCACGGAGACGGGGTTCGGTCCGATCACCGAGACGTGGCCGGTCGCGCCGGGAGGGCTGCCCGGCATCATCTACTACAACTCATACGGTACGCAGCTCGCCCTGAACTCCACCGGCGCTGTCGGTGGCAACGGCATGTTCGGTGCGGCGGTGCTCTCCATCCACGTCGGCGACACCGCGCCGCAGCTCGTCGCCGGGACCAATGGTGGATCGGCCCAGTGCCGTGTCTGCCACTCGGTCGCGTCGGGCGGTTCACGCCTGATCGTTCAGCACGGGGACAACGGCGACGTCACGAGCTCGGAGTACGATCTGACACCGACGGGAGCCGTCGAGACGGTCCTCGCGACGAACTCTGCTTTCTTCCCCGGCATGTACCCGGACGGGAGCATGGCGCTCACGGAACCAGGCCAGATCCTGCCGCTGCCCAACGACAGCACCCTGCCGACGGTCAAGGGCCTGAGCGCCGTGGCGACGGACGTCGGAACGCCTTCGTTCTCGCCGGACGGCTCGCTGGTGGTTTTCAACCCGATGGCAGGTCCCGGCGTGACGACGCCTACGCAGCAGGTCTACGTCATGGCGTTCGATTCGAGCACGCTCACCTTCAGCCAACCTACCCTGGTGGTCGACGACACCGGACAGCCGGCGCAGACTCGCCCTGGTTGGCCCGCATTCTTTCCGGACGGCGAATCGCTCGTGTTTCACCAGCAGACCGTCGCGGGAGCCGACGGCAACACGGACGGCGCCCTCTATACGCGCAAGGGATGCAAGGCCCAGATCGTCTGGACGAGCGCTACCGACGCGACGCACCTGACGCCGCTCAATGAGCTCAACGGGATGGATTCGACGGGACACGTCTACCTGCCTCAGCTCCCGCAGCCCGTTTCGCTGACGTGCACGGGCGACAACGTCCAGGTCGGCGGCATCGACCCTTCCCACGAAGACGACGTCGACCTCAACTACGAGCCTACGGTCAACCCGGAAGCCTCCGGCGGCTACGTCTGGGTCGTGTTCACGAGCCGGCGCATGTACGGCAGCGAGGCGACAATCCCGCCGTTCTGCAGCGATCCGCGCGGGGTCAACCTCATCACGAACATCACGACGAAGAAGCTGTGGGTCGCCGCGGTCGATCTCGGCGCGACCCCTGGGACCGATGCCAGCCACCCGGCGTTCTATCTGCCCGGGCAGGAGCTCCTTGCGGGCAACTCGCGCGGCTTCTGGGTGCTCGAACCCTGCCGCGCCAACGGACAGTCGTGCCAGAGCGGCGATCAATGCTGCAACGGCTACTGCGAGCCCCTGGGAGACGGCGGAGCGCTCATCTGCGCGAACACCCCCCCCAACAACGCTTGCTCGGGGCTGAACGACAAGTGCACTACGTCCGCCGACTGCTGCGATGCCACCGATCAGTGCGTCAACGGGTTCTGTACGCAGTCGAGCGTGCCCCAGTGACGCGGCCGCGGGCCTTCACCGGGGGGTCCAGGTGGGAGCCGTCGAGAATAGCCCGGCAGTGACGACGAAGCGGTAAGCCAGGAACGCGCCGAGCCCCACGCTTGCGACTCCGGTGATGCGCGCGAGCCACGTGTTGGCGAGCGCAAAGCGGTCGGCCGTGTACGAGAACGGGAGCGCCAGCAGCGTGGTGAGGGCCATCATGCCGGCGACGGTCCCGACGCCGAAGACGGAGAGATAGACCGCGCCCCAGCGCGCATCGGAGATGGTCGCCAGAATCAGGAGCGCGACAGCGGCCGACCCCGCGAGCCCGTGGACGACTCCGACCAGCAGCGGGCGCAGCGCGCTTCCGCGTCTGACGATTGCGACCGGTGGCGAAGTGGCGTGACCCGCGACGCGCGCGGGCACGCCGGCGAGGGTCACCGTGCCCAGCGCGATCAGCATCAGGGCCACCGTGGTCTCCATCGCGAGGCCGACGCGGGGGGGAACGACGAGGTGAAACGCGATGATCGCGCCCCCGACGATCAGAATGGTGATCGTGTGACCAAGCCCCCACCACGCGCCGATGACGGCAGATGCCCATACGCGCCGCTGGCGGGCGACGATCGTCGTCACCGCGACGACGTGGTCCGGGTCCGTCGCGTGCCGCATCCCCAGGAGGAAGCCGAGGACGAGAATCGAGGCCGCGGACGGCATGCCCCGCTTTACGCGAATCGGAAGTACGGCGCCAGGGCACGAGGCCGGGCTGGCTCGCACCAGATGGACCGCATAGATTGCGTGGCGTGTGAGCGCACGACGCCGTCCGCGAGAGTTGGAGCCGATCGTGCTCGTCATGGGTGGCGCGCTCGCCGGTGCGCTGTACGTCGTCTTCGACGTGCTCTCCGAAGCGAGGTTGCGTCACGGGATGCTCACGGGCACGATGGCCGGGGCGCACACGCTCGTCGATCACGGGTTTCCGATCATCGTCGGCGCGGTGCTCGGTTTTTTCGCCCACCACATCCGGGTTCGAGCACGGGCGGCAGCAACTCAGGAGGCCGCCGATCGCGCAGAGGCCCTGCGCTCGCGGCTGCAGAAGGTGGAACGCGACCAGGCCGTATGGGTCTTTGCCGCGGCGGTCTTGCACGAGCTCAACAACCCCCTTCACGCGCTCGGCCTCTTGCTCGACGAGCTGAGCGCCTGCGAGGGCGATCCGCAGCGACGCTTCGACCTCGTGGCGCGAGCGCGGGCCCAATCCGATCGAGCGCTGCGGCACCTCAGGGCCCTGAGGTCCATGCGGACCGAAGAGGAGCCCGAGTTCCAGCGTGTCGCACTCGATCGAGTCGTCGGCGCGCTCGCCGCGGACGTCGGGGCCCTCGCCGCCGAAGACGGCCTCGTGGTGAGCGTGCAATGCCGCCAGCCCGTCGAGGCCACCGCCGACCCCACCTATGTGCGCACGATTCTGGAGAACGTGATCGACAACAGCCTCCATTCGCTCCGGGGGAAGCGCGGAGGATCGATCACGATCCGACTCGACACGGAACTCGAGTGCGCCGTGGTCCGTGTGTGCGACGACGGGCCGGCCATCGACCCCGAGGTCAGAACGACTCTCTTCGAGCCTCTGCGTTCGACGAAGGCACACGGACTCGGCCTGGGCCTCCCGATTGCGCGCGCCCTGGCGAGGGCGATGCGAGGTGACCTCTCCCTCGAAGACGCCGACGGCAAGGCATTTCGGCTCGAGTTGCCGCTGACGGAGAAAACGTGAAGGGCACGGTGCTTCTAGTCGAGGACGAGGCCGATACGCGCGAGATGCTGGGGCGAGCCCTGGAACGTGCGGGCTACAGTTGCATCGTCGCGTGCGGCGCGGAGGACGCTCTGGTCCGGGTTGCCAGTGCCGGTGCCGTCGACGTGGTGGTCACGGACGTCGTCATGGGCGGCAGCGATCGACGGGGGCTCACCCTGATGAACGAGCTTCGTGGCGCCGGGGTTCGGGCGCCGATCATCGTCATCACGGCCTACGCCGATGTCGACAAGGTGAAGATCGCCCTCAACCAGGGAGCCGCGCATCTGCTCGAGAAGCCCTTCCGCGCGGCGGAGCTCGTCGAAGCCATCGAGCGCGTCCGGACGCATGGCGGCGACGTACGGAGCGCCATCGACCTTGCCCTGGCCCGGGCGAACCTGACGGATAAGGAGAGCGTCGTCGCGCGCCACTTGCTCGAGGGACGGACCAGCGGCGAGATCGCCGAAATCGAGCACAACAGCCCCAAGACGATAAGGCAGCACGTAAGTCGAGATCTACGCGAAGTGCGGGGCTCGCAACCGAGCCGAGTTCGTCCGCGTCGTTTACGTCGCGGCGGAGGAACAGGGCAAGGACGGCGTCGGCCGCTGAGGCCGGGCGGGTCAACCCTTCTTGGCTTCGAGAGCCTCCCATCGCGACGCGAGCGCGGCTGCCTCGGAACGTGCCACGGCGAGCCGGGCCTGAAGTGGCGCGACTTCCTGCCCGCGGAGCGCGTAGAGGGAAGGGTCTGCCAGCAAGGCCTCGATCTCGGTGACCTTTGCCTCGGCCGCGTCCACGGCATCGACGATCTTCCCGAACTCGATCCGCTCCGCATAGGTCAGGCCGCCTCCGGCCTTCGGTTCCCCCTTGGGTGGCGCGCTCGCGGGCTTCGGCTGCTGAGGCGGCGTCGCGGCCGCCCGGCGACCGCCTCGTTGAAGGACGTAGTCCTGGTATCCCCCTGCGTAGCGGGTGACGCTGGCCACGCCCGTGCCGTTCGGCGCGATCTCGAATGCGAGGATGGATGTCGCGACGCGGTCGAGAAACGCCCGGTCGTGGGTCACGACGATCACCGAGCCGTCGTAACCTTCGAGTAGATCCTCGAGCGCGGCCAGCGTCGGCAGATCGAGATCGTTCGTGGGCTCGTCGAACATGAGGAGGTTGGCGCCATCGCGCAGCACCTTGGCCAGGGCGACGCGGGCACGCTCGCCTCCGGACAGCGACCCCACCTTCTGGCGCTGTTTGTGGCCGTCGAAGAGGAAGAGCTCCAGGTAGCTACGGAGGTCCATCGTTTCGCGGCCTCGGACCCCGAGGTTCACCACCACGCTCCCACCTTCGCCGCGTACGTCGTCGAAGATGGACTTGTCGTCGTCGAGCTTTGCCCGGGCTTGATCGAGGTAAGCGACGCGCGTGTTCTTGCCGACGACGATCTCACCGCCCACGGTGAGCGCCGGCCCCGGGGCACGTTCTCCGCGCCGGGCCTCGTCGACCGCCGCGAGGATGGCGCGCATGAGCGTCGTCTTCCCGATGCCGTTCGGGCCGACGACGCCGATGCGCTCTCCGGCGGTGACGATGAGATCGAACGGTGCGTTGAGCGGCGGCGAGCCTTCGGACGCAGCGACTTGCACCGCGCGGAGCTCCAGGATGGTCTTGCCGTGGCGCGGTGCGACGGTCGTCACGAGGGACACTTCGCCGGGCCTCCCGGCCGTCGCCGGACCGCGCTCTTCGAGGGCCTGCGCGCGCTGGATGCGGGCTTTCTGCTTGGTGCTCCGGGCCTTGGGGCCGCGCGACAGCCATTCGCGCTCGCGCCGCAGCATGTTCTGTCGGTTCTGCTCGACGCGGTCCTCGTGGGCAAGGAGCTCGGCCTTCTTCTCGAGATAGCTTCCGTAAGCACCCGCGAAGGACGTCGGCCGTCCGCGTTCCAGCTCCACGATGCGCTGCGCGATGGCGTCCAGGAAGTAGCGATCGTGGGTGACCAGGACGAGCGCGCCCCGGAAGTCGCGGTCGAGGAACCCCTCGAGCCACTCGGCGGTGTCGGCGTCCAGATGGTTGGTCGGCTCGTCGAGGATCGCGATGTCCGGACTCGCGACGAGCAGCTGCGCGAGCGCGATCCTCCTTCGTTCGCCGCCGCTGCGCGGGCCGCAGGGCGCGTCCACGTCGCGCACGCCCAGCCGATCGAGAAAGCCGAGGGCCTCGTGCCCCCTTTCCCAGCCGCCCAGTCTCGAGATCGCGTCGTCGAGCTCCGCTTGCTCCTGAACCAGAATCGCGTAGTCGCCGGATGCCCCGGCGCGATCGAGCTCTCTGGTCACCACCGCGTGGCGCGTCGACGCTGCCGTCCACGCGCTGAGCGCCTCCTCGACGACGGCCCTGGCGCTGGATATGGGGTCGAGCTCCGGTTCCTGTGAGAGATACCGAATCGTCAGCCCGCGGCGGACGCTCAGCGTTCCGGCATCGGGGGCCTCTACCCCTGCGAGGATCTTCGCGAGCGTGGACTTGCCCGCGCCATTTGCCCCGATGAGCCCCACCCTCTCGCCGCGAGCAAGCGCGAAGTTGGCGTCATCGAGCACGACCTGCGACCCGAAGGCCTTGCGGATGTGCTGTGCAGAGAGGGCGGGCATCGTGAGGGAAGACCTGAGCGTCGTCAGCGCCGGACCCCCGAGCCGACGATGAGCTGGGTCGGGCTGCAAAAGGCGCCATCTCGCTCGAACTCGCTAAGAGCATCGGCGACTTCTTCCCACGCGGCATCCCGCTCCGCCTCGGGCAGGCGAGCGATCATGAGGTCCATGCCCGCGAACGCCTCGCGCTGAAGGCGCGCGCAGTCACGCGCCGAAGGCATCTCGAGCGGCACGTCCACGATGCGCGTCTCGACGTCGACGAACCCCGCGGCCTCGAGCGCCTCTCGCATGGCCGTAGGTTCACCGAGGCTGAAGGGGCCCGGACGCCCGGTCGGGGGCGGCGGGAGTGAGGCACGCTCGGTGAGCACGCGCGTGGCCACGGCCGAGAAGGGGTTCGCGGCCGGACTCGTGATTCCTGCGATCGCGACGCGGCCGTCGACGCGCAGCACACGGTGCACCTCACCGAGGGCCCGGACGCGATTGGGGAAGTAGACGACCCCGAGGCGCGAGACCGCGCAGTCGAAGGACAGGTCGTTGAGCTCCAGGGCTTCCCCGTCCATGATGCGCGTCGTGACGTTGGCGACGCCCTCGCGCAGGGCTCGTTTCGCGGCAAAGCCGAGGATCGCCGAGCTTATGTCCGTGGCGAGCACGCTGCCTTGGGGTCCGACGACCTTCGCGATGCTCACCGTGGGCTCGCCGGCGCCGGCTGCGACATCGAGAACCGACGCTCCTTCGCGAACGCCGGCGAGCTCGATCAGGGCCTCGGTCACGGGGCGGAGCCAGGACTCGAGGGTCGGCGCCCACCGATCCCACGCCTCCGCGTGCTGCTGCCATTGCTCGCGCGCAGCGCGCTTGAACGCAGCCGGGTCGAACGTGGGGGCGGACGCTGTCATTCTCCGGGAACTCCTGTCGTCGTCGCTGGGCCGAATCTAGCAGGCGCCGCCCGTCAAACGCGCTCGAAGACGATTGCTTCCGCCACACTCCCCGGGGCCGACCTCGGATGGACCGCCCGCGCGGGGACGCTGGGCACCACGCTGTCGTAGATGGTCAGCCAGAACGCGTCCGTGGGTCGCGGGACGAGCCAGCGCGCACTCCGTTCGAGGTCGATGCCCAGGGCGCACACGACGATCGGGCGTCCTTTCGCGACGGCGTGCAGGTGCTCGAGGACGCGCTCGAGCACGGGACCGGTGAACGGCGCATAGAGGAAGAAGACCGTGCCGTCGTCGAGGTCCGCGTCTCGAACGTCGCCCTGCGTGAAGCACACGTCGATGCCCAGCGCGGCCGCGGCCGCACGCGCTCGGTCGACGAGGGCCTGCTGGATCTCGATCCCTCGGGCGGTCGCGCCCGTCAGGAGACGTGCGAGCATCACGACCTTGCCGAGACCCGCGCCGAGATCGACGAGGACGTCGTCTGCCACGACGGGTACGTCGAGGAGTGCCCGGACGATTGGGGCCACGCCGCTCGGGTAGTAGCCGGTGAGGTGGTCGCCTGGAGGCGCGTGCGAGGGTAGAGGAGTCGCGATCGCGAGGTAGCGCTCGACGGCCGCGTCTCGTTCGCCCGGGGGCAACGACGAAAGCCAGTCGAGCAGGTGGGCCATCGTGGATCCTCGGGCTCGGTTCCTAGGGTACTATCGCCCCGCGAGGTACGGGATGGGACTCGACGAACTGGCGAAGCGGCTCGCGGATACAGAGCGTCTGGGGATGTCGGCGGCGATCGTCGAGAAGCTGAAGCTCAAGTCCGAAGAGGTCGTCCGCGGGCAGCTCATGGCGATGAGCGACGGGGACCGAGGCCCGCTCGGCGTCTACTTGCTGGCGATTTACGTGGTCGACGACACGGATTTCTTCGACGACGGCGAGATCTACTGGTGGACCATTGCGGTGCTCGCCGACAAAGAGGGCAAGGTGAGCTGGAGCCCGGTCTCGGGGCTTCCGGCTGCGGGCGCACCGCACAAGTGCGGGTCGCTCGAGTGGATGACGAACCTGTCGCTGAAGGACCCACCGCTCCTCGCCGTCATCCCCGCGGATGACGAGGTGGCGGCCTGCGTGGTCCGGCTCGCCGTCTACGACGACGACGGCAAGCCGGCCGATCTCGCCGCCGCGATGGGCGAGGGCTACGGGGCACTGGCGGAGTGCATGCGCGAGGGGCTCTCCGGTCCCGGGCAAGTCATCACCCCCGTGAGAGAGGCGATCTACCGCTCGCTGAAGGCGGAGGACGACGATGTGTTGCTCGACGAAGACCTCACCATTCGCCGCGGCGAGAGCGCCCGCTTCAACCTCGGGTTCATCGGCTCCGCCATCAACGCGAAGGCGCGGGCTTACTACGTCGTGAAGGACGAGCTCCGAACGGAGACGGCCGGACCGGTCGTCCTTCGCAAGGGAGAGGTCGCGCGCCTGGTCTTCACGTCCGAGCTTCTCGCCGGCGGCCGCGTCTCGGTCTTCGCGCGTGGCGGCGACGTGGAGTGCCCCTTCTTCGGCGAGCTGACCACCGATCGCCCGTTCGCGGGCAAGGTCCTCGACGACGCCCTCGTGAAGACTCTCGCCGGCGGCTTCGAGCTCACCGGCCGCGGCGCTGCCAAGGTGGTCGCGTTCTACACGCCCCCCTGATTGCATCCGTCACTGCGAGCAGCAGACGGTCACTGCCATGGTGGCATCGGGGCCCACCGAGCCGGTGCTGGCGGGTGCCCCGGAGGCCGTGCACAGGCCGGACGACGAGACACTGGTGGTCAAGCCCAGGATCTCGTTCTGTCCGATTACGTTGCAGTGCCCAACGGTCAGGTCGGGCAGTGGCGAACCTCCGTCCGAGCAATCGGAAGTGGAGTACGACGTGACGCCGGTGAGCGAACACCCGACCCCCGTGGGGGTATCGCAGCCGCAAGTCCCCAGCGCACATGCGCGGGTGTCGACGACGCCCGAGTAATACTTGTGGAGCTGCGGGTATCCGGTCGCGGTGGAGCAATCCGTATTCGCGCTCTGCCAGACGCAAAGGGCCGGCGTGAACGACGACGTGGGCCTGTCCGCGCACACCTGCTGCGCCGGGCACCCCCCTGTCGCGAATGCGCGAGCGGAGCTGCATCCGCGCCCGGTGCGCTCCCACTGCGTCATGGGCAGGCCGTTCAGCGCCGCCATCGCGCCGCACGAGCCCGTTCCGGTGGCCTGGGGGAGAGTCTCGACCACGGCCGACTGGCCGCCGATGCTGCATCCCGTCCCGGCGGCCACGGTGTCCGTGCAGGTCGCGGAGCCCGCCGAGTCGCAGTGGTTGGCGGGGATGCACTGATTGTCCGGGAAGATGGTGACGACGGGATTCGAGCAGACCCCCGCTACCGAACCACATGTGCATCCGCATGACGCCGCAGGCGAAGTCGGGTTCGAGTTGCCGTCGAATGCGTCGTCATTGTAGTTCCCCGAGCAGGCGGCGGCTGTCGGGGCAGGCGGACCTCCACCCTGGTCAAAGAGAGCTATCGGACCAAACCACCCGGCCGGGGCCACTGCCGTGCACAAGAAGCCCCCCTGACACTGCGGATTCGAGCAGTCGGGTGCGCTCGGGTTGCAATGAGCGGCCCCGGTGTCTTCTCCGTTGCCCGCGTCCGATGCATCCACCGCGACGCCCGCGTCCTCCGCATCGGTGCCGACACCTACGTCGCCTGCGTCCGCGGCGTCCGCGGCGGCCGTTGAATCGGCCGCGTCCGCCGCGGTCGTTGCGTCAGCGACGAAGCCCGCGTCGGCGGCGTCGTCTGCCGCCGCTTCTACGTCGTCGGCGATCGACGGGTTGCCTTCGGCAGTTGCCGTACGGTCGACCGGCGAGCTGTCACTGGGCTCACTTTCGCACGTGGCTGTCTCGACGCAATCCGCCGAGCCGCAACCGGTCCCCGCGCCCGAGAGCCCTACGGCGATGACGAGCGCGAAGAACGTGAGCGGGCGGGACGTCGTCAAAAGCCACCCGCCACTTGGAGCACGGCCCCACCCGGTACGGGGGCAATGCTCCCCGTGGCTGGCTGGGGCGAGTCCGAGCTGGGCCACACGAGCCAGGTGACGATGGCCCCCGCGGCGAGCACGGCGGCTCCAGTGAAAAGCCCCGTGGCGAGGTTCATGTCTCGGTACTGCGAGGCGACCTTGTCGCTCAGGGACTGGCACGTCGCCGTCGACGCGTGGGTGCAGGCGTCGGACGGAAGATTCGTCCGCAGGGCGCCCGCGCTGTCCTTGTCTTGATTCGAGGCAACCGTGAATACGGCGCCCACACCCAGCGCCGCGACGGCACCCAGGGCGAACGCGCCGGCCGTCACGTGGTGGGCGGAGAAGAGCGGCGCGGGAGGCGTCTCGGCCTGTGGCTCGGTTGGAGGCTTGACGGGCTGCGGCTCCGCGGGAGCCATGACGGAGCGCAGGGTAACGGTCACGAGCCGCGCTTTTTCCCCCGCTCTCAGGACCAGCTTCTGCTCGGTCGGGACGCTTCCGCTCCGTTCGAAGCGCAGCACGTGTTCCCCAGCGTCGGATTCCACGGGCTTGCCGTCGAGGACCGTCGCGAACGGCTGGCCGTCGAGAGTGACGGTTACGTCGGTCAGGTCGTTGCCCTGGTCGTCCTTGGCGCCGAGTACCACGGTGGGAGCGTCCTGATCCAACTCCCGCAGCCACCTCGTGCACGACTGGGCGATGAGCTTCGGACAGACGTCGCGCGCGCAACGGACGAACGACCCACGCGCGGCGCGATAGAGCCCGTCGTCGCGCTGGTTCTGGCCCTGCTCCGACGCCGTGAGGCAGTCCTGCTTGTCGTCGGGCGTCCCTTGGGCGCTCGAGACCGCGGGCAGCGCAAGCAAGACGGTCGCGAGCCCGCCGAGCATTCCCCCTACTCGGCGCCTCATATGCAGTCGGGTTTGAAGTGGATATGGCCCTTTGCGTCGGCCGTGTAGGGCGGATTGCAGTCCGCGGCGGCGTGCTCGTGCGAGAGCCCGGTCGGTGCGACCGCGACGCTCGGGGGCGCCGTGCTCCCTGCGGCGTGTGCGGGCTTGGGGGCCGCTGCCGGCGCGGCAGTCTCCGGCGGCGATGGTCGCGCCGGGTCTGCCGTCGCCAGGTCTTCGACGTTGAGCGTGGGGACGACGCTCGCTGCAACGGGCGGGTCGATGGGCGAGTGGTTCGCGACGGCCTGCGCGGCCGGAGCCGACACGACTGCTGCAGGTTCCGGTCCGGTGCGCAGGAGGACGACGAGGAGAATGCAGACCGCGACGGCCAGGGCCGAGGCGCCGAGCCCGATCGCCAGCATTCGCGACCGACCGGTCTTGATGATCGCAAGCCCGGACTCGGGGCTCGACATCTCCGAGTCGCGCCGGGGCCTTCTCTCGTTTCTCGTCGTCTGCCCCCAGACGTACGTCGGAGGTTCGTCCTGCCCGGCTGCCCCGGTGGCGGGGATGTCGCTCGAGCGCTCGCCGGGCACGGGCATCAGTCGCGGTAGGTTGTCTGCGGATTCGGCGGCGCTGCGCTCGATCGACGCGATGCGGGCGGCGGTCTCGCGAAGCTGCTCGCCCGCGGTGCGCTCGACCCACTCGCCGATCTCGGTGGGAGAGGCGACGCCGAGGCAGGCGTCGATCTCCGCGGCCATCGCCCGCGCGCTTGCGTATCGCTTGGAGGGGTCGCGCTCGAGTCCGCGAAGGACGACGCGGTCCAGCGAGGCGGGGAGGTCGGGCACGATCGAGCTCGGTACGGGAACCTCGGCGCTCAGCACCTTCGCGAGCACGTTGGCCTCGTTGTTCGCATAAAAGAGGCGCTTGCCCGTCAGCGCCTCCCACAGGACGACGGAGGCTGCGTAGATGTCCGTGCGCGGCGTGACGGCTTCGCCGCGGACTTGCTCGGGCGCCATGTAGGCGAGTTTCCCTTTGAGCTGCCCGTCGCGCGTCGTCTGCAGCCGGCCGGTGGCCTTCGCCACCCCGAAGTCGAGCAGGCGCGTCACGCCGTCCGTGCCCACCAGCGCGTTCTGGGGTGAGACGTCGCGGTGCACCAGATCGAGGCGCTCTCCCATGTCGCTCCTCGCCTCGTGGGCGGCGTGCAGCCCCTGCAGCATCCCGCTGACGACGCCAATCGCGATGAGCGGCTGGATCCTGTCGCCACGGCGCCTCACCGTTCTCGCGAGCTGGGCGAGTGTGACGCCGCGCACGTACTCCATCACGAGGAACACTTCCTCCTCGGCTGCCACGACGTCGATGGTTGGGATGACGTTTGGGTGGGCGATGCGTGCCGCCAGCCGCGCCTCGTCGAGGAACATCTTCACGAAGTCGGGGTCACGGGCGAACTGGGCGTGCAGCCGCTTGATGGCGACCGGCCGAGAGAAGCCCGCGGGTCCGACCAGCCTGCCAAAATGCACCGTGGCCATGCCGCCCGACGCAATCTCGCCGTACAGCACGTATCGCCCCACTACTCGCGGTGCGGGAGTGGGAGCCGGCGCCTCCAAGGCAGTAGCCACTAGTTCACCTCATTGTAGCTTCTAGGTCTTGGCACGGTGCGCGTTTCGCCGATCGGGGCACAAGTTCTCGCGTCCATGTGGGCGCTGATGGGCTCATGTCGCGAGTCGAAGTATGAGCTGCCGCGCCGCGTCCAAGCGACTAGCGACAACCGGCTCCTCCCGAAACGGAGTAACCGGTAGATCGCATGGGAAACGTGGTCGAGTTCGCGCCGCCGCGATCGATGGCGGCATCGGATCGCCGGGTCCTCGCGGTGTTCGACGGTGGCGACGCTCCCGGGTACGCGTCGGTCGCGGTGGCCCTCACCGAAGAGGGGACGCGCCGCGGGTACGAGGTGTGGGCGGCCGCGGAGGGCTTCCGATCGCTGACGAGCGACTTCGCGGCGAACCCCCGCTTCGAGCGCCTCATCGTGGGACGGCAAGAGCGCTACACACTTCTCGCGAAGGGAATCCCGGCGCGGTCGATGGGCCGCCGCGTTCTCGACGCCGGGAGCGACTTCCGCAGCGAGCGCTACCCCGCCTTCCTGAAGCAAGAGCGCCGACGAGAGGCCGCGGAGACGTTCCGCGCCCAGGGCTTCACCCACCTCGTGTGCATCGGCGGCAACGGCACGCTCGACGGGACGAAGGCGATGCTCGCGGAGTTCGGCGTGCGCCCCCCCGCGGCGTTCGTCAACGTCTCGATCGACAACGATCTCGCGGGCGATCGCGCCATCGGCTTTCTTTCCGGTGTCGAAGCGGGGGCCACGGTGGCCCGCGGCCTTTCCGAGGACGCCTACACCCACAAGCGCATCTACATCCTCGAGATGATGGGCAATCGCAGCGGGCGCCACGCCCTCCACTGCGGGGTCGCCGCGCGAGCGCATCTCATCGTGCTTCCGTTCTTCCGGTTCACGACGGAGGTCATCGAAGAGATTGCGAAGGCCCTCGATCGCGTCGATTACGCTCTCGTCGTCGTAGCCGAGGGGTACGAGGCCGAGCGCCGGAGCTCGATGGGGGGAATCTCCGCGAGCGAGCTTTTCAAGCGGCAACTCGAGGCCGCCGGGCTGAAGGACGGCGTCGGCAAGCGGGTGATCGCGGAGCCCTACAGCCGCTTCGTGCGTGGACTGCGCCCGTCGTTCATCGATGTCTCGGCCGCGTACCTGAAGGCCTCGCTGCTCTTCGCGGCCTTCGACCAGGGCCGGACGGAGGCAGTGCCGTACGTCCTCGCGTCGAACGACGTGGGCGTCCGTTCCTTCGGGGAGGTCGTCCGGGAAGACGGCGTCGAGCCAGCCTTTTTGCCCTTGCTCGAGCGCCTCGGCCTCCCGCGCTTCCAGGCGCTCGTGCAAGAGCGCTTCGTCTTCCGCACGTGATCCTTGGTTGAGCCACCCGGGGGAGGTTCGGGATACTACTGGGACGGAGGTGGTTCGTGGCCAATCGTAAGCTCCACATCGGGTTTTCCTTCGCTACCTTGGCGCTCTGCTCGGTGCCCGCCGGAGGTTGCCTGAGCAGCTCTTCGTCCAACGGCGATGCGGGCGGGAGCGGGGGCGACGACGGAGGCTCCAGCAGCGGAATCGGCCCCTCCAGCAGCGGGGGTAGCAGCAGCAGCGGCGGGACCAGCAGCGGCGGCAGCGACGCGTCGGGCAGCAGCAGCGGGTCGTCGAGCGGAGGTGGCACCGCGCTCACGCCGAGCCCGACGGGCTACGTCTCGGTGACCGCCCTCAACCTCCAGGGCGCCTGGTACGGCTACGGAGACAGCTGGGGCACGACCGGCATGCCGCCCGGAGTCTGCGAGACGACCGGAATGCACCCGGCGAGCGCGTGCTCGACCATCACCTCCCCGTTGCCGGGTATGGCGAACGACGAAGGTGGCGTCACGGCGTCGTTCCCTCCGTCGGCGGCGGGAGCGATGTGCCTCAGTGGAACTGCCGCGAAGGTGGTCGCGTGCGTGGCCGGTGTCACCGGATGCACCGGGAGCGACTATTCGAACATGTTCGGTATCGGCATCGGTCTGGACTTCAACAACGTGGGCGGCGTCAAGATGGCGTACGACGCCACGATGAACAAGGTGACCGGATTTTCGTTCACCGTCAGCGGCGTCCCCACCGGCGGCATCCGGGTCGAGCTCCCGACGACCGACACGACGACCACCGGCAGCGACTCCTACGCGATCAACGTCACCACGGCTGGTTCGTACACGGTCGACCTGAAGTCCGGCACCCCGTCCCCGCCTTCGCTCGCCCCCTCTTTTACGCCGTCGGGATTTACGGAGCCGGCGTTCAACGCGGCCAATCTTCTCTCCATCCAGTTCCACGTCCCGACGAACACGAGCGCCGACGTCACGGTCAGCAACTTGTGCGTGAGCAACCTGACCGCGATCGTGTCGCCGTAGAGAGCTACTCCAGGAGCGCGGACTTCAGGTACGCAATCCATGTCCGGGTCGACCGGTCGTACGCCTTGAAGCGCCCGCCGTCGTCCCAGTACGCCCAGCCGAAGCCGCGCCGCTCCGCCTCGACGCGCGTCGCGCGGGTCCAGGCGGCGCGTGACGTCGGGTCGGCGTGGTCGATGACACCGAACTCCCCCATGTACACGGGGAGGTGGCGGCGTTCGGCGAACGTGGCGGCCATGTCGAGCTGGTCGGCGATGGTCGCCATCCCGCTCGGGTTGCGATCGGGCGGCAGGGTGTCGTAGCGATCGAACCACTCGCGTACCCACGCCGTCGCGGCCGCGGACGCACTCGGGACGAGCGGTGCCGCGGGAGGTCCCGGGAAGACGACGCCCTGGGTGCGAAACTCGGGCGGCATCCAGTCGGCGCCCTGGTGCGTGAAGAGGATGGGCTGGTACATGTGGAAGCTGCCGACGAGGTTCGGGTCGCCCTCGGGGACCGCGAGCGTGTCGCGCAGGTTCTGCGCGGAGGCCCAGGCGACCCCTTCCACGACGACGAGGCGCGCCGGGTTCGTCTCGCGCACGATGCGGAGGGCATCCGCGAGGATCGCGTTCCATTCCGGCGCGGTCAGAGCCCCGCTGGGCTCGTTCAATAGCTCGAAGACGACCGCCTGCGACGCGTCCTTGTAGCGCTGCGCGATCTGCCGCCACATGGCGCAGAAGCGCTCGCGTTGGGCCTCGGGTTCCTTCTCAATCTCCTCGTAGTGGTGCATGTCCACGATGACGGCGAGGTCGTTGGCGAGGGCCTGGCCGATGGCCCAGTCGACGCGCGAGAAAAAACCGGGGTCGATCGCGTACGGCGGCGCGGTGCCGGCATGGGCACTGAACCGCACGGGCAGCCGGACATGGTCGAACCCCGCCCGGTGGACCGATACGAAGTCGGACGCGTCGAGGACCACTCCCCAGGCGCCCTCCGCGGGCGCGTCGAGCGCATCGCCGAGGTTCATCCCCCGCCGGAGCGTCGGCCTCGTCGTCTCTTTTGCGAGCGGATGCGCGTCGCCGGGCGCGACATTCGTGCCGACGACGGGTGCGCATGCCGCCAGGACGGCCGCACACACCAACGTCGACGCGACCCTCACTGCGTGAACGCGACGTCAGTGACCCAGACGTCGAACGTGCCGGTCGGCGAGTTGACCTGGAACTGCATGCCGACAAGGGCGGCCGTGTCGATGTTCGCCTCGGCGTAGCCGTACCCCTGCTGAGTCAACTCCGCCCACGTGAACGTGAACTGCTGCCACGTCGTGGTCAGTGTGAGGGTGTGCCCGTGGTGGTCGTTGCATTGCGAGGTGCTCGTCCCGCTGCAGACGCCTCCGGAGGGATCGGTGTCCTTGTCCGGGACGTTGAACCGCACCACGCCGCCGGCCGCGCCCATCGCCCAGAAGGTGACCCCGCTGTACGCGCTCGCGTTGTACGTGCCCTTCGTGGCCGTGCCTCCGGCATTGCTGAGGTCGAACCCCATCCCCGCGCCGTACGACGTGAAGCCCATGCCCATCATCATCGCCGCCATGGTGCCCGGGCCCCCGTCAGGACCGGTACCGGCCGGGCCCGGCTGCGCGATCGCGGTGTACGGGAAGGAAGCCATCGCCGGCGGCGTCAGAGTCGCCCCGGCCGTTCCGTCGTCGTACGTGTACCAAAAGCCCATCCGTCCGCCGCAGGTGATGATCGCTCCCCCGTTCCGGTCATGTCGTCGATGAGAGTGCCCGGGGCGGCGCAGGGCGCCGCGGTGGTGCCTCCGCTGCTGGAGCTGCTGCTCGTCGTCCCGCTGCTGCTCGAGCTGCTGGAGCTGGGTGCGCCACCGCTGCTCGAGGTGCTGCTCGTCGCCGAGCTGCTCGTGCCACCGTTGCTGGAGCTCGAGTTGCCGCTGCTCGTACCGCCGCCGGACGAATTGCCGCCGTTGCCGCTGTCCGCGTAGTCTCCGCTCGACGATCCGGCGTCGTCGCCACTGTTGTTGAATCCGGGGCTCTGCGGCTGGGATGCGCAGCCGTACACACCCAGCGCGAGCGCACCGGACGCGAATGCAGGGAGGAGCAGCAAGCGTGAGGGAAACATGGGCACCGGTCCTTGCGTTTCGAGGGGATCTGGCCCCCGGCTTTCCCATAGACGCCACCGCACGCACGGCGCGGCTCAGCAAACACCCCGAGATCGCGATCGAGGGCCGCTGAGGGTAGAGTTTGACGGTGAGTTCCGCATCCTCGGCGCCGCATGACGGCCGTCGCGTCGCGCCCCTGATCGTCCCGCCCGGGGGGGCGGACAGGGTGCGCACGCTGGTCGAGCGGAATCGAGCCGCCCTGGGTCGTTATCTGACGCGCATCGGCGTTCCGCAATCCGAGCTCGACGACGTGATGCAGGAGGCCTTCATGGTCACTACCTCGCGTCTCGGGGGTCTCGAGTCAGGCACCGAGCGCGCATTTCTCTTCGCGAGCGCCCTCTACGTGGCACAGAACACGCGACGCGGGTCGCGCCGGCGACAGCGCGCGGCAGACAGCTTCCTCCAGCTGCCCTCCGAACCTCTTCCGAGCGCCGATGACCTCACCGACCAGCTCCGCGCCAGGGCGATGCTCGAAGAAGCGCTCGAGCAGCTGCCGGGGGAAACCCGCCTCGTCTTCTTCCTGTTCGAGCTGCAAGACATGCCGCTCGCGAGCATCGCCAAACGCCTCGGCTTGCCGGAGGGGACGGTGGCTTCGAGGTTGCGCCGCGCGCGACGGATCCTGGCGACGTGGTCCGCTCGCGCGACGGCCTCGGCGGCATTCGAGCGATCCCGTACGCGAGGCCCGTCGGCGCTAGCGCACGCCACACATGGCGACGCCGAGATCCTCAGCTGGTGGGTCAGCCGCGGGGAAACCGAGGCGCTGCGCGCCTTGCTTGGCCTCTACAACCGCAGCCACCCCAACGCGTCCTTCGTCAACGCCGCCGTCTCCGGAACGCCTATCGCGCGGCAGCAGCTGCGATCGAGGATGACGCGGGGAAAGCCGCCGGACACGTTCCAGGTCAACGGGGGGACGGACCTTTTCTCGTGGGTTGGTTACGGCACCGTTCGAGAGCGGATGGAGCCGCTCGATTTTCTCTTCTCTTCGGAGGGCTGGGCGGCGGCGTTCCCGCCCGACGTGCTCGAGCTCGTGACTCACTCGGGGCGGCTCTACGCGGTTCCCGTCGACATTCACCGGATCAACACCCTCTTCTACAACAAGAGCACCCTCGCCGGCAGCGGCCTCGCGCCGCCGTCGACGCTCGAGGAGCTTCACGACGTCGCCGACACGCTGCGCGCACGCGGGATGGTCCCCTTCAGCATCGGCTACAAGGACCCGTGGACGCTGACGATGCTGGCCTTCGAGAACGTCATGGTCGCGGTGGCCGGGGGCGACTACTACCGCGACTTCTTCTCCGGGAAATGCGATCCCGACGATCCGGAGCTCTACGCGACGCTGACGCACGTCGCTCGCATCCTCGACTACGCCAACGCGGACGCCGCCACGCTCGGATGGGACGACGCCGTCGAGCTTCTCCGCACGGGCACCGCCGCGATGACCATCATGGGCGACTGGGCCAAGGGGTACCTCAGGAGCAGCCGGACTCCCTTCGAGTTCGGCGAGGTCCCGTCGCCCGGAGCCGAAGGGGCGTTCGTATTCGCGACCGACACCTTCGGTCTGCCGAAGCGAGCGGCTCAGCGGGCGAGCGCCATCGAGCTCCTGAAGGTCTTCGGCTCGAAGGAAGGGCAGGACGCCTTCAATCCGCTCAAAGGATCCATACCGGCGCGCACCGACGCCGACCTCTCCCGATACGATCCTCTGGCCCAGGCCACGGCCCGCGACTTCTGGACAGCGCCCCGCTATCCGAGCCTCGCCAGCCTCGCGTCGAGCACGTTCACGCAAGCTCTCGATTCTGCGATGGGAACGTTCGCCCGGGACCGCAACCCGGACGCCGTCGCCGACGCCATCCGGGCCCACTACGACCTGCTCTCCCCGGTAGGGGGACGCGGGCTCTTATGGTGAGCTTCGCACGCCGCGAATGACCACCATGTGACTATGGTGCACCGCATCCGCCCGTACTTCCTTGCAAGCCCCACCGCAAATGCGGTCGCCGCTCTGGGGGTATCGGTCGTCGCCACGGTCGCGAGCTGCGCCGCGACCGGTCACAGCAATCCGAGTGGGTTCAGCAGCACGAACGACAGCGGCTTTGGAGGCGGAGGAAATACGCCTCCGCTCGACATCGACGGGGGGGACGTCACGGTCGTCTCCTGCAACGGCCCCTGCACGGATTTTCCCTCCGCTCCGATCCTCGACACCGGCGCTCCCATGAACGCGGCGTCGCTGTTCGGTTCGGCCACGAGCGGAGCCCAGAGCGGCGGTCCCTGCTTGCTCGAACCCGCGGTCGGTGCGCTCTTCCCGAACAACTGGACGCGCCCGAGATTCCAGATCCAGGCGGCCGGTAGCCAGAACCTCTTCGAGATTCGCCTGCACGTCTCCACCGAGGCAAACGATCTGGTCGTCTACACCCCCTCGTCGACCTGGACGATGCCGAAGACCATGTGGACCGGGCTCGCCAGCCACGTTCAAGACACGCCCATCACGATGACGGTGCGCGGGCTGGACTCGACCACGTCGGGCTCGCCGGCGCTCGGAAGCTCGGGGACGTTCACGATCGCCCCGGTCTCGGCGGATGGAGCGATGGTCTACTGGGCGACCTCGGCCTTCGACAACAGCGTGATGGCCACGCAGCTCGAGGGGTTCCACGTCGGCGAGGAGAGTGTCATTTCGGCCCTCCAGACGTCGCAGGTCGAGCAGAAGGTGCGCGCCACGTGGGGCACCTCGACCAACACTTCGCTCATGCAGCTCGGGACCGACGTGCAATGCATCGGCTGCCACACGTCGACGCCGGACGGCGCGAACGTGGCCTTCACCGCTCAGTGGCCATGGCCGAACGCGCTCGCTTCGATTTCGACCGAGTCCCAGGAGGCTGGCACCGTCGGCCAGGTCCCCTCCTTTCTCACGACGCAGGCCCAGTCCAACCTCAGTCCGAACGTCAACGGCAACTACCTCAGCCCGCCGATGTGCAGCGCATCGACGCCGGCGGACACGTCGGGCGCGTGCGTGCAGTACGACATGCTCGGTATCCAGACGTTCTCCAAGGCGCACTACGCCCTGGGAGACCGCATCGTCGTCACGACGAAGGGTTCGTCCTGGTACCGCGCGGACCCGACCGATCCCGGCATGGCGACCGGCATCGTGGCCAACCTCATGTGGTTCGATCTCGAGGCGACCTCCATGGCTTCGGGCACGGGGTTCGGCGAGATCACTCGGACCGGCGACAACAACAGCGCCGCCGCGCCCAACTGGAGCCACGACGGAAGCAACATCGTGTACGCGTCGACGGACACCGGGGCCGAGGACGGCCGCATGGGGCAGGGGAACTCCGATCTCGCCATCGTCCCATACAACAGCAAGGCAGGCGGGCAGGTCATGCTGGTGCCCGGCGCGTCCGAGTCGGCGTACGAAGAGTACTATCCCGCCTACTCGGCCGACGACTCGCTCATCGCCTTCAACCGCGTGGCCCAGGGGCTCACGATGTACATCCAGCCCGCGGCGGAGGTCTTCGTCATTCCCGCAGCGGGCGGCACCGCGACGAGGCTCGCGGCCAACGACCCAGTCGCCTGCTCGGGCGCGGTGAGCCCCGGGGTGCAGAACACCCTGCCCAAGTGGGCGCCCGTCGCGCCGACGGCGAACGGCAAGACGTACCACTGGCTCATTTTCTCTTCGACGCGCAGCGGTGCCAAGTCGCAGCTCTACGTCACCGGGGTTGTGCAGAACGGGAGCAGCATCGAGACGTACCCCGCCATTTACCTCTGGAACCAGGACCCGACGCTCAACAACCTCATTCCAGCGTGGGACATCTTCCAGATCCCGCCCGCACCGCCGATCCAGTGAGCGAGAGGTCTTGAAGGCCGTCCCGAAGGGCTTCGTCTGGGGCTCCGCGACGTCGGCCTATCAGATCGAAGGCGCGGCGGCGGAAGACGGGCGCGGCGAGTCGATCTGGGATCGCTTCGCGAAGTCAACGGCGCATCGGATCGTGGACGGATCGAACGGCGACGTCGCCTGCGACCACTACCATCGGTGGAAGAGCGACATCGCCCTCATGCGCGAGCTCGGGCACGCCGCCTACCGGTTCTCGGTCGCGTGGCCGCGTGTCCTTCCCACCGGCCGCGGGGTCGTAAGCGAGAGGGGAATCGACTTCTACTCCCGCCTCGTCGACGGGTTGCTGGAAGCGGGCATCGTGCCGTATCTGACGCTCTATCACTGGGATCTCCCGCAGACCTTGCAGGACGAGGGCGGCTGGACCAACCGCACGACCGCGGCGGCCTTCGCGGAGTACGCCGAGGTCGTGAGCCGGCGCCTGGGCGACCGCGTGAAGCACTGGATCACGCACAACGAGCCCTGGTGCGCGAGCATGGTGTCCAACCTCCTCGGCGCCCACGCGCCCGGCTTCCGCGACGGCGCGATCGCCGTCGCGACCAGCCACCATCTTCTCCTTTCGCACGGGCTCGCTGTGCCGGCCATCCGCAGCCATTGCCCCGGCGCCCAGATAGGCATCACGCTGAACCTGTCCCCCGCCGTGCCCGCCTCGCCCAGCGCGGCCGACGCCGACGCGGCCCGACACTACGACGGGTACATGAATCGATGGTTTCTCGATCCCGTCTTTCGGGGCGAATACCCGGCCGACATGGTGCGCGACTACGTCGACAAGAAGTACCTGCCGCAAGAGGGGCTCGGCTCTCTCGTCCGAGACGGCGATCTGCGCACCATCTCGGTGGCCACGGACTTCCTCGGCGTGAACTACTACAACCGTGCAGTCCTCCGGAGCGAGCGCGTTCCCGAAGGGGACAATCTTCCGCGCACCGTATTCGTGCGGGAAGAGCGCACCGACATCGGATGGGAGGTCTACCCCGAAGGGCTGTTCGAGATTCTCGTGCGCGTCCACGGCGAGTATGCCCCCGCCAAGATCTTCATCACGGAGAACGGCGCGAGCTACTCCGAGGGGCCGGACGCGAGCGGGCGGGTGGCCGACACGAAGCGCGTTCGCTTTCTGCGCGATCACGTCCTGTCCATGCACGGCGCGATCGAGGCGGGTGTGCCGGTCGCGGGCTACTTTGCATGGTCCCTCATGGACAACTACGAGTGGGCCTACGGGTACACCCAGCGCTTCGGGATCACGTGGGTGGATTACGCGACGCAGCAGCGCATCCCGAAAGACAGCGCCCACTGGTACCGGCGGACCATCGAGGCCAACGGCGTTGAATGACGCATCCTTTCCGGGACGTCGTGAGTGCTGCCCCGGGGATCCAGGCTGCTTGGAATAATCAAGCCCGTCGGGTCGGATGGGCCCGTTCGGCATTTCTGCGTCGGATTTTGGTGAGCTGACCGGTGCCTTCCAAGCGACTGTCGAGTGTGACGGCAGCGAGGCGACCCAAAGTTCCATGGCCGTTGCGGTCATTGGTCGCGCTGTTGGTGGTGGCGGGGGCGGCCGTCGGAGCGTTCGCGTCCGGATGCGCGAAAGGGGGCCACCGGTCGCTGGACCTGGGGACGGCGTCGGAGGCGGACGCCGGCACCGAGGACAGCGGCACGGTGGCCAACCTTGCACCGCTGCCCGTCAACACGAAGCTCATCAGCGACACCGCGCTCTGCGTGCCCGGGTCGCCGACGGTCGCCTGGTCACCTCTGCGGCGCATCTCGCGCGTCGAGTACGACAACATGGTCCGCGACCTCCTCGGCGACACGACGCAGCCCGCCACGAACTTCGTACCCGAGAGCCCCATGGCCAACGGGGTCTACTTCGAGACGAACACCTACACGAGCGTCAGCACGCTCGTTGCACAGCAGTACCAGCAAGCCGCGGAGACGCTCGCGCAGACCGCCGTCGCCTCGGCGACCACTCTCGCCGCGCTCCTCCCTTGCCAGACGCAGGACGACGCGTGCGCGCAGCAGTTCATTGCGTCGTTCGCCAACAAGGCCTTCCGCGGGCAGTTCGACAGCACGGAGTCGTCGCAGCTCTTCCAGGTCTACTCCGACGTGAAGGCTCAGTTCGATTTCCCAACCGGCATCCAGGCCGTCATCACCGCCGTCCTCGAGTCGCCGCGGTTCCTCTACGTCTTCGAGTTCGGGCAGGGGACGGCGACGGGCGATGTGATCGCTCTGTCGCCGTATGAGGTCGCCGCGCGGCTCTCGCTATTCTTGTGGCGTTCTGTGCCCGACGACACGCTCATGCAGGCGGCCGCGGCAGGGCAGCTGACGACGGCCGCGCAGGTCGAGGCCCAGGCGGTCCGCATGCTCGCCGACACGAAGGCCATCGACGCGATCCAGGATTTCACGATGCAGTTTCTCCAGCTGCAGGGCACCCCCACGCTCGGGAAGGACAGCCAGTTCACGACATGGACGCACGACCCGCAGATCGGCGCGGAGATGCAGGACGAGACACTCACCAACGTGTCGCAGCTCGTGCTGACCGAGAACGGCGGACTCGTCGAGCTTCTGACGTCGCCCTACTCGTATGTCAACTCCGAGCTAGCAAGTTTTTACGACACGGGCATAGGCAGCGGGACCACCGTCACGGTGAACGACAGCGCCCTGTCCCCGGCGCAAACCACGTACGTGAGGACCGACCTCAGCTCCAGCAATCGCGCGGGCATTCTCACCAACGGCGCGGTGATGGCCACGCAGGCGCACACGAGCCTTCCGTCGTCCGTGCTGCGCGGAAAGCTCGTTCGCGAAGAGCTGCTCTGCGACCAGCTGCCGCAGCCTCCGCCTGGCATTCCGCCACCGGCAACCTCGGTCCCCGAAGGGGGCACGACTCGCAGCATTTCCGCGGCCCACGAGAACATGTCGACATCTTGCTTCTCGTGCCACCAGTACCTGGACCCGATCGGATTCGGCTTCGGTCATTTCGACGCGACAGGGGCCTATCAGGCGACGGACGCGAACGGGGCCTCGGGCACGTTTCCACCCGTCGACGCCACCGGGCAGATCACCGCGAAGAGCCCGGGGGAGTTCGCGACCACGTTCAACGGCGCGACCGACCTCGTCACGCAACTGGCGGCCGCTGCGGAAGTGCAGCAGTGCTTCGTCATCCAGGAGCTCCGCTACGCTCTCAGCCGCATCGAGACGACGGACGATGCGTGCTCCGCGCAGCAGGCCTTCGCCGCGTTCTCGTCGAGTCAGCTGAATATCCAGAAGCTGCTCGTCGCCCTCACCGGTAGCGACGCGTTTCGATACCGGTCCGTCGAGACCGGGGGGAGCGCCTGCCAATGAATCGTCGAAGCATCGATCGAAGGCGCTTTCTCAAGCTCGTCGGGGCCACGGCGCTCACATACCCGTTCCTGCGAGGCCTCCCGAGCTACGCGCAGGCGGGTGGGGGGAGCGGCACGGCCGATCCGATCTATCTCGTGCTCCTCTTCTCCGGCTGCGGCGTGGTGCGCTACCAGTGGGGCGCCCAGGGACTGGCGCCGACGGGAACGACCCCGACCGTGACGAGCCCGCTCGTATTTCGCCCTACTCTGTCGGCGTTCACCAAGGCCGGCCCGATGCAGGCCGATTTGACTAGCAGCGTGACGGTGCTGGACGGGCTCAGCGTCGCTGCGGCAGGTCAGACCTCCCACGAGGGCGGTATGGCGGCGCTCTGGACCGGAACGACGCTCACGGGCACTCCGCTGCCGACGGGACCCAGCATCGATCAGGTCATCGCCCCGCTGATGAAGACTCAGCTGAACGTCAACACGCCGTACCCGAACATCCCGCTCATGGCGCAGAGCAGCGCTGACTACCAGACGCGGGACAACGACACGCGCATGCTTTACGACGCGAACGCCAACTTCGTCGACCCCTACAGCGATCCGGCAACGACGCTGAGCTTGCTGTTTCCGGGGACGATGGCGACCAGCATGTCGACGGGACCGGACAAGACGACGTTCATTCGTTCGAAGGTGTTCGCCCAGGTGCAAAGCGAGCTTTCGTCACTTCAGTCTCGCTTGTGCACGGAGGATCGCCAGCAGCTCCAAAATTATCAGGCGCTCCTGAATCAGGTGCAGATGCAGATCCAGTCGGCCGCCACCGCCGCGGCGTCGTGCACCGCTCCATCCATCGGCGACGCTGGCGCGGCGACGGCCAGTGGCGGAGGCCCGGACCCATTTCCTGCCAACGTGCAGGCGATGTCGAACATCCTGGCCATGTCCCTGGCCTGCGATCTGACCCGCGTCGCAAGCCTTCAGCTGTCCCACGCGCTCAGCCCGGTCACGCACACCTGGCTTGGCTCCTCGCAAACGCAGACCCACCACCAGTACTCCCATATTGGTCCGTCGTCCCTCTACTCGCTGGGGTCGGACCTCTATAACGAGCCTGCGAGCGTGACGTCGACGTACCCCCAGCAGCTCATCGACATCGACGCCTGGTATGCGCAGCAAGTCGCGGCGCTCGCGTACACGCTGAGTCAGCTGAAGACAGCGTCCGGAAAGAACCTGCTCGACCAGACCGTCATCTGCTGGGGCAGCGAGCTCGACATGGGCAACGCACACAATCACGACGACACGCCCTTCGTGCTCATCGGAGGTGGGGGAGGGAAGCTGAAGAGCAATCAGCTCGTCCGCTTCCACCTGAACCTCCTGGGCAACAACGACGACTACACCGGCAATCGCGCTCACAACGATCTGCTGCTCACCCTGGCGCAAGTCATGGGCGTCAACGTGGGCAGCACCTTCGGCACCCCGTCCTTCTGCACGGGCCCCATCACCCAGATTCTCGCGTAGCCATGAGATTTGGCCGCCAAGGCGCCAAGACGCCAAGGAGAGAGCTCTCTTGGCGTCTTGGCGCCTTGGCGGCATCTCTCGTCCTCCCCGCCGCCTGCGCGGCAAAGGGCACGAGCACCCCGCCGGGCGACGAAACCGAGGGCGGAGTCGTGTCGCCGCCCATCGACGGTGCCGCGAGTTCGATGGAGGCATCGTCCCCGACGACGGCGTCGGAGGCGAGTGCCGACGCCTCGTCCGCTCGCGAGGACGGCAGCAACGCCGGAGACGACGCTTCGTCGTCCAGTTGCAACAGCCTGCCGCTGTGCGACGGGTTCGAGAGCGACACGCCGGGCATGCCGCCCGACGCGAGCCTCTGGACCGTCTTGATGGGCTGCAACCCGAATTCGACGAACGCCCCCGTCGACGGCGGCCTGACCGTGGGTATCGACAACTCCGTGGCCCACACAGGGAAGAACTCCCTCCGCGTCGTCGGCGGCGACTCGTGCGGCTACTACGCCATCAACACGAGCGCCTTCTCGAAGCTCAGCGCGCAGGTCTACGCGCGCTTCTACGCGCAGTTCACCGGACCCCCGACGAGCAACCACAACGGCTTCGTGTCGATGTACTCGGGCACCGCGACCAATTTCCTCTCGATGTACTCCAACAGCGAACAGCTGCGCCTCGGGTTCCAGGGCAACGTGGTCGTCTGGAACTACCTGTCGTCGGACGCGACGCTCCCCGACATCGACTCGATGGGCGAGACCCAGAGCATGGCGACGCACCCGAACGCGTGGGACTGCATCGAGTTCCATCTCGACTCGACCACGGGGTACATCGAGTTCTGGCTCAACGGGACGAGCGTTCCGGGCCTGGGCTACGACGGCACCTCGGTGCAAGGCGTGAGCGACAACTGGCACACGGGCGGGCCCACGTCGCTCGAGCTCAAGAGCTTCGGCCTGGGGTGGCTGGGGCTGAACAACCAGTACACCGCGTGGTTCGACGACGTCGCGCTCTCGGGCAGCCGCGTGGGCTGCGATTAGCTGCCGGGGGGTCGTGCGCCGGCCAGCGCCGCGGTGAACACGTCGCGAAGGGTCTCGTACAGGTACCCGTCGACGGCCTCGAGCTCGAGAACGACGACGCCGAGCTCCTCGCCCCGGAACACCGTGGGAAGGACGGCCAGGGCGTGCCCGCCGGTGCTGGGCAGGACGTGCTGCCGCAGGATGTCTTCGATGGGCTGCAGCTGCCAAGACGGCGGCTCTGCGTGACGTGCTTGGGGCGTGTGAACCAGAGCGAGGCGCGCGAGGCGGCCGTCGCCCGAGGTCCCGTTGTAGGTCGCCACGTAGCACCTCGTGATGCCGAGCGGCGGCAGGTGTTCTTCCACCGCGCGCGAGAGCTCGTCGAGATCGTGCGACGAGGCGATGGCGGACGCGGCACGACCCAGAGATCGCGCGCGTTTCTCTGCGCGCATGCGCCTCAAGGCTTGCCCGCGATCCATCACCTCGGCCGTCGTCACGCGGGCTTCGTGGAGCATGTTTTCTACCCGGGCGCTCCGCTGCGCGTCCCTGGCGAAGCAAGGAAGGGCTCGTGCACGCAGCGCCGAGAGCACGTCGTTGCACACCGAGAGGTCTGCCTCGCCCGCCGACAACCGCCGAGTCAGGTCGTCGTAAGCGAGCGCGAAGGCGTCCGGCACGTCGCCGCGAATCTGTTCGACGAAGGCGTTCAGCAACCGCTCGGCCCAGCCAGAGCCCGCGGCGCTCAGGTCTCCGCGCGAGGCGCGTGACATGGCCGCCAGGATGACCTGATGACGCTCGACGAGGGCCGCCTCGAAGCCGAGGCTCGAGGGGGGAACGACGGAGCCCCTGGAGCTGGCGGCGTGCGGCGCGAGGCAGCCGCAGGAACGACGGGTCACGAGCTCGGTCCTGCGCACGACGCGTTCGGGTCGCGCCCCGTTGCGCAGCTGGTCGAGGACGATGCGGACGGCGTCTCTCCCTTGCTCGTAGAGAGGCTGCCGGACGGTCGTGAGAGACGGGATCGTGAAGCGCGACTCCTCGATGTCGTCGAATCCGACGACGGCGATCTGATCGGGTACGCGTAGCCCCATGCCTGCGAGCTCGTCGAGCACTCCGACCGCGGTCGCGTCGTTGGCGGCGACGATGGCGTCGACGTCCTGGGCCGATAGCGTTCGCTCCTTCAGTAGCGTCTGGACGGCCGCGCGACCGCCGGACGGCTCGAAGTCGCCAGTGGCGACCAGATCGGGGTCGAAAGGCAGGCCCGCGCTCGCCAGGGCCTCCTTGTAGACGCAGAAGCGCCGCTCGGCCTCCGCGTTCGCCGTCGGCCCGCGGACGAAGGCGATGCGCTTCATGTCGTGCGCGCGGATGAGGTGCTCGATGGCGACGCGCATCCCGCTCTCGTTGTCGATCGAGACGCTCGACATCTCTCCCAGGTCTACGGCGATGCTGCACATCGGCAGCGGGCGGTAGCGCTCGCAGAACTCCCGCAGCCGCTCGGGGCCGATGCGATTGCCTATCGCGCCCGACATGACGACGAGAGCGTCGACGGTCTTCGGGCCGGCGAGGTCGAAGACGCCGTTGCGATCGCCGCCTTGCCCCGGCGGCGCCTCGAGGACCCCGCCGGCGAAGCAGAGGAGACGGGCGCCGTGGTCGTACGCCGCGTCCATCGCCCCTCGAAGGACCGACCACTGGTAGCTGTCTTCGAGACAGTCCACCAGAAGCCCGATCGTCGGAGCCGGCGCCGTGACGGTCAGGCGCTTCGAATCCGCTCGGCCGGAGTTTCGCATGCCCCATGTCATCGTAGCCGCTCGCGGCCCGTTCGGCTCTCCATCGCGACAGCGCGCCGTCCGAAGGTCCGGTGGCCGAGCCTCAGAAAGTCGAGCCGCGGCAGAGGCACGCGGCGTCCATCCCGGTAGAGATTTCATGCGCGCGTGCGTGATCGCGGGTGCCGTCATTGTCGCGGGCGCAATCACGCTCTCGATCGGCGCCTGCATTCCCGAAGTCGCCGCGGTGGGTACCCCGGACGCCGCCGTTCATGCGACGGGCTGCGCCGTCGAGGGCGCCGCGCCCGCCGTCGCGCCCGGCGGTTACTACACGAACGGCGCGACGGTGTGCACGTCAGACGGGCAGCCGCACCTTTTTCACGGGGTCGACCGTCCGTCGCTCGAGTGGTCGTCGACGGGGGATCACCTCTCGGCGGCCGACTTCGCGCTCATGGGCAGCTGGAACGCCAACGTCGTCCGGATCGCGATGAATCAGGACTTCTGGCTGTCCGGGGCCGCGCAGTACAGCCCGGGCTACGCGGCCACCGTGGCGCAGGCGGTGGAGTGGGCCGAGGCGGCGGGGCTGGATGTCATTCTCGACCTCCACTGGTCCGACAAGGGCAACCTCGCGATCACAGAGAGCGCCCAGCAGGAGATGGCCGACGTCAACTCGAAGCAATTCTGGACGGAGGTTGCGGGGGCGTACAAGGGGGACGGGCACGTCCTCTTCGAGCTTTACAACGAGCCCCACGACGTCGCCTGGAGCGTCTGGCAGAACGGCGGCGCGGCGGACGGGTTCACGGCCGTCGGCATGCAAGATCTCTACGACGCCGTGCGCACGGCGGGCGCGAACAACGTCGTCATCGCGGGAGGCCTCGACTGGGCGTACTCCCTTGCGGGCGTCTCGACCAACGGCCTTCAGGGCTACAACATCATGTACGCCACTCACCCCTACGACCAGCCCGACAAGCAGCCGAGCGGATGGGAAGCCGCATTCGGCTTTCTCGCCACCGACGACGTGGCGCCGGTCATCGCGACCGAGTTCGGCGACGGGACGACGCAGTGCACGGGGGCCTGGGACACCGAACTCATCGCCTTCGCCGCGGCTCATCAGAGCTCGTGGACGGCGTGGGCGTGGTACCCGGGAGGGTGCTCATTTCCCTCGCTCATCTCCGACTGGACACCGACCCCCACCGTTCAGGGCACGGCCGTGCAGACGGCGCTCGCCGCTTTCCCGAAGACGATCCCGTTCTTCGACGCGGGAACTGTGGACGCCACAACGACTGGCTCGGCGGACGCCGCTGACGATGCCGTGCCGAGCGGGGACGAGTCGCTCGACGCGGGCGACGCGGGTGTGCCGGAGCAGTGAGGGTGAGCCGCCGAGCCGCGAAGCCGCCAAAAGAGATTGGGGGTCGCTCGCCGAGGCACGCGGGACGAGTGTCGCCCATGAGGGCGTTCTCTCTCGCCGAAGGTTACGAGAGCTCGTTGACCGTATTTCGAAGCGTGGAGGAGCGGGCCACGTGCCGTGGCAGTCGGGTCGTTGAACGATGGTAGCCAGGGCCTCCATAGCTGGGCGGCGAGGTCACGAAGCGTGAACGACGCGTCCATGTACTCTCGATGGACCCTCGCTCACGCTTCGTCGGGGTCCTGGGATGGTCTCGTCGGGGTGGTCGCCATTCGTGCGTGGGTTGACGGCCAGGCTTCGAAGGGGGGGCTCTCAGGCCTCGAAGGAGGGTCCGCCACGCTTGGAGGGAGGCCAATCCAAGGCTCCTCGGGTCACAAGCCACGGTTCGACGATGCGCACGCCAAGCGTTCGATGGCGTCCGACGAGCGCTGGCGGCATGCCCGGCGAGACCTCATTGGGTCACCGGCGACGCTTGGCGGGTAGGCCCCCCACGCCTCGTCGATTGGTCTGGGCGCGATGGTCACCCGTCCGGTCAAGCGATCAAGTGCCCCTCGCCACGTCGAGGGGTGTCGCCCTTGATGATTGCCGAGACGTTGCGGCCTCCCGCGCTGCCGCCCTGTGTCAGGCCCGATGGATAGCAGGGCCGGCAGGGGAATCCGTTCGAGATCAGAAGCTCGGGGGAACATCGAGGACCGTCTATGCTGTCTGTTCCGTGACGGATGAGGGCCATCCGACCCAACTACTTTGCGATGGAAAAGGAATCGCGACCTGTTAAAGCGAGACGAACTATGGGAGCGCTTGCGAACCTGAATCGGTCGCTATGGGGTGTCGCCGGCGCCGCTCCTCTCTTGCTGGCTTGTGGAAGCAACGGAAACAGTGGCTTCCCAGACTCGGGGGTACAGGGCCCGAGCGACGATGGCAGCGGAAACATCCAGCCCGAGGACGCCACGACGTCATCCAGCGACGGTCCGGTCATCACCTTTGAAGCGGGGGCGGGAACCTCGCCACCTGCGACCTTCAAGTGCCAGCCGGGCACCTACAAGGGCTGCTTCGATACGAAGGTGGCGGGCATCGCCACCTGGAGTGGGGCCCTCTCGATCACGCTCGTGGCGACCGACGCGGGGACTGTCTCCAAATGCGGCGGCGAGAATTTTGACTGCTACACCTCCCTGACGATCGCACCGGGAGCGCAGATCGCCGGCAAGGACGACATGGGCGGCTCCTTCGCGCTGAACCTTTCGGGCGCGCTCGATTGCACCCCCGACAGCGGCCCGCCGACGCTGTCCGGAACCCTCAACGGTGGGTATTGCTTTTTTCGCCGCCACCTGCGCCCCGGACAGTGGCCTCAGCGTCGGCGGGGACCTCAACGCGACCTACACGAACATGCCGCCGACGCTCGACGGCCTTAACAGCACGGTCGACGGCGGGCTGTCGGTGTGCGCGCTCGACGGCGGCGGTGGCTGTGCTTTCGCTGGGGCGATGGGGGGTAATGGGTGGGAGGCGTGGTTGGACGCAGGCACCCCGGACTGCGCGGGCTTCTGACGACCGCACGGGCCCCAATTTGGTCCCCGTTCAACGCTGGCTCGACGCGCTCGCCACGTGCACGCTCATCGTTCGGCGCGCGCGTTGAGGCATCCGCACGACGACCCGTGGGAGACGAGCGAGTCCCACTGCCGCGGACTGGCCGAGGGGACCTACGCGGTGTCGATGACCGATCACCGAGCGTCGCCGATTCGCGCCGGGAGGCGCACTGCGCATCCCAGCGTGAGAACCTGGATCGACATGAGCGCCAGGAACGGGAGCAAGAACGCGCTTCCGCCGACCGCGTGCGCCGCCGCGATGCTCACGGCGATGGCGACCACAATCGTCGCCATCGGCCCACCGAGCCGCTGCACGATGTTCACCGCGGTCGTCGCGATGCTCAGCTTTTCCTTCGGGACCGATGCGTAGGCTGCCGAGACCGTCGGGATCCCAATCGCGCCCTGCCCCGCGCTTCGTAGGAGAACGCCCAGCTCGACACCGGCCGTCGTAAGCCCGTGCTGTGTCATCCAAACGAAGACCAGCGTGCCGAGGACCGTTAGCGCGACTCCGGATGCGACGACCGCGCGGCACCCGAAGCGGTCTGTGACGATGCCCATCAGCGGGTAGACGAACATCATCGCGACGCCGGGCGGGGCCAGCAGCCAACCTACACGCTGCGGCGAGAGTCCCGCTCCTGTGATGAGGTACAGAGGGACCAGGAACTGGCTCGCGTAGAGCATGCCGTTCGAGAGGAACTGGGTCACAGCGGCGTTCGCGAACAGGCGGCTCTCGAACAGCTGCAGATCGATCAGCGCGGACGACCGCGCTCGCCGCGCATGCACGATGAAGGCTCCCAGAAGCGTTGCTCCGGCGATAAGGGGTCCGAAGCCATGGCCACGCGTCGCCTGCTCGAGGCCGTAGAGGAGCACGGCGAGGCCGGGGGAGAGGAGCAGGAACCCGAGGAGGTCGAAGGGCCGACGATTGGGGGAGTGCTCGTCGCGCGGTAAGAGCCACGCGGCCGCGGCCACCGCGGAGACCCCGATCGGCAGGTTCACGTAGAAGACCCAGGGCCAGGAGGCTTGCTTGAGGATCGCGCCGGCAAGGACGGGGCCCAGAATCGGCGCGACGAGGACCGGGACGACGGCGTACCCGAACACGCGCGCCATCTGCTTGCCGGCCACGCGCGCCATCATGAGCTGGGTCAGCGGGGCGAGGAGACCGCCGGCCATCCCTTGAAGGACGCGCGCGCCGATCAGCGCGGGCATCGAGCGTGCGGCGCCGCATCCCATCGACGTCACCGTGAAGAGGGTGAAGCAGCCGAGGTAGAGGCGCTTGGCGCCGACGCGATTGACGAGCCACCCGTTGAGCGGGAGCATCAACGCGAGCGCGAGGAGATACGCGCTCACGATCCACTGCGCGCTCTCGATCGAGGAGTGAAGGTCGTCGCGGATGGCCGACAGCGAGACGTTGACGACTGTCGAGTCGACCTGCGCCATGAACGGGCCGAGGAGGACGACCGCGACCACGCGTAGGACGGCCGGGTCGAGCTTCGCCCCACGCTCGTCGGTGGCGTCGGCCGTCAACGGGTGCCGTGCTCGAGCGCGTCAGCGACGTCGCGCGCCTCGTCAGGCATGCAGTGTCTCGCGGTACAGCTTGTCGAGGGCGGCGTAGTGTCGCTCTGCGGCGGCGCGATCGTAGACCGCGGCGTCGTCGACCGCGTATCCGTGCTTCGCTTCGTAGTGCTCGATCTCGTACCGGACGTGACCGGCGTCGAACTCTGCGCGCAGCTTGGTTTCGGTCTCGGGCGGTAGGTCGCCGGTCGCGGGGCCCAGGTAGACGCGCGATTTGATGGACTTCGCTCGCATGTGCGGACTGTCGGGTTGGTCGGTCACGAGGCCCCCCGGGTGGAAGGCCGCAGTCGCCGCGATCCGGTCGCCGAAGATCGTCGCCGCGCGGACGCTCGCGTTTCCGCCCATGCAGTAGCCGGTCGTGCCCACGCGGCCTCGAACGTCGGGACGCCCCGCGATGTGATCGAGCACGGCGCCGACCGTCTTCTCGAGGTTCTCGTAGGCGAGCGCCGGAAGGTAGTAGCCGGCCATGAACTTCCCGCGCCGCTCGGGCTCTTGAAACACCTTCACGAGCGCCGAGAGCGTCACGGGACCACCGAGAAGCTCCGATATCGGCGGCGAGCGATGGAACAGGTCCGGTTGGAGCACCAGATAGCCCCCATCGGCGATCCGCTCGGCGATGCGCGTCTGAGCGGGGCGCAAGCCAGCCGCGTCGAAGAAGACGACAACGGCGGGCCACGGTCCGCCGCCTTTTGGTGTCGCGACCTCCGTCGTGCACGGCCCGTCCGGTGTTGTCAGTTGGATCTTGCTCGTCGTCATGGATTTGCCCTCGCGCTGCTCGACCTCGGACTCGAGCCGTGCGTTGAATCCTGCTACGAAGATGACCCAATGGGAAGCCAAACTTGCAAGCCATCCTTTCTATCGGCGCACTGCGGCGATAATTCCTGCGACGACGAAGCAGACCACTCACTTGGCACCAACCTGCGTTCGCGGCCCTCGACGGTCGGACTCGCGCTCTTCGCGGTTGCGTGTGCTCCTCACGCGCCGGCCGAACGGGCGACACCGCTCGGCGATTGGGCGCCGCCGCCGCTCGTCGTCAGCGATGCGAGCCATGCGAGCGACGGGAGTGACGTGCAAGATGGGCCTGATGCAGGCGCCGCCGGGGACGCTGGCGAGAACGCGCGGCACGGCGGGTTTCCCGAGCAGCTCGAGCTGCTCGATGGCAAGGACAAGGTCGGCGTCGTCTCCGTGCCCCTCGGCGCGCGCGAGCCGCGGCCGATCCTGATCGCGCTCCACGGCGGAAGCGAGAAGCCCGAGCGCGCGTGTTCCGCGTGGCGCGCCATCACGGAGGCGTACCCCTTCGTGATCTGCCCGCGTGGCTGGGGCGGGAACGAATCGCGGCTCGGATGGAGAAACCCTTCCGATACGAGCCAGCGCATCGCTCGCGCCGTCGCGGCGACGAAGAAGACCTTCGGCTCGTCGGTCGAGGACACGCGATCCTTGGTGCTCGCGGGCCTTTCGATGGGTGGCAACCAGGTCGCGCTCGTCGCGCGTCGCGATCCGCAGACCTACCGCCGTATCGTGGTCGGCGACTCGGCCCACGATCCACGAGCCGCGCTCGCGTTCGCGAGCGAATGGGTCACGGGCGGCGGCAAGCGTGCGCTTTTCCTATGCACGACGAGCGGCTGCGAGCCCTCGATGCGCGCTGCCGCTCGAAAGGTGGCGCGGGAGAGAGCGCACGCGCGGCTCAACATCGCGCCGACGCAGGTGCACGCCCTCTCGGAGCGCGCAGTGCAGTCGATGCGACGCGACTGGGCATGGCTGGTCGAGGGCGCAGAGGGATGGGAGCGGTACGCGCCTCCGAGCGAGGCGCTCCCCGGCAAGACGGAGGAGTTCGACCCGTAGGCAAGCTGCCGGGGGAGCCCTACCGGGTCGCAGTGGAGGCGGCCGACGTATCTGGCCTTTTCGCTCGAAGGCGGCGCCGAGACGCAGACAGGCCATCCCGCCGGGAGGTCACTGCGGCACGATCATGACCTGCGCCGGCGGCGCATTGTCGGGCACTACGCATGCCGACAGGTCGAAGAGCATGAACTCGAGCGCTTTTTCTTGAGGAGAGAGATCCGCCGTCGAGCACTCCTCCGGGACGGGCATCGACGGGTTGTCGGATGACGCTCCGCCGACATGCAGATCGCTGTACACGACGCGGCCGCATTGCGTCTCCGTCGACATGCCAAGGGGCGTATTGAAGGAGAAGTACTGTGTCGTGCCCGTAGACTGATTGGCGCTGGGGTCGGGCACGATCCAGGACGTCGACGGCGTGTTGGCCGCCGTCAGGTTGGCGTTGTGGCGTGCCGCCACGATGGGCAGCTCGCCCGCGGGTGCCCCTGCCACGCCGAGGGCGTCGACGACGCCGAGCCATTGCTTCATCGCCACGCCCTTGGGAAACGCTCCACCATTGAGCAGGGTGGTCTCGACGAGAGCATTGACGTTGCCGATGTCTTGCCCGCCGGTGGTCCACTCGGCCAGCGCGGGCGTGGACGTTCCGAAGGGTCCGGTATTGAACCAGGCGTAGTGAAAGTGCGACGCGAACACCCGGCCGCCGGCTTTCGCGTAGTCAAAGAGCACCTGCTGATCCATGTTGGCTGTTGGGCTTCCCTCGCACGAGAGCATCACGATGTCGAAATCGTTGATGTCGGCGTCGGAGTTCCAGAGGGCGGAGCTGCTCGACGGGGCCGCGGGGTTCGTGTTGGGCGCCCCGACGTTGCCGAGATTCAACCCGGGGATCGTGATCGGCGCCGTGAAGCCGCCGGCCCCGGAGCCCTGGAAGATGTGGATGCGCCCGGGGCCCTGGCCGCCGGGCTCGTACTCGCTCGCCGCGACCCCCATGCGGAGCAGGAGGCACTCGAGCGTGTCGGCACCGCCTGTGGAGATGGCGATGTTGGGGATGTCGCCCTCCAGGTGGGTGGCCGGCAGGGTCAGCGACTTGTCCGGCTGCGGGTTGTCCTGGCACGCGGTGACCGTGCTCACCTTCACCTGTTTGCGCCACTTGCCGAGTTGGATGACGAGCGGGATGTTGGTCCCGTAGGGTGCGTTCTGAATGACGAAATGCCCCGTCGCATCCGTCTGCCCCGCCGCGATGGGAGAGCCGGTGTAAAGCGAATTGCAGCTATCGCACGAGACGCCAAGGGTGAGCGCCGAGACGGGCTTGCTTGGCACGTAGGCGACCGCGCCGTAGAGCGGGTCCTTCGCCGCGGGGTCGTAGATCTTGCCGCTGATCGTCGTCGATCCGCCGCCTGGGCACGAGCCGACGGCGACGATGCCGCCGTCGGTGGCGAACATGTACGGCTGGCTGTTTCCGCCGCTGCTGCCGCCGTCTTCGCCTTGGCCAAAGATAAGGCTGCCGTCCTCGCTCCCGCTGTTCCCGCCGTCGCCGCCGCTGCTTGATCCCGATCCGAAACCGCTTCCGCTTCCACGTCCTCCGCACCCGGCCCAGCCGATCGAGGTGAGCACGCCGACAACGACAAGGGCCGGCACGACCCGATAAACGGCACGCATCCGGGATGCGTCGACAAGAAGAGACTGACGTTGAAACACCTGCTCGACGCTCATAGTGCCCCAGACGGGTCGCAGAAAGGCACCGCTAGCGAAAATAGGTAGTACCTCGGCAGCGAACGACCTTGCCCCCGCACCGCCCCTCGTCCCCTTCCAGGCGGTCAGGCGGTATCTCCACGAGAGTCTACCTCCGGACGTCGAACCCGGGTGTCCGGGGATGGTCGCACCACCGTCCACTCGGACGGCTCGTCGTTCGGGTTCTGAGCCTCGTCGGCAGCAAACCATGGTTCGTCGGGCCGCCGCCCACGAAAAACCAAGATTACTAAAGTGTAAGAAATGCTCCTGGCGCGAACGATCCCGCCTGCGGTGGGTGGATGGCTCGGCCTTGGGCTGGAGAGGCGCGGAGCGGGCACTGCTCGGATGATCCCGTCCGCCCGCGCGAAGATCTGGAGGGTCCTGGCGCCCGCCCGGATGCCCCTTACCGTCGTGGTCGTGAGCGCGGTGCTCGTCCTGGGGTGTGGACAGCGCGCCTCGTCCACCGCGGGGCCCGGGGGCGGCGTTGGCTTCGTCGACGGCGGCGCAGCGAACATCAGCATTTCTCCGCTCGCGCTCACGCCGCCGTTCTCGCCGGACATCCACGACTACTACGTGCGGTGCGCGTCCGGGAGGAACACGTTGAGCGTGGCCGTCAGCGCAGAAGCGGGTGCGACGGTCTCGCTCACCCAGCCGGTCACGACACCGGCGGCTGCCTCGCTGACCGCGAGTCTTCAGCTCACCGAGAACCAGGCCATCGTCGTGAGCGCGTCGAACGGGCCGGAGAGCGCGGAGTATTGGGTGCGCTGCCTGCCTTACGATTTTCCGGAGATCGAGATGGTCCCTCACTCCGACGCGGGCGTGCCGACGCCCGGGTACTACTTGCTCGGGGATACCGCCAGCGTGCAGGGCGAGTCTGCCTACGCGATGGTGGTCGACGGGAACGGTGTCCCGGTCTGGTACTCGAAGACCTCGAACGGACAGGATCCCATCGACGTCGAGAGCCTCGCGCCGAACGTCGTTTCGTTCGTCGGGTACATCCAATGGACGTTCGCGGACTTTTCCTGGAAATACGAGGTCCACAACCTCGTCACCAACGGCGTCGCTTACGTCGAGCCCGTGGGCGAGCCGCTCGACGCGCACGAGCTGCAGCTCCTCTCGAACGGCGACTACCTGGTCTTGAGCGACCCGATCACCACGGGGAACAACCTCACGGGCCTGGCGTCCTTCGGCGCGGACGAGGACATGATCGGATGCAACGTGGAGGAACTGAGCCCGAGCGGCGCCGTCGTCTGGCAATGGATGGCGACCGACCACTTCGACCCGGTGAAGGACACGACGTACCCGGTAACCGTGTCCATCGGCGCGCAATCCGTCGCCGATCCGTTTCACTGCAACGCCATCGACGTTGCCGCCGACGGCGACCTCCTGATCTCCGCTCGCCACATGGACAGCGTCTTCCTGGTTTCCAAGGCGACGGGCAAGGTCATCTGGAAAATGGGGGGTAGTCCGTACACGAAGGACGGGGCCACTTACTTGACCGTGACGGGGGACCCCGAGACATCATTTTATCGACAGCACGACGCGCGCTTCCTGCCCAACAACCAGGTATCGCTCTTCGACGACGAGACGGGCATGCCCGGTCCGGCCCGTGGCGTCGTCTACACCTACGACGTGAACGCAGCGACCGCGACGTTCGCGTGGCAGTACACGGGCGCGGTCAGCTCGTCCGCGATGGGGAGCTTCCGCATTCTGCCCGACGGATCGCGCATCATCGGCTGGGGCGAAGGCAACGTGCCCCAGCTTGCTTTCACCGAGGTCGACGCCAACGGCAACGATCTCCTCGAGTTCCATTTCACGGACGGCGACGAGAGCTACCGCGCCCTGAAGGTGCCCCTCACGCAGCTCGATCTCACCCTCATGCGAAACTCGGTGAACGGCCCCGCGCCCGAGGATGCAGGGACGGCCGACACCGGCGCGGGCGACGACGGCGGCATCCAGGACGCCACGACCCCCGTCGAGGCGGGAACGGCGTGCTACGCGGTCTCCGGCAGCGGCACGAGTGAACAGTGCAGCTACGCATCGGGCACTACGGCGGGCTTTGCTTGCCCGATCACGGGGGGCTCCCCTGGCTCGTGCCCTTCGTCGGGCCTCTACGGCTGCTGCGTCGAGGCAATCTCGGAGGACGGCGGCGGGCAGCTCGTCAACGCCACCTGCTACTACTCGTCCGGCACGGGACAACCAGCGGCGTCTCAATGCGCGCTCGAGGCGTACCAGGGGCTGCCCTACGACTGGCAGACGATTGCGCCATGAGTCCTGGGGAAGCCGAGTGCGCAGCACCACTTCTGGACCGCGACTCCGCGACTCGAATGGAGGCTGACCCGTGAACCGTAGACTGATGTTCCTCGCCGTCGTGACGGCGCTTGTCGTTTCGTTGTCGGTTGCCTGTTCGAGCACCTCGAACGGCGGCGGCCCGGGGAGCGCCGACGCCGCCGTCGTTGACGCCCCCGGCGAAGATGCCCCGCAGAGCGCGCGCGACGCCGGTAACGCCGGTGACGCCGGCAGCATGGGCGCGCCGATGCTCACGACGTTGAGCATCACGGCGGGCGTCGACGGCTCGAGCGGCATCTCGCTCGTGCCCCCGTTTTCGCCGAGCGTCTTCGACTACTACGTGCGCTGCGCCGAAGGTGCGAACGACCTGACGGTGACGATGACGGCCTCCGACGGGGCAGAGGCCTCGCTGGCGCAGCCCATCCCGTCCTCGTCTGCCCCGAGCCAGGCCCTCCACATCAGCGTCCTCGAGAACCAGGCGATTGTCGCCGTCGCCTCGGAGGGAGGCACGATGACGGAGTATTGGGTCAGGTGCTTGCCGCACGACTTCCCGAAGCTCCAGATGAACGCCCATCCGGACGCCGGCTCTCCCCCCGCGGGCTACTACCTCGTCGGCAACCTCATGGTGACCGCGAGCGCAGGCTACGCCATGGTGCTGAACGGCAACGGCGTCCCTGTCTGGTACGATGCTCTCCCGACCGGGCTTGGCGTGGCCGACGTCGACGACGTTGTCGGGAACGGCAGTATCTCGTTCGTGCCGTATTCCGCAACCATGGTCGAGGATTTCCAGATTCAACAGCTCAGTCCGGAGTCGACCACCACGATCGCGCCGGCGGGCTACGCCACCGATATTCACGAGTTGCGCGTTCTGCAGAATGGCAACTATCTCGTCCTCTCCTACCCGTTCACGTACGGCGTCGACCTCACGGGGTTGAGCATCGCGTCCACGGTCGACGGGGGCGCGCCGCAGCAGCTCGGGCCCGATTCGACGATTCAGGACTGCGCGGTCGTGGAGTTCGAGCCTTCGGGAACGGTCGTGGCCACCTGGCTCGCGAGCGACCACTTCGACCCGGCGCAGGACTCCACCTTGCCGTTGACCGGTTTCGGCCCCGACTCGACCTCGCCGGACGGTGGCGCCGTCTACGATGTGTTCCACTGTAACTCGATCGACGTGGACCCGGCGAACGGGAACCTCCTCGTGTCCGCACGCGAGATGGACTCGATCTTCTACATCGAATGGTCGACCGGCAGGGTACTCTGGAAGATGGGCGGCGCGACCGCGAGCAACGACAACGCCGCCTACGTCTCGGTCGCCGATCCGTTCTTCCGACAGCACGACGCCCGCCTGCAGCCGGGATGGTCTTCCGCTTGCAACGGCGGCAGCGGGCAGATTTCCGTCTTCGACGACGAGTCGGAGAAGCCGGGTCCAGCGCGCGGCGTGCTCTACGACGTCGTTGTCGGTGGCGTTGACGGCGGCGGTGCCGGATGCGACGGCGGCATGGTGTCGGACGGAGGCGCTCCGGGACAGGCGACCGTTGCCTGGCAGTACAAAGGGACGGTCAGCTCCTCCGCGACGGGGAGCTTCCGCATCTCCCCGGACGGTTCGCACGTCATCGGCTGGGGGCTCGGCGGCGCACCCAATCTGGCGTTCACCGAGGTCGACGTGAACGGCAACGACCGCCTCGATTTCAGCTTCCCGGATGGGAACACAACCTACCGCGCCATCAAGGTGCCCTTGAGTACCTTCGATCTCAGCGTCATGCGGAACACGGCCGGGACGCATTGATTGAGTCAGGCGCCCGGTCAGCCAATTCCCCGGAGGGCGGCCCGCCTGCGACCGGTAAGGTCTATCGACAGCACTACGCCGGACGCCTCGTGGCGGAGAACGGCAAGATTAAGCTCCTGCGCGAGTCGCTCGACACGCTCGCCGCGTCACAAGCCTTCACGAAGGACTGATCTCAGGACCCCGGACGGGCTCCCCGCGCGGGAGCCGTGTCAGTTGCACGTCGTCGGGAACTGCGCGCCGATGCTCCCTCCGCTCGAGGTCGGGATGGTTCCCGTGATCGTGTGGCCGAGCGTGTCGGTCAAGGTGACGGACTTGCCGCCCACGAGTGTGCCGAAGTTCCAGAACCCGTCTTGTTGAGTGGCCGTCGCTCCGCCGGCGCTGGCGCTCGCCACCGGGAAGGCGACGTTCTCGAAGTAGATCTGGCTCGACGAGCCGTTGTAGACGGCGACGACGTCGCCGGAAATCGGGCACGCCACCGATTCCCACGTGACGCCGTTCTTGGGGTCGCCCGTCGAGCTCCCTTGCCCCACGCCGAGGGCCACGGCCGCCGAGAGGCCGAGGTCGATGTGACCTCCGGAGTCCGTGCACGTTGCGCACTCGTCGATGACCGTCGCGGTGATCGTCCTGCCCTGATACGAGACGTCGACGCACATCCCGCAGTACTTTCCCTGGCCGAACGTACCGACGGGGAAGGCCGCGAAATAAGGCGTCGCGATGTTCGAGACCGTGTCGGTGATTCCCGTCGGGCACGTGCCGCCGCCGCCGCCCGACTCGGTGCCGCAATAGCCGCAGTACGTCTTGTAGCTGGAGCATCCGCTCCCGGTGGAGGTGCCCTGACCGAACCAGTAGCAGGTGAGCTCTCCGTCTCCGCCCGAGGTCGGCCCGCCCGACCACTGGCAGCCCCCGGTTCCGTCGCCGCCGCTGCCGCTCCCGGCGTCGGGCGGGGGAGCGCTCGACGTCGCAAACGTGATGGACGTGACGCACAGGTTGAACCGCGTCGCCGCGGCGTCTGCGGTCACCTGGAACAGGATGTGGGTCGCCGTCGCGGGGGCACCGCTGAGGAATGTCCCGCTGTTGTCCCAGCACTTCGTGTTGAAGGAGGCCCAGTTCACGGTGCCTGAGGCAGCGCCGATGGGTACGCAGTAGTCGGTGCCGCCGTCGTCGATGACGATCCGCATCCCCTGCGGCGGCAGGTTGCTCAGCGCGTACGTGAGCCCCGTACCGGTCGCAGCATAGGTATTGACGGCCGGGCTCGCCGCTCCGGTGGCAACGGCCTGATTCAGGTTGAACCCGATCCCGGCGCCCCATATCGATCCGGAAGCGTTCGTGACCGCCGTCGTCCCCGTCCCGCACAGCGCCGTGGTGTCGAGGCAGGCGGTGCTGCCCATTCCGTCGTCGTACGCGTAGGCATAGCCGCCGTCTCCAATGACCGAGCCAGCCAGGTAGTTGCTGGTGAGGGCGACGGCTCCGGACGAGACAGTCGCCGTGCACGCGGGCCCGCTGTCCACGATCGTCACGGTCCCGCCGCTGGTGCTCGCACTGCTGCCCGCTCCGCTGCTGCTGGTGGTGGCTCCGCTGCTCGTGCCCGTACCCCCGTTGCCGCTACCGCTGCTGCCGGTTGCGCCGCTGCTGCTCGCGGCTCCGCTGCCGCTGCTCGTGCCGCCGCTCGCGGCTCCGCCGGTCGACGCGTCGGTATCGTCGCCGTCCAATCCGCCGCCGCCGGGGCCGGCCGCACCGGGGTTGTAGCCACCACTTCCGCTGCTGCCGTTCGTCTCCTGGAAGCCGCCGCCCGATTTCGAACCGCATGAGGATGCGAGGACGAACAGACCTGCGGCTCCAAGTGTCAGAATGGACCTTCGATTCGAGACGAGCATGAACGCTCCTGCGTCTTGAGACGGCCATGCGCCGCATGGAGGTCGATCCTCCACCGGCGCGATAGACGTCGTCAGGTCTCCGCACGGCGCAGCAAAAATCGATCGCCAAGCAAACACGCAAGCGCTCGGTATCAATCCAATAGAAGCGGACGGATGAGCGCGCTCTGCGGAGGAGGCGTCCCGTACGGCGCCGGTCACTTCGGCAGTTTCATCACTGTGCCGCTGATGGGGTTCGTCCAGTAGACGCTCGTGGCGTCGACAGCGATGCTGGAGGGGTCGCTCTGCCCGCAGGCGAGCGTGGAGGCGGAGCCGCCCCCCAGGGCCACCTTCATCACGGTCCCTGCGTGGGCGGGAGGCGGCGGCGACGGGAATCCCCCTGGGAAGGCGGCCGTCGGACCCTGGTCTGTCCAGTAAACGCTCGTGGCGTCGGCGGCGACTCCGAAGGGGTAGCTCTGACCCGAGGCAAGCGTGGTGGCTGTGCCGCCGCCCAGCGGGACCTTCATCACGCTGCTGCCGTCCGTCCCGCCCGTCCAGTAGGCGCTCGTGCCGTCTACGGCAACGCGGCCACCGAGCACAGACCCGTAGGGGTCGCTCGGCGGCACCGAGGCGAGCGTCGTCGTCGTGCCGCCGTCCAGAGGCACCCTGACCACCGTGCCGTTGCCATCCCCCTCACCCGAGGTGTTCGTCCAGTAGACGCTCGCGCCGTCCACGGTGATCCCTTTCGGGTTGCTCTGCCCCGAGGCGAGCGTGGTGATCGTGCCGCCCTCGATAGGGATCTTCACTACGGTGCCGTTGGTACCGTTTCCGCTGTTCACCCAGTAAACGCTCGTCGAGTCCACGGCGATGCCCGCGGCTTCCGTCTGCGCTGAAGCGAGCGTAATGCTGGGTCCGCCCGCGAGCGGCACCTTCATCACCGAGCCATCGTCGGTGCTGTTCGTCCAGTAGGCGCTCGTGGAGTCCACCGCGATGGCGTAGGGGACATCGCACCCCGAGGCGAGCGTGGTCGGCGGGCCGCCGTTCAGATCCGCCTTCATCACGGTGCCGTTGGGGGCACTGCCGCCCGCGATGTTGGTCCAGTAGACGCTTGTGGCATCCACGGCGATGCCCATGGGGGTCGCTTGCCCGGAGGCGAGGGTGATCGCAGCTTGGCCTGCGGAGCACGTGCCGCTCTCCACGCCGTCGTTCAAACCGCTCTCGCCCCCCGACCCGCCTTCCGACGACGGCATCGAATCGTTCACCCCGGCGTCGCCACTCCCGATTGCCCTGTTCGAGCCGGCGTTGCCGCAGCCCAGGGCGAACGAGAGGAGAGCCATCGGGAGCTCCTTGCCGACGTTCATCGCGTTCTCGGCAGCGTAGCTCCATCGAAGCTCGCTCAGGGCAGAGGCCCGTACACGTCAAGCTCGGTCTGTGTCCCGACGTACACGTGGCCCTTGGCCACGGTGGGGACCGCGAACTTGACTGGGTGCCCGGGCGTGTCCCGCCCGCCGGTTGCCTGGGTCGTGTTGTACAGCTCGGAGGCCAGGTTCGTGGCGTCGTACGCGTGGAGTACGCCCGCCTTCCCGTCGAGCACCCAAAGGATCCCCGCCGTCGATCCGTTCGACGAGACGCTCGCCGTCGCGCCTGGCCAGGAGAACTGCTCGGTCGTCTGGGACGCGGGCGATGTGGACAGCCGCCCGGCGCTCAAGGCGAAGGCCTGGACGCTGTCGCCGATGCCCGAGACGTAGATCCACCCGTTCCAGTACGCGGGTGACATGAAGATTCCGTTCGTGACTCCCGTCGTATTGGGGAATGCGGGGACCGACTGGACGATCTGGGTGTCACTACCGCTGTGGTAGTGCCCCATGTCGTCTCGATTGATCAAGTAGAGTATGCCCGGCTTGCCCGACGCGAGCAGCTCGTGTGCCACGGGGCCGGTCTGATCCGGAAGCACCACGGGATTGGCCGCGCCGAAGTCGATGTCGCCGTTGCTCAGGTCAGCCTGGTTGTAAGGAGTGAAGTAGTCCACGACGCCGCCGGTCGAATCGAGCTTGAGCGCAGTGTCGCCGTAGTCCTTGCCGCCCGTGTTTACGTCGAAGGTGCCGTTGGCCGTCTCGGCGTAGATGTAGCCGGCGGAGTCTGCGGAGAGGCCGCCTCCGGATTGCCAGATCGAGCTCCAGTTGTCGTCCGGCGACGTGCAGAAGGTCATCGTCGAGGAGAGATTGCCGGCGCCGTACCCCACGACCCAGCCATGGTTGTCCGAGTCCGATTCCGCGTTCGACCCGATGCCGATGTAGACGATGTCCCCGATGAGGGCCAGTGCGCACCTCTGGTAGTGGGTCCCGGGATCGAACTGCACCGTCCCGTTCATGCTGTTGGCGCCGGTGCCCTGCGCGGTCGGTGATACGTCGACGGGGCCGCCGAGCTTGTCGGCTCCGGTAATGAGGTCGATCGCGTGGAGGCGATGGTGGTCGCCCATCGAATCCTTCGTAAGCGCGACGAGATACATCGTCTGGGTGGAAGGATCGATGACGGGCGTGCCCGTGATGCCGGCGCCAGGGACGAGATCGCCGCAGTCGTCGAGGTCCGAGCAAGACAGGGACGTGCCGACGTTCGTGTGCCAGAGCACGGGCCCGGAGGCGTTCGCGTCGAACGCGTAGATGCTGTTGCCCTCCGTGACGACGAACACGACGTCGTGCGTGGCGCCGCCGATCGTCAGCGCGGGGACGAACAGCGGCTGCGCGTACACGTAACCATCGACCGGCTGCGCGAACTTCTTTCCGAACGTGCTCGCATTGACGTCGGACGGAGTGAGGACTGTCTCGGTTTGGTACTGCCCCGTCCTGGCGACGTCGTTGTGGTACGTGAGTACGCTGACCGTCGGCGCACTGCCAGCGGCCGCGTCCGAGCCGGAATCCACGGCGGAGACGCCGCCGCCGTCGCCCGCGCCGCGGCTGCAGCCATCACAGCTCGACGAGCCGTCGGATCCGACGACGGCTGCGGCATCCTCGGACCCGCCGGCGTCCTCGGCGGGCTGGGCGTCCCGGGTCTCTGCGGAGCTCCCGCAGGCCGCGCACGCGATGGCCGTGGCGGAAACGACTCGCAAATGAAGCAAACGGCCCATCGTGCCCTCCCGTGCGAAGTGGAAGTGTCCCACCGTTCGGCGGCACCGGCAAAGGCGCCCAAGGTCGCTCGGGCGGGCGGGGGCTACTGGATCACCGTTCCGGCGGCAGCACGTCGCTCACGGCGACTTCAAGGTCGGCAAACTGCGGCACACGAAGCCTCGCCCCCCGACCGTGCCGCGTGACCCGCGCGTAGGCCTCACCCGACGGTCCGGAATGGACCTCGAAGACCCCTTCGACCAAGTTCACGATCCAGTACTCGAGCACGCCTGCCGCTGCGTACACCTTGGCCTTGGCGCGATCGCGATTCGAGCGACGAGTCGGCCACCTCGATGACGAGCCATGCGGTGGTCGGATGGTCGTCCAGGTAGTCGCCCGGTGGCACGATCGCGATGTCGGGCTCCGGCTCCGAAGAGTCGGACACCGCCAGCGGCATCTGGATGCGGACGCGCCCCTTCCTGCCGACGGCAGGGACGAGCGCACGCGCGAGCTCCGTCACGCCGTAGCTGTGGGTGCCTCCCTGCGGACTCATGCTGACGACGCGACCGTAGAGTAGCTCGACCCGCGCGTCATCCAGCACGCCGCGGCTCGTGAGCTCGTCGAACTCCCGACGGCTGAGCGGAACGACCGTACCGTTTGCCGGTTGTTCGAGCGACAGGGCCATAAGTGGATTTGGAATATAGCGCCGTCCGCCGCCGTCCCCCAGTGCTTCGCATCCGTCGCGGTCACGGGACCGTCGCGTCGGGCTCCCCCACCATGGCGCCTGGCAACCGCGGTACGAGGCTCAGACCGTGTGCGGCGCTCAGCGTCACTTTGTAGACCTGGCCTCGCACGGCTCGCGTGTGGACTGCCTCTCCTTGCGCCACCCGGATGCCCGCCTCCGCCGCCCGTCCCGGATCGTTCGCGTAGGTCCAGAAGCGAGCCCAGACCTGCCTCTCGTACTCGCTTGGATCCGTATCCACGCGGAGGCCATCGGGAATGTCCTCGGAGACACCCATCGCGCCCCCCGCGCGGTAGAGCGGCACGCCGTCGACGGGTTTCTGCCGGCTTCCGAACGCGCGGCGGAAGAACAAGAGGCTCTTGCCTCGTAGGCCGTCACCTTCCTCGACCAGCTTGCGCTGGAACTCGACGACGAGGGCATCGATGTAGAACTCCTCACCAGGCAGAGTCATCGTCTTTCGCAGGGCCGGCGTCTCGGTGCCGGGCGCGTACTGAGCGAATGTGAGCGTCATCTCGGGCTGGCCGCCGTCGGGGTCCTTTGTGATCGCGTCCACGCGAACGTCCGCGACGAGCTCCTCCGCCCAGCTTCGGTCCAGACGCAGCTCGAGGGCCGCGATGACACGCTTCTGCTCTGCGATCTGCCGGTCCTTCTCTGTAGCGTTCTCGTACAGGAAGAGCCCAGCCGCGACGAGCGCGCCGAGGAGGAGCATCACCACCACGGCGCCCAGTCTCGCCTTCACGCCCCAAGCTTACTTCGTCCGCGGACCTCCGTGGCGACGACCACCCGTACGCGACGGCGAAGGACGCAGGAGGGTGAGCTCGGTGCTAATCTCCCTTTCGGGTGGAGCAGGCTAACCGCGCAGCTACGCCGCCGCCGCGGTCGCTGGCTGTTTCTCGTTGCCTCCCCCGGGGTCGCGAGCGTCGCTGTCCGTGTCCGGAGTGTTGGGGAAGGGCGCGCGCCAGGCGGCGATGATGCTCGGGATGGAGACGACCACCACGACCAGGAAGAAGTGCCTGTACCCGAGCCTGTCGGCGAGGGGCCCGCTGACCATCTGCGTCGGCACGAGGACGAGGTTCATGAGCGACGTCGCGAACGCGTAGTGCGTCATCTTGTATTTGCCGGGCGCGATCTGCTGCATCATGTAAAGCATGTTGCCGACGAATCCGAAGCTGTAACCGAACTTCTCGATGCTCACGAGAATCTGGATCGTGTGCAACGACAGCGGCGCGCCCGGAGAGACGGCCTGGCTCAGGAATACGTAACAGAGGTGCGGCACGTTCAGGCATATGGCCAAGAAGACGAGCGTTCGCTTGAGCCCGAACCTCGACACGAACGCGCCGCCGAGTAGTCCGGCGACGACGCTCACGCCGGTGCTGACCGTCCCGTCGACGAACGCCTTCTGCCCGAGCGTGAGCCCGAGGCCCCCCGCGTCGACGCGCGCCTGCATGAAGAGCGGCGCCTCCACGAGCAGAAACCCCTCGCCCGTCCGGTAGAGAAAGACGAAGACGAGCATTCCAAGGATGGATTTCTTCTGGAAGAACGCTTTGACCGACTCCCAGAACGTCGCGGTGATCTCCGCCATGTCCTTGGGTCGCGTGGGCACGGTGCCGGTCGGCAGGAAGAAGTAGTGGTAGAGCCCGATCGTGGCCATCGCGGCGGCGCTGAGCCCGAGCGCCAGCGCCCAGGCCGTGCGTGCATCGCGCCCTCCGCTCTTGAGGGCCCCGGCGAACCACACGACGGCAGCCGTCGCGAAGATGCGGCCCACGTTCCAGCACATGCCCTGGACGCCGATCCACGTCGCTTGCTGGGTCTTGTCGAGCGACGTGATGTAGACGCCGTCCACGCAGATGTCCTGCGTCGCCGACGCGAACGCGAGGACCCACAGGATGAGGGTCACCACGTGGAAGTAGCTCGGCAGGCGAAGCGACAGCGCCGCCAGACCGAGCAGGGCCGCCATCGCCAGCTCCATGGCGAGGACCCAGAACTTCTTCGTGCGAAAGACGTCGAGGAGCGGCGCCCAGAAGGGCTTGAGGGACCAGGCGATCCCGATGCTCGCGGTGCTGACGGTGATCTCGCTGTCGGAGTGGCCCAGGTCCTTGAACATGGTCCCGGCGACCCAGATGACCATCGCGAACGGGACGCCTTCGGCGAGGTACGCCGTCGGGACCCATGACAAGGGGTGAGGGATGCGCTTCGCACTCGGCGTGCGTTCGGAAGCTCGGTAGGGATTGTCCCCCGTCACGGACACCCGGTGAACTGGACGTTGTCGACCCAGACGTCATAGCTCACTCCGGTCTGCGTGACCTGCCACTGAAGGCCGAAGAGCTTGGACTTGTCGACCGACGCCGGGTGAGGGGCGCCCCAGCCCTCCATCTGCTTCATCGTCGCGAAGGGGACCGTGTACCTCTTCCACTGGTCGGTCAGCGTCAAATCCGCGCCGAAGTCGTTGAAGCACTCGGTGCAGACTTTCCCTGCGGGATCCGTGTTCGTGTCGGGGACCTTGAGGCGGATGTCGGCCGTCGACCCCGGGCCGACCTTGGCGAAGAACGAGACGCCGGTGAACGCCGTCGCGTCGTATGGGCTCTTCGGGTCCGTGAAGCTGAAGCCCATGCCCGCGAAGAGCGGCGCTCCGGCGCCGGCCATCTTGCCCATCATGCGGGCGGCGTGCTGCGAGCCGTTTGCGCCGCCGGGCGACATCAGGAACGTGCCCTGCGACGGTGGCGTGATGGTCGATCCGGCCTTGTCGACGAACGTGTACCAGTAGCCGTTTCGGCCCTTCTGGATGAGCACCTGGTTGTTGTTGTCCTCGGTGTCGTCGACCACGAACTCCTGCGGGCAGTCCTTGTCGGGGACGGTCATCGGCCCCGGCGACGGCGGACCGGCGGCGCCTCCGGTCGATGCGCTCTCGCCACCGCAGGCCCCCGCCGCCAGAAAGACCGCACCCGCAACCCAACCAAGGTCAAATCTCATCGACTCTCCTTCTCGTCGTGTCATGGCTTTGCCGCGTTCGGGAAGAGCCATCCGTACGTGGCGTTGGCCGTGGCGATCTCGGACTGCGCCCAGAAGCGATGGTAGACGAAGCTCGGAGGCGGACCCCCGCGGAGGTACGCGTCGACGCGAGACCAGTCCGGGTCGGCCTTGAGTCGGCTGCGAATGCTGAGGAAGGTCGACGAGCCGTCGATGGGATCCCCGTCCGGCATCGTGCCCTTCCATCCCGCGGGCACGAAGACATGGTCCACGAAGCGCTTGTAGTCCTTTCGCACTTCGGACTGCGCGACGCCCTTTGCGTCACGGTACTTCTTCCACATGCGGTCGAGGATCTCCTTGGCCATCGTGCGCGCCGCCTGATCGCCCGAGCGGGCCGACCAGAACGTGAGGAGTTTGGCGTACGACGCCGCCGAGCCCACGTCGTCGCCGGAGCCGCTCACCGTGACGTGGAGGCCCGCGTTGAAGGCCGCGTCCTTGCCGTCGAAGCCCTGGGTCTTGTCGTCCCACGAGAGCGACGGCTGCCCGCTCCACTGAAGCGTCGAGGGTATGGAGTAGGTGTCGCGGGTGAGGCTCGTGTTCTTCAGCGCCCACCCGACCCACTTCGAGAGAATGGTCTCCGCCCGCTTGTCGGCCGTCACGTAGTAGTACTCGGCGACGCGCTCGAGCGACCAGACCTGGAAGCCGAACCACTCGTTGCTCGGCGGATCGTGGAACACCGGCGCCGGGTCGAACGCCATGTTGTAGAACGTCGGAGTCCCCGCCGGCGGGGTGCCGTAGCTGCCGCCCCACGAGTTGGTGGCTCCGCCCGCGATGGCGCCCTCCTTCGACTGGAGCCAGCGGTAGAACTCGAGCTGCCGTCCCACGCTCCGCGCCCAGTCGCCCCACGCGGAGGGTGATCGCGGGCGCATCTCCTTGACGCTGCTGAGGGCGTAGGCGGCCATCGGGTTCTGGTAGCCCTGGTGACTGGCGCTCGAACCGATGCGCCACGCCCAGCTGCCGCCCGACGGGACGGACCCTCCCCACGCGTAGTACCAGGACAGGAGGTAGTGCTCGGCGCCGCGGTTGCTGGCGCCGGCGCGGTCGACGCTACGGCATCCGAGCGGCTTGAAGTATTTGTCGAACAGCGAGTACCGCAAGAAGTCGCCGAGCTTCGCGGCCTTGTCGACCACGCCGGTCACGGCGGCGCCGCCGCCGCTCTCGTCCGCCCACCGCTTCGCCCAGTACACCGCTTGCACGGCGCGCGCGTCGGCGTCGGGGGCGACCGAATAGCGCCACTGAGGTGTCCCCGAGTCCTTGACGAAGAGGTCGAGGAAGCCGTGCGCTCCGCCCCACTTCATCTCGTCCCACGAGGGCTGCGCGATCGTCTCGAAGACGGATTCCTCCGGCCCCCGCTGGAAGGTGTTGATGAACGCGGGGGCTGTCTTGCCGTCGCTGCGACGCCCGAATCCGTACCAGTTGTCGACGTCGATGAGCCAGTGCATCGCGTACACTTCGGCGTTTCCGTAGGTCGCTTGCAGCTCGGTCGCGAGCGGATCCTGGCCCACGGGCACTTCCATCTGCAGGGCCGGCGGGTACTGAGTCAGCTGGGGGAGTTCCGGCACGTACGACGCGGGCTTGGTCGGGGTGTACGACGATGCGGTCGGCTGGTCCGCGGAGCCGGGGATGATGTTCGCCTCGGCGTTCGCCCATGCATCCGACAGGTACGACCAGTCTTTCGTTATCCGGCCGTACAGGGCCTCGAGCCAGATCCAGTAGCTGTACGCCTCGGAGGTCGTCTCGTGCCCGAAGTCCGGTGCCTCGCAAAGAAGTGTCTCGACGGCGTGGTAGGGGATGCCTTTCGGGCTGAAATAGCCGTTCTTCGGGTTGTGGATGTCGTTCCACATCGCGATGAAGCGGTCGGAGTACTCGTTGCCCGTCGTCTTCTCGTACGCGGTGAAGGGACGAGGTGGAGCGGCCGCGGGATCGATCGGCTTCGGTGCGGCGCCCGCCGTGCCCGTCATCGGCGCGGGCGCTCCCGCGGGGTTGACGGCGCCCGGTCCGGCCACTTGCGGGTCTGCGCATGCGACCCAGGCGGTTGCGACCGCCATGCACACGAGGGGGGAGGTCGCCCGCCTGCCGGATCTCATAGGCCGTTAGTATGCCCGCGCTCACACACGCGGCTCACGGTTCTGTCAGGGGCACCGGTCGGGGAACTGCTGGCTCGTGCTGCCGCCGCCTCCGGGGATCGTGACCGTGACCATGTGGCCCTCGACGTCCGTCAGCGTCACCGTCGCACCGGCGGCGTTGGCCCCGCCGGGGAGCTGCCACGCGCCGTAGGAGAGGTGGGTCCCCGCCTGGCCGTTGTACGTCAATGACACGATGGGGAGCGTCGTATTCTCGATGTAGACCTGGTCGGCGTTGCCGCTCTTGAGGCGCGTCGTGATGTTGCCGGTGACCGGGCAGGAGACGAACTTCCACGTGGTCCCCGTCGGGTCCCCGCTGGAGTAGTTGAGCGCCTGCCAGGCTCCGTAGCTGAGATCGAGATGGGCGGGATTGGGCTGCCCGTTGGACAGCGCGCACGCCGAGTTCTCGCCATTGTCGGTGGGGCACTCGTCGATGACGGTGGCGACGATCGAGGTCCCGCCGTTGGTGATCTCGATGCAGGCGCCGCAATCGTTGACCGTGCTGAACCCGGATATGCCGGGGATTGCCGCGAAATACGTGTCGCTGGCAGGGCTCGTGTTGGCGATGTTCTGGACGGTGTCGATCATCCCCGATTCGGTTCCCTGGTAGCCGCACGCCGTGAGGTAGTACCCGTTCTGCTGGCTCGTCCCCTGGCCGAAGTAATACCAAGTGAACGACCCTGTCCCGTTGGTCTGCGTGCCGTACGTGCACAGGCCGCTGCTCGTGCCGCCACTGCTGCTGCTGGCGCTACTGCCGCTGCTGCTGCCGCTACTGCTGCTCGAGCTGCTTGCGCCGCCGCTCGAGCCACTGCTACTGGCCGAGCTGCTCTTGGCGCCACTGCTGCTCGCGCTGCTTCCCGTCGTCCCACCGCTGCTGCCGCTCGCCGACCCGCCGCTCGAGCTCCCCGAGCTGCTGGTCGATGCCGATCCGGTGCCGGAAGAGCTCCCGGAGTCGTCGGGATTGGACGGCGCGCCGTCGGGCCCGAGGGTCTGGACTTGCGAACCGTCGTCCGAACCGTTGCTCGCGTCGTACCCGGGGCCTTGAAAGCCGCCGCGCCCCGCGCCCCCGCACGCGACGAGGATCGACATCGGGAGAGCCAACTGTAATTTTCTACCGGATGTCATGGGCTTACCCTGGTGTTGGTCTCGAGCTCGAGTGTTGTTGCTCGACGGCTTCGGCAAGGGTCACCCGTCGTCGATTCGTGAATCATGAGCTGCCCGGTCGGGCCCCATCCCACCTGTGGAGCGACATGAAACAGCGAAACGCATCGCTCGGGCTTGTCGGGATCGCGCTCACCGTCGCATGCGGGGGAGCCTCGCAGACGTCGGGAACCGGCACAGCGCCGTCCGCCCCTCAAGCGGCGCGCGAGAACCCCTTCGCGGGGGCTCGGTTCTACGTGAACCCCGAGTACGCCGCGAAGGTCGAGGCGACGATCGCCGCGGCCCCCGCGCAGGCCGAGCTCCTTCGCAAGGTCGAGGGGTTCCCCACGGCCGTCTGGCTCAACTCGATCGCGACGGCCCACGAAGCGTCCCGGTACCTCGACGAGGCCCTGGCCGTGCAAAAACAGGGAGCCGAGCCCGTCGTGACGGTCTTCGTGCTCTACGACATGCCCGGGCGCGACTGCGGCGCCACGGCCTCCAGCGGAGAGCTGCCTCTCGGCGCCGGCGAGGCGCGATACAAGAGCGACTTCATCGATCCCATCGCGGCTCAGTTCCGTCAGCATCCGTCGCAGCGCATCGTGGTCCTCCTCGAGCCGGACTCCCTCGCGAACGTGGCGACGAACCTCGGCTCCCCCAAGTGTGCCGCCGCGGAGCAGGCCTACCGCCACTCGATCGCGTACGCCGTGCGCACGCTCGCGATGCCCCACGTCTCCTTGTACCTCGACGCGGCGCACGCGGGCTGGCTCGGATGGGACGCGAACCGGGCCAAGATCTCGCGCATCTTCAAGGAAGTCCTCGACGAGGCGGGCGGCCCCGCCATGATCCGCGGGTTCACGACGAACGTCTCCAACTTCAACACGCTCGCCGACGGCGACGGAAAGCGGCTCGAGCCCTCGGACCCCTGCCCGGACGAGCTGACGTACGTCGGGAAGCTCGCGAGCTCGCTCGCCGAGGTCGGCATCACCGGCAAGGGTTTCGTCATCGACACGAGTCGCGACGGCCGCGGGGGGATCCGGGCGAAGTGGGGCGTCTGGTGCAACGCGAAGGGCGCAGGGCTGGGCGAACGCCCGCGGGCGTCGCCGGCACCCGGAGTCGACGCGTACTTCTGGGTGAAGCCGCCCGGGGAGTCCGACGGCGCTTCGGAGCCGTCCACGCCAGGATACGACGCGGCCTGCAGCACTCCCGACAGTGCACCCGGAGCGCCGCACGCCGGCGCGTGGTTCACGTCGTATTTCCTGCAGCTCGTTCAGAACGCGAACCCACAACTCTAGGCTCAGGCTTCCGCGACCGTCTCTCTCGAGCCCCCTGCCGCCTGCAGGAAGCCCGCGAGGGCGGGCTCGCGCTCGGCCATCGCGAACACCCGTGCCGAGGCGCGGGCAAGGTGCCGCTTCGCGGTCGCCAGCGAGATGTTCATCGTCTTCGCCACGTCCGCGAGCTCCTTCTCCTCGATGTAACGGAGCTCGAATACCCGGCTGCTGTGGGGAGTGAGCTTGCCCAACACCGAAAGAAGCCCGCCCAGCACTTCGCGCATGTCGCTTCCGTCGTCCGCCCAGGGCTGGGGATCGGGAAGCTCACCGGTCGGGGTGAGGCTCAGCCACCAGCGACAGCGGCGGCGTCGAAGCTCGGTGCCGGCGACGCGAAGCGTGATGCCGATGATGAAGCTTCGGAGCGCCGTCGGGTCGCGAAGCTGGGAGAGGTACTCGAAGAGACGGAGGAAGACCTCCTGGACGTGGTCCTCCACGTCCTGCCCGCCGATCGAGCGGCCGATCTTGGACCTCACGAGGACGGTGTACTTTCGCCAGATGGCGACGTGGGCGCGACGATCGCCGGCCCAGGCCGCCCTCACGAGCGCTGCGTCCTCGGCACCTCCATCGCGTGCTGCGGGCGAAATCCACACCCCCGACTGCGGTGGTTCGCGGACGGATTCCGCGGGGCGCTCCGCCCAGGTCTCGTTCGCAGGCTGACTGGCGAGGGCGAGCGTCGCGTACATGCCCGACATCGCGGGCAGCGCCTCGCTTGCGTCGTCTGGAGCCAGGGGGACGGGGAGAAGGGGTCGAAGGAACGGCCGAGGCTCCAGCTGCGGAAGGGTCTGCATGCCCGTCCATGTCCGGTCGGTTTCGAGAGGATCACCAATTCGTACCGGACCGGACGTAGCACCCGCACCTACAGTCCGATGACGTAGCCGATCTGCGCGGAGGCGCCGAACGCCGAGGTGGGGAACATCAGCGTCGCCTTTGCCTCGAGGAGGATGCCCGTGTTGGGGGTGAATGCGTACATCACGCCCGGTCCGAGCTCGACGAAGCCGAGCCCCGTCTTCTTCCACGCGTTGAAGTCCTGCGATTGCTTGGCCTGATACGCCGACGCCGAGGCATAGATGTCGACAGGCACGCTGGCGTCGACCTCCTCTGCTCCGGCTCCGACGAGCGCGAAGAAGCGGAAGCCCGATCGCCCGAGGGGGTCATGGCCGAACCAGTACGACCCGCGCGCTTCCACCGTGACAGGGAAGAAGCTCTGCCCGCCCGGCCGCTGCGGACCCCCGTTGAACGCGAACCCCACTCGGCCCCCGACCATGATGTTCTGCCCCATCGTGCGGTCGTAGCCGGCGAGGATGCGCATCGTCGCCGGAGCCAGACCGCCGGAGACGACGTCGTCGGCCCCCGTGAGCGGGATGCCGGGATAGTACGTGCCTCCGCTGCTGAAGCAGGTGTAGCCCGTGCCCCCTTTGCAGGCGTCGCTGGCGGCGGGCAGCATCAGGAGGTCGGCCTGAAACGCGAGGGTGATCCAGTTTTCCTTGAAGGGGGCGTCGGGGAGCTCCGCAGGCGCGGCCTCTTCGCAGAAACCGCCGTTGCACTGCTGCGACGCGCACTCGTCGTCGGACACGCAGGCGATCTTGGCCGACTCGTTGTGGCACCCGGGAAAGCCCGGGGGGCAGTCCGTCCTCTGCGTGCACCGAGCCGGCGGCGGCTGGTCCGGCAGGTGCGGCGGCTCCCCGTCGATCTGGGCGACGATGTGCACGACGTGGGGCGCCACGAGGCGGCCGCTCGTCGCGACGAGGTCGCCGTTTTCGTCCGTCGCTTGGACGAAGAACTTCAGATCGCCGAGCGAGTCGCCGACGTCGGCGCACGAGATCTCTCCGCCCCACCGGGCTCCCATCTTCCTCAGCGTGGCGGTCTTCCACTGCTCGACTCCGAACGCCTTGAATCGAACGTTGACCTTGACCGCGTCGACCCCGGGCGGGATCTCGACGCCGATCGGCACCGGAGTGAGCACGGCTTGCGCGGGTGGGGCCGTGACGGTGAGGTCCTCGGCGGTCGTCGCCGGTGGCGCAGCAGGGGCTGCCGCCGCCGCGGGCGCTCCGGCGTTCTTGGTGGACGCGAAGAGACGCTGGAGCTCCGGTGACGAGAGGTCCTTGTCGACCGCGACGTTCGGGTCCTCCTTGAGCGCGAGGAGGAAGTGGGCCTTCGCGTCGTCGGGCTTCTGATCGCTGAAGAACACCGCGCCGAGATCGCACTGAAGGCGCGCACGCACCTTGGGCTCGCAGTCGGTGCCGTCGCCGCACATGGCGATCGCCTGCGCGAGCTTGTTCTCCGCGGCGGCGAAGTTGGTCCCCAGGTAGTCCGTGTAGATGGCCTGCTCGCGAGCCTTGAGCGCGGCCGCGTCCTTCGGTGCGGCCGCGGCGGTGCGGCCGAAGAGCGACATCGTCGCCGTCGCGGCGACGATCACCATCGAGAGAGGGACGCGTCGAACGCTTCGGATCACCGTGGGCTCCCGTCTCCTAAAGTCGCCGCTCTGGTTCGGCGAGGTTCACCTATTCGTGATGGGAACGGAAATTTTCGCACGAAGGCGAGCCGTTGATTGGTATTTCTGCGACTACATGCGTGTGATGGCGAGAGTCGTCGATCGTCGAGCGAAGCGCGATTCGTCGAGGACTCGCGTGACGGCGCTGTCGCTGATTGTCGGCGCGTATGCTGCTGCGTGTGCGGCGGACGCCGGCGACCCTCTCAAGGTCGAGGGCGGCGTCACGACGCAGTCGATGGGTACACCCGACGGATCCATCGTCGGCGACGACGCCCTGAGCACGGGCGATGCGATGCTCGCGGACGAGTCGCCGTCCGTCGGCACCGACGGCCCGACGACGCCGCCTCCAGAGGACACCGGGACGGTGATGAATCAAGACTCCGGAACGCCGGAGACGTCCACCGTCGTGGATACGGGGGGTCCTCCTCCGGACGTCGGCGTGGGTGCAGGCTGCGCCATGGGCGCGACCGTGATCGTCCTGATGCCCGCCGCCGGTGCGTACACCGCCAACAGCGGCAACTTCAACACGACCGGCCCCGTATGCGTCGAGCTGATGGGGAGCGTCCATCAGGGCTGGGGTCTCTCGAACGAGCAGGGGCGCACGCTGACCTTGACGAGCTCCGCGGGCACCAGCGCCCCCATCGACGCATCTCAGTACTCGTCGCTTCCGGTCGCCCCTCAAGCGGGCCCCGACGGCTTCGTGTACTGGAACTTCACTGCCGACGACGCCGGGGTCAACTACACGTCGATCTACATCTTCTGACCTGGGCCCGCCGCGGCGCGATCGCTCACCACCAGAACGTGCCCTTGAGCCCGACCACGTTGGCGTCGGGCGGGAAGGGGCCGGACACGCCGGTGGCGTTGGGGTTGACCACGCCGTTCGGCGGCTGCGGGAGGACGGCGCTCTGGTAGGTGTAGTGCGAATACCAGAGGGTAATCTCCTCGTGCGTCACCCACTTCGTGTGAAAGATGATCTTCGGCGACACGACGGTGAATGTTTGGTCCGCGCCCGCGATGTTCGTCGGCTGGATGTAGTCGGCGCGCACCCCGAATCCGAGCCACGGCAGAGGGGCGACGATCAGGTCACCGCCCCACTTCAGCTTCTTCACGCCGTCGCCGAGGAGTGTCGAGCCGGTTTGCGCCGTTGTCAGCGAGCTCGAGACAGCCGAATACATCCCGAAGACGCTCAGGTTCACGTCCCAGCCGCCCCCCCAGAACCCCTCGCCCGTGGCGATCTTCCGGTAGAGCGCGCCGAAGCTGTAGTCGTACTGCACCTCGATCGTGTCGACCGACCCGCGCGTGGCCCCGATCGAGTTCTGCGTCGTCCCGCAGTAGCCGCCGAAGGTGTTGGTCGTGGTGGTGCCGGCGGGGGCGCTGCAGCCGAGGAAGTTGTCGAGGATGCCGTTGCCTGACTCGTAGTTGCCGCCGCCGAGCGAGTGGACGGCCTCGACGAGCGGCCCGACGGCCTGGGGGTTGCTGGCCGCGATGTGGGAGTAGGCGCCGTAAAGGCGCCCCCCGATGCCGCCCGGCTTCAGGCGGACCTCGGCGCCGTAGACGTCGATGTGCCCGTCCGTCATCTGGGCGTCGTTGACGCCCACCGCGCGGTAGTCCTGCGCCCACGACGACAGGTAGTGCACGTTGAAGTCGACGAGCTTCTTGTACGAGATCCCCGCGTGCGCGTGGTTCAAGAGCGTGAAGCCTGGATAGTTGTCCTCGTTGCCCGAAGGGAGCGTCGGGTTGCCGGCCTGAAGCTGCGTGAACGCGAGCTGCTCGGCGCGCGTGCCGATGCCGTGCGACAGGCGAAAGGTCAGGTCGCCCACGTCGTACTCGAGGGCGATCCGCTCTCCCATCTGATGGGTGCGCCCGAACATGTAGGTGTCGTACTTGCCTGCGTCGTACTCGCCGGCCATGCCGAACTTGTCCCAGAACGAGCCGATCTTCGCCTCGACCCGGAACTTCGAGCCCAGGTCGGGGTGGATGGTGAGGAAGCCCTGAGCGATCCCGAGCTGCGTCGACGCGTTGCTGTAGGCGATGTACTCGGCGTCCGAGAACCCGAAGGCGTCGATCGCCACGGTGCCGGTCACGAGCGAGTTGCCGTAGTTGAAGAAGAGCTCCGTCCAGTCGTATTCCTGCTGCCGGTCGTAGCGCCAGTCGAGGTACTGGCTGTCGGGGACGAACGGCGTGTGAAGCGCTGTCGTGGACTGCCCGGGTCCGGCGCACGGCACCTGCGCCACTCCCGTCGCGGGCATGAGCATCCCGCCAGGGGTGATGGCGGTGCCGGCGGGCGTGCCGGCCGGGCACTGCGCGCGGCTGCCGATGCCGACGCGCATCGGCGCACGAAAGTACCCGTGGAAGCTGAAGCGCCACTCGTCGCCCGCGGAGGGCGCCAGCGCCGAGGGGTTCGGTGCACCCGTGAGGTTCGCGGCCTCGGCGATGCCCGTGCCAATCCCCGCCGCGGGCAAGGGCGGAGGGAGCCCTCCCGGAGCCGGCGCCTGTCCAGAGAGCGATCCCGCCGGGGCAGGAGGAGGCAATCCTCCCGAGGGTGACGCGACACCGGGAGAGGGCGCGGGAGCCGTCGCCGGTTCGGGAGGTGGGGGCTCCACGGCGGGGGCCGGAGGAGGGGGCGCGGGGTTGGTCTGAGCCTGGGCCGCCGAAGAAACGACGGAGAGAGCTCCTCCGAGCAAGAACCATAGGGGGGTCGCGCGCATTGCCAGTCTAAGTCGCACGGTTGTGGGCAAGGTGGCTCACACAAAAAACCGCAGAAGACCGATGCCTTTTCGTGCGCCGTGGGGGCACCGGTCAGCGACTACTCGCCCGAGACGTCTGATGCGATTCGGCCATTTCGATGACTCCCGCCGTGAATACGTCATCACGACGCCCCACACGCCCTACCCCTGGACCAACTACCTGGGCTGCGAGAACTTCTTCTCCCTCATCTCGCACCAGGCGGGCGGATACTGCTTCTACCGCGACGCGCGCCTGCGCCGGTTGACACGCTACCGGTACAACAACGTGCCGACGGACGTCGGCGGCCGGTATCTGTACGTGCGCGATGGGGCCGAATTCTGGTCGCCCTCGTACATGCCCGTCCGGCGCGAGCTCGACTTCTTCGAGTGCCGTCACGGGCTCGGGTACACGCAGATCACGGGCGAGCGCGGATCGGTGCGGGTAGAGACGACGTACTTCGTGCCGCTCGGTCACTCGGCCGAGGTCCACCAGGTCAACGTCAAGAACACCGGCAAGACGCCGAAGAGCATCAAGCTGTTCTCGTACGTCGAGTTCTGCCTCTGGAACGCGTACGACGACATGACCAACTTCCAGCGGAACTTCAGCACCGGCGAGGTGGAGGTCGTGGGCAGCACGATCATCCACAAGACCGAGTACCGGGAGCGGCGAGACCACTTCGCCTTCTATCACCTGAACCAGAAGGTGAGCGGCTTCGACACCGACCGCGAGGCCTTCATGGGCCTCTACAACGGGATGCACGATCCGAAGGCCGTGGTCGAGGGCAAGTCGCGCGACTCGATCGCGAGCGGCTGGGCGCCGATCGGATCGCACAGCCTGGACGTGGATCTCTTGCCGGGGCAAGAGAAGACGCTGGTGTTCGTTCTCGGCTACGTCGAGAACCCGCAGTCGGAGAAGTGGGAGCGGCCCGGCGTCGTCAACAAGACGCGTGCGCAGGCGCTCATCGATCGGTTTTCGACCGCCGACCAGGTCCAGGCGGCCCTCGCCGACGTGAGCGCGCAGTGGTCCCGGCTCCTATCGAACTTCCAGGTGGAGTCGCCCGACGAGCGCCTGAACCGGATGGCGAACGTCTGGAACCCGTACCAGTGCATGGTGACGTTCAACATCTCGCGCTCTGCGTCGTACTTCGAGAGCGGCATCGGTCGTGGCATGGGGTTCCGCGATTCGAACCAGGACTTGCTCGGATTCGTCCACCTCGAGCCCGCGCGGGCCCGAGAGCGCATCGTCGACATCGCGTCGACACAGCTGCCGGACGGGAGCGCCTACCATCAGTATCAGCCGCTCACCAAGCGCGGGAACAACGAGATCGGGAGCGGCTTCAACGACGACCCGTTGTGGCTCATCTTCGGCGTCTCGGCGTACGTCAGGGAGACGGGAGACTTCGACGTCCTCGGCGAGCGCGTCCCCTTCGACAACGACCCGAAGACGGCGGCGCCGCTGTTCGAGCACCTGAGGCGGTCGTTTCATCACGTGCTCGCGAACCTGGGCCCGCACGGGTTGCCGCTCATCGGACGGGCGGACTGGAACGACTGCCTCAACCTCAACTGCTTCTCCGAGACTCCCGACGAGTCGTTCCAGACGACCGGCAATCGGACGGGGAGGACCGCCGAATCGGTCTTCATCGCGGGGATGTTCGTCGGCGTCGCCCCGGACTACGCGTACCTCGCGAGTCGAATGGGCGAAGGCGAAGAGGCGGCCCTCGCGCGCGCCGCGGCCGCGAAGATGCAGGACGCCATCCTAACGCACGGCTGGGACGGCGAGTGGTTTCTGCGCGCGTACGATTTTTTCGGGAACAAGGTGGGCAGCCGCGAGTGCACCGAGGGCAAGATCTTCATCGAGCCCCAGGGCTTCTGCGTGATGGCCGGCGTGGGCAAGGACACGGGCCACGCGAAGAAGGCCCTCGACGCGACCAAGGAATTTCTCGACACCAAGTACGGTATCGTCCTCAACCACCCGGCGTACACGACCTACCATGTGGAGCTGGGGGAGATCTCCTCGTACCCACCCGGCTACAAGGAAAATGGCGGCATCTTCTGCCACAACAATCCGTGGATCATGATCGCCGAGACCGTGCTCGGCCGGGGCGACCGCGCGCTCGAGTACTACAAGAAGATCGCTCCCGCGTACCTCGAGGACATCAGCGAGGTCCACCGCCTCGAGCCGTACGTCTACGCGCAGATGATCGCCGGCAAGGAGGCTCCCCGGCACGGCGAAGCCAAGAACTCATGGCTCACCGGAACGGCGGCGTGGAACTTCGTCGCGATCTCCCAACACCTGCTCGGCATCCGGCCCGACTTCGACGGCTTGCGGGTCCACCCCGTGATAGGAAAGGAGATTGCCCGTTTTACCGTCACGCGAAAATGCAGGGGAGCCGAGTACGTGATTCGCGTGAAGAATGCAGGCGGCGGGGGGAACGCGCCCAAGCTCACGGTCGACGGCAAGGCGGTGAGCGGCAATCTCGTGCCCTACGCACCGCCGGGGTCGCGGGTCATCGTCGAGTGCGAGGTCTGACGTGAAGCACGCCCTCGAGTTCGGCGACGTGTACTTCGAGGTCGATCCGCTGGTGGGAGGGCGGGTCACGTCCTTCCGGCTGGGCGGCGCGGACGTCCTCGCCGGACCCGACGTGGATGCCCACAACTACGGTTCGACCTTCTGGACGAGCCCGCAGAGCGACTGGGGCTGGCCTCCCCCCGTCGAGGTCGACCGTCATCCGTACGACGTATCGGCCGGAGCCGACACCCTGACGCTCACGAGCTCGCCCCAGGATGCCCTCGGCATCCGGGTGACCAAGCGCTTCGTCGCCGACCGGGCGAGGGGAGCGGTGGTGCTCGAGTACGGCATCCACAACGTCAGCGCGACGCCGAAGACCTACGCGCCGTGGGAGGTGTCGCGCGTGCGCTCCGGGGGCCTCACGTTCTTCCCCACGGGGGCGTGGTTCGCCGGGCCGCTCCGGGTCGAGCGTTGCACCACGGCGACCTGGTTCGACCACGACCCGAGCTCGTTGAACGACGCCGGGCAGAAGTCGGCCGCGGACGGCGTCGGCGGCTTCGTGGCGCACGCCGCGAGCGGTCTGCTGTTCTTGAAGAGCTTTGCGGACGTCCCGCCCGAGCTGCAGGCGCCCGGCGAGGGCGAGATCGAGATCTACGCCAACAACCGGTACGTCGAGATTGAGGTGCAAGGCCCCTACGCCCTCATCGACGCGGGCGCCTCGGCGTCGTGGGCGATCACCTGGTTTTTGCGCAAGCTCCCGGCGGGCGTCATCGCCTCGTCGCGCAACGCGGGCCTCCTCGACTTCAGCGCGAGCGTTGTCGGCTCCTAGGGAGGGGTCGGCGGGGGCGCGATGATCTTCAGGTTGAGGCCACCGGGGTACTGGTAGCTCGTGAACGAACCGTAGCCCATCACCTGCAGCCCGATGGGCGCCGAGGCCGTGAGGACGTGGGCCCCGGCCGAGCCGAGATCCACGCCGTGGACGACGACGAACCCGTCGCCGATCGGGTGGCCGATGGTGTTGAGCAACCGGCCGTCGAGCACCACCGTCGTCCCCACCGGAGCCACGACGTCGGCGAAGTTGCTCTCGTAGTCGCTGGGCGCGAGAAAGACGTACTTCGTCCGGAACTGCTCCGCCGCCACCACGAAGCTCGCCGACGGGTCGCCGAGCCCGCCGCTCGGATCGACGATGGATCCGCCGAGCATGAACGAGCCCACGGCGAACTCGCTGCTGCCGATGACCTCGAAGTCCGACGTCACGTAGTCCGAGCTCGCCACGCTGCAGGTGACCACCTGCCCGGCGTTCAGAGTGCTGGGACAGCCCGGCGGCTTCGACGGCTTGTAGTCGAGGATGGTCCCGTCGACGTTGCCGTAGAGGCGAACGACGTGCCCCTTGGGATCGCCGTACGGACCGGACGGCACGGTGACGAAGTACTGCCGTCCGAGCGTCTCGGCGGGGAAGACCGATTGCTCGAGATGATCGCAGGCCGGAGCTCCGTTGGGGTTCAGGTCGCAGGGGGCGCCCGCGATGACCTGCACCGGTTGGTCGGCGGAGACGAGGGACCCGCTGAGATCGACGCCGTCGCCCTCGGCTCCCACGAGCTCGATCACGTCGCCGGCGTCCATGCTCAGCGTGATCGTCCCGCCCGGCGCAGTCGCGGGGACGACGCCCCCCGCGAGCAACGTGCCTGTCGACGAGAGCTGCACCGTCACGGTGGTGCCGTCCGTGGTCGCCGTGATCGCGAAGTAGCTTCCCATGCTGGGGACGGGCGGCATCTGCATCGTGGGGTCGACCGTCGACTGCCCCGGGAAGCCGGCGACGCGGTAGTTCCCCGTCATCGCCGTGCTCGGAATGAGGAGCGACGAGTCGTTGGTGTACGAGAAGCAACCGGAGGTCGTGTCGTAGTTGGGGCTCGTCATGTCCGTGCAGGTCTGGAGCCCCGGACACGAGCTCCAGTCCTTCCCCGGCGGCCCGCCCGACGCCGCGTACTCGAGGGCGTTGAACTGGTAGACGGTGACCGGTACCGAGCTGACGAGGTGATATGCCCCGCCTTTGGCGACGACGCTGGCCGTGAGGGCGACCGAGGAACCGCACGCGTCCGTGTCGGTCCCCTTCAGCTCCGGCACCCACGGGAGGTAGAACTTGGCGAGGGCGTTCGGCGCGACGGTCTGCGTCTGGTTCGTCGACTTGGGACCGGTGATGGTCACCGTGGCCGGGGTCGCGCCCGCGTTGGCCACGACCACCGCGTAGTCGAAGATCGACCACACGACGTTGGCGACCACCGTGGGCCAGTAGTCGCATCCCACGTACGACCGCAGCGCGGCCGCCTCCGCGCAGGTCGTCGGGTCGTCGCTCGCGGCCACCGCGGGGGCGATGAAGAAGGTGGTGGCGTCCGCGGTGGCGTCCACCTGGCCGGCGTCTACCCCTGGCGACTCTTCGAGGTCGTCGTCGTCGCCGAGCACCGGCGGCCGCGCCGACCCACCGCAGGCGGCTAGCAACGTGGCCAGGGCCACGATGCCCACGGCCACCCGCCCCCGGTTGCTCATCCCCCTCATTCTAGAGGATGAGCGAGCCCTCCGCACGGTCCGCTGGACTAGGGCGTGTCGTCAAAGTGAGCCACGGGCGTGGTACGCGGCGGCCGACGTCTTGGAGGGCGCGGCACGATCGCCCGGCGGCACCGGCTCCGTCCTCGGGCGCTGCCAGCCACACCCACCCAGGCGCCCTGCGGGCGGAGCCGGTGCCGCCGGGCTCTATGGAAAACCTTCCCGCCTACTTTGACGACAGGCCCTAGTGGCACACCCCGGCGTCTTCGAAGGCCGAGAGAGCCATCTGACAATCGGTCTGGACATTCAAGTTCGCGAGCATGTCGCACTCCTGGGTGGCCGTGCCGCCCCCCGCGATGCCCGCGCAGCATGTCATGAGCGTCGCGCACGCTCCCGTGGCTGTCGAGGTGCCGCTGCTGCTGCTGCCGCCCGAGCCGCCGCTGCTGCTGCTGGTGCTGACGCTGCACTGACTGGAGCACATCGTCGACGCGGCGGTACACTGGGTGCTGGTGGACGACATCTGCGAGATGCAGGTCATGCACGCCGGCGTCTCCGACGTCATGCAGGTCCCGTAGCAGGTCGTGTCCCCGAGCGCGCAGGCGCAGAAACAGTTGAAGTAGCCCGAACACGTGGAGCTCACACACGTGCTCACGCCCGCGGACGGACACGCGTTTTCCTCGCAGCTGATGCACGCGGAAGAGAATTCAGGGCCCGTGCACGAGGGACCGCTGTACGGGAACGGATTGCTCTTGCTGCTGCTGCACGCAGTCGCACCCGACGCACCGCCGATTGCGGCAACCATGACAACCCAAACGACCTTCCGCATTGGACCCTCCTCGAAGTAGGCCCAACATCATCCACGATCCGGCCGCCGGAAAGAAACAAATCTTGGGACTAGTTGCACGACCAGGCGGCTGCGGGGAAATAGTAGCCGATGGCCATGCACATCTCGTTCGTTGCGGCCGTTTCGCCCACGACGACCGCGGAGGTGCCGGTATTGACGTAGGAACAGCTGTAGCTGAACGAGTCGCCCGCTTGCGTCGTCAGAAAATCGGGAGCCGTCCACACGGCGACGTCCGGGTGCTCCCAGTCGGTCGTGTTGACGAGGTTGGTCGTCTGACCGTCTCTTACGAGGTTCACCTTCGTGTCGACCCCGTGCTTGTGAGTGTGCGTCGTCATCGCGAAGAACTTCGACCCCGTCGTGGCGGTGCACGTGCCGCTCACCGTCTGCGTCCCCGGTCCGGTCGCCGTGGCGGGGGGCACGTTGATCGACGTGTTGAACGAGACCATCGCCTCGGCCTTGTACTGGATGTCCTTCGCGTAAACGATGTTCATCTTGACCTGCGGGTACGCAGGCGTGGCCGTAGGATTGATGAAGTGCATGTTGAGCATGACCTGGGCGCTCGCCGGCAGCGGCAGACCCACGCCTGCGGGCATGTCCATCTCGATCACCTCGCCGGCCAGCGACGTCGCGTACATCCACGTGCCGCCGCCGAAGTTGCAGGACTCCAGCGTGCCGTCGGGTTGACTGGGGAACGTGTACCCCTCTTGCGTCGACGACCCGGGACCCACCTGATACGCGATGAAGTGGTGGCTGCTCCCCGGAGTCATCCACGACTGAAAGGCCCCGACGTCGACCTCGGCGGTGTTCGGCAGCGTCCGGTAGTAGCAAAGGAACAGCTCTTGGCCCGGCTGGACGACGATCTGGTTGGCGGGCGTGGCGATCTGGAACCCGTCCGCCGTCGCGGGCGCCGCGAGATCGTTGCCGGGCATGCACGACGTGCCTTGCCCGCACCCTGTCGACGCCCGGGTCACGCCGGACCCATCGACACCCGCTTCGCTGGCCGGCCCGCTTGCCGCGCCCGTCGAGCCACCGCTGCAGCTCGCAAGACCGAGCACGAGGGCCGCGCAGGCCAGTCGTGTCCAGGGCCGCATCAACCAGAACCGGTCGTCTCGCGCCATCTCAAGACCCTCTGGCCCGTTGCGCGCTCGCGCGGGGCCCTACCTTTGCCTCTGCTGTGCGCGGTCGTGGCCCAAACGGATCATCCTCCCGGAGCAACTCATTGGGTGACCCCTTTCGACTTGAACTGCACACCCTCCATGGCGGAGCCTCCCATGAGCCTACGGATGGAAATTTACAGTTCCGATGAACCTGATTCGCCGGCTATGGAGCCCACACCGAGCTCGCAACCGGTCAAGTCGCAACCGCCCCCTCTGCCCGAGAGCGCGAGGAGGCTTTCCCCCGCGCGCGCCGCCGCGGATGCCACGTTCGCCGATTCGATGATTGAGCGGCTGGCGGCCGGCGACTACGCCGGAGTGGTGATGGCAGCCGAGGCGTTGCTCGAGCATCAGCCGAACCATGCCGACGCCCTCGACAGCGCGCAGATAGCGCGCTCGGAGCTCGCCAAGGTTTACCAGAGTCGCCTCGGTTCGATGGAGCGCGTACCGCGGGTCGTGATGGGCCCCGAGGGGCTGCTGGCGCTTTCGCTCGACTTCGGCGCGGGCCTCCTCCTGTCGCGGGTGAACGGCACGGTGACCCTCGCGGGCATCGTCGAGACGTGTGGCCTGCCGAAGCTCGAGAGCCTGCGCATTCTGTCCGAGCTGTTCCTCCGTCGAGCCATCGGCTTCGACGACTAGCGCTCCGGCGGTGGTCGGGCGACGCGGTAGATGTAGAAGTTCTCCTCTTCGATCATCGAGTCGTAGAGCTCGGCGACGCGGGTCACGTTCTCTCCGTCGACGAGCTCCGGAAGGAGCGGGCGGTTCATGAGGAGCGTGGCCTCTCGACCGTGCGTGTCGGCGAGCATGCGCGTGAATCGCAGGGTTTCCGCGTCGGTCGGATCGCGGCGTCGGTCTCTCGTCCATCTCACGAACGAGAACGTCCTCCCCGTGCGTGGACTGTACGCGACCGCTTGCGGGCCGAGCTGGCCGAGAACGGCCGTCGTGGGATAGTCGACCTCGGCGACGAGGAGGGAGTCCAAAAGGCCGGCCTTGCAGAGGGCGTCGGCCGCGCGACGCCCGGACGAGAAGACGTACTTGTAGTCGTAGTAGAGCGCGATTGGCGCGGCCGCGACGTGGAGCGCGAGGACGGCGGCGAGGGTCGGCGTCAGGCCGGCGTCGCGCCACCATCTCCATCCCGGGGGCGGCGGAGCGGTCGGGGCGGAGTCCTTCGCGATCCAGGCGCCCATCAGCAGCAGCACGAAGAAGAACCCGTGGTGCCGCACGTCGCCCGGATAGACGAGACCGAAGAGGGCGACGAGCAGCAGCGTCCCCACGCCGAACAGGACGGCCGCGACGACGTCGCGTGACAGCAGCAGCACGATCCAGGCGGCGAGCCCCAAGGCCACCGGGAACGCGACGCGCGCGAACGGCTCGTAGGACAGGAGAGCGTTCGAGTTCCAGAAGAAGAAGTCGACGCGCGGTATCGGGACCATCGCCGCGATGAGCCGAGTCGGCCCCGTGTCGTCCGGCAGCGCCGTGGGCCACGACACGTGAGCGACCGTGGAGTCGGCGGGGGGCCATGCGCAAAGAGCGGCCGCGAGGCACGCACCAGCCCCCGCGGCGATGGGTATCCAGGTGCGGGCAAGGAGGCGGTCGCCTCTCCGGGCGACCACGAGCCCTTCCGTGGCGAGCGCCGCCACGTACGCGGCGGCCACGAGGGTGGCGACGGTCGTCGTCAGGGCGAGCGCCGCGACCAGCAGCGCCAGGGTCGCGGGATGCGTGCGGCGACGTGGGTGATGAACGCAAAGAAGAAGCGCGAGGAAGAGCGCGAGCCCGTAGCACCGGCTGAGGGCGACGTACTCGTACGCGAGGAAGTAGCCGAACGGAAAGATCGCGCGCAAAGGTCGCGAAAACGGCGCCCGCTCGGCGAAGACCCACGCTGCGGCCGCCGCGATGGCGACGTGCACGATCCGCATGGTCACCGGATCATGCGTCGTCTTCTCGAGGACCCAGAGCACGAGGTACCAGAGGGGCGGCTGCCCGTCGTAGGCGCGGTTGTGCACGACCGCCCAGGGCGTGGCGCTGTCTCTCGCCACCAGCCAGCAGTGAACCTCGTCGCGCCACATCTCGTGATGGACGGTGGCGAAGATCGCGACCGGCAAGTACGCGAGGACAATCAGTGCGGCGAACCTGCGGTCCGTCCATTGCCGCGTCACGGGGCGACATTACTCGGAAAAGAGTGGTCGAAGGGAAGGAGGGGTGCGATAGGCTCGCTCGCGTTCGTCGAGAACGAAGCGTCGCCCATTGCCAAGGAGGCGGCGGCGTGGTCCGTTGGACTGTGGCGGTCCCCGTCCAGAGTGCAATCTTGAGCGAAGGAGGCGATAGAATAACCGTGCGTCCCCCATTGCCGGGTGGTGACCCGGAGAGCGAAGTCAGGCTTCTGACCGCGCGTGCGTCCGCGGCGGCGAAATCCCCCACCGGTCCCATGCGGCCGACCAACAGGCTGTCCGACGCGCCGAGCGCCGCGACCCAGCTCGACGACCACGAAGCGAAGTTCTTCGAGACGGTGAGGCCCAGCGACCTCTCCGCCGTCTTCCAGCCCATCGTGACTCTCGCCACGGGAAAGATCTTCGCGCAAGAGGCGCTCGTCCGGTGCAGCCTCCCGCAGTTCTCGTCTCCGATCACGCTCTTCGAGCATGCCCTTGCGTCGCGCGCGACCGGAAGACTCGGGCGCATGATCCGCGAGATCGCCATACCGCTCTGCAGCGGCGTCCCCGTCTTCGTCAACCTTCATCCGACCGAGCTCGAAGAGGGCTGGCTGGTGCGCCCCGACGACCCCATCTTTTCACACGATCACGACATCTACCTCGAGCTCACCGAGTCGGTGCCGATCACGCAGTTTCAGCTCTGCGTCACCATCCTGCGCGAGGTGTGCAGGCGGGCGTCCGCGCACCTCGTCATCGACGATCTCGGAGCGGGATACTCGAACCTCAAGCTCATCAGCGACCTTCAGCCCAAGGTCGTCAAGCTCGATCGGAACCTCGTTCAGGACCTCGACTCGAAGCCGCGGCAGCAGAAGCTCGTGAAGATGGTCGTGCGCCTGTGCGGGGAGCTCGACGCGACCGTCGTCGCCGAGGGGATCGAGACCCCCGGCGAGCTATCGGCCGTCATCGACTCCGGGGCGCAGTACGGCCAGGGTTACATCCTCGCTCGCCCTGCCTACCCCATCCCCTCGGTCGCGTGGCCTCCCCCTCGCGCCGAGTCCGCGAAAGGCCCCCAAGCCGCCAAACCGCCAAGAGGCGTTTGACCCGTCTCCTTCTCTTGGCGCCTTCGCGGCTCGGCGGCTCTCCTCTCCCTCACCCGCGAGCGCGGAGCTCGTCGACGAGGACGCGGATGTTCTCGGAGTAGTCGACGGCGACGGCGACGAGGTGCACGCCGCCCTGGGAGAACGCTCTCTCGAGCGTCGGGACGAGCTCGGCAGCGGCCGCGACGCGCCAGCCCGTGGCGCCGTAGCTCTCGGCATAACGGACGAAGTCCGGGTTGCCGAAGGTGAGGCCGAAGTCGGCGAAGCCGTCGACCGCCTGCTTCCACCGAATCATGCCGTAGGCGTCGTCCTGGATCACGAGGACGACGAGGTTCAGCCGCAACCGGACGGCCGTCTCCATCTCCTGGCTGTTCATCATGAACCCGCCGTCGCCGCACACGGCGAGGACGCGGCGCCCGGGGTGCAGAATGGCGGCCATCATCGCCGACGGCAGCCCGGCGCCCATCGTGGCGAGCGCGTTGTCGAGCAGCAGCGTGTTCTCGACGTGCGTGCGGAAGTTGCGCGCGAACCAGATCTTGTACATCCCGTTGTCCAGTGCCACGACGCCGTCGTCCGGCATCACCAGCCGCACGTCGTGGACGATGCGCTGGGGCGTCATCGGGAAGCGATCCTCGGTCGCGCGATCGGCTAGGTGGGCGAGGATCTCCCTGCGCAAGGGCAGGAGAGCGCCCGCGTTTTCCATCTTGCCCTCGAGGCGATCCGCGAGCAGGGCCAGGCTCGGGCCCACGTCGCCCACCACCTCCGCGTGCGGGGCGAACACCTGCTCCACCCCCGCCGGCTCGTACCCGACGTGAATCACGCGAGGCCCGGCGGTGGCCATGAGAAAGGGCGGCTTCTCGACCGTGTCGTGGCCGACGCACACGATGAGGTCGGCGCGGTCGATCGCGTCGTGCACGTAGTCGCGCTCCGAGAGCGCGGCCGTCCCCATGTAAAGGTCGGACGCGCCGGCTACCGTCCCCTTGCCCATCTGGGTGTTGAAGAAGGGGATGCGCGTGCGACGCACGAACTCGGACAGGGTGCCCGCGAGCCGCGGCCGGCTCGACGCCGCGCCGAACATCACGAGCGGTCGCCGGGCGTCGAGGATCATGTGGGCGGCCCTGTCGAGCGCGGAGGCCGGTGCGACCGGGATATCGACAGGATGCACGGGCACGATCGGAGCGTCTGCCTCCTCGGCCGCGACGTCCTCGGGCAGCTCGAGGTGAACGGGTCCGGGCCTCTCCTGGGTGGCCACGCGAAAGGCCTCGCGCACCATCGTGGGAATGCTGGCCGCGCTGACGATCTGCCGCGAGAGCTTGGTGAGAGGCCGCATCGCGGCGATGACGTCGACGACCTGGAAGCGGGCCTGCCGGCTCGTCCTGATGGGCTTCTGACCGGTGATGAGGATGGCGGGCATCGCGCCGAGGTGTGCGTAAGCGGCGCCGGTCGCGAGGTTGAGCGCGCCCGGTCCCAGCGTGCTGATGGCGACGCCGGGCTGGCCGGTGAGCCTCCCGTGCGTGGCCGCCATGAAGGCAGCCGCCTGCTCGTGGCGCGTGACGACGAGATCGATCGACGAGCGCCCCAGCGAGTCGACGACGTCGAGGTTCTCTTCCCCCGGCACGCCGAACACGCGGAGCACCCCCTCGTTCCGGAGCGCCGCGACCAGCAGATCGGACCCCTTCGCCACGACGGAAGATACGTAGGTCGGCTACGGCCGGAAGGCCAGAAGGGCCGGCGTCGCGGCTCCTTGTTGTGAACCGCAGAGGCGCAGAGGTCGCAGAAGTCGGCAGAGAGCATTCCCACCCTCTCTCGCCCTCCGCGCCCTCTGCGCCTCTGCGGTTGCTCTAGTTTGCGCTCGTGCCCTGGTCGATCCAGCGGCGGATCGTGTCTCGTGCAGCGGAGGGGAGGACCGCTTCGAGGTAGGGCATCACGCTCCCGCAGCCCGTCTCGCCGACCGCGGCGGCGGCGGCGTTGGTCGTCGTGCAGCACGGAACGGCGCAGAGATCGTCGTCCACCTTGTTCATCAGGTAGCTCCGGGTCGAGCTTCCCACCGTGACGAACGGCAGGCAGCTCTCCTCGAGCGGCGTGCTGGCGTCCGGGCCGACGAGCCCCGCGTAGACCTGCGGCCCGGGGTCCCCGGTGACCTTGCAGCTCGCGCTCGCGTCCGGCACGCAGCCGAGGAAGACCCCTCGCAGGCTGATGGCCGTCGCGGGGTCGCCGCCGTGGCACGTGTTGCCGATCCCGCAGTTCTTTTCGAAGATCGGCAAGACGTCGCTCTCGAACGAGACGGTGGGTGTCGTCAGGTCCGCGTCGGACTCGTAAAGGACGCACCCTCCGCCGTCGCCGGGGCCGCCGTCCGCGGGCGCTGTACTGGACGGGCTGGAACAGGCCGTGGCGAGGAAGGAAACGGATGCGACGCCGATCCACGTCGATCGGGCGAAACGGGTCGTGACGCTCATGCGTAGCGCTCTCGGGAATTGTATACTGCGCCGCCCTGCACCCATGCGACCCGCTCTTTTAGTCGTCCCGCTTGCTGCTGTCGCGGCGGTTGCTTGCTCGAACGCCACCGACGGCGTAGTCGGTGGAGAACCGCTCCCCGTCATCGCCAGCATGGCCCAGTGCTCCGAGACGGGCCCCGCGTGCTCCACGTGGACCTACCTCTATAACTGCTACTTCGGCCCCACGGGCGCCGCGGGCTGCTCGGCTCAGGCCAATTGCCACGCGACTGCGGGCGGCCTCGGCGGGTCGATAAGTGGCTTCGTATGCGGTCCCACGGCCGAGACGTGCTGGCATGGGATGACGTCGACCGGGGCCCCGATCCCTGTCCTCAAGGGGGTCACGACGCTGAGCAAGACGTTCCTCTACACGGCCCTCCACAAGTCGACCGGGGCCGTAACGATGACCGAGAACAACATGCCGCTGATGACCCCCACGAATCCCACCCAGCCCGCCTACACGTTCACTTCGGCTGATCTCCGCGTGCATCGGGGGTTGGATTGCGGCGGGCGCGCCGGAAAACTGAGATACGTAGCTTGCCGGTGCGTCGATCTGGCTCATTCGCGCATCGACCTGCCTCGCCGGCGCATCGACCTGGCTGATGCGCGCAGGGACGTGACTTGCCGGTGCATCTTCGTCGCAGATGCGCGCATCGACCTCGCTGACCGACACAGTGACGTGTCTCGTCGATGCTGCGACCTGGCTCGTCGGCGCATCGACGTGGCTGATGCGCGCCGGGACGTGGCTCGCCCGCGCTTCTTCGTCGCAGATGCGCGCATCGACGTCGCTGACCGACACGGCGACGTGACTCGTCGACGCACCGATCTGGCTCGTCGATGCATCGTCGTGGCACGTCGCCGCGCGGATGAAGCGGGAAGATGCATCTTTCTGCCACGTCGACACGCCGATGAGACTGAGAGATGCGCCGGCGAGGCAAGTCGACGCGGGGGCAAGCGTCAATCCTGTCCCGCTCTCGCTGCCCTCCGTGCCTCTGAGCTTCGTTCTACTTCCCGAGCAGCTGATGCATGGCCGTCATCGCCTTGCCGCCGCTCGTGGCGCCGATGCCGGTGATGTCGCCGTTGATGTACTGGAGGACCTTCATCGTCGTCAGGTCGATGATGTAGGCCTGCTCGCGCTGACCGAAGAAGGCCAGAGAGGGCGACGGCGTGCCGGCCGCCCCGGGGTCCTCCACCGTCGTCACGTAGAGCGCGTGCGCCCCGCCCGTCGCCGTCGGATCGTCGACCCACGATTCGAGATCCGACTGCGACGCGATATCGGCGAAGCCAGCGGTCTCGAGCAGCTCGATGACCACGCCTCCCGCTTGAACCACCGCCGCCCCCGCCGAGACTCCGCCGTCGCCGACCGTCGAGAGCTCCACCGCACTCTTGTTGCATCCGGGGCACTCGAACTCGGCGAGGTTGAGCATCGCGTAGCGCTTGCCGGACTTCTGCGCGTCCGCGAACGCGGTCCCGAGCGAGTACGCGGCATACGGCTCGGTCGTGGCGAGAGCGTTCGCGGCCTCGTCGTCGTAGCCGATCCACGCCGTGTCCGGCACGACGCATCCCACCTTCAGATGCGCGGGATCGCCGTCGCCCTGGCTCGCAGCGGCCGCACAGTACGGCCCGCTCGGGTACGAGGCCGTGGTGGTCGATCCATCCGCTCCCGACGAGCCGCTCCCGCTGGAGCTGGAGCCACCGCTGCTGGTCGAGGAGCCTCCGCTTGACCCCGTGGTGGAACCGCTGCTCGAGCTCGACCCGGCCGGTCCGCCGTCTTCGCTCGTGCCCCCGCCGTTGCTGCTCGAAGGGCCGCCGCTCGAACCCCCGCCGCTCGACGTGCTCCCACCGCTGGAGCCCTCGCCATTCGAGCCCGACGGGCTGCTGCTGCCGGAGCAGGCGACCGACATGGCCGTCAGCGAAACCAAGAAAGCCGCGAGATCTGTGCGCACGTCACTCTGCCTTTCGTACGGCGAGCCATGTGAGCTCGCCGATGCCTTGACCCTGATCCGTTTGAATCGTCTGACCGTCCGCCGAGACGTGTCCGGTGGCCTCGACCGCGAGGAGCCCCACGTTCGGTGGCGTGGAGAAGTAGTTGTCACCGAGGACCATGAACTCGACGGCCGCGGACGCCGGCAGGCCGGCGCTGTTCTTCAGGATGACCCCCATGTTGACCGACGGCGTGGCCCCGGACGGAGCGATCGCGTAGATGGCGGCGACGTTCGCGGCCGTGGCGTAACCCGGTGCGCTTGCCAGCGGCACCGAGGCAACCCGCAGCGTCCGGCCCGCGGTGGTGCCGTAGTCTTCGATGTCGAGGTCGAACGTGGTCCCGTCCGCGACGAGCAGCGTGAGGTCCCCCACCGTGACGCTCGATGCCGGCGCGCCGTCGGGAGGCAAGAGGACGGTGCTCGGAGGCAGCGTGGGCAGGTGCATCGTCGCCATGATGACGGACGGTTCGTCCGCCGTGAGGCGCAGGTAGTCGACGGCGTGATCGGGCCGCCCGTCGGCGTGGATGGCGTAGTACTCCGTGGGGAGGAACGTCCCGATGGGTATCGAGTAGGCCCCGGCGTCGTCGCTCTGAGTGCCGTAGCACTGGCTGCCGCAGAACGTCATGACGAGCTGAGCGAGCGGCGTGCCCGACAGGTCCTCGACGTTCCCTTCCGCTTCGAGCACGCACGTCGCACCGTCGGGCCGCGCATCGGGAGGCTCGCTGCACGGAGCCACGGCACCGGCGTCCGCGTCGTCGCTCGCCCCCGCGTCGGCGGACGAGACGTCCGTACCCGTTTCGACCGGCGACACGCTCGCGTCGCCCTTCGAGCCCTTCGCGGGCCCACCCGCAGGCGCCGCGCTGCACGCGCTCGTCGCGAGGGCGAGAACGGCAAGGGCTCGGTACATGGCGCCCGAAGCATGGACCGCGCTTCTCACCCTGTCACGAGCCTTTCTGCGGGCTTTTTCCGCCCAGGCCCGATGGACTGTCCACTCCGGCAACGCCTACGACGCGGCGCGACGGCGCTTCGCCACGCCTCTCGAGACCGAGTATGCCGATAGGGCCAGCGAGAGCGGCCACTCGCCCCAGCGGGCAAAGGGCGTCATCGGCGCGTCGAGCAGCGCGGGTCGCGTCATGAGGACCCCCGGCTGGTCGACCGGGATACGGGCAAGCACGCGCCCCGCCGCGTCGACCCAGGTCGTCGGCCCGAAGTTCACCGCGCGCACGAGATCGCGCCGCAATTCGACCGCGCGCAACCGCGACAGCAAGAGGTGGTACTCGCTCTCGGCGGTCCCCGCGAACCAGGCGTCGTTCGTGATGTTGACGAGCAGGTTCGGCCCCGTGGCGATGGCCTCGCGACCGGCTGACGGAAGGATGTCCTCCAGGCAGTCGAGCACCGCCATCCGCACGCTCCCGGCCTCCATGACCATCTGGTGCTCTCCCGCGCGCAGCCCAATCCCCCGCGAGAAGGCCTCGCGCAGCCACGGTATCTCGTCCTCGAACGGCACCATCTCGCCGAACCACATGAGGTGCATCTTGTCGTACGGCTCGCTGAGCTTGCCGTCGCGCGTCGCGATGATCGCCGAGTTGTAGCGGCCCGCGGCCCCGGCCATGATGAGTCCGACCAGGACCGGTCCGCGCACTCCCGGCTGCAGGATGGCTTCGGGGCCAGGCGGAGACCGGCGCGTCACGTGCGCGAGGTCATACGGGTACGCGTCCTCGGGCCAGATCACCAGCTCTGCCCCGTCGTGCTCGGCGCGCAGCGTCAGGCCCGTCAGACGGACGAGGATCGTGTGCGCTTCGGCGGCGTCCCAGCGCTCGGTCGCCTCGACGGCGGGCTCCACGATGGCGATCGAGGCCGAGGGAGCCGCGGTGCGAAGGGCGTCGATCTGGTGGATGCGCACGGCGCCGTAGACGAGGGTCACCACCAGGAGCGCTCCCGCGATCGCCAGCGGCCGTGTCGCACGCTTCCGCTCGAGGACAAGCCGCACGCCCTCGGAGACGAGCGCCGCCTCGAGCGCCATCAAGAAAGCAACGCCCCGCTCGCCCATCACCTCGGCGAGCTGCACCGTGGCGGGCCACGGGCACACCCCGCACGCGACCGTCCACGGGATCATCGTCGGAACGAACGTCCCGGCGTAGACACCGATGGCGAAGGCGAGGGTGCGCGGCACGCCGAGCCGCGGGAGCCAGGTGTTCGCGAGCGCCACGCTGAGCCACCTCGTCGCCTCGAACGCCGCCAGGATGAGGAGAGCTATGGGCCCCACGAACGACGGCAGCGTCGCGAACCTCGTGACGACGACCGACGCGAATCGAAGCGCGACGAGGTTCGTCCCGACGGCGAAGACGAAGACGCGCAGGACGCCCCGGAGCCCGTCGCGGACCTTGGGCTTCGCGGGCAACGGGCCGTCGTCGAGCAAGAAGTAGAGCGCGACCATTCCCAGCCACGCCATCGGGTACACGTTCATCGGCGGCGTCGCGCACGCCATGAGGGCGCCGGAGGCTCCGCAGGCGGCGAGCCGCGCGCGGGGGGACAGCGAGAGCTCCACTCAGAGCCTCCGGTCCGACGGCGCCCTCACCGTGCGCATGAGCGAGGGGCGGTTCTTGAAGCGGATCGCCTCGGCGTACGGGAAGACGTCGTCCTGGATCCCGGCCCGGATGCGGTCCTGCGTCGCCACCCAGAACGCGGGATCGATGAGATCGGCGTTCAGCTCCTGGAAGACCTCGCCGCCGTGCCCACGCGGGAAGAGGTAAGTCGGGAGCTCCTCCGGGAAGACGTCCCTCGGGCCCACCGAGAACCAGGGCTCGCTCGACGTTTCCTCGTCGTCCGATCTCGCCGACGGGAGGCGGCGGAAGTTGCACTCCGTGATGAGCGCGATCTCGTCGTAGTCGTAGAAGACCACCCGGCCGTAGCGCGTCACCCCGAAGTTCTTGAGGAGGAGATCGCCCGGGAAGATGTCGGCGCTCGCGAGCTCGCGGATCGCGGCGCCGTACTCCTTCACGCAGTCTCGCAGTTGCTGTTCGTCGGCGTCGCGGATGTAGATGTCGAGCGGCACCATGCGCCGCTCGATGTACACGTGGCGGATCACGATCCGGTCACCGTCGATCTCGACGGCCGACGCCGCGATGCGGCGCAGCTCCGCGATGAGCGGGTCGTCGAAGCGACTCAGCGGCAGGGCGACGTTCGAGTATTCGAGCGTGTCGGCCATTCGCCCGGCGCGGTCGTGGTACTTGACGAGGAGGTACTTCTCTTTCACGCGCCGTCGGTCGCTGTCCTTCGGGGGCTCGAACCAGTCGCGGATGACCTTGAAGACGTACGGGAACGAGGGGAGCGTGAAGACGGCCATCACCGTGCCCTTGGTGCCGGGCGCCATGACGAAGGTGTCCGTCGAGTGCTTCATGTGCTCGATGAGGTCCCGGTAGAAGAGCGTCTTGCCCTGCTTCTGGAGGCCCAAGAGCGTATAGAGCTCGGCCTTCGGCTTGCTCGGGAGGACCGACTCGAGGAAATCGACGTACGCCGACGGCACCTCCATGTCGACCATGAAGTACGCGCGGGCGAGGCTGAAGACGCGGCCGATGTTCTCGGGCTTGAGCAAGAGCGAGTCCACGTAGATCGAGCCATCCTCCGCCTTCAGCAGCGGGACGACGAACGGCACCTCCCGGTCTCCGTTGATCGACCGCCCCACGATGTACGCGGCCTTGTTGCGGAAGAAGAGCGACGTCAAAACCTGAATCTGGAAGTTCGCGTGCAGCTCCCACTTGCCCGGGAAGTGCTCCCGGATCGCGCGCACGAGAAAGCGCAGGTCCCGGTCGATGTCCTGGAACCGGCTCGCGAGGCCGAAGCTCGTCAGGCCCGCGAGGAGAGTGGAGCGCAGTCCGGCCTTCGCCGGGTAATAGCAGCGGTAGGTGGGCTCCTCGCCGTCGAGGTGCTCGGTGGAGATGGCAGGGCGCCAGAACAGGTACTCGTTCCGGTAGTACCGGCGGTCGAGCACGCGGCAGGCGACCGAGTTGAAGAACGTCTCGGCGCATTCGGGCTGCCGGTGCTCGTGGAGCAGCCCGATGAACGCACGCTTGATGTCCGGCCAGAGCGCCTCGTCGCGCACGGCCACGGGGAAGCGCTCGCGAAGCTCCGCGACGGCCTCGGCCACGCGCTGGTCGTACATCTGGATCCGGCCCCGCGATGCGGCGCGCACCTCGGCCCAGTCCCCCCGCTCGAAGCGCAGCTTCGCCTCGGCGCTGGTGCGGCGGAACAAGCGATAGTGCTTGTCGAAACCGTTGCGGATCGTTCGTGCGATGTCGACGGGAAGAGCGGCCGTGGCCGGGTCTGCCTGGGGGGATCCATCCGAGGCGAGCGAGCGTATCCCGAACTTTTCCCGTGCGCGTGCTCGTCTGCCGGGCTAGGCCTTCTTCGCTTCCGGAGCCCCCCATGCGTCAGACAAGCGACCTTCGCGTCCTCGGCGCCGTGCCGCTGCTCAGCCCCGACGAGCTGAAGGCAGAGTTGCCCATCCCCGACGCCGCCGCCGAGACGGTGTACCGTGCGCGCGAAGAGGTGCGCGGCGCCCTTCATGGAAGAGACTCGCGGCCGCTCGTCATCGTGGGCCCGTGCTCCATCCACGACCCCGAAGCCGCGCTCGAGTACGGCGAGCGGCTCCTCGCCATCCGGCGGCGCTACGAGGGCGACCTGCTCGTCGTGATGCGCGCCTACTTCGAGAAGCCGAGGACCACCGTCGGCTGGAAGGGGCTCATCAACGACCCTCACCTCGACGGCAGTCACGACATCGCGACCGGCCTGCGCGTCGGGCGCAAGCTCCTCTTGGACCTCGCCCGGATGGGTGTTCCGACGGCGACCGAGATGCTCGACCCGATCATCCCGCAGTACCTGGCCGATCTGGTCACCTGGGCGGCGATCGGCGCGCGGACGACGGAGAGCCAGACGCACCGCGAGATGGCGAGCGGCCTGTCGATGCCCGTCGGTTACAAGAACGGCACGGACGGCGGCCTCGCGGTCGCGGTCAACGCCGTCATCGCTGCGTCGCGGCCCCACAGTTTCCTGGGCATCGACGGCGCGGGACGCGTCTCCATCGTCAGGACCGCGGGCAATCCGGACGGCCACGTCGTCCTGCGCGGCGGGAAGGCGGGCCCGAACTACGCTCCCGAGAAGGTGGCGGCCGCCGCCGCCGTCCTGAAGAAGGCCGGCCTGACGACGCCGATGCTCATCGACTGCAGCCACGACAACAGCGGCAAGAGTCACCTGAGGCAGCCCGAGGTCCTCGAGGAAGTGGCGCGCCAGATAGGCCAGGGATCCACCGTCATCCTCGGCGCGATGGTCGAGAGCAACATCGTCGCCGGTCGGCAGGACTTCGAACCGGGCATGCCGCGCGAGGCGCTCGTTCGCGGGCAGAGCATCACCGACGCTTGCGTCGACCTGGCGACCACCGAAGAGATGCTGTCGCACCTCGCGCGTGCCGTAGGTGAAGGTCGCAGCGCTTCTCGCGTGGCTGTCTGAAACGGTAGGCAGGGTTACGATGCGTCGATGCATCGTTTCGTCCTCGTCGCTTCGGCCGTCGCCTCCGTCGCGTCGATCGCGTGCGGCGGCGGTCACGGTGCGTCGGCGTCGTCCGACGGAGGAGCGTCACTCGAGGGTTCGGCGTCCTTCGACGGCGGCACCGGACCGGACGGGGCCACCTCGCCCGACGGATCCGGCACGCAGCCGACGGGCGGGTCCGATGGCGGTCCCGAGAGCGGCGGGAGCGGCGGCGGGGACGCCGGTGCGACGGCTTCCGCCACGGGTGTCCGCCTGTTCTTCACCGATCTGACGAGCGGCCCCAACTCGGGCGGGCAGAGCGGCAAGGGCGCGTTCGTCACCGCGTACGGCGTTGGCTTCGGCGCGATGCGAGGAACGTCGACGGTCACCGTCGGAGGCGGAGCCGCGGACAACTATCCGGTCTGGACGGACACGAAGGTGACGTTCCAGCTCGGCGCGGCGGCCCAGACGGGCAACGTCGTCGTGAACGTGGCGTCCAAGGGGGCGACCGACCCGCTGCCCTTCACCGTGCGCGGCGGGAACATCTTCTTCGTTTCGTCGACGAACGGCAGCGACGCCAACGCCGGCACCTACGCGAGCCCGTGGGCCACGATCCCCAAGGCCAAGAACGCCATCGGGCAGGGGGACATCGCGTACATCGGCACGAGCGCGGGCGACGCCGTCTCGCAGACGACCGTGGACCCCTCGTCGTCCTACGATTGCGCCCTGGGCATGAGCACCAACGACGGCACGAACGCCGGTACGGCGACCATGCCCAAGGCCCTCGTCGCCTATCCCGGGGCCACGGCGACGATCGGCGTCGTCACCGGCATCGAGCACGGCATCCTCACGCCGGCCATCACCGGGACGTTCGACTACTGGGTGATCGCGGGTTTCACCCTGAGGGGCCTGAACGAGGCCATCGATCTCGAGACCACGCCCGTCGGATGGCGGATCATCGGCAACGACATCTCGTGCCCCAACGGCTCGGGCGAGAGCGGATGCGTGACGGGGATGCCGACGGAGCTGAAGTTCTTCGGCAACGTCGTGCACGACGCCGCGGCCAACGTGACGACGATCACGAAGTACTACCATGGCGTCTACTGGGGCAGCAGCCACATCGAGATGGGCTGGAACGTGGTGCGCGACGGCAAGACGTGCCGCGGGATCCAGTTTCACGACACCGGCGGCGTCAACGAGTTCGACCTGAGCGTGCACGACAACGTCATCCACGACACGGTGTGCGACGGCCTCAACTTCGCGACGGTGGATCCGTCTCAGGGGACGGTGGAGGCCTACAACAACGTCATCTATCACGTGGGGACGGGCCCCGATCCGGCGGACGGCGCGTCGGACTACGCGTGCATCTACGTGGCGGGCGAGACGGACATGGGCGCGGCCGGGAGCGGGACCGTCGAGCTCTACGACAACACGCTCTACGACTGCGGTCCGTGGACGCAATCGAGCGACGCGGCCGCGCTCATCAACGGCGGCGGAAACCCGGACCTCGCCATCCATTCGGTGGACGATCTCGTCTACGCGCTCTCGGGCGAGCGCTACGTGGCCGGGACCGCGTCGCTCGTCTCGGGCAATAGCGACCTCCTCTTCGGAGGAGGCGCCGTGCCGGCGGGCTTCACGGCCAGCGTCACGACCGACCCGATGCTCGTCAACGCCGCCTCGTTCGACTTCCATCTGACGTCGACCAGTCCGGCCATCGGTGCCGGCGTCCAGACAACCGCGACCACGGACTTCGACGGCAACGCGAGACCTCAGGGCACCTCGTGGGACATCGGCGCCTACGAATACGTGCCGTGAGATTTGAACCGCTGAGGCGCAGAGGTAGAGAGTCATTCCTCAGCGTCCTCTGCGCCTCTGCGGTTTCTCCTCTCGGGGCTATCCTTTGGTTTCCTCGGCCGCAGCGGTAAATACGCCGCGGGCCATCAGCGACGTCTCGGCGTTCGAGCGAAGCGCGTAGATGCGGGAACGGATGCGGGCGATGCCGTCGTCGTCGGGCGCGGCGAGCCACGCGGTCTCCGCGAGGTGGCAGGCGAGCGGGAGACTTCCCTGGGAAGCGAGCTCGGACGCGCGGTCGGCCAGCTTGTGGGCGCCGCCGGCGAGATCCGCGATCTCGCGGGCGAGCGCGTCTGCGCGCGCGGGCTTGAGGTGCGACGGATCGCCGTCCCACCATCCGCCGTACAGCCGCCAGATGTTGCGAACGACGAACTCGGGCTCGTCGTAGATGGGGCGCAGGTACGGACGTTCGAGCAGGTGGGCCGGCGCACGCACGCTCGCCAGCACGTCGTCGAGGCGTTCACCCTCGTTCATCCGGGCCAGGGTCTGTTCGACGAGTGACTCGAGGAGCTCGGCGGTCTCGAGGAGCGCGCGTTTGACCCGATCGGCGCCGAAGATGGGTGGGCCGTGTCCAGGGCACATCGTATCGGCGGGGAGCTCGGCGATCGTGCGAAGGGCCCGCGCCCACTCGCGCGGATAGCGCTGGACCTTCTGCGGATTGCCCGCGTTCGGAGACGCCCAGATGAACAGGTCGCCCACGCAGACGATGGCACGCGACGGCACCCACACCCACGTCGCGTCGTCCGTCTCGCCGAGCGCGTGCCGCAGCTCGAAGCGCTCGCCGCCGACGTCGACGTCGAACGCCGTCGCGTAGGTCACGTCCGGGGCGCGGTACGTGCTTGGCCACGTCCGGGCGGCGCGAAACTGGCGGGCGTTGATGCAGGCGTTGTACCCCTTCGTGAGGAGGTACCTCTCGAAGCGCGCCGGTACGCGATCGTGCGCGAGGACGCGGGCGCGGGAGCCCTGCTCTTTCTCGTACAGGTCTACGCCGAAGCAGTGATTGACGTGCCCGTGCGTGAAGACGGCCGTGTGGAGGGGGCGCTTGGTGACCGTCCTCACGCACGCGTGCACCTGGGGCGCGAGCACGAAGCTGCCCGTGTCGACGAGCACCAGGCCTTCGTCCGTGTCGAACGCCGTCGCATTGGCGAAGCTCGAGACGAACGCGGAGCGATCGCCCAGCGGCTCGACGTCGAGGAGGGGCGCGAAGGGGTGATTTTGCGCCGGGTCCAGCGCGCCCGACAGGAGGCCCTCGGAGAGATCGCGAATTCGGCCCATCGGAGCGGGCGATTGTCGCACGCGCGCCGTCAGGCGGTCGAGCTGGTCTCGGTCACTGCCCCGGCTGCGGTCGTGGTCGTGGTCACAGGTGCCTTGTATTTGAAGAAGGGGATAAGGCGCCCGATGAACCGCAGCGTCCCGTGATCGTTCATCCAGAGGGCGTAGGCCACGTACGTGGGGTCGCGCGACAGGTGACGCTCTTCGGTCTTCGCCCGGAGAAAGTAGATGGTGTTCACGCAGCCGAGCAGGAGCGAATGCCGCAGGGCATCCTGCCAGCCCGTGTGAGGCACGAACGGGATCGACGCCATCCACCACGAGAGGTTCTTCGAGACGTAGGCCGGGTGCTTCGTGAAGCGGTACGGGCCGTTGGTCAGGATGCCGCGGTGCGTGAGGTTCGAGAAACGCACGCCGAAGGCGATCGTGGCGAGCACGTAGATCGCGATCAGGAGCACGATGCCCCCCGCCCAGATCCAGCGCAAAAGCGGCCAGGGCGCGAGCCACCCGTCGAAGGAGAGCCCCCCGTCGTAGTGCACGTACTGCCGCTCCATCAGGCTGTAGAACGGCTGGTAACAGAAGAGCGCCACCACCCAGCCGAACATCGTCGGCTCGGCCGTCCGGATGTGAGCGTCGATGAGCTTGAGCGACAGGCAGTAGCCGACGGTCGCGAAGAGGAGATCCACCCCGAAGATGAGCGAATAGAGGAAGTGGTAGAGGTGGAGGTTCAGCCACGGCGTCGTCAGGTCGAAGCGGATGAGGTTCCGCGTCTCGTTGTGCATCCACACGAGCATCAGCGGCAGGAAGAACGCCTTCACGAGCCAGCCGCGATAGAGATTCGCGATGTCCGCGGCTCGCGCGTCGGAGCTGTGGCCGAGGGCGACGCGGCCGAGCTGCCAGTAGGCGTCGCGAGGGTTGACCATGAGCCCGTCGAGGCCCCACGTGTACGCGACCGCGGCGATGACGAGCGAAGCCCAGAACCTGCGCAAGAGCCCGTAGAAGGGGTCGTAGAAAGTCCCGTGGTACTCCGCGAACGCCCAGTAGGCGATCGCGATGGGCGCGAGGGTCAGCGCGAGGCCCAGGATCTTCGTCGCGACGCGCCCCGCGTCGGCCGAGAACTCCTTCTCCCAGTCGAGGCCCGTCGATGACCGGCGGTGGACCCGCAGGACGAGCAGGTCGAGGACGATGACGGGCGCTGCCGCCGCGGCCATGAGGACGAGCATGTCGTTCTCGAGCCCGAAGTCCCGCAGGCGGAGGCCGAAGAGTGCGCCCAGGGCGACGCACGTGGCGAGGCAGTTCAGCCCGAAGTGAGTGACGGACGCGGGAAGGGCAGGCTTGGATTCGGGGGTCTCACCGTCGTGCATCGGGCGCGGAGCATACTCGACCGCGGCCCGTTTCGGGGCGGCACGTCACTGCACCACGGCGGTGCAGATGCCTCCCGCGCACGTGACGGCGCTCGAGTTGCAACAATCCGCGCCCGAGGTGCATCCGCTGCCGAGCCCGCCGCAGGCCACCTTGCCGATGTCGACGCAGACGCCGTTCTCGCAGAAGCCGGAGCAGCAATCGAAACCGTTGGTGCACATGCCGCCCGCGTCGTCCCCGGCGTCGCTCGATACCGTCCCGGCTGGCGGCGTCGCGATGCAGGCCGCGAGGGTCCAGAACCCGCGCATGTTGGGCGTGTCGTCCTGCCCCTCCAGGTAGAACGCGGGGTGGCTCGGGTCGGGCGCTCCCAGGGTCCCGTCCACCGCCGTGACCCAGAGGCGGCGCTTGCCGTTCACGTGAGCCGTGGACGTGACTTCGGCCGGCCACTGCATGTTGCCCCAGGCGCGCATGCTCGTGAAGACGGCCCACGAGTAGCCTCCCCGCTGCACGGGGTTGAAGGTCGGCTCGACCGACGCGTTCGCGTCGTTCGGGTCCGGCGGGTCGTCGGCCGCAACGAGGCGAATGGGCGTGCCGCCCGCCACGGTGGCGATGAAGAGGTTGCCGTCGTCGACCACCGTGTCGTCGCAGGCGCTCCCCCCGGTGCAGCCGGTCGGCGTCGTGCCGGCGTGAAACGCGATGGCCGTGGAGTCCGGGGTGAACGAGGGGTACCCGAGGCCGTTGCCCGTCGATGAGAACGCCGGTGACGCTCCATCGACGATGGTGTGCAGCATCGGGTCGAACGTCGGGCCGGCCTCGTTGAAGTTCAGGTAGGCGATGACCTCCGGCATCGAGGGGATGACGTTGTCGGGGTCTCCCCCGTTGTCGGACTCGACCACCGCGAGCATCGTCCCGTCCGGCGAGAACGCGGGCATCTCCAGGTTGGTCTCACTCATCGCGAAGCCGGTGACCTGATCGAGCCCGCTCGTGGCGACGACGTCGCCCGTGAGCGGGTCGCCGAGCGAGATGAATTTCGACCCCGCCGCCGTCGTCGGGCCGCCGAAGACGACGTACGCGCCGTCCGGGGTGAGCGCGACGTCCGCGCCGAACTTCGTCGACTGATAGGTGAGCGGCTGGGTGGGTTGAGTGATGTCGAACGACGCCCATGCGCGCGTCCCGCTCCAGTTGCCGTAGGGCGCCACGGAGGGCACCGTGTGCGCCGCGCCCGCGGTCCCGTCGTCGACCTGGTCGTCGACGTCGGCCACGAGGATGGTCCCCTTGGCGTTGACGGCGTGGCACCCCATGCACGTCCCGTTGTTCAACTGCACGGGGGCCGCGCCCGTCCCGGGCGTGAAGCGGCTGATGTGGCCGATGCGCGCGCCCTGCGCATTCTGTGAAGCGGTCCAGTAGTAGATGGCGCCTTGCAGGCTCTCGGGGGCGATGGTCCACGTCTCCGTCGCCGTGAGGTACGCCGTGGCGGGGATGTTGTCGTAGCGGTAGAGCGAAAAGGAAATGGGGTCGGGGCCGCTGGTTGCGTCGTTCGAGGCCGTCAACCGATCCCACACCGTCTGGTCGAGGCGCATCTGAGCCGGGGTCGCCGCCAGCGTGTAGTAGCCGTCGAACGTGTAGTTGTTCTCGGAGTAGCTCAAGCGGTAGATGTCCCCCGCCTCCGGTGCATTCCACATGAGCAGGGGGGACGTCAGCCCGAGCGGCCAGACGGTCTTGTCGTACGGGTAGAGGATCGGGGTGATGCCTGGAGCCGGGTCCATCGCAAAGTTGGCGCCGTTGAGGGCGACGACGCCGGGGTTCGTCGCGTCGAGCCCAGGTCCGTAGTCGGTGAGGTGCACCTGGACGGTGAGCTTCGCGGTGGCTTCGACGCCGCGGTAGATGGCGTGGATCGTGCCCGTGCCCGCGTAGAAGGACGTCGACCCTGGCGGAGGAGCCGTCGCGACCACGGGTTCGGCGGCGGTCACGGTCGCGAGGTCGGGCCGATCGAAGGCGACGGAATCGGCCGTGACCATCGACATGGTGCCGGTCGAGTCCGTGGCGATGAGCGTGTACGACGCCGCTTGCGGCGCCGTGCCGTCGATGACGACCGTGGCCATGGCGGGCACGAAGTACAAGGACGAGGGAGCGATGCCGGTGCCGCCGTCCCCGCCGAGCGGGGCGATCGACGCATCGAAGACGTTGCTGTAGGGCCCTGCGTCACCCGTAGTCGTGAAGCGCGACAGCGGTGTCTCCCCGCTGCCGCACGAGGCCGCGGCTGCCGCCACCAACGCAAATGTCAAAAGGAAGGCCCACGCTTTCATATGGAGCAGCATTCTCCCGTGAGTCTCGCCGTGCAAGCTTTCGTCGGCGAGCCCTTGGTGGCCCAACGTGGGCGACAATACGACCGTAACGAGTCACGACCGATCGCGTAGTTCCATGCGACTTCCCCCAACGGAGCCCGCCCAGCCCCTTGTTTTGCCCTAGCCCGACCGCCGAGTTGACGATGTGGGTCCCCATCGGTGAAAGTTTCCCCCATCTCGCGGCGACTTTTCCCATGGCGGAACCCATCCGGAAGGCACCGCTCCGTGCGGCCGTTGGAGACCCCGTCGTGCGTTCGACCGACGGGCCCTCGAGTCTTCTCGACGGGGCGATGGATCGTTACGCACGCGGCGACGACGCCGCGTTCGACGACCTCTACCGGATAGGGGCGCCCCGCCTGCGCGGGTTTCTCCTTCGCCTGTGCGGCGATCCCGCGCTGGCCGACGACCTCACCCAGGACGCCTTCCTGCGAGTCCACCGCGCGCGCGGCAGCTTCGAACGGGGAGCGGCGGCCTTGCCATGGTTCTTCGCGATCGCGCGCAACGCGTTCCTGGACCACAAGCGTCGCGAGGCGACGAGGCGGTCGCTCGCGGGAGATGAGCGCTCCGCGGGTCCCGGAGTCCAGGCCGAGGCCCCGCCGGACACGCGGGGCGACCTCGTGCTCGCGGCCAGCGAGACGCTCGACGTGGTGCGCGCCACGCTGCAAGAGATGACGGGGTTGCAGCGCGAGGCCTTCGTGCTGATCCGCTTCGAAGGTCTCAGCGTGAGCGAGGCCGCGCAAGTCCTCGGTGCCACGGAGGCGGCCGTCAAGATTCGAGCATTTCGTGCGTACGAGGCGCTCCGGGCGGCGCTCGACCGCCAGAACAAGGGTGCGAGGTAGGCGATGGACGATCTCGATCTCGATCGCCTCGCCGATATCCCGGATCCGTTCGCCGAAGGCGCGGAGAAGTCCCCGCGACCGATGACGAAGAGGCCGTCGACCCCATCGGCCGACCGTGGCCGTCTCCGCACCCTTCGCGTGGTCGCGATCACGCTCGCGTTGCTCGCGGAGGCCGCTTGGCTCGTGCTCGTGGAGCACCGGAGCGACATCGGCGCCCTTTCGCCTTCGGTGTTGCTGCTCGGGATCGGGGTCCCCTTCGTCGCGGCGGCGGTCGCGCTGGCGGCGGCCGCGAGGCGAGGACCACTCGGGCTGGGCGAGCCGGCGTCGCGACTGGCGGCGCTCGTCGGGCTCTCCGTCGCGGTCTTCGTGGTGGGCACGCTGTTCGCCACGCCGCAGGACTACGAAGCGGGTCCGTTCTGGGGTCACGCGCTGCGGTGCATGGCGGTCACCGCTGCGCTCGCGTCGGCGCCTCTCGCGCTGGGTGTGTGGTCATTCCGGCATGCGTTCGTCACCGCCACGACGTGGCGGAGCGCCGGGCTGGGCGTAGCCGCCGGAGCGCTCGCCGCGGCTACGATGAGCCTCGCTTGCACGACCGACGGGGTGCTTCACGTGCTCGTGGGCCACGGCGCCATGATGCTGGTCGGAGGCGCAGTCGGTGCTGCTCTCGGCAGGGCGACGCGCGCCTGAATCCACGCCGCCAGGTCCTCGAGCGCCCGTTCGCCCATCGCTTCGTAGCGCTCTCGCTTCTTCAGCCGCCTCTCGAGCGCCGGGAGCCAGGCCCACGTGACGTTGGAGGGCTGGTAGTCGTCCTTCTCTCTTCCGAGGTGCGTCAGGACTCCGCCGAGCGCCGTCGTGGGCGGAGGGGGGGCGATGGCCTCGCGGCGCAGCGCCTGCGCCAGCATCACGCCGCACACGAACCCGCACGCGCAGCTCTCGACGTAGCCCTCGACGCCCGTGATCTGCCCGGCCAGAAACACGCCCGGACGCTCGCGCAGCTGCATGCGTGCGTCGAGTACCCGGGGCGCGTCGACGAACGTGTTGCGGTGCACGCTGCCGAACCGCAGAAACTCGGCCCCCTCGAGCCCCGGGATCGCCCTCAGGACGCGCCCCTGCTCCGTCCACGTCATGCGCGTCTGGAAGCCCACCATGTTGTACGCGGTCGCGGCCGCGTCCTCCGGGCGGAGCTGCACGACGGCGTACGGGCGCTGCCCGGTGCGGGGATCGAGCAGGCCCACGGGCTTCATGGGACCGAAGGCCAGCGTCTTCTGGCCGCGCGAGGCCATCACCTCGACGGGTAGACACCCCTCGAAGTAGCGCACGTCTTCGAAGCTGCGAGGCTCGACCTTCGTGGCGGAGAGGAGCTCGGCCACGAACGCGCCGTACTGCGCATCGTCCATGGGGCAGTTGACGTAGGCCTCGTCCGCGCCGTCTTCCGCCCCCTTGCCGTAACGCGACTGCTTGAAGACCTTCGACCAGTCGATCGAGTCGGCGCTCACGATGGGGGCGATCGCGTCGTAGTACGCCAGGTGCGCCGTACCCACGGCCCTCGCGAGGTCGGCTGCCAGGGCTTCACCGGTCAGTGGTCCGGTCGCCAGCACGACCGGCGAATCCGGCGACGCGTCGGGGATCGAGTCCACGACGCGTGCTTCGAACGATATCTGCGGATGCGTCCGGATGCGCTGCGTGATGAGGGCCGAGAACGCGTCGCGGTCGACGGCGAGGGCGCCACCGGCGGGGACGCGCGTCCGGTCTGCGCACGCGAGAATGAGAGATCCCGCGCGGCGGAGCTCTTCCTTCAGCAAGCCGACCGCGTTGGCGAGCGAGGCCCCGCGCATCGAGTTGGAGCAGACGAGCTCGCACAGGCGTCGGTGTTCTGGGCCGGGGTCCGCGCGTGGGGCTTCTGCTCGACCAGCCGCACCTCGATGCCGCGTTCGGCGAGCTGCCAGGCGACCTCGCAGCCGGCCAGGCCGGCACCGACGACCGTGACGGCAGGCATGACGCGCTCATAGCATGCAGCGATGCCCATCGCGCTCCTCGACCGGTCGCTCGTGCTCATCGATCTGCGCGCCACCGGTCTGCTCCGCGGCCTGGCACACGACCCGGTCCTCACCGCGCGCCCCGAACGGATCTCCGTCGAGCTCGAGGCAGGGGACGACGGCTGGGCGACGAGCGCCGTCTTCCGCGTGGACGCCATCGAGCCTCCCGGCGACCTGTCCACGGGCGATCGCGAGAGGATGCTCGAGAACCTCCGGGGCGCCGAGGTCCTCGACGCCGCGCATTTCCCGACGATCGCACTGGAGGGGCGCTACCGCGGAACGCTCGAGGGCGGCACGCTTGCGGGAGAGATCGTCGTGCGCGGGGCCCCGAGGCCCATGTCGATGACGGTGCGGGTCGTCCGGGAAGGCGGCAGCCTCGTCGCGTCGGGGGCGTGGGAAGGTCGGCTTACCACTCTCGGGATCAAGCCCTTCAAGGCGCTTCTCGGAGCGCTCAAGCTTGACGACTGGACCCGGCTGCGGTTGGAGGCGAGATTCGCCGCGTGAGCCTTGCGCCCAATCCTGGCCTGGTCGCCTGGGCCCGCCGTTCGGGGACCGTCGGGCGCGGAGGGAAGCGTGCGCTCGTGGTGGGCTGCGCCCTCGGCGATGACGCGGAGGAGCTGGCGGGCTGGGGCATGAAGGTGGTGGCGTTCGACGTCTCCGCCGAGTCAATCGACTCGGCGAGGCGGCGGTTCCCCGGATCGGTCGTGCACTACGAAGCGGCCAATCTCCTCGCGCCGCCGTCCGCCTGGGCGCGAGCCTTCGATTTGGTCCTCGAATCGCGCACGTTGCAATCCTTTCCGCAGGCTGTCCGTCCTCTGGCGCTCGATCGCCTCGCGGGCTTTGTCGCCCCGGGAGGCACGCTGCTCGTCATCGCGCCCGGGCGAGACGAGCACGAAGAGGCCGAAGGGCCCCCTTGGCCCCTCGCCCCGAGCGACCTCGAACGCCTCGAGCGTGTCGGGCTGGAGGCCGTGCGCTTCGAGGACTACATGGACGACGAGGTCCCGCCGCAGCGAAGGCTCCGCGTGCAATACGAGCGACCGCGCTCAGGCGCCTCGTAGCGCGGCGTCGGCTCTCAGCTTCAGCAGCGACGCGTGGGGCGCGAAGCCCTTCGGCAGGGACGCGATGGCGGCGTCGGCCTCCGACACGCGGCCCTCGAGAAGCAAACCGAACGCCACGAGCTGCAGCGCCTCGGCGCGAACCGGCGCCGTGCGCGACCCGACGGCGACGGGTTGGGCCAAAGAGAGGACGCGCCCCGCATCCTTCGCATCGAGCGCCGAATACGCTTGCTCCAGCGTCGCGCGCATCGGCGCGTCGTGGTCCCGGTCCGCGAGGCCCCGCAGGCCGCGCCAGTTGCTTGCCATGAAGGACACCGCGAGGAGCGCCGGCCAGAAGGACATGTAACGAAGCGACAGGAGCGCCGCGACGCCGGCGACCACAATCGACACAATCATGGCAGGCCTCTCGCCCCGACCTTTCGTCACTGCGTTCAGGACCTGCGTCATCGCGCTCCCGCCGTCGAGCGGAAGCATCGGAAGAAGGTTGAGCGCGCCCCACACGACATTGACGAAGAGCAGCGATTCGTAGGCGAACTCACCCATCCCACCGGGAGGGATCGCCGACGGCGTCAGAAACACGCGTCGTAGAAGGACGAGCGCGGCTCCCGCGAGGAACCCGGCCCCCGGTCCCGCCAGGCTGATCGCCACGCGGCGCCACGTGGACAGCTCGCGCCCGGTCGACCACGACGTGGTCCCTCCCATGCCGTGCAGGTCGATGCTCGGTTGGAGGCCGAATGCGAGGCACGTCCCCGCGTGTCCAAGCTCGTGAAGCAGGACCGAGACGAGGACGATCCCCAGCCACAGGGCGAGCTTTTGCGGCTGCCGCTCGAGGAGCTGCATGTTGAGCAGAACCGTCATCAAGAAGAACGACGGCAGGATGCGGACGGGAACTTTCCCTATGTGGAACCGAAGGATCATCGCTGGCGGGCACCGGGCTCGGGCGGGCCCTGGAAGGCTCGAGGAGAAGATAGGTTGCCCCTCCCTACTCCGCACGCCCGCGTCTCGCAAAGCATGTTAGGAGTCGCGTGTCCGTGGCTCAGTCTGAATCCGACCGCTTCCTCGCCCTGGTCTGCCGCGAGCTCGGCGCCTCGGAAGCGCACATCGTCCAGAGCGGCGAGGGCGACAAGGCGAGCGACGAGCGCCAGCTTCGCTCGCCCCTGGCGTCGGGAGGCATCGTCGTCGTGACCTTCGCCCAGGCCCCGGACGATCGTGAAGCGACGCAGAGGCGCCTCGAGATGCTCGCGAGCACGTTCGACGCGGGCGGCAGCGATCCACCCGCCGCCATCCGTGCGCGTCCGCCCGTCTCCCGGTCGCTGCGCGACGAGCTGGAGGCACTGGCGACTCGCGCCGCGGCCGTCAACGCGGTCGTCATCGACGCGAACTCTCCGGTCGTCTGGGGTGCGGCGCATCCCGACCTGGTCGCCCCCGAGCCGGCGGCCGCGTCGAGTCCGCGAATGGCCGAGGAGGCGCGGGCGGCGACGGGTCGTGAGCCCGATGCCGTGTCGCGCCGCGCTCTCGGGGCCGTGCGGGCGCTCCCGGAGATCGCCGCGCTACGGAAGGGCAAGCACGTCCGGTGCGTGCAAGGGGGCGGCGCGGCGCCCCTCGTGGCCCATTCGTTTGCGGGCATTTATCTCCTGGTCCTCGTCTTCGACGCACCCTTCGACGAGCTGCGTGCCGAGCGCGCGATCCTCGACGCCCTCGCTCGCGTCGAGCGCCTCGTCCTCGCCCTCCCGCCGCACGACCCCAATCCCACGCAGGGTGCGGGGGCGATAGCCATGCGCCGCAGAAGGTAGCTGGCCGCGACGCCGCCTCTTCGACTACCGCGTGCTCGCGTCGAGCGAGAGGCCAGCCAGGAGCAGCGAGCCGCCGCACGGCTCGGTCGTCAGCCTTCAGTGCCACTGAGTAGCCCGCGCGCGATCACCATCCGCTGGATCTCGCTCGTCCCCTCGTAGATCGTCGTCACGCGCGCGTCGCGCAGGTGGCGCTCGGCGGCGAACTCGCGCATGTAGCCGTAGCCGCCGTGGATCTGCACGGCTTCGTTGCACGACGCGGACGGCCGCCTCGCTCGCGAAGACCTTCGCCATCGACGCCTCGCGCGAGAATGGTTTGCCGTTCTCCTTGCAGCCAGGCCGCACGCATCGTCAGAAGGTGGGCGGCGTCGATGTCCGTTCGCATGTCGGCGAGCTTCCACTGGATGGCCTGGTGCTCGGCGATCGGCACGCCGAACGGTCCGGCGATCCTTCGCGTAGCGCGACGCTCTCCTCGAGCGCGGCGCGTGCGATCCCGATGGCCTGCGACGCTGATGCCGATGCGCCCGCCGTCGAGCGCCATCATCGCGATCTTGAAGCCGGCGTTCTCCTCGCCCAGGAGCGCGCTCGGCGCGGAGACGGCAGCCGTCGAACTCGAGCGGCACGGTGTTCGAGCCGCGGATGCCCATCTTGTCCTCCGGCGCGGCCCACCTTCAGCCCGGGCGTTCCGCCCTCGACGAGGAAGCGACGAGATGCCGCGCGGCCCGTGGCCGGCGGCGCCGTGTCGCGCCCAGACGACGAAGACGCCCGCGTGCGTGCCGCTGGTGATCCATTGCTTTGCGCCGTCGAGCACCCACTCGCCTCCGTCGCGTCGCGCCGTCGTGCGCATGCGCCCCGGGTCGCTCCCCGCGTCCGGCTCGCTCAGCGCGAAGCTGCCGACCACGGTCTTTCCGCTCGCCAGCGCCGGGCAGTAGCGCAGCCTCTGCGCCTCCGTCCCGAAGCGCGCGATCGCCTCGCCGACCATGTTGGTGACGCTCATCATCACCGCGGTCGACGCGCACGCGCGCGCGACCTCCTGCATCGCGAGCGCGTACGCGACGGCGCCGGCCGCGAGCCGCCGAGCTCCGCGGGCGACGTTGATCGCCATGCAGCCCGAGGTCCGCGAGGCCCTCAGGATGGTCGCGGGGGAACTCGCTCAGTCGCGTCGATTGCGGCTGCTCGGGGGGCGATGACGCGCGTCGCGAAGTCGCGCGCCGTCTGCTGCACGAGCGCCTGCGTCTCGGTGAGCTCGAGGTCCACGGGGGCTCTACAAACCGAAGCTGACCTTCGCCGGCCAGCTCCCGGGGCTCGGCAGGCCCTTCATCTTGAGCAGGACGTCGGCCAGGCAGTCCGCCTTGCGACGCGCCGTCCTTGGTCGACGCGGCCACGCCCGCGGCGATGCACCTTGCCTCCCGGGCCCGACGTACATCGTGCCGCGGAAGGTCGCCGCACGCCGGCCTTGCACTGGTCGATCGCGTTCGCCATGCTTGCCGAGCGCGTGCGGCGACTTTGTCGGAGCTCCAGTCGGTCGGCGGGCGCGTCGCCTGCGCGGGAGCTCCATCGCGTAGCGCGCCTCGGCCTCGCCGCCGTCCGGGCTTGGGCCAGCGCGCGCCCGTCACGACGTCGAGCAGGCACCTCTCGGTGTCGCGATCGCCGAGCTCGCTGTCCTCGAGGTACGTGCACTTCGCGCTCCCGTCCTCCGCCGATGCGGAGGAAGAACTTCACGTCCCCGCGAGGACCTCGACCCGATCGAGCGCGCGCTTCTGGCAGTCGATGAACTCGCCGTCGAGCGCGTGGAAGGCCCGCTTCACCGCGTCCGGATCGACGGTCCCGAGCTCGCTCCTCGTCTTGAGCGGCCGTGCTTGACCTCGCGCGGCGCGTCGTCGGTGCGCGTCGCCTCGGGCGCCTTGGGGGGCGGGTCGTCCGCCGCAGGCCACGGCCAGCGAGCGCGGCACGACGAAGAGCGAGGGCGGCTTCGCATGGCGCGCTCATCTGAGCAAGCTCGCGGCGATGACGATGCGCTGGATCTCGCTCGTCCCCTCGTAGATCTCGGTGATGCGCGCGTCGCGGTAGTGGCGCTCGACGGGGAACTCGGTCGAGTACCCGTAGCCGCCGTGGATCTGGATGGCCTTGTGCGTCACGCGCGTCGCCATCTCGCTCGCGTAGAGCTTCGCCATCGAGCTCTCGATCGTGTGGCGCACGCCCTTGTCCTTCATCGTCGGCGGCGCGCCACGCGAGCAGCCGCGCCGCGTCGATCTGCGTCGCCATGTCGGCCAGCATGAACTGGATGGCCTGGTGCTGCGCGATGGGGACGCCGAAGCTCTTTCGCTCCTTGGCGTAGGCGACGCTCGTCTCGAAGCGCGGCGCGGGCGATGCCGATCGCCTGGCACGCGATGCCGATGCGCCCGCCGTCGAGCGTCGCCATCGCGACCTTGAAGCCGTCGCCCACGTTGCCGACGACGTTCGCGTCCGGCACCTTGCAGTTCTCGAAGAACACGGTGCACGAGTGCGCGGCGTGGATGCCGAGCTTGTGGTCGCGGCGCGTTCTGCGTGTAGCCGGGCGTGCCGCGCTCGACGAGGAAGGCCGTGTGCTTCACCTTGGGCCCGCTCCGGTCGGTCACGGCGAAGACGAGGATCCAGTCGGCGTGGGGACCGTTGGTGATCCAGTTCTTCGCGCCGTTGAGGACCCAGCCGCCGCTGCGTCTTCTCGGCGCTCGGTCGACCATCGTCTGCGCGTCCGAGCCGCTCATCGGCTCGGTGAGGCCGAAGCAGCCGAGCTTCTTGCCGCTCGCGCACGGGCGCGAGGACGCGCTTCTTCTGCTCGTCCGTGCCGAACTTGTAGAGCGGGTCGCAGAAGAGCGAGTTGTTGACGCTCATGATGACGCCGCAGCTCGCGCAGGCGGCGCTCACCTCCTCCATCGCGAGCGCGTAGCTGAGCGCGTCCATGCCCGGCGCCGCCGTGCTCCTCGGGGATCGCGACGCCGAGGAGGCCGAGCTCGGCCATCTTGGCGACGATCTCGGTCGGCCAGCGCCCGGTCTTGTCGAGCTCCGCGGCCTTGGGGGCGATCTCGCGGGCGGCGAAGTCGCGCGCCGTGCTCTGGATGAGGCGCTGCTCTTCGGTCAGCTCGAAGTCCATGGAGCGCGGAATCTAGCAGGAATCGCGGGATAGCTCGACGAGCCCGGAGACCTCGTGGGCGCGCTCGCGGAGCCTTGGCTTGGGGCGAACGGCGACGGGGACGCGAGCGCTCGCGAGGAGAGCCACGTCGAACGCGTTGTCGCCGAAGGCCGAGAGGATGGGGCGGTCCTGGCCGATCCGTTCGCGGAGGCGCGTCACCTTTCCCGCGCCGTAGGGGATGGGGCGCTCGACGTCGGCGAGCATGACGCCTCCCTCGCAGCGGGGGCGAGCGGCCACGACGTGGGTCTCGTCGAAGCCCAGGCGCGCTCCGGCCTTGAGCACGACGGCGATGGGCGAGGCGCTGACGAGGTAAGCCTCGATGCCTGCGCGTCGGGCTCGCTCGAGGACGCCGCGCAGCTCGCCGTGGAGCCGGCTCTCGAGACCCGAGCGATCGACCGTGTCGCGTGCGAACGAGGCGACCTCGTGCTCCGACCAGCCGGCAAAGCACCAGGTCATGACCTCGCACATCCGCTCCTCGGGGAAGCGCCCTTCGCCGTACCCGGCGTAAATGCGGCGCGCGACGTCGGGGCCGGTTCCGGCATCGGATACGGCGTGGTCGCGTGCATTGCGCCGGAGCGCTTCCAGGGCGGCTGGCTCGACCCTCCCGTGCTCGAGGAACGCCTCGAAGAGGTCTTCACCTACGTCCCCGCTCCAGAGAGTCCCGTCCGCGTCCGTCGCCACCACGCCGGTCGGCTCGGCACGGGCCGCAGCTTCGATGCGCGCCCACACCTCGTCGGCGGTCTCAGGCTGCACGTCGCGAGCATATCGGATCGCTTGCGGCCCGGCTTGGACTAGGCTCACGCGCCAGTACGCGAAAGGACGGAGATCGATGCGGACAGGTGCTTGGTGGGGCGTTGCAATCCTCGTGGGGACGTCCGCGCCCTTCGCCACCCCGGCGAGCGCGCAGCCGTCGCCGCTTCCCGCTTCCCCGGCGCCGGTCACTCAGGACACGTCGACGACGCCGCTGCCGGTGCCCACGGAGCTGACGCAGGTCCGTCCGGGAGGTCTGACGGCCGGTCAGGTCGGGCGCTCGGGCCGCCGCGACGAGCTGGAACGCCAAGGCAAGCGAGGAAACCCTGCGCGGCGCGGCTGCGCGCGTGGACGAAGCGTGGGCCGCGTTTCTTCCGAGGCTCTCGGGCGTCGGGAAGTACACGCGACTGAGTAACTTCAGTCTGCCACCTCTCACGTTCTTCCGCCGCGAGTTCGCCTCTCTGCGTCATGGCGCCCGAAGCGTGCGGCCCGGTGACCTTCCCGTTCTTCAAGCTCGACAACTGGCTCCTGCAGGCGAGCCTCGTCATCCCCATCAGCGACTATTTTCTGCGCATCGATCAGAACTACTCGGCCGCGACGCATTCGCAGGAGGCCGCGCGCTGGGACGTCATCGGTGCGCGGGCGAGCAGCTGGGCGAACGGGGCGGCCGCGTACTACACGTGGCTTCGCGCGCGGGGCGCCGTGATCGTCGCGGTGCAGGCGCTCAACGACCAGAAGACCCACCTGCGCGACGCCCGCAACCAGTTCTCCGCGGGGAACGCGTCGAAGGCCGACGTCCTTCGAGCCGACACCGCCGTGTCGTCGGCGGAGCTCACGCTCGAGCGCGCAAAGAACCTCGCCGACCTGTCGGAGAAGCAGCTTCGCGTCGCCATCCACGCGCATGACGAGGAGTCCATCGTGCCGGGGGAGGACCTCGAGGTGGCGCCGGAGCCCATCCAGGGCAACGTCAAGCAGATGACCGTCGAGGCGCTGTCGAGCCGTCCCGAGGTGAAGAGCGCCGACGCCAACGCCGCCGCGGCACGCGAGCAGGCCTCCGCCGCGAAGGCCGGGCGATACCCAGTCCTGAGCGCCTTCGGCGACGGGATTGAGGGCAACCCGAACCCGCGCCAGATTCCGCCGCAGAATAGCTTTCTGGGCACGTGGGACGTCGGCGCCCAGATCACCTGGTCGCCCAACGACATTCTCGTCGCCAACGGTTCGGCGGCCGACGCGGAGTCACGTGCGGCCGCCATCGAGGCCAACAAGAACAACGTCCGCGACGGCATCGAGGTCGAGGTGACCCAGACGATGCAGTCGGTGCACGAGGCCGACTTCTCGCTCGACGCGAGCAAGCGTGAGCTCGCGAGCGCCGAGGAGGCCTACCGCGTCGCGCGGGAGCTCTTCAACAACGGCCGCGGGACGTCGACGACGCTGACCGACGCGGAGACCGACCTGACGCGCGCGCGCCTCGACCTTCTCAACGCGAAGGCCGACGCGCGCATCGCACGCATCCGTCTCGAGCACGCCCTCGGGCGCGACGCGCGGGCCACCGCGCACTGACGGTGCGTTATTGCGTCCCGTTGCTGATGAAGAGCTCGTTGTTGCCGGTGAAACCGTAGACCGACGTGAAGCTGCCGGTGCCGAAATAGTCGGCGTCGGCCTCGATGACGTACCAGGGCTGGTTCTGCATCGCCGAGAGGCTCATCGAGACGCCGTTCACCGTGATGGATGGCGGAGCCGCCGCGCCGGTGGGGTCGGTCAGCAGGTTGGTCACAACGGAGTAACCGAAGAGGACCGGCCCGTTCGGCTGGACGGCGAGCTGCTGCCACACGTTCGAGGCGTAACACTGCGTCGAGCCGCAGGCAGCGCCCCAGGCCGTCTTGAAGGCCCCGGGCGTCGGCGCGGGATAGTCGTACCCCGGTCCCAGGCCTCGCGACACGGGGAGGTACGTAATCCCGTTCTCCGCGCGGAAGGCCTCTTCGGCCGAGCGAATGTGCGAGACCATGTCCTGGGCTTCCGCCAGGTGCGACGTCTGCACCCACCTCCGGTACCCGACGACCGCCAGCACCGCCATGATCCCGATGATCACGACGACGATCATGGCCTCGATCAGCGTGAACCCTGCCTGCCGGCGAGAAGCGACCATCTGACCACCAGAGTAGCGCAGTCGCCGCGCCGAAACGAGGCAATATGTTGCTCCTCCCCCTTCCGCCCGGGTCTTGATCGGCCGGCTCTGGCCTGCGAGGACTAGGGGCCCCGTGACGCTCGATCCGACCCGGCTCCCCGAGACGTGCAAGTACCTCGCGTCCCTTCCGCAGGGTCTCGAGAGCTTTCCGCGATGCACCGTCCGGGACGTGTCGGTCGACGCGTACGTCCGGGACTTCTCGGGCCTCGCGGCGGAGCCCGGCCTGCCGGGGCCCGTGGCCGACATGCTACGCGGGAGCCTCCAGGGGGCATGGGTGTCCGAGACGGTCTTTCAGGTCGTCAACCTCGTGGTGCGCGACCTCGCGTTCGCGAACGACGCGTCGTTCGCGGAGTGGATCTTCGACGCGAACACGGAGCTCTTCGACAAGCCGCTCCTCAGAAACCTGATGCGCCTCCTGTCGCCGATGCTCATCGTGATCGGCGCCAGCAAGCGCTGGGGCACGTTTCACCAGGGGTCCGAGCTCGTGTCCGGGCGGGTGGCGCGGTCGGGCGACCGCGAGGAGACATCGGCGACCCTTCGCTACCCCGCCGGCGTCTTCGCCCCCCTGTTTCTGACCAGCCTCGAGCAGGTCTTTCTGGCCGCGCTGGTCGCTTCCCGCGCGAAGGACCCACGCGTGGAGCTTGGCGCGGTGGGAGCGACCGAAGCGGAATACAAGGTGAGCTGGCGGGCCTAGCGGCGGAGTGGCGATCGCCGGGTGAGGTTTCCGCTATAAACGCGGCGCATGGCGCGGCCCGTCGTCGGAGTCATCGGGGGAGGAGCGTGGGGTGTCGCTCTCGCCTTCGCAGCGGCGAGGGCAGGGTCGACGACCCTTCTCCTTTCCCGGCGAAGGCCGTCTTCGCTTCCGGAGGGGATCCGCCTGGTTCAAACCGACGCCGAGATCGGCGACGAGGCCCGGCTCATCGTGCTCGCGGTGCCTTCCGCCGTGGCTCGGGTCGTGGCCCGTTCGCTCGGCGCACACATCGATGGGCGGCACTTCGTGGTGCACGGGGTGCGTGGTCTGGTGCCAAGGGAGGCCGGCGGGCGGGACGAAGGCGGCAGCGATCTCGAGACCATCTCGGACATCATCCGCGACGAGACCCCGGCGAGGCGAGTCGGCGCTCTGGGTGGTCCCGCGGTCGCGTCGGACCTCGTGGCCGGTCGCGCCAGCGTCATGGTCTGCGGGTCTCGGTATCCCGAGGTGACCCACGCATTCCACGAGGCCTTCTCCGCGCCGTCGCTTCGTCTTTACAGCACCCACGACCTCCTCGGGCTCGAGTGGGCGAGCGCGCTCGTCGGCTGTCTTGCCATCTGCGTCGGCTATGCCCGGGGCATCGGTCTCGGGCCGGGGCTGCTCGCGGCGGTCATCACGCGGGCCATCGAGGAGGGCGCTCGACTCGCGTCGGCAGCCGGAGGCGAGGAGCACACGCTGCTTGGACTGGCCGGTTACGGCGACCTTCTCGCCTCCATTTCGCAGGTCGAACGCCCTGAGGTGCGCGTCGGAGAAGCCCTGGCCCAGGGCAAGACGCTCGATCGGGCCGTCGCGGACGTGGGCCAGCGCGTGGAGGCGGTGGAGCTCACCGCACGCGTCGTGGCCTGGGCGACGGCTCGTCGCGTGAGGGCCCCCATCTTCGCGGCCCTCGCCGGTGGAATCCTGTCGGGGAACGGCGACACCCTCGTTCGCGAGCTCATGACCGGGTGACGGGCGGCCGGGCGCGCTACAATCGGGAGTCACATGGACTTACCCGGCGACGACGTGCTCCGTGGCATCGTGAGAGCCTATGCTCGCCTCCGGGCCGAACATGGAGAGGCCATCGGGGCACCGCCGCTGGTCGAGCCGACCGGCGAGTTCTTTCCGGACCGGTTCGATGGCGATGCCGCAAGCGTGGCAGGCCTCTTGCGTCGCATGCTGGCCTTCGCCCCGCTCGCCGCCGATCTCCCGATCTCGATAGCCTTTCTCGCGCCCGACGAGGCGCGTGCGGGCGGAGGGTGCGGGTCGCTCGCCTGCGCGTCGCCGGGGGCCGGGCCTGCGTTCGCGCGCGACGTGGAAGACGTGGGTGACGGGTACCGTATCTTCGTCTCGGCCTCGGACGTCCCTCAGCCGGTGCTTCTTACGGCCTCGCTCGCTCGGAGCATCGGATCCGTCGTACTGCGCGAGGCCGGGGAGGATGCCGACGACATCGACGAGGCGGCGAGCGAGATCGCCGCGACCGTGTGTGGCTTCGGCGTCCTCGTTCTCAACGGGGCTGCGGTCTGGGGCAAATCGTGCGGCGGTCTCCGCATGGCGCAGGCGACCGCGCTCTCCGTGGAAGAGGCGGCCGTCACATTCGCGCTCTTCCTCGGCGTGCACGAACTGAAAGCTTCGCAGGTGCGACGCCACCTCGATACGAGCCAGAGGGAGGCGCTGGATCTCGCGCTCGCGTGGGCGGAGTCGAACCCGCTCCTCGTCGAGACGCTCCGCTGTCACCCGTCCCTGCTGAAGACGGGCACGCTCGAGATCGAGCCGCTCCGGGGGCTCGTCGGCCGGTGGCTGAACAAGCGAAAGATCGAGAAGGAGATGCGTATGCCGGCTACTTCGACTTCGCGAGCAAAGTCGCCCTCGTGACCGCCCGTTCGTCGCCGAACCTGTCGGCGATCCGAGCGGCCACCTCTTCTACCCTTCGCCGCCTGGCCGATGCCTCGTCGGGGAACAGGGTCGGTTCGCCGGCTCCCTGCAAGAGGCCGCTCACGCTCACTCCGGTCAGCCGTACGCGGCGGTTCTCGAGGGGGACTCGGGCGAGGAGCGTGAGCGCCGCGGCGTGAATGGCGTCCGTGTCCTCTGCCGGCGACGGAAGCGTCACACGCCGGGTGCGGATCGTGAAGTCGGCGTACTTGATCTTGATCGCCACGGTGCGCGCGCTGAGCCCTTCGCGTACCAGACGGCGTGCCACCCGGGTCGCGTGCTCGAGGAGCGTCCGCCCGATGGCCTCCGCGCCGCGAAGGTCTTCCTCGTAGGTCTCTTCGGCACCGATGGATCGAGCCTGGCCGTGCGGATCGACGTCGCGGTCGTCCTCTCCTCGTGCAAGCCGGGCGACGTGCAGGCCCCACCGTCCCAAGGTGCGCTCCAGCACCTTTTCGCCCGCGTTGGCGAGGTCCCCGAGCGTCGCGTAGCCGAGGGCCCGCATGCTCGGGGCGGTCTTTGGGCCGATGCCCCACATTCTCTCGACGGGAAGCGGCGCGAGGAACCCGGCGACCGAACCGGGCAGGACCACCACGAGGCCGTCCGGTTTCTCGAGGTCGCTCGCCACCTTCGCGGCGAACTTGCACGGCGCCACGCCGGCCGATGCCGTGAGCCGTTGCTCGCCGCGAACGTCGTGCTTGATGGCTCGCGCGATGGCCTCGCCGTCGCCGAAGAGAGCATGGCTCGCCGTCACGTCGAGGAACGCCTCGTCGAGGGAGAGCGGCTCGACGAGAGGCGTGTACCGCCGGAAGATGGCGAAGACCCCGGCGCTCGCGAGCTCGTACGCTTCGCGTCGGGGCGGGACCACGATGGCGTGCGGCGCGCGTCGCAGGGCCTCGGCCATGGGCATCGCCAATCGAACGCCGAAGGGTCGCACCTCGTAGGAGGCTGCGAGGACGACACCCCTACGGGAGCGGCCACCCACGATGACCGGCTTTCCGCGCAGCCTCGGATCGTCGCGCTGCTCGACCGACGCGTAAAACGCGTCCATGTCGACGTGCAGGATGGTTCTCAATGACGCCTGCCGACTCTGCGCTCGCAACGGTCGGAAGTCGAACGCGAAAGGTCGCCGAACCGCCACTCGGGCGCTACTCTCCAAGGGGGCAAGAGCCGCCGGGCTCGCACGTGGGAGGGTACGCACATGCGTCGAATCGCAGGGTTTGCGCTCGCTACGACGCTCTTGGGGCTCGGTTGCGGAAGCAAGGGCGGCGCGTCGTCGTCCACCGACGCGGCCCTTGGCCAAGAGTCTTCGTTGCAAGAGGAGATGGATGGCGCGGCGATCGAAGACGGAACATCGCCCGACTCCGGGAGCCTCGTCGCGGAGGCCGGAGGGTCGATGAACGGCGACTCCGGCCAATCGATGACCGGCGTCGACTCGGGCGGACCGATGGGTACGGATTCCGGGGCCAAGGACTCGGGGGGCTCGATGACGGGCAAGGACTCGGGCGGATCGATGACGGAGACGGACTCCGGGACGACGGGCGTTGACTCCGGCGGCAAAGACTCGGGCAGCATGGACTCTGGTGGCTCGACGACGGGTGACAGCGGCAGCGTGAGCGGCATCCCCGGGGGGCAGGTCGGACCCGGCACGACGGTCGCGGGATGCGAGATCTTCCCGGACGACAACCCGTGGAACGTCGCCATCGACGGGACGGGCGTCGAGGTCATCCACACGTACGACTCCGAGCTCCCCCAGGGCACGTCGCTGCACCCCGACTTCGGCGACTACTCCACGAACCATTACGGGATTCCGTACAACGTGGTCGCCGCGGGACAGGCGGACGACCCGACGACCTTCAGCCTGTACGCGAACCAGAGCGACCCCGGTCCCGGCGGCTGGGTGGGCACGAACCCGGTGACGTCGAACTCGGCGATGGGCACGACCGCGTATCCGTTCTACCTCGGGATGCACATCGAGGGAGACCCGGGCACGGGCGGGACGCCGGGGGACCTTCCCGGCGACCAGCACGGCATCGTGCTCCAGCAGGGAGCGAGCGGCTGCACGTCGTACGAGGCGTGGAACTGCGTGGGGCCGACCACCGCGTCGTTTCTGTGCGCCAACGGCGCCGTCTTCAACCTCACGTCGAACGCGCTCCGCCCTGCGGGGTGGACGTCGGGGGACCTTGCGGGGCTCTCGATCCTCGCGGGGATCGTGAAGCTCGCCGAGGTTCAGGCGGGCACGGTGACGCACGCCATCCGTGTGACCTTCAACAACACCCAGAGCGGCTACATCCCGCCGGCCACGCACGCGGTCACACCGGGCTCCGGGGCGGGACCGCTCGGCAGCGCGTATCCGCCCATGGGTCTCCGGATCCGACTCAAGGCCAGCACCGCGACGTCGAGCTACACGACGGCTTCGCAGGTCATCATGGCGGCGATGAAGAAGTACGGCCTGATGGTCGCGGACATCGGGTCCGATTGGTACTTTCAGGGCGACAGCGACGACGGCTGGGCGGCGACCGCGCCGGACGGGCAAGACACGCTGATCGATGAGATCGCCGGCGACTTCCACCACCTGACGGGCGCTGACTTCGAGGTGGTGTACACGGGGGATCCGGTGTCGACGGGCCTCTGAGGCCGCTTCACCATTCGACGACGTGCGGGCAATTGGCCCCGGTCACGTCGCCGGAGCGATCGCCGATGCGGGCGCGCTCGGGCTTGCCCCACGCGGCGATGAGGGCGAAGTGCTCGAAGGCGCACGGCGTGACGTCTGCCCCTTGCACGCCGCGATCGCGGAGGTCGAGCCCGCGCGCTATCTGCGCGTCCCTCCGCTCCGCGATGCCGAGGCCTGGGGCGTGGGCCCATCGAGGAGGCATCGAGGCGCAAAAGGACGTGCCCACCGTGAGGGCGGCGCACGCGGCCGCGACGCGTGACTTGCGGCCCCACTCCCGGCTCACGATCGCCGTACCGACCGCATCCACCCCCATCCCGACGAGGACCCACCACAGGGGCGAGAGGGCGCGCGCGGGGTGATGGGTCGGCGCGCCGTCGCGGACGTCGCCCACGATGAGGAATGCCAGGATCGCGGCGCACGCAATCGCGGCCCATCGCCACCGGGCTCGGAGCCTCGAACTGAGAACGAGGCCCAGGAGGCCCGCAATTCCCAGAACGAGGACCTCGGGCGTCTCGGTCGCGAGGGCGCGCGGATAGCCGAGAAGCTTGTCGCGGAGCGGGAGGTCTGCCGCGCCGATGGCATGCCGGAACGCGGTCACCCGGGAGACGAAGTGAAAGGGGCTGCCGTGCGCGTGCGCGTTCCACGCCATCCAGGCGAGAGGCCCGGCGGCGGCGATCAGCGCGCTCGAGAGTTCGCGCCGGAGCGGCCCTCCCCGGACGAGGTGCGCGAGGCTCAACGCGGCCAGCACCGCCGCCGCAGGCCAGGCCTCGTACCGCGAGAGCGAGGCCACAAGGAGCCCGGCCGCGGCCCAGGGACGGGCGCGGCCGTTGCCCATCGCGATGACGCTTGCCCCTGCGACAGCCCCAGTCCAGCCCTCGGGAACGGTCGCGACACCGAGCCAGGCGTTCCACGGGAGCGACATCGCGACCGCTGTTCCGACGAAGGCCAGGGCGCGCGGCGTCCCCACGGTTCGCATCGCGAGGTAGGGAGCGGCGACGGCGATGGCCGACAGGGCGATGGCTGTCGCGCGAGCGACGGCGAGCGTGCGCCCGGCCGCTGCCATGGTCGCACCTTCGATCCAGAAGGGCAGCGGCAGCCAGCTCGTGCCGCTGGGGTCCAGGTGCGGGAGGTGCGCGAACCGCTCGGAGATGACCGTGCGGGCGAAGTCATCGTCCGAGACGTGCGAGAAGCCCAGCCTGAGCACCCACGCGCCGATCGCGAGCTTGAGGGCGACGAGCGCCGCGATGTCGATGGCCCGGGGGAGGAGCTGTCCCCGGGGGTTACTTCCCGCCGGCACCGGGCGCCGTGTCGGCAGGGGCCGGCGCGGGCTTCGGCTTCGTGGCCTTGATGCGCGTCCCTTCGTTGCCCTTGCCCTTGCGCTGGTCTTCCACGATCCGGGCCTTGAGGTCGCGGTCACCCGACGACGATACGTAGGCGAGAGACACGCTCGTGAGCATGAAGATCCCCGCGCAGACCGCCGTCGCGCGCGTGAGGATGTTGCCCGCGCCCCGTCCGCCGAAGACCTGCTGCGTGGCCCCGCCTCCGAACGCCGCACCCATTCCGCCTCCCTTGCCCTGCTGGAGGAGCACCACCAGCATGAGGAAGGCGCAGACGGAGATATGGACGATGTCGAGCAGCGTGGTGATCATCGGGGGGACCTTGGGAGCCGGAGCGGGCAGGGGAGACTAGCGCGCCGCGAGACTCTCGGCTGCACGCGCGATGGCGCCGAAGGATGCCGCATCCAAGCTCGCTCCGCCAATCAGGGCTCCGTCGACGTCCGGCGCCGCCAGCAGATCGCGGGCGTTGTCGGGTTTGACGGAGCCTCCATAGAGAATGCGCGTGCCCGACGCCAGCTCTGTCTTCGCTTCGGCCAGCCACCCTCGAAGGGCACCGTGGACCTCCTGGGCCTCGGCGGGGCCGGCGTTCTTGCCGGTCCCGATGGCCCAGACGGGCTCGTAGGCGATGGCCACGGGCCGTTCGCTCCGCGCAATCGTCTCGAGAAAGGCACGTAGCTGCCGCGCGACCACGTCGAGGGTGCGGCCCTCTTCGCGCTCGGCGAGCGTCTCGCCGACGCAAATGATGGGGAGCACGCCGCCCTTCGAGTGCCGCGTCCACCTTCTGGGCGACGAACGCGTCGCTCTCGCCGAAATGCTGCCGCCGTTCGCTGTGTCCGACGATGACCCAGGTGCAGCCGGCCTCGAGCAGCATCGGCACGCTGACCTCGCCAGTGAACGCGCCGGAGTCTTTGGGGTAGACGTTCTGCGCCGCGATCTCCACGCGGCTGCCGTCGCACTCGTGCGCGCAGGCCGCGAGAGCCGTGAACGGAGGGGCGACCACGAGATCCACGTGAGGAAGGTCGCGCGCGAGCCCGACGACGGCACCCGCGAGCTCCACGCCCGACGCCCCGCCGTGGTGCATCTTCCAGTTCCCCGCGACGAGCGGTCGCCGTGTGGGGTTCATTGGCCCTTCCGCGGTCCGGAGGACCTCGATCCCCGGAAGCTTCTTCCCCTCGATGAGCTCGAGCGACGCGCCGCCGCCCGTCGAGATATGCCCCATCTTCTCGGCGATGCCGTTGCCGGCCGCCCTCACCGCGGCGGCGCTGTCTCCGCCGCCGACGACGGTGAACGCCCGCGAGTCTGCCATCGCTCGCGCGACGCCGAAGGTGCCGGCCGCGAACGGGGTCTTCTCGAAGAGGCCCATCGGACCGTTCCAGAAAATCGTCTTGGCGTCGCCGAAGCAGCGCGGTGAAAAGCGCGACGCTCTTCGGCCCGATGTCGAGCGCCATCCGACCCGAGGGGATGGCGTCCACGTCCACGGCCTCACCTGCCGCGGCCTCGGTGCTCGCCGCGACGACGACGTCGACCGGTAGCAGGAGCTCGACGCCCTTGTCGCGCGCCTTGTCGAGGATCGTTCGCGCCAGCGCGAGCTTGTCGCCCTCGACGAGCGACGCGGCCATGTCTTTGCCGCGCGCCGCGAGGAACGTGTTGGCCATCGCGCCGCCGATGACGAGCACGTTGACCCGCTCGAGGAGCGACTCGACGACCGCCATCTTGTCGCTCACCTTGGCGCCGCCGAGGACCGCGACGTACGGCTTGTCAGGCGACTCGACGATCTTGCCGAGCGCGGCGACCTCTTTCTCGAGCAAGAAGCCGCATCCGCGCTCGCGGTACATCTTGGCGAGGCCATGAACGCTCGCGTGGGCGCGGTGCACGGCGCCGAAGGCGTCGTCGACGTAGACGTCCGCGAGCTTCGCGAGCTCGTGGCAGAACGCCGTCGTCGTCCTTCTCCTCTTCCGGGTGGAAGCGGAGGTTCTCGAGGACGCACGCCTGTCCCGCGCGAAGGTCGTAGACCACCTTCTTCGCCGAGTCGCCGACGCAGTCCTCGGGCAGCGAGACGTCCTGCCCGAGGAGCTCGGCGAGGCGTGCGGCGCACGGCTCGAGACTCAGCTTCGGATCGGGGCCCTTCTTGGGCCGCCCGAGGTGGCTCGCGCAGACGAGGCGCGCGCCCCGGTCGAGGGCGTGCTTGATCGTCGGCAGCGCCTCGCGGATGCGAGCGTCGTCCGTGATGGCGCCTCCCTCGAGCGGCACGTTGAAGTCGACGCGGAGGAAGACGCGTTTGTTCTCGATGGGCAGGTCTCGAATCGACCGGATGCGCGCGAGGGAGCCCGACAGTGGGTTCGGGGGCATGGATCCGCCGTCTAGAGCTTCGCGGCGACGAGCTGCGCGAGCTCGACCATTCGGTTCGAGAATCCCCACTCGTTGTCGTACCAGGCAAAGACCTTCGCGAAGTTGTCGCCGAGTACCTGCGTGATGGTCGCGTCGAAGGTCGACGAGTGCGGGTCGCCGATGAAGTCGCTCGAGACGAGCGGCTCGTCGGTGTACGCGAGGATGCCCTTCATCGGCCCAGCCGCCGCGGCCTTCATCGCGGCGTGGATCGAGTCTTTCGTGACCGGCTTCTCGGTCTGGAGGGTGAGGTCGACGATGCTCACGTCCATCGTGGGGACGCGGATGGACTGCCCGTCGAACTTCCCCTTGAGCTGCGGGATGACCTCCGAGAGAGCCTTTGCCGCGCCCGTCGAGGAGGGGATCATGTTGACGGCGGCCGCGCGGGCGCGCCGGAGGTCGCCCTTGCGGTGCGGGATGTCGAGGACCGCCTGATCGTTCGTGTACGAGTGGATGGTCGTCATCAGGCCGCGCTGGATGCCGAAGGTGTCGAGCAGGATCTTGGCGACGGGAGCCAGGCAGTTGGTGGTGCACGAGCCGCACGAGATGACCGTGTGTTTCGCGGCGTCGTAGGCCTCGGTGTTGACGCCGAGGACGATCGTCGCGTCGTGGCCCTTCGCCGGTGCGCTGATGACGACCTTCTTCGCGCCAGCCGAAAGGTGCGCGCCGGCCTTCTCCTTGTCCGTGAAGAGGCCCGTGCACTCGAGCACGATGTCGACGCCCAGCTTCTTCCACGGAAGCGCCGCCGGGGTCTTTCTCGGCGACGACTTTTGCCTCGAAGGCCCCGAAATCGATCGCCCCTTCGAGCGCCGTCGACGGACGCGGCGCGCGGCGGTGCACGCTGTCGTAGTTGTAGAGGTGCGCGAGGGTCTTCGCGTCCGTGAGATCGTTGATGGCGACGACCTCGATGTCTTTGAGGTTGCGCGCTACCAGCGCACGGACGATGCACCGGCCTATGCGGCCGAAGCCATTGATGGCGATCTTCGTGGACATTCTCGAGCTCCCGGGGCGTCAGCGAGGATTAGTATCCTCGCCCCTCGCCCGCAAGCTCAGGAAACTCGAGCGGAGAGCCCAGTGATTCGGGAAGGTTTCAGCCCCCGCTCGTCGCGGGCTTGGGCGGGCCGCCGAAGATGCTCGCCACGCGGCGCTTCTCCTTGCTGGCCTTGTCTTTCTCGGCGTACGTCGGGATGACGACCCTCTCGCGCTTGGGCAAGTCGCGCCCGTCGAGAACGGCGTGGATCTCCTCGGCGTCGAGCGTCTCGCGCTCGATGAGGCAGTCGGCGAGCCGCTGCAGCTTGTCGCGATCGGTCGTGAGAAAGTCCTTCACACGCACGTACTGGCGCTGGACGATGGCCCGCACTTCCTGGTCGATCTCCTGGGCCGTCTGCTCGGAGTAATCCTGCGTGCGTTGCGCGTAGTCGCGCCCGAGGAAGATGGACTCTTCCTTCTTGCCGTAGGACAGCGGCCCGAGCTTTTCGCTCATGCCCCACTCGCAGACCATCTTGCGCGAGATCTCCGTGGCCCTCTCGATGTCGTTGCCCGCGCCCGTCGTCATCTGACCGAAGATGATCTCCTCGGCGATGCGTCCCCCGAGAGCGACCGCGATGCTGCTCTCGGCCTGGTCCTTGGAGAGGTTGTGGCGATCGTCCTTGGGCAGGTACCACGTGACGCCCAGGGCCGGCCCGCGCGGGATGATCGTGACCTTGTGCACGGGATCGTGGTGGTTGATGAGAACGCTGATGAGGGTATGGCCGGCCTCGTGGACGGCCGTCGTCCGCTTCTCGTCGTCGCTGATGACCATCGAGCGGCGCTCGGTCCCCATGTAGACCTTGTCCTTCGCGAGCTCGAAGTCCGCCATGTTCAGGGCGTCCTTGTCCTGGCGCGCGGCGAGCAGGGCCGCTTCGTTGACGAGGTTCTCGAGGTCCGCGCCGGAGAAGCCGGGTGTGCCGCGCGCGATGACGTCGAGATCGACGTCGGGCGAGAGCGGCGTGCGCTTCGTGTGCACGCGCAGGATCTCTTCGCGCCCGCGCACGTCGGGCCGCGGGACGGTGATGCGTCGGTCGAAGCGACCGGGGCGCAAGATCGCCGGGTCGAGGACGTCGGGGCGGTTGGTCGCCGCGATGATGATGACGCCCTCGTTCGACTCGAAGCCGTCCATCTCGACCAGCAGCTGGTTGAGCGTCTGCTCGCGCTCGTCGTGCCCGCCGCCGAGGCCCGCGCCGCGGTGCCTGCCGACGGCGTCGATCTCGTCGATGAAGATGATGCACGGTGCGTGCTTTTTGCCCTGCTCGAAGAGGTCGCGCACGCGGCTCGCGCCCACGCCGACGAACATCTCGACGAAGTCCGACCCGGAGATGCTGAAGAAGGGCACGCCCGCCTCGCCCGCGATGGCCCGCGCGAGCAGGGTTTTGCCCGTTCCGGGCGGCCCGATGAGCAGAACGCCCTTCGGGATGCGCCCGCCGAGGCGCTGGAACTTCTTGGGGTCTTTGAGGAAGGCGATGATCTCTTCGACCTCGTCCTTCGCCTCGTCGATGCCCGCCACGTCCGCGAACGTGACCTTGTTCTGCGAGTCGCTCAGCATCCGGGCCTTGGCCTTGCCGAACGACATCGCCTTTCCGCCGCCCGCCTGGAGCTGGCGCATGAAGAGGAAGAACATGATGCCGATGAAGAGCATCGGCAGGAGGGTGACGAGCGTGGACGACCAGAACGGGGTCGCGTCTTCCTTCTCGAAGTAGATCTTGAACTTGCCGTCCTTCGCGAGCGGGTTGTTCTGCAGATCCTGCACGAGCGACTCGTCGGCCACGGGACCGAGGGTCTCCATCTGCTGGTTCTTCCCGTCGATGACGTGCGTGAACGTGTACTCGTGGTCCTTGATGCGGACGTCGGGCACCTGTCCCTGATGGACCCAGCCGACGAATTCGCTGAAGCTGACCTGCTGCTTCCGCTCTCCGGGCTGCAAGACCTGCCAGATCGCCAGAAACATCACGATCAAGAGGACCCAGAGCAGGAGCGTTTTGTGGGATTGCTTCACGTCGACCTCGTTGAAGTTGCCCGACTTGGCCGGGGCGGCGGCCCCAGCGTCAAGCGTACCTTACACCTACGATGCGTACCATCGTGGCCGGGTAGCAGCCAGTTCAGTTGCTTTCGCGCCGCCGAATGCAGAGCTCGTTCGCGAGGGCGCAGATGTGCTCCACGACGCGAGGGCTCATCCGTTCGAGGGCCGGGATGATCTCGTGGCGCACGCGCACCCGCAGAAAACGGGGGTCTCCGTTGGAAGGGTCGAGGCAGTGAGGGATGCGGTGGCGGGTGACGTGAGCGGCGACGTCGCGCCTGCGGGCCTGGAGCATCGGGCGGATCCGGTCGCCGTCGTGGATGGGCATCACCGCCAGGCCAAGGGCGCCCGTCCCCCGCAGGATGCGCATGAGCATGGTCTCGGCGCGGTCGTCCGCGTGGTGACCGGTGGCGATTCGATCGGCGCCGACGCGTGCGGCGGCCGCGCGAAGGGCCTCCCATCGGGCCTCTCTGGCCCGCGCCTGCAGGTTGCCCCCGGCAGCGACCGTCACGCGCGAGCGCGCGAACGGGACGTCGAGTGACCGCGCAAAGCCCTCGGCGACGTCCAGCTCGGCCCCGGCCTCCGCTCGCAGCCCGTGGTCCACCCCGTGGGCGAAGAGCCCGAAGCCCCCGCGACGGCGAAGCCCGGAAAGGACGTGCAAGAGCGCCATCGAGTCGGACCCGCCGCTGACGGCCACGAGCACGGTGGCGCCGCGGGGCGCGAGCCCGTGCTCTCGCAGGGCGGTGCGCACCAGAGTGATGAGGGTGGGCGGGTGCGAGCGCGCCATGCTCACCCGAGCTCGAACGCCTTGCACAGCTCGAGGTGCGCCCGGCCCATGTCGTCCCGTCGAGGCGTCGCGGGGTAGGCGAGGGAGCAGCGCTCCGGCCCGGCATCGAAGTGCGCGCAGTCCTCGCACGCGAAGCGGAAGGCGAAGCGCCGGGCCTCGTCCCTGAACCGTTCGTCGACGACGGTCCTCACGACCGTCGCCGCTCCAGCGCCACCACGGTCTCGACGTGGCTGGTTTGCGGGAACATCTCGAACGTGGCGATTGACGTGGGACCGTAAGACCCCTCGAGGGCGGCCAAGTCGCGCCCCAGCGTCTGTGCGTCACACGCCACGTAGACGGCGTGCGCCACCCGCGAGGCGGCGAGGCGCGTGGCAACCTCTCGCGCCCCGGTGCGAGGCGGGTCCAGGACCACCAGATCGGTCATGGGTCGCCACGCGTAGTGGGCGGCGTCCGCTTCGACGACGCGGGCTCTCTGTGCCCGTGTCGTCAGGTTGGCACGGGCGGCATCGCACGCTCCCCTGTCGGACTCCACGCAGACGAGCTCCCCCACTTCGCGGGCGAGGAGGATGCTCATGTTCGCCGCGCCCGAGTAGAGCTCCACAGCGTTCGCCGCCCTCCAGGGACGCACGACCTCCGCGACGTGGGAGACGAGGGCTCGATTGACCTTCTCGTTCGCCTGCGCGAACCCCCCCGGCGACAGACGGAGCGGAGCGCCGTCCGCGCCCACCATCCACGGCGTGGGATCGCCGATCCTCGCGGGCCTTTTCGCCTCCGCGAGGGTCACCTGGGCGCCCGCGATGGTTCGCTCCGCGACGGCCTTCTCCAGGCGCGCGAAGCATTCCCTGGCCAGCTCGCCCCGCCAGCGGACGTCGTAGACCGGAAGGCGGCCGTCACCGAAGGCGATCTGCACGTCACCGCGCCCGCTGGAGCCCTGAAAGACGGCTCCGAGCGACCGCCTCGCCCCTTCGAGCGCCGGGTCGAGGACGGCGCACGAGTCGACCTGCACGGGCTCGTGGGTGTTCGCTTCGTGCATGCCCACGACCGCGGCTCCCTTCGCGTCGCAGCGCACGTGGACGCGAGCGCGTGCGCGATACCCGAGCGCACCGTGCGACGGGTACGCCGCGATCGGTGTCCCGCGCCACGTCGGCGGAAGCGCGGCCCGGACGTGGTCGACGTGGGTGCGCAGCTGGGCGTCGAGCGAGACGTGCATCCAGTCGCACCCGCCGCATCGCGTGGACCAGGGACAGGCCGACGCGATCCGGTCGGGGCCGGGCGACGTCAGCTCCCTGATGCGCCCGCGCGCGGGGCGCCGTGACGTGTCGACCGAGAGAAGGGCGCGGTCTCCGGGGGCGCTGTTCGGGACGAACACCGCTCTCCGCTCGCCGGTCAGCTCGACGAGCGCGACCCCGTCGCCCCCAGGGGCCAGGGACGAGATGGTCGCGTCGATCTCAAGGCGATGCGGGGAGGCGATCACGGTTCACGGCGAACAGCGTAGCGTGCCCGTCTCGCCGTGGTTAATCGCCGCGGCGATCCGGCCGCCGCCGAGCACACGGTCACCGTCCGCTTCGTAGAGGACCGCGATCTGGCCGCGCGTGGCCGCCCGCACGGGTGAGTCGAACATCACACGGGCGCCGCCCCGGTGCGACGGGACGACGCTCGCGGCCTCGCCGCCGTGCCGGTAGCGCACGCGCACTCGGGCGCGCATGGGGAGGACCACCCCGTCCGCGAGAGACACGTCCGCCAGATCCACTTGCCGCGAGAGCAGGGCCTCTTCGCCCGCAAGTTGCACGACGCCCCGTTCGGCGTCGATGCGTGCCACATACGCGGGCCGCCCGAGGGCCACCCCGAGCCCCTTTCGCTGGCCGACCGTGAATCGATGGACGCCCCGGTGCGAGCCGACCGTGCGCCCGCTCTCGTCCACGATGACGCCCGGACGGACCCTGTCCCCTGCGCGCTCGGCGACGAAATCACCGTACGCGTGGGTCCCGGTCCCCACGAAGCAGAGCTCCTGACTCTCTCCCTTGCCGGCTCCGGGGAGCCTCCGGTCGACCGCTTCGGCCCGCACCGCTCCCTTGGTCGACTCCCCCAGCGGGAAGACCAAGCGGTCCAGCCATGCGCGCGGGCTCGCGTAGAGGAAGTAGCTCTGGTCCTTGTCGCGATCGAACGCCATCGCCAGCCGCGGTATCCCGCCCTCACGCACGATGCGTGCGTAGTGGCCCGTCGCGACGAGGGAGGCGCCGAGGCGCTCGCCGAGGGCGAAGAGCTCGGCGAGCTTCACGCCGCGATTGCAAGCGGTGCACGGGCTGGGCGTCTCCCCCTCGAGATACGCGTCGACGAAGGGAGCGATCACCGTGCGCGCGAAGAGAGCGCGCCTGTCGAAGGTGAAGTGGGGGAAGCCGAGCGCGTCGGCGGTGCGGCGCGCGTCGTACTGATCCTCCGGGGCGCAGCACCGGCCGTGGCTTCGAGGGGACCCTTGATTGTCGGGGTAGTCCCAGAGATGCAAGGTCACGCCGACCACGTCGTAGCCGGCGTCGTGCAGGCGCGCGGCGGCGACGGACGAATCGACGCCCCCGCTCATCGCCACAAGGACACGTGCTGCGGTCTTCATCGGCTGCGCGCCAGGCGCCTTTACCACTTTCCAGGCAACCTGGCCGACGCGGCGTCGATTGGGGAGGCAAATGGAGGGAGGCCGCCCGTGTCGATAACCGCCGTTCGCGAGCCCGGGTTGGCTCTCCCGGGTCCCGCTCCGTCCTCGGCTCCGGCCCAGGCGAAGCCCGAGACGACCGATGGACCGTCGCCGTTCGCCCGCGTGCTCGAGGGCCTTGGCCGCGAGATCCAGCGTGGCGAGTCGCTCATGCGCAGCGCCATCGACCCGGCGCAGGCGAGCGCGAGCATCAGCCCGGCCGGGCTCATCGCCTTGCAGGCTGGCGTTTACCGTTATGCCGAGGCGGTCGACCTCGCCTCCCGGATCGTCGACCGTGCCACTGGCAGCGTGAAGACCGTCATCCAGGGGCAGTAGCCAGCAGCGACGCGCTCCGCCCTCTTCAGTTTCCCTTCTGAAGCTCGCGAGCGATCGTCTCGATGGCTCTTGCGTGCAGCCGGCTGCCCCACGACTTGGAGAGGCCGAGCGACGCCGCGGCCTGATCGAGCGTCTCGTCTCCGAAGTAGTGCCGCTCGATCAGCGTGCGCTCCGCGTCCGGCAGTCGCAAGACGATGGCCTTCACGCGGGCGATGAGCTCCGCGTTCCCGACGAGGTCTTCCGGCGTCACGTCGCGGCCCTCGGAATCGACGTTGGCTCGCGGGGCGGCCACCATCGTACCCACGGCGATCGCCGTCGCGATGCCGGCGAGGTACATGCCGAGGCGCGCATCGGCGGCCTCCGGTGTGGGTGCCCGGCTGGCAGCGTCTTCCTCGTCGTAGACCTCCTGGACCCGGTCTGCTGCGGCCGCCGCGTGAAGCTCGCGGTACACGCGCCGGGGCACGCTTCCCCAGCGACGGACGCCGTCGATCATGGCGCCGCGGATCCGCAGGTTGGCCCAGCGCCTGAACGGCACGCCGCGGGACTCGTCGAAGTTGCGCGCAGCCTGGAGGAGCCCCTCTTGTCCGAAGCTTCGCAGATCGTCGAGCGTCACGAACGCCGAGCCGATGCGCCGGACGAGTTGCCGTGCGTTCAGGTCGACCAGATCGAGCTCGGCATGGAAGCGAGCGAGCACTTCCGGTCGATCGTCCGGCTTTTCATGGTGTGCTCCACGGGGCGTCTGCACGTGAGTCTCGGGCCCTGACCATCGATGCGCGAGGTCTCTCCGTCAAGAGCGGCGCTACTCTTTCGCTCTCAGTTCAAGGTTGCTAGCGTCCGCGCTCCCGATGGCCGGTCAGCTCGACGAAGACGACCCCGTGGAAGGGCAGACCGAAGGGGCGGACGGTGTCGAGGACGGGCCAGTCGACCATCGTGTCCGCGCGGCCTGGCGCAGCTGGCTTTCGGCGCTCGCGGCCGACGCGGAGGCGGCGCTGGCAGCGGCCCTGGCCTACGAATCGCTCCCTCACGACGCGCGCGACGCGTGGCTGGATGCGCTCGAAGCCGACGCCCCCGCCCTCGACGTGCCGCCGGTCGCCCTCTACGCGCCGCTTCTCGCGGTCGAGTCCGAACCCGGGCCACGCCGTTCTCGCATCGAGGCAGCGATCGCGGCATCGCCCGCCGTGCACCCCGAGGGCTCGAAGGAACCGCTGGCACTTCGTGGCGTGGGACCGGACGGGACGCACTCGTGCGTCATCGTGGCGCCACTCTACCTTCGGTTCGTGCAGATCCTCTCGTGCCGGTACACGCCGGCCGGGGGTTTCGTCGCGGTGAAGCACGATCCTATGCGTCACTCCGACGAAGTCGGCCCCATCTTCGACCTCGACGGAGTCCCCGTCGAGCCTACGCCGCTGCGCGTCGTGGTCGAGGAGCTCGCCCACGCCATCCTGGCCGACAAGCGCGAACAACGGGCCACGCCACAGGCACTCGCCTCGTTCGCCCATCTGTTCGCTCCGGACCTGGACGAACGCCGGGATGCCGAGCCGTAGCGTCGCTGGTATAGCTCCCGGAGGATGCCGGATCCGCTCGATGGCCACTGCGGGACGTGCGCCCGCTTCGTCAGGGTGGTCGAGACGTTCGCCGAGACGGGAGAGGTCAAGCGCGCGGGCGATTGCCTGCTCGGCGTCTGGCCGTCGCCCCTCTACGAGACGAGCACCTGTTCGCACTGGATCCGTCGGGGCACGTTCGAGGCTCGGCCCCCACCTCGTCGCGCGACCCGCGGCCCTGCGCGGGCCTCTCCCTACGTCTCGCCGCAACGCGGCCCTCAGCTGACCCTGCCCGAGGAGATTCTCGACATGGATGCCAACGAATTCCGGAGGGTGCTGTCCGAGGTCATTCGCGACGAGCTCGGCTTGGCCGAGGTGGCCATCGCGGGCAAATGGGAAGGGGGAGAGATGATCCTCAAGCCCGGAAAGGAAGGGGTTCAGGAGAAGCGCATCGACATCGAATCCCTCTTCCACAAGATCATCATGATTAGAGACAGGCTGCGGGTGCTCGAACAGAAGATCAACGGCCACCCCAAGCTCGGCGACGACGAGAAGGTGCAGATGCAGCAGTACGTCACGAGCTGTTATGGCTCGCTGACGACGTTCAACGTTCTCTTTGCCAACCGTGAAGATCAGTTCGTCGGACAAAAGGGTGACGCGTAGGGCGAGCGCGGGTGCGCTCGGCTTCCTGCTCGCCGCGTGTGCCGGGCCGCCGCCCCCCGTCGCCGCGGCACCCGCGGGCGTGTCGAACGTGTCGCCGCTGCCGGCGCTCGACTTCGCGTTCGACTCCCTCGACGACCGTCCGGTGAGCTCCGACTCGACGCGGGGCAAGCCCACCGTGATCGCCTTCGTGACCACGGGCAGCCTGGTCGCGCAGGCCCAGGTGGACTTCCTCATTGCGATGGCCAAAAACGACGCCGACAAGGTCAACTACGCCGTCGTGGCACTCGAGGGCCGCGAGAATCGCGAGCTGGTCGAGCTTTACAGGAAGGCGCTGTCGATCCCCTTTCCCGTGGCGATGGCCGACGCCGAGACGATCGCGGGAGCGGGCGTTTTCCACGACGTGAGGGTGGTCCCCGTCACGGTGCTGCTCGATCGGAGCGGAAGGATCGCGTGGCGCGCCGACGGGCGAGTCGCGAAGAGCGACGAGATAAGGATCGCGATGCGCGGGTTGTGAGGTCGGGGTCGGGTCGCGGTCGCGGTCAGTGCAGCGTGTGCCGGCCCGCGACGCGGACGTCCTCATCCCTCGTCACCCGCATCCCCGACGGGCGGCCCGAGGGATGAACCCAGGGCGCAAACGCCCGCGGTGCACACGGGCGAGGGCCCCGGGGGGCAAGGACACACTTTTGGCATGCTCTCCTTCTTTGCGAGGTCCGTCTCGTACTGCGTCTCCGCGCTCACGTTGATCACCGCGTTGGTGCACGCGCATTCGGCCTCGCAGAAGTTCCCTTCGCTCACCCCCGTGCAGTCCGCGTCGGTCACGCACGTCTGGTCGTAGTCCGACGCCATGATCGTGCCGCACACGTTGCCATTCGGGCAGCCCTCGTCCGGCTCGAGCTCCCATCGAGCAGCGCTCCCGTCGCAACAATAATTGGTGACGAAGTTGGAGGACGACGGTGGTCCGCTGATGTAGCCGCACACATTCCCCGGGGGACTGCACGGCGTACCCGGGGACGGCGGATACTCGGAACACCCCGGCCCCGCCCCGACTTGCGACCACTTGAGGAGCGCCCCGTCGGGCGCGCACTCCCCTTGGCCTTGCGGGTACACGCAAATGAGGCCGTCGAGGCCGCAGACAATGGGAAACCCCATGCTGTCCGTGAGGTCCGCCCATTGAGCAGGGCAACGGGGGTCGTTCGACGGTCCGTCCGCCGCGCTGTCCACCGCCGGACGGGAGGCATCGGCTCCCCCGGTGGTCGTGCTCCCGGGGGTCGAACTGCAGGCGACGAGGAGCGCCGATAGGGCCGCCAGCCGAAGAGAGCGCGCGTTCATGCGCGCGTCCCGAAGCACGGCGCGTGCCAGGGGCTTCGGGTTCGCCTCGCTACGAGAGCTTCTTCAGGAGCGCCGGTTTGATGACTTTGCCAACGGCGTTCCGCGGAAGCTCCTTCATTACGAAGACCTGCTTCGGCACCTTGTAGGGCGCGAGCCTCTCCCTTGCGAATGACCGCAGCTTCTCCGTCTCGCATTCGGCCTCCAGGCCCGGCCGCGCGACCACGCACGCGACCACGCGTTCGCCCCACGTCGTGTCCGGCACGCCGACGACCGCGACCTCGGCGACGGCAGCGCACTCGCGCAGCACCTCTTCGATCTCGAGCGCGCTCAGCTTGTATCCGCCGCTCTTGAGGATATCGACGCTGGTCCGCCCGAGGATTCGGAAGTATCCGTCCGGATCGCGCGCGACGGTGTCCCCCGTCTTGAACCAGCGCACGCCCTCGTGCGACGCGAAGGCCTCGCGCGTTGCGTCGGGTCGCTCGTGGTATGTCCCGAAGACGCTCGGCCCTGCGATCCAGAGCTCGCCGCTGTCGGCGTCACGACCGTCCTCGCCGACGACGCGCGACCGGACGGTGCGAAGGGGTAGGCCCACCGTGCCCGGGCGTCGGCCGTCGCTCGCGAGGGGGTTGGACATCCCGACGCCGATCTCGGTCATTCCGAAGCGCTCGAGTGGATAGTCCCCGGTGAGGGAGCGCCAGCGTTCACCGATGGTCACGGGGAGCGCCGCGCTGCCGCTCGTCACGAGGCGCAGGCCACGGGCGCCGGCGGTCCATCGCGCGCGCGCCCCGTCGTCCGCCTCGTCGAACGCCGTCAGCAGCTTGGCGTGGATGGTTGGCACGCCCATGAACACGGTGGAGTGCGCCATCGCGTCCCATGTCGCCCGCGCGTCGAAGGATCCGAGGAACCGCGTCGCGGCCCCCGCGCGAACGGCGGTCAGCCAGGCGATCCCGAGACCGTGCAGGTGATGCAGGGGCAGCGTGTGAAGCAGGATGTCCTCCTCGCTCCAGCCCCATGCCTCGCCGACGAGCTCCTGCTGCACGGCGAGGTTCGTGTGCGTGATGATGGCGCCCTTCGGCTTGCCTGTCGTGCCGCTCGTGTAGAGCTGCAGCGCGGCGTCGTCGTCGTGCGGTTCGGCCGCCAGCGCAGTACGCCCGCCGGAAAGGAGCGCCGCCGTCGTCATGACGCGGCGATCGCCTGCGAGAAACGCTACACGGTCGGCCAGCGCCGGCGACACGACCACAGTGCGCACGCGGGCGTCGGTGCAGAAGAACGCGGTCTCCGGCTGGGGATGAAGCGGAGAAAGGACGACCACGCATCCACCGGCGCGCAGCACGCCGAAGAAACACGCGACGAACTCGACCCCGGGAAGGACAAGGAGCGCCACCCGCTCGCCCTCGAGCGAGCGACGACCGTCGAGCAGAGCGCCCGCGACCCGGTCGGCCGCGTCGACCGCGTCCCGCCACGTGGTCTTCTCCCCCGTCGCCTCGTACACGGCGGGCCGACCGTCTTCGGCGCGCGCGAGCCACCGAGCCAGCAGGGGAGAGGCAGCCATGGGTCCGGCAATAGTCGCCGCCTCCCCGCCGGCGCAAGTGCGTACGCGGACAATCTCCTTTCGTGAGAGGTCGTCGACCTGGCCCGCGTGGTGACAGGGCGTGCGCTACTGCAGTCCGCACCCGGGGCAGCTCAGTGTCCCGCCGCAGCCGTCCGGACCCGAGTACCCGCAGCCCGCGGCCGCGCACGTGGCCGGCTGGCAGCACGTGCCCGCGCCGGTGCACACTTGACCGGTACCGCACTGGCCGCAGTCCTGCGTCTGGCCGCAGCCGATGTCGAACGTCCCGCACGACCGGCCCTGGGCCGCGCACGAGGTGGGCTGACAGCAGACGTTGCTCTGGCAGACTCCTGTGCAGGGTCCGCAGTTCTGGGTCATCCCGCACCCCAAATCGAGGTTTCCGCAGTTCTTGCCCTGGGCCGCGCAGGTCGTCGGCGAGCACACTCCGCAGACGTTTGCGGTGCCGCCGCCGCCGCAGGTCGCGCCGGCGCTGCAGCCATCGCCGCAATCCTGCGTCATGCCGCAACCGATGTCGATGGTTCCGCAGTTCTTGCCCTGGGCCGCGCAGGTCGTCGGCATGCATACGCCGCAGACGTTTGCCGTGCCGCCTCCGCCGCACGTCTCGACGGGGACGATCGCCACGCCGCCTTCGGCGGCCGCGTCGTCGTCGCTGGCCGCGTCACCCGTGGCCGCGCCCGCGTCGGATGCGGTCGAACAGCTACCGCAGTTCTGCGTCATGCCGCAGCCGATGTCGAAGGTGCCGCAGTTCTTTCCGTGCGCTGCGCAGGTCGTGGGCATGCACACGCCGCAGACGTTGGCCGTGCCGCCGCCCCCGCATGTCTGGCCCGCGACGGGGCACGTGTCGCCGCAGTTCTGCGTCATGCCGCAGCCGATGTCGATGGTCCCGCAGTTCTTCCCCTGGGCCGCGCAGGTCGTCGGCGTGCACACGCCGCAGACGTTCGCCGTGCCGCCCCCGCCGCAGCTCGTCGGCGAAGTGCAGTTGCCGCACTCGATCTTGTTTCCGCATCCGTCGGAGACGACGCCGCAGTTCTTGCCGAGCTCGGCGCAGGTCTGGGGAACGCAGCCGTTGCAGACGTTGTTGATGCAGGTGGCCCCGGCGGGGCACGACCCACAGGCGACCGCTTGCCCGGTGCACGGGTCGGTCACGTTCCCGCAGGTGGCGTTCTGCGTCTGGCACGCGTTCGGGAGGGGCGCGGGAATGCAGACGTTCGCCATGCACACCGTGCCGCTCGCGCAAGTGCCGCAGGTCAGTATGCCGCCGCAGCCGTCGGAGAGCGTCCCGCAATTCTTGCCTGCGGCGTCACACGTCGTCTTCACGCACATCGTGCACGCGTGGCTGACGGCATCGCAGACCTGGCCGCCGCCGCACGCGGGGCAGGTCAGCGGGTTGCCGCAGCCGTCGACGACGTCCCCGCACAGGCCGGTGCAGGTCCCCGCCACGCAGGGGGAGCACTGGTGCGTCTGGCCATCGCAGACTTGCCCCTGCGGGCACGTCCCGCAGGCGGTGAGGTTCCCGCATTTGTCGGGCAAGAGTCCGCAGGCCGCGCCGGCGGCAGCGCACGCGTTCGTCACGCATTTGCTGGATGTCGGGTCGCAGGTCGAACTCATCTTCAGGTCGCACGTGCCGCACGAGAGCGTCCCCGCGCAGGTGGCGAGCGGGCCGCAGGTGGCTCCCTGGGCCGCGCAGCTCGTCGGTGTGCAACCGGATCCGGGGCCCGTCCCGTCGGGAGTCAGCGAGCCGAGGCCCCCGCCGTCGGATGCGTCGGCCCCGCTGCCACCCGTACCGCCCGTGCCGTCCGCACCGTTCCCACCGCTGCCGTCCCCGTTGCCACGGCCGGCACCGTCGCCGCCCGCGTCGCCGCCCGGGCCGGTGCTCTCCTGGCTCCCGCACCCCAGAGGTCCCACCGCCAAAAACACGGCCGCGAAGGCGAAGACTACGATTCCGAGTCTCCGCGCAGACATTAGCCGAACCATACCGTAGTTTGGCAATATCGACAATTCACCGTCAAGGCATATTTGGCAGTGTCTATTGGGGCGGGGGAGGAGTCGGATTCAATGCGCGGACATCCAATCCACCCGGATACATGTAACTCGTCTGTTCCCCATAGCCGTACACCACGATACCGAAGGGCTGGGGTGCGGTGATGGAGTGATTGTCCGTCATCGAGAGCTGGTGCCGCGCGACTGAATAGCCCGAGGCGCCGATGGGCGAGAACTCGGACGCGTCGATGGGAGCCCCATCGAGGGTCACGGTGGCGCCCGCCGGGGCGATGACGTTGACGAAGTTCACGAAGTAGGTGTGCGAGGCGATGAAGATGTAGTTCTCGCGAAACTGCAGCGTGGGGATGGCCATCGAGAGAGAGGGGTCCCCCGAGCCGACCGGGTTGGGAAGCGACGTCGACCCGGGCATGTACTGGGCGATCAAGACGGGCTGGTCGGAAGTGACGCGAACGTCCTCGGTGACGTCGGTCAGGGTGAGGGGCGTGCCGGGGGTGAGGACCGAGTCGGCCATGATGGCCGGGTCGAAGTGGACGTGGGTCGCGGGCTGAGAGGCCGCGATGCGGATCTCGTGCGGCGAATTGCCAACTTCCGCCCTGGGGAACGTCACGAGGTAGTCCTTGCCGAGGACCTCGTCGGGGAACATCGACTGCTCGAGGTGATCGCAGTAGCCCGTCGCGGCAGTGGGAATGTTGGCGCACGAGTGCCCCGCGATGACCTGCACCGGGTGCGACGCGTGGACATGCGTCCCGCTCAGATCCGATCCATAGCCGGTGGCCGTGTCGTGGGTCGCGACCAGCTCGAGCACGTCACCTTGCGACAGCGTCACTGTCCCGCCGCCCATCGCGTCGATGCCGGCGCCGGCTGCAAACTGCCCCTGCGGTGTCAGCTGGACGACGGTGTCGTCCTGGGTCGCGGTGACGGCGATGAGCGCGGCGTCCGTCGGCGTCGACGCCCAGGTGAGCGCCGTATAATCGCCGGTGAGGGCGGTCACCGGGAGCAGGAGGGACGCGTCGTTCGAGTACGACAGGCACTCCGACCCGATGCCGCCGGGACACTGGTCGGCCACGGGGCAACCGGCCGGTACGGGGCTCAGCTCGTATTCGAGGGGGCTGAGTTGATAGACGCTCACGGGGCCGGTGGACCGGAGCCGGTACGCGCCCTGCGGCACGAGGCGGGTCACGCCCGGGTCCGGCGTGTTCTGACAGGCGTCCACGTCGCTTCCCTTCAGGGCCGTCACCCACGGCAGCGCGATCGCCTCGAGCGATTGCGGCATGATCGTCGTCTGCAAGACACTCGAAGCGCCTTGCGTCACCGTAATATTGGCCACCTGGTCGCCCGCGTTCGCGACGGCGGCGGCGAAGGTGAACCCGCTCCAGACGGGGTTGAGCGTGACGGTCGGGTAATAGTCACAGCCGATGTAGCTCTGATCGGCCGCGGCGGTGGCGCACTCGCCCGTGCAACCGGTCGGAGTGCAGGTCATCCCCTGAACGGGGTCGCACTCGAACTCGATGTAGCCGGATCCGTCGGCGCGGCACACCTTCGCCTGTCCGCTGGCACAGCTCGCGCTGCCCGGCGTGCACGCGATGCACCCGAGGCCCGCAGCGCAGGTTTGTCCCGTCGCCGTGCAATCGGTGACGGTGGGCGCCCCTCCATCCGCGGCGCACACGGTGAGTACGTTGCCCGAACAGCTGATCGCCGTGAGAGAACCGGCCGAGCAGGGACCGCCGGCGCCCGCATCCGGCGCGGCAGAGGCGTCGGCGTTGTCCGTGCTCGACGATCCGCAGCCGGTGAGTGCGAGCGGAGGTGCGCTGCAAAGGAGCCAAAGAAGGGAAGGCCAAAGAAGAGTAGGGGTCGGAGCGCGTGCGACTCCGCGCGTACGGGAAGACCGCATTCTGCTACTATATTATGAATGCGATGTTTCCCGAACATCCGCGTCGTCCAATCGTTCACGCGAAATAAGCTCATTGCCTCCGGCGCTGCTGCCATGTCCCTCCTCGTGGCAGGTGCGGGGGCGTGTGGGTCGAACTCCGGCTCCGGGGGAGCGCACTCCAGCCCCGACGGAGGCGCCGTCGACGCGACCAGCGACCAATCGCAAATACCGGAGGCAGGTGTAGAAGACGCGCCGGCCGACGGCACACCGGCCGAGGCCGGGCCCACGTGTACGGCGACTCCGTGCGTCACGCAGCTGGGCGTCGGAGGCGCACACTCGTGCGCGCGCATCGCCGACGGCACGGTGCGCTGCTGGGGGAGCAACTTCGCGGGCGAGCTCGGTGCGGGCACGGTGAGCGATGCCGGCTTCGACGGCGGCAACGGCGCCATTCCGGGGACGCCCGCCGTGACCGGTGTCGCGAGGGTCGCGGCCGGAGGCGTGGGGCAGACCGACGACCTCTCCTGCGCCGTGCTGGCGGGTGGCGGTGCGAGCTGCTGGGGAAGCAATCGCTATGGACAGCTCGCGCGCGTCGCCGAGGCCGGAGTCGATCTCGCGGCGCACCCGGACCCCGAGGTCGTCCCGGGACTGAGCGGCGTGACGGACGTTCGGTGCGGCGGCTGGCACGCGTGCGCCCTCCTCGCCAATGGCGGCGGGGTGTCTTGCTGGGGCAACAACGCGCAGGGCGAGCTTGCGCAGTTCGACGCCGGGGCATTCACCTGGACGCCGGGGCTCGCGGGTCTCCCGGCGGCCATGCCGGTGACCCAGGTCGCGACGGGCCAGTTTCACACCTGCGCCCTCCTCGCGAACGGGACGGTCTGGTGCTGGGGCGAGGATGCGGAAGGGCAGCTCGGTCGCTCGCTCGACGGGGGCCTCATGCAGGACCAGCACCCCGAACCGGTCGACGGGCTCTCCGCCGCCACCCAGATCGCGGCCGGCAACTTTCACTCGTGCGCCGTGATCGAGGGTGGGTTGCTCTTGTGCTGGGGGCAGAACGACCACGGTCAAACGGGGCGTGGACCCGGCGGGGCGATGGTCGAGCCGGCGCCCGGGCTCGTCGCCCTCCCCGCGGGGTCGAAGGTCTCGCAGGTCAGCGCCGGCTTGCTCCATACGTGCGCGGTGCTGTCGGACGGCTCGGTGTGGTGCTGGGGAGCAAACCAGGAAGGACAGATTGGCACGGGTCAACTGTCCGCCGACGGCGGCGACGGAGCGGCCACGGGTTTCAACGCGGCCGACGTCCTGTACCCGACACAGGTCGCGGGGCTGCCGGGGCCTGCGCTGGCCGTCGGCGCGGGCTACCAGCACACGTGCGCTCTCCTCGTGGGCGGCTCCGTGATGTGCTGGGGCTCGAACCAGTTCGGCGAGCTCGGGGGCGGCTCCGGGGACGCGGCGGTGCCCAACTCGTTTCCGCACCCCACGCCCTCGGCGGTCGCCTTCTGACCTTCAGTGCACGTCGCCGAGGAGCAACGCGAAGGCCCCCACGAGGACCTCTTCCGGCGAAGCGCCCCCCTGAAGGGCAGCGCCGTTGCGATCGATGACGAACCCGTGGTCGCCGAAGACGAAGAGGAGCGTGCGGGGCGAGAGCGTCTCGGCGTGGCGAGCGATGACGTCGGCGGTGGTGTCCGCGAGGGCGGGGAGTGCGTCCAGCGTGCCCTCGCGCGTCCCTTGCAACCGCGCCTGCACGACGTCGAGCTTGTGTAGCTCACGCGGGCCGACGCGAAGGCGGCGAACGTACTCGGCCGTCCTGCCACGAGGGGCCTCGGCCTCCGAGTCCGGATCGATTGCCGCCGGGGCACGAAGGGCTTCCACCCCACGGGCAATCGTTTCGAGCTGCCGCATCGTAGTCGTCGGCAGGGCGCTCCAGAGTATGAGCTCGTCGGTCAAGGCCGCGCGGTTGCCGAGCCTGGACACGACGCGCTCCTCCACGAGCCGCGCGAGGTCCCAGCGCATCGCGTCGACCAGCAGGAGTCTCACGGATCGCGCGCCGTGCAGTCGCGCGATGCGCGCCGCGAGGTCGTGTGCGTCGAGCACCATGCGAGGCCTCTTGGTCGTCGCCGCGAACGTCGGGAACGCGTCCGAGTACCCCTTGGTGAACGCATTCCTGAACTCGTCCTGCGCCGCACGTGCCCGAGGGTCCTCGAGTCCGGCCGACACGGCGTTGGCGAGGGGCATGTAGCTCTCGGCGAAGAGCCGCTCGAGCGCCGCCAGGGGCTGAGGCCCTCGCGCTGCCGCAAGCTGCAGGGTCCAGGCCCGCCATGATTCCTCCTGGGTGACGACGTTCGCGCCGGTGGTGTGGCGGGCGAGGGCAGGGGAAGGCTGGAGACTCGGTGCACGGTCGTGGTCGCGGTCGCGGTCGCGGTCAGGGGCCGGCCCCTTCTCTTCTTCGTTGCGCAGCAACCCCGCCAGCGGCACCGGATCGCCGTACCCACCCGTTTGCATGTCACGCTTGTCCAGGATCAGAATCACCGGCCGCTCGCGCGTGGCCTCCGCCAGGAACCGGAGTGTCGCGCAGTCCGCGGGCTCGAGGGCGCTCGAGAAGCCCGCCGCGGCGCGGAGTGGACCAAGCACGAGGGCCAGTCCCGCCGCCCCGGCGCGTCGCGTGCGAAACAGCTGATCGCTGAGAGCACCATCCAGGTCGCCGGTGCTCGCGAGGCCGGGTCCCGGTGCACCGCGCGCAGCGAGCTCGCGCTCCACGGCTTCGGCCAGGGCATCCGCAAGGCGCCCTCGCATCGAAGGACCTATGCCCTCGAGCTCCACGACGATCATCCCGGCGTGCACGAGCGTCTGCACCGACGAGTCGCGCTCTTCGGCCGTGGCGAAGCGAACATCGCCGCGCACTGCCCCGAGTGCCTCGTGCGGGGCGGTGGCGGCCGGAGGCGTAGCGTCCTCGCCGTACTCCGTCGGAAGGAAATCCTGCATGCTGGCCACGGGATGTAGGCACGCGTCGAGCGAGTTGGCCCAGTTTGTGGATGTTCGCCCAGGATGTCGGGGCTGCCGTCTGCGTCCGTTGACCCGCGAAGGGCCGATGGTATCTTCGGGGTCGTTCCCTCTGCAGGGCCCGTGATTGTCGGCATCGCATGGATCCCGAACAAGCACGAACCCGGGGGGCCATGACCACTCCGTGAGCAAGCCGGGCTACGTTCGCAAGAGCGCAGGATTAACTCGGAAGCCTAAAGCGTGGTCAACGCCCCCCACCTAGCCGTTGGCTAGGGGTTCATGTCCGCCGACACACGTCCCACGCGGTAAGGAACGACCTTCGTTGCGGGTAGCGGCTCGAAAGACGCCGCACCCGCTCTTTTTTTGCGCAAGAAAAGCGCCAGTGTCACGATCGAAACGTGAGGCTCCGAGATCACCTGCTCGCGATCATGGACCGGAAGCATCACTGGGCCTATCCGGCCCTCACGAAGCCCGGCTTGGTGCGCGACCAGCTGATTGTGCATTTTCGCCACGAATACCTGGTGTACGTGCGCGACTTTCCCGTTCTCCTCGCGCGGGCGTTGGGCGTCACGCCCCCGCTCGAGGGCGTGCGTCGCGCACTCGCCGAGAACCTCTACGAAGAGCAGACCGGCGGCCTGTCGCGTACGGCCGCGCACCCCCGCCTGTTCCTGCGCATGATGGAAGGGCTCGGCTTCGATGCACCGGCCTTCGAGGACGACGACGGGTGGCTCCATCCATCAGCGCGCCGCTACCGCGATCTGCTCCGCGAGCGCTCCGCTACTCAGCCCTGGCAGGCGGCCGTCGCCCTTCTGACGATCTTCGTGGAGGGCAGCGTGAACGAACGCGCAGAGCTCGAGGGTCGGTTCGTTCGGGCCCGCGGCGAGACGGCAGTGCGTGATCATCCTCTCGTCAAACACTACGGCTGTCCGCCCGAGGCGATGGAGCTGACGCGCGCGCACGCGACAGTGGAAGGTAATCATCGCAAGGACGCCTGGAGGATCCTGCTTGATCACACCCCCGACGGCAGCGAGGTGGCCCATGCCGTCGCGGAAACGTGCGAGCAGGCTCTCGGCGCATGGCACCTTTATCGCGACGGCGTTGCCGAGCGAATGAGTCTGCGTCGACAGGCAGCGTGACGTCATAGGGCACGTGGTAAGAGGAGGCGCCCGTGCGCCATTGCCTCGCGTTCGCGCTAGCCGTTGCGTCGTGCCATCCGGGTCGAGGCTCGTCCGCCGTCACGAACGACGCGGCAGTGTCATCGGCGGTGTCCGTCACGACGGCGGGGACGGTAGAGCCGGGTCTCTTGCCCGCGAGCCCGACGGCGTCGTCGGTGGCTCGGCGCGTGACCGAGGGCGCCCTGATCGTCGAGGCACCTGCCGGAGCGCTTCATCACCGCTTCCGGAAGACGAGCCTCACCGTGGACGGGCTCTCGCGACTGGTGGCGGCGGCGCCGGAGCTCGGGCGAACCGGCGGTGACGTGGCGTTCTTCGATCCGGGGGATACTCAGTTTCTCTCTCGATCGAAGGCCGATCGCGAGGGCGTCACCTTCACGACCCTTCCCATCGTCTGGAACCCCGAGGCGGGCGCCGAGCTGCTCGTTCTCACCGGCCACGGAAGGGCCGCGTCCTTCGTCGCTGCATGGTGGATCTTGCCGGGAGGCGAGTACCGCCTCGCTTCGTCGTTCGTCATGCTCGGTGAGGTCGCCCCCGTGGCGCTCGCGTATAGGCCCGAGGAGCGCACGCTCTACTGGACGTCGTGCTGGCAATGTCCTGGCGAGACCGGTCACGTGAGCCTGCGCGAAGATCACCACGTGGTCATCGTTCAGGATTGACCCTCTCACGGAAGAACTTCTCTATCGCCGCGTTGACGAGCGCCGGCTGCTCGATGGGCGTCACGTGGGTGCCGCTCGGCACCATGAGCAGCTCGCCCTTCGGCATCGCGTCGGCCATGGCATGCGCGAGAAACGGGGGCGTGAAGGTGTCGCGCTCGCCTGCGACGATGAGGACCGGCACGTCGATCTGCGATAAGAGGTCCCCGGCCGAGTGTTCCCCCGCGGCGCGCAGCATCCGCAGGAACATCGGGAAGTCGACGTGGGTCATGTGCGAGAGGTACGGGAGGAAGTCCTCGGCGCGCACCCGCTCGGGATCGATCTCCCCTGCACGCAGCGCGACCTTGAGGGAGAGCTGCGGCGGCAGCCGGCTCCAAAGAGCGCGCACGACGTGGGGCATCTTCTGCGCGACGTCGAGGAGCTTGGGGAGAACGAGGTCGAGCAGAGGCACGCCGTGGAATGTGCTCGTCACGTTGCCGAACGTCCCGCAGATTAGGACGAGCCCGCGAATGCCCTCGGGTCTCCGCCGGTAGGTTTCGAGCGCGACTTGGCACCCCATCGAGTGGCCAACGAGCACGCACGGAGGGTCCCCGACGTGACGGCGGACACGGTCGAGGTCGTCCGCGTGGGCAGCGATGTCGATCCGATCCGGGTCGGCCGGCGGAGCGCTGCGACCGTGCCCCCGATAATGCCAGTGCACGAGCGGGACGGCGTTTGCGAGGTCATCCCAGAGGTACTTCCAGATGAAACCGTCGCACAGAACGCCGTCGCTCAGGACGGCGTGCACATCCTTCGGGGAGTGGCTCCCTCTTCTCGTACGTACGAAGAGGCGTGTCCCGTCGGACCCGAGCGCGAAAGACGTAGCATCGGTCGCGGAGGGCGAGACGCGCGAAGCGTCCCCCGCCGAGGTCAGCCCGCCTCCTCGTCGTCGCCGCCTTCCACGTCGTTGACGCTCGGCAGCTTCTTGATCTCGGTCCGCGAGATTTTCCACGCTCGCTGGACGACCCAGGACAGAGAGCGGTCGAGCCGCGCCGCCTCTTCCTTGATCTCCTGCAGCATCGACTCGGGGAAGTACAGACTCTGCTTGCGCTTGTCGGTCTTGGACCCCTGCAAGCTCGCTGTAGATTCCTTGTCACTCGTCGCCAAGAGGGCCTCCTTCGGGTGGACAGCGCGAAAGGTGTGTGGGAGCGCCAAGCACCCCCCCTGTAGGGCACCCCTACTATCGGCTGCCTTACGGCAGGGATCAAGCTAAGCCAGCGACTCCCATGAGCAACGGCCTCGGACAAGGGCGTCGGCCGAAGTAGCTTTGGGCCGCCATGCCCCTCACTCCTCGCCCTTTTGCGCGCCATTCCCTAGCCATTCGTGCGGCGAAAGCCCTCATTCTTCCCGCCTGTGCTTTCGCGGGCGGCGCATGCGCGAACGTCTTCGGGGGAGGCGGCCGGTCGGCTCACGGGGACACGCCCTTTGCCTCGGTGGAGCAGCTGGGACGAGTGCTCGTGGAAGTCGAGAACGATTACGTCGACGCGGTCGACAGGGCGAAGCTAGTCGATGGAGCCATCAAGGGAATGGTCTCGGAGCTCGATCCTCACTCCAGCTACATGCCGCCGGACGAGTTCCAGGCGTTCGAGAGCGACACGCAGGGCGAGTTTGGAGGGATCGGGATCGAGGTCGAGACGCGAAACGACGAGCTCGTCGTCCTTGCGCCCATTGAGGGGGCCCCGGCCGAAAGGGCGGGCATCCGGAGCGGCGACATCATCGTCAGCGTCGACGGGAAGGACCCTGGCGCGGAGCCGCTGGACAAGCTGGTGAAGCACCTGCGAGGTGCGCCTGGGACGCACGTGAAGGTGGGTGCCCGGCGCGCCGGCGCGCCGCAGATGCTGACCTTCGATTTGACGCGCGAGCTCGTCCGGGTGCCGAGCGTCGCCTCCAAGCTGCTCACGCAGCGAGTCGCCTATGTGCGGGTGCGTCAGTTCCAGGAGCGGACCCACGACGAGCTTCTCGCGGCGGCGGCCAAGCTGCGACAGCGGTCGGGCGGGACGCTCGCGGGCATCATCTTCGACCTCCGGAATGACCCCGGTGGCCTCGTCGACCAGGCCGCCGACGTCGCCGACGAATTCCTTGATCACGGCGTCATCTACACGACGCGGCACCGTGGCCTCATCGTCGACGAGGTGACGGCCCGGTCGGGAGGCGCCTTCGACCAGGTGCCGTGTGTCGTCCTCGTCAATCAGTACACGGCGAGCGCCTCCGAGCTCGTCGCGGGTGCGCTGCAAGATCACAAGCGGGCGAGCGTCGTCGGTGAGCCGACCTTCGGCAAGGGAAGCGTGCAAGCGATTGTCGCGCTGCCTGGGGGAGCAGGGATGCGCCTCACCGTTTCGCGGTACTACACGCCGAGCGGCCACGCGATCCAGGCCGACGGCGTGCATCCCGACATCACCGTGGAGACGGACAAGGCAGACGAGTCGGTCTCCTATCGCGAAAAGGACCTCGAAGGGCACCTCTCGCCCGAACCCGGCGGCCAGCCGCCGCCGCCGCTCAAGACCGTGGTCGTCGCACCCGGTGACGCGGGCGCACCGGCGGAGCCGACCGGCAGCGAGGCGCGCAACGTACCGGACGACCCGTCCCGGTCCGACGATCCGGTGCTCAAGGTTGGCTGGCAGACCCTGCGTCAGGCGATGGACCGAGCTTCGGCCCCGCGCTGAAGGGATTCGCGTGCAGCGGCGGCGCCCGCCCGGACGCCGCTGCAGAGTGCCCCCAGCCAAGTGCGAGGTTCGTCGGCCACGATCTCGCCGGCGGCGAATAGGTCACGCTCCGTCACTCCCGTCGCGGCGCCATGCTCGTCGACGAGCACTCCCGCGCGGTCGAAGAGTGCGTCGTGGGCGAACGGCGACGCGAGGGACTCCGGGGGGACGCCGAACAGCGAGCCGGGGACCTCGAGCAGGCGGCCGTGCGAGCCGAGCGCGAGAGGTGCGTCGATCGCGAGACGGAGTGGTGCGCGTGCCCGTGGGGGAAGCACCGACGCCGGCATCGTCTCCGAAGGGGCGTACTCGAGGCCTCCACCGAGCAGACCGCCTGTGGCGAGGACGACTGCATCGCCCTCGTGCGTGTCCCCGCGCTCCGTGACGACCCGCCACCTTCCTCCCGCGCGTCCGACCTTTGTCGCCCGTTCGCGAACGCGCGCGACCCCAGCCGACGCAAGCGCCCGGTCTCGCCCGCGTTCGAACCTGAGCCCCGAGGGGCCGCCCGGCATGCCGATCGCCTCTCCACACGCCAACCCGATGAGCTTCGACAGGGCGTCGGCACGAGCCCTCTCGACGCCGAGCGCGGGCGGAAGAACGAGTGCCGAGAATGTCCCGTCGCTCTGGGCCAGCGCCTCACGGAGCCTGTCGGCCAGCCAGCCGAGGCGATTGTCGTCGTCATGGCGGGCGGCAAAGTCCGCATCGGGCAAGGCGCGCTCGTCGCCGAGTCGGGTCACGGTCGCGTCGACGGGCTCGTACCGGCTGCCCCATGCCCGGGCGAGGGCATCGGCGTCCCAGCCCGGGCGTCCGCACCGAACGACCCCGATGCGGGCGTTCGTCAGCGGTGCGACATCGAGCAGCGCCGTGTCGTGGCCTCTCGCACGGCGAACGATGCCGGCGCTCGTGAGGACGAGCGAGCCCCCGTCGGGGAGGACGTAGCCGCCGAGCACGTCGAGCACCCGCCGCGCCTCTGCAGGGATCGAGACCGCGGCCTCTGACGTGTGTGTCCACGGGACGACGTCGATCGCACCCGTCGAGAGCGTCGACGCCCCTGTCCCGGCATCGATCACCGTGGCTAGCGCGCCTGCGGCTGCGGCGATGGCCGCCCCGGTGCCGGCGACTCCGGCCCCGATGATGATCACGTGCCTCACCTGAGGTCCCCGAGCGAGGCGCGGACGTGGGCAAGGGCAAGGGCCTCTTGGCGAGCCTGCTCTGGTCCGAGGGCGACGATCCGGGTTCGGGCCTGTCGCTCGAGAAACTCGCGCGCCATGGCGCAGCCATCGGCCGGTGGGAGGTCGAGCTCCCGCGCAATGATTTGTCCGCACCTCGCTGCGCACCGCATTCCGCCGCATGCTCCGAGCCCGAGCCGCGTCCTTCTGGCCACGTCGTCCACCGTCCGGGCCATCTCCTGGCGCACCACGTACCGCACTTCGGACTCGAGCACCGGTTCGCAAGCGCAAGCAACGTCGAGCTCGCCCCCGGCCCGCCCGGCGCCATCGAGGACCCGGGTTGCCCGCTCGCCATGCCGGTAGACGAGCCGCCTGCCTGCAACGGGGGTGATGCCGTGCTTCGTTGCCAGGGCGACGGCGTCCGGGACGCGGTCGCCGCCCGGGAGCGCGCGCGTGTGAGTGGTGCAGGGGACGCTCGACTCGAACTCGCGAGGAAGCACCCTGTCGCAGAGCTCCTGCGCGAACATGCGGTAGCTCGCGAGCTTGCCCCCCAGCATCGAGTAGACGCCGGGCGCTCCGTCGACCGCATGGTCGACCACCTCGTGCTCGCGAGAAAGCTCGTCCTCGTTCTTGCCATACGCGAAGAGCGTCGGCCGCACACCGGCGTACGTGCCGATGGCGCGCGACTCGCGGACGCCCGGGAAGACGCGCGCCACTCCTTGCACGAGGTAGCGCACCTCTTCACTTGTCGCGCGTACGTCGTCCAGGTCGCCGAAGTAGTCGTCGTCCGTCGTACCGATCACGCTGACGTTCTGCCATGGGAACAGGAACATCTGGCGGCCGTCGATGGCCTCCGAGACGATGCCGTAGTTCGTCACGCGGCGGTCCAGCACCACGTGGATGCCCTTTCCAGGTCGAACTCGCGCCCGGGCCTGCGGCAGACCGCCAAGGGCAGCAGTGATTGGGCTCCAGGCGCCGGTCGCGTTGATGACGACGCGCGCACGCACACGCGTCCTCTGCTGGGTCAGGCGGTCGCGGGCTTCGACAACGTAGCGCTCCGGCCCTTTCGCCTCGCCGTCCGCGATCCGGCCGATCGACTCGACTGTCGTGTGGGTATGGAGGCGCGCGCCGTTCTCGATGGCGTCGATTGCGTTGAGGACGCAGAGACGCGCGCCGTCGACGCCCCACTCGTCGAAGGTGATTCCGCCCACGACGCTCCCGACCAACCCTGGTTCGAGCCTCGCGAGGTCGCTCACGTCGAGTCGGCAATGGGGTTCGCCCCGCTTGAGAGGTTGGAAGTCGTCGTACGCGCGGAAGTAGGCGTCGACGAGCTCGAGCATGAGGCGCCCTTGGGGCCCGCTTCGGAGGGGCATCAGAAAGGGAATCCTGAAGAGCAGGTGCGGCGCGGTCCGCTGGATGTATCCGGAGTCGCGGCAGGAGCTCTCCGTGACGTTCGGGGCCTGAGACAGGTACCGCACGCCGCCATGGATCATGCCGCTCGAGTTCCCGCTGGCACCGAACGCGAGGTCGTTCCGTTCGAAAAGGGCGACGCGCAATCCACGGAGCGACAGGTCGCGTGCCACGCCCGTGCCGTTGATCCCGCCTCCGATGACCACGGCGTCCACGCGGTCGGCGTCGAGAGCCCTCTCGGCGACGGGCATCGCCGCAGGCTGCGGCGGTACGGAGGGGAACGGCTCTTCGGGCACGGATGCGGTGATAGCAAAGCGCCGTCAAACGGGAAGGCCCTCATCGCGGCCCGGGCGCCTCCCTTCAGGCCTCGGAGGCGCGCCTTTTGGCCTTTCGCGCAAAGCGCTCGAGCAAATGGTCAACGACCTGCAAGAGCTCTTTGTTGCCGTCCTGCCGGTGCCTGGCGACGCGCGCGGCGTACTTGGGTCCCTCGGCCAGGAAGAGGCGCAGTAGGTCTGCCTCGATGCGCTCGGCGGCGAGCCCGTAACCCAGCTCCTCCAGGTAGCGCGCGTTGAGGATCTGCTCGTACTGATTTCCGACGGGAACGCTGAAGACCGGCTTGCCGAGATAGATGGCCTCGCCGATGAGCGAGAGGCCGCCGTTCGAGACGACGGCGCGCGCCGAGGCCAGATCCTCCACGAAGCCGTCTTCGCTGAACTCCTTGAGGACGCAATTGCCGTGGCGCGCGCTCCGGCGTAGGCCATAAACGACGAACTTCGCGCCGCGAACGCGCTCCAGCTCGTCGAGTAGCTTCGTGTCGCTCGTCGACGTCTGGTAGACGAGGATGTGCTCGCCGGCGCGCGCGCCCTTCCTGGCGTCGAGGATGCTCTGGCGCAGGATCGGGGGAACGAGGGTCGTGTCGTCGGCGTACCTCTTTCGCACGGTGGGGAAAAAGAAGGTCGTGATGACGTAATGGCTACAAGCCGGGAGCTTGGCCCGCACGAAGGCCTTGGTCATCTGGTAGTCGACCTTGACCCCGTGCTTGGCGAACTTGCCCAGCTTGCACCGGCTGATTATCTGCTGGTTGTCGATCGACACCACCGGCACGCCGTGGCGCTTGGCGAAGAGGTACGCGAACGAGTCGAAGTCGCTGATCACGGCGTCGGGCCGGAAGCGCGCCACTTTCTCGTAATAAGCGCCGATATTGGTCGCGAGCATCGCCGGCGCCGCGAGGACGTTGCGGGCGAGCGTCCCGTCGCGGTCCAGACGATTGTCGACGTATCGTATGGTGAGCCCGCGTATCTCGACGACGTCGCGGAACGACTTCTGGAGGAACGCGTGCGCCCGACCGCTGACGACGATCTTTACCTCGTGTCCGCGCGCGGCCAAGTGCTCGCATACGACCTTGCTCCGCGTCGCGTGCCCCATTCCTTCGCCGACCACGCCGTAGAGGATGCGCATGACGTTGGCCCGCGGGGTTGGATCAGCCTCGGATACGGATCGACCAAGTGAGCTTGGCGAGGCTCTTCATCACGTTCGGGACGCGCTTGAAGAGGTTGATGCTCGGGGGGCGTTTCTCGATGACCTGAACCGGGACTTCCTTTATCTGCACGCCGCCGCGGTCGGCGCGAATCACGAACTCGCTCGCGAAGACGTCTTTCTCCACGAGGCAGGCGCGCACGACGTCGAGCAACGCCAGCCTTCGGAAGGCCTTGAGACCGTGTGTGTCGGTCCCACGGAAGCCGAGCATGATCTTGAGCAGCGTCGAGTACGCGATGCTCGCAACGTGGCGGATGAGGGGCCGCTCGTCGGCCGAGCCGGCCACGAGCTTGCTGCCAATGACGAGGTCGGCCTCGCCGGTCTCCAGGATCTCGACCGCCTGCTGGTGGAAGTCGGTATCGCACAGGTCGATCTCGTCGCAGATCACAATGTTGCCCCGGGCCAGAAGAATGCCTTGCTTGAGCGCCTTGCCGTAGTTCGGCTCGCCCAGGCTGATGATCTTGACCGGCCCCTCGTCCGCCCCGTCGTACTTGGCCGCCAGCTCGTGGCCGATCTCGACCGTACGGTCCTTGGAGCCGTTCTCGGCGAGGATGATCTCGTAGCTCCAGCCGAGCGGCTTGAGGCGCTCGCGAAGGTCTACGACGGCGGCGTGAAGGATCGCTTGCTCGTTGTAGACGGGAATGACGATCGAGATATGGGGGTCCGCCGTCTGCGCGGCGGGACGGATTCGCTGCACGGCTGCCATGATAAGGGGCGCCTACCCTAACTCAAGCCGGCGACGAGCGCTCGCGCCTCGACGATGTTGTCTTCGATAGCGCAATAGGTCCACCCACCGTAGCGCCCGAGGGAGAAGACCCCCCCGGCGGCCAGCGAAGCCGTGAGGCGGCGGTGCTCGGCGATCGAGCGCTTCGTGACGTGGACATACGCGGGGTCGAGCACCACCGAGTGCTCGGCGATCAGACGCTGATGGGTGACGACGCCCTCGCGCCGCAGGTCCACGAGGACCCTCTCGCGCATGGCGGCTGCGTCGATTCGAGCGCCGCTGGGAAACCCGACCTCGACGTAGAGGCTCATGACGATCGATCTCGAAGATGTTGTCGTACCAGCCCACCCGGTAGAACGCTGTCTCCCGAGAGGGGTAGTAGACCCAGTGGACGCCGCGATCGCCCTTGGCGTCGAAGCCGAGATTGAAGACGAGCACCTTGTTCCACGCCCACGTCGCCGGGTCATGGTCCAGCGAGGCCATCGCGGCCAGGCGGTTGAACGGGGCGCTCGACACGAGACGCTCGAAGTGGATGTCCCGGTGGGTCGTCGTCGCGACCTTGCGGGCAACGTCGATCGATACCAGGGCCTCGCCGAGCGAGATGGCAGACGGCGAGACCGCGCTCTCGAGCGCCCGCACGTACTCGATGGCGCCTCCCTCCGGGTAAGTGAAGGTGGCGTTGTAGCTCGCGTTGTCCGGGCGCTTCATGTTCCTCACGACGTCCGTGAGGTCCGCGTGCGGAAAGAACCGTCCCATCGCGTCCTTGTCGAGGGTGGCGAGGCTGCAGGCGTAGAGCTTCTCGTTGTAAGGCACGAGGAACTTGTCGCAGATGCTCTTGCCGAAGCGCGCATAGAGCATCTCCTCGAAGTTCCCCTCCGGAGCCAGGTCGCGCTTCACGTCGCTCGAACGCGCGAAGTAGAGGTCGTGCAAGCAGTCGATGAAGTCGTCCTGGGGGAGCTGGTGAATGTTCTTCTGGAAGGGGAAGTCGATCTTCTTGCCGCCATAGGCGATGAAGCTCTTCTTCTCGACGACTCGCACCGCGCCGGGCATCCGGTCGCGCAGCCATTGCTCGATCTCCGGGTGCTTGAAGTGAAAGAAGTGCCCCGAGTAGTCCCAGACGAAGCCGTCTTTCTTGACCGTCTTGCACCAGCCGCCCACTTCGGCGTCGGCCTCGAGGACCAGATAGTCGTCGTCGTTTCTCTCCGACAGGGCGGCCGCCGTCGCCAGGCCCGTGATGCCGGCGCCGACGATGAGCGTGCGCACCGACGTCATGACGGGCCCGGGGTCGCCTCCGCGCGCCGTGCCCTCGGATAGCTGCCCAGGTGCTTGATCATCGGGCACTTTGTCACGAGCCGCTCCATCGCCTTCGCGACGTTGGCGTCGTCCTTGTGTCCCTCGAGCTCGGCCAGAAACACGTAGTCCCACGGCTTCTCGCGGCTCGGCCGCGACTCGATGCGCGAGAGATTGATCTGCTCCTCGTCGAACACCGACAAGACGCGCAGGAGGGCGCCCCGACCGTCGCGCAGACTGAAGGCAATGGATGTCTTGTCGTTCCCCGTGCGAGCTGCCTCCTCGTGCGACACGACGATGAAACGAGTGAAGTTTTCGGCGCGATCCTGGATCTTCTCGCGGAGGATGGGAACGCCGTAGAGGTCCGACGCGAGTTGGCTGGCGATGGCGGCGCCGCGGGGATCGGAGATGGCCTCGCGGACGGCCGCTGCCGTCGACGTCGTCTGGACGAGCTGCGCCGCAGACAGGTGCTTCGCGAGCCACATCCTGCACTGACCGAGCGGCTGTGGATGAGAGTACACGCGCTCGATCGACGTCAACCCAGATGCCCGGGTGAGCAAGCACTGCGACACCTCGAGCTCGAACTCCGCGCGGATGAGGAGGTCGTTGCCGACGAGTGCGTCGATCGCGTGCGGTACCGAGCCCTCGCTCGAGTTCTCGATGGGTACGACGCCGTGCTGAGCCTGGCGCCGTGAGACGGCGTCGAACACGCCCTCGAAGGTGGTCGCTTCGGTGTAGGTCGCTGCCAGACCGAAGAACGACCGGGCGGCCGCATGAGAGAACGTCCCCTCGGGGCCGAGGTAGGCGACCTTCAGCGGCTCCTGCAGCGCCAGACAGGCGCTCATCACTTCACGGTACACCGCCCGGACGGCCTCTGCCGGGAACCGCCCCGCCCGCGCTGCGAGGCGATCGAGCACCTGCCGCTCGCGCTCCGGGTCGTAGGTAGGCAGGTTCGCGTCGCGCTTGGCGCTGGCCACGTCGGCGACCACGCGCGCACGCTCTTCGAGGAGCTTGAGGATGCCGTCGTCGAGTTCGTTGATGCGTTTTCTGAGGTCGTCCAGAGCCACGCGCGCAGGCTAGCAGAACCCCGATGGCGCTCGGACCTTCCGACTGGCGCTCCAGCCGGCGTCGGCGTAATGAGGTCCCACCGACCGGACGACAAGGAGTCATGCGCCCATGGCCGAAGGCTTGAACCGTGTGATGCTGCTCGGAAATCTCGGGGCCGACCCGGAGCTCCGCGTGACGCCGGGTGGCCAGGCGGTCCTCAAGCTCCGCCTCGCCACCAACGAGTCGTACGTCGATCGCAACAACGTCCGTCAGGAGCGCACCGAGTGGCACCGTGTGACGGTGTGGGGCCGACGCGCAGAGGCCCTGGGTAAGATCCTCCAGAAGGGCGATCTCCTGTTCATCGAGGGACGCCTTCAGACCTCGAGCTACGAGAAGAATGGCGAAAAGCGTTACTCGACGGAGGTCATCGCCAACAACATCGTGCTTCCGGGCACCGGACGCGGCAAAGGCGAAGGCGCACCGATGCGTGAGGGCGGCAGGGGAGCTCCTCGCGATGCGGGAGTCGATGCCCCCGTCGAAGACTACGGCGAGCCGCGCGATGGGTCCGGGAGCGGTGGCCCTCCCGCTGCCGGCGGAGACGACGACATTCCCTTCTGATTCTGACCTTCGAGCGGGGGCGTGGCCGTACGGCCGCGCTTGCGAAGCCCCGCCCGCGGCGCTAGGTTCCCCGCCTCGCCATGAAGGAAGGCATTCACCCCGACTACCCCGCGGCGCGCGTCACGTGCGCCTGCGGCAACACCTTCGTCACGCGCTCCACCCGGGGCGACTTTTCCAGTCGACGTCTGCTCGGCGCTGCCACCCGTTCTACACGGGCACGCAGAAGCTCATCGACACGGCCGGCCGCGTCGACCGCTTCCGCAAGCGCTACGAGAAGAAGGCCGCGGCTGAGCGCAGCAGCCGCAGCCGCGAAGGCGGCAGAGCCCGAAGCCCGCGCCGTGCCGAAGACGCGCCAAGTAGCGAGAGCGGCGCCGACTGCGCCGGTGTAGCGCGGCGCGTCGCAGCCGACTGCCGTATACTCGAGAGCCATGGCGTCCGCACCGTCACGTCCCTACATCGGCGGCCAGGCCGTGCTCGAGGGCGTCATGATGCGCGCGCCCAGCGTCGTTCGCCGTCGTCGTGCGGCGGCGGGACGGGTCGCCTGCACGTTCGCGAGCGTGCGATGGCCGACGAGGCGCGACGGGCGTCGCGCGGTGGCCGCTCGTTCGCGGTCGTCGCGTCGTCTCGTCGAGTCGCTGCGGCTCGGCAGCGAGGCGCTGCGCTTCAGCGCCGAGCAGATGGAGGAGGACTTGGCGCGCCGGCGAGCGTCCGCGCAGCGGGGCCGGGCCTGGGCGCTCCTCGGCGCCCTCGGCCTCTCGCTCTTCGCCATGGTGACGCGGGACGACGGCGCGCGCCCGCGTCGTCCGGCGCGCGAAGCGCGCGGCACGCCGGGATGTGGCTCATGCTCGTCGTCGCGATCGCGTTCTTCGTCGCGCTGCCGCAGGGGGCGGCGGCCGGCATCAACCGCGCTCCTCCGCCTCGGCCTCGAGGTGCAGAGCCCGGCGTTCCAGGCCATGACCGGCGCGCTCAAGCTCGCCATCGTCGTCGGCTACCTGCTCGCCATCCGCCGCGTCCCCGACATCCGGCGCGTTTTCCAGTACCACGGCGCCGAGCACAAGACGATCAGCACCTACGAGGCGGGCGAGGCGCTCACCGTCGACGAACGCGCGCGCCAAGACGACGCTGCACCCGCGCTGCGGGACGACGTTCCTCGTCATGGTCGCGCTCGTGTCGATCCTCGTCTTCACGGCGATCGGCGCCGTTCTTGCCGCGCATCCACACCGGGCAGCGCGCTCCTCGACAACGTCGTCTTCTTCCTCGAGAAGCTCCCGTTCCTGCCGGTCATCGTCGCCGTGACGTTCGAGATCCAGCGCCTCTTCGCGCGCTACTGCACGACCGGCCCGCTCCGCGCTGCTGCTCTGGCCGGGCTTCCTCGTGCAGAAGATCACGACGACCGAGCCCGACGACGCGCAGCTCGAGGTCGCGCTCGCGAGCCTGCGGGCGACGCTCTTCCGCCAGGAGCGCGCGGCGAGCCTCGGGCCGGCGCGGAGGACGACGTGTCGTTCCCCGAGCTACGAGGCCCTGCTCGCGGCGGCCGCGCTGCGTCCGGCCGCTTCGCGGCGCCTGACGGCTCCGCCGAGCGAGGCCGCCCGTTCCCATGCTCCCGATCGAGAAGCTCGAGCAGCTCGTGCGCCGCTACGGCGAGCTCGACGAGCTCCTGTGCCGGCCCGACGTGCTGGCCGACCGCGACGAAGCTCCAGAAGCTGAACAAGGAGCGGAGCGATCTCGAGCCGCTCGTCGACGCCGTTCTCGCGCTACCGCGACGCTCGAGAAGAAGATCCGCGACGACGAGGAGGCGCTCGGCGATCCCGAGCTGCGCGAGCTCGCGCAGGCCGAGCTGCCCGGACCTCGCGGCCAGCGACGGGCGGCTCGAGGCAGTCGATCCAGCTGCTGCTCCTGCCGCCCGATCCGAACGACAAGAAGAACACGATCCTCGAGATCCGCAGCGGCGAGGGCGGCGAAGAGGCGGCGCTCTTCGCGGCGGATCTCTTCCGCATGTACGCGCGCTACGCCGAGACGCTCGGGCTGGAAGATCGAGGTGCTGATCGCTGAGCGAGAGCGCGACGCGGCGGCTATCAAGGAGTGCATCGCGCTCGTGACCGGCAAGGACGTCTACTCGCAGCTGCGCTTCGAGGGCGGCGTCCACCGCGTGCAGCGCGTGCCCGCCGACCGAGCAGCAGGGGCGCATCCACACGTCGACGGCGACGGTCGCCGTGCTGCCGGAGGCCGACGACGTCGACGTTCACGTCGACGAGAAGGACCTCGAGATCAGCATCGCCGCGAGCGGCGGCCCGGGCGGGCAGGGCGTCAACACGACCAACAGCGCCGTGCAGATCCTCCACAAGCCGAGCGGCATCATCGTCAAGTGCCAGGACGAGCGCTCGCAGCTCAAGAACAAGGCGAAGGCGCTCAAGGTCCTCAAGAGCCGCCTGCTCGACACGCGAGCGCGAGCGGCAGGAGAAGCGCCGCAGGCGGCGACCCGGCGGAGCATGGTCTCCACCGGCGAGCGGTCAGCCAGAAGATCCGCACGTACAACTTCCCGCAGAACCGCGTCACCGATCACCGCATCCGGCTCACGCTCGACAAGCTCGATCGCATCATCGAGGGCGATCTCGACGAGCTCGTGACCGCGCTTCGCACGAACCGTCAGGCCGAGCGCCTGCAGCAGGCGGGAGTCGTCCAGGCGCCCGCGGTGCCGGAGGTCGACGAGGAGCGCGGAGGAGTAGATGCGCGCGCTACGGTCGATCGCGAGGCGCTCGTCGTGGCGATGACGCTCGTCCCGAGGCTCGTCTCGCGCAACCGCAGCTTCGCGCTCTTCGAGGACCCCGAGGTCCGGCGGGCCCGTGCCCGGGCGGCGCTGCTGCGCGGTATCGTCCGGCAGCTCGCGGGCGCCCAGGGACGCGTCGAGGCACTCAACGTGGCCCCCGGGCCGAGCGCCTGTGAGATGCGCTATCGCGTGCCCGCCGTGCGGATGGAGAGGCGAGCACTCCTGAGCCACCTCGAATATGGCTGCATCGCGTACCTCGCGGGCCGAGCTGGCGTATCCGGCATCCACGCGAACGACGAAGATCGCGCCCGCATCGAAGCGTCGCTCCGGCGCCTGACGAACGGCCTCCGCCTGGCCGACATCGACGGCGACCCGCCCACGTAGGAAGCGTCACTGGAATAACGTTCGCTGCTGGGGCTGCGCCGCGTCGAGGCAGGGGGAGTCGTCGTGGTTCGGGTCGTTGACGTGAGTGCCGACCTCGTAGGCAAGGAGCTCTGGCGACTGTGGCTCCAGCAGCGGCGCGAGAACGCCTGCGTCAGTGAGGGAGGCGTCCAGCCATCGGTCCCACGTCGTGGGCTCGAGCACGAGGGGCATGCGATCGTGAATCGCATCGACGGGCGGCCGTGCCTCCTGGGTAAGGATTGCGCACGACTCGATGACCTCTCCGTCCTCGGAGACCCATCGATCCCAGACGCCCGCGAGTGCGAACGGCCTGCGATCGACACGTCTCACGAAGAAGGGCCGGCTCTTCTTCTTGCCTTCGCGCATCCACTCGAAGAAGCCGTCGACGGCGACGAGGCAGCGCCTCTTGCGGATGGCTTCACGGAACGCCGGCGATGCCAGAACGTTCTCGACGCGGGCGAGCGCCAGCTTCTGGCCGATCTTCGGACCCTCAGCCCAGAAGGGAACAAGCCCCCATCGCAGCTGTTCGAGGCGCCGTCCGGGGGACCCACGGAGAACGCGCACGACATTCAGCGGACGGGATGGCGGCACGTTGTAGTGCGGAGCAAACACGGGCGTCTCGTCGAGGCCGAACGCCTCGCGAAGGTCCTCCGGGCGAGCCGTCAGAGCCGTTCGACCGCACATGTCGCGTCGCAGAGGATAGCCCGCCCTCGCCCAAGACCGGAGAGAGGGATACGCTGCCGCCGCATGGCAGGCTGTCTCTTTTGCAACATCGTCGCCAGAAAGACTCCGGCTCAGATCGTGTTCGAGAACGATCACGTCCTCGCATTCAAGGACATCCGGCCTGTCGCGCCCGCCCATGCCCTGGTCATTCCCAAGCGCCACGTCGTAGGGGTGCAAGACGCCAAGGCTGACGACGCGGAAATGCTCGGTCAGCTCCTGCTTGCAGCGCGAGAGGTGGCCGAAGGCCTCGGGCTCTCGGATAGCGGTTACAGGCTCGTCGTCAACCAGGGGCCGGACGCCGGGCAGAGCGTGTTCCACCTTCACTGTCACGTGATCGGCGGGCGCTCAATGGCGTGGCCTCCGGGTTAGGCGCTGCTCGATGGCGTCCAACAGGACGCGTTCTCCGGGGGCCAGCGTCGCATCCCGTTCGTGCTCGAACGAAGCGCTCGTCGGCAGCAGGATGCCGCGCCGGTGTACGCGCAACCATGCGCCCCGGACCCGGCCGAACCGATCGTGTGCGCCGACGAAGAGAGCGATGAGATCCGGCCCCACCGCTCGCCTTGGGGCGGGCCGTATGGAAATTGGCGTCCCGTCCGTCAGCGTTGCGTCCAGGCCCGCGACCAGGTGGTCGACCGGGTCGAGCCATCGATCGCGAGAGCCCGGGGCGCCTTGAGCGAGCCATTGGCCGACGGACGGGGCGGGGGAAGGGACGACTGCAGCGAGCGTCAGTTCGGCGTCGTTTAGAGCGCGCTCGAGCGCCGAGAGATTGACGGACCCGTCCACGCGTACGAGCAGACTCTCGCGGTCGATGTGAATGGTGGTGGAGGTTGAGGTCGGGGTCGAGGTCGAGGTCGAGGTCGAGGTCGCATCCCCCGCCACGAGATTTCCGGGATTGAGAATCCCCTCTGGATCGAACGCCCGCATCAGTGCACGCACCACCTCGATGCCCTCCCCCAGTTCGGAAGGCAGCCGTGGCGCCTTCGACCGCCCCACCCCGTGGTGATGAGCCAGCGTTCCTCCCGCATCGACGGCCGCGGTCAGTGCTGCATTCCAGGCCCGATCGTAGGTCCGTGCGCACGCCTCGTCCCAGCCGAGGTCGCGAGCCTCAGTTCCGGTCCGCGCTCCCCGCGAACGAGAAGTAGACGCAACAGCCGTCGGGATAGGCGTGGCTGAAATGAGCCATCACGAAGACGTAATCCCCGAATGCTCGGCGCACGCCCTCGTAGAGTCGCCCGAGATCCGACCAGCGCGCGGCGACCTCGAACGTGTCGACGAACGCGCCGTTCGCGAAGACGGGCGCCTGGCGATAGCTGACGGCGTAGCGGCGCTCGATCCACCGTCGTGCCGGCGCGTCGCCTTCCCAGACCCCTCGCATGGCTTCGACGATCTCCGCGAGTCTGCTCCAGCCCCCGCGCTGCCGACTCTGCGGTGCCTTCGAAGACGACGACGAGCATCGCGCCCCCGAGAGCCCGTGCCGCAACCCGGGAATGCAGCAGATCGTTCAGGGCGCGCGGTCGACCGAGGATCGCACGCAGGACAGCCCCACCTCGGCCCGGGCTGTGCGACTCGACGTGTCTCGTGCTTGTGCGAGTGCCCCCGGCTTTGCCTCGCGAGCATCGCGTCGAATGGGTCGTAGAGCCGCGCGATGGCCGGACGGAGGCCTCCCTGGAAGACGGCGCGCATCGCGTCCCAGCCTCGCTCGGTCGTCGGGAACGACCACGCACCGAATGCCCGCGACGTGGGCGCCGGGTGCAGACCGGAACGTGGCGCTCGTGACAATCGCGAGCGTTCCCTCGCTGCCGACGACGAGCGGCACCAGAATCCGGTCCGTCCGTCCGCCTCGAGAGCGAAACGGTTTCGCCCCGACCGGTTACGCACTCGAGTGCGACGGTCATATCCTCGATCTTGCCGTACGTGCCCGAGCACTGGCCGGCGCTCCGTGTCGCGATCCAGCCGCCAACGGTGCTGCAGAGAATCGACGAGGGAAAGTGACCGAGTGTGAGCCCCGAGCGGTTCAGTCGTCGCTCGAGCGGTACACCCATATGCCCCGCCTCGACCTCGACGAGCGGAACATCGGGGTCGAGATGGCGCACTCCGGCCATCCGCTTGAGATCGACCACGACGGCCCCCCCGTGTGGCCGGATACCCGCGCAGACGCCGCTCCCTGCGCCGAACGGGATGATTGGGACGCTCTCCGCGCGGGCCCAGCGCACAAGGTCTGCTACTTCGCTCGTAGACGTCGGCCAGGCGATGGCCCCGGGACGGTGTTCGGCCGGATTGCCAGCCCTGACGGCGAGGTGTTCGCGCGGCCAGAGGTCGCGTGCATACGCGACACGATCCGCTTCGTCGCCGCTCGTGCGAAGCGCCGGCAAGGCCCGCGAGAGGGTCTCCCGGAGAGTCGTCATTGCGACATCTGGCTCACTCGCCGTCGTAGTCGGCTGCGCCGACGATCTCGAGCCTTCCGTCGTTCCAGCCGAACCATGCGTGCTCCGAGTCCGTGGCTGACGCCCACGCGCAATAGGGGCGGGTGAGGCTGCACGACAGCTCGGCGCAGTGTGCGTTGAGACCCCGCACGTCGTCGGCGGCGATCTTGTCGCGGGTCACGATCTTCGGGCGCCACGTCGGCCTCCCCGGCTCCTGGAACAGCAGCAGCCGCGCGTCGGCAGATGCCACGCGTCTGAAGCCCGCCGGGGTGCTGGCGGCCGACGAGAGACGGCATGCGTCGTCGTGCGATACGCCGTGTGGTGGCAGTGAGGCCGCTGCCCGCGCCGCAGCCCGAACGTCTACCGCGCCCATCGTGGCGAGGGCGCTCGCCAGGTCCGCATCCACCGAGGTGGCCTGCATCGAGGGCGGAGGAGCCAGGAACACCTGCGTCCATGCGAGCGGAGCCCCGTCAGCGCGCGTCGTGTTCATCCGGAGCGCGACGTCGGTGCGGCCGTCTCCGTCGACATCGGCGAATCCTGCGGACCACGTGACTTCGTTCGCGCCCGCACGGACGGCTCCGACGTCGAGCGGGAACAGACGCGCCGAAGTTCCCTCGCGGACGACGACGCACGGGGCGTCGGGTGCGGCATCCGTCAGGGCCACGCCGATTGTGCCGCCTGCTGCCGTGAGAGGTGCCTCACCGAGGAGTTGCTTGGTCTCACGGACGCGTGCGCGAAGAAGCTCGCCTGTCGCATCCGCGGTGGCCGATCCCTCGACCTCATGCGGGGACGTCGGCAGCGTGGACGGCCGCGCGACGGGTGCGTCCTCGATGAAGGCGCGAACGACCCAGCGGCCCTCCTGCAGAGCGAACCGCACCACCGCTCGCCCGCGCTCGCTCCATGCCTCGCACGTATCGGGGCCGCAGGCCTGCGTACCGAGCGCGTCTCGGACGATGGCCAGAGCGCGCTCCGTCAGCGGGCCCGCTGGGGCCCCAGGGTCGATATGGCCGGCGCGTTCCAGGAAGAGGGACTGCCAGGCGACCTCGATGTCGGCGCCCTCCGTCGAGAGAGAGCGGACAAGTGCTTCGGATGACCCACTGGCGGCACGAAGGGTGGCGATGAGTGCGCCGGTCCCTCCCTCGGGCGCCATGATCTGCGGCGGGTGCTGTACGCGGGCGTCGAGGTCTGCGATGTCGGACACATCGGACAGCGCCAGAGGCGATGCCTCGAACGGGGACGACCTCCCCCCCATCGATCCAAGCGGCGCGAAGTCCCGCGGGCTGGTCGAGCACACCGAGGCTCTCGAGGAGCACGTAAGCGGTGGTGTGGTCCACGAAGCCGCCGAGCACGCGTACCCCGGCTGGCCATCGCACTACGGGGGTCGCCTCCGCGGTCCCGTCCGCGGCCCGCGTCACGTGCCATGCTCCGAGGGCGACATCCCTCGTCCCGACGAAGGCGAGCCAGCGTTCGCGCCCACGAGGGTCTCGCGGGAGCGCCATGGGCTGGGAGTGGGGAAGGCCCCGTCCCGCGAGGGCGCTTGCCAGCGGTTCGACCCAGGTCAGGGGGGGCGGTTCCGCCGCGCTCGAGCTCGACGGTGTGGCCAGAGGCTGGACCTGTGGCGCTTGAACGCGCGGCGCACTCGGCGCCTCCGCTCGAGCGCATCCCGGCAACGCTGGCGCGGCCAGAACCGCAAGCGTTGCCCATGCTCGCGCCATCGCTTCGCGTGTACCAGTGCCTGCGAGCGCGGTCGAGCGTGGGCGAACGCGAGCTTGCGCTCGGAGGCGTGAGGCCTTAGGCAGCAGAACAGCGTGTCCCGCCATGCCTTCGAGCTCTTCAAGCCCAACGCGCCTCTTCCTCGACGCCGTCCGTGCCGGTGTGTTGGTCGTCGACGGCGCCATGGGGACCCAGCTCTACGAGCGGGGCGTCCTCTACAACGCGTGCTTCGAGGAGCTGAACGTCTCCCGCCCCGAGCTCGTCTCCAAGGTGCACGAGGACTATCTGCGGGCGGGCGCGCAGGTCATCGAGACGAACACGTTCGGCGCCAACGCTCTGCGACTCGAGAAGTACGGGCTCAGACCGCGCGTGCGCGAGCTCAACGTCGCCGGTGTGCGCGTCGCACGCGAAGCGGCTTCCGGCCACGCGTACGTGCTCGGCGCGATGGGGCCCAGCGGCTACTTCCTCGGCGGCGCGGACGAAGGCGCGGGCGATCTGGGCGACGGTCAAAGCCGTCTTCCTCGAGCAAGCGCGCGCGCTGGTCGAGGCGGGGGTCGACGGGCTTCTCGTCGAGACGATGCGGCAGACCTCCGAGCTACGCGTTGCCGTCGAGGCGGCGGTCGAGGCCGCCGAGGGCAGAGTTCCAGTCGTCGCGACGCGCGTCTCTCGTATCGAGAGCGGGCGCATGGCCGAGGGGACGGACGCGGGGGAGGTTGCCCGGCTGGCGAAGGAGTGGGGCGCGAGCGTAGTCGGCGTCAACTGCTCCGACGGGCCCATGGGCGTGCTCGTCCGCCGTGGAGAAGATGATCCCGGTGGGCCTGCCGGTGATCGCGTCCCCCAACGCGGGGCTGCCGCGTCGCGTCGACGAGCGGATGGTCTACGTATCGACGCCCGAGTACTTCGGCGTCTACGCGCGGCGGATGTTCCGCGTCGGCGTTCGCCTCGTGGGCGGCTGTTGCGGGACCACGCCGGAGCACGTTAAGCCGGATTGCGGCGTCGGCGCGGATGATGGCGGGGTTCGCGGGCGCCCTCGAGCGCGGAAGACGACGATGAGCCTGTCCGCGGGCCGACGAGCCCGGCCCCGGTCGTCCTTTCGGGCGCGCTTCAGCCGAAACCGTTCGAGCAAAGGAGCGATCTGGCAGCCAAGCTCGCGCGCCGCAATTCGTCGTCTCGGTCGAGGTGAACCCGCCGGTCGGTCTCGACCCCTCGCGAGCCGTCGCCGCCGCCAGGATGCCTCAAGGCGGGTGGCGTCGACGTCGTCAACATCGCCGACGGCGCGCGCGCGCAGGCGCGCATGAGCAACCTCGCGCTCGCCGTGCGGGTGAAGCGCGAGGCTGGCATCGAGACCATCCTCCACGTGTGCGGTCGCGATCGGAACCTCCTCGGGACGCTGGCTCACCTGCTCGGCGCGCACGACCTGGGCGTGCGACAACCTCGTCATCATCACGGGCGACCCGCCGAAGATGGGCGACTTCCCGGACGCGACAGCCGTCTACGACCTCGACTCCGATCGGCATCCTCAAGCTCGCGGCGCGCCTGAACCACGGCGTCGACCCGGGCGGTAAGCCCCTCGGCGCGACCACGAGCTTCGTCCTTGCCACGGGAGCGGAGCCCGCCGCGCTCAACTACACGCGCGAGATCGAGCGCCTCCGCGAGAAGAAGGCTCGCCGGGGCCGAGCTCGTGATGACGCAGCCCGTGTACGACCGCCGAGGTTCTCGAACGCTTCCTCGACGACTGTCGCGCCGCTCGAGTCTGCCCGTGCTCGTCGGCCTCCTGCCGCTCGCGAGCTACCGGAACGCCGAGTTCCTGCACAACGAGGTGCCGGGCATGCAGGTGCCCGAGACCGTCCGCGAGCGGATGCGCAAGGCGGGAAGCGGCGCCGCGGCGCGCAAGGAGGGGGTCGCCATCGCCCGGGAGATGCTCGCGCTCAGTGCGCGGCCGGGTCGCAGGAGCGTACGTCATGCCTCCGCTCGAGCGCTACGAGCTCGCGCTCGAGGTCGTGGACGGATTCCTGGATCCGGGATGAGGGCGCGGACGCGTCGACTCGGCGGTGGCATCGGGCTGGTCCTGCTCGCAGCGTGTCGTCCGCATCCCAGCGCCGACGCGGTGAGCGTGGCGGCCGAAGCAGGCGACGCGCCGGACGAAGGTGCGCGTCCGAACGTAGCGCCCCTCTTGGCGCCGGCGCGTTGCCGCCCCGACCAGATGGCATTCGCGATCCAGGACGGAGGCGCGGTCGACGATCTGGCGATCGGCGACGCCATCTCGAGCGGCGACGGCGAGACCGTTGCCGTCGTGCGTCGCACGGCAGCGGGGCGGGTGGCCGGCGTCGTGCTCGTCCCGCGCGACGGTGGCGCGTCGCGAGTCGTCGATCTGGAGCCGACGCTCGGCGACGCCCCCCACCGCGACTGGCATCGCGAGTCAAGGACGTCGTGGCGGCGGAGTACGCGCTACCCCGCCCTGGCGCCGGGGCAAGTGCCGCGCGAGAGCTCAGGCTCTATTCGATCGCGGCCGACGCGGTCGTGGCTGCGTTCGGGTCCGTCAAGGAGGAGCGCGACGACTCTCTCGCCTTTGACCTCGCGTGGCGCGAAAATCACGGGGTGGTCGTGTGGGACGAGGTCGCGACCGCCTCGCGTGGCGTCGTGCGAATAGCAGGCTTTTCGGACGAGCCACATGTTGGGCTCGGCCGCGACGCCTCGCCCCCGGATTCGGACGCAGACTCTCCTCGGGTGATACCGCACGGTAACGGCTTCGCGGTGCTATGGATCGCGAGGAGCCCCGACCCGCTCCGGAGCGGCCGCCGATTCGTCCGACCTGGAGGCTATCGGGGAAGCGCGAACACACGGCTGGCTCGAGATGATCGCCGTGGACGATCAGGGGACGCCCCGAGGGCCGCTGCGTCGCCTGACTCCTCCGAATGGCCATGTGACTGCGTTCGACCTGCAGCAAATCGGGCCCGGTCCGAAGGCGGTGATCCTCGTCGTCGCCCGCGATGATGGAGAGGTGGTCGACGGGTCGGGCGGTGCCCTGTTGCGCGTCCGCATTGCGGGAGACGTCGTCGAGCCTCCCGTGGCTTTCGCGACTGATGGCCTGGGTCGCGGAGCGCCCACCGTCGTGGACGGCATAAGCGCCGTCGATGGCGGCAGCGGACAGCCACCGTCCCTGGCGTGGATCGCCTCGCACGAGCACCTGCGGCTGCTGCCGCTGGACCTGGAAGGAGCGCCCAGCGCGGCACCGAGCGCGGAATCTGCGATGGACGACGCTCGGCCCCTCATGTGGCTAACGGCCGGGCAGATCCTCGTGGCAACCCCCACGGACCCCTCGGCGCAGTTGCGGACCTTCGCTTGCGCCCGGTGACGCTTCCGTCCAGAGCCCCTTTCGACTACGTTTCCGGCGTGGCATCCGTTCGAAGGCACGGTCGCTCTGCCGGACGGGCGATGCCGCGGCCAGGATGCGCAACGCGGGCCCATAGCTCAATCGGTCAGAGCCCCCGGCTCATAACCGGGCCGTTCCTGGTTCGAACCCAGGTGGGCCCACATCTCCGCCGTTTGGAATGGCCGTGTGGCGTTCCGGCCCGGCTTCGCCTAAAGGCTCGGCCTGCGCTATGTACGTCGACACCCCTTCTTCATCGTCTTCCTCCTCCCGGAGTCACGCATTGAGCATCCCTGACCAGATTCGCGCGCTTGAGAGACTTGCGCAGATCGACGCAGAACTGAAAGAACTCCAAGAGCAGCTGTCGCAAGAGCGCTCCACCCTCGACGGGCTGAAGTCGGGCATCGCAAAGCTCGACGAAAAGCTCGCGGCCGATCGCGCCAACGCCGCGTCGATGGACAAGACGCGGGGCGAGCTCATCCAGGACGTCCGCAACATGAACCAGCAGCTCGACCACTCGCGCGAGAAGCTGTCGCGCTCGCGGACGGAGCGCGAGGCCAACGCCGCTCAGCGTGAGCTCGAGGAGCTGCGCAAGCTCGTTCGCGACCGCGAAGAGGAGATCGGCAAGCTGACGGCCGGTGTCGACGGCGCTCGCCAGCAGATCGAGGCGACCGAGGCCGAGCACCGAGAAGCTCGTCGACGACCTTGGGGCCCGCGAAGGGGACATCAACTCGAAGCTCGGCGAGGTCCAGAAGAAGGTCGCATGACAAGTCGGCCGAGCGCGACGCGGCGACCAAGACTCTGCCGCCGGTCGCTCTACCGCCGCTACGACATGATCCGCTCGAAGCGCGGCACCGCGCATCGCGCAGACGACCGACGGCACTTGCAAGGCCTGCCACATGGCCCTTCCGCCGCAGCTCTTTCATCGCCTCCGTCGTGAGCCGATCCTGGAGCAGTGCCCCTCCTGCCACCGCATCATCTACTTCGTAGCTCCCCAGGCCGCCGTCGCCTCCGCCCCCTCCGAACGAGGCTGAGGCCTCGCCGCTTGGTCCCCGGGTTGGTTCCTAGATGAAGAGCTGCCCGCAGTGCCAGCGCGTGTTCCCGAACGACGCGGGCTTTTGCCCGGCGGATGGAACGGCGCTCACTGCTGCGAGCATGGCTCCCGTCGCCCCGTCAGCGGACGATGCTCGCATCGGCGCCCGCCTTGCCGGTCGCTACGAGCTGCGGCGCGTCGTCGCCGACGGCGGCATGGGTCGCGTCTACGAGGGCATCGACAAGCAGACCGACTCGCGCATCGCCGTGAAGATTCTCCACCAGGACGTCGCCAAGGACGAGGTCGCGCTCGAGCGCTTCAAGCGCGAGTACGAGATCAGCGCCCTTCTGCCGCACGAGCACATCGTCAGCGTGCTCGATTTCCAGCGCGACGTCGTCGCGGATACCTGGATACTCGTGATGGAGTTCCTCGATGGCGAGGAGCTTCGTTACGTTCTCAAGCGCGAGAAGATGCTCCCGCCCGAGCGGCTGGTCCGCATGATCTCGCAGGTCGCGATCGGTCTCGACGAGGCCCACACCCGCGGCCTCATCCATCGTGATCTCAAGCCCGACAACCTCTTTCTCTGCGGCACCCGGCAAGGGGACATCACCAAGCTCCTCGATTTCGGAAGCGCCAAGGACAAGGCGAGCAACAAGAAGAAGCTGACCCTGCTAGGGACGACAATCGGCAGCCCGTTCTACATGTCGCCGGAGCAAGCGCAGGGCCTCGAGACGATCGACCGTCGCGCAGACGTCTTCGCCCTCGCGGCGGTGACGTACGAGTGCATTACGGGACAGGTGCCTTTCGTGGGGACCAACGGCCCCTCGATCCTGCTCGCCATCCTAACAAAGGACCCCGTCCCGCCGACCGCGAAGGCTGCCGAAGCGAAGTTCCCCATCCCGCCGGCGATGGACGACGTCATCGAAGAGGCGCTCGCCAAGAACCCGAACATCCGCACCCAGAGTGTCGGCGCGCTGGCCGACGCCGTGGGACGTGCGTATGGGCTCGCCGGCGAGCATCGGCAGTGGGCCGTCACATCGCAGCAGGACCTTGCGCGTGAGATGGCCGAGGCGCTGCCACGGGTCATGGCGGCGAAGGTCGCACCGCTCGGCGTCGCAGGGGATCCGTTCGCAGCGCCCCAGGGTCAGGCATTCGGAAGTGCACCTGGCCCACAGGCTCAGCAAGGGATGGACGCCGCTTTTGGCGCGATCCGCGAAGCGGATTTCTCGACGTACGGTGTGCCCAGCGGCAAGCCTGGCTGGCTCCTCCCCGTCATCGTCGGGTTCCTCGCTCTCGTAGTGGGCGGAGCCATCACCCTCGTCGTGATGATGCGCTAGCCGTACGCGAAGCTCGGGAGAAATCCCTGCCTCACGTAGTAGAGTGCGCGGCCCATGGCGCCCTGGCGAGCGGCTCTCCGCGGATTGGCGAGCGGGGCGTGGTCGCGAGTACGGCCGATCCTCGAGACGCCGGCACTGCGATGGCGCACGCTCGGCGTCCTCGGCGTCGCGCTGGTCTTCGTCGTTGCCTTGCGCGAGCTCCTTGGCCCCTTCTTTCACGACCGTACGTCGTTTGGTTTCCACGACTGGGACGCCCATTCGGCTTATCGCTACATCACGCCGCTCAGCCTCAAGCATTACCACGAGGCTCCCTGGTGGAACCCATACCAATGCGGCGGGTTCCCGGCGTGGGCCTACGTCGAGGGGGCGACGAACTTCGTCTCCCCTTATCTGCCTTTTTACTTGGCGCTGCCTATACAACTGGCCGAACGCTTCGAGGTGCTAGGCAGCGCGTTGACTGGTCTTGCCTCGACCTACCTCCTCGCGGGCCGCTTCACCAAGAGCAACGCTGTCCGTGCTTTCGTTGCCGTGAGCTACGCGATCAACGGGCGCTGGGCCCTGCAGGCGACGACGGGCCACACGTGGCACCTGCAGTACGCCTGGCTCCCGCTGGCGCTGTACTTCTTCGATCGATCGCTCGAGCCGAAGAGTCTGCGCTGGTCGGTGTATGCCGGGGTGGTGCTGGCCGTGATTGCGTACTCCGGCGGCATCTATCCTCTTCCCCACACGGCGCTCGTGCTCGTCTTGTACGCCGTCGCCTTCTGCGCGGCCCGCCGCACGCTCCAGCCTGTGGTCTCCCTCGCTGTCACGTCCGTCCTGAGCGTGGCCTTCGCAGCGCCCAAGCTCTTCCCGATGATCGATCTCATGCAACGCTTCCCTCGCAAGATCGAGTCGACCGAGCACATCGATCTCGGCCAGCTCACTGCGCTGCTGTTCGACCCTCACCAGTCGTACACGGAGGCCCCGATCGCAGTGTCACCCTACGGATGGCACGAGTACGGAATGTACGTGGGCCCCGTCGTCGGCGTCGCGGTCTTCCTCGGGTTCGTCGCGGCGCGCGGGGCTCGGGCGATCACCCTCAGGGTCGTGGGGCTCTTGATGTTTCTGCTCGGCATGGGCGCCTTTCACAAGGCCGCACCGTGGACGCTCCTCCATGAGCTCCCCATCTTCTCTTCGCAGCACGTGCCGACGCGGTTTCTCTATCCTGCTGCGCTACTGCTCACGCTCTGCTTCGCGGCCCTCGTTGGACCGGGGATGGATCGTGTGCTCGAGCGGCGGGCTTGGCTGGACCTCGTGCTGCTCGGGCCCGTGTGCTGGGTGGCCATCGATATTGCATCGGTCGGCCGCAAGTCGACGGAGCACGCGTTCTACATGCAGGCACCGTCAATCGTAGCGAGCCAGGACTTTCAACAGGCGTCGACGTCGCCATACAACTACTCGCCCCCGGACTGGGCCGGCGCCACGCTTCTTTCGATGTTCGCCAATACCGGGGACATCAAGTGCTACGGCGTTCCTCAAGGGCTCGTGCCGGGGGCGATCGCTCGGGACTCCAAGGACTATCGTGGAGAGGCTTATATCGTAGGCGCATCGGGGAAGGCCTCGGTGACCCAGTGGACGCCGAACACGGCGACAATCGACTACAGCGGGGCGGGCTCGTCCGCGCTCCTAGTTTACAACATGAACTACGACCCGAGCTGGCGCGCCAACGGCGCGCCGGGCACCGAGTACAAAGGCGCGATCGCCGTGCCGATTCCACCCGGCGCCGGCGCCGTGAAGTTCGTGTACCGACCACGCATGCTCAACTGGGGCATTCTCACCCTGATGCTCGCGGTCCTCGGGATCCTTGCCCCACGTGCGTTGCGCCGCCGTCGCGAGCGCCAAGCTGGTTCTACGGCTCCGCACGCCGCCGAGCCGTCTGGGCACGAGTCATCGTAGTAGCGAGCACGCTGCTAGTTGGACGTCGCCGTTGCCGGTGGTCACCATCTCGCAGACGCCGAGGCCTTCGTTCATGCAGTCGACCGAGAACGCCGCGCCGCGCGAGCACCCGTTCAACGTCGTTCCGTTGCATGAGTCCCCCATGCACATGGGGGAGGCGAGCACGCAGGGGCTTGTCCAGTCGAACCGTGGAACCAGCTGACCGGTGGCGCATGCGTTCGGCGATCCCAGCAGCGCCGCGCAGTCCAGCGACTCGACCACCCCGCTCGGACACGACAAGGCGACGCCGCCGAGGCAGGTCGCCGACGCGTCCGGAACACAGCCCGCTTCCGGTCCCGCCTCGGTCTCCGCGACGCACGCGACCCACTGGGGGTCTTGCGGGAATCCCGAGCAGCGCTCGGCGCCGAAGCTCGAGCAGTCGATGCCGATATCGACGCCACCTTCCGCGCACGAGTGAATGGTGGTCGCGCCATAGCAGCCGGACGCGCCCACGGGGCAGCCGGCGTCGAACGCGCCACCGGCGCAGACGGCTCCGGAGGGTCCGAGCACGCACGTTTTCCCCCATAGGGCGCAGTTCTCCCCGTGGGCAGTCCCGCCGTCCTCGCACTCGATGACGACGTCGCTGCCGGCGGCAGGACCGATCGCGCTCCCACAGGACGTGTAATCGCCAGCGCTCCCGCAGAGCTCGGGCCCCGCTGGGAACACGCAACCGTTGACATCACTGCACGAGCGCACGGCCGAAAGGCATCCCCAGAGGGCAGCCGCTTTTCCCTTGAACCGGTGGTTCGGGTTCGCCGCGCAGTCGTATGCCATGAGGGCCTCGACCATGCAGGATCCGAAGGCATTGAGCCCGAGCGGGGTTTCGCAAGCCCCGAGCCAGGCACACGCGTGCGAGGCGCGCTGCCGGGCTTCGAGTGCGGTCGGTGCACAAAGATCGATGCCAGCGTCGGGCTGACACCCCGGGGTGATGGCGTCGATCTCGCATGCCGTGAGCACGTTGCCGGTCGAATGGAAGAGATCGAAGCAAGCGGCGAGGGTACCTCCGACGAGGCAGAGGGCCGTCGACAGCGCTACGGCCGCGCGGTTACGCATCTCAGAAGTCTCCGCCGACGCCCAGCGAGCCGACGCCAATCACGACGCGAACCGACGAAGCCCGAGAGGCGCTTGGCGAGGGCGTCGTCCACGCGAGAACGGCGAGCGTCGACGCGGCGGCCGCTCCGGCCCATGCGCCTGCTGCGGCCCAGTCCCACGCGCGAACGGACTGCTTCTGCGAATCACATGCGTCGGTTGCCAGGCTCACGACCTGCGCGCACCCGCTCACGGCCCTGTCGCGCGCGCTGCCCGCGGCGACGTACGCACCAACCCCTCCGCCCCCCAGTACCACCGCCGCAACCGAATAGGCGATCGCCATGCCTCGGTCGGAGCCCCCCGATGAAGAGCCCTTGGGCGCAGAGCGGTCACGTTCGTATGCGACCGTGGGGGCCACGGCATCGGCGAGGACCAGCTTCACGTCGAGCACCGTCGAGTCGTGCTCGCGCATCGTGACGTCCGCGCTCGTGGGGACACGGGCCTGAGCGGTGGCCTCTACCCGGTGGGTGCCGGGGTCGACGGGCATCGCTACCCCGAACAGCGAAGGAGCGATCGTTGCGCCGTCGAGCGTCAGCCTGGTATCGGGGACATCGGGTACTACGTGAATCGTCAGCCGGGGAATGCGCGGCTCGAGGTCAGCGAGCCGCTTGCCCACGAGCTTGAGCACGTCTTGCGCATTCTCGGAGTGCGCTTCGTTGTCCGCGGCCGTGTAGTCGGCCAGAGCGGCGATCAGCTGCCCGACGTGCTCTTCGCAGAGGGCCACGTGGTACCGAACGCCGGCGGTTCGCTTTACTCCCAGGACACCGTGGAGCTTGTCGAGCGCATCCTTCCAGCGACCGGCGTCCTCGTCCTCCTCTGCCTGTGCAAACTGCTGACGGGCCGCCTGAAGTTGAGGATCGGATGGAGCGGCGTTGCCCGACGCGGCGCCGAGCCCAGCAGACGCGTGCAGGGCGAAAGTGACGGCAATCCGGCGAAAGCACCTCGACGGCATGGCCCCGCTCCGCGCCGACGTTTACCAGAAACCGAGCAGGCGGGGGGGACCGCGAGATGGATCCAGGCTAACTTTTTTGGCCGACATGATCCTCCCACCGATTGTTCGTCTTGCCGTGGACCTTCGCGCCAGGTGCGACGCCGCGCGAAGAGCCGGACGTGCGTCGACCGTGGGATTCGTCCCGACGATGGGTGCGCTGCACGCGGGACACCTCGCTCTGGCAGAGGCTGCGCGCAGGCGAGCGTCGTTCGTGGTGGCTTCGATCTTCGTCAATCCCACGCAGTTCGGCCCGGGAGAGGACCTCTCGCGTTATCCCCGTGACCTCGACGGCGATGTGGCAAAGTTGGCGTCGGTCGGCGTCGACCTCGTCTTCGCTCCCGATCCCGGCGAGCTCTACCCGGCAGGCGACGAGACGCGCGTTCGTGTCGGCGCCCTCGCCGAGCCTCTCTGCGGTGCCCGTCGCCCTGGACATTTCGAGGGCGTGGCCACGGTGGTCGCGAAGCTTCTCGGTATCGTCGGGCCCTCGGTAGCGTTCTTCGGCAGGAAGGACTACCAGCAGCTGCTCGTCGTGAGGCGCATGACGCGCGATCTCTTTTTGCCGATTGAGATAGAGGGACACCCGATCGTTCGCGAGGCCGACGGGCTGGCGATGAGCTCACGCAACGGCTACCTCTCGGCAGGCGAGCGCGCCCGGGCGTTGTCCATCGTGAGTGGACTGGACGCTGCAGCGCAACTCTTTGCGGGCGGGGAACGTCGGCCCCGCGAGCTCGAGCGCGTCGCACGCGAGCCCATAGAAAAAGTCGCCTCGTCCGTCGACTACGTGGACGTGAGGGATGCCGACACGCTCGCTCCCTTTGTCCACCCGGTCCGAGACCGGGCCCTCCTGGCCGTCGCCTGCTGGATCGGAACGACGCGGCTCATCGACAACATCGTCCTCGGCGAGGACCCTCGTCCAAGGGGCTGACGCCGCGAGGCTTCCGGCGCGCCGGCATCTGCGCTAGGCCCTCTGCCCATCGGATGGCATCCAACGGACGATTGGTAGTCCTCGAGGGTATCGATGGCGCCGGGACCACGACGCACGTGGCGCGCCTCGCCGATCGGCTGCGTTCGCTGCGGGTCCCCGTACGAGCCACGAGAGAGCCGAGCGACGGCCCTGTCGGGACGCTCGTCAGGCAGGTGCTCACGGGGCGCCTGGTCGTACCAGGGGGTCGCGCCCCCGGGTGGGTGACAATGGCACTCCTTTTCGCAGCAGACCGGATGGATCACGTCGAGAGCGAGATCGAGCCGTTCCTAGCCGAAGGCGGGGTCGTCCTCTCGGACAGGTACGACGCGTCGAGCCTCGCGTACCAGAGCGTCTCGAGCGGCTCACACGCGAAGGCCGCGGTGGAGTGGATCCGGACGCTCAACCGCTACGTGCGCCGGCCAGACCTGACGATCGTCCTCGACGTCTCGCCCGAAACGGCGGCTGAGAGGCGGCTCTTCCGCGCGGAGGCGGCACAACTCTACGACCAGAACGAGGTGCAGCGCGCCCTCGCGGCGTTCTATCGCGATCTCGCCACGCACATCCCGAACGACAAGGTCGAGGTCATCGACGCGAGCGGAGCGATCGACGAGGTGCACGCGCGGGTGTGGGCGGTCTACGAGCGGGTGTTCGGGTAAAGGCCATGGCGACCCCTTCGAGCGCGTTACCCTTGGGCACGCCCCTGCCGTCGATCGTTCTCGCAGACGCCGTACAGGGCGCGATCGTGGACGTCACCGCTCTATCCAAAGGCAAGCGGGGTACGCTGGTCATGTTCCTCTGCAATCACTGCCCGTTCGTCGTCCACATCCGGAAGGAGCTCGTGCGCGCGGCTCAGGCGGCCATCGAACGCTCGGTCGCGGTGGTCGCCATCAACTCCAACGACGTGGCGACCTATCCCGAAGATGGCCCGGACGCGATGGCGAAGCTGGCGCGGGAGGAGAACTGGGGGTTTGCGTTTCTCTTCGACAAAACGCAGGAGGTCGCGCGCGCCTTTCGCGCTGAGTGCACGCCGGACCTCTATCTGTTCGACGGAGATGCAAGGCTCGCGTATCGCGGCCAGTTCGACGACAGCCGGCCGTCGAACGGCAAGCCTGTGACGGGCCGCGACCTCCGCGCCGCGATCGACGCGGTCGTTGACGGGCGCAGTCCCTCCTCGATGCAGACGCCGGGCGTGGGTTGCAGCATCAAGTGGCGGCGGGGTAGCTAGGGGCGGCGCCGGCGACGTCGGCCCACGTCGTGGCGAGGGTGAAAGCCTGCAACCTTCCCGCCACGTGGACGAAACGAGCGCGCGTTACTGCTGTGCGGACCTCTTCGCTCATGATCTCCCCGCAGAGAGCCCTCGTCCCGGTCGTTCGCGTCTTTTCTCGCGCGCGGCAGACTGTCGCTCTTTTCGCCTCGCGTTTGCCGTCACCGGTCCAGCAGCGCGCCGCGTCAGCGCTGCAGACGCTGGCCGCACGATGGCCACGCCTCGCGGGGCTCCTTGGCATCCCGTCCGCGTCCTCCAGTGCGTCGGCGGTCGGATCCATGGTCGCGCCGACCGACGACATCGGCACAGTACCTCCGTCGACTCGCACCAGCTCTGCCGCCCATCTCGCGGACCTTCGCGGCGCGGCGGACTATCGTGACCGTGTGCGAGCCGCGCGCGCCCTGGCATCCATCGTGGACGAAGAAACGACCGGGGCGCTCGCCCTGGCGCTGAAGGACGCGAGCGTCGAGGTCGCAGTGGAGGCGGCCGAGGCTCTCGGGAGCCATCGCGTCGAGAGCGCCGTCGCTGCGCTGCGCGCAGCAGTGGACAACCGCGACGGTTACTACAGCCCATTGACCCGGGCGGCGTCGGTGCGCGCCCTGGGCACGCTCTTGCCCGCGGATCAGGCGATGACGATCGCCGCAGCGGTCGCCGACGTCGATTCCACCGTCAGCCTCGCCGCGATCGCGGCCCTCGCCGACCGCGACGAGTTCGCCAGCACGCACGCCCTCAAAGCCGTCCTCGAGGACCGCGCGGGCTTCTACCTTCCCGCCACACGCCAGGCCGCCGCGCGTGGTCTCCTTCGGCTCCAGCGGCTGGACAAAGATACGTGCCGGGCCTTGCTCGAGAACGAATTCGACGCCACCGTCCGCGAAGTCCTCGTCGCCCTGCAAGCGAGCGAGACGGACGCGCCCTCCTGAGGCCCCATGCAGATCCGCGTCGGCTACGAGCTCGTCTATCAGTTCCCGCAGCCGACACCCGTGATCCTGGCGCTCAGCATCCACTACACGCGCGCGTCGGACGTCGTGCGTCCCGACCACATGATCGTCATTCCGAGGGCCTCGATCACCGCATATCGAGATCCTTTCGGAAACTGGTGCACCAGGCTCTTCGCGCCGGCCGGGCGCGTGCGGATAACGGCCGACGCACTGGTCAACGACACCGGCCTCCCCGACACGATGGCGCCGGACGCGCAGCAGCACCCGGTCCAAGCCTTGCCCGAAGACACGCTCATGTTCCTATTGGGAAGCCGCTACTGCGAGACCGATCGGCTGTCCGATACGGCGTGGAAGCTCTTCGAGCACGCCCCCGCAGGATGGGGCCGCGTCCAGGCGATATGCGATTTCGTGAACAGGCACATCGCGTTCAGCCACGAGCATGCGCGGCCGACGAAGACGGCCTGGGAGGCGTACGCGGAGCGAAAAGGCGTCTGCCGCGACTACGCGCACCTCGCTATATCGCTCTGCCGATGCATGAACATCCCGGCGCGATACTGCACCGGCTACCTGGGTGACATCGGCGTCGCGCCGCCCTACGAGCCGATGGACTTCTCGGCATGGTTCGAGGCCTATCTGGGCGGCAACTGGTACACGTTCGACGCCCGCAACAATGTCCCGCGCATCGGTCGAGTGCTCATCGCCCGCGGTCGAGATGCAGCCGACGTCGCCATCACGACGACCTTTGGCCCCAACACCCTCGAGAACTTCAGCGTCTGGACGGACGAAGTGAAATCCGTTTCGGCTTCGGTCTAGGCCCGTACCGATCGCGACAGCGCGTCCCGGATCTCGTCTTGCCGGGCACCGGGGGCGACCTTGGTTCCGTCGGCTTCGCGCACGTAGAAGACGTCGGCGACGCGGGTGCCCTCCGTGTTGATCTTCGAGAGGGCAATGGACAGCCCGGCGTCGTGAAGCGTTTGGGCGAGCGTATGAAGAAGGCCGGCGCGGTCCCGCGCGTAAACGTCGATGATCGTGTGTCGGGGCGACCCCCGGTTGTCGAAGACAATCTCCGTCGCCACGGCGGGGCTCGCTCGCTCGCGCCACTGCGAGGTCAATCCAAGGCGCGTCCGCAGCAAATCGGCGGGAGCCACCCGATCCGAGCAGACGTCAGCGAGGTCGTGCGCCAGCCGGGGGAGCACCCGGTCGACATCGTCGACACCGCCGTCGTGGCCGCGCACCCAGAAGAGATCGAGCGCCTCTCGCTCGGCGCCCACAGGGTGCGAGTACACTTCCGCGGTGAGCACCTCGAGCCGGTTGGCGGTGATGACCGCCGCGATGCCCGCGAGGAGACCAGGACGATCGGCCGCGACCACGCATAGCTCGGCGGCACCCGAGTGCCGGGAAGGGACGCGGGCCAGGTGCGACGGCTGGTTTCCACGCGCTGCGACGACGCGCGCGTGCTGCACGATCGAGTCAGGCGAGCTGGCGAGGAAGTATCTCTCTGGCAACGCGTCGAGTAGAGCGTCGAGTTCGTCGCGCGGCCCGGACCAAGAGGCCCGCACGACGTCGCGCACGCGCGCGACGCGCTCCGCGTCGGCCCGGGCTCCCCGGCTGGCCATGTGCTCTTCCGATGCGAAGTAGAGGTCCTCGAGCATTCGTGCCTTCCACGGGCTCATCGCCGCGGGCGAGGTCGTGCTCACGTCCGCTACCGTGAGAAGGTAAAGGTTGCGAAGCCCTTCTCTCCCGCGCAGCCTGCGGGCAAACTCCTCGATAGTCCCCGGGTCCTGGAGGTCGCGCCGCGTGGCGACGTGATACATGATCAGGTGATCGAGCACGAGCTGTCGCGCCTCATCCACGTCCTCCCGCCGTAGGCCGAGCCGGGTCAGGATTCGCTCGCACAGCTGGGCGCCCGTCAGTGAGTGGCTCCTGGTCTCGCCGCTCGGCTCAGGCCAGCCCTTGCCCACATCGTGGAGGAGCGTGGCGAGAAAGAGGGGACGAGGGCGGGCGATCTCGGCCGCCAGACGGGACGCGAGGGGGAACTCGTGAGCCAGCTCGCCGCGGGCGAGCTGACGCAGGCGATCGACCGCGGCCAGGGAGTGAACGTCGACCGTAAACACGTGGTAGACGTCGTGATGCACGCGCCCGACCACCGGCAAGAACTCCGGCACCATAGCCAGCAACACGCCGGCGTCATGCAGTTCGCCGACGACCGAGCCGGACGGCGCCCGCGCCGCCGGCACGGTGCAGACGAGGTCGACGAACAACTCGGCGGCTTCGGGGCTTGCGCGGAGCCTCTCGCACCAGGCCGCGTCCTGCGTCGCCCGGGTGATGGCGTCACGTGCAAAAGGTAGGATCGGCGCGTCCTGCCGGGCGCACGCAGCGAAGGCGCGCATCGCGAGCGCGGGATCGCGCTGAAGCTGGTCGCTCTCCGCAATCGTGACGTGGCCATCGAAGAGAAGCACCCCGCCCCCCAGATCGACCGACCTCGGCGGCTTGGCACGTGGGCGCTCGGGGCGCAGGCGATCGAAGAGGCTCGCGCGCGAGCGCGTAACGGTGCGCGCGTTGAGATAAAAGGCCTGCATGAGCCGCTCGGCGGCCTGGGCTCGATCGCCACCGAAGCCCATAGAGGCTCCGAGCGCTTCCTGTTCTTCGAAGCCGAGCCGGTCGGCCTTCCGACCGGCCCGCGCATGCAGGCGATTGCGCACTCGCCACAGGAAGCTCTCCGCGGCCGCGATGGCTTCCGCCTCGGTCCCCACCAGCGCACCCAGTCGCACGAGCCCGCCCCACACCCCGAACCTCGGGTCGCCATCGCCCTCGACGACGCGGTAGCGAGCGCGGGCTGCCCACCGGATCCCGTCGAGGTCCCGAAGCCCTCCGGGGGCGCTCTTCACGTCCGGCTCCAGCAGGTACACCGAGCCGCCGAAGCGCTCATGACGGGCCGCCGACTCACTGTCGAGCCGATCCATGAACGCCCCGAGGTCGGTCTCTCCGAACAGGCCTTCGCCGGCCGTGGACAGCAGAGCCCGAAGCAGCGCCTCGTCGCCGGCAAGGAGCCTCATGTCGAGCAGCGCCGTTGCCGTCGCGAGATCCTCGCGAGCGAGGGACGAGGTGTCGGCGGCGCTCAGGATTTGGTGCCCTACGGCGAGACCCGCATCCCACAGCGGATAGAGCAGTCCCTCTGCGACGGCCGATGCTTCCCGCGCTTCCACCCGAGAGTCGATGATCAGGACCACATCGGCGTCACTGTGAAGCGCCACGGCGCCCCGACCGAAGCTCCCGACAGCGGCCAGCGCGATGCCACCGGGCAAGCGTGAGCGACGCGTGGCTCCCTCGAACAAGAGCCGGATGCATGCATTCAGGAACCGCGCGTTCGCTTGACCGAGAACGATCCCGTCTTCCCCCGCGTCCAGCCGCCGGTGGAGGGTGGCGCGGTGGCTCAACAAGGCCGCCCTCAAGGCCGGGGTCTCGAGGGACGTCGGCGGAACGCTGGGGGTCGAGGCGGACATCATCGGCGAGACGCGACCGGGCGCATCCTGGGGATGCCATGTGGCGATGGCCTGGGTGGTTTCGACATTGTTTCCAGTCGTGACCCGCGAAAACTTGCGCGACTGGGCCGAGGCGGGGCAGCCTTGGTGGATGCGAATGCTCTTCGTTCTTCCAATCGCGCTTGCGCTGGTTTCGTGCGGCGGTGCAAGTCCGAGGGCAGCCGTAGTTCACGCGCCTCTCACCACGTCGCCGGCCGTCGCGCCCGCAGCATCTGCGCCGCCGGACGCGCCACCGGACCACGCCCTCGCTCGTTCGGCGGTGCACGCCATCGTGTCTCAAGGGCTCGGCTATTTCCTTCAGCGGGTGGATCTGGAAGACCAGCCTGTGTTCGCCGGCCGCAAGTTTCATGGTTTCCGCATCGCGCGCCTACGCGATCCGCAGTTCTGGAATGGGGTGGACTTGAAGCCAGGCGACGTGGTGACAGGGGTGAACGGGTTCCCGATCGAGCGTCCTGAACAGGCGCAGACGGTGTTCGATTCGCTCGAGGTCGCCAGTGAGCTTCGTGTCGACTACGACCGAGAAGGGCAGCCGCGCGAGCTCGTCTACGGCATCGTCGACGATCGCTGACTCGCCGACGCAGCAGCGCGGGATCAGTGGACCTGCAGCGAAAGCCTATCGAGCGAGGCCCAGTCGTCGTCGACCGTCGCCGCGCCGTCCTCTGGCCCCTCGAGGCGCAGGACAGCCCCGCCCCCGCCGTCGACGAAGACATGCGCAGAGTCCACGCGCCCATGCACACACCCGGCTCCGTGGAGTACCGTCAAGGCATCCTCCAGGAGAAGCCGCTCCCCCGCGGCGAGGGGCCGGTTCAGGGCTTGCCCGTCGGGGGCAGAGAGCCACACGGCGCCTGCGTCTCGTTCCAAGCGCAACACCGTCTGGAGGCCGGGATGATCGGCGAGAGCGAACGCGCGGACGCGAGGTAGCAGGAGCGGGCGATCGGACAGACTCATGCGCTCGATCGGCCGCTGCGTCCAGACGTCCAGCGCGTACGCGCCGGGTTGTGGCTCGAGGCGGCCGGTGTTCGGGTGGGCATTCTCGGGCTCCTCCGCATCGCGCGCCGTCGCTCGTAGCGTGTCCGCTTCCGACGGCCACGCGAGCGCGAGCAAGTTCGCCCGCGCCTCGAGCGCATCGGCTGGACGCCGCTCGACCTCGGGTGCCGCCATGCTGGTCACGGCGGCGTCGTGACGCCCCTCGAGATGGCGGTGGGCGTCGCTCGGCAGCCGATGCGGGGAGGTTGTGGCGTGCGGGCGCTCGCCCGTGAGCATCTCGCGGAGCAGCGTGCCGACAGCGAAGATGTCGCTTTGCGCCGTGGCCGGACGGCCCTCGCGCTGTTCCGGGCTCATGTAGGCGAGCGTACCGATTACGTCCGCCGTGGCGGTCGACGCATCGCCAAAGTGCGCCACGCCGAAGTCCGATAACCGCGCGACGCCCGATGCATCGAAGAGGACATTGGCCGGCTTGACGTCGCGATGCACGATTCCTAGTCGGTGCGCCTCGCTCAGCGCGGACAAGAGGGCGCACGCGATTTCCACGGCGCGAGCCGGCGCGAGGGGTCCCGACGCCAGCATCGTCTCGAGCGTGCCCCCCTCCATCCACGCGACGACGATCGCAGGCCCTTCGTGCACGTAGTCAAGCAGCGGTACGACGTTCGGGTGACCTGTCGCGCGCAGCGCACGCATCTCGCGTTCGAAGCGCGCGAGTGCGTCGCGTCCGGTCCCGTGCGCATCGCGCTCGGCGAATACCTTGACGGCGACGCGCTCCCCTCGAACGACGTCGATGCACTCGATGACCCTGGCTGCCGGCGAGGACGAAACCTCGCGCTGTGCTTCGTAGCGTCCGAACAGAAGCGCGCGCGGTGCTTCGGGCTCCCCGTGGGTAAGTCGCGGTTCGGCGGTCCGGCGCTCGTCCCCCATGCGAACGAGCTCTGCCATCGCCTCCTCGGCGGCTCGGGGAAGGCCGAGGCGCTCCAAGGCACCCGCGAGATGAGCGAGAGCGGCGCCGCGTTCCGGTGTACCCACGGGCACTCGTTGAAGTACGCGCGCGGCGCCTTCGTCCCTGCCGAAACGAGCGAGCAAGGACCCGAGCGCCACGGCATGCATGTGGGCGTGGGGATCGCGCCGGAGCGCTGCCTCGAGGACCCCAGCGGCGTGAACCGGGTCGCCACCTTTGGCGAAGAAGTCCGCTGCTCGGACCGCGTGTCCGGCTCTCTCCCAGGCGCGCGCGGCGTCGAGCGGATGTCCGGCAGTCTCTAGCACCCGTGCCGCCCAGGCGTCGTATCCGCGCCGGCCGAGATCAGTGGCGACAGCCTCCGCGCCCGCGCGCGACGCCACGCTCCGCACTGCGCGTTCGGCCAGGACCTCGTCCTTCGCCGCGATGGCGAGGTTCAGCGCGCGGGCGTCCTCACCCGCGCGCATCGCTTCGTCAGCAGCACGGCCCCAATCGCACGCACGTTCGTAGAGGGCACTGGCCGTCCGCGCGTCTCCGCGTTCGCTGGCGAGGTGGGCCGCCTCGACGATCCGTTCCTCGCGGACGAGGGCCTCGACCTCGGGGTCTCCACTCCGATCTTCGATCATGCGGGGATCTCGACGCCGCTTCTCAACCGAAAACCACCATGCTCTGCCGACTCAGCGCCGCGACGCTGCCATCGCGCGCGCACACGAAGACGGACTGGTTCGTGTACCCATCGCGTCCCGCGGTGAGCTCGGCGTGATGGACCCAGCCATCGAGCGGGACATCGTCGAACGTGTCCTTCAGCATCTCGAGGGTCCACGTCAGCGTGCTGCCCGGCGCGGGTGCCTTGAGCAGGGACAGCGCCAGGGGCGGGATGGCATCCGCAATGGCGATCACGTGCTCTGTGCTCGTCACTCCTCTGTCGTTGAGACCGACTTCGATGACGGCGCGCGGTACCGACGTGCCGGAGAAGGGAGGATCGCCACGGAGCCAGCGCATCTTGAAGTGCTGTGTGAAGTTGATGTGAGGCGCAGCGACCGGACTAGCGCGACGAGCTTCCTCCGGAGGCACTGCCGCGACGCGGGGGACGACCTCCACGTGCGATGGCCGGGCGCGGCCAAAGACGCCGACGGCAATGCTCGCCAACGCGCCGCCGCTTGAGACTCGAGCCTCGACGTGCGTAGCGCTTTTCCCTGCGCGAAGCATCTGAGGCCGAACGTCCAGGTCGCCGCGGGCGGCCGGTGCGATGAACGTCATCTGGAGGACGCGCAGAGGGACCTCCGGCGCCACGCACGACCGCATCGCCTGGGCGGCCAGCGCCCCCTGGAGGCCACCGAACACACTGCGCCCCTGCATCCAATCGTCGGGGACCGCCGTCCTCCACACCCCGTCTACCTCGCGGGCGGAGGAGAGCAGCTGCGAAAAGTGCGTCATCTAAACCCAGCTAGGTTGGGGGGGCCCAAAGGTCAAGGTAGCGTGGCCCCCATGACGATGCCGCCGCGGTTCGTGACTGTGCTCGTGGAGGAGCACGACGACCTCCCCGAAGGCTGTTGCATGCGCTTCAAGCTGGTCGATGACCCGCGTCCAGTTCGCCTCGTGCGGTATGAATCGGTCGAGTCACCCCCAGACGCTCTCTTTCGCGTGGAGTCGCGAGAAGCCGATGGTTCGAGCGGCGTCGCGTGGGCGGCGACCGTGGAGGACTCCGGCGCCGGCACCTGCATGTTGCTCTACGGGGGGGCTCGTGGCCTTCGGCTGCGGGCCGTCGAGGGTGACGACACGCTCGCCGAGCCGTACTTGCTCCTCTCGGCCGAGTGCGTTTGGTTCGAAGAGTCATGGCGCAAGCCCTATGACCCTCCGGTGACCTAGTTCTCCTCGTCTTCTTCTTCCTCGGCCGGGCTCGCCGGGGGCGTGATCGCGCCGCCTCGAGCACGGAGCGCCGCGTCGACGTCCATCGCGACGACGAACGGCTCGACTGGGGTCTGCCCGCGCGCCAGTGCGGCGGCGTCGGCTCTCTCCGCGAGATCCGCGAGGATCCCACGCTCCCTATTTTTCATCCGCGGTCCGCTGTAGTCGACCCAGAAGTGGCTTCGAGCCCGGATGTCGAGGTGTACGAACTGGCTCGTCGGATAAACGCCGACTCCCGCGAACCCCGTCTCCCTGGCAAACCTCGCTACCTCCTCGTCGGCCACGCCTGGCACGATCAGATTGACCGCCCGGCCCTTGCCGTGGTTGGACCGCGAGCCTGGCTTCGGTACGCGATAGCCGGAGACGACGCGAATCTCGGGCACGCCGAAATGAGTCTGGACGCGGTAGACGAAAGCCAGCGTTCGCGGATCGATCGGGTGTTCGTCGCCGCTCATGGCGCGCAGCAGGTGCGCCGCTTGGTCAAGGTCCGCGGAGGAGAAGCCGCCGTCCTCACTGCGGGCGGGGATCGCGAGCGATTCGCCCCGGTTGATCGTCGTCAGGACGAGCACCGGGCGCCCGTCCCGGTCGTGCGTCACCGCCTTGTCCGACGGCGCATGCCAGCCGACGAGAGGTTGCTTGCCTTCCATGTACGCGGCAGCCGCGGCGCTATCGAGCCGCGTCTTGGGAGTGAGCGAAGCCGCTGCGTGCCGGCTCGCCGGCGGCTGGGCGAGTACGGTTGCCGCGGTTGCTGCGATCGCGAGACCGGCGAGGAACCGGACGAGGCGCGTGCCGCCCACGGTCGTTCGCGCTCCCGACTCTTTAGCGTACGTATGCGATGGATTGGGCGAAGTCGAACCGGACTTCTCCGTCGTCGACCCCTGGCGCCACCATGGGCTCTCGACGGAGGCGGTGCACTATCAGGGTCCCCACGTCGTCGAGCAGCGACGTCGAGACGCTTCCGTGAGCGAGGCCGTCGCCGCTCGTCGCTCGGTCGCCAGAAAGGACGCAGCGAACTCCAGCCGGCTGCACGTCGACAAGGAGGACGTCGTCGGACCCATCGGGAGCCCATGAGATCGCGACGGACGGCCCGCTCGCGACGAGCGACCCCATCGGGTCTTCGCCGGCAACTCGCACGTCGCTGGGGTCACCGGGCGCCACGGTCTCGACGTCGAACGCACCCAGCCCAGGCGCGCCGCCGACATGCATCACGTACGGGGTCGCCGCCGGGAGAAACGCGGCCTCAGTCGCTCTCGCGTAGACCAGGCCGCTCACGACGTCAGTCACGTCAGGCAACTGCCGAGGGACGAGGCGAGTGGCCCCCCCACCGACTTCGAGTACGACCGAGCCCATGTCAGAAAGCTCGGCGACCGGGACCACGTCCCCGGTCGTGCCCCCCGCCGCATGCGTCTGGCTCGCGCACGTCCCCGGCTGAGGCAGGTCGAGCGCCGCTCCGATCGCCCGGAAGGCGTCGTTCATCGACGACCAGGCAGGGACCGTGACGAATCGCGCGCTGGCCTCGGCGTGGACTCCATCGACCGCATCCACCGTGCGCTGGACGATGACCAACCCGTGAGTCGCTGTCGTCTCGGCATCGCCGCCAACGGACGAACCCGAGACATTTCCAGCACATCCGAGCGCCAATGGGGCGACGAGGAGGAAGGATAGGGGGGCCGAGGGCATCAGTTCCTCGAATAACGGTAGTCGGCTGGCCCATCCGAGGCAAGGAGTGGGAGGGAGCCCATGCGGCGACCGGCAAGCCGCGGGTCTGTCGTGCCACACTGGGGTCCCCGTGACCACGAACCCCGACGTCCTCATCGTCGCCGCGTTTCATCCTGAGCTCGCGCCGTTCGGGGCGACGCTCGGCGAGGCGATGTTAGGCCGCGTCGGCGCGCTCTCGGTGATGGCGCGAGCCGTCGGTATCGGCCTCCCGATGGCGGCGGTCGGGACCGCCATGCAAATAGCCGAGTTGGGGCCTCGAGCGGTGGTGCTCGTGGGCACCTGCGGAGCGTACGCCGGCGCGCAGCTCGGCATCGGAGACGTGGTCGTCGCCCGTCGCGTCAGGCTCGTGGACCCGTCCGTCGCCCTAGGCACAGCGCAGTTCCCGGACCCCATGTCGGTGGTGACCGACGCGCACCCGGGGCTCGCCAGTGGCCTCGCGGCGATAGGGGCTCGCATGGCGGACGTGGCGACGACTCTCGCTGTCACCGTGGACGACGCCGCGGCCGCGCGCATCGCACGTGCGACGGGTGCGGGCGTCGAGCACCTCGAGGCACATGGAGTCGCGACCGCATGCTCCGCCCGGGGCGTCCCGTTCGCCGCGGTATTCGGCGTCGCCAACGTCGTCGGCGCGCGCGCTCGTGAGGAGTGGCGCGTCCACCACCGTGCCTCCGCGCAGGCGGCGGCGAATACGGTCCTCAGGTGGCTTCCTACGTTCGCGAGGACATGAATGCGGGGGACGAGCTTCATCTTGGCGGCGTGCGTTGTCTCGTGTGCGCGAGACGGAGCGAGGGACACACGTGATTCCGGTAGCGACGGAACGGGGCCGACCTCGACCTCGACCTCGACCCCGACCCCGACCTCGACCCCGACCCCGACCTCGACCTCGACCTCGACCTCGACCTCGACCTCGACCTCGACCTCGACCCCGACCCCGACCGGCGACGGCGGGCCGTCCTTCTGTCGCGTTCTGAGGGGGCCCATCGAGTTGCCGCTGCGGGGGCCGGCGGCGCTGTCGCTTCGGGGCGACATGCTCGACGCTGTGCTGGACGACGATGGGCGACCGCGGGTGCTCTCGTTCCCCGTCGGTGCAGTGACGTCGTCCGTTGCGCCTACGATGGAGTCGCTGGACGGGGGGTCGGCTGCGGGGATGACCGTTGCGTGCGCTGTCGCGGGCGACAAGATGTTCTGTCCGGACAAGGCCGGTGGCGTGCATCGCGCGACACGGGACGGGGCGGGGGACGGGGTCATCGCAAGCTCCCGCTCCGGGAGCCGCATCGCCGCGGCGATCCTGGGACGGACGCATCACGCGCTGTCGTACCTCGCGAGCCGCAGGACGAGCGAAGGGTGGGTGAGTGAGGCTTGGCTTGCGGTGGACGACGAGGCCCCAGTGCGCGTGTCGGAGGATGGTGCCGGCGCGACGTCGGTCGCCCTCTCGGTGCGTGGTTCGTCGACGCTTGCCCTCATCGTCGACGCCCGGGCGGCCCTCACGGCGATGCACGTGCGCCCGGTGAGCTACGACGGCCACCTTCGTCTTGGAGACGATGAGGTGGTCTTCGTCGGCGGCCCTGGCGAACGCCATACCGCCGGTGCCCTCGCGATCTCGGCCAAAGGTCCGGCGTGGGCCCTTCTACCTATCGGGAAGGACGTCAAGACATTCGGCCTCGCAGTGGTGCAGATCGACGATCCACCGCGGGTCGACGAGCCTTCGTTCTGGTCGATCTATCCGAACGGAATCGATCCTGCGCCGGTCGCGGCCTTCCCAGGAGGGCGCACTTGGGTTGTCCGCGTCCGACCACGATCGGCGGAACCCGGATCGCCGCGCTTGCTCGAGGTGGGAGACATCGACGATGGGGGGGCCTTCGCGGCGAGTGACACGGTGTCGGTCTCGGGGCCGCCGACGTACACGACCATTGTCGCGGACGGCCGAGGCGGCCTGTGGATCGCGTGGGTCGACTCGTCCGGGAGCTGGCTGGAGCGCCTGGCGTGCAAGTGAGCTGCGTAGACACCGGTGCGCGGGACGACGCGGCGATAACCTGGACCTTTTCCTCCACGACGCCGCACGCCGTCATTCCAGACGTGCCCGGTGACTCCGCGTGCTATCCCGGATCCGATGGTCGTCGCCGATCAGGGTCATCATGCGACCCGCGCGTATTACGACGAGTTTTCGCATCGGTACGAGGCCGAGCGGCGTCCGAACCGACCGGACGGCTATCACGCGCTCGTCGACGATCTCGAGGTGGAGCTCGTCGAGCGCTATGGCGCCGGCAAGGATCTGCTCGAATGCGGAGCGGGGACGGGGCTCTTGCTCGAACGGATGGCGCGGTTCGCACGCTCCGTCGTGGGTATCGATCTGTCGACGGGGATGCTCGCGAAGGCGCGGGCGCGTGGTCTCGACGTGCGCGAGGCGAGCGTAACTTCGCTCCCCTTCGTCGACGCGAGGTTCGACGTGACGTGCGCGTTCAAGGTGCTCGCACATGTTCCGGATATCGGGCGGGCCCTCTCCGAGATGGCGCGCGTGACCAAGCCGGGGGGTGTCATCCTGGCCGAGTTCTACAATCCTTTGAGCATGCGCGCGCTCGGGAAGCGGCTCGGTCCCGCTGGCCGGATCTCGGAGAAGACACGCGAGAGCGCGGTATACACGCGCTTCGACGCACCGTGGATCGTGCCTCGAATCATGCCGCCGAGCGTGACGCTCGAGGCCGCGAGGGGCGTCCGCATCGTCACGCCAGCCGCGCGTCTTCTGCGCCTGCCCGTCGTAGGTGCCGCTCTGCGGGCCGTCGAGCGTAGGCTGGCGGATACGCCGGCGGCCTTCTTCGCGGGGTTCTATGTCGCCGTGTTGAGAAAAAGGGAGGACTAGTCCATGAAGATCCACGACAAGGTCTACATCGGCGGCGAATGGGTCGTGCCCTCGGGCAAGGGCGCCTTCGACGTCATCAACTCTTCCAACGAAGAGACTCTCGGGCGCATCCCCGCATGCGACGCGTCGGACGTGGACCGCGCGGTGAAGGCCGCCAGGGCGGCGTTCGACTCGTGGTCGCAGACGAAGCCCGCGCAGCGCAGCGAGTACTTGCAGAAGATCCAGGCGGGTCTGGCGGAGCGCGGCAAGGAGATCGCCGAGACGGTGGCGGCCGAGGTCGGAATGCCTCTGACGCTGAGCAACATCATCCAGGCAGGCCTGCCGACGATGACCTTCGCCGTCGCCGCGCAGCTCGCACAGAGCAGTGGAGCGGAGGAGACCGTCGGCAACTCGGTGGTCTCGAGGGAGGCCGTCGGCGTGGTCGGTTGCATCACGCCGTGGAACTACCCGCTTCACCAGGTCGCCGCGAAGGTAGCTCCGGCGATCGGCGCGGGGTGCACGGTGGTCCTCAAACCGAGCGAGGTGGCTCCTCTCAGTGCGTTCATTCTGGCGGAGATCATCGACAAGGCAAGGCTGCCCCCGGGGGTGTTCAACCTCGTTACGGGCGACGGGCCGACGGTCGGCGAGGCGATCGCGGGCCATCCGGGGGTCGACATGGTCAGCTTCACCGGGTCGACGCGCGCTGGCAAGCGGGTGAGCGAGATAGCATCGCAGACGGTCAAGCGCGTCGCGCTCGAGCTCGGCGGCAAGAGCCCCAACGTGATCCTCGACGACGCCGACCTCGCGCGGGCGGTGCGCGGCGGAGTCCAGAACTGCTACCTCAATTCCGGGCAGACCTGCTCCGCGTGGACGCGCATGCTGGTCCCGCGCTCGAAGCACGACGAGGCCGCCCGTCTGGCAAAACAGGCCGCGGAAGACTTCACGCTCGGCGGCGCTCTCGACGCCGGGACGAAGCTCGGCCCGCTCGTCTCGAAGAAGCAGCAGGAGCGGGTCCGTGGCTACATCCGGAAGGGCATCGAAGAGGGTGCCACGCTCGTGACCGGGGGACCCGAGCAACCAGATGGTTTTCCGAAGGGCTTCTTCGTCAAGCCGACGGTGTTCGCCAACGTCAAGACGACCATGACGATCGCGCAGGAGGAGATCTTCGGGCCGGTTCTCTGCATCATTCCGTACGATGGCGAGGAGGACGCGATTCGAATCGCGAACGACACGATCTATGGCCTCGCCGGCGGAGTCTGGTCGGCGGACGTTGAGCACGCCAAGCGCGTCGCTCGCCGCATCCGCGCCGGCCAGATCGACATCAACGGCGGGAGCTTCAATCCGATGGCGCCGTTCGGCGGCTACAAGCAATCCGGTCATGGCCGTGAGCTCGGCAAGTTCGGCTTCGATGAGTTCCTCGAAACGAAGAGTCTGCAGGTTTAGCGGGGCTGGACGATGGCGTCGCCGCCGCACGTGCACCGCCGTCCCTCCGTGCTGGTCGTCGACGACGAACCGCTCATCCTCAAGATCGTCGCCTCGATCCTCACGCCCGAACACGACGTGACGTGCGAGCCAGGTGCCGACGCGGTCCTCGGCCGGATCCGTGAAGGCCAGCGGTTCGACGTCATCTTGTGCGACCTCATGATGCCGCACATGACAGGAATGGATCTCCACGACGCGCTGCTGGAGATCGCCCCGGACCAGGCGAAGGTCATGGTGTTCGTCACGGGCGGCGCGTTCACGAGCCGCGCGCGCGAGTTTCTCGACCGCGTGCCGAACAGCACGATCGAGAAACCGTTCAACTCAGCCAGCCTTTTGACGCGCGTTCGCGAGGTCATCCGTTGACCCGCCTGTGCGCTCGATTCTCGGGCGCCTATACTCGGGGCACGATGCGGATTCCCGAACACGTGGCGAAGGTGGGCGCCCTGGCCTTGGCCTTCACCGTCTCTTCTGTACTGGTCTTCTCTTTTCGTCTGAACGGGGGAGGACTCTGGGAGGGGCTTGCTCCGGCGATAGCCGCCGGGAACTCGACGGCGGACCATTCCCCCGCGCCTTACGACCTGACGCAGCTCAAGGTCGTCAACGAGGTGCTCAAGACGATCCGCGATCGCTACGTCGACCCCAAGCGCGTCAAGCCGAAGGAGATGCTCCTCTCGGCGCTCGACTTCGTCCAGAGAGACGTGGCGCAGGTCATCGTCGACTCGCGAGGACAACAGCCCCTCGAAGGTGCACGTGCGGGTCGACACGCAGGAGAAAGAGTTTCGGGTCGACGACGTCCTGGCCCCGTGGGACGTCGCCGCGCACCTGCGCGAGGTCTTCGCGTTCCTGCAGGACGGCCTGCGCGGCACCGACGTCGACCTGCGCGACGTCGAGTACGCGGCGTGCAACGGCATGCTCCACACGCTCGACCCGCACTCCGTCCTTCTCACCCCCGACGCGTACAAGGAGATGAACCTGTCGACGCAGGGGCAGTTCGGCGGCCTCGGCATCGTCATCTCGATCCGCGATCAGCAGCTCACTGTCATGAACCCGATGCCGGACACGCCGGCCGGGCGCGCCGGCGTCAAGAAGTTCGACCGCATCACGAAGATCAACAACGAGTCGACGCTGAACATGGGCCTCAACGAGGCGGTCAGCCACCTGCGCGGCGCGCCTGGGACGAAGGTCACGGCGTGGATCCATCGCGACGGGCCGGACGGCTGGCCCGCGTCGAGGCCGTTCGAGCTGACGCGCGAAGTCATCCACGTCGCCTCGGTCGAGCACCGGCTGATCGAGGGCGCCATCGGCTACGTTCGCCTCAAGCAGTTCCAGCAGAACACGACGAGCGATCTCCAGGCGGCGCTCGCCGACATGAAGAAGAGCGGGCGAGCTCAAGGGCCTCGTGCTCGACCTGCGCGGCAACCCGGGCGGTCTGCTCGACCAGGCGGCGAAGGTCGTCGACATGTTCGTCAACGATGGCCCCATCGTCGCGACGGTGGGCAACCCGAGCGAGGGGCGCGAGGAGAAGGTCGCCCACGAAGAGGACACCGAGCCCGAACTACCCGCTCGCGGTCCTCGTAAACGGCTCGAGCGCCAGCGCGAGCGAGATCGTCACGGGCGCGCTGAAGAACCACGATCGCGCCGTCATCATCGGGGAGACGACGTTCGGCAAGGGCAGCGTGCAGCTCGTCTTCCCCGACCTGCCCGACAAGGCCGCGCTCAAGCTCACGATCGCCCAGTACCTGACGGAGCCGGGCGACGTGTCGATTCAGGGCGTCGGCGTGACGCCCGACATCGAGCTCGACCCGATGACGGCTGACCCGCTCGAGATGGACCTGACGGCGGACTCCGGCGGCATCAAGGAGCGCGACCTTTCGCGAGCCCTGTCGAACGTCCGCGCGAAGGACGGCGGGCGGCCACTGGAAGAGGTCAAGTACGATCTTCCGATCAAGGATCGGCTCGAGATGCGCGAGCGCGGAGGCGATCTCGACGACAACTTCGAGCTCGACTTCCCCATTCAGTTCAGCCGCGGGCTTCTCGCGCACGTTCAGGCGGGCAAGCGCACCGACGAGGTGCGCCAGGCCGAGACAGTTCATCGCCGACACGCGCAGGGCCGAGGTCGACAAGGTCGCCGAGGAGCTCAAGGGCATCGGGGTCGACTGGAGCGACGCCCCGGCCGAGGTACCTATGGCGCAGAATCCAACGCCGCCCGCTGGCGTAGAGGTGAAGGTGGAGACCGACCGCCCCGGCAACGAGGTCACCGCAGGCGAGGCGATGAGCCTCAAGCTCACCGTGACCAATCGAGGCACCGCGCCCCTCTACCGGCTCTTCGCGGTGACCAAGAGCGAGAACCCGATGTTCGACAACAAGGAGCTCGTCATCGGCAAGCTCGACCCGGGCAAGTCGCGGTCGGCCACGGTCCCAGCGGGATGGTGCGACTTCAAGGGGCACAAGGTAGGCTCGTCGGCCCAGATCCCCAAGGATGCGCCGCGTGAGTGCGTCATCCCGAAGGACGCGCTGATGCGCTCCGACGGAGTCAAGCTCCACTTCGAGGAGGCGCGCGGTCACGCGCCGGCCGACGCGGAGATACGAACGACCATCAGGAGTCGCTCGACAGGCCCATCTTCGCCTACTCGTACGAGATCATCGACAACCGGCGAGGCAACGGCGATGGGCGCGTCCAGAAGGGCGAAGGGCTCACGATGTACCTGACGGCGAAGAACGTCGGGAAGGGTCGCTCCTTCGAGACGATGGCGAACCTACGCAACCTGTCGGGCGACGGGCTGCTCCTGCACGACGGGCGCTTCGACGTGTCCAACATGATGCCGGGCGACACGAGGCGCGTGGCCTTCACCTTCGACGTCGAGCCGCAGCTCTCCGACCCCGAAGCCAAGGTAGAGCTTTCCATCCGCGACGACGATCTTCGAGAAGGAGTCGTCGAGAAGGTCCGCATCCCGATCGTCGATCCCGTGACGGTCGTGGCCGCGGGCGGCGTCGAGCGCGCCAAGGGTTCCGGGGCGGAACTCGTGAACGAGCCCGATCGCATCGGGTCGTGTGTTCGCACGCCTTCCCGCGAATGTGGGCGTCACGGTGCTCGGGACCACGAACGGGTACATGAAGCTGTCGCTCGGTGACGGCCGCTTCGCGTTCGCTCGATCCACGGATCTCGAGCGTGGTGCCGTAGCCTCCCCTCAGGTCGCGCTCGACGATGCCATGGCGCACGCGCCGCCCGCGATCGATATCCCGCAGCCGCAGCTCGCCACGCGCGAACTGCACACGAAGGTGCGTGGGCAGGCGAGCGACGACACGCGGCTGCTCGACGCCTACATTTTCGTCGGCGCCCGCAAGGCGTTCTACGCCTCCAATCGCAACGGGTCGGACCCTCGCAAGATGACGTTCGACGCGGACGTGCCGCTGCGCCCCGGCGTCAACGTCGTGACCATCTTCGCCCGAGAGAACCCCGACACGACCACGCGCCGGACGTTCATCGTGCGCCGCGACGGACCGAGCGGAGAGCTCCTTGCGACGCCGAAGACCGACGACGATCTGAGCGAGACGGCCTCCCCGGACGATGACTGACGCTGTCCGGTTGCACGTCAACGTCGATCACGTCGCGACGCTTCGGAACGCGCGCGGCACTCCATACCCGGATCCCGTTCGGGCGGCCGAGGAGTGCCTCGCGGCGGGAGCCCACGGCATCACCGCGCACCTCCGGGAGGACCGGCGCCACATCGTCGACGACGATGTCGTGCGGCTGCGCGCGATGCTCTCCGGGGCGGGTCGTACGTTCAATCTCGAGATGGCCGCGACCGACGAGATGGTCGGCATGGCGCTGCGCGTGAGGCCGGAAACGTGCACGCTCGTGCCGGAAAGGCGCGAAGAGAGAACCACCGAGGGCGGTCTCGACGTCATTGGCGGTGGGGACGCCCTCGCGCGCCGCGTTCGAGCGCTTGCCGATGCGGGCATCAAGGTGAGCCTCTTCATCGCATCCGACCCCTCGCAGATCGAGCTGTCGCGCTCGGTCGGGGCCGCGCAGGTGGAGTTGCATACGGGGGAGTACGCTCACGGCCGCCGAGACGAGCTCGCTCGCATCGCCGCCGGCGCAAAGCTTGCGCAAGCGACCGGACTCGAAGTGGCGGCAGGGCACGGACTCACGCGGGGCAACGTACCGGCCCTCGTCGCCATACCCGAGATCGTCGAGCTCAACATCGGCCACGCGCTGGTGAGCGACTCGGTCTTCGTAGGCATCCGGGGTGCCGTAGAGGCCTATCTCGTGTCGATCGAGCGCGGCGTGCGCTCGCGCCGCTGAACCATCACATCGGTGCCCAGCTGCTGCATGCGTTGGCGCGGCACGCTGCCACGTCGCCTGCCTCGCAGGCTTGCTGGAAGAGGACGGCGCTGCGCGAGCGGTCGCGCGGCACCCCTCGGCCCAGGCAATACATCGTCGCGAGATCCGTGCATGCGTCGGAGCGGGCGTGGTCGCACGCCCGGCGGAAGAGGGAGAGGGCCATGACGTCGTCCGGCTTGACGCCTGCGCCGGCGAGGTAAGCCCTCCCGAGCTTGTCGCACGCGCTCTGGTCGCCCTCGTCGCACGCGCGCGTATAGAGGACCACGCCGATCCTCTCGTCCCTCGGGAGGACGGAGCCGCGCTCCAGCATCCAGCCAAGCGCGGCGCACGAACGAGCATCGCCCGCGGACGTGCACGCCTGCTTGACCGACAGCGCGGCCCCCACCACGTTCTCGGGCGCATTCTGCCCCCACGCACGTGCCGTCGCGAGATTGACGCACCCCTCGACCGTTCCGTGCTCGCAGGCGATCGAATACAGGGTTTCTGCGCGGTCGACGTCGACGGGGAATCCGATTCCTCGCGCGTGGAGCCGTCCGAGATCGTTGCAGGCCATTCCATCGCCGGCGGCACAGGCCTTGTCGAAGAGCCACCCGGCGTATGTCGTGTTCGGCGTGGCCTCGAGTGCGAGCAGGTGGACGAGGGCGAGCGCAGTGCAGGAGGGCGCGTCTCCGTTCTGGCATCGCTGATCGCACTCGGCCTCACCAGCCGAGCGACACGACTCGAGCGCATCCGTGGAGAACTCGAGGCCTTCGTCGACGCACCCGACATGCTCCGCGACCTGAGACCCCGCCGGGCAAACGCCGTTCGGTGCGTCCGCGTCCGCCGCTGAGCGCGCCTCGGCCTCCGTGCGCGGGGCCTCGCGCTCCGGACTCTGACCGCATCCGGGGCAGACCACCCCGAAGATAGACGTCACGACGAGGATGGCTCGCGAATTGGCGTTCATGCCCCTATCAAGAGCATGCGCCGTACCAGGGAGGTCCTGCCCGCTGGCGGTGTGCGTCAAGCCGTGGTGCTTGCGGTCGCGATTGCGCAGAGGACGCCGCGAGCCTTGCTTCGCGTCTCCTCGGCCTCGGCCGCCGGGTCGCTTGCCTCGACGATTCCCGCTCCCGCGGTGATCAGAAACGCATCGTCTTTGCACACCGCGGTGCGGATCGCGATGGCGAAGTCGAGGTCGCCCGTCTTGGCGACGTACCCGATGGCGCCGCCGTAGATGCCTCGCGGACCGCCCTCCAGCTCGCGGATGATCTGCATCGCCCGCAGCTTGGGAGCACCCGAGAGTGTCCCCGCGGGGAACGCCGCGCGCACGACCTCGAGCGGCGGCGTCGAGGGGGGCACGTGTCCCGTCACTTCGCTCACGATGTGCATGACGTGCGAGAAGCGCTCGATCTCCATCTGCCGCACCATCTTCACCGTGCCCGTCGCGGCGACGCGCCCCACGTCGTTCCGTCCCAGGTCGATGAGCATCACGTGCTCGGCGCGCTCCTTCGGGTCGCTGAGGAGCTCGCGCTCGAGCGCCGCGTCCTCCACGGGCGAGCGACCTCGTGGGCGCGTCCCCGCGAGCGGTCGGACCGTCATCGTCCCGTCGGCGAGGTGGACCATCGTCTCCGGGCTCGCGCCTGCGATCTGCGTCCGCGTTTGTTCGCCGGGCGCGGGCGGCAAATCGAGAAAGTACATGTACGGGCTCGGGTTGAGCACGCGCATCGCTCGGTAGACGTCGAATGGGTCTCGCCCTGCGCGCGGCACCCGAAATGTACGAGCCAGGACGATCTGGAATGCGTCCCCCGCGGCGATGTATTCCTGCGCCTGGCGCACCTTTGCCTCGTAGGTCGCGTCGTCCATGTCGACCGACACGTCGGCCGGGAGGCGCGCGCGATCCGGTAGCGCCAGCTGGGCAAGGGGCCTGACGTCGTCGAGGTGCGACCGGGCACGCTCGACGTCCCCCGCGTCGTCGGCCGCGATCGTCACCGTGTGGGACAGACTGTCGAAGACGACGATGGTCGACCCGCAGAAGAACCGGCCGAGAGGCGCCGATGCGCGCGCCCCCCAGTCCGGGACGCGGTCGATGGCGTGCACCAGGTCCCACGCGAGGTAGCCCACGTAGGCATGCGCGAAGTGAGCCGCGGGGTTTGTGCCTTGCTCTCGGGGGTGCGATGGCTCGAACAAGGCCCGCGCCGCTTCGAGCGGGTCGCGCGCGCCGCCGGGAGCGACCATGGGCGCCCTGCGTCCGTCGGCGCCCACCCACTGGCCGTTCGCCTGCAGCGTCATCTCCTGCTTTGGCCGGTACCCGAGGATCGAGTAGCGACCCCAGCGTTCCCCGCCGACCACGCTCTCGAGCAGGAAGGATGCGGCGTCTCCTGCGGCGCGACGCAGCGCCGCGTAGGCGCGCACCGGCGTCAGCGTGTCGGCGACGAACGTGACGGTGGCGCCCATGTCACCGCGGCCCCTAGCCCAAGTATCGACCGCGCCCGCGCGGGCTCGGCCGGTTCTCGTCCGATGGACCGGGCGTATCCGGCGGCGCGCGCGACGAGCGGAGCGCTCCCCTCCGACAGCACCCCTTTGCCGAGGTAGATGTTGTCCTCGATCCCCACGCGGGCGTGGCCCCCGAGGCGCATCGCCAGCTCCGTCATCGGCTGCTGCCACCGCCCGACCGCCGCCACAGCCCATGTCGCTTCCCTCGGCACGAGGGTTCGCATGTAGGCCACTACGTCTTCGCGCGCGGGAATGGCCCCCTTCACGCCGAGGACGAACTGGAAGTGCAGCGGCGCGGAGATTGCGCCTTCTGCCGACAGCGCGAGCGCCTCCTCGACGTGCCCGACCTCGTAGCACTCGAGCTCGGGCGTCGCTCCGGCCGCCCGTATCTTGGCCGCCAGTCGACGGATGTCGGGACGCGAGTTGACGAACACGTCGTCGCCGAAGTTGATGGATCCGCAGTTGAGCGTCGCCATCTCCGGCCTGCAGGCAAGCGGCCCGGCCCGGTCGTCGAGCGACATGCCCACGGCGCCGCCGGTGGAGGGCTGGAGAATGCAGTCGCACTTGCGACGAATGGCGTCCATGACCTCGGCGAAGCGACCGCTCGACTGGGTGTTCGTTCCGTCGTCGTTCGCGGACGTGCAGGTGGATGACAGCGGCGCCGGCCTCGCGGCAACGCGCTGCCTCGTCCGCGATCTCCGCGGGCGTGAGGGGCAGGTGCGGAGTCTGCGCGCGAGTCAGCTCGGCGCCCACGATCGCCGCGGTCAGGATCACGTCGCCGGTCTGCTCGTCGGACGGCGTGACGATTGCCTCTGGTGTCGGCGCAGGGCCCGCAGGCAGGCCCGGCATGTAGAGCTCGCGTGGCCGGCGCTGCAGGTCCCTCGGGACCACGCACGTGCCGATGGCGCGTGCGACGACGATGGGCTCGGACAGGACATCCGCGGCGCTCGGCGCCAGCCCGCCGCGAGCGCTCGTGATGACCTTGCGTGCCTCGAACCGAATCTTGCGGCTCGTGTTGCCGATGGCGAGCGAGCTCCGCCGTGGCTTCCACGAAATCTCCGGCGAAGACGGGCGCGAGGAACTCGATGGTCTCGTAGGCGCGAAAGAGCCCCTCGTCGCCGTCGAGCCGGATGAGGAGCTCGGTCGCCAGGTCGCCGAAGAGAGCGAGCATGCGCGCGCCGTCGACGAGCTCGCCCGCGTAGTGCGCGTCGTGCGCGCTCATTCGGAGACGCAGCGCCACCGTCGTCCCGATCATGTCGCAGGCATACCACGGCTGCCCGGCCCTGCCGCCGCTTCCTCAGGGGGTGGGTGCGCCCTTCGGCGCGGTTTCTAGGCGGATGCGTTCGCGGACGACGCGCCAGGCGGACGGCCGCTTGTCCGCATCGATCGAGCGCGTGATGTCTCGCGGCGCCGTGGGAAGAACCTCGGGCCGGCCCACGGCGATAGCGACCTCCCACGGTCCCCCCGGCACGCCGGCAAAGAGGGTATCGACCGGCCCCGCGATGCGCACGGAGCCGTCGAGTCCGACCGACGCCGGCGCATTCCACGGCCTCACCTCGTCGCCGCGCAAGAGAAAGGCCCGCGTCCCGATCGCGCCCGCTACCGGCGAAGCGGGACGCAGAATCATCTCGAACGTCGTGCCCTGCGCCAGCACCATCTCGCCCTCACTTCCCGCGAGCGAGTACCTCGGCACTGTGGGGGGCTCGAAGTGAAGACGAAACGCGATGAGTCCCACCGCGATGACCGCTGCCCCCGGGACGAGCAGGAGAACGACCTTGCGGTCTCCGGATCCCACGCTCAAGGAGTCGTCGCCGCAGCTCCGTTGGCGTGGGGCACGCCGCCGTACGCGTCCGTTGCCAGATGAGCCGCGTGCGTATGGTGTGCGTCGAGATCGCCTCCGCAGACGCGCTCGACTTCGGCTCTCATCTTGCCTCGAACGGCCAGGGAGAACATCTTCAGGTCTCCCCGCAACGACCAGAGCGGGTGCTCGAATGTCGCTGGCTTGTTCTTTTCGAACACGAAGTGGCCCACCCACGCGGGTGCGTACCCTGCGATGGGCGCGACGAGCAGCCACGCGGGATTGAGCGTGAGCGCCGCAGCCGCCACCGAGCCGATGGCAGCGCTCGTCCCCGCGTAGTGAAGCGCGCGGTTCACCGGGTGGCGGTGTGCGTGAACGTAGTGGGGCCAGAAGTCGTCGAAGGTCGCCATGTCTTTCATGGGTTGGATACTTCCCTAGTTAATCACTCTACCTGCGGCAGCCGGTGAGCGCCACGCTTGTGACCAGCCGCGCTCGGGCCGTAGGATGGAGGATCATGGTCGAGGGCAAGCAGCTCCAGCAGATCGAAGAGGCCCTGTTCGAGTCGGGCGACTGGTTGCGGACAGCGCAGCCTGGGCCAGCCGTGCGCGAGCTTCGCGTCCGGTACGGAGCTCTCTTGCGTGTCGTGGGGACCTGGGCAACGGCGCCGCCGCACGCCGACCAGCTTGCGGCCATGCTCGAATGCGTCAACGACCTGTGTGCCGCCATCGCGCGAACGTGCGGTCCCGTCGCTCGCAACCCCTCCAAGCTGGGCCGCCGGACCGGTCGTCCCTCGAGCCCCGGCGTTCGACCCTCGGCCCGGCCGTCGGCGCGGCCCTCCGGGCGACCCGGGCCACGACAGTCCGCCCCACCGCTCAAGCCGCGGTCGGCGGCGGGCCACGCGATGCGGCCCGGTCCGATGAACGCGTTTGAGCGCACCACGCGCCCACCGCCTCCGCGCAAGTAGTTGGAGGCCCGTCCGGTCAGAGCGTCTCGAGATAGGCTGTCAGGTCGGAGATGTCGCCCGCGGAGAGCGATCCGATCGACCCGTGTTGGGGGGTGGCGCACACGCCGAACCGGTCCGCGATGGTCAGGGCGCAGCCGCCGTGCAGCAGCGGCGTTCGCCATCCCACCCCGACGAGCGGCGGAACCTGGAAAAGGCCCCCGGTGCCCACGTCCATGGTCTGGTTGTTCGTGAACTTGGCCCCGGAGTGGCACGTCACGCATCCGACGTCCGCCCGGTCGAAGAGCGCCTTTCCGCGCGTCGCCGAGGCAGCGTTCACCCAAGTGGGCGCGGGCGGTGCGGGTACGCTCTGTACCCAGCTCGTCAGAGCGTCCATCTGGGGTGACTGGAGCGGCGCGCCGCTCATGCGTACCGTGTACACGTCGTTGACGAGCACATCGAGATTCGGCTCGTCGCCCGGCCAGTGGTAGGGCGCCGTCCCGGCTATCGTGCCTCGCAGCGAAGGCGTCCGGCGACGGTCGCCGTCGAGGATCCACACGTTGCCGTCGTCGCCCCCTTCGGGGTGGCACGACGCGCAGGCGATCATCCCGCCCGCTTGCGTGTGGAAGACGTCGAAGCCGGTGTCCGCCCGCGTATTGGGCGAGAGATCGATGGTCGTCGATGTTCCCGCTGTGGAAATCACGGTCAGCTCGGCGGGTTCGCGCGTCTGGACGACGAGGTCGTTCGCGGAATCGAACGCGACGGCGATGGGCTGCGGGGGGGCAGTGCCGCCCGGCAGGTTGAGCGAGACCGGGGCGCCGCACTGGCTGAACTCGAACACGGTGGCAAGGTTCGCGGTGTTCGCCGTGAAGGCGTTGCCGGGCGAGACGGCGGCGACGAGGGAGTTGTCTGCCGACACGGCGACGTCGACTGGAAGGACGCCCGAGAACGAGGTGTTCACGGTCACCGTCCCGTCTGCCGTGAGAACCGTCAGGACGCTGAGGACAGCGCCGCTCTCGGGTCCGCACGGCAACGGCACCGGAAGGGACAGGCCGCCTCCCGAGCCACCGCCCGCGGCGCCGAGGCCGGGGTCTCCGCCGAAGCAATTGGTGCCTGCCCCCGCGTCGGTTCCGGGGCCGGTGTCTTCCGTCCCGCCTTCGCTCTCGCCGGCCTCGGCGAGGTCAATCGGCGGAAGGCTCTGGGTGGTCGCGACCGGGACGGGAAGGCCGGGCGGAGAACAACCACCCCCTCCTCCGTACCCGCCCGGCGTGGTGGTCGATAGCGAGAGCGTCGTCTCCGCCTGGTGTACGGCGACGACCGCGCCCGAGGGGACGCCGACGACGCGCCACGCCACGTGCGGGGAGAACGTGCTCACCGGTGACGGAAGCTGATCGCGGCGCGAGACGGTCCCGTCGCTCGCGAGACGCAGGACCTCCGCCGTGCGGAACTTGGTCACCGACAGCGCGCCGTCGTTCACCACCACGTCGCGCAGGTCTCGCTCGACGACGAACTGCTGCGCGATCCCGCCGCCTGCCGACGGGAGGGCCACCAGCTCGCCGGTGGCGCACGCGACCCACACGAGGCCGGTCGACGCGTCCAGCGCGACCCCGCGCGGAGCCGGGCACGCGGCGCGCCGGGAGATGATCGAGCCACTTGCGGGGTCGATCGTCAGCAGGGCGCCGCTGCCCCGCAGTGCCACGTGAACATGACCCGCGGCGTCCTCGACGAGCCTGCCGGGCTCGTCGCCTGCGTTCAACGCGATCGTGTGCGCAACGCTCTGGGCCCCGAGGTCCACCACATAGATGGCGTCTCGGTCGGGATCCGAGGCGACCGCCCTCCCGTCGCTCGTCACGATGAGCGTGCCTCCCGACACAGGCGGAGGCGCCTTGCTGGCCTGGACGGTCGGCCCGAAGGTCGGCTGAAGGGGCGACGAGAGGGTGGCGGGGCCACCGCCGCTACCGCCGAAAGACTCCGCGGCGAGCGGTTGCGCCACGACGGAGTTGCACGCGCCGGAGATGCCGGAGACGACCGTGACGGCAAGCAGTCCGAGCACCCGCGTGCCGGCACCGCCCAGTGCGACGGCCGTATTCCCCGTCCCGTCGCCCGTGCTGCGTCTCGTCGTGTGCATGACTCCTCCGATGGCAGGGCGCGAGAAGCGGCCCTCGTCCGTCCCTGCCTAGCTACTACTATGGCCGACCCGAGGGGATCCGTCAGCAAAGACGTGGCCAACGCCAAGTAGCCGAAGTCACTGGTGATCGGGTGACGCGCGCTGTGCCAGGGGTGATCGCCGAGTCGCGGGCACACGCGCCGCCGTTCACGCGCCACGCGGTTCAGGGGATGGTTTCCAGGCGGTTCACGCGCCGGAGCTCCGGGAACTTCCACACCCAGAGCGCCACGATGACCAGCGTGCCGACGCCGCCAAGGACGACCGCCGGGACCGCGCCGAACCACTGGGCGGTCACCCCCGACTCGAACTCGCCGAGCTCGTTGCTGGCGCCGATGAAGACCATGTTGACGGCGCTCACGCGGCCGCGCATCGCGTCGGGAGTGGCGAGCTGCACGAGCGCCGAGCGGACGAAGACGCTCACCATATCGGCGGCGCCTGCCAGAAAGAGCGCGGCGAGAGAGAGCCCCAGGCTTCGCGATAGGCCGAAGACGATCGTGGCCGCGCCGAACAGCGCAACGCACGCGAACATCTTCGCCCCGGCGCGACGCTCGATCGGCCAGACCGCGAGCGCGACGCCCGTCAGCGCGGCCCCTGCCGCGGGCGCACTCCTCAATACGCCGAGGGCCCTCGGCCCCAGGTGCAGGATGTCGCGGGCGTAGACAGGAAGCAGCGCGGTTGCTCCGCCGAGCAAGACCGCGAAGAGATCGAGCGAGATCGCCCCGAGTACGATGGGGTTCTTCCACACGTAGCGCACTCCAGCCAGAACCGTGGAGCGCGTGGACGCCAGGCGCTCTCGCTGCGGCGTCGCCTGCATCGAGAGGACGAGCCCGAGCGCGCCCATCGCGCAGAAGGATGCCGTGGCATACACGGCCGCCGCCCCCGATGCCGCGTAGACCACGCCCCCGAGCGCCGGGCCTACCACCATCGCCGTCTGCCACAGGGACGAGCTCCACGCGACGGCGTTGCCGAAATGCTCGACGGGCACGAGCGACGGAAGGAGTGACTGGTTCGCGGGTCCGAGAAACGCCCGCGCGACGCCCACGCCCACGAGGACGACGTAGATCGGGGCCACTCCCGTGGGCTGCCCGCGCGCGACCGCGAAGAGGGCCAGCGATAGACAGGCCATCGCCGCCTGGCAGACCACGAGGATGCGGCGCCGGTCGAACCGGTCGGCCGTGTGCCCCGTGACGAGGGACAATCCGGCCGCGGGGAGGAACTGCGCCAGGCCGGACCATGCGAGGTCGAGCGGGCGCCTCGTGATCGCGTAGATCTGCCAGCCGATCGCGATGCTCTGCATCTGCATGCCGAGGATCGACAGGAGACGCGCCGCCTGGAAGAGGTTGAAGCTCCGATGGGCGAACGCGGCCCGCCAGGTCACCCGGTCCGGCGCGGCGGCGGGCGATTCGATCGTCACGAGCGTTTGCCCACGCGTCGAGCCCGCCGCGGGGGTCTCGCGAGGGTGCGGCGGCACTTCGCCGCCCCGCACCGGCAGGGGTAGATGCGTCGCAGGTCGGCCATCGAATAACTCTCGTCGGTGGTGTACCAGTAGTCGTAGAGGAGCTCTTCGCCCCGCGCGATCGTTCGCGAGGCGTGAATGAAGACCCGCCCCTTCTCGATCACGATCTCGCAGTTGGGATCGCACGAGTGATTGATGAAGCGCGCCTCGTTGCCGCCCTCGCTCGCGTCGATGCATACGTCATCGTCGACGGCGAAGAGGAACGTGTGATGCTGGTGCGAAGGGTCGTCGTCCTGGGACTGCGCGTCCGCCTCCTCGTGAGAGATGCGCTTGCCCGTGTATTCGATGACGCACGTCCCCTCGCGGATTCTCCGATCGGTAAAGACGCCGCGGCCCTGGATCCCCGAACGCCGGACCTCCAGGGTCATCGGCCGCCGAACGGCATCGGCGGGAGCGTTCGAAGGTAGGCCCATATCGCGTGCATCTCGACGTCGTCGAAGTTGCGCCAGGCCTCCACGGGCATGAACGGATCGAGGGGTTTACCCGACTTGCGGATGGCCTTGCGCATCAGCTTATCGAAGTCGTCGAACGTCCAGTCCTTCAGGCCGGTGGCGTCCGGCGTGATGTTGAGCGGGATGGGGATCGACGGGGGCGCCCCGGGAAGGTGGCCGCCGCTCAGGTGTTCGCCGTGACAGCCCATGCAGAGGCGCGCGACGAAAGCGCCGTATGCTGCGGTGGGCGCCGGTTCGGGGACCGTCTCGCGTTTCGTGTGGTCGATTCGGCGGGCGACATCGAGAATGAACTGGTCGCGGCGATCGAGCACCTTGCCCAGTGTCTTGACGACGGTGGCCTCGTTGGGCCTGTCGACCGGCGGCACCGAGCGGATGTACGAGACGATCGCGGTGACGTCGGCGTCGGGCAGCCACGCGAAATCCTGAGCCGGCATGAAGCGCAAGGAGCGGCCGTCCTTCTTCAACCCGTGCCGGATGAGACGCGCGAGCTCCCCGTCGGAGTACGCGGCGCCGACGTTGGCGCTGGTGATGTTGGGGCCCGAGAACGTGCCGATCGGCCCGATGTCGATGGGCTTGCCCCCGCCAAGATCGCCTCCGTGGCAGGACGACGTCGCGCAAGGCGCGACCGATTCGACGAGATGCTTGCCGCGCGCGAGAACCGCAATGTCCGTCGAGAGCGCGATCGGGGAAGCGGGCACGTCGTAGATCTTGTCCATGCTCGTGTCGAACTGCGACACCTGGACGCCCCCGTACGCGGCGCCGGTGAGCACGGCGGCGCCGAGAGCCAGCCCGGCAATCTTGAGGACGCGCTTGATGGTCGGGTTCATCGGCAGATCACTGCTCCTACTCGGCGAAGGCGAGCCGGCGAGTCTATCCGGCAATGCCTCGCATGACCATCACGGGCTTGGCCGTTCGGGCAGACGACTCGAGGTCGATCCAGCAAGAGATCGCCCAGTCGTCGTCGCCCTCGGCGTCGGGAACGACCTGGATGACGTCCCACGTTGGCCAGGTTGGCCAGGTTCCTCCCGCGGGCGCCTTGGTCACGCGCGTGTTGGCGGGCGCCCGCGCGCTCGGGTCGAGGCGGATCGCCGTGTGGTCCTCGAAGAAGGGCTTCAGCGCCTGCTCGAAGAGCTCCGCGGTCCACGCCGCGTCGTTCCCGCCGGCCGACACGAGCGCCGCCGCCGCCGCCCAGTCCCGCCGCGCGAGCGCGCGGAGCAGCTGGAACATGGCGTTCGCACGAGCACCGTGAAGGCCCGCTCGTCGCGCGTGATGTCCACCTCGCCGGGCGCCTCGGGCTCGGCGCGGGGCTCGAGCGCCGTCGCCGGAGCGGGCGAGCGCATCCGCTCCCACTCGTCGAGCAGGCTCGAGTCGACCGCGCGGACCATCGCGCGCAGGAACACCTCGATCTCCTCGACCTCGGGCGTCTTCGCCGGCGCCGGGCACGGTCTGCACGAGCGCCTTGTAGGCGTCGGACAGGTACCGGAGGAGCGTGCCCTCGGCGCGCCCGAGCTCGTACTCGCGGACGTACTCGTTGAAGTCCATGAAGCGCTCGAACATCTCGCGCGCGATCGACTTGGGGCGGACGTCGTCGCCCCGCACCCAGGGGTGCTCGCGCGCGAACTCGTTGAACGTCTCGTAGACGAACTCGCGCAGCGGCTTGGGGTACTCGAGCTTCTCGAGCTCCTCCATGCGCTGCTCGTACTCGACGCCGGCCGCCTTCAGCTCGCGCGAGCTTGGCGCGCTTGAGGACCTCGAGCTGCTGGCGCAGGACGTAGTCGGGATTCTCGAGGATCGACTCGACCAGCGTCAGCACGTCGAGCGCGTAGGTCGGGCTCTCGCGGTCGAGCGCGTCGACCGTGTCGACGAGCCAGAGCGAGAGCGCGTGGTGGAGCGAGAAGTCCTCCTGCAGGTCGACGTGGACGCGGACGCCGCGTCGTCCGGCGTCGACGCTCGACGATGCCCGCCGTCGACCAGCGACTGGAACATCGCGCGCGCCTCGCGCCCGAAGATCCGCCGCTGCGCGCGCCGCTCGTGCGACCGGTGGATGAGGCGCGCGACGTCGCATGCAGCCGCCGTCGCGGCCGCGCGAGCACGCTCGAGGAGCATCCCGTGCGAGACCCGGAAGCGCGACACGAGCGGCTCGGGCCGCGAGCGTCACGAGGCGCTCGAACGTCGCCCGGTCCCAGTGGACGTAGCCCTTGCTCCGGCGGCTTCTTGCGCACGATGCGCTTCAGCTTCACCGGATCGCTGCCGGCCTTCGCCTCGAGCCGCAGGTTCTCGATGACGTGCTCGGGCGCCTGCGCGACGCACGCAGCCGCGGTCGTCGAAGCCCTTGCGCCCGGCGCGCCCGGCGATCTGCTGGAAGTCGCGCACGCTGAGGATGGCCGTCTTCTCGCCGTCGTACTTGCAGAGCTGCGTGAAGAGCACCGTGCGGATGGGGATGTTCACGCCGACGCCGAGCGTGTCGGTCCCGCTGACGACCGCGAGCAGGCCCTTCTGCGCGAGCTTCTCGACGAGGAGGCGGTACTTGGGCGAGCAGCCCGGCGTGGTGGAGGCCGATGCCGTGCGCGAGGAAGCGCTGCAGCTCCTTGCCGTAGGGCGTGTCGAAGCGCACGCCCTTGGCCGAGCTCCTCGCCGATGGCGCGCTTGCGCTCCTTCGGGAGGAAGTCGATGCTCATCAGGTCCTGCGCGGTCTCGGCGGCGGCGCGCTGCGTGAAGTTGACGACGTAGACGGGGGCGCGCCCGGTGCGTACGAGATCGAGGATGGTCTCGTGGAGGGGCGTCTCGCGGTACTCGAAGTCGAGCGGCACGGGGCGTTCGGTCGAGCGCACCGTGACTGTCGGGTCGCCGCGTGAGCTTCGTCAGCGCCTTCTCGAACGCCGCTCGGTGGGTCCCATCGTCGCGCTCATCAGGAGGAACTGCGCCCGCTCGAGGACGAGGAGCGGGATCTGCCACGCGACGCCGCGCTCCCTGTCCGCGTAGTAGTGGAACTCGTCGATCACGACGCAGTCGACGGGCGCGTGCTTCCCCTCGCGGAGCGCCATGTTGGCGAGGATCTCGGCGGTGCAGCAGATGATCGGGCGCGTCGCGGTTGACCGACGGCGTCGCCCGTGATCATCCCGACGCTGTCGGGGCCGAAGTCGCGGCACAGCGCGAAGAACTTCTCGCTGACGAGCGCCTTGATGGGCGCCGTGTAGAAGCTGCGGCGGCCTTCGCTCATCGCGAAGAAGTGCAGCGCGAGCGCGACGAGCGACTTGCCGCTGCCCGTCGGCGTCGCGAGGATGACGTTGTCGCCGGTGACGATCTCGAGGAGGGCCTGCTCCTGCGCGGGGTAGAGGGAGAGGCCGATGTCGCGAACGTGACCGAGAAAGAGGTCGAGGAGCTCTTCGGCGGCACACGAGCCGGGACGGGGGGGGAGGCGGTCGGCGAGAGAAGGGGCAGGGGGCACGGGAAGACGGGGTCATTAGCAGAGCAGACGTTGACGTGCGGGCGCGCCGGAAGGAGGCTGGCGAGATGCCGAACGTGCATGGCGGGGCCCGACGTACGAAGAAGCGGTCACGATGAGCCAACAGCAACCGCCGGGCTATGGCCCGCCGCCGCAAGGATATGGTCCACCGCCGCAGGGCTACGGTCCACCGCAGGGGTACGGCTATCCTCCTCCTCCGCCACCGCCGCCCCCTCAGAAGGGATTGAGCACGCTGATGATCGTTCTGATCGTCCTCGGCGGGCTGGTGGTCCTCGGAATGGGGAGCTGCGTCGTCTGCGTCGTGGTCGCGCGCTCGGCCGTCAAGCGCGCGGGGGACGTGCTTCTGGAAGGCGGCATGCCTTCCAGCTGCTGCAACACGCCGAACTCCGGCTGCACGTGCCCGGCCTACAGATGCGATGGCCCGGGCGGCACGCTCGTGTCGAGCTGCCCGACCGCGGGGCTCACCGGCTGCTGCAAGATCGTCATTCCGGCGGAGTCGAAGCTGAACGTCCTCATCCCGTCCGTCGAGGCCTGTTACTACAAGGGTTCGTCCCCGGCCGCGGACGCCACGCAGAGCCAATGCGCCCAGAAGGGCGGCACCTGGTCGACATCGCCCTGAGGCCCGGCGGGCGCGTCTGCTCGCCCGACGGCGACCGTGTACCCTCGCCCTTCAGGGAAGGTCGTTCTCGCCGAACTGCTCGGCGCCCGCGTCCTCGCAGAGATCGCAGTTCGGCCCGATGAACTCGCTCTGGGCCGTGGTGCTGTTCTGGAGCATCATCTGCCACCAGTCTCTGGCCGGCTCCGTCACGCGCCCAGGCTGAGTCTGAATCAGCAGATGCCCGCTGAAATTCTTGCTGACCATGTCGATCTGGTGGAAGTAGAGCCACGCCGCAGGTACGGTCGAGGCGTCGATGGCGGCTGCCATTGCCGACGCGGTGTAGCCCGTGACGTCGATGTCCCCGGAGACGGCCAGGTACGGCTTGACGGCGGTGTCACCACCGTTGAAGAGGATGACGTCCAGGATGCGCGGGTCGCTCGCCGCCGTCGCCGTCGCCGCGGAGCCCTGGGAGTGCCCCATGGCGCCTACCTTGCTCATGTCGAGCTTCTGGTAATAGGGGCTGGTCGAGTCCTGGTTGGCCGCCGCGGCGAAGTCGAGGGCGTGGAGCATCGGGGCCGGCGATCCGCTCCCCACCTCGCGCGAGTTGGCCGCGACGACGAAGAACCCGTACGAGGCCACGTAGCGCAGGAGCGCACCGTAGCTCTCGGGCGGCGCGCAGGTCCCGTTGCCCCAGGTGATGACCGGCACCGGGGTGCTCGGCCACGTGGCGGGACGGTATACGCTGTAGAGGGCATAGTTGATCGTGATGCCGTTCGCGGTCCCCGAGAGAACCTGGTTGACCTGCGCCTGGTAGGCGGGGAGGAGATCGAAGGCGTCGTCGATGAACGTCTGGCAGAACGTGCTGCCCGGCGTGTCCCCCATCTGGATCGCGTTCTCGAATCCGGTGCCGACGTTGGCCTCCGTGATGGACCCGTAGGGACCGAGCTCGATGGTGACGCCCGAATCGGCAAGCGGCGTCGTGTACGAGGTGCACGGCCCCCCCGACCCGGGCATGCAGCTCCCCGCGGCAGCATCGCTCCCGGCGTCCATGGTGCCGCCGGCGGCGGCTCCGCTGCTGCCGCTGCTGCTGCTGCAGCCGCCGAGGGCGAGGCCGGCAAGCGCGAGGACGGGAAGGAAGATGGACGTGGCGGTCATGAGGGGGGGCGCGTCATGGAGCATACGTGTGCAGCATCCGCGCAAATTGATCACGCTCCTCGAGGGTCAGGAGCGTTTTTTTTGCCCCGCGGCCTGGATATCTTCAAGCGCATTGAACGAAGGTCGCGCGCTTGGCCCCAAGTGCACAGAGAGTGGCCCTCGGTGCGACTGCATGGGAGGGCTCGCGACGACCTGCGTCAGCGTCACGATTGCCCGCCGTCGTCGGGTCGGTGCTCGGCGGCGGGTCGGGTCCCGCGTTCGGCCGGGAGGGCGGGGCGATCGTCACGGGCGATACGGCCGGCCGAGACTTGCCCAACCCGCCGCCTGCGCGCCGACCCGACGACGGCGGGCTAGGGACTCGCAAGGCGCTGCATACGACGCGTCGGATTCGAAGGGATGTACGACGCGGCAGCCTGGTGCGTGCGAGGCGCTCGCGAGCGTGCTATGTTCCGTGTCATGAATCGGCTGAACTTGACACTTGACGACGACACGGCAAGTGCACTCGAACGACACTCCCGCCGCGGCAAGATGCCTCGGGCCGCCGTGGCTCGAGAGCTCATTCGCGAAGCGATTCAGCGGCGCGAGACGCGCGAACGGCTCCAGCAACTCGCCAACGACTACGCCAAGGGACGCGCGGATGTCGCGGACTTGCTCGAAGACATGGAAATCGCCCAGCTGGAGCTGCTGGAAGACACGTGAAGAGCCGCCCCGCCAAGAGGGGGCCGTCGGCGGAGTCCAGCGCGACGTCCTCCGCCGTACTGCAGATCCGCCGCGGGGACATTCTCTGGATCTGCTGCGACCCGTCGGTCGGCTCCGGACCGAAGAAGACGCGCACGTGCGTCGTGGTCTCGAACGATGTCGCGAACCGCTATGGGCGGGCCATCACCGTCGTGCCGACGCAAGACTTCACAGCCGAGCGCGCGGCCCGGGCCTACATGACGGACCTTCGGCGCCCGCGTTCCACGCTCGACGCGCCTCGCGTCGCGAACGCCTCGATGGTCATGACCTACGACCGCGCCCGCGTCGTATCGAGGGCCGGACGGGTCGCGCCGGACGCGTTGCGTCGCCTCGACGAAGCGCTGGCCATGCACCTGGGACTCGCTGCTCTCTGATCGATGAGCGACGGAGGCTGGCCTGGCTGCGGTCACTATTCGCGTTCGCAAATGGCGTCGTGAAGGTTGGCGCAGTCGTCGTCCGCCCACTGGACGCCGCCTGCCTTCATGCGCACGCAATTTCCGCTACCGTTCGGTTCGCCGGGGTACCAGTTCGAGTAGGTGCCGCGCGGTTCGCCAGTAATGAATTGGTACGAAGCGTCCGTCGCGGGATCGGCGGCGTTCTTGGAGAGCCCCATCCAGCGGTCCACGCTGGTGCTGATGGGGGTCACGGCGGTCGATTCGGCGCTGCTCGAGATGGTGACCAGGTGGGCGCTGACGGCCATGCAAGCGCTGCTCGCCGCGTCGAAATCGTTCGTGGTGCCCAGCGCGAAATAGCAATGGCCCCCGAAGCTCACTGCGCCGACTTCGGTGCACGGAATCGCGGCGTCGGAGGCATCGCCCCCATCGGTCGCACCGGGGGCGTCGGTCGATGGGCCGTCGGACGCATCGGTCGACGTGTCGCTTGTGTCGGGGGCCTTGTTATTGGCCGCGTCGGTCGTCGAGTCGATCGCCGCGTCGCTTGCCCCCTCAGCCGACGTCGCGTCGGAGGCGGGCGTCTCGTCTGTCGCGTCGGCGCCTGCTCCGCGTGGCTGAAAGGCGTCGAAGTCCATCGCACACGCCGTGAGAACGAAGCCAAACACGAAGAAGCGCCACACAACCTGAAACGTAGCAGGAAATCTGCGGGCCTCGGCGCCAGCAACCAGACGCTCCGAGGACGGACGGAAGGTCGCGAGCTTCGCAAAGGAGCTGGGACCTGAGCCAAGCAGGTGCCGCAGCGAGCGACGAGAGCGGACTCCCTCGGGAGAGTCACGGCCTACCTGGCGAACGAGCCGAGGGAGGGAAGGGCGGGTGCCTGGTCCTTCTGGAAGGGACCGCGTGACCGGACGAAGGAGGCCCGGTACCGAGCTTCCGTCACGGCCTCGCGAGGCGAGCGTTCCGAGGACGGACGGACGGAAGGTCGCGAGCTTCGCAAAGGAGCTGGGACCTGAGCCAAGCAGGTGCCGCAGCGAGCGACGAGAGCGGACTCCTTCGAGAGAGTCACGGCCTACCTGGCGAAGGGAGGGAGCGAGGGAACGGCGGGTGCCTGGTCCTTCGGAAAAGGACCGCGCAACCGAACGAAGGAAGCCAGGTCTCGAGCTTCGGTCACGGCCTCGCCATGCGAGGGTTCCAAGGCTGGACGGACCGAGGCTCGCGAGCTTTGCAAACGAGCTGGGACCTGAGCCAAGGAGGCGCGGGAGCGAGAGAAGGGAGCCGACTCCCTCGGGAGAGTCGCGGCGAGCCGAGGTGAGGGACCTAGCGAGCGAACGGCGGGTTCCGGGTCCCGAGCTTCCCTCCTCGCCGAGCGAGCTCCGGGAGTCCACGACCCTGCGAAAGGAGCCGGGTCCCTCGGGAAAGGACCGCGTGGCGGAACGAAGGAAGGCAGCCAGCGAGCCAACGTCGTCCACGTCCATCGCGGAGGAGTCGGGGCGCGAGCGAACGATGCGGGGGCGCGTGCGGTACTGGACAACACATCGCTGACACTGTCCATGGACTCGGTGTCAGGCGACGGGGTGCATTTGTTGTCTACGTAGGGGACGCCGGCGCGATCCCGTGGGCCCCGTTCGCTCCTTCGATCGCGTGCTCACCTCGTTCCATGCTCAGATGCGCGCCGAAAGGATCCGCGCCTGCTCCCCTCCGTCCTCTGGCCCCTGCTGGCGGCGCTCTTCCTGCTCGCCGCCGTCGTCGGCACCGACCGGCTCGGCCGGCCGCTCACCGACGACGAGAAGAAGCGCTTCGGCGCGCTGCTTCGCGAGCACGACTACCCTGGCGCGCGGCTCGTCGCGCTGCGGTTCGCGTACAAGCTGACGCGTAGCCGCGTGCGGGCGCAGGACCTGATGGGGCGCGCCGACCTGCGGCTCGTTCGCTTCGGGTGGGACCCCGCCAAGGTGACGCTCGTGAGAGGTCTCTGTCGGCTGGTCTGGAGCGAGTGGACGAACGAGGGCGCGGAGAGCGCGATCGCACGAAGAGCCGAGGAGGGGTTTATCCGTGAGCTCGAGGTCACGGAGGGCCTGAAGCTCGTCCCTGCGCGCGCGGCAACGGTGGACGCGCCGGGGGCGGGAAAGGAGCCCGAGTGGGCCGTGTCTTCCCACGAGGAGCAGGGGGTGGCGCTCGCGGCGTCCGCGGAATCCCGCGCCAAGGCCTCGGCGAAGCTCGAGAAGCTACGGGCGATGTTCGAGAAGGCGGGCGACGAGGTCAACCTCCGGTGGCTCGCGTTCGAGCTCGAGGGCGTGACCGACCTGCAGCAGATGGCGACGGCTAGCAGACGGGACGTCGCCGATTTCTATGCGGCGGCCAAGCGGAGGAAGCGCGCGGTCCAGCGCTTGCTCGCGGACGAACGCGGCGTACCCTTGAACGAAGAGGATTCCTAGATGCCTCCGCGCAGCCCCGAGTCTCTGTGGCGAAAGCTCGTCGACGAAGCCGGCGACGACGCGGTCGAGCGGGCCGCCGCCGTGAGCGTGGCGCAGGCCGAGAGAGATTTGGCGGCCGCGGGTTTCGACGTGGCGGCCGAGCGCGCGCTGGCCATGGCCCGCATCGCGGCTCTCGAGTCGGCTCGCCGCCGGTAGAAAAAAAGCACCGTCCCCTGACGATTTTTGGGTCGCGGACGGCGAATTTCGAACCGCCGTCAGAGTGTCTCTTTAAGAGGGAGGCAAACAAAGGCACGCGCCGCCCGGAGCATGGTGCTCCGTGCGGTTCGCCCTAACGGCGAGGTGCGCCCTCCGAGAGAGGAGAACAGAACAGTCATGTCGACCATCACGTCAGTGAAGAACAAGGCGACCACCTTGGCGCACGTGCAGGCGTTCATTGCCGGCACGCAGAAGCACTTCCCGAACGGGCAGTTCACGCTCGGGAACACCGCGTACACGACGGCGAGCCTCGTCCAGACCCTTCAGGGTCTGGCCGATGCCCTCACCGCCCTGGACGCGGCGCACGCGAGCGTCAAGGACGGTATTGCTGCGCTTCGCACGACGGAGACGAAGGTGAACCCGGTCATCCGGGCCTACACGAGTTTCCTCCGTGCGACGTTCAGTAACGCGACGGCGCAGCTCGGAGACTTCGACTTGCAGGCCCCCAAGGCCCGCCAGCCGTTGCCCACCGAGAAGCGCGCCGCCGCGACGGCGAAGCTGAAGGCCACGCGCATCGCGCGTGGGACGACGAGCAAGAAGCAGAAGCTCGGCGTCAAGGGCAACGTGACGGGCGTCGTCGTGACGCCTGTCACGGCTCCCGCGCCTTCGTCGCCGCCCGCCACGCCGGCGGGGCCTGCTCCGGTCGCGACCGCATCCAGCGCCGCGCCGAAGTAGGGGAGCACCCCCCGGTTTTTTTTGTCTTCGCGCCTTGCCGCCGTCGGAACGTGCGACGGCCCCCGGTCACGCCACTACCGCGTGGCCGTGAATCCCTCTTTCGTCAGCGCCTCCTCGAGCGAGCGCAGGCTCTCGTCGCACGCCGCCGTGAGCACGGGCTTCTCGCGGAGCGACAGCGCCAGCGAGCGGACATTGCTGTTGCGGCGCGAGAGCGTCACGATCTGACGCGAAACGTCCCTGAACCGCTCGAGCGACGCCGATGCGGTCGCCAGCTGGGGCTGCGCCTTCGGGTCGACGAGCCCCGAGATCCGGTTCAGCGCGTCGCTCGCCGCGACCTGCAGGCTGTCCATCTCCGTTTCCATGCGCCCCATCGCGGCATCGTCCGACTCGGCGATGTGGGGCGCCTGGAGCACCTGAATGTCGCGCACGGCCAGCACGGCCTTGGCGACCAGCGCGTCGACACGACAGTGATCCTTCGACTGAAGGCCGACAGCCTCGAGGGCATCCCGGAAGCCATCGGCGGCCTCGCGCGCGGGACCGAAGGACAGGCGCTGCGCTTTGAGGTTGGTATTCTGCACGGCCAGCTCGAGGACGCTGCGGTCGACGGCCAGGTACTCTTCGAAGCGCTTGGCAAACTCGTCCAGGAGTCGAACTTCGGTCGGGTATCCGAGATTGCGAAGGTGAGGCGTGAGCGCCGCCATATCGCTCTGGACGGCGCGCGTCGCCTCTTCGGCTTCGTGCGCGAAGACCAGCGACGCCTCGTCCGTGTCGGCCATGACCGCGCGGTTCGAGGCATCCGCCGACTTGCTGAACTGAACGCGAAGATCCGCCGCAAGCCGGCGCGCCTCGGCAAGCTCCGTGAACGTGTCGCTGGGGGCTCCGCGGCAGCCCGCCAGAGCCCACATGAAGCCGGCAACGAGCAGCGTGAGCGTCCACGAGAGCGCGTTGCTTCTGCCCATGTGGGTCACGGCGGTCGACGCTAGCACGATGCGGTGACCCCTCGGTTCGCGTTAGAATGCCGCATGCCCCTCGACCTCTCTCTCGTCGGCAAGCCCGGTCCGAAGGCCACGTTCGAGTACTCGTGGAAGGACACCGTGCTCTATGCGCTCGGCGTGGGAGCCAAGAAAGAGGAGCTCGACTACCTCTACGAAGGGCGTGGACCCAAGGTTCTCCCGAGCTTCGCCGTCGCGCCGTCGTTCCGGCCCATGCTCGATCGGCTCTCGAAGACCGGGGGCAACCTGGCCATGCTCGTTCACGGAGGCGAGCGGGTGACGCTGCACGCGCCCATCGCCCCGAGTGGCAAGCTCGTGACGACCGCGACCGTGCGGGCGATCTACGACATGCGCAAGTTCGCGCAGGTGATCATCGACACCCGCAGCGAAGACGCGGCGGGGAAGCTCGTTGCAGAGACCTCGGCCTCGATGCTCTTCCGCGGCGAAGGGGGCTTCGGCGGCGAACCTCCGCCCAAGGCCAGCCCACCCGTCGAGGCGCCCAAGGACACGCCGCCGACGTTCTCCGTCGAAGAGACATCCTCGCCCGAGCAAGCCCTTCTTTACCGCCTGTCGGGCGACTACAACCCTCTGCACGCGGACCCGGACTTTGCGCGCGCGGTGGGCTTCGAGCAGGGCCCGATCCTGCACGGCCTCTGCACGTTCGGGTTCATGGTGCGCCACGCGGCCAAGGCCGTCTGCGGCGGCGACGCGACGCGCGTGACGGCGTTCGAAGCGCAGTTCCGTCGGCCCGTGTGGCCGGGCGAGACCATCGTGACGGAAGGCTGGCAGGTGCGGCCGGACGCGGTCGCCCTCAGGGTCAAGGTGAAGGGGAAGGACGACGCGGTCATCATCGGGGCCTGGGCGACCCTCGGGTGAAGGTCCTGAGGCAGGCCCGGCGGTCCCGGGTAGCGTCGGCCGCTCGCGAGCGCCGTGTCGCCATCCTGGGCGCGGGCTTCTCGGGCCTCTGCATGGCCATCAACCTGGAGCGAGCGGGCATCCGTTCGTTCACGATCTACGAGAAGTCCAGCGGCGTCGGGGGCACGTGGCGCGACAACAGCTATCCGGGGGCCGGCTGCGACATCCCGTCGCACCTCTACTCGTTCTCGTTCGACCGGCGAGCCGACTGGTCGCGTCACTACGCCCTTCAGCCGGAGATCCTGCGCTACCTCGAGGATTGCGCCGACCGGTTCGGCCTTCGCTCGAGGATTCGCTTCGGGACCGAGATCGTCGGGGCGAGGTTCGACGACGGTGACGCCCTGTGGCACCTCCGGACGCGGAGCGGCGAGACGTTCACCGCCGACGTGCTCGTCACCGGGCTCGGTCAGCTCAATCGTCCGAGCGTGCCCGAGATCCCCGGGCTCGAGCAGTTCGCCGGGACGACCTTCCATTCCGCGCGGTGGGATCACTCCCGCGACCTCGCGGGCAAGAGCGTTGCGGTCATCGGCAACGGGGCGAGCGCCGTGCAGTTCGTGCCCCGGATCGCGCCGCACGTGGCCCGGCTGTCCCTCTTCCAGCGCTCGGCCAACTGGGTCTTGCCGAGGAACGACACGGCCTATTCGGGCCTCGCGCAGCGCGTCTTCCGCGCCGCCCCCGCGCTCGAGTGGATGCACCGCGCGGCGATCTACTGGGCACTCGAGACCCGCTTTCTCGCCATGCGGAACAAGACGGGGCGCTGGGTGGGGCCGCTCGTCGAGCGGGCCGCGATGGCGCACCTTGAGGAGCAAGTGCCCGATCCGGAGCTTCGCGCGAAGCTGGTCCCCGACTACCCCATCGGGTGCAAGCGGGTCCTCATCTCGGACGATTTCTACCCCGCGTTGACGCGGGCGAACGTCGAGGTCGTGACGTCTCCCATCGAGCGTGTCGTGCAGGGCGGCGTCGTTACGGCTGATTGGCGTCATCGGTCCGTCGATACCCTCATCTTCGGGACGGGGTTCCAGTCGCTGAGCTTCCTCGCGCCGCTCGAGATCGAGGGGCGGCACGGCGTGCGCCTCGGCGACGTATGGTGCGACGGAGCGGAGGCTTACCTGGGCACGGCCGTGGCGGGGTTCCCGAACCTCTTCCTGCTCTACGGCCCCAACACGAACCTCGGGCACAACTCGATCGTCTTCATGGTCGAGGCGCAGGTCGGCTGGGTCATGCGGTGCATCGAAGAGCTCTTCCGGCGCGACGCCGGGTGGCTCGACGTCCGGCGCGACGCGATGGACGCGTACAACCGCGATCTGCAGGCGCGCATGCTCGACACCGTCTGGCAGGCGGGTTGCCACAGCTGGTACAAGACGGCGTCCGGCAAGGTCACGAACAACTGGCCGCGCTTCACGTTCCAGTACTGGATGGAGATGCGAAAGGCCCGGTTCGAGGCGCTGGCGTGGGGCGGCTAGCTTCTAATACGTTCCGCACCCGGCGTCGGCGTCGGGACTCGTGGCGCGCTGGTGCATGGTCGGGAGGGCAATCGGCGTGGTCGTCGTGAAGTCGAAGTCCTGGGTCATGTCGGCGGCGTTCGTGTCCCGGGCGGTCAGGGGCGGCAGATCGAAATCGGTCTCGATGAACTTGAGCACCGAGCTGAACTCGGCGCGCTCGTGGTCGATCGTGCCGCCCTTGGCGAAGGGAGACACGACGAGGAGCGGGACGCGGAACCCGAAGCCGTAGACGTCGACCTGCGTCGGCGGGACGTGATCGTAGAAGCCCCCGAAGTCGTCCCACGTGATGAACGTAGCGCTCTGGCTCCACTGCGGGCCCGCGGCGATCGCCTGGAGCACGCTCACCGTCCAGTTCTCGCCCGTACAGACGCTCGCGGGCGTGTGCTCGCTGACGGGAGTGGGCGTCGAGATCCACGACACGGAGGGGAGGTTGCCCGCCATCGCGTCGACGACGAAGTCATCGATGGGAACGACGTGGGCCGCCCATTCCGGGCTGTCGCGCATGTGGCGGATGGCGTCGTAGACGGTCCAGATGTACCCGCCCGAACCCTGGAAGCCGCCGTCGTACTTGCCCTCGACGGGCGCGTACATCTTCCAGCTCACCCCCGCCGCCGTGAGCTCGTCGCCGAGCGTCCGGAAATCCAGGCAGGGGTAGATGTCCTCGACCTCGCCCTCTTCGTCGAGGATCGGGACGCGGACCTTCGGATCGGCGTCGCAACCCCAGATGCCCGTGGTGACCTTGTACGGCGTGACGTCCTCCGGCTCGAGGCCGGCCTCGCCCGGCTCGGGGCAGCTCTCGGGCCCCGTGCACGCCGACACTTGCGGCGCGTTCGGCAGGGTGTCGTCGGCGGCGTTGGGGTTGTCGGTGACCCCGCCGCTCTGCGCGGCGATTGTATAGAGGTGATTCGGGAAGCTCGGGCCGTGAAGGCTCGAATAGAAGTTGTCCGACAGGACGAACGTGTTCGCGAGCAGCCAGTAGTTGGGAATGTCGGCCTCGTCGGCCACCTGGTATCCGAGCGGCCCGCCGCTCGGGTATTGCGCGGGGGTGATCGTATCGAAGCAGTTCATTCCGCCGTCGTTGTACGACGTGAGCGCCGCGGCCCACGCGTGCGTGATGTCGGGCGACGAGCGATCGAGCAACGGGCGGAGCGGGACGGTGCCGCCGTCGCAGATCTGCCCGGTGGTCGCGCCGTTCGCTCCCGGGAACTTGCCGAAGTAGACGTCGAAGGTGCGGTTCTCTTTCACCATGAAGACGACGTTCTTCACGGGGAACTGCGCGGTGTGGACCCCTCCGTCTCCTTCCGTTTTGGCGCCGTCGCTCAGGCCGGAGTCTCCAGGCATCGTGGCGTCGGAGCCGCCGTCCCCGGCCCCGGTCGCTCCGGCCTTTCCCGACGACCCGCAACCGGCGACGGCTCCTCCGGCGAGAGCCGCGGCGCCCACGAGGACGAAGGCGATTCTTCGCATGCCGTGAAGCCAAGCACGCGGCGTACCGCAGGGAAAGGGGGGCCGCGAGTATGCGCCGCGCTCAACGGGAGCCCCGACCGCTCGAAACCAGCCCGGACGCGATCGCGTCCAGCATGGCTCGGAAGCGGTCCAGGTCGAAGTCACTGCCGCTGCAGAGCCAGTCGACGTGCGGAGGTACCGGAGGGTCGCGCCCCTCAGCGGGCTTGTCGCCCTGGAAATGGCCGAGGACGTCGAGGTGGTCGGCGTATCCGGCCCAGACGAGCGTCCCCCAGATTTGCGACCGGATCGGGACGACGCCGTCGTTCTCTCGAAGGCCCGGAAGGCGACCGAAGGCCCGAACCAGGGCCTGCTCGCTCCCGTGGGCGAGCTCGGGAGCCGCGCAGGGGTAGCGTCGGTCGTAGCGCGACGTGATTCCGTAGAGCACGTCGAAGAGGACCCCACTGACCGCGCTCCATCGTGCCCCGAGCGATTTGACGAGGGTGCGCGGGGACGGCGGCGGGGCCATCGACGCGGTCGACTGGTAGAGCACCCCCGGGCGATCCTCGACGCCCGCGATGAACAGGTCCATCGCCTCGGGCATGAGCTGCACCATGGCGCCGTTGTCTTCCTTGATGGCGTCGATGTAGTCGCGGATCTCGTGGCCGCGCACTTCGTCGATCGTTCGAAGGAGGGCCTCCGTCGTCCGGTCGAGCAGCTTGAGGTCCAGCCCGACGGCCTTGTCCATGCGCCCGAAGAGCGCGACCAGCGCGCCCACGATCGAAAGCGGCGTCGACCCGACCGATAGCGCAACGACGGTGAGCGCGCTCAGGGCGCGAAGCATCCGTTCTCCGCTCACCGTTGTGAAGAAGCTCGCGAGCGGCGTCCCGTAGTGAGGTGCGCTGATTGTCGTGACGCTCGCGAGGCGCGATCGCCACGTGAGGTCCGTCGCCGGCACGGCGAGGGCCACGCTCGGTGACGCGACCAACCGCGCGTCGAGGCCGCCAGTCGAATGCCCGATCAGGTGGATTGGCCCGCCTTCGGTGCCCTCGCCGCAGGTGCTCGCGACGAGCTCCGTCAGCTTGAGCGCGCGCCTTCGAATCGACGCCGTCGGCGAGACTTGAACGACGTGCGCCTCGACCTCTTCGCCTGCGGCGCGAAGGCGCTCGCAGAGCCCCCGTTCGAGGTGAACGAAATAGTCGTACGACGCGATCCGTCCGAACCCGAACATCCCCGGCGAGAGGTAGAGCCGATGAAGCCTGCGAGAAGAGCTCACCCGCGCGCCAGCCTACCAGGCCTGCGAGGGTTGGGGATTTCTGGCCTTGGGGGCGAAAAGGGCGAATACTTGCAGAGTGCCCGCTCTCCGCGCGTTGGTCGTCCTCGCAGCCTTGTGCGTAGCGTCCTCGGCTATCGCGTCGCCGCCGCCGCCGTCGAGCGAGCCGCGCCTCGGCTGGCCCTCGGACGGCCGCCTCGACGGCGTCTACGCGCACATCGGGATGATCGGGCAGCCGTGGTTCCCCCGCTTCCTCGATCGCATCGCCGCGGCGGGGATGAACGCCGTCGTCGTCGACGGCAAGGACTACTCGGGCTGGATCACCTACCCGTCCACGATCCCGCTCGCGGCCGAGACGCACGCGGCGTCCCACGCGGTCCTCGGCTCCTTGCCCCGCCTCGTCCATGCCGCTCACCAGCGCGGCGTTCGCGTCGTCCTTCGCCTGGCGTGCTTCCACGATCCCTGGATGGCCCAGCACCGACGTGATCTCGCCATCCGCGGCATGGCCGGCTGGATTGACCCCAACAACACCGCCGCGCAGGACTACCTCATCGCCCTCGTGGACGAGACGCTCGCCGCGGGCGTGGACGAGATCCAGCTCGACTACGTCCGCTACCCGACCGAGGGCATCACGAACGCCGTCTTCGGCCTCGGACAGGCGAAGACGACCGACGTGATTGCCGGCTTCGTCGGGCGCGTGCACGAGCACACGCAGGAGGCGGGCGTCCCGCTTTCCCTCGATCTCTTCGGCGTCGTCGCGTGGCAGCGCGGCGCGGACGTACGCGCGACCGGCCAGGACCTCGCGCGACTCGGCCCGCTGGTCGAGGCCATCTCGCCGATGGTGTACCCGTCGCACTTCCGCGAGGGTTTCAACGGATACGCGGAGCCGGGCGCGCACCCCGAGGTGGTCGCCTTCGGGACGAAACAGGCCGAGAGCGTGCTCCGCAAGGCCGGGTCGACCGCGGTCGTGCGCCCGTGGATCCAGGCGTTCCCGTGGCACGCCCCCGGGTACTCTTCCACGTACGTCTTCCAGGAAATCGCGCAGGCGCGCGCGGGCCGCGGCAATGGCTGGCTCGCCTGGAACGCCGGTGGCTACTACGCGGAGGTCTTCGCGGCCGCCTGGCAGTCGCGCCGCTGAACGCGCACGCTGTCGTCCGGGCGTCTCATGGCACGCAGCAGAAGGTCGTCGCGTGGCCATTGTCGAGCGCTACCCCGCCGTCCGGGCCCGACGCCGACACCGCGCACGTCCCGCTCCAGGTGCTGTGGGAGGGGAAGTACTTGAACGAGATGCTGTCGTTGGCGTTGTCGCCGAGCGCGCACGCGGTGCTGGCGTCGAACGTCGTGGCCACTGGGCCCGTGCAGTTGAGCGACGCGAATCCCTGGACGTAGCCTTCGGCTGGACACGCGGGCGGCGCGCAGGCGCACGCGCATCCGCGCGTGTCGACGATGGCGTCGGAGGCGACGGTGCGCTGCGAGTAGCTCCCCGACGGACACGTTGCGACCCCCGACTGGAAGATGCACACGCCGGACGCCGACGCCGTCTCACCCTGCGGCACGGGGACGCAGGTCTGGCCGGAGGTCGCGCACGCTCCGCTCGTGGCGCCCGACGCCGCAGCGCACACGCCCACCGAAGTCCACGTGGCCGCTCCGAGTGGCTGCGCGAGACCGCCGTCGGGCGCGCAGTTCCCGGAAGGCGTCGGAGTTGGCGTCGGACCGTACGAGTCGCCATTGGGACCGCTCGTGATGCCCATCGGCCCCGGCGGAATGACGCACGCGCCCTGGGCTGCCGCCGTCATCGTCTCGCCGGCGCAGGCCAGTCCACCGCTTCCCAGCTCCACCTGGCAAGTGATGGGCCCCGAGCTCGGAGGAGCGCACGCGCACGTCGCGCACTGCGGCGCCGCCCCCGCGGGGGCCGTCTTCAGCGGACTCAGGGCCATCCCGTACGGCGCGACGCACGCGGGAGCGCTGCCGCTGGCGAGGAGCAGCTTCACGTAGCCGTTCCACCCCGTGGCGGCCGTGTCGACGCAGACGCACGGCCCGGACGCCACGTCCGCTCCTCCGCCCTCGACGACTCCACCCTCCGCCATGCTCTCGGCCTCGGGAGATGCGCCCCCGTCGCCGCTGCTGTCCGCGACCTCGCCGGTGTCCGGGAGGGCCTCTGGCGTCTCCTCGCGCGCGTCGTCGCCAGGCGGAACCACCTGGGAGATCGACGCGTCGCAGTCAGTCTGGCACGCGTCGTAGTGGTCGAGCCCTTCGAGCGCACCGCAGGCGCCCGAAGCGAAGACGAGCACGATCGCGACTCGCTCGCTTGGCCGAGGCAATGCCGCAAACATACCGGCCGCCGATCCGGACCGCAATGCGACGGCTTCACTCCCCGACGAAGGCGACTCGCCAGAGCAACCCGTTGCCGTCCTCGCTCACGAAGAGCGCGCCGTCACGGGCCACGGCGACACCCACCGGACGGGCCCAGACCGCGTCGTCGTCCACCACGAAGCCCGTCATGAAGTCCTCGTATTCTCCTGTCGGAACGCCGCCTTCCAGAGGTAAGGCGATCACCTTGGGCCCCGTGCGCCGGCCGCGGTTCCACGACCCGTGGAGCGAGGCGAACGCGCTGCCCCGGTAGCGGGGAGGGAAGGCGGTCCCGTCGTAGAACGTCATCTGCAGGGACGCCGAATGCGCCTGCAAGAGGACATCGGGCACGATGACCGTGCCCGCGAGGTCGGGCCTCTCGCCCGCGTGCCGAGGGTCTTCATGGTCGCCGAGGTAGAACCAGGGCCACCCGTAGAAGCCGCCGCGACGCACGCGCGTGATGTAGTCAGGCACCAGATCGTCGCCCAGCCCATCGCGCTCGTTGGTCGAGCACCACACGTCGCCCGTCTGCGCGTGCACGGCCAGACCCACGCAGTTGCGGATACCGCTCGCGAAGACGTGCCTGTCCCGGCCCTCGGGGTCGAAGACCAGCACGTCGGCCCGGTCGCGCTCGTCGACGCCGCCCTCGGCTACGTTGGACGCGGAGCCGACCGACACGAACATCTGCTTGCCGTCGAGAGAGAACGCCACGTCCCGCGTCCAGTGACCGCCGGGTGCCTCAGTGAGCGTCGCGACGACCGTCTGCGCCCCGCCCCTCGCGTGGATGTCGCCATTGCCGTAGGGAAAACGGACTACCGAGTTCGTCTCGGCGACGTATACCCATTTCGGCTGCGAGCCTGCGGGATAGAACGCTATGCCGAAAGGCCGATCGAGGCCCGCGGCGAACACATCGTCTCGCTCCGCAGCCCGCACGCTGTCGGCCGCGCGAAGCACGCGCACCCTGCCTGCCTGGCTCTCCGCGACGAACAGATTGCCCGACGGCGACACACGGAGCAGCCGCGGGCCGACGAGATCGTGAGCGAAGACGTCGACGCGGAAACCGGGGGGCACGTACGGGTGCGCGTCGAGCGGCGGCGAGACCACGTCGGGCCCGTTCTGGGCCGAAGGGGTCGCGTACGGCTGCGGGAGGTCGGCGACCGTGATGTGACGGCGCACACCGGGCCCGTCGCCGCGGAAGTCACCGAATGCGGCCTGCCCGGTGCGCAGACCCGGAAGCGCAGGTGGCGTCCGCCCCGGGCCCGCTGCAGTCGGAGGAGCCGGTGCTCTGCCCGGAGTGAAGGTCGCCAGGTAGTCGAGCACCGCGCCGCGCTCTGCAGCGTCCGGGATCGCCATCGGCATCGTCGTGCCGGGTACGAGCATCGCCGGCGCGCCGAGAAAGCGATCGAGCGTCGCGCGGTCCCACGTGAGATTCGCCTCGCGAAGCGCGCGCGAGTAACCGAAGCGCGTCGAGGCCGCCTTTCGGCCGACGATCCCGCCGAGCCCCGGACCCTGCGCCGCCCGCTCTCCGGTCGTGTGGCAGATGGCGCAACGTTGCTCGAAGACGCGTCGGCCGCGGTCCGATTCGGCGTCCGGCGGAAGCGGTCGAACGGACGAGCGGGCGGTGACGATGATGCTCGCGCCGAGCAGGACGAACGGGACCAATGTCGCGGAGCGAGAGAAGGTCACGGCATGCCCTCGACGAAGGACGAGGCTTGCCGAATGGGTTCGCAGACGTCAAGGACGAGGATGCCGAGCCGTTCGACTACGAAGTACGACTCACTGTGGCGGGGCCGGAAGGGCACAGCGGCCGTTGATGCACTGGTCGCCCGCGGTGCAACAATCCGACGCAGTGGTGCAGCTCTCGTACTGGTTCGAGCAGCCCGCCGGCTTGGTCACGCACGTCAGCGCGCTGCCCGAGCCGCGACAGAAGCCGCTGCAGCACTGGTCGCCCGACGTGCAAGAGGTTCCGTTCTGCTCGCACGGCGGCAGCGTCCAGAATCCGCGCAAGTTGTCGGCGTTGAGCTCCTGCCCGTCCAGGTAGAACGCGGGATGGCTCGGGTCCGTTCCCGGCGTCGGGTCGATGTCGATCGCCGAGACCCAGAGCTTCCCGAGGGCATCGCCGCTTGCCTTCGACGCCAGCAAATTGCCGTACTGGCGGTGGCTGGTGAACACCACCCAGAAGTAGCCGCCGACAGCCTCCGGCAGGACCGTCGGGGTGGAGCTCAGCCCGGTGTCGGCCGAGGGCAGGTAGGTCGCGGTGCCGCTGCCGGTGTAGCCCCCGAGGGCGTCCAGCCGGTGGACCGCGTGGGTCGAGACGTTGACGATGAACAGATCGGCCGTCGCACCGGAACCCGATTCGAACTGAGCGCTCGATCCCAGGTGGTACACGACGGACTTCTCGTCCGGCATGAACGCGGGCCATGCGACGTACAGGCTCGAGTTGGTCGACAGAATCGACGAGATTCGAGAACGTCGTCGTGCTCCTGTCGAAGTCCATCATCGAGACGGTGTGTCCGTCGTCGAGATCCTCGTGCACGAACGTGATCTTGCTGCCGTCGGGAGAGAACGACGTCGTTCCCCCCATCGTGATGACCCCGTCCCATCCCGAGGCGGCGATCGTCGCGCCCGTCTGGGTGTTGTAGAGCTGCGACTTGGTGTTGAGCCCGCCGAGGTAGTTCGTCGACGACATCAGGATGCTGCCGTCGGGGTAGAGGCCGCCGTAGGCGAACGAGTCGTCCGACTGGGCGTAGATGAGCGACGCGTTGGTCTTCAGGTCGTAGCTGGCGCTCGCGGTGAGCGTGGTGTCCGCGACGAGGGTCGAGCCGTCCGCGCTGGCGGAGTGACAGACGTTGCCGCAGCCGCTCTTGAGCACGGTCGACGCGGCCGCACCCACCTGGAGCCGCATGATGCCGACCGCACCGGCCATCGGTGAGTTGTACGTCTCATGGTAGACGGTGCCTCGGACGGTTCCCTGCGCGACGCTCCAGGACTCGGTGATCGGACCCGTCACGCTGCCACCGGAGGTCTTCGTGACGGCGACCTTGGCCGTGTCCGTGGCGCCGATCGCGGCCAGGACAGCGTCCCACGCCTTCTGCGACAGGGAGAGGTTCACGGCGCCCTGCGCGCCCCCCGCAAAGTATCCCTTGTAGTCGACATTGGTCGACGTGATGTGCACGTACTCCGCGTCCGACGCGCCGCCGCCGAACTGCATCGTCGGCGACACCAGGCCCCGCGGAAACACCGTCCGGTCGTACGGGTACAGCCAGGCGAAGCTCGTGTCCGAGGTGCCGCTGCCCTGCAGGCTCGTCTGCTCGGCCGTCGCGATTCCCCCCGGGTTCTCGGTGATGGTGCACGAGGTGCCGCTGCAGGTGCCTCCCGCAGCGGCGCACGTGGGATCGCAGCCGACAGGCCCGCTGGAACCGCCGCTGCTTCCTCCTCCGTCGTGCCCGGGAAGGACCACGCTCCCGCCGCTGCTGCCGCCGAAGGCGAAGGAACTGTCGTCGCCGCCGTCGTCGCGCGCGCCGCTCCCTCCCTCATCCTGGGCGCCGAAACCGGACCCGCTTGGACTTCCGCACGCAAACGCGACCACGGTCATCAGCACCGCCGCCGTCGTTCGGGTCGTCGGCCGACGCACGGGACTCCCTATCCGCATACCTGCGTATTGTCTGCATTTCGTCCATCCGTCACTTGATGGTCCAGTGTGAGACGCGAGGGGGACCCCCCGTCTAGTAGCTAGGCACGTTTCGCGCGAGCGCAGAGGAACGCTTTCACCAGATCGTTGGGGCCAAGCGAACAGATTGTCCCATATCCGAAGATGAACGCGCTCGCTCCCAGCGGGAGCGGCGAAAGCTCGGCGAAACCGTGTAGGCCGATGACCAATCCGGCGACCGCGGCTGCCGCGAGGGATGCGGCGAGCGCGGCGCTGGGACGCGATCTAAAGAACGCGCGCCGTTCGCGCATCGACACGAGCGAGGACAGCGCGAAGAAGAGGAAGGTCTGGAACGTGAAAGTCTGCAAGAGGCCCGCGTCAAAGGAGAGACCGAAACGGCGCCAGCAGAAGGCGAGCAGACCGAGCGACTCGATCAGCGTCATCAGGCCCAAGACGACGGCGACCCTCACGAGCGGCCCGATGTTCCAGGTCTCTGGTTTCTGCGACGGCTCCACGCGATCGGTCGCCAGGGCGATGTGCGCGACGTCGGTGAGGCCGACGACCAGCAGCATCGCGAGCGCCGAGATGACGAACTTGCCGGTGACCAGGAACGCGATCACCACGAATCCGGCCTTGAGGACGGTTCGACTGACCTTGTTCACGATCCACGTGAGCACGCGCTGGTAGGTCGCGCGCCCGCTTCTCACCAGGTCGACGATGTTGGTCAGCCCGTCCGTCGTCAGCACCGCGCTGGCGGCCCCCTTGGCCACGTCCGTCGCTCCGCTCACGGCGATGCCGACCTCCGCCTGCCGCAGCGCCGGTGCGTCGTTGACACCGTCGCCGGTCATGCCCACGACGTGGCCGGCGGCCTGCAGGCTCTTGACGACGACGAACTTGCTCTCGGGGAACACCTCGGCGAAGCCGCCGCCGTCGAGGGCGCTCGCACGGGCTGGGTCCTGGCCTGCCGCGGATGCCTCGGGGACGCGGGTGATCTCGCCCAGACCCAGCACGCGCGCGATCTCGCGCGCAACCGGAAGCGCGTCGCCCGTCAGCATCTCGACCCTGATGCCGAGCGAGCGCAGCTCGTCGATGAGGCGGCGCGAGTCGGGGCGTGGCGCGTCGTAGAGGAGGGCAAGACCGCAGAGACGAAGCGGACCGTCGCCGTCCGCGCACGCCACGGCGAGCGAGCGAACACCCCTCTCTGCGGCCTCGTCCGCGCGCGCGTTCAGCGTGGCGAGCGCGCCCGCGTCGAGACCCGCAGCCTCGGCCACAGTGCGTAGCGCTCCCTTGATCACGCGCGTCTTGCGGCCGCCGATCTCGACGACGGCTTCGGTGCAGCGTGTCTTTGCAGAGAACGGCACGAACGAGACCGTCTTTGCACCCGGCTCGTCCAGCTTGCGGTCCCGGGCCGCAGCCAGGAAGGCGACGTCGATCGGGTCGGCGTCGGCCTCGTTCGACGCCAGAGCGCCGGCCCGCACCACGTCACTCTCGGTGAAGCCCGGCTGCGGCAGCACACCGGTCAGCGACAGACGGTTCATGGTGAGCGTGCCAGTCTTGTCTGCGCACAGGACATCCATCGTGGCCGCGTCCTCGATCGCGCTCAGGCGCGTGATGAGGACGCCGCGGCGTCCGAGCTCCATCGACCCCACCGCCAGGCTCACCGTGAACATCACGGGAAGCGCGACAGGGACCGCGCTCATGAGCAGCACGAGCGTGATGGGCAGAACGTCGACCATTCGGATCCCCTCGAAGATGGCCGTCCCGAGCGTCACCGCCGCCAGCGAACCGACGATGATGAGCAGCCACCGCACGATCCGCGAGATGACCTCCTCGACGTGCAGCTTCGGATGCGCGCCGATGACGAGCTGGGTCGTGCGACCGAAATACGTGCGCGCGCCCGTGGCCACGACGACGCCCGTCGCCTCTCCGTCGCTCACGGTCGAACCGGAGTAGAGAGCCTCGCGCGTGGCCTTGCCGACCTCGCGAGACTCGCCGGTGAGGGCGGACTGATCGACGCGCAGCGCGCCCTCGCGGAGCCGCATGTCGGCAGGGACGAAGTCGCCGGCGCGCACACGCACCACGTCGCCGGTCACGATGTCGTGCGCAGGGATGGCCTGCCAGGTCCCGTCGCGCAGGACCCGGGCCGTCACCTCGAGCTTCCTTCGCAGCGTCGCCACCGCCGCCGAAGCGCGCTCCTCCTGGAAGAAGCTGAGGATCGCGTTCGCGACCAGCAGCGAGAGCGCGACGCACATGTCAGCGCGCTTGTGCAGAACGAAAGAGAGCAGCGCGATGAGCTCGATCATCCACGCCGAGAGGCCCCAGAACTTTTTCGCAAAGAGAAGAATCGGATGACGCTTCGTCTCCTCGACCTCGTTCGGCCCCTGCTTGGAGAGCCGCGCGTGGGCCTCCACCGTGGCAAGGCCGGCCTCCCCGCTCGATCCGAGGGCGTCCAGCTCCGTCTTCGTCGTCAAACAGCGCAAACTAGCACGGCACGTGCCAGGATGACCCCACCCGTCGCCCCCGTCGCGACGGCATCTTCATTGCTGAGGGCAGGCCATGAAAGACGAGCAGACGAGTGCGGGCTCGGCGTCGTCCGAGCAGCTTCAAGCGATCGACGCATACTGGCGAGCCGCGAACTACCTGACGATCGGCCAGATCTACCTTCAGGAGAATCCATTGCTTCGCGAGCGCCTGCGCCCGGAGCACATCAAGCCGAGGCTACTCGGCCACTGGGGTACGTCTCCCGGACTGAGTCTCATCTACGCTCATCTCAATCGCGTCATCCGCGAGAGCGACGCGAACGTGATCTACCTCGCCGGCCCGGGACACGGCGGACCGGCGATCCTCGCCAACGTGTATCTCGAGGGGACGTACTCCGAAATCTACCCGGAGGTTTCGCAGGATGCGAAAGGCATGCGGCGGCTCTTCCGCCAGTTCTCCACGCCGGGCGGGGTGCCGAGTCACGTGAGTGTCCCCACGCCAGGATCCATTCACGAGGGAGGAGAGCTCGGCTACGTCCTGGCGCACGCGTTCGGCGCCGCGTTCGACAATCCGGATCTCGTCGTGGTCGCCGTGGTCGGCGATGGCGAAGCCGAGACGGGGCCGCTCGAGGGATCGTGGAAGGGAGTCAAGTTCCTCAATCCGGTCCGCGATGGTGCGGTGCTCCCGATCCTCCACCTGAACGGTTACAAGATCTCGGGCCCGACCGTACTCGGGCGCGACGAGGACGGGACCCTCCGCAAGCTCCTCGAGGCCCACGGCTACGACGTTCACTTCGTCGAGGGCGACGACCCCATGCTCGTCCATCGAGCCCTCGCAGCGGCGATCGACACCTGCTTCGCCCGCATCCGGGCCATCCAGAAAGACGCTCGCGACAGGGGATTCGTGAAGCGACCCGCGTGGCCGGCGATTGTCCTGCGCACTCCCAAAGGGTGGACCGGACCGAAGGTCGTCGACGGTCTGCCCATCGAGGGAACGTTCCGCGCTCATCAGGTGCCGCTCGCGAACGTCCGGAGCAACACCGGCCACCTCGAGATGCTCGAGCAATGGATGCAGAGCTACGGACCCGAAAAGCTCTTCGACGACCAGGGCCGGCTCGTCCAGGATCTGGCCGACCTCGCTCCCAAGGGAGTCAGGCGCATGGGCGCCAATCCTCACGCGAACGGCGGCAAGCTCGTCATGGATCTCGCCCTTCCCGACTTTCGCGCGTACGCCGTCCCCGTCCCGCGACCGGCCACGGAGCATCGCGAATCGACCCGACAGCTGGGTCAGGTGATGCGCGACATCTTCAAGGCCAAGCGGAACAACTTCCGGCTCTTCTGCCCTGACGAGACCAACTCGAACCGCCTCGGCGATGTCTTCGACGTCGAGAACCGCTGCTCGGTCGGACCCATCATCCCGATCGACGATCACGTTTCTCCGGACGGTCGCGTGATGGAGGTCCTCAGCGAGCACCTCTGCCAGGGCTGGCTGGAGGGATATGTTCTGACGGGACGTCACGGTCTCTTCGCGACCTACGAGGCTTTCGCGATGGTGGCGGCGTCGATGACGGTCCAGCACACCAAGTGGCTGGAAGAGGCCATCAAGCTCCCGTGGCGCGTGCCGATACCGTCGCTGAACATCCTCTTGACCTCCACGTGCTGGCGCAACGACCACAACGGCTTCAGCCACCAGGGCCCCGGGCTCATCGAGACGGTCCTCGCGATGAAGGGGACCGTCGCGCGCATCTATCTTCCGCCGGACGCCAACTGCCTGCTCTCCGTCGCCGACCACTGCTTCCGGAGCCGCGACTACGTCAACCTCATCGTCATCGACAAGCAGCCACAGCTTCAGTGGCTCGACATGGACTCGGCCGCGAAGCACTGCGAGGTCGGCGCGTCGATCTGGGCGTGGGCGAGCAATACGGCGGACGGCGAGGAGCCCGACGTCGTTCTCGCCTCCGCCGGCGACACGCCGACGCTGGAGATCGTCGCGGCGGCATGGCTCTTACGCAAGCATGCCCCGAGCCTCAAAGTCCGCGTCGTCAACGTCGTGGATCTCATGTGCCTGAGCCCGCGCCTGCAGCACCCTCACGGGCTCGAAGAGGCGAAGTTCGTCGAGCTCTTCACGATCGACAAGCCCGTCGTCTTCGCCTTCCACGGCTACCAGCGTGCAATCCACGCGGTCTTGCACGGGCGCACCAAGGTCGAACGCTTCCATGTTCGTGGTTTCATGGAAGAGGGGACGACGACGACGCCCTTCGACATGGTCGTCCAGAACCAGATGAGCCGCTTCCACTTGTGCATGGAGGCGCTGCGTCGATCCAGCTACTCCCAGGCGGGTCCGCTGTTGGAGTGGTGCGAGGGAATGCTCGCGAAGCACGAGAGCTATACGCGCGAGCACTTCGAGGACATGCCCGAGATCGTGGGTTGGAAATGGTCGGACGTGTGAACGAAGAGGGCCCGGTCGAGGTGAACCCCGTCATCCTGTCGCTCAACGTCGGGTCGTCTTCGTTGAAGTTCGCGCTGTTCCGGTCCTCGGCGGACGGGGAAGCGCGCATCGCGGTCGGCGCCATCGACCGCATCGGTCTCGAGGGCACAAGGCTACGACTCCGGCGGTCGGATGGGTCGACGCATCAGGGCGACGAGCATCTGGCGAACCGCGAGGCGGCGATCATGGCAGCCTTCACGGCGATGAAGGAGCAGCATTTGCCCGATCCGGGTGCGGTGGGGCACCGCCTCGTCCACGGCGGCCCACGGCACCTGCGTCCGGAGCGCGTCGATCGCGCCCTCCTCGACTCGCTGCGCGAAGTCGTGCGCTTCGCCCCCCTTCATCTCCCGACCGAGCTCGACGCCATCGAGGTCGTCGGCGCCCGCTTTCCCGGCCTGCTGCAGGTTGCGTGCTTCGACACGGCGTTTCACGCACGATTGCCGGAGGTCGCGCACCGCCTGCCGCTCCCGCGCGCCCTTCACGACGAAGGCGTGCGCAGGTACGGCTTTCACGGCCTCTCTTGCGAATACGTCGTGACGAAGCTCGGCGCGGCGCGCTTGGGGCGACGTGCGATCCTGGCTCACCTCGGCAACGGCGCGAGCATGACAGCAGTACGCGACGGCGAGTCGATCGACACGACGATGGGGTTCACCCCGACGGGCGGCCTCATGATGGGCACGCGGACGGGCGACCTCGATCCGGGCGTCCTCCTGTACCTGTTGAGCTCCGGATACACCGCGCAAAGGATCGAAGAGACGGTCGACGAAGCATCGGGCCTGCTTGGCGTCTCCGGCACGACGCCGGACATGAAGGTGCTTCTCGAGCGACGAGCAACCGACGGGCGCTGCGCACTCGCCATCGACATGTTCACCTATCGGATCAGAAAGGAGATCGGCGCGCTCGTGGCTGCGCTTGGCGGAGTCGACACCCTCGTTTTCACCGGCGGCATCGGCGAGCACGCCGCGCCCATCCGGGCCGAATGCTGCCTCGGTCTCGAGTGCCTTGGTATTCGCGTCGACCCCGTCAGGAACGCGGCTTCGGCCGATGTCATTTCCACCGACGACAGCCCGTGCTCGGTACGCGTCGTACCGACCGACGAGGAGCTCGTGATCGCGCGTCACACGCGAGGGTTCATGACTGGCCCGTACTCGGGCTGATGGGAGGTCGTGTCCGGGTACCGTCGACCGCGACCATCGACCACGACCCCGACCTCGACCTCGACCTCGACCCCGACCCCGACCCCGACCCCGACCTCGACCCCGACCTCGACCCCGACCCCGACCTCGACCCCGACCCCGACCCCGACCTCGACCTCGACCTCGACCCCGAACCGCGACCATCGACTCCGCCCTTCGACATCCAACCCGCTTCGCGGTCCTCGTGCCAGGCAGGAAGCCTGTCACTCCGGCCGCAGCCGTGGCGCATTTCTGAGAGCGGGATTTGTCCGTTGTTCATGGTTGGGGTCCTCCAGGGCGAGGACCCCAACCATGAACAACGATCAACTGCTGCCGTTTCAGAGACTCGATGCGTACAAAGTTGCGAAGGAGCTGGCGAGGAAGGTGCACGAAGGGCAAGTGCGGGATGCCGAGCTGAGGGATCAAGCCACACGGGCGGCGAAGAGCGCGTTTCTGGGGCTCTGCGAGGGGCTTCCGAGTGACGCGGCGGGGATACGACGGAGGCACTTCGACATCGCGAACAATTCGCTGCACGAGCTGATTGGCGCGGTGGACCTCGCCGAGGCGATCGGCGCCGTGGGCACGGACGTGGCGCAAGAGATTATCTCTCTGGCAGTCCGGCTGAAGCGAATGCTTCGGGCACTGCCTCGCTGACCGAATTGGGCCGCGCGCGACACGCCGCGCGCGGCCCAGAGCGGCCTACCGAATGAGCCGCGTCATCATCGCGACGAAGTGATCCGCGTGCACGAGCACCGCCTCGAGCGCCCCGGCCTCCGCGTCGCCCGCCGCGATCGCGATCTCGACCGCCGCAGCCGCTTCGCCGGCCTCGGCCCTCGCGATCGCGAACGCCCTGGCCTTGTCGGCCCGGCTGACGCGCCCCGCTCCCTCGGCGGCGTTGAGACACGCGCTCTTCGCCGCCCGCATGGCCTGGTCGCGTAGATGGCAATCGCGTATCCGCGCGCTCCTCACGGCCTCGAGAAGCCGAATCGCGACGTCATACGCATGCAGTTTGTGATGTGGCAATCGCTGGTTGTGCATGGGTGATGGTCCTTTCGCCTGCCGGAAGGACCACCACCCGTGCACCTCCGGCCCCCACCCCGAGCGGCGAGCCCCCGTTGTCCTGCACCCGGAGTGACGCCGCAAAGCGGCGGCACGAGGGTGCGAAGTGGGAACAGCTCCTCGACCTCGACCTCGACCTCGACCCCGCTAGTTCCCCAACCGATTCGGATCTCTCCACGCCCGCTCGAACGGCAGTCTCCACGAGTGCGGCGCAACCAATTGATGAATCACATTCGGCCCCCACGACCCGGGCGCGTACATGCGAACCGGGGGCGGCGTCTCGAGCAGCGGAGTAGCCTTCTCCCATAGCCCCTCAATGCCCTCGGCCGTCGTGAAGAGCGTGTGATCGCCGCGCATCGCGTCGAGGATCAATCGTTCGTAAGCTTCGAGCACGTCGCCGATGAATCCCGTGTCGTGCATGGCAAACTGCAAGCTCAGTTTGTCGAGCCGCATGCCCGGGCCCGGGCGCTTGCCGTAGAACGACAGCGACATCTTCGATGCGTCCGCCAAGTCGAAGGTCAGGTGGTCGGGGCCTTGCGCACCAACGCCCGATCCCTCGGGAAACATGCTCTTCGGCGGCTCCCGGAACGCGAGGGAGATGATGCGCTGTCCTTCGGCGAGCCGTTTGCCCGTACGGAGGTAGAAGGGCACGCCCGCCCAGCGCCAGTTGTCGATGAAGCACTTCAGCGCGATGAACGTCTCGGTGTCCGACTCCGGGTTGATGCCCTCTTCGCCTCGGTATCCGATGTACTGTCCGCGAACCACGTTGGCCGGCTGAATGGGCAACAGGCTACGAAAGACTTTGTTCTTCTCCTCGCTGATCGGCGTCGGCTCCAGCGATGTCGGTGGCTCCATCGCCATGAACGCGAGGATCTGAAAGAGGTGAGTGACCACCATGTCGCGAAAGGCGCCGACCGTTTCGTAGAACCCGGCGCGCGTGCCTAGCCCCAGCGTCTCCGGGACGTCGATCTGCACGTGGTCGATGAAATTGCGATTCCAGATCGGCTCGAACAGCCCATTGGCGAAGCGAAACGCGAGAATGTTCTGCGCCGGCTCCTTGCCGAGAAAGTGATCGATCCGGAAGATCTGATCCTCGCTGAATACCTCGTGCAGGCTTGCGTTCAACGACACCGCGCTCGGAAGGTCGGTGCCGAACGGCTTCTCCATGATGATCCGGGATTGCTCCACGAGATTTGCTTCGCCGAGCATCCGTACCGACGACAGCGCCGCTGCAGGCGGCACGCTCAGGTAGTGGAGCCGGCGACTCTCGCCGCCAAACGTCCTCTCTGCCTTGTCGACGGCTGCCCGAAGGGCACTGGCACCGGCGGTCAGTGGCACGTAGTCCAATCTGGCCGCAAAGGCCTCCCAGTCGGCCCCCGTCACCTCGCGCGTGGAGAACTCGGCGAGAGCGCCACGCACGCCTTTCCTGAAACCTTCGACGTCGAGGTCATCGAGGGACACGCCGATGATCCGACAGTCGGGAATGAACCCGGTGCGTGTCAGGTGAAAGAGGCCCGGCAAGAGCTTGCGTCGCGCGAGGTCGCCCGTGGCGCCGACGAGGACCACGACATGCGGATACCGTGGGCCGACCCCTCGAGGAACCTTCGCCGCAGTGCGCATCGTGCCCGCGAATGTACTCGAGCGGGCGGCGAGGAAGCGAGCTGCCCTTTGTAGGCCATCAGCCCCGCGGCGCGTCGAGGGGGCGCGTCGGACATCGTCCGGAAACTTGGCAGTGCTGCGCCGCCCCGAGTACTTCGGCACTCGAGGAAGATCTTGTCCGACGCCGCGCCATCTCGCACGGGTCCAAGGGAGAGAACGATGCGCCACAGCACAGCAACGATGATCGTCTCGATGGTGGGAATCTTGGGATGGGCCCAGCAGGCCTCCGCGGCATGTAAGACCGATGCCGACTGCAAGGGCGAAAAGTGCGTCAAAGGAGAGTGTGCAGCAGCGGCGGTGCCCCCGCCGCCCGCGCCCCCCGAGCCGCCCCCTCCTCCGCCACCCCCCCCGCCACCCCCCCCGCCGCCGCCGCCGCCGGCAGCTCCCGCTCCCGCCGCCGCGCCCGCGAGCGAGGGAGGGCACGCCGACCTCCCGCATTCCGGAACGATGGGCATCCAGGTCAGCTTGCCCGCGGGCGGCGACCCGACGTTCGGCTTCACCTACTTCGCCACGGACCACGCCGCCATCCGCGCCGACCTGGGCCTCGGCATCACGTCGATCAACGGGGCGACCCAGCAGTTCTCGCTCGAAGTCGGGCTCCGCTACTACATCGCCGACTTCGACCACTTCATGCCGTTCATCCAGCCCGGCGTGTGGGTCTCCAACCCGGGCAGCAACATCGCGGTCGCCATCGAGGGAGGGCTGGGCGGAGAGTACTTCGTGACCAACCACTTCTCGTTCGGCGCTCAGACCGGGATCGCTTTCAAGGTCGCGACTGTGCCAAACGCGTCGGCCGTCGAAACGTTCACGACGGGCACCTCGGCCGTCTTTGGCCAGTTCCTCTGGTAGACTAGGGAGGCGCCCATGCGACTCGTCGCAGTGATTCTCGTCATGTCCTGCGCCGTGGGCGCCTGTTTCAGCTCATCCAAGTCCGACCCTTCGAGCTACGAGGGCATCACCTGGCCAGGGACGAAGGTCGGTTCGGGCGGACCCAGCTCGGGTTCCATCCGTGGGCAACGCGGGCTCGAACAGCGAGGGCAACAGTTCCACCAGTGGGCAGGGGCCGAGCACCGGCAACGGTGGTGCTCGGTACTCGACGACGGTTGGCCAGGGGGGCGCGGGTGGGCCTGCACTCCACAACGACCTGCCGAGTGGGCCGCCCTCGGAGAGCAACGGGAGCTCGTCGGGGGTCAGCGGATCCGGCAGCAGCTCGGGCGGTCCGGGTGTCTGCTTGATCCCGGCCAACTCCAACGCGACGGCCGGTTGCACGTCGGAGCCGTCACAGGTGGTCTGTGGGCCCGACGACGACGGTGGACCGCCGGATTGCTTCTCGCCGTGCGACGACACGGAATACCAGATCGAGTGCGACGTGATCGACGACGGTGGAACGTTCTCGTCTCCCGATCCGTCCCTCGGCTGCAACCCATCCCCGCTCGGGACTGGGGAGATGATCTATTGCTGCCCTTGCGACTGATACTGCGCCATTAGAAGCTGGGCGACCTGTTGGTCCAGCGGTCGCAGCGCGGCGCGGAGAGCGAGAACGCGGTCAGACCTCTGTCCGAACCGAGCGTGTGCGGTTGCAGTCCAGCGGGGCACACACCGAACCAGTAGATCGGCGACGGCGACGGCTCGGACGACACGGAGTTCCAGCTGAGCCCCGTAGGCAGCACCAATCGCTTCTGGTCGGCGGTGCACGGTGGGAGGTGACCACGCAACACCTCCCCCTGGGGGAACTCGGAGCGCTCGCACGCGTCACGACCGTTCGCGATCGCGTCGTGCACGCGGGTCTCCGCGGTCGTCCCGTTGAGCCCCGGCGCGTTCGCAAGGCCCGGCTGAGCCACCCACCCGCCGCAACCTGTCAGAAACAAAAAGGCAGAGACCGACGCAATGCTCGATGCACCCATGGCCGACAGCTCCTTGGGCGCGAGGGGAGGCCGTCGTCTCGACAACCCCCGCTCGTGCACCTTCGCGACGTCCACAAGGATAAGTCGCGTCGCGCGCTCGCGCCCGTCATGGGGGCGTCACGTCTGACGAAAAACACCAGATGAGTGCGGTGGTGTCGGTGCTCTACGACGCGCCTTCGACGATGACCACGCTCGTACGCCGCAGCGCGTCGATGTCGACCTCGCGGTCGAACGCGCGACGGCCGCTCACGATGACCCAACGCACCGCGTTGCGCATGGCGCGCACGGCCCGCAGCGCCGCGCCGACGCTCGGGAACACCCACGCGAGAGTGCCCGGCTCGCTGTCGTGCCAGCCGTAGATGACGAGCGTCACCGCTTCGGGCCGGAGCTTGGTGGCCATTCGGGACGTCAACCTTTTCAGACCGTGACGCATTCCGCTTTCGGCAGCCTAAGTCGCATCTCGCAGAGTGCAAGGCCTGCGAGAGCAACAGATGAACGGACCCGTGGACTAAGATGCGCCCGTGGATACGGCCTCCACGATCATGGGCCCGCCCCGCGAAGGGCGCGCATGGCCGCTCCTTCCCCTGGCGCCCGCCGTCGTCATCCTCGTCGGCCTGGCGATCGCGGTCGCGATCGGCTTCTTCGGCGTCTCGAGCCTCGCCACCGCCAGCGACGAGCACGCCGCGACACGGGCCGACCTCCTCGCCACCACGCTGGGCGCGCGTCTCGCGCAGCTTCCGAAGACGGAGCGCCTGGAAGCCATGCAGAGGGCGGCGCGCAAGACCGGGGCCGAGCTCATCGTGGTCTCCCCCAAGGGGGACGTCGTCCTCGACGCGAGCCTGGGCACGCCCGATCGTGCCGCGCTCGTGCGCGTGGTGAGCCAGGGTTCGGGCGAAGCCATCACCGGGCTGGGTCGCACGCGTTTTGCAACGCAGTCGGTCGCGGGGTCGCGCGATACGCTCGTCGCGTTCGTGCGCGAGCCGAGCGCGCCCGAGGGGGCGCCCGCGTTGCTGCGCGCGCTGGTCGCACTGACCACACTGCTCGTGGGCGTCGCGGCGGCCGTGGCGTATGCGGTGGCGCGCGACGCGAACAAGGACGTGGAGTTCGTGGGCGAGAGGGTGCGCGGGATGCTTCACGTGCGGTCAGAGCCGGCGGGGGAGGCCGTGCCCGTCCGCACGATGGACGAGGTCGGGGCCCTCACGGTGGCGTTCAACGCGCTCGTCGAGCGTTTCGCCGCCGCCCAGTCGACCTACCAGAGCGACCTCGAGCGGGTGAGGGCCGCCGATCGCGATCGCGCCGCCTTCCTCGGCGCGGTGAGTCACGAGCTCCGGAGCCCACTCAACGCGATCCTGGGCTTCGCGGACATCCTCGTGACCGAGGTCGACGGTCCGCTGTCGCCCGAGGCGCGCGAGGAGGTCGAGCAGATCCGCGGGTCGGGTAAGCACCTTCTCGACCTGATAAACGACATCCTCGAGCTCAGTGCGCTCGAGAGCGGGCAGCTGCGCCTCACGCGAGGCAAGGTCGACCTGGGTGCGGTGGCGTGGGACGTCGTGCGCGAAGCCGCCGGCGTCGTGGGCATGCGCCCTGTCGCGGTGCGTATCGAGGGGGAGGCCGGGGTCTTCGCGTTCGCCGACGCCAAGCGGGTCCGGCAGATCCTGACGAACCTCGTCGGCAATGCCGTCAAGTTCACCCAGCAGGGCGAGGTGGTCGTCGAGGTCGCCCGCGAAGGTCGGCTCGCGAGGCTGAGCGTGCGCGATACCGGACCCGGGATCAGGGCGCAGGAGAGGGCCGTGATCTTCGAGGAGTACAAGCAAAGCACCGAGGAACGCGCGCGCCGGCGCGGGACGGGCCTGGGCCTTGCCATCACGCGGCGGCTCGTCCTGATGCACGGGGGGACGATCGACGTCGACACGCAGATCGGCCGGGGCTCCAAGTTCTCTGCGTGGCTCCCGGTGTGGAGCGAGGCGCGCGCGGGCAAGGCATGAACAAGACCGCGAGTCGTCTCATCGCGCGCCTCGTGGCGATCCAGGTCGTCGCGTGGGGGACGACGGGATTGCTCGTTGCCGCGTTTGCGCCGCGCCTGCTGCTCCTCGACCCAAGCGTTGTCGAAGGGACCGCGAAGCTTGCGCTCTGGGCCTGGGCGGCGACTGTCGTGCTGGTCGCCCTGGCCACGTTGGTGCTCGCGCGAAGGGTACGAAGGCTTCTCTCGGCGCTGGCGGTCGGGCTGTCGCACGTCGACGTGTCCGACGTGCTCGCTCTCTACGCGATGCCGTCGCGTCTGGTGGTGATCGACCTCGGGGGCACGCTTCTCGTGGGAGCGGCGACGCTCGTCTCGCCGCTCCGCCCGGAGCTGAACGACGTCTACACGCAGCTGGATCTGGTGCTGCTCGCGATGACGATGGCAAGCGTGGCCGCGCTGCCGGCCTACGTCACGATGCGCGTGTCGGTGGCCAGGGCGCTGGAGCTCGTACCGGTGTCGGCGTCGCGCGAGGCGATCGAGCTCATGGGAACGCCGGAGCGCCGGATGGCGCGGGTGCGGCAGCGCTTGCTGGCTGCGGTCGTCGCACCCGTAGCGTTCGTAGCGCTCGGGGCGTCGCTCCTCGTGCACGCGCACCTGGGCGCCTTCGACACGTCGTCGCAGCAGAACGACGCAGCGGAGCTCGCGCGAGCGGTCTTCGACCCGGTCGAAGGGGACGTGCGCGGGCGCTTGGCGGCGATCGACGCGGCCCGACTAGCCGGGTTCGACGTGGACATCTCCCGCTCGGATGCGCCTTTCTCGGTCACGCTCAACGACGAGGGCAGGACGTCGCTGGCGGTGCCGCTCGCCGACGGCCACGCGATCGTGCGCTTTCGCACGGCGCGGCTCGGCCCCGTCACTGGCGTTTACCTGGGGCTCGCGCTCGGCGCGATCGCCATCGCGGGCTTGCTCGGGTGGCGCATCGGCCGCGCGTTCGCCGACGACGTGGGGCTTGCCACGCGCGAGCTCGAGGCCGCGGGCGTCGCCGACGTTCTGCGTGGCGGCCGCATCCGGGGCGACGCGCGTTTCGAGTCCGTCGCGTCCCTGATGAACGCCGCCAACGAGCTCGGCGGCGTGTTCCGCGAGTTCGCGAGCGCGCAGAAACAGGCGATCGAGGCGCGCACCGCGACCGAGCGCATGCGAGGGCTGTTCCTCGCGTCGATGTCGCACGATCTGAAGGCGCCGCTCAACGCCATCCTCGGCTTCGCGGAGCTGGTCTCTCGCGGGCCGCTCACCGACGGACAGCGCGAGAGCGTCGCGATCATCGAGCAGCGCGGGCGGGAGCTCCTGTACCTCATCGACATGATCCTGGACGCGGCGCGCGTCGAGGCGGGCGAGCTGACGATTTCGCCGGAATGGACGCGCGTCGGAGACGTGGTGATGCCGGCGGTGCTCGATGCGCGCGAGCTGACGGTGGGCATGGAGATCCCGATCGTCGGCGAGATCCAGCCGGGCGTGCCGCGCGTCCTCGTGGACCCCGCCAGGCTCACGCAGGCGCTGAAGGCGATCATCCTGGCGGCGTCGCGCTTCGCCGAGCGGGGACGCGTCGTCGTGCGTGCCACGATGCCGGCGGCGGGCGAGCAGGTGCGCGTCGACGTCGAGGTGAGTGGACGCGGGACCTCGGCCGCCGATCGCGAGAAGATCTTCGACGCCTTCAAGCACCCCGACGGAGCCCGGCGTCATGGCGGCCTCGGCCTCGGTCCCTCGCTCGCGCGATCGATCGTCGAGCTGCACGGCGGTCGTATCGACGTCGAGACGACGGGGGCCGGAGGGACCGTATTTCAGGTCTGGGTCCCGAGCGAGCGGGGCACCTCGAGGGGATGACGTCGCGCGCGGCCCCGCCGGCGTCGACTGCTACGATGCGGAAGCCATGAAGCCGGTCCTGTCGCGGGCGCAGATGCGCGCATTCGACGCGTACGCGATCTCGCAGTGCCGCGTGCCGAGCCTCGTGCTGATGGAGAACGCGGGTCGCGGAGCGGCGGACGTTCTCGTGCGTGAGCTCTGCGGGGGCGATGCGAGCGGGGTGAGGATCGCGGTCGTCTGCGGGACTGGGAACAACGGCGGCGACGGGCTGGTGCTCGCGCGTCGCCTCGCGGTACATGGCGCGAGTCCGATCGCGGTCGTCGTCGGAGACCTCGCGAAGGCATCGGTCGATACGCGCGTCCACCTCGAGGCCTGGCGCGGGATAGGGGGACAGGTGCGCGAGGTCTCGACGGGGCCCGCGCTGTCCGCGCTGGCCGACGCCCTTGGCCCGGCGGAGGTGGTCGTCGACGCCCTCTTCGGGACGGGCCTCGATCGCGCGATCGACGGGCTCTTCGCGGAGGTCGTGCGAGCCGTCAACGGGGCGCGAGCGAAGCGCTTTGCCCTCGATCTGCCCTCGGGGCTGGACGCCGATACGGGCGTCGCTCTCGGGGTCGCCGTCGAGGCGACGTGCACGGCGACCTTCGCGCATACCAAGCTCGGGCTGATGACGCCGAACGGCGCCCGCCTCGGGGGGCGAGTGCACGTCGTCGATATCGGCGTTCCCGCGTCGCTCGCGTCGCACCTCGGCGATGTGGCGCAAGCCATCGAGGTGGCCGACGTGGCCGCCTGGATGGGAGCGCGGGCCCCGGGCGCCTACAAGACGTCGGCCGGTCACGTCTTGGTCGTCGGGGGCTCGCCGGGGAAGATCGGCGCGCCGCAGCTCGTCGCGCGAGGTGCCCTGCGTGCGGGCGCGGGGGTGGCGACGATTGCGACGGGCCGGGAGGCCGCGGCGGCGATCGAGGCGCGGGTCCTCGAGGCGATGACCGCTCGGATCGACCCGTCGAGGCCGGGGGAGAGCCTGGACGAGGCCTTGAAGCAGAAGCAGGCCGTCGTGGTCGGGCCGGGTCTGGGGCTCGGCGAAGAGGCGCGCGGGCTGGTGAATCATCTCCTCGCGACGTGGGCAGGGCCACTCGTCGTGGACGCGGACGCGTTGACCATGAACGCCGGCAACCCGAGCGTCTTCAAGCGTGCGAAGAGGGCGATCCTCACGCCGCACCCTGGAGAGATAGGGCGCCTCCTCGGCAGGACGTCCGCCGAGGTGGAGGCCGATCGCTACCGCGCAGCGCACGACCTCGCCGCGGCCACCGGAGCGGTCGTGGTGCTGAAGGGAGCGCACACGATCGTCGCCTCGCCCGCCTCGCGAGTCGCCGTTTCTCCCGTGTCTTGCCCGGCTCTGGCCACCGCGGGGGCGGGCGACGTCCTATCGGGTATCGTCGCGGCGATGGCGTGCACGCTCGCCCCGTTCGAGGCCGCGTGCGCGGGGGTCATGCTTCATGCTCTGGCCGGCGAGGCGTGGTCGGCCGCTCACGGCGGAGCAGACCGAGGGATGCTGGCGTCCGAGATCGCGGATTCGCTGACGACCTTGCGTTTTCACTGACGCGGGACCGAGCCGTTCCCGCTGTCGACGCCGGGACACAGACGTTGGACCGGGAGACACGCTCGACGGGGGTTGCGAGCCTTCCGGCGCGCGATTGTGCGTTGATTCGCGCGTGGCACCGGCCTTGCGGAGGACCTCTGCACAATGCTCCCGAGGACCCGATGACCACTCTCGCTTCCACGTGCCACGCTTCGCCGACCCCAGAGGGCTTTCGTGACGGCCTCGTTGCCCTCCTTCCCGAACTGCGGGCGCGCTCGATGCGCCTCTGCGCGGATGCTGCCACCGCCGACGACGTCGTCCAGGACACCATCGAACGCGCCCTCAGGTTCGAGCACCGCTACGAGAGAGGGACGAATCTGCGCGCGTGGGCCTACCAGGTGCTCTTCAGCGTCTTCGTCACTCGCTGGCGCCGTCGAAGGCGAGACCGTCGCGCCGTCGAGCGGCTCGCGAGCGACCCTCACGCCTGGACGTTGCCCGACGCCTTCACGGCTCCCGACGCGGGTCGCGGCGCTCTGACGCCATCCACGCGCCGGAGGCTCGACGCCCTGCCGGAGGGGTTCCGCGCCGTGATCGCCATCGTCGACCTCGAAGAGCGGTCCTACCGCGACGCGGCGCTCGAGCTCGGCGTTCCCGTGGGGACCGTGATGAGCCGGCTTCACCGTGCGCGCAAGCTGCTCGCGTCGCAGATGACGGAGGAGCGAGACGCTGCATGAGTTGCAGGCTCGCCCGGCGCGCGGGAACATGCGCGTCGCATGAAGCTCTACACGAAGACCGGAGACGACGGGACGACGGGCCTCTTCGGCGGCGGCCGCGTCGCCAAGGCGAGCTCGCGCGTCGACGCCTACGGAACGGTCGACGAGACGAACGCCGCCATCGGCGTCGCCCGCGCCGCAGGACTGGACAAGGCGATGGATTCGGTTTTGGCTCACGTTCAGGCGGACATGTTCGTGCTCGGGGCCGAGCTGGCGTGCGTGCCCGGGCGTGAGTCCAAGCTGAGCATCGCCCCGCTTGGAAGCGCCGAGATCGAGCGTCTCGAACGCGCGATTGACGAGGCGGACGCCGCGTGTCCCCCTCTCAAGACGTTCGTGTTGCCGGGCGGCTCGCCTCAGGCCGCGGCCCTCCACCTGGCGAGGACGATCTGCCGGCGTGCGGAGAGGAGCATTCTCTCGATCGACGATGCCCCGGTACGCCGCGAGCTGGTCGTGTACCTCAACCGCCTGAGCGATCTCCTCTTCGCCCTGGCCCGCCACGCCAACGTCGTCGCCCACGTCGATGACGTCCCGTGGCATCCGCGCGCGTAGCGGCTACGCTCGCTGGGCGGCCACGGTGAGCGTCTGGGCCCGGGTCGTGACGTACTCCTGGTAGAAGTCGAGCGCGGACTTGATGTAGTCGTTGGCGTCGGCAACTGTGTCGTGCGCGTCGTCGGCGGCGGATTTCGCGTCGGCGGCAGCCCCCTCGAACGCCTTCGCGTTGGCCTCGTCGTCTTTCTGTGCGGCCGAGAAGTAGCCGTCGGCTAGGGCCTTGCCCGCCTTCGCGATGACCCCGGCGGTCGAGCTGCTGCCGACGGCCTGTGCGCCCACCGTGAGGCCTGCGTCGACCCAGGCTTCGACGCGCATGCTCGATGCCTCAGCGCGAATCGCGTGAACTTCCTGCGCTTCTTCGAAGTCGACTCGCGCTTCTTCGGCCTGTCGCTCCTCGCGCGCCACGGACCGCTCGACTTCGCCGTTTTGGACAGCCATCGCGGCGAACTCGGCACCGACGTCGCCGCTCGACAGCAGCACCGCTTCCGGGTCGGGCAGCAGGGATACGGGAGTTGCGTCCTCCTCCGCCGCGGGCTCCGCGGTGCTCGTTGCCGTCGCCCGGGTCATCGCGCTCACTTCGACTGTGGACATGGTCATCCCCTTACTGTGACGGACGCCGACACGAGCAGCGTCCGGTCGTTTATCTCTATCGCGCCGCGCACGTCGTCGAGGGCACGTCCCTGCGATTCGTCGGTCGCCTTCATGTCGTCCAACATCCAATCGGCCGTCGTCTGCAGCGAGTCGACGTCGTCCTTGGCCGCCGTCGCATCCGCCCGTGCGTCCACGACCTCCGCGGCGAAGTACCCACCGCGCGCCTTCGCGAGTGCGGCGCCGACCGTAGCCACCGCGTCGACCGTGTCTGCAGCCGCGGCGACGGCCGTCCCGGCGACCGGGACCACCTTCGCCACGTCGGCCACACCACCGGCCACGTCAGCGACGGCATTCAGTCCGGTCGCGATGTCGCTCCAGAACTTTGGACTGTTCCAGGCGTCTCGAAGGTCGCTCTCGGCATCGCTCGTCGCTCGCCCTATCTCGCCTTGGGCGAGGTCGACCGCGACGTTGCTGATGAGATGGCCGATGCTGGAAAAGAAACCGCGCCCGGACCCGGCCTCGTTGGCCTCCTGCCGCTTCAGCGCGGCCTGCTCGTCTACGAGAGCGGCATCCTCAAGGGTCTTGTTCTCGGAGACCCCCTGTTCTCCCGACTGAAGATCGAGCGCTCGTTCTTGCGAGAGCACGGCGTAGATGCACCCCATGGCGTCGTCCATCCCACCGGCCAGCGAAGGGCTCGGGTCGGGGAGGAGGGGACGCCCGTCCGGGACGGACGACGGGTCGAGCGCCGTCGTGGTCGCGGAGAAGAACGTCTCGCTTCGCGCCACCGCGGTCATGATCGCCTCCCTTCGGCCGCGACCAGGACGCGTAGGTCTTCGTCGTCCAGCTCCTCGGCGATGCGGGCGGCCTCGGCGAACGCATCGTTCGCGTCTTCGTTCATGCCGCGCGTCCGGAAGATGCGCGCTCGCGCCAGGCCGCAGCGAGGCGCGGAGCTCGCCACCCTCCTCGCCTCGTCGTAGAGCTCGAGAGCGACGTCGTGCCGGTCCTGAGCTTCGTGACATGCTCCCAAGGCGAGCCAGCCGCGCTCATCGTGCGGCGCGATGCGAATGACCGCGCGAAAGACGGTCACGGCGTCCTCGATTCGCTGCTGGCCGTACAGCCAGTGCCCCGCCGCGTAGAGCGCCTCGACGGCCTTGACGCGTCCGTCCGGGAGCTCTTCACGTACTTGAGGAGGTGTCGCCTGGGGCATGGCGCTCCGTCCCTTCTCAGTGGCCAATGTTTTCGGCGATCTTCTCGGACTGATCTCCGAGGGACTGCACGAGGTTCGTCGTGAGCTCGACGGCGGTCTGGCGCTCGGACATCAGCGACTGAAGCTGGATCATCTGCAGCTCGGAGCCGGAGTTGAGGTCGCTCGCGCAGCCTTGCAGGCTTTGCACGAATCCTTGCACTTCGTTGGTGCTGATCACGTTGTCGCCCAGGGGACCGTTCTGGGACGGCGGGTATGTGGCCTGGTCGATGTACTGAAGCGCCGGCGTGGTCGCTGTCGCTGCCTGCGGGCCGGTGCCTGTGTAGAGGAGGTCGTTGTACGTCTGCTCGAGCTTCCCGAGGTCGGGGTAGCTCGGGTCCGAGGCCTGGATCTGCTGGATGAGGTTGCCGAGCGAGGTCTCCATCGCAGTGCACTTGGTGGCCCCTTGCGAATCGCCTGAATTCACCCCGGCGCTGTACTGCTGGAAGGTGGCGATCACCTGCTGGAGGGCCGATGCCACGCCGTTGTTGACCTCCTGCTCGTTGAAGGTGCCCTGGATCTGGCCATCGATCGAGTCGAGGCGCGCCTGGCAATAAGCCATGAGAGATTCCGGCGACAAGCCGGCGGCATCACCCGAGAGGTCCGCGATGCTCGGGCCGTTGATCGTCACGGGGGATGCCGTGACCAGGTCGTCGCCGGTATCCACGGTCACCGGGAAGTCCGAGTTTTCGGTTACAGGCTCGTTGTAGATCGAGATCATGGCGTTCTCCTTTGTGTCAGGCGCGAAGACCGGGAGGTCCGGGAATGCTCTTGCGGGCGAGGGCTTCCAGCTGCTCGAAGAACTCGCGACGCACGGCGATGCGGACGTCTCCGAGCAGCCCGAGGGTGAGCATGGCGCCACCCCACCGTTCGTTTTGATCCTCGAGCTCGCTCTTCAGCTGCGCGAGCCGCTCCTCGTGCATGGTGGCCATGACGCTCTCCCTTCTTCCTTCCCTTATCGGGTGGGGACGCCCCGGAGTTGCGCGAAAAAAGGGAGGCGAAGGGTCTCTAGTCTTCGAGCACGATGGCCACGTCGCCCGCGGAGCGATGGTGGACGAGCACGACTGCACCGCCCGTGGCCGCCGGCTGTACCCGGTAGCCCTCGTCGACGACGTCGGCGTGCTCGACCAGGAGCGTGCTGCCCGCGACGACGCGTCTCGGGCGCGAGCGGAGCCGGAGCGTCTCGGTCGAGTCGGCGTCGAACGTTCTGTAGGACACCCGGTCGAGCGCGTAGTCGACCCAGGTGACGACTGACGTCGACCGGAGAAGGTGATCCTGGCCCGCGGGTGCCCAGTCCGGGACCGCCGCCATCGCTATCAGGAAGTGGCGGATGTAGTCGCCGTATCCGTCGCTGAACCACCACCCCTCGGTCTCGCTTTCTCCGACGGCGACGATGCCGTCCTCTCCGCACGTGTACGTCGCCCAGTTGAGCGACCGGGCCGATCGCTCGCGGGCACCGCGATCGCCCGTTGCCTCCGACCAAAGGGCAACCGTCGCGCCATAGCGCGCCGTGTGGCTCCCCATCTTCGCCATGTCCGCCGACTGCTCGCTCATGACGACGGCACCCCACTGGACGCCGGACTCGGTCTCCGTGTCCCGGCCGAAGACGTCGGCGGCCCACGCCAGAAGGTGAGCCACGTGACTCCGCCACTGTGAGTCGGCCGCCGGGTGAGCCATGAGCCATCGAGCGGCGCGAAGGGCCGCGTATTGGTTCGGGTTCGCCGACGGGTCGCGCTGGATCTCGATATCCTCGAAGTAGCCGCTCCACGCGTCGTTGGTGATGGGAACGCGCATGAGCCACTCGAAGGCGACGCTGCGGGCGCGCGCATAGGCCTCGAAGTCTCCCACCGAGAGACGTCCAAGCTCGTCGAAGAGCATGAGCGCGCCGATTACGTTCGACGAGTACTCTTCGCGCGCGACGTTGGTTCGGGCGTAGACGCGGAACGGCCAGGGGGAGCGCCGATTGTCGCCCTCGCGAACGTGGCTGGCCAGCGCGTCGGCGCACGCGACGGCCGCGTCGCGGTATCGAGCGTCTCCCGTCATCTCGAACGTCTGCAGGTACGCGAAGCCGAGCTCTCCGACCTTGTCCGGCTCGATGACGCCCGCGCCGTCGCCGCGCCCGCAAAAGTCGCACCAAGCATCGTCCGCGCCGGCGTATTCGACGTCGCCCGCGTTCGAGCTCGCATACGGCACGCGCGACCACGCCCATCCAGCCTCGGTCGTCCCATGGGCCATCTGATGGTCGAGCGCCTTGCGGACGAGCTCGACCGCGGCCCGGTCGCCGCTGTACGCGTACCAGAGGACGGCAGAGTCGGTGAGCATCGCGTAGAGCGCCGCCGGGTTGTGAGGCCAGTTGACGCCCTCGAAGGTGATCGGATCGAAGCGCGAGTTCGCGAGCCAGGTCTCGAGGCCGTTGTCCTGCACCGGGAACTTCGTCTCCAGCGCGTGCCACGCGAGCCGTGCGACGTGCTCGTAGGGCGCCTGGGCCGTCGACCAGGAGAGGAGCTTGCCACCGCCGTCCAGGCGGATCGGGTGCCCGACGATCGTGGGCGCGGACGTCGACGATGCGCCGCGCGTGCACGAACTGCTCGCCCAAGCGGTCGCCACGGCGAACAGCAGCGCGCGATGGGTCCACATGGCAAGGTGAGTCTACAATCGCCCGCGTGCATCGCGAGAGCGGGCTCGTCGTCATCATCGCCTACAAGCTCATCAAGGGCGGCCTGTGGCTCGTCTTTGCGGCGGTCCTTTTGGTGACGATGCGCCTCGGGGTGGGCGACAGGATGCTCGGCTTCGCGGCGCACCTTCGTCACCACTCGGGCGCGTGGAGCCTCGAGCTCGCCGAGCTCGTCGTTCGCGCGGCGAGCCGACGCGGACTCTGGATCATCACGGTGGCCCTCGTGGCCGACGGAGCGCTCAGCCTCCTGGAGGGCTGGGCGCTCGTTCACGGCCGCTGGTGGGGGCCGTGGCTCGTCGTCGTGGCGACCGGCGCGCTTTTGCCGTTCGAGGTCTTCGCCCTCCTGCGGCACCCGCACGTGGTCCGCGCGGCGGTCTTCATCGCCAATGGCGCCATCGTGGCGTACCTCGCGCGCAAGGCCCTGCGCGAGCACCGGCTCAGTCGCCTCGGTCCACTCGGTCGATGATCCGGCTGACGCCCTCGCGCAACGCGTCCTCTGGCGTCAGCAGGCTGACGACCGCGTATGCTTGGCCCTCGAAATCGAAGAAATGCCCGGGGTGCACGTAGACGCTGTCGTCCTCGAGGAACGCGAGGGCCCACGCCTCCTCGGTCCGCGTTGCCGGCAAGCGAAGGACGGCGTACCAGCCTCCCTCCACGTCGAGCAGCGATACGGCAGATCCGCGGGCCAGAGACGCGATTGCCGAGAGGTTCGAGAGCACCCGGTCGTGGATCGCCCGTTCGGCGAGGGACCGTGACGCAAGGAGCGCTGGAAGGGCGTGCTGCACGGGAGTCCCCACCGAAAGAAACGCGTCGGCGATCACCTCGAGGCGAGTCAGGGCCTCGGTGACTCGCGCCGCGTGCCCGCCGATGGCGATCCACGCGAGCTTCATCTGCGGTAGCCCGGCGAGCTTCGACAGTCCGCCCAGCGCGAAGACGAGCGGCGCGCGGTCTCCGGCCTCCAGCGCGGAGGTCGCGCGCGCTTCGTCCGTCCTCGTGGCGTAGCGTCCGAAGACCTCATCGCTCACGATCGGCAGCCCCAGGTCGGCCAAGGCCGCCAGCTCGTGCCGCTTCAGGTACGAGCCCGTCGGGTTGTTCGGGCTGACGGTGACGATGGCTCGTGTACGTGGTGACACGGCGGCGCGCGCGGAGGGCAGATCCACGTGCCAGGCTCCGTCATACGCAAGCCGGTAGGGGACGGAGCGGACGGACTCGAGTCGCGCGAGGTGCTCGAAGAGCGGATAACTCGGGCTCGGGACGAGCACCTCGTCGCCGGGGTCGCACAGCAGCTTGAAGAGAAAGGCGTATGCCTCGCTGGTGCTCGCGGTGAGCACGACTCGCGAAGGGTCGACCCGGAGGCCGTGGATAGCGAGGTCGCTCGCCACCGCCTCGCGCGCCAGAGGGAGTCCGAAGGGGAGCGGCTGATAGAGCAGCGACGACGGCTGGGCGAGCGCCGGGAGGATGGCGTTGGTGTCGTAGGGGATGCCCGCGCGTGTGGGATTCGATTCGGTGAGGTCGAGGACGGAGCCCTTGGGCGCCCTCGCACGCGCGACAGCGAGGGCGTTGAGGGAGAAGTCGAATGAGGAACGCGCCGAGAGCATTGGGGGGGCGCACAGAGATGCGTCGAAAGATTGTTCCCGATCAACATTGACATCGTTCACTGTCACAGTTATAGATGGTGCACAATCAATGGATGCGGAGAGGTGAGCGCGAGACCGCGCCCGCCGAGAAGCCGCGTCCACCCAACGGAGGCGACATGTCCGCCCGATCAGCAGCCCCGCGCGCAACGGCGTGCGTGCTCACACACATCAAGCTCGGCCTCTAGGCCCTTCCCACCAAGGAGCAGCACAATGCTCACCGTCTCATCTTCCGATACCCCCCCCGTTCCTCCTCATCGCCTCGAAGACGAGCGCTACCGCCGCTTCGGCGAAGAGCTCGACGCCGTCAAGGAGCGTGCATTCAAGCGCGTCGGCGCCGAGGACGTCAGGTACGTCCGCCGGCTCAATCGCTTCTCGCTGGCCATGGAGGTCATCGGCCGCTTCCTCATTCACGTCAGCTTCGAGCCGATCGCCTTCGCCGTCGGCGTCTTCGCGCTGTGGATCCACAAGCAGCTGCAGGCGACCGAGATCGGCCACTCCGCCTTGCACGGGGCCTACGATCGGCTGCCCGGCGCGGAGGCGTTCGCGTCGAAGAAGTTCCGCTGGGACACGCCCATCGACGAGGAGTCATGGCGTCATGCCCACAACGTCCGGCACCACGGCAACACCAACGTCCTCGGGAGAGACCCCGACGTTCACTTCGGGCCCGTTCGCCTCACGGAGCACGCGGCCTGGACGCCGAGGCACCGCTGGCAGCTCCCGTTCGCCCTGGGCGTCCTCTTTCCGTTCTTCGGCCTCGTCATCAACCTGCACGTCACCGGGCTGAGCGACGCGTACACCGCGGACGGCCGCCCGTTCGACATCCTGCCCGACAGCTCGAAGGCGAGCATCCGCGCGGCCTGGAAGAAGGCGCTCCGCAAGTACGCGCCCTACTACCTCTACAACTTCGTCCTCTTCCCCGCCCTGGCGGGCCCTTTCTTCTGGAAGGTGCTGCTCGGCAACGCGATGGCCGAGATGATGCGCGACGTCTATTCCGCGGCGACCATCTTCTGCGGGCACATCGGGGACGCCGTTCACAGCTATCCGGCCGGGGCGCGCGCTCACGGGCGGGGGCACTGGTACGCGATGCAGGTGCAATCCACGAACAACTTCGACGTAAGCCGACCGATTTCCGTCCTCTGCGGAGGCCTCGATCTCCAGATCGAGCACCACCTCTTTCCGACGCTTCCGCCGCCGCGTCTAAGGGAGATCGCGCCGGAGGTCCGGGCAATCTGCGAGCGCCACGGGGTCGAGTACAGGATGGACACCTGGGGCAGGACGCTCCTGGGCGCGCTGGAGCACATCGGGCATCTGGCCAGGAGCGGGGGCCTGCGCGCGGTCGTGCGGGAGATGGCATGATGCTGCTAGAAGTAGACGTCGTAACCCCGATGAGCACACCCGACCCCAGCCCGGAGCGAGCGGAATACACGATCGACCAGCTTGCCGCCGTCGCCCGGGTGCCGAGCCGCACGATCCGCTTCTATCAGTCGCGAGGGGCGCTCATGCCTCCGGAGATTCGCGGGAGGGTCGCGTACTACGTCCAGGCGCACGTCGACCGGCTCAAGCTCATCGCCCAGCTTCAGGACAGGGGGCTTCGCATCGACGCGATCCGCGATCTGCTGGTCAGCATCGACCGCGGCGAGGTCGACCTGGCCGAATGGCTGGGCATCGAGCAGCAGGTGCAGGCGCCCTGGGTCAACGACAAGCCGCGCACGGTGAGCGAAGAAGAGGTCTACGAGCTCGCTGGGTCGCGCAGGCCCGGACTTCTCGCCGATCTGGTGCGAAGGGGAATGCTCGAGCGTCACGGCGACGTGTACCTCGCGCAGAGCCCGGCTCTGCTCTCCATCGCGCTGAAGCTCGAACTCGCCGGGATCGACCTCGGGACCGTCGCTCAGGCCTGGGACATCCTGCGAAAGCACGTCGGCCGCACCGCGTCCGAGCTCGTCGAGGTGTTCATCCGGCGCGTCGAGGAGGGAAAGCTCGAGCCTCGCGATCTCGGACAGCTCGACGCCCTACGTCCCCTCGGCATGGAAGCGGTCCGCCTCATCTTCGGCCGTGCGATGGAGCACGAGCTTCGCAGTCTCTACGAATCCGGGAGGATGGCGAAGCTGCAGGGGCGTGTGCACCGCGGGCGCAAGGGGCACCGCACCTGACGGGCGTCAGCGCCCGACTTGCGGGACCTTGCCGCTGAGCGAGTCGGCGAGAAAGTGGTCCACGTCCGCTTCGGCCTGAGGGTTGTCGTAGGCGACGAAGTGCCCGTCGTAGGTACCGTCCGAGACGTACTGGCGAACGATTGCCGTGATCGGCACGCCGTCGGACATCGCGTTGCCGCCGACGGGAACGGGCAAAGGCGGGGCGGTCGCGAACGGGTCGTCGGTGACGCCGCTGGGAGGCGACGCTTCGCCGAGCTGCGCTGCGAGCGCGAACGTCTGCTCGGTGGCTGGCGGCGCATACGTGTCTCCCTGCCCGTAGGGCTGAAAGAGGTGCTTCTGATCCGCCACGGCGAGGGGGTTGATGACGAGCAGCGGCGCGTAGTTCAGCGGGTCTACGCGGTCCAGGTCGTTCTGGAAGAGCGAAAGGACCGGGTGGTAGACGCCCACGTTCGAGGGTGCGTCCTCGAGCACGACGGGAACGACAGCCGCGATGTCGACCGGGTTCATCTTCGTGAGGAGAGCCTCGATGATGCTGGCGCCCTCTCCGCTGAGCACGGCGCCTGTGACCCCCGGCGTGTAGGGCATCGCGATGCCCCCCTCGGTCGCGCCCTGCGAGTGACCCCAGAACGCGACGGGTCCGACCGCAATCTCGGCTCCGTTCGGCGACTGGGCGGCCGGAAGGTCGAACCCCGTGACGAAGCGGACGAGGGACATCTGGTCGGCCGCGCCCTGCAGAGGATTGCCGCGGGCCGCCGCCGGGTTCGCGAAGTTGTAGAAGAGATTGTCCGGCGACTCGGTTGAAGTGCCGCGGCGGGTGCCCGTCTCGACCTGATCGATGCCCAGGACCGCGATGTTCACCTGGGCGCCGGCGCCGTTGTCGACACTCGCCAACCTCCCCGCCACCCCCTCGGTGACGTGGCTCCGGAAGCTCCCTCCGGTTCCGTGCGCGTACACGACCGTCGGCCACCCTCCCGCTGGCATCGCGACGCCCTTCGGGACAGTCAGCGCCATGCACACGGACTCCGTTCGCTGGAGCTGAGGCGTCCCGTCCGCGGCAAGGACGAAGTCGCCGCCGTCGGTGGGCGTCAGGTAGGGCTCGGTGCCCTGCTGGAAAATGGGCAGCGTGATCAGTGCATGGAGCTCGTCGAAGGCCGGATCCGGCGTCGTGGGGCACGCGCGATCCCCCGTCGCCTGAGGGCAGGGCGAGGGCGCGTTGGCGCAGTTGATCCAGCTGGCGGCCGTCGGGAGCGGCGTCGCGGCGACCGCGCTCGCAAGGTTGGGCCCGATGGCCGTGGGATGGCCCACCGTGAACACCGTCGCGTTCAGGATCGTAACTGCGGCGCCCGGCCCGGCCGCCCAGTCCCGGAGGGGCTGGTACTTGGGCCATTGAGCCGCGAGCGTGGGGTCCGATGGCGCTGTGGTCGCGAGCAGCGCCGTTAGATCGGGCGACACCAGGATCCCCTTGCCCGTGGCATCGAGCCCGCCCGTCGAGATCACCACGGCGTAGGTGTGCCCCGGCGTGAGGGGAACGCCGGTCTGCGGTCGGACGCCAAGCCAGTTGTCGCAGATGTACGCGTTCCGAGCCGTCGAGCCGAACCAGGCCAACCCGAGGTCTGCGGGACTCGCAGGCATCGTGATGTCGATCCATCGGACGACCCCCGACCCCTTGAAGGTGCCGTTCAGGTCGATTCCCGCGCTGAAGCGGAAGAGAACGGTTGGGTAGGCGCTGAAGCCGTCGACGGTGGCTTCGAGGTCGCTCAGCCAGCGCTGGACGACATCGTAGCCGAGGAGCGCAGGCCCAGGTGTCGGATGATTCGGATTCGAGAGCGAGATCTTGCCGTTCGTGCTTCGCACGTCGTTGGGGAAGGGGAGCCGATAGAAATCGCCGTCGTCCGTGCCACGAGGCACGCGAAAGTAAGCTTGCGTCGGACCCGCGACGTCCGTGCACGTCTCTCCCGTCCACGTGGGCGGGAACGCGAGAGGGGGCACTCCGCCGTCGGGCACGGGCGGAAGCGGCTCGCACATGCTGGCCGAGCACGCGAGGCCGCCGAGGCAGTCCGCGCTGCTGACGCAGGTGCCACCGACGTCCTTCGTGCCTTCGGGCTCGCACTGCGCGGAGAGGCCTTCGAGGTCACAGCGCAGGCCGGCCATGCAATCGGCGTCGCTCGCGCAATTCGCGTCCGCGGCGCCGATCCCCGCCGTCGCGCACGTCCGAGACGGGCCGCAGTAGGAGCCCTTCGCGCACGCGTCGCTTATCGTGCAAGGCACGCCGGCCGCGCCACACTGGCACGGCGTACAGAGGCCGGCCGTGCACGTCAGACCGGCGCGACACATCTCGGTGCCGCTGCAGGCCTGGCCCACACCCGCACCCGCGCTGCCGGTGGAGCCGGCGTCGGCGTATGTCACGAGGCCGTTGGTGCTGCACGCGATGGCGGCACCAACGATGAGAGTGAAGCCGGAAAAGGCGAAGCGCGCGGGGGCTTGCCTCCTCATGCCAGGAGCTCGTCCCAGCCCGCCTCGATGGCGGCCAGTTCGTCGCCGGGTGCCTCCCCCTGGGACGGCTGCATCGCGGCCTCGTCCACCGCCCTGGCGGCAGGTGGGATGATCACCGGGATCTCGGTGGGCAGGGCCTCGGGGTTGCGCGACTTCCGGCTGCGCGGGGGCCGCGATCGACGCGTGGACATGGTTTTCGACGTACCCTCAGCGAGGCATCGTACGCAATTGTCTTGGTGCGGGCGAGCGCAACGCCCACGGTAGAAACGTACACTCACGCACAATCATGCATGCGGATACGGTCATCGTCGGCGCCGGCTCGTCAGGTGCGGTGATCGCGGTACGCGCAACCGAGCGAAGCGAGCGCGAGGTGCTGCTCCTCGAAGCCGGTCCGGATTATCCCCATCCGCTCGGCCTGCCGCACGACCTCTTCGACGGGACGCGCAATTCGATGCGGAAGCACGACTGGGGCCAGATGCATCGCCCGCGCCCTCGGAGCCGGATGCTCTACTGGTTCCCGCGTGGACGCGTGGTGGGGGGATCTTCGGCGGTCAACACGTGCATCGCCCTCCGTGGCCAGCCCAACGATTACGACGAGTGGGCGTCCCTCGGTCTCCGAGAGTGGAGCTGGGCGGCGTGCCTACCGGCGTTCCGACGTCTCGAGAACGATCTCGACGTACGGAACGAATGGCACTCCCAGGACGGCCCGCTCCCCATTCGGCGGCACCTGGCGAGCGAGCTCGTACCATGGCAAGCGGCGTTCCTCGATGCTTGCGCCGAGCTCGGCTTTCCTCGCTGCGCGGACTCGAACGACCCCACGACGACCGGCGCTGGCCCTCATGCGATGAACAAGATCCGCGGCGAGCGCATCAGCGTCGCCCGCGCGTACCTGACGCCCGCCATTCGAGCGCGTGAGAATCTGCGGGTACGTCCGATGTCCGTCGCGCGGCGAGTCCTCTTCTCGAACAGGACAGTGGTGGGTGTCGAGGTGGAGACGCTGGGTCGTGTGCACACCATCAACTCGCCCCGTGTCGTGCTTTGCGCGGGCGCGACGCAGACTCCGGGCATTCTCCTGCGTTCAGGCATCGGGCCGCGGCCGGCGGTGGAGCGGTTGGGCGTCGACGTGGTCGTCGACCTTCCAGCGGTCGGCGCGCGCTTGCTGGACCACCCCGGTGCGGCGATCTTCCTCCGCCCGAAGCCCGGGGTTCAGTCGCTCGACCATCCTCTGATCCAGACGGCGATGCGCTACGCGTCCAAGGGGAGCACGCGGCCCAACGATGTCGTGCTGCAGGCCGGATCCGTCCTGCCGTTGCCGTACGTGACCCTGCCGCTCGTGAGTCTGATGTGCAGCCTCGGCAAGCCGCGAGGCCACGGGACCATCGAGTTCACGTCGCCGAGTGTGCGCGCGCGGCCGCGGATCGATTCGCGTCTCTTCCTGGACGCGGCGGACCGAGCGTGCGCGGTGGAGGCGTTGACGCTTGCCGTCGAGCTCGCGCAGTCGGCACCGATGCGCGACAAGGCGTCCTTCTTCTGGCCGCCTGCCCGAGTGGTGACCGACAAGACTCGGCTCGAGGCCTGGCTCGGAAGGATCTGCGACTCGAGCTACCACCCCTGCGGAACGGTGCCCATGGGGGGCGATGACGCGAGTCCCGCGGAGGCAGCCACCGACGGGCGTGGAAGGGTCCGCGGCGTCGAGGGTCTCTGGGTGGCGGATGCCAGCCTGATGCCGACGATCCCGAGCGCGCACACCAATCTCACCACGATCATGATTGGCGAGCGATTCGGCGAGTGGGCGAAGAACGGAGAGATGTAGGAAGATCCTCGCCGGAGGCGACCCCTGGGCCAAGGCACCCTGGCGAGCCCGCCCGCGAAGCCTTAGACCTTGGTGGTAGAAGATGCGCGGGGACGACTCACACGAAAGCCCCGACCTCATTGACCGTCGGGGCGACGCGCCCGTGGGCGAAGCGGGTGGCATTGGCAACCTGCTCTTCCTATTGCCGTGGCTCATGCGCAGCCGGTTGGGGCGCATCCTGCTCGTCATCGGGCTGCTCGTTCTGGGAGTTCAGATGTGGATGGGCGGCCGCCCCGACGGGCAGCACGTCCACGGGGGCTCGCTCTCCGGCTCGGGGGCGCAGGCCGAGACGCCGGAGGTCCACTTCGTCTCGTTCGTGCTGGACGACGTGCAGGCCAGCTGGGAGGCAGCGTTCGCACGCGACCAGCGATCGTACCGCCACGCCAAGCTCGTTCTCTACACGGACTCGACGCGCACCGGCTGCGGCCTGGGCGACGCCGCGACGGGCCCCTTCTACTGTCCGGAGGACGAGCACGTGTACATCGACCTCGGGTTCTTCCAGGAGCTGTCGGGCAAGCTCGGCGCCCGAGGCCAGTTCGCGCAGGCCTACGTCATCGTGCACGAGATAGGGCACCACGTCCAGAAGCTCCTCGGAATCAGCGAGCGCGTGGCCGGCATGCGCCACACCGAGGGCGCTACCGGCGCGTCGGTGCGGCTCGAGCTGCAAGCCGATTGCTTCGCGGGCATTTGGGCGCAGTCGACCGCACAGCGCGAACTGCTGGAGAGCGGAGACATCGACTCGGCACTCGGCGCGGCGGCTGCGGTGGGCGACGATCGGCTGCAGAGAATGGCGACGGGAACCGTGAGCCCGGAATCGTGGACGCACGGCTCGGCGGACGAGCGGATGCGGTGGTTCCGTCGGGGATTCGCGAAAGGCACGATCGCGGCGTGCGACACGTTCGGCGCGACGCAGCTGTAGGCGCGGCACCGTGGCGTCTTCGGCGTCGTCCGAAGGGCCTATCTTTGGACGCGCTTCATCTCGGCCATCAGAATGCCCGCTGCCACGGAGACATTCAGCGATTCGACCCGACCGCTGCCCGGGATCGAGACGACCGCGTCGCAGCGGTCGCGTACGCGATCGCCGAGCCCCTCGCGCTCGTGGCCCATGACGAGCACCGCGGGTCGACGGAACGCGAAGCCGAGGGCGCTCGTGGTGGACCGTCCGTCTGCGCCCACGACGTGGACACCGCGCGATCGCAGGCGCGACAGCGTTTCGCCAAGATCCGTCGTCCGGGCAAGCTCGATGTGCTCTGCCGCGCCCTCGGCCACGCGGACGGCTGCGGGAGCCAGGGCCGGGTGAGGCGATGGCGCGCCGAGAAGCGCCGCGTCGAGGCCGAGGAACGCCGCGCTCCGCAAGATCGCGCCGACGTTGTACGGGTTTCGCACGCGGTCGAGGGCAATCGCGAGGCCCCGCGCGCGTGCCAGCGCATCGGCAAGCTCCTGCACGGACAACCACCTGCGGGGGCGAGCGACTACGCAGAGACCCTCGTGATGCGTCGACTCGGCCAGACGATCGAGCTCCGTGTCCGTCACCTCCACGATTGGCACGCGTCGCGAAACCGCCCATCGGGCAAGCTCGCCGACCTCGTGACGGACGGACCGCGTGTGCGCCACGCGCAGCACGTCGTCGCGCCTCCGAGCGAAGACCGCCAGGCCGGCGCGAAGTCCGTGAACGGAGTCGATTGGTTCGCCCGAGGGTGGTGGCCTCGGCGCCTGGATGCGGGGTCTGGGACTGCTCATCCGCCGGCCCTGACATGGAATCGGGCAGCCTTCAGAATCGCCACCATAGGGCGCTCGCGGGAGCGAGCGTGATCCCCGAGACCTGGACGCTCGTGGCGTTGTAGTTGCCCGACACGCTTGCGTAGCTCGCGTCCAGCTCGACCGCGACGTAGATGTGCCGGAAACCGACCGCTACGCCGGCGAGAGCTCCCCCCAAAAGCGAGTGGCCGAGAGAGTGATGGGTGCCGCGCCGAGGGTGACCGTGCCCTGGCTGCTCACCTCGCTGATATCGACGTGCTCCGCTCCCCCCCGCGCTCCCAGCCAGAAGGTGTAGAGGTCGCCCTCACTCCGGTACCCGACGAGCACGGGGATATCGGCGCCCCATCCGTGGAGCTCGCCGAGATCGACGTTGGGCAAGACAACTCCGTTCTGATGGCCGTAGAGAGCTGCGGAGCCGCCCGCGCCGACCGACAGGGCCCAGCGGGGCGAAAGGTCGAACGATCGACGAAGGTCAATGCGAATGGCCCTGCCGGTGTAGGTGAGGCCGCCCTCTACCTGGGCCCCCACACCGACGCGTGTCGCACCATAGGGAGCAAGCCCGGGCCCAATCGACGCTGCCACGAGCGCGCCTTTGGCGTAGGTCGGGTCGGTGCCCGGCTGGCTGGGCGTGCCCCCGGAGGCCGTCGCCTCGGCCTGCGCGCTGCTCAGCGCACTGGCAAACCCCGCCGTTGCGATGTTTCCGCTGAACCCGGCGGCCGCTTGCACGTCGCCCGCGGGAAGCGTCTGCGCGGGGTGCAAGAGGGGCAGGCCCCCGCCGCAGGCGACGATCGCGGAAGAGAGAGCGAGTGCGACGAGACGAGCGCCGCCCTCGATCCGGGTCATTTCCGGAATCGGGAAGGAAACGAGCCGGATGCGACGCGCTTCTTCAGCTCCTCGTCGTCCGGGTGAAGGCGCACGGCGCGCTCCAGCAAGAGGTTCTCCTCCTCGCGGACGTTCGGGTCAGGGATGCAGCACTCGACGGGGCAAACGGCCTGGCATGCCTCGTGGTCGTAGAACCCCACGCACTCGGTGCAGAGCTCGGGGTCGATGACGTAGATTTCGTCCCCCTCGCTGATGGCTTCGTTCGGGCACTCGGGCTCGCAAGCACCGCAGTTGATGCAGTCGGAAGTGATGTACGTGGACATGGCGACAGGACCAGGAACGTAGGGAGCGAACCGAGCAAAGTCAAACGGATGGGCTCCCCTCGACCTCTCGGCTCTCGCGGGTTCTGTGACCGCTTACGCGCCGCCTTGCCTGGCGGGGCCGCGGGACGCTACCGTCGGCGCCCGCCGATGGATCGTGCCTACTACGCTGCCCTGGTCGGGCTGGCTTCGGCGGTGCTCGCGGGGTGCTCGCCGAAGATCGGCAGCAAGTGCGTGCTGAACACGGATTGCGGCACAAGCGGCGCGCTGGTCTGCGATACCTCGCAACCCTACGGGTACTGCACCCAGTTCAATTGCACCCCCAACTCGTGCCAGGACCACGCCGTGTGCATCGAGTTTCTGCCGAGCGTCCCCGGGTGCCCGTACGACGACTACACCTCGCCGTCACGAACCGGACGGACGTTCTGCCTGGAGCACTGCAACCAGAACTCCGACTGCCGGACAAGCGAAGGGTACGTGTGCGCCAATCCGAGCCAGCCGCCGTGGAACGCGGCGATCACGGACGACGACCAGGCGCAAAAGGTCTGCATCATCCCGCCCGATCCCGGAGCGAGCACGTCTCCGATTGAGGCCGGGATCGCCAGTCTCCCCGACGGAAGCGTCTGCTCACCGAGCGGGCCTTTCGTTCCGCCCATCAGCATCGGCGGGGCGCTCGCGGACGCCGTCGCCGAGACGGGGTCCGACGCAGCGGTCGGCGACGGCGGCGGCGAAGACGCGGACGCGGACGGTGGACCGGACGCCGGAGTCGACGCGGGGCTGGATGCCGGGATCGTCGGCGGGACCGACGGGGCGCTGGACGATAGCGGGGCGGACGACGGGGCAACCGGTTCTGGCGGGGCCGATTCTCCGAGTGACGGAGCTCCGGACGCGGGCGTGCCCGATGCGCAGGGCGGCGGCTAGGTTGTCCGGGTTGCGCCGCGTCTGGCGCGTTGTCGCGAGCCGCGTCATCGAATCCGTCGCCGTCGTCGGCGCTCTGGCCTCCCTCGTGTTCGTCGCTCTTCGCGTTCTTCCGGGAGACCCGGCACGTCTCGTTCTCGGTGACGCCGCCGGCGCAGCCGACCTCGCCCGCGTGCGGGCGGCCCTTCACCTGGACGAGCCCTTGCTGGTGCAGTACCTGCGTTTTCTTCGCGGCCTGTCGACGCTCGACCTCGGCGATTCGCTCCGTCGGCCCGGGACGAGTGCGATGGCTCGGGTCGGAGAAGCAGTGGGTCCCACCGCGGAGCTCGCCCTGCTGGCAGTGATGATGGGCGCCGTTGCGGGTGTCCTGGCGGCCGTCGCTGCCAGTGGCCCGTGGCTCTCCCAGCGTGCACGCGTGTGGATTGATCGCGGCCTCGTCGTGGCGGCTGCCTCTCCCCTCGTGGCCTTTGCCCCCGTGGTCACGTGGATCTTCGCCGTGCGCGTGCGGATCGTTCCGCTGCCGGGCGATCCCGACGCCGGAGCCTCGGGGCTGTTCTTCGCGAGTGGATTGCTCGCGATCCCTCTTGCGGCTCACGTCGGTCGCATCGCGCGGGCGGCCCTGACTGACGTGGCGCGGGCTGCTTTCCTCACCGTCGCCAGCGCAAAGGGGGTGCGACCTCTGCGCGTATGGGTGGTCCACGCGCTGCCAGCGGTGGCGGGCCCTATCGTGACTGTGGTGGCGACGCAGCTCGGAGCGCTCCTCGGCGGTGCGGTGGTGCTCGAGCGGATGTTCGAGCGCTGGGGGCTCGGCACGCTCATTCTCGAGGCCTACGCGACGCGCGATCTTCCGGTGCTCGAGGGGGCCGTGGTGGCTGCGGGACTCCTCTTCGTGGGGGCCCAGGCTCTTGGGGCCGCTGTGCACGTCGCGATCGATCCAAGGGCGAGGGGAGATTGATGACGAGGGCTCGCTGGTTCGACCTTGCACCCCTCTGCATCGTGGCCGCAGCCGGCGGGGTCGGTGTGATGCTCGCGGGTGCCCCGGCGGCTCGCCTCGATCCGGCCAGCGCTTGGTGCGCCCCGTCGAGCGCGCGCCTGCTGGGCTGCGGTGAGGCGGGCGTCGATCTGCTGGCCGTCGTTTCGTCCGCTGCGCTGCGCGCCATCGCTCTTGCTGTGAGCGTCTCGGTCGCGTCGTTTGCGGTCGGGACTCCGCTCGGGGTGGCCGCGGCCCTGGCGCGAGGGCGCTTCGAACGGTTCGTCGAGCGCGCGTGCGATCTCGTACAGGCGTTCCCCACCTTCATGTTGGCGTTGGCTGTGTTGAGTGCCGTTCGCGCGCCGTCGCGCCTTCACATCGGAGCGGTGTTCGCCCTGACCGCGTGGGCGCCCTTCGCCCGTCTTGCGCTTGCACAGACTCGGGTGCTTCGCGGTGCGGCCTTCGTAGAAGCGGCCGTCGCCCTCGGGCGGGGCCGGGCAGGGGTGCTGTTGCGGCACGTGTTGCCGAACGTTCTGGGCGTCGTCGCCGTTCAGCTCGGGTCTACCGGGGCCGCGATCGTCGTGAGCGAGGCCGCTCTGGCCTTCGTCGGGCTCGGGCCGCGCGACGGGGTGTCGCTTGGTGGCGTGCTCGACCAGGGCGTGGCGGCGATGCTGCGTGCGCCGCACGTGCTGGTCGTGGGAGCCGTAGCCGTTTTTGTTACCAGCGTGGCGATGCTTGCGGCCGGGAGGAGCCTGGGCAGGGATATGGAGGTCCGCCGCTAGTCGCGGCGTCGCCGGCAATCGACTCCCGCTGGCGCTGAATGTATAGGGTAGCCGCAGTGTTCGAAACCTCTAGGCGGATGCCGCTCGAACCAAATTGAAAACGCCGAACGCGCGAGATCACCACGCGGATTCGTCCCTCGCGCCGAGGCCGGCAGCGCTGCATCGAGTCGAACCTCCCTCGGCGGTCCACACCGGCCGGCACACGAGCTTGGGCAAGCTCGCTCTGATGGCGACGGGCGTGGTCTTCGGCGACATCGGCACGAGCCCGCTCTACGCCATCAAGGAGTGCGTCGATACGAGCCACGGGATCGCCGCGACCCAGGCGAACCTGATGGGCATTCTGTCGCTCGTCTTTTGGTCGCTGATGATGGTCGTCACGGTGAAGTACCTGACGTTCATCATGCGCGCCGACAACCGCGGCGAAGGGGGAATCCTGGCCCTCCTGGCCCTCGTGCCGTCGGGTAAAAAAACGGGCTCGGCTCGCGTTGGTGTCATCGCGGGTCTCGTGATCTTCGGGGCAGCCTTGCTCTATGGCGACGGCGTCATCACCCCGGCAATCTCTGTGCTCAGCGCCGTCGAAGGCCTCGGCGTCGCGACGGCATCTCTCACGCCAGCCATCGTGCCGCTGACGGTAGCGATCCTTATCGGGCTCTTCTGGGTGCAGAAGCGCGGTACGGCCAGCATCGGCGGGATCTTCGGTCCGATCATGGTCCTCTGGTTCGGAACGATTGCCGCGCTCGGGGCATGGCAAATCGCTCACCATCCGTCGGTGCTCGAGGCGATCCATCCGGCGCACGCCGTCCGGTTCTTCCTCGAACCACGGCTGGCAGGGTTTTGTCGTGCTCGGCAGCGTCGTGCTCGTCATCACGGGAGGCGAAGCTCTCTACGCCGACATGGGCCACTTCGGACGTGGGCCCATTCGATTTGCCTGGTTCTCCGTCGTCTTGCCGGCGCTTCTCCTCAACTACTTCGGACAGGGGGCGTGGGTCATTCACCATCCGGGCTCGTCGAGTCACCCGTTCTTCGCGCTGGTGCCGCCTAGCCTCATCTATCCGATGGTGCTCCTAGCCACCGTGGCGACAATCATCGCGTCGCAGGCGCTCATCTCGGGCGCGTACTCGCTCACGCGCCAGGCGGTGCAGCTTGGCTTCTGTCCTCGGGTCACGATCGTGCACACCTCGGGGGAAGCCGAGGGGCAGATCTACATCCCCGAGGTCAACGTAGGCCTTGCCGTCGCATGCGTATGCCTCGTCCTTGGCTTCAAGGAGTCGAGCGCTCTCGCGGCCGCATACGGGATCGCGGTGACGGGCACGATGGCGATAACGTCGATGGTTTACTTCGTCGTCCTGAGGCGCGCCTGGAAGTGGCCCCTGTGGAAAGCGCTTCCCCTGGTGGCCGTCTTCCTGAGCTTCGACATTCCGTTCTTCGCGGCCAACGCCGCCAAGTTCTTTCACGGCGGATGGTTCCCTATCGCCATCGCCTCGGCGCTCTTTCTGGTGATGACAACGTGGAAAACGGGGCGAACGCTGCTCGGGCGAAATCTCGCAAGTCGTGTCCTACCGATCGACGTATTTCTGGCAGACGTGGCCGAACATTGCCCTCACCGGGTGTCGGGGACTGCCGTCTTCATGTCGTCGAACCCGGCGGGCGTGCCGATCGTGCTCTTGCACCACTGGAAGCACAACCAGGTCTTGCACAAGACCGTGGTCCTCCTCTCGATCATCTCGGAGACCATTCCCGAGGTGCCAACGTCCGATCGCCTCGGCGTGAAGAGCCTGGGGCACGGCTTCTTCCAGATCACTGCGCACTACGGCTTCATGCAGACGCCCAACGTCCCCCGGATCATGCAAGACGCCGCCAAGGTCGGCGAGGTTCCTTACGTCCCAGAGCGCACGAGCTACTTTCTCGGGCGTGAGACTCTCCTAGCCTCGGGCGACAGCAAAATGTTCCGCTGGCGAAAGTCGCTCTTCTCTTTCATCTCGCGCAACGCGCAATCGGCCACTCAGTACTTCGGCATCCCGCCAGACCGGGTCGTCGAGCTCGGGATGCAAATCAGCCTGTGAGGGCCTAGGACGGCCACGCACGCGCCGAGGGGGGGATCTACCCGCACGCACCTCGAGGTGCTACATCCGGCCGCGCATGCGCGACCTCTTGGCGGGTGACCGTGTCGACCAGTACGAGCTGACCGAGTTTCTCGCCCGCAGTGGCATGGCCTCGATCTTCAAGGCAATCGACCACCGCACGGGAGCCACGGTGGCCCTGAAGGTTCCCCACCTTCAGTACGAGAGCGACATCGCCTTCTATCAGCGATTCGAGCGCGAGGAAAAAATCGGCCAGCGGCTCGAGCACCCCAACGTCGTCCGGGTGCTCGTGCCGGAGAAGAAGAGCCGCATGTATCTCGTAATGGAATTCGCCGAGGGCCGTTCCCTCCGGACGCTGATGAAGGAGCATCAGCGGATGCCGGCGGTCGATGCGCTCGCGATCGCAAAGCAGATTTGCGGCGCTCTCGTGTACCTGCACGCTCACGGGATCGTTCATCGTGACCTCAAGCCCGACAACGTCATCGTGGCGAAGGACGGCACCATCAAGTTGCTCGATTTCGGCATCGCCATGGACGAATCGGCTCGTCGCTTGACCTGGTTCGGCCTGTCGACGGCGGGCGGGACGCCGGACTACATGGCGCCCGAGCAAGTCCGAGGGCGGCGAGGGGACGTTCGGACGGACATATACGCCCTCGGTACCCTTCTCTACGAGATGGTCACGGGAGAGCTCCCCTTCGTCGCGGGCAGCGGCCACGCGATGATGCGCACCAAGGTAAACGAAGATCCGCGGCCTCCCCACGAAGTGTTCACCGAGATCGATCCCAAGATCGAGGAGATCATCCTGCGCGCGATAGCTCGATCGCCGCGCGAGCGCTACGCGACGTCCAAGGAGATGCTCGAGGACCTCGAAGATCCCTCTCGCGTCGTCCTCAGGGATCGCACTCCGCGAGCGGGCCGACCGCTGTTCGGACGCTTTCGAATTCCAAGTCGAGCGATCGGGCCAGGCCTTCTCGTGGTGGTGATAGGGGGCCTCCTCCTCCTGACCTTGGCCATGGGACGCCCGTCGCCCCGACCCGTGGCACCGGCCCCTGCGAGCGGCGAGGTTCCCAAGGGAGCCCCATCCAGATGAACGCGTATTCGCTCAACCTGGCGTGGGTTCTCTTGACGGCGTTTCTCGTCATGTTCATGCAGCTCGGCTTCGCGATGGTCGAAACGGGCTTTACCCGCGCGAAGAACGCCGTGCACACGATGGCGATGAACCTCATGGTCTACGCCGTGGGGGTCGTCGGCTATTGGCTCGTCGGATTCGGATTTGCGATGGGCGGCGTCACGGGGTGGCCGACGCTGGGGCCGGCAACCGGTGTCCACGCGGAGCTGGGATTTCACGTCGGTACGCGCTTCTTCGGCCTGCTCGGCGCGTCGAAGTTCGCCCTCGTGAGCGTCGCTCATGATCCCCCCACAATGGCCATGTTCCTCTTCTCGGTCGTGTTCATGGATACGTCCGCGACCATCCCGACGGGTGCGCTGGCCGAGCGCTGGAGGTTCTCGGCGTTCATGCTCTACGCGGTGTTCATGTCGACGTTTCTCTATCCGCTGTTCGCAAATTGGGTCTGGGGAGGCGGTTGGCTGGCGACTCTGGGCGGCAACTTCGGACTGGGTCATGGGCACGTCGATTTTGCGGGCTCCTCGGTAGTGCACATGACGGGCGGGATCACTGCGCTGGCGGGGGTGATCGTCCTGGGACCCAGGATTGGCAAGTTCCGGAAGGACGGAACGATCGGCATGATCCAGGGGCACAACCTTCCGATGGTCGTGACGGGGACACTCATCCTTGCGTTCGGGTGGTTCGGGTTCAACGCTGGCTCGACGCTCGCCGCGTCCGATCCACGAATCGCGGAGATCGCGACCAACACGGCCATCGCGTCGGCGACCGGAGCTCTCACGTCGCTCGTTTACGTGTGGCGGCGCCATCGGCGTCCGGACATTGCGATGGCATGCAACGGCATGCTGGGCGGTCTCGTGGCGGTGACGGCTCCGTGCGCGTTCGTCGCTCCGGCCGCCGCGGGGCTGATCGGAGTTGTCGCCGGGCTATTGGTAGGGTGGACGGGGGGACTCCTCGAACGACGCTTGAGCATCGACGATCCGGTGGGGGCCATTGCCGTTCACGGCGCATGCGGCACATGGGGAGCCCTATCGGTCGGGATCTTCGCCGACGGAAGCTTCGGCGATGGGTGGAATGGCGTGTCTGGCCCGGTGCGCGGGCTGCTTTTCGGTGATTCCAGTCAGCTGGTTGCGCAGGTCATCGGCGTCGTCACGAACGCGGTGACCGTGTTCGGTCTTGCCTATCTGTTCTTCCGGGTCGTGGAAGGGACGATGGGCAACCGCGTGCTCGCGGAGGTCGAGTCCGCGGGCCTCGACGAGCTGGAGATGGGCTCCGACGCTTACCCGCGCGACTGACAGCACTGCGCGGCGGATACTGCATCAACCGATCAGCGTCCGACTAGCCTGCCGAGTCTGGCGCGCCACCCGATGGGGCCGCGGCCTCCCGGCATCGTCCCGGTCACACGGACTACGGCGGCCGTCAGGTTATCGGGTGTGCCGCGCTCGTTCGCGGCGTGGATCATTGCATCGCAGACCAGAGTGGGCTCCCCTGCAGTGGCCGCGTCGCGCAGCTCGCCATCATCGAGCACATTGTAAAGGCCATCGCTGCACACTAGAAAGACGTCGTCCTCCGCGAGCGGAAAGGTGATGCGGTCGACTGCGACGATGAGCTCTCGGCCGAGACTGCGGGTGAGGGTCGACCGGTCGGGGTGGCTTTTGGCGCGCCTCGCGCTGATGAGCCCCATTCGGTGCCGGTCGGCGGTAACGGTGTGGTCCTTGGTCTTCTGCGTAATCGCGCCCGAGCGAATCAGGTAAAGGCGACTGTCTCCTACGTGGGCAGCGTAGAGGGTGCCTGCGTCCACCACGATGGCGGTCAGGGTCGTCGACATGCGGCGCAGCTCCGTGACGACGAGCGCCCGATCGTGGATCTCGATATTCGCCTGCTGGGCGGCGCGGTAGAGGCGCTTTGCGGGTCCCCATGAAGCAGGGCTCTGCGAGTAGGTGCGAATCGTGACGTCGATCGCCGTTTGGCTGGCAATCTCGCCCCCCTCTTCGCCGCTGACACCGTCAGCGACGGCCACGAGCACGTGCGTGGGCGTCTCGGCGTACGAACCGAACGCGTCTTCGTTGTTCTCTCTCTCTGTCCCGCGGTCTGAGCGGAGCGCGTAGCGCACCGCGAAGTCGGCGGCGTTGCTGGGACCGGATCCCGTCGTCATCGCGCGCGACTATTCCACAGTGAGGGGGTCGCCGCTCGCGCGCAACGGACTACCCCGAGTGACGAAACCGGTTGGAAACATTGACAATGTTAGAGGCAGCTCAAGGAAACATAAAGGGCGGACTCGGCGACGCAGTTGTCCGAACATTCCCCGGACAGCGTTCCCGCACCGCCACCCAACCCAGGGGAGCTCACATGTCCAACGCCCGACCACCTGAGTCCGGACAGTCGTCTGGTCGCGCCACCCTTGGCTTGACCGGGTTGACCATGAACGCCATGGCCTTGATCGCGCCCGGCGCGTTCCTGTGGCTCACCTTCCAGATCCAGGCGCTCTACGGCGCCCCCATGGCGGGAAGCGCCATGTGGTTCGGGATCGTGACGGCACTCTTGCTCTGCTTCGCCACGGCGATCAGCTACGCGGAGCTATCGAAGCTCTATCCGGGGGCTGGCTCGTCGTACTTCTTCGCCGAGCAGGCCTTCCTCTCGAAGACGCACGCGTACAAGTTCGCCCGGTTGGCCAAGTTCATCACCGGATGGGCCAGCCACCTCTACTACTGGGTGTACCCGGGTTGCATGGTCGGGGTGACGGCCCTCATCAGCGGCTACCTCCTTAATCAGTTCTTCCCGGACACGTTCAGCGGGGGATTCAACAGTCCCCTCTTCATGTTCATCTTCTGCGTCGCGTTCGCGCTCGGCGTCGCCTTCATCGCCTTCCGCGGCGTCACGGGGTCGACGGGCGTCAGCGTCGCGATCAACGTCATCCAGATCACGGCCCTGCTCGTGTTCTCCGTGATCGCGCTCGCGTATCGCCTCCAGCACCCGAACGGGTCGAAGGGCTATCAGCTCGTGAACGGAGTGCCCTATCGACTACGTCGTCGCCCAGGAAGCGGTCGTCGAGGACGGAAAGCCGAAGATCGGGTCGGACCGGCCAGCCCGTGATGCAGAACAAGATGGACGAGAAGTCGGGCGATCCGGTCCCCGAGATGAAGGACGGCAAGCCGGTTCCCTTCACGCTCACCTACGGGGCCGAGGACGCGATCGACCATGGATCCCGTGGACGCCGACCATCCGAAGGACCTGACGCCGCACTTCCAGTTTCACGCCGGCGCAGCCTCCGTCGTGGCGCCGCACGGGTTCTCTTACATGTTCATCCAGGCGTGCGTGGCGATCCTTATCCTGGTCGGATTCGAATCCGTGACGGCGATGGGGGAGGAGGCCAAGAACGCCAAGCGCGACGTCCCGCGCGCCGTCCTCCTGTCGCTCGCCATCCAGGGGGCCTTCTGCTACCTCATCGAGTACTTCTGCGCGAACTACTTCCTGAACAAAGGCTACACGCTGACCAATGCGGCCGCGTCCGGCGCGCCGCTCGGCGACATGATGGTGATCGTGGGGACCTGGCTATTCGGGTCTTACAAGCTGGGGCGGGCGTTCATGCTCGTGCAGGCCTTCACGGTGTTCCTCGCGCTCATCGGGACGACGCTCTCGTGCATCAACACGGGAGCGCGTGTCACCTACGCGATGGGCAAGGACGAGGAGGTGCCGGAGCACTTCGGCATGCTCCACGGGGAGAAGAACACCCCGCACCGCGCTATCTGGACGCTCGCCATCCTGTCGGCGATCATCGGCATCGCCACTGTCGCGGTCTACCTCGGCGGGACGACTCCCGCGCCGCTGGACCCGAAGTACCACAACATTTGGTACAGCTTCGGGATCTTCGATCCGAACGTCATCGCCAAGCTGCCGAACACGCTGGTCATCGTCACCCTCGTGAGTAACTTCGGCACGTTCCTCCTTTACATGCTCACGTGCCTCATCGCGATCGTGGCCTTTCGCGAGCACCACACCTTCAACGGGTTCAAGCACTTCGTCGTGCCGATTTTCGGCCTGGTCGCCAATCTGGCTTGCATGCTCTTCTATCTCGTCGGCCCGTTCACCGTGAGCGGCATGAGCGTCAAGGAACCTTTCATCGCGCTCGGCATCTGCGCCGTGTGGGGCATCTACGGCGGCGTCTACTTCCTTCGTGCGAGCAAGGCCAAGGGCAAGTCCGTTCTCGCCGAGAAGCCCGCCACCATCTGAGACCGCCACCATTGAGAGGGGAGGGGGTTAGATCGCCCCCTCCCCGTGCTCCCCCGTGCGGATGCGCACGACCTCGAGGATGTCTGCCACGAAGATCTTGCCGTCGCCGATCTTCCCCGTTTTTGCCGTTTGCTCGATGGCGTCGACGATGGCCGTCACCAGGTCGTCTTGGGCAACGATCTCGATTTTGATCTTGGGTACGAAGTCCACCACGTACGCCGAGCCACGATAGACCTCTCTTCGACCGCCGGTTCGACCAAACCCCTTGACCTCGGACGTCGTCATGCCCTTGACGCCTATCTCGGAGAGGGCCTCCTTGATCTCGTCGAGCTTCGCCGGGCGGATGATCGCTTCGATTCTCTTCATGCTCATTTCTCCGTTGCCGACGCGCTTTCGATGGCCCCGTGGGCCAAGCCGAACTCCTCGTCGAGATGGTAGCCGGCCTCGCCGTGATCCAGCTGGTCGAGTCCGTCTTCTTCGCTCTCCGCGTCGGGCCGGAGCCCAATGGTGGCCTTGATTGCGGTCGCAAGGAGAGCGGTCCCCACGACGGCCAGCACCACCGTCACGCCCATGGCCTTGAGCTGCTCTAGCCAGAGTGTCTTGCCGACGACCTCCGAAAGGTTCGTATTCAAGTTCGCGTTGGCCTCCGAGGTCGCGAGAAAGCCCGTGACGAGCGCGCCGAGGGTGCCGCCGACGCCGTGAACACCGAAGGTGTCGAGGGCGTCGTCGTAACCGAGCATCCCCTTCAGCTTGGTGCAGGCGATGTAAGGAACGACGCCTGCCAGGACACCGATGATCACGGCGCCGTTGGCCGTCACGAAACCAGATGCCGGCGTGATGACCACGAGTCCCGCGACGGCGCCCGAGCAGAATCCCAGGACGGTGGGCTTGCCGCGCGTAATCCACTCGATGGCCGGCCAAACGACCGACGCGACGGCGGTGGCCAAGGTGGTGGCCATGAAGGCACCGGCGGCAATGCCGTCGGCGGCCCCGGCGCTGCCGGCGTTGAACCCGTACCAGCCGACCCACAGCATCCCCGTGCCGATCATGGTGAGCACGAGGCTGTGAGGATAGAAGGCTTTCTGCCCAAAGCCGGCGCGCTTGCCGAGCATCAGGCAGAGCACGAGGGCCGACCAGCCCGAAGACATATGAACGACCGTGCCGCCGGCGAAGTCGATGGCCTTGATCGAGGCCTTGGCATTCCATACGCCGTTCATCATTCCGTCGACGCCCCAGACCATGTGCGCGAGCGGGAAATAGACGATGAGCATCCAGCCAAACAGAAACGCCATGAGGGCCGAGTACTTCATGCGCTCGGCGATCGCGCCGACGATGAGCGCCGGCGTGATGATGGCAAACATGAGCTGGTACATCGCGAAGACGCTGTGCGAAACCCACGCAGCGTAGTCCGCATTGGGCATCGCCCCGACGCCGCGGAGGAACGCGAATTTCGTACCTCCCAGCAATGGCGACCCGCTCGCGAAGGTGAGGCTGTAACCGAACGCCCACCAGACGATGGTGACGAACCCGGCGCAGCCCAGACATTGCGCCATGACCGACAGCACGTTCTTGCGACGCACCAGGCCGCCGTAGAAGAGCGCGAGCCCGGGTAGCGTCATGAAGAGGACCAGAGCCGAAGACGTCATCATCCAGGCGTTGTGTCCGGGCCCGGGCGAAGTAAGCGCCTTGGGCGCACTGTTGGTCACGTAGGCCTCGAGGTCCGCGACCCGCGTGACCAGGTCCGCCGCGGGAGCGCTCGCCACCGGGGCAACGACCGCAGTGCTCGGCCCCGATTCCTGAGCACTTGAAGGCCGTACCCAGCAAAGGCTCAGGGCAACCGCGGCCGAGAGCAGCACCACCCCCGTCAAGAAGCGGCGGGTCCTCGTTGCGTGAAAAATTTCACGGTGGCCGTGATGTCGGCTTGTCATCGTGGCGAAGTGGATGGGCTGGGCTGTGTTTCGGCAATGTTTCGTCGTTGGTCCGACGCGCAAGATCGGCACAAATTTTAATGACTTCCTAACGTGCGCTCGGCCCCCTCCCGGGACGGCGAGTTCGATGACCAACCGACCATGACGAGGAATGCATCCAGGACGAAGAGTGCGATCGCGATGTCGTTGAACAGCGCCGCAGGAGCTCGATCTGCCCAGAATTGATTGGCGGCCCAGAAAAGGAAGGCCGTCGCAAAGAGCGCCGCCTCGACCAGCTCCGAACGCGTTGGCTTGTGGGAGGCCTTGTGGGCGAAGTAACCGAAAGCGACCAGCGCGAGCGGGAGCGCGGCGAGGAACTCGTGAGCCTTCGCGGGAAATAGGCGCGGAGAGACTTCCCAGGCGATGAGCAGCGCGACAGCGGTGAGCGCGGTCACGCCGAGCGTCATGGGCACGGCTCTCGGGGAACGATCAACCTGGCTAGGCACGGGAGGCGCACTCACTACTGCGACCCGGCTCCGGCCGCCAGTCCACGAAACATTCGCGCTCTACGCCGGAAACCAGAGGAGCAGCAGGCTGTCGGTCCCAGCCGGCGCGCGCGGCGACGAAAGGCAGGCCAATTCAATGACAGCCAGTATTGCTCGCGAGGGCGCAGTGGTTTCGACGAACGGACACGTCCCTGCGTCGTCGGCCCCCGACTACCTGAAGCATCCGATCCAGTCGCTCTTCGGCGCGAACGTCTTCGGTCCTTCCGCCATGAAGGCTCGTCTCCCGAAGGACGTCTTCAAGTCGCTGAAGCGGACGATTGAATCCGGCCACTCGCTGGATCCCAAGATCGCCGACGTCGTGGCGTCGGCCATGAAGGAGTGGGCGCTGATGAAAGGCGCCACCCACTACGCGCACGTGTTCTATCCCCTCACTGGCCTGACCGCCGAGAAGCACGACAGCTTCCTCACGCCCGATGGCGAGGGCGGGGCCCTGATGGAGTTCTCGGGCAAGACGCTCGTCCAAGGCGAACCGGACGCGTCGAGCTTTCCTAACGGCGGCATCCGGGCCACGTTCGAGGCGCGCGGGTACACGGCCTGGGACGTGACGAGTCCCGCGTACCTCTTCGAGACGACGAGCGGGATGACGCTCTGCATTCCGACCGTCTTCGTTTCCTGGACCGGCGAGGCGCTCGACACGAAGACGCCCTTGCTCCGCGCGATGCAGGCGTTGAACACGCAGGCGCAGCGGGTCCTCAAGATCTTCGGGCACGAGAACCCGGCGATGGTTGTCTCGTACTGCGGAGCCGAGCAGGAGTACTTTCTCATCGATCGGAGCTTTTTCTACGCCAGGCCAGACCTCCTCAACGCCGGTCGCACGCTCTTCGGAGCCAGGCCCCCGAAAGGGCAGGAGTTCGAGGATCACTATTTCGGATCCATTCCCGAACGGGTTCTGTCGTTCATGGTCGCCGCCGAGCGAGAGCTCTTCAAGCTCGGTATTCCCGCGAAGACCCGGCACAACGAAGTCGCCCCGGGTCAGTTCGAGCTTGCTCCGATGTTCGAGTCAGGGAACGTCGCGACCGACCATCAGCAACTCGTCATGGTGGTCCTCAAGCGGGTCGCCGAGAGATACGGCCTCGCGTGCCTCTTGCACGAGAAGCCATTCGCGGGCGTCAACGGGTCGGGCAAGCACGTCAACTTCTCGCTGGGGAACGCCACGCAGGGCAACCTCCTCGATCCGGGTGACACACCGCACGACAACGCCCAGTTTCTCGTCTTCTGCGCCGCGGTGATTCGCGCCGTGCACAAGTTCGGTCACCTTCTGCGCGCGTCGGTCGCGTACGCCGGCAACGACCACCGCCTCGGAGCGAACGAGGCACCACCGGCGATCATGTCCGTGTTCCTGGGCGATCAGCTCTCGGACATCTTCGATCAGATCAAGGCCGGCGGCGCCAAGTCGTCGAAGACGAAAGGCACACTCGAAATCGGCGTCGACACGCTTCCCAAGCTCCCGAAGGACCCGGGCGATCGCAACCGCACCAGCCCCTTTGCGTTCACCGGAAACCGATTCGAGTTCCGCGCCGTCGGTTCGAGTCAATCGGTCGCAGGTCCGATGCTCGTCTTGAACACGGTCGTCGCCGAGTCGCTCGACTACGTGGCAACCGCCCTCGAAGAAGGCCTCAAGGGGGGCAAGTCGCTCAACGCCGCCGTCGCGGAGATCCTTGCATCCATCACCAAGGAGCATGGTGCGGTCGTCTTCAACGGTGATGGGTATTCGCACGAGTGGCACGAAGAGGCTGCGCGGCGCGGGTTGCCGAACCTGAAGACCACCGTCGACTCGATCCCGGTCTTTCAGCTGCCCGAGGTCATCGCGCTCTTCGACAAGTACAAGATCCTGACGCCGCGCGAGCTCCACAGCCGCTACGAGATCTCGTTCGAGCACTATTGCAAGAGCGTCAACGTAGAGGCCAAGCTCGTCCTCACGATGGCGCGGACGATCGTGATGCCCGGTGTCCTGCGCTACGTGCGCGAAGTGGCCGAGACGTGCGGTGCGGTCAAGGCGGCAGGCACGGCACCCGATACCACGCTCCTCGCTCGCCTGTCGCCGCTCGCAGCGAAGCTCGAAGAAACGATCGCCGGGCTCGAAAAAGTCCTCTCCGCGCAGCACGCAGGCAAGCTGCTCGAAGAGGCCAAGTACTTTTGCGACAAGGTCCTCCCGGCGATGAAGGAGGTGCGGGAGGTCTCGGACACCCTCGAGGGCCTCGTCGCACGCGACAGGTGGGGTCTGCCAGCCTACGAGGACATCCTCTTCATCAAGTAAGCCCCCGACCTAAATCGCTCCCTCGCCCTTCTCTCCGGTGCGGATCCGAATCGCTTCCTCGATCGGAACGACGAAGATCTTTCCGTCGCCGATCCTGCCGGTCTTCGCGCTCACGAGGATCGCGTCCAACACCTGTTGGACCACGTTGTCGGGTACGACGATCTCGACCTTCACCTTGGGGACGAAATCGACGACGTACGCCGATCCTCGGTAGACCTCCGACTTGCCGCCCGTCCTTCCGAAGCCTTTCACTTCGGTGACGGTCATTCCTTGGATGTCGATCTCCTTCAGAGCAGTTTTTACATCGTCCAGCTTGAAGGGCTTAATGATGGCTTCGATCTTCTTCATGATAGTCCTGCCTCCGATAGCCCGGGCCGTTTCGAGGTGTAGCCCATCCCTCCTTGCTCACAAGCGAAAGAGGAACGCCGCGTTGATCCGGTCCTCGCTCTTGACGAGGTCCGGCCTCCATCCAGGCGGCACGGGTGAGTTGGACCACCCGTCGGGCGAAGTGACGCCGCCGTGTCCCGAAAAATACGGAACGTCTGCGGCGCGGTGGTTGAATTCCAGACGATACGTCCAGAACTGATTCGGCATGTAGTCGAACGTGACGGTGCCGTCCCATGCCTTGTACTCCGTCCCCGGCGTCTCCGGGAAATAGGGGGTGCCCGTGATCGCCGTCGCTCCCTGAATGGGGGGCAAGAGAACGAGGTACCGCCCGGGGTTCGTGATCGCTCCGCCTCCGATCGTCAAGCCGAAGATGTCGTTCAAGAACCAAAAGCGATTGTAGACCATGAAGCCCAGGAATGACTGATTGGGTGCAGCCGCGCTGCCACCAACGCAGGTGACGCCGCCGTTTTGTTCGCACCCGGCGTCGAGCGTCACAGAGAAAGCGCCCTTGTCGAAAATGGCGCGGGGGTCGTCGTAGTACTTGAGGAGAAAGCTGCTGTCGCTATGGACGCGCAGCCGTCCGGGGTTGTCCTCCGTCTCGAAGCCGGCGTAACCATTCGACACGGCCGAGACCGCACCGTTGGGGCGCCATTGGAGCTGAAAGCCGAGGCCCGGCGTCTCGTTGAACATGCCGTACGATTGCCAGCCATTGATGAGCCACAGCTCGGCCTTGGCCTTGTCGCTCGTATAGGCTTGCAGCCGGAGGCCGTTGAAGAAAAACGGTGTGTTGTCAGAGACGTACGACGGCTGATACGCCCAGTTCTCGAAGTTCAGGTAGCTGAAGAGGCCGATGTACGACATGAAGATGCCGACGTCGAGGTTGATCCCGCTCCACACGTCCCAATGGTAACCGGCGTTCGCCTCGCGGATGTACCGGAGGGCGGTCCCGAGGTCGAACTGACCGCGGGCCGTGCTCGGGTCGTTGCGGGTGATGATCGTCGTATAGAGACCGAGCTGCGTCGTCAGCGTCGCGTGCACGTTCTGGTAGTGAAAGTCACCGCCAACGCTTGCCACCAGGATCTGCAGCTCGCTCGAGCGCACCGTGACCGTCGATCCGCTGATGGTGTGATCGACGGGCTGGTTGAAGTCGTAGACGTAGTTCGCGTCGAGGATGGCGGTGCCCGTGAACAGCGGTGAGTCGAGGACGGCCTCCCGCTGACGGTTGGCGCCGTTCAGCCAGGTGAAGTCGGCGAAACCGAAGGGCACCGGCACAGAGTCGTCCGCGGGTGCTGGAGGCGCTGTGAGGCCGAGCGTCGGAGCGAATGGCGTGACCGGTCTCGGCGAAGGCGCGAGAGGCGGCGCTGAGTCCATTCGCAAAGGCGGGGCCGTCGCCGATGCCGGCGGTGCGGGCGCTGTTTCGGCGCTGGCCGAACCGCCGGGTGGCGGCGTCTGTGCGAGGGCGGGGGACTCCCAGAGAGCGACGGCTGCAAGCGGGAATGCCCAGGCCCCGTCTAGGCGCGATAGCATGAGTGGAGTTCCTGACGGGGTCGACGGGATCAGTGAGTACAACGGCCCCCGAGCCAGGGGCGATGGAAACGGCACGGACTGCCAAGAGGTGCTGGTCTCCATCGCCCCACCCACTCCAAGGAAAAGCGACCTTCTCTCGCGCTAATGCATGGAGCGGCGTTGGCGTCGATCGCAACGCGTCGTACCCGCCGCCGCTGCTGCCGGGTCAAGGCCCGCGCCGCGTTGCCTCAGCCCCCACCCCCGTCGTCCGGCCCGGGTCCGGCATCCGACTCGGGCGGCGGCACCACACCCGAATCCGCGAAGTCGCACACACCCACGTAAGGAGCGGTGGAGTTTCCTTCCGCGGTGCAAATCGCCGCCGCTCCGCCGTTGCAGCCCGGCTGACAATTCGGGTTGGTGCTTGTCGTGAGGTTACCGTTGCCGTCGACCGGACAGCAGTAGTTTTCGGGGCAGAACTCGAGCACGTCGTAGGCACCGGCACTGTTGGTCCCCGCCCCGGGGGCGAGGAAAAGTACGGTGTTCCCCTGGGCCGATATCGTGCCTTGGTTGGCCACTTGCCACGACGAGACGGTGCACTGCAGGCCGCTGCCACATTCGTTGTGGCTGTCGTACGGATTGCATCGGTCGCCTTCGGGAACGTTGCTGTAGTCCCATCCGCCGGTGCAGCCTGCTGGCGCCAGCGCGAACGCGACCGAGCCAACGGCAACCAGCGCACCTATGAGAGCGAGATTGAACGAGGGCATGAAAGTTCCCTTCCTTACAGTCGTTGTAGACTTCACAGTCGTTGTAGACTTCACAGTCGTTGTAGGCTTCATGGTGATCTCCGAGAGTCCAAGCCGCCCTTAGAGGCGCACCAGCCAGGCAACGATGATTCGGTCGTCGTTCTTCGACAGGTCCGCCCGCCAGCCCGGACCCGAAGGCGTCGTGATGTAGCCGTCGGGCGAGGTGTCGCCGCCGTGACCGTTGAAGAACGGAACGCTCGAGCCGCGATGGTTGTACTCGACGTCGAGCGTGAAGTAGTCGCTGGGCATGTATTGGAATCCGATCTCGTAGTCCCACATGTTGATCTTCGAGCCGAAGTTGATGTCGTACGGGTTCGTCGGTGGGGTGTACGTGATTTGTGCCGTGCTCTCGGGCTGGGGAAGGGGCTGAGCATTTCCAGTGGGCGTCAAGATGAGGTAGCGGCTGGGGTTGGTCATATAGCCGGCGCCGGCGGTGACCGCGAACTCGTCGCCGAACCAGGCGCGCTGGTACGTCATGGCGCTGATGAAACGCGCCGGGCAGGGCGCCGCGACGCTGCAGTGGCCCTCCGGCGATTTGCCGGAGAACGCGACGCCGTCGCCGTGCTCGCCACCGAAGTCAGACGTGTACGACGCGGCCATGCGCGTGATGAACCCTTTGGGGTTGTTGAAGTATCGGAAGTTGAAGCTGTTGTCGGTGTGCCAGCGGTACAGGCCCGCCAGGTCCTGCGCGTCGAAGCCGAAGTAGTCGTTCGAGTTGATGGACATCCACTCGGCGGGACGGAACATGACCTGGCCGCCGAAGCCGGGCATGTCGTTGAACTTGGCGTACGACTGCCAACCGTTGACGATCCACGGCTCGATCTTGAGCCAGTCGGTCGGAAAGATCTGAGTCCGGATGCCGTTGAAGAACCAGGGCGTGTTGTCCGAGGTATACGACGGCACGTACATCCAGTTCTCGTACGCCGTGTACGAGAAGAGGCCGACGTACGACATGAAGATGCCCGCGTCGACGTTGACGCCGTGGAGCACGTCCCAGTGGTACCCGCCGTTCCACTCGCTGATGTACCGGAGTGTGTTCTGCAGGTCGAACTGCCCGTGGAAGGTGCTGAAGTCATTGCGCGGAATCTCGACGGCGCGGTACCCGAACTGCGTCATGATGCGCATGCGCGTGTTCTTGATGTGGAAGTCGCCGCCGAGGCCCAGGAAGGCCAGTGAGACTTCGTTGTCGCGCGCGATCGACGTCGACCCGATGACGGTGTGGTCGATCGGGTTATGCGCGGACTGAGTGTAGTTCGTGTCGACGAGAAACTCGCCGGTGAAGAAGGGCGTGTCGATCACCGGCTTCTTCTGTCGGCTGGTACCGTTGATCCAGCCGAAGTCATAGGAAAAGGGCGGGCTCTCCGTCTGGGCAATGCCGTCGAACGGGCCCTGCACGGGCGGAGCTGCGGGCGCGGCGGGCGCGAACGGTGCCGCGGGCGCCGCCGCGGCTTCAGGCGCGGCGGGGGGGGCGCTGCCATGGGTGGTGGAGTGGGTGGCGGAGCCGTCACGGGAGTTGGCGCGGGCGTTGGAGCGGGGGCCGTCGCCGCGGGTGCGGGTGCTGCCGCGGGGGGCGCGGGGGCCGGGGCGGGCGTCGCCGCCGCGGCCTGCGCAAACGACGCACGCTCCATCGTGGCGGCGCTCGCGAGTACGACGATCCAGGTGCAACAGGTGCGCAGTCGCATTGAAGTAGACCTCCTCCAGGGTGTTTCGGACAAAGCTCCCCGCGCGACGTCTGCGACGTCGCCGGCGTTACCGTTCGGCATGAAACGATCGCGGCGCGTTACTCGCGCGGACGCGGGGACACAGCGGACGGATGATGTCTTCCTAGGTCGAGGACAAACGTTTCCCTTTCAACGCCAGGTTGGGCGTTTTCGATGCTGCGCGAACGCCGGACAAGCCTTCCCCGTCCCTGCAACCTGGCACCCTTTGGGGGGTGCCATCGGCGCAGCCAACGAATCGTTGCGAGCCTACCCGTAGAACGGGGATTGCCACCGCGTACCGCGACCGCCGCTAGGAACTATCGGCGGTGCGCGGCAACGGCAGGTTCGGGACGGTTGTTGATTGGAGCACCATTGCTCACCCCGGTGTCTTAACGCTTTCTTTATTGCACGCGTGTTTCCGCGACGTTTGAGTCGGCGCAATGCATCAAGGAGATGCGATTGAGACGGAATAGAAGAGGAAGACGGGCGGCCCCTGCGAATGGCCTATTTCGTCGCGTATTTCGTCTTGTCCCAAGGTGACGCACCCGGGTCCGCGCTGCTTTTCGGTGTCAGTCGAGGGGCGCAGGATGATGTCCCGCTGCGACGACTTTGCTTATTTTTTTACAAGCGCCAAGTCAAATTCAGGCTGCGATGACCGTCGCCTTGCCGAGCGCGCGCGGCTCGAGCGACCTGGCGTCATCGTCGTGGTCCGGTGCCTCGCGATCGACGTCGACGCCACTTCGTGTAACATCCGGACGGCCGATGCGGCGATTTCTTGCTTGGTCGTGGGCGGCATCGATTGTCCTCTCGGGCTGCGGCTCCTGCTCGTGGTTCCCGCTTTTGCCGGACAACCGAAATACCGTGGACCGCGCGCACGAGCTCGACGAAGTTTGCGAGCAAGATGCTGGACCGCCGGCGGCTGACGCGCTTTCTCCGTCCGTCATCGAGAGTGTCCACGCAGCCTATGTGCACATGAACCAGGGAGCCGGGGGCGACCTGCGCCTGCGCGGTGTGAACCTGCACATGCGACCGACGGTGAACACGCCCGTCGGCGTGCTGCAGCGCACCCTCGAGTGCCATGAAGCTGCCGTCACGTTGGGAGACGCGCCCGAGCTCCCCGACGATCCGTACGTCCTGCCTGGTTCCTGGCTCGACATCGACGTCAGCGCCACGAGCGAGGGGCTGATGGCGGCCGTGCTCACAGACAGCCCCGACGATGCGCGGCGCGTCGTGGAGCGAGCGCACAGGTTCGCGCCCTCCGCGCGCCTGGTGCTCGCGCCACGGTAGTGATGAAAGAGGTCCCCCCATGCAGATTCCATGCATGGGATCGCGCCGCCACGGCCCCGTCGCCTCGGCTTCCGCGATAAGATGGCCCTGATGAGAATGCGGATCGCCTCGTTCCTCGCCCTGTCTCTCGCGTTGGGTACCGTCTGCTGTTCGACTGCGCCGACTCCGCCCATAGGCAGGTGCTGCATCCTGACCGCGAGCGATGGAACCATCGATTGCTACTGCGGCACCTTCGCGGAGGGCGGAGTCGTCTCCACCGTCGTCGTATCGGGATCCACCTGCACGGTCACCGTCACGAGCGATGGCGGGGGCGGTGGACAGCTCAAGGGATACCCTCCGGCGGCAGTCACCGATTGCATGAACCCGGTCGGCAATTGAGTTGGCACCGGATCGCGAGCGGACATCGTGCGAGGTGGAGCGACGGGATGAATCGCCTCGTGCCTTTCGCCGTCGCTCTCGTCGGACTTTTCGCCTGCGAGCAGCGTTTCTCCTCCGACCCGCCCCTCGTGCCCGAGAGCCGTACTCAAGCGTCCTCCTCGGGTTATCTCGATGCGCTCCTCGCACCGGTCACGGACGCCGGTTCCGTGGTTCGGAACTCTTCTCACGCAATGACCATCACGATCTGCGCGTCGAGCCCGGCGCCGTGCCGCGCTTTGCAGCCGGACGCCTCCTCCGACGAGAGTTACCTCGTCGTCTTCGGATCGGGGCGTGGGGCAGTCCGATCGCGCGAGCAGGCGACCACGGACCTCTATCAGGAGCTGCGAAATAGGATGGCGGCGGGTGAACGGCTCGACGTGGAGTCTCACGCTCCAGGCGATGCGAAGGCCGCCGCCGCCATGGGCGACACATGGACGACGAAGGCGACCGCGGGCAGCAGCGATCCCATCGCACAGTGCGCGGTCCACTTGTTCGCTCTCGTAGGCCGTGTCGGCGAGGTCACCATCGACGTCGTCCACGGGCTCGGATCGAGCGGGTGTCTGGTGTCGCTGGGCCAACCCACGGACGGCGGGACGCCACCGTGCCTGGTGCAGGAGCCGGAACGCGCGAAAGGGCCGGAGGGAATGGGGAGGGGAATGACGTGGTGAGGGAGGCCCTGCAGGCCGGCTGCTACTACCAAGGAAGGCCATGAATCGCCACGAACGCAGAGCTGCCGCCTCGGGGGCACGGCGTGGGCGCAACGGGGACAAGCCCGTCGCTTCGCCCGCGGCCGAGCTCCACCAGCGCGTCGTCGACGCCGAACGCAGACTGGGAAGCGAGATCCTCTCTAAGGGACTGTCGCCGAAGCAAGTGTACGACCTGGTCGACGGGGCTGTCGCGCTCGCCGACTCGTACATGGCGCGAAGCCCCACGAGCCCCGAAGCTCTCGCCTGCGGGAGGGGCTGCAATCACTGCTGCCATCGGCCCGTCGGTACGACCGCGCCCTCCGTCCTGCGAATCGCGGCTGCTTTGCGAGAGCAACTGACCGAGGCCGAATTCGCCCAAGCCCTCGCCCGTGTCATCGCTCTCGATGAAAAGACCCGTGGGATGCCCTGGACGCTCGCGGAGCGTCCGCCGTTCCCGTGTGCATTCCTGGTCGACGGTGCCTGCAGTATCTATGCGGTCCGGCCGCTGGTGTGCCGCGCGTGGAACTCGGCCGATGCAGATGCGTGCCGGCGCGCCCTGGCCGAGGAGTCCGTCGAGATGCGTTTCGATCTGTACCAGCGGACGACGTTCGCCGCCGCGGAAGAGGGCATCAAGGTGGCGCTCGGCCCGCACGGTCTCAACGCGACGGATCTTGAGCTCACCGCGGCGATCCGCGTTGCCATGGAAAACCCCGACGCCTGCGAGCAATGGCTCGCGGGCCAGCCGGTGTTCGCCGGCTGTGAAGCCAAGCGACCGCCGGCGTCGGCCAATCGTCGATCCTTGCCCTTCGCCACCGACGCCGCCGGCCCTCTTCGGGGCCGCCGGTAATGCGCTGCCGATCAAAACGGCGCAAAGATCAAGGGCAGAGACATTGATCATCCCGCCGGGGGAGTCCGTAACGCCACGTCGTCCGGTCATTGCCCATCGCGCACGCGCTCGTGTAAAGCATGGGCGGACCGATGCGCGCGCTAGGTTGGGCGATCCTCGCCCCTCTGCCCTTGATGACTGCCTGCGGCGCCGCGGTGCCCGTCCATCTCGTCGTGCCCGTAGCCGCGTCTCCCCTCGGTCCTTCGTGCATTCTCATTCCGCGTTCGGTCGATGACGACGCGCTACTCGGGCGCGTCCTCCTCGACGTTCCCGAGAACGCGCGGTCGCTCGAAGAGGTGTCGCGTCCGAATGATTGCGGCGACAAGCTCGGAGAAAAAAAGGAGGCTCCGCTCGTCCAAACGTTCGAGAACACCCAGGCGCTTGCCGCCGGAGGCAAGGCCCGCTCAGCCCTCCGGATGTTCGGCCTCGAGGAGGACGTAGAGGCGGCGACGCACTTCTATTACAAGCTCGACCTCGAGAGGCAGGTGACGCGGGCGGCTACGCCCGAATACCTCGCCTGCTGCAAGGACAAGGGGACGTGCGGCTACGGGTTCGTCTCGGCGCTCGCCTACGGCGAGGGGCAGTACGCGAGCGCGGTCGAGAACAGCATCGACGCCGAAGGCAGCATCGACCTCCCGGCCGCGGAGGACGCGCGAGGGTTTGTCAAGGCGAAGATCCTGCACAAGCGCAACGTCTACGGCTACGTCGCCGCGTTCGTGACGATCGCCGACGGGGTCCAGGCCAAGTCCGTCAGCGTCCTTGGCGATCAGGCTGCCGCGAGAGTCGAGCTGACGGAGCACGACCTGCCCGAGCCGGTGAAGGCTCGGTTCGAAGCGCAGAAGATCCAGGTCGTTGCGAACAACCGCTCGCCCGCCGAGTATGCCTACGTGTTCAGGGACGGCCAAGGCGAGATCTCGGAGAACGAGTTCGTTCGCCGCTATGAAGCCCTCACGGGGTCGCCGGATCTGTACGGAGCGAAGAAGAACCGGAACCCGGTCTGGCTGTACTACGGGATCGTCGCCAGCTCTGTGGGTGCATCGCTCATCGGCATGGGCGCTTACCTCGCCCTGGCGACGCCTCAGAGCACCGAAACATTCGCCACGGCCCCCGCGGCTAGCACGGTGCCAAACTGCAATTATTCCAGCCTGAGTTTCGTTTCGGGCACCGGGTTCGAATTGGCGTGTTCTCAGCCGGTCAACCCGGGTCTCGGCAAGGGCCTTGGCATCACGGGTGGGGCCATTCTGGGCTCCGGGCTCGTCAGCTTCGTCACCTTCGGCATCCTCGGGTACGACGGTTCGAAGGCGGATCACATCCTCCGCAAGTCTGACGCCGAGCGCTACGCCGCCAAGTACAATGGGGCGCTTCTGCACCAGACGACCCACGAGACCATGACGAGGCAGCGGCAGCCTTCCGAGTCCGGATGGCTCTCACCCCCCGTGCGCGTGCTGCCGGTGGTCTCGCCGGGGTTCACGGGACTCGTCGGGCAGTTCTGAGCGCCGCAGCGGCGAGCCCGGCGATGGCTCGCCTAGCGGATGGCTTCGGGATCGATCTTCGCCTCCCAGTTCCAGCCGGTGCACGTGGCGCCGGGCAGGGCGCTGGCGACCTTCGCCGTGAACCCGTCGATCGCCTCGTCGACGCTCTCGCCGGAGTACTCGAGCGCGACCAGCGCGACCGAAGCAGCCTTGGGTACCGAGAAGAGGGATGCCGAGAGGTCCAGTCGATCGACCGCCGGGGGCGGGGCGGGGGGGCGAAACATCGGCCCGCTGTTACGCGGCACGCCACCGCCGCCTCCCATGCCACTCTGATGAGCCTGGCTCCCTGCGAGCCGACGGTTCTGGCTCTCGTCCTGAAGCTTGATCTTCTCTTGGATCGGCAACTTGCCGGCCACGATCACCACGAGGACTAGATCCCCACGGGCGGCGGGCGCGATCTTCGCGAGCAGATCGTCGGTGGGTCCGTTGGCCAGGGTGTACTCGTCGACGGCTGACCAGAGCGCGTGGTTCGGCGACGTCGCGATCTCGGTGTACGCTGCCTCGCACCTCGCAGCGCCGAGCGAGCGCGACACGCGCGCGGCGATGGCGTCCCACGCCTCCGAGCTCATTTTTCCGTCCTTGTACACACCGAGCACGGAGACGACGTGGTGGGGGGGGCTGAAGTCCGGGGCGAAGGTCGTCGCGTAGACGGCCTCATGCTGACAGCCAGCGGCGAGGAGGAGGAGGCTAAGGGGGACATGCAGGAGGCGGAACATCGTGGCGGGGAAGACTGTCCCGACGGCGTCGCGGCGTCCAGCGCAGATCTCACCGCATGGCCAACACCGCGCCGCACCTGGTCGACCGGGTGCTGCGGACATCTAGCGGGAAGCGGGGGCGTGCGTTCTGGCGTACGCCTTCGCCCGGTCAAGGATTCGAAGGGTGTCCGAGAGGTGGTCGCCGCTCAGCGTCACGTAGAAATAGCCGTCTTCGGGCTTCACTTCGATCTCCAGCCACGAATCGCGAAGGCCGTAGGGATCGTTCGGTATGCGTGACTCGTCCACCTCGCCGTCGAGCACGCGTAGGTTGTGGCATCGAAGAATCCGAGCGAAGCGCGAAAGAGTGACTCCTTGCGGCGGCCGCACGACGAGCTTCACCGCGCGGATCTGGCACGTGCCTCTGCAGGGATCCTGGTAGAGCGTGGCACGCGCGCCCAGGACCGTCATCGCATCCACGGCTTTTGCTTCGTCCTCGGCCGGCAGGGCGTCCCGGCACTCCGAAGCTTCTACGCTCGCCGCGCGCGCCGGCAGCGGGACCGGTGCGGCGCACCCAAACGCTAGAAGGACCGCCCCGGCCATCGCAGCTCCGCCGAGCACTTTGTCGACGCCGACGCCCACGCTGAAGAGTACGGTCCGGCGCCGGTAAAGGTTACGCGACGGGTGGTCCAGGCGAACGGGCGCGCCATGCCGTGCGCGCTGCGGAGTCTACGGGACGCTCTCGATGGCAAGCATGTGCTCATGCGCGTATCGAGTCGCGCGGCCAAGCACCTCGATATTGTCGTGCACAGAGTCGGCGACCACGGTCACAGCGAAGTTACCGTTCTCCGGTGTCACTTGGATGTCCAGCCAGGTGTCGGCAAGCCAATACGGGTCGTCAGGGATGTCAGCAGGATTGACCTTTCCCAGTAGCACTCGCGCGCTGTGGCACTGCAGAATCCGGGTCAGCTCTTCGGCGCTCACGCCCGTAGGCGGGCGGAGCACCAGCTTGGCGCCCGAGATCCGGTCTTCGGCGTTGTTCGGGTTCACGATGATGTGATGGTAGAGGGGCTTTATGTACAGCACCGCGTTCGCCTGGAGGAGCTGAGTGACCGCCGGGGCGGTCACTCTGGAATCGCACTGCAGTTGCTCGACAGACGCCGCAGCCGTCGCGGGCGGTACGCCTCTGTCGCACGCCAACACAAAGGCCAAACCGAACGCTATCGAGATCGCTTGCGGACGGATTCCCATGGGGTCGCCTCGGGAAGGGTAAAGAGCTTGGCAAATCCGTAGCGCCCGAGAAGGTCGCCGTCCAGCTGTCCGTGACGCTCGCGTGCGGCGCGTTCACGCGGGCGGCTAGAGCGTTCCCGCCCCGTGCGCTGCCGCATATGCTTTCGCCCGCTGCAAGATGCGCAGCGTGTCCGAGACGTGGTCGCCGACCAGCGTCACGACGTAGTTGCCTGCCTCGGACTTCACGTCGATCTCGAGCCACGAGTCGCGCAGGCCGTACGGGTCGTTCGGTATCCGCGACGCGTCCACCTCGCCGTCGAGCACGCGGAGGTTGTGGCATCGCAGAATCCGGGCGAAGCGCTCGGGATCGACGCCTCCCGGCGGCCGCACGACGAGGTAGACGCCCCAGACCGTGCACACCCCGTTGCACGCGTTTTGATGGAACTTCGGGCGGACCCCGAGAACCCGGATCGACTCGAGCGCTCGCGCCTCTTCCTCCGCGGGGAGCGCGTCCCGGCACTCGTTGGCTTCCATGCTCGCCGCGCGCGCGGGCAGGGGTACGGGCGCGGCGCATCCGCCGGCGAGGAGCCCCAGCGCGGTGACCATAGCCCCGAGCGAAGCACCTCTGCCGTTGGCCTTGTTTACGTTGACGCCCACGCTGGAGATTACGTCCGGGCGCCGGGAAGGTTACGTAGCCGGGAGCGCGGGCGCGGGCGCATGCGCCGGGCGCGGGCCCGCGCTCTGCCCGCCGTTGTCAATCCCGGCCACCGCTCGCAGTCGACATCGCCCCACGTCAAATTGCCGTCCCGCCGCGGTCAATCCGACGCGGATGCCTCACTTGCCGCGCCGGCGTCAGGGGTCGTCGCGCCCATCGCACTGTCTTCGCTCGCGCCCGCGTCCAACGGGCAATTGTCCGGATCGGCGGCGTCGGCGGCGCAGGACGCGAACGCGCATGCGGCAGTGTTGGTGGAGTCGGCCGCGCAGATGGCGGCCGCCCCTCCGTTGCACCCGGGCTGGCAGTACGGACTGTCGCTGGCGGTGACATTTGCCGGGCAGCAGTAGTTCTCGGGGCAATAGGCGATCGGGTAGGACATCGAGATCCCGATGGGAGTTCCGGAGCAGTGGAGCCCGCTGTTGCACTCGTCGCTCGACCGGAGGGGGTTGCAGCGATCCCCCTCTGCGCCTTCGCTGTAGCAGCCCCCCACGAGGGCTACCGCGCCGAGAAAAACTGCGAGACAAAGACCGAGACGCGGCGGCATGGGAATCCCTTTCTCGAACGTTGAAGTCTTCATGCGATTGCTCTCTCTCGACTTTCGCCGCTAGAAGCGAACGAGAAGCGCGGCGATGATCCTGGTGTCGCCCTTGGCGAGGTCGGCCCTCCAGCCCGTCGGGGTCGCCGTGGTGATATAGCCGTCGGGCGACGTCACGCCACCGTGGCCTGCGAAGTAGGGGACGCTCGCTTGGCGATGGTTGAACTCGAGGTCGTAGGTCACCTGCTCGACCGGCATGTACTGGAAGCCAAACTCGTAGTCATAGGCGTCGAACTGAGAACCGAAGGCCGTATAGTACGGATTCGACGCCGGGATGTACTGGACGCCCTGGACGCTGTTGGGCTGCGGGATGGGCGATGCGTTCCCGGTGGGATCGAGGACGAGGTAGCGGCTAGGATTGTGCATCATACCGCCGCCCATCGTGAAGCCGAGATGATCGTCGAAGAACCAGAAGCGGTTGTAGATCATCCAGCTCAGGAAGTTCGCGTCGCAGGGGCGGACGGTCGGGCTGATGTTCTGGGCGCTGCATGTGTACTGTCCAGCCATGCTCTGGGGATGCGACTGACCGCCGAAGACCGTGACCCCGTCGCCTTGCTCTCCTCCGATGTCGCCCGTGATCGAAAATGCGGCCCTGGTGAAGGCGTGGTTCGAAGTGTCCTGGTAGTAACGAAGCTCGGCGCTGTTGTCGCTGTGGAAGCGGAACTGCCCGGGCGCGTCCTGGTTGTCCCAGCCTACGTATCCGTTGGCAAGAACCGAGAAGATCTCGACGGGGCGCCAGAGGACCTGGTAGCCGAAGCCGGGCATCTCGTTGAACACGCCGTATGTCTGCCAGCCGTTGATGAGCCACGGCTCGACCTTGAGCTTGTCGCTAGGGAAGACCTGCAGGCGCAGGCCGTTGAAGAACCAGGGCGTGTTGTCCGACGTGAACGACGGCAGGTACATCCAGTTCTCGAAGTTGTCGTACGAGAAGAGGCCGACGTACGACATGAAGATGCCGCCGTCGAGGTTGATGCCGTGCATGACGTCCCAGTGGTAGCCTCCGTAGGCCTCGCTGATGTACCGGAGCGAATCCTGCAGGTCGAACTGCCCGCGAAAGCTGCTGAAGTCGTTGCGCGGCACGAGCTCCGAGCGCATTCCAAACTGCATCATCATGCGTGCGCGTGCGTGCTCGTAGTGGAAGTCGCCGCCGAAGCCCATGAAGGCCAGGGTGATCTCGTTGTTCCGCGACAGGGCGGTCGATCCGACGACGGTGTCGTCGATCGGGTGAGCCTTCGACTGGGTGTAGTTGACGTCGAGCAGGAAGCTGCCCGTGAACAGCGGTGAGTCGAGCAGTGCCTTGTGCTGACGGTTCGTTCCGTTGAGCCACGTGAAGTCGCCGTAAGCAAAAGGCTCACTGGCCGATTCCGGGGCCGGCGCGCCTGAAGCAGGGGCCCCGGCAGGAGGTGCTTGCGGAGCGAAACCCGGGGGAGCCGGGACAGGCGCCGCAGTCGCGGGGGCCGGCGCCGCGGGAGCTGGCGTGGCGGGGACGGGCACAACCGAAGCCGCGGGCGGCGTTGTCGAAGCCGCAGGGGCGGGGATAGATGCCGCAGGCGGCGTGGCGGGCGCCTCCGACGCGGTCGGCGCCGGTGCAGACTGCGCCAGCGCCAAGCCTTCGAAGAGCACCGCGCTGGCGAGCCCGACGATCCACCCGAAGCGCGTTCGCATGTACGTAGACCGATCCATTGTTTTTGAACTCCTCATTGGGTCCGGCATGGACAAAGGCTTCCCGCCAGGCGCCGTCCCTTTGGACGACGCCCTCCCTCGCGATCCTTTCCTCGGCGGGCGTTCGACGCGAACGTCTTGACCGTCGAGACTTAGGGCGCTGTGATCGCTCGGCTCTGCAACCCGCCGGAATCTAGACAGCGCACAGCTAAGAAGGAGTTAAAGTGGCGGTTCTTCCCATAAGTTTAGCATCAAAGGATGCTTCCGTTCATGGGTCAGATCGGTTATTGCTATCACCAGGAAACATCCTGGACTCATTTGACCGGACAGACGCGCCGACCATCGATTCGCGAGGGGGCAAATCGACTCGATCCGTCCTCGGGTTCTCTTTTCCGAGGCTCCCGCGACCGCGCACGCGCCTCGCTCCCCGACGACCCTCGCTTGGTCGCGTGGGCTCTTTAGCCTGGAGTTCGCTCCATCCCGACGTGTGCGCGCGTGACGGCGTGACGCAGAATCGTGCGCGGAGGGCTTGAAAAGTCGCGCGGCGTGTCCATCCCTTGGGCACTTGCGATGACCAAACCGACTGACACGCCGCGCACCCGCAAGGTGCGACGAAGAAGCGCCGGAGGCAAGCCCGCCCGAGGCTGGGAATTGCAACGAGCAGGTCGCAAGATTCGCCGTGCGGACGTGCGCAAGCTGCGTATCGGCGAGCCGGATGCGAAGTTGACGACGGTGGGCGGGCTGGTGTCGTTCAACGCATTCGCGCGCGAGCAGGGGCTGCATCGCGAGCTGTCGCGTCGCTTCGGCCACCTCAAGACGGGCCGAGGGGTGGTCTACCCGATGGGCGCGCAGATGCAGTTGCTCCTCGACATGTCGGTGGCGGGCAGCCAGCGGGTGTTCGACCTGGAGATGCTCGCGGCCGATCCGCTCTTCGTTCACCTGGCGGGCGGCAGCGTCCCGAGCATCGACGTGCTCTACGACGACCTGCGGCGCTTCGACGGGCCCGCGCTCGAAGACCTCGAAGAGCTTCTGGCCGAGCACGGCGCCGCCTCGCTGCGCGCAAACCGCTTGCGCGAGGTGTTCGTGGATCTGGATACCACCGTCACGCCTCTGTTCGGCGAGCAGGAGGGAGCGCTGCCCGGTCCCAACCCGCGCTACCACGGCCGTCCCAGCTACCACCCGATCCTGGCGCGCATCGCACAGACCGGCACGATCATCGGCGCGCGGCTGCGACCAGGGGACCGGGGCCTGGGCGAGTTGGACGTCGAGGACGTCGAGCAGTGGCTGGATCGGACGCGAGCCGCAGCGGGACCGGCCGCCCTCGTCACGATGCGCATCGACGCCGGCGGCGACTGCGCATCGCTGCTGCGAGCCATCGACAACAGGGGCGCCTGGTTCCTGGTCAAGATGAAGCAAACGCCCAACCTGGTCGGCGCGGTGTGGGCCACCCAGCGCTGGATCACCGTCGAGCGCGACGCGTTCGACAAGCCTACACGGCAGGTGGCCGAGATCGACTTCGAGCGCGAGGGCTGGCCTCCGGGCAAGTGGCGCGTCTTCGCCATGCGTACCAACGAGCGGCTCAGCGGCAGCCAGTCGGGCCTCTGGGAGGACCTGGACTTCTCGGTCCACGTCTACGCGACCAACGATCCCGTACACGACGCCGACGATCTGGCGCGCCGCTACGATGACCGCGCTGGCATCGAGCCGCTCATCGGCGAGCTGAAAGGTGGCTTCGGTATCGGCAAGGTCTCCACCCACTGCTTCGACGCCAACGAAGCCGCGTTCCTCCTCAAGGTGCTCGCCTTCAACCTGCTGCGCCGCTGGGTGCAGCATCGCCACCGTGTCTTCGCTTCGTGGCGAACGCCGTGGATCCGCCGCGTCTGCGTCCATGTGCCCGGGCGGCTCCTGCGCTCCGGTGGGCGATGGGAGCTGCGGCTGGCGCCGCGTCCGATGCTGTCGTGAGCTGCGCATAGCTCGAATACGCATCAGGGGGAAAGGGGGAGGTGTGTCGCGAGATCGGTGAAATCGTCGGCATTGCCCCCCGAGGTCACGTCCGCGCCTCCGATCTCACGCCGCCCGGCCCATCCTGTCGCGCCGAGCGAAATCTAGGTTTAGAATCTAGGGGGTCGAGAGCCCGCGATGCTTTGGGCCGCTCCCTTCGCCGTCAATCCGACGCGGATGCCTCACCTGCCGCGCCGGCGTCAGGGGTCGTCGCGCCCATCGCACTGTCTTCGCTCGCGCCCGCGTCCAACGGGCAGTTGTCCGGATCGGCGGCGTCGGCGGCGCAGGACGCGAACGCGCATGCGGCAGTGTTGGTGGAGTCGGCCGCGCAGATGGCCGCTGCGCCTCCGTTGCATCCTGGCTGGCAGTACGGACTGTCGCTGGCGGTGACATTTGCCGGGCAGCAGTAGTTCTCGGGGCAATAGGCGATCGGGTAGGACGTCGAGATCCCGATGGGAGTCCCGGAGCAGTGGAGCCCGCTGTTGCACTCGTCGCTCGACCGGAGGGGGTTGCAGCGATCCCCCTCTGCGCCTTCGCTGTAGCAGCCCCCCGCGAGGGTTACCGCGCCGAGAAAAACTGCGAGACAAAGACCGAGACGCGGCAGCATGGGAATCCCTTCTATGACGTGACGTTTTTACGGTGACTGCTCTCCACGACTTGGCCGCTAGAAGCGAACGAGAAGGGCGGCGATGATCCTGGTGTCGCCCTTGGCGAGGTCGGCCCTCCAGCCCGTCGGGGTCGCCGTGGTGATATAGCCGTCGGGCGACGTCACGCCACCGTGGCCTGCGAAGTAGGGGACGCTCGCCTGGCGATGGTTGAACTCGAGGTCGTAGGTCACCTGCTCGCTCGGATAGAATTGAAAGCCGGCCTCGTAGTCATAGGCGTCGAACTGGGAACCGGGGGCCGTGTAATACGGATTGGACGCCGGGACGTACTGGACGCCCTGAACGCTGCCTGGCTGCGGGATGGGCGACGCGTTCCCGGTGGGATCGAGGACGAGGTAGCGGGTGGGGTTGTGCATCATGCCCCCCCCACGGTGAAGCCGAGACGATCGTCGAAGAACCAGAAGCGGTTGTAGATCATCCAGCTCAGGAAGTTCGCGTCGCAGGGGCGGACGGTCGGGCTGATGTTCTGGGCGCTGCACGTGTACTGTCCAGCCATGCTCTGGGGATGCGACTGCCCGCCGAAGACCGTAACCCCGTCGCCTTGCTCTCCTCCGATGTCGCCCGTGATCGAAAATGCGGCCCTGTCGAAGATGTGATTGGAAGTATCCTGGTAGTAACGAAGCTCGGCGCTGTCGTCGCTGTGGAACCGGAACTGGCCAGGCGCGTCCTGGTTGTCCCATCCCATGTACCCGTTGGAGAGAACCGAGAAGACCTCGACGGGGCGCCAGAGGACCTGGTAGCCGAAGCCGGGCATCTCGTTGAACACGCCGTACGTCTGCCAGCCGTTGATGAGCCACGGCTCGATCTTGAGCTTGTCGCTAGGGAAGACCTGCAGGCGCAGGCCGTTGAAGAACCAGGGCGTGTTGTCCGACGTGAACGACGGCAGGTACATCCAGTTCTCGAAGTTGTCGTACGAGAAGAGGCCGACGTACGACATGAAGATGCCGCCGTCGATGTTGATCCCGTGCATCGCGTCCCAGTGGTATCCGCCGTAGGCTTCGCTGATGTACCGGAGGGCGTCCTGCAGGTCGAACTGGCCACGGAATGTGCTGAAGTCGTTGCGCGGAACGAGCTCCGAGCGAATGCCGTACTGCATCATGAAACGGGCACGTGCGTGCTCGAAGTGGAAGTCGCCGCCGAAGCCCATGAAGGCCAGCGTGATCTCGTTGTTCCGCGACAGGGCGGTCGACCCGACGACGGTGTTGTCGATCGGGTGAGCCTTCGATTGGGTGTAGTTCACGTCCAGAAGGAAGCTGCCCGTGAACAGCGGTGAGTCGAGCAGTGCCTTGTGCTGGCGGTTCGTTCCGTTCAGCCAGGTGAAGTCGCCGAAAGCAAAGGGCTCGCTGGCCGGCTCCTCGGGCGACACCGCCTGTCGGCTCTCGGCAGCAGAAGGCCCCCGAGGTGCGAAAGCCGCAGGCTCTGGTGCGGGCGTTGCAGACGCAATTGATGGCGGTGCCGCGGAGGTGGTGGCTGGCGCTGTGGAAGGCGCCGGTGGGCTCGCCGCAGCCGCGGGCGGCACGGCGGCCGGTGCCGTGCCGGTCGGCGCGGGTGTCGACTGCGCCAGCGCTACACGCTCGATGCGAACGAGGATCGCGAGCCCGACAATCCATCCGCAGCACGTTCCCATGAACATGGACCGAACCATTTTCAATCTCCTCACTGGCTCTGCGGACAAAGGCCCCCGGTGAAACGCCACCCGGTCGGATGACGCCCTCCAACACGATGTTCTGTGCACGGCGGCCCTCAGCGGGCGTTCGAGCGAGCGTACTGACCGTCGACGTCGAGCCAGGATCCTGCAAGGACAAGTTGATGACACTCGAGGGCGCGCTGCAGCACGGCGGGCGGCATGTTCAACGCCGGGCGCATGCGCAGATTCGCGTCGCGCAGACGCACGTTGCCGACTCCGCCCCCCGAATGAAAGCGCGTCAGCCGCCGACGGTTCGGCTCCTCTTTGCAACGCTCGTGCGCTCGGTCCACGGGAGTTCGATCGCAACACGGCGTACCCGCCGGCACCGCTGCCGGGTCAAAGCCCGCGTCGCGTTGCCTCAGCCCCCACCCCCTTCGACCGAAGTGCTTGCATCGTCCGCCGCGGGCGTGCTCCCGGCATCCTCCGGCGGCACCACACCCGAATCCGCGAAGTCGCACACACCCGCGTAGGGGGCGGTGGTGTTTCCTACCGCAGTGCAAATCGCCGCCGCTCCGCCGTTGCAGCCCGGCTGACAATTCGGGTTGGTGCTTGTCGTGAGGTTACCGTTGCCGTCGACCGGGCAGCAGTAGTTTTCCGGGCAGAACTCGAGCACGTCGTAGGCACCGGCGCTGTTGGTGCCTGCCCCGGGGGCGAGGAAAAGTACGGTGTTCCCCTGGGGTGACAACGTGCCTTGGTTGGCCACTTGCCACGACGAGACGGTGCACTGCAGGCCGCTGCCACACTCGTTGTGGCTGTCGTACGGATTGCATCGGTCGCCTTCGGGAACGTTGCTGTAGTCCCATCCGCCGGTGCAGCCTGCTGGCGCCACGGCGAACGCGACCGAGCCAACGGCAACCAGCGCACCTATGCGAGCGAGATTGAGCGGGGACATGAAAGCTCTCTTCCTTACAGTCGTTGTAGGCTTCATGGTGATCTCCGAGATTCCAAGCCGCTCTTAGAGGCGGACCAGCCAAGCAATGATGATTCGATCGTCCGACTTTTGCAGGTCCGCCCGCCAGCCCGGACCCGAAGGCGTCGTGATGTAGCCGTCGGGGGAGGTGTCGCCGCCGTGACCGTTGAAGAACGGAACGCTCGAGCCGCGATGGTTGTACTCGACGTCGAGCGTGAAATACTCACTGGGCATGTATTGGAATCCGGCCTCGTAGTCCCACATGTTGATCTTCGAGCCGAAGTTGATGTCATACGGGTTCGTGGGCGGCGTGTACGTGACCTGTGCCGTGCTCTCGGGCTGGGGAAGGGGCTGGGCATTTCCGGTGGGCGTCAGGATGAGGTAGCGGCTGGGGTTGGTCATGTAGCCGCCGCCGATCGTGACCGCGAACTCCTCGCCGAACCAGGCGCGCTGGTACGTCATGGCGCTGATGAAACGCGCCGGGCAAGGTTTTGCGACGCTGCAGTGGCCCTCCGGCGACTTGCCGGAGAACGCGACCCCGTCGCCGTGCTCGCCACCGAAGTCCGACGTCCACGACGAGGCGACCCGTGTGATGAACGTCTTGGGGTTGTTGTAGTATCGGAAGTTGACGCTGTTGTCCGTGTGCCAGCGGTACAGGCCCGCCAGGTCCTGCGCGTCGAAGCCGAAGTAGTCGTTCGAGTTCGCCGAGAACCACTCGACGGGACGGAACATAACCTGGCCGCCCCCGCCGGGCATGTCGTTGAACTTGGCGTACGACTGCCAGCCGTTGATGACCCAAGGCTCGATCTTAAGATAGTCGGTCGGAAAGATCTGAGTCCGGATGCCGTTGAAGAACCAGGGCGTGTTGTCCGAGGTATACGACGGCACGTACATCCAGTTCTCGTACGCCGTGTACGAGAAGAGGCCGACGTACGACATGAAGATGCCCGCGTCGACGTTGATGCCGTGCAGCACGTCCCAGTGGTACCCGCCGTTCCACTCGCTGATGTACCGGAGCGTGTTCTGCAAGTCGTACTGCCCGTGGAAGGTGCTGAAGTCATTGCGCGGAATCTCGACGGCGCGGTACCCGAACTGCGTCATGATGCGCATGCGCGTATTCTTGATGTGGAAGTCGCCGCCGAGGCCCAGGAAGGCCAGTGAGACTTCGTTGTCGCGCGCGATGGACGTCGAACCGATGACGGTATGGTCGATCGGGTTGGCCGCGGACTGGGTGTAGTTCGTGTCGACGAGAAACTCGCCGGTGAAGAAGGGCGTGTCGATCACCGGCTTCTTCTGTCGGCTGGTCCCGTTGATCCAGCCGAAGTCCATGGAAAAGGGCGGACTCTCCGTCTGGGCAATGCCATCGAACGGGCCCGGTGGCGCGGGCGCAGCTGCGGGCGCGGCGGGCGCGAACGGTGTCGCGGGCGGCGCGGTCGCCTCGGGGGCCGCCGGGGCGGCCGCAGCTGCAGGCGGTGGGGCCGCGGGCGCCGTGGCGGGAGGCGCACTCGCGGACGCCGCGGGTGGTGCCATGGGCGGCGCCCCGGCCGCGGGTGCGGGATTCTCAGCCCCGGGCGCGGCCGCCTGCGCAAACGACGCGCGCTCCATCGTGGCGGCGCTCGCGAGTACGACGACCCAGGTGCAACAGGTGCGGAGTCGCATTGAAGTGAACCTCCTCCGAGAGTGTTTCGGACGACAAAAGATCCCTCGCGACATCAACGCGATGTCGCCGGTGCTGCCGCAATGAAATGCGAAGATCGCCGCGCCCTTACCCGCGCGGTGACGAGGCTCCGGTCAGCGAGGTCTGATTAGATTAGATATTCCCGCATCGGACAGACAACAATCCGCGAGGCCTGCCCGGCTCTGGACGCCCCGCCTCAGTGAATCTCTCTTAGTGAAATCTTAACTGCGACCGAACCTAGGCGGGAATACGATAAAAATATCGTAAATTGGAGCCTGAGAACGATAAAATATTGATAAAATGGGCCTCTGGCTACGGGTCGGAACTGCGACAGCTATCGTGCGGAAACATACTGGACTCATTCGACCGGACCGCCTGCGAGTTCACTGGCTCTCGGGGCGAATCGAGGTGATGGTCGGCGTCATTCGGCGAGAAGGCGGTACCCGATTCCCGGCTCGGTGATGAGGTAACGCGGACGCGCAGGGTCCTTCTCGAACTTCTGGCGCAGCTGGCCCATGTAGACGCGCAGGTACTGCGTTTCCTTCGTGTATGCGGGCCCCCAGACGGTGAGGAGGATCTGCTCGTGCGTGAGGATCTTGCCCGCATTTCGCATCAGGGTCCCGAAGAGCTTGTACTGGGTCGCCGTGAGCCGCACTTCGCGTCCGCCGACGAAGGCGAGGCGCTTCGCGAAGTCGAGGCGGAGGTCGCCGACGTCGAGCACGGAGCTCGGCGAATCGGCGTCGGCGCGCTGTGATTGGCGTAGCCACACACGAATGCGCGCGAGAAGCTCGCCCGTGCCGAAGGGCTTCGTCAGGTAATCGTTCGCGCCCGCGTCGAGTGCCGCGATTTTGTCGGCCTCCTCGCCCCGGGCCGAAAGGATCAGGATAGGGACGGCCGTCCACTCGCGCAGCTTCGTCGTCACCTCGGTGCCATCCATGTCGGGGAGCCCCAAGTCGAGGACAACGAAGTCCGGATTGTGGCCGGCTGCCTGCGCCAGGGCCTCGGCGCCCGTTTCCGCCTCGGCGATGCGGAATCGCTGGTCCGAGAGCGTCGCGCGAAGGTAAGCGCGCATTCGCCGGTCGTCCTCGACGACCAGGATGAGGGGCATCACCCCCCGCGCCGAGTCGCTGCGCTCCGCTTCCATCGGACGCGGGTCGCGATGCCGTGTGCCGCCCACCCGTGTGCCTCTACCACCACATGCCGCGCGAGGCGATGCGAGATAAAGCTGCACGCATAAAGGAGTAGCAAAGGTGGCAGGATGAGCCCGGAGGGGCGATGGGTGACGGTCGAAGAAATTTTAGGTCATTTTGATCAGGGAGCGCTGTACACCCGGCCGAGGTTTGCAATAACGAGCATGGCCCCGCGAATGCCTCCGAGTTTGACGAGCAAAGGAGCCGGCGTGCAGCCGCTGGTGCTGCTCGTCGACGAGGAACCCGGGAAGCGTTTGCTCGTCTCGGCGCTTGCGACTCATGGATTCCGATGCCTTCGCGCAGGCGTGGATACCGAGGCTCTAGCGCGTGCGGTGAGGCACGAGCCGGACCTCGTGCTTCTCGATTCGGGTCCGCGGGGCGTCGATGCCGTGGGCATCACGACGCAGCTTCGCGAGTGGACCTCGGCGCCCATCCTGGTCCTCCTGGCGCGGTCGAAGAATCGCATGAGGACGGCGCTGCTCGACGCCGGGGCCAACGACTACGTCGCCAAGCCGGTCGCGACGCCGGACCTCGTCGCCCGCATGCGCGTCTGGTTGCGGCAGCGGAGACAGCGGCGCACCTACGAGCCGGGCATCGAGGGGCTGAGGATCGATCGCGAGCGGCGGTCGGTCTTCGTCCATGGTAGGGAGATTCACCTGACGCCGATCGAGTGCAAGGTGCTCCTCGCACTGGCGCGTCGCGCAGGGGCTCCGATGACCGAGGCCCAGATCCTGGCGTCCGTCCGGGGGAGAGGCAAGATGCCCCGCACCCCAGATCTGCACGCGCACATGAGGCGGCTGAAGCAGAAGATCGAGAGAGATCCAGCGCGGCCGGTCCACTTGCTTCCGGAAGCCGGGGGCGGCTACCGGCTCAAACTGGGCTAGATGGACGAGCCGATGCAACGAGCTCGGGCGACGCGGCCCGTGGAAGGTGCGCGAGCCCGGCCTTCGCTTTGGCTGGGACTCATCGCCGGGCCCGCGATGGTCGCGCTCGTGACGGCCATAGCGTGGTTCGCGCTCCGCGGTGGGCTGGCGGACATCGTGATGCTTTACCTGCTTGGTGTGGTCGTCATCGCCATGCGCTTCGGGTACGCGCCCTCCCTCCTGGCGAGTGCGCTCAGTGTGGCCACGTTTGACTACTTCTTCACGGTCCCGTACTTCAGTTTTGCCGTCAACGAGCACTTCGTTCTCACGATGGTCATCATGCTGATGGTCGCCCTCGTAATCAGCAATCTGACCGAGGGCATCCGGCGGAGCGAGGCGGCAGTGCGCCAACGGGAGCGCGAGGCCCAGACGGAGCGACTGCGCAATGCCGTGCTCAGCTCGGTGTCCCACGACCTGCGCACTCCGCTCGCGGTGGTGATGGGCGCGGCGACCGCCCTCCTGGATGGCGACGATGCACTCCCCAAGGCGCGACGTCGGGAATACCTGCAGACCATCTCCAACGAGGCCAGCCGGCTGAACCGGCTGGTTCGCAACCTGCTCGACATGACGTCGCTGGAGGCCGGTGTGATGCGCGCGCGCAAGGAGTGGCAGCCGCTCGAGGAGGTGGTGGGGGTCGCGCTCAACCGCCTCGACGAACCACTCCAAGGTCGGCCCGTCAAGGTGCGCATCCCCGTCGAGGCCTCGCTTGCTCCGTTCGACGGGTCGCTCTTGGAGCAGGTGCTCATCAACCTCGTCGAGAACGCCGTCAAGCATACGCCGCCGGATGCTGCCATCGAAGTCAGCGCGCGCCGCGTCGACGGCGGGGTAGAGGTCCAGGTGGACGACTCTGGCCCCGGAGTGCCGCCCGGAAAGGAAGGCCAGGTCTTCGAGAAGTTCCACCGCGACTCGACCGGGGGCGGCATGGGCATCGGCCTCACCATCTGCCAGGGCATCATCCTGGTTCACGGCGGCCGGATCTGGTGCGAGAACCGGCCTTCCGGGGGGGCGTCGTTTCACTTCGTCCTGCCGTTCAATGGGGAGCCACCGTCGATGGGCGACCTTCCTGAGGCGGTGGGGGACCCGTGACGCGGCCGCGGCGTCTGGCGGCGATCGACACGTCCACGGCGCTGGGGTCCGTCGCGCTCTTCGAGGACGGATGCCTCGTCGCCGAGGACGCCGTGCGCGTGTCGAACACGCACGGGGAGTTGCTCCTGCCGATGGTCAGCGCCCTCTTCGCCCGCATGGGTTGGGATCCACGCGATGTCGAGCGCTGGGGTGTGGGCGTGGGCCCCGGCAGCTTCACGGGCGTCAGGGTCAGCGTGGCGACGGCCAAAGGGATCGCGATCGCAACGGGGGCGGACCTCGTGGGCGTGACGTCGCTCGACGCGGTGGCGCACGGGCTCGGAAGTGGGTTGGACCTGGTAGTCGCCTTGATTCCGGCCGGGAAGGGCGAGGCGTTCGTTCAGGCCACGCGAGACGGCGTGCTCGTGCTCGAGCCGTGTCACATGAGAATGGGGGAGGTCGCCGCGCGGGTCGCCGGGGTCCATCCGCTGGGGTCCATCGTCGTCGCGGGTGATGCGGCGTGCGACGTCGACTGGTCCTCACTTGGCCCGCGATTCTCTCTCGTCGTCGAGCCGCCCCACGACATGCCGCTCGCGTCCGCGATCGGGCGCATCGCGTTGACGCGTGCGCCGGACGACCTGGCCACGCTCGAGCCGGCGTACGTCAGGCCGCCCGAGATCACGCTGCCGAAGCTACTTGCTCGCCGGTACTGATCGGGCCGATGCGAATCGGCGCGCGCGGTCGAGCACCTCCCGCGCATCGGCGATCGAATTGATGCGCGCGTAGGCGACGAAACCGTCGCCTTCGGAGGAGACGTCGAGATCCAGCCATCGGCCCGGGAGAACGTAAGGATCGTCCGCGCTCGCGGGGGCGCCGCCGAGGGTGATCGATGCCTGGTGGCACTCGAGGCTCCGTGTCATCGACTCCGGCGACAGACCTGGCAGCGGACGGACGTGGATCGCGGCCCCGCGAAGGTTGGCCCGGCGATCGTTCCCCGTGGCCACGTACGAGTACGCGGGGTCCACCCGGTCCACGGCTTCCGGAGAGTAGAGCTGGGCGTTCGCGCCATCGATGAAGTTCCTGCAGTGCGGCTCGACATCGTGCGCGCGATCCACGGGAGTACGTGTGTCCGGGATGGGCGAAAGCATGCAGCCGGCGAGACAGAGGACGAGGAGGAGGGTGGCGGGGGGTGCGCGCATGGGAGCTCCGCGGCAGCGCAAACTAGCTCACCGCGCGCCGGATCGCACCCCAGTTCGTCCGGTCACTGCGACGCGACGTCGATGGGGGCATCGCTTGCGCCGTCGGACGGCGCGCCGAGCACGGCGTCCACGGCGGCATCCATCCCGGGCACGACGGGCAGGCAAGCGGGCGTACCCCCGCACGCAGTGAAGCAGAAGTAGCCTTGCTCCGTGCAGTCCGAATTGGTGTGGCATGGCTGCAAGCACTGGCTCCCGATCGAGGTGCACCCGGCATCTTCTCCCGCGTCCGCTTCCACGAGGGAGTTGAGGCACGACAGACCGCTGTTGCAATCGCTGTCTGCGCTGCACGAGATGCCCTGAATGCCCGAGGTGTTCGGGCCGCATCCGCCGATGACGACGGAAGCCGCCAGGGCGACCGCGGATGCACGCCGAAAGCCCAGAAACATGCGGCTTTGTGTACTACATTTTTGCGACGGGCTGGCGCAAGAAGGGAGCGAAACGACACGTGAAGGTCGCGACGTGGAACGTCAACGGAATCCGGGCGAGAGAAAGCCAACTCGTCGAATGGATGCGGCGCGACCGGCCGGAGGTCGTCTGCTTGCAGGAGATCAAGGCGACGCCCGAACAGCTCGGGGAATCCCTCACGATGCTGCCCGAATACTGGAACTACTGGCACGGCGGACCCAAAGGTTACAGCGGCGTGTCTTTGCACTTGCGCAAGGACGTATTCACAACACGGCCGGAATTTGGTCATCCGGAGTTCGATGTAGAGAACCGCGTCGTCCATGCGAAGGCGGCGAGCGGAGTCGTCTTCGCGAGCGTCTACGTTCCCAACGGCGGCAAGGACTATCCCGCGAAGCTGAAGTTCCTCGAGGCGATGCGCGGGTACGTCGACGGGATACACGCCGCGGGCGGCAGGCTCGTCCTCTGCGGCGATCTCAACGTCGCGCGCACCGACATGGATGTCTACGCAAAGGAACGCAAACCGGGCGCCGTGGGCCAGCGCCCCGACGAGCGCGCACTCTTCGAGCGAGTGCTCGCGTGCGACCTCGACGACGTCGGGCGCGTGCTCGACCCGACGAACGACGCTCTCTTCACCTGGTGGCCGCCGTGGCGGAGCATGCGTCAAAAGAATCAGGGCTGGCGCATCGACTACGTGCTCGTGAGCGCGCGCCCCGGCATGAAGGCCACCGAGTGCAAAGTGCTGGCTGACGTCGGGACGAGCGACCATGCGCCCGTCGTGGCGGTGCTGGAGACCTGACCCCCCCAGGTCAGGCTGTTCGTGTGATGGGCCCAGTCGAGGCGGTGGTGGGAGAACCGGCTTTCTTCAGATAGCGGCTTCGCCCTTCTCGCCGGTCCGGATGCGCATCGCGTCTTCGACAGAGAGCACGAAGACCTTGCCGTCGCCGATCTTGCCGGTCTTCGCGCTCCGCTCGAGCGAATCGAGCACTTGCTGCACGTGTTGCTCCGGCACCACCACTTCGATCCGGAGCTTTGGAACGAAATCGACTTGGTAGGCGGATCCGCGGAACACCTCCGCTTTTCCCTTGGTGCGCCCGAAGCCTTTTATTTCGGAGACGGACATCCCCTGAATGCCCACTTCCGACAGGGCAGCCTTCACGTCGTCGATCTTGTGCGGCCTGATAAACGCGAGAATCATCTTCATGGCGAAACCCTCTGCGGCAGTGAGTGTTATTCCGCGGCGGCCGTTGACCCACCCACCTCCATTCCACCCGACGACGACGACATGGATCCGCCGCCAGAGCCCCAAAGCTCCGGATAGGCGGTACCGCCGTGCTCGTGCAGGTCGAGGCCCTCCAGCTCGCCCTCCTTCGAGACGCGAAGCGTACCGGTCATTTTGATGAGGTAAAACATGACCAGCGAGAAGCCGAACGTCGCGGCCGTTATGCTGGCGCTACCGATGAGCTGCGCGACGAGTAGCTTCGTTCCGCCCCCGTAGAACAGTCCTGTGACCGGCGAAGAGTCATCCGCACCTGTGGGCCCAGACGCACCGTATTTGCCGCAGGCGAGCAACCCGAGGCTCAACGTTCCCCAGATTCCGCAAGCACCATGGACCGGCCATGCACCGACCGGGTCGTCGATGCGCAGCCATTCCATCAGGTCAACGCCGTAGGCGCAGACGACGCCAGCAACCGCACCGAGGATGATGGCGCCGGTAGGCGACACCCAGTAACACGGGCAAGTGATCGCGACGAGACCGGCGAGGAAGCCGTTCACGGTGATGCCGCAATCCCAGACCTTGTTTCGGGGGTACAGCCAGAACATGGCGCTCAACCCGCCGGCGCAAGCGGCTAGCGTCGTGTTCGCCGCGACCCGACCGCAACCAACCGCGTCCATGGCGGAAAGTGTGCTGCCGGGATTGAACCCGTACCATCCGAACCAGAGAATGACGCCGCCGACGGCGGCAATGGCCATGTTGTGACCAGGCATCGGGCCGCCGCCGTCGCGCTTGAACTTGCGACCGATACGGGGACCGAGAACGATAGCGCCTGCGAGAGAGATAAACCCGCCGATGGTATGAACGACGGTGGACCCGGCGAAGTCGTGGAACGCGATCGGAGTAATGGTGGTGAGCCACCCGTCCGGACCCCACGCCCAGTGACCGATGATCGGGTAGATGAAGCCGCTGACGATGAAGCTGTAGATGAGGTCGCCCACGAAACCGGTGCGGCCGACCATGGCGCCGGAGGTGATGGTGCTGCACGTATCGGCGAAGGCGTACTGGAAGAGCCAGTACGCAAGGAATGCGACGCCCGTGCCCTCGTAGGTCTCCGGAACGCCCTGCAAGAAGAACCAGTGGTAACCGATGAAGCCGTTCCCATGGCCGAACATGAAGGCGAAGCCCCATGCGTAGAAGAGGACTCCGCAGAGGCACGTGTCGACGATGCCTTCGAGGATTACGTTGACCGTTTCGCGTGTACGAGCGAAGCCTGCCTCGAGAAACATGAAGCCGGCCTGCATGAAGAACACGAGGAAGGCCGCGATGACGGTCCACATCGTATTGATCGGATTGATGTAGGCCGGAGGCGGTGCCGCCGCCGCATCGTCAGCGAACGCGGGAGTGAAGACGAAGAACGTGACGCCCTTTATGATGGCCAAGCACAGCAACACGCCGACAATTTTGGCGCCCAGGACGAGACCAAAGTAGCGGCGGTACTCCTTCTGCCGCCAGCGTTCCTTGATTCTTTGCAGCATCGGTTTCCCTCACGTTTGCCCGCAAGCTGCGGGTGGGTTGGAAGACGGAGACGTCTTTACGTTTTTTTTACTTGCGGTCTGTTTCGAGTGGATGTCTTCGGAACGTCCACTGCATCGCTTCTTCTCTTTTCGCGAAACAAGGGGAGATGGCTGAACGTCCGTTCGCGAGCCGTCGCATGCGAAACCGCGGCGAAATGATTGCGCCACAGGATGGGGGACAGGGCGATGCAGAAGGTGCAAGCCATCATTCGAGAAGAGCGCCTTCAGGCGGTCGTCGAGCGGCTGCTCCTGATTGGAATCCGCGGCCTCACGGTCATCCCAGTGAGGGGATCGGGCGCGGGCGAATATCAGGCTTTCTTTCGAGGCGGAGCGTACCCGGTGCACTTCGTGCCGAAGGTGCTTCTCGAATGGTATGGCGCCGATGGCGATGTAGACGCCGTCATCCGGGCGATCACGCAGGTTGCCTGTACCGGCGCCGTCGGCGACGGAAGCATCTTCGTCGAGTTCGTCGAGGAGGCGATTCGGATGCGTACGGGAGAGCGGGCGCCGCTTTCCATCTAGCCCCGGCGACTGGAGTCCCGGCGATCAGTCGAAGTTCTCGATCTTCCAGAGCCCGTGCTCGCGGACGAGCTGCATCGACCCTGCGCCGTAGGCCATCGTGGCGCGTTCGCCGGTCTCCTCGATGGTCGCTGTGGGGAGGGCTTGCTTGAGGGCGGCGATCACCTGCTGGATCTCGTCCTTCTCGTGCCCTTCCCACGCGGCCTTCAGGTTGGCGGGGTCTAGCCCCTCCTTGTGGGCGTCCGGGACGTAGCGCATGACGACCTCATAGCGCTTGCGCTCGAGGGCCCGGACGAAGCCCTGGACGGCGTGGCGCGGAGTGTCCTGCGCATACAGGTCGATCGTCGACGCGTCGACGTGCCAGCGGCCGTCTTCGAGGACCAGGCGCAGCTCCTGCCCGCTCGGGCTCGTGACGGTCGCGGTGACCTGCGCGGGCGCAGTCGGTCGCTCGAGCGAACGGCCGATCTCCTTCACCCCGTCAGGGTCGTCCTTCACCATGCGGCGGAAGGCGTCGAGCGAGATGCCTCGTCGCGCGTCGTCGGAGAGGTACCGGTACGCGTCGTCGGCCCGGCCGTCCTCGAGGGCGCGCGCATAGGCGACCAGCACCGATTGCGGGTCACCCGCGTGCGTGGCGGCGCACCCGGAGGAGTGGAGGGCGCCGAGTGCGGCAAGCTGGAGCGATGCGCCAAAGAAGCGGGGCCGCATTCGCCAGATGCTCTACCACGCTCCCTAGCCCGTGGTACCTTTGTCGTTGGCCGTTCCGATGCGCTGCGCGCTCACGCTGACCGTCGTCGTCGTCGCACTTGCGTCCCCCTCGGCGGCGTTGGCTCAAGCGGGTGGCGACGTGGCTCGTGCCGACGCGCTCTTCAACGCGGCGAAGGCGCTGCTCGAGGGCGGGCAATACGCGGACGCGTGCGCGAAGTTCGCCGAGAGCAATCGCCTGGTCCCTGGGCTCGGGATAACGCTGTACCTGGCTGACTGTTATGAACGGATTGGGCGGCTCGCGAGTGCCTGGTCCGAGTTCCGGAGCGCCGAGGGGCTCGCACGTGAGCGCAACGACAAGCGGGCGGAGGTAGCACGCGCCCGTGCCCAGGCGATCGAGCCCAAGCTCAATCGCCTGACGATTGCAGTGGGCCCGACAGTGCCGCGCACGGGGCTTCAGGTGCTCCTCGACGGCGCGTCCATTCCTCCGGAGGAGTGGGGGCTCGCGATGGCCCTCGACCCGGGCGATCGGGTGGTGGTCGTGATGGCGCCCGGCCACACACCGCGCACGATCAGCACACGGCTCGGGCCCGACAACCCGACGGCGGTCGTCCGGATCGATAGCCTCGACGAGACGGCCGCAGCCGCTCCGGCGTCTCGCGAGGTCGCTCCGCCCGCCGCATCGCCGACTCCTACGCCTCCTCCTGCTCCCTCTCCGCCTGCCGCCGTCGCCCCCGAGCCGGCTCCCGAGCGAGCCGCCTCTTATACCGACGACCCGGGTGCCACCCGGCGATGGATTGGCATCGGCGTCGGGGCTGCGGGGGTCATCGGTCTGGGCGTCGGCACCGTGCTCGGTCTCAACGCCAAGTCGAAGCTGAACCAGTCGAACAACGGGCCGTGTGGAGCGAACGATCAGTGCAATTCCACAGGGCTCGCGCTGCGGCAGGACGCCTCGAGCGCAGCGACGGGATTGACCGTGGCTTTCGTGCTCGGCGGCGTCGCCGTGGCGGCCGGTTTGGTCCTCTACCTGACCGCCCCCCGAGGTGGAGCAAACACGGGATGGGTGATCGCGCCGGCTCCGATGGTGGGCGGCGGCGGGGCGATTGTGGCGACGGGCTTCTAGGTCAGCGCGATTACGCGCGAGACGAACCATGCGCAACCGGCGACGGAGAGCGCGGCGCTCAGGATCCGGACGCCGGAGGTTCGAAAGGTCGGGTAACGGCGGGCCCAGAGGATCACCGGGAGCACCCCGGCGAGCACGGCCAGCTGGCCCAGCTCCACCCCGAGGTTGAAGGAAAGGAGCGCACCCGCGATGCGCTCCCGAGGCAGGTCTAGCTCCGTGAGCGCCGATGCGAAGCCGAGCCCGTGGAGCAAGCCGAAGGGAAAGGCGATGCGCCAGCGCTTCGCGGGATCCGGGGCGTAGAGGTTTTCGAACCCGACGTACGCTATCGACAGCGCGATTCCAGGCTCGACGATTGATGGGTGCGGCGACACGAAATGAAGGACGGCGAGGCCGAGCGTGATCGAGTGGGCCACCGTGAACGCCGAGACCACGCCGACGAGCGAGCGCGCGCGGCCCCCCAGGAGAAGAAGGCCAAGGAGGAAGGCGAGATGGTCATAGCCTGTCCAGATATGCCGGACTCCCGTCCACAGCATGGCGCCAAAGGTGGTCTTCGGCCGAGCGACGGCGCCGACGTCGAGCTCGATCATGGGCCTGTCGTGCACGAGGATGAACGATTGCTCTCGATCCCCGACGAACACCGTTGCGATGTGCCGATGGCCGGCCGGGAGCGCATCGACGAATCGACAGTCGATCGCCAGCTCGTGGGCGGCGGAGTCGCACGAGAAGGTGGCACGAATCTGGACGGCGTCGCCCGCCCCCACCTCGACCGAATCGAGCCGGGGCGCGCACCTTGAGCCATCCGCCCTCACGATGGTGGCGTCGACGACGCCGTGCTCGACGAGCGCATCGGCCACGCCCAGCCCGGCAGTCGTCAGCTCGGCACCCGAGAAGACGTAGAGCGCCTTGACGACGCGGCCCGACACCTCGTAATCGCCGCGGGAGAGCCCGACGGCGTGCGCGCTCGCCTCCCTCGACAGAAGGCACGCCGAGGCGAAGAAGAGGCAAGAGAGGAGGCGACTAACCACCCGTCGTCGCACGCACGATATGACCGCCCCGGCTCCGAGCAGGCCCAGGACGCTTCGGGAAGTAGCGCGAGGCAATTTGCGCGGGGCCCAGGTCTTCGATTCCGCGGAAGCCGAGGGCCGTGAGGCTGGTCGAGAGGACATCGGAGTCGAAGTAGCTCTTGAAGGCCTCGCCGACGGCCGCGACGCGAGCCGCGAGCGCGCCGTGGTCAGCCCATCCCTCGTGCTCGGCGGGAGGGTTCGCATAGTCGAAGACGACGTGGGCACCGCCCGAGAGGCTCGCGATGAACCGCAGGGTCGAGAAGACCGCGTCCTCCGACAGATAGGGTACGACGCCGAGCCAGGTGAAAAACGTCTGCACGGAAGGATTGAAGCCGGCCTTGGCCAGGCCGTCGGCCAGGGTCTCGCGTTCGAAGTCGACGGGCGCGAAGGTGAGGGCGCTCGGTAACGGAATCGCCGATTCGGTCAACCGCTCGCGCTTCCAGGCTTGAGTGGCAGGGTGGTCGACCTCGAAGACGCGAAGCCGATCCCCGAGGGAGGTCCGGTAGGCATAGGTATCGAGGCCCGCGCCCAGCACGACGAGCTGACGAACGCCGCGCGCGATCGACGCGGTCAAAGCATCTTCGGCGAAGCGGCTCCTCACCGCGATGAACAGGCGCAATCTCCGGCGGGCTGGATCGTCCCCAGCCTCACGGACGAGGGACTCGGCATCCGGCCCGAGGATGCGCAGCGCCAGGGGGTCGGCAAAAATACGGCCCTGCTCCAGAACCTGGTGAGCGGCGCGAAGCGCGGCGGCCCCTAGGGCCGTGCGACTCGGCTGCCCCGACTGCATCGCCAAATGTTAGCAGCAAGGGCCTGATTCCTTGGCTATGACTGACGGATGGTCGCCGATTTCGTGCCGGTCGCGAGCCTGCTCGAGAACGTCGCGCGCTTCGTGCCGCACAACCAGGCTCTTGGCATCCGCTTCGTGTCTCTGACCGATGGGCGAGTCACGCTGGGCCTGCCGTACGACGAGAAGCTGGTGGGCAACCCGCTGACGGGCGTCATCCACGGCGGGGCGATCACCGCTCTCCTCGACGCGGCGTGCGGGCTATCGGTCTACGTCAAGCTCGGCCAGGCATTCCCGGTCGCGACGCTCGATCTCCGCATCGACTATCTGCGGCCTGCCACGCCGGCAAAGGAGGTCCACGGGCGCGCCGAATGCTTCAAGGTGACCCGGAGCGTCGCCTTCGTCCGCTGCGAGGCCTTTCACCCGCTGAGCGAGCAGGGCGAGAGCGATCTGGTCGCGGTGGCCAACGGTACGTTCATGTTGTTTCGCGGGCGTGCGCTCGGCGCCCGGGGAGGCACCCCGTGAGCACAGTGGGGGACTTCGTGCGCCTGGCCAAGGAGACGGGCGACGTCTCGGTCCTCGTCGCGGCGATCCCGTACTTGCGCTTCCTCGGGATCTCGGCAGACGCCACGTCCGGCGAGCTCGTCGGAAAGATGACGTACTCCGACCCTCTCATCGGCAACGCGAGCCTCCCCGCGCTTCACGGAGGCGCCATCGGCGCCCTGCTCGAGTCGACCGCGATCATGCAGGCCCTCTGGGAGTCCGAGACGACCGCTTTGCCGAAGATCGTGACCATCACGGTCGACTTCCTTCGTTCCGGGCGTCCGGTGGACACCTTCGCGAAAGGCGTCTTCACGAAGCAGGGCAGGCGGATCGTCAATGTCGGTGTGGAAGCGTGGCAAGAGGACCGGTCGCGCCCCATTGCACGCGCCCAGGCGATTTTCTTGGTGGAAGAGTCACCAGGATCACCCTGAGCCTTCAGCACGCCCGAGCGCTGACCAGCCACGAGCTCGACGCTGCATACACCCCTTCGGGACGCGAGAGGGGCTCCAGCAGCGTGCGCAGCGACGCGACCACTTCGGGCTTGCGGCGCAGCCCCTCCTCGCCCGCGAGCCTCATCACCTCGCCCGCCGGGCCGAGCGCCATCGCGAACTCGACGGCGAGCTCCACGTTCGCGCCGACCCGGACGTCGGCATCGAAGCGCTCGAACGTGATGCGATCGAAGCCCGCCGCGCGGAGCTGCGCGCTGAGTACGTCGGGGCTCGCCTGCGAGAAGGGCCCCGGACCGCAGGTCGGCTCGTCCGTCTTCTCCGGCACCTGGACGAGCTCGAGCACGCGCTGCTCGGGGTCGTAGAAGAGCGGGTTTTCGTCCTTGCGCCTCCACACCACGATGGTCAGCTCGCCGCCGGGCGTAAGCGAGCGGCGCACGCTCTTCAGCGCACGAACAGGCGCCGCGAAGAACATCGTGCCGAAGCGCGAAAACGCGCGATCGTAGGTGCCGCCGAGCGTGTCGGTCTCGACGTCGGCGACGGAGAAATGGGCGTTATTCACCCCCTCGCCCTCGCGCCGCGCAACCTCGATGAAGCGCGCCGCTGCATCGACCCCCGTGCACGATCCTCGTGCCCCTGCGGCGCGCGCGATCCTGAGCGTGGTGTCGCCGAAGCCGCACCCGACGTCGAGGACGCGGCTCCCTTCGCGCACCGGGTGACGCTCGAGCAGAGCGTCACCGTGCGCGCCTAGCCCCCGTGTGAGGACCTCGCGGAACCTCACGAACTTGTCGAAGAGGACAGTGTTCCACGCCTCGATGGCCTCTCGGTTGTCCTCGAAGGTTCGGTCGTGCATCACGGGCGTGCCTCGAAGATGAGGTTGAAGGGCGTCTGCGTCGCCCGGCGGAAGCGCGCGAAGCCGCCGCCCTCCGACGCGACCTTGCGAAGCCGGGTCTCGCCGGCTTGCGCACCGAGCGCTGGGCCGTGAAGCGCCAGCGAGTGGGGGACGCACAGAACGGTCGACGCCGAGTAGAAGACGCGCCCGACCGGCGTGTGGTTCTCCTCCGGCCGGTCGCTCGCGAACGGCTCGACGATGAGCCAGGTGCCGTCCTTCGCGATCGCCTGGCGCGCGCGCTTCGCAGCGCCCACGGGGTCCTCGAGATCGTGCAGGCAGTCGAAGTGCGCGATGAGGTCGTAGCCTTCCCCCGGGAAGTCGGTCGCCTTCGCGACCTCGAACGTGATGCGGTCGGCCACGCCTGCCTCCTTCGCCCGCTGGCGGGCGAGCTCGATCGACTTCGGATGGTAGTCGAAGCCGTGGAACCTTGAGAGAGGGAAAGCCTTTGCCATCAGGATGGTCGACGCGCCCAGGCCGCACCCGACGTCGGCCACCTTCGCGCCGCGCTCGAGCTTCGCCTGCACGCCGTCGAGTGCAGGGATCCACGCGCTCAGGAGGTTGCCGATGTAGCCCGCGCGGAAGAAGCGCTCCGTTCCCTCGAACAGGCACGGGTGTTGGTGCCCCCACTCGAGCCCCGCGCCGGAGCGGAAGTTCTCGGTCGTCTTCTGCACGGCGTTCCACATCGCCTGCACGACCATGAACGCCCCCGCGACGGCCGCGGGGCTCGCGTCGTCGGCGAGCGCAAAGGCCTGCTCCGGAGGCAGGGTATACTTTCCCGTCTTCGGGTCGTACGCGACGTAGCCGCCGGCAGCCTGGGCGTTCAGCCACTCGCTGACGTAGCGCTCGGCCGTCTCGGTGCGCTTCGCCAGCTCGGCGGGGGTCTGGGGCCCGCCCGCCGCGAGCGCGCGGTAAAGGCCCAACTTGTCGCCGATGACGACGAGGGCTCCGCTCATCGCCGATCCGAGATCTCCCACGACCTTACCCATGAACTCGTTGAGCTTCGCTTCGTCGATTGCCATGACCGTTACCTCCAGGTTCGCGCGGGGCGGGCTGTCCGTCCAGCACCCGTGCACTCTGAGGGGGTACCGTTTGAACCATCGTTGGGGAGGGCGTAGGAATGATTGTCCGCTCTGCGGGGGCGGTGCCATTGGGGAAAACGCTCGAAATCAGGCTGCTCGGCGAGCTGGAGGTGGTGGAGGGCGGGCGCAAGCTCGCGCTCCCCGCGTCGAAGAAGACGCGCGCGCTGCTCGGGTACCTCGTGGCCACGGGAAGTCCGCACCTGCGCGAGCGGTTGTGCGACCTTCTGTGGCAGGGTCCCGACGATCCCCGCGCGGCTCTCCGGTGGAGCCTTACCAAGATCCGCGTGCTGCTCGATAGCGTAGGCGTGAAGCGCGTCGTCGCGGATCGAGAGCACGTCGCGTTCGAGCCGAAGCACGTGCAGTGCGACTGGCTCGCGGCGCGCGCCGCCGTGCAGGGTGGCGCAAAGGGGGCGTCGATCGAGGCGCTGCGTGACGTCGCGGCGAGCTTCCGCGGGGAGCTGCTCGAGGGGCTCGACCTGGCGGATGCGTACCTCTGGCACGAGTGGTGCGTGTCCGAGCGCGAGGCGGCGCGGTCGCTTCGGACGCAGGTTCTGACCGCGCTGATCGAGCGAGGCACGGACGATCCGGAGGGGGCCCTTGCGTATGCGCGCGAGCACGTCCGCGTGGATCCCCTGAGCGAGGCGGCGCACGCGCAGGTCGTGCGGCTCTTGACGGAGCTCGGCCGAAAGCAGGAAGCAGAGCAGCAGTACGAGACCTGCCGGCGTATCCTCGCGAACGAGCTTGGCGCGAAGCCGTCGGCGCGGCTCATCGCGGCCCGTGCCCGCTCGCCGTCCGGTCCTACGCCCTCCGCGCAGGGCGCCGGCGAGGCGGCACCGACGCTGCCGTCGCTCGTCGGGCGCGACGAAGTGCTGCGCGATCTCGACGCGCACGTCGAGGCGGCGACCCTCGGGCGTGTGGAGAAGACCCTCCTTGTGACCGGCGAGCCGGGCATCGGCAAGACTCGCGTGCTGGAGGAACTCGCGACGAGAATACGGGCCGCGGGTGGACGGGTGCTGCGTGGGCGAGCCTTCGAGGCGGAGATGGTCCGCCCCTACGGCGCCTGGATCGACGCGCTGCGGTCGATCTCGATCGCGGAGGCGGCTGGACCGCTCCGCGCCGAGCTCGCCCCGCTGCTCCCCGAGTTGCAGTCGGAGGGCGAAGGCACCCCGGACAAGGCGCTGCTCTTCGACGCCGTCGCGCGGCTCGTCGCGACCCTCGCGGTGGGGGCGCCGGTCGCGGTGCTCCTAGACGACATCCAGTGGTTCGACGAGGCTTCGGCCGCTCTCCTGCACTTCGTCGCGCGTGCCGTGGCGCCGTCGAGCGTCCTGTTCGCGTGCGGCGCGCGCGTCGAGGAGCTCGCGGAGAACCCGGCGGCGGTGCGCCTCGTGCGCGCGATGCAGCGCGAGGGACGTGTTCACGAGGTCGAGCTGGCGCCGCTCGACGCGGCCGCGACCGCTGCGCTGGCACGCGCCGTCCACGCACCCGTGGACTCGGAGCGAGTCGTTCGCGAGAGCTCGGGCAATCCGCTCTTCGCCCTCGAAGTGGCCCGCGCGCTCGCGCAGGGGGGGGCGCCGCTCTCGCGCTCCCTGCTCGGTCTTATCACCGACCGACTCGCGCGCCTCGACGAGAGGGCGCACGAGCTAGTGCAGTGGGCGGCCGCCCTCGGGCATGGCTTCGACATCGACATGCTTCAGCGGGTGACGGAGCTCCCGCAGCCCGACCTCGTCGACGCGCTCGAGGAGCTCGAGCGGCGGGGCATCCTCCGCTCGCGGGAGACGCCGGGGGGAGTGGGCTACGACTTCGTTCACGACCTCATCCGCGCGGGCGCGTATCGCCAGCTCTCGGCGCCGCGCCGTCGGTGGGTCCACCTGCGCATCGCCCTCGCGCTCCGCGAGCTCGCCAGGACCGATACGGCGCTCGCCGGGGACGTCGCCCACCACGCGGCGCTCGGCGGCGACAGCGAGCTTGCGGCGCGGGCGTGCCTCGACGCCTCCGAGCGGTGCCTGCGACTCTTCGCGAACGACGAGGCGGCGCGCGTCGCGGAGATCGCGACTCCTCACTTGGCCAGGCTCCGGCGCGAGGTACGCTTGCCCCTCCACCTCGCGCTGCTGCGGGTGAAGGCCGTGTCGGGACGGTGGCTCCGGCGAAAGGAGGAGCTCTCGCGGGAGCTCACGCGCGCGGTGCTCGAGGCGCAGGACGCGGGCCTCGTGGGCGACGTGTCGGCCGGGTTTCACACGATGTCGATCTTGCAACACGACGCGGGCGACCTGCTCGGCGCGCACGAGAGCACGCTACGAGCCGTCGACGCGGGCCGGACCGCCAATCCCCTGACCCACGCGCGGCAGCTGAGTCTCACCGCGAGATGCCTCGGGCTTCTCGAGCGCGAGATGGATCGCGTGGAGGCGATGCTCGGCGAGGCGGAGCGCATCCGGGGCTCAGTGGGAGAGTCTTGCAGTGGGGATCTCATGCACGAATGGGGGCATGGGATCCTCGCGCTCTACGTCGGTGACGAATCGGGGGGGGTCGCGCGGCTCGAGCGCGCCCTCGTGGCTGCGCGGCGAGAGCAGGACCGCTGGGCGGAGTGCGACTGCCTCATTCGCATGACGCAGGTCGAGCTCGACGCCAACCGCCCGTCGGCGGCGCTCGCACGCTGCCGCGAGCTCGCACCGGTCGCCGCGAAGATGGGCGAGGGCAGCGAGCGGCCGGTCGCCGACGCGCTTGACGCCCTCGCGCGCGTCGCCGCGTGCGTGCCAGGGGCCGAGGAGCACCTCGCTCGCGCGTCGTCGCGCCTTCGGGAAATCGACGCGAAGGGGATGCTCTCGTACGTGCTCGTCGCCACGGCGCAGTTCGACCTGCGCGCCACGAGGCTGGGGGCGGCGCGGGTACGCGCCGAGGAGGGGCTTCGCGCAGCGGAAGCCGTCGGTAGGCGGTCGCAGGTGGCGCTCGCCCGGTCGGTGCTCGCACGCGTGGCGCTCGCGGAGGGGGATCCCGCGGAGGCCGCACGTCACGTCGAGGCCGTGGGCGCCGAGGCCGAGGGCCGGTTCGCCCTCAGCGCGCGCGCTCGTGACGAGGTCGTACAGGCGCGCGCGTCGATCGAGCAAGCGCTTTCCTGAGCGCGCCCAAGATGGAGGATGAGACCATGCCGCGAATGATCGTCGAGTACGTGTTCGACCCGCCCGCGACCGAGGACGAACTCGACGCCGCGGCGGCGAAGCTTGACCCGTGCCTCGAGGGGCGAGACGTGAGATGGGTGCGCAGCTTCGTCGCGCTGGATCGCAGGCGGCGCATCTGCATCTTCGACGCCCCCGACGCCGAATCAGTGCGGCAGTCGTATCGGTCCGCGGGGGTTCCCTTCGAGCGCGTCTGGTCCGCCGAAGAGATCACCGAGGACGATTGACTTGGCGCGGCGCCGAGCGCGTCACTTCACCTGCGGCAACTTCTCCTTCAGCCTCGCCGCCAGCTTCTGGAAATCGTAGCGCTCCGGCCTGCCGCCTCCCGGCAAGCAAGCGATGTCGTTGGCCGCCGCGGCCGCTCGCACGCGGAGAGGCGCCGCTAGTCCGAGCCTGTCGCCCAGGTCCGCGAGCGGCCCCTTTTCGCTCGCGGAGAGCACACCATCCAGCTGCGCGAACCAGGCCGCCAGCGCGTACGTGAGCACCTGGTCCGACGGACCCAGGTCGGACAGGTCGACCGTGTCGAGGGTCGTCTTGTTCGTCACGGCGTGCTCGATCTCGGCGAAGTCGTCCCCGGCAACGCCCGCCTCCCGGGCGGCACGGAGGAGACCGGTGGCCTCGATTGGCTGCAGGGACCCGTCCGCCCAGCCTATGGCGGCGAGTGCGAGGAAGGACTGCTTGGGCAGGTTCATTCGGTTGTCCTCAGGCTACCTGAGCCGGCGCGCGAAATCGCGTGCACGTTCGCCCCCCGCGGCACCCCTGGGGTATGGCATGTTATAGCCACGCATGATGAGCGACGCGCGTTCGGGCTCGGACACCGAGCTCTTGCCGATCCTTCCGCTCCGAAATAGCGTGGTCTTCCCGGCCAGCGTGGTGCCGATCAACGTCGGTCGCCCGCGGAGCGTTCGCCTCGTCGAGGACCTCGTGGGCCACGAGCGCGCTGTCGTCGGCATCGTGAGCCAGCGCGACGCCGAGGTGGACGAGCCGGGCTTCGACGACCTCTACGGCATCGGCACCGTCGCCCGTGTCGTGAAGGTGCTCCGCCTAGGCCCGGGCAACTACTCGGTCGTGCTCCACGGCCTCGCACGGTTCCGGATTGCGCAGCCCTCGGTGCTCGAGCCCTACATGCGCGCCCGGATCCGCCGTGTTCCCGAAGAGCTCGATCGCGACGCCGAGCTCGACGCCCTCGGCTCGAGCCTGCGCGAGGGGATGCGTCAGGTGCTCGCGCTCATGCCCAATCTCCCTCGCGAGACCGCGGGCATCCTCGACAACGTCCGCGAGAGCGGCGCCCTGGCCGACCTCATCGCGTCGAACCTGGCCCCCGAACAGGCGAGCGTCGCGGACAAGCAAAGGATCCTCGAGACATTCGACCCGAAGGCACGCGTTCGCGCCGTCCTCGGCATCGTCAACCGGCAGCTCGAGCTCCTCCGCGTGAAGAAGGAGGTGAGCTCGATGATGGCCGACGAGGGCAAGGCCCAGCGCGAGGAGATTCTCCGCCAGCAGATGCGCACCATCAAGGAGGAGCTCGGCGAGGGCGGCGACGAGGACGAGGTCGACGAGCTTCGCGAGCGCCTCCGCAACGCCGGCCTGCCCGACGAGGTTCGCAAGCTCGTCCGAAAGCAGCTCGGCCGAATGGCGGGGATGCAGCCCCAGTCTGCCGAATACAACGTCACGCGCACGTACCTCGAGTGGATAGCGGACCTCCCGTGGAGCAAGACCACGGCGGACCGGATCGAAGTCGAGGAAACGCGACGGTGCCTGAACGAAGACCATTACGGTCTCGAGAAGATTAAGAAGCGCGTCATCGAATACATCGCCGTGCGCAAGCTGCGCGCGGACAAGAAGGGGCCAATCCTGTGCTTCATCGGACCGCCAGGCGTCGGCAAGACGTCCCTCGGCCGGTCGATCGCGCGCTCGATGGGGCGTCGCTACCACCGCATCGCGCTCGGCGGCGTCCGCGACGAGGCGGAGGTCCGCGGGCATCGCCGGACCTACGTTGGCGCGCTGCCGGGACGCATCATCCAGGGCATGAAAAAGGTCGGCGTCAAGAATCCCATCCTCGTCCTCGACGAGGTCGACAAGATGGGCGCGGACATGCTCGGCGATCCCGCGTCCGCCCTGCTCGAGGTGCTCGATCCGGAGCAGAATTCCACGTTCCAGGACCACTACCTCGACGTCCCCTTCGACCTTTCGCAAGTCACGTTCCTCTGCACGGCGAACAACCCCGACACTATCCCGCCGGCCCTCTGGGATCGCATGGAAGTGATCGAGTGCCCCGGGTACACGCGTGCCGAGAAGCTGAGCATCGCCACGGAATTCCTGGCCCCCAAGCAGCTGAGCGCCCACGGCTTGACCGATGAGCGCCTCGATTTCCTTCCCGACGGGCTCGAACGGGTCATCGACTCGTACACGCGCGAGGCGGGGGTGCGCGGCCTCGAGCGCGAGATTGGCGCGGTGTGCCGGCACGTCGTCATGCGCATGGCCGAAGGCGAGGTCGACCTTCGCTTCGTGGCGGACGCCGAGGCCATCGAGAAGATCCTGGGCCCGCCGCGGCACCTTCCGGATCTTGCCGAGCGGACGAGCACCCCGGGCGTGGCGACCGGGCTCGCGTGGACGCCGTCGGGTGGAGACATCCTCTTCATCGAAGCGACGACGATGCCTGGAAAGGGAGAGGTGCTCGTGACGGGCAACCTCCGGAGCGTGATGAGCGAGAGCGCCGCCACGGCAGTGTCCTTCGTCCGGAGCCGCGCGAAAGAGCTCGGGCTCGACCCGCAGTTCCTCAAGTCGATGGACCTCCACGTGCACGTCCCCAAGGGGGGCACACCCAAGGACGGGCCGAGCGCCGGCATTACGATGTTCGTCGCGGTCGCGTCGCTTCTGCTGCGCTGTCCCGTGAAGAAAGACGTCGCGATGACGGGAGAAATCACGCTCCGGGGGAGCGTTCTCCCCGTCGGGGGCATCAAGGAGAAGCTGCTCGCCGCTCATCGCGCCGGCATCCGCGTCGTGCTCGTCCCCGCGCGCAACGAGTCCGACCTCGAGGACGTGCCCATGAACATCCGCGGTGAGCTCACGGTTCACCTGGTCAAGCGCGTCGACCAGGTTCTTCCCCTCGTGCTCGAGCCGCCGCTCGCGCCCATCGAGCCCCCGCAACAGCCGCAGACGGACGGCGAACACGAGGCGCAGACCTGACGGCGAGAGCCTCAGTCATCGTCTTTGCGGTCCTCGGGGCGATCGGCTTTCTCCCTCTCTTCGGTGGGCCCGGCTACGAGCAGTCGCTCGCGAGCGGGCTCGTCGTCCCGTCCGCCGCCGCCCTGGCGGTCGCCCTCGAGCTCTCCGCCGCCGTCGACGTGCCCCCGCTGGCTTGTGTCGGGCGTGGCATCGCCGCCGGCGCGCTTCTCGCGGCGGTCGCCTTTGCCACGGCTCTCTTGCACGGACTGCGTACCGGCCTGTGCGACCTGTCGGGCGGGTCGGTCTTCTTCTTGCTCACCGCGGGCGTCGGCGGCGTGATGGGGGGGGTGTGGGGCGCGGCGGTCGGCCAGGTTTGTCGCGGGCGCAAGCGGCGGCGGCTCGCATGCGTTCTGCTCGCGCTGGCGGGACCTATTGCCGGCGTCGTCATCAGCGTTGGGCGCTTCTATGGCTCGCCGATGATCTTCGCCTTCGACCCATTCTTCGGATACTTCAGCGGCACGCTCTACGACACGGTCGTCGACGTACGGACGGAGCTCTGGACGTACCGGGCGGGGTCGCTTTGCACACTTACCGGCGTAGCGCTCGTCGCATCGGCGGTGAGAGGGCGCCAAGACGCCGTGGCGAAAGGCGCAGGGACGATCGCTCGCACGGTCGCGGGGGCTGCGTTTCTAATTTTGAGCCTGGCGCTCGCTGTGGAAGGGCCTCGGCTCGGTCACTGGCAAACGGCGGGATCGATCGCGAGCGCTCTCGGGGGGCGCGCATCCGGCCCGAGGTGCGACGTCGTGTATCCCGACTCGCTCCTCACGGATCAGGCCGCGCTGCTGCTCCGTGACTGCGAAGAAGAGGTCCTTGCTGACGAGACCCGCCTTGGCGTCCACCTCGACTCTCGCGTGACGGCCTACGTATTCGCCGACGCGAACCAGAAGCGACGCCTCATGGGCGCGGCCGACACGTCGATCGCGAAGCCCTGGCGCCGCGAGGTCTACATCCAGGTCGCCGGCTATCCGCACCCGGTCCTCGGGCACGAGGTGGCCCACGTGGTCGCAGGCAGCTTTGCGCGTGGCCCCTTTCGGGTCGCCGGCGCCATGGGCGGGCTGCTTCCCAACCCCGGCCTCATCGAGGGGATTGCGGTCGCGACATCTCCCGACGACGACGAACTGACGGACGGCCAGTGGGCGCGTGCGATGCTGGAGCTCGGCATTCTCCCCGACACGAAAGGCATCTTCTCGCTCGGCTTTCTCGGACAGAACGCCGACAAGAGCTACACGGTGGCGGGCGCATTCGTCGACTGGGTGATCGTGGGCTGGGGCCCTGGGGCGGTGCGGGCGTGGTACGGCGGCGCCTCCCTCGAGACACTGGCGAGCCAGAGCTGGGGCGAACTCGACCTGTCGTTTCGCGCGTGGCTGCGGACGCTGGCGATGCCACCGGAGGCGCTGGCGTACGCGCGTGCCAAGTTCGAGCGACCAAGCGTTTGGGCGCGTACGTGTCCTCACGTGATCGACGCGCTGGACCGTGCGGCCGACCAGTGCAGGGACGAGCACCGCTTCGAGCAAGCTACGAGCACGTATTCGAGCGCCATCGAGCGCGACCCGCACGACTGGCACGCGAGGCTCGATCGCGCCCGGATTGACGCACGATACGGCGACGCGGCCCGCGGTCGGGCAGAGCTCAGCCGGATCGCGACCGACGAACATGCCTCGCGGACGTGGCGGGACCGCGCGGAAGAAGCGCTGGCGGACGACGACCTGCTTCACGGGCGCGACCGGGCCGCCGCCCAGGCGTACCTGGCCATCGCGGCGCGAACCTTGGACGAAGACGCGGCGCGCACCGCGGAAGTCAAGGCGCTCAGCGTCGCCGACCCGGCGTCCCGGCAGGCTGTCATCGCGCTACTGATCGGCGAGCCGGGGCATCCGGCCGATGCGTGGTCGGGAGCGCTCTTTCTCGGCCTGTGGGCAGGCGAGGACGGTACGCCTCTCGCGGACTACCTCGCGGGGAAGAACCTTGCACGGCACGACGACTGGGCGCGGGCCTCCGAGTGGCTCGATCGGGCCATCGCGTCGGGTCTGCCGACGGCCCGGATAGGCCGCGAGGTGCTGAAGCAACGTGCGATATGCGCGTGCGCGCTCGGCGACTCCGCGGGGATTGCCGATGTGAGACGTGCCGTCGTCGACGATGCCTCGCCGTTCGCGGGCAGCTCCGGCGGGCGAAGACAGTGGCTCCTCGCGCTCCTCGCGCGCTGCCAGCGGCCCTGACTGCGGGACGCTTCGCCCCTTCGCGTCGTGTGCACCGTGCATGCAACGCCCGGCAATCGACGTGTTGACGCGCGATCCCGCGCCTCGCGGGCGTGGCTCGCCGCTTGCTCTTGTCGCATGTCTCATGAGAAAGGCGAGCCTCACGCTCTCCAGCCTCGTGGCACTCCTCGCGGCGTGCGGAGGAATACCGCACATCGTGCCCCTAATCCGCACGGCGGGTCCCCCAATCACCCCCACTCCGGCTAACGCCACGCCGCTCGAGGTAGTCAGCCGCAGCACCGCGGTTCCCGATCCGCTCCCGGTACGCGGCTCGGACATCGTGTATGGCGAGCTCGAGTCCGCGCTCGGAATCGCGGTATCGACGGCGGCAGTCCCTTGGGCGGAAGCGCACCGCGACCACGTCGTGGCCCGTCACGGTGGATGGACCGTGCTCGTCGAAGTGACCGGGGCGGACGCCGATCTTGAGGCCGGAGGGCGAGTGGTGGTCGGGCTCGACGTGCGAGCGACGCTCCGGACGCGCAACGGAAACGTCTACCTCGGGCAAACGCAACTCGGGTGTCGCGAGGGCGGACTGGTGTCGGCCGAACAGGGGGCGCCCGTCGTCTACCGATGCATGATGCGCGTGGGGCGCGACCTTGCTGGATGGCTCGGCGGAGGCGTGAGGCTCGATCCGCCTCCTCCCGAGTCCGGATGAGTGAACCTTGAATAGGAGAAAAACATGAAAAGGATAGCGATGACATGCGCGGCGCTCGTCGCTGCGGCAGCGAGTACCAGCGGATGCGCAGCCACGACCGTCGAACCGGGCCATCGAGGGCTCTACTTCGAACCAACCGGTGGCGGTCTGCGCCGCGAAGTGCTCCCTCCAGGCAAGTACAAACTGGGATTCTGTTTTCTCACGTGCACGTCGAATCGCGTCGACGACTTCGACGTGACGTTCTCGACCCGCAGCGAGGACGTGCATACCAAGAGCGCCGAGGGTCTGGATCTCGACCTGAAGCTCAGCGTCATCTACCGCCCCATCGTCTCGGAGCTCTACCAGCTCGATACGGAGATAGGCCCGAACTACTACGACGAGGTCATCGCACCCGAGTTTCGGAGCGCGTGCCGAGGGGTCTTCGCCCGGCACTCGTACACCGAGCTCCAGAAGAAGAACGAGTCCATTGAGAACGAGGTCGAGGCCGAGGTGCGCCGGCGAACGGCGGGAAGGCACGTCGAGATCTCGAGCGTCACGCTCGAGGTAGTCAACTACGCGCCAGAGATCGCCGACAAGATCCGCCAGAAGATCGCCGGCGAGCAGGAAGCCTCGCGCCAGCAGGCGGCCCTCGCATGGGAGGCCGAGAAGAAGCAGAGGGTGTTTACGGCCGAAGCCGCGCAGAAAAAGCTCGAGGTCGAGACTCACGCGGCGCAGAAGACTCTGGAGCTCCAGACGGAGACGGAAGAGCAGAAGCTCGAGCTGGCAAAAGAGGCCGAGACCACGCGATTCAAGGCGGAGCAGGACCTGGCCGCGATGGACACGCAGAAGAAGGTGACCAAGGCGCAGGCCGAGATTGAGCGGATGCGAGCGGAGACCGACGCCACGCGCAAGATCATCGAGGCGAAGGCCGATGCCGAGGCCACCCGGCAGATGGCCAAGGCTCACGCCGAAGAGCGCAAGGCCGAGACGGCGGGCGTCACGCCGATGGAGGTCATGGTCCACGCGTACGACGCGCTGGCCCACCTGGGTGGCACGGGCACCACCATCATGCTGGGCGACTGGGCCCACGTGCCCAACTTCCTCTTCCCGCGCGTGCCGTCCATGCAGAACGCCTTCACGCTTCCGTTCATGCCCTATGCGCCTCCGGCCAGCGCTCCCGCTCCGTCGCCGGCTGCGATGGCGACCCCGGACAAGAATCCGGGCGCTGTCCTATCGAGCACCCAGAAGGCCGCGGGGGACGAAGCGTACTGAAGACGTGAAGCTCATAGAGGGCGAGAGAGGCTTGGCATCCGCCGCCTCGCGAGCGTCGTGATCTCTGCCAGCGGACCCGCGATGTGGCGGGCAACCATCCGGGCGGAGAACTCTGCCCCGGCCACGAATCGGAACAACGGGCCGAAGCTCATCGCCGATGCGGGTCCCACGAAATGGATTCCGCTTACCGAAGTTTCGAAAGTCATCGACAGTGCGGGTGCCTTCTCTGTTTGGCGCATGCGCCCACGGAGCTCGGGATCCAGATAGGGCAGCCGTGCCAGATTCGATGTCGTACCCCGTCCCTGCGATGACGTGGTCGACTTCGAGCATGCGCTCCCCACCTTCGTGACGAACGGTGAGCTGTACACGGTTTCCCGCGGGACGCGCGGAGACGACTTCGCTGTGGACGTGGATTGGCACCTTGCCGAGCACGCGGTCCTTGATCCACCAGGGCGACGCCGGACCGAAGAAACTGCGGACGAGGCGCACCCTGCGGGCCTCCGGCAAGAAGTGGACTGCTAGCGGGAGCTCTTGAAAGAGCCAGTTCTTTCTCCCCGCGCCGAGCACCGACATCGGCCCGCGGATTCGCTGGAGAAGCGGGCGTACCCGGTCTACCCGGCCGTGGAAGATGGCCTCCGCCTCGCGTACGAGCACCTGGGACGAACCCCCGGCTTCGAGGACGAGCGCGCCCGCCTCGATGGCGGAGGCGCCGGCGCCGACCACAGCCACTTCCTTCCCCCGGAATGCCGAATAGTCCGAAATGAAGAACGTATGAGTCGCCAGTTCGCGCGGCAGCCCCCGCAGGACGGCCGGGACGTGCGCGAAATGGGACAGCCCGGTTGCGAAGACCACGCGCCGAGCGCTCACTCGCAACCCGTTGGCGAGCCTGACCTCGAATCCACCGGCCGCCGCGGACACGTGGGTCACTTCTTCTGGCTCGAGGTCCGGCACGAAGCGACGCTGCATCGTCACCCCGTATTCGGCGAAAGACTGCATCGTGCACGGCTCGAAATCTTCGAGGCCTCGCTTGCGGCACCACTCCGGGAATGTGTGTCCCCTCTCCGGGACGTAGATGTTCGTCGCGAACGCCAGCGACTTCAGGTTTACCCCGACCGGCATTCCGAGCCAGAACGTCATCGGTGGGCCGAAGATGCGGAAGGTCACTCTGCGGTCGCGGAGCTGGGCGGCGAGCGACAATCCGTAAGGACCTGCGCCGACAATCGCCACGTCGGTGTCTTGGAGACTCACTGGTCGATACCTTTCTGACGCCTGGCGGTCATTCGCCGAGCCCCACTTGCCTGACGAAGGCGCGAGGGTGACGCACGTAGTGCAAGATCTGCTGGGTCATCTCGCAAGCGAAAGGGAACGGATTGTCTTCGTCGGCCACAGCGTCGACGAGCCTGCGACCGGGAAGGGTGCGCCACTCGTGCCACCGCGCCGCCTCTTGTCGCGACATCGCCCCGAAGAGGCGTTGCGCCCCGATCATCACCTCGAAGCCGAATCGGTTGCAGAAGGCGAGGCCCTGTCCGTCGCCGTTCGCGGGGACGGCTGCCATGAGCCGCGCGACCTCAGCGTCGTCGCCCATAGCGCCCGCATAGGCGAGCCTGGCGAGCTCCATCCCGCGAGCCAGGTCGAACGCAATCTGGTTGTAGAAGCGCGCGTTCAGATCGATGAGAAGCGCTCGATCGCCGTGGCGGATGAACTCGAGCTCGAAGACTCCGTAGTAGCCGATGCGCTCGCAGAGGCTCGCTACCCGCGCGGCCAGGTCTGCGTCGACCGGAGCGCTCTCGAAACACAAGCCAATGCCGAGCCGCCGCGGACGCTGCAATACCTTGTGTGCGCCGAGGAGCGCAAAGTGTTTCCCCGATACGTCGCGAAAGCCCGAGAGGGAGTAGATCGCCTCCGTTGCCTCGGGATAGTAGCGCTGGATCATCGGCTGCGTGGCCTCGGGAAACCGCCTGGCAATCTCCGCCCCGGCGAAGACGCCGTCTCCGACGAAGCGATCGTACTCCTCGAGGAGGGCTTTGGCGCCCGGACGGCAGACGGCCCCTTTCGCATGATTCTTTGCGGAAACCTGCGTGCGCGGTTTCACGAGCAACGGACCGTCCACTTCGCGCGCGAGTCGCTCGACGTCCCCCCGCGATCTCGGCAGCCAGGTGTCCGGCATGTCGATCCCGACGGCGCGAGCGTGATCCAACAACTGGCCCTTGTCGAGGATGCGCATCATCGTGTCGAGGTCCGGCTGGTAGATTGCGAACGACGAGCACAGCGCGTCGCGGTGGAGGGCAAGTCCAAACGAGACGTCATCGCTTGTGGCGTAGATGGCCCGCCGCGGACCGGATGCGCCGAGCTTGAGAAGCCATTGAGCCCACGCGTTGGTACCCTCGAACGGCGGACAGCGCATGTGCTCGGTCGCGTATCGCGAGTAGCGCGCGGGCGTCACGAACGAAGGGTCGACCGTCGCTACGGGGACGCCGGCGCGTCCGAGGGAGCGCACCGCGGCCAACGTTCCGTAATAGCCGGCGTTGCAAAGCAACATCGGAGTCTTCGTCGCTGAAGGTCCGGGGCGTTCGCTGGTCGGGGGCTGCCGCATGTCACGTGTCCGCGGAGCGAGCCCTGGTCTCGAGATTGAGGTAGTAGCTGACGAGGTCGCGCTCGCGATGTCCGAGCGCGACGAAGCGGTACACGCGGCCGATTGGCCATGTGCGAGTCGCGGGCGGAACCACCATCGCCCAGTATCCGGGCTCGCTCGGGCCGACGTCGACCCATGTTCCGCCGATGGCGCGGGCGATGATCTCGCTGAGGAGCGCGCCGTGGCGGCGAAGCTCCCACGCGACGGAAGGGTCCGCGATGGGCGCACCATGAAAGCGATGCGCCATGTGCTGCTGCATCGCGTCCACCGCGAGGACGTTGCATCGGAGAGTCTTGCCGTACGCGAGCCGGTAGTCGCGGGCGAGGTCCCGCGCGAGCCGCGTCAGGGCGATTCGCGCTTGAAGGGGCGTGACCGGCAAGTCGTTCACGCCCAGCGTCGACTCGCTCGCACCGAAGGGGAGGGAGAGCGATTCGACGAGCTCTGGTTCGTAGCGGCGTGCGGCCGCCGCCGGTCGCGGCCGCGCCTGAGGCTCCGGAGGATGCGTCGTCGGCGGGCGAGGTGCCGCCGAAGGGGGCGGCGCGGGCGGAGGCGCTGGAGGCGACGGGGCAGGGGGTCGAGGCGTCGCTGGCGGAGCGACTGGACGGGTCGACGGTGGTCGCGACGGACGCGGGGGTCGCGGGGAAGACGGCGACGACCGGGGCGGAGGAACGAGCGAAGGACCGGGCGGTAGCGCCAGAGGTGGTGGCACGTTGGCGAGGGAAGGGAACGCCGGGAGCCTCGCCGTGGGAGGGATTCGCGGCATGGAGGAGTCGGGGCCCGAAGAGGAGGTCGGCGGGGGCAGCTGCGATCGGTCGGTAGCCGTCGTCGCCTCGAGAATCTCGAGGGCCACCAGGCGCTCGCTGTCTCCGGCGGAAGGGTCGTCGAAGAGTCTGCGTGCGAAGTAGCGGGCGTGCGCGTCTTCACCCGCTGCCAGCCAGGTTCGTGCAGCCACGAGGGCGGCTTCGTGGAAGCCCTTCTCCTCGTCCGCAAGCTCTGACAAGGCCTGCGCGATGTGACGTGGCGGCTCTTCGCCGCGAAGGAGCGCGGCGCGCGCGCGCAGGTATCGGATACCGGGCAGTCGTCCACGTGCGCCTTCGAGCTCATCGAGCCTCTCGGTCACGCCTTCGACGTTGCCGCTCGCCAAGAGCCGCTCGATCGCTCGCATCTCGGGATCGGCCAGAGGGCCGAGGGGCATCGTCCTCGACGCGAGGGCCCCCTCGAGCATCCCGAGGTGCGCCTTGTGTCTCGGTGAAGAGTCCGGCGCGAGCCTCTCTCTGACGCGGGCCAACAACGCTCGGCGCAGCATGCGATCGCGACCTGGTTCGACCTCGATGGGCCGGGAGAGCGGCGCCAGTCTGCGGAGGGCGCTCGGGACCCCCGAAGCCATGTCGAGCACCACACGTTGGTGCGTGCGCTCTCCGGGGCGACGGTCCCGGGTTGCGGTGGCGGTCGACATGTGGAGCGGCGTCGTCGGCGATACCTCGGCGAGCGTGGCGGCCAGATGAAGCGCCTGAAGGGCTACGGGCGCCGACGGCACGGCCAGCGCGGTCGTCAGCGCGCGCAAGTCCAGCCACGCGCCCTCGTAACGCTGGCTGGTGGCGCTGTAGATGGCGCCGTCGAAGAGCTCTTGCGCGCCGAGCTTTTTGGCCAGTCCGCGCGCGGTCGTCCCCCGCGCGAACGAGAGAGCCGCTTCCGGCGACAGCGAACGAGCGGCCTCTTCCCCTAGTTCTGGGGTGACGCCTGAACGCACGAGCCGATCCAATGCGTCCCGCGCGGTCGTCATGTATCCCACCTCGCGGACTGTCACGGGGTCCGTGGCGCGGAGCACGATGTCGGAGACCTCGAAGAGCGCGTACTCGGCGCCGAGCAGGCCGTCGTCACATCGGGACAGGACTCGCTCGCCCAGCCTCAGGCTGGTGATGATGCGCAGCGCGGTGGAAGGGTCAGCCATCAAGAGCCATCGGGCAGCCCAAGAGGGCAGGGAGAAGGCGGCCGTTACTGTACTCCCATCCGGCGGGTTTCGTGCCATTGCGGAGCAAGTTCAGCCTTGCCCTGGTCGTGCGCGGTGAGCGACGCTGCCATAGCGAGGGCCACGGGAATGGACCGTCGAAAGGACCGGCGGATACGGGCGGCGCTTTACTGTCGTCCGGCTGGCATGCAGTTTCTGGCGCGCCAGCGCGAGCCGGTCGACGTAAGCCTCGGCGGGATCCGTATATTCAGCGACGAGCCGCGTCGGGTCGGGGAGCTCCTCAAGATGGAGTTCTTCCTGCCAGGTGTCCCCCCTGTCACCTACACGGCCGAGGTGGTGTGGATCGAACCACTCGCAGCCGACGCGCCTGCGCGCTTCGACGTGGGCCTCAAGTTCATCCAGCTGGAGCCCGACGCTTTGAAGCTTCTGATGAAAGTGCTCGGCCCGCCGGAGGACTGACCGATCGGATGGACAGCGCCCGAAACGCGCCGGAAGCGTGCCGGATTCGATACCCCGCCGCGGTAGCAATAGTTCAATGAAACCGTAAGGTTCTTGCGCTGAGCGAACGCGCTGCAAATTCGACGTGACCGGACGGCGGTGGACCTGGACAGTACCAGTCGCTGTGATACCACATGGAATACTAACCGTAGGAAGACCCCTTATCTTGTCGGACGGTATAGCCGTCCGCCCGCGCCTTGCGCTCTTTTGACCACGGGACCACGGGTCGCACTATGTCCAACCAGACCGCGCAGAACCTGAACCTCATTGGCGATTGCATCATCCTGACCGCTGCCGCAGCGGCCTCGACCCTTTTGCCCGGGCAGTCCGGGTGGCATTACATGGTCTTCCTCGGCATGACCGCCGGGTCGATGCTCGTATGGACGGTCGGCGGGCGAAGCCTGCGTCACTACGACGTCTGGAACGGTCGCGGCATCGCCGGCGACGTTGCCCTGACGGCGATTCTTCTCGGCGCCATGCTGGCCGTGATGGCGGCTCTGCGTTTGTTCGTTCCACGCTACGCCGCCGGCAGCGATCTCGCGCGCTTCAACGTCGTGGCGGTCCCATGGATTCTCTGGCTTCGGCTCACGACGAGCTGGCTACGGCGCCGCGAGGTGCCCGTCGAGGACATCCTGGTGATCGGCATCGGGCCTCTCGGTCGGCACACGGGCCTCGAGATCCGCGATGCCAAAGACCACCGCCGCGTCGTCGGGTACTTGCGATTCGCGGACGAGGCGCTGCACTCGCGCCTCCTCGCGGAGGTGCTGGGCACGGCAGGCGACCTCGAGGAGGTCCTCAAGAGGCACGTCGTCAGCGAGGTCCTGCATCGCGGGCAACGGCGACTCTCAGCGTGCCGAGATGCAGTCGGCCATCCGCGTGCTCGAACGTTTCGGCATTCCCTTTGCCCTGCCGGCTTGCGGGTTCCGCTTCGGGCGGGCTCGCCCGGCGCACGAGAACGCCATCGCCGACGGGTACGTTCACTACCTCAGCGTCCGGCACAAGCCGATGCAGTCGGCGTTCAAGCGGCTCTTCGACATCGTCGCGTCTCTCCTGGCGCTCTTGCTGCTCTCGCCGCTGCTGCTTGCCGTCGGCGTCATCATCCGGTTCAGCTCGCGTGGGCCCGTTCTCTTTCGGCAGTTGCGGGTGGGGCGGCACGACAAGCCCTTCCACATGCTCAAGTTCCGCTCGATGGTGGCGAACGCGGAGGAGCTCAAGGCCAAGCTCATGGCTCAGAACGAGCAAGCCGGGCCGGTCTTCAAGATGCGAGGCGATCCGCGCATCACCCGTGTCGGGCGATTCATTCGAAAGTTCAGCATCGACGAGCTCCCCCAGCTGCTCAATGTCCTTCGAGGCGAGATGAGCATCGTCGGGCCCCGTCCGCCGGTTCCGTCCGAGGTCGCCCGGTACGAGGCCTGGCAGCGCCGCAGGCTCTCCGTCCGACCAGGTCTGACGTGCGTCTGGCAGGTGAGCGGACGGAACGAAATTTCGTTCGAGGAGTGGATGTACCTGGACATGCAGTACATCGACCACTGGAGTCTCGCGCAAGACTTCCAGCTGATTTTGAAGACCGTACCCATTGTGCTTTCGGGGCGTGGCGCTAGCTAAGTGTGCAGCCCATGGAAACGATGAGCGTTGATACGAAGCGCGTTGTGCTTGTCGTCGAAGACCATCCGCCCGAACGCGACGCGATCGAGCGCATCTTGCGCGGCAAGGACTTCCACGTCGAGACGACGGCGGACTATCACGGCGCGGTGGAGTTTATGGCTACCCGCATACCGCACCTCGTATGCCTCGACCTGACCCTGCCACGCGAGTCGGGTTTCGAGCTGTGCGAACACATGCAGAAGGACATGAGGCTGCGCTTCGTGCCCATCTTGGTCATGAGCGATCGCGGCTCGCCCGAGGACATGGCGCAGGCGGAGCAAGTCGGTGCGAATGCGTTCTTGAAGAAGCCCTTCACGGCCGTCAAGTTGCTCAAGTACGTGAACACCTTGCTCGACGGCCCGCATGCCAGCCGCCCCAGCGTGCGGCGGCTTCGTCGCAGCGATCCCCCGTGACGTACGCGGCGTGGCGGCCCGCTAGAATTGGCTATTCTGGGGCATGCTGGTCAGCGTCGGGCTAGTCGTTCTGTCGTTGCCTGTGCTGGCGTGGGCAGGTTATCTGGCGGCTCTCGCGCTCCTGTCGCGGGAGTGCCGCCGTCCTGCGTCGTCTGCGTCCGACACGCCCGGGACGAGGTTCGACGTCGTCGTTCCAGCCCACGATGAAGCGATCGGGATCGCGAGCACCGTCGAAAGCCTCCTGGCGGTCGACTACCCGCCCGCCCTGCGTCGGGTGATCGTCGTCGCCGACAACTGCGTCGACGACACGGGAGCACGGGCCGCGGCCGCCGGTGCGACGGTCATCACGCGCGACGATCCGATCCCGACGCGGCAAGGGCTACGCGCTCGCCCTGGCGTTCGAGCGCTCGCTGGAGGGGCGAGCCGCCGACGCCGTCGTCGTCGTCGACGCCGACACGCGCGTGACCCCGAACCTCCTTCTGGCGTTCGACGCCAGGCTGCGAGCTGGCGCGGGAGCGGTGCAAGCGGAATACTGCGTTGCGAATCCACAGGCTTCGTGGCGCACCCGGCTGATGCACATCGCCTTCACGCTATTTCATGACGTTCGTTCGCGCGCTCGCGAGAGGCTCGGCGTGTCGGCTGGACTTCGTGGCAACGGGATGGCGTTCTCGACTGCGCTGCTCGAAGAGGTTCCGCACGAGGCTTTCTCCGTCGTGGAGGACGTGGAGTATGGCGTCCGCCTCGGTCTCGCAGGTCATCGCGTGCACTATGCGGGCGAGGCGCGGGTTTATGGCGACATGGTGTCTTCGGAGTCGGCGTCGCGAAGCCAGCGGCAGCGCTGGGAAGGCGGTCGATGGGCTCTCGCCCGACGGCACACGCTGCCGCTGCTCCGCCGGGGGCTTGGGCGCGGCGACCTCGTGTTGCTCGATCTTGCCGCGGACCTTCTGGTTCCTCCGCTGACGTATGTCGCCCTCGCGGTCGCGCTCGGCGTCTCCGCTTCCGTTGCGTGGCTCTTGCTTGGCCACGGTGTCTGGTGGTCGGTCGCGCCGTGGTGCGCCGCGGCTTTTGGTCTGGCGATCTACGTGGTGCGCGGCGGCTTTCTTGCCCACGCCGGCCCCCGGGTCATCCTGGATTTGCTCTGGGTACCGGTCTACATGGTCTGGAAGGTCTTGCTCGCACTCCGCCCATCGGCTGCACGCAAGGGAGAGTGGGTGCGTACCGTGCGAGAGGGTGACAAGCCGTGATTCCGCCTCCTCCCGTAGCCGGCATCGGTCGTGTTCGCCAGGCGTGGCGTTCGATGGTCGACTCGGTTCGCGAAGATCACGCGATGCTCCGGCACTACGACGCGAGGTACGCCGGCGCGACGCGCGACGCCGACACGCCGCTCCCGCGCGATCTGGTGACTCGGATCGGCTTTCAGATGCTCGCTGCTTGCCGCGTCATGCGGTTCTGCACCGACGCCGGTGTCCCCCTCGCGCCTCGACTTGCGTCGCGCATGATCCGCCATGTCTACGGCTCGGACGTGCACTGGGAGGCCCGGCTCGACCCTGGGATCGTGATCGTGCACGGGATGGGGCTGGCGGTGAGTCGCGCCGCACGCGTCGAGCGCGGTGCGATCTTGTTTCAGAACGTGACCCTGGGGATGGGCACCGATCCCGCGAGCCGGCTCGTTGGCGCGCCCGTCGTCGAGCGGGACGTTCACGTCGGTGCCGGGAGTACGTTGATTGGCCCGATCACCGTCGGTGCGAGATCGAAGGTGACCGCCAACTGTCTTCTCCGCGCGTCGGTGCCGCCCGACTCGCTCGTCGAAGCACCCGAGCCCGTCGTATCGGCCAGGGTGCGCCGCGGGCCTCGTTCGCGTTCCGCGGTCGACGCTTGATCGGCTGGAGAGCGCGATGTCGCCTTCGAGTCGATTGACGATCGGGACGTTGCCCGTGGACGCTGTCACGATGGAGGGTGCGCTCGCGTACGTCGAAAGGCTCGTCGCAGAAGGCGAAGGAGGGAGCGTGTTCACGCCCAACGTGGACCACGTCGTCCTCGCCGACCAAGACGCTCGCCTTCGAGGTGCGTACTCGCGCGTCAGCCTTTCGCTCGCCGACGGGATGCCGATGCTGTGGGCCTCCCGGCTACTAGGTAACCCGTTGCCGGAGAAGGTCTCGGGGTCGGATTTCGTTCCCCTTCTCCTCGAGCGGGCAGCCGCGAGAGGGTGGCGCGTCTATTTCCTCGGTGGTGCTCCAGGCGTCGCGGCGCTGGCGCGGGACAAGCTCCGCGAGCGGCTCCCTCGGCTCGAGGTAGTGGGCGTCGACGCGCCCCGCATCGATCCCGCCGACCCCGCCGAGGTCCGCGACAGGCTCGTCGAACGCGTCCGTGCGACGGCCCCGGATCTCGTGCTCGTGGCGCTCGGCGCACCGAAGCAGGAGGTCTGGATCGACGGGGCACGGGACGCCCTTCGACCCGCCGTCCTGCTGGGCGTGGGCGCCTCGCTCGACTTCGTGGCGGGGACGGTCGCGAGAGCGCCGCGCTGGATGTCCAACGCGGGGCTCGAGTGGCTGTATCGACTGAGCCGCGAGCCGCGTCGGTTGTGGAAGCGGTACCTCGTGCGCGACCCGAAGTTCGTCGTCATCCTCGGGCGCACCATGCGCGAAAGGGCGATGGGGGCGTCGGAATGAACGAGCCCGGGACTCCTTCCGCGGAGAGCGGGACGCCGGCCGCCAGCGTCCGCGCCAAGGAAATGGGCGTGGCGTTGCGAAATGGCCTGAAGATGGGTGGTTCGCTTCTCATCACCTGGTCGGTCGCCATGGTCGTGAAGCTCCGCGTTCCGGTGCATCTCGGGCCCGTGCGCCAAGGCCACTTCGGATTTGCAGAGAGCTTCGCCACCATGTTTTTTGCGGCTCTCGGACTCGGCATCGACGTCCACATCATGAAGGAGACCGCGGTCCGTCCTAAATACGCGTCGGACGTCGTTGGGGGTGTGTTCGCTCTGCGCCTTGCGATGAGCCTCGTCCTCTTCACGGCGATGGTCGGTGTGCTGGTGGTCACGGGGCGATCCAAAGAAATCGTCCTCGCCGCCGCGGTGTTCGGGGTCAGCAACTTCTTGATGATACTCAACGCGACTCTCGGGGTCGTCCTTCAGGCGATCGCGCGCGTCGATCCGGCCGTCGTCGCCAACATTGCGACGAAGATCGTTTGGGGAGTAGGCCTCCTCGTCGGGCTGTACTTCGACGCTCCTCTCGTGGTTCTCGCGCTGCCGGGTCTGCTCGCGGAGCTGCTGAGGGCAGCAATACTGCTCCCCGCGACCAGAAGTGCCGCCGATCTTCGGTTTCGTATCGACGTGGCGGCGGTTCGGGAGGCCCTGATCGCGAGCATCCCCTATTTCGTCAATGGCCTGGCCCTGGGGGTTCTGAGCAGCCTGGGAATGTCGGTTCTGGAGTTCATCCGCGTCGACGAGCGCGAAGTGGGGTGGTTCGCCGCCGTTCAGAATTTGGCATATCTATGCAGCCTTCTGACTCCACTCCTATTTTGGGTTGTCATGCCGCTTCTCTCGCGCGCACAGGCACGATCGAAAGAAGAAGGAACGATCGTGTTTCGACGCTGCCTGGAGGGAATCGTCGTTGCGATCGTGCCGCTCACGGTCCTCATCTCCGCGGGCTCCGATGTCATGATTCGCCTCGCGTTCGGCGCCAAGTACGCTCCGGCCCACACGGCCCTGTCGATCCTTTCGCTCGTATTCGTCATGACATACATGAACACGATGTTCGCGATGAATTTGGTCGTGATGGGCCGAGGATGGTCCGTGACCGTCATCTCGATCGGTTCGGTTTTCATCACGGCCGCGCTGATGTTCGTGTTCGTCCCGCTGGGTCGACACCTCATGGGGGAGGGGGGCGAGAGCGCGGGTGCTGCTGCGGCGGTCATTGCCAGCGAGGCGTGCGTACTCGTCGCGATGCTTTCGCGCTTCCACGACTCGCCTCTCGACGGCCGAAATATCCGAGTTTTCAGCAAGAGCCTCGTCCTGGGCCTCGTCGTCCTCCTGGTAGACCGCAAGCTGAGGTGGTTCGGGTCGGCCCGGCTGGCGATCGACGCGGCTCTCTACGTGTCCGTGGCTCTGGCAATAGGAGTCGTTCGGATCAAAGATCTCCGTCACGTTTTCCACTTGTTGTGGCACAAAGGGGGTGAGCGCATGCAGCCTCCCGCGGCCTTCGAGTTGTGAGAGACCATGCCAACCGCCACAGCGTCATCCGCAACTTCCCGGATCCCACGGCTTGCGGCCGAGCTCCGAGAGGCATTCGAAGAGGCCTCCGGGATCGAGATCGGCGACGGCGACCTCGATGTCGGATTCATCGAGCTCGGGCTCGACTCGCTTTCGTTGACGCAGGTCGCGCTGGCAGTTCAGAAGAAGATGAAGGTCAAAGTGTCGTTCCGCCAACTGCTCGAGCAGCTCCCCACGATACGTGCCCTTGCTGAGCACATCGATCGCGAGAGCCCTGCCGACCCTCCCCGGGCACATCAGTCGTCGGCTGGGGCCGCAGGTGCTCACTTGACGGCCGCTTCAGGCGTCTCCATGCAGGCGCCGGTCCCGGTGGCTCTGTCGAATGCCGCGCCCGGCACCGTTCAATGGTTGATCGAGCAGCAACTCCAGCTCATGGCCACGCAGCTTGCCGTTCTGCAAGGTGCCGGCGCGGGCTTCTCTCTCCCAAAGCAGAACGTGGCTCCGCTCTCTCTGGCCCCCGCCGTTACCGGCGCGGCGGCTGCCGCGCCTTCGGCGGTAACGACTGGTTCGCCCGAGGAGATCGAGGCGACGAAGAAGCCCTTCGGCGCGATCGCCCGCATTTCCCTTGACGCAGAAGAGACGTCGCCACGTCAGCGGGCTCGCCTAGAGGCTCTGGTCCGGCGCTACACGTCGCGTACCAAGGCCTCGAAGCAGTGGACTCAGGAAAATCGCGCGACGATGGCCGACCCGCGGGTCGTGAGCGGCTTCCGCCCGGCCATCAAGGAGCTTGTCTACCCAATCGTCATCAAGCGCTCTTCGGGAGTTCGGCTCTGGGACCTGGACGGAAACGAGTACGTCGACGTCTTGATGGGCTTTGGTTGCAACATGTTCGGCTGGCAGCCCGACTTCGTCACGAAGGCCATCGAGGAGCAACTGCGTTCAGGGCACGAAATCGGTCCGCAGTCCACGCTGGCGGGGGAGTGCGCTCGGCTCATCTGCGAGTTTACCGGCTTCGATCGAGCGGCGTTCTGCAACACGGGCAGCGAAGCGGTCATGGGCACGATGCGAATCGCGCGCACCGTGACGGGACGCAACCGCATCGCCCTCTTCACGGGCAGCTATCACGGCATCTTCGACGAGGTCTTGGTCCGCGGCACCAAGAAGCTGAAAGCGATTCCCGCCGCGCCGGGGATCATGCGCTCAACGTCGGAGAACGTCCTGGTCCTCGACTACGGCACTCCGGAGTCACTCCAGATCCTGCAGAAGGAGGCAAACGATCTCGCGGCCGTGCTCGTCGAACCGGTGCAGAGTCGGCGTCCGGATTTTCAGCCGCGCGAGTTTCTCAGAGATGTCCGCGCGCTCACGGAGAAGTCCGGGACCGTCCTCATTTTTGACGAGGTCATTACGGGGTTTCGTACGTGCCCGGGGGGAGCCCAGGAGCATTTCGGCATCCGGGCGGATCTGGCGTCGTACGGCAAGATCATCGGTGGCGGTCTGCCGGTGGGCGTCGTGGCCGGGAAGCGCGAGTACATGGACGCGCTCGACGGCGGGTCGTGGCAGTTCGGCGATGACTCGACGCCGACGGTGGGCGTCACGTACTTCGCCGGGACCTTCGTTCGACATCCCCTCGCACTCTCTGCGCTGAAGGCCGTACTGCTGCACCTGAAGGAAAAGGGGCCGGCGCTTCAGCGCGAGACGAACGCAAAGGCGGACCGATTGGCCGCGGAACTCAACTCTTTCTTCAGGCAAGCCGACGCGCCGATCGAGATTCGGCACTTCGGCTCTCTTTGGAAGACCTTTTATACGGAAGAGCAGCCTTGGGGCGACCTCCTGTTCGTGTTGCTCCGCGATCGTGGAATTCACATCATGGATGGCTTCCCGTGCTTCTTCACGACGGCCCACTCGGCCGCGGACGTGGACGTGATCGTAGCGGCGTTCAAATCTGCCGTGTCGGAGATGCAGGAGAGCGGCTTTCTGCCGGAGCCGAAGACCAGGGCGTCGGGCCTCGTCTTCGACGCCGACAGCCCGCCGATGCCCGGAGCACGACTCGGTCGCGACATCGACGGCAAGCCCGCATGGTTCGTGCCCAACCCCAATGAGCCGGGTAAGTACCTCAAGGTGGAGGGGTCCCCATGACTGTGGGGACGCCCCGAGCTCCGTGGCTCGTCGCCGTCGATTTCGATCCCTTTTCAGGCGACGCGCTCGCGGCGGCAACGGCAACGACCGAGGCTCAGCGCGAGGTGTGGACGGCATCGCGCTTCAGCGACGATGCGAACCTGGCATTCAACGAATCGATATCGCTGCGATTGACCGGCGAGGTTGATGTCGAGGCGCTTCGGACGGCGCTCGACGGGCTGGCTCGACGCCACGAGGCGCTGCGGACGACCTTCAGCTCCGACGGGACGACGCTCTGCGTCGCTGCGGCCGGTGTCGTCGGACTGTCGGTCGTCGATTCTCTCGGGCCTCGATGACGATTCCAGGCGGGTCGGCGCTCAAGCGGTGCTCGACCACGAGGTGGAGACTCCCTTCGTGCTCGAGCGGGGCCCGCTCTTTCGCGCCCATCTCCTGCGGCTGGGGGCACGTGAGCACGTATTGGTTCTCACCGCGCATCACATCGTCTGCGACGGATGGTCGACCGGCGTCTTGCTGAAGGACCTCCGCCTTCTATACAAGGCGGCAAGGCTCCGGCAACCAAGCGACCTCTCCCCTCCACTGGCTTTCAGTACCTACGCTCGTGCGCAGCGAGGGCCGACGGCAGTTCGCGATAGGGAGGCCGACGAGGCCTACTGGGTCACGCACATCGATCCGACGGTACCACCAGTCGATCTGCCAACGGATTGACCCCGTCCGGTCGTGAAGACGTACGCATCCCGACGCGTGGACATCGTCTTCCCGTCTTCGCTCGTCGATGCACTACGAAAGGTCGGGGCACGGGCCGGGTGCAGCCTCTTCGTCACCCTCCTCTCCGGTTTCGAAGTGCTCATGTACCGCTTGACCGGCCAAGACGACCTCTTGGTGGGCATTCCGGTCGCGGGGCAATCCGTCGCGTCGAGTCCCGATCTCGTAGGCCACTGCGTCAGCACTCTTCCGATGCGCGCGCGGCTTGTATCGGACGAGCCGTTCCTTGCCCTGATGAAGGCACAGCGTTCGACTGTGCTCGATGGATTCGAGCATCAGGCCTGCACCCTCGGAGGGCTGCTCCGGAGGCTGCCGATCACTCGCGATCCAAGCCGGCTGCCGCTGGTGTCGATTCTCTTCAATCTAGATCAGCCAGTGCCGCCGGACACCTTGCGGTGGGAGGGAGTCGAGGTCGACCTTCAGGCCAATCCCCGGCGGTTCGAGAACTTCGAGCTCTTCGTCAACGCTGTCGAAAATGACGGTGGCCTCGTGCTCGAGTGTCAATACAACACGGATCTCTTCGATGAAGAGTCGGTGCGTCACTGGTTCGACAGCTTTCGAACGTTGCTCGAACGCGTCGCCACGAATCCGGACACCCCCATCGGCATTCTTCCCGTCCTCGGCCCGAGCGATGTCGCGCTTCTGCAGCGGGTGAACGCGACCCATGCGGACCTTGCGGGCGATGTGTGCGCGCACGAGCTCATCGAAGCGCAAGTCGATCGCACGCCAGACGCCGTTGCCGTCGAGTGCGGCCAGGTGGCGCTCTCCTACCGGCAGCTCGAGGAGCGAGCCAACCGGCTCGCGCACAGACTGCGCGCACACGGAGTGTCGAGCGACACCCTCGTCGGTCTTTCGGTCGAGCGGTCCGCGGACATGGTCGTCGCGTTGTTCGCAGTCCTCAAGGCGGGCGGCGCGTATGTGCCCCTAGACCCTGCGTTCCCGGAGGATCGGATCGCCTTTATGGTGTCCGACGCGCGTCTCCGCGTCGTCATCACCCAGCGGTCGCTTCAGGCATCGCTTCAATGTCCAGACGCGGTGATCGTGTGCGTCGACGATGAGTCGCTTGCCAGCGATAGCAGCACGCGACCGTCGCGCCTCGCCGAACAGACGGACCTCGCCTACGTCATCTATACCTCCGGGTCGACGGGGCGGCCGAAGGGCGTCGAGCTTCCGCACCGCGCGGTCGTCAACTTCCTCTCGAGCGTGGCGCGAGAGCCTGGAATCGGGCCTTCGGACGCCTTGCTCGCCGTCACCACGCTTTCTTTCGATATCGCTGTGCTCGAGCTGTATCTGCCACTGACGGTCGGGGCGAGGGTCGTCATCGCTTCGCAGGAAACGACGGGGGACGGCCGAGCCCTTCTCGCCGAGCTCCGGCGTCGGGGCGCGACCATGATGCAGGCCACGCCGTCGACATGGCGACTGCTCCTCGCGGCAGGTTGGTCCCGTGACGATCCGATGAAGGTCCTCTGCGGAGGCGAGGCGCTGCCGCTCGATCTGGCTCGGGAACTCGTCCAGCGGTCCTCGAGCGTGTGGAACATGTACGGACCCACGGAGACGACGGTCTGGTCGAGTGTATATCGCTTACCCGAGGACGTCGAACACATCGTCATCGGTCACCCGATCGCGAATACGGAGTTCGTCGTGCTGGATGCCTCGATGCAGCCGGTGCCAACAGGCGTGCGCGGCGAGCTCTATATCGCGGGCGACGGGCTGGCACGCGGCTACCTGAGGAGACCCGACCTGACGACAGATCGCTTCGTGCCCGATTCGCGCAAGCCGGGACACCGACTTTACCGGACGGGCGACGTGGCCCGCCTCCGCCGCGACGGGAACTTCGAATACTTCGGACGAAATGATCAACAAGTAAAGCTTCGCGGTTATCGCATCGAGCTTGGCGAGATCGAGTCCGTGGTGGCGAGTCATCCCGGAGTCGCTCAGGCAGTGACCGCCGTCCGCGAGGTGAAGCAGGGCGACGTGCGCCTCGTCGTGTACGTCGTGCCCAAGGCCGGTGCCGTACCGGCCGTAGGGGCCGAGGATCTGCGCGGTCACGCCCGAGCGTCTCTGCCCGACTACATGGTTCCGCAGCACATCGTCCTTCTTTCAGCCTTGCCGCTCACGCCCAACGGCAAGGTGGACCGAAAGGCACTTCCGCCGCCCGTTCCGGTGCTCGAAGACGAAGGGGCGCATGTCGCGCCCCGCACGGTGACCGAGCGGATGATCGCCGAGATCTGGCAGGAAGCCCTGAGCGTCGGTCGATTGGGAGTACACGACGACTTTTTTCGCCTGGGTGGGCACTCGTTGCTCGCGGCGCAAGTGCTCTCTCGACTCGCTCGGGACCACGGGGTCGCGCTCTCCCTTCGCCGGATCTTCGAGGCGCCCACGGTGGCGCAGCTCGCGGCCGTCGTCGACGCGGAATCCAGGAGCGTCCACTCGTCCGTGGCCAGGATTCCAAGACGTTTGGGCCCAGGTCCCGCTCGCCAGTCCGTCATGCAGCAACGGATCTGGCTGATGGAGCAGTTGCAGCCGGGGCTCAACGTGTACAACCTTCCCTCCGCGTACCGGCTTCGTGGGGCGGTCGACGTCGTGGCTCTCGAGCGCAGCCTGGTCGCCATCGTAGGGCGGCACGAGGTATTGCGGACCACCCTCGACTTCGACGGCGAGGAGGCCGTTCAGCGCGTCGCGCCGTCGCTGAACGTCGACGTCGTGCAGGTCGACCTGAGTGACCGTCCTCCCGCACGGCGAGAGAGCGAGCTTCTCGAGCTTCTTCAGCAGGCCGCGGACGCACCGTTCGATCTGAGACGCGGGCCGCTCTTCAGGGCAACGCTGTACCGTCTCGATGCCGGAGAGCATGCGCTCTTCTTCATGCCCCACCACGCGATCTGGGACGGTTGGTCGTTCGACATTTTCATGCGCGAGCTCGACGCCTGCTACGCCGCCATGTCGAAGGGAAGCGTTCCTGATCTGCCCCCGCTGCCGATCCAATACGCCGACTTTTCCGAATGGCATCTGCGCTGGCTCGATGGCGACGAGATGGCGCGCCAGGCGGCCTACTGGAAAGCGAAGCTAGGGAGCGAGGTGACCCCTCTGGAGATGCCGACCGACCGGCCTCGTCCGCCGGCGGCCACGGGCAGCGGGGCGTTCGAGCCGCTCCGCTTGTCGCCCGTCGAACTGGAGTCGCTGGAGCGCGTGGCTCGCGACGCCGGCGTGACGTTGTACATGCTCACGCTCGCCGCGTTTCTCGCGATGTTGCACCGCTACACCGGGCAAGACGACCTCCTCGTCGGGACACCCGTACGCGGTCGCACGCAACCGGAGACGGAGGACTTGCTCGGCTTCTTCGTGAACACCCTGGTGATCCGCGGGGACCTTTCCGGTTCGCCTACGTTCCGCCACCTTCTGGAGCGAGTACGCGCGACGTGCCTGGAGGCATTCGCCCACCCCGACATGCCGTTCGAGCAGCTGGTACGGGAGCTGAACGTGCCGCGGGATCTGAGCCGCACGCCGATCTTTCAATCGTTCTTCTCGTTTCAAGACGCGACTGCGCGCAAGGACTCTATTGGGGATCTGGAGATCGCACAGATTCACTTGATGCCTCAAGCGGCGCAAACGGACATCACGATGTGGGTGATGCATCGAACGACCGGGCTCTTCGGCGGCGTCAGCTACAGCACGGACCTGTTCGATGCCGAGACTGTACGTCGCTTCCTTCGCGAGTTTTATGCGCTGCTCGCCAGCGTCGCTCGGGATGTGGACCAGCGGGTGGCAGCCATTCCCATCGTTCCCGAACGAGAGACGAGGCAGCTCGAGGCCTGGAACGAGACGGAAGAGGAGTACGAGAGGGAGAGGCGAGTCGACGAGGTGGTGGAGGCGCAGGCGGGGAAGACGCCGGACGCGGTGGCGGTGGAGGACGAGAGCGGGGGAGTGCTGTCGTACGGGTCGTTGCAGGAGGAGGCGAATCGGCTGGCGCGTCGGCTTCGAGGACTGGGTGTTCGACGCGGGTCGCGTGTGGGGCTGTTCTTGGAGCGCTCGAGCTCGATGCTGGCGGCGATGCTGGGAGTGCTCAAGGCGGGTGCGGCATACGTGCCGCTGGACCCGGCGTTCCCGGAGACGCGGCTGTCGTTCATGGCGGAGGATGCGAAGCTGGCGGCGCTGGTGAGCGTAGAGAAGCTGGCGTCGAGGCTGCCGACGGATGCGCCGAGGTTGCTGCTGGATAGGGACGCGGAGGCGATCGCGGGCGAGAGCGGGGAGGGGCTTCCGAGAGATGGCGACAGCGCGTCGGCGGGGGACGCGGCGTACGTGATCTACACGTCGGGCTCGACGGGCAAGCCGAAGGGAGTGGAGGTGTCGCACCGGTCGGTCGTCAACTTCCTGAGGACGATGAGGCGTGAGCCGGGGATGAGCGAGAAGGATGTGCTGGTGGCGGTGACGACGCTGTCGTTCGACATCGCGGTACTGGAGCTGTGCCTGCCGCTGACGGTGGGAGCGAAGGTGGTGGTGGCGTCGCGAGAGACGGCGGGGGACGGTGCGTCGCTGCTGGGTTTGCTGAGGAGCCGGGGTGCGACGGTGATGCAGGCGACGCCGTCGACGTGGCGCATGCTGATCGAGGCGGGGTGGTCGAAGGGGGACGGGCTGAGGGTGCTGTGCGGAGGGGAGGCTTTGCCGGTGGACCTGGCGAGGTCGCTGGTGGAGCGGTCGGAGCAGGTGAGCAATCTGTACGGTCCGACGGAGACGACGGTGTGGTCGACGCGGTGGCGAGTGCCAGCGGAAGTGAGTCAGGTGCTCATCGGAAGGCCCATAGGCAACACGCGGTGCTACGTGCTGGACGGTCAGCGGCGGCTGTCGCCGATCGGGGTGCCGGGGGAGCTATGGATCGGGGGCGACGGGGTGGCGCTGGGGTACGTGGATCGCGAGGAGCTGACCGCGGAGCGCTTCGTGGACGATCCGTTCGGGGGTGCGGGGCAGCGCATGTACCGAACGGGGGACCTGGTGAGGTGGCGGGCTTCGGGGGAGCTCGAGTACATCGGGCGCAACGACTTCCAGGTGAAGCTGCGCGGCTACCGGATCGAGCTCGGGGAGATTGAGGCCCGACTCGCCGAGCACCCCGCCGTGGCTCACGCCGTCGCCGTCGTCAGGGAGTTCAAGCCCGGCGATGCCAGACTCGTCGCGTACGTCGTCGCGAGGCCGGGCGCACCCCCCACGGACGACACCCTTCGCGCGCACCTGCGCCGATCGGTGCCGGAATACATGGTCCCCGCACGCTTCGTCACGCTGGACGCCTTTCCGCTGACTCCGAACGGCAAGGTCGATTCGAAAGGCTCTCCCGGCCCCATTCGATGACATCGGCTCATCCAAGGCGTCGGTCGCACCCCGGACCGAGATGGAGCGCGTGCTCACCGCGCTGTGGGGCGAGGCCCTGGGTGCGCAATCGGTCGGCATTCACGACAATTTCTTCGATCTGGGAGGGCACTCGCTGCTTGCTGCACGCATCCTGGCCCGTCTTGCGCGCGACCACGGCGTCTCGGTATCGCTTCGACGCCTCTTCGAGGCACCGACGATCGCGGAGCTTGCCGCCGTCATTGACGCCGGCTCGCCGGGCGATTCCCCCCACCGGCACGCGATAGGACGTCGAGGCTCGGCGGGGCCGGCGCGCCAGTCGCTCATGCAGCAGCGCCTCGGATTTCTCCATCAGATGGATCCAGACGTCACTGCGTACAACCTGCCGGTGGCCTACCGACTGCGGGGCCCGCTGAACGCCGCGGCCCTGGAAAGTAGCCTGGCGGGCATCGTTTCACGCCACGACGTCCTGCGGACGACGCTCGCCTTCGAGGGCGGTCAAGGATTTCAGCGGGTCGCGGATGCGATCGAGGTGCGGGTACCGATCGTCGACCTCAGTGACCACAGTGCGGAGCATCGTGAAACAGAGCTCCTGGAGCTCATGCAGCGAGACTCCGACACGCCAATGGATCTGGAGCGGGGTCCCTTGTTCCGCGCGACGCTCTACCGTTTGAATGAGAACGAGCACGTATTCTTCTTCATGCCCCACCACGCCATATGGGACGGAGCGTCGTTCGACCTGTTCCTCGCGGAATTAGGCATTCGGTATGCCGCGGCCGTGGCCGGCCAAACCACAAAGCTCGCTCCGTTGTCCATCCAGTATGCCGATTTTGCCGAATGGCACCGCGACTGGCTGAAGGGCGAGGAAGTGCGGCGCCAGGCGAAGTACTGGGGAGATGCCCTAGCGGGCGAGTTGCCCGTTCTGGATTTGCCGACGGACCGACCGCGGCCCGCGGTTCGTACCGGACATGGTGGGCTGGAGCTTCTGCGGCTGGGGGATGGGGACGTCAAGGCGTTGCGCGGGATCGCAAGGGAGAACGGCGCCACGCTTTACATGACCATGCTCTCGGCGTTTCTCGTGTTGCTGCGTCGGTGGAGTGGCCAGGAGGACATCTTGGTTGGAACGCCCGTGCGCGGCCGGACGCAACCGGAGACGGAGGATCTGCTCGGTTTCTTCGTGAACACCCTGGTGATCCGCGGAGACCTTTCCGGCTCGCCAACGTTCGGCGAGCTTGTGGGCCGGGTGCGGTCGACCAGCCTGGAGGCATTCGGACATCCCGACATGCCTTTCGAGCAGCTCGTGCGCGATCTCGACGTTCCGAGGGATTTGAGTCGCACGCCCATCTTCCAGGCTTTGTTTTCGTTCCACGACGCGATGGCGCGACCGCCAGTCCTCGGCGATCTCGAGGCCACCTTGATTGACGTCATGCCGAGGGCGTCGCACACGGATCTGGCACTCTGGGTCAGCGAGCGAGCGATCGGCGTCGACATCGCGCTGACGTTCAGCACGGATTTCTTCGAGGCGTCGACGGCACGACGGTTCCTCGGACAGCTCTCCACGTTGCTCGGCAATCTAGGGCGCGACCCGCGGCAACCAGTCGACGCAATCCCGATTCTGACGGAGGCCGAAGAGGAGCTTCTCCGCTCCTGGAACGAGACGGAAGAGGAGTACGAGAGGGAGAGGCGAGTCGACGAGGTGGTGGAGGCGCAGGCGGGGAAGACGCCGGACGCGGTGGCGGTGGAGGACGAGAGCGGGGGAGTGCTGTCGTACGGGTCGTTGCAGGAGGAGGCGAATCGGCTGGCGCGTCGGCTTCGAGGACTGGGTGTTCGACGCGGGTCGCGTGTGGGGCTGTTCTTGGAGCGCTCGAGCTCGATGCTGGCGGCGATGCTGGGAGTGCTCAAGGCGGGTGCGGCATACGTGCCGCTGGACCCGGCGTTCCCGGAGACGCGGCTGTCGTTCATGGCGGAGGATGCGAAGCTGGCGGCGCTGGTGAGCGTAGAGAAGCTGGCGTCGAGGCTGCCGACGGATGCGCCGAGGTTGCTGCTGGATAGGGACGCGGAGGCGATCGCGGGCGAGAGCGGGGAGGGGCTTCCGAGAGATGGCGACAGCGCGTCGGCGGGGGACGCGGCGTACGTGATCTACACGTCGGGCTCGACGGGCAAGCCGAAGGGAGTGGAGGTGTCGCACCGGTCGGTCGTCAACTTCCTGAGGACGATGAGGCGTGAGCCGGGGATGAGCGAGAAGGATGTGCTGGTGGCGGTGACGACGCTGTCGTTCGACATCGCGGTACTGGAGCTGTGCCTGCCGCTGACGGTGGGAGCGAAGGTGGTGGTGGCGTCGCGAGAGACGGCGGGGGACGGTGCGTCGCTGCTGGGTTTGCTGAGGAGCCGGGGTGCGACGGTGATGCAGGCGACGCCGTCGACGTGGCGCATGCTGATCGAGGCGGGGTGGTCGAAGGGGGACGGGCTGAGGGTGCTGTGCGGAGGGGAGGCTTTGCCGGTGGACCTGGCGAGGTCGCTGGTGGAGCGGTCGGAGCAGGTGAGCAATCTGTACGGTCCGACGGAGACGACGGTGTGGTCGACGCGGTGGCGAGTGCCAGCGGAAGTGAGTCAGGTGCTCATCGGAAGGCCCATAGGCAACACGCGGTGCTACGTGCTGGACGGTCAGCGGCGGCTGTCGCCGATCGGGGTGCCGGGGGAGCTATGGATCGGGGGCGACGGGGTGGCGCTGGGGTACGTGGATCGCGAGGAGCTGACCGCGGAGCGCTTCGTGGACGATCCGTTCGGGGGTGCGGGGCAGCGCATGTACCGAACGGGGGACCTGGTGAGGTGGCGGGCTTCGGGGGAGCTCGAGTACATCGGGCGCAACGACTTCCAGGTGAAGCTGCGCGGCTACCGGATCGAGCTCGGGGAGATCGAGGCCCGACTCGCCGAGCACCCCGCCGTGGCTCACGCCGTCGCCGTCGTCAGGGAGTTCAAGCCCGGCGATGCCAGACTCGTCGCGTACTACACGCTGCACCCGGGGCAGACCGTGACGACCACGGATCTTCGCAAGGGTCTCAGGGGTTCGCTGCCCGAGTACATGATCCCGCAAGCGTTCGTGGAGCTCGACACCCTTCCCCTCACTCCCAATGCAAAGGTCGATCGCAAGGCACTTCCCGCGCCGTTCGCTGACGTGCTGCCAGATGCTTCGACGGTTGGCCCGCGAACGGAGAGCGAGCGTCTCGTCGCCGAGGTGTGGTGCGACCTTCTCGAACGGCGTGACGTGGGGATCCACGACAACTTCTTCGAGATCGGTGGCCACTCGCTGCTGGTTCTACAGGCCATCTCTCGCATCGAGCAGCGAACGAACGTGCGCATTGGCCCCCGCGCATTCGTGGTCGATACGCTCGAGCAGCTGGCCGCGCAGATTCCCGCCCGCGGCATTTCGGCGACGAGCGGGCGCGATCCCGACGAGCGAGCGGACGCCGCCCCCGGCCGACGGAGGAGCCTCCTGGAGCGCGTGAAGCGCCGGCTTTTGCGCTGATTTGCGTTGTCGCGTCCCTTGATCCGCTTCCCTACCTAAGTTACGTAAACTACAAATGGATGGGATGGTGAGCACGGCGCGGCCGGTCACGTCGGTCGGGGGGCAGAGCCATCACTATTTCTCGAGCGACGAGGCGAGCGAGTTCCGGAGGAACTTCAACCGAAGCTCGTTCGCCTTCACCCACCGCCTCGCCGGGCATCCGCTGTTCGAGATGCCGCGCCTGATCCAGCTGGCAAAGACCGCGGCCAAGCATCCGAAGGCTCGTCCGGACGAAGTCTACTTCGACGCGGGCGAGGTGCGCGTGGATCAGCGTTGGGATCAGACGCCCCGGCCCGAGTATTCTCCCGAAGAGGTCCTCGAGCGAATTCACACGAGCGGCGCCTGGATGATGATCCGTCGCGCGGAGCTCGTCGAGGAATACCGCGTCGTGCTCGACGAGTGCATGCGGGAGATCCAGGAGCTCTTGGCGCTCGACCTAGACTCCGTCATGCTGGTGAAGAACGCCATCGTCTTCATCACTTCGCCGAGGCGGCTCACGACGTACCACATCGATCGCGAGTGCAACTTCCTACTCCAGGTCAGCGGCGACAAGTCGATCAGCGTCTTCGACAAGAGCGACCGCGTCGTCCTGCCAGAGGAAGAGATCGAGCGGTATTGGGCGGTCGACAACAATGCGGCCCTCTACAAGCCTCAACACCAGGATCGCGCCCGCGTCTACCCGCTTCGACCGGGGAACGGCGTACACATTCCAGTCAACGCTCCGCATTGGGTCAAGAACGGCGACTCGCCATCCGTCTCCCTCAGCGTCAACTTCGAGTTTCGGGCCCGCACGCGCTCGGACGTGTATCGAACGAACTTTTACCTGCGCCGCCTGGGTATGGAGCCGACTCCTCCCGGTCAATCGGAGATCAAGGACGCAGTAAAGCGTGCCGTCCTGCCGGCCATTCGTGAGGTGTACGTCGCCGGCCATTCGGTGAAAAAACGAGTTGCGAGTCTATTTGGGCGCGGCGGGTCCGAGCCCGCGAACGGCCGCGCCCGCCGGATGTGATGAACGGAACGGAAGGCTCCGGGCATGAGCAAGAAGGACGGGCGCGGTTTGCCAACGCGCCTCCTCTCCACGAGCGCTTCGAGATCCAGGTCGAGCGCAATCCGGACGCGATCGCGCTCGTTTTCGAGGGCGACCATCTCACGTATCGCGAGCTGAACGCTCGGGCGAATCGCCTCGCACATCGGCTTCGTCGTGCCGGGGTCCGCCCGGAATCCATGGTGGCCCTGAGCGTCGAGCGTTCGGTCGAGCTCGTGGTCGGGATTCTAGGGATTCACAAAGCGGGTGGCGCCTACGTTCCGCTCGACCCGGCGTACCCGCGCGATCGCCTGCAGTTCATGCTGTCGGACTCCGGGGCGCAGGTCCTCGTCACCCATCGCAAGGTGGCGACCCCGCCCGCCGCCCCTGGGATCGAGACGGTGTTCGTCGAGGACGTACAGGACGAGCCTGACGGCAACCCGCGAGTGGGAGCCGAACCGCATCACCTCGCGTACGTGATCTACACCTCCGGCTCCACGGGGCGGCCCAAAGGAGTCCTCGTCACCCACGGCAACCTGGTCCGCCTCTTCGAAGCAACCGAAGCGTGGTACCGGTTCGGTCCGAGCGATGTGTGGACGCTGTTCCACTCGTACGCGTTCGACTTCTCGGTGTGGGAGCTCTGGGGAGCACTTGCTTACGGCGGTCGGCTCGTCGTCGTGCCGTACGGGGTCAGCCGTTCGCCGGATGCGTTCTACGAGCTTCTCGCGAGCGAAAGCGTCACGGTCCTCAATCAGACCCCGTCCGCCTTCCGGCAGCTGATTCACGCCATGACGTCGTGCACGACCGAGCGACGGCTTGCGCTTCGCTACGTCGTCTTCGGCGGAGAGGCGCTGGAGCTCCAGGGCCTGCGCCCGTGGCTCGAGAAGTTCGGCGACGAGCAGCCTCTTCTGATCAACATGTACGGCATCACGGAGACGACCGTTCACGTCACCTATCGACCGATCAGGTGGAAAGACGTGCGAGATGGGGCCGGCAGCGTCATCGGCGTTCCGATCCCCGACCTCTATGCTCACTTGCTCGACGGGCAACTTCAGCCGGTGAAAGACGGTGAGCCCGGCGAAGTGTTCGTCGAGGGGGCCGGGCTCGCGCGAGGCTACTTGAACCGCCCGGAGTTGACCGCAGAGCGTTTTATCGAGCTTCGTCTGTCGGATAGGCCGGTGCGGCTTTATCGCACCGGCGATCTCGCGCGCCGTCTAAAGGGGGGAGAACTCGAATACCTGGGGCGTATCGACCACCAAGTGAAGATCCGCGGGTTCCGGATCGAACTTGGCGAGATCGAGTCGGCCATCGCCGAGCACCCCGCCGTACGAGAGGTCGTGGTCGTGGCGCGCGAGGACACGCCAGGAGACAGGCGACTCGTGGCGTACGTGGCATCGTCGGCCACCGGCGGATTGATCGAAGATCTTCGCGCTCGTCTCCGCGCGCGCGTCCCCGACTACATGGTGCCGGCTGCTTTCGTCGTACTTCCCAAGCTGCCGCTTACGGAGAATGGCAAGGTCGATCGGAACGCCCTACCGGCACCGCATGCTTCGCGGCGCGAGCTCGAGACGGAGTACGTCGAGCCACAGGGTGCCACGGAGACGACCATCGCGAGCGTCTGGCGCCGGGTCCTCCGCCTTGATCGCGTCGGCGCGAACGACAGTTTCTTCGATCTGGGGGGCTCGTCGCTCCTTGCGGTCGAGAGCCTCCTCGAGCTTCGTCGTGAGCTCGGGAGAACCGTTCCCGTCGTCGCGCTATTTCAGCACCCTACGGTGGCGGGGCTCGCGCGGGCGCTCGAAGGAGGCGAGAACAGGGCCGTCTCTCTAGCGGACGTCTCCACGCGCGCGGCGCGACGCCGGTCAGCCCAGCAAGACACGGTCGCGATAGTCGGAATGGCCGGGAGGTTTCCAGGGGCGGAGACCGTCGGTGAACTCTGGAACAACCTCTCTCTCGGTGTCGAATCGGTGCACTTCTTCGCCGACGCCGAGCTGGATCCCCGAGTGGACGCATCGGATCCGCTCTATGTGAAGGCGCGCGGCGTCCTCGCAGGAGCTGAAATGTTCGACGCCGGCTTCTTCGGCGAGACCCCGGCGGCCGCCGAGGTCATGGATCCCCAGCAACGTGTGCTGCTCGAGGTCGCGTCGGCGGCGCTCGAGGACGCCGGCATCGTTCCAGAGCGGCATGGATCGGCGATCGGCGTCTTCGCGGGCACCGGCCACAACACGTATCTCCTGAAGAACGTGGTCCATCGACCCGACCGGATCGAGGCGCTCGGTGACCTGGCCGTGATCCTTGGCAACGACAAGGATTTCGTCGCCACCCGCATCGCTCACAAGTTGAACCTCAAGGGGCCCGCCGTGAGCGTGCACACCGCGTGCTCGACCTCGCTCGTGGCGACCTGCCAGGCTGTCCGGAGCCTGCTCGACTACGAGTGCGACGTCGCGCTGGCCGGCGCCGCGTCCGTGACGGTGCCGCAGAACGCCGGCCACGTGTACTCCGAGGGTGCCATGCTTTCGGCCGATGGTCACACGCGGACGTTCGACGCCGCCGCGACCGGAACGGTCTTCAGCGACGGCGCCGCGATGGTCGTCCTGAAACGGCTCTCGGATGCCCAGCGCGACGGAGACCGAGTCTACGCGGTCATCTGCGGCGCCGCGATCAACAACGACGGGGGCGACAAGGCGAGCTACACCGCGCCGAGCGTTGCCGGGCAAGCCGCGGTCGTTGCGATGGCCCATGCGGCGGCCGACATCGACCCCGCGACGATCACGTACGTCGAAGCGCACGGCACCGCCACGCCCCTCGGTGATCCCATCGAGGTCGAGGCGTTGACCCAGGCATTTCGGGCGCGTACCGATCGCCGGCAGTTCTGTGCGATCGGGTCGATCAAGAGCAACCTCGGGCACCTGACCGCGGCCTCGGGTGTGGCGGGGCTCATCAAGACGGCGCTCTCCCTTCACCACAGGAAGCTCTTGCCGAGCCTCTTCTTCGAGCGAGCGAACTCGAACATCGATTTTGGTTCGACGCCGTTCTTCGTTCAAACGTCCCTCGAAGACTGGAGTGCTCCGGAAGGAGTGCCGCGTCGCGCCGGGGTGAGCTCGTTCGGAGTCGGCGGTACGAACGCGCACGTGGTGCTCGAGCAGGCTCCTCCGCATGTCGCGGCGGGCGCCGCACGCCCAAGCGAGCTTCTTCTCGTGTCGGCGAAGAACGACGCTGCGTTGGAGCGCGCCATCGCCAACCTCGCGACGTACCTGGAGGGCTCCGCGCCAGGTGAGCTATCGGACGTCGCCTACACCCTTCAAGCCCGTCGCCCGCACTTCGCTCATCGCCGAGCGATCGTTGCGTCGTCTCGCGCCGACGCCGTTGTCGCGCTTCGGGGGACCAGCGACACCACAAGCAAACGAAAGCTCGAGCGGCGTGCCGCGCCAGTGGCCTTCGTGTTTCCCGGACAAGGCACCCAGTACGTCGGCATGGGTCGAACCATTTACGACGCCGAACCCGTCTTCAGACAGGCGGTCGATCGTTGCGCGGAGATCCTCCGCCCGGATCTGGGACGCGACCTACGCGAAGTGATGTTCGCCGCGCCGGCCGACGAAGAGGCCGCGGCCGTGGCGCTTCGTCGAACGGCCTTCACGCAGCCGGCGATATTCACCTTGGAGTACGCGCTCGCGTCTCTGTGGCAGAGTTGGGGAATCGAGCCAAGCGCGCTCGTGGGCCACAGCGTGGGCGAATTCGTGGCGGCGTGCATCTCGGGTGTCTTTTCGCTAGAGGACGCCGTCTCGCTCGTCGGGCAACGCGGGCGACTTATGCAAGCGCTGCCGGAAGGCTCGATGCTCAGCGTGCGCGCCGCCGCGGCGACGATCGAAGCTCGGCTGACGGGCGGCATCGCGCTCGCGGCGTCCAACGGGCCCGCCCTCTCGGTCGTCTCGGGGCCGACGGACGAAGTCGTTCGCTTCGAGGCAACGTTGGAGCAGGAGGGGATTGCGACGAAACGGCTCCATACATCGCACGCGTTTCATTCCTCGATGATGGACCCCGTCGTCGAGCCATTCGCCGCGCTTGTGCGAGCTGCGCGTCCGGCATCTCCACGAGTTCCGATTTTTTCCACCGCCACGGGTGCGCTCCTTACGACGGACCAGGCTACGGACCCACTCTACTGGGCCCGCCATCTGCGGGTGCCCGTGCGCTTCACCGAAGCCCTTCGGGCGCTATGGGGAGAACCTTCGCGGATCGTGCTGGAGGTCGGACCGCGAGGGACCAGTGCGGCGCTGGCGCGTCAGATCGTGACCGATCGATCCGGGCAGATCGCGATCGCGAGCCTCGAAGATCGCCCCGATGCCGAATGGCCGTCGCTTCTGCGAGCCCTCGGGCAAATTTGGCTGGCCGGAGCATCGATCGATTGGGAAGGAGTCCAGTCCATTGGCCGGAGGAGGCTCGTGTCGTTGCCGACCTACCCTTTTGCGCGGGACCGGCACTTTCTCGATCCCTCTCCCCGTATGGTTGTGAACGGAGACACCGAGGGTCTGGCGCAGGTCGTTGCGGCTCAGATCAGCCTCATGGAGGCTCAGCTCGCCGTGCTGCGCGAGATGGATAAGGTCAGAGACCCAACGGTCGGCGAAGGTTAGTGCGCGCTCCCTTGTGGGAGCGGGCTGCATGCGGTGGATCGTCGGGAACCCTCGTCCGGTTCGCGCGCCGTGCTCGCGAGGTGGCCCGACGCTCCTCGCTGGGAGGGGGCCGAACCGTTGGGCCACCACCGGGGATGCGCACGAGGGGCGACCGTGCACCCCGTCGTGATCGCGCGTGCCCCGGGTGGGGAGCACCGGCGCGATCGGTAGCGATACCCGGTGCGTCCCGATGGCTGATCTTGTGCTCTCGCGAGGCAGCGACACTCCTCCCGGTGCGGAGGACCGCCGCTCCCGCGGAGGTGCGGTCGTGCACGCCACGAACAGGCCCTGCGCTACCTGAGGGGGTGCTCGGCGCACCCGACGGACAATTCGGACGCGCGCGTCGATTTATCCCACATCTTTTTCCCGAGAGAGGCCTCCTGGCACCGCAATATAGAGTGAGGGGGCGACGCGAAGCACGGTGCTTCGCCGGACGTCCCCCGCATCCGCATCCACAAGGAGAATGTCATCATGGCCACAAGGAAGATCAGTCGTCACCGCCACCAACTCGCCGACAAGAGCCTGCTCGACGGGCTCAACAAGCACGGACAGAGCCTTCCTCCGCTACTCATCGGCGGCCGGCCACTCCAGGCCACGGACCTCATCGCGATGTTGCAAGGTCGCATCGACGCTGCCGGTGCGGCAGAGGCGACGAAAGCGAGCTGGCTGACCGCCGTGAAGGCGGACTACGACGAGCGAGCGAAGACGAGGACTGCGGTCTCAGGTCTCCGCCAGGCGCTCCACATCGCGTTCGATGGGTCGATCGACGTCCTGGCGGACTTCGGGTTGGCGCCGCGCAAGGTGGCGGTCATGACCCCCGAGCAAAAGACCGCGGCGACCGCCAAAGCGAAGGCGACGCGCGCGGCCCGGCACACGATGGGGAAGCGGCAGAAGGCGGAGATCACGGGGACAGCGTCGGAAGTCGTCACCGCGACGCCCGATGCCGGTGCCCTGCGGAAGACCACAGCCGCGGCCACGACGCCGCAAGGGTCGCGTCCTGCCCGAGGCTGACACGATCGACATATGCCCGGCGGCCCTTCGTGCTGGCTCTTTGGGCATCGTGCCGTTCGGCGTGCTAGCAGGGCATCCTTCCGATGAGAGACACTTTCGGATGACCTCCCGAGCTGCTGCCTCTCGCATGCCCGCACTCGACGGACTGCGGGGCATCGCCATCTTGATGGTCATCGTTTTCCATCATTCGCTCTTCGACGCGGGGTGGGTTGGTGTCCAGCTATTTTTCGTCATCTCAGGATTCCTAATCACGAGCAACCTGCTACGAGACAGAGCTCTTGCGGCGAGGCCGTTCTTCGCCGGGTTCTACTGGCGACGGTCGTTGAGAATCTTCCCCGTATACTTCGCGTACGTCGGATTCCTCGCGTTACTGTGCGCGACGACGACCAAGGCATCCGAGCTCCGTGTCTACTGGCCGTATCTTGTAACATATACCTACAATCTCACGCACCTGAGCTCCCATTTTGTATTCAGCTTTTGGTTCGGGCATTTCTGGTCGTTGTGTATTGAAGAGCAATTCTACCTTATTTGGCCGATGGTCGTGTATTTACTGCCGCCCAAGCACCTGCAATGGGCCGTGGTCGGCATGATCGCGGGCGCGCCCGTTTGTCGAGGATTGACCGCACTGGCGCTCTCCAGACATCTGTCAAGCGCTTATGACGTCGGCGATGCCGTCTACTGGTTCACGCCTTCCCAGATGGACGCATTTGCGTTTGGCGCATCAGTCGCAGTCTTCCGGTGGTCCGAGCGACTCCGACGCCCGCTCGCGTGGCTGGGCGCAGCGGCCGCGACGACGGTCGTTCTCGGGCTTGGCAATCTGTCGATGCTTGCCCGCAGTATACGCGACGAGCAGAGCTGGACGAGTTTCGGGTACCCCCTCGGGGGCATTGCCGACGCGCAACATGTTTGGAGCTACACGGTGCTCAACTTGACGTGCGCCCTTTTTGTTCTGTGCGCGGTGCAGCGGCGACTCGCATTGCTGGAGAATACATGGCTGACGCACGTCGGCCGCACGTCGTATGCGGCGTATGTGGTGCATCGGGCGGTTATTCTTTTCGTCAAGAGCGAGCTTGCGCGCTTCAATTACCGGGGCACAGTCGCCGATCGGGCACTACTTCTCTGCATTAGCCTCCCTGTCATATTGGCCATTGCGGCCATCTCCTATCGATGGTTCGAGCAGCATTTAATGAATCTTCGAGCCGGAACGGATCGGCCTCCAATTGGACTTCCTCGCGAACCACGGAAAAACGAATCGACCTCCAACCTGCGCTGAAAGCCTCGGAAATCAGCCCTTCGCCAGCGAGACGTCGAGCCGGTGCCAAAGGCGAAGATGCATGCCATTGTTCAAGACGAAGTCGAATGGTTCATAGCGCTGGCGGAACCTGGTGTCCAACAGAAGCTGTTCCGGCGCAGCATAGGCCTCGTGATAGAGCGCCAGAAGGCTGCGCTCCTCTGCATCGGTTATGGGATGGTCGTAAGCCCAACTGTACAGCATTACCAATTCTGGCGCGCGCCGAAGCACGTAATCCGCGTCTCCGTGATCGTGGCCTTGCTTGGCACCCAGCAGGCGTGGGCTTCGCGCGATGTGTGCGTCAGCGAGCCCCACCATGTCCAGGATGGGGCGCTCAGCCGCAAGGTAGCCGATGGCTCCAATCGAGATCGTGGCGAAAGTCCCGCCCGGCAGTCTGCCCAGTGACTCGCCGATCATCACGCAATTTTTCACGAAGTCACGCTGGATGATAACACCACCGAACTGACGCGTGCTCCGAACGGCCCATCCCACCTGCAGGAGCAGCCCCAATGCCAGCGCGGTCCGCTGGCGTGCGCCGACCTTCTCGACCACCGCGGCGGTCAGGGCGCAAAGCAACGGCAGCGCGGGCACCGCAAGGCGTTCGTAGGGGAAGTGATCGCCGCCAGTCCACAAGACCGCCCCGAGAAATCCGAGAGCGAGGATCGAGACTTCCCGTGCTTCCGCGCGTCGTAGGGCCACGAGTGCACACGCCGCTACGAGGGGTTGGACGAAGACGAACTTGCCGACGTAGAGGAGGCCGGTGCGCAAGCGAACTGCAAGCGACAGCCCCCCCACCTTCGCGACGTAGGTGTTCGGGAGAAAGACGCCAAAATAGGACAGGCGAAAAGCAAAAAGCGCCACGAGTGGCAGTACCGCGGCGCTCGTGGCTACCAGTGCTATTCGGACGCGATTCGCCCTTGGGACGTTCATCGACGATAGTGCGATGAAAATCGGCAGGAGAGCGAGAGCCTCGGGACGTACCAAGGCAGAAATGGCGGCGGCCAAGCCCATGACCGCGGCGGAGCGGGTGTCCGTCACCGAAAGAGCCGCGAAAGCACTCCAGACGAGCGCACACGCGGCCAAGCCAGTTTCCATCGGGGTAGCCGCCCAAGTGGCGAAGCTGACGAGCGTGGCGAGCAAGATCGGCGCCACGAGGCTCGCAAGAGGGCCTCCGATTCGTCGCGCGACGAGCGCCGTACCCGCCCCGCAACCTGCGGAAGCTGCGAGGGCGAGCCCGATCGCGCAGGCGGGCCCCGGCAGCCCCAGTCGGATTCCCAGGGCCAGCAGGCAAACCCATAGTGGCGAGGTGGACGCTTCGACCCTCTCGCCGACGTTCCATATCGGGCCGTTGCCATGAGCCAAATTGCTGGCCACTCGAAGGTGGATCCAGGCGTCGTCGACGTCGACGTGGAGCAGGAGCTGCACGATGGCCGCGCTCACGAATACGACGACAGCGCCAACAATCGCGGCGTGGCGCGCAGTCGCAATAAGGCCTCGGTCGTCCGGATTCCGCAAGGGTTCCCTCAGGGAAAGATGGTCCGCGGCACGTACACGACGCACGGCCGCCTGGTCCAGCCCACCAATGGAGTGAAGGCGCGCGTCTGAGGATACAGATACGCCTCCGGGACGTAGTAGCGTTCTAGAGCTTGGACGAAGCCAGGGGGAGGCCACTCAAGATGAATGCCCCTTTCCCATTGGGGGCGGGCCTCACCCGGACTCGCGGGGACGACGGTGCCCACGATGATGGCGCCGAATCGCTGCTTTGCGACAGCATCATCGACCTGGGCAACGAGCTCTTGTCGTGCGGGGCCCGAATCGCCTCGAACGACGTCCCCGAGGGCCATTCCCTGCGCAAACGTACGCTTGCCGACAAGCGAAGAGTAGTACCCGTGGTCGATCACGTAAACCTCCCCCGGCAGGCGCCGCAGAAGGTCAATGAAAGCCTGGCCCTCTCGACGATCGTCCGCCGACGGTATCTGACGCCATGGGAGATAGAACAACGCCAAGAGTTGGACAATGCCTAAAGCGTATCCAATTGATTGAAGGCGCTTCGCCGGAACATCGCCTACTGCTTCTTCGCCATGGCCCGGGGCGAGTTCGCCGAGAACATGAATCGCAAGTCCGAAGCAGAGGGACGCGACCATGAATGCGGGCATGATCACGTTCTTCGAACCACCTGCGTGCAACCGGGCCAAATAGGACACGCCAACTAGCGTGATTGCGAGCGGCCCGTAGAACCACTCCACGGCCCCGGACGACGGCGATCTGCGGCGCGCCGCCCAGCCGGCAATCAGAAAGAGGACGGGCATCGGAGCGAGGCGCCGGAGGTCATGAGTCCAGAAGCCTAGCCAACCCCGCCACTCTATGTCGTGAGCGGCAGGCAGGGTAATTATATAGTAGTAGAACCAGCCATCGTGAATCCAATTCAACCATATGAATCCGCCTCCGGCTACGACCAACGTCGCCACGAGGAATGAGAGAAATCTCGGGATCGAGGAGTGCAGCAAGTAAAGCCCCAGGGGCAGGGCGGCAACCATTGCGACTTGTTTGGTCAAAAAGGCTAGCGAAAGCAACGCCCCTGCGAGCGCAGCAGACTTGATGTTCTTGCCAGACCGAGTGACGTAGACAGCGGCGGTCAAAAATAGAATACACGTCGAATCGACGCGCCCGACATCGAACCAATACCAGGATAGCCTGTATGTCGCTAGGTAGAAGCTTGCCCCCATGAACGATGCGAATCGATCGCCGGTCTCGTACCGGAGAAGCCTGTGCAACAGACCCGTCGTCAAGAATGTCGCGACAATCGACGTGAGCCGGAGGAGGAGAAAGCTGGGCCCGAAGCACCGGCTGAGGGCGGCGGTAATGTAGTAATAAACGGGCGTGTAGATGAATGGGATGAAGTCGAGCGTAGGGCGCACATAGAGTCGATGACCCGAGAGCAACCAACGGACGTGATCGAGAGAGCCTCCCTCCATCCATTCGAGCTCAAAGGGGTACGCCGCCCGCAGGAGTGCAGTGAAGGCGAAGGCTGTGACGGACAAGGCCGCGCATAAGCCGAGTGCCAGCCTCATTGAGCGATCAAGCCGATTAGCCGTCATCGAGCCAAGCCCATGACGCACTACTCGCTCGACCAGTCACACGCGAAGAGCGTTCGCAGCGCTTCGAGCGGCTGAGGATGTGGCAGGCAGTGTCGCCTGAAGACGTCGTTCAAATATAGACGCCCTATGAAGGCGGCGTCGCCCTCTGATTGGGCGACCATTTCCCTGTCAGAAACAGGAAGTTTGAACGCTGCCATTACGTAATCGGGTCGCAGTACTCCCAATGAATAATCATAGTCGAACTTGTTGTGACCTGGGGTACGACCTGTCGAGACAGCAGTCATATGCGCGATGTGTCGATCGCACTTTCCAAGCAAGTCAATGCTCGTCCGTTCGGAGAAATAGGGGGGAGACCAGCCCATGTATCGGCCACCGTCGCCCCGGGTGGTGTGTGGCCTTGCAAGTAAAGGCCAACGTGAATGTTGTCGACGTAGGAGATGCTCACCGGCTCCGGGACCGGGTGAGTCCAAAGGATGATCGGAGTATCTGCCAGAACGAGCGCGATGAGCGCCAGGCGGAGGGAGTTGACGTGACCCCACGCGAGGGCCCGACGGAAGCGCGGCGACCGTCGCGCGATGCGAGCCGCTGGGAACACGGCTAAGGCGAGGCCGAGGGCACCGGCAAGCGAGGTCAAGCTTCCACGAACCTGACTATGCACGCTGATTGCATGCCATTCGAATGCCGCCACGCCGAAGGTTGCGAGGCCGAGAAGCAGCGCCACTGTCTCGACGGGTCTCGTGAAGACACCGTCAACAAAGGCGGCGAGACGGCGGTCGGCCTCGTCGTGGGTGAACTCCCACGCGGCCGAGAGAGCGGCTAGGAGGACGAGCGGGATAACCGGGGCAAGGAAACGAAAACCCAGAAAAATATCGCCGCCTACGTACGTCACGTAGGCTGTGATTGTGAATGCGATAGCGGCGGCGACCCTCATCGCGGTGTTGCGTGTCCTGAGGAGCAGGATGGTCATCAAGATCGCTGCGACAGGATAGGCGACGTAGAATCGTGCGATCCAACGGAGCCCCGAGGACAATCGGCCGCCCCAACCGAACACCTTGAGATAGGCTGTATTAGGCAAGAAGTCGCCGTAATAAAGCCACCTGCATACGAAATGCAGTGCCGGCAGGCCAAGGGAGGTGACCGACAAGATCAAGGCGCGCCGGCGGTCGTGCCCGCCGAGGATTGCCCAGAGCATGAGCAACCCGGAAAGTAACAGTGCATCGATTCGAACGAGAGAAAGCGAGATGATCAAGAGATGGGTCGACAATCGTGGCTTGCGGTCCTCCGTGTCGCAAAGCACGTGATAGAAGGCAGCGAGTACCAACGTCGCGAGGAGGGACGTCTCGAAGCCCCGGATCATCCACTCGAAGAGGTCGCCGTTGAGACCGTAGGCAAAGACCGCCAGTGCGGCGAACCATTTATCCTGATTGATTCGGCGGGCGATCTTGTAGACAAAGACCATGCCCACGATGCTCAGGGCGACGTTCGTCATTAGGACGGGAAGCGCCATCTTGGCGTTCGAGGTGGGTAGCAGGTGGACGAGCCCCATATAGACGGTCCACAGGAAGTTTGAGTATCCCTCGACTCGCTCGCCAGCGTTCCAAACGAGACCGAGGCCTCGCGCGAGGTTGCGCCCGTAGCGCATGGAGATCGTGGGATCGTCGGCGAGAAAGTAGTAACGTTCGCCGCCGACTACAGTACTGCACCCCCAAAGGATCCACGGGATTGACCACGCGCCGAGCAAGAGCGCCGAAAGGAAAACCGGGTGTGTGCTCCGCTTTGATGCCTGAAGGTCGCTCATGGCGCCGCCCATGTATGGTGTTCGCGGAGATTGTTCATGGAGCCTGCGCTGCCGGATGGTGTCCGGAGGACCCCTTCAGTTTCAAGAAACGGCTCTCGAAGTAGGTGTAGGAAGCCCAAGCTATCGCAATGGAGAGGCCGGCACCCACAATGCCGAGCACCGTTACAAGAGCGAATGCGACAAGATCGCCGTGGCCGGCCTGGATCACGACGGTGACGTACTTTCGCATCGCGATCGCAATGGGAAAATTAAAAACGTACACACCGTAGCTAATGGTCCCCAGCGTTCGTAGCTTGGGCGCCCTGAGCACCGACGATAGCCGACGTCCAAAGAGACCTCCGTCCGAGCCAACGAGGGCTAGGACGATGGATCCGAAGAAGAAGGAAGTGGCGGTCAATCCTGCAGAGGCCATGAGAGGATGAAAATCGAAGCTACGCTGTGCCACGAGAACGCCGACGAGCAGAAAGCCTGACGCGAGCATGATGAGACCTCCAGCCCGTTGCATTCGCGCCATCAATGGACCGCCGCGCACGACGGCGAAGGCGATCAGCGCGCCAACGAAGAGGCCGTCCATTCGCGAAAGAGTCGCGAAGTATGCGAGTGCATAACGTGGTGTGTGCTCAGCGACGTGGCCCGCAAACAGTATGCCACACCGAAATGCCAAGGCAGCGGGAATGCCCAGGGCGGAGACGAGTGCGCTGCGCGGTCCCCCAGCGCTCAGCACGATCAAGGGCCAAACTACGTAGAACTGCTCCTCGACGGCAAGAGACCAGAAATGGGCGAGATCGCCGCTGTTGTACTCGGGATGAGAGCCGAGCCACCAGTTGCAGACGTAGGTCCAGAAGGGCCACGGCAAGAGGCCGTGCCCGCGCAACAAGGATTTTACGGTCCAGAGCGTGAGGAAGGCGTAATAGAGCGGGAAGATCCGGAGCGCGCGGCGCCCCCAGAAGTCGGCAATTCGATCTCGGAAGGTGCCTATTCGAACAAGCAAGGTTCGCGTGATCAGAAAGCCAGAGAGCACGAAGAAGAGGTCGACGCCTGTTCGGCCAAAGGTAAAGGCATCCCTGACGACGCGGCCCATCCGCGTCGACGGTGTGAGGTCGCCGTAAAAGTGTGTGGCCAGCACCAACAGGATCGCTACGCCGCGCAGGCCGTCCAGCGCGGGAAGGTGCCCGAGTCCCCGTTGGCCGGTAGGAGGAGCAGTCAAGACGAGACGTCGCCTCGGAGTTTTCGCAGTTGCCTACAATCTCCCACGCCACCACAAACGACAATTTTCTTCGCGTGTCAACGGCGAACGAAATGCAACGAGAGTCAAGCGGTGGGCCGAGCAGAGTCGAAGGGTGGACCTAGCGGAGCGCTTCGTCGAAAAAGGAGGTCAACCGGCTAAGGTAAGCGGCCCCCGCGGCCTTTGCGTACCCACCGTGGCCAGCTCCGGGGACGACGTACAGGGCCTTCGCGGGCGGCGCTGCCGCGACAACCTCGTCCGTCATCCACGGCAGCACGAAGGGGTCTAGGGAACCAACGACGATCAGCACTGGGCGCGGTATCATGGATTTTAGCGCGGCAACGACGTTGATCTCGGGTATTCGCAGCCCCCCCTGCCAGCGATACATCAACTCCGTAGGATACGTGAGCAGAGCACCGTACGGGCGGTGGTCCCAATCTTCGGCCTCGCGGAGGGACGGCGTCGCAGCCTCGAGGATCATCGCCCCGATGCGCGGATCGCGCGCGGCGGCGCCAGAGACGGAATAGGCACCCACGGAAAAGCCAACCGCGCCGATGCGTCTAACATCAGGCTGTGCGGCGACGAAGTCCACTCCGGCCACGACGTCGTCGCGCTCCCGGTCCCCCCAGGTGCAGGTATCGCCTTCGCTGTTGCCATCTGCCCGCGAGTCGAACAGAAGGACACCGTAGCCGTGAGCGGCGAGCTCCGTGGCCTCCGGCAGCATGGCGACACGGTTGGACCAAGCACCATGCACGAGGACCACGGCGGCGCCGTTCTTTCCGTGTGCGTACCAACCTGCCAGCTTCAACCCGTCCTGCGTCCTCAGCGTGACGCTAGTACATCCAGGCAAGCGCGATTGCGCCGCCGCCTCGTCGTCCGCAGTAACGGCAAGTCGCTTGGGATGCACGTCCGATGCAACGGCTCGCCACATATGTCGCGCGAAAAGCCCGACGCCCCCCGCGACCGTCAGTAACCCCAGAGTCAGCCACCGCTTGCGATTCAAGATAGCTCACTGGGACTCAGGCGAAGGTATATACCCGTGTACTGGGAGACTGACCTTTCTGGCCTGAAGGCTACCCAGCAAGATACGCCAGGGTCACAGTTGTCCCAGGTGTCGACGAGCTCATAGCCCAAATGGCCCATCGACCCGATGAAGTCGCGGCGGTTGAACACGTTGTAGGGGCAAATGGAAGTGCCATTGTTGTGCAGCGTTACGAACGCCTCTCCGTCATACATCGGCGTTCTGTTCACGATGACGTGCCGGGGTCGCCGACGTAGCCGCGAAAGTATCGAATGAAGGGGCTCCTCGACGAACTGAAGAGACCCGGCTGCGAGGAGAAGGTCCACTCCATCCGCGCTTTCCAAATCGCGCGTGAAGGAGAGACGCTTCTCGCCGCGCTCGATCGCAAGGCGCCGGCCTCGCTCGATGACCGACGGAACGTCCAGAACAGTCCAGCGGAGATCGGCGGTGTATCGAAGGTACTTCTCGTATGCGTAAAATCCGATCCCGACGTGGCCTCCGAAGTCGAAGACCCGTCGGACATCCGGCCAGATGGCGTTCATCCAGAACAACACGGGATAGTCGCTTGGGTACACGCGAGACAATCGCTCCCCGTACATCGCCGCTGCCGCTTCATTGTCGTAGCTGGACGGCATGCTCCTTGGAGCATCGGCGACGGCTTCGGCGAACGAGCGATAGACCCCTCGGTGAAGCGCGACCGGTGTCGACCTAGCGAACGCGCGCTCGAACCTGGCCACGCGGTACGCGCGGACGGGCGGAAGCTCTTTCATTGCGGCGAGCAGCCGCGCGCGAGTTCCCATCGAACGTTCTATCGATGAAAGCCTTTAAGGGGCAAACCGGATGTGCATGCGCATCGTCGCCGGGTCCCGAGCCACTGCCGCGGTCGCTGGCGCGATGCGTTCTGGAAGGATCAGTGCGTTCGCGACGCGGGGGAACCGCCCCTGGAGATCCTCCAACGCCGTGAGCAAATACCCGAGACCCGTGAAGTACGCCTTCTTGGCCGCCTGACGGGCGGGATTGTGGCCTCCCCCGGACCTGGTGACCTCCGCCACGAATCCCGGCCAGTTCGACCGGTCGATGATGTTGGAGCAGACGGAAACGGATGGCGACAGCGCCCGGGCGGCGTGCCACCAACCGCAAGGGACGAAGATCGTGTCCCCTGGAACGAGCACCGTGCGAAACTGAGTTGCCCTGGCGAGGAGGGGGAAGCGCCCGAGGTCCTGGGAGTGTGGGTCGTCTACGAGCGATTGATTGGGCAGCTTCGGGTCCGAATAGAGATAGGGCGTGTCGGATGGTGCGTAGAGTATGAACTCCTTGTCGCCGTAGATCTCGGTGATTGCAGCGTGCGCATTCTCCGTGTCGAAGTGCATCACCGGGAATCGTCCACCGATGCCGCCGATGAGAAGCTTCAAATAGCCGTCGGGACGTCGCCAGAACTCGGGCATGAGGGGACTAGCATGCCGCCGGGGAAAGGAATATGGATTCGGGGGAGACAGGTCCGAGAGCACCTCCGGCAGGTGCTGGTGGAAAAACAACCGGTACATGTACGGCCCCGGCTTGTCGTGGGTCGAAGCGAGCACTCCATCGATGAACTCGTCGAACCGCATGCGCTGGTTGTGGCCGACCTGGATGAACCGCTCACCGAAGCTCTCCTTGAAGAACTGTGGAGTCCACTTGCGAAGTGCGGGCCATTCCCGTGTCGCGTTTCGTACGACGACCGGTCGGTTCGACCGGACGTAGTCCCGGAGGAAGGCCGTGTACGAGAGGCCAGAGGACTCACGGATCTCCACCGGACGGAACGTCGCCGTGGAGCGGGCGAAGGCAGTCGATGGAGATGCAGCGATCACGAGCGCCAAGGTAGCGCCCGAGGTCAGCGACGTCCAACAGGTCCTTGCTGAAGCGGCCCCTCCCGGTCCCGTCCGGCGCTTCGAAGAAATGACTATCTCTTACGTGTCCGAGAATCCGGGCCGCTCTGGTAGATCTATACATGCTCGATGCGACCGACCTTCTTCGGTAGCTCCGCTCGACCGCTGTTCGGCGTGCATCATCCTCCGGTGGGAACGCCGCGCGATGTGGGTGTTGTGCTCTTTTACCCTGGGATGCAGGAGTACGGCACCGCACACGGCGCTCTCCGCAGCCTGGCGTCCGCGCTGGCCGGCCGCGGGTTTCACGCGTTCCGCTTCGACTATCGCGGGACTGGTGATTCGGCTGGCGATCCCGAAGAGGCCACGATGGAAGCCTGGGTGGAGGACGCGAGCGCGGCGTGCGACGAGATTCGGGACGCCACCGGGATTGCTAGACTGTCCCTCGTCGGGCTGCGTCTGGGTGCTGCGGTCGCCGCCCTCGTCAGCTCGACGCAGAGGGGGGTGGACGGGCTGTTCCTATGGGATCCCGTCGTCTCGGGCGAGCATTACCTCGACGAGCTCGAGGTGCTCGACGCGACGCGGCGCCTGCGCCTCATGCATCCGCGCAGGAGGGCTCGGGACGACGGGCTCGCAGGTTTCGTGTTTCCGCGACGGGTGAGGGACTCGATCGCCGCGGTCGACCTCTGCCGGATGGACCCGCCTCGCGCGGTTCGCGTCGAGGCGTTCGTGTCGGAGTCGCGCGCGGACGTGCTGTCGCTCCGAGACGCCCTTGGACGTCGAGGTGTGGTGCTCGACGTGCATTCCGCGGGAAGGGGAAATGGCGTCGGCCATGCCGCGACGCGGGAGTCCGCCCTCTTTGCGAGCGACGCAGTCGCCGCCATCGTTGCGCGACTCGAAGGGGGCACGTGACCGAACGCGTCGTCTCCTTCGGCTCGTTCGGCCGGCTCAGCGGCGTCTTCACTGAGCCCGCGGCGCCCGTCAGGGCAGACTTCCAAGCTCCGGCGTTGCTTCTTTGGAACGTCGGCATGAACCACCATGTCGGTCCGTACCGCTTCAACGTCGATCTGGCGCGCCGGGCCTCGAGGTCGGGGCTGACGTCGCTCCGCTTCGACCTCTCGGGAAAGGGAGACAGCGAGGTCCGCCGCGACCCTCTGGGGGAGGTGGAGCGGGCGCTCGATGATCTGCGCGAGGCCGCGGAGTTGATCGCCAAGCGCAGCGGACAGCAACGAGTGATCCCGGTCGGCTTCTGCTCCGGGGTCGATGCCGCTCATCGTCTGTCATTGGTCGATGAACGCGTCGTCGGCGCTTGTTTCATCGAGGGCTACGCCTACAAGACGGGCGGGTTCTACGTGAGATATCCGCTCCGTCTGCTCGAGCGTGGGCGCTGGCGTCGAGCGGTGGCGCACAACATCCCAGTCCCTTTGCGTGGTATGCCGCTGGTGCGGCGCTTGGGTCGAATCCCTCTTTCCGGCGCAGACGACAACGTCGTCTATGTGCGCGAATACCCATCGCCGGAGCAGTTGCGTCGAGATTATGCGTTTCTCGCCGCGCGAGGAAAGCGCATGCTCTTCATCTACGTCGGAAATGACGGCAGCTACAATCACAGAAAACAGCTCTTGGAATTCGCCGGTGCGCCGGGCCTCGAAGGGTGTGTCGAGATCGACTACTACAAAAAGGCCGACCACACGTTCTATCTTCCTTCGGACCGGGCGCGTGCGGTGGAGCGTGTCGTCGGATGGGTCGTGAGCACCTTCGGGTCCGCTGCGGCTTATCGCGATCGGTGACACGCGCGTCTCACGACAGCACCTGCACCGCTGTGTGCACGTGGCCGCGAACGATTGCGTGGAGTCCCAAGAACCGTCGTCCGCGAGGAAATTCGAGTGTCAGATCGCGTAGCAAGCGAAGCGCGAACGTGCCCCGGGTACGATCGTCATAGGCGATCCATTCGACCTTCGCATCGCCGAACTCGAAGAAGACTCCGACGCAGGGGTTAAGGCATTTGAAGAGGCTCTCCTTGGCCGAGAAGATCAAGGTGGCCCGTGCGAGCTCGTCGTCGCCACGAACGAGCCGCCTTTCGTCGTCGTCGAGAACGAGGGGCACGGCGTCGCGCAGCGCGGCATCGTCGAAGATCGGCTCCGAGTCGATGCCAAGCGAGCGCACGTGCGCGGCGGCGGCCACGGCCGCCCAGGCGAGGGTGGCGGTGTGGGTGATGGATCCGACGAAGCCCGAAGGCCAGATCGGCCTTCGTTCGACCCCGACGCCGACCTCTGTCCGTGGCGCGCCTGCCTCCCGTAGCGCACGAGCTGCGCAACGTCTCCCAGCCGCAAACTCGCGGGCTCGCCTGGTCCCGCCTACGGGGTCGCGAAGGTCGTTCGTGGCGCACCCTCGGACGTGTCCGCCAAGCAAGAGGGGCTCTTCGATCCAGAGTCCCGAATCGGTGGTCGGATCGGCGTGTGTCATCTCGGGAGCGCCGACAGGAGAGGCACCACCTTCTTGTCCAGCGCGTCGTATCCCGCGCGCGACAAGTGAAGGTAGTCGAGCTGGTAAGGCGCCTGAATCTTGCCTCGATCATCGGCGAGAACCTGATTCGCATCGAAGAGGATGACCTTCTCGCCCGCAAGCCTCGGGAGAAACGCGTTCACGTCGGCAACCGCCGACGCGACGTCGCCGGACCAGAACGGCCGCCGCCATAGGGCCACGTCGCCGATGTCGAAGACGGTCAGGAGCACGACCGTGGCGCCGGACTGGCGGCACCGTGCGACGATGCGCTCGAGGTTGGCTTCGCAATCAGCGACGATCTCGGCGCGGCGCCCGGCGAAATCGGCGATCACCTTGAGGTCGTTGACGCCGCCTTCGAACACGACGACCGCCGGGTGAAGCTCCGTGACGTCGGCCTCGAGACGCAGGAGCATCTGCGCCGTCGTCTGGTTGCCGACGCCACGGTTCACGATCACGTAGCCGGTCAGCCCCGTCGGCGGCGGCCACATGAGCGCCCGCGAGTCGCCGAAGAATACGATGAGCGGGCCGCCCGGCACTGGTTTCGCGCGTTCTGCGTCGTACTTCTTCAACCCCGCGGGATCGAGCCGGCTTGCGACCGCCAGTTCGTAGTAGTCGAGCGCAGCATGACCAAGATACCCATTCAACCCGAGGGACGCGACGAGCAGCCCAAGTACTGCAAGCGGGGCAAAACGCCGAGGCTGTCGGCCGGCGGTCATTGGTCATTGCCTCAGCAGTGCGTCGTAGGCGTCGCCGGCGTCGTGCGCCATCCGCTTTGCATTGAAATATTCGAGCACTCGCGCCCGCCCGTGCTCGCCCATCCGGGCGCGAAGAGGAGCGTCTGCGATCAGCGTGACGATATTCGCGGCAAGGGCATCGACGTCGCCTGCCGGCGAGAGAAGACCGGATCGGCCGTGCTCGACGACCTCTGGGGCGCCACCGTCGTCGAGAGCAACGACCGGCTTTTGCATCGCCATGGCTTCCAGGAAAACAAGGCCGAATGGTTCTTCGTGGCTTGGCATGCTGAAGACGTCGCAAGCCGCCATGATGCGCGGGATGTCGGGTCGTTCTCCGGTGAATACCACCCGATCCGCCACGCCCAGCTCCCGGGCGAGCACTCTGAGCTCTGCGGTGAACGAGCCACCGTGAACCTCCACCGCGTCGGCGCCGACAATCAGAAGCCGTACATCGGGCATGTGCTTCCGTACGAGTGCGAGTGCATGCAGGAGCTCGCGCTGTCCCTTCTGGGTGAACAGCCGCGACACCGACGCAAGCAGTGGCGCGTCCACTGGAATAGAGAACTCGCGACGGATCTCGCTACCATCGATTCGAGGATCCCATCTCGAGGGGTCGATGCCATTGAGTACGGTGTGCACACGCTCGGCGGGGGTTCCGGTCGCGACGACCGTTCCCGTCACGAAGCGGGAAATGCCGAATACGGCATCGGCATTTCTGACTCCCCACTTGGCTGGCGCACTGTACCCGTGCGCCCAGGCGACGTGAACGTGCACCACCGATTTCACCCCCGTCAGCTTCGCGAGCCCCACGGCGTAGACCGCATCGCGCGGCCGATCCGTGCCGTGAATGACCTGGATCCGTTCGCGACGCACGTAGCGGGCGAGTCCGACGGAGTCGAACGGAAAGGCGATCGCGTTGCGACATTCTCGCAGCAGCGTCGCCCGGCTGCGGTGGCGAAAACCCGGCGCGAAGTGCGTGGGCCGCAGACGGATATCGGGAATCTCCCGAAACCTGGCCAACGCGGGAGCGGCCCCCGAGCCGTCGCCTGCGCTGCACGCCACGTGCACGCGAAACCGATCACGATCCAGGCAACGCATCAAATGAGCGTGGATCGCGGAGTCCGCGCCGAACCCGTTCTGCGAGTGGAGGAACAGGACGTTGACCGTGCGGTGCATCTCTCAGAGGTCCCCGGACGCCAGGTCCTCGGCGAGATAGTGGCCTGCGCGAGCGGCGAGAGCCATGGCGGTCAGGACCGGATTCTTCTCGGGACCGGTCGTGAAGGCAGACGAGTCTGCCACGGCGACGTTGGGGACGGCGTGCATCCGGCTCCGGGCATCCAGCATGCCGAAGGCCTGGGAGGCGTGCATCCGGCAGGAGCCCCCGTAATGGTTGGAGTTGCCGGGTGGTTCAACGTGCCATACGCGGACTCGCGGCTTCAGCCCGGCGCGGCACAGAGCGTTCACGAGGTCGTCCCGGGCGGTGTCCAGAGCTGCTCTGGCCTCGGGTGGGATAGCCACGTGAAGTTTCAAAGAAGGCGCGCTGTCGGCTCGTTGTCGCCCCGTATCGAGCGCAACCCAGTTGTCCCGGCTGGGCGCCATCGTTCCGAACACACTGAACCCGATCCACGGAAGCTTTCCGGGGCTGCCTCGCCATATACTGCGAGCGATCAACTCTGGACCGCTCCACTGCATGCACGCCGCGGTGTATAGGGGGGGGGACCGGTCGAGAGTCGGGCGCGTCAGATACGAGGCCGGGTGAATCGACATCGGTGCATCGAGATCAATGGTCAGTTTTCCCAGTGGGTGATCATGCAAATAGCGCCCCAGTACGCCGTGCGAGTTGCCGAGGCCTCCGGGAAACTCGGCACTCGATGAGGCAAGCAAGATGGCCGGCGTTCCGACCGCGCCTGCGGCGAGGACGACGGATCGACAAGGAATTCGGTTCTCCGTTCCCGTGGCGGCATCTCGGAAGACAACCGCCTCGACACGGCGCGCCTGACGGGACCATTCTAGGCGCACCACACGCGCGCCGTAGCGCATCGTCAGTCGTCCGGTTCGGAGCTCAGGCTTTATCAGTCTCACGAATGAGTTGAAGACAGTGCCACTCAGGGTCAGGGTAGTCTCCGCGCCGTAGGCGTACGGCATGGGGGTCAGAGTGCGGCCCTCGCGTCCTGCTTCGTCGGCGAGAGGCAACCAGTCCGGACTGAGTTCTCTAGCGTGAAGAACGCGTCCCGCGGGCACCTGAGCCGATCCACGGCGCGCGCCGGCGATGTGAAGGAGTGGCTCGACTTTCTCGTACCACGGAGCCAGGTCATCGTATCCAATCGGCCAGGCGTAGGCCTCTCCCGCGCGCTCGGCGTCGGCGAAGTCCTCTGAAGAAAAGCGAGGGACGGCACCACTCCAATGGTTGGTCAGCCCCCCGGGCGCCAGGTCCTCGAACAGCTGCGCGTTCGGGTCGGCGGTCGCTGCAACGCCGTCGCGCAGCTTGAGCCGCCGACGGTACTTCAGCACGGTGAAGCCACGAAATCGCAGGGTGAGTCCCAGGTCCGATCGCTCCCGGCCAGCCTCGAGTACGAGGACCTCGGCACCCGCCCTGCATAAGAACAGGGCCGCGGCGGCTCCTGCCGGGCCGCTGCCAACGACGACGACTCGCCGATGATCGATCACGCGCGCAGCCTACACTGGGCGATGTTCCCTGCGAAGTGCGGAAATGGCTTCCCTGAACGAGATGACCTGGAGGATACTTCGTCGGGTGCGGGTTCGAGCTTTCGGGAATACGGATCTGGCCGTTTCCGAGTTTGGTCTGGGGTGCGCACGCATTGGAGGCATCTTTCAACAGGATACAAGGGGTTTTCTCAACTTGCTGTCGGCCGCTCGCGAGGCCGGTATCAATTTCTTCGATACCGCTGACATGTACTCCCAAGGGGAAAGCGAAGTCCTCATAGGGCGTGCCTTCCAGCGTGTCCGCAGCAAGGTCGTCATCGCCAGCAAAGCGGGATACTGCTTGCCTTCGCGCCGTAAGGTCGCGGCGCGCCTGAAACCGCTCCTTCGCCCGATCATCCAGCTGCTGGGCATTCGGCGAGACCGTCTGCCTTCCGGCGCGCGGGGCGCTCTTGCTCAAGACTTCTCGCCGGGCTATTTGCGCAGAGCCGTCGAGGGGAGTCTTCGGCGCCTCCGCACCGACTACATCGATCTCTTCCAGCTGCACAGCCCTTCGGCCGACGTCGTCGCACGCGGCGAGTGGGCGTCCACGCTCGATGCGCTCAAGAAGGCCGGGAAGATCCGCCACTACGGCGTTTCGTGCGACACCGTGGAGGCCGGGCTGGCGGCCCTGCGCTACCCGGGGGTGTCGTCGCTGCAGTTCAACCTGAACCTCCTGGAGCAGGGGGCGGCCGACGCGCTGCTGCCCGAAGCTCGAGCGAAGGGGGTTGCCGGGATCGCGCGCGAAGTCCTCGCCAACGGGCTCCTCGTGAAGAGGGCGGAGGAAATCGACCTCGCAGCCTACTGTCGGTCGTCGGACGAGCAGAAACGGCGAGAAGAGCAGCTCTCTCGTCTCCGGCAACGTGCTCAGGAGATGCGCATTTCACTGGCCCGCCTCGCGCTCGACTATGTGGTCGGCGTTGACGGCGTCTCCGTGTCGCTCATCGGCGTCAGAAGCGTCGATCAGCTTCGGGGCTTGCTCGGTTCCTTGGCCGGCGGCCTCAATCTCGAAGTCGCAGGTCGATCACCGTGATCGACCAGGGCAGGAGAAGCTGCTCCACGCTGTCACCCGCGCGCACGGGCTCCGCTACGAACGTCGTGGCGTCGCGCGAGTAGGTATAAGCCTGGTGCGACGCGAGCGCACCGCACGAGCCGCTGTCGATGTCGGCGAGGAGAGGCGTGTCGGGCGACATGTTGATCGCGACCGCGACCAGGTGCTTGGCGGCGGCGTCCCTCGAGACGAAGAGAGAAATGCCGCTGCCGGCGGTCGTCGGCACGTACCAGTCGAGAAAGTGCCCGCCCTTGCCGTCAAAGTTGCGGTACGCGAGGAAGGCGAACGTCGATGGTGACCCCGGAGGCGGGGCCGTCCAATAGAACGCGGACGTAACGCCGAACTGCGCAAAGCGCCCCAGCGCTTCCGCGGTCGCGAGCGCTCCCGTGATGTCCTTCTCGCCCCCGAAGTTCCACTCGCCGATCGAGATGCCCCGCCCCGGGTAGTCGGCGTCCACCCACTCCTTCATCCGCGGCAATAGACGAATGGCGGCGTTGATCCACGATTCGTCCACATAGGTTTCGTCCCAGAGACTGCGCGTGGACCGAAGCCGCATGAGCTGCGTCTCCCGGTCCGTGCCGCCGGCACCGCCTCCGTACACGTTCGATTCTTGCGGATAATAGTGAAGATCGAGCACGTCCAACACGCGCGTCCCGGACTTTTGCTCGTGCTCGTGCAGCTTGCGCAGGTACCATTCGATCAGTGGCGCGTCGCCGTGCGCGGTGCGGTCGGCGTGAAGGGGAACTTTGCCAGCAAGGTCTTTGGCGGAAAAGAAATAGTTGGACCACCCCCACTCCGCCGGACCGGCGATGACCGCGTCGGGATCGGCCTCGCGAATCGCGCTCCCGTACTGAACGGTTCGGTCGAGCAGTTCGTCGTATCCGAGAGGGTCCGGGCGCAGATCCCGGTGGGTCGTGCTCCAGAGCATCGGTTCGTTGTCGAGGATGTATTCGTACACGCTGCGCTTGCCTGTCTTGGCATCGTTTGCGCGGATCGCGGACACCCAGCGCTTCGCCCACTCCGCCGGCGCCTCGACGCTCGTTCGTGTGGGGGGTCCCGGCGGAATGTTCACGCCGGCTGCCGTCTGCCCACTCCCAACGTCCGAGCGCCAGGGGTCGGTCTTACTCTGCGGTCCGTAAACCGACACTGGAAACGAGTAGGACGTCCCGTCCTTGGCTACCCAGCCCAGCATCGGGATCGTAAGCGCATTGAGGGCCTGATGCGCGGCGCTCTTGGCCAAGAACTCCGCATAAGGCGGTGCGGCGTGATTCTCGAAGAACCAGTCCTGAGCGGCGTTGTCGAAGTGGGTCTCCCAGTTGTACCGAGTCGACCGGTTGCCTCCCCACCGGCGAGCGGTTGCTCCCAGCCTTGGCCAGGCGTCGTCACCGAAGGCAATGCCGTAGATGAGCGGGCTAATCTTGCTTGCCTTGGCGTCGCAGGCAATCCGAGCGCGTGTCCGCTTCGCGTTGGCCATGGAGTACACGGCCGTCTGCGGAAGGAGCGATCCCTTGGCGAGGGCGACCTTGTCGAAGAGAACCCACTCGCTGCCGAAGGGCCTGAACGGCCGGAAGGTCACGCGATCGAACGGCGCGCCGTCCGGGTCCAGCTCCGTGATGGGGATCAGAGATCTGCGACCAACCGTCGCCAATGGTCGTTCGGTGGTCGGGCTTGAGCTTCACGCTGGGGAAGACGTGTCCGTCGCTCGAACCGAGGCGAACCTCGAGAAATTCTCCCTCGCCGGACGGCTCTTTCGCACGGAAGAGAAGGCCGCCGTAGTGGCCGCTGAGGCCCGGGCGAGTCAGGGTCCACTCGCCCGAAGCGTCGAAACGGATCCTCGCGGGGCCTCCCGCGCCCGGGTCCCGCGGCGCCGAGCCCGACTCTTGCCACCCGTCCTTCAAAGCACCGTCGTAGACGGACTCCGCGACGTCGAGTGGCTCTGGCGCCTGCGCTTGGGGCGTGGCATCGGGGCCCTTCGTGGCCGGACCAGGGCAGCCGGCCAAGGCCAGAGACAGGACCGAAGCGAACAGGCCGGGGTTGCCCGCGATGCGCAACCCGCGGGACCGTGTTTCTTGGGCCTCGCTCATCGGCCGTTGGACGGAGGGCTCTTCGAAGTCCGGGGGCGCAGTACGATCGACCCCAGAACGCGGTCGCGGCCGACGGCCGCGATCGTCTCCTCGGCCTGCTTGAAGCTCGTCTCGCCGAGCGCAATGCACAAGAGTACGGCATCCGCCTGCTTGGCAACCGGCGTCGACGTCGGGTTCTCGAAGATCGATCGCAGTACGACGATCAGCCGTGTACCCGCATCCATCTGAGCACGCATCTCACGAATCTCGTAGTCGATCAGGCGCATGCTGAGATCGCGCAAGTCGCAGACACTCGAAGGCTGCCCGCGGTAGCGCCATGCTAGCTGAGCGAGGAGCTCTCCGAGCTGGATCGTTTCCACGGACTTACTTGCGCTGAGCACGGCGAGCGACCTCCACTCTCGACGCTCCACCTGGAGCCAGAGCTTCTGCAGCCGCACGTCGTCCCAGACATTTCGCAGGTTGGGTGGGTGTTGAACCACCAGGGCTGCCGAGGGAGCCGGATCAGACTTCACGCGAGGCTCGTCACGGTTGTCGTCCCCTTGTTTCAACGCCGGCCACGCTACACCGAGTCATACACGGCTCTCCGACACCACGTCGAGCGTCGCCGACGCTCACGAGGGTCTATCGAACTCGCCAAGCACGTCGAGCTTGAGCCGCCTGCGGACTTGCCATGGCTCGAGGATGAGGCCGGCAACGAGGTCGAGAGCGGCTGCCAGCAAGATTGCCAGCAGGCTGGCGCCCAAGACGGAGCCAATGCCAACCATCTGAGCCGTGGCTTTCTTGGGCTTCTTCGGCAGCTCGGCAGGGGTGACGACCGTGTATTTGTGCTTGTAGGCGGTGCGCGTGATGTCGAGCTCGACTTTGGCCGCGTCGATGCGAGCCATCGCATCCTCGTATGCGTGTATGGCGGAAGCGAGCTCCGAGTCGGCCAGCTGCAACTGACCGTCTCGATCCTGACCAGGACGGGGCAATGGAGGTGGCGCGCTCGGTACCGCCAGGCCCATTCGGACCCCCGCGGGAACGTTGGGCGGCGTCGACGTCGCCGACGCGCTCGGTGACGGGGAGGCTTTCGGCGGCGCAATCTGCGCCATCAGCACGCGTTCTTCACCGCGCAGCTGCGTGAGCTCGGGCGACGGCTGGCTCATCGTCTCTACCTTCTGCTGCAGGGCGATCACGGTTGGGTGCATCGGCGTGAGGGTGAGCTGCGCCTGAACGAGCTGTTGGCGTAGCGTCTCGAGCGTCCGCTGACGCGCCTCTTCGAGAGCCCGGATCTGCATCCGTTTCTCTTCTAGCGCCTTGGTCAGCTCGGGATCCGGAGCTTGTGGAGAGGGGGCTGAACTGACGGCCGCGTGTGGGGCCCCCGTCATGATTAGTCGCCCCACCGTCGAAGGGGGGACGGCCGACTTCAAGACTCGGTCGGCTACGACCTTCTGGTAGTCGGAAAGCTCACCGTCCACGTGGTCAAGCGCACTCTTGGCGTGTTCTTCAAGCACCGTGATGCTGTCGTTGATTACCGCCACGTCGCTGTCGTAGCGTGCCTCGAGAAAGTTTTTCTGGACGAGCGTCACGAGCTCGTACGACACCCTAGGGTCTTGCCATTCGACAGTGATTGTGACCGTGGCGTCGTCGGTAACTACGTCCAGGCTCTTGTCGAGCGTGAAGACCATCGCCTTCGTCTTGTCCTCGTCGGAAAGGGGGCCGAAGAGCGCGGCCATGATCCGATCCTTCAGCTTGAGAGGAGGCGGGCGCGCCGCGTAGAACCGTTCGGCCAAGTTCGCCTCTTTGACCAATGCGACGATGTTCTCGCGACGGGTGATCATGGTCGCGACGTTCTTGGTCGGGTTGTCCACAGAGTCCATCTGCTGGTTCTGGCTGCTGAGCATTCGAATGGCAGAGCTCCTCTGCGCCAGCAGCTTGACCTGTGCGCTGTACGTTTGGGGCATGGTCATGGCGATCGTTATCCCGACTGCAGCCACGACCGCGAAGGTCAGGGTCGCGAGCAAGCGCCGCCGCCGCACGGACCGAAGCACGAAGCCTGCCACGTCCCGCACGTGCTCAAAATCGAGCCCGTCGGACTCGCCGTCGTCCGGGGCCTCTCGTTCCGTTTCAGCGTGAGAACCACGTTCCATGATAGGGCGGCGATTAGCCTAGAAATGTAACGTCGGTGCACGCGCTGTCACGCTGACGTAGCCGATCGTCGAGGCAAGCGTGCCATAGCCCGTTTGGTTCTGCCAGAGCGTCTGCACTCCCAGGGCAAAGTCCAGCTGTCGATCTAGGCGGTTCCGCGCTTCAACCCCCCCCGTGAACAGTGTGATCGGGTACGGGTAGATCGTGGGAAATGGAATCGACTGAAGAGCGCTGGCTGTGCACCGCAAGGTTATCGTTGGCGCCACTTGCTCAACCAGAGTCGCAGTTGCGCCCGCTCGATCGTCCACGAGGCCCGTACGAATGTCGACGAACGGAGTCACGTTCGCCGAGACCGTCAGGGTTCTCGTGTCGTTGCGGCCTAGCCCATCCAGGAGAGTAACGGTGCCAACAGGTTGGATCACCAGTTCCTCGCCGGCGGCGGGCGCTTGCACGAGTGCGGCGGACGCCCCGACGCCAAGCGACAGGCTCAACGTGGAAGAGAAGCGATGACGGAGCGTCTCCGTCACCTGGGCTACGCCCGCTCGTGTAACGCAAAGGGGGGATTGAACGGCTTCGTCGATCGCAGCGTTGACGGCGTCGGAGAACTGCCTCGAAGGCGGCAGCGCCGGCGCCGCTGTGGTCAGCGGAGGGCACTCGCCCGAGGTGGTGGCGTCCTGCACGCTGACCAGTGTCGTGAGATTGTCGATCCGCGACAGGGCATAGGCGACGGAGGCGCTGCCTCTAGGCCCCTGCTGTTGAGGGAGAACGGTCTGTGCAAAAGCGCTCGTCCCCCCGCTCAACATGTAGCCCCCCGAGACCACAATCGTCGTCGATCTGCCGGAGCGCAAGGAGACGCTTGCCTCCGTGTTCGACGAAGCAAAATCGATCGTCGTCGGCGCGGGCGCCGACTGGACAACTGCGGTTGGTTGGCCAGGTACGGTAGGCTGCTGGTAGAGGAGCGCCGAGTTGAGCTGCCCGTAGGCTCCTGCCTCTGATAGCGTCACTCTAATCGTACGATTGTGCCACGCCACGGTGCCGAACCCTGTGTGCAGCACCAAAGGAGACAAGCCGACTTCGAGATCGAAAGCGGTTAGAGTGGGGGTGTAACTCAGCGTGTATTCGAGCTGCCGGTCCAAAAGGCGGATCCGGACCGTGGGTATCGTGGATACGTCCATCGCAAGGACGACCTTCTCCAGCCTGGGAGCCTCGATGATGGGCGGGGGCGAGGTCGCGCGCGCGTCAACCTTGGTGGTGTCGGACAGGTCGAGTGTGCCTGCGTACTGGGCGGCCAGGACGGTCGTCGCGATCATGGTGCTCGATTCGCTACTCGACCTCCACAACGTCGCCCCGGTGCAATTGAAAGTCTCCCGCGCCCCCGATGTTTCTCCTGATAGAGTCGTAAGTGAAGCGAATACGCGCCGCCTTCGGCTCACTTCGCACGACGAAGATTCCGCTCCTCGACGCGTAGTCCGTGAGCCCTCCGCCAAGCGAAAGGGCATGCAAGAGTCTTGGATCCTGCTCGAGCGGGTAGGTACCCGGCTTCGCGACCTCACCGAGGAGGAGGACCGTCGTCGGCTGGGTCTCGTCGATATTGACGACGACGCTGGGCGACACGATGTAGTCCTTCAGGCGCCCCTCGAGCTCCGCTTTGAGTGCGCTGGGGCGCTTGCCCTTGGCTTCGACATCGCCGATGAGCAAGAGAGAGACTCTGCCATCGACGCGGACACGCTCGCGCAGGGTCATCTCCTCCCTGCCCAGAACGCGGATGTTGACCATGTCCCCCACGCCGATGACGTACTCGCTGTTTGCGAGCGCAGCTTCGGGAGGTAGTTGCTGAAACCAGACGTATTGCCCCGATCCCCCACAGGCGGGGGCGCCCCCGAGCACCAGGCAAACCGTGACCGCGCACGCGCGTCGCATTGGCCGAGAACACAAGACCACACTCGCCTTATTATCTCTACGGCGTTCTCGACGCAACACCGCCCGTGCGAAACGTCGCCGCTCGATGCTCGCCGCTCCCGATCGCTCAAGAAAGGCCGAGCCGTCAGTCATTCCGTCACGTCCGATCGCCGGCCCGAGACCGGCCGTCACTGCAGAGGAACGATCCGCGGGTACCAGTGCAAGCACAGGTACGCCCAGACGACGATCAGTCCCAAGAGAATGCCTTGGACGCGACGAAGGGTGCGACGCGGTTGAGTCGAATCCGAGAGCCACACCGGCACTCCGAAGCTCACGAGCACGATGGACAAGATGATGAGTTTTGCCACGACACCATCATTCCTACGGACGTCGTGGTGCTGGGTTCGGGTCCCAGACACCAGCGATCTGAGGCAAACGTAGCGCCATCGCGTAACTTACCGCAATCACATACATGGCCTTAATGTCAAATATACCCATGTCGCCATAGAGCTGGTTGGCACAGACTACCAATTGCGCAGCCCCGATAATTGCTCCGCTCTTGGCCCTCGGGTCCTTTGCGAGGCGCGCAGTGCGTGAATGCAAAAAAACGGCGGTGGGTAGCGCCAACCAAAATCCCGCGAATCCCAGGACGCCGGTGAAGGCCAGAACACCCAGAATACTATTGTGCGGTATGTATCGCCATAATTCAAAACTGGAGATGTCGTACTTTAGGCTGAGATACGTATAAGGTCTGCCCCAACCGGTGCCGAAAGCGAAGCTCGAGCCGTTCGCCGTTGCGATGAGGCCGAGGTTCTCGGTGTTCCGCGCAAGCGTCGAGGCATCTTCCGACGTAGAGATGGTCGAAAGGGAACGTAGCGGAAGGAAAAGTGGACTTTGACTGCCCCAGCCAACAGCAGTATAGACGCACAAGAAAGGTATAGAGGTTAGCGCAATGCGATTCATTCGGCGCTTGGTTGCACCCTTCGGGAACAGCAGATAGAGCACGGCGAGTCCCATGGCTAGAGAAACCCAGGCCAGACGGCGACTGTTCCACTGTATTGCGCCAACGAAAAATACGACCAACACGATATTGCGCATCGTCACCGCCAGTGAGCGCTTGTCGACGGCATTGACGATGAGGACCAATATCGATACGACCCACCCGATCGTGTCATCGTGCGAAGTGAGATACGCTCCAGCCTCGCCTACGATGCTCCGTCCCCAGGTGAAATAGGAGATCCAGCACATGGTTGCGCGGTACACCGCAGCCGCGATGAGCCATTTTGAGAGCCCAACGAAATCTGCCGCTGTTCGAAACGTGCTGGCCACGGTAAACGCCAGTAGAACTGTGCTGAGTATGAGGTAGGTCTGCCAACTGGCGTAACGAAATTCGCCGCCACAAATAATTCCATAGCAAAACGCTACTATCGTGGTACCCAATATCAGCAAGAGTGCTTGTCTCATGGGGGCCACGACGGCGCTCTTCCCGTTCCGTTGAGACGACGATAACAAGAGGATGGTAAGTAATATCAAGTCGAAGGGGCGTATCTTGACAAAAGTGGGCGCCAGTAGCCAGGACTGCACCCAGCCCATTGGCGCTCCCAGATGCGAGGCGTAGGCGCAATCCCAGTCATTGACGAACACCAGAAAGAGCAGAAAAGCGAGGAGTCGTGCCACGCGCAGAAACGTAAGCAAAACAAGGGTAATGCGCAACGGCCGCGCGCACGACGTGCGCGCGGGGGCGGGTTTGTTCCAGTGACCCGACGTGGCTTCGACGAATCTAGCGAGCCTCGAGTAGTGGCATCGTGGGTGAAAGCCTTACTGGATGACCGTCTGCCACAGCCCCGTCGAATAGGTCGACACGTAGAGCGTCTGGTGAGTACTGTCGTAGGCCATGTATTCGGCGCCGCCGCCGAGGTTGCTGCCGGAAGGGGTGCCGGATGGCGGGCCGGTGAGCGGGGTCCAAGTGGTCGGGTCGCTCTGCGATGCGGTCGAGTAGGCCGGCGCGGCAGCCTGCCCGGTCTGCGAGCTCCGCGCGAGGACGAGGTTACTCTCGGTCGGCACGAGCACGTTGGCCTGAGGCGAATTCGCGACGATGGCCCACGAGCTCGTATCGTTGGGCTGGCTCTGCAAAAGCCCCGGACCGCCGTAGGTGATTGCCGGGAGGTAGTAGCGTCCGTCCGTCGCCTGCCAAACGTAGGGCTCATAGGTGTTGCAACTTGGCAGAGCTCCGCCCGCCTGCAGGCTTTGCCACGATGCGCCCTCATCTGCCGTGCGGAACAGACCGCCAAAAAGGCCGCAATAGAGCCAGGTCGTTCGATTGACGATCGCGATCGCAGAGCTCTCTTGCCACGCTCCCACCCCGGACATGTCGATGAGTTTCCAGGTCGCCCCCGAGTCCAAGCTCTCAGCCCCACAGGCGTTTCCCGAGGTGCAGTTGCCGTGCGACTCGACGACTAGGTGTGTATGGTCACCGGGGTCGATGCTGACGCCGGTAAGCTGGCCCTGATTGGCGAAAGTGCCTGTGATACTGGAGGGCATCGTCTGGGTCCAATTGACGCCTGCGTCGGTAGACTTCCACAGGCCTGGCGCGCCGTACCCCAGCACGACGTACATCACGTCCGGCACTACCGGGTCGATGGCCAGACTCCAGGGCTCTCCAGCGTTGACTGTAGCGGCGTTGGCGCCCGTCGCCACGAGCGACCATGTGCCCCCGCAGTCCGTCGATTTGAAGATCCCGTGTAGGTCAGCGCCGACATAGACCACAGCGGGGTTATCGGGGCGAATGGCGATGGCCATCATGCCGGCGTACGTCTGCATGTAGTCGGACGCGGCGGGCGAGATGTTCCGCCAGGTGCCGGAGGCAGGCAGCGTCGAACATGACGCGTTGGTCACGGCCCCATCGTAGGAGCCAACCGCCTCCGCGTTGGCATCGGCCGTCGTGCCCGTTGCGTCGGACTGAACCATGGCGTCCGAGTCAGCGTGCAAGCCAGCGGTATGCGCTTGCGTTGCTCCGTTACCGCCACATGCGATCGCGCTGATGCACACCATCAAGCACAAAAATGCAACTAGTCTCATGATGCTGCCTACAGTCTCGCACCTTTGGCGGCCCCTGACCAGGAAAAAGTCGGATAAAGCTCGGACCGAGGGGTGCACCGAGTGAGCAGGTTCTCTCCCCCAGGACACTAGCCGTACGCCCGTACATCCTCACGGTGCTTCTGGAAGAAGAGAATGACGCCATAGAATGGATTTCCGTAATACCCTGTCTCGGTAAAGCGCACGTGGACGCGATGGCATCCCGTTTCGTGCAATATCCTCAAAAGCCGATTGAGATCGTAGCGATTCATCTGCATGAGAGGTTCGTTCGCGGGCCTGCCCTTGAGGAGATTCCGCAACGCGAAGGTTAGCGGCACCGATCGATATGCCTCGGTCAAGAGTCGGCGCATCGTCGAGGTCTTGCTCGACCAGGAACAGGTGAAGTGTAGTACTCCGACACCGTCTTCCTGCAGGAGATCAATCAAGCGTTCGAGGATCGCCTCGCCTCGCTTCATGGGTATATGTTGAAAGACGATGAACGAGTGGACGAAATCGAGGGGCCCCGAAACGTTCGACAGCCCATCGTCGCCCTTCACGAAGGTCGCGTTGAAGACTCCATGCTCTCGGCTATTCATGGCGGCCTCGGCCAGCATCGACTCCGAGACATCGACGCCCACGATCGACCGACACACTCTAGCCAACGGGATGGTGAGTCGCCCAACTCCGCATCCGAAATCGAGGCCCGCCGTCGGCTGGAAGGACGCGTCGAGGTGCTCACGCACCTGACCTAGTGCGAAATCGACGTAGCTCTTCCCGGAGTCGAAAAACACGCGCTTGGCCTCCCCCGTCAGCGTACCGGTCCGGTAGCCGTCCTGGGTGAGGACGCCGAAGTACGGGTCTGTTTTCCCGAAGTACTCCCAAGTCTTGTCGCTGTCGTTGAGAAACATGGTGCCTCGGCCGGAAGGTTAGGGCGGACTCCGCGCTCCGCCGCATCAGTCGCACGACTGCACGCCGCTGACAAGAGTCGACGGGTGGGGATGGCAGTCACACGGGTAACCGCCGCAACCGCTACGACGCGAACAAGCACAATTGCCGACGATTTCAGGTGACCTGGCTCATAAAATGTGCGCTCAATCCACGCTTCGTGGACACCAGCACTTCTGCCACGCCTCAATCGTCGCGCGTACTTCAGCTCGACGTGCTGCGGGGAGTGGCCATCTTGTTGGTCCTGGGTGCGCACAGTCCGAGTGTGGCGGCTGGTTGGTCCGGCAAGCTTCGTCCACTGGACGTCTTCCTTCACCGCTTTGGGTGGACAGGCGTCGATTTATTTTTCGTCCTGAGCGGCTTCCTAATCGGCGGCCTCCTGTTCGCCGAACTGGAGCGGTACGGTCGACTCGACGTTCGCCGATTCCTCGTTCGGCGCGCGCTGCGCATTTGGCCGCCGTACTACATTCTCTTGACTGTGGTTCTCATCCGTACGGCCATGGAGCCCGGGGGAACCTTGGCGTCCGCGTGGTCGAAGACCTGGGTCGCCTTCGTTCACATTCAAAACTTCGTCGAATGTCCCCGGACGCAACTGTGGAGTCTAGCAGTCGAGGAGCATTTTTATCTATTGTTGCCCCTCTTCTTGTGGCTCCTTACACGCAAGCGAGGAACGACGGCGCTGTCGGTCGTGCCCTGGGTAGCTGCTTTCCTCAGCATTTTCTTTTTGATCCAACGATTCGCCTTCGCCTCATCGACGCACCTCGACCGTCGCATTCCCATGGACGCCCTCTTCTTCGGGGTAAACTTGGCATACCTCCAGAGGCACAAGCCGCAAATTCTCGCCTCTGTGTCAAGGCACCGAGTTTGGCTGCTTGCGTGCGCGGGTGCTCTGTTCCTCCCGTCGTTTTTTGCCGCTGGAACGCTGCGTCTGACGCTCGGTCTAACCGGTGTCTACGTCGCATACGCAATCGTACTCGTCTGCTTCATATATCTGGAACCTGGGAAGTGGACGCGGTGGCCGGCGACGCGCCTTGTCGCGTTCATAGGTACGTACTCGTACTCGATCTATCTGTGGCATCGGGACACCAGCTGGGGGGCGTACGAGCTGACCCTTTCGGCCGGGAACGCGCTGGGGCTTCCGCACGAAATTACATGGCTATGTCATACGCTCGCGTACATGACTGCGTCGGTCCTCGGCGGCGTGGGCCTGGGATGGCTGATCGAGGCTCCCGTTCAGCGCATTCGAGAAAGGTTGTTTCCAGCCCGAACGGCAGCGGTGAGCTCGAGTAGCGGAACAGAGGGTCGAGATCCAAGCCCGGAGATCACTCGGCCGCGGACAACCGCCTTCTGAGCCTCGCGCACGGCTTCTCGACGATTATGTACATCGCCCACGAAACTGCAAAAGAGATCAACAGGGCGGTCGGCGCCTGTGCGATCACGCCCAAGTGCGCGTGGCGCTGCACGGCAGCAAGTACGACCTGATGGACGAGATATAGCGAATAAGAAAGTGTCCCTACAAAACGTATCGGTTGCCAATTGAGTATTCGGAAGACAGCCCATTGTGGCCAGCGTACAGCCGCCATGAAGATTGGCGTGAGCGCGACCCCCTGCAGGGTATATCTAATCGTTTCTCTAAAGGCAGGTGCCCGCACGATAAATGTAACGAGTAGAAGGCCGGTCGCGGCAGGGATGAGAAATCGTTGCCAGAGTGCTGGATTGGTGCGGTCACGGCTTCGGTCGAGCGACGGGTTGTTCCAGACCGCGAGCGCGCACCCGAAGGCAATCGAGTCGACGCGAGTGTCCGAGCACAGGTAGGTACGATCGACATTGGAATGAAACAACAACACCAGAACGCACCGCCACGCGAGGACGGCGCCGCAGGCGCTCCAAAACCATATTGCTTTTTGTCGACCGGAGAAGCCGCGTTGGCTCAATGTCAGATACACCGTTGGGAACAACAGGTAAAAATGTTCCTCTACGGCGAGTGACCAAAAGACGCCCGTTCCCGTTGCGACGCCGCCCCATCCATGCCCAGCGATCCAGTAGTTAGAGAAATGAAGAAATTGCGAGGATACGGGCATCGGCCGTAACTTGTCGTCACTACCCAGAAAGCCGATAGCCCCGAGTACAGTGGCCGTCGTGAGAACGATATAGAAGGGGGGAAGGATCCGCAGAGCCCGTCGAAGGTAAAAATGCTTTCGGCTGACGCGTCCAGAGCCTTCAAGTTCGGCTCGCATGAGCGTCGTTATCAGGTATCCGCTAAGGAAAAAAAATACCGTGACACCGAATCCTCCTGGCACGATTCGATCGAGCCCGGCATGCGCTGAGAACACGATGAAAAACGAGATCGCACGCAGCCCGTCGAGCGACGGGATATAGAGAGGATTCGCTCCGGTGCGGGGCCCGCTCGATTTCGGTGCAGAGGGCATATGGCGAAGGCGGCCGGTTCAGGGGGCTCGTAGCATGACGTCGACGGATGAATGCTCCTTGCGTGCCCGATCGAAATGCGGGCGGAGAGCCAGTCAACCGCCCGGAGCATCGACCGACACGACCGCGTCATCGATGGCCCCCGCATCCGTCGGGGCCGCGGCATCGGCGCATTGGGTGTCCGCATGACACGCGCCGCCGCGGCAGCAGGGCGTCGGCACCTCGGGACACTCGCATGGTTTCGCCGTCAAGCCAGCGGTCACTTTGGCCACGTCCGACGTGTAGTCACCCTGTGAGCTCACGTTGATGGCTGCGTTGGGGCACCAACAGCTCGATGTACAAAAATTCCCCACGACGGCCGAAATGCAATCAGTGTCCTCCAGGCAGGACTGCGTATAGCTCGTGACGAGAATCGCGCACGATCCACCGTCGCCGCCTGGGCCTGAGTCCGCGGGCTCGACGGTCGATGGAGGCCCGGACTTCGCAGAACACGCGACGAGGAAGACGGAGCAGATGGCCGCGAGGCATGCGGATGAAACCAAGCGGCGAGGAAGGTTCTGAAAAGGGGGACCCATTTCGAGGCTCTTGTAGGCTAGGAAGGGAGAGTTGCATAGCGCATTGGGCATGTTGGGCTTCCTTGTTACGTATTTTGAGTACGTTTCGGGATGGCCTCTATCGAGGGCCGTGGGCGTCACGGCGATCTGTGTCTCGCAAGGTGCGGTGCCAGGCGGTTGGATGGTGCAGGACTTCGTGGCCCAATTGCGAGTGGGGCGGTGGTGACGTGGGAAGTGCGACAAAAGGTGGTGGCATGTGGACAGCGTAGCGGTATCCTCCCATCGCTGCGATGACGATTGCGGAGAGGTCCAAGGAAAAATGAGGAACGAAATTGCACTCTTGACCGCCGTCGGAATCGTGAGCGTCACTCCGGCGATAGCCTGCGGCGGAGGATCGGGTCACGCTGGGGGTGGCGGGGGTGGCATGGATGCCGGCTTTGGGCTCGACTCCTCTTCTTTACCGGAGTCGTCCTCGGGGGACGCCCTCGCGATGAGCCCGTGGGACGGTAGCGCCATCCCGACAGTCGTAATGCCGCGCATAAGCGCCGGGGTGCCCGCCTTTGCCTCCGGAGGTCCATCAACGGACCCAAGCAATGCCGACGACAACTCTATGACTACCAGCTGGGCACCACCTACGCTGCCGGCTTGGATCGCTTACGATTTGTCGGGGGCGCCGGTCGCCCAGCGACAAAGTACTCTCGTAGTTTGGAACGCAGAGCACGCGGCAGACTACATCAACGCGACGCCGCCCTCGGGTGCGCAAATGCCGACCGATTACACAATCGAGATCAATGCCGCGCCGGGCGGGACTTCGGCCCCACCCTCGGACGGGTGGGTCCAGGTTGCCGCGATAAGCGACAACTTGCGAGATACAGTGGAGAGCCCAGCCGCACTAGCCGGAGGCAACTGGCTGCGAATGAACGTCATGGGCAGCACCGACCCCGACGGGGTAGCCATCGATCTCGACGTGTTTGCTACTCCAAATGGCGCAACGGATTGCTGGATGCTGATGGGTGATTCGATCACGTTCATTACTTTTGGCTATGGGTTTTCCAATCTCCCCCAGCTAGTGAACCAGGCTAAGTCCAATCGCTGGCCCGCCATCATCAACGCTGCCATCGGGGGGACGAATACGGTGACCGCAACCTCGATCATCGACGACACGATGGTCGGGTATCCGGGTCGCTACGTCGCCCTCGCTTACGGCACTAACGATCAATCTAGCAATTTCCAGATGGAGACCCTAGTTCAGAAAGTGCTCGCGGCGGGTAAGATTCCCGTGGTACCTCTCATGCCTTGGTCGGATACGCAAACCGTTCAAACCAACGGTCCACTCATCAATCAAGCGATCCAGGCGCTCTACGTCAAATATCCACAGATTCTTCCCGGCCCCGACCTCTGGACTGCGTTCCTGAATCGGACCGACTTGATCCCCTCCGGCGATGTACACCCAAATCAGGCGGGGCAAGTCGTCCTGAGGCAACAGTGGGCCAACGTTATCGCGGCTGTGCCGTAGCTCAATTTGTCTGATAATCGAAATCAAATTTCATGATCGCGTCGCTCGGTACCGGTACCGGACCATTAAATCCGCAAGTGAAGTGCCACGTGTAAAAGGCTTTTTCCTGCGCAGAATAGACTATGCCCACCGCGTCGCTATAAGGGAGCGCGGCCGTGGCTGGACTCCAGGTCGCTCCGTGATTGGCGGAGACCATCACGTACGTCGGCCCAAGCGTGGCGATTCTTCCGTCGGGAAGCTCGATGGGCGTGACGGCGGTGATCACTCCCGACCCAATCACGTCGGCCCAATTCTGACCGTCGTCTGTGCTCCGCGTCATCCCCAGGCCCCCGGGGCTTGCCCAGTAGATTGACTGGTCCGTAGCGCGCAGTGGCGCAGATGCCCCGCCGGATGCAGTCGTGCTTACCCATGTTACCCCGCCATCGGTCGTTCGGTATATCCCGGTGGCTCCTCCCCCGTATCCGCCACACCCGACAAGATGAGTCTGCGAGTCGATTATCATAGGGAAAGTGCAATTGGTGTTCACTGGCAAGCCCGCGCCTACATTATTCCAAGTCGTCCCACCGTCTGCCGATCGATACAGAGTTTGCGACTGCTCATGACCACCTGCGAGCATGGTTTGTCGATCTGGATCGGAAAAATCGATGCTCACTAGATCGCAGTGTGTAACGTCCCCAACCTGTACGAACGTCGTGCCGTCATCCATTGTTTCATATACACCTCCGCCGTTATAAATGCCTGATTCCCAGAATCGCGTAGAGGTCATTGGATCGTACGCGATGGATGTGGGACGATTCGTGATCGTCGCCGAGCCAGAGCCGGTACCCATCGCCTGCCAGTTTGCTCCACCGTTGTTGCTGGCCCAGAGCCCATCCAAGGCGATTCCAGCGATCAAAAGGTTCTCGTCAGGCTTCGCAAATACACTCGTCATGTTACCGCATTCAGAAGCCATGTTTGCGAGGTTGGCTGTTACGTTAGTCCAACTTGCCGAAGGGGAAGAGCCGTCGGCACGGGCCCCATCCAATGGTGCAGATCCTCCGTCACCTGACCGTCCCGCGTCCCCCACACCGATCGGATTGCCGCCGTCGGATAGACCAGCTGAAATGGGAATCACGCAGCCTAGCCCCAACGTCCACAGAACTGGGACGCTCGCTCCGGCGACGGCCGACCGCGTTCGCCGCTTGACCGCATCGACGAACGCCGCCATCACTGGGCGAGATCTCGGCGAACGGTCCACTGCTTCGACACCCTGTCTAGAAGTATACAGGCGATATTCGAGAAGTCTACGGCCTCGAAGACGGATGCTGCAAGCGATGCAGGGGTCGGGCGAATGGGCTATGGTGACTCCCGGTGAACGTCCTATTCCTTTCGTTAGACTTCGTCCTCCCGGCGGACCGTGGTCTTCGCGTTCGAAGTTTGGCCCAACTTCGGGTTCTGTCGTCGATGGAGGCAATAGACAAGATTACCCTCGTTACCCTCTCAGAGACGGAGGTCAGTGAGGATAGGATGTTGGCACTCGAGCGCGAGCTACCCAAGGTCCGCGCAGAGCCGCCCGTTGTTCAACCGACCCACATGCGGCGTTCGCCGAAACACCTACCGAGGCTCCTTCGACTGCGGATGCTTGGTCTCCCCTATCTTGTCGCCAAGTGTGACAACGGCGCCATGCACGCAGTCGTTGAGAGGCACCTCAGGACGGGGGGATACGACGTAGTATATGTTGGTCATCTCGGCATGGCCGTATATCTTCCTAGCGTGCGACGCCTTGCTCCGAAGGCTCGAGTCGTTCTCGAGCAACACAACGTCGAGTGGGAAATCTTCGAGCGGCTGGCGCGCACCTTTCGCTTCACGATGCGGCAGCTCACCCGAATGGAAGCGTCGGCGCTGCGTAGATACGAGCGCCGAATTCTGCGGGCCGTCGACTCGGTTATCGCCATTTCGGACGCCGATGCGTTCGCCTTTGAGCAATTAGCCGGGATAAAGGCGGTGGTTGTGCCGACGTACATTGAAGCTAGCGCGAGGCGTGTGGAGGGAACTCGACGTCCGGCACTCGGATATACGGGCCTGCTTGGATGGCAGCCCAATAGGCAAGGGCTTGACTGGTTCTGCAAGGATGTCTGGCCGTTGGTCCGCGCGCGGGTGCCGGACTCGGCGTTGACGATTGCCGGGCCAGGTCTCGGGCGTGGCCTCGACGGTGCTTTGGCCGTTCCCCGCAACTGGTCCCTTGGCGGAATCACGACCGTTGGATACGTGGACGAACTTGAGGAAATCTATCGTGGTAGTGTCGCGATGATAGCGCCTATCTTGGGTGGCTCCGGAGTTCGGATGAAGCTCCTCGAAGCCATGAGGGCTGGGATGCCTACCATCACCACGACGGATGGGGCGGCCGGCCTCGCGGTGGAAGACGGGCGTGAGATGTTTATTGCGGATGATCCTGTGCGATTCGCCGATTGCGTCGCGCGCGTCCTGTCCGACGGCAAGCTGCGTGAACACCTCCGCTCCTGTGGCTACGCGTACCTCGAAGCGAACCACTCTATGAGAGTGGCCCGCGGCCGGCTCGAGCAGAGCATTGCCCTACCGGGCACGGCGTAGCTCACCCGTGTGCGGCTGGATCCGACGCCAACGGAACTGCGAAGGAACCGTCCCGCTCAGCGCCTCGACCCTCGAGAGACGCGTCAACCGCGCCCTTGACGTCCCGGCAAAACTTCTCGAGCGTATGATGCCTCTCGACGTAGGCGCGCGCTGCCTGCCCCATCTCGCGCGCCCGAGCCGGGTCGTTCCAGAGCTCGCGCATTGCCGTTCGTAGTGCGTCCGCGTCGCCTACCGGGACGAATATCCCGGTGATTCCTTCCTGGATAACGTCCACCTGCCCGCGAGTACGTGAGCAGATGACGGGTTTGCCCATCGACATGGCTTCAAGGATGACCGTAATGCCGTTGTCGGTGTCCGATGGTCGCAGAGGAACGACGACGAATCGTGACCTCGCGTATAGCTCTCGAAGATCGCGCAGCGGTTTTCTACCGATAGTTATGTTTTCGTCAACGCCGGCTGCAAACGTGTCTGTGCTTATTCGACGAGCAAAGCCGAGGTGATCCACGCGCACGTGGTCCGCTGCGATGTGGCAGCGAAGACCGGTGCCTCGCAGGGCGTCGAGTAGCGTGCCATAGTCGCGCATCTCCGCGCCGACGCTGCAGATCATGTCCTCGTCTCGTACGCGAGGGCTCCAAAAGACATGGTCAGCGTAGTGTTTTACGAGGTACAAGTGGCCGGGCGGGATGGACAAATGTTTAATGGCGTATTCACGTTGTACGGAACTCCATGTAACGATGGCATGAAGGCTGCGCCCGAAGGCCATCATGGGGAAGCGTACGGAGGGCCGCGAGAACCAGTACAGCATCGCGACGTGCGGCTTCCGTGGTGAGGAAAAACGCTGCAGGGTCATGAGCGAAAGCGTCACGCGCTCGCTCCAGGTTACGATGACGTCGTACTCGTCCTGTCGACGCTGCACTTCGGCCGCAAGACGGGCCCAGTCGGGCAATGCCCGAGAGCCCGCAGGCATCGGCGAGAAGTCCAGGATTGATTCGTCATATTTCTTCTCGAAAAGTTCGTCGAAAAGATATCCGCGAGGCGCACTGCAGCCGGTGGGATCGCGGACGACGGGCGGGGAGCCGCGTCCCTGGACCGCAATTGCCATCCGTCGCGTCATCGCTGGGCCACGTGCCTCTCGTCGCGACTATGGCAGATGTTCTTCGGTGGCTCAAGCGAGGCGCCGCGACCGGCTGAAACACTCGAGACTCTTACGCGTCTTCGACGACCAACCCAGCGCTCAAGGCCTGATCGACTAGGCGCTGGTAATCGACGTCTTCCAGGCTGTCCCGCCATGCGTGGCGTTGGCGAAGATCGGCCAGCGTCTCTCTCGCCCCTGTTTCGAATTCCGTGATCGCAAGAAACTCGGAGACATGCGCCTTGGCCTTTGCCGACGAATAGGCGCCATGAAACTGGGTAACTTCACGTAGGAACGTGAAGCGATTGGGCCTGGCGGCGATGAGCCATGTCGCTGGCACGAAGATGAGCCGTGCGCACGTATCGAGCGCGCGTGCGACCCGTCGGTAGTATTCACGCCAAGTGAGCACCTCGTCGCGCGTCGCGTTGTAGGCTTCGCCGTATGTCTTCTGATTCAAGGCGGCATACGCGAACAGCTTGCCGCAATCGTCGCGATGAGTCGATTGCCAAAGGCCGAGTCCGTCGCCCGCACAAAGGATCGGGAGGCCCCGTACGACCCGGTCCCATGTTCCGCTATCGAATTCGAGCTGGTCGATGAGCGGGCCACCCGGACCATACGTATGGCTGGGGCGCAGGATGGTCACCTGGAACGCCCCGTCCTCGTGAGCTTGCTCGAAGATGCGTTCGCACGCCAGCTTGCCTTGACCGTAACTGCTGACAGGTTCCCGAGGGAACGACTCGTCGATCAGCACTCCTGGAGAAGCTTTGACGCCGTAGGCGCAGACCGTGGAGCAGAACTGAAGTTGGTCGCAGCGACCTCGGAAAGCTCGAACGGTGCACGCCGCCTCGGTTGGGGAGAAGCAGATCATGTCGATGACCACGTCGTAGCGGGATCGCTCGAACATTCTCACGAAGGCATCCTCGGAAGATCGGTCACCGACCAGGCGAGTGACGCTCGGTGGCAGGGTGTCGGGGGACTGCTGGCGATTGTAGACGGTGACATTCGCGTGGCGCGAGACCAGGTGTTTGACGATCCCCGTACTGATTAGCCCGGTGCCGCCTATCAGAAGAACGTCCATGCTCACCCTGTCGCTCTTGCGGATGTCACGACCATTCACTAGCATGGGTCAGCAGTAGGCAGCGTCGCAACCGGCCCTGGTCGGGCCAACGAAACCGATGACTCAGACTACTCAACCTATGGCACCTGACGAGAGCATCGCTATTCGAGCGATGTCGCAAGAGACGTCCGAGCAGCTGCGGCAATCGTTCGCGAAGGATGGCTACGTTGTCATCAGGAACGTGGTTCCGAAGGAGAGGCTGTGCCACCTTGGCGCCGCGATTGTGGACGAATTCGAAAGCATGAAACGCTCGGGCCGCCTATTCGCGGGTGGAGGTGCCATCAGCGGCCACCTCAACTGTTTCCCGGGCGAAGTTTCCCGTTTCGCGTACGACGCTCTCGAGGAGCGCGGAGTCGTAGAGCTGATCAAAATGCTCTTTCCTCGCCCGTTTGGTGCCCCCAACGTTGGTTGCAACTTGAACCTTCCGGGAAGCGTTGTGCAGCACTATCACGTAGACAGCAGCTTCACAGCGGGCTTCATGATCGCCAACATTGCCGTTGTAGATACAGATCTGGCAAATGGCGCAATAGAGCTGATCCCAGCGACGCACAAGAAGTTCTACAAATTCTGGCGGTTTGCGATCGAGAGACCGTATCGCTTCAGTGCACGCATATCGATGAACCGAGGCGATGTCTTGGTGCGTACGTCGAATTTATGGCATCGGGGGATGCCGAATCATACGAAGGTGCCGCGCCCCATGCTGGCATTTACTTTCGTCGAACAGGGGGAGGATGCCAAGCGGCCCGATCCCTTCACCCTGAACGAAGGGCGCATCAAGTTTTACGAGAATTGGTACCGACCGACGCTTATGGGTCGACTGCGCGAGCGAACGTTCGTGGCCGCGCCGTTCACGTACTCAGCGTATAGATTCGCCAGGTCGTTGGTAGGAAACAAAGGATACGACTCAGCGTAGACGGACGGCACGAGTTAGGATGATCAGTAGGCCGCGCACGGAAATTTGGTCTGGTCCCAAGCCGGAGCCGCCACCCCGCTCTTGAAACCAAGATCGTCCCAATGCCGTTTGGTCTCCAGGCATTGGTGTTGATGCATGAACCCGTAGGGCTTCGAATAGGCACAGATGAGCTCGTCGGGCGCCCCTTCGTGGTAGAGGACGTCGCCGAAGGTCACCGTAACAGTACCGCTCATGGCGAATCCGTTGTTCGGGTACTGCGTGCAGCCTGCAGGGGTCCCGTCCATGAAGACATATAACAGGCCGGACGAGATGTACGCGTCGTATGTCGTCATTCGGTCCATGCCAGCGTGCTCAAAGGGCGGCTCAGACGGCGGGTATGTCGCATTCGAATTCACACCATTGTTCCATCCGTCGTAGTCGATGAAGGCATGGTCGGGCGCCTGGTTGTTGACGGCCCAAGGGTTGCCATTGACCAACCCGTGGAACGCCTCGACCTCGAGACGCATCGAGGGCCCCTCGATGGGCTGGATCAGAATGAAGTTGCCGTTCGTATTTCGGAATCCATCCTGGATCGGGAAGCCTTGGTCGGTAACGATGAGCTGGGGATAACGGCGATCGGTGCTGACGGTGTTCACTGACCATGTGACGTGAAGGAACTTGGTGGGATCTGAAGAGATGCTGGATTGGGTGGGCGCTGTGAACCGTACGGAGCCCGTGACGTCCTGCGACCAGTCATCGAATACGTCCCAGAATTGACCGAGGAACTGGCCGTACCCGAACACTGCGATGTTGCCCGGGTCGTCGGCCTCGTATGCGCCGATGTTGAAGTCCGCTGACGTCCAATATCCGCAATCGCCCTCGCCGTTACTGCAGGGCTCCTGTTGAGCCCCGGTCGCGCAGGAGCAGGACGTCGGGTCCGGCGCAGGCGTCACCGCGCTAAAACTGCTACCGGCAGTGAACCCTTCGTACCAGTCCCAGTCGCTCGGATTGTGAGGCTGTGGCGCAACCTGGATGAACGACCGGGCAATCGGGATCGGAGAAGCGTCAGGCGTGAGAAGGAGCGGGGGCCCTGCGTCCGTGACGACATTGCCAGGTAGGACGTACTGCACGGGGGTGCTGCCCGGAAGGTCGTACTGGCCGTTGACGTAGGCCTCGCCCGTCGTCGACGCGCTCTGAATCTGGTTCAACGTGAGGAAGGGCTGATGCGGAGGGGCACTCAGGCTCTGGGGCGATAGAAACCCTTGGTAGGGACACCCCGAGGCCAGCGCCTCGACCACGAGCGTCGTCGGTTGCGTGAGCCCCGACCACTCGAGATGCCAAAGGGGGCCTATTGGGCCCTGGTTCGCAGCGCGGTTGAAGCGCTCCTTGCCGACGGCGAGTTCAACGTGCTGTTCGGGTGCTTGGTAGAAGACGGCCATCAGTGGCTTGGTGCCCGCGGCAACACCGGTGAGCACTTGGAATGCGGCCGCGGGAGGCGTCGAGTCCGTCGCGTGCGACGCCATGTCGCTCTGCGTGAAGTAGTAATCTGTGTATTGGGTCCAGTTCTGACCCGCCTGTGTTGCCGTCTGAGAATGGTAGATGGTCTGGGTGGTAGACCCCGCCGCCGACGGGACGTAGAACACGATGCCATCGTCGCGGCCGCCCTGGCCGAGCAACGTCTGGCGCTGCGTCGCGCTGGTCGTGTAGACCTTGGGGCGAGTCTCACGCCAGCCGATTTCGGGCGCGGTCGGATTTATACCGACAGCGTAGACAGGTACGCTTCCGGACGTTGGACTAACGTATACGTACCCGAGCGTTGGATTGGCTGGGACCATCACGGTCCACGAATATTGCTTGTTGACGTAGGCTTGGCCGGCGTCGGGAGCGTTCAAGTCATTTTGCAAGTTGTTGGGCACGTCGAATGTCTGTCGGACCCCCGCGCATCGGTAGACCGCGTTCTTTATGGCCAGCGATCCGTCGGCGTTCACCGTCACATCGCTGTCCTCGGGCAGCAGGTAGACCCGGTAATCGATCGCGTCGTCGACGGGATCGAAGTCGATGCCCACCGAGTCCTCCCGCTCGATCGCGGTGACGTTGGTCAGCGATGGGAGCGGCGGAAGGGCGGAGGTCGGGGCCGCGTCGAGCGCGCCAACCACAAGTCCACCCTCTGGCGCGGGCGACGTGGGACCTCCCTCAGTGTCGTCAGCGCTGCCGGCACCGGAACCGCCCTTGGAATGGGCGGATCCGCCGCAGCCCACCGCGATCCACATCGAAAGGCCCAGCGACAGCACTAGGCACAGGAGGAATGGCGCCCGTCGGCTGGTCGATTGCATTTGCCTCTCAGTGGCCGTAGCCGGCCGCGGCGTGTGTAGGCGTACAACCTACGCGAAGCCAAGTGTCACTGCAACCGTCGGGGGCGCAGGTGGTGCCGCCTGCCGATCGCATGAACCATGAAACACGGGCGCAACAGTCGCATACTTGATGGTTGCGCTTGGGAGCCCAAGGTGCCACATGAGAGCACATGCTTCGCGCGAAGTCGCCCTTGGCCTCAACGGAAGGGCACCAGGACGCCAGACTTGCGGAGGGCGCACCTCATTCGGAAGGGAGAGGCAAGAGCGGACGTCCTCAGCGAGTCACTGCCGCCCACCTGAACGAGCTTACGAAGAGGCTCTCGCGGGCTCTCTGGGAGGAGCTGCATATTCCCCTACAGGCGAATCTCGTCCGGATCGTGTCTGCCGGATTGCCGCAGTTCGCATTCAACCGGACGCGCACGATGGTCCTGCGCGCTATGGGCCTTAGGATTGGGTCTCGTTCGATGGTCATGGGGTCGATCAAGGTGACCGGAGGCGGAGGTGTAGCGCTGGTGTCAATCGGCGAACACTCCTTCATCACAGGCCCCCTCCACCTCGACGCCGGCGCTCAGATTCAAGTGGGTAGCCGGGTCCACTTCGGACACGATGTTCTGCTCCTCACGATGAATCACGAAATTGGTGCGTCCGAGGAGCGCTGGTGGTCCGCTTATCGCCGCGCCGATCTCCGTGGGTGACGGCGTATGGATCGGTTCACGCGTGACGATTCTTCCGGGGGTGTCGGTAGGAAGGGGCGCAGTGGTTGCTGCCGGTGCGGTAGTCACCCGCGACGTTGCCCCCGACACGATGGTGGCCGGCGTTCCAGCCGTGGTCGTCAGGCACCTCGATCCCGGTCCAAGGAAGAAAGGTGAGCGAAGCACCCCGCCCCCAGGCTCCGACGAAAGCGACTGATATAGCCGGGTCAGACGACGCGGGGACTGTGTTTTGCCCCTCCCGCGCGTACCACGGCGGGAACCCCGACCGCGGAGGCACCCGGCGGCACGTCGCACAGCACGACGGCGTTGGCCCCGATCGACGCACCGTCGCCGACGGTCACGGGCCCCAGAATTCGCGCTCCCGCTCCGATGACGACGTCGTTCCCGATCCGCGGGTAGCCCCTACGGTCGACTGCGCCGAGCGTGTTCCCGCCGAGGAACATCACGCGGTCGCCGATCTGCGAGTCGCCCCCCAGGACGATTCCGACGGTGTGCATGAAGAAGACCCCCTCCCCAAGTTTCACGTCGCGTGCGATCTCGATGCCGAAGAACGAGGTCTGGACGCGCCTCATGATGCCGCTGACGAGGGGGATGTGCGATCGCTCGGCAGCCTGACGGATTCTCGAGAGCATGAGGACGTGCGAGCTATCGTGAAAAATCGCTGTGCGAAGCTCCTGCGGTTTGAGTTGGCCGCCGCTGAACCATCGGGCGATCGCGAGGGTGTCGCGAGCGACTTCGCGGAGGACCCTCATTTCGGGTGCACTCTACCGCTGACGAAGGGCAAATGCACCGCCCGCTCCGGGCTGGCGACCCGCACGGCCGGATCGCCGCTCTTCCGAGTCAGCGAGGGGCACTGGACGGCCCGGGGCAAAGCACACGGCAAGGAATGCTCTTCGGGAACGACCGAGAGCGATTGCGCCCCGCCGGCCAAAGTGCCACACGTCGGGTGGCCCAGTCAGTGAACGATGTTCATGCGCGCCTGGATGACTGATCCATGAACGTGGCCCAGACCCGCCCCCTGACGACCATCGTGTTCGACGTGGATGGGACGCTGTATCGACAGAATGCCTTGCGGCGCGCGATGCTGCTCAAGTTGCTCAAAGCCGTCGCGTCCGATCCGGGCTCGACGCTCGTCACGTTTCGCGCGCTGAGAGCGTACCGGCGCGCGCAGGAGTCCCTGCGCGAGGCGGGCCCGCAGGGCCTTTTGGCTTCGGCCCAGCTGCGGGTAGCGTCGGAGCAATCGGGCCTCGCGGAAGACGTCGTTGCACACGTCGTCGCTCGCTGGATGGAGCGAGAGCCGTTGTCCCTCTTGGAGGGCTTCGTTCAGCCAGGCCTTCGCGCTCTACTGAGCGCCGCATGCAGTCGCGGATTGCGCCTAGGCGTGGTCTCGGACTATCCGGCAGAAGCCAAGCTGAAGGCCATGCGACTTGCCGAGTTCTTCGACGTTGTCGTGACTGCGCAGGACGCAGCGGTCAACCGGTTCAAGCCGGACCCGTCCGGGCTCGTCGAGGCGCTGCGTCGGCTCGGGGCCAAGCCGGATCAGGCCCTCTACGTGGGTGATCGTTACGACGTGGACGGACTAGCAGCCCGGGCCGCTGGCATGGCCTGCGTGATCGTCGCGGGTCGTCGGAATCTGAAGGCTTGGGCTCCCGGGCGTACCTCAGTCTCCGAAGTCACTGACTACCGCGAACTTCATGCCATGTTATTCCCATCAATGAATGAAGCCCTATGAAGGCGTCAGAAAAGTGCCCGAGCCGGCCGTGACGCCGCGCGCGACCCTCCGCGGCCACATCGCGATCGCCCGCATCGATCACTGGTTCAAGAACGTCTTCGTCATTCCGGGAATCATCGCCGCAATTGGGGTCGACCGTCCTCACGTCCCGCCGAACATCGTTTCGCGGATCTGTGTCGGCATGCTGTCCGTGTGCCTGGTCGCCTCGAGCAATTATGTCGTAAACGAAGTCCTCGATGCATCTTCCGATCGATCTCACCCCGTCAAGTTTGCGAGGCCTGTGCCCTCGGGCCAGGTCAACGTTCCACTGGCTTATGTCCAATGGATTGCCCTGGCTGTCGTCGGCGTGTGGCTCGGGTACCAGGTCTCGGTCCGGTTCGCAGCAACGATGGCCGTTTTGTGGATAATGGGCTGCCTTTACAATATTCCGCCCATTCGCAGCAAGGACCTCCCGTACGTGGACGTCCTCTCGGAGTCCGTGAACAACCCGCTTCGGTTGCTCGCAGGCTGGTTCTTGGTGGGTACCCCTTCTGTGGCCCCTGCTTCACTACTCCTTAGCTACTGGATGGTCGGTTGCTACTTCATGGCGATGAAGCGTTTTGCCGAATATCGAAACATTGGTGACCCGCAACGCGCGGTCGCCTATCGACCTTCGTTCGCCTATTACACCGAGGAGCGGCTCCTCGTATCCATCATGTTCTACGGGGCCTCTGCCATGCTGTTTCTCGGGGCCTTCATCATGCGCTATCGGATGGAGCTCATCCTGTCGGTTCCATTCATCGCGCTCGTCATGGCGATGTACCTATTTTTGGCGTTCAAACCCGACAGTGCGGTGCAAAGGCCAGAGGAGCTGTATAGGGAGCCCTCGCTCATGGGGGCCGTCGTCGTCTGCAGCGTCGTGATAGCGATTCTGATGGTCGTCGACATTCCCGGTCTTTCGCGCGTCTTTACGCCGACCGCGCCCACGATCTCGGAGGACGCTCGGAATTGCGCTCCGGGAGCCGACCCCGCGCCCCGACTGACCGGCAACGTCAGCCGCCCCCATACCCATCCGGATGCGCCTGCACCCATCTCCACGCGTCCGCCAGAATGACGTGGAGATCTTGCTTCGCCGGCTGCCACGAAAGGTCCCGTCGAATGCGATCGGAGCTGGCGACCAGCACGGCCGGGTCGCCGACCCGTGGGGCCACGGTCTCGTGGGGGATGCGCCTCCCCGTGACCTCCGCCGCCGCTTCGATGACCTGTCGGACGGAGTACCCACCGCCGCTGCCTAGATTGTAGGCGCGGCTAGGACCGTTCGCGAGCCCGTGGATCGCGAGCACGTGCGCTCGCGCCAGGTCCGATACGTGTACGTAGTCCCTGACGCACGTTCCATCGGGCGTCGGATACCTCTCGCCGAACACGGGAACGTGCGATCGCTTGCCGGCCGCCACTTGGAGCACGATCGGAATGAGGTGCGTTTCCGGATCGTGCTGCTCGCCGTTCGCGGCGGTCGCGCCGGCGGCGTTGAAGTACCGCAGGCACGCATGGCGCATCCCGTACGCTTGCTCGTACCAGTGGAGAGCCCGCTCGAACGCGAGCTTCGTCTCGCCGTACGTGTTCGTGGGGGACAGGTCGAACTCTTCGGTGATGGGAGAGCCCGATGGTTCGCCGTAGACGGCGGCACTGGACGAAAACACGAGCCCTCGGACCCCCGCGGCCACCAGGGCGTCGAGGAGCGCGAGCCCCTTGGTCACATTGTTTCGGTAGTAACCCGACGGGTCGCTCATCGATGGCCCGACGAGGGAGCTCGCGGCCATATGCACGACCACGTCGACGCCGTGGTCGCGACAGGCCCGGATCACGAGGTCGGCATCGGCGATGTCTCCATGCACGAACCGAGCAGGAGAGGCGACCGCCACCGCATGTCCGCCCGATAGGTCATCGAGGACCACGACAGCGTCGGCGCCCCCGGCGAGAAGCTTCTCGACGACGACCAATCCGACGTACCCCGCGCCTCCGGTGACCAGGACTCGCATGCAGCTGGCTCTCGCGCGATCCCGGCGCAGGCCGGCACGGGAGAGCGCGATGGTAGCAGCACTGGGGCAGCACTGGGGCAGTGGGTAAACCTGGCCGCATGGGGCCGCCGTGTTTTTTGCGAGGTGACACCCGTCCGCGTTCCGGCCTATCGTATGAGGCCATGAACAAAAGGCCTCGTGTCATTCTGTTCGCTGTCCTCGCGGCGTCGATCGGCTTCGGGTCGATAGGGTACGCCCAGCCGCGCCCCATGCCTCCGGGCGAGCGACCGCTCCGCCCAGGGGAACGTCCCTTGCCGCCGGGCGAGCGCGTGCCGCCTCCCGGTTACGGGACGCCGTACGCCCTCCGGCTCCAGAAGTTGAACGACGATCGCCTCTTGAGGCGCGCCGCGGAGCGGCGGGACATGCATGCGTGGGAAGCCGGACGAGCCGCGCGCGAGCTGGAGCACCGCCGCGATCTGGAAGGGGTATGGGGTCCCGCGTTCCTGAGCCGGCCCGAGTGCCGGGCCGAGCTCGAGCTTCACGCCGAACGTCTGGCGCGCCTCCACCGCATCATCGACCTCGCCGAAGACCAGCACGCCACGGCTCTTCTCGAGCACGCCCGGGCCGTGCTCAATCATGAAATCGCCCGCAACGCGCGCGCCATGTCCGACATTCGTTTCCGATTGGGGATCCAATGAGAACTCTCGCCCTCGTGATGATCGCTGGCGTGCTCGCGGGCGCCTGCAGCAAGAAGAGTTCCGAAGAGGCAGCGCCGGCACCGTCTGTTGCGGCAGCGGCGTCCGCCCCGTCGGCTGCACCGTCCACCTCGGACTCCGTCGCCCCGTTGGCCTCCGCCGCCCCCTCGGCAGCCCCTCCCACCGAGGAGCAGTACGAGCAGAAGGCCCAGGCGGCCATCTCCTCGACCGTGTCGGCCGAGGCGGAGCTCAAGCGACTCGAACAAGAAATCGGCCAGTAGCACTCTCGCGCGCTCCAATCCGGACCGCGACATCCGTCGGAAACCGGCCCGCAATGGGACCGTCGCGACGGATGAGGGAGTGATGTTGGGTGCCGATGCCCATGACCGCGGACTATTTCTGGCCCGGAACAGGCACCGACGGCGCGACGGGAGCGCCTCCGGAATTCGTCGAAGCATTCGGCTCGTCGATGCCGTCCCGCTACCGGGTGCTCTTCGATCCGCGGACGATATGGAGGCATGCGGCCGTGTCCTACCGGCGCAGTGGTCGGCCGGCGCACGCCGAGGTGTGGCGTTCGCTGGCCGACGGCAGCGCCGCTCTCTGCATCGTCGCCGACGATCGTCCCGGGCTCCTCTCGGCGATCGCGGCGGCGCTCATCTCGCACAAGCTCGACGTCATCACCGCGCTTGTCTTCTCCCGTGTCGAGCCCGGCGGCGAATGCGAGGCGGTCGATCTCTTATGGGTGCGTCGCGATACCCCGGCCGACGCCGATCCGATCGACGCCGAGGAGGCCGTCTCCATCGGCGAGGTGCTGAGCGCGATCCTGGCCGGGACCATATCGGTCGATGAGATCGCTTCCCGAACGCAGGCGGCCCGCCCTTCGGACGAGACGGGCGTCGTCGTCGGGTTCGACGATGTCGACGCAGGCGGGCTCGCCGTCCTTACGGTGGACGCGCCCGATCGGCCGGGCATGCTGCTGGCGATCACCTTCGAGCTTTTCCAGCAGGGAGCCCAGATTGTCCGCTCGCTGGTGAGGACGTCGCAGGGGCGCGCCTTCAATAGCTTCGATCTCGTCGAGTTCAGCGGAGCTCCGTTGTCGCCCGATCGCCGGGAACAGATCCGCGCCGCCGTTTTCGCGGCGCTCGCGCTCGGCGAGGAATGAGTTTGGCGGTGACTAGCCGCCACGCCGCAGGAAGTCGACGAGCGCGCATGTGAACGACTCGGCGCGCTCTTGCGGCAGCGAGTGCCCCGCCCCCTCTTCGACGATCCACTTCGCCCCCGGAATCGCACGGGCGACGAGCTCACCGGCCCGGAAGGGGATGAGCATGTCCGCCGTTCCGTGCACCACCAGGGCCGGACAACGAAGCTCTCCCAGCCGATCCTTGACGGAGAAATCGATGCAAGCGCGCCACGCGTTCGCCCGGGCGAGGCTCGGGTTCTCCATGCCTCGTCTCAGCATCGACAGCGGCGTCCCTTCGGGAAACGCCTCGCGAAGAATTCCCTCGGCCTCCTCGCGGAGCCGAGGGTCGCCGAGCACGACGTCGAACCCATTCTCCGCGAGCGAGACCATCAAGCGCGCCACGGCACTGGCCCGGCGTCCGTTGTGCGAGGTCGTGGCGACCAACGACAGCGAAAGGACGCGACTGGGCCGATCGAGCGCATAGCGCTGGGCGATCATGCCCCCCAGCGAGTGGCCGACGAGATGGAAGCGAGTGAGGCCGATCCCGTCGACGAACGCGACGATGTCGTCGACGAAGTGATCCATCGCGTACTTGCCCGGCGGGGTCTCCGAGTCGCCGAAGCCCCGAAGATCGACCCTGACGACCCGGTACCCCGCGGCGAGGAGCGGCGAGATCTGCGGCTCCCACTTTCGACGCGAAGAGCCAATGCCATGCACGAGCAGGACCACGGGTCCGTCGCCGGCGCCATCCCACGCCAACCGCGTGCCGTCGGGAACCGTCAGCATCCCGTCCAAGGGTAGACGCGGAGTGGGGGCCTCCGAAAGCTTTGCTATGTTCCCCGGCCGAATGTCAGACATCGACGGATCCCTTTCTGGACGATTCATCGTCTTGACCGGCGCCAACACCGGCATCGGCCGCGCCACCGCGGAGTCCCTCGCCGCGCGGGGCGCCACACTGGTGCTCGCCTGTCGAACCGAAGAGCGAACGCGCCCCGTCTTCGACGCCATCCGCGCTCGCGGTGTGGGAGAGGCGCAGTTCGTGCCGCTCGACCTCGGCGACTTCGCGTCGACCCGGGCATGCGCCGAGCGCATCGCCGCGATTGACAGGCCTATCGACGTCCTCATCAACAATGCTGGGCTTGCCGGGAAGCGAGGCGCGACCAAGGACGGCTTCGAGATCGCGTTTGGAACGAACCATCTGGGCCATTTCCTGCTGACGATGCTCCTCCTCCCCCGACTGCGAGCCGCCCGGGGCGCACGCATCGTGAACGTGGCCAGCCAGGCCCACTACGACGCGAAGGGAATCGACTTCGAGGCGGTGACGAAGCCGACACGTTCGATCACGGGACTCCCCGAGTACGCCGTGTCGAAACTCGCCAACGTCCTGTTCACGCGCGAAGTCGCGCGCCGCATCGGGGCCAGCGGTATCCATAGCTACGCCCTCCATCCGGGTGTCGTCGCGTCGGACGCGTGGCGGAGGGTCCCCTGGCCCATTCGGCCGCTCATGAAGCTCGCCATGATCTCGAGCGAAGAGGGCGCGAAAACGACGCTTTACTGCGCGACGTCGCCGGAGGTCGCCGACGCCGATGGTCGCTACTACGACAAGTGCCGCGAGAAGGAGCCCGCCAAGCTCGCGCTCGACGATGCCCTCGGGCGCAGGCTGTGGGACAAGAGCGTGGAGTTCACCGGCGTCGACCTGACGTGAACGTGGGACATCGTTCGAGGCGTCAGCGCACGAGAGCGCTCGGCTTGCGCAGCGTGACGTCGCCCTCGGGCGCGCCCGGATCGAAGACCGCGCCGCGACGGTCCGTCCCGCCGGCGCGTACGAGGCCGTCCGAGAAGAGGACTGCGTAAGGCGCGTTCGGTCGCGGCGCGTCTGCGCCTTCGGGGACGACGTACACGAGCACGGCGTGCGCCTGGGTCGGCCGCTTGGCGCGCGCAAGGCAACGTGTGGCGACCATGCCTGACGGATCGTCGTGCGCGCATCGATCGAGCGCGCGCCGATCGTCGGTCGACGACGCGAGGGCCATCGCCGTCGCAGCGGCCGCGCGCACGTCTTCGCTCGGGTCGCCCGCGAGGAGGGTACGGCGCACCGATCCATTGTCGCAAGGTGCGCCCGACAGCCCCAGGCCGGCGAGCGCGTTCGCGCGCACGTACGGAGCCGAGGCCGAGAGAAGGGGGCAAAGGGCGCTGGACGCCAGTCCGGCGGAATGCAGGCGCGCCGCGATTCGACCGACCGATGCGACCGCGTTGGCCGCAGCGTCCGTGTCGTTCCCGTGAGCGAGTGGCCCCAGCCTTGCGATGTCGGAGTCGTCGCCGAGCGCGCCGAGCGACCAAGCGGCTTGCGCGCGCGTGCCGCTATGGGGATCCGCGAGCAAGGTGCGCGCCATCGCGAGCGCTGCCACGTCGCCCGGGTGAGCGCCTGACAGCGTGGCTGCCGCCTGACGATCGGCGGGTTCGGACGACTGCGCGACAGCAGCCAGCGCGCGCACGGCCGACGCGAGCGGCGCTCGCCCGAGGGCCTCGACGAGCGCGTCTCTCTCCGCCCCCGCGGCGATCCGCAGCGCCGCCGCGAGCCTCGCTACGGACTCGTCGTTCGCCGCCCGCGCGAGCACCCCGCCGAGGGCCGTGAGAAGCGCTGCGCGATCGACCTCCTCGCCCCCATCGAGCCTCGCGAGCAGCGCGTCCCGAGCATGCGCCGTCCCCGAGTCCGACAGGGCGACCGCGGCGTGAAGACGTACTCCGGCCTCGCTCGAGCCCAGCGCCTCGAGGAGTGCGTCGTCGGAGGGCGTCCCGCGTCCAGGCGCGGCAGGAGACGACGCATCCGTCGCGCCGAGCGTGCCCAGAGCGTCGATGGCCGCAAGGCGCAGGGGTAGGTCATGAGCTCGGACGAGATCGACGAGGAGCGCGGCTGCGCGCGGGGCCCCCGTTCGACCCAGAAGCGCCGCGATCGCGTGTTCGCTCCTGCGTGGAAATGCGGGCGTCGCGCAGCGCTGCGGCAAGCGGTTCGACCGCGCGCCCGTCGGGTCGATTGGGGTCGAGGAGCGCGAAGGCTGCGTCGGCGGCCTCACCTCTGACGACCGGGTTGGGGTCCGCGACGAACTCCAGAACGACGGGAACCTCTGCTTCGGTGCCTGCTCCGGCCAGCGCGTGCAGCGCCGCCGAGGTCGGCAGCGCGCCCCGTCGCATGGCGTCCACCAGCGAGCCAGCCTCTGCCCTTGCGTGAAGTTCGCCGAGCACCCACGCCGCTCCCGTGGCGGCTTGCGGCGACGGCGAGCCGGCGAGCAGTGCGTGCAGGGCCGGAACGGACGCGGCTCCTGCAGCGACCAGCGCGTCGCGCTCCGGCGTGCGCCCGAGCGACGCCGACATCTCGTCCGATGCACCGAGTGCGCCGACGAGGACCCGAACCGCGTCGGGTGTCGCGATCCCGCCGAGCGCAGCGAGCGCCGCGAGCCGCAAGGACGCCGTGCGGTCCGTCACGAACGGGGCGAGCGCGTCGACCGCGTCGGTCGATTGCATGCGCCCGAGCGAGGCGATGGCGTCTCGACGCACGTCGGCGGCCTGGTCGCGCAGCGCGAGCACGAGCGCCGACGAGGCTCGCCGGTCGCCGAGGTCACCGAGCGCCCGCGCGACGGCCTGACGCACCTCGGGCGAAGAGTCCTGCACCTTGCCGACGAGCGGCACGACGGCGCGCGGGTCGCCGAGGCGGGCGAGTGCGACGACGATTCGAACGCGCACCGAGGGGGTCGGATCGTCGAGCCGACCCAGGAGCGGTGGGACTGCGTCGGCCGATACCTGATGGCCGAGAGCTTCTGCCGCCTCGGCGCGTACGTCCGAGTCCGGGTCGCCCAGCGTGCGAGCCAGCGGCGCCACGGCGCGCGGGCTCGGCAGGACTCGAGCCACCTCGCACGCCTTGTGCCGCAAGCGCACGTCCGGGGCGTTGAGCCATCCAAGGACGGCATCCGTCGCTCCCGTGGCTCGCAGCTTCATCGCGGCATCCGCCGCGGCGAGGCGGACTTCGTCGTCGGGATCATCCAGCGAGGCGAGGGCGAGCGGTGCACCGCGAGCCGGTCCGAGGGTCCGCAGATCACGGGCAGCCGCTCGACGCGTAGCCGGGTCGGCGGCAGCCAGGTCTCGCTCGACGCGAGCCTCCACATCCGGCCACGAGAGCGCCGACGCGCGTGTCGCGACGAGCGAGAGAACCACGATCAGGATCGCCTGGTGAAGGCCGAGTCGCATCGCAGGGGCTTGCCCCATCGTTGCACCTTCGGAGGATTTCATCACGATAGGCCGCTTCTCCGACGAGCCAGCCAGTGAACCCCCAGCAGAACCGCAGCGGCGAGCGTCCAGACCCAAGGGGGGGCGAGGGGGGTCACGTGCCGCTCCGCGCTCACCACCGTTGGCTTTGGCAGGGGAAGCGAATCGACCTCGGACGAGAAAGCGAACGCCCCTCCTGTCGCCTTCGCGAGGGCTTCGAGCCTCTTCGAGTCGGGACGCGAATCGGCCCATTCGTCGCCGCCGGCCTCGCACGCGAAGTCGTGTCGGGTCGTCACGCCCTCGCCCAGGCGCAGCCGAGCTTCGTACGCCCCCGCCCGCAGCGGCGGCAACTCGAAGTCCACTGGCGACGCCCCATCGGGACGCGCACGTTCGATATGAATCGGGGCGCTTTGGGCATCGATTCGAGTGACGTCGAGCACGACCTTGGGTGCCTCGCGCGTGATCCCTCCGGCATGGGCCTCTCGGGACGACACCGACGACGCCACGACACGCGCACGGAGCATCGACGCCAGCCCGGCCGTGCACCCTCCCATCACTTCCATCTGCGCAGGCTCGAAGCGCGGGTCGCGCATGAGCCAACCGAGGAGCCCGTCCCAGAGCGCACCGTGCGCGCGCCCGCCAGTGTCGGCGCCCAGCTGCGAGAACTTCAGCTCCCAAGCGCCGTCGATGCCGAGAGCGATGGTGCGCCCGTCGCCCTCCTCTCCGATCGCGAGGACAGGCATGTCGTGGCCGCTTCGGGTCGAGCGCGTGGGATGCGACCAGAGGGCGACCCCGCCGGGGCGCAGATCTCCGAGCACGTTGGCACCTGGCATCGCAGGCAGCTGGTCTCCCAAGACGCTTCGGAGCGGATCGAGGAGCGGCGCGGCCTCTCCCTCGGGCGTCCACTTGGGAACGAACGGCATGGTATCGGCGCTCGTGCCCCCTCGGGACCCGTCGAGCTCCACGGGCAGCACGTCTGCCAGGGGCGTCCCGGCGTAGCCGCCGGCCATGAACGAATTGGTTCCTCCGACCATCACCAGCCCGCCGCCGCTGCGGACGTACCGCTGGATGTTCGGCAGGTACCTCTCCAGTCCGTAGGGCTGGGCGTCGAAGTCTTGCAGGACGACCGCGTCGAACGTCGCCAGTTGCTCGGTGAACAGCTCGTCGACGGGGAAGGGGATGAGCGCAAGTTCGTTTTGCGATGCGTGTGCGTCGTCGGTGAACGTGCGCAGGATGAAGAAGGCGACCACGTCGACCGAAGAGTCGCTCTTGAGCCACTGGCGGAGGGCGGGCACGTCGTTGGTGGGTCGGCCGGCGACGTGAAGGACGCGAACGTGTTCGCGCCCGACGTTGAACGTCACGAGCCTCCGGTCGTTCTCCGGAATGACGTCGCCAGGGGGCGCCGCGACGGCGATCTCGACGATGCGAGCGCCGGCGCGTTCGAGGGTGATGGTCAGGTCGAGCACCGCGGTGCCGTCCTTGACGTGGGCGAGCCCGGACGCGAGCACGGCGGGCGGGCCGTCGTCGCGAAGCTCTCGTGCCGTCACCGTCAGCTCGTCGCACGCGATGCCGCCGGCGCACCCGATCTCGACGCGAAGCGGCAGTGGAGCGTGGGCTACCGCGGCTCCTGCCGCGGTGACGCGGCGCACGCTCGCGTCCGCAGGTATGCCGCGCGTCGTCGCGATCGTGTGGATGGGAACGCCTATCACCTCGCCCAGCGAGCGCAGGCTCGCCTCTGGCGTCCCCTCCGGAGGATTGTCCAGCCTTCCGTCGCTCACGACGACCAGCGCCGCCGGCCGCTCCTCTGCGGACGCGGCAAGGGCCCGCAACGCCGCCCCCAGGTCACTGCGTGGCGCTCTGGCCGAGGTCGCGTCACCCCCTCGGGCGTCGGCGAGAGGGGACGGCGGACCGTCGCCGAACCCGAGTACCACCAGGCGAACACTCGGATTTCTCTTCTGCAGCTCCGCGATGGCAACGTCTCTCTGTTCGCGCCTCGGACGGCCGCCGTCGCCGTCGAGTGCCATCGACCGAGAGGTGTCGGCGAGGACGACCACGCGGGCGCCGACCGTGCTCTCGCGTGCGGAGACGCGAGCCGGGCGCAGTGCGGCGGCCACGAGGGCCGTCACCGCGAGCAGTCCGGACGCCGCGATGAGCGCCCCGCCCCGTTCCCGACGGCGCATCTCGACGAACAAGAAAGCGAGGCTCACGATGGCGAGCACGCAAGCCAGGCCGACCGCCCACGGCGGCAGATCCGCGCTCGGTCCGAGGCGGGTCGAGAGCATCAAGGATCGGCGGGGCGCGCCGTCACGGCGCCGTCCCCGTTCGACGGCGCATGAGCCACTTGGCGTGGACCTGGTCGTCCTTGTAGTTCGAGCAGAGCACGTACATCGCGATGTTCACCGCCAGGCGAATCGCTCGCTCGCGCTGCAAGTCCCCGCCGGGGCGGACGGCCTGCTCCCACATTCCCGAGGGGCCCCGCGCGAGAGCGCCTCCGAGATCGTGTTCGCTGAAGAGGACCTGGGCCTCGCCGCCGTGCACGATGGCCTCGAGCGAGGCCGGTCCCTCGACCCGACCCTCGGCGCGCCGGAGGAGGTAGAAGGTGCGGAACACGACGTGGTCCGATCCGATTGCGATGGGCGCGCTGTCCGGCAGGACGCGAGCGACCTCGCGACGGGCGCTCTTGCCGAACGGGCTAGGCTCGCCCCGCTCGCCGGGGGCGGCGTCGTCGACGAGCAAGATCCCACCGAGTGCGAAGAAGCGACGGAGCGAGGAGATCTCCGGACCGGTCAGCGGCGCGACCTCAGTCTCGCCGCTCCAGTAGAGAAAAGGCGCCTCCACCACGGCAGGGTCGTCGGCTCGCACGACGCTCGGGCGGAGCCGCGCGGGCGCGCTGGTTCTTTGCACGAGCTCCCACGCCCAGCGTCCCGGCGCCGACGCGCGGGCGGGGCCGGTCTGGTTGCCGGTCAAGAGGACGCGAGGATCGAACGCGCCGACGTCTCCAAAGGCGCGAGCTGGCCGGGGACACGAGAGAGCGAGCGCGATCGTGAGCGCGAGAGCGAATGCGAGCAGCGCGAGCGGGCGAGAGCGCACGGCGGGTCACTTGTAGCCGACGCCGCGGGGGAGCGCGAATGGCCGACTCACCTCGTCTGCCTCGTCCGGGCGCTCGCGCCTCGCAGGCGCGTTCTCAGTACGAACGCGGCGCGCCGCCAGAAGGGCTGCAGATAGGCTGCCTGCGCCAGGAAGGCGAGCGCGATGAAGACGGCGCGTACACCCTCGGTCCTCCGGTAGAGGCGCTCGACGTCGAACGGTACCGCGGGATCGGGCGTGTCGATGTTCTTGTAGAAGATGTCGAACGCGAGCGTCACGCCGAGTTCGTTCAGGATGAGGGCGACGGCAATACCGTAAGAAATCGCGATCGCTCGCCGCCATGCGGGGCGAAAGGTGAGAAGCGCCGCGCAGGCGCTGGTCCCGAGCAGCCCGAACCCCGTCATGTACGCCGCGCGAAGGACGTCGCGCGGGGCGAAGTCGAAGCGGAAGCTCAAGTAGACGCCGGCGCGGACGACGACCAGGGTCACAACGAAGGCCACGAGGGTGAGAAATGCGAGGTCTTTTTTTCGTCCGACGACGAGCTCGCGCCACGCCAGGCTTATGGATCCACGGCTCGCCTTGATATGGGCCTTCGCGGCCGCCGCGGCGCCGCTCTTCGACGAGTCCGCCAGGAGCAGCGCTTCGATCGCCTTTTCGGCACCGGCAAGGCGGTCGGCCATCGTGCGCACGAGGGCGACGGCGACCTGCGGGCGTCGCTCGCGCAGATCGTCGAAGGCGTCGTCCGGGACGACGAGCGCCTCCACGTCGCCGAGCGCGACGATCGTGGCCGAGCGTAGCTCCCCGGTCAGCGACGACATCTCGCCGAACGCGCTGCCCGGCGAGACCCTCCCGAGCACTTCTCGTTCGCCGTGACGGGCCTCGAGCGAGACGTCGGCCTCGCCGCGGAACACGAAGAAGACCTCGGCCCCCGACTCGAGCTCGTTGACGATGCGGTCCCCCTTGGACCATGTGGCGCGACGCCCGCGCGCGGCGAAGGCGCGAAGGGCCTCGTCGTCGACCTGGGTGAGGAACGGGACGCGCTTGAGCATCGCCAGCTCATCGTCCGAGATCGGCGTCATCGCGCCCCCTTCATCGAGAGCCACGCGCGCCGGGCGAGCGCGCTCCAGAAGCGGCGGAAGTAGGTGAGCTGGACCAGCACCGCGGCGGCACCTGCGGCGGCCACCAGGCTCGCGGTCTGGGCGTACTCGGGGTTCAGGTTCCAGAAGAGCGCGAACTCGTCGAAGACCAGCCCGCAGCCGAACCCGAACGCGAGGGACAGGACGCGCAGTGCCCGCCTTCCGAACGGAAAGAGCGCCGCCAGACCGGACAGCCCGATGAGCACGAGACCGTAGTTGAAGTGGTGCACGTGCATCGGGTTCGGGTCGCCCGGGTTCCTCACGAGGGCGAACAGCTGCTGCTCGAGGTGAAAATGCAGGATGAAGAAGACCGTGAGCCGCGCGAGGCCAAGCGAGACGATGAACCCCGTCAGCATCCAGAACGGCGGCTCGGCGCCCTTGTCGGCCACCAGCCGCCGAAACAGCCCCCGCGAACTGATGCGAACGACGCGCGCTCCCCGCCTAGAAATCGAACGACGTCGCTCGTCGACCGCCGCGCGTAGCTCCTCTTCCGGAAGCCCTTCGGCGTGAAGCTCGAGGAGCTGGCTGACCACGTCTTGCCTGGACCGCAATTCGGTGGAGAGCTCGCCGGCCAGCGGCAGCGCGACCGCCGGGACGAGATCGAGGACGGCGTTCAGCCCCTGGCGATCGAGCGTCGCGACGGCCGCGTCTCCGCCGATCGCGGTGGCGCGTACACGCTGAAAGCGACCGCACAAAAGGGCAACGTCGCCGTGCCGATCACCCGGGTCGAGCTCCGACCCGAGCGGCCCCGCCGGCGAGTCGACCTCGATCCGGAGCCGACCGCGCACACAGACGATCATCCTCGCGTCCTCCGGCGAAGGTTCGAACGTGCGAGTCGCACCCAGGGCGAGGGTCTCCACTTCGAAGCGCGGCGCAAGGCGCGCGATCTCTTCGACACGGAGCCGCTCGAACATCGTCAGCTGCCCGAGCACATCCTCGAATCGCTGCATTCAGTCGAAGTCCTCCACCCTCCACACACCCCCTTCACGCTTCAGCTTTACCTGGTGCCCTCCCGGCACCGGCACGACCGCTGCGTCTCCAGTGAGCTGGACGGGCAGCCGCTCCGGCTCGCTCAGCCCGTCGACCAGCGCCCGCAAGTCGTCCTCCACGGACGCGCGGGTGGCGGGCGAGAGGACGCGCATCAGGCCGGCATAGCTCCGGCGCGCGAGCACACGGCGGAGCTGATCGAGCGCCTCCTCGGGCGTGCGCCCGCCTCCGGGCAGAGCGCCTGTCGCAGTGACCCCGTACGTCCCGTCCCGCAGGTCGAGCGCAGCCTCCTCGCCGTCGGCGTAGCGGACGCGCGCCGTGGCCTCGACGCGGACGTCGGGTCGGACGAGCTCGCGCGCCTGCTCGGCGAGCTCGTCGCGTTCGCCGGCCACCACGCTCCGGATGTCGTCCTTGCTTCGGGCGCGCCGGGACTCCGTCGTCATCATGGCGTAGAGCGCGTCGGCGTCGCCGCGTGAGGCCGCGGTGGCGTACGACCGTGCAGCGTCGCGCGGATCGGGGACGGGCCAGGCCGCGCACGCTTGTGCGGAGAGGAGAAAGCAAGAGGAGCGGTGCCCTCACCCGCCCACCTCGGCCTTCGCGATCGAAGACATCGAGGTCGTACTCGTCGCGCCAGAGAGAAGCCTTGGCGCCGACGGTCCACTCTTCGAGCTCGCGGTCGCCTTCGCCGCGAAGGAAGAGCGTCACGCGGCCGGCGCTCCGGTCGATGGCGGCGCGGACGCTCTCGATCTTCTGCTTGTGCTCGCGGTCGAGCGCGTCGGCGAGGCGCAGGAGCGCCGCGAGCCCGCGCACCTTGCCGCGCGCCTCCTTGGCGAGATCCCGGTAGCCGGGGTGGTTCGGGTCGGGCGGCCCCTTGCGGTGGTAGCGCGCGATGTTCGCGACGATCGCGCGCTCGTCGGGGGTCATGCCCATGATGTCCGCGTGCTGGATCAGGTACTAGCTGTGCTTGTGGTGCCCGCTGTAGTGGACGTAGTCGCCGATGTCGTGGAGCAGCGCCGCGGCGCGGAGGAGGAGCCGATCGCGCTCGCCGAACGCGTGGACGCGCTGCAGGTCGTCGAAGAGCTGCGTCGCGAACCGGCACACCTGGCGCGCGTGGGCCTCGTCGAAGTGGTAGCGGCGGCCGAGGCGCGCGCAGACCTCGAGCACGCGCTCCGCCTCGCCTGCGGCGTCCCAGACGTGGAAGAACTTGTCGACGAGCTCCTCGAGAATTCCCGCCGCGAGGCCCACGCCGGGGGCGAGGATCGTGTTCGCCTTCGAGCACGTTCGCGAGCCGGAGGAAGATGGCCGCCGCCGGGACGATCGTGTCGGCGCGATCGGGGCGCAGCTGGAACGCGTCGCGCCGCTCGCTGTTGGACATCCCGCACATCTTCTTGAAGAGGGCGCGCGCCGCGGCGACGTCGATCGCCCGCGGGCTTGCCTTGGCCGGGCAAAGGTCGCAGAGCGTGTCGACGTTGCCCGCCGGTGCCGACGAGGACCTCGACCGTGCCGATCTGCGGCAAGGCCTCGCCGAGCGCGCGGTCGATCACCTCTTCGAGCAGCCTCTCGCGCCCGCGATCGACCGTCTTCACTCCGCGCAGGTACGCCTCGAGCATCCTGCACCGTCCCGAGAGGGAGCGACCTCGTGAACCCTGTCTCGCCGTGGTCGAGTAGCGTCAGCTCCGTGGAGCCGCCGCCGACGTCGACGAGGAGTGCGCGCTGGTCGGCGAGCGGGATCCGGCGCGCGACGGCGAGCTGGATGAGCCGAGCCTCCTCGATGCCCTCGATGGTCTCGAGCTCGATGCCGGCCTCGCGGCGGGCCCGCTCGACGAGCGTCGCCCCGTTCTTTGCCTCGCGAACGGCGCTGGTGGCGATGGCGCGGTAATCGTCGACCTTCCAGCGGTCCATCTCCTGGCGGAATTCGCGCAGCGCGTCGCACGCCTGCCCGATGGAGGCCGGCGCGAGCCGCCCGGACAGGAACACCTCGGACCCGAGGCGCACCGGCGAGCGCAGCGTAGCCAGATCCTTCCAGTCCCTCCGGCAACGGCGCGGGGAGGGCCTTCGATGCCTGCGACGGAGCCGCGGCCTCCACCACGCGGAGGCGGAGGGCGTTGGAACCGACGTCGATGGCGGCGAACCGAGGCATGAAGAGAAACTAGCGGGAACCATGCCCCATCGGCTAGCGTTTGGGGCGGTGTTCGGAAGGGGCGCACTGCTCTCGCTGGCTGCCGTGGCGACCCTGGCCGCGGTCGGGTGCGGGAGCGCGCCGCCCGAGTGCCCCGACGATTCTGCGTCCTATCGACGAGCCGCACGCCGTGGCGATCATGGCGCGCGTCTTTCGCGAGCTGGGGCTCGAGCCCGTGCGTCACCGCGTCATCAAGTTTGGCGCGAACGGTACCGAGCTCGTGCTCGACATCGCGGCGAAGGAGCGGCGCTTCGGGATCGCGTACATCACGTGGCAGGACGCCGAGAAGCTCGGGGACGACCTGCCCAAGCGTCGCGACCCCGACGCGATCATCATCGTGCGTGGCACCGGCGAAGACGACGACGTGCACGCGGCGCTGCTCTTCGCTGCCGATTACATGCAGGACGATCTCTCGGGCGAGCAACACACGGCCACGGCCATCGCGGCGCAGCACAAGCTCGAGCTGGCGACGCGCGACATTTTGCGACGGGCGGAACACGAGACGTGGCCCTGAAAGCGCGGCCGCTCGTCCTCGTCGGCGCTGTCGTCACGTTGCTCGGCATCGCGGTTGCCGCGACGGCGCCGGTCGTCGGCACGAGCGCGGCCGAGCGCATTCGCGAGCAGCAGACGGCGGGTGGCCTTTTCGTGGTCGCCGGCTGGGTGGTTCTCGCCTGGGGCATCCATCGCCTCGGCAGAGAGTCCGGCGGGGAGAAAGAGAGCTAGTGCACCGCCGTCGAGAGGTTGCTGTCATCTTGAGCGGAGCGAAGGACCCCACGGCGCCAACGGATCCTCGGCCGATGTGGGGTCCTTCGGCCTTCGGCCTCAGGATGACAGCAACGGCGAGCGTTGACCGCATCTCGACGGCGGTGCACTAGTCGCTGCGCAGCACGACGACGCCCGTGTCGGGCGCGAGCCTCGGGGTGCGTGCGGCGGCGTAGCCGAAGGCGCGATCGGTGATGGTGATGGTCGTCTGAAATGGACCGCTCGCCGTCTTTGCGACGAGGTCTTGCTGCTCGAGGGCCTGCTCGTCGACGAGTGGCGTCGAGGGAGAGCGATAAACGCCCGCCTTGTCGAACAGGGCGACGTAGTAGACGGGAAGCTTGCCTTCGTTGCCGGCCGCCTTGGCCTCGTCGAGCAGCCGCGTCTGCAAGGCCTCGTGCAGGTGCCGCGCGAAGTAGCGGTACGACCAGCCGGTCACGAGCAGCGCCCCGGTCGACCCGTCCGCGCGTTTCACGGGCATCCCTGCGATCCAGTCCTCGTCGGGACCGTTCTTCGACGGCGGTCCCGGGAACGTCCCGGTGCCGGTCGCGTACCCCTGGGTGGCCTTCGAGAGAGCGGGGAAGATCGCGACGAGGTTCTTGCCCGCCATGACGTCTTCTTCGAGATCGTTACGGATCGCGATGCCGTTCGGGTCCGCCAGCGCGAAGAACGTCGACTTCGCCACCATCAGGTCGACGACCTCGCGCCGTACGCGAAGGAGGGCCTTGCGCACACCGGCCACGTCCTGCCGCGGATCGGCCCCGTCCGCCACGAGGGTCGATAGCACCTTCGCCCCTGCCGGTAGGCCACGCTCGACCTCGCCGACATCCTTGTCGACGAGCTCTGCGGTCGCCTTGACGTCATTCGCCGCTCGCGCCGCGCTCTCCTTCGCCTGGTCTTTGCAGCCGGTCGACGTGGCAGGGAGCGCCATCGCAACGAGGAAGGCCAGCGGCAGCGGTCGATTCATGGTGGGCCCGCCGAGCATACGACGGTTGAGCGTGGGTTGCCCTTTGGTACCTTCCGGGCGCGTCGTGGCCCAAAAGAACGATTTGCCCTCTCCTCAGCGCCTCGGGCCGTACGAGGTTCGCGCCAAGATCGCCGAGGGCGGCATGGCGACGGTGTACGTCGCTCGACGCGTCGACGGAGGCGCTGGCGGCAACGGCGGCATCGTCGCCATCAAGATGATCCGGGACGAGTTTTCGCGCAGCCCGGAGTTTCTGACGATGTTCATGGACGAGGCGAAGATCGTCTCGCGCCTCTCGCACCCGAACATCGTCTCCTATCAGGAGCTCGGGAACGACGACGGTCACGTCTTTCTCGCGATGGAGCTCCTCATCGGGCAGTCCCTCTGGAGCGTCTGGGAGGCCTGCCGATCGCGCAAGGTGCGGCTGCGCTACGACGTCATCGCGTGGATCGGTGCGCGCGCCGCCGACGGGCTCCACTACGCGCACGAGTTCGTGGGCGACGACGGCCATGCGCTCGAGATCGTCCACCGCGACGTGAACGCCACCAACGTCTTTGTCACCTACGACGGCCAGATCAAGGTCATCGACTTCGGCCTCGCCAAGGCGGCCAACCGGGCGAGTCGCACGGCGGCGGGTGTGATCAAGGGCAAGGTCGCGTACATGTCGCCCGAGCAGGCCGTCGGCGCGTCGGTCGATCGACGGACCGACGTCTTCGCGCTCGGGACGACGCTGTGGGAGCTTGCCTGCGATCGGCGCCTCTTCAAGCATTCCGACGACGTCGAAACGCTGCGGAGCGTGCACGCCGCCGTCGTGCCCGATCCGACGAAGCTGGTCGACGACTTCCCGGAAGAGCTCTGGCGCATCCTGCGTAGAGCGCTCGAGCGCATGAGGGAGAGCCGCTATCCGACGGCGGCCGAGCTGGCGCGAGACCTCGACGCCTTCGCGCGCACGGCCGGAACTGGTGTCAACGACAGCACTGTGGCCGACGTGATGGGCGCGCTCTTCGCCGACGACCGGTCGCGGCAGGCGGCATGGGTGGCGGATGCGAGCGGGCCCGACAAGCGCCGGGCGCCGCGGGCACCGCTCAAGGCTCGCTCGGCATTCTGGGCACCCGACGAAGTGACCGAGGCTCCGGTGTCTTCCGCGACCGGACACCGTCCGAAGCGTCGTCGTGCTCTGTCGGCGGCCGTGGCGATAGCCGTCGTCTTGGCGGCGGTGGGCGCCGTGGTTCTCGCGCTTCGATGACGGGGCTCGTCACCGGCACACCACGAAGGACGAAAAATCGATGAACGTGTCGACCGGCGTGGCCCACTCGGCGTCGTGCCCGCCGAAGAACGTCGAAAAGAACAGCGTATCGGCGGCCGTATCGTCGCGCCGGTAGGTGAGGCTCTTCGCGACGAAGGTGGGCTCCGCCGTCAGGTCGACGTCGAACCACACGCGCGACTCGCCGTTCGGAGCCCCGTCGGTGTTCAAGACGAGCTCCTGCGCCAGGCGGTGCCATTCGCCGGTCGTGAACGTCCAGGCGCCGAGGCCGAGCTCCGTGCCGTACGCCTGGGCAGGGAGGATGTACCCGTACTGTTCGCCCGCTCCCCCGGGACGCCACATGACCCGCATCGACCACCCGCCGACCCCGGAGACGAGCGCCCCACCGCTCGGGCAGGAGCCCCCGCAGAGGCCCGGCAGCTTGCCGCCTTTGACCCACTGGAAATTGGGCGCGAACCGTAGCCAGTAGGACAGGAATATCGACTGCGATGGGCCGCCCCCGGGCAAGCGCACCTTAAACTCGAGCCCGCCGAGGGGGTGACCCTCCCTCGCATACGAGCTGCTCGACGAGCCGGCGGGGTAGAGCACGCGAAGAACGCTGCCGAACCGCGCGTCGCCCACCACCCGCGCATTGTTCGCGCCGTACTCGATCTTGGCTCCGGGACCCCAGCCGTCGAGCCAGCCTTCGCCGGCGAAACTCCCGCGCCAGGTCACCTTGCGCGCTCCCGGGCAATCCGACGCGCCGGGCGACGTCTGCGCTCCTGGGGTCGGTGCAGTGGGTTCTTCCTCCCTTCGCGGTGCGCCCGCACACCCTGCATGAACGGCCGCGACCGCCGCCACCATCAGTAGATGCGCACGGGGACTCGTCGTACCGAAGGAGGGACTCGAACCCTCATGCCCTTTCGGACGGCGGATTTTGAGTCCGCTGCGTCTGCCATTCCGCCACTTCGGCTCGGGGGCGGAGCTTACTCGGAAGTGTGCGGCCATGTCCTTCCTACGAAAGCGTTGGCACCGAACGTGCCTCACGCTATAGAGACCACAACACATGCCGAGCGAAGCCATCCAGTGCAAGCCCCTCGAGGTCGTCGTCAGCGACCGGGGCATCGAGCGAGCCATCAAGATGCTCAAGCGAAAGCTTGCGTCCGAGGGCGTGCTCCGCGAGCTGAAGATGCGCCGCCACTACATGAAGCCGAGCGTCAAGCGCCGGAAGAAGCAAGCCGAGGCTGCCCGTCGTCGCCGCAAGCGCGCGAAGGTCGAGGCCGCGGTCCCGAAGCCGTAGGAGCGATTCAGGCGGCTGCCTCGACCGCCTGCTCCAGCGTGAACGTCCCGTCGTAGAGCGCGCGGCCCACGATGCAGGCCGCGACGCCTCGAGCGGCGAGCGCACGCAGATGGTCGAGGGACCCGACGCCACCCGACGCGATCACCGGCACGGGCGTACGCGTCGCGAGCTCCGCGGTGGCCTCGACGTTGGGGCCGACCCGCGTCCCATCACGCGCCACGTCCGTGTAGAGGACGCCGGCCAGAGGCACATCCGCGAACGAGCGCACGAGGTCCACCGCGCGCACCCGCGTCGCCTTCGTCCAGCCGTCCACGGCGACGAATCCGTCCCGCGCGTCCACGGCTATGATCACGACACCCGGCTGTTCGGCCGCGAGCGCCCGCACGAGCGCGCTGTCGCTCACGACCGCCGATCCGAGCACGATGCGCGCTGCCCCGAGCGCGCGATAGCCCTCGAAGCTCTCCCGCGTCCTCACGCCGCCTCCGACCTCGACCCCCGGCCCGAACGCCTCCACGATCGCACGCACGACGTCGCGCTCCACCGGGTGCCCGACCCGAGCTCCCTCGAGGTCCACGACGTGAAGCCACGGCACCTTGCCACGCCACGCGCGGGCGCGGGCGGGCGGGTCTTCCTCGTACACCGTGACGGCGTCGTAGCGTCCCTGGTGCAGGCGTACGCCTTTGCCCCCCAGCACGTCGATCGCGGGGATGACGATCACGATGCGACGAACCTCTCGAGGAGCGCGAGCCCTGCTCGTTGGCTCTTCTCCGGGTGAAACTGGCAGGCGAAGACGTTGCCGTAGGCGATGGCGCTCACGAAGGGGTCTCCGTAGTCGGTGCGTGCGGCGACGATGCTCGCGTCGCGCGGTGCGACGACGAAGCTGTGAACGAAGTAGAAGTGCTCCGCCTGGACCAGCAGTCCGCGGTTGTTCGTCGGCTCCGCCACGTTCCAGCCCATGTGGGGAATCTTCAGCGGCGTCTCCGTCATCGGATCGATGCCGCCGCGCAGCTTCACCACGTTGCCCTCGAGCAGGCCGAGCCCCGGACAATCAGGCGCCTCTTCGCTCGAACCGAAGAGGACCTGGAGCCCCATGCAGATGCCGAGGTACGGCCGCTCCGCGGCGAGGTGGGCGCGCACCGCCTGACCGAGCGGGCCGGCCAGGGCGTGTGCGTAGTCCCGGAAAGCCGCTTGTCCTGGCAGGACAAGCCGGTCGGCGGCGGCGACGCGCGCGGGGTCTCGCGTCACCTCGACGTCCAGCCCTCGGCCACGCGAGGCTTCGGCTACCGCGCGTTCCACGCTCCGGAGGTTGCCGAGGCCGACGTCGCATACGACGATGCGCACGCTCGCTGAATACCACGAGCCCGCGCTGGAGGGGTACGTCGCGGCCGAAATCGAGCCTGGATTCGGAGAGGGGAAGCGTGATACCCCGGCAACATGACTCGCAAGATCTGGCAGCACATTTCCTGGCCCATCGTTTTCGCCGGTCTGAGCGCACCGTTTCTCGCCAACTGCGGCGCCAAGATTCCGGGCGCTCCCAGTCTGCCGGGAGTGGGCAGCTGCCCCGACATGGCGAACGTCGAAGCCATCGACTCGTTCGATTTCGCGAAGAACTTCAGCCTGAAGCCCGAGGTGGGCGCCAAGGTGAAGGCGGGGGTCAGCGCCGCGGTGGAGATGAAGGTCCTCGCCGACAAGATCGACTCCGACCTGAAGACGGCGTGCGGCACCCTCGCCCACGATCTCGGGGCGAGCGGCGACTTCAAGGATGGTCAGGACGCCTGCAACGCGGCGGTCAAGGTCATCGGCGATGCCAACGCCAAGCTCGGCGCGAAGGCGAAGGTCTCGCTCGACGTCGACGAGCCGCACTGCGGCGTCGCGGTCGACGCCTACGCCGACTGCGCCGGCCACTGTGACGCGACGGTCAAGCCCGGCCAGCTCCCCAAGTGCGACGGCGGCAAGCTCCAGGGCACCTGCTCCGGCCAGTGCTCCGGAGAGTGCGAGGTGAGCGCCGGGGCGGCCTGCAGCGGCGAGTGCAACGGCTCGTGCGACGCGCAGGTCAAGGGCGCGTGTTCGGGCAACTGCTCGGGCAAGTGCGACGGCAAGGCCACGCCCGCCGGCGCCGGCGGGGAGTGCAGCGGCACGTGCGAGGGCAAGTGCTCGGGCAACGTGAAGGCCACGTGCAGCGGCAAGTGCCAGGGGAGCTGCCAGATGAAGGCCCAGGCATCGTGCTCCGGCACGTGCTCGGGCTCCTGCTCGGCCGAGATGCAGGCGCCGAAGTGCACCGGCAAGCTCGAGCCGCCGCAGATGAGCGGCGAGTGCAAGGCCAAGTGCGACGCGAAGCTGCAAGCCAAGGCCGAGTGCACGCCGCCGCACATCGTCCTGCGCATCACGGGAGCCGCGGACGCGAAGTTCGCCGCGACGTTCCAGAGCACGCTGATCGAGGATCTCCCCGCGGTGCTCACGGTGGCTCTCGGGATGGGCGCGCGGCTCGGCGATCTGGCGACGAGCATGGAGGCCGTCGTCGGCGGCGTGCAGGCGACGGTTCAGGGTGCGGGCGATCCGATGACGGTCGGGAGGCTCACGGCCTGCGTGGGCGCTCCGTTCAAGGGCGCGATCGACGCCGTCACCAACGTGAAGGCGAGCGTCAAGGTCTCGGTGAGCGTCCAGGCGAGCGCGTCCGCCGGCGGCGGCAGCGCGTCGGCCAGCGCGAGCGCCAAGGCCGGCTGACGGAGAATTCGCGGTGCTACGCTGATCCCCGATGCTTTCGCACGGGGACGAGGCCACCGCCTGGCTCACGGACAAGCAGCGCGCGATGGAGGAATCCCTCGCGCCGCTCGTCGAGCTCAACTCGTACACGGAGAACCCCGAGGGCGGCCGCAAGGTGGGGACGATGCTGCGCGAGCTGTTCGCCGCGCCGGGGGTCGAGACGCAGGTGCGCCCCAGCGAGCGCTTCGCCGACCACCTCGTCTTCCGAACCCGGCCCGGCCTTCCCAATCGAGGCGCCATCGCGCTCGTCGGTCACCTCGACACCGTCTTTCCGCCCGGGTACTTCGAGGGCTACCGGCGGGACGGCGATCTCGCGCGCGGGCCTGGCGTGCTCGACATGAAGGGCGGGCTCGTCGTCGTCGCGTTCGCGCTCAAGGCGCTCGCGGCGACCGGCGGCCTCGACGCGGTCGTCCCGGTGCGCGTCGTCATCGTGAGCGACGAGGAGGTGGGCTCGCCCGAAGGCCAGGGCGTCATCGCCGCGGCCGTGAGCGGGTCGAGCGCGGGCCTCGTCTTCGAGGCGGGTCGCGAGGGCGACGCCATCATCACGCGCCGCAAGGGCATCGGCGCGATGACCGCCGTTGCCCACGGCCGCGCCGCGCACGCGGGCAACGCGCACAAGGAGGGAGCCAACGCCATCTGGGCCGTGGCCCGCTTCGTCGACCGCGTGCAGCAGCTCACCGACTACGCCCGCGGCGTGACCGTGAACGTCGGGCGCGCGTCCGGCGGCCAGACCACGAACACCGTCCCCGATCGCGCCGAGGCGCAGCTCGATCTCCGCTTCTGCACGCGCGCGGACGGCGAGAGGCTCATCGAAGGGATTCGCGGCGCGGCCGACGAGGCGTCGGCGTCGGTGCCCGGGACGCGGTTCGAGCTGGGCGGCGGGATCGCTGCGTCAGCCCCTCGAGCGCACCGACGCGAGCGCCGCGCTGCTCGCGGAGTACGCGGCGTGCGCTCGCGCGCACGGGCTGGGCGGTGACGAGGCGCCCCTCATCGGCGGCGGCAGCGACGCGAGCACGACGAGCGCGATGGGCATCCCCTCGATCGACGGGCTCGGACCGCGCGGCTCCGGCTTTCACACGAAGGACGAGCAGATCGAGGTCTCGTCGCTCGTGCCCAAGGCCCAGGCCCTCGCCCGGTTCATCGCGCAACGCCCGGTCGCCTGACGGGATTGGAGCGTGCGCCGCTCGGTCGCGTGCCTGATGCTCCTCGCGGGAGCCGCGTGTCCGGCGCGGAGCGACGTCACGCCCCTCATCCGCGTGGATCCGCGCGCCGCCGGTCGCCTCGACTGGCTGGCGCACGCTGACGAGGCGTCCGCGCCTCGTGCCGCGCCGGCGCGCGTGCACGTGATGAAAGAGGGCGAGCAGTTGGGAGGGCCGAACGCCATCGGCCGCCCGGGGGACACGCTCCTCGAGAACGACGAGGTCGTGTTCGTGATCGATCAGCTCGGATCGAGCGCCGGCTTCGCCGAGAGCGGAGGCAACATCGTCGACGCAGCCGATGCTCGTACGCGCAAGGACGAGCTGGGGCAGGCGTTCACGTTCTTCGGCACGTTCCCGCGCCAGGGCGTCTACGACACGCTGTCGAGCGGTACCTCGGGTGACGGCAGCGCCTGGGTCGAGGCGCGAGGAAAGGAGCTCTACGAGCCCAAGCTCGCCGTCTCCACCCGCTACACGCTCCACCCGCCGGATCGCGCGCTCTTGCTCGAGACGACGATCGAGAACACCGGCGACGCCGCTGTCCTTCTGCCGTCCCTTGGCGACGCGATCCAGTGGGGCGGCGCCGAGAAGACCGCGCCGGGCAAGCCGGCGGGGTTCAAGGGGCCATCGAGCGGGCCGTACGTCGGCGGCGTGGGGCGCTTCGCGAGCTACGCGGTGACATCGACCGACGGCGCCATCGACGGCATCAGCGGCGGGTCGTGGACCGACACCGCACAGCGCAAGGGGGTGACGATCGCGCCCGGAGAGAAAGTGGCCTACGCGCGCATCTTCCTCGTCGGCGAGCGGCCCGATTTGTCGAGCCTCGTGGGCGAGCTGGCGATGGCCGCGGGGTCGCAGGTCGGGGAAGTGGAGGTGCGCGTACCCTCCGCCTCCGAAGGGGTGCCCACGGGGTTCAGTCTTGCCCTCGTGGCGGAGGGGTCGGAGGAGAAGCTGAGCCTCGCGCCGCCGTTTCACGCGCGCCTTCCCGTCGGTCGCTACCGGCTGGAGGGTCCGGGCAAGGCGACGCCCTCGGGGCTGGTCGATGTCCGGCCCGACGCCGTCGCTCACTTCGACCTGACGATCGATCCTCCGGCGACGGCGGAGCTTCACTGCGTCAGCGTCGGAGGGGCGGCCATGCCGTGCAAGGTCACGTTCGAGGGCATCGGGCCGACCCCGACACCCTCTTTCGGGCTACCCCATGCGGCGGGGCCGGCGCACAACCAGGTGACGACCGCGGACGGGCTCGTGACCGTATCGATGGTGCCTGGCAAGTACCACGTGACGGCGTCCCGGGGTCCCGAGTACGCCCTCGCGACCGTCGATCTCGACCTCGACCGGCATCTGGTCCACTCGCTCGCGCTGGCGAGAGTCGTCGACACCGCGGGCTATCTCGCGTGCGACTTCCATCAGCACACGATGCTCGGCGCCGACGCGCCGGTCTCGACGGTCGACCGCGCGATCGCCAACGTGGCCGAGGGCGTCGAGATCGCGGTGGCGAGCGAGCACAACGTGGTCGCCGACCTGGAGCCGATCGTGAAGAGTCTTCACCTCGAGCGCGAGGTCGTGTCGATCTCGGGGGACGAGCTGACGAGCGACGCCAGCCGTCACCCGTGGGGTCACGCGAACGTCTTTCCCCTCGTGCCGGACGCCTCGAAGCCCCGCGGAGGAGCGCCGCCCGTCCGCGATCGCCTCGCCCACGAGGTGTTCGAGGAGCTTCGCCGCGCGGGCGGGGAAGTGGTCGTGCAGGTGAACCACCCCCGTTCCGGAAGCAACGGCTACTTCGATCTGCTCGGCTTCCAGGCCGCGACGGGTGTCGGAACGCAACCCGGGTACGACGCCACCTTCGACGCCCTCGAAGTGTGGAACGGCAGGAACGTCGAAGCGCGCGGCAAGGTGAGGGACGATTTCTTCGCGCTCCTTCGCACCGGCCACCCCGTCACGGCCACCGCCACCACCGACACGCACGGAATCGTGGGCCAGGAGGCCGGCTACCCACGCACGTACGTCCGCGTCGGAGACGACATGCACCTCGACGCGTGGAACGAAGGCCGCACGGCCGACCTCGTCCGCGCGATCAAGAGCGTGCGCGACGTCGTGCTGACCAACGGCCCGATGCTGCGCGTGACCGCGGGCGGAGTCTCTATCGGCGGCGTCGTCCGGGGAAGGGCAGCGACGGTCAAGGTTCACGTCGAGAGCGCGCCGTGGGTCGTGGTCGACGAAGTGAGCCTGGTGCGAGCCTCGGCGCCCGACAAGCCGGACACGAAGCGCATCGTCGCGAAGCCGAACGAGTCGGGGGCCCTCGTCGCCGACGTCTCGTTCGACGTGCGCGCCACGGCGGACGACGCCTTCGTGATCGTCGCGTCGGGCACGCGTCCCATGTCCCCCGTGCTGGCGGGGGACGATCGCGAGATCGTCCCGTGGGCGATGACGGGCGCAATCTGGATCGACGCGGACCGGGACGGCCGGGCGCTCGGGCGATGACGCTGCTGAAGAACGCTTGCGATCGAGCGCGGGTCGACTAGCTTGACGGCCCTGCCTTCACGCCGCAAAGCAAGGAAGGTGCCTCGGGGCGTAGCGCAGCCTGGTTAGCGCACTTGACTGGGGGTCAAGGGGTCGCTGGTTCGAATCCAGTCGCCCCGACTATGCGGAATCATTGAGGAGTCTTCGGTTTCGCCAGTCGGTTTTTCGGGTCCTGCCGACACGTTCGCCGACACGTTCGTGTCGGCAAGCTCGGGGATCGCCCGGTCGAGCGGGGTCCAGTCGCCCACGTTCATCTCACCGAGTGTCGCGGCTACCCGCCGGTATCGTTCCATAGCGCTCGACTTGTGTCCCGTGCGACGGCGCACCCACTCTTCGGGGCGCCCGTTGGCAAGGCCGACGGTAACCATCGACGCACGTAGGTCGTGCCATCGGAGAGGCTCTCGCTTGGCCGACTTCGTGTAAAGCTCAGCGCGCTCTACCTTCGCCTTGCGCAGGGCTTGGTGAAGCAGGTCCTTCGCCTCGTCCGGCTGGATAGCTCTACCCGCCATGTCGACGAATACCGGGTCAGTGGCCGCGGGCTTCGGGGTGAGCTTCCGCCAGCCTTTGAGCGCTCGAACGAGGTCCGCGTCGATCGGCACGGGGCGTGGGTTGCCCGTCTTCTCTCGATCCATGTGGACGATGCCGTGCGCGAGGTCGAGCCGATTCCACGCGAGCGGCGGCACGTCTTCGAGAGCTTGCTCGCCGTCCTCGACGGCATCGGGGACAGCTTCTACTTCGCCGCCAAGGGCTTCCTCACGGCGCCAGCCGGCCCGGTCGTGGAACCCAATCGCGACACGAAGCCCTAAATCCACGTCCTTGCACCCGAGCACTTGCGCGTCCTCGCTCGGATAGAGCCAGTTCAGCGCGAGTTCTTGCTTCTTCCTCGGCATCGCGTTTTCTGGAATCGGGTTGCGTTCGATGAGCTTCGCAGGGTACTCGGCCAGCTGCATCACCCGGCGCATGGCCTGTGCGACGTGTCGACGAGACGCTGGCCGTAGCTTCTTCGGCGCTGCCTTCGCGGCGAGCTCGCGCATGACCCGCTCGTAGTCGTCGAGCGTGACCCCCGCGATCGGCTTCTCGCCAACGACGGGAAAGACGTATTTCCGGAGCATGCACAGGTCCGTGTAGGCGCTGCGCTTGCGCTCGACGTGGTCGGGGTAGAGGGCGGCGAGCTCGCCGCGGACCCACTGCATTGCGAACTTTTTGAACGTGACCGGGCCGGAGGGGCCGTCCGTCCTCACGATCTTGCCGGCGACGATGCCCGCGACGGTCGACTCGAGTTCGACGAGCTTCGGCGGGTCGGCCACGGCGCCGATCTTGATCACCTGTTCGATCCAAGAATCCTCGCCGGCCTCGCGTAGTCGGTTCACGAGAGCCTGAAGCGCGTGCGCCCGCTCGCGCGCCACGTCCAGCGACACGCACCACGGGAGCGCGACCTCTTCGCGTTCTTGTGGCGCGACGGTCACGCGGGCGTAGAACTTCCCGCGCGACTCGTAGGCGAAGCCCTTGGATTCACGGAACTTCATGGTGGGCCTCGCTTCTACGGTAGCACCCGGGCGCGTGCCCGGTCCGTGCGTCGTGCGCACGCTGACAAGGTCTGGCCTTAGTGCCGGGTGCTGAATTGCTCGCGGAAGGTCGTCTCCGATTTCTCGATTACCTTGTGCCAGCCATTCCCGCACGGAGGCTTCATGCCGAGGTCGTAGATCAAGAATCGGAGAACCTCTTCAAGCGTGACCCAGCCAGTAGGAACGTGGAGCTTGTCGAGATCCAGCGCCGCAGCACCAGGAATCGCGATCGAAGCTTGCTGCTGCACGTGATGGCGGCAGTGTTTATTGCCGCCGCGAAGGCCGCGATCGTATTCCCATCGAATCAGCGCTTGCACCTTGGGACCGTCAGCGGCCTGGAGCCGGTACCAATATTTCAACGTCGTAAGCCTGTACTCGCGCTTGGTGTGACGTTCGGCCGAGACAAGCTGTGCAACCCAAAAGAACAACTTACCGTGCTTGGTATCAATCGGCACGGCGATTGGGGCGTCACCCCGCCGGAAACCAATATGCGCCTTGGCTTCGGTGACATCCGAGAGCACCGTGCAGTCTTTCGACACGGTTTCACGGAGCAGCTTGGCCAGATGCTCCCGGAAGGCGTCGAAACACTTTTGCGGCGTCGTGCCGATGATGGGCAAACGAGCCCAGCCTTAGCGGGGGACAAGTAGCATACGCAACCCCGTCAGCTCATCCGCAGCGATCGTGCCTCGGAGATCCCCGCGATCGAGCATCTTGAACGCCTCGACCCGAGAAACCCCGAGCATAGCTTGGGCGCCTCGATCGATGCGCTTGAGGAGATCATTCTTGGAAAGGACTTTCGTCTTTTCCGTAGCGCCGTTCGCATGTCCGTTTCGCATGGTGGTACCGTCCGTAACGTTATCACTGCCAAAAGAGTTTCCCAGTAAATTTGCAGCTGGCGTCGAGCGTTCGCGCACTTACGCGATCCACCACGCAAACACGAGCCCACAATCGCCCCAGGGCGACGCTGCAAGTCGTTCCTGGGGCGACGGTCCTCCTACTTCGAGCGCCTCGTGACGGCGCACTTGCCGTCGCCGGACTCGCTTCGCGTCACCTTTGGTTTCGCCTTCGGCACCTTGGCGCCGTCGACAGGCTCGCTCGGTCCCAAGACGTGACGCCCCTTCGGCGAGGGACCGATGCAGCGGCTCATCGCTTCGCCCCGTGGCGCGCGTCGAGCGACGCGTCTCGCGTAGCCCCGAGCAACGCCCGATGCTCTCTCGCGACGGGACCACGAGCAGAGGCTGGCACAATCAAGGGTGACTTCGTTTCGACCGCGGCGTTGGCGTCGGGTCCTGCCGCGGCGATGAGCGCGTCGAGCGCGTCCGTGAGGGACTGCGGATCGCCAACGTCCGCGTCGAGCAAATCGGCGATCTGCTGAAGTGTGTCGCTGGGGGACTGAGGTGGACCCCATTCTTCGGACCACGGAGGCGGGTGGTTACGGTGGAGCCTGCGTCTCTCGATCTCTCTGTATCATGCATATAACAAAACGGCAGTCTCTTCTCCGTCGCGATCTGCGTGTGGTCATCCAAGGTGACCCCACCCTCGATGCGAAGCGCAGGAGGGGGCAGCGCGAGGGGGGAGACTGGCAAGTTGGGGACGAGGCTGTGGACGGCGGAGTGCATCGTCATGCCGCCTTCTTCGCCTGTCCGTCGTAGAACGCGGCAGGGGTCTGGTAGCCGAGCGCCTGGTGCGAGCGCTCGTCGTTGTAGAAGCCGAGGTAGCGACCGATACCCGCTCGGGCCTGGGTCATGCCGTCGTAGACGTGCAGGTAGACCTCCTCGTACTTGACCGAGCGCCAGAGCCGCTCGACGAACACGTTGTCCAGGCAGCGGCCCTTGCCATCCATGCTGATCGCGATGCCGCGGTCGCGAAGCGGCGTGGTGAAGGCCTCGGCCGTGAATTGCGCCCCCTGGTCGGTGTTGAAGATCTCCGGCTTGCCGAAGCGGGCGAGCGCCTCTTCGAGCGCCTCGACGCAGAAGCTGGAGTCGAGCGTGTTCGACAGCCGCCACGACAGCACCCGACGCGAGTACCAGTCCATGATCGCGACCAGGTACACGAAGCCGGCCTTCATCGGGATGTACGTGATGTCGGTCGCCCAGACCTGATTCACGCGGGCAATCGTGAGGCCGCGCAGCAGGTACGGATACACGACGTGCTCGGGGTGAGGCTCGCTGGTCTTGGGCTTCGGCGCCATCGCCTCCAGCCCCATCAAGCGCATCAGCCGCTGGACGCGCTTGCGATTGACCTCTCGGCCCTCGCGCCGCAGCGCGTCGGCCAGCTTGCGGCTGCCGTAGAACGGGTACTTCAGATGCAGCTCGTCGATCCGCCGCATCAGCGCGAGCTGCTCGGGGCTCGTGGGCTCGGGCTCGTAGTACAGACCGGAGCGCGACACCCGCAAAAGCTCGCACTGGCGACGCACCGACGGCTCGGGCTGATCATGGACGATCATCGCCCGGCGCTCCTTCAACGAAGACGCCCGAGCCCCCTGGCTAAAAAATCGCGCTCGACCGTCAGCTCCCCGATCTTCCTGAGCAGTTGCTCCTCGCGCTCGCTGCTGCCGCTTTCGCTCGCGGTCTCCGGCCCGCTGCGGAACGCGCGGGCTGCCTTCTCGATGAACTCCCGCTTCCAGGTGTAGATCTGGTTGGGGTGCACGCCGAACTGCTTGGCCAGCTCCGGCACCGTCGCCTGCTCGCGTAGCGACGCGATCGCGACCTTCGCCTTGAACTCCGGGGTGTACTTCGTACGGGTATTCTTCTTCATCGCTCCTGCTCCTTTTGGAGCAGGCTCCCCGTACCACCTTTAACCCCTGGTCCGAAATCCGGGGTCCACCTCAGACTGCGTGGGAGTCTGACCGGGAGTATTTGAAGGATCCATAGCTGTCTCGCTTTCTGCCCGGCTACGCGCCAAGCCCATCGTTCTACGTACGTGATTCACGAACTCGATCCCGCGCGCGCGGACGTCGAGCACACCTGTCGTCGCTCGGCGGATCATCATTGCGCCGCCTCGGCCTGAGCCAGTGCGCCCTTTGCGCGCGCGATGGCTGCTGCCTTGCGCCCGCGCCTCGTCGTGACGAGCTCGGCGTACATCGCCCGAAGGTCTTTCTCCTCGCTAAAGGGCGTGTCATTCGTGCGCCACTGGTGCCCGTGGTGCTTGACGTGATTTTCCTTCGCCGCGCGGGAGTGCGCGATCTCTCGCTCGAGCGCGAGCGGTTCCCAGCGCGTGTCGTCGAGACCGAGTGCGACCCACTTCTCCCAGAGGTCTTGATCGATCGTGCCGCGTCCCGTGACGTCGCCCATCGCTTTCATGCAACACGCGAACGACATCCGCGCGAGCACTCTTTGGGCTCGATCCATCGCCTGGTGAAAGGCCATGATCCCGCTTTGCGGAAGCTCGCCGCACGCTTGCTTCGCCGCTAGAAACTCCCTCTCCAATCGGCGACGGCGCTGTGCTCGGACCTCGACGTCGTCTCGCAGTGCTAGCGCCTCCGCGGCGTCGTCCGAGCCGAGGTCGTACCGCTCTTGCGCTACGGCCCAAGCACGATGCGCTTGGTCGAACACGGGGCAGATTTTCGCGAGCACGTCGGCGGCGCCGAGGAAAGCAGCCGCTTGCCCTTCGAGCCGCTTCAGGTGCCCGGCGAGGTATGCCGTAGGCTCGGCGCGGTCGGGCACGCTCTCGAGTTCTTTCGTGAGCGATCGGACGACCTCGATCATGTTGACAAGGACGCCGGCTCCGGCAACGTTCACGTGCGAGAGCGCGGCCTTTGGGATTTGCGAGATGATGTCTACGCGTTCCACTTGATTCCTTCTTTCATTGATTGAAAATCGTTTATTGCTCGGTCGAGTTCCGCGAGATGCTCTGCGCCGATAAGCCGCACAGGCTGATCCGCGCCCTCGTATCGAAGTAGCACGGCCGGCTCTCCATTGCGGCTGCCCGCGCCAACGTCGAACGACTTGCACCCTGGAGGCGATATCGTGCCTACGCGCTGGGCACCGGGCGAGGTTGCCGCCTTGACGGCGCGAAGGAGTACGCGGATATCGTCGTGGGCGAACTGAAAAACGATCAAGACGTTCTTTGACGCCGTGTCGATCAAACGAACGTGCAGCCTATCGCCTACGAGGGCAATCTGCGTCGCGCGTTCGCGCCCGTATCGTACAACGCGCTCGGAATAGATCTTCGCCACGACAGGCGTCGAGCGTGGGAGGGGGCGTCCGCGGGCGTCGGTTTGCCGCTGCTGTATTTGGTCGGGAAAGCGATAATTTGCGTCATGGCGTCTGGCTCGAGATTGCGGCTGCGATCTCGCGAAGCGCATCCGCGACCTTGTGTAAAGTGTCTGCTTCGTCGGAGATCACGTCAAACCGCCTTTGCAAGGGAGATCCTTGCCATTGCGATCGAGCCCAATCGCACGGGTTGCCTGGCTAGGAGCCGGAGCAGGGTCATTCGCGACAAGCGCAAGGTCTCGGCCGTGCGAATCTCGCCCAGCTTCGCCATGCGGGCGACGAGCCGCGCCATCTCGCTGTCGTTGAGAAGCACATCGGAAGGATCAGCAATGAGCATGACGACTCACCTCACGAGTAAGGACCGTTCGGGGCAGAGAAATCGCCCACATCTGTTTTTTCTGACTTTTCTCGAATCGCCCGACGGCGCGATCGACGCGCACCCACAGACTCGCGGGGCGCTCGACGTCGGCCGGGGGATTCACGAGCTCGAGCCACACGCCGTGTAGCCAGTCTTGGCGCGGCCCTACGAACTTTAGGAGCGTCCCGCGGACCGGTCTTGGCCGTTCAGGTGCTCAATCACGTCGGCTTGCTCGTCGGCCGGAGGGGGCGCGCACGCGCGGGGCCTCGGCTTTTGGCTCGAAGCGTGCGCGTGATGGGCGCTCGTAGGCGGTCGGCTGGAGTCCGAGCGTGTCGCGGTGACATGGCTCGAGCTTGTCGACGTCGCCGAGCTCGCGAAGGCGATCTAGGGCCCGTAGTTCGAGGTAGCGCGAGGCTTGCGAGCGCTGGCCAAACCCCTCATCGAGTCGGGCGCGGACGCGAGCCGTGACCTGTCCGAACTCGATCATCTTCTCGAAGGCGATGCGCGGCTCGTCGTCGATTAGGTCGGGGTCAGGCCCCGGCCCGCGGGTCGGCTTGCAGTGGAAACACACACACGGCGCCGGCCGAGGCGCCGGAACGAGTCGCAGCGCCGGGCGACCCGTCGGGAGCAAGTCGGCGATGTATTGCCAGTCCTCGGGCGCGACCGTGCACCAGTCGATCGCAGGCGCCAACGCAAGAGCGGCGCTCCACGAACCCACCGCTTCGCCCCGAGCTCGTCGAGCAACGTCGGCGCGACCGGCGACGCCTTCGCGACCGTGGGACGCTGGGTGCGTGACCATCGTGCCCAGGATTCGGAGGACATGAGCCGCGCGCGCCCTTCGGACCATGCGCCGGAGTCGCCCGCGTCACGGGCGCGGCGCCATGCGCGGAGGAACTTGGCGCGACCCGCGCCCGGGGGGCGCTCGCCGTCAGCCTGCGAGTAAGGGCGCGAGCCGGCGCCGGTCAGAAACTGGGCAACGAAGGGGGCAAGAACCTCGGCGAACGCGCGCAGCGCGTCGCTCGGAACGGAAGGACCAGACATGGAACGAAACCCGATCTGACCGGCGTGCGGTCGGTTCGTTGTCGCTCGTTCCACGGGCCCGACCCTCGGGGGTCGGGTTTCCTCCGCGCAGCTAAGGGTGCGCGGTCGCCCCGCGCAACTTGAGTGCGCGGTCTCCACTTCAAAGCTAGCCCCGCGTCGAGAATCGTCAAGCATCACCCAGCCCGACGACGGTCAGCGCCGACGGCGCTCGGCGAGGTCGACGACCTTGGCCGGGGCCGAGGCATCGCGAGCGACGCGCCGAGCCTGTAGTTCCGCGGCGAGCAGGGCGACGACGTCGAAGCGCTCGGCCTCGGCCGCCGCTGTCAGTGCCACGGCTAACGCAGCATCGATCGGATCGGACGTGTCGGGATTTCGTGTAGGCGCGGGCTTCGACGGGTCGCCTTCGTCCTTCGCCGACACGCGGATCGTCGTCTTTTCGGTCACCAAAGGGCTCGCGGCGATGGCGCTCAACATGCTGGCCGATCGCGGGAGGTTCGCGTGGGACGAGGCGGTCGCGAGGTACTGGCCCGGCTTTGCAGCGGAGGGAAAGACGGGGGTTACCGTTCGTACGCTCTTCAATCACCGGGCGGGGCTGCTGGCGCTCCGTGCACCGCTCACGCTCGACGATTGCGTCCGTGACGATCGCGCGGACGTCGTAAGGCGGGCGATCGAGGAGCAGCGGCCCGCGTGGGAGCCGGGGAGTGCGCAGGGGTACCACGCGCTGACGTTCGGGTTGTACGCGAGCGAGTTCTTTCGGAGAGTCTCCGGCGAGTCGATCGGGACGTTTCTCCGCCGCGAGCTCTTCGAGCCGCTCGGTTCGGATGCGCGACTCGGCACTCCCGCCTCGGAGGATGCGCAGTTCGCTCGCCTCTACACGACCGGGGCGCGCGAGCGAATCGTTGGCCTCGCGCGGGATGCGCTCCGGGGAGGCTCCACGGAGACGCGCGTCACTCGGGAGATTCTCCGCCCGCGCTCTCTCGTGCGGCGCGCGTTCACCAATCCGCGGGGCAAGAGCCGGGGCGTCGCGGAGTACAACGAGGTGCCGATCCGGCGCGCGGAGCTCGCGTGGGCGTCGGCGATGGCGAGCGCGCGAGGTCTCGCCCGGGCGTACCTTCCGTTCGCGTCGGCGGGGCGCTTCGAGGGGCGCGAGTACGTTCGCGCGAGCTCGCTCGAGCCGATTCGCGCGCGCCAGTCGTGGTCGGAACGGGACGTGGTCTTGCAAAAGCCGATCGGCTGGTCGCAGGGGTTCGTCAAGGACGAAGCGTTCTCGCCGACCCGTGAGTCGTTCGGGCATCCAGGACTGGGCGGCGCGCTTGGGTGGTGCGATCCCGTCCACGAGATCGCGATGGCGTACGTCATGAACCGCCTCGACTGGCGCGTCCGCTCCCCGCGCGCGCTCGCGCTCTGTCGCGCGCTCTATGAGTGCGGGCCGATTCGACGGTAATCCGCGCGCTCTCGGTGTCCTGGACAACAGATGGCGGACACTCGTCGGCAGCTTTGAGAAGCCGTGGTATCGCTGACCCCGTATGAGAGTGATCCTCTTCGGCGCCACCGGAATGGTCGGGCAGGCCGCGTTGCGGGAGTGCTTGCTCGACGCCGGCGTCGAGAGTGTCCTCACGGTCGGGCGGAGCGCCACGGGGCAGAAGCACGAGAAGCTGCGGGAGCTGGTCCACCCGGACCTGACGGACTACTCCCCGGTCTCTGGCGAACTCGCGGGGTACGACGCCTGCTTCTTCTGCCTCGGAATCTCGTCTGCGGGGATGTCCGAGGCCGACTATCGCCGGGTGACCGTCGACATCGCGGCTGCGGCCGGCCGCGCCCTCGTCGCGGCGAACCCTGGGATGACCTTCATCTTCGTCTCCGGTGCGGGCACCGACAGCACTGGCAAGAGCCAGACGATGTGGGCGCGCGTGAAGGGAGAGGCCGAGAACGCCATCCTCGCCTTGCCGTTCAAGGGGGCGTACGCGTTCCGCCCGGGCTTCATCCGGCCCATGCACGGCATCAAGTCGCGCACTCGCTCGTACCGGGTGCTCTACGCGATCATGTGGCCGTTCGTTCCGCTGGCGATGGCGCTCTTCCCCCGCCAGGTCACGACCACGGAGAAGATTGGACGCGCGATGTTGAACGTCGCCCGCCAGGGGGCGCCGAAGCGCATCCTGGAGACTCCAGACATCAACGCCGCAGCCGGCGTAGACGCCCGCCAAGTGTGAGCCCGGCGGAGACAGGCCTCCGCGGGAGGGCTCCCTCACAGGACTTTGCTCGGCCCCGCGCTCCACGGAATGACGACCGTCTCGCCGACGGGAGGGACGATCCACCGCCGCATCGCTCCGCCTTGCCACACGAGGACCGCCGCGCCGGGGGCACCCAGGGCTCCGTCGACCTCGATGCGCGTCGGGCGTCCGTCTTCGGTCGCGATGACGCGCACGCGGGCGCCGCATTGCTCGACCACGTCGCCCGGGTGGAAGGCGACCGAGGGCGCGCGGTAGACCCTGTCGAAGGCGCCGTGCAAGAGGCTCGTGCCGATGGGCTCGATCAGGAGTGACGACTTGCCCGTTCGCGTGACTCGCGCATCCGCCTTGGCGGAGTCGAGCCACGACCAGCAGCGAATCGTGGAATGCCCCTCGGCGGCCAGCTCCAAGCGCGCGTAGGTGGTGGTCATCGGATCGGACCCGTTGAGGACGAAGACGCGTGTTGCCCCCGCGGCGGCCGCGTTGGCTGCCCGAGCGACGTCCTCGATGGCTCGACCGATCATCTGGTTGGCTCGGGGACGAACGGCGACCAGGATCAGGGGGGCGAAGACCAGGTGGTTTGCGACGAGCAAGCCGGCGAACCCGCGTCTCGCCCATGCGAAGCGCGCCGGCGAGAACGCATGCCGGAAGAGCACGGCCAGGACGATCGCGAAGCCGACGTTCGGGATCGCCAGCAGACGCGAACCGGGGAGGGCGCCGCAGCAGACGAGGAGCGCCGCCAGAGACCCCGGAAGCGACCAGCGCATCGCGGCCCGTTCCTCTTCCCCGGCCGATCCCCAGCACGCCCTCGCCAGGAGCAACACCCCGAGCGAGGCCACGACGCCGACGACCGCCAGTGCCCCCGTCAGCCCCGCCAGCGTGAGCTCGGCGGGCACCTGGAGGATCGCGTCGGCCATGAGCACCGGAAAGCGTGTCGCGGCCGCCCCGAGAAAGGCCCCCGGGGTTTCGAAGGGGGAGACGTACTCCCCGCTGTCGCGCGGCCCTCCGCCGACCGCGGCGTAGACACCGATGGCGAAGGCGAGGGTGCGCGGCACGCCGAGCCGCGGGAGCCAGGTGTTCGCGAGCGCAGGCAGAGCGCGGATCCAGCGTCGTCGGAGGCTCGCGGGAGGACCCCCGAGGAGGTCGTAGGCGATCGCGAGTGCGACGACGCCGAGGGCGCACTCGCTCGCGAGCAGCCCTATCGCCATGCCGAGCGGCGCGAGCCACCGGCCCGGGCGCCAGTCTTGGGTGCGTGCCTTGATGTGCGCCAAGAGGCCCAGCAGGGCCGGGACCCCGGCCACGGCGTAATGGCGTGCCGAGATCCAGCCCGCGATCTGGGCGTTCGCGTCCGAGAAGGCGTAGATCGCCAGGGCGAGGGTCGCCGTCTCGGGCGGCAAGAGGCGCCGGAAGAGCGCGGCGACGACCACGAGGAGAGCCGCGAACCAGAGGAGAGCGTGCAGGTGATAGGCGATCGCCTGGTGACCGAACACCGCGTGATCGAGCGCCAGGAGCGCGCTCGAGAGCGGACGGAGCAGGTGTAGTCGGAGCCCGGGCGCCGACCACCACGGGGTCCACCCGTCGACCAGGAGCGCGCGGTTTCCGTCGGGCGTTCCCGGGACGAAGCGGTAGAGATCCCACCAGGCTGTCGGTACGGGCTCCCGACTCTCGAGGGAGAGGAGAATCGCGTGATCGTCGAGGCGAAAGCCGTTCGCGACGCTGGGCATAGCGAGGAGGACCCCCGCCGCCACCACCGAGGGCAGTGCGAGTCGATGCCTCAACCAGCCCATCAAGGTTGGGGTGGCAGACATCGACGGTCCTCACAAGTTCCCATCGCGGTCGCCGAGTCTCCGCGGCGGCGATGATACTCTCCCGCGATGAGTCCCCCGCCGGCCGTCTTCGACCGACGAACGATTGACGAGCTGACCATCGGCGACGAGCCCTCGTTCCGTCACGTGGCGCTCTATGCGGACCTCAAGGAGGTCCTCCGGCGAGCCGGGTACTCGTTTCGCGTGATGCCGGACGCCCCGTCGGCGCGGCCGGACCGCGCGCTCCTCTTGAACCTGACGTTCTGGACGGCCGGCGCGGGAGGGGACGTCCTCGTCGACGATCACACGGAGGCCGATGTCGTCGCGCACGCCGCATGGCATCACCTGTCGGCCCGCGCGCTCGCCCCCGAGCGGGACGCTCGGCCCGCGGTCGACGCTCTGTTTCTCGGTGAGGCCATCGCGAGCGCGTTCGACGTGTATCTCGTCGGGCGCCTGCTGGGTCACGCGCCGCAGTCGACGTTCCTCGAGACGCAGGTCCCCGCGATGGCGCTGGCGGCCTCGGCCGCGGGGCTCTCGGAGGACGAGTTCGAAAGACGTCTCGGAGACATCGCGGCCGACCCCGATCGCGCGTTCGCCGATCTCCGCGCGCTCCTATGCGACGCGGGCGCGGCGCTCTTCGCCAGCCGCGATTGCGAGGAGGCCTACGCCGCGCTCGCCACGCTGGACGAGCGCCCCTACGCATGGCTGCTCCACCGGTACGAGCTGTCGAACTGGGTGCTCTACGCCCGCGCGTACGGCGGCGGCCCAGGGGTCGACGTTCGCGCGCGCGACGTGGATGTTGCCCTCCGGGCGGAGAAGATTCCGCTCGATTGGCTCGCGGCGCACTGGATTGGTCCGGCCCTGACGGCTTGACGACACGGGGGTGGTGCTTAAGTTGCCGCCGGAACCTGAGCGCTCGGGGGACGCGCGCGCGCAGGATGACCGGATGGCGTCGCTTGATCGGGCGCCCGACGCCGCCGCTTTGTCTGGGCGCTTGCGACGGGCGGCCTCGCTCAGCTCGCGTTGCTTCGGCAAAAAGGAGACTGCACATGAGCAAGATTCGCCCGCTTCAGGATCGCGTCATCATCCGGCGCGTCAAAGAAGAAGAGAAGAGCAAGGGGGGAATCATCATCCCCGACACGGCCAAGGAAAAGCCCGCGGAGGGCGAAGTGATGGCCGTCGGCAACGGGAAGGTCCAGGAGGACGGGACGGTCCGCAAGCTCGACGTCAAGGTGGGCGACCGCGTGCTGTTCGGGAAGTACGACGGGACCGAGGTGAAGATCGACGGCGAAGAGCGCCTGATCGTTCGCGAGGAGAACATCCTGGGAGTCCTCGAGGCCTGAGTTCGCGCCCGGCATCCCGAGGCGCACGAGAGAGTTCACGCAAGTTTGCAAGTCACGAGGTTTCCCACATGTCAGCGAAAGAGATCGTTTACACGGACCAGGCACGCAATCACATTCTCGCGGGCGTCAACGCGCTCGCCGAGGCGGTGAAGGTCACGCTCGGCCCCAAGGGCAGGAACGTCGTCATCGAGAAGAGCTACGGCTCCCCGACGATCACCAAGGACGGTGTCACCGTCGCCAAGGAGATCGAGCTCGAGAACCGCTTCGAGAACATGGGGGCGCAGATGGTGCGCGAGGTCGCGAGCAAGACGAGCGACGTGGCCGGCGACGGGACCACCACCGCGACGGTGCTTGCCCAGGCGATCTACCGCGAGGGATCGAAGCTCGTGGCCGCGGGGCACAACCCGATGGAGATCAAGCGCGGCATCGACAAGGCCGTCGAGAACGTCGTCGAGTCGCTCAAGAAGATGGCCAAGCCGACCAAGGATCCGAAAGAGATTGCGCAGATCGGCGCCATCAGCGCCAACGGCGACAAAGAGATCGGCGACAAGCTCGCCGAGGCGATGCAGAAGGTCGGCAAGGAAGGCGTCATCACGGTCGAGGAGAGCAAGACGGCGGAGACGACGCTCGAGGTCGTCGAGGGCATGCAGTTCGACCGCGGGTACCTCTCCCCGTACTTCGTCACCGACGCCGAGCGCATGGAAGTCGCGCTCGATGACGCCTACATCCTCATCAGCGAGAAGCGAATCTCGAACATGAAGGACCTCCTTCCCGTGCTCGAGGCGATCGCAAAGCAGCAGAAGCCGCTCGTCATCATAGCGGAGGACATCGAGGGCGAGGCGCTGGCCACGCTCGTGGTCAACAAGCTCCGCGGCACCCTCGCGTGCGCCGCGGTCAAGGCTCCCGGTTTCGGCGATCGACGAAAGGAGATGCTGACGGACATCGCGGTCCTCACCAAGGGCCAGGTCATCAGCGAAGAGCTCGGTCTCAAGCTCGAGAACGTGACCCTCACGGACCTCGGCCGCGCGAAGCGAGTCACGATGGACAAGGACAACACGACCATCGTCGACGGGGCCGGCGACAAGGACAAGATCAAGGGCCGCATCGCGGAGATTCGCGCTCAGGTCGAGAAGTCGACCAGCGACTACGACCGCGAGAAGCTCCAGGAGCGCCTTGCGAAGCTCGTCGGCGGCGTCGCCATCGTGAAGGTGGGCGCGGCGACGGAGACCGAGATGAAGGAGAAGAAGGCGCGTGTGGAAGACGCGCTGCATGCGACGCGCGCGGCGGTCGAAGAAGGCGTCGTCGCCGGCGGTGGCGTGGCGCTGATTCGGGCGCAGAAGGCTCTCGACGATCCTCAAGGTGTCGGACGAGCAGCGAGTCGGCGTGCGGATCATCCACCGCGCGATCGAGGAGCCTCTTCGCCAGATCGTGCAGAACGCGGGGATGGAAGGCGCCGTGGTCGTCAACAAGGTCAAAGAGGGCAAGGACGACTTCGGCTACAACGCGGCGACCGATCAGTACGGCAACCTCCTGGCGATGGGCGTCATCGACCCGGTCAAGGTCGTGCGTACGGCGCTGCAGAACGCGGCGAGCGTCGCGGGTCTGATGCTGACGACCGAGTGCCTCGTCGCCGAGCGACCGAAGGACGAACGCGGCGGCCGCCGGTGGCCACGGAGGCCACGGGGACTTCTGAGAGACGGGCGAGCTCGCCGCGGGGTACACGCAAGTCCCCGCGGCGGCTCGGTTTTTCGCGCCCGTGCTTCGCGCGCCCGACGCGCGTACGATGGGCGTCGATGGCAAAGAAGAAGCCCAAGAAGAAAGCCGCGAAGAAGGCAGCCTCGCCGAAGAAGCTGAAGAAGCTGAAGCCGGCCAAGAGGGCGAAGAAGGCGACTGCGCCGCGCAAACGCGCGCCGGCCCCGCGGCGAGCGAAGCCCAAGAAGCGAACGGTCGCGGCGAAGAAGAAGCCGCCCGCGCCGGTGAAGCGGAAGAAGGCCGCTGCGGCTCCCAGAGCCAAGCCGCTACGCCGCCGCGCTGCGCCCGGACACATCGATCCGAAGTACGGGGCCGAGCTGCTTGCGCGGAGCGGCCGCCCGGACGACGAGGGGGAGAGCTTCCTCACGAAGCCGCGGTCCCGTGACGATCTCGCCGAGGAGCGAGGCGAGGAGTTCGTCGAGACGGTGACCACGGCCGAATACGAGGGCGAGGAGACGCTCAATCAGGTCGTCGACGAAGAGAGCGGCGGTCCGTTCGTCGAGACGAGCGGCGCGACCGAGTTTGCCGAGGGCACGGACGCGTCGAACCCCGAGGACGCCAAGCGCGAGCCATTCCCGAAGACGTGAACGGCGGCAGGGTCGTCCGAGCGTTCGGCGTCGCCGCGGCGCTGCTGTGGACGGCGCTGGCGCTCGCCGAACGGCAGGCCTGGCCTCGCCTGGGCGTCGTCGCCCTGGGCGTGAGCGTCGCGGTAGTCCTGTCGGCGAGACCGATCGCCGAGGCCGTGCCGCGTCTGCTCATGGCGCTCCCGGGGAGCGCGTTCGTCGCGATCTGCGCCGCCGCGGCGGCCGGCATCTCGTGGCGCATGGTGCACGCGTCGCTTCGCGACATGCCGTTGACCATCGATTCGAGCATCTACCTCCTGCAGGCGCGGGCGATGGCTCACCTCCACTTCGGTGTACCCGCGCCCTTGCCCGTCCAGGCGTTCAGCGACCACTTTCTGTCCGAGGGACCCGACGGCCGCCTCTACGGGGTGTTCCCGCCGGGCTGGCCGCTCGCGATGGTGCCCTTCGTGTGGATGGGCGCACCCATGCTGGCGGGTCCGGCCGTCGCGGCGCTGATGATTGTCGCGCAGGCGGCGCTCGGGCGTGCCGTCGGCCGCGTCGCCGGCGACGATGCGAACGGGGAGCTCGCGACGCGCGCGTCGCTCGTCCTCGGCCTCCCTTCGTTTGCGCGTGCGATTGAGACCGCGGATCCGATGTCCCACGGGCTCGTGGCGGTGCTGGCGTCGGTCGCGATGGCGTGCGCCCTCGATTTGCGACGGGCGGACGGCTCGCCCTCGCGCGCGAAGGCCCTGCTCGCGGGCGGCTGCGTCGGGTGGGCCGTGGCCTCGCGGCTGCTCGACGGGCTCGTCCTGGGCGTCGTCGTCGCTTCGGTGCTCGCATGGAGAGGGGCGACGCTCCGGAGCGTCGCGTGGCTCGCGGTGGGCGCCTGCCCCTTCGCGGCGCTGCTCCTCTTCGAGCAGCACTGTGCGACGGGCGGGTGGCTCGCGCCCACCCAGGTCGCCTACTTCGCGCGCTCCGACTGGCCCCCCGGTTGCCATCGCCTGGGGCTCGGACGCGACATCGGCTGCACCGTCGAGCACAAGGGTACGGTGGCGCGCTTCGGCCCGGACGGCTTCGGGCCCCGCGAGGCGCTTCGCGTCGTTCGCGACCGCGCGGGGCTGCTGGGCATAGACCTCCTCGGGTTCGGCCCGCTGATGCTCTTCGCCTTCTCGGCCGTCGCGGTGGGGGCGTCCACCGTGGACGCGGCCCTGGTCGCCTTCGTGCTGGGGCTTACCCTGGCGTACGGGCTCTTCTACTACGGTAACTCCGAGTTCTTCGGAGCGCGGCACCTCTTCCCGGCCGCGTCGTTCGTGTGGCTGCTGGTCGCTCGCGGAGCGACGGCGCTGCCGCACAGGGCGCGCGGATGGTTCGATGGTCCGCACGCCCGCGCGGCGGGCATCGCGGTCCTGATGGCGGTCGCGGCGACGTCCGCGTATTCGCCGTGGGCGACGCGGGGAGTCGAAGCGGCGACGCGTCAGGAGTTGCGCTCTAACCTGCGTCGCACGCTGGCGAGCCGTGGCATCGACCGCGGCATCCTGCAGACCCACGACGGGAGCGCCGTCGCGGCGGCGCTCGATCCGTGGACCGACGGGGACAGGCGCATCTTCGTCCTGGACGACGGGTCAGGCCTGGTCGAGCTGCGCCGCGCGCACCCGGACCTCCCCGTCTATCTGTCGCTTCAGCGGGACGACATCGGCAAGTTCTACACGCGGCGTCCGTCCCCCGGCGTGCTCATCGAGATCGAGCGAACATGGCCCACGCTGCTTTTGCCTTCGGGTCTCAGCGCGCACCCGATCCGGCGCGACGGCGCGAGCGGCGGGGCGGTGCTTCTCCTCTCCCACGCCGACCCCGGATCCAGCGTGACCATCCCCTTCGAGGTGGCGGTCCCGGGCGATTACAGCGTCCGGCTCGACGGCTTCCGGGGCCCCGACGACGGCAACTACGCGCTGACGCTCGATGGCGAGCCGTTGCCCGCGTGGAGGGGGTACGCTCCCGAGCCCACGTCGAGCCGCGGCGACGCTGTCCCGCGCACGCTCGCGTCGGGACGGCACGTGCTGGGCGCACGATGCATCGGGCGAGACGGCGCGAGCGGGGGGTACGACGCCGAGCTCGATGCGCTGGTGGGCGAAGTGGGCGAAGCGACCGCTACTCCGTAGCGCGTGTGGGCGCTATTCATTGGGCGGTGAGTCGTCTGCCGCGGGGCCTCGTCCTTTCTTTCGTGGCCTTGGCGCTGATCGTGCACCTTCCGGCGCTCTGGGCGCCGCTGATGCTCGACGATCACGCGCAGCGCGCGATGGTCGAAGGCACCTATCCCCTCTACTCGGGGAGCCCCTTCAATCTCTACGACTTCGTCAACGGCGCGAACCGCGACCAGCTCTTCGAGCGGGGCATCATCCCGTGGTGGACGCAGCCCGGCCTCGTCGTGCGCTTCTTCCGGCCTCTCTCGAGCGCCCTCGTATGGCTCGACAATCTCGCCTTCGGCGGGTCCCCGGTCGAGCAGCACGTCCATTCCTTCTTCTGGTGGGCGGCCGCGTCGCTCGCGGTGCACGCGCTCCTTCGTCGTTCCTTTTCCGCGCGGGTCGCGCTCATGGGTGCCGCGATGTTCGCCCTCGCGCCGTGCCATGCCGTGCCGATGGTCTGGATCGCCAACCGCGAGGTGCTGCTGTCCACCGCGCTCGGCACCGCGGCGCTCTTGGTCTATTCGCGCTGGAGGGACGAAGGCAAACCGCGAGATGCGCTCCTCGGCTCGCTGCTCTTCGCGGTCGCCATGGCAGCGGGGGAGTACACGTTGTGCTTCGGCGGGTACGTCCTCGCCATCGAGATCGTCCGCAGGCGCGATCCCGCCCTTCGCCGGGCGCTGAGCCTCGCCTGCTTCGCCCTTCCGGCGATCGCTTTCTTCGCGACGCACCGGCTCCTCGGCTATGGGGCTCACGGGTCGGGCTTCTACCTGGACCCGCTTCGCGATTTCGGTGCCTACGCGAGCGGCGCGCCCCGCAGGATCGCGGTGCTCCTCGGCGTCGCATGGCTGGGCCTCGACGACAGGGTATGGTCGCCAGCGCCGCCCTGGTCGCTCGGGCTCCTGTTCGCAGCCGGCGTGGCCGTCCTCACCGTGCCGCTGGCGCGCGCGATCCGGGCGCTCGACGTGGAAGGGCAGCGCCGGGCCGCATGGCTCTTGCTCGGGTCGCTGCTGTCGTTGGGTCCGGTGCTCGCGGTCGAGCCGTTCGCCAGGGTTCTGCCCGTCGCGATGATCGGCGTCAGCGCTCTCGTCGCTCTCGTCCTCGATCGGGCCTGGTTTCCTCCGGCCGAAGAGCCGCGTCGAGGCGCCGCGGAGCTCACCGGGCTGGTTGCGCTGGGGCTCACGTTCGCGCACCTCGTGCGCGCGCCCGTCGACACGTGGTTGGCCATCCGCGCGGCCAGTGGGTCGGCCTCGATCTTCGAGGAAAAGATGGAGTGGATACGCAACCAGGTAGCCCGTCACCCGACCGTCGTGGTCCTCCGTGCGGAGTCCGGTGAGACAGCCCTCTTCGCTCCCTTTCTCTTCGACCGTGCGGCGCCCGAACGCTGGCGTCTGCTGACCGTCGGGCCCGGGCGCGCGCTCCTCTTGCGGACGGGCGATCGGACGATCGAGCTCGTCGCGAGCCCGCAGCCGCTGTTTCCCGTCGGGCCACACGATCTGTTCCGCGACGAGGACGGGTCGCTGCGCGTCGGCGACGAGGTGAGCCTCGGCGGCATGCGGGCAAAGGTGCTGCAGCTCGACGAGCACGCGATGCCACGGCGTCTGAGGTTCGCGTTCGATCGGGACCTCGACGATCCGTCGACCCTCTGGCTGGTCGAGGGCCCCCTCGGGTTCCGGGAGCAGAAGATGCCGCGCAAGGGGTACGGGGAACCGCTCGCGCCCTGAGCGCCCGCGAACGCGTTACCTCGCGAACCGGTCGCGCAGGCGCAGCGATGGTTTCTCGACGAAGAGGTGAAGGCCGTAGGAAACGGCGAGCGACGCGAGCACGAGCGCCAGCACGGCGAGCGTCCAGACGGCGGGCATCGGCCAGGCGTGAGTGGTCGCGAGCGACCGGGCGACCGGCGTGATGACCTTGTCGCACAGGGGAACGTGCACGAGATAGACCCCGTATCCCAGCGTCGCGACGCGGCGAAAGATGGGCAAGGACAGAAGCTGCCGCATCCAGCCGCCGCTGCCGTTCAGGAGCAGCAGAAGCCAGCCGAAGTACATGATGCTCGTCAGCGTTCCCCAGCAGAAGACCCGAACGAGCAGGAGCTCTGTCTCACCGAACATCCACGGCTGCATCAACACCCAGAGGCAAAAGAGGGGCGGCATGGCGAGGCCGGCCCGCGCGAACGGGCTCTTCAGCCAGTTGGCGATGGGGGCGTGCCAGCGCTCCTGGACGTAGGCGAGCATCACCCCCGCGACGAGGGTGTCGAAGCGCGTGTGCGTGCGGAAGTAGAGCGCGTGGTAGAGCGTCGCCGGCGTCCAGTCGTGCCCGCGCAGATAGATGACCAGGCGCACGACGAACGCGCTCGCCCAGAACGCGCCGAGTAAAGTCAGCCTGACGCGATCGCTGCGGAGCTTGTGCAGCGCGAAGAAGAGCACCGGCACGGTCAGGTAGAACTGCTCCTCGAGGGCGAGCGACCACCCCCAGAGCATGACGAGATCCTCGCGACGGATCGGCTGGTAGTTCGTGAGGTAGGCGTACTCGAATGGCAGGTGGTGCCGCTGCGATGCCGTGAGCGTCGCCGTGACGGCGAGCACGGTCAAAACGACGTAGTACGCGGGGAAGGTGCGGAACGCCCTCCGCAGGTAGAACCGCCGCACGTGCTGCGACCCCGAAAGCTCGACCGATCGCAGCAAGATCGACCCGATGAGGAAGCCGCTCAGGATGAAGAAGAGGTCCATCCCGAAGAAGATCGACATCGACGTCGTGGTCCACGAAGGCCCGAGCGGCAGCTTCTCCTCGAACGTGAAGATCGAGGTCACGTGCAGCTGGACGACGGAGACAATCCCGAGCACGCGCATCCCGTGCAGCGCGGGGTACCGGTTGTCCAGGAGATCGAGCTGGAAGAACCGGCCGAGGGGGCTGGCCGCGCTCACGCGACCGCGATCGCCTTGTCCAGTCGTTCGAGGATGGGGATGAGGCTGCGAGCGTCCGACTGGTGCGCGATGGTCATCGCCTCGTCGAGGTAGCGGCGCGCTTCACCCGGGTTGCGGCGCACGTTCGCTACGTGCGCGAGCAGACCGAGCAGGTGCGCTCGGTGCTTGCTCGTGGGAGGCGCGTTGCCGAGGGCTTCGCGCAGCACGCCCTCGGCACCCATCCAGTCTTCCGACGCCGCGAGCGCCTCGGCGAGCTTTCGCGAGAAGACCAGGACCGCTTCGGCCGGGTCGTCGATCTCGCCCCGATGCAGCTCCCTTCGTGCGACGTCGAGCGCGTGGCGCAGCGCGCTGACGCTCCCGGAGAAATCGCCGCCGCGGCCACGGAGCGCGCTGACCTCGTCGAGCAGGGAGAGCGCCTCGAAGGCGCTACCTCCGTGCATGGCTTGCCTGGCGCGGACCTCGAGCGGCGCTTCGGTCCGGAGCTCGGCGGCGCGCGCGAACAGCTCGCGCTTTCGGCCCGCCGGGATGCTCGCGAAGATCGCGCGGCGGGCGAGCGGATGGCCGACGCGGATGCCTCCCTCCTCGATGGACACGAGCTTCGCGCGGTCGAGTGCGTCGAGCGCCGCGCCCAGATCGACGGTGCCGGGAAGGAGATTGCGGAGAGAGTCGGTGGTGGCGTCGTCGCCCCACACGGCCAGGGCGTGAAGGGTGTGCCTGGCGTCGGCAGAGAGCCTCTCGGCGCGGCGGACGATGAGGTCCGCCAGGCCGTCCGGGGGAGGCTCCGTGGTCTCGTGCGACCAGGCGACGATCTGCTCGAAGTGGAGGGGCAAGAGTGCGGTGCCCCTGGGAAGGACGTGCGCCGGGATGGCGTCGGCGAACGACGCGAAGGACTCGAAGGGGAGCGGCCCGAGCGTGAACGTCTCCCCCGAAAGGGGGTCGCCCGCGCCGCGCAGACCTGGGGCGTAGGTCGCAAGGAAGAGCGCCGGGACCACGGGCGGCTCCTCGAGCACGTCCACGAACGCGTTGCGGCTCGTCCCGTCGACGTAGTCGAGATCGTCGACCGCGAGCACCACGACCCCCTTGTCGACGCGCTCGCCCGCGCACTCTAGGGCCCACCTTAGCGCCTCGGCCACGGCACGTCGTCGCTCGCCGGGGTCGCGGGTGGGCTCCGTCGCCAGCCCGAATACGAGCTCGAGCCCCCGCCGGGCGAGGACGCGAGCGCTCTTCCACTGCTCCGCGTCGACTCCCGACGAGAAGTTGGCGAGCGCCCGGATCGCCGAGCGCACGGCCTCGTCTCCGACTTTCGACCACGTCGGGTCCGGACCGACCTGGACGACGACGTCGCCCGCGGCCCTCGATTGCGCGAGGAAATGGGCGAGAAGGCGGGTCTTCCCGGAGCCGGCATCGCCAACGATGTGGGCTGCCGCGAGCATGGCGTCGGCCTCGTGACGTCGCGCCTCGAGCCACGAGAGCGCTTCGTCTCGCGCAAGCAGGGGGAAGACGCCCAGGGCGGGGCTCACGGCCTCGCGACGCAGCACCGTGGGCGCTCGAGGAAGGGCGCTGCGTTCCGGTAGCGGCGAGGAGCGAGGACTCCCGTTGCTCGGCGGCGGGGTGCTGGCGATCGAGGCTCCGCACTCGCCGCAGAACTTCTGTCCGATGGCGTTGTGGACGCCGCACGCGCGACACCGCATGGCCGTCACCGGCGCTGGCTCGACCGAGGGCCGCACGCCGCACGCGGCCCACACGCTCTCGAGGGCATCCGAGAGGGCGCGGGCATCCTGAAAGCGGTCGTCGCGCGACTTGGCGAGCGTCCGGAGGACGAGCTCGGCGAGGGGGGCCGGGATGTTGCGATGCGGGGCGACCTCGCGCGGATCGGGTGCTGGATCCGTCAGGTGCATCAAGAGCGTCTTCGTCGCGGAGTCGGAGCAGAAAGGCACCCTGCCCGTGAGGAGCTCGAACAGCATGACTCCCACCGCGTAGAGGTCGCTGCGGCCGTCGAGAGGGTCGCCGCGCCCGTGCTCGGGGCTCATGTACTCCGGCGTCCCGCACACGATGCCGGGCTGGGTGAGCGCTCGCCCGCCCGACGCCGGTGCGTCGCTCTGCAGGAACTTTGCGAGCCCGAAGTCGACCACCTTCACGCAGTCGAGCCCCGATCGCAAAGGCTCGAGGACGACGTTGTCGGGCTTCAGGTCGCGGTGAACGATTCCGAGCGCGTGCGCCTCTTCCAGCGCCGCGAGAGTCTGCCGCAAGACGTCCACGATGCGTCGCAGCGGCAGCGGTCCTTCCTCGTGCGCGACCCGCCCCAGGTCGCGGCCGCGGAGGTGCTCCATCACGATGTACGAATGCCCATCCGAGGTTCGACCGAAGTCGAAGATGGCGACCGAGTTGGGGTGACTGAGGCGGCTTGCCGCGCGGGCCTCGTTGAGGAAGCGCGCCGCGGCCAGCTCATCGTGCGCGAGGTGCGGGTGGACGACCTTGACCGCTACGGTCCGACCGAGCGCGACCTGCTCGGCACCATAGACCCGGCCCATGCCGCCCACACCGATGAGATGCGTGACGCGGTAGCCTCCGGAAAGAGTCGACCCGATGAAGGGGTCTTCCTGGCTACGCTGCGAAGGCTCGCCGAGCTCCCCGCCGCACGCGAAGCAGAAGCGGTGTCCCGTCTCGCAGGGAGCGGAGCAGCCGGGGCAGAGGAGCATTGGGCGACCGCTAGACTTACGCACGGGGGGCGTCGACGCAAAGCATCACGCCGAGCCGGGGCGTAGTTGAGACAGTGCTTCATCTTTTCGATGGCACTGTACCAGTGTCGATCTCTATGAATCCACGTCCTATTTCCGTCCCCTTACCGTCCTTGACCACGACCCGGACGACGGAGGGGCCCGCGATTGGCTGAGGCGTGACACGCCCGACGAAGGTCGCCCCGCGCCGCTGCCACGCCACCGCAATCGGCGTGAGGTCCAGCATCGTGTCGATCGCGACGGCCTCGGTCGAGCCGTCGATTCGTCCGGAGGGGTCCCGCACGACGACGCGGGCGTCGACGGGGTCCAGTGGCCAGCGAGCGCTCTTCGGCTGGAGGTCCACGTCCGCGCGCAGCTGGCGGCGAGCGAGCACGAGACGGGTCTCGGTGCCCGCGGACGAGTCGCGCAGGTGAACGATCCGCATCGTCGCGTCGTCTGCGATTCTCAGCGCGCCAGTGACTTTGGCCCAGTAGAGGGGTACCCGAAAACGGCTTGGCACGCCCGTCACGTTCTCGTAGGCGGCCTCGACCCCGTCCGTGTCCGACAGCGTGACGCTCGTATGGTCGGGCAGGACGATGGCGCCGTCGTTTGCGACGAACGCGCCGTCGGGCAGCTCGTAGCGGACGACACGAATGGCGCGCGCCGTCGACCACTCGCCCACAATGCCCACCGGCCCCACCGCGCGAACGTGCGCCCAGTAGCGGGCGCCCGCCTGCGGCTCGGGCATCCCGAAACTCGGCTCGGTCGTCGTCGCGCGATGGACGACGCGCACCATGGTCGGATCGGTCGCAATCTCGATGCGGTACGCGCTGGCTCCGGCGACGCCGGCCCAGTGAAAATCAAGCGTCGCCCGCTGATCGCGTGCAGCCAGGCTGAAGCTTCCGCCGCCGTCCCACGAGGGCGCGGCCGGGATGCCGCGGGTCTTGTCGGGATCGACGCCCTTCTTCATGACGATGCCCGCGCCGTCGTAGACCGGAAAGCCCTGGCCGTTCGACCCGACGACGAGAGCGCCCTGGTATATCGCGGCCGCGGCGGAGTCCTCGTGAACCACCACGTGCAGCTGGCCCCGCCAGTCGGTCAGCGTGCCCGCCTTGGTCGAGACGAGGAAGGCGTGTGTGCCCTTCAGCCCCGGTGGCATGTGGACCTCGAGCTCGCCTTCCTGGAGCACGAGGTGGTACCCGCGCGCCCATCCGTTCGTCTCCGTCGGCAAGCGGGTCGCGCGCATCCAGTGGGCTTGGCCGCCCGGCTCGAGCTGGATCGTTACCCCGTCCGGGAGCAACATCTCGAGCGGCTCTTCCGCCGAAGCCTGGACGGTCAGGCCCGCCAAAAGGACGTCGCCCGTCGTCACCTCACGCCACTCGCGGGCCCCCTCGCTCTTGGTGCGCCCGGCCCCACGAACGATCGCCGCACCGTCGACCTTCGTCGAAGCGGCCTCCGCCGGTCCAGCGCCCATTTCCACGGCGACGGCGGCGAGGAGCACGGTGAAGGCAAGCGACCGCATGGATGGACCCGTATCCGATCCTACGGGGGCTCGGCCCGTATGTTAAGGTTTGCGGCCCCATGAATCCGTCAACCGCAGAGAACGTCGTTCCACGTCGGTGCGAGCTCGGCACGCGGCGTCCGGACTTTCCGCCGGGCCGCGCTCGCCGGGCGGCACGCTTCGCGGGTCACCGCCCGTCGGCTGACGTCGATGCCGGTGGCCGTGTCGAGCGCCAGGGCAAGCTCGGCCACGCTGGGACAGCGTGCGCTTCGCTCACGAAGGAGGGCAGCGTGTACGACTCGTGCGATCTCCGGCGGCACCCACGGAGCTGCGTCCTGGATGTGGGGAGCCTCGCGCGACGTTATCTCGAGCACCAGCCCCATGAAGGATCGCACGTACGCGAAGGCCGGGGCGCCCGACAGGGCGTGGTACATCGACATCGCGAGGCTGAAGACGTCGCTGCGCTCGTCGACGTGCTTGGCACTCACGGCCTGTTCGGGGGAGACGTACTGCGGTGTTCCCATGAAGCGACCGGTCGCGGTCAGCGCGTGCGGCGTCGAGCCGGGTCCGACAGCGACGTGGTCGTGGGACTTGGCGAGGCCGAAGTCCGTGACTCTGACGACGACCTGGTCGCCCCGCGTCTCGAGGAACAGGTTGGAAGGCTTCACGTCGCGGTGGACGATCCCGCGGGCGTGCGCCGCGCCCAGTCCGTGACACGCCTGCACGAACAGCGCGACGGCGACCTCAGGATCGATGGCGTCTACTCGATCGAGCAGCGCGGCCATGTCTTCGCCCTCCAGCAGCGGCATCACGAGGTAGAGGACACCGGTCGCCGCGTCGATCCCGTGATCGACGACTGGTACGACGTGCGGGTGCTCCAGCGTCTGGGCCAACCGCGTCTCGCGCAGGAAGCGCGCGCGCCGTTCTTCGCCGTCGATCGAACCGGCAGGGACCGCGAGCGTCTTCAGCGCGACGAGCGAGCCCGAGAGGTCGCGCGCTTCGTATACCGTGCTCATCGCGCCGCCGCCGAGAATCCGCTCCAGCCCGTAACGTTGGGCGATCCGCGAACCGGGCGGTAAGACGCCGTCCTGGCGCTCCACGCACCGAAGATACACCGGCGCGATGCGCGCAGGGGGGGGTCACCTTCGGGAGGGAGGCTGCCGACGTTGGGCCCTTCTGGTATGGGGCTCCCGTGACCAGGTACGCACTGCCCGTAGTCATCGCGGCGCTCGTCGTGGGTGGTTGCAAGGGGCAAGAGGACACCGCCCCGGAGGCTGGCCGCCCCCCGCGGCCGGACTCCACGGGGGTCGCGCCGGGGCGCGTCCGGGTCCTCGACGCCCCGGCGACGGGCGATGTGCGCGAGGCCGTGCGCCAGGCTCTGTCGCGAGCGAGCGGCGAGAAGCGGAAGGTCGTCGTGTACGTGGGGGCCACCTGGTGCGAGCCCTGCCAGAGGTTTCACCAGGCTGCTGCAAATGGTGAACTCGACGCTATTTTCCCGGACCTCACGCTTCTCGAGTTCGACCTCGATCGCGATCGCGAGCGGCTTGGTGCGGCCGGCTACTCGTCGAAGTACATCCCGCTCTTTGCGCTCCCCGGGCCCGACGGGAGCGCTTCGGGCAAGCAAGTCGAAGGAGGCATCAAGGGCGAGGCGGCCGTGGCATACATGGCTCCGAGGCTGAAGGCGCTGCTCGGGCAGTGACGGCCGGGCGTCCCCCGGCTACGCTGCGTCGCAAAATGGCAGAGCAAGGGCTCGTGGATGCGGTCAAGGCGATTGTCTCAAGCGCTCGCGCGGGAGATCGCAAGAGTGCCTACGCGGGCTACACGGCGCTCTTCGCGAGCGAGGGGTTCCGGCGCTACCCGGCGAACGACCAGCGGCAGGCTCTCCGCTTGATGATCCACTCGAAGGGGGCGCCGAATCCTCCGACGCCCGAGATGGTCGAGGCGCACCGCGCGGCGATTGAGCCGCTGACGGAGCTCGTGTCGAACCTCGGAGATCCCGCCGACTACGAGATGCTCGGCATGTGCCACGTCGCGATCGGCAACGAGCAGGGGGCCGGGGCGGTCTTTCGGGCCGCCCTGACGATCGAGCGCGAACGCAACGCACAGTCCGATCTGTGCGGGGCGCTCATGAAGCGCGTCTCGATGCTGTGACGCCGCTCATGCCGTGATTGCCCGCGGACCGCGAAGCACCGCCACGGAGGCGGCGAACGAGGCGGCTCCGACGGCGAGCATGGCGGTCTGGAGTCGTCGCGAGCTCGGTTCGGACGACCCGAGCGACGAGAGGACGACGAAGATGGCGTTATTGACGGCGTGGGCGGCAATCGTCGGACGAACGCCGCCGAAGCGCTCGGCTGTCCATCCGAGAAAGAGCCCGGCGATGAACGTGAGCGAACCCTGCACAGGGTCGCCGTGCATGACCCCGAACCCGACGGACGTGGCGACGATCGACGGCCACCGGGCCCACCGTGACCTGAGCCAGGGCTGAATCAGCCCCCGGAAGAAGGTCTCCTCCGCGAAGCCTGGCGCGAACCCGATGGCGGCGATCGCGAGCAAGAAGGCGGCCGGGGTCGGCGTCTCCAGGGCGCGCGCGACTCTTTCCATGACGCCGCCCCCGCGAACGCCCACGAGCTCGCTCGCCGAGCCACACGCGAAGCTGAGCCCCACCATTCCGACGATGGCCGCCGCCAGGCCGATCCGGCTCGCTCGGGTCGGCCCGAGCCGGAGCGTCGTCGTCGCGTGCCCCCCCCGGCCGCGCGCGGCAAAAAGAGCCACCAGGAGGAGAACGATCGCGTTGACCAGCGCGACGGACGTGATGCCGGGCGCGGACAGGGAGAAGTTCTCGGCCTCTTCGGGCACCCGCGCGACGTCGGCGTGTCGTCGGAGGGCGACGCCGAGCACGAGCAGCGCGCTGGCGGAATTCATCAGCGCGAAGGCTGCGACGTACGCGACGAGTGCCCCCCAGATGGGCGGGCGAGCGGGCGCCGGGGGGTCACTCCGGGGCGGCGGGGGGCTGAATCAGCGGCCGGACCTCGACTGTGCCGGTCGGCCCCGACTCGAACCACGAGGAAGCCGTCCCGCAGGTCGTGCACACGAAGCGATACGCGCCAGCCGACGCATCGACGGACAGAGCCAGCGACGCCCCGTCGTTCGGACACGGCACCACCTCGCCCGCGCGGAAGCGGCTCCATGCATCCACCAGCTCTCTCAGGGAGCTGAGCGGCGCGGAGGAGCCGTCGGGCGGCGTCGCGGCGTCGGGCATATCCTCTATTACCGTTCTTGTGCGCGGGCGCCTAGCTCGCTTTGTTGAGGCGCCATGCCCCGGGGCGCTACAAGGACGGGATGACGCGTGGTCGAAGGGTCCTCGTGGTCGGCGCCACGGGGCGTCTCGGTGGGGCCATTGCCCGTGCGCTTGGACAGCGCGGCGATCGCGTCGTGCTGACGGGGCGTGACGCGGCGGGACTGGAAGCCCTCGGGGCCGACCTGACGAAGCCAGGCACCGAAGGGGTGCCGATTGTCTGCGCGGATCTACTTCACGACGACGCTCCGAAGAAGATCGTCGATGGCGTGCGCCGCACGGTCGGCAACGTCGACGACATCATCCTCGCTTGCGGTCCCTTTCCACGCACTCCGCTCGAAGAGCTGCAGCGCGATGATCTGTGGCGCTCGCTCGCCGTCCATGCCGTCTCCCCGTTGCTCCTCGTCCGCGCTCTGGCCGACGATCTCGGCGCGGCCCGGGGCGCCGTGGTCGCGCTCACGGACGCCGGGGTCACGCGTCCCTACACCAATCACGTCGCGTACCTGACCGCCAAGGGCGCGCTCCAGTCCGGGCTGCGCGCCCTTGCCGTCGAGCTGGCACCCGAGGTGCGGGTGAACATGGTCGCTCTCGGCATCGTCGCCGATCCGGAGGCCGACTCCGATCCGCTCCGGATGCACCGACTGGCGACTCGATCGCCGCTGGGCCGGTTCGGGACTCCCGAAGAGGTAGTCCACGTCGTGCTCGGGCTGCTCGACTCCACCTGGGCTACCGGCGAAATCTGGGGCGTGGGCCGCTGACGCTCAGCCGCCCTGCGTGCGCCGCGATAGCTGCTGCTTGGCCGCCGTGCACCACCGAGCCCGTGACGTTCTTGCTCTTCGAGAGCGCCTTCAGCTCGTGCTCGCGCAGGTGCAAGATGAGCTTCGACGCGAAGGCGAAGGGCGTGCGCGGGTTCTGCACGAGGTTGAGCTTGATCTGGTGCGACCGCGTCCACTCGCGATCCATGGCGATGATGCGGAGAACGTCTTCGCCGACGTTGCGGCTCGCGCTGATGCGGACGACCTCGTTCTCCTGGATGCTGGGGCTCTTGATGGCCGCCTGCGACACGAGGCGGTTCGAGTCGCGCACGAGAAGGAGGCGATCGCCCGCCGTGCCGACCATAGCGCGGCGGATCTTCTGGCTGATGGTCATCTTCTGGTGCTGCGCGTAGAGGGGGAGGAACTTGTCGTCGACCACCTCATCGCCTGTCTCCTCGTCGAGGCGGTGCGTGTCCTCGATCTGCGCGTTGATCTCCGCCTGGCGCGCCAGAGCTTCGGTCTCCTGGAACAAGATGTCGTCCGGCGTCGGTTCCGGCGAGGGCTCGGCGATGAGCTCCATGCCCGATCGCGGCGGCAGCCTCCTTGTATGCGGGGATGCCCTTCAGCTCGATCTGGTTGCGGACGGCGAGCTCGAGGATGCGGTCGGCTGTCGACATGCGCGTCGACTTGTTCATGTAGAGCTTCTCGATGATCTCGGGGTTGGCGAGGAGCGCTGCTCGTTCGTCGCCACGAGCTCGGCCACCGCCTCGTCCGCGCGGCCCGCGATCTCCGCCACGGTGGCGGGCAGAATGGCGGGGTGCGCGAGGAGCTTCTCTGCCAAGCCTGCGTTTCGCGCGTAGCGCGGCGCGATGAGGCCGAGAACGCCGGAGGGTACGTCTCCGGCGAGCGCGCCGGTGAGCAGCGGGATGGGAAGCTTGTCGAGCGTCGTCCTCGCCGCGGCTGCGAGCGCCTCGTCGGCGGACTCCGACAGGAGCGCGATAACCGTGAGCGCGTCGGCGGGCTTGAGGCCGGGCAATACGCCCTTCGCGGCCATCTGCCGCATGGGCGCCGGCGACGAGGTGTCCAGGATCTTGCGCGCCGCGGGCGCAGAGCTTGTCGATTTCGACTGCCGGATCCATCGCGTTCCCCCAAGCATAGCCGCCCGGCAGTCTGCCCGTGCACGTCGTCCTCGGTTATCGAGTATCTTGAAGCTAGAGGAAGGGCCAACCCCGCATGGGCGTCTTCGATTTCGTCAAGAACGGCGTGCGCGAGATGATGGTCGCGCGTCCCGACAGCCAGAAGTCCCTCATCGTCTACAAGCACCCCGACCAGAACGTCCCGATGTACTCGCAGCTCACCGTCGACAGCGACGAGTGCGCCGTCTTCTTCAAGGACGGCCGTGTCGTCGGCGTGCTCCCGCCGGGTCGGGTGACGCTGCAGACCGCAGAACATCCCGTTCCTCAACGAGCTCGTGACGAGCTACACGGGCGGGCAAGTCTTCATCGCCGAGATCTTCTTCGTGAAGACGTCGCCCGTGCGCAGCGTGCCGTTCGGCGGCCCCATCGGCGACATGCTCGACCCGCTCACGGGCGAGCAGGTCCAGCCACGCGATCTTCGGCGAGATGAGCGTCGTCGTCGTCGACCCGGTCAGGTTCATCGTCGGCTACTCCGGCCAGGCGGCCGCCGGCGACAACGACGCCGTCCTCGCCTGGATCAAGGGCTTGTTCATGAACGGCGTGAAGACCACGCTCGGAGAGCTCTGCGACAGCGAGGGCAAGAGCCTCCTCCAAGCCGTCTCGCTGACGAGCAAGCTCGCGGCCGCCTTCGTCGCCCACGCGCCCGACCTGGCCGACATCGGCGTGCAGATCCTCCAGGTGGGCCAGTTCAACATCAACTTCAGCGACGAGGACCGCCAGCGCCTGGTCGCCGCGAACGCCGAGATCGCGAAGGCCCAGCGCCAGGTAAGGGTGAAGCAGATCGGCGTCGCCGGCGCGGCAGCGGATGCGCAGGCGCGGCAGTTCCAGCTCGACCAGCAGTTCGGTCAGGACTCCCGCTACGTGAAGGAGCTCGCGGGCAGCTACCAGGCCTACGCGGCGGGCCAGGCGGTCATGGGGGCGGGCAAGGGCATGGCCGAGCACGGGGTGGGCGGCGGCGTCGCGGCGCTCGGGCGCGCAGATGGCCGTCGGAATGGGCGTCGGCAACGCCATGTCGGGCGGTCTCGTGCAGCCTGTCGCGCCGGCGCCCACGTTCTCGCCGGGCGGAACGCAGGTGACGTGCGGCAAGTGCGGCGCGAAGCAGCCGGGCGGGAAGTTCTGCGCGGAGTGCGGGTCGCCGCTAGTGGCGCAGAAGAAGTTCTGCAGCGGCTGCGGAACCGAGCTCGGTGCGAATGCAAAGTTCTGCCCGAACTGCGGCACGTCCGCTGCCTCAGCGGGATGAGCGCCGCGGGTTCCGGGTGAGGTAAGCTTTCAGGGTGGGGCCCAGAGCGGTGCTACTCGTCGTCACCCTAGGTGCCCTGGGCGACCCTTCGTGCGGGACCGACAGCCCCGCCGGGGGGCCCGGCACTCCTTGCACGCGCTCCATGCGACTGCGGCGACGGTTTGACGTGCACTCTGAATGGGTTCTGCAGTGGTGCGGACGCCGGCGAGTCCGAGGGACGGCAACGCCAGCCGATTCGAGCGTGTCCGATGCAGCCCGAACCGACTAAGAACACGCTCGACATCCGTCGGCGAGATCCGCCGGTGCTCCGCATGTGCGCAGTCGTTTCTCGCGAGACGCGGTGTTCTGTCCCGTTCGACGGCACGAAGCTCGAGGCGACGCGCGTTCGAGCCGCTCGGTCGACCCGCTCGTCGGCAGTACGGTCGACGGCCGCTACGAGGTACGTCGAGCTGCTCGGCGAGGGAGGGATGGGGCGCGTCTACGAGTGCGCCACGTGGCGCTCGACCGTGCCTTCGCGATGAAGGTGCTGCGCCGCGACCTCGCGCGCGACGAGGATCTCGCGAGCGCGCTTCATCCACGAGGCGAAGGCCACCGCGAGCGTGCAACATCCGAACGTCGTGCAGATCACCGACTTCGGGCAGTCTTCCCGGACGGCGATCCCGTACTTCGTGATGGAGCTTCTCGTCGGGCACACGCTGGGCGAGGTCATCAAGGCGGGCGGACCGATCCCTGCCGGCGCGCGCGGTCCGCATCATCAAGCAGGTCGCCAGAGCGCTCGGGGCCGCGCACGCGGCGGGCGTAGTGCACCGCGATCTCAAGCCGGACAACGTGTTCCTGGTCGGGGGCTCGGTATCGGACCCACCCGAGCTTGGCCGCGCTCGGGCGATGCTCAGCGACGGCCGACGTGCGCGTCGTCGATTTCGGCGCCGCGAAGATCATCGGCTCGAGCCGCCTGACGCGCACGGGCATCGTCTTCGGAACGCCTCACTACATGTCCCCGGAGCAGGCGAGCGGAGCAGCCCGTCGACCACCGCGCCGACATCTACGCGCTCGGCATCATCATGTACGAGATGTTCACGGGCCGCGTGCCCTTCGAGGCCGACACGTACATGGGCGTCCTCACGCAGCACATGTTCGTCCAGCCCGTCCCGCCCAGTCAGGTGAGCGACGCGGCCGAGGAGCTCGGCGCGCTCGAGCAGATCACTCTCGTCTGCCTCGAGAAGAAGCCGGAGGATCGCTTCGGATCGATGGAGGACCTGGTCGACGCCCTCGACCGGGTCGTCCGGGTGGGCGACGGCGGGGTGCGTGGAGATTGCGCCTGTGCTGGACGCACCTCCGAACCGGGCACCAGCAAGCGTGCGCTACCGGATGGCCGACGAGCTCGAGCCTCCGACGCTCGAGGAAATGCGGGTTGCGATCGACAGCGTCCCCCCGACGACGCAGAGGCTCCGCTGGGGATGGATCGCCGCCGCGGGGGCGGACGGTGGTCGCCGGCATCGCGGCATGGGCCCTTGCCTTCGATGCCCCGCGGGCGGAGCCGCCCGGTCCGCCAGCCTCGAGCGCGAGCGCTACCGTCGCCGTGATCGTGGCCGCGCCCCCACCTCCGCCGGCGCCGCCGACGTTGGCCGCGGCTGCGCCCTCGACCTCGGAGTCCCCCGTGAATTTGGCGGCTTCCGCCGTCGCGCCCCCCCTCGCGCGCCGACCCGTCGGGCCGCGCCGCCGCCGCCGCCGCCTACCAGTATCGACGACGTGGGCGATCCTTTCGCGGTGAAGAGATGAGCCGCTGCGACCGAAGCTCGCGCCACCGGCTTGACACCCCACATTGTCACCTCCCATGCTGACGCGAAGCCCGTGGCCAAGCAGAAGCTGCTCCTCGTAGACGCGGACCCGCGCAGTCGTGCGCGTGCTCGAGGTCAGCCTCAAGAAGGCCGGCTACAGCGTCACCACCGCCATCGATGGTCTCGACGCGCTCGCGAAGATCGAGTCGCTGACGCCCGACCTCGTGCTGAGCGACACGCGCCTGCCCAAGCTCGACGGATACGCGCTGGTGCGAAAGCTCAAGGATCGGCCGGAGTGGGCAGGCGATCCCCGTCGTCTTCCTGACGAGCCAGAAGTCGATCGAGGACAAGATTCGCGGGCTCGAGCTCGGCGTCGAGGACTACCTCACGAAGCCCATCTTCGTTCGCGAGCTCATCGCCCGAGTCAACCTCCTCCTCGCGCGGCGTACGCAGGAGAACATCGCGGCCACCACGTCGAAGACCCTGACGGGGCGGACCCGCTTCGCGGGATCGACGCAGGACATGGCGGTGGTCGACCTCCTGCAGACGTTCGAGGTCTCGCGCAAGAGCGGCGTCGTTCACCTGCGCGGGCCGACGCAGGAGGCGCACATCTACTTCCGCGACGGGAAGGTCGTCGACGCGGAGCTCGGGCGCCTTCGGGGCGAAGAGGCGATCTACCGGGTCGCTCATCTGGAACGAGGCGACGTTCGAGGTCGAGTTCAAGGCGATCTCCAACGAGGATGTCATCGGCGGGTCGACGCAGGCGATCCTGATGGAGGGGATGCGACGGGTCGACGAGTGGGGCCGGCTCTGCGAGCAGCTCCCGAGCGCTGACCACGATCTTCGAGATCGACCACGAGCAGCTGCTGGAGCGACTCAACGAGATCCCCGACGAGCTGAACGGCATCCTTCGACTGTTCGACGCCAAGCGAACCCTCGCGGACGTCGTCGACGACTCGCCGTTCGAGGATCTTTCGACGCTGTCGACGATCACGAAGCTGTACTTCGAAGGCCTTCTCGTGCTTCGGCACGACGAAGCCGAACCATCGACCACGAACGACGATGTCATTCTCCCAACCGAAGTCGAGGCCGCCCGGGGCCGATCTCACGGTGCACCGGGTGTCGTCGCGGCGGCGGTTGCGGCTTCGGACGCGATCACGGTGCACCCGCCGCCGCCTCGGGAAAGCTCGAAGAGCCAGGGCTCGCACTCGTCGAGTGGCCGGATGGCGGTGGTGCCCGCGTCGGAGTCGACCAGCGTGAATCCGCCGCCGCCTCGCCCAGACGAGGGGCCGGGGGTGGATCGCCCTTCACCGCGGACTCCGGAGGAACCGCCTATCTCCGACCTGACGAGCACCATTCCGCGGTTTCCGCCTCCGCCAGACCTCGCCGTTCCCGCGGCGTCGGCGCAGCGCTCCGACGTCGCTTTCGACCGGACGCTGCCTCTGCAGGCGACCCAGCCTCTGGTGCCGCCAACAAACGGTGCGCGGGATGGCGGCGCAAGGAATGACGGGCCGATGGTCGCCCCGCGCGGGATGACGGGCACGCACGCCCCGTTGATGCCGAACGTAACGCAGCGTTTGCCGCTGGTGGCGACACCACCGCCCGCGCTGGAGGCCGCGCTCGCCGAGCCGGTTACCGAGATCGACGAACTTCCCCCGATGCCGGCGCTCCCTGCCGAAATGGAAGCGGATTTGTTCGACGATGACGTCGTTCGTGCCCCTCCACGCCGAACGTCGCCAGCGGCGAGATTGGTCGTAGCTGCCTGCGTCGCGGTCGCCGCGGTGATCGGAGCTGGGGGATTGTTTCGTGCGATGCAGGCCAGGGAGCAGCGCATCGCCGATGACGCGCGCGCTCGCGCGAGTGCGCCGTCAGTGACGGCGGCCGAGCCGGCTCCGGCGATCCCGGTTCCGGTCCCCCCGAGCGCGACGCCCCCGACGGAACCGAGCGCGGCGGAGGGGCCGACCGCGAGCGCAGCACCGATGCCGACCGACACCGGGACCGCCACCCCGACCCCGACCGCGACCGCGACCCCGACCCCGACCGCGACCGCGACCCCGACAGTCGCCCCGGTCCGTCCGGCCGCCGCGGCCGCGCAGGAAGCGCCCCTCGACACGGGAACCGACCCCGCCAAGGGCTCGCTTGTCGCTCAAGCCAGTCGCGCTCTTTCTCGCGGCGCGACGGCACGAGCTGTCGAGCTCTCCCGGCAGGCCGTTGCCGCCAATCCCTCCAATGCCGATGCCTGGCTGACGCTCGGCGCGGCGTATCAGGCCTCCGGGAATCTCGGCGCCGCGCACGATGCGTACCGGAGCTGCGTCGCTCAGGCGCATACGGCGAACGTCAGCGAGTGCCGGTTCCTCGCCGGGCCGTGACGCGGGGATCGAGCCGCGCATAGGTGAGGTCGACCAGCAGGTTGCTCGCCACGATCGCGACGGACGTGACGACGACGCACGCGAGGATGACCGGTCCGTCGCGGTTCAGCATCGCCTTGACGCTCAGTTCGCCCAGGCCAGGCCACCGAAAGACGGTCTCCGTCACCACGGCGCCACCCATCAGCGCCCCCATGTCGAGTCCGATCGCAGTGACTATCGGGACGAGCGCGTTGCGGAGGGCGTGTAGGGTCGCGACCCGAAAGGGGGCGAGGCCTTTTGCGCGGGCCGTGCGCACCCATCCACTGCGGAGTAGAACGCTCATTTCGTCGCGAGTGAGTCGCGTGTAGTAGGCGGCCCCGTAGATTCCGAGCGTAAGCGCGGGCAGGACCAGGCAGCGCGCGTGTTCGCCGGTGCTCGTGCCGAATCCATCGAGGGGCAACCAGCGCAGCTCGTAGGCGAGGACGTACTGCAGCAATAGTGCGATGAGAAACGTGGGTGCGCTGATGCCGAGGAGGCTCGTTCCGACGAGCAGCTTGTCGATCCACGAGCCGCGTAGAAGGGCGGCGAAGGTGCCGCTCGCGATGCCGAGCAGGAGCTGGACGAACATACCGGCCATCGCGAGCGCCAACGTGCGAGGGAAGCGCGAGAGGACGAGGTCGACGACGGGCTGGCGCATCTGAAAGCTCTTGCCGAAGTCCAGGTGGACGGCCCAGCGGCCCAGCGGAACAATCGGAGCGCAGTTCGTGTGCCGCAGGTCTGCGGCGCCGTCGACGACGCGGGGGCCGATGTGCACGAGTCGCCTCCAGAAGAGCGCATACTGAACGAGCGGGGGTCGATCGAGGCCTAGTTGACCGGCGATTCGTACGACGTCTGCCGGTCGCGCTTGAGGTCCGGCGACCAGCCTCGCGGGGTCCCCCGGGAGGAGGGTGTTCACCGCAAACGCGATCGATACCACGGCCCACACGACGGCCACGCTCCACCCGAGTCTGCGAGCGATGGCCGTCACTTTCGGGTCCCCGGACGACGTCACGGTCCATCCAGACGCGGCTCACGTCGCGCCCCCACACCGGATGCGCGATGAATCCGCGGACGTACGGCTGACGGATGTCGAACCAGTGGTACCCGAAGGTGAATGCCCACGGCGCGTCACTGCACACGATCGCGTTCGCTTCTCGGTAGAGGCGGGCGCGCAGGGCGGGGTCGCTCTCGCGGTGCGAGCGGGTGAGAAGTTCATCGAGGTGGGGGTTCGAGTAGAAGGCGGAGCTGTACGTGGACTCACCCGCAAGCGACGCCGAACCGAAGAGTGGCTCGAAGAACGTACTGGGATCGGGGTAGTCCATCGACCAGCTTCCAAGCGACATCCCAGCTCGCCCGGCTTCTGTCCTCATTGCAAGGAATGCGGGCCAGCTCACGACCTTGAGATCGAGGCGGATGCCGATCTTCGCCAGTTCTTGCTGAAGGACCTGAGCCGTGTAGAGGACAACCCCCTGATCGTAGAGGAGATATTCCATCGGTTGCGGCCATCCCCCCTCGCCCGTGGAGGGATCGAACGCGAAACCGGCCTCGCGCATGTGCTCGAGCGCCGCGGCGTAGTCGTAGCTGCTGGCCTTCGAACGTCGGGTCGTAGCCTGGTACGCCCGAGGGGATGACCTGCGTGAGCGGCGTCATGTTGGCGGGCTTGAGGACGCTGTAGTGTTCGCGGTCGATGGCGGCGGCGACGGCGCGGCGAATCTCGACGTTGTCGAAGGGCGGCATTCGCGTGTTCATCGACTCGCCGTAAATCGACGTATCGGCTTCGGCGACCCCGTATGGCTTCCAGCGTTCGTCGGCGACGAAATCGCGTCAGGTCGGCCTGAGTCATGTCGTGGATCGATGTCGAGCTCGCCGTCTTCGAAGCGAAAGCGCTGCGCCAGAGATCTGCATGTCGAAGGTCCACTCGACGGCGTCGAGGTACGGGCAGCCCTGCGACGGAAATACCCGGTCGTGTCGGACGAGGCGCAGGCTGGTGCCCCGTTGCCACCCCGTCCGCTCGAGCTTGAACGGACCCGCGCCGCAGGGCAGCCACGTGTCCGACGTAGCGGTCGGTGGCGCCCTCTGCACGTCGGGCGGAGGGTGGGCATCGCGAGAAGCGGAAGGAACGTCGCGTCTGGCTGGCTGAGGTGAAAGGAGACGACGTAGGGGCCGTCGACTGCGACGCCTGCGAGGTGCTCGCGCCTTCCCCGATGCGTACGCGTCGTACCCGACGATGCCCACGAAGTAGCTCGCGTTCGGGTTGGGAGTCGATGGGTGCAGCGATCGCTCCACCGACCGTTTGACGTCCTCGGCCATGAGCTCTAGCCCGTCGTGCATGAGCACCCCATGTCGCAACGTGAAGCGGTAGGTCCGCCCTCCGTCGTCGACGTCCCAGTGATCGGCCAGATCCGGGACGACGTTCGCCTTGCCATCGTAGTCGACCAGCCCGGCGAAAATGAGGTGGATCGCCTCCGCGGCCAGCCCATCGAGCGGGCCCGCGGGATCCAGCGTACGGACGTCGGACAGAGAAGCGAGGCGCAGCATTCCTCCCCGTCGCGGGGCCGCGGCGTCCTCGTGCCCGCAGGGGATGGGTGCGGCGAGCCGTTCGCTGCATCCGGTCGTGGTCGCGACGGCGAGCGCCGAGGGCCACAGCCGCCCGCATGTCACGCCTCGTTGGGATCGAGCGCATCGCGGAGACCCTCGCCGAGCACGTTGAAGCCCCATACCGCCAGAAGGATCGCTGCCGCCGGTGCAGCGACGATCCACGGCGCCGCGACATAGTAGTCCTGCCCCTCGAAGAGCATCCGGCCCCACGTCGGGGTGGGCGGGGAGATGCCGAGGCCCAGGTAACTGAGCACGCTGTCGGCCACGATCATCTGTGCGACTTGAACGGTCGACGTGACGATGACGGTGCCGGCGATGTTCGGAAGGACGTGCCTGAGCAGCACTCCGCCGGTCGACTGTCCGAGGGCGCGGGAGGCCTCCACGTACTCGAGGGATCTCACCTGTATCGTCTTGGCTCGCAACACGCGGGCGATTCCGAGCCAGCCCGTAACGCCCAGCGTCAGCAGGATTGTCCCCGTCGAGGTGCGGTCGATCGCCGCGCCGATGGCCATCACGAGAAGGAGAAACGGGAAGGCGAGCATCACGTCGACCACGCGCATGAGCAGCGCGTCCAGGTCCACCCGCGGACCGCTGAGTCGCCTGCCGAAGGCCCCGACGAGAACCGCTACGAACGCGAGAGCCCCCGCGGCGGGCCGCCCGAGCGCGAGGGCGGCGAAGCCGGCGGCGCCCCCGAGGATCGCAGGCCACGGCACACGAACGCGGGTTCCTTCGAACCACCCCGAGACCATCCCGACGGTCGTGCCCAACGCCGTGGCGATCGATGTTGCCGATACGGCGATGAAGAGTGATAGACGGCCTGCGTAGGCGAGGCGCGCGAGCACGTCGCGGAACATCCTGTCGGTGCCGAGAGGGAACTCGGCGCTGGGCCCGACGGGCATCTTGGTGGGTGAGACGCCGCGAACGAAGTCGCTATCGAGTGGACCATGCCGAGAGAGCAGCGGGCCAACGAGCACGAACACGACGAGGGCCACGACAACCACCGCCCCGAGAAGAGCGGAGCGGTCCCGGGCGAGCCGAGCGCGAGCCCGCGGATCGACCACGGACTAGCCTTCTTCGCCGTTGAGGAGGAAGGCTGTGACCGCATTCGCGAACAGATGTGGGACCTCCTCGGCGGGCGAAGGGCCGCAATCGAAGACCTCGAAGCGGGCCCCTCCGAGCTCGCGGGCGAGCCGTCGCCCGTGCTCGACCGGTGACCTTCGACTCGCGCGACCCCATGCGACCAGCGCGGGAGCGGTCACGCGAGGGACGCTTGCCGTGAGAGGTCGGGTATCGAGCATCGCCCGCATCGTCGCGTAGGCGGCCTCACGCGCAGCGGGCACGTCGAACAGCTCGAAGAGATGATCGACCCGGCGCGTCGACGCGCCGTTCGCGCCGGGCCTTTCTTTTCCTAGGAATCGACTGCGGAAGAGCGACCGCCCGTACAGCTGCTTGAACACGAGTGGCCCCAGGACTGGAACGCCCGCGATTCGCGAGAGGGCGTCGGGCACGGGGGGGTACACGAGCGGATTGACGAGGATGAGCTTGTCGACAATGTCCGTATGTGTGGCCGCGAGCGTCAAGGCCACGGCTCCGCCCATCGCGTGCCCGCACACGGACACCCGGCCGAGACCGACGGCCGCGATGAGGTCTACGAGAGACTCCGAGAACGCATCGAAGTCGTAGCGGTAGCGGCCCGGCGGAGGCTTCTCGCTTTCGCCAAAGCCCGGGAGATCCGGCGCAATGACCTGGAACTGCCGGGACAGCGTGGGGAGCGTGTCGTCCCAGGTCACGCGGCTGGAAAGGTAATCGTGAACGAGCAGGAGCGGCGGCCCCTCTCCCGCCTCGACGAACCGAATGCGGGCCCCTCGTACGGCCACGTCGCGCATGATCGGCGGTCGCGGCTCCGGCATCGCGCGCTACTTATCGCCTGGAAGATCGGCTGCCGCAAGCGAGGCGCTGCACCGTTCAGGCCCTCCAAGCGATGACATTTCTTGTCACGAGGGCGATCTAACCACGCGAAACGAGTTCCATAATGGAAAAGCTCAAAAAAAAGGCAAACGATGGATTGACCACGATCTTTTGAGTGGATTAAGGTGCAAAACAATTCGAGCGATGTTGCGGCGGTTGTCGCGACGTTCCTCGAAGGAAACATCGGTCGCGGGCGAGCTTTCTTGAGCGCCGAGGCGCGCGATGACAGTGAAATGCCGAGGGCCGGCTGCGGGCGGCAAGAGTCGCTCGTATCGCCGCCGATAGGCGGCAGTTTGTCGGCGGTGGCCGGGAGGACCTAGCATGGACCCTAAGGACGAACCGAAGGACGAGTTGCAGGCCCTAGGCCACACGGAGGGCGCGCTGGCGCTTCAGGCGCCCATCGAGGCCCCCCCCGTGACTCGCGAGCAGCGCCGGTCACGGCGAAAGCGGGCTGTGCGGGCTCGCACGATCAGCGTCAAGCGGATGACGAAGCGCGAGCTGGAGCTCGGACGCCTGCTCTATCCGGACATGGACGACGCGGAGCGCCCCGAGACGCGCGCCGACTGCGTGAGCGGGGCCCGACCCTGTCCGTTCGTCTCGTGCAAGCACCACCTTTATCTCGACGTTTCCGCCCGGACGGGCGCGATCAAGCTGAACTTCCCGGATCTCGAGGTCTGGGAGATGACGGAGACGTGCGCGCTCGACGTCGCTGATCGCGGCGGGACGACGCTCGAAGAGGTCGGTGCGATCATGAACCTGACGCGCGAGCGAATCCGTCAGGTCGAGGTGAAGGGGCTGGCCAAGCTGGCGGCTCTTCGCGACATGCTGGCGCTGCGCGACTACGTCGACGAAGGCCCGACCGGTCGGCGCCGGCTTCCGGTCCTGGCCGTGGAGAGTGACGAGGACGAGGACTCCGACGTCGACGCGGAAGGTGACGAAGTCATCGAAGCTGCCAGCGACCTGGAGGCCCAGTTCAGCGAGCCCGATGGCGGCTCCGGTTCTCGAGGTCGTCGAGCTCGATCTCGAGTGACCTACGTGCATTGACCGCGAGGGTCGGCCAAGCTAGCTGCGCCCGACCATGGCCGTTCGTTGCGCGCTCATCTCCGTCTCCGACAAGTCCGGCCTTTTTCCGTTCGCGCGGGCGCTCGCCGAGCGGGGCGTGCGCATCCTGTCGAGCGGCGGGACGGCAAAGGCACTCGCGGCGGAGGGCATCGCCGTCGAGACGGTCGAGAGTTACACGGGCTCGCCCGAGGTGATGGACGGGCGCGTGAAGACGCTGCACCCGCGCGTGCACGGCGGAATCCTCTCGCGCGGCGAAAGGCGACAGGGGAGATCTCGAGCGACTCGGCGCGCGCGCGATCGACCTCGTCGTCGTCAACTTCTATCCGTTCGAGCGCGTGGCAGCCGATCCCGGCGTCGAGTCACGAGCACATCGTCGAGAACATCGACATCGGCGGACCCTCGATGGTCCGGTCGGCCGCCAAGAACCACGCGCGCGTCACGATCGTCTGCGACCCGCGCGACTACGGGCGCGTGCTCGAAGAGATCTCGCCGGCAGGGCGACACGACGCCCGAGACGCGCGCGGAGCTCGCCGCGAAAGCCTTCGCCCACACTGCGGCCTACGACGCGGCCATCAGCGGCTACCTCTCGTCGCGCGAAGGCGACGGCGCCCGGTCCCGCTTTCCGAGGTACCTCACGTTGCCCTTCGAGCGCGCGTACGCGCTCCGCTACGGCGAGAACCCGCACCAGGCCGGCGCTTTCTACGTCGAGCGCGACGTCCGTGCCGGTTCCCTCGCTCGCGCCGAGAGCCTCGGCGCGGGAGGCAAGGAGCTCAGCTTCAACAACCTCGTCGACGTCGACGCGGCACTCGACGCCGTGCGCGAGTTCGAACGCCCGGCGGCGGTCGTCGTCAAGCACACCAACCCGTGCGGGGTCGCGGTGGGCGCGTCCCTCGCCGACGCGTATCGGGACGCGCGCGCGAGGCCGATCCGTTGAGCGCGTTCGGCGGCATCGTCGCGCTCAACCGCGAGGTGGACGAGGCGACGGCGGGGGTCCTCGCCGAGACGTTCCTCGAGTGCGTCGTCGCGCCGTCGTTTGCGTCCGCGGCGCTCGACGTGCTGCGGGCGAAGAAGAACCTGCGCCTCCTGGCGACCGGCGGGTGGCTCGGCCCGGAACACGCCGCGCTGACGTACAAGCGCGTCGGGGGTGGCCTGGTCGTGCAGGACGCGTGACGCGACGGCCGCGGGCGAGGTGACGCGCGGGAAGGTCGTGACGAAACGGGCGCCCACGCGCCGAAGAGGTCATGGGTCTCGAGTTTGCGTGGCGAGTCTGCAAGCACGTCAAGTCGAACGCCATCGTCCTGGCGCGCGGCGAGGTCACGGTGGGCGTCGGCGCGGGGCAGATGTCCCGCGTCGTTTCGGTGCAGATCGCCTGCGAGAAGGCGGGAGAGAGGGCCCGCGGACAGCGTCCTCGCGTCCGACGCCTTCTTCCCGTTCCCCGATGGCGTCGAGGCGGCGGCGCGGGCGGGTGTCACGGCCGTCGCCCAGCCGGGCGGCAGCGTGAAGGACCCCGAAGTGATCGCCGCAGCCGATGCGCTGGGCCTCGCGATGGTGCTGACGGGCGTGAGGCACTTCCGGCACTGATTCCGATCTCGCGCGACGGGTATCCTGACCTGCGACTTTCTTGGCCTTTCGCCCGCCACTGTGGCTTCGTCGTCGGCGATGGCCGCGATGAGCGAGAGCTGCAGCGTCTGCGGAGCGCGTTTCGACGTTCAGTTCCGCTACCAGATGGAAGAACGCGACGGTGGCTTCGCTTTCTTCTGCTCGCAGGATGCCACGGCAAGGCCGTGCGCGGCGAGACCACCGGGGGAGCAACGTGCTCGGCGTGCCAGAAGCGCTTTTACGTCGAGCTGGTCTCGCAGGTCGTCCGCGTCCGTGGCGAGCTGCGACACGCCTGCTCGGAGGAGTGCAGGCATCAGATCCTCGCGGAAGCCGAGGGCGCGAGGCTTGGCGCCATCGAGGCCGTCGAGCGCCGAGCGAACGGCAGAGGCTGAAAAGACAGCGTCGCCGATGCCGGCGATGGACATCAGCCTTGCCCCGCCTCGTGCGAATCGCCCGATGCATGCCCCTTCACGGCTCGCCGTCTTCAATCACAAGGGCGGCACTGGGAAGACGACGACGTCCGTCAGCCTCGCTGCTGGACTGGCGGCTCGAGGTCTGCGCGTCTTGCTCGTCGACACCGACTCGCAGGGGAACGTCGGCGTCTCGCTGGGCGTCAAGGCCGAGAAGACCCTCTACCACGTGCTCGTCATGGGCCTTCGCCCAGCCGACGCAGTGGTGTCGGTGCGCCCGAACCTCGACCTCATCGTCGCCAACGAGACGCTGGCGGCAGCGGAGCTCTACCTCGCCGGCCGACAGAACCGAGACCGCGTCTTGCGCGAGCGAATCGCTCCGGCATTTGATGCGTACGACGTGATCTTACTCGACTGCTCGCCTTCGCTTTCGCTCATGAACCAGAACGCCCTCGTCGTCGCCGACGGGATCATCGTTCCTGTCGCGTGCGATTTCCTGTCGCTCGTCGGTGTGCGGCAGGTCATCAAGACCGTCAAGAACGTGAACTCGCTGCTACGCCACCCCGTGCAGATCACCGGCGTTCTGCCGACATTCTACGACGCGCGAGCGCGCATCTGCCGCGACGCGATCGATGCCCTCAAGGATCACTTCGGCGATCGAATGCTGCCGCCGATCCGGTCGGCAACACGCCTCAAGGAGGCGCCCGCCCAGGGCAAGACGATCTTCGAATTCGCACCTGAGTCGAACGCTGCGGAAGACTATCGGCGGGTCGTCGACCTGCTGGTGGACGGGCCAAGCAACGAGATGGCCCACGCCGTGGGCAGCTGAGAGGAGCAAGGACGACGATGGCACGGCGAGAGGAAGAGACGGGGCTCGGCGCCGCGCGGGTGCTCGACGCAGACGAGGTGGAGGGAGTGCTGTCCGGTGCCTTCTACGCACCCGAGCCGCGAGTCCGGGAGCGAATCAGGAGGAGCCAACCGAAGGCCGAGCACTACAAGGTGATCTGCATCTCCCTCTACACGAAGGACCTCGATCGACTCGACGGACTCGTTCGTGAGCTCAAGGCACGTGGGCTGACCAAGGCGAGCCGCAGTGCACTCATCCGCGTCGCCCTCGACCAGATCGATCTCGACAAGGTTCCACGCGGTTTGTGAGCTAGAAGGCCGTGGCAGCACGGGTCGATCCGGGCCCCAAAGCGGCCCAGAAGTCGCGCATATCCGGTGGTAGTCGCGCCTCGACCGCGAGCGGTTCGCCCGTGATGGGATGTGGGAGCGCGATCCGCGCGGCGTGAAGAGCGTGACGAGGAAGCTCCAGACGACTCGCGTCTTCCGTCGTGAGCTCGCCGTCCGCTGCGCGTGCGAAGGCGCGGTCGTCCGGCCCGTAGAGCTTGTCGCCGACGACGGGTGCGCCGAGCGTCGCCAGGTGCAGGCGAATCTGGTGCTGCCTGCCCGTCTCGAGCCCACAGCGAACGAGGCTGTACGCCCTTCCGGATCCCGTGCGCACGTCTGCCACGTCGATCAAGGTCGACGCTTCGAGCGCGTCTGGGGCGTCGCGAACACGCATCTTCACGCCCAGCGGGCTTCCGGTGTCGAGCTCCATCCTGCGCTCGTAGCGAAAGCTCACGGCCCCGTCACCCCGATCGGGGGTACCCCATGTGATGGCGATGTAGCTCTTCTTTACCCCTTCGCGCCGCGCAAGCTGCTTCTTCAAAGCGCGGTCGCAGGCTCGGGTCTTGGACACCAGAAGTACGCCGCTCGTCTCCCGGTCGAGGCGGTGGCCCAGCGAGAGAAACGCGCAGTCGGGTCTCGCCGACTGGAGGATCTTGATGAGTGTGTTGCGGTGGTACCGCGCGGTCGGGTGGACGGGCAGAAGCGCCGGCTTGTCCACCGCGAGCAGGTGCTCGTCCTCGTAAAGTACGGGGACGTCGATCGGGAGCGGCGTCTCGTCCCACGGCGCCCGCCACAGGAGAATCGACTGCTCCGCCCGCACCCGGTCGTTTGGCCTGAGCGGCGCCCTGCCGCGTCGTACGCGCTCGCGCGCACGATCGCCTGCGCTCGCGTGCGGCTCGTCCGGTGCAGTTGTCCGCAGAGGAAGACGTCGAGTCGCTGTCCCGCAACCTCCGGCGGGACCCGGAAGACCGACACGACGGAGTCTTCGGCAACCCCGAAGGGCGGACGAACTCGATTTCCGACGCACGAAGTCGCGTCATCTGCGCTCGGCGGCCATATTGGCGCAACAGGCGCCGATCATGCAAACCGGCAGTGTGGTAAAAGCGCGCTCCCGATGGAGATCACCTTCGTCACGACCGAGCTCGCTCCCTTCGTCAAGGTCGGAGGGCTTGCCGACGTTTCCGCCGCTCTGACCAAGGCGCTCCGCGCGCTCGGCCACGCGGTGACCATCGTCATGCCCCGCTTTCCCGCTCTCGAGGAACAGGGCCTGCTCCTGGCGCGGCGGCTGACGCCGCTCCGTTTCAGCCTGGGCGACCAAGCCATCGACGCCACTCTGCTTGACGGGCGGCTAGCGTCGCAGGTCGACTTAGTGGTCGTCGACGTGCCCGGGCTCTTCGATCGTCGGGCGGTCTACGGGGAGAGCGGCGAGGACTACGCCGACAACGCGCAGCGCTTCGCGGTGCTGTCGCGCGCGGCCGCGGAGCTCGTGCGGCAGCGAGTGGCCGGCGGTCGCGCAGTGGATGTCGTGCACTGCAACGATTGGCCGACGGCGCTGGTACCTGCGTACCTGCGAGCGCTTGCGTCCGAGACGCCGGCGCTCGGGGCGACGCGTACGGTGCTGACGATCCACAACGTCGCCCACCAGGGCCGTGCTTCCCGAAGGACAGCTGCGCGGCGCTCGGGTTCGGGTCGGAGCATTCCACGTCGGCGCCGTCGAGTTCTACGGCGAGATCAACCTGCTCAAGCACGGGATCGTCGCGGCGGACGCGGTCACCACGGTGAGCCCGACGTACGCACGCGAGATCCAGACGCAGGAGTTCGGCGCAGGGCTCGACGGCGTGCTGCGCGAGCGCGGCGATGCGCTCGTCGGCATCGTCAACGGCGTCGACTACGCGGTCTGGAACCCGGCGACGGACTCGGCCATCGCCGCGCGATACGACGCCGAGGACTTCGGGAACAAGGCCCGCTGCAAGGGCGCGCTCCAGAAAGAGCTCGGGCTGCCGATCGAGGCTCACGCGCCGGTCGTCGCATATGTGGGTCGAATGGTCGAGCAGAAGGGAACCGATCTGGTCGCGGAGGTGATCCCGCAAGCTCCTGCGAGCGACGGACGCGCAAGTGGTCGTCGCGGGCGACGGTGCAATCGCGACCTCGTGTCTCTGATGGCGAAGGCGCGTCGCGAAGTCCCACGGTCGCGCGGTGTTCGCGCGCGCGGCGAGCGAGGCGCTGGTGCACCGTATCTTCGCCGGGGCAGACGTCGTGCTCGTCCCGAGCCGCTACGAGCCGTGCGGGCTTGTCCAGATGTACGCGCAGCGCTACGGCGCGCTGCCCGTCGCGCGCGCGACGGGCGGGCTGGTCGACACGATCGTCGACTGCGACGCAAAGCTCGAGACGGGCACCGGTTTCCTCTTCGACGCAGCTGACAGCCGAGGCCCTTCTCGGAGCGACAGAGCGCGCAATCGCTGCGAGGACGCTGCCGCGCTGGTCGACCCTCGTGCGGCGGGTGATGAGGCTCGATAGCGGGTGGGACCGCCCGGCGCGCCGCTACGAGCAACTGTATCGCAGTCGCTCTTTCGAGGTGAGCCACGCTCTCAGAGCGTGCGGTCTGGAGCTAGGCGTCGCAGCGCAGCGGCGAGCCACGACGCGCGCAGAGCCACTCGGCCCAGTACGACCATCTGGTGAAGGAGCGCGAGAACCAGGAGTGCAAGGCCACCGAGTCCGCCCAGGCGATCTGCCACCTTGCCGACAGCGACCACCAACGCCAGCGACGCCATCGCGCGCCATGCCCACGACCATCCGAGAGAGACGGGAGCGGCGAAGAACTCCGTGGCGGCGACGACGAGGGCTCGCATGCCTCCAATGGCGCGACACACGACCGCCGCGCACGCAAGGTCGTGCGTTACCCCAATCGCCGTGGCGAGAGCGAGAAAGGGCAGGCCTAGCGCCGCGCCGAGTTCCTGCGCGTGCGCTTCGCCGAGACCGGTCTGCGTCCACCCCTCGGCAAGCTCACCGACGAAGACCCCCGCGCCGAGGGCGGAGGCCTGCGCCACGGTCGCGACGACGAGCAAGAGTGTCATAGCCGGAAGGGCGCGCCACCCCGCTTCCATTCTTCGCGCGTAGCCGACCTTCGTAACGTGATCTGGGTCGGCGAGGGCGACTGTCAGCGCGGTCATCGGGACGAGGCCGACGAGTGCTCCTGCGACGAGGACCCAGGCCGCGCCGCGGACAACCGCGGACACGCCATGCAAATCACGCCAGAGGAAGTCGAGGAGTGCGTGGGAGCCTGGCGCCCAGAGCACGGCGTCACCCCGCGGATCGTCTCCATACGCCGCTCGGACCAGAGAAGCCGCGGGCCAGCTGGCGAACCATGCGAGCGACGTTTGCCATGCCCACACGGCGAGGATGGCTAGCGGATGCCTGCGCGCACGAAACGAATCGGCCTCGCTCGTCAGGGTGATACCGCCTGCAGCGCGAGCTGCATCCAGTAGGTGGCGCGTTCGAGTGTTCGCGGTGCGCCCCCTCCATCGCCTTGGGCGCTGGCGTGGTTGTTCTCGAGGTCGAGGTCGATCATCGCGCGGTCGTCCGGGTCGACGACCGCGCCGCGGAGAGCTACCGGGCCGCGCCATTCGATACGTTTCGACGGTCCTTCTCCGTCCCAACGCTCGCGGCGCGTCGAGCCGTCAGCGAGCACCAGTTCGATGTCGACGGGGAAGGAGAGTGTCCCGCGGCGCACGACGAGCACCGCCCCTTCCCAACCGGCCTCGCCCTCCGCCTGCCTCGTTTCGCGTTTGCCGTTCGTGTCGAACACGCCTGCCGTGGACTTGCTGCGCCGAGACCACACGTTCTCGACTGCGTAGTCGACCCACCCTTTGTCGAAGAGGGCAGTCCTGAGCGCCGCCGCTGGGCGCTCGCCCAGCACATGCTTGAAGACGGCAACGAGCTCGTCTGGTCCCGGGTGCTCGAAACGAAAGCGCCTCGTATACTGTCCGAGCGCGCGGGCCACGGCGTCGTCGCCATAGACCCGCGCCATGCGTTTCGAGGACCGCGGCCGTGCGCGCATAGACCAGCCGGCCGTAGTTGGCGCCGCTGGAGAACGCGCTCGCCGGTTGCGCGACCGGCTCGTCGTGCACTGCCGCGTTGCCCTCTACCGCCTGGATCGACGCGTCGCTTACCTGCACGCCTAGGAGGTCTCCAGCGGAGCCGTCGCGTCGCCACTTCGCCATTGCGTCCTCTCGGCGAACTGGTTGATGCCCTCGTCGAGGAACGGCCACGCGAGCCTCGTTGGTGGCGACGAGGCCGTAAAACCACTGGTGGCCGAGCTCGTGAACCGTCACGATCTCCAGGCAACAGGATCCCGCTGGGCGTCGGCCACGCGCCTTCGCTCGTGATGAGCGTCGGGTACTCCATCCCGCCCGCTCTCGCTTGCGTCCTCTTGCGGATGGACCACCGTGAGCACCGGATACGGGTAACGGCCGTAACGGTTGCTAGTCGTAGGGAAGAGCGAAACGCAGCGCGGCCATGCTCGCGCTCCGCGACGCGCGCGAAGCCGGGCGGGAAGAGGACCGTGACGTCGACGCCGTCGATTGTCTCGTGCGTGGCCTGCCAATGGTCCCAGGCAGTCCACGCGAAGTCGTGGATGTCGCCCTGTACGTGACGCTCGACGCGGCGCCCGTCCCTCGATGCGGGTCTCGACGATCGGGCCCCGTGGCGCCGATGGTGTATCCGGCGGGGACGTCGAGAGTGACGTCGTACGTGCCGAAGTCGGCGTAGAACTCTGCGAGGTGGTGGAAGGGAAAGTGCGCCCAAGTCCCGTCGGGTTCGAGCCGCGCGACCTTGGGGAACCACTGGCCGACCATGTGAAAGCTGCCCGCGGTAGCCCGTTCGCTCGACGACGTCGGCAGTTTGTCGTCGAAGGCGACGTCGATTCGGACAGTCTCCCCGGGCTGGACCTCGCGCGGTAGCGGCACGCGCGCGTCCGTCTCGTCGTCGTCGCCGGGCCGGTGTAGCTCGACCCCGCTCAGCAAATTGGTCGTCGTGCCGCTCGCCTCGCGCAGCGAAAGCGTGCGCACGTCGATCCAGCCCCAGTCCTCCGGTACAGCGCTTCCCCGGCCGCCCACTCGTTCGCGGCAGAAAGGCGGAACGGTCGTTCTTGAATGCGTTGAGGTAGAGGTGCAGCCACAGCTCGCGGACGGCAACGGCGCTCGTCGTTGCGCCACGCGATGGTCCCCTCGCCGTGGACCGTGTGCGCCACGGGGTCCAGGGTCGCGTGCAACGTATAGTCCGCGACGTCGACGGCGTGCGTACGCAGCGCCCCGTCGTCCACTTGCCGTTCAACGGGGTCGCGTGCCTGGCGCTCGTCCTCTTGTCCTGTCGCGGCGACTGTCAACAGGAAAGCGATGGCCCTCTCCAGCGTGCGCACGAGCGAATCATCGACGCGAGCGAGCCTGGACGGCAAGTCGTCAGGTGGCCCGAGTCGTCATATTCTGGTGCAATGCTCGAGCGCTGGATTGCCGTTGTCGGATGCGCGGGTCTCCTGAGCGCGGCATGTGGGGGAGGTCAAACCGGGAGCCCCCCGGCCGCGCCCACGACCGAGGAAAAGCCCAGCGAGGCGGAGATCACTCAGGCGTTGAAGCCGTGCGGGGATGCCGACAAGTCCGTACGCACGACCTCAACTCGGCGGCGGCTACCGAGGTATTTGCTCCGTGCTCACAGACGGGCTCCCGGGACTACTCGGCGCTCGTCAAGATCGAGACGCTCGACGAGGGTGTGCACATTTTCATCGACGCGACCGACGATGAGGTCACCCTGCTCGGCCCCGACGTCAAGGAACGCGACGCGGTCATTGTCTACCCCAAAGGAAAGGGCTCGACGGCCATCGAGGTCCCTTTGATGAAGACGCGCACGGGCTACCACGGCGACAAGATCGTTCTCTGGGACGACCTGGGCAAGCTGACCGACGAGGGAACGAAGATCGATCTCGCCATCTACGATCACGACCAGAGCTCGCACAGCACCGAGCAGCTCCACGTGTCATTGGCGGTGAGCACGGGCAAGAGCTGCGAGAAGGCGCAGGATGAGAACATGGAGACGCTCAACATGGGCACCAGGCAGGGTAGCAAGATGGATCTCACGAGCGATCAGCTTGGTGCACCGATGCGCGACAGCGCGTTCTTCGCTCGCTGCGGCCTGCCCGACAGCGCGAAAGCCGACATCTGCGTTGCGGTGAAGAAGGGCAAGCCGCTGGGCGTCACCGTGGGGGTGACTCCGTTCAACAACCGAGTCGCCGCGTGCATCGATAGGGCAACCCGTCGCCTGACGTTCCCGGCAGGCGAACGGCTCGACGTCGTGCACCAGAAGTTCTGAGGGCTGATGTCAGGCGGCGCAACGACAGTCGTACGTACCGCGCTCGCGGGAAGCGGGATCAACCTCGTCGCCTCGTGCGGCATAGACGCGTACGATGCCCGAGCACCGGAGGCGTATCGGTCGACCGTCCTGATGCCGGGCGCGCGTGGAGTCATCGTCGCCGGGAGCGCGGGGCCGGCCTTGTGGCGTGGATTTCGCGAGCACATGCGCGCCGCGCCCCACCGCTGGAGCCAGCCGGATCCCTACGACGCGTTCGTGGCAGAGATCCTCGCCCGGGCGGATGTTGCGCTCGGCGGCGCTTCGGTAGCCTTTCGGCGCTTCGATGCAGCGTTCCATGCGCCTATGCCCGTCGACTTCGTGGCGCTCGGGCAACTCGTCGGGCTGGGCAGCCCCGGCCCCTTCGCCCTTCTCATTCATCCGGAGCACGGGCCGTGGTGGGCTCTACGGGGCGCTTGGCTCGTGGATGCTCAAGTGGAGCCCCCTGCGGCTCCCCGGCCCCCTTGCCTGGAATGCGCGGCTCCATGCGTGGGAGGGTGGGCCAACGCAATCGCGAGCGTCACGCACGCCACGGCGGAAGTACGGCGACTCTGCGTCGTTGGCCAGGCCTCGCGTTACGACGATGACCAGGTTGGCTACCACTACGACCGCCTGGCGACCGTCGCGCGCCTTCGCGCGTGACCTGGCGCCCTCATCAAAAGAGCCCGAGCTGTCCCCGCGGGCGAACGAAGGTGCTACCTGGTTCGCCCCTCTCGCTTCGGATGGCCAGTCCGAGCCTCTGAGCCGTTTGGGCGAACAGCGCCGCAATCGCCTCGGCGTAGACGCCCTCCCCCTTGCCTCGGACTCCGAACCGGGAATCGTTCATCTTGCCCCCTCGCGTCTCGCGGATGCGTCGCAGTACGCGGTCCGCTCGCATGGGCAGTGCGGCGCGCAGACGGTCTTCGAAGACCTCCTTCACCGCCCCCGGAAGTCTCAGGAGACTGCTCGCGGCGTAGCTTGCGCCGGCATCGCGTGCCGCCCGCAGGATGTCGCCTATATCTTCGTCATTGAGTCCAGGGATGATGGGCGCCACCATCACCCCCACCTGCAAGCCAGCGCTCGCTAGTCGCTCGATCGTGCGAAGCCGCCGCAACGGCGTAGTCACGAAGGGTTCGATGGCTCGCGCCCTCGTCTCGTCCCAGAACGGGACGCTGACGCTGATCGCGACGCGTGCGACGCGGGCGATTTCCTGCAGCACGTCGATGTCGCGCTCGACGAGGGGTGCTTTGGTGATGATGGCCGCCGGGTTTCGGTATTCGGCGCAGACCTCAAGACACGCGCGGGTGAGGCGATAGCTCACCTCCAACGGTTGGTAGCAGTCGGTGACGCCGCTGAAGACCACCAACTCGCCCTTCCACCGGGGCTCGTCGAATGCGGCCCGCAGCAGCTCCGGCGCCCGTTTCTTGACGACAATCTTGCGTTCGAAGTCGGTCCCAGCCCCGAAGCTCAGGTACTCGTGGCTCGGACGGGCATAGCAGTAGGCGCAGGCGTGAAAGCATCCCCGATAGGGATTGACGCTCCATGCGAAGCCGAGGTCCGGGCTGTCGTTGTGCGCAAGAATACCGCGCGTCTGGTCTTCGTAGACTTCGAGCCCCGCGGTCGGCGCCTCACCGTCGAGGTACTCGACCTCGGTGGTGGCCCAGGGGTTGGGCGGGTTTGCGAGTGGCGTGAGCGGGGACGGCATGAGCTTCGGCCCGGAGGCTTATGCTGAACATGCGTCACGTCAAGCCGGACGACGGTCTACTCGATGACAGACTCTTTGAGAAGCTCCTCTGCCTTGGTCTTTCGCCAGTTTACGAGCTTCTGTCCAAGCTCCGGACGTCTGCCCGCCAACACGGCAACCGCAAAAAGGGCCGCGTTCCCGGCACCCGCCTTGCCCACCGCGAACGTTGCCACTGGGACGCCCTTCGGCATCTGGACGATGGCGAGGAGAGCGTCGAGGCCCAGAAGGTGGCCAGACGGGATTGGGACGCCAAGGACCGGAAGCGTCGTCTTCGCTGCCACGACGCCCGGCAGGTGAGCCGCACCGCCCGCCCCTGCGATGAAGACCTCGACACCCCGCGCCGGCGCTCCCGTCACGTATTCGAAGAGAGCATCGGGCGTTCGGTGCGCGCTGAGGACGCGTACCTCGTGCGCGACACCCAGATCGTTTAGCACCTCGCGGGCGGGCTGCATCACCTCGAGATCGCTTTTGCTGCCCATGAGGATCGAGACCAGAGGCGACGTCATGGGTTCGGATCTACTGCACGGTGAGCGAGGAAGAGAAGAAGGTTTTTCCGCTCCCCGAAGCTCACGCCTTTTTCTTGTCGAATTCGAAGGTCAGCTTGTCGTCCTTGGCATCGACCACCACGTGGCCGCCGTGCTCGAGCGCGCCGAAGAGCAGCTCGTCCCCGAGCGGGCGTTTCACCTCGTCCTCGATGACGCGCGCGAGCGGGCGCGCACCGTTGTCCGGATCGTAGCCCTTCTTCGCCAGGTACTCGGTCGCAGCTTCGCGTGAGCTCTATCGTGACGTCGTTCGCAGCGAGCTGTCCGCCGAGCTCACGAATGAACTTGCCGACGATGTGTCGCATCACGGCCGGGTCGAGAGGCCGGAACGCGATCTTCGCGTCGAGGCGGTTTCGGAACTCGGGGCTGAAGAGCTGCTTGTATTCGCGGTCCGCGTCGGGCTTCTCGCGCTCGGCGCCGTCAGGGCCGCCGAAGCCGACCGAGCGCCGCTGCAGGTCGCGCACGCCGATGTTGCTCGTCATGAGAAGAACGACGTGCCGGAAGTCCGTGGGCTTGCCGTCGTGGTCCGTGAGCCTACCGTGGTCCATCACCTGGAGTAGGATGTTGAAGATTTGCGGGTGCGCCTTCTCGATCTCGTCGAGCAGAAGCACGGCGTGCGGCGTCTTCGCGATGGCGTCGGTCAAGAGTCCGCCCTGATCGAACCCCACGTATCCGGGCGGCGCTCCGATGAGCCGCGAGACCGTGTGGGCCTCCATGTATTCGCTCATGTCGAAACGGTGAAAGGCGATGCCCATCACCTTGGCAAGTTGCCGGGCGGCCTCGGTCTTTCCGACGCCGGTCGGTCCCGTGAGCAAGAACGACCCGATGGGCTTCTCCGGCGCTCGCAACCCCGCGCGGGAGAGCTTGATGGCCGAGACGAGCTGCCGGATGGCCGCTTCCTGACCGAAGACCGCGCTGGTGAGCTCGGCCTCCAGGTTCTTCAATCGGTCCTTGTCGCTCGTGGACACTTCGCGTGGCGGGATCTGGGCCATCCTCGCCAGCACCTGCTCGATGTCGATCGCCTCGACGCGGGGAGGATCAGCCCCGTCCACGCTGCCGCTCGCAGCGGAAGCCTCGATTTTTTTCGCTGCGCCGGTCTCGTCGATTAGGTCGATCGCCTTGTCGGGCAGCCTTTTGTCGTGAAGGTACTTTCCTCCGAGCTCTGCCGCGGCTCGAAGGGCGCCGTCCGCGTAGCGCACGCCGTGGAATTCTTCGTACTGAGGGCGGAGGCCCTCGAGGATCTTCACGGTGTCCTCGATGCTGGGCTCGTTGACCTCGACGCGCTGAAACCTCCGCGCGAGCGCGCGGTCCTTCTCGAAGTGCTGACGGAACTCCTGGAAGGTCGTCGAGCCGATGCATCGCAGCCGCCCGCTGGCAAGCGCCGGCTTGAGAAGATTGCTCGCATCCATGCTCCCGCCGGACGTCGCCCCCGCGCCGATCATCGTGTGAATTTCGTCGATGAAGACGATCGCGCCCTCGATCTTCTGCAGCGCCTTGATCACGGCCTTGACTCGCTCTTCGAAGTCGCCGCGGTAGCGCGTGCCGGCGAGCAGTGACCCGATGTCGAGCGCGTACACCGTCGCGTCCTTGAGCGCCCTTGGAACTTCCCCGCGCTGGATCTTCAGGGCGAGTCCTTCGGCGATCGCCGTCTTTCCGACGCCCGGCGTCACCCACGAGCAGCACGTTGTTCTTCTTCCGTCGCGACGAGGATTTGCGCGATGCGAGTGATCTCGTTCTCCCGGCCGATGAGGGGGTCGATCCGCTTGTCGCGAGCCTCCTCGTTCAGGTTCACCGTGTAGGCCTTGAGGGGGTCCTTGGCCGGACGCGCCGCTTCCGGGTCGGTCTCGGCGCTGCCGGTCCTCCCCGCGTCGAGTTGCTCGTCGTCGAGCTTCGACACGCCGTGGGAGATGAATGCGACGATGTCGAGCCGCGATACCCCCTGCTCCTCCATCAGGGCGACGGCGTAGGAGTCGCGCTCGGCGAAGAGCGCCACGAGTACGTTGGCGCCGGTGACCTCTTCCTTGCCGCTCGACTTCACGTGGCTGACGGCGCGGCGGATGGCGCGCTGCACGCCGTTCGCGGGCGTCGGCGCCGTCGAGCTATCCGACGGGAGGGGCTCGACGCTGCTCGCTAAGGTATGCCTCGAGTCGCTTCTTGAGCGACTCGGGGTCACCACCCGCGTGACGTAGGACTCCGGCGGTCGTGTCGTCGAGGAGCAGGGCATAAAGCAAGTGCTCGATCGTCACGTACTCGTGACGGCGACGTGCGGCGTCGTTAGCCGCAACCGACAGGGCAATCTCGACCTCCGGGCTGATTCTCATCCTTGTCTCGTTCTCACTCGGGCTCCGCCGTCAGCAGGAGCGGATGGCCGTTCTCGCGTGCGTCACGCATCACCTCCGCCACCTTGGTTTCGGCCACGTCCCGGGGGTATATCCCGGCGACCGCTCGACCCTTCTTGTGCACCGTCAACATGATGTGCAATGCCTCGGTCTCCGTTCTGTGAAAAAACCTGCGTAGGACGCCGACCACGTATTCCATCGTCGTGTAGTCGTCGTTGTGGAAGATCACCTTGTAGCGCTTCGGGACAGCGACCTTGCGGCGCTCCTCGACTTCGACACTCTCCTCTTGTGCAGGCCCTTGGGGGGTCCGGGGGGGGTCGCTCTCCTTGTCGGGCATCGTCGCCCGAGGACCATAACGCCATCTTTCTCGAGTTCAACGCCGGCCCGGTACGCACAGGACGGGCGAAGAGTGTGTGCCAGGGTAGGCGCCAGGATGCCCAAGCGATGCCCAAGCGAAAAGGGCCACACTCGCTTGTCGCCGGGCGGTTGTCCTGGCTAAAGTGTAAGAACACTGGCGCCTTGCGCGCGCCTTCTTTGCCGGGGAGTGGATGCAACTCGAAGCCAACGTCGTGGTCGCGGAGCGGTTCCGCTTGAACCGGCTGCTCGGTCGGGGTGGGATGGGCTCCGTCTGGCATGCCACCCATCTCGGGCTCGATGTGCCTTGTGCCGTCAAGTTCATCGAAGGCGAGTACGCACAGCTACCGGAGGCGCAGTCGCGGTTCGAGCGCGAAGCGAAGGCGGCGGCATCGCTGCGGAGCCCTCACGTCGTCCAGATCCTGGACCACGGCGTCTGGCAGGGTACCCCTTACATCGCGATGGAGCTCCTCGACGGCGAGGAGCTCGGCAAGCGCCTGCAGCGGCTCGGCCGTTTGTCGCCGCACGACGTCCTGAAGATCGTGACGCAGGTGGCCCGGGCCCTCACCAAAGCACACGCGATCGGCATCGTGCATCGCGATCTCAAGCCCGAGAACGTCTTCCTCGTGCGCGACGACGATCGAGAGATCGCGAAGGTGCTCGACTTCGGCATCGCCAAGGCTACGGGCGCGATCGAGGGGAGCAACACGAAGACGGGCGCGATGCTCGGGACCCCCTATTACATGAGTCCCGAGCAGGCGCAGGGCATCAAGGCGGTCGACAATCGGAGCGATCTCTGGGCGCTGGCAGTCATCGTTTTTCAGGCGCTGACAGGGAGGCTTCCGTTCGAGAGCGAGGCCCTCGGCGATCTCCTCGTCCGCATCATCGTCGCCCCTATTCCGATGCCTTCCCAGATCGTGGGGGACCTCCCGCCGGGTTTCGACATGTGGTGGGCCAAGGCATCACAGAGAGATCCAGCGCTACGCTATCAGAGCGCGAAGGAGTTCTCGGACGCTCTCCTCCTCGTCTTCGGTCAGTCCACCGGCAACAGCCTTGGAGACTCGCAGGCGGGTATCGGAGGCTCCGCTTCGGCCGCGATGAATGTGCCGGCCTACGCGCTGACTCCCGGGGGATACAACTCTTCGTCGCATCTAGGCATGACGCCGTCGCCTGCGGGGATGACGCCTCAACCGATGGGCATGACGCCGTTGCCAGGGGGCGGCACTCCGCAAACGATGGGCTTCGGCACGAACGCCGTCACGACCGGGGCGCCGATTGCGCATACATTTGCCGGGTTCCCGGGTGGCCCCAAGCCAAAGACGGGCCTTCTTCTGGCTGCCGGCGGCGCGGCGCTGGTCGTCGTCATTGGGGTGGTCGGTGTCTCCATCGCCCTAAAAGGGAAGCAGGCCCCGACGCCCGCAGCCGCGAGTGGCATGGTGGCTACGGCCCTACCCCCCGCCGTGGCGCCACCCGCGACGGTCGCCCCAGCGCCCACGCACGAGACGCTGGCACAGCCTGCTTCCGAGGCGTCTCAGACGCCAGCGGCGGCGCTGTCCGTGACCAGGACCCGGCCCCAGGCCAACGTCGTCGCTGGCCCCCTCCCCGGCGCGAAGTCTCCGGCTCCCCAGGCTTCCCCCCCGCCCGCCAAGAAACAGAAGGTTGACCTGGGCATCTGAAGGGGCAGGGAACCGATGGGCAGCCGAGTTCCCGGGCTTGCGTTCGTGCGAACGACACTGTCGCTCGGCGACTCGACCCTGCGGGCGGCTTACGTCGCAAGCGCGCTGCGAGCATGGCCTCTAGAGGTCTCGGCCCGCGTCCTCGATTCGGTCTGCGAGAGGGCAGAGCAGGCCGAAGCCGCCTCGCGTGAGACTCTGATTGCCATCGTCGACGCGTTGAACGGGGAAGGAATGGCCGATCTTCTCCAGCGGCTTCGAGAGCAAGCTGCCGGCGAGTCGCTCCTCGCGCTGGCTCGCCTCATCCGGCACCCGGTCGACTCGATTCCCCCGTCCGGTGCCGACGCGCGTCGCGATCGTGTCCCCGACCTCGGGCGAGGGCGCGAGCTTACTCTCGGCGAGCGTAAGTCGCTTGCTCGGCGCGCGGATCGCGACCTCATGCAGCGTCTCCTGGCGGATCCGCATCCGGATGTCATCCGGCGGTGCCTTGGCAACCCGCGCGTGACGGAGGACGACGTGGTCCGCCTGGCGGCGAAGCGTCCTTGTCGTGGCGACGTACTGATCGAGATCGCTCGCTCGACGTGGACCCATAGGCCGCGTGTGCGCCTCGCCGTGGTCATGAACCCTTCGACGCCTGTGGAGATGGCGCTGCGCATCGCGGGGCTCCTGCTCAGGCCGGAACTGGCGCTCGTCGCCGGTTCGCCCGGCGTATCGTCTGCGCTGCGGGCGCTGTGCATTGAGTACCTCGAACGCCGTCCGCCGGTCGGGGCTTCCCACGGCGATCCGCCCGCGCCTCTACACTGACGTCAGCTCTCTTCCTCTTCGATTTCCCAGCGCGCCAGCGCGGTCATCCCGATCGCTGATGCGCACGACGGGCAGAGAGGGGCGCTCTCGAACCGCACGTCGTCTCCCCGAGCCCACATGTATATGCCCTGGCCGGGCAAGCCGTAGCTCCGTCCGGGTTCGGCGATGTCCGCCGTGAGCGCTCCGCCGCACGCATCGCAGCGTGCGGCTGTTCGCTCGACGAAGAGGTCCTCGTGCGAGACGACCATTGCCTTCGTCATTCGTTGCGTCGACAACGATAGCGCGGGTTTGGCCGAGCGCAACGGTGAGGCGCTTTTCTCTCGACGCAACTTTGCGCCCCGTCGTCCGAAAGGATGTACATGAGGGCGGCGGCGATACTCGGTCTCCTGGCGGTGCTTGCCTGCGCCGCCTGCGCATCAGCGGTACGGCTTCCGCGGCAGGCAATCGACCTCAATACGGCGGGCGCCCAGGCCCTTCTGCGGGGAGACCTCTCGGCGGCCGAGGCCTGCCTCTCCGTGGCTCTCGAGTACAGTCCGCGATTCGTGGAGGCCTGGGTAAACCTGGGCTACGTCGAGCTACGCCGGGGCAACTTCGAGCAGGCGAGGCGGGACTTCGCGAGGGGACGCGACCTCAACCAGGACATCCCCGCGCCGCACCATGCCCTGGGGCTGCTGGCCGAGAAGTCCGGTCGCGGCGAAGAGGCCGAGAGGTACTATCGCGCCGCGCTCAAGGTCGATCCAGGGTTCGCCCCCGCGCGAGCCAATCTCGCACGTCGCCTCTTTGCGCGTGGCCAGTACGAGGATGCCCGGGAGCAGTTCCAGCGCCTCGAGCACGTGGCGCCGGACTCGGTCACCGGATGGGCGGGGGAGGGAGAAACGCTGCTGCAACTGGGGCGCGAGGCCGAGGCCGACGATGTCGTGGCGCGCGCGCGTGAACGTTTCGGCGACGCGCCCGCACTGATGCTCCTGCTCGGCCGACAGAGGCTCGCGCGTGGCGAATGGAACGAAGCCGAGGCCGTTCTGGCCCCGCTCGTGGGTGATCCCGATCGTGGCCGAGCGTGTGCGGCACTGGCCTGGATCGCCTTGGGCCGCGTTGGCCGCGGCGACATAGCCGGTGCTGTGGCTGCGGCGCGCGGTGCACTCGCGATCGACCGCGACGACGAGACCGCCCGCTATGCCCTCATGCTTGCATCGTCTCGTTGAGCTCGGGCTGCCTCTACCTCAGAACGAGCGCCGTCCCCAACAGCACCGCTATCACCCCGACCACCAGCACGATCACGACCCACGGTGGCACGTGGGTTCCGGGGATCTCTATCTGTTCCTCTTCGTACACTGCAGGGGGTGGCGGATTGCCCGTGTGGCCTGTGCCGCTCGTCGGCGGCGTCGCCCCGTAATGTTCCTGCCCCGCCACCATCGTGGACGCGAGGCCCTGCGGTCCGCTCGAGCCTGGCCCACGCACCGATGGTAGAGGCGCTGGGGGCGCTGGCGCATCGGCCGACGGGCGTCGGTTCCGCTCCGTATGCTCGGGCGTCTCTTCGGGCAGTGAGTACTTCCGGTACTTGAGCGGCTCGCCGTCGGTGGGGGCGTCCCTCAGCCCTTCGCCGTCGAACTCGGCGACGATGACGGTGATGTTGTCATGGCCCCCGGCCTGGTTGGCGCGTTCGGTCAGTGACTTGCACGCGTCGATGGGCTCCGGCATCGATCGAAGAGCTTCGCGAATGTCCTCGAACCTCACCATCCCGCTGAGGCCGTCGGAGCAAAGGAGAAGCTTGTCGCCCTTCCGGAGCTCGCAGTAGGTCAGGTCGACCTGCACGGTGTCTGCGGTGCCAAGGGCCTGCAGGATGATGTTGTTGTGTTCGAACGTCTCAGCTTCCTCTTCGGTGAGCTGCCCTGCCTCGATGAGCTGATTGACAAGGGATTGGTCACGCGTCAGCTGGACGAGGTTACCTTGCCTAAGGAGGTAGCCGCGTGAATCGCCAACCTGTGCAAAGAAGAGATGGTCGTCGACCAGAGCGGCTGCGGTGACCGTCGTTCCCATCCCGCGGCGGGTGCGGTCGAGTTTAGCCTCCTGGAAGATTCGCAGCCCCGCTGCCTCGATGGCCCGCACCAGACGGCGCGCGAGCTCGTCTCGGGAGAGTGGTTCTCCCTCAAGCAGCCCCTCGACCATTCGCTCGTAGACGATGTCGACCGCCAGCTGGCTCGCGATCTCGCCGGCTGCTGCGCCGCCCATGCCGTCGCACACCGCAAATAGCGAGCCGTGGGGACCCAGCGCCCCGGATCGGTTTGCCTCGAGCAGTCCGCGCGACTTGCGCGTGAGGTCTGCCACGAGAAAATTGTCCTCGTTGTGTTCGCGGATCTGACCAACGTCCGTCCTCGCGAACAGCTTGACCCGGATCTCTCCTTTTGCCGTCGAGGTTCCGTTGGAGCCGCTGGCGATGGGCGCGGAGCTCGGCATCTCGGGCTGCGTCACGCGCGTGTCTCCATGCTCATGCGCTGTTCTTGGCCCCGTCGAGGTCAAAGCGAAACAGCTGCTGGCCGATACGGAAATGGTCTCCGTGACGCAAATGGATCTCCGTGTGGACCTTGAGGAAGGTTCCGTTGGAGGAGCCCAGATCGGAAAGGGTAAAGCGGCGGGGGGGAGCGTTCGATCCGAGCCCCGTACCGTGGACGCGGAGGATCGCGTGCCTTCGAGAGAGAAACGGATCGTCCGGGAACACGATGTCCCCGCTCTCACGGCCGAGGACCGTCTCGGCCTTGCGGACGTTGAAGACGTCGCGCACCACGCCCTCCACGGTCCGCTGGGCGAGCCGGGCGAACCGCGGCGTCGCCGGCGTTCCGAAGAGAAGCGTCCCGTTGTCGGACGCCACGCCGAAGCCCTCCTCCGCGTCTTTCACAACCTCAAACCTTAGCACCTGTTGTCCTACCAAGAACAAGTCTTGATCCTCGAGCGGCTGCTCGGAATCGCTGGACTTATTGTCTGCTGCCCCGCGCTCTTCTCTTGCTGATCCTAGACCGCTTCGAAAGGGGATGCGAAAGAAGACGCCGTTCGTGCTCCCAAGGTCCCGAAGGAAGTAAGATCCTGCGCGGAACGCGATGCGCGCGTGACGCGGCGAGACGTAACGGTCTTCGCCAAGTAGCACGGTACCTTCGGTCCGTCCGATGTCGGTCGCTTCGCCCACTCCATACGTGAGGCCCTCGTTGCCGTCGCGGCCTACGAGGACGAGGCGAGCGCTTGGGACGAGCATTGACCCTGTCGAAACTGTTGCCCCCGGCCCAGGCGTCGCAGGAAACGGCGCGTGGGGTGGTCTCGGCACCGCAGACGGGATGACCGCGGGTACTGGTGCGAAGGAGACCACGGGAGGACTGGCGGGAGTTCCGGGACGGGGCGCAGAAGCGGCCGGCTCGGCCAGCGGGGAGCCGCAAAGCCTGCAGAACTGCGCGCTTCCATCGGACGGTGCGCGGCAGCGAGGACAGAACCGTGGCGCCGCGGCCAATCCCGTTGCGCCGAACTCGACCACTCGTGCCGGCGCGATGGCGGCCGGCGACGCGCGTTCCGGCACGTCGGCAGCGAGGCCCGGTGAGGCAGCCGTGGCGCTCAGGTCCACCGTTCCGGTTGGCCCCCGGTTGGAGGCCCGCGGGGCGCCGGCCGCAGGCGGAGGCGTCCCAGGAGTGATCGCAGCAGGAGTCATGAGGTATCCACACGCGACGCAGAAGCGAACGCTCGGTTGATTGCTGCTTCCGCAGTTGGGGCAGCCAACCTGGCCCGGCTCGACTTGGAGCGCGGGGGGGGCGTCGGCACGGGAGCCGAAGCTGATCTGAGGAGCCGGAGGCCGCTGCGGTAAGGGCGTGGGCCGTCGAATGGCATCAATGGGTGCCAGGGCCGTCGCGGCGAGCGGAGACGGCGAGCCAAGCGCGGCTGGAGGCACCCCAAGCGGCGGCGTGGGCGCCACCACGCGCGGAGCGAGCCTCTGACCACACTCCTGGCAGAAGACGAGATGACTCGGATTGTCTCGGCCGCACGTGGTGCAAATCACGTGAGACGATGGGACAACGGCGCGCGGTCAACAGTCAAGCTGCCGGCGCCCTGGGTACCCTCAAAGCGCCTCCTGCGCCTCTACGGCCAGCTCGAACCCTACGAACTGGGCGATGCCGGCGTCGTGCGACAGCGTGCTCGAGTCGACGAAGCGCTGAAGGTAGAGCGGCCTGTAGGCGAGTGAGACGTCGAGCAAGAGGCCTCCGGACACCTCGACCTCCAGCCCGGCGCCGACGGTCGCGGTAGGACCCCACGTGGCGATCGACCACTCGTTTCCGTATCCCGCAAGGCCGACGCCGAGAAGCGCGAAGGGAGTGGTGCGGTGCCCCGTCGGAATGTATTCGCGAAGCTCGCCACGCGCCTGTTGAAGGATGCCGAGCTGGTAGAGCTTGTCCGATTCCTGCTTCGTGAGCTCATAGGCCCCGCCGAGGTACAGGCGCTCGGACGGGCGCCAGCCGACACGCACGGCGACGCCACCCCCCGAGCCGAGAATGCACGGGTTGCCTGGGTTATCGCAGATTGGCCCAGACGAGGCCACTCCTTCCACGGTGAACGCGACGCCGTATTGGAGGAACGCGCGTTGGGGGACTGGAGGGCTGACAACTGCCTCCACCTCGGCCGCGACCGCGGCCTCGTCCGCCAGTGCGGGCGGCGAGGGGAGTCCGAGTGAGCAGGCCAGGACCCCGGCGGCTGCCCGTGCGACGGTCTTTGAGAACCGGCTCACGCTGGCGAGCATCGCACGCGGACGTTGACACACCCAGCCTGGTTCGCATAGCTCGGAGAACGAGCGCAGCGATGGAGATCTACCTCGATAAACGAGCCGTCCGTCAGATCCGCTTGTCGGCGCAAGACGCGATCGAGGAGGGCGACATCGAGACGCTTCGCGAGGACGTTCTCGAGGCATTCACCGAAGAGCAGGTCGAGGAGATCGAGCGCCGCTTGGATAGCGGCGATTTCTTCGAGTTCTTGACCGACTTGCTCGACGAGTGGTCAGGCGACGACGCCGACGAGCTCATCGAGCTTCTCGACACCCAGCTGGGGGACATCGGGGTCGATCTGAAGTTCGAAAAACGCGGCGCGGTCGAGGCCGAGGGCGAGGAAGAAGCCGAGGACGAGGCAACGGACTACGAAGAGGAAGAGTTCGACGAGGACGACGAAGGCGACGAGGACGAAGAAGAGGAAGAAGAGGGGGACGAAGAAGGCCCCTGACCTCGACGGATGTACGGGTGACATTCGCGGGGCGCCGTGCTCTTGGCCGGCCGCTCGAGTCCGACGCAGTCGTCGACCGCACAAGGAACGAAGCGACTGTCGGGAAAGTCGTGCACCAGTGTGGCCAGCCGCTGGCAGGCGACGACGGTATCTCCGTCCGTGCGGCAGAGCGACGCCTCGAGCCAGAGGGCGTCGTCGCGTTTGTCGGAGTTGGCGAAATCGGTGTAGAGGCGGTGAAACGCGGCTCGCGCTCTGACGTGGTCGTGCAAGCGATCGCGATACAGTTGGCCGATGCGGAGCATTGCGGGCACGTATTGCGGCCGTTCGTAGGTCCCTACGATCGTCGTCGTCTCCCGCTCCTTCACCATTCGCTCGAGGTCATCGACCGCCTGCGAATAGCGTCCGAGCTTTTCGTCTAACGCGCTCGCCCGCCAGAGCGCATCGTCGAAGAATCCTCCGAAGGGGTAGGGCCATCGATCGGCGATGCGCAGGTAGGCATCGCGCGCGCCGGCGTCGTCGCCGAGGCCTTCCACGTGTTCTGCTTCCAGAAAAGCGAGCAGCTGGGCGAGCTCGGTCGTCTCGAGATCGTGGTCGAGGGAATGAATCTCCGCAACGCCCTCGCGTAGCCCTCGTTCGTCCGCGTGGGCGACCAGATGACGGATCGCGACGTAGGCCACGCCGTGCGACGAAAACCGGCGCGGCACTTGCTCCATCGAGCGCCATCCGACGTCCTCCTTGCCGTGCTCGATGCGCAGTCGGGCCGAGTGGTACGCGGCTTCAGCCTGATGCTCGCTCGTCGGGTCGGTCGCGATGGCGTCGAGACGGGACAGAGCATCGGCGATGTTTGCGGCTCGCACCTCCATCTCGGCCGCGTCCCAACGTGCTTGGTCGCGGTCGCGCTTACGCCTGGCGGAGCTCGCAGCGGCGTCGTAACTCGCCGTCGCTTCCGCAAACCGTCCTGCACCCTCGGCACGCTGCGCCTTGGCGAACGACGCCTCGTATGCGGCCCCTCGCGACGGCGCGCAACCCTCCAGACAGAGCGCGACGACGGGAAGACGCAAACGAACGAAGGCAAAAAGGCGCAGCCTCCTCCGGCGGTCCAGGCGGCTCATTGTCGCCCCCTCACCCGGTCGAGCGCGATGGCGAGGATCTGCGCGGCCTCATCGACGTCTGCTCGTGAGACGTCGAGGTGAGTAACGGCCCTTAGTCGGGTGGGCCCGGACGAATGAATAGCCAGTCCCAGCAACCTCGCGTGACGGGCCATCTCGTCGGCCGGAACGTCGGTCTCGATGTTCACGATGTTCGTCTCCACCGCTGCAGCATCGACGCGAATTCCACGGATGCCGGCAAGCTTCTCGGCGAGAGCGCTCGCGTTGGCGTGGTCGTCCGCAAGTCGCTTCCTGTTGTGAGCGAGTGCGTGAAGGGCTCCGGCGGCGAGGATACCCGCCTGCCTCATCCCGCCGCCCCACCGTTTGCGCAGCCGCCGTGCCTCTTCGACAACCGCGTGCGAGCCGCATAGCGCGCTACCCACCGGGGCGCCGAGCCCCTTCGAGAAGCAAACGCTCACCGTATCGAACGGCGCGCAGATTGATGCGACGTCGATTCCGCTCGCAACGCTCGCATTCCAGACTCGCGCGCCGTCGAGGTGGACGGCGTGTCCCAGCGCGTGGGCTCGCTCCGCCACAGCTCTTGCTTGTGCCGCCGGCCAGACACGCCCTCCCGAGCGGTTGTGCGTGTTCTCGATCGCCACCAGCGAGGTGCGCGGGGCCCAGTAGACGCGCGGCTCGCGGGCGGCCTCCATCTCGTCAGCCGTAAAGAATCCGCCTCGACCGGCGACGCCGAACTGCACTCCGCTCAGCGCGGCCCCCGCCGCGCCCTCGTAGTGGATGGGATGCGCGCCCTCGCCGACGATGACCTCGTCGCCAGGGTGGGTCTGCGTCGCGATCGCGAGCTGGTTCCCCATCGTACCGCTCGTGACGAACAACGCCGCTTCCTTGTCCGTGATCCGCGCGATCTCCTCCTCGAGCGCCCGGGCGGTGGGATCGTCGCCGAACACGTCGTCGCCCACCTCTGCGCGCGCCATGGCCTCGCGCATCGCTTCGCTGGGCCTGGTCACCGTGTCGCTGCGGAGGTCGATCATTCTTCTGGCTCGCAAACTTACACGCGCCCGTTTGGGGGGGTGGAGCGAGGACGAGGGACCGCGTAGTCCCATTTGCTGCGTACCCTCTTGCGCACGGGCGGCGGAACTGTAAACTGGTTGAACCAACAGAGGAGAGCCATGTCGGACGACTCGTCACGCCCCCCGAGCCCTGTCGGCCCCGATGAGTTCCAGACCCTCGCGACGCTGGCGCCGATCGCTCGTCAGAGCGTGGTCGACGCCGTTGCCGACCGCCTGCGGGGAGAGATCCTGTCGGGTCGCCTTCGGCCTGGAACGCACCTGCCGTCCGAGCGCGAGCTCTCCCTGGCGCTCGGCGTGAACCGCCTGACGCTGCGAGCGTCGCTCGCGAGGCTAGAGGCCCTTGGGCTCATCACGACGAGGCACGGCGCCGGCACGGTCGTCGCCTCCTGGCGCGAGCGGGCGGGTCTCGAGATGCTGGGGACCCTGCTGCGCGGGCGCAGGTTCATGGACCCCGCCTGGCACGACCTCGTCCGTAGCGCGCTCGAGATAAGACGGATACTCGCAGCGGAGGCGGTGGCTCTCGCAGCCGAGCGTCACACGGAGCAAGACCTGGACGCCATCGCCACGTGCGTCCAGGTTCTCAATGAGCACGTGGACGACCCGCTCGCGTTTGCCCGCGCCGACCTCGCTTTCATGCGGGCCGTCTGCAAGGCGGCACGCAACGTCGGGTTGGAGCTTTTCATGAACACGTTCGCCCGGTGGCCGGACGAGCACCCGCAGCTAGTCGCCGTCCTCTACGATGACTGCGCGAGGGCGGCGGCGCTCTATCCGTCCGTCATCGATCTCATCAAGGCACGCGACGGCCAGGCAGCGCGCGTGCTCGCTCGCCGGGCGCTCGAACAGGTCGACGAGGCGTGGTCCGCCCGCCATCCTCCGCCCGCGCCTTTCGTGGCTCCCCAGACCGCCGCCACTCGACCGGGCGCGAAGGCCGCGCCGAGGGAGAAGCAACGAGAAAAGCAGCGGTGAGCGGGCAGCGACGCGAGGGCCCTCCTTGACTCGGAGGTGCCGATAGGTATCTTCCGGCGCCCTTTCGCCACCCTAGCTCAGGGGTAGAGCAACGGTTTCGTAAACCGTAGGTCTGGGGTTCAATTCCCCAGGGTGGCTCCAGTCATCGCGCCAGGGCGCCGGCACGCCCTGAAGCGTTCGGCAGAGGCTCGTCAAGAGCTCCCTTTTCGCGTAACGGTAGGCCACGAGCTGCGTAGCCTTGCTCGCGACCCGTCCGAAGGAACCAAGCGTTCGTCCGATGCGCCATTCGACTGCCCTCGCCGCAACAGTTCTGGCCCTCGTCGTGGCGTGCGGGAAAAAGAGCGCTTCGGGCAATCTCGCGCCGGCGGCCACCTCGCTCGCGGCCTCCGAATCCGACGCCTCGGTCGCCTTGTGGCACTATGCCATCGACCCGAAGAGCACGACGCAAGTCGACCTTCCGGGGCTGAAGGAGCACATCAAGGGGGATACCACGGCGGCGGCGGGCACACTCGAGGTCGCGCCGACCGACCTCGGCCAGTCGCGCGGGTTAGTGCGCGTCGATCTCTCAACCTTCGAGACGAAGACGTTCGGCGACGATCACGACGCGACTCAAACGAAGCACGCCCGAACGTGGCTCGAGGTCGTTGTAGGTGACAAGGTCAACGAGGACATGCGCTGGGCCGAGTTCGCGATTCGTTCCATCGACGGCCTGGGCGCGAAGGATGTGACGAAAGTCGCTCCTGCGAGGATCCCCCCGGACGACGTGCGCACCGTTTCGATGACGGTACATGGCGAGCTTCTCGTGCACGGCCACAAGGTTCCCAGAGACAGCGTCGTGGATGTCGCCTTCCACTACCCCCCCGGCGCCCCGGCCGATTTGAAGCCGACACGGATCGAGATCAAGACGCAGCGACCGATGTCCGTGGTGCTCAAGGAACACGATGTGCGGCCGCGCGACCCCGCAGGCCAGGTGCTTTCGTGGACCACCAACTTGATCGCGAAGGTGGCCGACGCCGCGGATGTTAGCGTCGACCTCCAAGCCACGCCCGCCAATTGATCCAGAGCATTCGTAGGAGAGAGCCATGCGACCCAATCTGTCGATCGAGAACCTGACCGCCGTCCTCGCCGTGCTCGGCACGAGCGCCCTCGTGGCGTGTGGCGGTAACGAGCCGCAGCCAGTGAACGCAACGGAGGTCCCGGCCACCGCCGCGGCGCCTGCCGGATCGGGAAACGCGTCTTGCTCGGCGAAGGCATGCGGCGCGAAGGCAGACCCGGCGCCTGCGACCAGCGCTGCGGCTTCCACCAGCCCGGCGTCAAGCGCCGCGGCGACCACGACTCCGTCAACGAGTGCGGTAGCCGCGTCCAGCGCTTCCGCTGCACCCGCCGCGTCGGTCGCTCCCGCAAAGGTGCCGACAAAGTCTGTGGCAAGGAAGGCTGGAATCGCGCCGAAATCCTCGGCGGGTGAAGCAAGCTGCGGCGCCGGGACCTGCTCGGGCGATTCGAAGAAAAAGATCTTGTGACGATCCACGGCGTCGGCCTTGGCCTGCGCTGGGAGTTCCTCGACGCGCTGGTCGACGGCACTGCGGCTGCGGAGGCCCAGGGTGCGGAGCTCCCTGCCATCGATTTTCTCGAGGTCTCGCCCGAGAACTACATGCGAAGGGGGGGGATGCAACCGGCTCGGCTCGGATGGATCGCCGAGCGCTACCCGGTCGTCACCCACGGCCTCACGATGTCGCTGGGGGGCAGCGATCCGCTCGACGAGGCATACCTCCGAGACCTCACTGCAACTCTCGCAACCCTCCGTACGCCGTGGCATTCGGACCACATGTGCTTCGGCGCGGTCGGCGGCAGGGTTCTCCACGAACTCTTACCCGTCGCGTTCAAGATCTCGAGCGTGCCGCGCATTGCAGAGCGCATCTGCCGCGCAAGGGACGCCATCGGATTGCCGCTCGCGATCGAGAACATCAGCTACTACTGGCACCCCGGTCGCGCGGAGATGGGCGAAGCGGAGTTCCTGTCAAGGGTTTGCGACGCGGCCGACTGCGGACTCGTGCTCGACGTGAACAATGCCTACGTCAACTCGATCAACTTCGGGTTCGACGTCGACGAGTGGATGCGCGATGCGCCGCTGGACAGCGTCGTGCAAATCCATGTCGCCGGGCACGAGTGGTTCGCTGGCGGAGACGCCGGCATCGGCGAGTCGTGCCCCGCAGGCGCCGCGGACGCCGTGGTCATCGACACGCACGGTGCCGACGTATCCGACCCGGTTCTCGGCCTGCTCGATCGGGTCCTCACGCGCACGGGCCGCGTGCCGGTGTTGCTCGAGCGCGATCAGAACATTCCCAGCTTCGACGAGCTTCTCGCTGAGATCGCCCGCATTCGCGCGATCTGGGAGCGAGCGTGACTCAGTCCACGCGCGCACCGAGCACGACGCCGCGCGCGCCGAGGTCAGCGAGGAGCTTCACGATGTCTTCGCGGACGGTGGGCGCGCCGACGCTCCGCTGGGCGCACGCGCGCTCGACGGCAACGCCCAGCGGCTCACCCGACAAGAGCCTTTCGACGATGGACGCGGCAAGGGAGGTGAGCTCTAGCCAACGAACGGCGCTGCTCGCACCCCGGTAGCCGAGCAAACTGACGTCGCGTCGCACAGGTTCGTCGCGTGACGACTCGTCTGCGGGCAACTCGTGCACAGCCCAGCCGTACCGGAGGAGCCGGGTCGTACCAGAGAAGGCGAGCGGCCTGTCCAGCGAGACCTCCCCGACCGATGGCACCGTGTCCGGGGCCGCGGAGGAGGCGATCGAGAAGTGTGCGAGCTCGTGGGTGGCAAGGTCGGGGAGGTACGCCGGTACCTTCGGGTCGGCCCGCCATCGAGGCTCGGCCCACGCGAAGAGTTCGCCCGGGACGTCACGCAAGTAATGGGTGCGTGGCCCCACCTCGTCCACGAACCGGGCGAAGTCGAAGTCGAAGCGATCGTCGCACGCCGCGTTCAAGCGCGCGCGCGTCCGGGGCAGCATGCGGAGCATGACCGCCGACAGCCCGTTTCGTACGAGGCGGCGATAGATTGCAAGACGAGCGGGTGCAGCGAGGATTGCTTCTACGTCCTCGGCGAGGACGCCGCTTCCCTCGAGGAGGCCGCGAAGATCCGAGACCATGCGCTCGCCTTCGTGCTTGCCGAGGCATGCCTGTGCGATCGCGATCTCAAGGGCCTCGTGACCGGACCGAGCGTGAACCTTTGGCACGGGATGAGCGCCCCGCGGGCTCATTCGTCGAGCGCGAAGTTGTAGTGCGCCGCTCCGCCCTCGGAGACGATCACGTTCGCGCTCTTGGCCTTGCCATTCGGCGGCACGCATTCGATCCTGTGCGGGCCCGCGCCCACCTCGAAGGTGGGCAGGGGCGTCGCTCCGTGGGGAATCCCGTCGACCGAGACTGAGCAGGAGCCCGGGTTGGAGACGACCGACAGACGTCCCTTGGCGGTCGACGCCCCCCGGGGGGCAACCGGCAACGAGTCGACCGAGATGACCGGGACGCCGCTGGGCTCGACGCTCCTGGCGATGGCAGGAGCACCAATCTTGGGCGCCGCCGCGCCTCCCGACGTGGCCGACACCGCGGACCCCATACTTGATTCCGAGGCGCTCGTGCCGCCGCCACCGAATGCGGCCGCCACGCCGACGACCAAAGCGACCACTCCCAATAAGCCGCCGACGCCCACCACGAGCCCCGTTGGCCCTCGCGGCAGCTGGCGAGGCAGCCAGGGTCTGGATGCATGAGCCTTCTCGAGCAGCACCTTCGCGCTCGGGGTCGTGACGGTGGTCGCGGTGGGGGGAGGCGGGTTGGACAAGTGCGCGACGACAACCGATGGCGAATGAGCCTGCGTGTCCGGAGCAGGGGAGGGCGGTGGCGGCCGTTCACTCTGGCGCACCAACGGGCCCGTGGCGTCCGCGTCACCGTCCGTCGAGGGGAGGCGTACGTCCGCCTTTGCGAGCTCCGGCATCATCGCATCGAGCCGCTCCACGATCCGGTCGAACGAGTCCAGGCGCTTCGCCTTGTCGGTGATGATGCAGTCGCGGATGAGTGCGCGCAGCGGCTCGGGCAGCTGCGGCGCGACGTCGTCGATGTTCTTCGGTTGCGTGGTCGCAATCGTCACGATGAGAGCGTTGAAGTTTGGCGCGTCGAAGGCCCGCTGTCCCGAGAGCGCCTCGAACAGGATCGCGCCGAACGCGAAGATGTCGGTGCGACCGTCGATCCCTTCGGCTCCCATCGCCTGCTCGGGACTCATGTAGAGCGGCGACCCGAGGACGGTGCCGACGATCGTCAGCGCGGTGTTCTTCTCGTCTTCGAGGATCTTGCTGACGCCGAAGTCGAGGATCTTCGGCACGACACGGCCATCGCGGTCCTTGTGCAGGAACATGTTCGTGGGCTTCAGATCGCGGTGGATGACGCCGCTGCGGTGCGCCGCGGCGAGCGCTTGTGCGACCTCGCCCATGATGAGCATGAACTCGTAGACGAGCATCGGCGGCTTCTGCTGCCGCACTCCGACGTCGAGCGACGCGCCCGTCAAGAGCTCCATAACGAGGAAGAGCGACCCGTCCTCCGCCTGGCCGACGTCGATGACCTCGATGATGTTCGGATGGTTGATGCGGGCGCTGACTTTTGCCTCGAGCAGGAACCGGCGAGCGGCCTCCGGCGTGCGCGCCACCTGGGGGAGCATGAACTTCATCGCGAACTCGCGCTCGGTGAAGACGTTCGTCGCCGACCAAACGGAGGCCATCCCGCCCGTTCCGAGCAGGAGATTCAGGCGGTATTTACCCGCTATCGTCTGACCAGCCTCCATGCCCACTTCCCGCCCGGCGGACCCGTTCTCCGGGCTCCCGCTCTTATACGATCGTCAACCCTCCGTCGATCACAAGTGTATGACCTGTCATGAAACTTGCCGAATCACTGGCCAAGTAGAGTGCACCGCCAGCTATCTCGTCGGGCGTCCCATAGCGGCCCATGGGCGTGCGGTCGAGCACATGCTTGAGCAGCGCGTCGTTCTTCAGGATCGCGCTGGCCAGGCGAGTATCGACGAAGCCTGGAGCGATGGCGTTCACGCGGATCTTTGACGGAGCAAGCTCGACCGCGAGCGTCTTCGTCATCGAGATCACCGCTGCCTTCGTCATCGCGTAGACGCCCTGCATGGGAGAACCAACCAGTGCCGCGACGCTGGCCACGCTGACTATCGCACCCGGGGCCCGGCGAGCCACGCAATGGTTGGCCACCTCGCGGGCACACCAGAAGTACCCCTTGAGGTTTACCTCGAAGGTCTTGTCCCAGGCGCCCGCATCGGCGCCGAGGAGCGGCCCGAAGTGCGGGTTCGTCCCCGCATTGTTCACCAGAATGTCGACCTTGCCGAAGCGGGCTACGGCCTCGGCGACGAGCCTTACGCAGTCGGCCTCCTTGCCGGCGTGAGCCGCCAGCGCGACGACCCTATCCGCGCCGTGCTCCTTCGCAATCGAGTCGGCGACCGCGGTCACGCCGTCCAGCTTGCGGGACGCGATGATCGACGCTAGCCCCGTGAGCCACGAAGGTCTGGGCGATGGCCTCGCCGAGACCACGGCTCCCGCCCGTGACGATGGCGACCTTCCCATCGAGCGAGATACTGGCGCTCATGATCGAGAAGTATCACATCCCCTTCTCGGTTCAGGCGACGAACGCGCCGATCTTGCGGAAACGGCGGTAGCGGTCGTCTACCAGCTCGTCCGCAGTCATCGCGTCCAGCTCGCGCAGCGTGCCGGCAATCGCGGCGTCGACTTGGCTCGCCGCGCCGTCGTGATCCTGCTGTGCGCCGCCCGCAGGCTCCTCGACGATCGAGTCGACGGCTCCGAGACGAAGCAGGTCTGGCGCGGTCATCTTCAGCCGCGCCGCGGCTTCGTCCTTCCTACTCCCGTCCTTCCAGAGGATGGAGGCGCAACCCTCGGGGGCGATGACGCTGTAGGTTCCGTACTCGAGCACGAGGACGCGGTTCGCGACACCGAGCGCCAGCGCGCCTCCGCTTCCACCTTCCCCGATGATCGTAGCGATGATCGGGACACGCGCACGCGACATCGCCGCGAGACAGGCGCCGATCGCCTGGCTTGTCCCCGCTCTTCGGCGCCGACGCCTGGGTACGCTCCGGGCGTGTCGATGAGCGTGAGAACGGGTAGTCCGAAGCGGCTGGCCATCTCGTAGACGCGAAGGGCCTTACGGTACCCTTCGGGGTGGGGCATGCCGAAGTTGCGCTTCACGTTGTCCTTTGCGCCGCGACCCTTCTGATGGCCCACGACCGCGACCGAGCGCCCGTGAAAGCGAGCGAGCCCAGCGACGATCGCGGCGTCGTCGCCGAACGTCCGGTCGCCGTGCAGCTCGACGAAGTCCTCGAAGATGCGTGCGACGTAGTCGAGGGTGTAGGGCCGATTGGGATGCCGCGAGAGCTGGACCTTCTGCCAGGGGGTCAGCTCAGCGAAGAGCTCGCGCGCGAGCTTGGCGGCCTTGTCCTCAAGGCGTCGGAGCTCCGGCTCGAGCGCAGCGTCACTCCTCGCGAGCTCGCGCAGCTCGCGCACCCGCGCGACCAGCTCGACTACGGGCTTTTCGAAGGGCAGCACGAAACCGGGGGCGGCCATTTGTCAGCCCACCTTGGCTACGTTCGTCCTCTCGCGCAGAACGTTGAACCTGCGCATGGGCTTCTCCTTGCCCTTCAGGGACTGACTCTCGATCTCTTCGATGTCGAAGCGCCCACCGATGCAGGCCAGCGTGCTTTCGCTAATCACGATCTGTCCGGAGGCCGCGCTACCGCAGAGGCGCGCGCTCGTGTTCGCCGTGTCGCCGATGACCGTGTACGAGAGCGCCTTCGAGCTGCCGACGTACCCGACGACACCGGGCCCCGTGTGGATGCCCACCCCGACCGCGAGCGGATGCTTCCCGCTGGCGATGCGTTCGCGGTTGAAGCGACCCAGCACCTCCATCTGATCGATCGCGCATTGAACGCAGCGAATCGGATCGTCCGGATGTGCGAGCGGGGCGCCCCAGAAGGCCATGATGCCGTCGCCCATGAACTTGTCGAGCGTGCCCTCGTACTTGAAGAGCGTCTCGACCATCAGCTCGAAGTACTCGTTCAGCATCTCGACGATGGTCTCGGCGGATGTCCCCTCGCTCATCGCCGTGAAGCCGCGGATGTCGCTGTTGAACACGGTCAGCTCCTGCGAGCTGGCCGCCCTTCTTGACCTCGAGCTTGCCGCTGATCATCTGATCGGCCACGTTCGGCGCTACCAGGCGGGCGAAGCGATCGCGGAGGACGATCTCCTGCTCGACCTTCTTCGCGAGAATCGTGTTCTCGATGAACATCGCCGCCTGTCCCGCGACGGACGTGATGATCTCGAGGTCCTTCGGCTGAAACTGGGCGAGGGACTCGGCGTCGAGCCAGACCGCGCCCAGCACCTCCTTCTCTTTCTCGTGCACCAGCGGGACGACCATCGCGCTCGAGATCCGGTTCAGGATCATCGATTTGCCTTTCGACGACGCGAAGTCCATCGAAGCGTCGTGCGTGAGGACGCTGGCCCGCTCCTTGATGACGTGATTGAGGATCGTCGAGCTTATCTGGATGGGAGCCTCGGTACCGTCGCGACGCCGCGCCGCGCGCGGGTGCAGCGACCCGTCGTCGTCGCGCAGGAGGATGACGCCGCGGTCGGCCTTGGTGAACTTGAAGAGCGCGAGGAGAATCTTGTCGAGGAGCTTGTCGAGGTCGCGCTCGAGGCCGATGTCGCGCGTCAGCTCCCAGGTGATGCGGAGGCGCTCGTAGTCCAGGCGAAGCTGCTTCGGGTCGTTGCTGACGGCGTCGAACGGCAGGAAGCCCTTGGTCTGGGCGGCGATCTGCGTGCCGATCGCACGAGCTGCGTCGAGGACGTCGACCCGCGTGCCGCTGAAACTAGGCGGCCGGCCCGATGGCGTCAGATTGGGCTGCTGATGCTGCCCGTACGGGGCGTGCCCGCCTTGCGGTGGGTACGGGTACTGGGGGTGCGGGCTCGTCGCGAGATGGCCCTGAGCCTGCGCGGCTGGCATCGCGTGCGAGGGGTGCGGAGGCGGCGGCGGATACGGAGAGGCTGCGGGATGCGGGGATTGGGATATCACCCCCGGCTGGGGCCACTGCGCCGGACCGGGGTTCTGGATCGCGCCCGGGCTCACCGGCGGAAGCGGAAGGGCAACACCGGACCCATCGTCGTATCGGGCTCGTGTCGAACCCAGCGAAATCTCGTCTCCGTGCTTGAGCCAAGCCTCGCCTCGAACGCGCTCGCCGTTGATGTACGTCCCGTTCAGGCTGCCGAGGTCTCTCAGGACGAAGCGTCCCTCGCGAACCTCGAGAATGCAGTGCTCCTTCGAAACGATCTTGTCGAGGAGCTGGATCGTGTTGTTCGGATGGCGCCCGAGGCTGTTGACTGGCCTCAGATCGATGGCCTGCTGCCCTTCGGCCGTTGCGAGGATCAGCCTAGGCATTCGCGAGAGCCATGTTAGCGGGCTTCCGCCCGCGGGTCGAAAGCAAATGCTAATGGTTTGTTGGACGTTCGCGACTGAGTGCGGGCGCGTGCGGCCGGTTAGCTCGAAAAGCGCCCGCCCTTGCCGATGCCGAGACCCCGAAAGCCGAGAACACACACGAAGCCCGGTGGGTCGACAGGCGACACGGCCGTAGGTGACGCGCGCGCGCATCATCGGGTTTCGTTCGAGGACGTCGTCGTCCGGACGGATCCCACAACCCTGCCGGACGCACCGCGAGAGAGCGGCGGCCTGCTCGAGCTCGTGTCGGCGGTGGCCCGACGCGCCCTCACTCTCGGCCTCACCGCGCGAGAGCGAAGTTTCCACGTCTTCGTCGCCGCCGCGCCCGAAGTGATGATCGAGAGCGACATCGTCAGGTTCGCGAAGCGAGTACGCCGTCAATCGACCCGTGCCCCAAGACATCGTCTACGTCCACGACTTCGACCACCCCGAAGCTCCTCGCCCGCTCGTCCTTCCGGCGGGCGCCGGCCCGGCCCTCGTCGAGGACATGAACGCCGCCATCGAGCGCCTTCAGGCAGAAATTCCGGCGGTCATCGAAGAGGACGAGTTCAAGCGATCGCAGAGCGAGCTCGCCGCCGAGCTCGAGGCGAAGAACCGAGCGGCCATCGTGGAGCTCGAGTCTCTCGCCAAGACCTTCGGATTCGGCGTGAGACCCATGCACGGCGGAGTCCAGACATTCCCCATCCTGCACGGAAAGCCGCTGAGCGCCGAGCAGTTCGGAGTGCTCGACGAATCGACGAAGCGAGCGCTCAGCCAGTCGGAGGAGAAGCTGACGCGCGAGGTCGACAAGACGGCCCAGGTCGTGCGCGCCCAGAACGCCAGGTTCGAGGCGGCGCGCGAGGAGGCGTTCTCCAAGGCCGCCGCCGTGCTCATCGACTCCGCCGTCAAGGAGCTAGAGCGAGCATTCGGCGGCCTCGGGGAGGAGATCCGTTCGTGGCTCGAGCGGGTGCGCCAGGCGCTCGTCGAGGACTGGGACGACCTGGTCGAGGTCGACGACGAGGAGGAGCGTGAGCAGAGGTCGCGAGACGAGCGAGAGGATCCGGAGCTGGCCACGCGCCTGAACCGGTTCAGGGTCAACCTTCTCGTGTCGCACGAGCCCGAGGCCCGCGCGCCGGTGATCTACGACACGAACCCGACGTACCCGAGCCTCTTCGGTTACCTCGAGCGTCGTGCCCGCTTCGGCGCGCTCCTGACCGACTTCACTCGCATCAGGGCGGGGTCGCTGCACAAGGCCAGCGGTGGGGTCCTCGTCGTGCGCGCGGCCGACCTGCTTCTCGACCCGATCATCTGGGAGCGGATGAAGCGAGTCTTGCGGGAGCAGCGCATCGGCGCCGAGGATCCGCTCGGCCCGCTGGGGCTCTACGCGACGTCTCTGCGTCCGGTGCCCGTGCCTGTCCACGTGCGCGTCGTCCTCGTCGGTCCCCCCGATCTCTACGCAACTCTTCTCGAGGCAGACCCTGACTTTGCGTCGCTCTTCCGCGTCAAGGTCGAGGTGGATCCGATCATCCCCCGGTCGCCGAAGAATCTGGCCGCCCTGGACGCGTACCTCATGGCGATGGCGGGCGAAAGGCAATGGGGTGCCTTCGACAGGGAGGCGCGCGCCGAGCTCCTCGACCTGGCGACCCGCCTGTCCGGGGACCGGTCCAAGCTGGCGCTCATCCTGTCTCCGCTCGAAGAGACGATGGCCTTCGCGAGCGCTCTAGCTGCCGCGCAAGCCGCGGACGACCTCATGCCCCGCGCTGGCAACGAGGACGAGGACGCTACGCACGTACCTCCCCGTCCGTTCCGTGCGTCCATTGCGCCTCCGCCGGTGAGCGTCGTTGGCAAACAGGACATTCAAGGCGCCTGGCTCGAGCGGCGAGACCGTGCCGGGAGCGCCGAGCGCCACATCCGCGAAATCACGCTGAGGGGCGAAGTCGCGCTCGACACCAGTGGCTCGCGTGCCGGCGTCGTCAACGGGCTTCAGCGTCTTCAGCGCCGGCGACGTCGAGTTCGGGCAGCCGATGCGAATTACTGCCGTCGTGGGTATCGGACGCGAGGGGATCATCGACGTCGAGCGCGAGGCGCAGCTCGGCGGCAGCATCCACACCAAGGGCGTCGCCATCCTCCGCGGCTACCTCGCCCGCATGTTCGGGCAAGAGCGACCGCTCAGCTTGCGAGCGCAGCTGGCCTTCGAGCAGAGCTACGGCGAGGTCGATGGCGACAGCGCGAGCTCGAGCGAGCTCTTCGCCGTGCTGAGCGCGCTGGCCGACGTCGCGATCGACCAGGGTATCGCCGTCACCGGCAGCGTGAACCAGCTCGGCGAGATGCAGGCGATCGGCGGGGTCTGCGCCAAGATCGAGGGCTTCTTCGACCTCTGTGCATGCGCGCGGGCTGACGGGCGAGCAGGGCGTCCTCGTGCCTCGCGCGAACCTACCGCACCTCGTCCTGCGCGACGAGGTAGCGGAGGCCGTGGCGTCCGGGCGGTTTCACCTCTACGCGGTCGATACCGCCGCGCAGGGGATCGAGATTCTCACGGGCGTCCCCGCGGGCGAGCGTGACGAGAGCGGGCGCTTCCCGGCAGCAAGCGTATTCGGTCGCGTCGAGCGCAGGCTCATCGAGATCGGCGAGAAGCTCCGGGAAGCCGAGGGCCATGCGGCTCATCCCGCGGCCGAGGCGCTCGAGGACATCGTTGGAGGCGACGCCATGGAGGCGGGCAGCGCACGCCGGCGTTGAGTCGTGTCGCCTAGGGGTCAAGTCTAAAAACTGACTGCCGCGGCGATCCGGAAGAACGCGCCCTGCATGGCGAGGGTCCCAAGGTCGATTCCGCTCGTGCGCTCCGTGCTGCCCGACGGAAGAGCTGGAGCGAGGGCCAGGCGATCCCCGGCCACCCATCCGTAACCACCCTCTCCTTGCAGCCAAAGGCGGGGCTCGAGAACGGAGCGCTCCCACCGAGGCCACAGGAGCCAGGCATAACCGGCGCTGAGGTCCGTTGCGAACAGCCACTGCGACTTCGCGAGCGGGTCGGGCGAAGAGGTGTCGTCGATTTGCGCCTTTTGCATGGCGGCTCCGGGCGCGGCTCGCAGGTACGCATATCCCCAAGGACCTAGGTGCACCCGACCCTCCAGCGAAACGGTGATTCGTTGCATGCTGAACGACGAAGGATCGCCCCGCGCCGTCGCGCCGGTGCTGCCGAAGTCCCACGCCAGGCCGGGCGCGAACGAGAAGGGGCCGCGCGCGAACAGCGTCCTCGACGCGGCCAGCGAGAACTCCGGGAAGTACTCGTTGCTCGAGAAGGGACCGTAGCCGGCGCTTGGGACGAAGGAGCCCCGGTAACCGGCCTCGATGCGCCACGAGCCCTCGCGCCGGTCGGCGTTGCTCGTGAGGGCGGTCGGCTCGGGGTGGACCGTGTCCGGCTGTGCGGGCTGGGCAAGCTGTGCCTGCGCGCCCGTCGCGAAGGTCGCCGGCGCGATGAAGAAGAGAATGGTGAGCAGCTTCACGGGCCCTCCAGGAGCAGTGCGACATCGCGACGGGGGGTAGTTTGCGGCGAGGTCGCCTGGGGTGAGAGAGCGTTGAACACCGTCGCGCCGAAGGTGCCCTCGGCGTCGAGCGCGACAAGAGACCGCCCACCGCCGGCGTTCGCGATGTCGTAGACGACGGAGATCGGCGTATCCGTCGTGAGGGGCACCGGGTTCAGCGTGGTGAAGTCGATGAGGGCGAGGTCGGTGCTTTGGTCATAGGCCCACATCCGCATTCCGTCGGGGGCGATGGTCAAGAGCGGCGAGGTCGTCGTGTGGATCGGGTTGGCGGTCCGCTGAACGAGATCGAGGATGTAGAAGTCCCCGCTGCCCTGTCCGGGTTGTGTCGCAAGCACCTTCAGGTTGTCGTTCGGCGCGGGCACGTCGAGGACGGCCTGGATCGGAGCGGCGATCTGCAGCACCTCGATGCTGCGATACGGCTGCCCCACCGTGGTGCCGAGCGTCCAGAGAGCCACGCCCGAGGCCACCCCGGTTGCCGTGCTTCCCCAGAGCAGAGCGACGTCCGTGCTCGACGACGTGCCGCTGACGACGTTCGTCACCAGCGACATGCTCGAGAACGCCGAGGCCAGCGCGACCTGCGTCGTGACGCTGGTATCCGGCTCGATGAGCACCGCGCTCGACGTCGACGGGACCAGCGCGGCCACGCGGAGCCCCTGATCCGTCCGCACGAACTGGATGTCCGACGGGCCGCCACCGACGTCCGTCAGATTGATCTGCGGATTGAAATCGTTGGGCGTGCCGGCCGAGGGGAGGAGCTGGAGGGTGTACACGTTCGTGTCGGTCGTCGTGAAAAATGCGATGCGGCCGTCGTCGGGGTTTGGGTCGACCACGAGCCCCGTGGGAGCGACCGACGCCGTGTCGGTCCCGCTCGTCAGCTGCACCGTGATCTCCGGCCGGCCGAAGGTGGTTGCGGGCGCGACGGGAGGGTCGAAGGCGTGGGTGAGGTCTACGACGCTCACGTCCAGGTTGGTCTCGATGAGCAGGAGCCGTCGGGCCGTGGCCCGGACGCTTGCTGTAGACGCGTTGGCGGGGAGATTGAGCGACGGGCTGAACGTCAGCTGCTGCGGCGTGCCGCCGAAGCTCCGGATGCTGCGGGACACCGGGTTCGGCGGCGTGGTCGACGAGCCAGTCGGCTGCGGGGCGTAGTCCTTGGTGAGATCGAAGATCACGATCTCGTTCGGGTTCTGCGCGAAGGACGTCGACGCCCCGGACCCCTGATAAGCCACGGCGTAGGTCCCGAGCGGATCGATCGCCAGGTTCGAGAGAGGATCGGCCATCGTGTAGGCCTTCGGACTCGCCGTGAAGGTCGAGGGGTTCACCTGGATGACGGTGAGGGACGGCGGCTGGTCGCTCGATGTCTGGCCGGGGGGGTCCCCGGATGACAGGACGAAGAGCGTCGATCCATCGACGGACGTCGCCGCGCTCGTGAAGTTGTGACCGATGGTTATCGATTGCGCTGCGAGTGTCTGGTCGGACGCCCCCGTGAGGAAGACGACGCGGTGATCGACGTCGTCCACGATGGCGACGCCTCCGGCCAGGCCGTACGTGTTGCCCGAAACGTTGACTGGGTGGCTCCAGTAAGGAGGCTGTCCGCCGCAGGAGCCCAGCAGACAGCAGCCGACGATGCCGAGGAAGGCAAGACGTGATGCGCTCATGGGTTGGCCCCCGTGACGACGCGCGCGCCGAGGTCGAACCCCGTGATGGTGCGCGCCTGTTCGCACGGCGACTGCGCGTCGCAGTCTTCCGTGCCCAGGTCGACGAACGTGATGCGCCCCTCGGAGTAGTCCTGGGCGACGTACCCGCGCGCAGCCCCGGCCGCGATCCCGACGGCGATGGGCGGGCTGGCCAGCGTGTAGTTGACGACCTCGAGCGAGGGCATGAGCGCCAGGTACAGGCCCCACGTGCTGGTCGTGTCGTCACGGATAGAGATGAGCGCGTGATCGCTGGTCGGAGCGAGCGCAACGGCCGTGGGCGTCGCGGGGACCCCTACGATCTTGGCGGGCAGATCGGCTCCGATCGGGACGATGCTGAACGCGCCTTCCACGTTCGCCGCCGGATCGGGCGTGACCGAGTTCAGCACGATGGCGTTCTGTGCGTCGTCCGTCGGAAACACCGCGAGCACCGGCGAGTGCAAGACGATCGTGCGGTACGTGGGCATCGCCTGCAGCGTCAGGACCGTGAGCCTGGCAATCGGCGCCGCGGTCGTGAAGAGCAGCGCGAACTGGCCGCTCGCCGTCTTCTGCGTGATGATCGCGCGGCCCACGATCTCGCCCGTGATCGTCGTGGTCGTGAACGAGGTCGGGTCGTTGAAGATGTCCGGGATCGGCAACGTCACAACAGCCGAGTTGTCTCGCAGCACCGCGAGTGCAAACGTCCCGTCGGGCGACATGTCCAGATCGGTCGGAGGCGACGGCAGCGGGACGGCCGTCGAGACACCCTGCGCGAGCGAGATGACCGTGATCGCAGCGACTCCGTCGGTCCGGACGAGCGCATACGACCCGTCCGGGGTGAACGAAACGTCGGGCGTGCTGGAGCCGGTACCCGCGTCGTCCGACTGCGACCCGCTGACCGAGGCCTCGACCGAACCGTCCGGGGAGGACGCGTCCGTCGTCGCCTCGATGGTCTGCGCGACCGGGGCGTTCAACGGAAAGTTCGAGACGACGGTGGGCTGGGTTCCCCCCAGCAGGTCGACGACGGAGATCCCGTCCTGGGTCACCGCAAAGGCGCGCGTCTCGTCCCCCGAGAATGCGATCTGCGACGGCCTGTAGCCCACCGACAGGTTCTGCGGCGGGCGCGCACCCGAGAGGTCGAGGACGGCGACGTCCTGGAAGCCCTGAGTGGGATCGGTCGTCGTGATGAGGGTCGCGTTGGTCCACGCGATCGCCCAGCGCCCGCTCGTCGAGACCGCCCACGAGTTTGCGTCGGCGGTCGACGGAAACGTCGTGGCGGACAGTGTCCCCAGATGATCGCGGAGGAGTGTGGCGTCCTGCGAGAGCACGTTGAGGACGATCGCGACGTCGTCGGTGGGGTCGGGGACGGCCGCGAGGTACGTGGGCCCGTCCCCCGCCTCGACCGTCGAGACGTCGAACGTGGCCGCGTCGATGTAGGCCACGAGTCCGCTCGTTGGGTTCGCGATCCAGACCACGTTGCCGGTTGCGACGGGCGACTGGTAGTTGCTTTCGGTCTTGGTCTCGGCGGGCAGCGCGGCTGCGCCGCTGGATCCCCCCCCCGCCCCACCCATTACAGCGAGGCTTCCGCCGCCGTCGTCGTCGCTAGGACCGAAGTCGCCACCCACGTTGCCTTCGCCGGCGGGACTCGCGCTGAAGCCGGAGTCGCTACTGCCCGCGCCGCAGCGGCTGGTGGCGAGGATCAGCCCGGCCGCCAACGCGCCCGCGCGAAGGCACGACACCCACGCCTTCCCTGGCGCAGGGTGGCACAAGCTCGTCTCCTTCGATTCGCTCTTCGTGGCCGCCATTCGTGCCCGCCTCCCGCGTCCGGGGCATCCCCACAGCAATGACGGTGCCACCCACGCGCCATGCTAGACGAAAGGGCGTCGTGCCCGACTGGTCGTCTCTCCTTCGTCCGGAGCTCGCGGATCTGCACTCGTACGTGCCGGCGGACCCCCCTGACATCCAGGTCCGGCTCGATGCGAACGAGGCGCCACCCCACCTCTCGCCCGTCGTGAGGGAAGCCGTCACCCGCGCCGTCGCTCGCACGGCCCTCGAGCGCTACCCGGACGCGCGGATGCGCGAGCTCAAGTCGCGCATCGCCGAGCGAGCCGGTGCACGCCCCGAGGAGCTTCTCGTGGGAACGGGGTCCGACGAGGTCATCGCGATCCTCCTCACGGCGATGTCCCGTGCGCGGGAAGGCGCCCCCCAGGCCACGGTGCTCACCCTCACGCCGACGTTCGTCATGTACAGGGTCACCGCGCGGGCGCACGGGCAGCGCCCGATCGAAGTGCCGCTCGATCGCGAGTGGGACCTGGACGTCGCGTCGATGAAGCGGGCCATCGAGATGACCCGGCCGAACATCGTCTTCATCGCGAGCCCGAACAACCCGACGAGCAACCGGATGAAGGACGATCGGTTGACTGCCGTGCTCGACGCCGCAAGCGAATCGCTGGTCGTGGTGGACGAGGCCTACGCCGATTACGCCGGCACATCGGTCCGCGGATGGCGCGCACGCTACCCCAATCTCGCGGTGATGCGCACGCTCAGCAAGCTGGGGCTCGCCGCGCTGCGCGTCGGCTGGCTCGAGGCGGACGAGGCCCTCGTACGCGAACTCGACAAGGCGCGCCAGCCGTTCAACGTCAGCGCGACCAGCCAGGCGGCTGCTGCGGCGGTGCTTGGCGAGGCCTGGGATGCGGTGGGCGTGCATGTCGCGTCCGTCGTGCGTGAGCGTGAGCGGGTTACAGCCGCATTGCGCGCGATGGAGGGCGTGGACGTGGCGCCCAGCGACGCAAATTTCCTGTGGATCGGGACACCGCGACCCGCGATCGAGGTGTACGCCGGGCTCCTCGAACACGGCGTCCTCGTGCGGAGCTTCCATACGACGGGAGGACGCCTGGCGAACCGTTTGCGCGTGACGATCGGCGCGGCCGGCGAGAACGACCGGTTCGTGGGCGCGCTCGCACGGGTTCTCGGCGCGCGATGAAGGGAGCCCTGGTCTTTGCGCTGCTCGTGACGGCCTGCGCCTCAACGCCGCCGGTGGAGCGGGTGTACGGCGGACGTACCGTGTTGGGGCGCTACATCGAGCCGGAGGCGTACGCGGCGTTCCTTCGAGGCGCGATCGCCGAAGCCGGCGGGGACCTACGAAGCGCGATCGCGGCGTACGACGTGGCGGCCGAGCTGGACCCTCGCGGGGCCGAGATCTGGGCCCGCATCGGTGCGGTGCGATGCGCTGCGGACCCGCTCGACCGGCGGGCTGACGACGCCTTCCGGCGTGCGCTGGCGACGGACGACGTCGCTGGAAGGACGTGGGAGGCGAAGGCGCAATGCGCGCTCGTACGGGGAGACGGAGCGGGATCCCGCGCCGCTGCGATGCGCGCGGCAGAGCTGGACGCGTCGGCAGACGGTGCGATCGTGTTGCTCGCACGGGCCGCCGGGGCGGGGCGCGACGCTGCCACTCGCGAGCGGCTCGTGTCGCTGACGCTGACGTCGCGGGACCGTGTTGCTGCGTGGGATGCGCTCGCACGATGGGCGGAGTCGCACGGCGACGTCGTGCTCTGGGCGCGAGCCCTCGAGATGATCGCTCCGCTCGATGCGTCAAGGCGTGAAGCAGTGGCCCGGGCGGCGGAGGAGCTGGCGGGTGTGGGGGAGATGGTCGAGGCGCGATCCGTCGCCGCCGCTGCCGTGGACGCCAGCGATGAGCCCCTGTCCGCGTCTCGGCGTGCCCTCGCGAGTCGCCTCGCGGTGGACGAGGCAATCGGGCGCGGGGACGTCGAGACGGTACGCATACGGGCGTCGCATGCTCGCGTTCCGCTCGACGAGGCCGCCGCCAGGGCGCTCCTTGCGGGGAAGGTGGCGATCGCGCGCGAGCTCGTGTCGATGATGGCCGTCGCCGATCCGTCCGCGCTCGGGGCGCGTCTGGTGCTCGCCGTGGCCGAGGGCCGCGATGTGCTCGGTGCGGCGCTCCGCCCGCACGGCGATGCCGCCCCTGTGTCGAGTGCGGTGCTCGTGGCGTTTGGCGCGGCGCTCGTCCGGGTGGCATCTCTGGACCAGACCCGCGAGTCGCTGACCCATATCGGTCACGATCGGATCGCCGCCAGCGACGATCGGGTCGTCCGCGCCGCTGTCGCTCTCGTGGCGCGAGGGGCGTTGCCGGCGACCGCGCTCCCGCCGGACGGCGTCGTGGAGCTGGCTGCGATGGGGCTCGCGGACACTCACGTCCTCGGCGACCGTCGCTCGCTCGACGCGCGCCACGCCTACCTCGCGCTAGCGATCGAGGAGCCAGCGGGCGCGCGTGCCCGCGAGCTTGGTGCCCCCCTGGCGCGCGTCGGTGCCTGGGACCCCGTCGTCGCCTCGGCGGCCGCCCTCGTCACGCTCGCCAGCGGCTCACCCGTCGATCGAGGTGCGGCGGGTGCCCTTCTCGCGATCGATCCCGCCGATCCACTGCTCGCCGCCACTGCCCTTTGTCTGGCGGAGAAGTCCGGGGACTCGGAAGGAGCCCGCCGGGCACACGCGGCGCTGATGGCCCGTGAGGGCGTCTACTAGCCTCCGGGCCGTCAATGCACCTCTATGGAATGAACGGCACCTTCGACTGCGGAAGCGGAGGCGGCCCAGCGTCGCCGGGCGCGAAGGTCAGCACGAGCTCCACGTTCTCGACAACGTTGGCGCGCACCTCCACGTCCTTCTGCGTCTCCCCGACGCCTCGCAGCCCTGCGCCGACCTTCAGGGCCACGGTCGGTACGCCCTCGATACGGAAATGGCCGTTGAGGTCGGTGACAGCGTGGAGCGACTGCCTGAGCACGTAGAGGTCTACCCGGACGAAAGGCTGGAGCTGGTCGAGAAGGGCGTAGTGGCCTGGGCGGGGAGGATAGATCTTCACGGCCTCGCCGTTGCGCTGCGGGGGCGCCATCATGACCGCGGGCTGGAAGACGCCGTCGATGTAGGGGGCGAAGGGCAGCTTCGAGTCGTTGACGACCTCGAGCCGCTGGCCGAACGTAAGCGCGATCGAACGCTCGCGGTATCCGCAGTTCGCTCCCACCGCAACTTGCTGGGCCTGAGCCCCGTCGGGCAGGTAGTAGCCTGCGTAGCCCGTGATCACGACGACCGCGTCCGCCAGTGGCCTCAGTCCGTCTGCGCGCGCCGGCCCCGCGCGGAAGTACTTGCCGTAAGTGTCGAGTGCCGCCGGGCAGTTCTTGACGTTGAGGCCTGGAACCTCCGGTGAGTCGGGGCCGCGAACGAAGACCGTCCCCTCGACGATCCCGACGGGGCCACTGTAGGGCGGCAGGTTCTCGGGATTGACGATCGCCGTGACGCTGGCGCTGGGCGTGGGGACGCCGATGGCGGGAGCCGTCGCCCTCGGCAGCGCGATCTTTTTGGCGGTGGTCGCCGAATCGCCGGCGCTGGACGAAGGCTCCGCGTTCCCGCGGGAGCAGGCAACGGAGAAGGCAATGTTGCCAACGAGGGTGACGACGAGGGCGGGGGAGAAGCGCATTTCCGTCCGTGAGATGCAATCGCCGCGCGAGCCGATGGGCAGCTCAGCCTCCGGCGCCGAAGGCCGCAGCTTGCACCGCTGCATCGAGGTAGCGCGTCGGCATGAGGCCCAGGGCGAGCACGAGGGCCGCGCTGACCAGAAGCGCCGCAGCCACGTACCCGGAGCGCATGGGCGCAGCCACGGGCGCGCCGGCCGCGGGCTCGCGCATGTACATGTAAACGAGCACGCGGAGGTAGTAGTAGGCGCCGATCACGCTGTTGATGAAGCCGAGGACGGCCAGCCAGTACAGCCCCGAATCGATCGCCGACTTGAACACGAACCACTTGCCGAAGAAGCCTGCCGTGGGCGGGCACGCCGGCGAGCGAGAGGAGGAAGAGCGAGAAGGCCAGCGCCGCCGCGGGGTGCCGCCTGCCGATCCCTGCCAGGTCCTCGTAGCTCACCGCCTCGCGGCCGCGGCTGCCGCACAGGACGAGCGCCCCGAAGGCCCCGGCGGTCGAGACCGTGTAGGCGAGCAGATAGAAGAGGACGCTCGCACCCGCCTGCGAGGGGGCATGCAGCATGGCCGTGACGCCGACGAGGAGATAGCCCGCGTGCGCGATGCTCGAGTACGCCAGCATCCGCTTGACCGACTCCTGCCGCCCTGCGATGAGGTTCGCGACGGTCATCGTGATCAGCGGCGAGCGTGGCGATGACGGGCGGCCAGCCGCTCGCCCACGAAACCCAGGCCGCGCTCTCCGAGCGCGAGCACGAGCACCCGCAGGAGCATCGCGAACGCGGCGGCCTTCACCGCCACCGCCATGAACGTCGTCGCGGGGGTGGGCGCGCCCTCGTACGCGTCCGGTGTCCACGCGTGGAACGGAACGGCGCTCACCTTGAACGCGAGCCCGACGAGGACCAGCACCACGCCCATCAGGAGCACGGGATTGTGCCCCGCCGCGGTCTTGGTCGCGGCGCCGATTCCGACGAGATCCGTGTGGCCCGTCGCGCCGTAGAGCAGCGCGAAGCCGTAGATGAGGATCGCCGCGGCGAACGAGCCCAGGAGGAAGTACTTCAGCGCGCCTTCGGCCGAGCGCGGGCTCGAGCGTCGGAAGGCCGTCATCGCGTACGCGCCGATGCTCATCGTCTCGAGCCCGAGGAAGAGCGTGAGCGCGTCGCCCGCGGCGGCGAGGATCATCGCGCCGAACGTCGCGAAGAGAAGGAGGGCGTAGAACTCGCCGCGCTCGAGGCGGTGCTCCAGCGAGGTAGCCGCCGGCGAGCAGCGCCGCGATGCCTGCGCCCAGGCAGAGCAGCATGTCGAAGAAGAGCGTGAAGCGAGTCGAGGATGAGCCATGGGGCGACGCGATGACAGGTCGCCCACGTTGCCGACGCCGACCATCCACACCGCCGCCGCGAACGCGGCGCCCGGTGAAGAGCACGACGGCCGCGCCCAGCGCGAGCCCCGGGGGGCTCTGGTGGCCCCCGGCCGCGTGGACAGGGCTTCCACGAGCATCAGAGCAGCGCGCCGATGCCGACGACGAGAAGCGGGGAGAGGGCGAGCGCAATCGACATGGCTGTCCTCAGCGAGCGTCCGCCGTCGACGTGCCTGCGTCGGACGTCGTCGGGCGGGGCCTCGGGACGTCGCGGCGTCGAGCTTGATGGGGCCGTCGTAGAAGCGCGGAGCAGGGTTCGTCATGACGCGGGCGTCGAAGTCGTCCTGCACGCGCGCGGCCGCGCCCTTGATCTGCGACAGGAAGATGTTCGGGAAGAGGCCGATGACGAAGACCATGATCGCGAGCGGCGCGAGCGCGACGAGCTCGCGGCGCGTTCATGTCCTCGAGCTTCTTGTTCTCCTTCTTGGTCACGGGGCCGAAGAACATCTTCTGCACGACCATCAGCATGTAGACGGCGCCGAGGATGACGCCGAAGGCGGCGCCGGCCGCCTGGACGCCGTTGAAGTGCCCGAGCTTGTTCGACGCGAACGTGCCGGTGATGACCATGAACTCGCCGATGAAGCCGTTGGTGCCCGGCAGGCCCACGCTCGCCAGCGTGGCGATGACGAACAGCGTCGCGTAGACGGGCATCGGCTTCGCGAGGCCGCCGAACTCGTCGATGTGGCGGGTGTGGCGCCGGTCGTAGATGACGCCGAAGAGGAGGAAGAGCATCCCGGTCGAGATGCCGTGGTTGACCATCTGCAGGACGCGCCCCTCGAGCGACGCCGCCGTCAGCGCGAAGAGGCCGAGCATGACGTAGCCGAGGTGGGCGACCGACGAGTACGCGATCAGCCGCTTGACGTCCGTCCTGCTTCCACGCGCAGAGCGCGCCGTAGATGATGCCCGCCGAGCACCGCGACGCCCGCGAGGTTGGCGGCGAACTCGGCGCTAGCCTCCGGGAAGAGTCCCATCGCAGAAGCGCAGGTATCCGTACGTCCCCATCTTGAGCATCACGGCGGCCAGGATGCACGCGAGCCCGCCGTCGGCGCCTCCGTGTGCGCGTCCGGCAGCCACGTGTGCACCGGGAACATCGGCACCTTGATGACGAACGCGAGCGTGAACGCCGCCCAGAGCCAGATCTGCACGTGGCGGGGAAGCATCAGCCGCTGCAGCTCGAAGTAGTCGAAGCTCGGCTGTCCGCCGTTCGCCCGCGCGTACGCGTAGGCGACGTAGAGGATCGCGCCGAGCATCAGGACCGAGCCGAACATCGTGTAGAGGAAGAACTTGATCGCGCTCTTGATGCGGTTGGTGCCGCCCCAGACGCCGATCATCACGTACATCGGGACGAGCATCAGCTCCCAGAACACGTAGAAGAGGAAGAGGTCGAGCGCGAGGAACGAGCCGAGCATCCCGCCCTCGAGGAGCAGGAGCGCGAAGCACCAGTCCTTGATGCGCGTCTGGATCGGGCCGAACGACGCGTACGCGGCGATGGGCGTGATGAAGGCCGTCAGCAGCACGAGCCAGAGCGAGATGCCGTCGACGGCGACGTGGTAGTGGATGCCGAAGCGCGGCAGCCAGACGACGTCCTCGTTGAAGTGGTAGCCCGCGCGCCATCGGTACGCGCAGAAGGGGCAGCGAGACGGCGAGCGTCGCGAGCATCGAGGCAAGCGTCACCCCGCGGAGCAGCCCGGGGGACTGCCGCGGGAGGAAGAGCACGGCGACCGCGCGGCGATGGGCAGCCCGATGATCCACGAGAGCAGGTGGGCTGCCTCCGCGGGGCGCGGCCTCGATCCGCTCGGCCGACCGCGGGCCAGGCGCGGACGACGAACAGCGCGAGCAGTCCAGCGATGACTGCGACGGTCGCTCGCACCTTCCAGTCGTGCCGCCGCGGAACGAGCGCCGCGACGATGGCAGCGGCGAGGACCGGCAAGCGCGCCGTCGAACGAGCCCTGGCGGCGGCCGCGACGATGAGCGCGAGGAGCCCGAGGCCGAAGACCAGCGGCGCGCCGAACGGAAACGGGCGCGTCTTCTTGTCGCGGGGCGAGGTCAGAGCGGATGACATTCGTTGTGCCCTCTACAGAGAGCGACGATGCGGCGCTTGCGGCCGCGCGACGGTGAGCTTCTTGGCCCGTACGAATCCGAAGGCGTTCTTCACCTCGAAGGCGACCAGCGTGGTGGTCCCCGGCAGGACGTGCACCTTGAGGGTCTCCTGCGGCCCGAAGTCGGGTTTGTCGGGCTTGCCGTCGCCGTCCGCGTCCCAGCGGTACGCGTAGCCGACTCCGGGCGCGGCAGTGACGACGTAGTCGTCGTTCCCCGCGTCGGCCACCGTCGCGCTGGCGTGGGGAACGGTGAAGAACCATCCGACGGCCGCGAGCCCGACCACCATCGTCGCGGCGTACACTGCACGACGCCGTTCTGGAATGCGCGCAGGATCGTCCCCGACGCTGCGACGAGCAGCGCCGTCAGGCGCGCGAGGATCCCGTCGACGATGCCCTTATCGACGGCGGCGCTGGTCTCGGCGAGCGAGTCGACGCCGGCGATGACGGTCGCCTCGTAGAGCTCGTCGACGCGCCACTTGTCGAGCAGGAGCCTATAGAGAGCGGGCGACCTCGCCTAGGCCTGCTCGGCCGGCGCGCCCTTCTTCTCGATGTACATCCACTACGCGAGCACGGTCCCGAGCAGGAACGCGCCGATGCCGCCGAGCGCGAGCGTGCCACTCGAGGTGCTCGGCCCGGCGCGTCGTGGACCGCGACGCCTCGGTCGCCGCCTTGAACACCGGCTCGAGCCAGTGGTCCATCGGCTTCTCGACCTTGACGAAGCCCGGGTTGAGAAAGCCGGCGAAGACCGAGAACGTGGCGAGGACGATGAGCGGCACGGTCATCTGCCACGGCGACTCGTGCGGAGGGTAGCCGGGGGTCGACAGGTCTTCGTGGTGAGGATGGGGCTCGTCGTCGCTTCGTCGTGACGCGTCCGCGCCGTGCGCGCATCCACGAGCTCTTGCCGCGCCAAGAGCGACGGGCGGCCGACGGTCCAGCCCCGGAAGTCGCCCCAGAACGTCAGGAAGTAGAGGCGGCACATGTAGAACGCGGTCATCGCTGCGGCGGCGACGCGCGGCCCAGTAGAGCGCGGGCCCGATCCACTCCGGCGGAGCGTAGACACCGTGGCCTCGCAGCATGGAGGTGCCGGCGAGCGGGTTCACCGTGTGATCGACGTAAGCCCGGTAGAGGATCTCGTCCTTGGAGAAGAAGCCGCTCGTGAGCGGGAGACCGATGATCGCGGCGGTCGCCGCGGCGAACGTCCAGTGCGTCAGCGGCATGCACTTGCGCAGGCCGCCCATGTTGCGGATGTCCTGCGCCGCGTCGTCGTCGTGGACGCGCGCGTGCATCGCGTGGATGACGCGAGCCCGCGCCGAGGAACAGGCAGGCCTTGAAGAACGCGTGCGTGAAGACGTGGAAGAAGCCCGCCGTGAACGCGCCGACGCCGACGCCGAGGAACATGAAGCCGAGCTGGCTCACCGTGGAGTAGGCGAGCACCTTCTTGATGTCGTTCTGGACGACCGCGATCGTCGCCGCGAAGAGCGCCGTCGCCGCGCCGACGACCGCGATGAGCATCATCACGAACGGCGAGAGCACGAAGACGAACGACAGCCGGCAGATGAGGTAGATGCCCGCCGTGACCATCGTGGCCGCGTGGATGAGCGCGGAGACCGGCGTCGGGCCCGCCATCGCGTCGGGGAGCCACACGTAGAGCGGAATCTGCGCGCTCTTGCCGGTGCAGCCGAGCAGGAGCGCGAGCCCCACCGCCGTGGCCGCGCTGATGGTCACCGGCGCTCTCGGCATGATGTCTGAGGAAGCGTGTGATGCGCCTGGAATACCCGGCTGCAGGAAGCGAGCCCGGTGTACGTACCGTTGCCGAGCGGCCAGACGTGGACGCGCAGCGCGTCCGACGGGCTCGCGAGGCTCGTCGCGCCGTTGGCGATCCCGTTCCAGTCGAGCGCGCCCGTGTACCACGCGAGCAGGAACATCGCGCAGAGCAGGCCGAAGTCGCCGATGCGGTTCGCGATGAACGCCTTCTTGCCGGCGGCCGCGTTCGCGCCGTTCTCGTACCAGAAGCCGATGAGGAGGTACGAGCAGAGCCCCACCCCCTCCCAGCCGACGAAGAGCACCGGCAGGTTGTCCCCGAGGATGAGGACGAGCATCGAGAAGATGAAGAGGTTCATGTACGCGAAGAAGCGCGCGAACCCCTTGTCCTTCGCCATGTACGACGTCGCGTACAGGTGGATGAGAAAGCCGACGCCCGTGACGACGAGCATCATCACGCCGCTCAGCTGCGTCGATGCTGAACTTCGACGTCGATGGGGATGCTGCATGCCCGCCGGCCGCCCGTCGTGTGCATCCACTCCCACGCGGTCCATGCGAGCTTGACGTGCGGCGTCCTTCTCGGCGGCCGACGGCGCGTGCACGAGCGAGGCGAACGCGACGATCGACGCGGCGAAGCTCAGGCCCACGGCGGAGAGCGCCATCAGCCGCACGGCGGGCTTGCCGAGCCGCTTGCCCCAGACGCCGTTCACGAACGCGCCGAGCAGCGGCATCCCCAGGATGACGGCGATGAGCGCGTAGTCGTGCGCGGGGAAGAGCGAGGATGGGGCCCAGTGGCTTCTCTCTCAGTTCCTGAGAAGGTCCGCCTCGTCGGACCGGACGGTGCGGCGGAGGCGGAAGAGCGCGAGGACGATGGCCAGTCCGACCGCGACCTCCGCGGCCTCGGCCGCGATGATGAAGAAGGCGAGCACCTGGCCGGTGTGACTCTGGCCGCCGTAGGTCTGTGCGACCCCGCGAGCGAGGTGGGAGCGGTTGTAGGCGACGAGCGCGAGGTTCACCGCGTTGAGCATCACCTCGATGCTCATCAGCGCGACGAGCACGTTGCGCCGGACGAGGAAGCCCGACGCCGCCGATGACGAAGAGCAGCGCGCTCAAGAGCGACGTAGTGCTCGACCGGGATCATGCGGAGTGCCCCTTCGCGCTCGTCGCCCGGCGGAAGCTCGTGCGCGAAGACCCCCGAGGGGTGGAGCCCGCGCAGGGGATCTGCGTGGGCGCCGCTGCCACGGATCTCCTGCTCGCCCTGCGACATCGAGTGCGCCCCTTGCCTCCCGCGGGCGACGGCGATGGCGCCGACGACGGCGACCATGAGAAGCGCGCTCGAGAGCTCGAACGGCACGAGCGCGTCGGAGAAGAGCACGCTGCCGAACGCGTCGATCCCGCCGAAGGACGCGTCCGGAACCGGCATCGGCAGGACGCGGTGCGCCATGCTCGGCGGCGCGCGCCACGAGCGCGAGGCTCGCCGAGCCCGCGAGGCCGAAGAGGCCGCCGCCGAAGACGCGCACCGCGAGGCCGCGCCGATCGCGCGGCGTGGACGCGCTCGGCCCGAGGAGCATGATGACGAAGAGGAACAGGACGACGATGGCGCCCGCGTAGACGATGAGCTGGATCGCCGCGAGGAACTGCGCGTGCAGCGCGAGGAAGAGCCCCGCGACGCTCAGGATGAGGAGCAGGAGCCCCATCGCGCCGCGGATCGGGTTCTTCGCCGCGACGACCGACAGCGGCCCCGCCGACGGCGAGGAGCGCGCAGACGTAGAAGTAGGCGGTCCCGAGCGCGGCCATCTCAGCTCCAGGGCTCCACGCGTGAGCCTCGCGTCCGCGCGCTTCCGCTCGCCTCGCACGTAGGCCTCGAACTCCTTGCGGAACTTCTGCATGAAGGCGAGCGCGGGCATGGCCGTCCCCTCGCCGAACGCGCAGATGGTGTTGCCCATGATGCCGTTCGCGATGTCGTGCAGCTGTCGAGCTCCGCCATCGTGGCGCTTGCCCTCGAGGAGCTTGTCGCAGACGCGGTCGAGCCACGCGCTGCCCTCGCGGCACGGCGTGCACTGCCCGCACGACTCGTGGCGGTAGAACTGCATCAGGTTCTGCATGCACCACGACCGGGTCGGTCCCCTCGGCGATGACGGTCACGCAGCAGGTCCCGAGCATCGTGCCGACGCCGCGCATCGTCTCGACGCCGAGCGGCACGTCGAAGACGCTCTTGCCGTGCCACGCGTGGAGCGGTGCCTTGGGGTCGGGCGCGTTCACGGTCTCCTCGGGGCGGAGCACGGGCGTCGACGAGCCGCCGGGGATGACGCAGAGGACGCCGCGGTCGCCCAGGACGCCGCCGCCGACGTCGTAGATGAGCTCGTTGAGCGTCGGGCCCACCGCGAGCTCGACGACGCACGGCTTCTTCACGTGGCCGTTGACGCCGTAGAGGCGAACGCCGCCGTCGCTCATGTCCGTGCAGGGCCGAGAGCTTGCTGAACTCTTCGCACCCCATGCCGAACGCCGTGGGTATCGCGGCGATGGTCTCGAGGTTGTTCACCGTAGTCGGGCAGCCGAAAGCGCCGGCGTTGGCGGGGAAGGGGGGCTTCATGCGCGGCTCGCCGCGCCGGCCCTCGAGCGAGTTGAGCATCGAGGTCTCCTCGCCGCAGATGTACGCGCCGGCGCCGGAGTGCACGTAGACCTCGACCGCGATAGTCCTTTCCGAAGGGGGTCTTGCCGAGGTAGCCCTTCGCGCGCGCCTCCTTGATTGCGCCCTCGAGCCGCGCCTTCGAGAGGTGAAGCTCGTCGCGCACGTAGATGTACGCGACGTGCGCGCCGATGCCGTAGCAGCCGATGATGCACCCCTCGATGCACGAGTGAGGGTTGAGCTCCATCAGCGTCCGGTCCTTGTGCGTGCCCGGCTCGCCCTCGTCGGCGTTGACGACGAGGTAGTGCGGCTTCGCGCCGACGGTCTTCGGCATGAAGCTCCACTTGACGCCCATGGGGAAGCCGGCGCCGCCGCGGCCGCGGATGTTCGCCTTCTTCGCCTCGTCGACCACCTGCTCGCGGGTCATCGTCGTCAGCACGCGTCGCGCGACCTGGTAGCCGGCGAGATCGCGCTCGTACGCGGCGAGCGTCCAGCCCTCGGGCTTGCCGTAGGTGCGCGTCAGGTAGTCGGTGCGCTTGAGCATGGTCGGGTCAGCTTTCCAGGAGCTTCGAGAGGATCTTGTCGACCCTCTCGCGCGTGAGATTCTCGTAGTACTCGCGGTCCACCTGCATCATCGGAGCCGTGCCGCAGCTCGCGAGGCACTCGGCCGTGCGCAGCGTGACCTTGCCGTCGGGCGTCGTCTCGCCGCACTTGATGCCGAGCCGCTTCTCGCAGTGCTCGATGACCTCGAGGCGCCGCGGAGCGCGCAGGGCAGCGTTCGGCAGACCCAGACCTGGTGCTTGCCGACCGGGTGCTGGTTGTAGAGCGTGTAGAAGGTGACGACGCCCTTCACGTGCGCCGGCGGCAGGTCGAGCCGCTGCGAGACGAACGCGATCACGTCGTCGCCCACGTAGCCCTCCTGTTCCTGGCAGAGGTGCAGGAGCGGGAGAGTCGCCGCCATCTTGGTCGGGTAACGCTCGAGGATCTCCTGGAGCTTGCGCTCGCGTTCGGGGCTCAAAGCGAAGGGCATCGCGGGGCGGTCCTCAGGGGGTCGGCGACGGAGGAGACGGGGCAGCAGGTAGCAGCGACGCGACACGCACGCGAAACGTCGCGTGAAAAAGGGGGAAAACCCGCGCGAAAGCTAGTGGGGAGCGAGCGCGGGTGTCAAGCCATCCCCCGGGGGTCTCCTTCCGCCCGCTCCCCATCCTGTCCGTCCCGAACGCGGCGTCGCAGGGAGGAGGGAAATCGCTTGAGCGACCTGATCGCGAGCCGCTATGCTCACGCCGGCGCGTCTAATGACGGTGACGAGTTGCGGCCCATGCCCCGGCGTCGGTTTTAGGGAGGTGCGGAGTGTTCTGTCCGAATTGTGGAACGCAGAACCCTGATACGGCGCAGAGCTGCACGAAGTGCAACTTCGCTCTCAAGGGGGCGGCCGCTCCGAAGTTCAAGGGGACGATGTTGATGATGAATCAGCCGGCGATCCCCGGCGCTCCGCCTGGTGTCGGAGGCACGCCCCCCGCGGCGGCTCCCCCCGCCGCGGCGCCCGCCCCGAGCGGGGGCGTCGGAGTGCCGGGACCGCGTTCGGCAGGCACCCCGGGTGCCCAGTCCGCCGTGCCGAGCCGATTGAAGGGCACGATGGTCGGCGTGGCGCCGATGTCCGTGAGCGGCGGCGCAGGAGCTCCAGCGCCGGTTGCCGTCCCTTCGCCCAGTGCGCCAAATCCTGCTCCTGCACCCGGAGGACCCAGTCCGATGATGGGAGGCACCGCCGTGATGCCTGGGCGTCCGATGGGTGGCTCTTCGCCCCCTCCAGGCGGTGTGACGCCCGGCGCACCCCACGACGCGGGCTCGTATTCGCCTCCGGTCGCGCAGCAAGGCGTGAACCCACTGGGCGGTACGGTCGCGGCGGACGGCGGTGGCTTCGCTGCCGCGGCGGCGTATGCGCACCAGGCCGCCCAGCAAGGCGGGACTCCGCAGCCGTATGGCGCGCCGCCCGGTCAGGCCCCGCAGTACGGAGCACCTCCGCAGCAGTACGGCGCGCCGCCCCAGCAATACGGTGCCCCGCCGCAGCAACAGTACGGCGCGCCGCCCCAGCAGTACGGAGCGCCCCCGCAGCAGTACGGTGCTCCGCCGCAACAGTACGGCGCGCCTCAGCAGCAGTACGGTGCCCCTCCTCAGTACGGCGCCCCAGCTCAGGGGGCCCACCCGATGGCACCGCAAGGGATGATGCCCTACGGCGGTGCGATGCCGCAGAACCCGATCACGGGAACGTTGCCCTCGGGCGGTGTGAGCGCGGGGCCAACGCGCCGCAACCCCCTCATGATGCTGGCTCCGTTCGCGGTCGTCTTCGGCGCCATCATCATCAGCATTGTCGCGTCGATCGTCGCCGGGCTGGTGGGCGTGCCCATCATCGGCGTGATCTGCGGGTTCCTCGCGATGTTGCTCGACCTCGCGGGGTTGGCGTGGTTCTTCCTGCTGGTCATCCCGATGGTGAACGAGTTGAAGGGCGTGACCGGGAACCCGAACTTCGTTTGGTGGCCCATCCTGATCCCGTTCTACAGCCTCTATTGGGGGCTGATCCTCGTCCCCCAGGAGGTCACAAGGGCGAAGCAGATGCGCGGCGTCCAGGCGCCGGTCCGGTCGCTCGTCATCTACCTTTTCCTGTGGCCCTTCGCGCTTGCGTCGGACCTGAACGACCTCGCGAGGTAATCGCCGCATCCCTCCGCGGGATTCGCGCCCGCCCCGAGCGGTCGCGAGGTCACCACTTTGCGCGTTTCGCGAGACCGAGCGCCTGCTCGGGCCAGAAGTCGCCGGCCTTGGGGCCACCGTTGCAGGTCCCGTCCGACTCTCCGGGGGGCTTGACCCAGGAGAAGGCATCGATCAGCGGGTCGCCGGTGGTGGCGCTGGGCGGGTTTCCGAGCGCGCGGCCGTCGGGATTGCACCACTGCGCCTCGCTCGTGGCCCCGTTGCCGTTGCGGCCGGTGTCGACGATGAAGTGCTTTCCGCCCGTGGCGACGGAGATCGCGTGACCGTAGGCGACAGTGGCTTCGGTCGCGATGTAGTTCGACACGTTGAGGGCAAACCCGTCTGCGTTCGCGACACCGGCCGCAAGCAGTCGCTTGGCCATGTCCTCTGCGGGCACCCACTTCGCGTTGCCTGCGTCGATGTATACGGACGTTCCCGGCGTCGCTTCGAGGACGTCGACCGCGTCCTTGATCGTCGCGAGGCGCGCTTGCTGATCGGCCGGCGAGAGGCATTTGGTCAGGAGCCCGAGAGCGTCCGGCTCGAGCACCACGATGAGCCGGTAGCCATTGGCCCCCTTGGCGAACTGGCGAATCCAGGCCCGGTAAGCCTCGTTCGACGTAGACCCGCCGGCCGAGTACTGGCCGCAGTCGCGATTGGGGATGTTGTAGAGGACGACCAGGGGGATCATCCCGTCGGGGTTGGTGCCGGCGCCGAGCGTGTGCGCAGCAGTCTCGACGTCCCCGCTCCACTCGCCGACCCAACGCCCGACCGGCTGGCTCCCGATCTTCTCGAGCAGCTTCGCGTCGGCGGGTCGGCTGGCTTCCCAGTTCCGAGCTTGCTGCGCGGCCGGGTTGTAGGGATTGACGTAGAGGCGGGCGCCGGCGAACGGGTTCTGTCCCTTCACCTTCGCGGGCACCGGGTTCGCGGCAGCCGACGGGGCAGCCTGGGGGGCGGGCGGAGCGGGAGCCGACTGAGCGGCTGACCCCGACTTGTCGGGTGCGCAGCCGGCGAGGACTGCCATCGAGAGTGCGACGATCGGGTGAACGGTAGCCTTCATGGAGCGCCCATACTTCTCATACGTTGAACCGGAAGTGCATCACGTCGCCGTCGCGGACGACGTACTCCTTCCCCTCGATCCCGAGCTTGCCGGCTTCGCGCGCCTTGGCTTCGCCGCCGAGCTTCACGAAGTCCTCCCACCAGATGACCTCGGCCTTGATGAAGCCCTTCTCGAAGTCCGTATGGATGACCCCCGCCGCCTGCGGCGCCTTCGAGCCTCTCTTCGTCGTCCAGGCGCGGACCTCGGGCTTGCCGGCGGTGAGGAACGTGATGAGGCCGAGCAGCTCGTAGCCCGTGCGGACGACCGCGTAGAGGCCGGGCTCCTTCAGGCCCGCGCTCGCGAGAAACTCGGGTCGGTCGGCGGGTTCGAGCTCGGCGATCTGCGCCTCGAGCGCGGCGCAGATCGGGACGATGGGCGCGCCCTCGGTCGGCGCGCTCGCTTCGCGAGCGCCTGGTAGTGGGGGTTGCCCTCGAGCTTTCCGAGCGAGGCCTCGTCGACGTTCGCGATGTAGAACGTGGGCTTCGCCGTGAGCAGATGCATCTCGCGGACGATGGCGCCGGCGTCTGCATGGTCGGGCACCGAAAAGGTGCGGGCGGGCTTCCCCTCGTCGAGGTGCTTTGCGAGCGCGTCGCAGATCTCGACGGCCAGCTTCTCGAGCGGGCTGTTCGCCTTGAGCATCTTCCTCGCGCGCTCGCCGCGCTTGGTGCACCGTGTCGAGGTCCTTGAGGCAGAGCTCCGTCGTCACGGTCTCGACGTCGGCGACGGGGTCGACGCGGTTCTCGACGTGGACGACGTTCGCGTCCTCGAAGCAGCGGGCGACCTGGACGACGGCGTCGACCTCGCGGATGTGCGCGAGGAACTGGTTGCCGAGGCCCTCACCCTTGTGCGCCCCGCGGACGAGCCCCGCGATGTCGACGAAGTCGATGGTCGCCGGGACGATGCGGTCCGCGTGGACGACCGTATCGAGGGCTTGCGAGTCGCGGGTCCGGCACCTGGACGACGCCGACGTTCGGCTCGATGGTGCAGAAAGGATAGTTTGCCGCCTCTGCCTTCGCGGACGAGAGCGCGTTGAAGAGCGTCGATTTGCCGACGTTGGGCAGGCCGACGATGCCGACGGACAGAGCCATAGAGAGGAGAGGCTTTAACAGGAAGAGGGGAAGACGGGAAGGTCGGGTGGCCCGGGGCTCGATCCCAAAACCCTGCCCGTCCTCCCGTCTTCCTGTTAATCCCTCTCTCGGTGTCCCCCTTGAGCCGAACGCTCTGGCTGGCCCTCTTCGTCGCCTTGGGGGGGGTGGCGGCATGGATTGCGGTGGCGGGCCCACGGGCGGATGCGACCGCGGTCGTCCCCATGACGCTCGATGGGCAAGCGCTGCCCCCGGGGGACGCGGATGCGGCTCTCGCGGCCGCGCGCGACGTGGCGCGGGCGTGGCTGGGCAAGTCGCTCTCGATCGACGTCGAGGGCGTGGCAGCACAGCGCACGCGGGAGCAAATCGGCGCACGAGTCGACTGGGAGCACCTCCGGTCCCTCGTGGCAGAGGTTCGTGATCCCCGCAGTCCTTTGCAGCGCGAGCAGGCGCAAAGGGCTCCCGGTAGAACGCTGGCACTGGCCGTCCCGTACGCCCTCGACCCACAGGCCGCGCTGACGCAGCTACTCCAGCTGAAGGACGAGGTCGATCGCGATCCGGTCGACGCTCACTACGACTTCAAGACCAAGGCGCTTTCGTCCGACCAACCCGGCCGGAGCCTTGACGTGTGGGCCACGCTCGCCCGGATCGACGGAGCCCTCGCGCGGAGCGAGACGACGCTTGCCGCCGTCGTCGCGGCGGCTCCCGCGCGCCGGACCGTGGCGCAGCTCGCCGGGGTGTCGACGGAGGCGGTCATGGGATGGTTCGAGACGAAATACGCGCGCGACCTCAAGCACGAGGCGCGCTCGTTCAACCTTCGCCTGGCCGCCTCCAAGTTCGACGGGTACGTGCTTCTGCCTCACGAGACCTTCGATTTCAACCAGGTGGTGGGCCCGCGTACCGAAGCGAACGGCTACAAGGTGGCGCCTGTCATCGCTCAGGGAGAGCTCGTCGACGGGATCGGAGGCGGAACGTGCCAGGTCGCCGGGACGCTGCACGCGGCCGCGTTCTTCGGGGGGCTGGACATCGAAGAGCGCAAGCCTCACACGCGGCCGAGCTTCTACATCAAGATGGGCCTGGACGCGGCCGTCGCGTACCCGACGGTCACGCTCAGGCTCGGCAACCCGTACGCGTTTCCAGTCGTCCTTCACGAGACGGTCGAGGGGGGGCTCGTGCGCGCCGAGGTCCTCGGGCCGAAGCTCACGCGCGACGTGATGTTCGCGCGCCGCATCGACGACGTCGTGCCTTTCGCGGAGAAGGACGCGCCCGACCCGAACCTGCCCAAGGGCGCGCGCGAGCTGAAGCAGCGGGGCATCCCCGGGTTCAAGGTGACTCGCTGGCGAGTCGTGCGCGACGGGCCGTTCGCCGTGCGCGAGCACCATCAGGACTACTACCCGCCCACCACGCAAATCTGGCGGGTCGGCAAGGGTCCCACCGACGCCAATTTCGAGGCGCACGACGACGAGCATCCCGAGTACGTGGCAGACGAGTTTCTCTCCATCGCGCAAGGCCCGGACGTGGCGAAGAAGGCGCACGCGACGGCCGCCGGGGAAGCGGGACCGCCCCGCGGCGACATGGTCGAGTCCCGGGTTCCGGGCCGCACCGGGACGTACGGCTGGACGGTGCGCGAAGGGTTCGCGAAAGACATCCACGGCACGCGCGCGAAGGAGGGCAGCACCGAGACGCGCGAAGGGATCGACTGAATGCGCCGTCGCGGCTAGAGATCGAGTGTGGGCGAAAGGGACCCGGAGTCGAAGGTTGCGAGCCGTCCGTTGAGCGGTCGCACCGTGGCGCTCTGCGTGACCGGGAGCATCGCGGCGTACAAGGCGGTTGCGCTCGCGCGTCTCCTCGTGAAGGGCGGCGCCAAGGTCTTGCCCGTGATGACGTCGTCCGCCGCTCAATTCGTCGGCCCGGTGACGTTCGCGGGCATATGCGGCGAGCCGGTCGCATCCAGCATGTGGGACGCGTCGTTCGCGGGGGAGATGCACGTAAACCTCGCGCAGCGGGCGGACGTCGTCGCCATCGTCCCGGCGACGGCCGACGTGCTCGCGCGCCTGGCGCACGGGCGGGCGGACGACCTTTTGGCAGCGCTCGCCTCGTGTGCGCGCGGTCCCGTGGTCGCGGCGCCGGCGATGCACCCGCTCATGTGGGGGCACCCGGCGACTGTCGCCAACGTCGCGGCGCTGGCGGCGCAGAAGCGAGTGACGCTCGTTGGCCCGGTGGCGGGAGAGGTCGCCTCCGGGGAGACGGGGATGGGCCGTATGGCGGAGCCCGAGGTCATCGCCGCGGCCATCGCCGCGCTCCTCTCGCCCCGCGATCTCGAAGGTCGGCACATCGTGGTCACCGCGGGCCCCACGGTCGAGGACATCGATCCGGTGCGCTTCATCGGTAACCGGTCGAGTGGCAAGATGGGCTTCGCTATCGCCGAACGCGCCGCGGCGCGGGGCGCTGAGGTCACCCTGGTCGCGGGGCCCGTGGCCATCGCGGCGCCGCCGGGCGTCCGTTGCGTCGAAGTCCGCGGCGCCATCGCGATGCGGGATGCGCTCTGGCGGGCTCTGGGCCAGGACCTCTCGGGTGCCGACGCGCTCGTGATGGCGGCCGCCGTCGCGGACTACCGCCCTGCCGCGCCCAGCGTGGCCAAGGTCAAGAAGGGTGGCGACAAGGCGACGGTCGACCTCGTCAAGAACCCCGACCTTCTCGCGGAGATTGGCGCGAAGCGCGGCGGCGCGCGTCCGGTGCTCGTCGGCTTCGCGGTCGAGACGGAGGGCGGCGATGCGCTGATCGCCTACGCGCGTCGCAAGCTGGTCGAGAAGCGCGTCGACCTCGTCGTCGCCAACGAGGCCAGAGAGTCCTTCGGAAGGGACGACGACCGCGCCACCCTCGTGACCGGCGACGGAGCGGAGCCGCTCGCGCTAATGGACAAGTTGGCGCTTGCCGATGTGGTACTCGATCGCGTACGGGCCCTACTCGGTCTTCAGGCCAAGGAGCTCGCGCAAAGCTTCCGGTAGGTCTTGCTCCCGGGCGCGCGTGAACGTGCGGCACACGCCCGCGCTCTCGAGAGCCGTGGCCTGAGCACGGCTCGTCACGTCGAACGCGACGATCGCGAGCGCTGATGCGCCGGGAGGCGCCTTGAGCGCACGGGTCGCCGCTGCCGCGTCGAAACGTGGGAACGCTGCGCTCAGGGCAAGCACGTCCGTCGGTCGGTCGGCCACCGCCACGACGGCGCAGTATGGGTCCAAGAAAGTGTCGAGCGTGACGTTTCCCCTGATCGCCCGCGCCACGGAGCGCACGAGTTGATCGGAGGCCGTGGCAAGGACCGCGCGCTTCGTCGGCGCTGCGATGAACGGCGGCACGGCCATTCCCTCGCGCTCGCAGAAGGCGCGTACGTCGGCGATACGCAGACGGAAGTGGTTGCCAGGCGACCGGATGGCCACGAGGCGGCCCTGGTGGATCCAGGCCTGGAGGGTCCTCGGGTGAAGCTCCCAGAAGCGGGCGAGTTCGGAGAGTCGAACGAGAGAAGGCGTGCTCAAGGTAACGGTGTTAACCTTCTTCCCGGTGGAGATCACCGTCAACGGAGCGCGGCGCCTCGTGCCAGACGGCCTGACCGTCCGCGGGCTCGTCGAACATCTTCGCCTGACCGAAGGCCCGGTCGCGGTCGAGATCAACAGGGCTATCATCCCCCGCGCGCGCCACGTGGGGCATCCCGTCGTGCAGGGCGACGTCGTCGAGATCGTTCACTTCGTCGGGGGCGGCTGAGGATTCTGCTAAAGTTCGCCTCCCGATGACAGAGCCGCCGTTTGCGAGCGAGTTCGTTCGCGCCCTCTACGACCGCCCCCTCTTCGCCCTCATCGACGAGGCGCGCAGCGTCCACCGCGAGCACCACCCTGAGAACGAGGTGCAGCTCTGCACGCTCCTCAGCGTGAAGACGGGCGGCTGCCCGGAGGACTGCGCGTACTGCCCCCAGTCGAGCCACTACGACACCGACGTGGGCCCGGAGAAGATGCTCGACGTCGACGAGGTGCTCGCGGCCGCGCGCCGCGCGAAGGAGCATGGGCTCGACGCGCTTCTGCATGGGCGCGGCGTGGCGCGAGGTGAAGGACGGCCCGGCGTTCGATCGCGTGCTCGACGATGGTGCGCGGCGTGAAAGCGCTGCGGCCTCGAGGCGTGCGTGACGCTCGGCATGCTGACGCGAGTGCGCAGGCGCGCAAGCTCGAAGGAGGCCGGGCTCGACGCGTACAACCACAACCTCGACACGAGCCGCGAGCACTACCGATCGATCATCTCGACGCGCACCTTCGACGATCGGCTCGCGACGCTCGAGCAACGTGCGCGCGGCGGGCATCACGGTGTGCTCGGGCGGGATCATCGGGATGGGCGAGAGCGTCGACGACCGCTGCGAGATGCTGCGCACGCTCGCGAACCTCGACCCGCAGCCCGAGAGCGTCCCCATCAACGCGCTCGTCCGCGTGGCGGGCACGCCGCTCGCGCACATGCCGCCCGGTCGACCCGCTGGATCTCGTGCGGATGGTCGCGTGCGCGCGCATCCTGATGCCGCGCGCGCGCGTCCGCCTGAGCGCGGGGCGCACGGAGCTGACGCGCGAGGCGCAGATGCTCGCCATGTACGCCGGCGCGAACTCGATCTTCTACGGCGACAAGCTGCTGACGACGCCCAACCCCGACGACGACGAGTGACCGCGCGCTCTTGCGCGACGCGGGGCTGAGCGGCGATGCCAGCCCGCGTGAGCGCCGTTCGTCACGCCTCGACCGCGACGCTCGAAGACGGTGATCGTGAAGAGTCGGACGTCGGTGCCCGCCGCGCCGGATGCGCGACGTGACTGCGTGCCCACGCACGCGAATGCGTCGGCAACGACGGGTGGAGGCCCGAAGCGGGTGTCGCTCACCCACACAATCGAGCTCGGCGTTTCGCCAGCGTGCGCGCGGCCAGCCAGCGCTCGAAGTCGTCGGCGACCGGCGTGTCGCAGCCGACGGGTACCTCGCCACGGAGCGCGGCCTCGAGCTGCGCGCAGATGACCCAGTGGGGGCCCACGACGACCGTATCGCGCCCCCTCGATCCGGCTACGCGCAGCGCGAGGCGTTTCGCCTCGGACGGCGTCGACGACCGTCGGCCACCCGTAGAGCTCGTTGGCGAGGTCGAGCCGGGCGTCGTAGGTGGCTGGCGCGAGCCGGACGGCGCCGGGGATGAGCACCCAGGCGTGAACGGCAGCGACGATGGCGCCGCGAGAGCAGCGTCGCGGCGACGACCAGGCGCCGCGCGGCACGCCGCGCCTGCACGGGCGGCCGCGGGGCCAAGGGCGAGCAGGGCGGGCGCGAGCCAGTGCGGCTCGGCGACGCGGCTCCAGAGGCAGAGCGGCACGAGCACGGCGAGCGGGACCGCAAACGGCGGCGAAGAGCAGACGCCCCGACCGCGTCGCTGTCGGCGCTCGCCAGGCCTCTCGCGCCGCGAGGACCGCGAGGACAGCGACGAGCGGCGAGAGGTACGCGAGCTGGCCGCCGACGAGCGCCGCCGACGTTGCGCAGCGAGAAGCCCGGCCGCGTGCTGCGTGTCGACCAGGCGGTGCGCGAGCATCGGCCAGCCGGTCGCGCCTCGAACGCGACGAACGGCACGACAGACGATGGCCCCGGCGGCGAGGCCGGCCCAGGGCGCGACCGTGCGCGCGTGATGCTCGCGCCGGACGGGATGCGTACGCGGCGACCAGCGCCGGAAGCAGGAGCGACCCCGGTCACCTTCGAGCCGCCGCGACGCCCGCCAGCAGCCCGGCCGCCGCGAAGCGCACCGACGCCGTCCTGCCCGCCCGGCGCGGCGCGCAGGCAGGCCCATCGCGGCGAACGTCGAGCGCCGCGATCCACGAGAGGGCGAGCAGCAGGTCGGGCGTCATGCGCGAAGAGGCCGATGGCGATCTCCGGAACGAGCCGCGACGACGAGTGCCCGCAACGAGCGCACGCGGCCACGGCTGCGCCCGCATGCGCGGCACGCGAGTACCATCGCCCAGGGAACGAGCGTCGCCAGCGACCGCCGTCACGACGTGCGCGCGATCGGCGGTCGGGGCGCGTCCCGGCGCCGATGAGCGCGGGCGACGACGCCGATGAGCCCCGGGTGATCGAGGTACGCGGGCTGCGGGTGCAGCGCGTAGCTCGCGTAGAGGGCCTCGGAGTCTCCGAACCCGACGCGCCCCGCGCCGCAGAGCCGCAGCGCAAGAAGCGCCGCCGACACGGTGCGAGCGCCGAGTAGGCTCGGTGGCGCTTTCGGGTCGTGAGCTGCGCGGGCATCCTTCAGGCTGCGCGCGCCGCACGCCGAGCCACGGGGCAAGCATCCGCGCGACCGCGACCGACGGCGTATGGCTGCCGCCCAGCGCGCCTCGCGACCTCGTCGCATGCGGCCACGAGTACGCTGCGGCGATCGAGCGCACCGGCCAGCGCATGGGCCATGCCGCTGCGCGTTCGCCTCGCGCTGCAGGAGCTCGGTGAAGGCAGGGCGGCCGAGCAGCACGTTGGGCAGCGCGATGTGCCTGGTGCGTCAGCAACGCTCGGGCGGCCAGCTCCGTCGTGACCCCGACGCGGTATGCGACGACGGGGACGGCGCGCGCGAGGGCGGCCTCGAGCGAAGCCGTTCCGGACGCGCAGAGGGCGGCGTCGAAGGCGGGGAGCATACGCATCGCGCCGACGTCGGGATCGACGTCGAACGTCTGGACGCGTCGTGGCGTGCACGCATCGCGGATGCGGCCGCGAGTCCTGTCGTCCAGGCTCGCGGCAATCAAGACCCGCGCGTCGACGCTCGCGCGATCGGATCGCACCCGCTCGTACGCGTCGAGCATGGGCACGAGCAGGCGGCTGACCTCGTGCGGGCGGCTCCCGGGAAGGATGGCGACGGTCGCGGCGTAAGGCGTCATCCCGAGCGCGGACCGCGCTGCCCCTCGGTCGAGCGGCCGCACTTCCTGCGCAGGGTGGCCGACGTAGTGCGCGTCGACCCCGAGGTCGCGCCAGATCTCCTCTTCGAAAGGCAGCATGACCGCCATGCGGTCGAGGCCCTTGCGCAGCGACGTCCCGCGTTGACGACGCCACGCCCACACCTGGGGCGCCCCGTACCAGAGCACGCGAACGCCGGCGTCGTGGAGCCGTGGTGCCAGCCGGGCATTGAACTCGGTGTAGTTGACGAGGAGGGCGGCCTCCGGCCGGCGATCACGGGCGGCGTGGACGACCGTGCGCCATGCCGCGACCACACCGTGAGCTCGAGCCGCGGCCTCACCTACGCCGAGCGCGGTCCATCTGCGAAGGTCGCCCACAAGCTCGACGTCTCGCGCCGCCAGGGCCGCGCCGCCGAGCCCGAAGACGCGCACGCCGGGAAGGCGGCCGACGACGGCCGCGGCCGCGCGATCGCCGGAGGCTTCTCCGGTGACGACGAGGAGAGAGCCCACCCTCACACCCAAGTGACGGTGGGTGAGCGACGCCTTCGCCTTCCCCGTCTCGCGCCTGCCGCGAGCATCGCCGCCGCCACGATCCAAGCCACCGGTCCTGTCTTGGGATCGCCCGGGGCCGCCGCGCATCCCTTGCTCTGCGGTTGCGCGCACTGACTCTGAAAGCCGTGCCGCGGCGTCGGGTCGCAGGCGTCCTCAGCGATTGTTCCGCTCGCCGACACCGACGTGGCGACGTCGCGTGTCCCATCCGGCGGATAGATCGAGCAAATCCCGGTCGTATCGTCGGTCGTAAGGGTGCGCATCGTCGTGGTCCCCGGAGTGTAGTGCGCGTACATCGTGGCAAGGTCGATCCCCGGAGTGGGCCATCCCGAAGAAATGGCCCGTCTCGTGGGTGATGATGCTCATGAAGTCGTAGCCCTCCGCCGGAAGGGGACCGCTGACGGTGAGCGGCTGGGTCGAGTTTATTTCCATGTCGGCGTCGTAAATTTCGCCGCTGCTCGGGTCGAACGTGATTGTGGTCAGGCCAAGCGTGTTGTTCGGATCGTCGTAGGGCCAGGAGTCGTCGTGGAAGATGATGACGTGCTGATTGCCCTGATCGCTGCTGTATTGGACGAGGTCGCACTCCACGGGCCCCAGATTGGTGACGCTGATGCTCACGGTGCGTGTCCCGCCTGCACATGTCACGCTGGTCCACTTCGAGAACGCGGTCGCGAACGATTGCACCGCGGTCGCGTATGGGACCTGGCGGCTCGCGTTCTGCTGAATGTCGTAGCTCACGCACGCGTTGCTCCACCAGACCGCAAGAGGCTGGACCGGTGGGTCGAGCGACGCGCAGTACTGAGCGAAGTCCGCGGGCTGGCAACCCGCGGGCGACGGCGCGAACTCCGGCGGCAGGGGACACGTCGTCGTCCGGCAGAACGCGCGCGCTTCGCGCTCCCCCGCGACGCCAGCGAACCCGGTGGCGGCCAGGCACGCGGCGACGACGACTGCGGCCCTACCCCGCATGCAAGCGGCTCCATGCGGCGACGATGGACCGCACGGCGTCGTCGACGACCCGTCCGTGAAGCATGTCCCCCGCGAGCACGGGCCCGGCGGTGGATGCCCTTTGCGGCGGGAGGAGCTCTCCGGTGGCGTTGCTCCGCACGACGCGCGCGGGCTTCGCGGGATCTGCGTCGGCCACGATGGGGAACTGGCCCTGGCCGCGGGCCGTTACGGCCAGCGTGCCGGCGGGACCCGGGTGCAGGAAGAGGAGGGACGATCGTCCGTTCGCGAGGACGGCCTCGCCCTCGACCAGCTGTCCGATCGTTCCGACCACGCCGCCCATCGTCCGGACCCACGCATCGCCCCCCGCGCCCAGCTCGCCGGCGATGGGCCGATCGACGTGCACGCGCGTGTACGTGTAAACGCGGCCCCCCTCCCAGACCGAACGAGCCTCGACGGGCGTGACGATCGCCGCCGCCGTGGACTCGCGCAGCAGGCCCTCCCAGGTGACCGCGATCGAGACCGAGGCGTATGCGTTCGTCGGCACGAGCGCCGTCCACGCGGGGGACGACAGCGCGAGCAACATCGCGAGGGCGTGCGGGACGACACGCTGACCCGGCATGCTGGCACGATAGCACGCAGCCCAGGACAGGCCCGGGGTGCCCGCCCTACCAGCGCACAAGCGCGCAGCCCCAGTGCACGCCGGCGCCGAGAGCGAGCAGCATGCACAGGTCGCCGTGTTTGATCTTGCCGGCCCGCATTTGCTCGTCGATGAGGATCGGCAGGGTGCCCGCGCTCGTGTTACCAAAGCGGTCGATGTTCGACGGCAGCTTGTGGGCAGGAACGCCGAGCTGGTTGCGCACGTAGTCGTTGATGCGGGCGTTCGCCTGGTGCGCGAGAAACCAGTCGATGCTGTCGATGGACGTGCCCGTCCGTGCGCAGACCGATCGCGCGCACTCGGGCAGCTTGGTCACCGCGAACTTGAAGACCTCGCGTCCATCCATGGTGGGGACGAACTTCTGCTCGTCGTACTCCTTGGGGGTGAAGAACGGCCGCGACCGGAAGCCTGCTCCCTCCAGATAGAGGAGCTTGGCCGCGCTGCCGTCGGTGTGCAGCTCCATGGCGCGGAGGCCCGCGTCGCGGTCCGTGGCTCGGAAGATGAGCGCTCCGGCACCGTCGCCGAAGAGGACGGCCAGGGCGCGATGCTTGTTCGTGCGAGCTTTGGCCTCGGGACTGGCCTCGCGGCCGTTCGCTGGATCCAGCGCGTCCCAGTCGTCCCAGGGCATGAAGCCGGCGTGGGCTTCGGCACCCACGAAGAGAATCGTGCTCGCCGCGCCGCTCTTCACGAGACCGTCCACGATCTGAAGGCCGAAGAGCATGGCGGCGCATTGTTGGCGGATGTCGAGGGCGGGCACGCCCCTGAGCCCGAGCTTGTCCGCGAGGAGGGCGCCCGATCCCGGCAAGACATAGTCGGGCGTCATCGTGGCAAAGACGACGTAGTCGATCTCGTCCGGACGGATGCCCGCGGACTCGATGGCCAGCCGGCTTGCCTCGAATCCGAGATCGCTCACGCCCACCCCGTCCGGCGCGAAGTGACGCTGCTTGATGCCTGAGCGTTTGAAGACCCAGTCGTCGTTCGTGTCCATCACGCGCGACAAGTCGTCGTTCGTGACAGGCTTGCCGGGCACATGATGGCCCGTTCCGATGATTTCGAAGCCGCGCATGCGTTCCACGCTCAGGCTGGCTGGTGGTCTGCTCCATGGGTAGACGAGTGGCATCCACGCGGGTTGTACGCCGAGTCGCTCGCGCCTACCATGCTCCCAGTCGGCGAGCCGCTGTGCGACGACCGAAGCCGCAGTTGCCAGGACGAGACCGGCGACGACGTCGACGAGATAGTGCCAGCGGAGGAACATCGTCGCGATGATGATTTGCGTCGCGAGGAAAGCCACTATCGGCCAAGTGTACCGGAAGGGAACGCGCTGGCGGTGACGGAAGCTGAAAATGGCGAGGAAGGTCGGAACGGCCGTGTGGAGAGAGGGAAAGATGTCCTTCTGAGCGCCGCCCGCGTCGACCGTCTCCCGCACCAGCGGCCAGAAGACCGGCCCCTCGAGCTCGTGCCCGAACGTCCCCTTCAGGTACCAGTACGGCCCCCAGCCGGGCACGATCATGTAGAGCAGGTGGGCCGTCATGAAGATGATCAAGATGCCGAGCGCGAACCGTGCGAGTACCACGCTGTCGCGACTGAGGAGCATCGGGATGACGTGGACCGTCAGGATCAGAAAATAGAGAAAATAGAAGAACGCGAACCACTCGGTGGTCGCGGGCCTGACGAACCGGTCCAACCATACGCTCGGCTCGAAACCGAAAACACGCAGGTCGAAGTCGTAGATCCGCGCGTCGACGGCCCGAGAGGAGACCGCCGGTAGGATCTCGCGCAGTTGGAAGAACGACGCAAGCAGTGCGGCGGTGATCGTGACGCGGTAGAGAAGCGCGCTCGCCACCCCGCCCCAGCGTAGGACCTGCAGCCGAACGAGGGCGAGGACGACGAGGTAGACGCCGAGGTCGGCCGACACCCTCAAAAGGCAGGCACTTCGGTTGCTGCCCTGGCCGAAGGCCAGCGCGACGAGCAGGGCGCCGAAGTAACCGATGAACAGCCAGTCCTGCGACGCGAAGTTGTGCACGAGCATCGTCGCCGACGACCCGGAGATAACGCGCTCGCCAGCGGTCCCCGGGGCGCGCTGCACGGGGCTCAGGTAACCACGGTTCGCCGCGGGGAACAAATGGATCGCGAGTGCGAAGGCGTGGTGGCGCCTCGCCGCCGAGTTCGCGCTTGTCACGCTTTCGACACGCGCCGTTCGCCGGGCCCCGCGGTGCGCCGCCGGGACGGACCGCTCTTCTTGAGACCAAGGACGATCAGCGGTTCGTCCGAACGCCGGAAGACGACGACGTCCCCGATGGTCACGTCGTACGCGATGTGCTCGCCGTCGACGAAGACCCGCGCCTGTCGCATCTTGCTCTTTACTGCCAGGGCTTGCCCCTCTCGTGCGAGGCCCAGCGTCATCCTGAGCGACCCACCCCGCGGACGGTAGGGCTCGCGCACGACGTACTGGAGGTTCCGCGAGGCGGCCGGGAGCACGTGCCCGCCTGCGCTTCGCTGCGCGGCCGTCGATCCGGCGGAGGGTCCTATCCAGAGCCCGCTCGATTTCTGTTCCTCTTCGCAGACGATTCGCCCTCGCTCGTCCAGGAGTCGAAGCGTGTACCGCGACGTCGCGGCAGGCGAGAGGTGGCAAAGAAGGGCCTCGTTGAGGACCCGGTCCGCCAGGCCCTTGCCGTTCAGCTCGATCCGCATGCGCGTGAGGGTCAGGCCGGGCAAAGACCCGCGGAGAGCGGACGACAGGACGCCCTTCACCCCGCCCTTCCTGGCGGCGCAGAAAAAGCCGACGGAATGGTCCGGTGAGCTATTGACTCCCAGCAGCGGCACTCCCGGCCCGATTCCGTGGGACGCAGCGAGTAGCGTTCCGTCGCCGCCCACGGTCACGACGAGGGCGCACCGAGGTTTCACCTGGAAGTTGTGCGGCCGGTCGTGCCAGCTGACTTTTGCCCCGAGCTCGGTCAGGGCGCGCTCCACTTCGGCGACCGTTTCCATGTGATCGAGGTGTCCCGGACGCATCCGTCGCACGGCCTCGTCTTGCGCCTCGAGGAGGGCGGCGATGCGCGCGTCGCGCTCTTCCTCGACCCACTTGCGCCAGGACGACCGCTTCAGCACCACCGCAACTCGCGGAGCGTCGAGGCGCCGCTCTACGCGCTTCACGAAACCTCCGCGAGGCGCCTCAGCGCGAGCTCTGTCTTCGCATCGCGAACCGCGCCCACACGGCAGTGCTCGAGAGCGTCGGCCAGCGGGAGAGCAAGGATGGCCGCGGAGTGCTCGAGGGCCGAGCCGTCCTCCGTCGGGGTCGCGCGCGCGAGAGGGTCGACCTCGACGGCATAGAAGAGGTGGCGCTCTCCGATGATCCCGGGTGCGGGGAAGGTCCACTCGCCGAGCGGCTGCATTGCCTTCGCGTCTGCCAGAAAGCCAAGCTCCTCGCCCAGCTCGCGCGCGGCCGTTTCCGCTGGCTCCTCTCCCGGCTCGACGAGCCCGGCGGGCAGCTCCCAGAGGCTACCCCCGTGCGGGGGAGGGATGGGTCTGAGCGCGCACGGCGGACGCACGGCGGACCGCAGGAACACGTGTCGGGCGCCGCTCTCGAAGAAGAACGCCGCGATGACGACGGCGTCGAGCGCTTCGCGTGTGGCGACGTCGTATGCGAAGGGAGCGCTATGGCTGCCGTCCGGGTAGTGGGCGACGAGCTCGACCCGGCGCAAGTTGAGAAACCCGCCGGTCGCGCGCGCCTCCTGCGAACGATCGCGTGCGACGGCGACGCGGATCGCGGGTGGAGAAGGCAACGGCCTCGGGGGCACGAGCGGGATTTGAACCGCGTCCGCCAGTGCGGCGCCAGTCTTTTCGGAGAATCCGTTCGTTTGGCGTCCCCGCCCTTTGCGTAGAAAGTAATGTTCCGAGCCGATGTTCCCGACGGAGCCCCCCCCGCGTGCCCTCGAGGGGTTCGACATCCTCGAGCGCCTCGGCGCAGGCGGCATCGGCGAGGTATTTCTCGCGCGGAGCCGCGGCGGCAAGCTCGTCGCGATCAAGACCATCGCCGCCGCGCGCCGCGACGACGGTGATCGATCCGCGGACGTCTTTGCCCGCGAGGCTGCGGTGTGTGCGCGCCTCCGGCACCCGTGCATCGTCCAGGTTCGCGCCTTCCTCGAGGAGCCCGGGTTCGCGGCGCTGGTGTTCGAGTACGTGCCGGGTGTCGCACTCGGCCGGGTCTTGCGCCTCTGCCAGGCCGGAGGGGTGCGCCTGCCCGACCGAGCCGCCTGGCACGTCGTGGAGCGCGTGCTCACCGCGCTTGCGTACGCGCATGCCTTCCGCGACGAGCAGGGTCAACCGACGCCAATCGTGCACCGCGATGTCTCCCCGTCGAACGTTCTCATCGACTGGAGCGGCGGCGTGAAAATGGCCGACTTCGGGATCGCCAAGGTCCTTGGGGTCTCGCCATCGACGCGCGTTGGGCTGGTCAAGGGGACACCGGGCTGCATGGCGCCGGAGCAAGCTCGGGGCGAAGCGGTCGACGAGAGGGCCGACGTGTATGCGGCGGCGCTTCTGGCATGGCGGCTCGCCACCGGGCGGCCGCCATTCGGAAAGCACCACAAAGACGAGTTCGAGCTCATACGCGCCATGAGGCATCCGCGCATCAAGCCGCTCGGCTCGATCCGTCCCGACCTGCCAGAGCCGCTCCTCGAAGCTGTCGCGCGCGCCCTCGAGCCCGACCCTGCAAGGCGAACGATCGGCGCGGCGGAGCTGGCCGATATCGTGCGCGCGAACGCCGACGTGGGCGCGGGGTGGCTCGAGCTCGCGGCCCTATTGGACGGCTGGAAGGGCGCACTCCAGCGCACGGTGAGGCGCGCCGCGGCCGGCGACGCGACAGCCTCTTCCGACCGCGCGCCGTACACGGCGCGCTACGAAGAGGTCGCGCTCGCCTTCGACGACGACGCGTCGCCCGACGGGCCTACGTTCGAAGCCCATGCGCTCCCAAGCGACGCCGCGCTACTGGCGCACCTGCCGCTCGCCGAGACCCCTCAAGCGGCCTCCGAGTCGTCGGCGCCGCTCCCCCGCCGCCCGGGTGCCTCTGCCGCAGAAGGCGCGGGTGCGACGACAAGGGCGTGCGGCGCTATGGCTGGGTCCCTTGCTCGTGGTGGCTGTCTTTGGCACCGCCGTCCTGGTTGCGTGGCTTTTCGCGACCTACCTCCGCTGACGCTTCCCGCACGTTTCGGGAATGTGATCGCCGCGGGAGACGTAGGTCATGCGTAGGCACGGGCGTGGCTGGTCATCGGGGCGCCGGTGTGTCCGCTGGGATTTGCTAGACTTCGAGGAGACGCGAGGACCCCACGATGGAACTTCGGCTCGCGTCGACCGTCACACACCGACAGGACGATGAGTACCCACGAGCACGGGATCGAGCAGATTCGTGGACTTGCGCGCCACGCCGAGCGACGCATACGGCTTCTCAGAGCGCTCGATGCGGGCACGAAGGCGCTCTGCGCGGCGCTGCTCGCCGCCCTCGTGGTGGTCGCCTTGCGCAAGTTGGGGCTGGTCGGGGAGGGCAAGGCGCGGCTCGTCCTCGCGCTGGCAGGGTGTGGATTCGCAGTCGCCGGGATCGTCGCGTGGGCGTGGCGTCTCCCTGAGCGTGCCGGAGCCCGTGCGCTCGATCGTTTTCACGGGCTGCACGACCGGTTGGCCAGCGCGCTGGCTTTCGCGGACGCGAAGGGCCGCACCCCATTCATGGACGCGGCCATCGAGGACGCGATCGCTGTGGCTCCGGCGACGCGCCCACGCCTCGCAGTCCGCATGGCGGTGCCTCGCGCCCTCGTCCCTGCGGTCGGCCTGGGTTGCGCGCTGGCGGCGGTCCTCGTCTTCGAGACGCGGTTGCATGTGCCGGCATTGGTCGCCGCGAGGATCGATCCTGTCGAGATGGCACCGGACGATCTCGACGACGTGAAGGACTTTCTCAAGCAGCTCGAGCAAAAAAGCGACAGCGACGACACGAGGGCGGCGATCCAGGAGTTCAACAAGCTCGTGGACGACATCGCCAACAAGCGCCTCGACAGAACCGAGGCGTTTCGCCGTATGGAGGCGCTCGAAGAGAAGCTTCTCACTGGCAGCGAGGCCGACAAGAAAGCCCTCGAGGCCGAGCTCGAGAGGGTCGGCGACGAGCTGAAAAAGTCCGAGCTGACGAAGCCCGCGGGAGCCGCCCTCGCCGAGGCCAAGCTGGACGAAGCACGTGACGCGTTGCACGACCTGGCGAGGAAGCTGCGTGAACGTGGAGGGGCCGTCGACAAGGCGAAGCTCGATCAGATGCGCGAGGCGTTGCGCCGCTCGTCGGAGGACGCCCAGAAGCGTCAGGTCGCGATCGAGCAGCGCCGGCAGGAGCTTGCCGACGAGATCCTGAAGGCGAAGCAGCGGGCCGGTGACGGCGGCTCGGACGAGGAAGCGAGCCTGCTCGATAAGAAGAAGCGGGAGCTCGAGCGCCTTGATCGCGACGTAGGCCAGCAGGCCAGCGCGACCCGGCAGCTGGACCGGCTCGACCGCGAACTGGAGCAAGCGGCGCAAGATCTCATGAAGGACACGGGCCTCAGCGCCGACGATCTCGACCGAGGCGCCGAGGACCTGAACCGCATGGATCAGGGGCAGATGACCGACCAGCAGAAGGAGGAGCTGCGCCAGAAGCTGCAGGAGCTGCGCGAGCTCGTCCGCCAGCAAGGCAAGGATGGCGCACGCCAGGTCATGAGGCTCAAGCGCTTCGGCCGGATGGCCCGCGGGCAGGGCACGCAGGGGCAGCAGGGCGGATCGCAGGGCAACGAGGGAAAGGACGATCCCGGGCAGAACGGACAGGGGCAGGGGCAGGGAGGCGACGACACCCAGGGCGACAACGGACACGGCGGAACGTCCCCTGGCAAGGACGGCCAGGGCGGTCAGGGCGGCGAAACCTGGGTGCTCGGGCCCAATGGCGAGCGGATGCTCATGCTGTCGCGGGGGCAGTCGAGCTCGGGCCAGGGGCAGTCAGGCTCGAAGGGCGGCGAGGGCGGGGGACAGGGAGGCCGCGAATGGGGCGTAGGCCACGACCCCAACCCCCTCGGCAAGGCCACGAACCCGAAGATGGGAACCCAGGACACGCAGGTCCAGGGCGCCGCCGCAGAGGGTGCCTCGCGCAGCCAGGTGATCCTCGGCGCCGGGGAGCGGGGGTTCGCGTCGCGTGGCTACAAGAAGGTCTACACCGAGTACCACCAGGTGGCCGAGGAGTCGCTCGCCAAGGACGAGATACCCGGCGGGTACCTCTTCTACGTGAAGCGCTATTTCCAGCTCATTCGGCCACGCGAGCACTGACAGGAGATCTCCCGATGTCCGATACGAAGGCTGTGCGCGAGAGCGTCGATCTCTTCTGCAAGCGAATCGAAGACCTGCGAGGCGAGATCGCCAAGTCGGTCATCGGCAACCGGGAGGTGGTCGACGGTGTGATTACTTGCATGCTCGCCGGCGGTCACGCCCTGCTCGAAGGAGTCCCGGGGCTCGGAAAGACGATGCTCGTCCGCACTCTCGCCGAGACGCTCTCGCTGACGTTTTCGCGGATCCAGTTCACGCCAGATCTCATGCCGGCCGACATTCTCGGGACGACCGTCATCGACGAGACGCAAGGGGGCGCCAAGAGCTTCGAGTTCCGCAAGGGGCCAGTGTTCGCCAACATCGTCCTCGCGGACGAGGTGAACCGGGCCACGCCGAAGACTCAGAGCGCGCTGCTCGAGGCGATGCAGGAGCACCGGGTGACGGTGGGCAAGAAGACGCACGTGCTCGACGAGCCCTTCGTCGTCCTGGCGACTCAAAACCCTCTCGAGATGGAGGGCACCTACCCCCTGCCGGAGGCGCAGCTCGACCGCTTTCTCTTCAAGCTCCACGTCGCCTTTCCGGGGCGCGACGAGCTTCATCGAATCCTCGACCTGACGACGGGCGCCGGGATCGAGAAGCGCCGCGCCGTTCTCGACCGGGAAGCCATCGTAGAGATGCAGCAGCTGGTTCGGCAGGTGCCCGTGGCCCGCCACGTCCAGGATTACGCGATCCGGCTCTTGCAGGCGACTCACCCGGATGGCCCCGACACCCCCGAGCTCGCGAAGCGCTTCGTGCGATACGGCAGCTCGCCCCGGGGGGCGCAGGCGATGCTCCTGGCCGCGAAGATCCGGGCGCTCTTCGATGGGCGATTCGCGGCGAGCGTCGACGACGTGCGCGCCGTCGTACACCCCGCGCTCCGTCATCGCGTCCTCCTCAACTTCGAAGGCGAGGCCGAGGGCATCAAGACCGACCAGCTCATCGACGCGATCGTCAAGGCCGTCCCCGAAGGCGGCAAGGCCGAGAACGCCGCTCGACTCGAGGCAAACTAGCGGCCGATGGGGCTTCTCGACGTTCTTCCCTGGCGTCGCGAGAAGGTCGTCTCGTCGGCGAAGGACGACCTCTTCGATGACGAGTTCCAGCGCAAGCTCGAGTACCTTTCGCTCGTCAGTCGGAGGGTCTTCGCGGGGCGTCTTCGCGCAGAGAGGCGAACGAAGAAGAGCGGAAGCGGCGTCGAGTTCGCGGATCACCGCGCGTATCAGCCGGGGGACGACTTCCGCTACCTCGACTGGAACGTCTACCAGCGCTTCGAGCGGCTGCTGGTCCGGCTCTACGAGGAGGAGGAAGACCTCGCCGTTTACCTCGTCCTCGACACGAGCGCGTCGATGGGATTCGGCGGAGGCAGGAAGCTCCGTTACGGCAAAAAGGTCGCCGCGGCTCTGGCCTACGTAGGCCTCGCGAACCTCGACCGCGTGAGCCTCGTGACCACGAGCGACAGGGTGATGGAACGGATGCCGGAGACGCGCGGCAAGGCGCGCATCTTCAAGGTCTTTCGTTTCTTGCGCGAGGCGGAGCCGGAGGGGACGACCGACCTCGGCGACGCGCTCAAGACGTTCGTGGCACAGGCGCAGAAGAAGGGACGGGGGCTCGTGGTCCTCGTCAGCGATCTCTACGATCCGAGCGGCTTCGAGAAGGGGATCAACGTTCTCCGGTACAATAAGTTCGATCCGTTCGTCGTTCACGTCGTCGACCCGGACGATGCGAGGCCGAAGGTTCACGGGGACGTCCTCGTCTACGACTGCGAGACGGGCGACGAGCGCGAGGTGACCGTGACGGCGAAGGTCCTCGATCGCTTCGCGGACGCGTACTCTCGCTACCTCGCCGACATCGAGCGTTTCTGTGCCACTCACCAGGTGCCCTATGTAGCCGCCAGTCTGGAGGTGCCGTTCGACGAGCTGATTCTCCGGGTGTTTCGTAGGGGCGGGTTCTTGCGGTGATCCTCGCCGGCTTGCCTCTCGCGCAGCTCGCCGCGATCTTCGGAGCCGTCGGCTTCGGCGTCCTCGTTCTGTACGTCCTGAAGCTGCGCCGGCGCGTCGTCGCCGTGCCCTTCTCGCCACTCTGGGAGCGCATCCTCCGCGACAAGGAGGCGACCACTCTCTTCTCGAGGCTCAAGCGCCTGCTTTCGCTGCTCCTTCAGCTCGCCCTCCTGGCACTCCTCGTGATTGCGCTCGGCGATCCGCGCGCGGCCGAAAGCCTCATCAAGGGACGGACGGTGGTGGTCTTGCTGGACGCGAGCGCGTCCATGCAGGCGACCGACGTGGCGCCCAGCCGCCTGGCCGTCGCCACCGGCGAGGTCAAGAGGATCGTCCGCGGTCTCGGAGGCGCCGACCGGATGCTCATCGCACAGATGGACGCGACGGTGACGCCCCTTGGGCCACTCTCCGGGGACGCATCGGCCCTCGAACGCGAGCTCGACGCCGTTCGCGCTACCGACGCACGCGCCGACTTTCCACGCGCCTTGCGCTTCGCTACCGACGTGCTGCGCGGCGTCGACCAGGGCGAAATCATCGTCGTCTCCGACGGCGCTCTCGGGCCGGCGACCGACGCGTCGGGACCGGTGCACCTCGGGAGCGCCAAGCTGACGTACGTCCGCATCGGCAAGGCGGCCCACAACGCCGGCATCACGCAATTCTCCGTGCGTCGCTACCCACTCGACAAGAGCCGCTATGAGGTGATGCTCGAGCTGACCAACACCGGGCCGGACGTCGAGGACGTCGAGCTCCAGCTCCTCGGCGACGGAGCCCTCGTCGACCTCACCAAGCTGCGCTTGCAGCCGGGCGAGCGACTGCCGAGGTTCTATCCCCAGCTCTCCGGCGCAAGCCGTACGCTAGAGGCCAAGATCGCCAGAGTCGACGGCACGCACGACGAGCTCCCCGCCGACGACAGGGCCTACGCTCTCTTGCCCGCGCGGAGGCGGGCCAAGGTGCTGGTCGTCACCGAGGGGGACACGTATCTCGAAGCCGCCCTCCTGCTCGACGAGTACCTCGACGTGACCGACGTCGCCCCCCGGGCGTATGCGGAGGTGATCGCGAGGGGGGATTGGGACGCCGTGGTCTTCGACCGCGTCACACCGGCCCAGCTTCCGAAGGCTCACGCGCTTTACCTCGACCCTCTCGGACCCGGAGCGCCCGTCAAGGTCGAGGGCGAGCTCAAGAACCCGGGCTTCGACAAGGTCGACCGCAAGCACCCCACGGTGCGCTTCCTCGGTCTCGATGCGGTCAACATCGCGGCAGGGCACAAGCTGCTCCCGGAGCCGGGCGACAAGGTGGTCGGCGCATCTGACGGCGGTGCCTCGCCCATCCTCGTGGCAGGCGTGCGCGGGGGTTACAAGTTCGTTGCGCTCGGCTTCGACGCGACGGCTAGCGACCTTCCCCTGCGCGTCGCATGGCCCCTCTTCGTCCTCAATTGCATCAACTGGTTCACCGACGAGGACGCCGAGTACCTTTCGAGCTTCCGGACCGGCGACGTCTGGCGCATTCCGGTCGGTGATGCGGTCGCCCAGGCGACGATGAAGAGGCCCGACGGGTCGACCGTGTCCGTCCCGGTGCACGAGGGGCGAGCGGTGATGCTCGGCGTCGACGCCGGTTTTTATCAGCTCATCGCGGGGCAGGAGACGACGTCGTTCGCCGCGAACCTCCTCGACGCCGGCGAGAGCGCGATCTCGCCGCAAGAACGCCTGGCCGTCGACGGAAAGGACGCGGGAGCGCCCGCCGGGTTCCGTCTCGGCGTACGGCGCGAGATCTGGATTTACCTGCTCCTCGCGGCGGCGTTGCTGACGGCGATCGAGTGGGCCACGTACCATCGGAGGCTGACCGTTTGAACCGCTCGCGTCTCCTCCGCCGCGGCGCGTTCGCCGTGTTTGTCGTCGGGCTCGGCTTCGCGGGCCTCTGGGCGTACCTGCGTTACGTCTGGTACGCGGGGCCGACACTCACGTGGTCGAGTCACGGAGAGAGCTACGAGTTCCTGGCGCCGCGGATGCTCGGGGTCGCACTGCTCGCGCCCTATTTTCTCTGGATGATCGGACGAAGCCTCGCGGATCTGCCGCTGGCGCAGAGAGCGCTCTCCGTGACGCTGCGAGCCCTCTTCGCGGCGCTTTTGGCGCTGGGTCTCGCCCGCCTCGCTCGCACGGCAACGACGCAAGAGATCTGCACCGTCTACCTGGTCGACGTGAGCGATAGCGTTCCGGACGCGGCGCTCGAGGACGCTCGCCTCGAGGTGCAGAAGGGCGCGGACGCGCGGCGCAAGGGTGACCTCGTCCGCCTCGTGACGTTCGCCAGGCGGCCGCGGGTGGTGCCCATGGATGAGCCTACGGGGCCGCTCTCGGTTGCCGTCGGTAAGGTCAAGGTGCCTGCGATCGAGCGGCACGGAGGGGAGCTCGGGACCGCGACGGATATAGCAAGTGCGCTGGAGCTGGCCTACGGCCTCTACCCGGACGGGTACCTCCGTCGCGCCGTTCTCCTTTCGGACGGGGTGCAAACCGACGGGGATCTGATCGCCGAGGCCGATCGGGCGGCGCGCTACGGAGTGAAGCTGTTCGCTACCCCCTACACGCGCCCGGTTCCCGGTGAGGTCGCGGTCCGCGAGCTACGCGTACCGGACAGGATTCGGGAAGGGGAGACGTTCGACGTGCACGGAACCGTGTTCTCGAGCGTCGCGCAGACCGTCAAGCTCGTCCTGAAGCAAGGGGACGTCGTCAACGGGATCGACGGTGTGAGGCAGGTCGATCTCAAGGCGGGCGACAACGACGTGACCTTCAGGAGCAAGGCGGCCGTTCCGGGCGAGGTGACCTACTCGCTCGAAGCCAGTGAAGCACCCCAGGATCGGTTCAAGGAGAACAACCGGGCGGTGGCCGTGGCGGCCGTGGTCGGCATGCCGGTCGTTCTCTACGTCGATGGCAACCCGGCGCGCGCTTCGTATCTGTCGTCGGCCCTGAGCGCCCAGCAGCTGAACGTGGACACGTTCGATCCGCTGCCGACGACTCTGAGAGAGGCCGAGAGGTACGATTTCATCGTCCTGTCCGACATGCCAGCCGAGCGCGTCACGCTCACCCAGCAGGAGACGATCGAACAGTATGTCCGCGACCTCGGCGGTGGCTTCCTCTTCGCGGGCGGCGAAAATGGCTATGGCCTCGGAGGCTGGTACCACACGGCGATCGAACGCATCCTTCCGGTCCGGATGGACGCCGAGAAGCGGCGCGACGAGCCCGAGGTCGCGATGGCGCTCGCCATCGACAAGTCAGGGTCGATGCAGGGTCAGCCCCTCGAGATGGCGAAGCAGGCCGCCAAGGCGACGGCAGACACCCTCGCCCCCGACGACCTCTTGGAGGTCATCGTCTTCGACTCGCGGCCGACCTCGATCGTCCACATGACGCCCGCCAAGCATCGCGCGCGCATTCAGAGCGACATCGCGCGCGTACAGTCGAGCGGCGGGACGGAGATCTTTTCCGCAATAGACGCGGCGTACCAGGCCCTCTCGACGACGCGCGCCAAGCGCAAGCACCTGATCCTGCTGACCGACGGGCAGTCGCCGCAGGCGGGCATCCACGATCTCGTCCAGGCCATGGCGTCCGAGAACATCACGGTGAGCAGCGTGGGCCTCGGTGGAGGCGTCGACGAGAACCTGCTCCGGATGATCTCCGACGTGGGAGGAGGGCGCTTCTACCGGGTTGCGGATCCTCAGTCGCTGCCGCGCATCTTCACGAGGGAAACGGAGATTGTGAGCCGGTCCGCCGCGGTCGAGGAATACTTCCAGCCGCACGTCGTCGCACCGGCGGACTTTCTGCGCGGGCTCGACATCGGGAGCTCGCCGTTCTTGCATGGATACGTCGCGACCAAGCTCAAGGCCCCACCCGCCCAGGAGATCCTCGAGAGCGAGCTGGGTGAGCCCATTCTCGCGCGGTGGCACGTCGGTCTCGGATGGACGCTCGCCTGGACGACGGACGTGAAGAACCTCTGGGCGGTTGAGTGGCTGCGCTGGCCGCAGTGGGGTCAGTTCTGGGGCCAGCTCGTGCGCGAGCACATGCGCCAGAAGAAGCGCCAGGTCTTCGACATGCGGGCCGAGATCGAGCCCGCGACGGGACACGTACGCGCCGTGCTCGACGCCATCGGGGGCGACGACAGGTTCCAGAATGGACTGGAAGCGACTCTCACGGTGACTGCGGGCAATCACAATGGGTCGCTGCCTGGAGAGCCTCGCAGGATGGCGATGCCGCAGACCGCGCCCGGACGCTACGAGGCCGAGTTCCCCCTCGATCGGTACGGGTCGTTTCTGCTCCACGCGTCGCTCGAGAAGTCCGTCGACGACGGACAGGGCAAGACGAGGACGGCGACCGTGGCCGAGAGCTTCGGGCACGTGACGAATTCGTACCCGCGCGAATATCTCGCGCTCGCCCCCGACGTGGCCACCCTCGCGCATGCGGCCGCGGCGACCGGCGGCGGGTTGGACCCTGAGCCGACCGCGGTCTTCGACCCGCAGGGAGAAGTGATCCGCTACCACCAGGACCTCTGGCCGCGCTTCGTGGGGGCGGCGATCGCGCTCTTCTTCCTCGATTTGCTCGCACGTCGAATTCGGCTGTTCGATCGGAAGCGCACGTCCAAGCCTGGCGCCGCGAACCGCGTCGGGGTGGTCGCCTGATGGTTCCAGAATGCGAGAGAGAGCTGGCCTCGCGGCTGAGGCTGGGTTATGCGGCACAACGCGCGTCGACTTTCCGGCATCGACTGGAACGGACGCCCCATGCGAGCCGCCGCCTTGACGACGACCGAGACCCGCGACCTCGAGCCGATCAGGCGGCGTGACGACCTGCTCCTGCCCTTCGTCCTTGCCTACAAGTCGCGCGAAGCCTGGCGAATCGGCCCGGAGATGGAGAAATTCGGCCTCTTCGAGGCGACGCGCACTCCCGTCCCTTACGCCGGCGAACGAAGCGTCACGACGATCCTCGATGAACTCGTGAAGGCCCACGGTTGGGCGCCGGAGGGCGAGCACGAAGGAGCACCGGTCATCGCCCTCTTGCGGGGCGGCGCGTCCGTCACTCTCGAGCCCGGGGGGCAGCTCGAGCTCTCGGGCGAGCAGAGCCGCAACATCCACGAGGTGTGCGCCGAGCTTCGGGCTCACATGCGCGAGATCGCGCCCGTGTCGCGCGCCATGGGCGTTCGCTGGCTCGGAGTCGGGTTTCACCCGTTCGCGAAACGGGAGGACTTCACCTGGGTCCCGAAGCAAAGGTACGCGATCATGCGCGAGTATCTTCCGACGCGCGGCGGCCACGCGCTCGACATGATGCTGCGTACGTGCACGGTGCAGGTCAACCTCGACTACGCCGACGAGGTCGACGCGATGCGCAAGATGCGCGTCGCCCTCGCCCTCGCCCCGGCCACCACGGCGATGTTTGCCAACAGCCCGTGGAAGGAGGGGCGTCCGCACGGAGGGTTGACCTACCGCGGCCGCGTATGGCTCGACGTGGATCCGGACCGGACGGGGCTCCTCCCCGCTCTCTGGGCGCGGCAGGCGCGCATCGACAACTACGTCGAATGGGCCCTCGACGCCCCCATGTTCCTCGTCATGCGCGACGGGTACGCCATCAGCAACACCGGCCAGACGTTCCGCAGCTTCTGGAAGAGCGGGTATCAGGGGAACGCCGCCACGCTGGAGGACTGGAAGCTTCACCTGAACACCCTTTTCCCGGAAGTCCGCCTCAAGAAGACGATCGAGATCCGGGGCGCCGACGTGCAATCGACAGGCATGGCGTGCGCGCTGCCGGCGCTCTGGACGGGCCTTCTGTACGACGAACGGGCTCTCGGCGAAGCAGAAGAGCTCGTCCTCGGCTGGACGTACGAGGAAGTTGCCGACCTTCGCACGCGTGTCTGGCGGGACGGCCTTCGAGCCACCTTCCGCGGGCAGCCGCTCGCCGCCGTCGCGGAGAGGGTGGTCTCGATCGCGGATGGAGGCCTGGAGCGACGAAAGATCGTCGATCCGGTGAGCGGAAGGGACGAGCGCGTACACCTGGCTCGGCTGCGCACGCTCGTCGGAGAGGGCCGAACACCGGCCGACGTGCTGCTCGAGGGGATGGATCGCGAGAAGGACCCCGCGAAAGCGATGGTCCAGCGCTCGGCCCTCGACTGGGAGTGATGGCTACGGGCTCAACTTGACCGGACGGCCTCGACGAACGCGCGGACCTTCGCCAGGTCCTTGTCGCCCGGCGCCCTCTCGACGCCGCTCGCCACGTCGACGCACCACGGCCGGACCGCGCGGATCGCGCTCGCCACGTTGGCGGGCGTCAGACCGCCCGCCAGGACGACTTTGCGCTCCTTCGCGAGTTCGATGGCGAGCGACCAGTCGAAGGAGTGACCGGTCCCACCGAGAGCTCCGTCGACCTTGGCGTCGACCATGACGAACTCGCCCGGCATCGCCCGTGCGCGCACGACGTCCTCGATGGTGGCCACGCCCACTGCGGCGTACGCATGAGGCAGCAGCGCCTCCACGTCCGCGGGGCGCGCACCGCCGTGAATCTGCAGGCAACCGACCCCCGTCCGGTCGCGCAGCGCACGCATCTCGTCGACGGTCATCGCCGCGACCACCCCAACGACCAGGGCCGTGTCGCCCACCGCCCTCGCGACGGCCGCTGCGATCCCGGAATCCACGCGTCGCGCCCCCGACGCGACGAAGTTCACGCCCAGGGCATCCGCGCCCGCCTCCACGCAAGCCAGCGCCTGCTCCACCGACGTCACCCCGCAGATCTTGATGCGCGTCACGCGTCGATCTTGAGCAACTCTTTGACCTTTGCAATCACCTGGGGGGCCTGGATGGGCTTCGTGATGTAGGCGTTCGCGCCGAGCTGAAGCGCGCGCTGCCGGTCTTCGGTCGAGCCTTCGGTGGTGATGACGATGATCGGCACGTCCTTGTGATTCGGATCCGTGCGGACCCGCTTGACGAGCTTCAGTCCGTCCATGATGGGCATGTTGATGTCGGTCAGCACGATGTCGAACTTGCCCGTCGCGAGCTTCCGCAGGCCGTCGACGCCGTCGTCCGCCTCGGTCACACGCAGACTCTTCAGCCTCGAGAGCGCCAGCACGAGGAGTTGCCGCATCATCGGCGAGTCCTCGACAACCAGGCAGGAGTATTGAGCGGTCATGTCGATCGAGTTTCCTAACTCTAGCGTTATAAGGTCTCGCGGTCCCCGGCGACAAATCCTAGGCGCACGATTCGCGTAGTGCGTCGGCGCTCGGCAGCTGGCCGTCGGACTCGCCCCAGAGGTACGCGGCGACGATAGCGGTTCCCGCATGGGCACCGAGGAGCTTGAGGAGCTCGCGGTCCACGGTCACGAAGCGCCTCTTGTGGTCGAGCAGGGCGTAAACGACGATGACCCCGACGATGCGATCCTCGAGCTGGAGGGGTATGCACGCGGTCGGCGCGGGCGCGCCCTCTCCGTCCGCGATATGCGGCACGCCCGTCAAATAAGCCCGCTCGATCGCTGCCTCGACCGGATCGGTGGCAGCGCCTTCTCGCAGCGAGATGGTCGGGAGCGTCGCGAGATCGACCCCCTCGCAGCCGATGGCGACGAGACGCCGGGCCTGCTCGTCGGCGAAGTAGACGGCGAGGGATCGCACGCCCACCAGCTGGCCCAGGAGCTCTTTCACGTTGCGCATGACGCTTCGCACCCGGAGCGACCCGTGGAGCTGGAAGCTCGCGACGTACAGGTTGGCGAAGCTCTCGAGCTCCGACTCGACCTCGACGAACCGGTGCGAGACGCGGCTGGTTATCTCTTCTTGCTCGTGCACGGTCGACAGCAGACGTGATTTCTCGCGCTCGAGCTCGTCGATCTTCTTTAGCAGGTCGCGGATGGCCTGGTCGCTCGCGAGCTGGGTCTTGAGCGAGGCGTTTTCCTCTTCGAGCCCCGAGAGCTGCTCGTGAAGTCGCCGGTTTTCCTTCACGAGCTCGTCGGTCAATTCGGCGCCTCGCTGGAAGAAGGTGTGAAGGAAAGCGTCGCGCTTCTCCTTCAGCTCGGCGGCGACGGCGGCGCTCGGCCGGTCGCTGCGCCGTGGCCCCCGTCCCTTTTTCTCCGTCATGCAAGAGAGGTTATCACCTTTGCACGGGCTACTTGGAGCCCAGCGCCTCGATCCACGCCCCGAGTTCGCCCACGACGACCCTGGGCGCGCGCCGGAGGGCGGCGCGGTCGCGACTGCCCGTCAAGAGCATCGCGGCGCGGAGCTCGGCCTCGACGCCGTCGAGCAACGCCGCCGCCGCGGCGGGGCCAGCGGTCGCGTCTCCGAAGAGCGCTCGCAAGAGAGGCCGAGCGATCCCCGCCGCCGAGGCTCCGAGTGCGATGGCACGTGCCACGTCGAGGCCCGTCGCGATTCCTCCCGTGGCGACGATCGTCTCGAAGCCCATCGGCGCGAGCAGGGCCACAGAAGCCGCGGTGGGGACTCCCCAGTCCCAGAAGGCTTCGCCGAGGACGCGGGCGGGCTCGTTGCCGTCCGCTTCAGCACGTTTCGTTTCCACGCCCACCCAGGACGTTCCACCCGCTCCCGACACGTCTACGTGCCTGACGCCGACGTCCAGGAGCCTCTTCGCCACCCCGGGAGAAATTCCGCAACCGGTCTCCTTGACGATGACGGGGATGCCCAGGTCCTGCACGAGCCGCGCGATGGTCGCGAGGCCATGCGAAAAGTCCCGATCGCCTCCCGGTTGCACGAGCTCCATCGCTGGATTCAGGTGCACGCAAAGGGCGTCCGCGCCGACGTCGTCGACGAGGACGCGGACCTCGCTGGTCGTCATCGCGCGGGCCTGTACGACGCCCACGTTGCCCAGAACCAGCGTCGTGGGCGCCAGGTGTCGCACGCGGTAGGTCTCGACCGCGCTGGGGCGGAGGTGCATGGCGCGCTGGCTGCCGAGTCCGAAGGCATATCCGCGCTCCTCGGCGATGAGAGCGAGCTGCCTGTTGATGCGCGAGGCCTCCTCCGTGCCGCCCGTCATCGAGGCGATCACGATCGGAGCGCGCAGTCGCTTGCCGAAGAGAACGACAGACGTGTCCACGTCCGCGACCCTCATGTCCGGAAGTGCGTCGTGTACGAGGCGTACGCACTCGAGAAGTGTCGACGCGCCACGGAAACCGACCTCGTCCTCCGCGCAAATCGCGAGGTGTTCGGCCTTGCGGCGGCCAATGTCGGTCATGGTGGGAAGAAGCGTATCAGCAGCGTATCGCCGTCGCGACGCGGCGAGCGCAATGGTAAACGTTGTCCTGTCGTGCGCCTCGTGCGCTCTTTGGCCGATTGCTCGGTGAGCTAGGGGAAAATCGATGAACGTTCGCTCTTGCCTGCTTTCTTCGCTCGCGTTCGGCCTAGTAGCCTTCGGGGCACCCTCGGCCCACGCGCTGACGTTCGAATACTGCGACTTCTCCGACGTGAGCACGCTGACCCTCAACGGGAACGCGGCGCAGCTGATGAACACCCTCGAGCTCACGAGGAACGCGGGCAATCAGGTTGGCAGCGCGTATCGGACCGCTGCGGTCCCGTGGACCGCGACGACGTCCTTTCACACGTACTTCACGCTCCAGATATCTCCCAATGCGGCCGGGGCTGACGGCGTCTCGTTCATCCTGCAGAACAGCGGCGCGGGCGTGGCGGCGATCGGCCGTGCCGGCGGCGCTCTCGGCTACGGCAACGACAACGGTACCCCGCCCAACATGAACGGCATCGGCGACAGCGTCGAGGTCGAGTTCGACACGTATGCGAACGGCTGGGACCCGAACGCCAACCATGTCGGCATCATGGAGAACGGCAACAACGAGACCCACCTCGCCTACGGGACGCCGGCCTTCACGATGGCCAATGGTGGGACGCTCTACGCCTGGATCGACTACACCGCGTCGACGACGACGCTGAGCGTGTACCTGGCGCAGACGGCGACCAAGCCCGCCGCCGCGCTCGTTTCGTACGACGCGGTCAACGTGGCGACCATCGTCGGGGCCCAGGCCTTCCTCGGCTTCACCGGGGGCACGGGAGGAGCGACGAACTTGCAGCAGATCCTCGAGTGGGAGTTCAGCACGGACGGCGTCCCGTGCTCCTGCGAAGGCAACTCGCACTGCGCTGCAGCGACGCCGTATTGCGCGCCCGCAGGCGACCCCGAGGCCGCCCTATGCGTCGCCTGCGTCACCGACGCCGAGTGCGACTCCAACGTGAACACGGCGACGCCCATCTGCAGCAAGGCGGGAGCCACCACGGACACCTGCGTGGCGTGCGGCACCAACGCGGACTGCGCGGCCACGGCGCTGCAGCCGGTCTGTGCGACGTCCGGCGCATTCGTCGGTCAGTGCGAGATGTGCGCGACGAACACCGACTGTGCCGGGAACGCGGCCGGTCCCGTGTGCCTGGCGGAGGCCGCCACGAATGCCTGTGTGCAGTGCGCGAGCGACGCGAACTGTTCCGGCACGACGCCCGTCTGCAACGCCACGACCCACCAGTGCCAGGCATGCGCAGCGGACTCCGACTGCGCCGCGCCGACCCCCGCCTGCCAGACGACCGGCGCTCTCGCGGGCGAGTGCACCCAGTGCTCCGCGACCAACGTCACCGCCTGCCCGGCGGGCTCCCCCGTTTGCGACGACCAGACGGGCACGTGCGTGGGCTGCGACACCAACGCCAACTGCGCCGGGAGCTCGCCGATATGCAACCTGGCCACCAACACGTGCCGCGCGTGCGCGAACAACACCGACTGCGCCAGCATCAGCGGCGACCCGGTCTGCGCCACGACCGGCATGCGTCAGGGCCAGTGCGTCGTGTGCCAGGCCGATACGGACTGCCCGGCGAACCGGCCGGTGTGCGACCAGGGGACCAACACGTGCGTCGGCTGCGTCACGAGCGCGGACTGCTCCGGTGGAACGCCGATCTGCAACACGACGACGGGGACTTGTCTGCCGTGCAGTGCTGATTCGCAGTGCGCCGCCGTGGCGTGGACCGGTACGCCGCTCCTCCTTTGCCAGACGACCGGGTCGATGGCGGGCGACTGCGTCCAGTGCACGGCGCAGAATTCATCGGCGTGCGCCGCCGGATCGGCGACCCCGGTCTGCGAGGTGACCACGGGCCTGTGCGGGTGCACGCTGGCCTCGGACTGCGAGGCGGGCCAAGTGTGCATGGGCGGCCAGTGCGTCGCGGGTCCGGTGGACGCCGGGTCGGGCGCGGATGGGTCGACCGACGGCGGCATCGCAGACGGAGGCCGCGCCGACGGCGGCGCACTCGACGGCGGTCTGACGGGCGATGGCGGCTCCCTTGCCGATGGCGGGGCCACCGGGGATGGGTCGACCGGCGACGGTGGCGAGGTCGGGGATGCCCGGCCCCCCACCGACGGTTCGGTCGCCGACTCCGGGGTCGTGGGGAGCGACGCGACTGCTGGCGAGGACGCTTCCTCGTCGGACGACGGTTCGTTCGGTGCCGACGCCGAGGCCCTCGCCGAGGCCGGTGGCGCGGGTGACCAGGCCGGTACCGTCGGAGGCGGCGGTGGTTGTGCGTGCAGCACTCCGGGTACTCTCGCCCCGTCGGGTGCGGGTGGCCCGATGGCGCTGCTTCTCGTTCTTGCCGCCGTGGCAGGACGTCGAAAGAGGCGTTGAGAAGGCAAGCGTCGGCGCGCCCCAATCGTTCGAGCGAAGAGTGAGGACATGAACGCTAAGTGGCTGCTCTTGTTGCCTGCAGCGACGGTTTCGACCGTGCTGTTCGAGGGACGTGCTTTGGCTCAGGCCTCGGGCTTCGCGCTCGACCGCTTCGATCCTGCGCCCGCGGGGAGCGAATGGTTCGCGCTCGATTCGCTCGATCTGCGAGGCAATCTCCGGCCGGCGGCGGGGGTGATCGCCGACTACGCCCACAAGCCGCTCGTCATCTACAACCCGGACGGCTCCGAGCGGAGCGCGGTGGTGAAGGACCAGCTCTTCTTGCACGTCGCGGCAAGCGTGGTGTTCGCCGACCGCCTCCGCCTGGCGCTGAACCTTCCGGTGGCCGCGTTCCAGGACGGAGACGGCGGCGCGATCAACGGGGTGACCATTCAGGCGCCCACGAAGCCCGCACTGGGCGATCTTCGCCTCGACGCCGACGTCCGTCTGTTCGGTTCGAAGGGCGATACGATCACGCTGGCGATGGGCGCGCAGGTCTTCCTGCCCACCGGAGATCGCGCGCTCTTCGCCGGGGACGGAGGCGTGCGTGTGGCCCCGCACCTGGTCGTGGCGGGCGAGGTGGGGGCGTTCGCGTACGCCGCCTCTGCCGGATTCATGGTCCACACCCAGCAGCAGGCGTTCGTCGGCAACGCGATAGGCGACGAGCTGATCCTGCAAGGTGCGATCGGCGTGAAGCTGGCCGACGGCCACGTGCTCGTCGGTCCCGAGGTGTTCGGCCGGACCGACCTGACCGACCCGGGGGTGATCTTCGCGCGGGACCAGAGCCCCCTCGAAGCGCTCTTCGGCGCTCATGTGACCGCGGGCGACTGGCGGTTCGGGGCGGGCGCAGGGCACGGGTTCACAGAGGGATTCGGCTCCCCGGAGGTGCGTGTCGTGGGGTCGATCGAGTTCGCGCCCGCCATGCCCGTGGCTGCTCCCGAGGAGCCGCCGCCCGATCGGGACGGCGATGGCGTCCCCGACGCGGTGGACGCCTGTCCCGACGAACCTGGCGAGCGGACGGAGGACCCGAAGACGAACGGCTGTCCAGCCGCGGCTCCTGTGGCCGACAAGGACAAGGACGGCGTCCCGGACGACAGCGACGCATGTCCTGACGTGCCAGGGGTCAAGACCGATGACCCGAAGACGAACGGCTGCCCGCCCGATCGCGATCATGATGGAGTCGCCGACGCCGACGACGCCTGCCCCGACGTTGCCGGGGTGAAGACCGACGACCCGAAGACAAACGGTTGCCCCCCGGATCCCGACCGCGACAAAGACGGCATCCCCAACGACAAGGATGCCTGCCCGGACACTCCCGGTAGCCCCAACCCCGATCCATCGAAGAACGGCTGCCCACGAGCGGTCGTGCAACAGGGCCAGATCAAGATCCTCGATCAGGTGAAGTTTCGCACCGGAAGCGCCGTCATCCTTCCGGAAAGCGATGGCATCCTTGGCGCGGTGCTGAAGATCCTGACCGACCACCCCGAGATCAAGCAGGTGAGCGTCGAGGGCCACACCGACAACCGCGGAGGAGCGCAGTTCAATCAGACCCTCAGCCGGAAGCGCGCAGCGTCCGTCGTGAAATGGCTCGTGTCGCACGGAGTCGATGCGTCGCGGCTCAGCAGCATGGGCTATGGCCAGGATCGTCCCATCGACAGCAACGCGACGGACGAGGGTCGCCAGAACAACCGGCGCGTCGAGTTCCACATCTCCGGCGGACAGTAAGGCGCGGGTCTTCAAAGAAAACTGAAAGTACGCGTAGATACGAGAGAATCGGCGTGTGGGTCGGTTGACGCCACGACATGAGGCCCCTACGCTCGCCGCGGGTGATGAGCACGGCGCGCACAATGGCCCTCACGCGCCCCGCCACCGTGCTACGCGGGGCGAGCGGCGGCAGAGGGCGAAGGATGGAGGACGAGTTCGAGCTCTTCGTCGCCTCCGTCCGCGTCCGGACCGATGAGCGCCTGGCGACGTGGCTGGAGGGCCGCTTGGTCGAAGCCGGGCGGCGCGGTCCTGATGTGGAGGCGGTGGCCGATGCGGTCCGGCAACTCGCCCTGCGTGGCGGCAAGCGGATGCGGCCGGTGCTCCTCGTCGCGGCGTACGACGGGTGCGAGGGGGAGGGAGGGGTCGACGCGGTCCTGCCGGCGTGCGTCTCGCTCGAGCTACTCCAGGCCTATCTGCTCGTGCACGACGACTGGATGGATGGTGACGAAATGCGCCGTGGGGGGCCGAGCGTTCCGGCCATGATGCGCGATCGCTTCGCCGGCAAGCACGGGGACGCCGCGAGCATTCTGGCCGGCGACCTCGCGGCAGCCTGGGCGCGGCAGGCGCTGCTCGAGCTGGATCTCCCGCCGGCGCGTCTGGTGATGGCCGCGCGGGAGCTCGGGCGGGTCGAGGAAGACGTGGTCGAGGGACAGTTGCTCGACGTGGGCGGCGCGGCCGGGGACCTGGCGGGGGTCGAGGCCGTGCACGCGCTGAAGACGGCGAGCTACACCGTGCGCGGCCCGGTCGTGATGGGAGCGCGCCTGGGCGGCGCGAGCGAGGCCCAGGTCGAAGGGCTCACGGCCTTCGCCGTGCCTCTCGGCGTCGCGTTCCAGCTCCGGGACGACGTGCTCGGCACCTTCGGCGATGCGACGGCCATGGGCAAACCTTCGGGCAGCGATCTGCGCGCCGGCAAGCGAACCTCGCTCGTGGTCGAGGCAATGCGCGATACGGCCGCCCGCCGCCTTCTGGATCGTGTCCTTGGTCATGGGGATGCCGACGACGAAGAGGTCCGTGCGGCCGTCGAGCGGATGGAGGCGTGCGGCGCTCGAGCGCGCGTCGAGGAGCGGATCCGGGCGCTCGCCCTCGAGTCGCGGGCGGCGCTGAGCCGTACGTCGCTGACCCCCACCGGACGCCGACGTTTCGAACGCGCGGTCGTCGCGCTCACGGAGAGGCAAGCCTGATGAAAGCCGTCGGACAAGCGTGCGGTAAGGTCATCCTCCTGGGCGAGCACGCGGTCGTCTACGGCATACCCGCGCTTGCCGTGGGGATCGACAGGGGAGCACGCGCGCATGCCGCTCCGATGGATCGTGGACCAAGCCGCCTATTTGTCCGGGGCTGGGACATCGTCGTCCACGAGAACGAGCAGGGGCACGACCTCGCCCGTGCATTCCGTGCGCTGCTCGACGCGTCCACGCCGACCGGGCCCCACTGGCTCGAGGTGGAGACGGACCTCCCGCCGGGGGGCGGTCTCGGCTGTTCCGCCGCCATGGGCGTTGCCATCGCCCGCGCCGTCGAGCCCCACCTCGGGGAACAAGCCGTCCAGGACCGCGCGATGGCCTGGGAGTGCGTCTTTCACGGCAACCCGAGCGGGGTCGATGCGGCCGTTGCGGCGAGGGGCGGGTGCATCGTCTTCACCAAAGGCCATCCGCTCGAGCCCGTGCACGTCCGGGGCCCGCTCCATCTGTGCGTTGGCCACTCCGGGCTCGCGTCGAGCACCAAGTCGATGGTCGAGGCGGTCGCGCGCCTGCGGGCCCGCCGGCCCGAGGTCGTCGACAAGTCGTTCGAGGCGATACGCACCCTCGTGTCCAATGCGCGGCTCGCCATCGAGTCGGGCGATCGCTTCGCGCTCGGGCGGCTGATGGACCTGAACCAGATGCTGCTCGCGGGGCTCTTCGTGTCGACGCCCGAGATCGAGCGAATGTGCTCGCTCGCGCGCGAGGCCGGCGCCCTGGGCGCCAAGCTGACGGGGGCCGGGGGAGGCGGAAGCGTTGCTGCGCTCGTGCCGTCCCAGGCGGTCGCCGACCAGGTGCTCGCAGCGTGGAAGGCAGACGGCTTCGCGGGGTTCGCGGCGTGCGTCGCCCCCGAGACGCGCGCTCGACCGCTGGAGAGCGAGGCGGCTCCGTGAGCGTCCGCGAGGCCGTCGCGATCGCGCACCCCAACGTGGCCCTGAGCAAGTACTGGGGCAAGCGGGACGGGGCGGGGAACTTCCCCGCGGTGCCGAGCCTCTCGGTCACGCTGGCCGGCTTGACGACACGCACGCGGGTGACCTGGCGCAGCGATCTGCCGAGCGATCGTGTCGTCCTCGATGGTCACGAGCTACGCGGATCCGATGGGGCGCGCGCGCTCGCCCTCCTCGACCGGGTAAGGCACGCGCTCGGGCTGGGCGCACACGCAGAGGTCGAGTCGCGGAACGATTTCCCGACGGCCAGCGGCCTCGCCTCGAGCGCGTCCGGGTTCGCAGCGCTCGCTCTGGCGGCTGTGCAGGCGGACGGCGACTGGGACGCGTCGCGCATCAGCGACCTGGCCCGAAGGGCGTCGGCGAGTGCGGCTCGGAGCGTCTTCGGAGGCTTCGTCGAGCTCGAGGCGGGCCCAGAGGCGCCAAGGGAGGAAGACTTCCTGGCGGCCCGTCAGGTCGCGCCGTCGACTCACATGCCTCTCGTCGTCCTCGTGTGCGTGACGACCGAAAGGCCAAAGGCGGTCAGCTCGACCGCGGGCATGCAGGCGACGATGGCCGAGAGCCCGTACGCGGCCGCATGGCTCGACCACGCGCCGCGCCTTCATCGTCACCTGCGTGATGCACTCCTCGCGGGAGACTTCGAGCGCGTTGGACAGCTCGCCGAAGGCAGCGCCCTCGCCATGCACGCGTGCGCGATGGCCGCCGGCGTGACCTACTGGAACGCCGGCACCCTCGAAGCCCTGGCTGCGGTCCGGGCGCTTCGAACGGCAGGGACACCGGCGTTCGCGACGATCGACGCGGGCCCGCACGTCAAGGTGCTCGTGCGGCCGGACGACGCGGCCCGGGTTCGCGAGGCCATGACGGCGACGCCCGGCGTCGAGCGCATCATCGAGGCCACGGCAGGGGAGGGCGCCCGCCTCGTTCCCGTGGGGAGGGGACCGTGAGGGTCATCGCTCCGGGCAAGCTGGTCCTCACGGGAGCCTACGCGGTGCTCTACGGCGCTCCGGCCATCGTGGCCGCCGTCGACCGGTACGCCATCGCCGACCGCGGTTCGGCGGCGGTCGACGTGCGCGCGTTGCACGACGAGAACGGGCGAAAGCTAGGCCTCGGGTCGAGCGCCGCGTCGCTCGTGGCCTCGCTCGGGTCCAAGGCCCTTGCCCGTGGCGAAGACCCGCGCGTCGCGGGCGTCCGCGCGCAGATCTTCCGCGCCGCCCGCGCTGCCCACGCGCGCGAACAGAGCGGGGGAAGCGGTGTGGACATCGCCGCCAGCGTCTTCGGCGGGGTCCTTCGCTACGCCGTCGGGTCGAACGCCCCCGCCATCGCTCCCGTCGAGCTTCCCGGCGATGTCGTGCTGGTGGCGTACTGGAGCGGAACGAGCGCGAGGACGAGCGATTTGCGCGAACGTGTCGACACCTTCAGGGCCAAGAAGAGCCAGAGCTCGGTCTTCGGTCGCCTCTGCGAGCTGGCCGAGAGCGCCGCGGCCTCCCTTGGTGCGGGCGAGGCCGGGGGGTTCATCGCCGTTGCAGCGGCTTTCGGCGGCGCGCTCGACGCTCTGGGCCAGGCGGCCGACGCGCCGATCGTCTTGCCCGCGTTCGCCGAGCTCGCGTCCCTGGCCCGGTGCGAGGACGCCGCATTCCTTCCCTCCGGCGCAGGAGGGGGCGACGTCGCGGTCTGGCTCGGCACCGCGCCCCCGTCACCGGCGTTCGATCGGCGCGCGCGAGCCCTCTCCATGCGCCCCTTGACGCTGTCCATCGATCGAGGTGGAGTCCGCCCCGAATCGCTCTCCTAAGCGAGGCCTCCGAACATGGCTCGAACATCCCGACTGCCCGGCTTTCGCAAGGTCACCGTTCAGGAGCGGCGCGCCCTCGTCGGCGATGCGACGGGCGCCGATCCCGCCGAGATTGGTCGTGCCCTCGACCAGGGAGGCCTCGACGCCGAGAGCGCGGACAAATTCGTCGAGAACGTCCTCGGCACGTACGCGCTCCCCTACGGGGTGGCGCTGAACGTCCGCGTCAACGGGCACGACCACGTCGTGCCGATGGTCATCGAGGAGCCGAGCGTCGTCGCCGCCGCGTCGAACGCGGCCAAGATGGTGCGCGCCGAAGGGGGGTTCATCGCGGACGCGGACCCCGCGCTCATGATCGCCCAGGTGCAGCTCCGCGACGTTTGCGACGCCGAGCTGGCGGCGCGCAGGATTCGCGAGCACACCGCCGAGATCGTCGAGCTCGCCGAATGCGCGATCCAGGGGCTTGTGGCGCGCGGTGGCGGGGTGCGCGGCGTCGAGGCGCGGGTCCTCGCGGACGACATGGTCGTCGCCCACGTCATCATCGACTGCAAGGACGCGATGGGCGCGAACCTCGTCAACGGGGTCGCCGAGGCCGTGGGAGACCGCGTCGCGGCGATCGCCGGCGCCCGCCTCGGTTTGCGCATTCTCTCCAACCTGTCCGACAAGCGCTGCGTCCGCGTTCGCTGCCGCGTGTCGGCGGAGACCCTCGCCACCGACGACATGCAAGGCACGGACGTGATCGACGGCATGGTCGCGGCCTCACGCTTCGCGGAGCTCGATCCCTACCGCGCCGCGACCCACAACAAGGGAATCATGAACGGCATCGACGCGGTCGTCATTGCCACGGGCAACGACTGGCGCGCCGTGGAGGCCGGCGCGCACGCGTACGCCGCACGCTCCGGCCGCTACCAGCCGCTTGCCGTGTGGCGTCGGGACGGCGACGCCATCGAGGGCCGCCTCGAGCTCCCCCTCGCGCTCGGGACCGTGGGGGGTACCCTGCGCGTGCACCCGGCCGCCCGCCTCTCGCTGCGCATGCTGGGCATCACCGGCGCGCAAGAGCTCGCGGCCGTCGCCGCCTCGGTGGGCCTCGCGTCGAACCTGGCCGCCGTCCGCGCGCTGGCGAGCGACGGCATCCAGCGCGGGCACATGGGCCTGCACGCCCGATCCGTCGCCGTCGCCGCGGGGGCCCTCGGTGACCAGGTCGAACGTGTCGCGGCCCTCATCGTCGAGGCTCGCGACATCACCCTCGAGGGGGCCCGGGCGGCCCTTTCCGTCGTCGTGGCCGAGGCGGGCGCCATCGCGGTCGCGCTGGCCTTTCGGGCCGATCGTCTGGAGCGTGACCAGGCGGAGTAAGTGTCGTAGCTTCGTGACGTGGGGCGTAATCGTGAGAATTTGCGCTCCTCCACGCGCTGGAGCGAGCCGCCTTCCGCCGATCCGCATCGGGACGTCACCGGTGCGCTCCACGACGTATCCAACGCGCTCACCGTGCTCCTCGGGTGGGTCGCCGAGGCGCGCGAGGGCAGCCCCTCGCCCGAGCAGCTCGCGCATGCGCTCGCGATCATCGACGACCGGGCTCGCGCCGCGCGTGACCTGGCCCGGCGGGCCATCGGCGCTCACGAGGCGATCGATCGACGAGAAGAGTCGCTCGACGCCGTCGTTGGCGAGGTCGTCGATTCGCTCTCCGTGGAGGCTCAGCGGGGGGGAGTGAAGCTCGCCGTATCCCGTCGGTGCCCCGGTCTGCGCATCCCCCTGGCGGCCGACGCCTCTCAAGTCCTGACGAACGTCCTGCTCAACGCGCTGGCGTGGGCGCCCCCCGGTACGCGGGTCACCGTAGAACCTCGCGAGGACGACGCTTCAGCATCGATCGTCGTCGAAGACGAGGGTCCCGGCGTGTCGCCCGACAAGGCAGCGACCGTGTTCGACGGCGTGACGAGCCGCGACGAGGGCGCAGGGGTGGGGTTGAAGTACGCGCGCGCCATGTCGCGTGCGGCCGGAGGCGACCTCGAGCTCCTGCCCGACGGAGAACGGCCCGGCGCGCGCTTCCTCGTGCGATGGCCACGGCTCGAGCCCATGTTGCCGAACCCCGCGTCGTCGTCTCTGCGGGCGCGTGTCCTCGCCGGCAAGCGGGTTCTCATCGTCGAGGATGACGCCGACGTCGCGGCTCTCCTCGAGGCCGGGCTGGGCGCTCGCGGGGCCAGTGTCGTCGTCGTTCGTACCGCGGCGGAGCTTTTCCGGCGTGCGGGCGAGCGACACGACGCGGCCCTCGTCGACCTGTCGCCCATCGCGCACGACATTCATGGCGCGATCGCGGCCCTCCGTCAGGGCTCGCCGGAGGTCATGCTCGTGCTCATCAGTGGCAGCGCGGTGGGCCTGCCCGAGGGGCTCGAGGGGCAGCGCATCCAATGGGTGCGCAAGCCCTTCGAGGTCGGCGAGATCGTCGCCGCCCTGTCGGAGGTCGACGAGTCGAAGTGATCGAAGGGCCGCCAGAAGCGCTGGTCCGGCTCACTCCGGGCTCACATGGTGCAGGACTTGAAGCAGAAGCCCAACCCGGAGAACATGAGGCACATCGAGCCCGGTATGGCCGTGCAGTCGGACGCGGTGGTGCACGTGGGCGGGATCGTGCTTCCCGTCATGGCGCAGCCGGGCATGTTGACGCCGGTGAGTGTTACGCAGGAGTAACCGCTCGGGCATTGGGCGCCCGAGTCGCCCGACGACCCGCTGGAGCTGCTGGAAGACCCGCCGCTCGAGCTGCTCGACGAGCTGCTGCTGGAGCCTCCACCGCTGGAGCTGCTGGAGCTCCCGCCGGAGGATCCGCCGCTCGAGCTGCTGGAGCTGCTGCTCGAGGACCCGCCGTTCGAGCCACCGCCGGAAGAACCGCCGTCGTCGTCTCCGAAGCCCCCGCCCCCCGTGTTGCTCTTGCTCGAGCACGCCACGACGACGAAGAGACCCGCTACCCACAACGCTGATCGACGCATCTTTGCCTCCCGAAGCGGGCCGAGTATGTCCGAAGCACCCTCGCACGGCAACCGGCGATAATTTTTCTCGCTCGGTGGGTGCGAGTGGGACGAGTGAGCCTCGCTGGCCCGTGCGCGGGGTTCGCTCGGGGGGCCGGTACGCTCGCGGGCCCGCTCGCTTCCTACGATGGGCACGTCATCTTCGAAAGCGGGCGCGATCGCGAAGCTCGCTCGGTCGTGCGCGAGGCTCGATGACGCCCTGGCGAAGCTCGCTAGGGTACGAGTGAACCTCGCTGGCCCGCGCGCGGGGTTCGCTCGGGGGCCCGGTGCGCTCGCGAGCGCGCTCGCTTCCTACGAGGGCCCGTCATCTTCGAAAGTGGGCGCGATCGCGAAGCTCGCTCGCTCGCGAGCGAGGCCCGATGACGCCCTGGCGAAGCTCGCTAGGGTACGAGTGAGCCTCGCTGGCCCGCGCGCGGGGTTCGCTCAGGGGGCCGGTACGCTCGCGGGTGCGCTCGCTTCCTTCGATGACCCGTCATCTTCGAAAGCGGGCGCGATCGCGAAGCTCACTCGCTCGTGAACGAGCCTCGATGACGCCCTGGCGAAGCTCGCTACCGCACGAGCGAGCTTCGCTGGCCCGCGCGCGAGGTTCGCTCGGGAGCCCGCTACGCTCGCGGGCGCGTTCGCCTCCTTCGATGGCCCGTCATCTTCGAGAGCGGGTGCGATTTCCTGCTTCGCGAACCCGATTTCGTCGCCAGCGACCACGCAAACCAGGCTCGCGGCTCCGCCTCGGCCGTCTGCTACAGTTGGAGGATGTCCGGCGCCGCGGTCCCGCACGCCGTCGAGGACGGCCCGTATCGTAGCCTTCACGTCGTCGACCGGGCGACGCAGGCCCCGGTCATCGAGTGCGTGGATCTCGTCCACTCGTTCGGTGCGAAAGAGGTCCTCCGCGGCGTGAGCTTTCAGGTGCCGAAGGGGTCGGTCTACGGCTTCATCGGCCCGAACGGCGCGGGAAAGACGACGACGCTTCGCATCCTCGCGACCCTTCTCAATCCAACCTCGGGCACGGCGCGGATCGCCGGGCACGATGTCACCTCCCATCCCGAGCGTGTCCGGCGCGTCCTCGGCTACATGCCCGACGGTCCCGGAATCCACGAGCGAGTGACTGTCGGGGAGTACCTCGACGTCTTCGCGAGCTCGCACGGCATTCACGGCGAGCATCGGATCCGGGCGGTGGCCAGGGTGCTCGCGCTCACCGAGATCGGCCCCCTCCGGTCGCTCAACGTGGCGACCCTCTCGAAGGGACAGAAACAGCGACTGCTCCTCGCGCGCACGCTGCTGCACGACCCCGAGGTACTCGTCCTCGACGAGCCGGCGAGCGACCTCGATCCGCGCGCACGGATCGAGCTGCGCACGCTCCTCGCGTCGCTCGGGCGAACTGGAAAGACGATCCTGCTCTCGTCCCACATTCTCACCGAGCTCGCCGAGCTGTGCGACTCGGTCGCGGTCCTCGAGCGCGGGCGCATCGTCGTCTCCGGTCCCATCCGGGAGGTCCAGGCCAGGTCCCGTCCCGGTCGCCGGGTGCGACTGACCATCCTCGCGGGCGGCGATGCCGCGATCGCGCTGCTGCGAGGCCTGTCCGGGGTCCGGCTCGTCGATGCGGTCGCCGTCGAGCGGACCGGCGCGAGCACGCTCGAGGTCACCCACGACGGAGACGAGCGGGCCGTCGCCGAGATCGTGAGCGCCCTGGCGAAGGCGCAGATCCCGATATGCGCCGTCGAACCGGAGCCCGCCGACCTCGAGCGCATCTTCATGGACGTCACCGACCGGACCGCACGGGAGTCGGCATAAAATGAGCTCGACCATCGATACACCGGCTCGGAAACCGCCGTGGACGCGCGCATGGGAGGCTCTCGTCGACGCAAACCCGGTGCTCGCCAAGGAGGTCGTCCTGACCGCGCGCACCCCGACGTACGCGGGGTCGATCGTCCTGGCGCCCTTCGTCCTCGGGGCCTTGGTGCTCCTGGCGCGGATGACCATGGGCCACCGCCTCGATCGCGTCGTGGGCCGCGAGCTCTTCTCCGTCTACTTCACGGGACTGGCGATCCTCATTGGGACCGTAGGGGCGGCGCTCGGGTCGACCGTCCTCGTGCAGGAGCGCGAGGCGGGGGCGCTCGAGGCGCTCAAGTTCTCGTCGCTCGGTCCCCGTCGAATCGTCCTCGGCAAGCTCGCCGCCGTGCTCCTGGCGGAGGCGGCGGTCGTCGTCTGCACGCTGCCGCTTCTCGCGTTCGTTCTCGCCCTCGGCGGGGTGTCGCCCGGCGAGGCGTCGGTCGCGATGTGCGTCGCCATCGCCTGTGGCGTGATGACCGCGAGCATCGGAGTCGCCGTCTCCGCGCACGCACCGAACACCCGTCGTTCGCTGCTCTTCTCGCTTCTCGGCGCGGGCGGGGTCGGGATGGGAGTGATGACGTGGATCTGGCTCGCGTCCGACTGCGAGCGCGCGCGCGGCGCGTTCGGGCTCGCGAGGCTCTACTTCGACGCGCCCTTCGACCGAGAATACGTCGCCCTCCTGTGCGTCCTTCCGGGGTACGCCTTCGCGACCCTCCTGTGGCTCGCGTACGCGCTCGCAACGTCCGGCCTCACGGACACCTCCGAGGATCGCCGCCTTTCCATCAAGCGCTGGACGCTGTGGGCCCTCGGGATGGGCTCGGTCGGGCTCGCGGCGTGCGCGAATGCGGCGGGGAGCCAGTGGCGGGAATCGATCGCGATCGTGTCGATGATCGCGACGGCGAGTCTCGCGACCCTGCTGCTCTTCGTCTTCGTGGCCGAACCGGTGCGTCCCACGCGGCGGATGCAGGCACACCCTCCGTCGCTGCTTCTCCGTGCGCTGTGTCCGGCTTGCCTCGCCCCGTCCATCTTCTTCACCATCATCGCGAGCGGCGTCGTGCTCGTGTCCGTCCCGTTCCTCTCGGGGGCCGGCGGACATCTCGAGGTCGGCGCCATCTGGTCCGTCGCGTCCCTCTCGGTGCTCGGCGGTTTCATGGGCTCCATCGCGGCGCGTCGAGGAGGAACGTGGGCGCGGGCCTGCGGAGCGCTCGCTCTGGTCGGCGTGACCTTGCTCGTCGCGCTCCTCCACGACGATTCGCGAGGGGTCACCTGGGCGGACGCGCTTTGCCCGCTGTGGCTCGGCCCGGGAGATGCCGCCGGCGCGCGCGGGGTGCTCGTTTGCAGCCTGCTCGCGTGGGCCGCGGCGGCGCCAGCGTCTCTCGCGATCATGCTCCGCGCGGTTCGCGTGAGTCAGCGATAAGGCTGACGGATCCCCGCCACCGCGAGCTGCCTGGTCCGGGGCCGGGGAGGGGAGCGTGCGGCCTTGACGATCCCCAAGCCCCCGGATACACGAACGTTCCCCCGCGCGAAGGTGGCGGAATTGGCAGACGCACTAGCTTGAGGTGCTAGCCCCAGAAATGGGATACGGGTTCAAGTCCCGTCCTTCGCACAACCTGGAAAACAAGGACGATCCGCGCTCTGAGGCCTGTGAGGCTGAAGGCGCGAAAATCGCCTTGGTGGACAACCAGGTGGACAACGGGGACCCGCGGCGTCGCGCGATAGCCGCGCTTCTCGAGCAAGCGGCCGTGCTCGCACGCGCGGGCGCATCGACAGAGGCAGAGGCACTCGTGCGTGCCGCGCAAAGCCTGCTCGCGTCTGGCGCGGACGTCGTCTCGCTCCTACGGCCGGTGAAGGGCGGCGCGCGCTAAGCGTGCGGGAAGGCGCTGCGCTTGTGGTGGCAGCGAAGACAGAGCGTAAGCCCCTGAGCCTTCGCCTTGGACAGCGAGATCACCTCGGGTTTGAACTCCCCTTGGTCTTGGCGCGCGCGGTACCCACGCACGCGAAGTTCACGTGGTAGCGGCTATGGTTCTGGAAGTGCTCGACCATCAGTCGACCCGCCGCGTCGACTCGGCAAACTCCAAGAGGGTCAGAGTGACTCCCTCGGGCTCGTCTACGGAGAGGGTCCAGGCCCACGGGACGTCGAGCCCCGGGCGAATCAGCACACGCTCGCGCGTCGCGCCACAGTGACGGGTGCCGTGGAGCGGGAGCCCTTGGTGGCGTCGGTCGCGTTGCACGTCATGGATCAAGACGTGGCCCATGACGTGGATGGGGTTGGTGAACGTCTTGAAGGAAGAAGAGGTCGGCATGGAAGCAAAGCTAGCCGCCGGGGGTCGGACTGCCATCACGGGGAAGCTAGCTAGTTCTCGTCCGGGAACGGTAGCTGCGCGAAAACAAAGGGCCTTTGGTCCGCGCGTCATGGAAATAGGACCGAGGGTTCCGCTGTTTTATCGAGGAAAACGCCAATTCCCCTCGAAAAACCTCGGAGCCCTCGATGCGGAAAACCTACCACGCGCAGCTACCTTTGACGTCCGCGAACCCGCACCCCCGCGCGGCGGAACTCTGCGAGATGAGCGCCTTGCTCGATGCGAGCGTTGGGGTGCTCCGACGCGTTCAGGCTGACCTGCTTCGCCAAAGAAAGGCCGACGCGAAGAGGGGACGCGAGGGCATGACGGCCGAGCAGGTCGTGCGTGCGGCGCTGGTGAAGCAGATGTTTGGGTCCAGCTACGAGGAGCTTGCCTTTCAGCTCAGTGACTCGCTCGTGCTTCGCGGCTTCTGTCGCCTTTCGCCGTCGGCGGCACCGCCGAAGAAGTCTGCGTTGCAGGCGAACATTGCGTCGATTCGCCACGAAACGTGGGAGGCGATGAACAAGGCACTCGTGTTGAGGGCGCGCGAACGCAAGCTCGAGGACGGCCGATGGATGCGCACCGACACCACCGTGGTCGAGTCGAACATCCACCATCCCCTCGACTCATCGCTCTTGTTTGACGGCGTACGCGTGCTCTCGCGCACGCTCCTGCGGGCGCACGAGGAGTACGGCACGGTCACCTGCAATCATCGACGACGGGCGAAGCGACGCGCCATAGCGATTCTCCATGCGGGCACCATGACGAAGCGTGTTCCGCTCTACAAGGACCTGCTCAAGATCACGCACAAGACCGTGCGCGCGGCGGAGACGGCGCTCGCGGATCTCACGCGCCGCGGGGCCCTCGGCTTCGTCGCCACGCTTTCGCACTTTCTTCCGCTCGTAAAACGCATCATCGACCAGACCGAGCGACGCGTCCTGAGGGGCGAGTCGGTCCCGGCGTCCGAGAAGCTCGTCAGCCTCTTCGAGCCGCATACCGACATCATCGTCAAAGATCGGCGAGACACTCATTATGGGCACAAGGTGACGCTCTCGACAGGGCGTAGCGGCATCGTCCTCGACCTCGTCATCGAGAAAGGCAACCCCGCTGATTCCACGCTGACGGTGCGCTCGGCCGAACGACACGCTGCGCTCTTCGGCGAAGCTCCCGAGCGCGCGGCCTTCGATGGCGGTTTCGCCGCGAAGAAGAATCTCGAAGCGCTTCGCCAGTCCGGGACGCGCGAAGTCTGTTTCTCGAAGCCCGCCGGTGTGCCGATTGACGAGCAGACTTCCACGCCTCGCGTGCGTCGCATCCTGAAGAGCTTTCGCGCCGGCATCGAAGCCACGATCTCGTTTCTCAAGCGCTCATTTGGACTCTCCAGATGTACGTGGACCGGGCTCATTCGTTTTCGCGCGTACTGCTGGTGCTCCACCGTAGCTCACAACTTGTTGACGATGGCGCGCACCCTCCTCGCGCGAACCGCGTCGACCTGACCCATCGCATCGCGATCGCCATCCTCGCAGTCGACGATCTACGCCGATGATGTGCTCGTTTGTCCGCAGTCCAGCCTCCTCCCGCACGACGCCAACTTCGAACGGCGGTCACGCGCAGATTCGACCCAACGCGACCGCACTGAGGAGCGCCACCGGCCTGCGGATGCCCGCATCCGGCCTTTCCGGACGAGAACTAGCTAGCTCTGCCGTCGAAGTCAATTCGACTGCCTGAGAAGGCAAACCGACCGCCGCGGCAACGATTTGATTGTGTCCGGACATGACCGCCGGCCGTCCTTCGCGGTGGCCTCATCGATCGCGGACGCGCTCGTCTTGGTCAGAGGTGCATGACGGCGAGGGAAGCCACGACAACGCCGAGCCCGAAAAGCGCGAGCCCGAGGTAGACGCGGAGCAGGGACCGTCCGAGGCGCCGCTCAGCGCTCGCCTTGATTGCGACCCCCACGTCCTGCCATGTGACTGTCACTCGTTGGTCCGTCATGGCCGCGCAGTTGATTGGGACGAAGGGACCGCAGCGCCGTTGGGACAGGTCATGGACGCGGCGCGCCAGGACTTCCTTGCCGGTTCCGCTCTCTCCGGTGAGGGTAACGACGATGTCCTTGCCGGCCACGGCCCGCACGACACGATCCAGCTTCCGCATCGCGTCCGACTGCATGACCGGCTGAAGAACTACGTCAAGTTGTCGTTTCGCGGGAGACACGTGCGGACTGATAGCGCGAACGGCGGTCCCGGTCACACAAGACTCTGCCGCCGCGCTTCAGGTTCGGGGCCATGTCGACCACGGCGATGCCGACTCTCGTGAAGACGATGCCAGGATGACCCAATTAGAAAATTCTATGAGCCCACGGTCTGTGTCAACCTCGAAGTGATCTTTTTTTCTCTTTTCCTTGATCCTCTTCTTGCTCCTCGTCGCGGCGATGGTCGAGGTCATGGTGCACAACCCGCGTTGTGCCAACTTCTATCCGTGTGCGGCTGCGGCCGCATCACCTAATGTCGAATACGCCTTGCGGCTCGACGACCTCGAAGCAAGCAGACCCCATCTAAGAAACCGGGCTATCTGGCCCCAACACTACTAGGGTCCACATCCGTCGCGGGCATGATCACGCGGCCTGCTGCACGCGCGCCTCGTAGGTGGCGCCAAGCTCGCGATGCAGTGCCGCGAAGCGCTGGCTGAGCTCGGGCTCGCCCTCGAGCATGGCCATGAGGCGCCCCTCGACCTGGGACCAGAAGACCTCCTGTTTCCCGTTTTGCTCAGGGGTTGCAGGCAGGGTGACGTGCTGGACGATGGAGAGGCGCTCGAGGCCCTCCTGGGTTTCTGCAGCGGTCATCGCCGCCCCTCTGTCGCTGAGGACGGCGCGAGGCAGTCCGCGCTTCTGGAAAGCCTGGCAGAGGCCGTGGACGAGCGACTCGGTGTCCTCCTCTACGAGGTACCACTGGGCGTGGCAGCAGAGGCGCGAGTGATCGTCGAGGATGCCGAGCAAGAGTGGTTTGCGCAGCTCGCCGCTCGGCAGCGAGATCGCGCGCTTCGCCTCGTGGAAGTCGAAGTGCCAGAGGCCGTGGACGTGAGCGACCTCGAACGAGCGGCGCTCACGGGGAACGAAGTCCGGCTCGGTCTCGTGACGGCGCGGCTTGCGGCGCTTGCCGAGGCCGTGATGCTTCATGTACCGGCAGATCGTGGCGTAGCTCGGCACGGGCCCCATCCGTGGATCCTCTCGCGCGATCACGGCGAGATTGTCCCGCACGAGCTGGTAGCTCCACCGCGGGTGGTCGCGGCGCAGCTTGCGGATCTCCGCGGCGGTCGCGTCCGAGACGGCGGGGTGGGTACCGGCGTGCTTGTGGACCTTGCGCTCGAGGGCGCGGATGGGATCCTGCTCGGATCGAGCCGCATAGAACCATCGCTCGATGGTCTTGGCGCTGAAGTGGACGACCTCGTGCGTCGTCGGATGCCGCCACCGTTGCGCAGCGAGGTCGGCGAGGTGCGCCCCGAGATCGCCCTTCTCGGTCGGCATGCTCAGGAGCGGGCCGATGATTGCGAAGCGCAGTCGTGCCCAGCGCACGCGCGTCGGCGTGCTCGTGTCGTCGCTCATGATGGGGAGCGGCGACGGTCAAGGTCCGTCGCCACGCCGGGCACGCTAGGCGACGTGGAAATCCAGCCAAGATCACATCTTCTGCGTGAATCTCACGACAGCGAAGGCTTCCACACGAAACGTGCGGAGTCGGGCACCGACCCAGTCGTCGCGGGGGCGAGCCACCGGGCAGCGGCGGTGAGCACGTCGGCCGCGGTCGATTCCTTTGCGTTGCCCATCTCTGCTGCGAGCCGATCCAGCAAAGACAGCGGCAGCTTCGATGCGTCGGGCGGGGGCGGAGCAAACCGAGCGCGCATGACTGCCCAGAGTGGCGACTGCGGGAACTCCCCCTGCCACCACGTGCGCCACCGGTGGAGCGTCCGCCGGGGGACGCCTGTCACTCGCTCCGCCTGCCGGATCACGCCCATCACGAGCACCCGGACGGAGGCGAGCAGCACGACTCCCTCCCAGTAAACCCGCCGCCCGAGAAACCGGACGGATGGTGGCAGCGCCCGCCGCCGGCACCCCCGTCGCCCGCAGCAGAGCGAGAACCGGATCGCCTCGACCTCGTCCGCGACGATCCAGCCACCACGCGGCTTTCGCAGGTAGTTCCCCCCGTGCAGCGGGCCCCCGCAGACCGGACAGCCCGCAGCGGCCACCCCCACTGCGATCTCCTCGTCGATCTCCGCGAGCATCGTGAAGAACTCCACTCCGAGCAAATGCTCGTGCATCATTGAACACCTCCGAGCCTGAAGACCCCGGAGACGAGCCCCCTCGGAGACTTCTCGCAAGTTTCTTGAGGGGGCTCGGGCTTTCTCCCTCAAGAAACTCGATCAGGACACCCGCAGCGGCCCCCTAACTTTCGCGCGGCTGCTCAGTAGCTGCCAAAGTAAGGCGCCGTCCGAGCATGGGGAATACCGCCGATCTTTCCGCTCGCGAAAACGAGGGCGTCCAGAGGCTATCGGCCAGTGAATCCGTTCCTCTGTTCTTGGACGGCGCCTACAGATTTTCACTTCGGCGCGCACCGATCGCGGATGAACGCAGCCAACCTGTCAATCTGTGCGCGCAGGCCGAGGAGGCTCAGCCATTCGGTTCCCGCGTTGGCCTTCATGTACGCCACGGCCGCTTTTGAAAAGCCTACCTTCCCCCCGCGGTCGGTGCCGCCGGCCAGCTTGACCCGTTCCTCGAACTTCGTGAAGGCAGCGTCCGACCGCTCGTCCAACGGGACCGCGCACTTGCCGACTGCCGCAAGGACGGCGTCGGACAGGTAGTTCTCCATCTCGCGTCCCTCCGTAATCCAGACCCGAGTGGCCCAGCCGTGCTTCCCAGCGTCCTCGACAAAGCGCGCGACGTAGGGCTTCCCCAATGGCGCGTCCGGGGCGTCCCGGTCCGAATCGATCACGACGCATGATCCCGGGTGAACGCGAAAGAGTGCTACGAGGCTCTCAGCAAGTCCGGCAGGATCGATCGACGCGCCAGCGTGCTTGAGAAGGGAGCCGCCGAGAAAGCCAAACGTGAAGTCGCGGTACTCGAGCAACTCTGGGTACGCGGCGCGAAGGAAGTGGCGGATATAGGTGGCGTCGCTCGGCCCTTCGACCCAGATGAGCGCGTTTGGCTCGTTCAAGCTGCTCGGGCGAACGCCAAGTGCGTCGAGAATGCCGTGGATGGGAGCGCGACGAAGCCGCGACGCAGGGGAGGAGAGCGCTCCCGTCGTCGAGATCACGGTGCCGTCGTGTCCAACCTCTCTGCCGCTCCCTGCGGGTACCGACCCGAGCGCCATGCTGGATATCCGCATCACCGGACCTTGCTCCAGGTACTGCTCCTTCGCGCCGACGATTGCCTGCAACGACGCCGGGGTGAGCTGGTCCACGTTCACACTTTGCTCGTGCGACGCCGACGCCTCCTGGGACTGCGTGAGCGACGGGTCGCCGACGTAGAGCTCGGGGTGTTCGGCAAGCATACGATCCGGCAGAAGGTCACGAAGCTTGGCCTGTGGCCATCCGTGCACGATGCAGTGAACGACACGATGCAGATAGGCGCGTGGGTTGACGTTGTGCGCGATGCACGTGGCGACGATCGACAGGATATGGCCGGTGCGCTCGCCGCCCTCGTCGAGCCACGTGAAGAGCCAATTCCGACGTCTCAAAACCAAACGTCTGAGCGGGTAGCTGGTCCTTGAGCTGTTCGCGGGTCAAGCCGCATCGCGGCGGTCTCGCCGTAACGGCTCGACCGAAGTGGTACAGGGTCCACATCCATCCACGGCGTGAATTGATCGCCTGACTGCAAAGCGCCCGGCGCGCGTCGGTCTTTGCTTGCAGCGCCGGTGGTCGGTCTGTGACAAGGCGAGCATGACGAACCGGGAAGATGTCGAGGGCATCGAGCGGCGCATGCTCGAACTGGGCGAGGAACTTGGGAGGTTGAAGGCGCACGAGGTGGACGTAGACGTGGTCGAGGGTCGGGTGCTGGAGATGGCCAAGGCGTGGGGTCGAGCGCAGATGGCCATCGCGATGAAACGCGCCGACGCGGACGCGCCCGAGGTGGACATCAACGGCGAGCGCTGGGGGAATCGTCGCGAGACGCCGCACGACTACGAGACGGTTTTCGGCACGGTATCGCTGGAGCGCGCGGTCTATCAGCAGTCGGGTCGCGGACGGGTCGCGGTGCCGCTCGATCTTCGGCTGGGGATGGTCGAGGGCACGTACACGCCTCGGCTCGCGCGCGTCGCGACGCGAGCGCTTGCGAGCATGCCCGAGCAGGAGGCGGCCGATCTGCTCGGCGAGGTGGGGACCGCGACGCTCAGCAACTCCACGATTGGCCGGTTGTCTCGCGCCATGGCGGCGCGCTACGAGCAAGGTCGCGAGGTCATCGCGACAGCGGTACGCGAGGCGCACGCCATTGCCGAGCAGGCGGTCACGGTGCAGGTGGGCATCGACGGCGTGATGGTGCCGCAGGACGGCGAGCATGCTCGTCCGCGTGGCAGAAAGACGCGCTCGCCGGAGCCTCCACGGCATGAGACACGTTACGGCGTGGTGTGCGATCCGGGCCCCGCGGCCCACGACGGCACGATGGGCCGCGCGTGGCACGAAGGGGCCGTCGGAACACTCGCCTTCTACGACGCGGACGGCGAGCGGCTGGACACGATCTACCTGGCGCGCATGCCCGAGCCCTACAAGAAGACGCTAGTGGAAGAGCTGGAGGCAGAGCTGCAAAGCGTGTTGCGCGAGCGCCCGACCCTGAACATCGTGTTTGCAAGCGACGGAGCCGATCCGCAGTGGCGAGCCCTCGAAGGTATCGAGAGTCGACTGCCGGCCAAGTGCAGCGGCGACCGCATGAAGCTCGTCGACGCGTTCCACGTCGCCGAGTACGTGCAGAAGGCTGCCAACGCGATCTGGGGACCCGGAACCGGCGACGCTCAGGTCCAAGCGGCGACCTGGCGAGAGACGATCAAGAGCAAGCGCGACGGCCCTGTCGAGGTCATTCGCTCGATGCGGGCCCGTCTCCGTACGCCACGCACCGCCAGCGGGCGCAAGGAACTGCGCGAGGCCATCGACTACATCGCTCGTCAGAACAGTCTCGGACGAATGAAGTACGTAGAGGCGCAACGTCGCGGATAGCCCATCTCGTCGATGACGAGCAGCTCGACTTTGGCGAGGCGGTTGACGAGGAGACGGGAGGAGCGGTCGGCGAGGGAGGCGTACATCTGCCGATCGCTGATCCGGGGGTGGACCCGTTCTGGAGAGCACCACCGGGTCATTTCTGGAGAGCGCTGAAGGGCGGCCGTCGAGTGCGGGGATGTTGAGCCGCCATCCCCATGCCTGGTGCCGGAGAATGGCGCTTTCTCGGACGGCGCTCGTCTGCCGGCGGGCGCGACCTTGCCTCGTGCGCCCTCCGGGGCGATCCTCGCTCGATGGCCGAAAGCCCGGTTGGACCGCAAAGGACTGGCCGTGCTCAGCCTCTGGCTCACGTCGCATCCGATGGGCGAACGCACTCGCTCTCCGCGCACCTGTCCTCCGTCGCGCAGCTCGCTGCCGAACACGCCTCGGCATTCGACGGCGCAGCGCACGCCGAGCTGGCCGGCCTCTGGCACGACGTCGGGAAGTACGCGAACGACTTCCAGGCGAAGCTGCGAGCCGCAGCGACGATTGCGGCCGACGCACACGTCGAGGCCGAGGACGAGATCGCCGCGGGCCGAAAGGTCGACCATTCGACGGCGGGAGCGTTCTACGCCGCCGGCCGGTCCCCGACGCACGCACTCCCCATTGTCTTCGCGATCGCGGGGCACCACGCGGGGCTCGCAGACTGGAGCCAGTTGCGAGATAGGCTCGGGCTGCGCGGGAAGACGCGACTCGATGCCGCCTTTGCCGGAGGCGCGCCGCGCGAGATCCTTGAGCGAGACGTAGCGCTCCTTCCGGATCGCGCAAATCCCCAAGCGCCAACGGATGGAGAGCGATTCCGGGCGCTCGACCTCTTCACGCGGATGATCTTCTCAGCGCTCTGCGACGCGGACTTCCTCGACACGGAGGCATTCTTCGACACGGCTCGCGCCTCCCTACGCGGCAGAAAAAGGCCGCTCGGCGATCTCGCCGCCCGTCTCGGCGCGTTCGTCGACAGGCTGACGCGTCATGACACCGAAGTGAACCGCGCCCGCACGGAAGTGCGCGCGGCGTGCCTCGAGACGGCGAGCCGAGCTCGCGGAGTCCTTACCCTCACCGTGCCGACCGGCGGCGGAAAAACGCTTGCGGCGATGGAGCTTGCGCTCCGGCACGCGCTCCATCACGACCTCCGCCGAATCGTCGTAGCCATCCCTTACACGGCGATCCTCGAGCAGAACGCAGCGGCCTATCGACGCGCGTTCGGACTCGACGAGGATGACGTGTCCGTCCTCGAACATCACAGCGCGATCGACCCGACGCGCGAGACGGCTCGCAGCCGTCTCGCGGCCGAGAACTGGGCCGCTCCCATCATCGTAACCACGAACGTTCAGCTCCTCGAAAGCCTGTTCGCGCGGCGCACGAGCACCTGTCGCAAGCTCCACAACATTGCGCGCTCCGTGATCATCCTGGACGAGGCGCAGACGCTTCCGCGCGGGATGCTGGCCCCGACGACTGACGTCCTCGAAGCGCTCGTGCGCGACTACGGATGCACGGTTATACTCTGCACAGCGACGCAGCCTGCGCTCACGCGTGCGGTGCTGCGAGATTGCGGGTTCACGGCCTCCGAGGAGGTCATCCCCGATCCGGATGGCCTCGCCGAACGCCTTCGGCGGGTCGACGTCGACTGGTCCGACGCGGGCCGGGAGACGACCTGGGACGAGCTGTCGGCCAAGCTATGCCGCGAGCCCGACGTGCTCGCAATCGTTCATCGTCGAAATGACGCGCGGGAGCTGTGCGCCTCGATCGACGGGCGAACGTTTGACGCCTCTACCGTGCACCTATCGGCGCTGATGTGCCCTGCACATCGCCGACTTGTGCTCAACGATGTGCGGGCGCGAAAGTCGCGTGGGGAGCCGGTGCGCGTCGTCTCTACCCAGCTCGTCGAAGCGGGCGTCGATCTCGACTTCCCCGTCGTCTATCGCGCGCTCGCAGGGCTCGACTCGCTCACGCAGGCAGCCGGGAGGTGCAATCGCGAAGGGCTTCTCCCCGGTCGCGGAACGCTCCGCGTGTTCCTCGCTCCGACGCGGCCGCCCGAAGGGATCCTCTCCGTCGGCCTGGAGGTCACGCGCGCGACGCTGACGCGTGGGCCCATCGATCTCTTCGCGCCCGCGGTGCACGCACGGTACTTCGCGGAACTCTATCTCGCTGGCGGCGACGACGTCCACGACGTTGCCGAGGTGCAGCGACACCGCGCGTCGCTCTCGTTCGAGAAGGTCGCGAGCGCCTATCGCATCGTCGACGACGACTGGTCCGCGCCCGTGGTCGTGCCGTGGGACGACCGCGCGCGACGGGGGATCGCTGCGCTCGATCGGCTCGGTCCCTCGCGCGATCGGCTTCGCGAGCTAGGGAGGGTCAGCGTGAACGTGAGCCGGAGGGATCTCGATGGTTGGCTGCGCAGCGGAGCCGTCCGCCCCGCAGGCGACGACACGGCGCACGTGCTCATTGATGGGCGATCCTATGATGGGCGCTTCGGCTTGATTCCAGATAGGGTGGGATCGCTGGCGCCGCAGGACTCGGTGGTTTGATCGGCCGGCAAGGAGGGAGGCATGGGAAGCGGACGGAGCGAGCCGTTTCGTGTACGAGCACGCGGCGAGCTCGCGTGCTTCACGCGCCCCGAGATGAAGGTTGAGCGCGTGAGCTACGAGATCATGACGCCGTCGGCGGCGCGGGGGGTGCTCGAGGCGATCCTTTGGAAGCCGGAGATCAGCTGGCACATCCACGCGATCGAGCTCCTTGCCCCGATCCGCTGGGCGAGCTTCCGGCGCAACGAGCTGCAGAAGCGGGCGTCGGCAGGCGGAGCGGAAATCCTCGCCGATGACCAAAACACCCGGACGCAGCGGAACACCGTCGCCTTGCGCGACGTCGACTACGTCATCGTCGCTTCGTTTGCGCTCAACGCGCGGGCGGGACCGGGCGACAACGTCGCCAAATATGTCGAAATGTTTCTGCGCCGGCTACGCAAGGGACAACATCACCACGCGCCGTACCTCGGGTGCCGTGAGTTCGCGGCGCGGGTCGAGGTCGCGACGCCGGATGCGCCTGCGCCAATCGATCCATCGATCGATCGTCCGCTGGGCGAGATGTTCTACGACTTCGATTGGCTCGACTTCGCCGGTGGGGAGCCTCCGCCGTCCGCGGCGGCCGTCCGGCCGCTCTTCTTTCCGGCGCGGCTCGCGGGGGGTGTGCTTCGCGTTCCGCATCGCGACGAGGTACGCGCGATGAACGAGGCCAAGCGATGATGCTTCAGGCTCTCGTGGCGTACGCCGATCGCGAGGGGCTGGGCGATCTAGATTTCGAGACGCGTCGCGTCGACTACGAGCTTCGTATCGCGGCGGATGGCGCGTTCGTCGGGCTCCTTCCGCTCGCAGAGGGAAAGAAGCGCGCGGTGGTCAAGGGGCTCCCCATCGGTCCTCTCAGCAAGAACAACCCAGGGTCTCCCTCGTTCCTCGTCGACAACGCTCAATACGTGCTCGGCGTCGCCAAGAAGGGCGCGAAGGAAGGCAACGCGGAGAAGAGTTTCGACTCGTACGTCTCGCTCGTCCGCGAGGCGTCCTCCGCGGACGACCCCGGTATCGCAGCGCTGAGCGCCTTCCTCGCCAGGCCGAACGAGATCGCCCGGGCCGATGCGGCGCTCGGCGAGCACGAGGAGAAGGATCCCGAAAAACGGGGCGATCGCGTGCTGGTCCCCGCGCTTGATGGAGATGCCGAACCGCGTATCCACGCGCGCGTTCGGGTGATCGAGTGGTGGACGAAGCGTCGCGACGCCGGGCGCATAGCGGCAGCCGAGGGGCCCGGCGCCCGCTGCCTCGTCACGGGGAACGTCGGCGCGATCGCGCGCACCCACCCGGCGCTCAAGGGACCGCCATTCCCTGGAACCGGCGCGAAGCTTATTGCCTACGACAAGGACGCGTTCACGTCGCAGCACCTTGATCAAGGCGACAACGCACCCGTTAGCGAGCCCGCGGCGCGCAAGTACGCTGCCGCCCTCAACGCGCTTCTCGAGCGGGACGCGCAGGGGCGCCGGCGCTCCGCACTCGACCTCGACGACGACGTGGTCGTCTTCTGGACGCGCGATCAAAGCGACGCGCCCGCATTCGTGCTCGATGTCCTTGCGCCTCCCCCGCGTGGGGAAGATGCCGCGCGGGCCGCCGCGAGCCCGTGGCGTGGGCTGCCTGCCCACGGCTTCGTTTCCACGCCCTTCTACGCGGCTACCCTCGGCGTCAACAGCGCGCGCGTGGTCGTTCGCGACTGGCTCGAGACGACAGCGGACCAAGTGAAGCGGAACGTCGACCGCTGGTTCGAGGACCTGTATCTCGGCGACGACACGCCGGAACCGGTGCCGCTCGCGCCGATACTCCGCGCTCTCCAAGCGACGCCGAGCGCGAGAGGCGACAAGCGTGGTCTCGCCCCCGAGCTCACGGCGCGCGTCTTCCGCGCGGCGGTGTTTGGCGGCCCGCTGCCGCGCGCTCTCCTGGCGTCGGCCGTTCAAAGGATGCGCCTTCCGCCGCACGAACGCGAGGATGCTTCCTTCGTCTTGCGCGCGCGCGTCGGAATCATCAAGGCAGTACTTCGTAGACAACGCAAGGAGGTCCCCGTGTCCCTCGATGCCTCGAATACCGATCGTGCGTACCTGCTCGGACGCCTCTTCGCGGCGATCGAGAAGCTTCAGATCGTCGCCGCGGGGCGCGGCAAAGACCTCAACGCGACGATCCGCGACCGCTACTACGGAAGCGCATCGACGACCCCCGCCTCCGCCTTTGGGAGTCTGCTCAAGCTCTCGATGCACCACGCCTCCAAGACGCGCGACAACGGTCTCGGGATCCTTGCCGAACGCGCCAAGTCCGAAGTGATGGAGAAGCTTCCCGCCGAGCGCTTCCCTCGCACACTAGGATTGGATGAGCAGGGGCTCTTCGCCGTTGGCTACTACCACCAGCGCGCCGAGCTCTTCCGCCCGCGCGCACCATCGGTAGCAGGGCAGTGACGTGATCTCGCGAGGCGCGCTCGCAGAAGAACTCCGAAGGAGGAACAATGACGATCCAGAAGCGCTACGATTTCGTGCTGCTGTTCGACGTGCAGGATGGCAACCCGAACGGCGACCCCGACGCGGGCAATCTCCCGCGAGTCGATCCAGAGACCGGACACGGACTGGTGACGGACGTGTGTCTCAAGCGAAAGGTGCGTAACTACGTGCTGACGGCGAAGAACGGCATCTCTCCGAACGAGATCTACGTGATGGAGAGCTCGGTCCTGAACCAGCAGCATGCGAGGGGCTACGAGGCGCGGAAGATCAGCCTCGGTTCCCCCGTCGAGGAGCGCCTGCCTAAAGACGTCGTCGCCGATCCCGCGACGATCACGGATCTGCCGGACGGCTTCGAGATCGAAGAGTCGGACGACGAGGGCGGGGGATTCGTCGCGCGGTACGACGGCGCACGGGAAAAGGATGAAATCAAGGCGGCCCTGAAAACGATCAAGGAGGCGTGTGGTCCCAAGCTGTCCGACTTTTTCGCCAAACTCACGAAGACGACGAAGTCGCGCAAGGCGACGTCCGAGGAACGGTCCGACGTTCGGCAGTGGATGTGCGACACGTTCTTCGACATTCGCTGTTTCGGTGCCGTGATGTCGACGACGGTCAACGCGGGTCAGGTCCGAGGACCCGTGCAGCTGACGTTCAGTCGCTCGATCGAACCAATCGTATCGCTCGAGCATTCGATCACGCGCATGGCCGTCACTACGGAGAAGGAAGCGGCGGCGCAGGCGGGCGGCAACCGGACGATGGGGCGCAAGGCGACCGTCCCATACGCGCTCTACCGTGCGCATGGGTTCGTCTCGCCGGCACTCGCCGAGAGGGTCGAGGGGCGACGCGTCCAGGGGACCGGGTTCTCTGACGATGATCTCGCGTTGTTCTGGAAGGCGCTCGAGAACATGTTCGAGCACGATCGCAGCGCGGCGCGCGGGCTGATGTCGACCCGCGCGCTCGTCATCTTCGAGCACGCGGACAAGCTCGGGAGCGCGCCGGCGCACGAGCTCTTCGCGCGCGTCACGGTCGCTGCGTCGGAGGACCGTCCGGCGAATCGACCGGCGCGGCGCTTCGAGGACTACGTCGTAAAGCTCGATGACAAGAGGCTCGATGGCGTGCGACGGGACGTGAAGGTTGCGGCGACGGAGGCGTAAGCGTGGAGGACGATCATGCGCTGCCAATCTCGGCGTTGTCGCATCTCCTCTATTGCGAGCGACGGGCAGCACTCGTGCACGTCGTCGGCGTCTGGATGGAGAACGAGCACACGACGGCGGGACAGATCCTGCACGAGCGGATCGACTCTGGAGAGGTCACGAGCCGCCCCGGCGTGCGTGTTCTCCGTTCGGTCTTCGTCCGGTCCGAGCGCCTGCGCCTCGTCGGCGTGATCGACGTCGTCGAGGTGCACGCCGCCGCCGCGGGTACCCGGTTCGTACCCGTCGAGACGAAGCGGGGCGCGCGACGTCGGTGGGCGCGCGACGACGTGCAGCTCTGCGCGCAAGCGATCGCGCTCGAGGAGATGACGGGGGCGGAGGTTGCCGAAGGGGCAATCTTTCACGACGCGTCGAAGCGGCGCCGCATCGTCCGCTTCTCGTCTGATCTGCGGCGCGTGACCGCCGATGCCGCGGCCCGTCTGCACGCGATCATCGGCGCGAGTGAGGTGCCTCCGCCTGTCTCCGACGAGCGCTGTCCGTCATGCTCTCTGATCGGCCCGTGCCAGCCGAGCGCGCTGCTGCCGCCCGGATCTCTCGCTGCGCACCTCCGCATGGCGCTCGAATGATCAACGTCCTAAACACGCTGTACGTGACAACGCAGAACGCGCGGGTTCACCTCGAAGGGGAGAGCCTTCGCGTGTTCGTCGAGCGGGAGCTCAAGATGCAAGTGCCGCTCCACCACCTCTCGTCACTGGTCTGCTTTGGACCTACTTTCGTGACGCCTGAGGCCATGCGGGCATGTGCCGAGGCGGGGACGCTTGTCGCATTTCTCGGACCAACGGGGCGCTTCCTCGCACGCGTTGAGGGCGCGATGGTGCGGAGCTCGGCGCTCCGGCGCGAGCAGTACCGCGCGGCCGACGATCCTGTACGCACGCTCGCCCATGCGCGCGGGTTCGTGGGTGGGAAGATTGCGAACGCGCGCACTGTCGTCCGCCGCGCAGGCAGGACGCGCGGCGACGACGACGACGCGCTCGACCTCTGCGCGTCGCGGCTAGCGGAGCTCGGTCGGCGCGTGGTCGACGCCATGGATCTCGATGCGCTCCGCGGGGTCGAGGGCGAGGGAGCGGCGCGGTACTTCGATGTCTTCGATCGCATGCTCGGCAAGGAGGAGATGCGCTTTGAGAAGCGCAGCCGGAGGCCGCCCCGCAACCCCATCAACGCGCTTCTGTCGTTCGGGTACTCACTGCTCGCGGTCGACTGCACGGCGGCGGCGCAAACGGCGGCGCTCGATCCGGCCGTCGGCTTCCTGCACGCTGACCGGCCAGGAAGACCCTCGCTTGCCCTCGACCTAATGGAGGAGCTGCGATCAATCGTCGTAGACCGGATGGTGCTGGCCATGGTGCGATTGGGGCAGATCGGACCGGATGACTTCGAGACGATCGAGACGGGCGAGGTCCGTTTCAAGGACCCGGCACGCAAAGCGTTCCTTGTGGAGTACCAGACGCGCAAGCGCAATCTCGTCAGCCACCCGCTCGCCACGGAGGCCATCAGCTGGGCCCTCGTTCCGCACGTCCAAGCGAGGCTCCTCGCGCGGGCAATCCGGGGCGAGGCCGAGTATGTGCCGTTCCTCGTAAAGTGAAGGGAAACCTCGATGCGCGTCGTCGTCACGTATGATGTAGAGACGCTGACGAAGGAGGGTCGAAGTCGGCTTCGTCGGATCGCGAAGGTGTGCAAGAGTTTCGGCGTGAGGGTGCAGCTCTCGGTCTTCGAGTGCTCGGTCGGCGCGAAGGAGCTCGTGTCGATGCGCGCGCGGTTGCTCGACGTGATCGATGCAGCGAAGGACAGTCTTCGGATATGGTTCGTCAGCGACGATGATGCGCGGAAGACGGAGCATTATGGCATCAAGGCGCCTCTCGACCCGGATGGGCCGCTCATCGTCTGAGCGCCGCCGACCGTCAGCGATCCTGGAACGTCGGGCGGTCGGCGGCGGTAAAACGGTCGGGAGATCGCCGCGCCCGGGCCGCAACGAACTTGGTGGCCGACCGCGAGCAGGGCGAGTCG
>CAWKAF010000061.1:0-10751 GCA_963847465.1 uncultured delta proteobacterium | reverse complement strand
GCCTTCCCTCCATCGACTCCTCGGGCGTTACCCGCGAGTTCGTCGACTTCTTGCAGGTCGGTACTGTGCGCGCGTCCGACTCCTCGGAGGACTGCTGCGGATTGCGGCATTCGCCTTCCCGCCCGTGCCCGCGCTCCACCATCGGCGCGCTGGCCCCTCCGAGGTCTCCCGGTTCCCGTGCATGAGACGTGTGTGGGCTTGCCGAACTCTTAGACCCCGGAGGGAGCGGTGATTCCACGTCGACGTTTGTTCGGAATCCCCACCATGGCCATCCGCCCCTTTTGACGGCGTTGGCTCCCTCAAAAGAGGGTGTTTCGAGGCTCAATCACCCGGCCCGCCCACGCGCCCTCCTACGCTTCGCCTCGCGGGTCACCCCGCACTGCGCAAATAGGCTTCCCCCCGGTGGCCTAGACGTGGGTGCAGGTTTTTGTTCGACTTTCGCTTGCTGCCTCTCCATCTCGCTCACCTACTTTCTTATGCCGGTTTTCCCGGCGCACCAAAAGGGTTCCCTTTGGGACACGAGGCGCGACGCCCTTGCTCGCTCGCACCCTCTACGACCACTTACTCGCTCGCCGGAACGGCAGCGGCGAGCATGGGGATCGTCCCCGCCGTCGCGCGCAGCGGCGACAGGACGACCCCCACGATAAGGAAGAGCCCTGCGACGCAGCACCACCACGTCACCCGGTTCACGGGAACCGCAACTTTCCCTCGCGCCACTGTCGAAGGGTCATCTTGGCGCTGAAGCTCACGAGGCTCTTCGGGATCTCCGCGATCCGCGACAGCGCGCGCTCACCCTCGGTCGGGGCAAATTCAAGGGCATGAGCACCAGCCCACCCTCGGACCCCAAGTTCGGGATCCTCGAGCAACGGGAGGAGCGCCTGCTGCGCATCCACACCTCGACGACGCAGTTCGCGGTACACACCGGCCAATACATCGTGAGCCGCGTTCGCCGCCTTGTGGTCCCCAGTCTCGCTCGCTCGCCCGTGAGCGGCAGCCGACTCGGCGTACCGTTTCACGAGCACGGCGATGTCCTCTTCCTCGATGGCCGCCATTAGAACCCCACCCCAAATCTGATCAGTGCGTCTTGGCCAAACTGCTGCTGTAGCTCGAAGGGCTGTGCGCTCAGCCACGAGCGCACGGTCGCACCGCCGCTGAACGGCTGGATTGACGAGTAGAAGCCGCTGATCTGTCGATGGACGGCCGTGTCGAGTCGGATGAGGTTCCTTGTTCTGGATTGGCCCAGACCCGAAGCGCGCCAAGTTGCCGGGCGTTTGCTCCACGATGTGGTGCCACTGCACGTCTTCGCCCGCAGCGCCGACGGCGCTCTTGAAGGCCCCGAACGAGGTCTTGCACCCTGCGCCGCGCCCGTCGCGGCCTCCACCCCCTCTGCGGCCGCAATCGGCCCAGCGTGGGGACAATGGGGATTATTCCGACCGTGAGGCCCGGAGGTCCGTACAAGGAACTCCTAAGCCGGTCAACACCGCCCGACAGAAATCCCGTCAGGTTTGCGGCGAACTGATTTAGCCTAGGAGTAGGCGCGAGAAGGCTAGTGCCGAGAACCATCGCCTGGAACTGAGACGTGGCGTAGGGGTTCCACCGGGCCTCTCCGGTGATTGGACTGACCCACGTTTGCGCCGGATCGCCGCCGAACCCTTGACTCACAAATAGACTCAGTTGTTGCCATACGGCGAGCGCGGAAGGGCCTGCGTCATCTGTTCCCGTAGGGACTGCAGCAATGACAGTTGTACACGGTGGAGCACCGCAACCAGCCTCAGAAGCATCCGGCTGTGGTTGCGGCCCCGCCGCCTGGTCTAGGTTGATGACCGGGGTATCGTCGCCGTCGAGCCCCAACGGGTCAACATTTCCCACCGGTGATCCGCGCGTCAGCGCGTACGGGTTCAGGTCCCCCGCGAGCCCATGAACCGTCAGCGGGTCCGGGCTCATGAAGCGCCCGAGCTGCGGCGCGTAAAAGCGAGCCCCGAAGTTGACCATCGCGACCTCCGAGTCGTCCTCGTGGCCGGTGTAGCGCACATCGTCGCGGAAGTTGCCCCATCGCGCCTGACGGTAGTCGCTCTCCGGCGCGCCATAGCCCTGGTAAGTCGCTCGCTCGACCAGCTCGCCCGTGTCGTGGTCGATGACGATCGACGTCGACCCGAGCGGGTCGCCGAACGGCATGAAGACGTGAATCTTCGAGCCGTTCGACGCCTCGGGCAGGTTGCCGGTGTCGAAGAACACATGGCCCAACAGGGCACCGCCCGCGTTCAGGTATAGGCGCTCGGTGGCCGTGCGCCGCTCATAGTCTCCGTTGGCGTCAGGGAACGACGCGTTCTGGAGGGCCAGCGAATCGAAAACGTCCACGCGGTAGGACGTCTCGCCGAACAGACCGAAAGTCTCCTGACCCTTGGTCACCTGCTGGCCGCTCGCGTCGTAGGTGAAGGTGTCGGACACGACCTCAACGCCGTTGTCTGTGCGCTCGGCGCTCGCAAGTCGGCCGACCTCGTCCCAGGTGTAGTTGAACACCATGTTCGGCTGGAGGCTGAGGACGTGCGAGACGTTGACCGTGAGGACGTTCCCGGCGGCGTCGTACCGGACGCCGAGGCTGCCGTTGCCGTTCGCCGAGGCTGCCGATTGGACTTGATTGGTCCCCGTGGTGTTCGTGATCGCCCCGAGCGACCGGTCGTAGAAGTCGCTCGCATCATCGGTCGTGCTCGTCGTGTTGCCGAGCGGGTCGTACTGGAAGGTCTGGATGGAGCTCCGGAACAACGTCGGAGCGGGCTGCGGGTAGGTATTATTCACCTCCAGGGCCTCAGGCTCGTAGGGAGACACGAACAGGTCGTTCGGTGCGAGGGGTCCGAGGTACGTCGTGGTCGATTTCGCGAGGCGGTAGTCGTCCCAGTAGGTGTAGTTGCGCGATGCGGGCTCGGCACCGGCGGGCCACTGGCTCGCCGTGACCGTAGCGGTCGACGCGGTCCCCATCGTGGGCGACGGAGTGCAGCTCGCGTTCGGTATCTCGCCGGAGGAGACGAGGTTGCCGACGCGGTCGTAGCAGAGCGCCAGGCTCGTCCCCACGCCTTGCAGGGTGTCGTTCGGGCTCGACGACAGCAGGCCAATCGGTGGTTCTCGCGCGTACGTGGTCCAGGGACCGGCCGGACGCTGCAGTGTGTAGGCGACCAATCGACCGTTCGCGTCGTACGCCATGTTGCCTGTTGTCTGCGCGGCGTCCCCGAAGGTCTGCTGAAGCACGCTCCCGCTCGGCGCCACCTGCTGACTTGCCAGAAGCACCCCGTACGGGCTCGTCGCGGAGCTGATCGTGCCTTGTGGGGTGTACGAGACGTCGACCTCTGATTTTCCGGCCGCACCCAGCAGAGCCGTGACGTCGGCGCCGGTCGTCGCGGACGTTACGCGGTTCGCCGCGCTGTAGCCAAAGGTCTTGCCGAACACGTGGGGCGCGTACCGCGCTGCAAGAAACTGGCTTTGCGACGTCGGTGGAGAGGCAATCTGCTTCTGAATGGACGTGACGCGCCCGCGTTGGTCCGGCGTGAAGCTCGACACCTGCCCCCGATCCGCGAGGGACTGAAGCTCGCTGTAGTCGTCGAACGTGTAGAAGGCCTCGGTGCCGTCGCCGGTGGTCAGGTTGGGCGACGTGTATCCGGCCTGACCCGAAAGGCAAGGCGAGTAGTCTTCCGCGACGACTCGGCCGAGCGAGTCGTGGAAGATGTTCTCGCCGCAGCCTCGAGCGTCGCTCGTCCCGACAAGATCGCCGCTGTCGTTGTAGACGTAGGTCCACCCGAGCACACCCGCCGAATCGACGGTGGACGAGAAGTTGGTGCTGGAATTCGGCTCCGCGTTGAAGACCATGCGACCGAGCGAGTCGTAGTCCATCCAGCGCGTGTACGAGCCCCGTGTGATGACCTTCGGCTCGCCAGTGGCTTGGTACGTCGTCGTCGTCGTGACGTTGACCGCCCCCTGCGCGGTGCTGTTCAGGTGGTCGAGCCGCGACGTCGCGCGCCCGTGGCCGTCGTAGGTGAGCGTCGAATACGAGCCGGCATGGGAACCGAATAGCTGCTCCGGGTCTTGGACCGTCACCGACAGGGTCGCCGGGGCGTACGTCACCTTGGTGACGTTGCCGAGAAAATCCGAACTGTGCTGCACGCGCCCCAACCCGTCGTATTGCGAGAGGGCCACGGAGATGGACTCCCCCTGGATGTTGCCGTCGGCCGGGAACGTGGACGGACTTCCGATCCATCCAACGGGCTGGGCCACCTGCTTGACGAGGCCGTTGCTGTATACCGTGTGGCCGCCGGAAGCGTTCCAGAACTGCCCGGCCGCCGTACCCGGCGGCGGCGCCGCCTCGTCGAGCACGTTCAGGGTGTCGCCGAAGCCGTCGAGGAAGCGGTAGTGATCGACGAGCGTCGGCGACGAGTCCGGGCCATCCGCCGTCTGGATGTGGACCTGGCGGACCGGTCCCGCGTCTACGTAGGTGATGAACATGGCGGGGTCCGACGCCCCGGCCATCGTGGGGTCCGGCTGATCGAACTCGGCCGGCCTCCCGAACGGGTCGTATTCGATGGTGCTCACGCGCGCCGTCACCTCGTTGGCGACGTATGGCGTCGACTGCATCGTGACGGCGTTGAACCCTCGATCGAAGGACCGCGAGATGGTCAACGGATTGGCCGCATCGCAGTTGATCCAAAACTGCTGCGTCACTGGCAGCTGCGTAAACAGTGGGTCGGGCTGGATGGCCAGGCAGCGGCCGTTCGGAGTTGTTGCTTGGAGCAGGTTGCCGAAAACGTCGTAAACCACGTTGGACAAGAGCTGGATGGTAGACCCCTCCACCGAGGCATCTGGCGGCGCTCCCGCCTGTCTCGACATGTTCGCGGGGGCTTGCAACGCATGAGTTCCCGTGAGGACCGTCGAGATCCCGGTCAATCGCCCTTTGGGGTCGTACGAATACGAGAAGGTTCTGGCGGGGGTTGACACTGGACTGCCGGCAGAGAGGACCTGGGCGGTGGTAACGCGATAATTCCACCCGCTCGTGTCCCCTGGAGGCAGCTTCCACGTCCGCGCCGTTTCAATGACCGGATCGACGCCCTTCCGCCCGTACTCCGTAACGGTGCCGAGGTTGCCGTGTGAACGGCCGTCTGGATCCGTGAAATCGGTCATCGGGGGTCGCTGGGTCATGTGTCGGACGAAAAGTGGCGACGGGTGAGGGGGTCGCGTAGGCAATCGATTCGGCCGCAAAAAGTGAAGGCCCAGGTGTAGAGCCCTGGGCCTTCGTGTCGCGCGTGGACGCTGACTGGGCGAAGGTGCCCGAAGGCGCACGGGCGGGCAAGTTCATGAGGGCGGCAGTCAGGGCGCTCGCGTGGACGATGTCGAGGTTCTTGTGCGGGTTCGTTGCGCTGGCTGCGCGGCAGATCTTCTACGTCTGCGAGGCCGACTATCGTGGGCAGATCTACTGCGGCGAAGGGTGCCAGCGTCGGCGGCCAGCGGCTGGCGAATGCGCATCATCAGGCGAGTCCGGAGGGGCGCCTCGATCATCGTGACGCGATGCGGGCGCATCGCGATCGAAGGAGGATCGCGGCGGGGCTGTGACGGATGTCCGTTCCGTAAACTTGGCCTCCGAGGCTTCTTCGTGGGTGCGCGACGACGTGTCCGCCTCCGCGGTGGAGGCGCACGCCGTCGCCGCGGAAGGCACGGACCATGGATCGAATCACGGTGACGATGCAGCCTCTGGCGCACGAAACGCGGCTGCTGGCGATGGCGGGGAGGAGACGAGGTCATGCGGGCCATCTTGGGACCGACGACGGCGAGCCACCCTCGGGCGGTCGCGACGCTGCTGGAGGGGCTGGCTCTGTGGCACCAGCAGGCGCTGTCTGTTGTTTTGTGTGCGGACGTCGAGGGCTCTTCATCCGCGACGCAGGATGATCGACCAACTTGGGTTCGGCACAAGGACGGTTCACTACGACGTCGAGGTCGCGTACCTCGCCCAGCGTCGGCAAGGCCGCCGGCTCCACGGCTTCGGAAACTTCGGTGATCTGCGCCAGCTCTGCCTCGAGGGGGTGACGCTATGACGATCGACCTCTGCAAGGAGCACGAGATCCGGCGCCTTCACGACGTCGAGAAGTGGAAGCGCGGGACGATCGCCGCCGAGCTCGGCGTTCACCCAGACGTCGTCGACCGGGTGCTGGACCGCGGAGCCGAGCGCGCGCTGGTCGTGGCTCCGAGGCCCAGCCTGGTCGACCCCTATGGGGCGTTCATCGACGAGACGCTCAAGGCCCATCCGCGCCTTCGTGCGACGCGCCTCTTCGACATGATCCGCCTGCGCGGCTACGAGGGCGGCATCGCGATCTTGCGCCGTCACGTGGCCGAGGTGCGGCCGGTCCCGCGCGGCGAGGTGTACCTGCGGGCCGAGCGTCTCATCGGCGAGCAGGCCCAGGTCGACTGGGCTCACGTGGGCTCGCTCGCCGTCACCGGCGGCCGGCGACCGCTCTGGGTCTTCGTCATGCTGCTCGCCTACTCGCGCGCCATGTGGGCCGAGCTCGTCTTCGATCTGACGGTCGAATCTCTGCGCCGCTCGCTGGTGCGTGCCGCGCGGTTCTTCGATGGCGTCACGCGGCAATGGCTCTTCGACAACCCCAAAACCGTCGTGCTCGAGCGCCACGGCGACGCCGTGCGCTATCACCCCGGGCATGCTCGAGATCGCCGGGGCGCTGCGGGTCCAGCCGCGACTGTGCAGACCGCGGCGTCCCACCGACAAGGGCGGCGTCGAGCGCGCCAACCGCTTCCTTCATGACCGCTTCTTCGCGGCCCGCACGATCTCCAGCCTCGAAGACGGCAACCGGCAGCTGCTCGACTTCATCCGGGACATCGCCGAGCCCGCGCCCTCACCCTCGCTTTCGTGACCGCACCGTCGCCGAGGTCTTCGCGGAGGAGAAGGAGCGACTTCTCTCGCTGCCGGCGGCGCTGCCGCAGACCGACCTTGTCGCGCCCGCCAATGTCGACACGACGGCCTTCGTCCGCTTCGGCACCAATTTGTACTCGGTGCCGCCGCGCTACGCGCGCCGACACGGTCACGCTCGTCGCCAGCGACCGCGAGGTACGCCTGCTCGACGGCAGCGACGTGGTCGCCAGACACGAGCGAAGCTGGGGCAAGCACCAGCGCGTCGAAGACCCCGAGCATCGGCGCGAGCTGCTCGAGCAGAAACGTGCGGGACGCATTCCCCAAGATGCGCGACCGGCTGCTCGCCGCAAGTCGCCGGTATCGAAGCGCTCTACACCCGATGGGTCGACGTCGGCCGCAACGTCGGGCTACATGACCGCACGCACCGGCAAGCTCCTCGACCTCTACGGCGCCGACGTGCTCGCGCAAGGCCGTCGCCGCCGTCCTCGCTCGCGGCCTTCACGACCCCGGTGCGCTCGCGCTGCGCTGCGAAGAAGCAGCGCCGCGCAACCGACAAGCCGGTGCCCGTCGTTCTCGAGCTCGGGCCCTCACGTGCCCGACTCCGAGGTCATCCCGCATGACCTGGGCCAGTACGACCGCCCCCGGAGCACACGATGACCATCGACATCGCAGACGCCCTGCGCGGGCTTCGGCCTCTGCGCATCGCGCGAGGCCCTCGATGCCCTGCTCGCCCACGCCACCAAGAGCCGCCTGTCGCCCGCCGAAGTCGTCGAACACATCGTCCTGCTCGAGCGCCGCGAGCGCGATGCTCGTAACCTCGCTTCGCGCACCAAGCGCGCCACGCTCGGCGCGATGAAGTCCCTCGACCTGTTCGACTGGAACTTTCCGCGCTCCATCGACCGCCCCCTCTACGAGCAGCTTCTCTCGCTCGCTTTCACCGCACATGGGCAGAACGTCCTTCTTCGCGGACCCGAGCGGCGTCGGCAAAACGCACCCTCGCCCAGAATCTCGGGCAGCGTGCCCTCGAGAAGGGAATGATCCGTGTGCTTCTCCACCGTCAACGCCGCCCTCGCCGACCTCCTCAAGCAGGAGTCGCTTCCCGCCGTCGAGCGGCGCATGAAGCGCTATACGACTCCCCAACTTCCTGATCCTCGACGAGCTTGGATATTTCCCGTGCGACGCTCGCTCCGGCGATCTTCTCTTTACCATCGTCAGCCGACGGCACGAGCAGGCCAGTACAATCATCACTACCAATCTCGCCTTCAAGGACTGGGGCACCGTCTTCCCCGGAGCCGCTTGCGTCGTGGCCCTCGTCGACCGCTTCACCCAGCACTGCCACGTCCTCGACATCGACGGCGACTCCTGGCGACAGCAGCCCGAGCCTCATCCGAAACCGCCCACACCCCCTGCTCGCAGAAAGAAGAAGCCTACAGCCTCCTGAGCACCCAAGAGCGTCCGGCTCACAGCAGCCGGACGCTCTTTCCACTTTACCATTCCTCGTGACGATCGGATTTCTACGAATTGGCACGATCGTTAACATTGCGAACACGTCGTAGTCGTATTCGGTGACGATCGGCGTGATTCCGCTTGGAATCTCGACGAGGACATTCGGCGTCGTTGTATTGGCAAAGACGGGCTCGCTCTGCGTTGGCGCTGTGCTTTGCACGGACGGGTCCCACAAGTAGACCGATCGTCGAAAGAGGGTCGCGAGCGTGACCGTCCGCCCATCGAGGGCTGAGTAAACGGGGGCCAACGAGTAGAGGTTGAGCGTGGTGCGAAGGTTGCCGTTGACGTCGTCCTGCTCTTGGACGGCGACCGGCAGACCGCGCGACACACGGTTCACCGAGTAGTCGACCGAACCCCGGCATGCCGAGCCGTCGGGTGCAGGGTTGCACGCGCTTGTCGCGAAGATCGTCGTACGCTGGAGCCCCGGTGCTCCGACGTCGTCCGGGTGGGACTCGGTCACTGAGCGAAAGCCCGCGAAGAGCCTGTCGCGTGCATCGTAAATCGGACCGGAGTACGCGTAGGTGGTCTTCAGGGTGCGGTTCTTTGCAACGAGCTGGTTGGTCGTCGTGCTCCCAGTCGCCACCCACTTCGCCAGCGGCATCTTAGAGCCGAGACCATTGTTCAGAACATCCTTCAGGTAGTCATACTGAATCGTCGTCGAGAGCCCGGTGACCGAGACCACATTCGTGAGAAGCCCCGGCGGCGGCAGGTCCGCCTTGGACGCCAGATTGATTCGACCGAGGGTCGCGAACGCATCGGCGCCGGCATTATTGCCCCACACCAAAATCTCAGGCTGCCCGTCCCCATCGATGTCGGAAATGGCGAGGGGGGGTGGCAAGCCAAAGGCAGTCAAAGGATCATTCAAGGGATTGATTTGCGCACCTGCCATTCCGAGCGCACCGAAACTTTCTGTCACGCACTGAAAGTCCCCCGAAGTCACTCCGATCGAGCGTTCGCATACTTGTGCGCCACTGCCATTCACGACGACGTAGTCCCCGAGCCCGTCACCGTTCAGGTCGCCGAAGACGACGAATGAACCCTGAACGGATATTGAGCCTAGAGAGCCACCCGTGAGCGTGTACTGGGCCGCCGAGTTGCCGTCCAGCTCCGGGCCGTAACTGCCATTGCCTCGGCCCGTCAGCACGTTGATGAAAAGATTGTCGGAAGACGATTCCTTGTACGCGATGACGACGTCGGCGATGCCGTCGCCGTCCATGTCGGCAAAAGATCGCATCGCGTCACTCGAGTAGTTCGCCGGGTCGAGCAAATCAAAGCTGCCCGCGCCGAGCTGCGTCGCGAATGGAAGGATCGAGCCGCTTCGATTGTGCTGCGTGAGGAACGAATCGGCGAGGACGGAGCCGACGCCGGCGTCGTCCCCCGGAGGCGCAAAGGGTGTGAGAGCCTGGTCGCTCAGGCCGTCCCCGTCGACGTCGACCGCCGATCCGGACTGCCAGGGTAGGGCTCTGCACTGTTCGCCACATTGCTGAGTCACGAACGTCGGGAACGTCGGGAACTTGCCGCCCGGGACGCCGACCAGGCCCGCGTTCGTCGGAGTGTAGATTTCGTAGTTTCCGTTCAGAGCGGTAGTAGTGCCGCCGCCGCTAGTGTTCATAAAAAGCCAGTTGAGCTGGCCATTGCTGAGCCAGTCCCCGTAGACCACGCTGTTGGGGTTAAGGTCGACCAGCGAAGCCTGTAGACCAGGGGAGTTGCCGGGTGCGAGCTGAAGCTGGAGGTTGTCCGGAACGAACGGCACTCCGGACGGCTGGGCATTGAACGGGGGCGGGCCGAAGTCGACGTTTACGGTGTAGGGGCCTGGCGCAGTGGTGTACGCGGCCAGGCCGCTGCTGTTGATGGGGCCGTACACGAAATCGGTGGCCCCGTCGCCATTCACGTCGACCATGCTGTAGCCGATTGCCCCCGGGTTCCACGGCGCTCCGTCGGCAATTCCCCCCCCTTTTACCGCTGGCGCAGGGACAGGGACGCTGCGCACGAGACCCAGATCAAGCGTGGCGTCGGTCGTGTACGAATACTTGACGAGCGGGGTGGTGCCACCGAACGTCGGGCAGCCCGTGGATGATGGCAGCGTGCCCGACGACGATTCGACGACAGGCGAGGAGCACCTCCCCTCCAATGTAATGTTTTGGAGCGAGTCGCGCGTGCCAAGCGAGTTGAGTCCGTACGCAAGATGGTAGCGACGAACGAGCTGCCGCGATGTCGACGTCATCGTCGCGCTGGTCACGTCGACCGTGGTCAAGTGGGCCCCTGGGACGGCCCGCCAAATGGGGTTGATGCCTTGAACGGGGTTCGACTGCGCCGTGGTGCCTGGAAGCCTCGCCGACCATGA
>CAWKAF010000060.1:0-13019 GCA_963847465.1 uncultured delta proteobacterium | reverse complement strand
GGATCGAGGTGCGGAAGAGCATGACGGTCTGTCCGCCGTGTTGCGAGAAGCGGGCGCCGGCGCGCTTCATGCGAGAGCCGACTACGGTCTTGGCCGCGGCTTCGGTGACGCCAGTGCCGATTGGATGTCGTCGGCCGCCGCTTCGGTCGACGACGAGGTGAGCACCGACTCCCCGCGCGACGCGGCGTCCGGGAAGGCGATGCGTTGGTGCACGACGCCGGCGAGTTCGCCGCCGGACTTGCGCAGCTCGGCTTCTGCCTCACGCGCTAGGCGCGTGTTCGTGCCTGCGCGATTGATCACGAACACCCGCCGGATTGGGGCGCGCCCGAGCTGGTCGCGGATGCTGTCGGCCTGGTCGAGCGACTCCAGCGTCTCGGCGACCGCCCAGAAGTCGAACGGGCCCGGCTGGATCGGGAGCACCGCCACGTCGGCGGCGACGGCGGCGCTCTGCGTGACGTCGCCGAGCCGCGGAGGACCGTCGAGGAATACGTAGTCGTAGCCGCGCGTGATCTCGGCGAAACGGGGAAGGGCGATCGCCCGGTCCGCCCTCACGACGGCGAGCCCGTCGAGCGGCGAACCGTCCCGACGCGCCGCGCTCCAGTCGAACGCGCTCGCCTGGCGGTCCATGTCGACGACGAGCGCACGATCGCCGTCGAGGTGCGCGGCAGCCGCGAGGTTGATCGCGAGCGTCGTCTTTCCGCTTCCGCCCTTCTGTTGGAGCACGGCGACGGTCAGCACGGGTGTCCTCCCTGGCAGGTACGCGGGTACGCCGGTTCCTGGGTACGGAGGTCACGACGGAACCCAGGTCGTCGTGTGCTCCACGAGCCAATCGTCGACGGCGTCCGCGCCGTACTTCGAGGCGAGCACCAGGAAGCACAGCGCCTCCGCGGGGTACGCGTCGAGCCGCTCGAGAACGTCGGCAAGCGTGACGCCGCCGGACCCGTTCCAGAACGCCCATGCGGCGAGCAGCATGACGCGCTCGCCCGAAGAGAGCGGACCGCCGTCGGCCTCGAGCAGCTCCGTGGCTTCGGCGGTGGGCCCCTGGTCCGTCCACAGCCGCTCGAGCCTCACGGAGGCGAGCAGGGTTCGGCACGCGAGCGCAAGTTGCGGATCGTCGCGGAACATCACTCGGCCTTCCTTTCGAGCTCGCGGTAGCGGGCTGCCATCGCCTCCAGAGGGGCGCGAAACGGCGGAGCGGCGCTCGCCGCGAGCTCCTCGAATTCGGCCCGCGCCTTTGCGAGCTCGTCGCGCGAGGGAGGGCTCCCACGGGTCGCGGCGGCCCCGGTTCGCCGCGCCGTCGTCTGCCGGTCCTCCTCCGCGCGCGCTGGGCCTCGCGCTCCTCGGCTCGCGCCCTTCGCTCGCCGCGCTCCGCGTGCTCGAGGAAATGCTCCAGCTTGCCCCAGATGAAGCGCGCCGTCGGCGGGCCATCCTTCGACGCCTGGAAGGCGCCGTCGATCGCGTCGCGGTGGGCGCGCAGCTTGGCCTCGCGGTCGCCGTCGATCGCCGCGGTGCATTCCGCGACCATCTCGACCTCGGCGCGGTCGAACCAGCGGGGAGGCGGCCGCTTCGGGCGCTTTCGCTTCATGCGCTCGGCGAGCGCGGTCCGCGCGATCTCTCGGTCCTCCTTCGTGACCCGCGGTTTTTCTTCTTCGGCGGGAGCGGGTGGGCCGTCTTGCTCGCCGCTCGCGCAAGAAGAAAGTTCTAGATCTTGATCTCTTGGTTCCATGGGAACTGGTTTCCGGTGGGGCACCGGAAGCCACTTCCGGTGGGGTGGGGGGGCCGGCGGAACTGGCTTCCGGTGGGTGGGCGGGTGTCGCTCGCAGGGAACCGTTGGGGAAGCGCTCGACGAAGGCCGCGAGCTCCGTCAGCGTGACCGGGCCCGGCGCGTAGTAGATCCGTTCCGAGCCGTTGGGTCGGCGCTCACGCCGCAGGCGCACGATGCCGACGCGTTCGAGTGCCTCGACGTAATCGCGTACCGATGCGGCACCTGAGAAAATGTTTCGGCAGAAGTTCGTGCTCGGCCTCTGTCGTGGACCGAGAGGTAGCTGACACGCCTCGCAGAGGCGCTCACCCGCGTGGCCCTGCTCTTGGCTCGTGGGCGACTCCATCCGCGCCGCAGTCTAGCGCAGCAGCGCCAGGGCGCCCATGGGCGCGGGGGTCCGGCAGGGTCGCCTGGAGATCGACCTTGGCTTCAGGACCCACTCGATCGCACACCTTCTTTGGCGGAGCGCGCCTCTGGTGGACGAGAGCCGGCCGAGGCTTCGCGCAGGTCTCCCGCCCACGACGGCGGGTTCGGCGCCCACGAGGGAGCCCGATATCGACGGACGCGAGCGCCGCATCGACGGCGGTACCGCCGGTTGGTCGGCCGTGAATGGCCGTGAACGACGACACGAACCGCCGTTGGACCGGCGGTGCAACAGCGACGGGTCGCTGGTCGGATCGCTAATCGGGTCGCTAATCGGGTCGCTCGTTGGGTCGCTCGTTGGGTCGCCGGTCGGGTCGCTCGTCGGGTCGGCCAACGGGCTGGTCGACCGGCAGGCGTCGCAACAGGCGGAACGGCAGCGGCTCCGCGCCACGCTCTCCTGCACAGGCTCGGGGCCCTTGGCTACGTCGAGAGGGTGGGCAAATTTTGGAAGGTCCGCAGGATCTCGGCAGGATCCCGCGGGTTGCCAGCCGGTCAACCTGCAGGTCAACCTGCAGGATTCTTCCCAAGTCACTCCCCAAGCAGCTCCCAAGTCACTCCCCAGGTGACCCTGCAGGATCATCCCCAGGTGACCCGGCAGGATCACCCCCAGGTGCCCCGGCAGGTTACCCGGCAGAACGGGTGAGGCTCGTCCGACTGGTCGAGCTGGCGATCGATCTGGTGGATTCGGTCACCAGCGACAGCGCGCTGCCGTCGCCGTGAACGACCAGGGTTGCGCCGAGCGGTCGGCTCGCGGCGCCGCACCCCAGGCAGCGCGGGGGCCGAACCTCCGTGGTCGATGGCATCTTCGCTCGCCACGACTTGACGTCGAGCAAACTCCGGTAACCTCTCCTCGCTCCGCTTCTCCAATGCTGTCGGAGCACGACGCGAAGGATGGTCCGGTCAAGATCCTCCTTCGCGTCGCCCTTTTGTAGGGCCGGTATCGTCGCTGCGGCGCCAGGCCTGGTCGTAGTTTCAACTCGCGCGGGCTCCCGAGGGAGCCCGCGATTGCTGAATGCCGACAACCCGTCCAGACCGTTTTGTTTCAACTCGCGCGGGCTCCCGAGGGAGCCCGCGATTCCTAGGAGATTCCGGCTTCCAGGCCGCGAATCTTGGGTTTCAACTCGCGCGGGCTCCCGAGGGAGCCCGCGATCCCCCCGAGGGACGGCGATCACTTTGTAGGGGTTGTTTCAACTCGCGCGGGCTCCCGAGGGAGCCCGCGATAGCCGCTCCGGCGAAGCCGTCACCCACGCACTTGGTTTCAACTCGCGCGGGCTCCCGAGGGAGCCCGCGATACGACGGTGTAGACCGTGTCTCCCGGATCGATTGGTTTCAACTCGCGCGGGCTCCCGAGGGAGCCCGCGATTCCAGTGGGGTCCTCGATGTTCGTGCGCCGCAAGGTTTCAACTCGCGCGGGCTCCCGAGGGAGCCCGCGATTTCGCGTTCCTTGCGATGCGTGGACTCGCTCGGTGTTTCAACTCGCGCGGGCTCCCGAGGGAGCCCGCGATTTTTCGATGATCCGCTTCATGTGCCGCCTCCGATGCGTTTCAACTCGCGCGGGCTCCCGAGGGAGCCCGCGATTTTTTTCCCTCGAATCGACCAGGAGGACCAGGGGGGTTTCAACTCGCGCGGGCTCCCGAGGGAGCCCGCGATGCTCGCGCAGCAGCATCTGGCGCCGGGCGTCTACGTTTCAACTCGCGCGGGCTCCCGAGGGAGCCCGCGATGGACGGTTGACCATTCTGGTCCTCTCTCCTTCGGAGTTTCAACTCGCGCGGGCTCCCGAGGGAGCCCGCGATTTTGGGCTCACCCGTTGCTCGATTCCGTATTCGAGGTTTCAACTCGCGCGGGCTCCCGAGGGAGCCCGCGATTCGTACGCCTCGCGCAGATCCTTGCGTGCGATGCTGTTTCAACTCGCGCGGGCTCCCGAGGGAGCCCGCGATCGGTCTTCTATCCGTGATGATGCGGGTTTCGCGCGATCGTGAACGCGCAGATCGGACGATCGTGAACGCCAAGATCGGCGCATCGTGAACGCGCGGATCGGGATGGTGAACGCCCGGATCGGCATCGTGAACACCGCTCAGCGGTACTCGGCGGGGCAGTCGCCGGCCGCTGAGCGAAGCGCACGCAGTCGTGGTGGCAGAGCGCCCCGGTACACGGGGGCGCATGCCCACGGAGAGACTGTCGATGCGCAACACAGAGAGATCCTGCGTCAGAAGTGGCTGCTGGCCGCGCCCACCGGGCGGTGGCGCGTCGGTCGGCGTGAGCATGGGCGCGGTGAGCCTAGCGCTGGAGCGCGCGGCGGAGGCGAAGCTGACGTGGGAGGGGGTGGAGGCGCTCGACGACGCCGAGCTGGAGGCGCGGCTGTACCCGCGCGCGTAGCGGCGGCGGTGCGCCCGGAGCCCGACTGCACGTGGATCCACCGGGAGCGCCATCGCGCCGGCGTGACGTTGGAGCTGCTGCACCACGAGTACCTGGAGCAGCACCCGGACGGGCTTCGATACACGACGTTTTGCGATCGGTACCGCGCGTGGCTCGGTCGGCGCGGGCTGGTGATGCGGCAGGTGCACATCGCCGGCGACAAGGTGTTCGTCGACTACTCGGGCAAGAAGGCGCAGATCGTCGACCCGACGACGGGGGAGGTCATCGAGGTCGAGCTCTTCGTCGCAGCCCTCGGCGCGTCGAACCTCACCTACGCGGAAGCGACGTACACGCAGCGCGGCCCCGACTGGATCGCGAGCCACGTGCGCGCCTTCGAGTACTTCGGCGGCGTGCCGGCGGCGCTGGTGCCGGACCAGCTGAAGTCGGGCGTGACGCGCGCGTGCCGGTACGAGCCGGAGGCGCAGCGCACCTACGAGGAGCTCGCGCAGCACTACGGGACGACGGTGCTGCCAGCGCGTCCGCTGCATCCGCGCGACAAGGCGAAGGTGGAGGTCGCGGTGCAGATCGCGCAGCGATGGTTGCTCGCGCGCATCCGCGACGAGGTGTTCCACTCGCTCGGCGAGCTGAACGCGCGCCTGCGTGAGCTGCTCGTCGACTTGAACGCTCGCATGATGCGTCGCTACGGCAAGAGCCGCCGCGCGCTCTTCGAGGAGATCGAGCGCGCGGCGCTGCGTCCGCTGCCGGCGTCGCGCTTCGAGTACGCCGACTGGCAGAAGGCGCGCGTCAACATCGACTACCACGTGCAGGTCGACGGGCACCTGTACTCGGTGCCGTTTCGGCTCGTGCACGAGGAGGTCGAGGCTCGTCTCGCCGCCGACGTCGTGGAGATCCTGCACGGCCGCGTGCGTGTCGCGTCGCACCGCCGCTCGTACGTGAAAGGCGGCTTCACGACGGTGACGGAGCACATGCCGAGCGCGCACCGCGCGCACGCGGAGTGGACGCCGTCGCGCATCCTCACGTGGGCCGGCAAGGTCGGCGCGGGGACGCGCGAGCTGTGCGACGCGATCCTCGCCGACCGCCCGCATCCCGAGCAGGGCTTCCGCTCGTGCCTCGGCATCTTGCGACTCGGCAAGCGCTACGGCGAAGCGCGTCTCGAAGCGGCGTGCAGCCGCGCGCTGCGCGTCCGCGCCCGCTCGTATCGGCACGTCGAATCAATCCTCAAGAACGGCCTCGATCGCGTCGCGAGCACCGACGAGCAGACCTCTCTTCGCTCACGCACGAGAACGTGCGCGGGCGCGACTACTACCACTGAAAAAGGAGAAGAATGCTGACCGAACCGACGATCGAGAAACTCCATGCGCTGCACCTCGGCGCGATGGCCGCCGCGTGGATGGCGCAACGCGAAGACCCGAAGAGCCACGAGATCGACTTCGACGCGCGCTTCGGGATGATCGTCGATGCCGAGCATCTTTCGCGCGACAACAAGCGCCTCGCGCGGGCGCTGCGCGAGGCGAAGCTGCGGATCCCGAACGCGTGCATCGAGGACATCGACTACGCGCCAAAGCGCGAGATGGATCGCGCCCTGGTGCGCCAGCTCGGCACGTGCGCGTGGATCGGGTCGCACGCGAACGTGATCATCACAGGTGCGACCGGCACGGGGAAGTCGTACGTCGCGTGCGCCCTGGCCCAACAGGCATGCCGCAGCGGCTATCGCGCACTGTACCGACGCATGCCACGGCTCCTGGAGGAACTCGCACTCGCGCACGCCGACGGCACGTACACGCGCCTGCTGGGTCGTCTCGCGAAGGTCGACGTCCTGGTGCTCGACGACTGGGGACTCGCGCCGCTGCGCGAGCAGGAGCGCCGCGACATGCTGGAGATTTTCGACGACCGCCACGGCACCCGCTCGACAATCGTCACCAGTCAGTTGCCTGTCGAAACCTGGCACGACTACGTTGCCGATCCGACCATCGCCGACGCGCTGCTCGACCGCGTCGTGCATAATGCGCACCGCATCAAGCTGAAGGGACCGTCCCGAAGAAAGCCGGAGGCCTGAACCACACTCGAACACGCCACCAAGAGCTACGTCGCTTCGCTCCGACCGGGCGATCACGATGGCCGATCTGAGCGATCACCATCCGCCGATCTACGCGATCACGATGGCCGGAATCCGCATGATGATCTGAGGGGACTGTGTTTCAACTCGCGCGGGCTCCCGAGGGAGCCCGCGATTCATCACGCGAGCTCCGATCGAAGCGGTGGAAGCTCGTGTTTCAACTCGCGCGGGCTCCCGAGGGAGCCCGCGATCGAGCTCGCATAGGAGTGCAGCCAGGACTTGATGTTTCAACTCGCGCGGGCTCCCGAGGGAGCCCGCGATACCCATGCCCGTACTGCGGCACCATGGTCGATGAGGTTTCAACTCGCGCGGGCTCCCGAGGGAGCCCGCGATTGAAAGGTCGCACGCGTGGCTCGCCGACAAGATGTTTCAACTCGCGCGGGCTCCCGAGGGAGCCCGCGATATCGCCGGTACAGGCGTCCGAAATCAGCCCCGTGCTGGTTTCAACTCGCGCGGGCTCCCGAGGGAGCCCGCGATGGTACGGTCGCACGCTGCTCGCCGACGGTGGCAGGGGTTTCAACTCGCGCGGGCTCCCGAGGGAGCCCGCGATGTGTACAGGTTCAGCGCAGTGTCCGTCACGCTCGAGTTTCAACTCGCGCGGGCTCCCGAGGGAGCCCGCGATTGTAACGCCAGCGCCTGCGACGGTCGCAGCCTAGGTGTTTCAACTCGCGCGGGCTCCCGAGGGAGCCCGCGATGGCATCGGCGGCATACAGGCTGCGAGCCGCTTAGGTTTCAACTCGCGCGGGCTCCCGAGGGAGCCCGCGATGACCGCCCCCGCCGTAGCGCGGTCTGACTCGCGAGTTTCAACTCGCGCGGGCTCCCGAGGGAGCCCGCGATGTGACGATGCCTCCAGCCGCACGACGTGTATGCATGGGTTTCAACTCGCGCGGGCTCCCGAGGGAGCCCGCGATATCACGCTCGGTATTCGCGTATACCCTATCCGATGCGTTTCAACTCGCGCGGGCTCCCGAGGGAGCCCGCGATTCGCGTGGCGGATCGCAGGCTCTCGGGCTAGTTGTTTCAACTCGCGCGGGCTCCCGAGGGAGCCCGCGATCCTTCCGAGCGTCTCGGCACATCGCCGGGAACCGGTCGTGTTTCAACTCGCGCGGGCTCCCGAGGGAGCCCGCGATGATGTCCAGAGCTTCGGCACTCGATGCCTGCGAGCTGATCGGTTTCAACTCGCGCGGGCTCCCGAGGGAGCCCGCGATGTAGGTCCCTGCGCACGGTGCGAGCGCGAGCGCCGGTTTCAACTCGCGCGGGCTCCCGAGGGAGCCCGCGATGGGCAATCGCCGCAACGTGGCAGCGGTCGTGGGTTTCAACTCGCGCGGGCTCCCGAGGGAGCCCGCGATATTCGCGGTCGGATCGTGGCCGAGGCGTGTCGAGTAGTTTCAACTCGCGCGGGCTCCCGAGGGAGCCCGCGATCTCACCCGGCGCCGAATCAGTCCGCGCGCATGGAGGTTTCAACTCGCGCGGGCTCCCGAGGGAGCCCGCGATGGATACTCGACGGAGCTCCTAGACACCGCGGTGTTTCAACTCGCGCGGGCTCCCGAGGGAGCCCGCGATGATCCGGCGCCTGGACTCCGTGCCGCGAGCGCATGGCGTTTCAACTCGCGCGGGCTCCCGAGGGAGCCCGCGATAGCACTCGCAGGACGTGAACGCCTTGCACCGATGCTGTTTCAACTCGCGCGGGCTCCCGAGGGAGCCCGCGATACTGTCGCCTATGTACCGGGGACCATGCGCTGATAGTTTCAACTCGCGCGGGCTCCCGAGGGAGCCCGCGATGGCTACGTTGCAGCACCGCAAAATCATACAGCTTCTCGCCCGCGATCCGCCGACTCGCCCTGCTCGCGGTCGGCCACCAAGTTCGTTGCGGCCCGGGCGCGGCGATCTCCCGACCGTTTTACCGCCGCCGACCGCCCGACGTTCCAGGATCGCTGACGGTCGGCGGCGCTCAGACGATGAGCGGCCCATCCGGGTCGAGAGGCGCCTTGATGCCATAATGCTCCGTCTTCCGCGCATCATCGTCGCTGACGAACCATATCCGAAGACTGTCCTTCGCTGCATCCATCACGTCGAGCAACCGCGCGCGCATCGACACGAGCTCCTTCGCGCCGACCGAGCACTCGAAGACCGAGAGCTGCACCCTCACGCCGAAACTCTTGCACACCTTCGCGATCCGACGAAGCCGACTTCGACCCTCCTTCGTCAGCGTCTCTACATCATACGTGACGACGACGCGCATCGAGGTTTCCCTTCACTTTACGAGGAACGGCACATACTCGGCCTCGCCCCGGATCGCCCGCGCGAGGAGCCTCGCTTGGACGTGCGGAACGAGGGCCCAGCTGATGGCCTCCGTGGCGAGCGGGTGGCTGACGAGATCGCGCTTGCGCGTCTGGTACTCCACAAGGAACGCTTTGCGTGCCGGGTCCTTGAAACGGACCTCGCCCGTCTCGATCGTCTCGAAGTCATCCGGTCCGATCTGCCCCAATCGCACCATGGCCAGCACCATCCGGTCTACGACGATTGATCGCAGCTCCTCCATTAGGTCGAGGGCAAGCGAGGGTCTTCCTGGCCGGTCAGCGTGCAGGAAGCCGACGGCCGGATCGAGCGCCGCCGTTTGCGCCGCCGCCGTGCAGTCGACCGCGAGCAGTGAGTACCCGAACGACAGAAGCGCGTTGATGGGGTTGCGGGGCGGCCTCCGGCTGCGCTTCTCAAAGCGCATCTCCTCCTTGCCGAGCATGCGATCGAAGACATCGAAGTACCGCGCCGCTCCCTCGCCCTCGACCCCGCGGAGCGCATCGAGATCCATGGCGTCGACCACGCGCCGACCGAGCTCCGCTAGCCGCGACGCGCAGAGGTCGAGCGCGTCGTCGTCGTCGCCGCGCGTCCTGCCTGCGCGGCGGACGACAGTGCGCGCGTTCGCAATCTTCCCACCCACGAACCCGCGCGCATGGGCGAGCGTGCGTACAGGATCGTCGGCCGCGCGGTACTGCTCGCGCCGGAGCGCCGAGCTCCGCACCATCGCGCCCTCAACGCGTGCGAGGAAGCGCCCCGTTGGTCCGAGAAATGCGACAAGCGTCCCCGCCTCGGCACATGCCCGCATGGCCTCAGGCGTCACGAAAGTAGGTCCAAAGCAGACCAGTGACGAGAGGTGGTGGAGCGGCACTTGCATCTTGAGCTCCCGCTCGACGAACACGCGAAGGCTCTCCCCTTCGAGGTGAACCCGCGCGTTCTGCGTTGTCACGTACAGCGTGTTTAGGACGTTGATCATTCGAGCGCCATGCGGAGGTGCGCAGCGAGAGATCCGGGCGGCAGCAGCGCGCTCGGCTGGCACGGGCCGATCAGAGAGCATGACGGACAGCGCTCGTCGGAGACAGGCGGAGGCACCTCACTCGCGCCGATGATCGCGTGCAGACGGGCCGCGGCATCGGCGGTCACGCGCCGCAGATCAGACGAGAAGCGGACGATGCGGCGCCGCTTCGACGCGTCGTGAAAGATTGCCCCTTCGGCAACCTCCGCCCCCGTCATCTCCTCGAGCGCGATCGCTTGCGCGCAGAGCTGCACGTCGTCGCGCGCCCACCGACGTCGCGCGCCCCGCTTCGTCTCGACGGGTACGAACCGGGTACCCGCGGCGGCGGCGTGCACCTCGACGACGTCGATCACGCCGACGAGGCGCAGGCGCTCGGACCGGACGAAGACCGAACGGAGAACACGCACGCCGGGGCGGCTCGTGACCTCTCCAGAGTCGATCCGCTCGTGCAGGATCTGTCCCGCCGTCGTGTGCTCGTTCTCCATCCAGACGCCGACGACGTGCACGAGTGCTGCCCGTCGCTCGCAATAGAGGAGATGCGACAACGCCGAGATCGGCAGCGCATGATCGTCCTCCACGCTTACGCCTCCGTCGCCGCAACCTTCACGTCCCGTCGCACGCCATCGAGCCTCTTGTCATCGAGCTTTACGACGTAGTCCTCGAAGCGCCGCGCCGGTCGATTCGCCGGACGGTCCTCCGACGCAGCGACCGTGACGCGCGCGAAGAGCTCGTGCGCCGGCGCGCTCCCGAGCTTGTCCGCGTGCTCGAAGATGACGAGCGCGCGGGTCGACATCAGCCCGCGCGCCGCGCTGCGATCGTGCTCGAACATGTTCTCGAGCGCCTTCCAGAACAACGCGAGATCATCGTCAGAGAACCCGGTCCCCTGGACGCGTCGCCCCTCGACCCTCTCGGCGAGTGCCGGCGAGACGAACCCATGCGCACGGTAGAGCGCGTATGGGACGGTCGCCTTGCGCCCCATCGTCCGGTTGCCGCCCGCCTGCGCCGCCGCTTCCTTCTCCGTAGTGACGGCCATGCGCGTGATCGAATGCTCGAGCGATACGATTGGTTCGATCGAGCGACTGAACGTCAGCTGCACGGGTCCTCGGACCTGACCCGCGTTGACCGTCGTCGACATCACGGCACCGAAACAGCGAATGTCGAAGAACGTGTCGCACATCCACTGCCGAACGTCGGACCGTTCCTCGGACGTCGCCTTGCGCGACTTCGTCGTCTTCGTGAGTTTGGCGAAAAAGTCGGACAGCTTGGGACCACACGCCTCCTTGATTGTTTTCAGGGCCGCCTTGATTTCATCCTTTTCCCGTGCGCCGTCGTACCGCGCGACGAATCCCCCGCCCTCGTCGTCCGACTCTTCGATCTCGAAGCCGTCCGGCAGATCCGTGATCGTCGCGGGATCGGCGACGACGTCTTTAGGCAGGCGCTCCTCGACGGGGAACCGAGGCTGATCTTCCGCGCCTCGTAGCCCCTCGCATGCTGCTGGTTCAGGACCGAGCTCTCCATCACGTAGATCTCGTTCGGAGAGATGCCGTTCTTCGCCGTCAGCACGTAGTTACGCACCTTTCGCTTGAGACACACGTCCGTCACCAGTCCGTGTCCGGTCTCTGGATCGACTCGCGGGAGATTGCCCGCGTCGGGGTCGCCGTTCGGGTTGCCATCCTGCACGTCGAACAGCAGCACGAAATCGTAGCGCTTCTGGATCGTCATTGTTCCTCCTTCGGAGTTCTTCTGCGAGCGCGCCTCGCGAGATCACGTCACTGCCCTGCTACCGATGGTGCGCGCGGGCGGAAGAGCTCGGCGCGCTGGTGGTAGTAGCCAACGGCGAAGAGCCCCTGCTCATCCAATCCTAGTGTGCGAGGGAAGCGCTCGGCGGGAAGCTTCTCCATCACTTCGGACTTGGCGCGTTCGGCAAGGATCCCGAGACCGTTGTCGCGCGTCTTGGAGGCGTGGTGCATCGAGAGCTTGAGCAGACTCCCAAAGGCGGAGGCGGGGGTCGTCGATGCGCTTCCGTAGTAGCGGTCGCGGATCGTCGCGTTGAGGTCTTTGCCGCGCCCCGCGGCGACGATTTGAAGCTTCTCGATCGCCGCGAAGAGGCGTCCGAGCAGGTACGCACGATCGGTATTCGAGGCATCGAGGGACACGGGGACCTCCTTGCGTTGTCTACGAAGTACTGCCTTGATGATTCCGACGCGCGCGCGCAAGACGAAGGAAGCATCCTCGCGTTCGTGCGGCGGAAGGCGCATCCTTTGAACGGCCGACGCCAGGAGAGCGCGCGGCAGCGGGCCGCCAAACACCGCCGCGCGGAAGACGCGCGCCGTGAGCTCGGGGGCGAGACCACGCTTGTCGCCTCTCGCGCTCGGCGTCGCTTGGAGAGCGCGGAGTATCGGCGCGAGCGGCACCGGTTCCGGCGTGTCGTCGCCGAGATACAGGTCCTCGAACCAGCGGTCGACGTTCCGCTTCACTTGGTCCGCTGTCGTCTCGAGCCAGTCGCGAACGACCACGCGCGCGCTGTTGACGCCGAGGGTAGCCGCGTAGAAGGGCGTGGAAACGAAGCCGTGGGCAGGCAGCCCACGCCACGGGCTCGCGGCGGCCCGCGCGGCATCTTCCCCACGCGGGGGAGGCGCAAGGACATCGAGCACGAATGCGGGCGCGTCGCTTTGATTGCGCGTCCAGAAGACGACCACGTCGTCGTCGAGGTCGAGTGCGGAGCGCCGGCGCCCCTGCGCGTCCCGCTCGAGAAGCGCGTTGAGGGCGGCAGCGTACTTGCGCGCCGCGGGCTCGCTAACGGGTGCGTTGTCGCCTTGATCGAGGTGCTGCGACGTGAACGCGTCCTTGTCGTAGGCAATAAGCTTCGCGCCGGTTCCAGGGAATGGCGGTCCCTTGAGCGCCGGGTGGTGCGCCATTGCGCCGACGTTCCCCGTGACGAGGCAGCGGGCGCCGGGCCCCTCGGCTGCCCCACCCGCCCGGCGTCGCGACGCTTCGTCCACCACTCGATCACCCGAACGCGCGCGTGGATA
>CAWKAF010000059.1:0-15237 GCA_963847465.1 uncultured delta proteobacterium | reverse complement strand
TGCCGGTTTGCAGCCTCATGGGACCAGCCGGACGGTGTTTTTTGCAGGGTCATGGGACCACCCCTTTTGCAGGCAGAAGGGACCACCCGCGGGGGAGGGGTGAGGAGTTTTTCGCAGCCTCATGGGACCAGCCGATTTGCAGGGGGAAGGGACCAGCGGTTCCGGCCCCCGAGGCGGGTCTCGAGTCGAGCGATCGGGAAGTGAGCCAGGGTTCGTTCCGACGACGGCGCGGGTCGCCGTCGGAAGGAGCCCATGCCCTACCGAGAGCTAACCATGATCGACATCAAGGAAGTGCTGCGCCGCTGGTCGGCGCGGCAGAGTCTTCACCACATCGCGCGTGACACGGGCGTCGACCGCAAGACGGTTCGCCGCTACATCCGCGCCGCCCGCAGTTGCTCGCTGCCGCAGGACCGCGAGCTGACCGAAGGCGAGATTCACGAGGTCGCGCAGCGCGTGCAGGCGCGCCCTCTGCCCGACCCGAGCGCCGAGTGGCAGGCGGTCGAAGCGCACAAGGATCGCATCGAGGCATGGCTCACCAAGAAGCGCCCGCTGCGGCTGACCAAGGTGCATACGCTCCTTGCGCGCGACGGCCTGGAGGTGAGCTACGACACGCTCCGCCGCTTCGCGATGCAAAAGCTCGGCTGGGGCCAAAAGGCGCCGACGGTCCGCGTCGACGACCCGCCTCCCGGCCAGGAGGCGCAGGTCGACTTCGGCAAGATGGGCCCGATGCTCGATCCGGATACGGGCCGGGTGCGCTCGCTATGGGCGCTCGTCATCACGCTGTCGTTCAGCCGCTACCAGTTCGTGTGGCCCTCGTTCGTGCAGACCACCGAGACGGTCTGCGAGGGGCTCGACCACGCGTGGGCTTTCTTCGCGGCGATGATCCGCACGATCGTCCCCGACAACATGAAGGCGATCGTCAAGACGCCCGACGCGCTCAGCCCGACCCTGGCGACCGCGTTCCTCGACTACGTGCAGGCGCGAGGCATCTTCGTCGACCCGGCGCGTATTCGCTCTCCCCAGGACAAGCCCCGCGTCGAAAACCAAGTGCCCTACGTGCGCGAGAGCTGGTTCGACGGAGAGACCTTCACGGGCTTGGGCGACGCGCGCCAGAGCGCCGAAACCTGGTGCCGCGACGTCGCCGGTGCGCGCGTGCACGGCACCACGCGCGCCGTGCCGCGTGAGCTGTTCGAGTCGACCGAGAAGCCCACCATGCTCCCGGCTCCCGCTGAGCCCTTCGACGTGCCGCTCTGGGTCGAGAAGGCCAAGGTCCATCCCGACCACCACATCCAAGTCGCGCGCGCCCTCTACTCGGTCCCCTCCATCCACCGCAATAAGATGGTGCGCGCCCGCGCCGACAAGACGAGCGTGAAGATCTACGCGGGCACGGACCTCATCAAGATGCATCCGCGCCAGTGCCCGGGCGGACGCTCGACCGACCCCAGCGACTACCCCTCGGGCAAGGCCGACTACGCCCTTCGCAGCGTCGACGCGCTGCGAGCGCGCGCTCGCCACAAGGGCACCCACGTCGGCATTTACGCCGAGCGGCTGCTCGGCGGACCGCTGCCCTGGGCGCGGATGCGCGCCGCGTACGCGCTGCTACGCCTCTGCGACAAGTACACCGACGGCCGCGTCGAAGCCGTCTGCCAGAGCGCCCTGGCGTTCGACGTCGTCGACGTCGCGCGCATCACCCGCATGCTCAAGGCCGCCGCCAAGCCCGCCGCCCCCACGAGCCACGACGGCAAGATCGTGCAGCTTCCGCTGCCGCGATTCGCCCGATCCGAAGCGCACTTCGAGACGCGCGCTCCGAGCAAGAAGGAGGGCATCTGATGGCCTCCCCCACGATCAACCCGGAGCTCGTCACCGCGCTCAAGCGCCTCAAGCTCGGGCGCATCCTCGACACGCTGCCCGAGCGGCTTGTACTCGCCGACAAGCAGGAGATGTCGCTCGACGACCTGCTCTTGCTCGTGCTCACCGACGAGATCGCGCGCAGAGACAGCACCGCCGCCGACAACCGCGCCCGCGACGCCGGGCTCGACCCCGCGATGCGCCTCGAGCAGTGGGACAAATCCTCCAAGGTCACCTTCGACAAGCGCATGCTCGCCGAGCTGGTGAGCCTGCGCTTTCTCGAAGCCCATCGCCACGTGGTGGTCCTCGGGCCCGTCGGCGTCGGCAAGACGTTCGTGTCGCAGGCCCTCGGCCACATCGCCTGCCGCCACGGCTACAACGTCCGCTTCGTGCGCGCCGACGCCATGCTGCGCACGCTCCGGCAAAGTCGCCTCGACAACTCCCGCGACGCCGAGATGGTCTCCCTCACCAGCGTCGACCTGATCGTGGTCGACGACTTCGCCCTCGAGCCCATGACCAAAGAAGAGAGCAGGGACGTCTACCAGCTCTTCCTCGAGCGCACGGGCCGGGCCTCGATGATCGTCACCAGCAATCGCGACACCGCCGAGTGGCTCGCGATGTTCGACGACGTCCTACTCGCGCAGAGCGCCGTCGACCGATTCAAGAACGCCGCCTACGACTTCGTCATCGAGGGCGAGTCGTACCGGCCCAGGCTCAAGCCGGCGCTCGATGCCGCTAACCCACCACCCGCCGCGCCGGCCAACAAGACCCGACCCCACCCCCGCTCGCGACGCCGCTGACCTCGGGCCGTTCTCGCCCCGGTCGCCTCGCCCAACCGGGGTGACCGGGCCCCCTAGGCGGCGCTGGGGCGCCGTGAAAAATCGATCGACGCCGTGATCGATACGAGGCACCCTCCCGCCTGGTCGTTTTGATTCGCCTCCCTGGTCCCATGACCCTGCATAAGCGGTGGTCCCATGGGGTTGCGAACTGGCAACCGACCCGGCGCAGGCGGGTACCGCATCGCGTTGGCGAAGTCGGTGTCGAGAGTGACGAGCGCGAGTCCCTCCGCGGCGCTGGATCGGAACGTTCCGGGCCACTGGTGGGCCGCATCTGCGCCCTCCCGAAGCGCATCTCGTAGCGACAGCGTATGAAAGGAGCGTTCGGATGAAGCTCGTCGCATCTCGCGCCCTCGCCCGCCACCCGTGGGATCTCGCACGTCTTCCGGCAGGTGAGCTTCTCCTCCACACATCTGGCGGTCGGCACCACGAGGAAGTCGATTGCCATGGTGCCGTCGCTGTCGATCGTGGTCAGTGTGGAGCTGGAGGAAGTACGAGCTCGCCCGTCATCGGTTGGCGTCGAAGGACCCTGAGCAGGATGGCGCCGGTCGCGACGAACGCTGCGGCAGCGCACGCGAGCGAGAGGTGCACGCTCACGACGCTGCCGGCGAGGCCGACGGTGATTCCGCTGAACGCGCGCAGGCCCGCCGCCGCCATGTTGTAGAGCCCGAGCACCCGGCCGCGGCTCGCGTCCGGAGCGTTCATCTGCACGAGGGTCTGCGTCATGCTGCTGAACGAAAGCTCGAAGAAGCCTGCCAGGAAGAGGAGCGCGATCGCCAGCGGGTACGAGCGCATGAGCGCGAAGCCGAAGAGCGCCGCGGCCCAGCCAATCGCGAGCAGGATGGCCGAGACCGGGCGCATCGCGAAGATGCCTCCGCGGCTCTCGAGGAGGATCCCCGCAAGCAGCGCGCCGGTGGCGTCGGCGGCGAGCAGCACCGAGTACGCCGTGCCCGGGTCCCCGTGGCCGAGGTCGTGCGCGAAGCCCGGCATCTGCGCCTGGTAGCTGTTGCCGATCCAGAAAGACGCGCCTCCCGCGAGGACGATCATCGCGCCAAGCACGGGAATGCCGCGCACCTCGCGCGCGGTCTGCACGATGTCGGCGAGCCCGCGGACCGCGCGCTTCGGCGGCGGGCGGTCGCCCCGGAAGTGACGGCCGTACGGAGCGCCGACAAGCCACAGGACGAGCGGCAAGTAGAAGACGGTGTTCAGAAGGATGCCGCGCGTCGGGCCGAGTGTGAGCATGATGAGGCTGCCCACGCCAGGGCCGACGAGCACGGCGAGGTAGCGCCCGGTCGCGGCGAGGCGCACGGCGCTCGGGAGCGCAGCGGGGCCCACGACGTCGTAGAGAAGCACCTGGCTGGACGTCATCCAGAGCACGCCCGCGCACCCATGGATGACGAGCAGGAGCATCGCGTGCCACATCTGCAGGGTGCCGCTGACGAAGAAGTAGCCCCACCCGGCGGAGGCGATGATGAAGAGCGCGGCGCCAGCCTGGATAATGCGGCGTGAGTCGAACCGGTCGTTGAGCGCGCCGACGCCGACGGAGAAGAGAAGATACGGCAGCCAGTGAGAGATGACGGCGAAGCCGCCGAGCGCCGGTGAGTGGAACTTCTGGAAGATGACCCAGTAGCTGACGACGTGCTCGATGTTGTCGGCCATCATCGTGAGCATGAAAGTGAGGAGGTAGGCACGGTAGCCGCGGATGGACAGCGCGCCGAAGGGTCGGGGTCGCGGGGCGGTGGCGATGGCGGTGGTCACGTTCAGCCTTTCGCCAGAAGCTCGTAGATACGGCGGCGGGCGTCGACGATGATCGCGACCGCGCGATCGCGCTGCTCGGTGGTGCCGGCGGCGGCGACCTGTCTTGCCGCGAGCTTGAGTTCTTGGACAGCCTCGCGCAGCTCGCCGGACCCACCGTCCTGGGCGTCCTGCCAGGGCAGAGCCTCTCCACGCGCGGAGCGCTCCTTCAGGAACGTCGCGCCGCTCGGCGTGAGGGTGTAGATGCGCTTCTGGCCCTGCTCCTCGGAGCTGACCAGGTCCTCGTCGGCGAGGCTCTGAAGCGTCGGATAGATGGAGCCCGGGCTCGGTTGCCAGGCACCGTTGCTCGCGCGCAGGAGGCGTTGGCCGAGCTCATAGCCGTGAGTCGGCCCCTCGGACAGCGCTAGCAGCAGCGCGATGCGGACGTCACCGTGGCGCATGCGGCCGCCGCGGCGGTGGTCCTCGTGATGGTGTCCGCGGCCGTCGCGACTGCCCCGTCCGCGCCTAGAATCGTGTTCGTGTCGTTTCATTACGCGATATATCGTAATACACACGCTCGTTAAGTCAAGCTGGCACGGGGTCTAGCCTGACGCAGGAGCGAGGATGTATCTAACTGTGCGTAACCGCGTGGCACGCCTACAAGGGCGGGGTAGTGCTCGCGGTAGTGAACATGGCTTGCTTTTCCCGAGGCATTTGCAGATTTCCCACCCCACTTTGGGGAGGGCAAGGTAGGGACCCAAGGGTGGCCGGACATTACGTCGTTCGTACGCCTCCTCCAGAAGAGGAGCTTCCCATGCCGGCCGTCGCGTTGGCTGGGAACGTCTTGGTGGCACTCAAGTGGGACTTCCGTGCCACCCCGCGATGGCCGCGCGAATGGACGGTCAGCGTACGTCGGCCCTCACCCTATCGAGGGCCAACCTTCGGTCTGTTCGACCCCACGTTGGATTTGCGGCACGAGGCGTTGACGGTCTTGGCGGTGGGCTCGTATTTGGGCCTTACCGAGAGAACCCCGCCGAGTTCACATGCGAGGTCGAGGACGAGTGGGACGTGGCGACTCTGCTGCGGTTCGTCTGTCACGAGTCATGAGCGCGGGCCCATCGTCATCGGCGACGTGAACGCCGACGGCTGACCGGATCCCGTCGTATCGACCGATGGATCGGACGGTGAACTTCTGGGCGGCACTTCGCCCGCATGGCGCAGCTTGCCGGGTGGACCAGGCGCGCCCGAGATGACGCGTCCAACCTCCTGGCCCTCCGCCGTGTTGTTCTCTATGATTCGATTCCAGATACCAACTCCCCGTGCCCCTCTTCACCCGCCACCCGACGCTGCTGCAGACGGCGTACTCGGAGCTCAAGCGACGGGCCCTCGAGCAGCGCGCTGTGCTGGTCGGCACGCCCGGCTCAGTGGACATACGGACGGTCCGCGGCAGCTCGTTCTACTACCGGCAGTTCTATGACGCCCTCGGCAGGAAGCGGGCGGAGTACATCGGCCCGGTGGGCGATGCGAGCGCCGAAGCGCGCGCGCGGTCGACGCGCGAATCGGTGGAGCTCGCGTCGGCGCTCTTGAAGGAGGCCCGCGTCCTGGCCCGGGACGGATACGTGCGCGTCGACGCGCGCGCGGCCGCGGTGCTTGCCGCGCTCGCCAATCGTGGGGTCTTTCGCGGCGGCGCGATCCTCGTCGGGTCGCTCGCGCACGGGGTGCTGCTCAACGAGCTCGCGGCTCGCGGTCCGGCCTTCCGCACCGAGGACGTCGACGTCGGCCGCGGCAGGCCGCTCGCGCTGGCGCTCGGCCCCCAGGAGTCGTTTGAGACCGTCCTGGCGGAATCGTTCGTGCCTCTCGTGCCGGTACCCGCGCTCGGGCGCAAGGAGCCCTCGACCTCGTACAAGATGCGGGGCGCGGATGCGTTCCGGGTCGACCTGCTCGTGCCGGCCCGCGGCACGGAGGTGGCGACCCAGGCGGTGCCCGAGCTCCGCGCGCACGCGGCCGCGCTTCCGTACCTCGCGTACCTGCTGCGAGAGCCCCTGGTGGGTGTGGCGCTGGGGAGAGAGGGCGTGGTCCCCGTGAACGTGCCGCGACCCGAGGCCTTTGCGTGGCACAAGATGCTCGTCTCGCAGCTACGCGGCGAGACGCGGGAAAAGCGGGGTAAGGATGTCGAGCAGGCGGCGGTGCTCGTCGCCGTTCTGGCGGAGGACGAGGTGGACGCGCTCGGGGCGGCGTTCGAGGGGCTGCCGCGGAGCGCGCGGGCGGCTGCGCGGGCGGGGGCGGTGCGGGTGGTGGAGTTGCTGGAGAAGGGGGGGCATGCGAGGGGGGTGGAGGTAGTGCGCGGGATCGTGTGAGGAGCGTGCGATCACGGCCGTCTTTTACGGCAATCGCAGGCCCGTGGTTTGGAAGCGCGGCTCTCCCGGACGCGCCGAGAAGAGATTCGGCGTGAGCGCGCAGCGCTCGAAGAACCCCCGACGACGTGGCTTCCGTCCAGCCGTGGAAGGTGCGCGGCATCGAGATCCACGGCGCGATAGAGATCGTGCCGATGGGCGGATCAAAGCACATGGACAGCATGACGATCAGGTAGGGGCCAACGAGCCGCTGCGCTGCTCGACCGCGTCGGCTCTACGAGGGAGAGACAACCTTGAGGCCGTTGGCTCGCGCCGCGGAGGCCAGGCGACCATCGTAGGTCACCAGCTCGCCGAGGCTGCGTCCCAGCAGAGATGCAGTGGCCAAGTGGACGGCGTCGAGAGATCGGACATCTGGGGGGAGGACGGTCCCGGCCGCGAGGAGGACGCGATCATTGACGCGAACGAGTTCGATGCGATCGAGTACGTCCTGAGCCCTTTGCGTCACCGCGGCGCCAAGCGCGAGGACGGCGCGCGCGACTTCGGTCCGCGCGAGCGCGCTCGAGATGAGCGGTCGCCTTCGGCGCAGATACGCGCGCAACGCGGTCGACTCGGGCTCTCGTACCACGAGCTTCACGATCGCTGACGAGTCGAGGTACGTGACCCGATCAGCGCTCATGCGCACGCAGGCGCGCAAGGACCTTCGACGGCGGAGTGGCCCCTCGGGGGATCGCAAGGGGCGCCGGCAGGTCTCCGATGGTACCCTGGGGGGTCGACACGTCTCCGGCCACCCGCAGCTCCTCGAGGGCGTCGCGTGTCCGCAAGGGGACGATGAGCGCCAGCGGGCGCCCACGGTCCGTCACTCGGAACGTCTCGCCGTGTTCCGCGAGACGGAGCACGTGGCTCGCATGCTGGCGCAGCTCTCGAACACCGATGGTCTTCATGTGCTACTTGTAGCATTTCGGGTCGCGCACGACCTCCCTCTTCACGTTGAGCTCGCCGGGATGGACGCCGGCGTGCAAGCATGGCTGCGATTTCTGGTATTGGAGAGCGTGCGGTGAGTCGAACGGACGCCCTCGACGCGAAGATTCCCGAGGATTTCCCGCTGGCGTACGCGTTGCGGCGTGCGCTGCGGAAGGGCTACGGGGCCAAGGATCTCCGGGCCGACGTCCTCGCCGGCATCGTGGTCGGCATCGTCGCGCTGCCGCTCTCGATGGCGCTGGCGATCGCCGTCGGCGCGCCGCCGCAACATGGCCTTTACACCGCCATCTTCGCGGGTTTCTCGGTCTCGCTCCTCGGGGGCTGCAAGTTCCAGGTCACGGGCCCCACCGCGGCGTTCGTGGTCATCCTCGCGCCGATCGTGACTAAGTACGGCCTCTCGGGGCTGCTGACCGCCGGGTTCATGGCCGGAGGCCTGCTCGTCGCGATGGGGGCCTTCCGGCTCGGGGACCTCATCAAGTACATCCCGTATCCGGTGACGACCGGCTTCACGACAGGCATCGCCGCGGTGATCGCGACCTTGCAGGTCAAGGACGTCTTCGGCCTCTCCGTGCCCAGGATGCCCGAGCACTACGTCGAGAAGATCGCGGCGATGTGGGAGGCGCGCGCGTCGGCGAGCTGGCACGAGGTCGCCGTGGCCGCCGCGACGCTGGCGCTCCTCCTCGGCGTACCGCGCGTGGCCAAACGCGTTCCCGCTCCGCTCGTGGCGATCGGCGCCATCTCCTGCGCGGCCGCGCTCCTGCACCACCTCGTCCCGGGGTTCACGATCGCCACGATCGGCACGCGGTTCCAGACGGTCGTCGGGGGCGTTCGCGTCGCCGGAATCCCGCAGGCCGTTCCGTCTCCATCGTGGCCCTGGGGGCACTCGCTCTCGTTCGCGCTCGTTCGGGAGCTCGTCCCGTCGGCTGTCGCCATCGCGATGCTCGGCGCGATCGAGTCGCTGCTCTCCGCCGTCATCGCCGACGGCATGACGGGCACGAAGCACGACCCCAACTCCGAGCTCGTCGGCCTGGGCATCGGCAACCTCGTCGCCCCCCTCTTCGGAGGCATCGCCGCGACGGGCGCACTCGCCCGCACCGCAACGAACATCCGGTCGGGTGCGCGGTCGCCCATCGCCTGCGCCACGCATTCGATCGTCGTTTTGCTGGCGATCCTCGTCCTGGCTCCGCTCGTCGCCTTCGTACCGATGGCGTCCCTCGCGGCGCTGCTCCTGCTCGTCGCGTGGAACATGTCCGAGGTCCCTCACTTCGTGGGCCTGATCAGAGATCGCTCCCCGGAGCGACGTCTTCGTGCTCCTGACGTGCTTCTTTCTGACGGTCTTCGTCGACATGGTCGCCGCCGTCTCGGTCGGCTTCGTCCTCGCCGCCATCCTCTTCATGCGGCGAATGGCGGAGATCACGGAATCGAGGCTCTCGGTGGACAATACCGAGGAGCACCGGCGCATCGACATGCCGCCCGGCGTCAGCTTCTACGAGGTGAACGGCCCGCTCTTCTTCGGGGCCGCCCAGAGCGCGATGGCGGCGCTGCACTCCAGCCACTCGGACGCCTTCCACGCGCTGATCCTCCACCTCGGGAAGGTGCCGGTGATCGACGCGACGGGGTTCGCCGCGCTCGAGAACGCCATCGAGGTCCTCATCCGGCAAAAGAAGACGGTGATCCTCGCGGGCCCTCTACCGCGGCCACGATCGATCTTCGAGCGCGCGGGGCTCGACGGCAAGTACGACGGAAGGGTCCGGATCGTCGACGACTTGCCGGCCGCAGTAAAGCTCGCGCGCGAGCTCGAGCCCCCGAGGTCCAGCCGCAAGCCGCAGGCGGTCGCCGACGCGCCGGGGTGAGGAAGCACCTTCAGTCTTTCGCCGACATTTAGCCTGGAGTTCGCTCCATCCCGACGTGTGCGCGCGTGACGGCGTGACGCAGAATCGTGCGCGGAGGGCTTGAAAAGTCGCGCGGCGTGTCCATCCCTTGGGCACGTCCAATGACCAAGCCAACTGACACGCCGCGCACCCGCAAGGTGCGACGAAGAAGCGCCGGAGGCAAGCCCGCCCGAGGCTGGGAATTGCAGCGAGCGGGTCGCAAGATCCGCCGCGCGGACGTGCGCAAGCTGCGTATCGGCGAGCCAGATGCGAGGCTGACGACGGTGGGCGGCCTGGTGTCGTTCAACGCGTTCTCGCGCGAGCAGGGGCTGCATCGCGAGCTGTCGCGTCGCTTCGGCCACCTCAAGACGGCCGAGGGGTGGTCTACCCGATGGGCGCGCAGATGCAGTTGCTCCTCGACATGTCGGTGGCGGGCAGCCAGCGGGTGTTCGACCTGGAGATGCTCGCGGCCGACCCGCTCTTCGTTCACCTGGCGGGCGGCAGCGTCCCGAGCATCGACGTGCTCTACGACGACCTGCGGCGCTTCGACGGGCCCGCGCTCGAAGACCTCGAAGAGCTTCTGGCCGAGCACGGCGCCGCCTCGCTGCGCGCACACCGCTTGCGCGAGGTGTTCGTGGATCTGGATACCACCGTCACGCCGCTGTTCGGCGAGCAAGAGGGGGCGCTGCCCGGCCCCAACCCGCGCTACCACGGCCGTCCCAGCTACCACCCGATCCTCGCGCGCATCGCACAGACCGGGACGATCATCGGCGCGCGGCTGCGACCAGGGGACCGAGGCCTGGGCGAGCTGGACGTCGAGGACGTCGAGCAGTGGCTGGATCGGACGCGAGCCGCAGCGGGACCGGCGACCCTCGTCACGATGCGCATCGACGCCGGCGGCGACTGCGCATCGCTGCTTCGAGCCATCGACGACAAAGGCGCCTGGTTCCTGGTCAAGATGAAGCAAACGCCCAATCTGGTCGGCGCGGTGTGGGCCGCCCAGCGCTGGATCACGGTCGAGCGCGACGCGTTCGACAAGCCCATACGGCAGGTGGCCGAGATCGCCTTCGAGCGCGAGGGCTGGCCACCGGGCAAGTGGCGCGTCTTCGCCATGCGTACCAACGAGCGGCTCAGCGGCAGCCAGGCGGGCCTCTGGGAGGACCTGGACTTCTCGGTCCACGTCTACGCGACCAACGATCCCGTGCACGACGCCGACGATCTGGCGCGCCGCTACGACGATCGCGTCGGCATCGAGCCGCTCATCGGCGAGCTGAAGGGCGGCTTTGGCATCGGCAAGGTCTCCACCAACTGCTTCGACGCCAACGAAGCCGCGTTCCTCCTCAAGGTGCTCGCCTTCAACCTGCTGCGCCGCTGGGTGCAGAATCGCCACCGCGTCTTCGCTTCCTGGCGAACGCCGTGGATCCGCCGCGTCTGCGTCCATGTGCCCGGGCGGCTCCTGCGCTCCGGTGGGCGACGGGAGTTGCGGCTGGCGCCGCGTCCGATGCTGTCGTGAGCCGCGCATAGCTCGAATACGCATCAGGGGGAAAGGGGGAGGTGTCTCGCGAGACGCGTGAAATCGTCGGCATTGCCCTCCGAGGTTACGTCCGCCCCTCCGATCTCACGCCGCCCGGCCCATCCAGCCGCGCCGAGCGAAATCTAGGTTTAGTGCTCTTCAGGCGCGAGAAGCTCGTCCTTGATCCCTAAATGGGCCTACGACCGCCTACCCGCCGCCGTTGCATGCCGCCGATGATGTGACTATATTTTCGATAGTGAGTCCCGGCAAGAGCGACAGGGAGCCCTGCCCGGTTGCGCGAACGCTCGACATCGTCGGCGATCGTTGGACGATCCTGATCCTGCGCGACCTGCTGACGCACGACTCGCGTCGTTTTCAGGACCTCGAGACATCGCTCCACGGAATCAGCCCCAACACCCTCTCGGCGCGGCTGAAGAATCTCGAAGAGCACGACATGGTCAGGGTCCACATCCGTCGCGGGCATGATCACGCGGCCTGCTGCACGCGCGCCTCGTAGGTGGCGCCAAGCTCGCGATGCAGTGCCGCGAAGCGCTGGCTGAGGATCGAGGTGCGGAAGAGCATGACGGTCTGTCCGCCGTGTTGCGAGAAGCGGGCGCCGGCGCGCTTCATGCGAGAGCCGACTACGGTCTTGGCCGCGGCTTCGGTGACGCCAGTGCCGATTGGATATCCGCGACGTTGCGCCTCTACGTACTTCATTCGTCCGAGACTGTTCTGACGAGCGATGTAGTCGATGGCCTCGCGCAGTTCCTTGCGCCCGCTGGCGGTGCGTGGCGTACGGAGACGGGCCCGCATCGAGCGAAGGACCTCGACAGGGCCGTCGCGCTTGCTCTTGATCGTCTCTCGCCAGGTCGCCGCTTGGACCTGAGCGTCGCCGGTTCCGGGTCCCCAGATCGCGTTGGCAGCCTTCTGCACGTACTCGGCGATGTGGAACGCGTCGACGAGCTTCATGCGGTCGCCGCTGCACTTGGCCGGCAGTCGACTCTCGATACCTTCGAGGGCTCGCCACTGCGGATCGGCTCCGTCGCTTGCAAACACGATGTTCAGGGTCGGGCGCTCGCGCAACACGCTTTGCAGCTCTGCCTCCAGCTCTTCCACTAGCGTCTTCTTGTAGGGCTCGGGCATGCGCGCCAGGTAGATCGTGTCCAGCCGCTCGCCGTCCGCGTCGTAGAAGGCGAGTGTTCCGACGGCCCCTTCGTGCCACGCGCGGCCCATCGTGCCGTCGTGGGCCGCGGGGCCCGGATCGCACACCACGCCGTAACGTGTCTCATGCCGTGGAGGCTCCGGCGAGCGCGTCTTTCTGCCACGCGGACGAGCATGCTCGCCGTCCTGCGGCACCATCACGCCGTCGATGCCCACCTGCACCGTGACCGCCTGCTCGGCAATGGCGTGCGCCTCGCGTACCGCTGTCGCGATGACCTCGCGACCTTGCTCGTAGCGCGCCGCCATGGCGCGAGACAACCGGCCAATCGTGGAGTTGCTGAGCGTCGCGGTCCCCACCTCGCCGAGCAGATCGGCCGCCTCCTGCTCGGGCATGCTCGCAAGCGCTCGCGTCGCGACGCGCGCGAGCCGAGGCGTGTACGTGCCCTCGACCATCCCCAGCCGAAGATCGAGCGGCACCGCGACCCGTCCGCGACCCGACTGCTGATAGACCGCGCGCTCCAGCGATACCGTGCCGAAAACCGTCTCGTAGTCGTGCGGCGTCTCGCGACGATTCCCCCAGCGCTCGCCGTTGATGTCCACCTCGGGCGCGTCCGCGTCGGCGCGTTTCATCGCGATGGCCATCTGCGCTCGACCCCACGCCTTGGCCATCTCCAGCACCCGACCCTCGACCACGTCTACGTCCACCTCGTGCGCCTTCAACCTCCCAAGTTCCTCGCCCAGTTCGAGCATGCGCCGCTCGATGCCCTCGACATCTTCCCGGTTCGTCATGCTCGCCTTGTCACAGACCAACCACCGGCGCTGCAAGCAAAGACCGACGCGCGCCGGGCGCTTTGCAGTCAGGCGATCAATTCACGCCGTGGATGGATGTGGACCCACATGGTCACGCGTCGTGTATACGAAGTACACCCCCCGAGAGCCGAGTACGTGCTGACGCAAAAGGGCCGCGAGCTTGGCCCTGCGCTGCGCGCACTCCAGGTGTGGGGGCAAAAGCACACGGTCTAGCGCGCCGCGGCACGCAAACGGCCGACCGCCGACTCCAGCTCATTGAGGTGTTCCTTGAAGATGCTCAAACCGCCCACTGCTCCGATCATCCGAATCGCGCTGGGATGCGCGCTCTCCGTCCTGAGCGCGACGCTGCTCACGCTTTCGTTCGCCCCGTACAACGCGTGGCCCTTGATGTGGGTTGGCTTCGTCCCCATGGCCGTAGCGCAGGAGCGGATCCTTCCGAGCCGTCTGTCTGCACTCGCCCCAGCGCTGGGCATCGGCGGCTACGTGGCGGGATGCTTCGGCGGCGTCTTTCCCGAGTGGGCGGCTTGGTACATGAAGGCATTGCCTCTGCTTGTCGGCGGCATCGTCTTGGTGTCGAGCTGGGGTGGGCGCGCACGGCGCGAACGCTTGGGTTATGCGGGCTGGCCGCTGCAGGTGGCAATCGGATGGGTGGCGGGCGAGTTCCTTCGCTCGTTCATTCCCGCGCTGGGGACATGGGGATTCGTCGGCTACGCCATGTACCGCCAGACCTGGTTCATCCAGCCGGTTGCTGCCGTGGGCATGTTCGGTCTCGACGTGCTCATCGTCCTCACCAACTACGCCATCGCCATGCTCGTCATTGCCATGATCGATCGCCGCAACGTCGTCGACGAGGGCGCTGGCATCGCGCTGCCTGTGGCGGCGCGTTGGTGCGGCTTTACGATACTAGCGCTCGTGACTTGGTCGGCCTCGAGCATTGCGATGCGCCAGCACGACGGCCCGACCGTTCGCGTTGCAGCGCTGCAGCCTGGGCGCAATCGCGGACAGTTCGGCTCTACACCAGAGGCGCGCGATCGCGCGTGGATCGCGGTCCTCGCGGAGCAGACGCGTCGCGCGTCCTTGCAGGGGGCTCGCATGGTCGTGTGGCCCGAGGCGGTGCTGCGCGCGGACCCGCGGTTTGCATATCACGACGAGATCGCAAACCTCGCGCGGGAGGCGGGAGCGTACCTGTTCGTCGGTTACCGCGTTGATACGCCCGTCGGAACGCGAAACGAGGTGGCGACCGTGGGTCCCGATGGAGTATTTCTGGGCATGTACGGCAAGGCCCACCCGGTCGTGTTCCTCGGGGGAACGAGCATTTCGCGTGGCACGTACCCGACGTACGACACGCCCTTCGGAAGGGTGGGGGCCATCATTTGCGCGGACATCGACTTTACCGACACCGCCAGGGAGATGGCACGTCGCGGCGCGCGGCTGCTCGCGGTTCCTTCCGCGGACTGGCCCGCGATCGCGAGACGCACTATGTGAATGCCGTGTTCCGCGCGCTCGAGACGGGTGCCGTTGGTGAAGTCCGAGTATTCGCGCGATTCCGTCATCGTCGATGGTTCGGGTGCCATCGTGGCAAGCGCGATCACGCCGCAAGGGAGTGTGACTGTCCTTGTCGCCGACGTGGCCCTTCACTCCGGGCTCCCGCTCGCGGCGCGGTTCGGCGACTGGGTCGGCTGGCTGTGCCTGGCAGCGCTTCTCGGCCGCGGGGTCGCCCGTCGATTGCGGCGCGAGGATGCAAAACCGATGTCGCTACCGCCATCGCGAGGAGCGCTGGGCGGGCAGAGCCCCGGCGAAGCTTGAACGGCGACGGAACTTGCGGAGTGACTCGGCCGAGACTCGGAGAGTAGCGAAACCGACGGGCTGACTGGATGTCCCGGACCGCCGGAACGGCTGCGAGGCGCTTCCACGCGCGAGGCCGTTTAGCGGCCCAAGTCCCGTTGAATGTTCCTCACCAGGCTCCGACATCGGGCGCACAACTGCTGGGTCTCCGCGCGCGCAGAGAGGTCGTTGAGGCTGGGGCCTCGTTTCCCGAAGGTACCCCCGCACCGTCTCCGCCTGGGGGAGCTCGAGGGGGGCAGTGCAACTCCCCCCTCGTGGGATCGATTAGGCGCGAGAGGTTTCGAACC
>CAWKAF010000058.1:0-5597 GCA_963847465.1 uncultured delta proteobacterium | reverse complement strand
ATGAGTGTCATCTTAGTACATCCTAATACGTCCTGCTAGTCTCGTGCTACGTTCGGGGGGAGGTCAGTACGATGGCCACGGTGCCGAGACCGAAAAGTGGGAACGACGATCAGGTTTCGATCAACCTGCCACCGTCCTGGAAAGAGGATGCCGAGCGGCTGGCGCGGGCCATGTCTCGGCCAGGGATGGTCATCACGCGCGCCGACGTGCTCCGCATGGCCCTTCGCATGGGCCTGGACGCGCTCGACGCCGAGCCCAAGCACAAGGCCCCTGGCGAGCATCCCGAGAAGCGGCGGCGCGGAGGCTGAGCATGAGAGCTTCCACCCCCGTCGTCACCGGCGCGCTCGTCCTTGCGAACCTCGCCGCCTACCGCTGGGAGCCCATCGCGGTGGCCGGTGGCGCCGACCCAACACACTCGATCCCCTTCGACGAAGTTGCCGGACTTCCACTGGTGGTCAACGTCGAGCTGCACCATGACGTCCACTTCCTCGCTCATCGCCTCGGCCGCCAGCGCGTTGCGCGCGAAGTGCGGCAGCGCGCCCTTGACGTACCCCCAGTCGAGCACCTCGTGTCCGCGCTCGCGCAGCATGCCCATCGACGCGATGAGCGAGCCGACGAACTCGGGTTCCATCGAGTCGTAGCAAGGTGAGCCGAGGGAGATTTTTAGTCCCATGTTTGCGGCCTTTTAAGGGGGGAGCACAGCGTTCTCTAGCGTTGGAGCAGCCGCACGCGCTCGAACTGGTGCAGCAGGGACCATTCGGACAAGGAATTGCCATACAGGGTTGAAGGTCGCACGTGCAGGCTCCGCCCGTGCATGCGTACGGACACGTCGTCGTGTTCCACTGGCCGGTCGTGCTGCACGTCTCCACAAGCGCCGCCTGCGTGGTGTGCAAGCACTGCGTCGCACCCGGTACGCATATTCCGCCGCAACCGCCGCCCGTGCACGCGTTCGCGCACGTCGTCGCGGCTCCCCACTGACCGCTCGTGGTGCACGTCTCGACCTGCGTGTCGCTCGTGCACTGCGTCGTGCCCGGCGTGCACGTTCCACTACCGCCGTCGTCGCCCCCGCTGGAGCTGCCGCCCGAGCTGCCCGAGCTGGAACCGCCGCTGGACGAGGCGCCCCCGCTCGACGAGGCGGACGACAACCCGCTTGATGATCCGCCCGAGCTGGAGCCACCTCCGGCGGCGTTGGGAGCCGGGCCGTCACCCGAGGCGTCGACCGCGCGGTTGCCGCCGACCGTCCAGTCGCTCAGCAGCGCCGGGCAGCCCGTGAGCACGACGGGTAGCGCGAACAAGGCCAATACTCCGAAACGCATCGTCAGAACCTCCTTTGCTATACCCGCCGCCTCGAAGACCTTCAGTTGCAGGCGTAGTTCGCCTGGTCGCAGGTATGCGTGCAGCACTGCGCACCGGTCGTGCAGTTGCCGCCGGAAGGCCGGCACGACGGGGCGCTGTCGCTGCCCGAACCGCTTGACGTGCTGGCCACCGTGCAGCTCCCACCGTTGCAGATTATCTGCAACGTCGTGCAGTCGCTGCACTTCTCGCCGCCCGACCCGCACGCCGTGGGACCCGAGCCGCCCTGGCACACGTTGGTCGAGTCGCAGCACCCCGAGCAGGTCGTCGTGCCACACCCGCCGACTCCGCTGGAGCTGCCGCCGGAGCTGCTGCTTGAGCTGGAGACGGCGGCGCCGCTACTCCCCCCGCTGCCACCGCTGCTTCCGTTCGCATCGCCACCGTTCGACGAGGAACCACCGCTCGACGAGCCGGACGACGACCCACTTGATGTTCGACCCGAGCTGGCGCCCCCTCCAGTAGCGTCAGGGCTCGGAGCATCGGCCGAGGCGCCGTCCGTGCCGTTCCCGCTGATCGTCCAGTCGCTGAGCAGAGCCGGGCAGCCCGCGAGCACGACGGGCAGCGCGAGGACGACGACGACGAGCGAGGACGAGCGCAAGGGGTCCAAGAATTCGGTCACCGCATCGGCTTCGTCGTCGACGGTGCTCATGATGCTTCTCGAAGCGAGACCAGTGCATCGATGAGCCATCTCGGGCCCCGCACCCTGAAGTTCTGATCCAGCCGCAGCATTGACCCCCTGCGGTCCCGGCTCTCCGCGATCTCACCCGGTGACGCGGCCTGAGATGCTACACGATCGGCGGCGAGCGAACGGCCTTCAGACCTCCACAAGGTGCCCACGCTGACGCCCTAGTCCCGCTCAGGGAACGCTCTCGCTGGGAGCAGCAGCGCCCACCGGGCCATTGGGAGCGCCACTCGCACCCGGCTGGCCTGCCGCCAGGAGAGGCGGCGTGGAAGACGAGAGCATCAGGCGTCCTGTGGCCATGCCTCCGGTCAGGACGGCATAGGAGTCACCGCCGGCGCCGCCACCGCCCGAGCCGCCGTTGCTCCCCTGACCGCCCGTGCCTCCGGACGTGCCACCGGGTGCGATTGTCGTGTTGCCGCTGACGGTGCACGAGCTGGCGCTGGCGCACGAGCTTTGTGCGCAGATGGTCTGCTGGCCGGTCGCGCCCGCGCTTCCCGTCGCCCCCAAGCTTCCCGCGCCGCCCGCACCGCCGCTGCCGCCGTTGCCGGCCTGCAGGACACCCGCGGTGATGGTCACTGTCGCGTCGTAGGCGAATACCGCGATGCTACTTCCGCCGCCCCCGCCGCCCGTCCCCGCCAAACCTGCACTGCCGCCGCATCCGTTGACGCCAGGCGCTCCTTCGCACATCGCTTGACCCGACGTACACGACGGGGGCGACTTGACGCATCCAGGATACGACACCGGGGTCGCGGACTGCCCCGCCGTCCCGTTGTCGCCCGGTGTGCCTGCATCCTCGTCGCGAGCCCGCGTCTGTTCGAGCCCGAGTGCAGGACGCCCCAGCAGATGAAGCTCGCGAACGCTTGTGCCGGTACGTCGAGCGGGCGACGCGGACGGTACCTCCAGCCTCGAACGCCTGAGAGCGACATCGTAGTGTCACCCATATATTGCCGGACCAGGAGGATGCGGGTCGCCGGAGACGACGTGGATAGTAGCCACCGTCATTCGCTCTTCTTGATGGTCACCGTGTCGGGCAAACCTAGTTCCCTGAGCGTACTCCGCGTCTCTTCGATCTCCTGCTCACCGACACCACTGGGCGGCACGATCTCGATTCGCACGTGCAGCTTGATGCCCCCCTTGTTCGAGAAGCGTGAGACCACGCGGTTGTAGACCTGGCTCCATCGCTGCCAAGGAACCTCGCCCTCCCAAGTGAACCCCGGGACGGAGCGCGTTGAGACCGGCGCGGGCTCGGGCGTCTTGGGCTTACCGCCCTGCTCGTCTGGAACGCCCGGGGGCGGGATGGAGGAGGACTTGGCCGGCTTCCCGGCGTTGATCGCGGCCTGGACCTTCTCCGCATCCTCGCCACGAAGGACGAACGTGCCGTCGCTGATCTCGACGTCCGACGCCGAGAGAGGCTTCTTGTAAATCCAGGGCTGGTACGTGTCGCCACGCTTGCCCGCGTACGCGAGCTGGCCGTCCGTTACGCCGCGAGCGATGGTCTTGCGAACGACGTCGGGGCTCGAGATGCGCGGGAACTTCGGCGATGCGTAGAACGCGTCCCGCAGCGCCTTCGTGCTCCACTCGGGGAGCGCGGGCGGCCAGTTGCGGACGACGTGTTGGGGCTGATCGCGTCGGAGAGCAGATCGTCCTCGCGGAGCCGGCCGAGGATGAGCCCCACGATCGAGTCGGCCGCGCTGGAGTGGATCTTCCCGAGGTCGATGCGACGCGGAGCTGGTTGTCCTCGTCGAGCAGGAAGAGGTTCTTGTACGACTGCCAGACCGCCTCGTGGAGGTAGCTCTCCGCCTGCTTGATGCTCTCCTTGAGCTGCTTCACTTGCGGGTCGTCGAGCTTCAGGTCGTCGCGGTCGCCGAGGATGTCCTACCACGCGAGCAGCTTTCGCGCCTCCTCGAAGAGCGCGCTCGTGTCTTCGGCCACGCTCCAGATGACGGCGCTCTTGAAAACGCGCGACGACTGACCATGCTCGCGCGACATCGTCTCGATCAGAGTCTGCGTCCCGGGCTCGCGAAGCGCGCGGTCGGGCCCCATCACCGCGAGCGTGAGCACCGCGCGGTCGGCGATGTCCCCGGTCTTGTCGGGGAAGTAGATGCGCTCGATGCCGGCGCCCTTCCTCGAACTCGTCCCTGATGGCAGTCGCGCACCTGCTCGTCGATCCTGGCGGCGGGCACGTTCGCACGCCGATCGGCCAGGAGCTTGTTCAGGTTCGCCTTGAGACTCGAAGCGATAGCCGCCCTTCTCGCGGTGCAGGTAGTAGCAAGCGTCTGCAGAGTGCTTCGAGGCACTGCGTCAACGCTGCTCAGATCGATGCCGGGCTCGCCGACCGCGAGGCGGACCTCGGGTAGGGTCGCCTCGCCTCCTTGGCTGACCGCCGTTCGACTCGAAGAAGATCGTCGTCGCCACCTTCCGGTGGAGCCGTGCCTTTCTTCACCGCTTCGGTGGCCTCCTTGTCCAGACGCAGCGGCGTGGGCATCCGCTCTGCCGGTGACGTCGGTCGTGACGGCCCCTTCCAGCCGCTGCTCGCCGAGCTGCTCGAAGACGGCCGCGCGGAAGAGCGGATCGTCGAGCGGCGCCGTGCCGAGCGTGATGAGCGGGTCCTTGTCGCCGCCCTTGTATCCCTCCTGGTACGCCCGCGAGACCCAGAGCGCCAGCAGCCGAAGCACGCCACGCGTCTGCTGGAATCGGGGCAGCGCTCTGCCACTTGCGCTCGAAGACCGAGAGCACGATCGGGTGGAACGGGTAGGTCGCCGCGATGGCGTCGTACGCCGTGTCGACGGGGAACCAGGTCGGGACTCTGGTCGCGATGCTCCACGATCCAGTCCGCGTACTCGCGCACGGTCGTCTTCGCGTCGTTGGGCATCCCGTGCCACTCGAACAGGCGGCGCCGGATGATCTCGGACGTCTCCGTGTCGGCCGACATCATGATGGCCTTGCCCAGCCGATCGAGCATCTTCTTGAAGCGCTCGAAGTCGGCCTCGTCCTCGGCGGTCATCTCCAGCTCGGACGCCGGGATCGAGACGGCGAGCACGACGTTCTTCCGCCCGCGCGCACCTCGGAGAGGTTGTGCGAGGAAGTTGTAGAGCTGGGCGCCGCAGCCCTCTCTTCCGGTCGCGGCTGACGTAGTTCATCAGCTCGTCCATGAGAGATCAGCGTCGGCCGGTCCTTCGGCAGCATGCTTCGGATCACGTCCCCCCGGCGCGATCAACGTCCGCTCGTGCTCGCGCGACGACCTCGAACGACTTCGCGCCCCCGAGCTGGAAGGCGATCTCGCCCCACGGCGTCTTCCGAAGCGGCGTGCCGTCCGCGCCGCCGCGCCCCGTGAGCGAGTCGAACTCCGTGCCGATGAAGACCGCGACGTCGCGCCTTGGGCACGCTGTTCGACCTCGGCTGCCGCGAGGATCCGGACACGCCGTTCCAGCTCGTGCGCTCCGCCGCCACGTTGGCCAGGTGGTACAGGACGCGTGAGCGAGTGCGTCTTGCCGCCGCCGAACTGCGTCGACAGGTTGAAGACGGCCGAGGTCTCGACCTGCTTTCCCCCAAGGCGTCGGAC
>CAWKAF010000057.1:0-8463 GCA_963847465.1 uncultured delta proteobacterium | reverse complement strand
TCGCGCTCGACGACGTTTGGGACGAGGTGGCGTTGTATTCGCCTTCGATCAAGAGCTTCTCCACGGAAAAGCTCGGCTATATGACGCAAAAGCCGCTCGCCCTACTTGAGCGAATCGTTTCCGTTTCCTCGAACGCTGGCGATATGGTTCTGGATCCCTTCTGCGGCTGCGGCACCACGATCGAGGCTGCGGAGAAGCTCTGGACGTAAATGGTCGGGATCGATGTAGCGATCCTGCCGATCGAAATCATCAAGGATCGTCTGAACAACAGCTTTGGTCGGCGACCGGACCGAGCACGGCGAGCCAGCCGATACGGATCAGGCTGCTCACCTTGCCGAGACGAATGCCTACGACTTCCAATGGTGGGCCGTTCGCCTACTCGGCGGTCATCCGCCGAAGGGAGAGAAGAAGAAGGGCGGCGATGGCGGGGTCGACGGTGAACTGACGCTAACGGATCGCTCTGGAACGCGTCGGCGAGGAATCGTATCGGTCAAGGGCGGCCGGAACTTACCCGACTTCGTCAAGGCGTTGGCTGAGACAGTGCGACAAGAGAAAGCCGACTTTGGCGTGCTCGTGACGATGTACCCGCCGACGCAGGGTATGCGCGACGTTGCCCGCGATTCGGCGCAGTGTCGTGGGCGTCTGCGGAAGCAGGTCGCTTGGCGCATCGGGTCCGCATCATCACTGTCCCCGAGATGCATGGCGGGACAGGTGCAGTGGCCGGGCACGATCGAGCGCCGCGTTCGCAGTCGTCTCCGCCACCACCCGAGACGCGCGAAGGGGAAACGCTGCACCTACCGTTCGCTCCCAACGTCCCGCAGATGAAGAAGGCCAAGGTGCGGCTGCCGGCTACCGCGAAGGCCAGTCCGTTCGGGGCCGATGCGCGGGCCGTCGCCGCCGTCGCCAACGCGCGAAGAGGTAGCTACGGTGTTCCACCCCGAGGATCATGTAGATCCGCGCGACAGCAAAGCGCCGATCCGCTTCGCGTGAGGCAGCCTCTTCATGCACGCCGTGATCGCGCGCGTCGATTTCCTGCTCTCCTGCCGACCTGGCGTCCTTCACCAGGATCGCTATTGTCGCCAGGTCATCCAGCATCAGCTCGTTGTCATCTTCCGTCCATCATTCGCGACGAGCTTCGTAGCGGACGGATCGCTGTCTTCGCCTTCGCCTTTGCCAGCTTCGCCATGCCCTCATCGTAACGCGCAGCGCAGCCCACGGCATCATCCGCTGCCCCGGCGAGGGGTCGCTCGACAGGCTCGCGGTGTTAGCAGCCGCCGGTGAGAGGGAGCAATCGGCTCGGGCGACGCCGGGGCGGCGGAAGCCCACGCCACATTTCAGTCGTCGGACTCTTCGTCCGAGTCCTCGTTCTCTTCTTCGTCCTCTTCTTCATCGGCGTCGAGGTCGGCCGCAAACGCCTCGCGATCAGCCTCGGTCCAAACGTACGCATTACCCACCACTTGGACGTCGTTCGCGGAAGCCCAGGCACGAGCCACCACCACCTCGACCTCCTCGTCGTCTGCTACTTCCGGGTGCCCCACAGCTCTTGATCATTGTTCCATACTCCGGATCCTACTGCCGATTACGCGCACCTGGCCGGTCAATCTGTTCGTCGATGGAGTGGAACATACCCTGGGGTGCGATCCGATTACCCGTTTTCTCGCGTGCCCTGATCCAACGACTCACCTGCCCGTGGGTGATGCGCGCTCCGCCGCGGGCGCAGTGGCCCTCTTCGTTGAGCGTTGCTGCGATTCGTCGATAGCTCATACCCGGCTGGCGCAGCTCCACCGCGCGCGAGATCGTCCGTTGCTCGGCTGGGGCGGGGACCAAGTGCACGCCGTCCGCGTCGAGCTGGTAGCCGAACCGAATCCCGCCGGTTCGTTCTCCGCGCTGCTGCTTCTGCTCGATCCTGCGCCGACTGCGTTTGCGTTGTCGCTCGCGCCCCCTAGCGAGCCACGTCACGAAAGAATTGGCGGGATCGACGGTGACGCCGTTCGCAGCGATGACGGGGACGCCGAGGCTGCGGATTATTCCGAGCGAGGTGGCCCTCGCTCTGAGACAGATGTTCGAGTCGGAGCACGACCACGCAGTCGATCTCGCCCCTTCGCGCTCGCTCGACGAGGAGTCGCCGCTTCGGGCGAGCCGAAGATTCTCGGGGCGCTCCTCGTAACGTCCACTGGGCAGCCCGTGAGCGCGCTGGAAAGCAGCGAGTTCGGCTCGCAGCGCGTGCACCTTTTCAGAATCGCGAGGGAGCCGTAGGTACGAGGCTGCCACACGGCGCTGCCTAGACGGTGCATCTCCACGATGCTCGCTCCGCCCCGCTCCACGGCGCGCGCGTCGTCGTCGACGCTTGCCGACGGGGGCAGCGGCGGCGCGGCGGGGGCGGGCGGGGGGGCTCATCTCGGCCCTCGACGAATGAGCGTCGCCTTCCCGTCCTTGTCAGGCACGAAACTCCACGATGATCTCCTTCGGCGGCAGCATCGCTCGCGCCAGGCGCGAGCGGAGCGTCACTTGGCGGCGGCGAGCATCCCAGTAGGACTCGTCAGTGACCCGATTCGTGTCGCTCCCGTCGACCTCGTCGAGCGGGCCAACGCAGAGCCAACACGCAAGGCACTAGTCCTGCCCGCCCTCCGGCGTAGTCGTAGGGCGGCTCCTTGTAGCGTGAGGCCGGCAGCTCTTCGGGGTCGTACGATCGGTGGCAGGTCTTACATACATGGGTGAGCATGGGTTCTCCTTTTGCGTGATGGGTTACGTGGCTGCGAGCGATGAGGGTGCACGGGGGGCGCGCGGGGCGTGCCCGCCGAATCCTGAGCGCTCGACCGCGACCGCCGGCGTCTCGCGGAAACTGGTCGAGGCGCACGAGGTGCGCGTGGCGAGCGAGGGCGGCGTCGTCGAGGACTGCGCGCGCCAGTGGTGCAGCCGGCGGGGAATGCGAATTGGATTCCCCGCGGGCTCCACACTCCCAATTCAGAAGGACGCTCGCGTACTTATGTGCATAGTGGAACAGACATGCGGGGAATGCGGGGAATCTTCCAACCCAACGCGAGGAGATCCCTCCTTTTTGCATATTGGAGAGTAAAAACTGGAGAGAGGAGGGGAAAAGGTAGAATCGGGTCGGAACGTTCCCCGCATTCCCCGCACATCCAGGCGATCCGTGTTCGTAAGTACAAGATTTGCCGAAATAATTCGGCATAGGACCCATGCGGGGAATCCAATTCGCATTCCCCGCAAGATGGCGTGTAAGTACGCGATCCCCCGTCGAAGCGTCACGGCGCTCATGCGAACGGATCCTCCTGCACCGGGGGCTTGGCGGGCTTTGGGACGGCGTCGACGACGGTCCACCGGGTTACGTCCGCGTGCTTATCGGTGCCGGCGTGCACGAGCCTTCCGCCCGTCGATGACGCGGCGCATGGCTCGCCGGAAGACGTGCCCGAGATTGCGGGCGTCCACCTTGTCGCAGCCACGTCCCGGCGCGAGCGTCTCCAGCGCATCGCGCAGGTCGTCCGTGCAGGTCTTTTTCTCTCCGCTGAACAGGAAGGGGAGGTCGTACAGTTTGTTGAGCGCCTCCCGGATCGACAGACCTCTTCTGTCAGCGAAGCCGCAAGCGGCTACGAGGGGGAGCCACTGCGTGACCACGACGCCAATCGCCCGGTGGAAAGGGTCCTCGTCCTCCAGACCCTCTCGGGTCTTCTGCGGATCGGGCAGATCGATCCACACGAGAACGTGCGGAACGATTGCCCCCCACGCCTCGAACGAATCCCCACGTGCGAACTTCGCTGGAATCGGGGACATCCCGCCACGTGCCAGGCTCGCAGGATGGTCAGCGCGGCCGCTACGAGCCGGTAGCGCTCGCGGCGGACGTGGGCGAGCAGGTCGGGGTAGCGCCAGCCGGTGCGCTGCTCAGGACGCTCGTCGGGCGAGTCCAGTCGAATCGGAAGTACGCGCCGAGTCATGTCGCCTATGACCAACACGTTGTTGCCGGTCGCGGCGGGCACGACCCGAATGGGTAGGTCAATCGTCACGTTCACCCCGAGCACGCGGTCCTTCCAGCGGGTGCCGGTCAGCAGCGCATTGAGTTTTGAGTCGCCGAGTGGTCGATCCACGTTGTCAATGAGAAGAAACTCGTCGCCGGCCATGACGATCGACGTGATCAGCTTGCGCGTTTCGGCCTCGTCGTCCGGCTGCGTCGCGCGAGAGGCTTCGCGACCGGTCGCGATGATGCTCGCCGCGTCCATCAGTCGCGACTTTCCGCACCCCCGGACGTTGCCTGTTACGACCGTCATCGGGACCGGACCGTCGATGGCCGGGCGCTCTTCCAGTGTCAGGGGGAGCGAAAACAGGCGGACTTGTCCGCGGGCTCTTGCCGGGGAAGTCGGAGACGACGTCGAGCAGCGTATCGCGCGCCGCGAACGCGTCTTCGCGAGTGGGTTGGTCGTCGATGCGCACGACGCGCTCGGAATCGAACACGAGCAGGTAGCCGCTCGCTTGGTCGTAGCCCGGCGACTGCGCGACCGTGCCGTCCCCGCGCATGATGGGCGCGCTCGCGACCCCCATCAGTGAGCGCACCTCCGGGTAGGTGCCCCGTTCTAGCACTGCCGAGAGGACAACGGGCGGCGGCCCGCATGGGACCCAGTCGCCGTCCACGTAGCGTTCGAAGCGCGCGAGCGTGGACAGTTCGCACGTGAGCGTCGCGGCGGTGTGATGCCGGATGATTGGAGCACCGACGTCGCGTGCGATGCGCTTGTCCGACGCGTCGTACGAGACGCGTACGAGAATGCCGCCGCGGGCGTACGTGTTCTCCGCACGGGCCAGCGCGGCGATGGTGTCCTGCACGACGCGGTCGGTGTCCAGGCCGAGCGGGATTGCGGGTAAATCCGAGCGCTGCGCATCCGGCGCGGTATCGTCCGGCTGCCCTTTCGCGCGGCGTTTTCGGCTCTTTAGCGGCTCGAGCCCGAACTGTTCCGCGAGCAACGCGTACGCGTCCTTCGCCGTCACGCCGCGCACCTCCATCACGAGGTCGATATTTGTACCGAAACCCCTTGCGACCCTTGAGGTCGCAACGGTTGTGATGACACTGCAGCCGTGATCGAGTACATGTAGACACCGTTCGTCTCGCCGCAGCCCGGGCAAGTCGTGACGTGCCGCCCGCGAGCACCTCGAGCCAGGCGGCTACTTCGCGCGGGTCGAGCGCGTTCGCTCGCTTGAACGGATCGTCCGTGTCCGACCGGCGCGCTCTGAACGCTGCTGGCTTTCGCAGGTTCGCTCGGGATGTACCCGCGGACTTGTCGGCGCTCGCAGTTCGACGCACCGGTACCGGCATCGAAGTGCAGGCTCACCGGCGAGCTAACGGAGATCGTCGAGTGTGAGCCGCGTAAGGGCCATCGGGCGCTGGCGTCACGATCGCGGTCTGGCGGTGCGGGCGCTCGGCGATCCCGGGCGCGCCCTTCCGCTTGACGGTCCCGCAGGCTGGAAGGATGCGCTTCGCGTCACAGAGTTTCTTGTCGACCTTCACTTTGGAAGTCGAGAGCGCGCGTCCAGATCCCCGAGGATCCCCTTGACGAGGTCGTATACTTCCTTGCTCTCCGGGATCGAGTCGAGCGCGACGTGAATCTGGCGGCCGTTCCCGGAGTGGACGTATGCCATCGAGTCTTCGCCGATGATCGATGCGAGGTAGCTCCAGCACCGCAGGGCGACCTCGACGGACTTTGCCATCTCCTCGTCGGTCGCCGACGTGTTCGAAGGGCGCTGCACGTCGAGGTCCATCGGCAGCACGGTGCGTGCCGCGATGTCGCTGTCTGTCGTCCCCTCGCCCTTGCGCATTTCCTGCCAGTCATTTTTCGGCGCGCGTGACTCGACCCCGGGACGCAGTCGAGCGGTCAGCAGATAGATGCCCTGCGCGTCGGCAAGGTCGGGGTCTGCGCAGAGCATTACCGCGTTGCCGCTCGAGTCGGCGAAAACCGAGTAGTTATTGAGGTACCGCCCGTTTTTGACCTTCAGGGCCTGGAGCTCGACGACGCCTTTCGCGCCCTCGAATGCGCCAATGAATGCGAGTTGACGCTCCAGGTTTGCGGCCAGGCCGTCGTGTTGGGCGAACTCGAGTTGGCATTCGAGCGTCGCCGCTGCGCTCGAGTCCGCGCTCGGCTCGGAGTGGCCGGCGACGCCGTTGGTCGCGGCCGGTGCACCGTTCATCGCGTCAGATGACGTCGTGTTCGGCGAGTTCTCGCTGGGCGGCGTCGGGTCGTCGATGACGCTCATGCGGAACCTCGCGCGACGCGTCGGTCGGCGAGCAGCAGCGCGAGCTGGTGCACCGTCCTCCGCTGCAGGTCGTCCCACGCTCGCGCGCTCCAGCGGTAGTCCGGACCTGCAGAGCGCAGATGATGCTCGGGCACGGGCAGTGGTTGCCGCTGCGCTGCCGAGCCGTAAGCGTCGAGCCACTCGGCGATGGTGTCGACCTCGTCGCGCAGGCACGTCACCTCGACGCGCTCGAGGCCGGTGCCGATGGTCATCCGCCAGCAGCATCCCCAGATACCGCCGCGTAGCCGCAGTCGACGATAGCGGGGGCTCACGCGAGCCTCCCTGTTTTGGGTGTGCTGTTAGGCCGTCGTGGGTCCGGATCCCCCGCTGGCGCCGGGTCGGCCGTGGCGGTCGGTCTGGCTGTGCGGGCGACACGCGCGGCTCGACGGGGGGCGCGACCGGCGCGCGGGCGGCGGGGGCGCCGAGGCGCGGCGACGCGATCGGACCGACGAGCCGCCCTGTCGTGCTCGATTTCATGCGCGAGCTGCGCGAGCGTCGGCCCATCGGGCTCGCTGTTCGACGACGAGGATCCGAAGAGCCCGGGATACATCGCCTCCAGCGGCAGCTTGGTCCCCTCGGCCGCACGCGCCGGCTCTCCGGGATCGACAGTGGGTTCGCCGTCGTCGCAGACGGACTCACACTCCAGCGCGTAGAAAAAAATGCTACCCTGCGGGTGCGGCATAACTGACTCCATGACCCATGCGGGTCGGTGACGATGACGACGGACCGCCGTTACCCCGGACGCACGCTGGCTAGGCGAGACGCGTCCTGGGGCGACGTTGTCCGTCAGACGGCTTGGGGGCCTCCGGAGGAGGGGACCACTGCCCGTTCACGCACCCAGACCTCCAGAGCGCGCCGGGAGAAACGGACGAGTCGACGCCCAAACCGCACGTGGGGCACGCGATTCTGCGCGACCAACGCGTAAAGCGTGCCGAGTTTCATGTTGAGCCGAGCCGCCGCCTGTACGTAGGTCAGGGAATCGTAGTCCGGCAGTAGATCTTCGTCTTCCATGGGGAGCCTCCTTCGGCTTGTTGGGCCTGCGGTGCCCAACCCATCCCATTTACTTGTGTGAGAGTCTCCTGCAGGGAGCTGCTGAATAGCTGCAGGACCGCGACACGCAAAGACTTTCGACTAGCCAGAGGTTCGCCGCAGGCTCACCACCTCAGCATCCCCCAACGCGAAGACGTCGCCGAGCCGGCCGTAGTCGTCCTTGAACGCCTCCGGGGCGAGGTGCGCGTAGCGCATGGTCATCTGGACGGACTGGTGGCCGAGGATCTTCTGGAGCTTGAAGAGGTCGCCGCCCTTCATCACCCAGTGCGAGGCGTACGAGTGCCTCAAGTCATGGAAGCGCACGTACGGCCGCTGCTTGCCGTTGCGCTCCACCTTCGGGAACCCCGCCGCTTCGAGCACGCGGTGCAAGACCTCCTGAAAGATGCGCGCCGAGGGCTGAAACATCGCGCCCGCCATGTTCGTGAAGACGAGTCGGCCCGGATGCCGCAGGCGCCAGGCCCGGAGCACGGGCAAGAGCGGGTCCAGGATCGGCACGTAGCGCACACGATCGCTCTTGGTCGGCCCGTCGAAGCTGCGCTGCACGATGATCAGCCGCCGGTCGAGGTCGACGTCGGGCCACTCGAGCGCGGCGATCTCTCCGGCCCGCAGTCCGGTGTATAGGGCGAGCGCGTAGAACACGAAGACGTGATCGTCCTCGTCGCGGGCCGCCCCGAGGAAGCGCCGGATCTCGTCGTCGTTTCGCAGCCATTGGTAGTCGGTGGAGAAGAGCGCGACCTTCGGCTTGGGGAATTTCGGGCACGGTCAGGAGCCAGGGCACCTTGAACGTCGTCGCCGTGCGAACCATCGTCCCGAGGAGCGTGATGTGGTTGCGCACGTACTTCTCGGACAGCTCCTCGTCATCGATCTTCTCGTTGAGGTAGGCGTCGACCTCCTCGACCCCCACGTCGCGTAGCTTCATCGCGCCGAACGCCGGCCGCAGGTGCTTGCGGAGGATGCTCTCGTCGTCCTTCTGGCTGCGCTTTCGGGGGGCGCGCTTCTCGAGCCAGTAGTCGCAGAGATCCCCGAACGTCTTCTCGGGCGGGGCCGCGTTGCGGATGCCGCGCTTGATCTCCTCGACCTCGACCTGCTTGCGGCTCAGCTCCGTCTGCGCGCGCTTGTAGT
>CAWKAF010000056.1:0-230482 GCA_963847465.1 uncultured delta proteobacterium | reverse complement strand
TTAGTCGCGGCCTGGCCTGGCTGCGTCGAAGTCGAAGCCTCCGCCGTCCAGGCCCGGAAAGCCGCCGTCGAGGCCGGGGAAGCCGCCGTCGAAGGTGAAGCGCCCGCCGTCCGGTCGCTGGAAGCCCCCGTCCGGGATGGTGAACCCCCCCGACGAGCTCGACCCACCCCCGCTGGACGAGCCGCCCGCGCCGCTCGAGCTACCGCCCGCGCAGGCCCCCGACTGGCATGTCATCCCCGCGTTCGCGCAGTCCTGGCAGGCGACTCCGTCGTTGCCGCAGTACGTGTCCACCGGGCCGGTCTGGCAGGCGCCGGTCACGTCGCAGCAGCCGCTGCAAGCCTGGCTGCCGCACATTCCCGTGGGGTTCGTGCCGCTTATGCCACCACTGGAAGCGCTGTTGCTTGCCCCGCCCTCGTCGCCCCCTGAACCCGTGCTCGAGTTGCCCCCGCACCCGCCGAGCAGCATCAGCGACGGAATCACGATTGCAGCGAAACGGCCTATCGAAGCGTTGATGTCCATGCGCTCTCCTCCCAAGGCCTCTCGGCCATCGTCCAGCCCCGGCATAAGAGTGCCCCAAGGCAGTCATTAACAGGCTGGATATCGATCCTTCCGCTCTGGGCGCTTCTTTCCAGGCCCGGTCAGCGGCTGTCGGCAGCGCCGCCCGCGTCCATCGGCTCGATGCACACGTGGTCGTTGGTGTTGCAGACCCAGTTTCTAGGGCAATCGACGTTCGTGAGGCAGCCCACGCAGCGGTCGGCGTTCGTATCGCACACGGACATGGGCGGGCACTCGAGGTCCGACGTGCACTGGTACTGGACGCACTCGCCTATCGTGAGGTCGCACGACTCCATCGGCCCCCCGCTCCCGGTGTAGCAATCCCCGTCGTCGACACAGCCGACGCAGAGGCCGTGCGTGCAGTGCGACGTGCTTTCCGGGCACATTTGGTCGCTCGTGCACGCCGCAACGCACTGATGGGTCGCCGGCTGGCACGCCTTGCCCATACCGCAGTCGGCGTCGACGCCGCACTGGACGCAGCGGGGGGGATCGAGCATCGAGGCGCACCGATACAGGCCGGGCTGCGTGCACTGGCTGTCCGTCACGCACGCCACGCACTGGCCGGAGGTTGTGTCGCAGTGCAGGTTCGAAGGCTTGCAGTCCGAGTCGCTCGTGCATCCACCGCCGTCCAGGGCGTCGCTGCGTGCACCGGCATCGCCGGCATCGTCAGCGGCGACCTCGAACGACCATTCCTCGTCCCCGCACGCCCCGAGCGCGAAGGCGACGAGGGGGACCAGGGCCGCCGGTTTCACGGCAGTCCGGCGACGATGGCCTCTGCCTCGGCGCGCGCGAAGCCTCTGGGGTAGCGAGCGAGGTACTGCTGCGCGAGGACGCCGGCGCGGCCCGGAGCGCTGCCTCGGAGCAGGCGCATCCGCTCGACCGACGCACCCTCGGCGAGAGGGCACGCGGGATACTTGTCGAGCAATCGATCGAAGGCGGCCACGGCACCAGGAACGTCCCCGCGACGCTTGGCCGCCGCGGCCTCGGCGAACAGATCGTTCTGCTCGGCGAGCGCGGACACGGGCGCCGGCCGACCCGTCGTGAAGGGCCTCGAGGCCGGTCGCATCGCGAGAGGTGCATCGGTCGACGGCGAAGCGGAGGCGCTCGTGTGCCAGCAGGTAGACGGCCAGCCCTCTCCCGCGGCAATGCGCGACTCCACTCCCGCGTGGCGCACCACCACGACGCCCTCGGTCACCGTGACTCGCGTCGTCGTCCCTCCTCCACACGCGGGATCGGCGGCAGCCAACCCCACCCGGAACTGCGTGCCCCGGACCTCGACCTCGGCGTCTGGCGTGTCGACGACGAAGCGTTGCCCCGCCCCGAGCTTGGCCACGTGAAGGTCGACGAATCCGCCCGCGAGCCTCAGCACCGACGACCCGCCGTCGTCGCTCACCGTCACGTCTGCGTCCTCGCCGAGCGCCACGCTCGTTCCCGTGGAGAAGGAGAGCGTCGCGCGTCCGCCCGGCGGCGTGACGATCCTGCTGCCCGAGGCGAGCGAGCGCCCTTCGACCAGCGGCGCTTCTGCGCCCGAGACGAGCACGCTGGCCCCGCCGGCCGCGGGGTGCGCGACGATCTCCTGCGCGACCCGCGAAGGAGCACGCGTCAGGGCATTGCCGAGCATGCGGCCGGAAAACACCCCCGCGACGGCGGCTGCGGCAAAGACGGCGGCCCCCGCCCAGCGGACGGCGCGTCGCCTGCGGGCCCGCGTCTCGATGGCCTGCGCGATGGCTGCGATGGCCCTGGCACGCTCCGCCGGCGCGGGCGACAGAGGTGCGATCGATGCCCCGCCGCTCACGAGCAGCTTGCGTACGAGCCATGCATAGCGCGGGACGTTCATGGCTCGCCCTGGGTGGACTCGAGAGTTTGCGCGAGGTCGGTATCGCCCGCGATCCGCTCGTGGATCTCCCGGCGCCCCCGCACCAGCCTCGTCTGCGCCGCCGTGACGCTCACGTCCGTGATTTCGGCGATCTCGCGCAGGTCGTAGCCGTACACGTCGTGAAGTACGAACGCCCAGGCCTTGCTCTCGTCCATCGCGTCGAGGTGTTCGAGCACGCGACGCGTTGCGCCGCGCAGGGCGGCCTCGCGACCCGGTCGTGACGCCGAGCGCGACGCGGCGAGCAGGTCGGCGTCGAGAGCGCTGAAGATGCGCCTCTCGGTCTTTCGACGGCGGATGTGCTTGTAGACGACGCGCGCCGCGATGGTGCTCGTCCACGTATCGAGCGAGCAGTCGGCTCGGTAGCGGTCGATCGTGGTCACGAGCTCGATCATCGCGAGCTGCGTGACGTCCTCCCGGTCCGAGTCTCCGGGCCCGAGCAGACGGCGCACCGTTCGGTCGACCTGTGGGCGGACCCTGTCGTGCAGCGCGGTCGCCGCGGTCGCGTCTCCGGCCCGGAGCGCCAGGAGCAACTCGCTGTCATCGAGCGCCGGCGGAGCAGGGGGCTGGGGCTGGACGACCTCCGGATCGGAGGGGACAAGCCTCAACTTTGGCTCGCGATGGGTGCTCGAGGCCATCCAGGCTTGAGAGTACCCCGACAACCCTCGACGCAGGCAGTGGCAGGGGAAAGACCCCAAAAAGCGCCGCTAAAAACGCAGGCGGACCCCAGCCTCCCCGACCGCCCGCAGCGGAGGAATCGTGGCAACACGCGTACCGTGAAGGTCGATGTACGTCTCGCCGAATACGTCCTCGAGCCCGGCTCCGAGCAAGATGTCGACGTCGGCCGTCACCAGCCAGGAGGCGTCGACGAGGGTGTCGAAGCCCGAGATCGGTCGACCGTGAGTGTCAGATCCGTTCGAGGCCGACGACTGCCCGCCCACGTAGTCGACGCGGAGCGACAGGCCCACCGGATGCGAAGCCGCCGAGCGCCACGGATGCCAGACGACTCCTGCGGCACCCAGGAGCGTGAGCGTGCTCGCGTTCGCGGCGTGAACGGCGCCGGCTCGTACCCCCGCGGCGAGTCGCAGCGAGACGGAGTGCAGCGGGAACCACTGTCCGGCCACCCCGCCGCCAGCTCCCTCCGCGCTGCCGCCGACGGACCCCAGCGCCATCAGGTCGAGAGCGAGCACGGGGGAAGTCTCCCGTGGTCGGGGAGCCTCGGCAGAGGGAGGTGCGTGCGTCGTGTCGGTGGCCGGCGTGGGTGGCGCCGGCGTGGGACCCGGGGTCGTCGGTGCGGGTGGCGCCGAGGTTACGAGCGGTGGAGGGGAGGGCGCCGGGACCTGCGCGACCGCCGGTGCCGCCGCCGTGCTCGCCGGCGGGCGGGACGCATCGGCGGGCGAGGGCGAAGACGCCGGCGACGGGGTGACGGCGGGCGTCGAAGGCTGGCTGGTCGGTGACGCGGCCGAGGGACCGCCCGGCAGCGGGCTGCGGTCCGCGGCACCTTCGGGGAGCATCGACGCGACCTCGAAGCCGAGCGTCCGCCCTCGCTCGGCGTACGCGTCCGACGGCTTGAAGCGGATGACGCGTTCGATCCACCGTCCCCCCGCGGCGATGTGCAGTCGCAGCGTTGCCTGGCCGTGGCGCGCGTCGGCCCATCGCAGCTCGACGATTGCTTCGGCGTGAGAGCTCGCCTCCACCGCGAGCGCCGCCTCGTCGTCCGGCGGTCCGCGCGTCTCGCGCACTTCGACGGACGCGCCGCCGAGGGCATCGCGCGTCGCTCCCGTCATGGCGACCGTCGTCGGATTGCCGGCCGCGCCCGCCGCGACGAGGACGATCAGCGTGACTGCGTCGCCCACCGCCTGTGCTAGCCCGGGTTCAACGAGCGCATGCGTCGCACCGCCCCTTCACCTGCACCTCGATCGCGCGCCGGCTGACCGACCGGGGGACGTCGCGAGAAGGCACGATCTTCACCGCATCGTCCGGGAGGCAGGAGACGTCGCCGCAGTCGACGCACAGAAAGTGCGGATGCTCGACCCCGTGCGACTTCCCTCGCGGCCGCACGAGCTCGAAGCGCCACACGTGGTCGCCCACGTCCGTCCGCGTGACGAGGCCGACCTCGACGAGGTCGCTCAGGTTCCGGTAGACGGTGACGCGATCGTACCCGGCGGTGGCGAGCTTCTCGGCGATCTCGCCGTGGCTGAGCGGAGCCGTGGCCGCCTCGAGGCGCTGCAGCACGGCGATGCGTGGCGAGGTGCGGCGGAGGCCGGCGGCGCGAAGGGCGTCGGTGAGCTCGGCGGGTGGGCGCGCGCGCACGCGGGACTGCATCGTCACTGCGCTTCGCTTGGACACCCGAGTGAAAGTAGCGCGTGCCGGCGCGCGCGGCAACGTACCGGAGACCCTTCGGCGGCAAGGGTTGCGCCCGAAATGAGTTGCAGGCGTGAAATATTTGAGTATCCATCGCACTTGTAACAGCGTTGCGAATGACCGTCCGTCGCCACAAGATAGCGAGCTCGCTCGTCCTCGGTCTGATGATGGGCCTGGCGCTGGCTTCGGGCGCACGGGCCGAGGGCCCGGCGCCGGCCGACGTCACGCCCCCGATCGTCGTCGATCACGTCGATGCCGTGTACCCAACCTCCGCGCTGGCCGACCAGAAGCACGCGGACGTGGTGCTCGCGCTGACGGTGGACGTCGACGGCCACGTGTCCAAGGTCGACGTGCTCCAGTCCGGGGGTGCGGATCTCGACGAGGCGGCCATCATCGCCGCACGGCAGTGGACGTTCACCCCGGCGATGCGCGGAGGCAAACCCGTCGCGAGTCGCATCAAGGTGCCGTTCCACTTCGCGCCTCCGGCTCCGCCCCCCGAGGTCGTGGAGACCCCCCACCCGGCCGACGAGCTCCCCGTGCACCCCGCCGTCCAGGCCGCACCCGCGCCGCCGGCGCCCGTGTCGCCGGGCGCCGCGGCGCCGCCCGAGGCCCCGTCCAAGCCCCTAGCGGCAGCGACAGCCGAGTCCGACGTCGAGGTGCATGGTCACTTCGAGGCACGCTCGCACGGGACCTCGGACTACCAAGTCACGCTCGGCGAGCTGCAGGCCATCCCGCGCACCAACGCGTCGGACGCGCTCAAGCTCGCCCCCGGCTTCCTCCTCACGAACGAGGGAGGCTCGGGCCACGCCGAGCAGGTGTTCCTGCGCGGCTTCGACGCGCACGAGGGGCAGGACCTCGAGTTCACCGTCGACGGCGTCCCCATCAACGACGCGGGCAACTACCACGGCAACGGCTACGCCGACACGCACTTCATCATCCCCGAGCTCATTCACTCCGTGCGCGTGCTCGAGGGGCCGTACGCGCCGCAGCAGGGCAACTTCGCCGTCGCCGGCAGCGCCGACTACCACCTCGGCCTCGACCGCCGCGGGCTCACGACCGAGTACTCGCTCGGCAGCTTCAACACGCAGCGCTTCCTCGTGCTGTACGGGCCGAGCGACGCGCCTACGGGGACGTTCGCGGCCGCCGAGTACTACACGACCGACGGATTCGGCACGAACCGCCAGGCCAAGCGCGGGACCGCCATCGGGCAGTACGAGATCGCCGCTCGGTCCGCAAGGCGACCCTCCGCGTCAACGCGACCGCGTACGTGACCGAGTACAACAACGCCGGCGTCGTGCGCGAAGACGACTACGAGGCCGGACAGGTCGGCTTCTACGGCACCGAGGATCCCGAACCAGACCGGCAACACGTCGAGCCGCGTGTCGCTCTCGGCGACGTACGAGAAGCACTTCGAGGACATCGACGTCTCGCAGCAGCTCTTCGTCATCGATCGGACGATGCGCCTGCGCGAGAACTGGACGGGCTTCCTCGACGACGTGCAGGAGCCGACGCAGGAGCCGCACGACCAGCGCGGCGACCTCATCGACTTCCACTTCGACGAGGTGACCGCTCGGCGCGCGCGGCTTCGCGCGCTGGCACGGCGACGCCCTCGGGCTGAGGCAGGAGTTCGAGGGCGGCTACTTCGCGCGCATCGACCAGACCGACTCGCACGCAGTACCGCGATCGCGGCCGGTAACGGCGCGCCGTACCTCATCGACGCGGACTACACGTCCACCCTCGGCGACGTCGGCGTCTACGTCGACAGCAACCTGCGCGTCGCTGCCGTGGCTCGCGCTTTCGCGGCGGCGTGCGCGCCGACATGTTCCTCTTCGACGTGCTCAACAACTGCGCCGTCGACGAGCGTCGACAGTCCGTCGGCGGAACTCGCTCCGTCGCAGGTCGACGTCTCGTGCCTGAGCCAGCTCGAGCACGGCGTCTACCGCGAGCCTTTCCAGCGGTCGACCACGGCGGAGCGGCGCCGTCATGCCGCGCGGGACGCTCGTCGCTCGGCCCGTTCGATCACTTCGAGTTCACCGCCAGCGCGGGCAACGGCGTGCGCTCGGTCGACCCGAGCTACGTCGCGCAGGGGCTCGTCACCCCGTTCGTCAGCGTCGCAGTCGCGCGACCTCGGGCGTCTCGTACGACCGCGAAATCGGGGACGTTACGAGCGTCGCCGCCAAGTCGGTGTTCTTCCAGACGCACGTCGACGCAGGACCTCATCTTCGACCCGACCGCGGGGCGCAACACGCTGGCGAGCGGCTCGACGCGCACGGGCTGGTCGGGGTCGGCGCGCGTGCTCGGGCGCGTTCTTCGACGTCGCGGCCAACGCGACGCTCGTGAAGGCGACGTTCGACGACACGGGCAGTGCGCGCCCTACTGCGGCCTGCTCGTCCCGTACGTGCCCGACCTCGTGCTCCGCGGCGACGCGGCGTCTTCCACGACCTGCCGTGGCGGCTCGCTCACAAGCCCGTCCGCGCCACGGTCGGGTACGGCGTCAGCTACGTGGGGCGGCGCCCGCTGCCCTACGGCGAGTTCAGCGACATCATCTTCATCTCGGACGCCTCGGTCGAGCCTCGGCTGGAGCATCTTCAACGTGCACGCCTCGCGGCGCAGAACCTCTTCGACGCCAAGTACAAGCTCGGCGAGTACAACTACGCCTCCAACTTCCAGAAGCTCCTGCCGGAGCCGACGCTCGCGCCCGAGCGCTCGTTCACCGCCGGCGCCCCGCGTCAGATCATGCTGACGCTCGCGGCGACGCTCGGGGGTGCGCCGTGATGCGTGGGCTCGCGCATCTCGGGGCAGCCGCGGTTCTGCGCCGTCGGCATGGCGGTGGCCGTCGTGCAACGGGACGACGGGCGACGAGCTCGTCACCTTCCCGGCGTACGCGCGGGGGCGCCGGACGCCGCGCAGCCGTTCGCCGTCGGCGGCTTCACCGTCCAGCTCACCGCGGCCAAGATGTACATCGGCGCGCTCTACTTCGACGAGTCGCCGCCTTCGACGGCGTTCGACAAGCCTGTTTGCATCGCGCCGGGGATCTATGCCGCGCAGGTGCCCGGGCCGGTCGAGGTCGACCTCTCTCGACCAAGCCGCAGGAGTTCTCGGTCTACGGCAACGGCTCGGCCGACCTCGCGGTGAGCTGGGAGATCTGGCTGACCAACGGCGACGTGAACGAAGCGAACCTCGGCACGCACATGGTCGACCTCGAAGGGACGGCGACCCGGGGAGGCCAGACAGCGTCTTTCGGTGCCATCGTCACCGTCAACAACAACCGTCTGACTCCGGTCACCAACCCGGCGACGCCGGGGGAGAACCCGATCTGCAAGGAGCGCATCATCCAGCTCTCCCCGATCGGCATCACGTTCTCGAACGGCGGGACGCTGACCGTCACCATCGATCCGCGCGGATGGTTCAACGAGGACATCGACTTCTCCAGCCTTCCTCAGGTGTCGGACGAGAACTGTCTCACGGGGGACCAGCTCTTGCCGCTCGACCCGTCGAGCTACGCGCTCGCGCCGGAGACGCCCTCCGGCCACGCGGGATGCGGCGGCAGCGCCCAGCCGTGCTGCACCGACGACACGGGCGCTCCGCTCGCGACGGGCGCCTGCGAAGGGGCGCTCACCTGCAACGACAGCGTCTGCGGCCCGACGTACTGCATCCCGAACACGAACTTCGCGATGGGCGCGGGTGCGCTCGCGGGACAGGAGCTCTTCAACGGGATCCTGACGGGAGGGCCTTCGGCTTACTCGGTTACGTATTCGCAATAGCCATTAGCCACGGAGAAGAAGTCATGAATCACTTGGATCGCAAAGCAGCGTGGCTCGTAGGAGCCATGTTGGCGACAGCGTTCGTCGTGACGGGAGGCCTCGTTGCCTCGGCGTGCTCGAGTAGCAGCTCCGGAAATCCAGTAAGTCCTTTCGTCGATAGCGGCACGGGACCCAGCGATGCCGCCCCGGACGTCCCACGCATCACCACCGCGGACGCCGGCGCCGATGGGCAGGCTCTCATGCCCTGGCCGCCGCCCGGCACCAGCCCCTGCTCGAACCCGGACCAGTGCCCGGGCGATCCGGGAGCCAACGCCGTCTACGTCACGATCTCGGGCGAGGAGAACGCGCTGACCGCGTACCCCTTCCCACCCGACAACTTCCAGACCGATACGTACATGTTCGACGGCTGGATCATCCAGATCAAGGAGTACATCGTCAGCGTCGGCAACGTTCGCCTCTGGTCGAACCCCAACGCGGACCCGACGAACCAGGGCGACCTCAGTCACATGACGCAGGTCGCGCACCTGACCGGGCCGTTCGTCGTCGACCTCCACAAGGGCGGTCAGATCATCGGCCAGGGGGGCGCCCCCGAGGAGTCCACGCCGATCGGGGTCATCCTCAATCAGAACGACAACAACGGCGCCGCGTTCGATCCGACCACGTCGTACGGCTTCGGCTTCAGCACGGTGCAGGCGACCTACGACGCATACAACGTGAACCTGGACCAAGGCGAGGCGGCCGACTTCGCGTACATGGTGCAGCAGGGCTACAGCGTCTTGTACGTCGGCACCGCGACGTGGAACGGCAACGCCTCGACCTATGGCTGCACCCAGACCAACGCGGGCGCCGGGCCGGATGCCGGCCTCCTCACGACCGCGGACGGAGGCACGGCTGCGACCTACGTCGACGGCGGCTACGACTTCACGAAGATGCCTGCCACGATGACGTTCCGGCTCGGGTTCGCGACCCCGACGAACTACGTGAATTGCCAGAACATGACCTCGACATTGCAGCCGCTCCAGGGCGAGGACTACGCCCGGGGGCTCCAGACGTCGACCAGCCAGTCGACGATCGCGCAGGTGACCGTGCACATGGACCACCCCTTCTGGGAGAGCTTCGCCGAGAACTCGCCGATCCACTGGGACGACATCGCGGCGCAGTACGTCGGTGAGACGAACCCGATGGCGACGGTCGAAGACATGAAGGGCGTCCCCTTCTACGCATTCACCGACAAGACGGGCACGCCCCTGCCGTGGCGAAACTGCGCGGGTCCGTGGTACCAGCCGCCGAGCAACGGGCAGATGTCGTTCAGCACGCTGAGCGTCCCGGTGAATCCACAGGCGACGTGCACCGGGACCATCGGGCAGGACTACACGAAGGCCAACTGCCCGGCGATCCGCGACTACTACGACTACATCCGATACTCGCAGTCGACGCAGGGGCACCTCAACTCGCAAGGGCTCTGCTTCATCGATCGGCAATACCCCGCGCCCGCCGGCGGGTCATAGAGCAACCGTCGCCCTCCCCTCTGCGCCTCTGCGGTTCACAACCCCCTATGCGTCGATCGCGCTCCTGACGCAGGCCGCGAGCTCGCCCGGTGTGAACGGCTTCTCGAGGACCTGCGTCCGACCGCCTTCGATGAGCTCGGAAAGGCGCGTGGCCTCGGGGGCGTAGCCCGTCGTGAAGAGGACCTTGGCGTCGGGTCGGATGCTCCGGATCTTGTCGTAGGCCTGACGGGCGCCCATGCGCGGCATGATGACGTCGAGGACGACGAGAGCGATGTCGCGCGCGTGCAGTTCGTACTCGCGCACGGCCTCTTCGCCGTCGGCCGTCACGATGACCGAGTACCCGAGCTCCGTGAGCGTCTTCGCCGCGAGCGCGCGGAGCGCCGGCTCGTCCTCGGCGAGAAGGATCGTCTCGGTCCCTCGCGTGTCGATGGTGACCCCGCGGATCGACGGCGGCACCGTGAGCGTGTGGCCGCCCAGCCGAGGAATGTGCACCGACACCGTCGTGCCCGCGGCGGGCGCGCTTCGCATGTGCGTGAACCCGCCGTGCTGCTGGACGATGCCGTAGACTGTCGCCAGCCCGAGCCCCGTTCCTTCGGCCTTCGTCGTGAAGAAGGGCTCGAACGCTCGAGTCCGCGTCGCCTCGTCCATGCCGACGCCGGTGTCGCTCACCGTGACCACGGCGAACTCTCCCGCCAGCGCCCACGGATGGCTCGACACGAACGCGGCGTCGAGCGTCTCGGCGGAGATGGCGAGGCGCAGCCGCCCTCCGTTCGCCATCGCCTGGCGGGCATTCGTGCACAGATTGAGCAGCACCTGCTCGAGCTGCACCGGGTCTGCGTTGACGACGATCGGATCGGACGCGAGCTCGACGCCGAACTCGATGTCCTCGCCCACGATGCGCCGCAGCATCCGCGCGAACTCGGCCACCGTGGATCCCAGGTCGATGGGTCGTGGCTGGATGATTTGCTTCCTCGAGAACGCGAGGAGCTTGCGTGTCAGCTCGGCGCCCCGGCGGGCCGCGCCGCTCACCTCCTTCAGCGTCTGCGCCGCGCGGTGGTCCTTCGAGAGCTCGCGCGTGGCGACCTCTGTGTAGCCGACGATGATGGCCAGGAGATTGTTGAAGTCGTGCGCGACGCCGCCGGCCAACAGGCCGATGGCCTCGAGCTTCTGCGATTGCCGCAGCTGCTCCTCCAGCCGTATCCGGTCGGTCACGTCGCGCCGGTTGCTGACGATCGCCCTCACGCTGGGATCGTGCAGGAGATTCGTCGTCGTCCCCTCGAGCCAGCGCCACGAGCCGTCCTTGTGGCGAATGCGTAGAGTACCCGCGACCGGCTGACCTTGGGGGGAAGCGTAGCCGGCAGCCTGTGCGGCCTGGTGATCGTCGGGATGGACGAAGTCGCGCGCGATCTTGCCGATCAAGTCGTCGGCCTCGTAGCCGAGGGCGCGCAGGAGAGCCGGGCTTGCGTAGGTCATCCGGTTCTCGGCGCTCAAGAGGATGATGCAGTCGGAGCCGTGCTCGACCAGCGCGCGGAACCGGTGCTCACTCGCCCGCAAGTTTTCGGCCGCGACCTTTCGCTCCGTGATGTCGGCCGCTATGAGCATCACCCTCTGCACCGTTCCGTCCACGATGAGCGGGATGGCGCGGGCCTCGTACCAGGCGATCCCGTTCGCGCCTGGGCCCTGGGCCTCGTAGACCACGGCCTCCTTCGTACGGGCCACGCGCTCGATGAGCGCCATGAGCCGTTCCGCGCCGCCTTCGCCGGCGAAGTCCCACACCTTCGAGCCGACGATCTGTCGGCCTGCGAACGGTGCCCGGATGCGGTTCACGAAGACGACCGTTCCCTCGAGGTCGAAAATCGTCACGACGTCGGGCGAAGTGTCCACGAGCGACCGCCACATGCTGTCGGCCTCGCGCCAGCGTGCCTCGAGCGCGCGGCGCGGCGTCTCGTTGATCAGCACCGCGAGGATGGCGGCCCGCCCGTCGAACGTGGTGAGCGTCGCATGGCCGCGAATGTCGAGGAGCGAGCCGTCCTTCCGCTGGTGTTTGCCCAGCGCTTCGAAGGTGACTTCGCGCGCCCCACTGCCCGCGAACTTGCGCAGCGATTGCTCGAAGTGTGCCCGCTGAATCCGGGGGCCTCACGTCGCTCATTCTCATGAGCAAAAGCTCCTCCCGCGTCCATCCGTACTGGGCGACGAAGGCGTCGTTCACCGCGCGAAGGGTCAGCGTCTCTCGGTCGAAGACGCACGTAGGCACGGGCGCTTGCTCGAAGAAGAGCTGCCAGCCAGGATCGTCGCCGCCCATCGCGTATGGCAGCTACTGGACGAACTTCGACAGGAGGCGCACGTACTGAGCCTGGTAGCCGTCATCCGGTTCGGTGACGGACCACGAGTCCAGCGGCCAGCTGTCGTTGAAGTCCTTGTACGATTTCTGCGCAGGCTGCCCCGCGGGCGGAGACAGCGGGGCCGTGCCGCACCCGGAGCAACCGGACGGACAGCACGAGTCCCACGAGTACCCCGGGTTCGGGCCGCCCGTGAGGTAGCCCGGAGGCGGCCCGTACTCGGACACGCCGAAAGCGTCCCACATCGAACCGTGCGCGAACCACGTATGGAAGAAGCGGGTCACCGAGCCCTCGGCTCCGAAGGCGTCCATGTTCGACAGGTACACGAGCCCCAGCGGATTGACCCCGTCCACGTAATGGACATACCGCCCGGCGTATCGTGTGGCGTTCGCGGTCGCCGTCGAGGACGAGTCGATGCCGAAGGCCAGGACGTCCGCGAACATGTTCCCCTGGCCCGCGACGGTCTGATTGCTCCCCCACGTGTACGTCTGCAGATACGCGAGGTAGGGGTCGGTGTTCGACTGCAGTGTGCCGAAGTAGTTCCCCCCTTCCACGTTCGACTTGAAGCCGCTCGAGACGGCCTGGACGACGGACGCGGTCGCTCCGGCGATCTTCGTGTACTCGAGGGCGGTGTCGAGCTCCTCCATGTGGAACGGATCGAACGACGATACAAGCTGCATGTAGTTGGCGTCGAAGAAGGTCTTGTACGTCGCGCTTCCCGTGAGCTCGAAGAGAAACACCGCGGCCTGCGCCTTTTTCAGGAGCGTGCCCGCGGCGTCGACCTCCTGTTCGCCGGCTCCGACGCCATTCTGCGAGTTGTAGAACGTCACGCTCGGATTCGCGACGGCCCATGTCCACGCGTTCTGGGCCCGGGTCGACAGAGCGCTCGCGTAACCGGGATACGCGGTCTTCGCACTGTTCACCGAACCGAAGACGATCGACGCGTACGCAAAGGCCGCCGCGGACGTCAGCGTCCCGGACGTGTTCACGGGCCCGTACTTGCACGGCGACGTGTCCGACGACGGAGGGCTCGCCCCCGCATGGCCGGCGATGCTGAGGACACCCCCGCTCGACTGCTGCATTCGCCCCAGCCAGTCGAGCTCCCACTTGGCCTCGTCGAGGATGTCCGGCACGCCGTTGCCGGACTCGGGGATGTTGTAGTCGTCGGAGAAAATGCTCGGGTTCTCGACGTACGCGCGCAGGAGCTCGATGACGTCGCTCGCCGCCCAGTTCGTGTATCGGTTCTGGTCGCCTGCGTCGAACCACCCGCCGTGAAGGTCTTGCGGGCCAGAATCCGTCCGAGTAGAGGCCGCACATCACGTCTTGCGGGTGGGCCATGCCGTCGGCCCAGTCGGCGCCCGCGTACTGGGCGAGCTTCGCGATGCCGTCGCGCTGGTAGTAGTACATGCGCATCGCCTGAACGAGCACGCTCCGGTAGACGCCGGTCGACAGACTGAACACGGCCGAGCGCACGTTCTGTGTCTCGTCGAGGACGAAGTAGTCGCCGGGCGTGGTCACGCTGGTGAAGTCGAACCACCACGCCTTGTCGCCCGACGAGGTGTCCGTCGCCCCGGCGTTCCACGGCGCGGGCGCGGCCTCGAGGAGCTTCTGGCTCGAATGGGCGTCGACGAGCGCGTACGTCGCGCCCGGGGTGAACGACATGGCCGAGTCGAACCCGGTCTGCGGGCTCCGGATGACGGCGACCTTCTCCGACGACGGCAAATAGCCGAACTGGTCGACGACGATGAAGGGGCTGAGGGGCTGAGGCGCGACGATGGGTCCGGCGTCCACGGCCGCACCCTGGCCGCCGTCGTCGCCCGCGGTCCCGCCGTCCGAACCGGGACCGCCGTCGCCCGCGGCGACCGCGCCGTCGGCCCCCGGGACTGTGTGGCCCGCCGCGGCGTCGGCCGGCGAGCCGTGGCCCCCGGTCCCGCACGCGACCGCGAGAGTGCCGCCAATCAGGCACATCACGGCGATATGGAACGAGGTGCGTCTCACGTGCGCTTCCCTAGATGGTAGCGCCTTTCGGTTCGACCTCGCCCCAACTTCGGGCCCGTTCTATGGGCCGGGCACCCACACATCTTCCATGAGCGCCTGGCATTGGGACTTGGCGTCAACGGCACCGGATCCCATGTAGTAGTACTGGACATACTCCTCAGGGGTCGTGCACGAGCGGATGCAGTAGCCCGCCACCGTGGCCTCCGCGTTGACCGTCGAGCACCCCGACATCGAGAACTCGCCCACCATCGTCTTGCAGGACATGGCGGTGTCGGAGGGCATGAGGCCCGACCCCGTGTATTCGATGCACCAAACGGGAGGTGCACCCGCGTCGCCGGCGTCCTCCGAGGAGATCCCCGACAGCGTGCACGACCCGGCGTTGTTCGATTGGGGCTTGGTAACGCACACCGGGGCCGCGGGCCCGTCCTCGGCTTCACCCCCTCCCTCGCTGCCGCCGTCCGAGACCGCGACCTTCGCGGGGGCGCTCGAGCTCGAACACGCGCAGATGACGGTCAGCACTCCCACAGTTGCGTTGATTCGCATCTCAGCCTCCAGCGCCCCCGAGCCCAATCATCCGACGTAGCTTCGTGTAGCGATCGCTCGTCACGAAGACGATGAGATCGTCCATCTTGGAAGCAGCGGCATCTGGCTGCTCCATCTCGAGGACGGCGTGCGCCGCTCCGAGATCGTTCGCGAGGAGCAACCCCGCGCGCGCCGCCGTCCGATCCGCGGCGGCGGCCCACCTTTGAAGGTTGGTGCGTCCGCCTTCCTCGAGGAAGCGCAGGTAGTGACCGCGCAACCGGTCGACCGCGACGGGCTCGAGCACCGGCTCGATGGCCCGCGCGAGCGGCGCGACACGGCGCTTCACGTCACCGGAGAGGGGAAGGCCCGCGTTGGCGATGCTGAGCGCGGCGAGGAACAGGTCTTCCAGATCGGCGATCGTCCCCACGAGGAGCCGCACGAAGTGCTCTTCGCGGTACCAGGCCAGGTGACAGCCCGCGAGAAACGCGAGCTCGAACGGCGAGCGACCCGACAGCACCTTTCTTCCGAGCTTGGCCGCCGGCGGCAGGCCGGGGACCATCTCCACCAGCCCGGGCGAATCCGGCGCGGCATAGAGGACCGGCGACCCGAGCCCCAGGATGGCGCCCGCCCACGAGAAGCACCGCACGGCCTGAATCGTCGACATCTTCGGGTCCTGCTTCGCGGCGGGGTCGAGCGCGGGGAGGGCTTTGTCGCGCCGAAGCGTCGACACGCGCCCGAGCAGGACGGCCGGGACGATGACCGCGAAGATCTGGCCCGTCAGGACCTCTTCGTCCGGATGAAAGAGCAGGCGCCAGCCGTCGCCCGTCAGCGAGCTGGCCGGCTTGATGAGCCCTCCGGTCCGGCTCCGGGCGGCCACCCTCTTCTCTTCGTCGTCCGCGACGCCGAGGTAGACGAGGGCTTGGGCGACGAGCGACGGGCGATCGGGGTCCGATCCGGACTGCCCGTAGGCCTTCATCAGGGTCCGCAAGCTGCGGATATCACGAGGGTCGCTGCGGACCCGGCGGGCCAGCTCGTCGGGGGTCTCCTGGGTGGCCTCGGGCGCCACGGCCGGCTCCGAGATGTTCGAGAGATCGACCTCGACGGCCACCTGAGACCGCGCCTGCTCGAGCTCCGCGGCCAGCTCGGCGATCTGCGTCTGCAGCTCGGCGACCCGTCGCTCGAGCACCGCAACGCGTGGATCTTTCGAGGCTTCTGGCGTGACGACGATAGACGCCGGGGGCTCTTCCTCGTCCGCCACCTCGCGGACTCGGACGCGGTGCCTCGCCTCGTAGGCGGCCTCGAGGGCCTCCTCGAGCCTGCGGAGCCGGGATCGATCGAGCCCGAGCGCGTCGGCGGCCTTGTTGAGGCGGGCCCGCTCCTCGAGGGTGATGACACCGTCCTCGATGACCTCGGCGAAGATCTCCTCGTAGTGGGCCTCGAACTTCCCGAGCTGCAGATGGCCCGAGAGCTCGCCCTGGCGAAACCCCTGCTCGTGCTGGAACGAGAAAGTGTCCGTCACATGGCGACGGTACCACAGCCCGCCCAGGGGCCGTCCCTGGGCGGTGCATGTGTAGACGTGGTGCCGGGGACCCTAGCCCCCGTCGACGCTCACGAGGACCGACACCGGTGTGCAGAGCGCGCCAACGAGGCCCGAAATGTATCCCGGCGCGACGAGCACCTGGAGCGAGTGGGCGGGCGTCATGACCGGGTAGCCCCACAGCGCGGCCGGGGCGAGGGCGCCGCTGATCGGCTCGCAATCGGTCATCGTGTCGTTGTCGTTGAAGGTCAGCGTGTAGGTGCCGGCGGCGAGGTTGAAGTAGGCACCGAGGTTCTCGATGAACGCCGAGGCCGACGGGACGAAGTTGCCGTGGGTGTCCTGGTAGTAAGGCCCGTTGCCGCTCACGGGGGTCAAAGTCGAGGTCACGCCGGGGTCACCCGCGTAGTCGAGCCCACCTTCCGGGGCCGGGCCGATGACGAACATGTAGATCTGGCCCTTGTTGGTCCAGTCGATCGTGATGCCGGGGACGGGATTGGTTGGGCCCGACGTCGGGAACATGTCGATGGGGTTGGTCCTCGCGTCCATCGCCGCGCTCGCCGTCTGGATCGAGAGCAAGATGGGCATGAAACCGGTCTTGATGAGCGTGACCGCCATGTTCGTCCGGACGGGGACACTGGGAAAGAAGAACGTCCCGTCCGCGGCGGACGTCGCGCAAAGGGTCGACGTGGCCGGCGTCGTCGGCGAAGGGATCGTGGCGCTCATCGTGTAGAGGCAAACCTGCACGCCGGGAACACCGGGCGGGCCTCCGTCGCCCCCGTCGTCGTCGTCGCCGCCGGCCGCGTTCGCCGCGTCCAAAGCAGCGCTCGCATCGCCTGCCTCGGCCCCTCCATCGCCGCCTGCATCACCGCCATCGGAGACTGCACCGGCCGAACCCGGGCTCTTGGAGAGGACCACCTGCCAGGTGAGCGAGATGCCCGCATCGCTGCCGGCGTCACCGCCTCCGTCGGGCCCCGCCGTGGCCGCCTCGGCGCCTGCCTCCGAGGCTCCCAGGCCGGCTTCGGACGGCGCCGTAGCCGGACTGGACGAGCTGCTGCACCCCAGCCCGAGCACCACGCCAGCCGCCGTCAGCGCCACGCAGACAAGCGTCACCCACCTTAGCCTCGTCATTCGATCACCTTTCGACTGAAACCCAAGAAACGAATCGGGCTAGTTCCGTCCGCACGTGAAGTCGTACGCGTTCATCGGCTCGTCGGTCGGCACCTCGGTACCGGCGACGACGCACATCTCGCCTGTATAGACTTCGTTACGGAACGTGAGTGTGATGTCGCTCGTGTTGTCGATGGCGCACTCCCACTGGAGCGTGTCGGTGGGTTGCAGCACGAGCTGCCCGGACGACGCGCCCGGCGTCTGCGTCGCGCGGTCCGGCGTCGGATTGTTGGGGTGGGCGCTGTCGTAGCTGAAGTTGACCGGGTTCTCCCAGCTGTAGTTCTCGTAGACCAGGGTTGGCTGACCGGCCGACACCTTCCACATCGAGAGGCGCGTCGCGTGCGCGTGCATGTGCGAAGCGAGGGTCAGGATGCGAACCGGGCGGTCCGGGCTGCACGAGTACTGGTAGGTCGTGTTGGTCCCCGGCGCGATCTGGAACCCGAGCCCGCCGTAGAGGAGCACGTTGCCGCGGATACCAGTCACCTCGGACGCGGGGATGTAGAAGTAGTTGAGCCAGGTCTCGCGAAGCAGCGGCTTGGCGGTGGTGTTGATCACGTGAAAGTTGATGACCGCCTGGGCGTTCGCGGGCACGTGCGCCGCGAGGCCCTTGTTCTCGGGAGCGGGGTCGTCGACGTCGTCTTCCGTGGGCGTCTGCGAGCCCCAGAGGATTCCTCCGGACGAATCGTTCGGCCCGCACACGGCGAATCCGTCGGCCTGCGCCGTGGGGTTCACGTTCGCGAACATGTGGTGACTGCCCGGGCGCATGTTGATGTCGAACCCGGACACGTACACGTCTGTCGGATTCGGTGTTTTTTCGTAATAGCAGTCGTTGGTCTCGCCACCCGGCGCGAGCACGAACGGCTCGACCTCGGTGGCGTCGGCGTAGTTCTTCGGGCCGTAGTGAAGCTGGAAGCCATCGGCCACCGTAGGGGCCGGAAGGCACATGTCGTCACCGACGAATCCGGAGTTGAGGGGACATCCATTGGGCAGCGTGGACGGGCCGGCATCGATCCCGGCGTCCGCCGTGGTGGAACTCGCAGAGCCCTTGGCGCTCGCCGGTTCGGTGGACGAGCTGCACGCGGCCGCGCCCACGGCGACGGCAAGAACCGGGAACGAAACGAACGCCAGACGAACGCCCATGAGTTTCTCCTTTGGCCCCGTGACGGCTGCTGTGAGAGAGCAGCAAGGGTGGCCACTAAAGGCCACTTCACGCTTCTTCGATGTGGCTCTTAGTCGCGCAAGGCGGGCCGAACAATAGTCATTTGTTCGGCTTTGGCGTGGCGCCGGCGTGAGCGCTCTCCTCTGACGTCGTTCGGCGTGGTCGCGAAGACGCGAAGAAACGTAGCGGAAACGTCACGCGCACTACTTGCGCTAGGTGTGTGGGCGAGCTACAAGAGACCCTACTCACGAATCGATCCTGCGAGCACCTCGCTCGCCGCTGGCCCTGAGTCGGCGCTTTATTGGCGGTGGAGGCGTGATGACGCGGCCCGATCAGGTGCCCCGTCGCGCCCTTCCGAGCCGCGGCATCGAGGATGGCAAAACCTAGAAAGCGTCTACCCGACGCTTGCCGCGAGAAGAGTGTGACCATCGATCATGAGTTCCTTTCATTACCCGCGGCGCCGCCCGGGTCGTCCCCAGGCTTCGCGCCCGGCGGGCTCCCATCCGTCGACCTTCGCGCCCCGAGCGCAGGAGCAGCCAATTCGCGCCGCTGAGTTTCGTCCCGTCCCGACGACCCCCGAGGTCGAGCGAGCCATCGCCGCGTCCCCGTTCACGGCCCTCGGCCTCGCGGCGCCTTTCGTCCGCGCCGTCCTCGACGAGCACTACGAGAAGCCGTCGCCCGTCCAGTCCGAAGTCGTGCCGCACGTCCTCGCGGGCCGCGACGTCCTCGCATGCGCCCAGACCGGCACCGGGAAGACCGCGGCGTTCGTCCTGCCGATCCTGCAGCAGCTGAAGGCGTCCACCGGACCGGGCGTTCGCGTCCTCGTCCTCACGCCCACGCGCGAGCTCGCCGCGCAAATCTCCGAGCGCGTCGCGGCCTATGGTCGCTACGTCCCGGTGCGCCACACCGTCATCTACGGCGGCGTCAACCAGCACCGGCAGGAGATTGCCATGCGCAACGCGCCCGAGATCATCGTGGCGACGCCGGGGCGCCTGCTCGACCTCATCGGGCAGCGGCTCGTCCGCCTCGACGCCGTGACGCACTTCGTCCTCGACGAGGCCGACCGCATGCTCGACATGGGCTTCGTGCACGACGTCCGGCGCATCGTCGCGCTGCTGCCGACCCGCCGGCAGACGCTCTTCTTCTCGGCCACGATGGTGCCCGCCGTCGAGGGCCTCGCGCGCTCGATGGTCGTCCAGCCGGTGCGTGTGTCGATCGCGCCCGCGGTGACCACGGCCGAAGGCGTCGACCAGTCCGTCGTCTTCGTCGCCCGCGCCGACAAGCGCCGGCTCCTCGAGACCCTCCTTCGCGCGGAGAGCGTGGGACGGGCGCTCGTCTTCACGCGGACGAAGCACGGCGCCAACCGCCTCTGCGAACAGCTCGACCGCGCCGGCATCGGCTCGGCAGCCCTCCACGGCAACAAGACCCAGAGCGCGCGCGAGCGAGCCCTCGAGGCCTTCCGCCGCGGGACCACCCGCGTCCTCGTCGCCACCGACATCGCCGCGCGCGGCATCGACGTCGAGGGGATTTCGCTGGTGGTCAACTTCGACCTGCCCAACGTGGCCGAGAGCTACGTGCACCGCATCGGTCGGACGGGGCGGGCGGGGGCCACAGGGCGTGCGATCTCGTTCTGCGACTCGGACGAGCGGGCTCTCTTGGGCGACATCGAACGCTTCATCCGCCGGCGCCTACCGGTGATGAGCAACGACGCGCGCTCCGCTCCCGCCGCGGCCAGCATCGCGCAGGCGTAGGGCGCGAAGCGGCCCCGGCCGGCGGCGTGTCTTTCCTCCGTTCGGGGCGATGCGGCCGGCAGCCTTGGCGTTATCATGCCCGGCATGAGCAGCGAGAATTACCACGAAGCCCTCGAGCTCCTCTCGGAGGGGACCAAGAACATGCACCGCGCCCTCGTGTCGCTTCGCGAGGAGCTCGAGGCCGTGGACTGGTACGCCCAGCGCGCCGAAGGCTGTTCGGACGACGAGCTGCAGGCAATACTGGTCCACAACAAGAACGAAGAGATCGAGCACGCGATGATGGTCCTCGAATGGATCCGCCGGCATGACCCGACCTTCGACGCCAACATCACGACGTACGTGAAGTCGAGCGGGCCCATCGTGCAGATCGAGGCAGGCCAGGCGGGAGACGCGAAGGGCGAGGGCGCCGACGCGTCGGGCTCGGCGTCGCCGTCGCTCGGCATCGGCAGCTTGCAAGAGGGGGCCTGATGGATCTCCTCAAGCGAAAGCTCGCCCCGATCACCCCCGAAGGGTGGGAGCAGATCGACAACGAGGCCCGTCGCGTCCTCAAGCTCCACCTCGCGGCGCGGAAGGTCGTCGACTTCTCCGGGCCCCACGGCTGGAAGCTCGGCGGGGTCAACACCGGGCGCCTCAAGCCGATTCAGAAGGGGCCACTCCCGGAGGTGCAGCAGGCGGTGCGCGACGTGCAGCCGCTCATCGAGGTTCGCTCACCCTTCGTGATCAAGATCATCGAGCTCGACTACGCGGCGCGCGGAGCGGACGATCTCAATCTGGACCCTGTCATCGCGGCGTCGGAGCGAATCGCGCTGGCCGAGGACATGGCAGCGTTCAATGGGTTCAAGGACGCGCACATCGGCGGGATCATCGAGGCGAGTCCGCACGCGCCGATCGAGGTGAAGGCGATTCTCGACTGGCCTCGCGCGGTCGTCCGGGCGAAGGACGTGCTGCGCGCGGCCGGCATGAACGGGCCCTACGCGCTGGTGCTCGGCCCGCAGGCGTACGCCGAGCTGACCGCGGACAGCGAAGACGGCTACCCGCTACGCCAGCGCATCGAGGCGAACGTCGACGGGCCGCTCGTATGGGCCCCCGCGCTGGGCTCGGGTGCGCTGCTGCTGACGACCCGCGGCGGCGACTACGAACTGACCGTGGGGCAAGACATGTCGATCGGCTACACGCTTCACGATCGGGAGAACGTGGAGCTCTATCTGACCGAGTCGTTCACGTTCCGCGTGCTGGAAGACAAGGCGGCGATTCACCTGAAGCGGGCGTAGGGGTTTCCGGGGTTTCGATGAGCTCGTACATGTTGCTCTTCTGGGCACCGAAGCAAGCCCTCGCCGAGCCGCGCTCACCCGAGCAAGCGAGAGCGAGCGGGGCGAGGTGGCACGCGTGGCAGGAGGCTCTGACGAGCGCGGGCCACTCCGTGACCGGAGCGCAGCTCGACTCCACTGGGCGGTGCGTTACGGGGCCGAAGAAGACCGTCGCCGACGGCCCCTTCGGCAACGATCATGTGATGGGAGGCTACTTCGTCGTCAGCGCGTCCAGCCTGGAGGAGGCGACGAGTCTGGCGAAGGGGTGCCCGGCTCTCGAACACGGCGGGACGGTGGAAGTCCGCCCCGTCATGCAGGCTGGACGATGACCACCTCGACTCGTTTCCCCATCAAATTCGAAGCAGCCTACGCCCTGCTCTCCAGAGGCCTCTTCATTTCCCCCGCTGACTCTTACGTCGACATCCACGGGACCGAGGTCTCCGTGCGCATGGGCTGGGGGTTTCGCACGACGTTCGATCGGTCCACCATTACCGAGACCGCTCTCGGCGAGCGAGTCCCCCTCACGCGCGGCGTTCACGGGTGGTCCGGTCGCTGGCTCGTGAACGGCGCCGGCGACGGCATCCTCACGATCGATCTCGACCCTCGGCAGCGCGCTTACGTGATGGGCGTCCCGGTGAGATTGCGACAGCTTCGGGTGAGCGTCGACGATCCTGCTGCACTCGCAGCAGCCCTCGCTGGCTAGCTCGGCCCGGACGCGCGCCCTTGCAGTACTGACGACGGGGTCGGAGACTGATCGTCGGACGGACATGGTACGGCCGATCGTCGCCCTGTTCTCGTTGGTGTTCTTGGGGGCCTGTGCGACGAATCCTGTTGGGCCTGCCGGTGCCACCGAGGGCGGAACGATCGGGGATGGCGGCGACGGCAGTACGAGTGCGGACGGTGGATACGCGACGCTCGATGCCACACCGGACGGCCTCGCCGTGGCCGATGGTGGCGCCTTCGTGTTCGCCGCCCCGATCCCCCTGGGGCAGAACGACCAATGCCTGCCCGAGCTGCTACCGGCGAACGCCTCCGGCGGGACGACGTGCGCCGTGATCCTCGAGGGGCTGAGTGGAGACTGCGCCGCCGCCGGGCTCTCGCCCGCTACCTCCCAGGAGATTGAAGTGCTTGGAAAAGGGGGTCCTCTTCCTGCGGGCGCCACGTGCGCATTGAACCAGATCGCGGGCTTGCCCGATGTCGGGTGCAGCGATCAACAGGAGACAGGCTGGTGCTACGTCCTGGGGTCGTGCTCGGCTGAGGCGGGCACCTGCAAGGCAGCACTCTGCACCAGCAGCGCGTTCAATGCCGCGTACGTCTCGATGAGCCACGGCGACGCCGGCTTGCAGTGGACCGCGACTCTCGCGTGCCCGTGACGGAGGGACGTCCGCCGCGCAACCCGCGCTACAATGTTGGTGTGAACGGGTCGCCCTACCGCGTCGCCGCCAGTGTGAGGCCGGTGGCACCAGAGGCTCCCGTGATCGTCGAGCAGCCAGAAGACGAACTGGTCGAGGCTTGGGGCGCTGACCAGGAGCCGCACGTCTGGGAAGAGGACCAACGGCAACCGCTGTTCTCCGTCGAGGTGCGCTGGCTCTTGGGGTTTTCGATAGGTCTCGTGGCGATCGGCGCGTTGATGCTGTTGGTCCACCGGTGACACCTCAATCGAGGCACACACGAGCGCTCGGGAGCATCGTGCTCTTGTCGTGCGTCCTCGGCGAGCGGTGGGCCATCTGGAGGCAGGTGCGCGAGCAAGCGAACCGATGAAGCGCCGCGACCTCGAGCACGTCATCCTCGGCGACGCGCAGCTCGCGAGTGGCTGACGGCCCACCGCCGAGGATCCCGCGTGTCCTACGGCTCGACGTAGCGCCAGATTCCCTGCGCCCACATCACGCCGACGAAGATGTTGTGGGATCCGTCGGAGGTGACCGCCAGGGTGTTCGGACCGATGACCAGCGCCGCCGGCACCGTGGCGGCCGACCAGGTGGTCCCCGGTTGAGGGGCCGTCTCGTAGTTCGTCCCCAGGTTGCAGTCGGAGCACGCCCATCCCCACATCGCGTAGACGCTCTTCGGCGTCGACCACACGATCGCCTCGGGAGCCACGCCGGTGTCGACCCGCGACCAGTTCTTGCCCATGTCGGTGCTGCGGTACACGCCCTGGCCGGGGCCATAGAGGCCGCCGACGAAGAGCGTCGAGCCCCTCTGGTCGAGGCGCGTGCACCCGTGGGGATGCTGAAGCCCGTTCACCCCCGCGTCGTCCGGGCTCGAGAGACCGTTGGGAATGGCCCACGTCGCGCCTTCGTCGCTCGTCATGACCGGGGCGGCGCCGTCCTGCGCGATGGCAAACCATGTCCCGCGGGTACCGGGCGCGTCTCCCGTGTCGACGAAGAACGGGTACCAGGAGATGCCTCCCGCCGGCCAGCCCGAGCCGCCCACGAGATGCCAGGTGTCTCCGCCGTCGGTCGACTCGACGACGCCGTCGGCTTCGTGCAGGCCGCTGACGAGGTGCGTCGGATCGTAAGGGTCGACCGCGATCGAGTAGAGGTCGCGCGTCTGCCCGCCGCCCGTGAGCGAGAACGTCGCCGCGCCGTCCGTCGACTTGTAGACCGACCCGTCGCCCTTGCCGCTGTTGACCCAGAATCGTGGCGGGTGTGGTGCCGGCCACGGCGATCGGCGCGCCGATGGGGCTCCCCGCAATCTTGCTGTTGATCTGCGTCCACGTGCTGCCGTAGTCGGTCGACTTCCAGAGGCCGTCGTTTCCCGCGCCGATGTAGAGATCGCTCGGACGCGAAGGATCGCCGACGACGGCGCCCGGCCCGAACGCGTTGGTCGTGGGCGCGAGCACGGCGGCGCTCATGCTCGCGGGCGTGACGTTGATCCATTCGCCGGGGGGGCACGTGCCTGCTTCGACGCACGGGTCGGTGGGCAGCGGGCCGGCCTCCCGCGAGGTGCCGCTCTCGCTCCCCGGGACGGCATCGGAGCCGCCGGCGTCGGACGCGCCCGCCGCCACATCGGTCCCCGCGCTCGAGTCGAGCTGCCCTGCAGCGTCCGCGCTGCCTTGCTCCGAGGAAGAGCCGCAGCCGAACGCCGCCGTCAGGCACGCGAGCAGCGCCACGAAGGCCCGGTCGCAGCGCCATCCCGCTCTTCGTGTCGACGTCCTCATCGACAACGAGCCTATCCCCGCATTCACCGTGGCACCGGAAGCGACCAGAGCTCCGCGAGCGGAATCTCGAGCCCCTCGAAGGACTCGGGACGAAAGAGGTCTCCGTCACGACCGGTCTGGGCTATGAGGTACCTGCCGCCGTCCTGGAGGACGAGCCGTTCGAGCGTGCGGCCCGGCAGGTCCACGATCCAGTACTCGGGCACGCCGATCGACGCGTAGTACTCGAGCTTGATGATTCAATCGTAGCGTACGCTGCTCGGCGAGATCACCTCGACGACGAGGTCGGCTCGTCCCTCCTCGAGCGCGACGCTGTCGCCCGATGCGGCAGGGTTGGACATGCGGAAGAACTGGAAGTCGGGCATGACGCCGCGGCGCTCGGAGATACGCACCTTGAAGCCGGACACCACGCCGACCCCGGCATTGCGAGGCCGACACCATTGAGCGAACACCCCACCGATCAACCAGACGACGTATTCGTGCAGCTTCGTGGGCACCTCGACCTCCAGGAGCTCTCCGTCGATGAGCTCCCGCCGGTCGTCCTCTTCGAGCGCGACGAACTCGTCCCACGTGCAGGCGCCCGGGGAGAAGGTCGCTTCGATCATGAGCGCAGTATGAGGCACGGCGGGGTGGAGAGCGAGCCTGCGAGGCGCGTGCCGTTACGGCAGCGCGGTCGCAACCGGGGGACCTGCGCCGGTGGAGTGTCCCTCGATCGAATCACTACTGACGGCGTTGCGAGATGGTGGTACGCGAGCACACATGAGCAGGGAAAGGCGCGGCACGGGCTCGGGCGGGGCGGCAAGGACCACGGGCGGGGGACTACTGCCGAAGCGAGGGCTCGCGAGGCTGGCAGGCGGGCTCCTGTGTCTGGCGGCGCTTGGGGGCTGTTTTTCTAGCTCGAAGGGTGGTGGCGGCCCGACGGACGGCGGAGGAGAGGACAGCACGTTTCCTTCCTCGAGTTCTTCGTCGAGCGGAGGTTCGGGCTCTGGGTCGAGCAGCGGCTCCCGCGACGGAAGCTCCAGCGGGACCGGCACTTCCAGCGGGTCGAGCGGCGGTAGCGGGTCAGGTAGCGGCGGTGGCACGGACGCGTCGAACTCATGCCCGAGCGCGCAGACGCAGTTCGGCATCACTGCGCAGGGTGACGTGAACACGAACTTCCAGTCCGGCGTGGGGGCACGCACCGCCACGGACCTGTACATCTTCAGCGGATACGTGGGCCCCGATCCCACCGCTGACGCCGGAGCTCCAACGATCAATGCGACTTACGTCCAGGCCTTCGACGCACAGACGGCCGTGAGCAAAGGTCCAGCGCAGTTACTCTTCGTCCAACCGAACCTCATCAACTCGGACTTCGGCGGCTACGTGAGTGCGCTTTATTCGACTGCAGTCTCGCCGACAGGCCAGATCGCGCTCGTCTACAGAGCCAATCACAACGGGAACACCGACATCGGGCTCTACGCTGCTTTTCTGGATTCCGCGGTCGACGCTGGGACCGGGTCCGATGGGGGCGTCGCCGGGCTCCAGGTCAAGAACATCGTGCTGCTCGAGACGGTTTGGATGACGGGCCAGCCGTACGTGATCTGGTCGGACGCGAGCCAAGCGTTCGTCATATCGTGGTTCTACCACCCTGGTCCTGGCGACCCCGGTCCTGGCGCGGCGGTTGCGGTCGCCAAGTTCCTCGTGGGTGGGCAGGCCGCGGGTGGCAGCACCAACCCAGTCCCCACCAACGATCCAAACGGATACGTCTATAACCCCACCCTGGGGTACGCGTTGGTGCCTAGCTCCGTGAGTGGCAGCGTCGGTGAGTCGGGAAATCTCCTCGGTGTCGCCTACCTCGACACTCCGGGTAATAACCCCGGGATCACGGTCCTGGACTCCGTAGGCAATCAAGTTGGGAGCTCCTTCGAACTCGTCCCCGATGCCGGCGGAGGCTGGTCCGCCGTGGGCGGAACCTCGAACGGTTTTGTGTACGTCTACGACAAGGCGTCGCCTTCATCGGTCGCAGAAATATTTTTGCCGACGTCCGGTGACGCAGGAGTCATCGGCAGCGGGGACGCAGGCGCGTTTCCAACCTTCAGCTTCACCGGCGGGGCGCGCGCCAACGCCGCGCGTGCGATCGCTGACGGTACCGGGGGCGTCGGTGGAGTCGGGCTCGCGCTCCTCTACCCGACCCAGGTCAGCTTCGCCTACGTGAACGCCGACGGCGTAGGGCATCAGGGGCCCGAGACCGTGTTCGCGCACACGTACAACGACGGCGACGAAGTTTCCATGACGAACGTCGCCGGCAGCTTCGTCGTTTCGCTCTATGATTCCAGCACGAGGTCGACGAAGGTTGCGGCGTCCGGCTGCCCATAGTCCCTTGACAGCCCACGTGGCCCGCCGGACAGTCGGCGTGTGATCTACGGCGCCCACGTCATCGTCTACAGCAAGAACGCCGAGGCGGACCGCGCCTTCTTCCGGGACGTCCTCCAGTATCCGTTCGAGGATGCGGGACACGGGTGGTTGATCTTCGCCCTGCCGCCCGCGGAGGTCGCAGTCCACCCCTCGGACGAGAACGGCGTGCACGAACTGTATTTCATGTGCGACGACATCCAAGCCCTCATGTCCGAGATGAAGACGAAGAAAATCGCGTGCTCCCCCGTCGACGAGCAACGCTGGGGATCGATCACGCGCCTGACCTTGCCCGGCGGCGGCAAGCTCGGCGTCTATCAGCCCAAGCACCCTTCGCCGATCAAGCCCCCGCCCTGACGGCGTGACCGTTGACCGGAATGGCACCCTCTCCGTTACGATTCTTGTGACGTGCCGCGCGAGAAGAAGCGTGCTCCGATTCGTCTGCCTCCGGGCGCAGGCCGCGCGTATCCGATGGGCCCGGTGCACGCCGTCTTCAAGGCAGACGGCGACGAGACGCGCGGGCGGTACTCGATCTCGGAGTGGTGGCTCGAGCCCTACACGCGCGGCCCCGGCGCGCACCAACACGAGGAAGACGACGCTTCTTCGTGATCGAGGGGACGATGAGCTTCTTCGTGGGCGGCGCGTGGATCGACGCGCCGAAAGGCTCCCTGGTGATCGCGCCCGGAGGCACGCCCCACGACTTCGAGAACCGCACCGCCGAGCGGGCGGGCGCGCTCAACGTCTCGGTGCCCGGCGACTTCGAGCCGCACATGGAGGGGATCGACCCCGACCATCGAAGTGTGGATGAAGACCGCCGCGCACGAACGCGTCGTTCGCTTTCGCACGTTCCTTCGCACCCTGATCCACGAAGTCATCCACCACCTCGACGTCACCCTGCTCGGCTTCGAGGACAGCTTCCACACGGAGGGCTTCTTCCGGCGGGAGTCGAGCCTGGTCCGGCAGCTCCTGCCCGCACCACGTCCGAAGCCCGAGAAGAGAGAAGCTCGCAAACCGGTCCAGCCGGCGCAGCTTCTCCTCTTCGACGCCGGCAAGCGTCGGCCTGGATGAGCGCGTTACATTGCGCCGTGCTCGGCGGAACCGTAATATTGCCCGTATGAGAGGGTGGGGCTCTAGAGCTGGACGTCCGGCTCCGATCTGGATGTTCTTCCTGCTCGTCGGCGCCGGATGCGGCTCGGCCTCGAACAAAGGCTCGGGTGCCGCGGACGCTGCAGACGCTGCGTGCCAACCAGGTACGTGCGTACTGACTGCGCTCGCAGCGGCGCAGAGCGGTGCGCACAGCATCGCGGTGGACGCGACCAACGTCTACTGGATCCACCATCTCCCCCAGGCCGACGGGGGCTTTACAGAGGAAATACTCGCCTGTGCCAAGGGCGGATGTGGGGGGGATCCGACGGTCCTCGCCTCGAATCAAAGCGGATCCGTCACTCTCGCCGTCGATTCGACGAGCGTCTATTGGACCGAGAACGTGAATGGGACCATCCTGAAGGTCCCGATTGTCGGCGGAACGCCAACCGTCATCGCGTCGGGGCAGGACGGCGCGGCGGGCATCGCCGTCACAGACACGGGGATTTATTGGACCACGAGCCCTCTCTTCGCCGCGTCGACAGCATCCAACCCTACCGCAGCGCTATCCGTACTACCCAAGCGGGGTGGCGCACCGGTGATGCTCGCCTCGAACCTCGGTGACGTGCTCAATTTCGCGACCGACGGCACGAACGTCTACTTGGCGGATCCAGGTAGCATCAGCGAGAACAACGGTTTGGTGATCAAGATCCCCGCCATTGGCGGCCCATCGGTCCCGCTTGAATCGGGATTGCTTGCGCCAGGCGGGATCGCCGTGGACGCCAACTACGTCTACTGGACGGGCACGCCGTCCGTTCCGTCCGCTGGTTCGGTGGGAACCGTGATGAGGGCGCCGATTGAGGGCGGCACGCCCATGACGATCGCTTCCGGACAGGACTCGCCCTCCAGCATCGCAGTGTACGCAGGGACGGTCTACTGGACGAACACGGGGGCGGAGGCCGGCCACGGGACAGTCGTTGGCGCGCCAATCGGCGGGGGCCCGCCAGTCACACTGGCCTCCGGACAGGCCGGTCCGACGGACGTAGCCGTAGACGCGAGCGGCATCTACTGGATCAACCGCGGCTGTTCGGCAACGTCTGCAGGCACCTCCTGCGGAAGCGACGGAGCCGTGATGAAGCTGGCTGCACGGTGAGCGTTGGACTTTGTGATCACGCGCATGACTTCGTGATCCTCCGCGGCACCGAGATCGCTGCCGTGTTCTACACACTACTGGGCAACGCCGGCCGGTGCCTGACACGCTACGCGGCTTTTGGTAACGTTCTGATCCGGAGAGGGGGGTCCCGTGAAGAAGCTCTTGGGTGCGGCCGCGTTGCTCGCCAGCGTCGTTGCCGGTGCGGCCGGAGCGTGCGGCGGCACCGCCGCGAGCCCTCCAGTGGGTGGTCTTCGCCAAGCGTGCTACGGAAACAGCACCTGCAACGCCGGTCTCACGTGCGCGAGCGACATTTGCGTCGTCTTCGGTGACGGCGGGGCAGGCGTCGGTCCGGGAGCCTCCAGCGGCGCGACGGACTCGGGAGCGAAAGGCGAGACCGGTTCCACTTCGAGCGGCGCGGCCGACGCGGGCACGGACGCGCTCGGACCTGAGGCGTCCGCCGTGATCGACTCTTGCCTCTCCTGGAAGTTCTCAGGTGCAACGACCGACGGGAACTACACGATCTCGATCGGCGGCCAGAGCGCGAGCGTCTGGTGTCACGGGATGGCCACTTCCTCTCCCGCCGAGTACCTGAACCTACCTGCAGGATCGAATTACTCGACGTACATCGATCACTGCAGCAACGAGTCGACCACGGTGGTGACCTTCATCAAGGTCCGTCTCGATTTGTCGCCGCTCGCCATCGACCGCACGGACATCACCTTCGCGACCATCGCGGCGGACGGTGGCGCGGCGACCTCGGATGCTCGCCTTTTGAGGTACGCGATCGGAGGAGCGTGCGACTCTGCCGATCTCGGCCCGACAGCCGCAGTCGTTGGTGAGGGTCAGCTCGATTTGAGCGGGACAGGTTTTCAACTGGCGGTGGGGGACATGTTCGTTGCAACCGGCTACATGCCCAGCTGCATGGCTACCATCTCGCCGAACGGGCTGACCGCCACTCTGCTCGGCGGCGGATACAGCGGCTGGTGCGACGTCCCACCCATCGACGCTTCGGGGCCCGTCGGCTCGAGCACCCTTCCCGTAGTGCTTGTACCCTAGGCGAGCGCCAAGAGCGGCAAGACCAAGAATGGCTTCGTCTGACGGGTGAATGGCTGGCGGCCGTATGCAAGAATCCACGCCGGATGATGACCGACGGTCCGCCGCTTGCCTGCCGCTGCGGCACCACCGTGTTCACCGTCCGCGCGAACGCCGTCGAGAGCGTGGGGCTCGCCACCTGCGATCAAGGGCATTCCTCGCTCCTGCTCGACAGTCGCGACGTCTGGGCGCACGTCATCCAGGCGGCTCGCCCGCGTGAGCTTTGCTGCCGTTGCAAGCAGAGGACGTTCCACCTGACCGTCGACTACCACTTCCGCGACGGGACACGCACAGTTCGAGCATTCGTCGTGCGGGCACGATGCGCGACGTGTGCGGCGGGGCGGAATGTGTTCAGCGCAGACATCGACTACGAGCCCACCGACGCCCTGATCGAGCGCCCCCTCGACCCCGTCGACGATCCCTGGCGGAAGGCGAGGTGGGTCCGCGTGACGGGGCTCTGGAAGCGGGAGGACATGGAGCGCCTGCTGCGGTTCGTCAGCACGCTGCCTGACGCTCGCATCGCCTTCGCTTCTTGGCAGCAAGCGCCCCGCGATCTCACTGTCGAGGCGGCGGTGCTCGCGCTGAGGGAGGCACAAACCTACAACATCGTCTTCGCCAACGAGGACGTGACCCTGCCCATGGACCTGAGCGGCGCGTGGAGGGACCTCCCCCTGGTCCACGTCGGAGCCCCAACGGCCATCCACTACGACACTGGCGACGCGGAGCTCTACTACGTCAGCTACGCGCTCGAACGCTTCGCGGGCGGCGCGGTGATCCCGCAACCGGCGGCGTTCCTCGCCTTGGCCGCCCGCGTCCGCGCGTGGCTTGCCTCGGAGTTCGTCTCCGCGCGTGGGAAAAACACCGCCGACAATCCCGCCGAGTACCAGCGGCTCAAGGGCGGGTGGTAGGCGCCGGCCAGGCGCTCAGCCTTTGCGAGGAGAGGCCCACGATTGAAGGGGATGGGCGCACTCGTTGCGGGAAGAGGGGCCCGAATGAGTGCGAAGCGGGTGTCCCTTCCGACGGGAGGCACGAGAATGAGCGCGATGCGTGCGTCCTTTCAGCGGATGCGCCCGTGAATGAGCGCGAGGCGCCTATCCTTTCCGAGGAGAGGGACGTGATTGAGCGCAAACGATGCACCCCTTCCGCGGGGACGAGCACGATTGAGCGCAAAGGGTCGGGCTCTTTCGCTGATGCGGGCACGAATGAGTGAAAGGGGTGAGCTGCTTCCGAGGGGCGGGAGGCGATTGAGCGACAAGGATGCGCCCTTTCCGCGGGGAGGAGCACGATTGAGCGCAAAGGGTCGGGCTCTTTCGCTGAGACGGGCACGAATGAGCGAAAGGGGTGAGCCCCTTCCGAGGGGAGGGACGCGATTGAGCGACAAGGATGCGTCCGCGCCGAGGGGAGGGGCACGAATGAACGGGAAGGGTGGGCCTCCCCAAAGGGGACGGGCGCGAATGAGCGACATTCACGCGCCTCCCCAAAAGGGATGGGCACCAATGAGTGAGATGCACGGGCCTCCCCAAAGGGGACGGGCACGAATGAGCGAGATGCACGCGCCTCCCCCGAGGGGAGATGCCCGGGAGCACGACATGAGCGTCCGAGCGGTGAAATTTCAAGCATTTGCGTGCGGTACGGGGGCTTCGTTGGCGATTTGGATCGCGTGGGCAGGTCTGAGGGGAGTGTCCGAGCGCAGCTCGACTCGCCGCGATGAATCCCCTCGCTCCTCGACCACGTCCGTCACCGCCCCGCCGTGCGGCAGACCTCCTGTTCGGACCTCCCGAGGGGAGCTATGTCGACGCGATTGCACGAGCAAGTTTACTTGCGGAACTCCTCGAAGAAGCGACTCCGGGCGCCTCTGGTGCGGCTTCGCTCGACTCGGCCGCCAGTGATCCACGTGCCCCCCTACCCTGCACCTCCTGGACGATCGCGCGCACGGACGCTGGGTCGAGCTTGGCGGTTCGACCCTTCTCAGTCAGCGTCCACACCCCACGCTGCGACTTGTCGATGTGCCCCGTCTTCACCAGGTAGAATCTCGCCCAGGCGATCTGGTTTCGCACACGCGACTGCCCGTTCGACGTCGTCTCCTCCTGCTCTTTGTCGGAGATGGGCAGGCGCTCGATCACGCGGTCCGTGACTTCGCTGGGCGCGCCCGAGTTACCCAAGTCTCGGAGAACCTCGACGGTAGGCGCTACAAAGCGAAGAAATTCGGGCCCAGCGGTTTTTCGCCCGGTCATCGTCCGCCAGGGTACGCCATTGACTGAGCGCAGACCGGTGTTCCAGGTCACTCTCCCGCTTCGCCGGTCCCCCCCCACGCGCTCTCCACAGTGCGGGATCGGAGTGCCGGCGGTAGGCGGCTTTCAGCCCTCGTCCGCCGCTCGCGCGATCCAGTAGCCCGGCCTTCGCTTCTCGTGCGCCACGGCGAGAATGATTGCCATACCACCCCTCATGTAAAAGAAGACCACGAAGGGGAACGTCGCCGGCAGCGCCGCTTTTCGAACCTCTAGGAAAAGCGACCTTTGTCCCGTTGAGACCGCGAGCAATCCATGCACAGGGAATTGCGTCGGACCCATCTCAATCCGGCCGAAGACATCGAGAATGCTTTGCGCAAACCGTCCGGCCACCTCTGGGGTGCGCTCTCGATAGTAACGCCGCGCGCGATCGAGCTCGTGCCGAGCATCAGGATGGAGTTTGAACGTCGTCACCGCCCGATGTCTTGGCGGAGATCCGCGACGACCTCCTCGCCGTCGACGAGTTCGACTTCGCCTCCTTCGATCTGCGAAATACGGCGTACGAGGTCTTCATTCCAGGCGCGCCGCCAATCGTCAGGGGCGCACTCCCCTTCGAGCTGGCCTTGCAGCTCCTTGCGCTCGGCCTCGTTCATCTCGTCGAGAAGCTCGAGCACCGCTCTTACTCGCGGGGAAGGCATACCCGCAGCCTGACTCGCTCGCGACCGGTCGTCTAGCGCTCCCTGTTTCACTCTTCCTTGTCGACCATGTGTGGGCCCCGGTTGCCTCCCACCGCACTCTCCAAGCCCGACGGTGCCGGATCGGAGCGCAGGGGCGGCGGCGGTGGGTCCGACCGCAGGCATAGGCCTGCGGAAAGTTCGGGGGACCGCCGCCGCCCCGAGCACCGATCTGGCGCTGGCGGGCGATCGTCCCGATGCGCGCCTCGTCGAGACGATTGCCTTTCGCCAAGAGGTTCCCCCGAGGCTTCGCCTGCCCCCCTTGTCACGAAAGTTGCTTCACTGCTGACCCGGAAAAACGAAAGGGGAACACCATGCACACCAGCCTCAAGGGCATTCTGCCCATCACAGCACTCACCGCACTCATCGGAGCCACGGCGTGCTCATCGGGTCCACTGCCGGCCACTCGTGCCGCGGGCGTCGAGCGCCTGCAGTGCGACGCGAGCCCGAACTCTCAGGACCAGCTCGTTCGCTCGTTGAAAGTCCTCCACGTCCAGCCGCTCTACACCCACACCATGACCGGCGGCGACAATGCCGAAGAGCGCGTCAACGGGGCCACGCTGCTCGTGCGCCCGCCCAGCGGCATCAGCCCGGAACAATTGACACGAGCGCTCCAGTGCCACGGCGCGCGGACCGTTCTCGGACAGCTCAGCAGCACTCCCAACGATCCGTACTTTCTGCCCGACCGCTGGGTGACAATCGAGGTCAAGCCCGAGGGCGGCAACTTCGCCATCACGCTCAGCTCCGACTCGGTCCACGACAACCTCCAAGTCTTCAGTCGCGCCCATCACTACGCCGACGAGCACGCGGTCGCGACCGATCCTGGATTGCCGTAAACCCGACAGACCCGTAAACCCGACAGAGGGTCGAATAGGGCGTACACGCACATCAGCCGGATAAGCGCCCGGACACTCAGGGACTTCCCGCGCCGATTCGCGCGCGCCGCCAGGGCGTCTTGCCCCCCTGCTGCACCACGCGAGGCCGTCAGGGCGCGACGTCACCCATGGCTGAGCCGTCTTCGCGGTAGGCCTTCTGGCATTCGATCTTGAATCGGCGCACCACCCGCACCTGGGCCACGAACTTCCCGGCGGGGTGCACGGCCATCGCGTATTCGCGCGCCACGTCGTCGCATGTCGGCACCGCCTTGCCCTCCGTCGCGAGGCACGCGATGAAGACACTCGTCTCAGTCGGCGGCCCCGCGTCGAGTGCCCACGACTGACGCGACTCCATCACGGTCGTGCCCGGGTCGCAGCCGAGGCCGCGCAGCTCGGCGGTGCCCGGCGCCGACGCCCCCCGCCGCACGATGTCCCGTTCCATCCGCGCCACCCTCACGATGAAGGACCCCACGACGACCGCCAGCACCACCCCCACGACACCCGCCCCGACCCCCCACGCGAGACACCCGACCCCCGTCTTCCGGGGCGGCGTCCCCTGCGCCGCCCCTCCCGTCTCCCCTGTCGACATCACGCCAAGCATCCCCTCTGCATCCTCAGCGCCTCAGCGGTTCCACCCTCTCCTCTCTACACCACGTCGAACGGGTACCCCCCGTCCACGTACGTCCGGCTCGCCACCGCCTTTCTCAGCTCGTCGTCGTTCTTGTCCACGGCGGCCACCACCTGCGCCAGCCGCCTCTCGGCCGACGCCACCGCGACGCTCGTCAGGTCAATCTCGCGCCGCGCGCCCTGTTCGCCCCTCTTCTCCACGACGTGCGACGTGCGCACGATGCACGCCACGATCCCGTAGAGGTCGATCGCCAGGTCGGCCGCGCGCTTCTGCGTGTACTGCATCTCGGCGATGTCCCGCCCGTGCTTGCGCAGCACCGTCTCGACGGCGCGCGAGAGCTGCTGCACGTACTCCTCGACGATGACCGCCTCGCGGTTCAAGACGGCGTGATGACGCGTCATGCGCTCGCGGCCGAGCGCGCCCCTGGCCTTGCGGATGGCAAAGTCGGTGAGGAGGCCGAATCCCTTGATGGGCTCGCGCATCGCACGGGCCACGTCGACGATCTCCTGCCCGGGCCCCTGCATGCCGCTGAGCGCGATGAACGCGCGCAGGGTCTCGTTGGTCCCCTGGAACACGATGTTGACGCGGGCATCACGAAGCAGCCGCTCGTAGGGGCGCTCGGCCATGTAGCCGAGGCCGGCGGCGATCTGGAGGGCCTCGCTGACGACGCGCAGGCAGGCCTCGCTGCCGAACACCTTGCAGATGGCGCTCTCGACGGAAAAGTCGTCCACACCGCGGTCGACCTGCCCGGCGGTCAGGTACGTCATGCACTCGAGGGCCCAGGTCTCGGCCATCATGGTCGCGATCTTGTCCTTGATGAGCCCGAACTCGCCGATGGGCCGCCCGAACGCGCGCCGCTCCCGGCACCGCTCGACGCACATCTTGAGGATGCGCTTGCAGATCCCGACGCAGCCGCTCGCGAGCCCCAGCCGCGCGCTGTCCAAGACCTGCATCGCCACCTTGAAGCCCCGGCCAGCCTCGCCGAGCACGTTGCCCGCCGGGACGCGCACGTCGTGGAAGTGGAGCTCGGTCGTCGAGGCGCCGCGAATGCCGAGCTTGGACTGGTTCTGCCCGCTCCGTACCCCCGGGCCACGCTCGACGAGGAACGCCGTGATCCTCGGCTTGACCCCGTCTTCCACGAGCGAGGTCCTCGCGAAGACGACGAAGAGCCGCGCAAAGCCGCCGTTGATGATCCACGTCTTCGAGCCGTTGAGGAGGTAGCTGCCGTCGGCCTGCAGCTCGGCGCGCGTCTGGATCTCGCCGGCGTCGCTGCCCGCACCGGTCTCGGCGAGGGCGAAGGCGGCCGTGAGCTCGCCGGTCGCGAGGCCGGGCAGGTAGCGCTGCTTCTGGTCCTCGGTGCCAAAAAGGAGGATGGCCTTCGCGCCGAGCGACTGGTGAGCGGCCAGGGTCGCCGCGATGCTGGCGTCCAAGCCCGCGATCTCCTGGATGACGCGCGCGTAGCCGCTGTTGGTCAGGCCGAGGCCCCCGTGGGCTTTGGGGATCGACAGGCCGAAGCAGCCGATGTCTTTCAGCCCCTTGAGTACCTCGTCCGGAATGCGCTCCTGGCGGTCGATCTCGGCCGAGTCGACCCTGAGCGTGAAGAAGCGCCGCACCGTGTCGAGGACGCCGATGACCGCGCTCACGTCGTCGAACTCGGGCTCGGGCCAGGGGAAAACGAGGCTCTCGTCGATGACCCCGAAGAAGAGGCTCTTCGTGAACGATTGCTCGCGCATGCTTCCTCCATCGCATGTTTTCGCTATCGATGCGGCGATTCGACGTTGCCGCACCGGACGCGGGTTGCTAGCCAAAGAATAGAGGTCAGTCGTGTCTCGCCGGGAGAGCGCGTTCCAACGGGTGCTCGAGCGAGCGCGTGCCGCACGGGGCATCGCGCTGATGGGGGTCTGCAACGTGACTCCCGACTCGTTCAGCGACGGGGGCCTGCACCTCGCGCCCGAGGCCGCGCGCGCGCGGGTGGACGAGCTTCTGGCCGAGGGCGCCGACATCGTCGACGTCGGGGGCGAGTCGACACGGCCGGGCGCCGCGCCGGTGCCTCCCCAGGAGCAGATCGCGCGCGTGCTGGGCGTCGTGGGCTACGCGGTCTCGCGCGGCGCGTGCGTATCGGTCGACACGGGGAGCCCCGAGGTCGCCGCGGCGTGCCTCGACGCGGGGGCCGAGGCGGTGAACGACACGACCTGCCTGCGCGACGGCGCGCTCGCCGAGGTCGTCGCATCGCGGGGGGCCGGGCTGGTCCTCATGCACTCGCGGGACCCGCAGGAGCGGATGCGCGGCTTCAGTCAGTACCCGGACGACGGATACGCCGACGTCGTGCGCGATGTGTGCGCCGAGTGGGAAGCCGCGGCAGGGCGCGCGTGTTCCCGGGGGGTGTCGCGCGACTCCATCGTGATGGACCCGGGGCTCGGTTTCGCGAAGAACGCCCGCCAGAGCACCGAGCTGCTCGCTCGCATCGGCGAGGTCGTGAGGGCCGTGGGGGTGCGGGTCGCCGTGGGCGCGAGCCGCAAGTCGTTCCTCGCGGTGGTCGACGCCGACGCGCCCCCCGGTCAGCGGCTGGGGGCCTCGATAGCGGCGGGTCTGCACGCGGCCCGGGCCGGCGCTGCGGTCCTGCGGGTGCACGACGTGCGCGCCACCCGCCAAGCGGTCGACCTCGCGCATCGCCTGGGAGGGCCCTAGCCGTGCTGGAGGGCTTCCTCCACCTCTTCGTGCGGCGGTCGCTCATGGCCGTCCTCACGGACGTCGCCGACATCTTCTTCGTCACCTACATCGTCTACCGGGCGCTCCTCGTCCTCCGTGGGACGCGCGCCATGCAGATGGGGATCGGCCTCGCCGTCCTCTCTCTCGTCTACTTCGTGTCCAAGTGGGCCGACTTCGTCACGCTCCTCTACCTCCTCAACGCGCTGCCCATCATTCTCATCGTGGTCGTCGTCTTCCAGAACGACATCCGGCGCGGGCTGATGCGCGTGGGCGCGCGGGCGTTCTTCGCGGGGCTGTCGCGGCAGCAGGAGTCCAAGGTCATCGACGAGGTCGTCTCCGCGGCGACCGAGCTCGCGCGCCACCGCATCGGCGCCCTCATCGCGTTCGAGCAGGACGCGAACCTCGACGAGTTCGTGGTGGGGCAGGGGACGGCCCTCGACGCGGCCGTGCAGCGCGAGCTCTTGGTGAGCCTCTTCATCCCGGAGAGCCTGAACAAATTGCACGACGGCGCGGTCATCATCCGCAACCTCCGCGTGGCCAAGGCCGGCGTCTTCTTTCCGATGCCCGACACCAAGATCGTGGACAAATCGATGGGCTCCCGCCACCGCGCGGCCCTCGGCATCACCGAGGAGACCGACGCCGTCGTCGTCGTCGTCAGCGAGGAGCGGGGGAACATCAGCTTCTGCTTCAACGGCAACATCGTGACGAACCTCGATGGGGCCTCGCTGCGGCAGGCGCTCCTCGGCCTCTTCGGCCAGAGCGCGAGAAAGAGGCCGAAGCCCGCGACCAAGCGTGGCGGCACCGTGTCGCAGACGGGCACGGGCAGTTACCGCGTCACGCCGGCGCCCAGCTCCGGGAGCGAGGGGCGGCCGCGTATCGAGGTGATGCGCGCATCGGGGCCGCCCGAGGGGTCTGGCAGCGTGATCTTGGCCCCTCCCGTGCCGCGCGGCGAGGGGTCGCCGAAGAGCGAGAAGGAGCCCCCGAAGCCGGCGTCGCGGCCGATGGCGCCCGCTTCGCCCATCGAAACCCCCAAGCCCGTGCCGGCCCCCGACACGCTCACCCGGCCGCGGGAGGACTGACCGATGGCGCTCGAAGTCGGTCGGGTCACGTCGCTCGTGACGGAGAACCTGAACCTCAAGCTCCTGTCGCTGGCGTTCGCGCTGGCGCTCTACTCGCTCGTGCACGGCTCGCAGGAGGCCCAGCGCTCGCTCTTGCTGAGCGTCGTCGCCTTGACGCCGCCGCAGACGTCCAACCGGGAGCTCGTGACCCCCATCCCGGCGGAGATCCGTGTCACGGTCCGCGGCGCCCGGCAGACCCTCGACGACCTGCACGCCGACGACATCCAGGTCCAGCTCGACCTGAGAAGGGGCACCGAGGAGCGATTGACGTTCGAGCCCTCGATGATCCCCCTTCCCCCCGGCATCAAGGTCGAGCAGATTGATCCGCCCGAGATCGACCTCAAGTGGGAAGACCGGATCGCGCGCGACGTGCCCGTGCAGGTGGGGATCATCGGCACGCCGGCGACGGGGTTCGTCGTCAAAGGGGTACCGGCGGCGGCCCCCGGCTCCGTGAGCGCGCGCGGGCCGAAGAGCGAGGTCATGGTTCTGCAGCATGCTCGCGCCGATTCGTTCGACGTGACCGGGCTGACTCAGGGGACGTACACGAGGCAGCTCGCGATCGACCGTCCGCCCCCGAGGGTCGCCTACGACGAGGCCAGCGTGTCGGCGACGCTGGAGATCGCCCGCGAGGTCGTCGAGCGGCCGTTCACGAAAGTCCCGGTCGTCGTCCTCGGCCACCCGAACGCGAAGGCGCAGCCCCCGGACGTCGACGTTCGTCTTTCGTGCCCCCCCGAGGTCGTGCGCGCCCTGCGCCCCGAGCAGGTCCTCCCGCGCGTGCAGGTGACGTCGTCGGCCGAGCACGGCTCGGACGCCCTTCCGGTGGAGCTCACGTTCGACCAGTGCGCGGTGCACGTGATGCCGCCGAGCATCATCGTGCGGTGGTAATGGTCCGTCGTGCGTTTTCCTCCGTGGGCGTCGTGGCGGCGGCCGCACTCTCTACGGCGTCGGGCGGCTGCGGAGGCGGCGGGCGGAGCGCTCCGATTGCCGTGATGGATGGCGCAACGCCCGTGGTGGATGCGACGGCGAGTCCCGGGGGCGACGCGGCGATCGACGGCGGCGCTCTCGAAGACACGGGTGCCACGGCGAGCGGGTCGGATGCCATGTCGGACGCGGCGTCGGACGGGTCGGGGCCGACGCGCGATCCGCTCGCGCAGCCGTTCGCGTCGACGAGCATCTGGAACATGCCCATCGGATCCGGGGCGGTGTATGTCGCCGCGAATATCAAGGCCGCGACGGGGACGACGCTCGAGACCGACGACGACGTCATCGTCCTGACGCCGACGGCGCCGTCGACCGACATCTACACGAACACGGCCGACTGGGACCCGACGATGAGTCGGTGTCCCGTGCAAGGCGCGCTGCTCTTCGCTGCGCCGATGCCGTCGGACTTCGTCGTTCCGGATCCGATGCAAGAGACGCCGAACTCCGGGCTGGCCGTGCTCCTCGAAGACGGGCGCACGATCAAACAGACGCAGCCGTTCGCGCGGTGCACCGCCGCGCAGCCCGGGACCAGCCACTACGACTTCGCGGACGAGGACCTGTACGGTCCCGGCATCGGCGGCGCGCACGGTGGCTCCGGGTTGTCGGCGATCGGCGGAACGATACGTCTCGGTGAGCTGCGTCCGAACGGCGGACCGCCTCACCACGCGCTGAAGTTCGAGCTCTTCGCGGCGGACAACTATTACAACGACGGCCAGCAGGCCGACTGCTCCCGCTGGCCCGCGTCGGGGTGCGACGGATACTTCGACACGAGCGGGAACGCGCTCAAGTACGGCGGCACCAACCCGGCCCTGCGTCCCGGCTCGCTCCTGGCGCTGGCGACCGGTGTCGCGATCTCGAGCCTCGATCTCAAGACCGTGCCGGCCCAGCTCATCGCGTGGACTCTGCAGAACTACGGGGCCTACCTCGTCGACGACACCGCGTGGTCGGCGTACGCGGTGTGCGTCGAGAACGGGGCGGCGGGAAGCTTCGAGACGCAGTTTCAGGGCGATTGGGGCTATTCGATCGACACCGGCGGCACGACGGGGGCATTCGCGCTGGACATGCAGAAGCTGGTGTCGGCGCTGAGCGTGGTGAACAACAACGCGGCCTCGACGGTGGGCGGCGGAGGGACCCCCCTTCAGGCGCTCGCCCCCGCCATCTCCGCACTCTCCGGCGATCCGTAAGTTGGGAACCGCAGAGGCGCAGAGTGCGCGGAGGGCGAGAGAGGGTGGGCCGAGCAACTTCTGGGCCGATGGTTTTAATCCAACCTCTCCGCGACTCCGCGACCTCTGCGCCTCTGCGGTTCACAACAAAGGTAGGATCTCTAGGCCTTTCGCCTTTCGTCGGTCTCGACCCTCCCGTCGCGCAGCGTCACCACCCTCGGCATGCTCGCCGCCAGCGCCGCATTGTGGGTCACGACCACGATCGTCGTGCCTCGCTGCTTGTTGATGGCGAAGAAGAGATCGTGAATCTGCTCGCTCGTGGCCGAGTCCAGGTTGCCCGTCGGTTCGTCGGCGAGGAGCAGCTTCGGATCGAGGAACACGGCCCGCGCGAGCGCGACCCGCTGCTGCTCGCCTCCTGACAGCTCCCCCGGCCGATGCATGAGGCGGTCGAGGAGGCCCACCTCCTCGAGCAGCGCACGGGCCCGCGGTTCGATCTCCCGTCGCGACTTGCCTTGCACGAGCCCCGGCATGAGCACGTTGTCGAGCGCGGTGAACTCGGGGAGCAGGTGGTGAAACTGGAACACGAAGCCGATGGTCCTGTTTCGCAGCTCGGCGAGGCGCGAACCGGCGAGCCCGGTCACCTCTTCTCCCCCGAGCCGGATCGATCCCGTCGTCGGGACGTCGAGCGTCCCGATGCAGTGAAGGAGCGTGGACTTGCCCGCGCCCGACGGCCCCACGATGCCCAGCATCTCGCCGTCGCCGATCTCCAGGTCTACGCCGCGGAGGACGTCCAGCGTGCGCCCCATGTGATTGAACGACTTGGTCACGTTGCTGGCGACGACGAGCGCCTGCCTGTCGGGCGAACCCGCCATTTTGCTCGCGACGGGTATCACTCGTATCTCAGGCCGTCCACGGGACGGAGCTGAGCGGCTCCGTAAGCGGGAGGGATCGTCGCCAGCGTGCAGATGGTGAGCGCGGCGAGGGTGACGGCGAGGTAGTCCCAGCCGCTGACGTTGATGGGCAGGCGGTCGATGTAATAGACGTCCGGGTCGAGCCGGAGGCCGAACCAGGACAACCCCGTGCACAGCGCGAGGCCCGTGGCGACGCCGAGGAACGTGCCGATGGCGCCGATGAGGACGCCCTCGGTCATGAAGATACGAAGGATGCCGCCGTTGGTCGCGCCGAGCGCCTTGAGGATGGCTATCTCCTTCGCCTTCTCGGCGATCATCAAGAGGAGCGTGCACACGATGCAGAAGCTCGCGACGATGATCTCGATCGACAGGATGACGAACGTCGCGATCCGCTCGAGCTTAAGGGCGCTGAAGAGGTTCTTGTTGATCTCGCGCCAGTCGCGCACGCGAAGCTCCGGCCGGTCGACCGCGGCGGTGACGGCCGGCGTCAACCTGTCCGCGTTCTCGGCGTCGTCGACCTTCACCTCGATGGTCGTGATCTTTCCGGGCATCGCGAAGTAGTTCTGCGCCTCTTCGATCGTCGTGTAGACGTGCGTCGCGTCGTACTCGTACATGCCGCTGTAGAAGATGCCGGCGATGCGATACTTGCGAGTCTTCGGCATCACGCCCATCGGGCCGAGGTCGCCGAGAGGCGAGACGAGCGTCACCTCGTCGCCCACGTAGACGTGGAGCGTCTTCGCGAGCTCGCGGCCGACGACGAGCCCGGGCCGCAGGGGCGCGACGTTCACGGCGGCGCGAACGGCGGGGTCGAGGTCGTCGAGCAAGGGCGGAAGGTCGGGCCCTTTCGTGTACTCCTCGCCGCCGGGACCGAGCCCGATGACCTCGTCGGACGGGATGTGCCGGAGCCGATCGGGGTCCTCGAGGTACCCGAGCTTGTCCTCGAGCTGCACCGGGACCTCGATGTTCTTGCGAAGCTCGATGACGTCGCCGATCGATCGGGTGTCGATTCCGTGGACGATGACGCCCGCGAGGTTCGACGAGCTCGACGCCATGACCTCGCGTCTGCACGACGGGGGTCGCGCCGATCACGCCCTTCAAGGCGCGCAGCCGGACGAGGACCGACTCGTAGTCGCCCCAGGGCGCCTGGCTCGTCATGTCGATGACGATGTGGGCGTTGTTGCCCAGGATCTTTCGCTTCAGGTCCGCGCTGAAGCCCCCCATGACGCTGACGGCGCCCGAGAGCGAGAACGACCCGAGCGCGACGGCGAAGATCGACAAGGCGCTGATGAGCGTGAGAAAGCCGCTCTTCTTCGCGCGCACGTGGCGGGCGGCGACGAACGACGCGAACCGCCCCCCCTCGAGCCGGTCGAGTACGAGGGGGATGACCGAGCCGACGAGACAGACGATGAAGACGACACCGACCAGGATGGCGCCGCTACGCACCAGGACGTCCTTCAATGATCCGGCGGAGCCCCGCAAGGTTGGCAGCTTGCGCGTCCACTCCGTCAGCGCGACGAGGCCGCCGAGGGACGCGACGGTGAGGACGACCAGGGGGCGAACACGGCGCATCGGTTACTTCTCGGGCCGCAGCAGGGGAAAGAGGATGACGTCGCGGATGGACGGCGCGTGCGTCAGCGCCATGACCAGGCGGTCGATCCCCATGCCGAACCCCGCCGTCGGGGGCATCCCGTGCTCGAGCGCGCGGACATAGTCCTCGTCGTAGTCCATCGCGTCCTCGGCGCCGCGGGCTTTCTTCTCCGCCTGGGCGCGGAAGCGGTCGGCCTGGTCGTCGGGGTCGTTCAGCTCGCTGAAGGCGTTGCAGAGCTCTCGCCCCTGGATGAAGAGCTCGAAGCGGTCGGTGAGCTCGGGCCGCGCGTCGTTGCGGCGCGCCAGGGGCGAGACCTCGAACGGGTAGTCCTTGATGAACACGGGGACCGAGTGCTTGCCGTCGCCCGTGCGGTAGTCCTCGGTGAGAAAGGGCTCGACGACGTACTCGTAGCAGGCGAAGAGGCGCTCGCCGTCGGTCTCGCACTTGCCGAATCCCTTGCGAAAGTTGCCCCAGTCGATCGCCTTGGCGCGAGGCGAGGCCTTCGCCCACTCTTTGATTTGCTCGCCGAAGCTCTGGACGAGGAGAAGAACGAGGGCCATGCCGCCGCCGTCCTCGACGGCCCCGACCCACTCGGGGATGGCGGTGCGCTCGGCCGCGGTGGCGACGGCCCGCTCCATCGAAACGCGCGCGAAGGGTGCGTCGAGCGTGAACGGGCGCGCCTCTTTCCAGGCGGCGTGGGCCACGGGCATCGCCTCGGCGAGGCGCGCGTCGACTCCACGGAGGAGCACCTCGGTGAAGTTCATGAGCTCTTCGTACGTCGCGTAGGCCTGGTAAAATTCGAGGATCGTGAACTCGGGGTTGTGGCGGGTGCTGATCCCCTCGTTCCTGTAGCAGCGGCCAATCTCGTAGACACGCTCGAGCCCGCCCACGACCAGGCGCTTCAGGTAGAGCTCCGGAGCAATCCGCATGTAAAGGCGCATGTCGAGCGCGTTGTGGTGCGTGACGAAGGGCCGCGCCGTGGCGCCCCCGATGAGGGTGTGCATCGTCGGCGTCTCGACCTCGAGGAAGCCTTCGGCGTCGAGGATCGCGCGGACGGCCCGCACGATGTGGCTCTTGGCGCGGAAGACGTCCATGACGGGAGGATTGGCGACGAGATCGACGTAGCGCTGGCGGTAGCGGAGCTCCACGTCCGTCAGCCCGTGCCACTTCTCGGGCAGGGGCCGGAAGGCCTTGGTGAGCAGCCGAAGACGCCGCGGCTCGATCGACAGCTCGCCTCGCTTGCTCGCCGTCAGTGTGCCCTCGGCCTCGACGATGTCGCCGACGTCGATCTCCGGCAGGTGATCGTACCCGGCGCCCAGGGTGGCCTGGCTCACCAGCAGCTGGATCTCGGCCGTCCGGTCGCGCAGCCGCAGGAAGGACAGGCCGCCGGTCGACCGCACCACCATGACGCGGCCTCGCACGTGCACGAGGGCGGCCCCGGCGATCGAGCGGACGCGGGCTTCGTCGTATTTCCCCGACGCGTCGCGCGCGGGCTCGCACGAGGCTCGCACCTCGGCGATGTCGAGGGTCTTGCCGCCCAGGCGCGGGGACACGTCGTTGGCGAACGGGTTCTCGCCGCGACCGCGGACGCGCGCCGCCTTTGCCCGCCGTGCGTCGATGATCGCGGCCTCGGGCGACTGCGGATCGCGGTCCGTGTCCGGTAGCTTGCTCGTCTTGGGCTCGTCGGGCATGTCCCGCTCCTACGGCGCGTCCGCTTCTTCGGCCACTCCGCCCTTCTTGAGCGTCCCGCCTGCCGCGGCCAGCAAGTAGGCCTCGACGAAGGCGTCGAGATCGCCGTCGAGGACGGCGTCGACGTTGCCGTTCTGGTGGGACGTACGCAAATCCTTCACGAGGCGGTACGGCTGGAGGACATAGCTGCGGATCTGATTGCCCCACGCGATCTGCGTCTTGCTGGCTGCCTGAGCGGCGGCCTGATCCTCCCGCTTCTGGGTCTCGATGTCGTAGAGCTTGGCCTTGAGCATCTTCAGCGCCATCCGCCGGTTCTGGTGCTGCGAGCGCTCGGCGCGGCAGACGATGACGATGCCGCTCGGGATGTGCTTCAGCCGCACGGCCGTCTCCACCTTGTTGACGTTCTGTCCACCCTTGCCGCCAGCGCGCATCGTCGTGATCTCGATGTCGTCGTCCTTCACCTGGATGTCGATCTCGTCCTCGATGTCGGGCGTCACCTCGACGGCGGCGAACGCGGTCTGCCGGCGCGCGTTGGCGTCGAACGGCGAGATTCGCACGAGCCGGTGCACGCCGTTCTCGCTGCGAAAGTAACCGAAGGCGTGGTCGCCCTGGACGCTGAAGCTCGCGCCGTCGATCCCGGCCTCGTCGCCCTCCTGGTAGTCGATCACCTCGGTCTTGTATCCGCGCCGCTCGCACCATCGCAGGTACATGCGGAGCAGCATCTGCGCCCAGTCCTTGGCGTCGTTTCCGCCGGTTCCGGGGTGAATGCTGACGATCGCGTTCGCGTGGTCGACCGTGCCGGAGAGCATGCGCGCGAGCTCGGCACCCCGGACGCGCGCCTCGAGAGACGGCAGCTGCGCTTCGGCCTCCGCGATCACCTGCTCGTCGTTCTCGGATGCGCCGAGCTCCATGAGGACGCTCGCGTCCTCGACGTCGCCCGTCAGTTTCTCGATGCTGCCAATCTGCTGCTCGAGGCCGGAGCGGCGTCGCGTGACGACCTGGGCCTTCTTCTGGTCGTCCCAGAACCCGGGAGCGAGCGTCTGCTGCTCGAGCTTGTCGATCGCGGCCTTCAGCTTCGGAAGGTCAAAGATGCCCCCTTAGCGCCATGAGGCGCCGTTGGAGGTCGGCCAGTTTCTCGCGCGATTCGGGGAGCATGAGCGTGCCGCTCGCTTTAGCCCATTTCCCCTCTAGCGGCGAGATAGGTCCGGGTCGAGGTGCTCCGAGGCCCAGCCGCCGGTCAGGACGTCGAGCGTCGCCATCGCTTCGGCCGATCGAAGATGGGCGGCGAGCTCCTCGTGCGAGCCGGCGATGGCTTCGGCCACGTCTACCGTGGCCCTCTCCCATGCGAAGAGCGCCTCGAGCGTCCGGGTCGCCATCCGGGAACGAGCCTCCTCGCGCTCCAGCCGGACGCGTTCGAGGGTCGGCTCGTCTCCCGCGTAGACGAGGCGATCGAGCCGCCACGTCAGGCGGAGCTCGAGGACGAGGTTGGCGCCGATGGCGTCGTAGAACGTCGTTCCGTCTTCGCTGGTCACGGTCGTCGTGTGAGCCGCGTCGTCCCAAAGGCGCATCGCCCGCACGCGCGTCTCCGGGAGGAGGGCGCTCGTTCGCGATCTCGATACGATGTCGTCGATGCGCGCGTCGTCGACTCCGAGCCCCGAGGTGCGCCACGCGGCGGCGACGCACTCGTGGGCGAGGGATGCGCCGCCCGCCAGCGTCTCGAGCGCGCGTTCGTTCGTGCGGGCGGGGAGAGCGGCCGGCAAGGGCGTCGTCGCGGGAGGCCCCTGCGGGCGGGGTGGGTCCGAGAGCCTGTGGACGGGACCCGCGGCCAGCCGATCGAGCGCGAGGCCGACGACCAGGAACGCGCCGAGGTCGTTCTTCCCCGACTGAAGCTCGCGGGTGAATCCGACGATGCTCAGCCAGCTCTCGCCGTGCACGTCCGACGCGCCCACGTGGCCGCCGATGCGCATCGCGACGTGATCTTCTTCGTCGAGATCCCCGTCGAGATAGGCGTCTTCGAGCGAGTTCTCGCCCCAGCCGAAGAGGGGCTCGGCCCGGGCGAGGGCGGACGAGAGGAGCAGCGCGCACGCGATGGCAAAGGCGGAGGAGAGACGCATGAAGGCGGTGCTCTATCAACCGGCGTGCCGGAGGCGTGCGGAGGGTTTCTGGGGCGGTTGCGGCCTCCTGGCGTGTCCCGGGGGCCTCGGCAGCCGTCCCGGGCCACCTCGCCTACTCTTCGCCGCACGTGATTGGCGTCGCGACGACCCTGAAGCCGCCGTCCGCCGATTCGAGGAAGGCCACGAGGCCAGTGCCGGCCGCGCCGACCGCCGCTTGACCTTGTCCCGCGTTGGCACCGTCGGCCGAGATCTCCAGCGGCGAGCCGACCGGTGCGCCCTCGGTGGAGAGCGTGAGCGCGCGCACGTGATGGAATGACGTCGGCCCTTCGGTCCACACGAGCAGGAAGCGACCGCCCGGAACCGCCGCGAGGCCCGGCGACATCGCCTGGCCTCCTTGGCCGCCGTGCGGCGGCGTGAACGTTTTCGGCGTTCCGGGGGCGTCCCCCGCCTTGAAGCGCACCCAGCGGAGACTCCACGGCTCCCGCGACGACGCGCGGTCTGCCCACGCAGACAGGGCCACGCCGTCGTTGAGGGCGATGGCGGGCGATCCGACCGCGCTGCCGAGACCGTCGACGTGCGCGAGGTCTCCCTTCGGCGCGAGGGTCTTGTACCCCGTCGCCGCTCCCAGCCAGATGATGCTCCCGCGCCGGAACGCGATGGCAGTCGTCGTATCTCCGGGGGCGCCCTCGGTCGCCCCGCGCAGGGCTTCCACGTCGCCCTCCCCCTCGAGGGGCCAGAGCATGCCGGCCGCCGGCCCACCCGCGCGCGACCACACGAGGCTCGACCCGACCGCGCCAACCTGGAGCGGAGGGTCGACGGGCAACGTGCGGCGGCCGCTCAGGCGGTCGCCCTTGCGATCGGCATCCACGGCGAGCACGAGTGCGCCCTTCGATGTGGCGACCGGCCGCACGCGGCGAATGGGGTCCTTGGAGTGGGCTTGGGTCGTGCCTGCTGCGGTTAGGGATTCCGCGTTGAGGCGCATTCCGACGGCCTCGTGCTCGTCGCGCGCGAAGCCGATGGCCATGTCCTCGCCGAACGAGCGGGCCTCGACGCCGGCCCCGACGATCGCGCTCGGCGCGATGGCGACGGGCGACCCGCCGACGACGCACGGGTGGAGGGTGGCGGGGGCTGCCGCCGGCGCGGGGGCTGGCGTGGCCGCGACCGAGACTGCAGGCGCGGGAGGCAGCAGCGGTGCCGGTGCCGGGCGAGGCGACGAGCTCCCCGCCGCCGACGCGATTGACGACGCGACCGGGGGAGTGTCGCTGTCCTTCGGATCCGTGCCGACCAGCGAGCCGACGAGAGCGACGAAGCCTGCGCCGAGGGCGAGGGCCGGGATCACGACGGCAGGCCAGAACCAAGGGGGCCTCTTCTTTAGCGATCCCCGGAGCTTCCTTAGCGACCCGCGGAGCCGCCCCAGGTCGACGGCGCGAAGCTTGGCCTGCAGTGTCGCGAACCCGCGCCTCGCTGCACTCATCGCTGCATCGGCGAGGACAGCGAACCGTGCGCGAGGCAGGGCCGTGACCTCGACGTCGTCGGGATGGACTGCGGGCGGTTCGGGCGGCGCGGACGGGACGCCGCCAGGTTCGGCTGAGCCCGCGAGATCGGGATCGAGGGGCAGCGTCTCGCTCGAGGAGTTCTCGAGCCGATAGACGGGGAGCTCGTCGGCGGGAGGCTGGCCTCCGGGCTGGCCCGGGGGACCGGCGTCGGGTCCCGGGCTCCCGGTCGTCGCGACGGCCTCCGATATCGCCAGGGGGGCGGCCGCGGGATCGGGCTCCCAGGGCAATCGCGCGCGCGCCGGGACCGATCCGGGACCGGGCGTCGACTTTGGAAGCTCGGGCAGGCCGAGGAGGGTGCGGTGCGCGGGCAGTCCATGCTTTGGCGAAGGGGCAGCGGCTCCCACCCTCGTCACGACGGGAGGCCCGCCGTCGGGCGAGTCCTCGATGAGCACCGACCCGCTGAGCTCCTCGACGCGAAGCTCGGATTCGCTGAGGCCGTCGTCCGGAAGAAGAAGCGACCCGCTCAGCTCTTCCACCCCCCACGACGCCTGGTCCGGCGCCGCGGGCGGCGTGGGGCCCTTCACCGGGACCTTGGAGGGGAGCGTGGGCTTCTGCAGCCCGGGCGGATGGCTCGCGGCCGTAGGGACAGCGTTGGCGGACGGGGGCGGGCGCGCGACGACCGGCGCTTTGGAGGGTACCGCCGACGCCGGCTTGTCTTGCCCTCGCACGGCGGGCCCCACCGACCGGGGAGACGGTCTCGGCCACGGGACGCCCGAGAGGGAACCCGGGGCCAGCTCGCGCGTACGTTCGAGGTCGCTGGCGTCGGCCTGGACGCCCGGCGCCTTGGCCGGCTGCGGGGCAGGGGTGGCCTTGTGGTCCTTCTCTTGGGTCACGGCGCAGGCATGATACTCCCGGGCGCACAGAAGCGCCCCCGGCTAGTAGCCCGCCCTGGCGACCACCCCCCAAGAGACGTGCGTGGCCCCGGCCGCTACAAGGGCCTTCTCGCACGCCTCGAGCGTCGCGCCGGTCGTCCAGACGTCGTCGATGAGAAGGACCCCTCGCCCGGAGACGTGCTCGGGCTGGCGTGCGACGAACGCGTCGGCCACGTTGGCCAGCCGCGCCTGCCGCGGCAGCGTGGCTTGTGGGGCCGTATCGCGAGTGCGGGCGAGCGCCGAAGGCCAGAAAGGGACGCCGAGGCGTCGCGCGACGCGTCCCGCCAGGAGCGCGGCCTGGTTGTACCCGCGCTCGGCAAGGCGGCGAGGGTGGAGCGGCACCGGCACGGCCACGACGGATCCGAGCTCGTCGGCGCGGGGCGCAAGGGCTTGCCAGAGGAGATCGCCCAGCGGACGCGCGACCTCGAGGCGCCGCTCGCCCTTCAACCGGCCGATGGCCTGGGCCACGGCGCCGCCGTAGACGCAGGCCACGGTACCGCGCGGGGTCCTGCCCCGGATGCGCTGAACCGTCGCGCTGCACGAGGGGCAGAATGCGGTCAGCGGAGGGACGCGGGCCTCGCAGGACGCGCAACCGGGAGCGAGCCTCCCGGCGACGAGCCCGCGCACCTGGGGAGCAAGGGCTCGCATGTCCTCCTCATCGGACGGGCCCCGAGAGAAGTTGTGAATGCCGTTCGGCCCACTCCTCTGCCGTCGCGGCGAAGAGAAGGTGATCCTCCCATACTCCCGCGATGCAAAGGTAGCGGGTGGCCAGGCCCTCGCGGCGGTAGCCGGCCTTCTCGAGAACCCGCTGGCTCCTGGCGTTGCTCGGCATCACCGCGGCCTGGACGCGGTGCAGCTGCGCCGAGCTGAAGGCGAACGACGTCACGGCTCCGACGGCCTCCGTCATCAGGCCGCGCCCCGCGTGGTCGGCGTCGATCCAGTAGCCGAGGTAGGCGTTCTGAAACGCACCGCGAAGGAGACCTCCGAGCGCGATGCGCCCGAGGATGGTCCTGTCGTCGTCGCGGGGCGCGATGAGGAAGACGTAGGCCTGCCCGGACTTCCACTCGGCGCGGTGGCGCAAGACGGCGCGCGACACCGACGTGAGCGACGCCGGGTCCTCCCCCGGCGCGGGGGCGATGCTCCATGGTCGCAGATGGGCGGCATTTCGCCTGAGGACGGCACGCATCGCGGGGACGTCCGCGGTGCGCGGCGGGCGCAGTACCAGCCGATCCGTCACGAGGCGCGTCGAGAGGGGCGCCGGGACGGGCACCTCCCACGGAGAGCGCTCGCTCATCGGCACGACCGGCTCATAGCAGCTGGACTGGGTCGACGTCGATCGAGCCTCGCACGCTCCGCGCGAGCGTCGGGATGGCGTCGGCGACCGTCTCGAGGACCGAGCGGAGCCGCGCACGCGCAGCCGCCCGGAGCATGACCCGGAATCTCCACCGGTTGCGGATGCGGGCGATCGGGGCCGGCGCAGGCCCCTGGACCAGCACATCGCCCCTTGTCACGGCATCGCACGCGCGTGCCACGGCGGCCAGCCTGGCGCATGCGGCGCGCGCCTCGGCTTCGTCCATCGCGTCCACCCGCAGCAAGGCTCCGCGCGTCAGCGGCGGGTAACCGAGCTCGCGCCGGTCGACGATCTCTCGCTCCAGGAAGGCGTCGACGTCGTGCCGCGCGGCGAGGGCGATCGCCGGGTGTTCGGGGTCCCACGTCTGGACGATGACGCGTCCGGGGACGTCGCCGCGCCCCGCGCGTCCGGCGACCTGCACGAGCAGTTGGAAGGCGCGCTCGCTCGCACGAAAATCGGGCATGCTGAGGGCCGCATCGGCGTTGATGACCCCGACGAGTGTGACGTTCGGAAGGTCATGGCCCTTGGTGACCATCTGCGTGCCCACGAGGATGTCGACTTCACGCCCGCGGACCCGGGCGAGCACGGCTTCCACCTTCTTGCCGCTGGCCACGTCGCGGTCCAGTCGCGCCACCCTCGCGGTCGGGAAGGCGAGCGAGAGGGTCTCTTCGAGCTTCTCCGTCCCCACGCCTTCCAGCGCGAGCGCCTCCGCCGAGCACTTGGGGCATCGGGACGCGAGAGGGGCCTCGTAGTCGCAGTAGTGGCACCGCACGACCCCGTGCAAGGAACCTGGATTCATCGAACGCTTGTGGAACGTGAGGGCGACGGAGCACGCGGCGCAGGTGGCGATCTCGCCGCACGCTTCACACCTCACGCTCGGGGCGAAACCGCGGCGGTTCAAGAAGAGAATCGTTTGTTCGCCCGCGCCGAGCGCGCTCTCGATCGCGCGGAACAGCGGCAAGCTGATGCGACGGTCCCCGGTGGGCCCGGGGCCGATTCGCCGGAGGTCCACGATGTCGACGTGCGGCAATGGCTGGGCTCGGGCACGTTCGGGCAGGCGCAGCTTCGTCGCGCGTCCCGTGCGCGTGAGGTGCTCGCTCTCGAGCGACGGCGTCGCGCTGCCGAGGACGCAGACGCCCCCGACCTTGTGCGCGCGCAAGATCGCCATGTCCCTCGCGTGGTAGCGGACGCCCTCCTCCTGCTTGAAGCTCGAATCGTGCTCCTCGTCGACCACGATGAGCCCGAGCGCGCGCACGGGAGCGAAGAGCGCGCTGCGGGCCCCAATGGCCACGTCGACCTCCCCGGCGTGAAGCCGCCGCCACATGGCGTGGCGCTCGCGCGGCGTCAGGGCCGAGTGCAAGACCGCCAGGTCGTCGCCGAAACGCGCGCGGAAGCGTTGGACGAGCTGCGGAGTCAGGGCGATCTCGGGCACCAGCACGATCGAGCCGTGTGACGCCTCGCGCGCGGTCGCGATGGCCCGGAGGTAGACCTCGGTCTTGCCGCTACCGGTGACGCCGTGCAGGAGGAAGGTACCGGGACGCGCCGAGCGCAGGGCTTCTCCGATGGCCCTTATCGCGGCCGTCTGGGAGGCGGTCGCGTCTTGGGCCACGTCGCGAGCCTCGGCCTCGGCGAAAGGTGCGTCGGCCGGCGCGTCCCGGGCATCGATCGTCACGAGGCCCAGGCCGGCTAGCTTTTTGGTGGCCGCCCGGGCATTGCCCCAGCGTCTCTCGAGCTGGGCCAGCGGCTCGGCGCCGGTCGCGCGCACGTGGGCGAGGATGGCCGCCGCCTGTCCGCGCAGCGATCCCGCGGCCTCGGTGCGATCCGTCGCCGCCACCCACTGCACTCGGGGAGCCGCCACGCCGCGGGCGTCCTGGAAGAGCATGGGTGCGGCCAGCTCCCGCGCCGTCTCCCTGTCCACGGGTGGAAGGGCCAGCCGCACGACCTCTCCGATGGGAGCGAAATAGTAAGTGGCCAGGTCTTTCAGGAAAGCCAAGAGCTCTGCGGGTACGGCGACCTCGTCGTCCATCACGCGCGTGATCGCCTTGACGCGCGGCGGTGGCTCGCCCTCGCGGACCGCCAGCACCACCCCCACGACGCGACGGGCGCCGAGGGCGCAGAGGACGCGCGCCCCAGGAGCCGTCCGCGCCGCGAACGCCTCGGGCACGCTGTAGGTGAACGCCCGCGCGATCGGAACGGGGAGCGCGATGTCGGCGAGGAGCATCCCGCTCTGCTAGCGCATGGCCAGCGCAACGACCGCGGCGAGGGCCACGAGCGCGACGGCAGCCATCACGGCGATGGCCGGGAGCCCACGGGTCTGGGTGGACGGCGGCGATCGCGGTGGCTCGGGAGGCAGGGGGTCTGGCTCTGGCGGCGAGGTCGTAGCCTGCACGACGGGAGCGAGGGGGGTCTCGGCCGTGCGTGTGGTCGCGGTGGCCAAAAGGGAGGCCGCCACGGCCTCGAGCACCACGGGGGCGCCGCGCTCGAGCGCGGCCGCCGCACGCTCGCGCGCTCGTCGCTGTGCGAGGATGTCCTCGCCGAGGGACTTCTCGAGCCACTCGCCCAGCTTGAGAGGGCTGGGTATCAGGCCGGCACTCGCTGCGTAGTCGTCCAGGGCTCGCTGCATGGCGGCCGCCGAGGCGTAGCGCGCGGCTCGATTGGGTGCGAGCGCCGTCGCCAGGAGGGCCCTCAGCTTGTCCTCCGACGGGAGCCCGTTCTCGGGCAGAGCGGGCGGCTCCCCGCGCCGCGCCTGCTCCAAGAGGCTCGCCCGCCCCTCGCCGGTCTTGTACATGCGCCGGCCGGCGGCCAGCTCCCAGAGGACGATTCCCGCCGCGAACACATCCGACCGCGCATCGACCGACTCGCCCCGGGCGTGTTCCGGGCTCATGTATCCGGCCTTGCCCTTGAGGGCCTCGTCGAGCTCGTGCGGCGCCGATCCGTTCGAGATCGCATCGTTCGCGCGGGCGATACCGAAGTCGCACACCTTGACCTCGCCCTCGAACGAGACGAGGAGGTTCGAGGGCGACACGTCGCGGTGCACGATGCCGAGGGGCTTCCCTTCGTCGTCCGTCCTGCGGTGGGCGTAGTCCAGGCCCTTCAGCGCTTCTCGTACGACGTGCACGGCCAGCTCGACGGGGAGGGGTACGTTCGCGCGGGCGCAGCGCCGCAGGAGATTGTTCAGGTCGAACCCCTCGACGTACTCCATCGCGATGAAGAGGCGATTGTCGGCACGGCCGAGGTCGAACACCTGCACCACGTTGGCGTGGCTGAGGCGCGCCGCGAGCTTCGCCTCGTGCACGAGCATGTCTCCGAACGACGAGTGGTTCGCGAGCTCGGGGAGGATTTGCTTGACGACGCACCGCCGGGCCGCGCCAAGCTCGGTCTTCTGGCGCGCAAGGTAGATCTCCGCCATCCCTCCCTTCCCGATGAAATCGAAGATCAAGTAGCGGCCGAACGCGCGCGGCAGAGTGATGCTTGGGGCGACCGGCATGGCAGAGCGACGCCGAGAGCGTAACCGCCGCCGCCGAGATTGGCGATAAGCTTGCCCGCACCGATGCGGCTCGACCCGGAGCGTGCCTCTGCCGCGTTGGCGCCGCGCGGCTTCGAGCGCGACCCGGAGCGGTCGTACGGAGACCCCCGGAGCGCGAACGCGATCGTGGTCGGCGAGAACCTGGACGCGATGAAGAGGCTCGTCGGCGCAGGCTTCGCCGGCAGGTTTCGCTGCGTCTACTTCGACCCGCCGTTCAATTCGGGCAGGCGCTTCACCGAGTACGCAGACTCGCTCGATCCGGCCGCCTGGCGAGCCATGATCCGCGACCGGCTCGAGGCAGCGGGCCACCTTCTGGCCGAGGACGGCGCCATCTTCGTCGAGATCGACGACACGGAGCTCGGCACGCTGCAGCTCGAGATGGACCGGGCGTACGGGCGCGAGCATCGCGTGTCCACCGTCACGGTCGTACGCAGCGCCGCGACGGGGCACAAGGCCGTCAACCGCGGCCCCGTCAACGTGACGGACTACCTGCTCGTGTACGCGAAGGACCGCGCGCGCTGGCGGTACAACCCTCTCGTCCGAGAGCGCGCGCGATACGACCGCGCGTACTCGACGTGGCTCGAGAACCCGGACGATGCGATCGACGGCTGGCGCTTCGAGACGCTCGCCGCCCATGTCCGGCGCGCCGTGGGGCATCCTTCGCGGAGCGAGGTGGAAGGGTACGCGATTGCACACGCGGGCCACGTCGTTCGATTCGCACAGCCTCGCTACGAGGCCGTGAGCGGCGCCGCTCGTGCGCTCATCGACAGGTCCCGCCTCGAGCCGGACCGCGTCCTGCGGCTCGCCCGAAACGGCCGCAAGGACATGTTGCTTCGAGGCGGCAACCGCATCCTCTTTCTGTCCGACAAGGTCGTCGAGCGGGATGGGCGCCGCGTGCTCGTCGAGCCGCTCACCAACGTGTGGGACGACGTCGCGTTCCAGGGCATCGCGAGGGAGGGGGGCGCACGCTTCGTGAGGAACAAGAAGCCCGAGAAGCTCCTCGCGCGGATCCTCGAAATGTCGACGGCGCCCGGCGACTGGGTGCTCGACGCGTTCCTCGGCAGTGGGACGACGGCCGCGGTCGCCCAGAAGATGGGCCGGCAATGGATCGGCATCGAGCAAGGTGCGCACGTGGACACGCTCTCCATTCCGCGCTTGCGTCGCGTGGTCGACGGCGAGGACGCGAGCGGCGTCACGCGCGCGGCTGGATGGGCGGGCGGCGGAGGGTTCCATGTCTGGACGTGATCGCAGGCCATTTGGCCGCGACCTGCGCCCGCTCGGGCTCGTGCTCGTCGTCGCCTGCGGCCGCACGCACGCATCCCCTGCTGCCGAGCCGGCGGCCGAGGGCTCCGACGCTCCACTGGTCCTGGCGACGCCGATCCCGCCGGTCGCCGGCGAAGTCCAATGGGCGGGCCTCGTCCGCGACGAACGATGGGATTCGGCGTGGAGAGCGCTCGAGGCCCTTCCGGACGCGGATCGGGCTCGCCCGGAGCTAAGGTACCTCCGCGCGCGAGTCGCGCTGGCGCGCGGGGACAGCGGCGCAGTCCTGCCCCTGCTCGACGGGCTCGAGACAACCCTTCCGTTGCTTGCCGACGACATCGCTCGTCGCCGCGCCGAGGCGAGGCTTGCCGTAGGGCCGTACGCCGAGGCGGGAGAGTGGTTCTCTTCGCGTGCGGGGTCCGCCGCGCAGCTCGACGCGGCGCAGGCCTTCGAGAAGGCGAAGGATGCGCGCCGGGCGCGTGCGGCGGCCGATCGCGTCCTGTCCAACGACAAGCGCACGCGGCCTCAGGAGTCCGAGGCGCGCGCCCTCCGCGTCCGGCTCGCGGACCCCGCTGGAGACTCCGAGCGGGCAGACGCCCGATGGCTCGCGGTCCAGGGATCCGATCTGCCTGCCGCCGCCGACTCCCTGGCCCTCTTGGCGCGAATCGATCCGAAGCACCCGCTCACGGCGTCCGAACTGATGGCGCGCGCTCGCGTGCTGTCCGACGCCGGACACGCGGACGAGGCGCTCCACGCGATCGATCTCGCCCCGGGGGCTCCTGGGGCAGAGGCGGTGGGCAACCTGGAGCGCGGGCGCGCTCGTGGCATGGCGTTGTACCGGGCGCGAGGTCGCTGGGGCGAAGCGGCCAAAGTCCTCGAGGAGTGTGCCGGAGTCGGAGGGCCCGGCGCGGCCGAGGACGCATTTCACGCGGCACGCGCGCTCTCTCGGGCGGATCGTGACGAGGAGGCCATCCGCGGTTACGAGGACGTCGAGCGTCGCTTCCCGAGGTCGACGTGGGCGCGGCAGGCCGCGTTCCTCGTTCCGTACTTGCGAATGCTGCACGCCGAGTGGCGGGCCTGCGCGAGGGGGTTCGACGCGTATCTCCGCCCTCCGGTCCGCGAAGGCGCCGAGGACGACGTGCGGGACGCGAGACGAGACGGCGCGCTCTGCAAGCTTGAGGACGGCGAGGTCAAGGCCGCGCGCACGGCGTTCGAGCGACTCGTCGAGGACGAGGGCGAGCCGGTGCTCAGTGCGCGCATGGCCGACATGGCTGCCCTGGCGGCGCTTCGTGACAGCGATCGATCCCATGCGATCGCGCGCTGGACGGACGTGGCGCGGTCGCGGCCGCTCTCCTGGCCCGCGCTCGTCGCGCGCGCGAGGCTCGCCCAGGCGGGGGCGGCACTTCCGGCGCCGATCGATCCGCCGGATGTCGCGGCGTCCAGTCCACCGCCGCTCGCGGTCGGGTTGCTCCCTCCACCCGCGGGTCTTTTGCACCAGCTCGGCCTGGATAGCGACGCGGAGCTCGCCCTGCGCGACCGCGAGAGCGCCGTGACGAGCGGCGTCGGAGGGCGCGCCCTCGAGGCCCTGTGCTCCGCGTACGGCGAGCTCGGGCGCGCGCGACGCCGCTATCAGGTCGCGCAATCGGTGCCGTCCGCCTTGCTCGCCGCGGCTCCGAGTCCTCAAACGCGCTGGGCATGGGACTGCGCGTTCCCGTCGCCGTACGCCGACACCGTCCGAGAGGTCGAGGCGACCGAGAAGCTGCCACCGGGTCTCCTATGGGCCGTGGCGCGTCAGGAGAGCGGTTTCGACCCGGACGCCGTCTCGCCCGCGAGGGCGGTTGGCCTCATGCAGCTCCTTCCGGAGACCGCGAGGACGGTCTCCGAGGAGCTCGGCCTGCCGGCGGACGACGCGCGCCTGACGAGTCCTCCCTTCGCGCTTCGCATCGGCGGCCGCCTGCTGCGCAAGCTGCTGGACGAGTTCCACGGCGATGTTCCGCTCGCGGTGGCTGCGTACAACGCGGGTGCGGAGTCCATCGAACGATGGGCATCCCGAGCGCAGGGTCTCGAGCTGGACGCGTTCGTCGAGCGCATCCCCTTCAAGGAGACGCGCGAGTACGTGGCGCGAGTGATGGGCAACTTCGCTCGCTACGGGTACCTCGCCGGCGGCGAAGCGGGCGTCCCGGTCGTGGAGCTCGCGCTTCCTGCGAGGTGACCCTACCGCTTTCGACGGGCGCGGGCGCGAACGAGCGCGGCGCCGACCATGCCCGCGAGAGCAAGCTCGAGGCCCCCGCCGCTCGACTCGCTGGGCGCGGCCGAACACCCGAACGACTGCTTTCCGGGCGCGGCGGTCGTCGTCGTTCCGCTGCCGGGGTTGCCGGACGCTCCGCTGCTGGATCCGCCGCTGGACCCCGTCGGTCCGCAAGCGCAGTTCGACGGGTCGAACGACGGGCACGGCGGCTCGTTCACCGACATCGTCACCTGGTAGATGTTCGACAGCTGGCTCTGGTCCGCCGACGCCTGCAGGACCAGGTCATTCGCCAGTGCGGCCTGCGACAGGTCTGCCCGCATCCGGGTAATCTGGACTTCCGTCGCGTTGCTGCCCGGGAAGCACGTCGCCAGGTCCTGCTGGCGGACCTCTTCCGCGGTCTCGGTCGGGCCGGCGAGCCCTCCCGCGTCGGCTTCCGCGTCCGCTCCCGAGTCCGCATCCTGCCCGCCCGCGGGAACGGGGAGGTAGTCGGCGTCGGCCGGGTCCGCGAGAACCGCGTTCTCGATCTGGAAAGGCGACAAGCTGAGCGAGCTTTCGATCTGCCAGGCCGCGTTGCCGAGGGCCGCTTCCTTGCTGGCCTGCACTGTTGCGTAGTTGCTGCTGCCTGCGGACCAGTCCCACGTCAGATCGGATCCGGAGATCGTGAACGTCTGGAAGTTCATCGGCTCGTAGCGGCCGGTCGCGATGACCCACAGCGTGATGCCGACGGTCGCCCCCGTTCCCGCGGCCACCATGCGCAGAGGCAGCGACAGGCCGGCCCCCGCCGACGTCACGCTCACGGGTCGCATCGCCTCCACGCCCTGCCCCGGCGCGAGGCGCATCGCCAGGAAGTTGAACCCTTCCTGCACGTACTCGCCGATGATCGGCGCCACGTTCGTCGGGATGGCGTACCCGTTCGCATCCAGCCAGGCGGTGAGCGCCATCGGGTCGGTCGAGGCGAGCTGCACGGTGTCGTACGGGCCGACGACCTCCTGCTCGAGGACCATGACGGATGCGCCGCCCGAGGAGCTGCTCCCGGAAGCGCCGCCGCCCAAGCTCTCGTTCGGCGTAGCGCACCCGCACGACGGACAGGCCGGCAGCGTGGGTGCGACGATGGTCGTCGCGGTCGCCTGGTCGAGGGCCTGGAAGAGGATGTCGGAGCTGAGTGCGACCGTGACGGTGCCGTGGATGGGGAGCACCCACGCGAACGACGACGGCGACCCCGCGTATTCGATCTCGTCGTAGAGCGTCGTCTGCTGGGGCGACATCGCGAAGATCATCCGGTGGTCACTGGCGACCGACCCGTTCTGGGTCGGGGGCAGGAAGAACCCGCCGCACGCGCGCGCGTCTCGCGCGGTCGCCGCGACCAAGGCCACCGTCGCCCCCAGTGCCGATGCAAGCAAAGCCTTCCTCATGATGACCCTCTCTCCCTCTACTTTTAACAGCATGACTCAGCACGGTCCGGGCCAGCGTGAGGAATCGCTACGAAAGAGCATTGTGTGGAGGGGTAGGACGCGCCACCCGCGTCAGTGTCGACACGAAATGGCACAACGGCCTTACCCTCGGCGGTCATCGCCTCTGGCTCGCTAACGGCGCCGCCGCGCGAGGGCAAAATGCCGCCCTGCAGGGTCTCCGTCCGTCAGGCGGCTGCCGTCGGTGCCGAGGAGCCGGGCCGCAATGGCGAGGGCAGACTCGTCGCGTTCGAGCGCGAAACCGCGGTCTTCGAGCCATTCGGACAAGGAGCTGGGGTCGAAGCCGAAGCGGAACGGCTCGCCGAGCAGCCGGAGCACCTTGCGCTGGTTCGAGCTCGCCTTGGCTTCGATGAGAGCCTTCTCCGAGTAGGTGAAGGCGAGAGGTGACCCGGGAGCCGAATAGCGAGCAATGCCCCCGAAGGTGGACGCCGCCGTCTCTTCGGTCAGATACGGCAGAACGCCCTCGAGGATCGTCATCGTCGGAGCCCGCGCATCATGTCCGTCGAGCCCCAGGCGGGCGTGGAGCTGGTCGAGCGGGTCGCGTTCGAAGTCCCACGGAACGAAGGCCACGCTTCCTTGGGGGGTGTCTTTCTGCATGAGGGTGCGCTTTTTCGCCTGCGTGGCCGGGTGATCGACTTCGAAGACCGCCACATCGGCGAGGGCACCGAGACGCCAGGCCCGGGTGTCGAAGCCGGCGCCGAGGAGCACGAGCTGCCGGCCGCCGGACGCGACGAAGGCTGCAACGTCGTCGTCGATGACGCGCGTGCGAAGCTGCATGTACACGATGAAGTTGCGAAGCCGCCCCCGCATCCATGCCCGCGAGGTGAGCCGCAACCCGCGCTCGAGGGGGCGGCGTTCGCGCAGGCCTTTCAGCCGACCCGCGAAGCGAAGGCCGTACGGGTCGTCCACGAGACGCAGACGGGCTGGAAGGAACGCCCCGAGCCCGCGCATGGCAGCCACGATCGCCGCCGTGAAGCTCGGAGCGTCTTCGCGCACGCGAGAATCTCTCTCTTAACACCGCGACCCGAGTCAACCGGCCGGGTCTGCCTCGTCCGTCTGCGACGGCGGCCGTTGGGACTCTCGGGTCCGCTTCGCGCTGTGCGCCAAGACGCGGGTCACCTCGTCGAGGGTCGCGGCTGCGATGAGGTCCTCGCGCGCGCGTGCGTCGTACGTGGCGCGGGCGATGGACGCGAGGATCCGCAGCTCGTCGGCGTACGCCTTGGGGGGGAACAGCAGGAGGAACACGATGCGCGCCGGGCGGCCGTCGGGAGCGTCGAAGTCGATCCCACGCGGCGCGCGTCCGAGCGCGAGAAGGGGTCGCGCGAGCCCCTCCACCGCGGCGTGCGGAATGGCCACTTCGTCGCCCAGACCCGTCGGGGCGACGAGCTCGCGCTCCAGCACGGCGCTCCGCGCGCTTCGTTTGACGCCGGTGAGAAGCGACCCGAGGGCTCGAACGAGCTCGGCGATCGCCTCGTTCGGCGTGCTCGCGTGCAGATCCGCCACGAAGGCGCCGCGTCGGAGGAGCGTCACGACGTCCTCTTCCGCTTCCTCGCGATAAAGGAGCCATTTCATGGCCGGCCCGCTCACCAGCGACGTCGCGAGAGACATGACGACGAGGGCCACGAACATCTGATCGCGGAGGAGCCCGGCGTTTCGCGCGATGGCCGCCAAGATGATCCCCATCGCCCCGCGCGCGTTCATGCCGAACCCGACCGCCGCCGCCTGCCGCCACTTCATCCCTCCTAGGCGAGCTCCGAGCGCGCAGCCGAGCAGCTTCGGAAGGGTCGCCACCACGATGACCAAGGCGCACAGCCGCGCGTCGAAGGCGTGGACGAAGTCGACCCGGAGGCCGATCGATGCGAAGAAGACAGGCGCGAAGATGTTGACGACGAAGTCTTCGATGACCATGCGCGTGCGTTCTTTGACGCGCGCGGCGCCGACCGTCAGGCCGACGACGAAGCCTCCGAACACGGCGTGCAGGCCGATGGCGTGCGTCGCGGCGGCTCCGAAGAGGGCGAGGAGGATCACCAGGGACAAGACTCGCCCCGTTCCGGCGGCGGCCGTTCCGGTGCTCTCGAGGCGCGTCACCACGGATTCGATGAGTCTCCGGCCGACGAGGAGCAGCGCCGTCGCGAAGAGGGCCGCGAGCAAGACCGTGCGCCCGAACGATCCGAGGTCGACGCCGCCGCCGCGCAAAGGCCCGAGGAGCAGTGACAGCGCGAGCCAGCCGACGAGGTCGTCGATCATCGCCGCGGCCATCACGAGGAGCCCGACGTCCGACTTGAACAGCCCGAGGTCGAGGAGCGTCTTGGCGATGACCGGCAGCGCGGAGATGCTGAGGGCGACGCCAAGGAGCATCGCGACCATCATGCGGCGCGACGGGTCGACGAGGTCCGACGCGGGCAGGAGCAGCCCGAGTGCGACCCCACCAGCCATCGGCAGAAGGATCCCGAGAAGACCCGTCACAAGCGCGGTCCGACCCCGCCGCCGGAGGACGCTGAGGTCGACCTCGACCCCGACGACCACGAGCAGCAGCACCACCGCCACGGCCGTGTAGGCGCCGATCATCGCCTCCGGCGTGCCCGAGGGGAAAAGCCAGCTCTGCGCCCCTGGGGCGATGCGTCCGAGCGCCGTCGGTCCGAGCAGGATCCCGGCGCCGATCTCGCCGACGACCAGGGGAAGGCCCATGAGTCGTCCGAGCTCGCCGAGGAGACGCGCGGAGCCCAGCATCGCCGCGAGAGCGAGCAGGAATGTGAGAACGTCGTGGTCCGACACGCGGTGGCTGGCTCCCGTTGCCCTGGCCCCAGGCTACAGGCTTCGGCGGTCGTGATAGAGCTTTCACCTCGTGTGGGGTCTCGCCGTCGCCGCGTTCTGTATCGGGCTCAACGGCTTTTTCGTCGCTGCGGAGTTCGCGCTCGTCAAGGTCCGCGCGACGCAGCTCCACTCACGGGCCAGGCGCGGCGACCGCAAGGCGATCGTCGCCGAATCGATCGTCGGCCGTCTCGACCGATACCTGACCGTCACCCAGTTCGGCATCACGCTCGCCAGCCTCGGGCTCGGCTGGGCCGGAGAGCCTGCGGTCGCGGCCCTGATCGACCGCGCGGCACTTCGGCTTTCCGGCGCCCCCGCGGCGGGCGCGGTCCACGTCGTGGTCGATGTGTTCGCTTTCGGGATCCTCACCTTTGCCCACGTGCTCCTCGGTGAGCTCGTCCCCAAGCTCGTGGCGATCCAGCGCTCCGAAGCAACGGCGCTCGCGGCCGCGATCCCTCTTCGCGCCGTCTTCTACACCTTTCTGCCGGTACTCTGGCTGCTCGAGAGATCGTCGAGGCTCATCCTGCGGCAAGTCGGCCTCTCGCCGGACGTGGCCAGCGTCGAGGGACGCTTCAGCGAGGACGAGATCCTCGCGATCCTCGCCGCCAGCGTGGCCCGATCGCCGCGCGGTCGGGCGCTGGCGGAGCTGCTCGAGCGCGTGATGCGTTTCTCGCAGCGCGCAGCGCGGCACTCGATGGTCCCGCGAGTCGACGTGGTTTCGCTTCCCATCGAGACGACGGGTCGCGACGCGCACGCTTTCGTGCGCTCGCATCAGTACTCGCGCATCCTGCTCACGAAGGGTCGATCGCTCGACGAGGCGGCGGGCTATCTCTACGCGAAGGACTTCCTCCTTCACCCCGACGCCGAGACGCTGCCCGATCTCCGGCCGCTGAGAAGAGACGTCCTCTTCGTCCCGGAGGTGCAGAGTGGGGTCGACGTGCTGCGCGAGATGCAACGCAAGCAGGTCCCCATCGCGGTGGTGGTCGACGAGTACGGCGGAACGAGCGGCATCGTGACGATGGAGGATCTCTTGGAGGAGATCGTCGGCGAAATACGCGACGAGTTCGATGAGGAGCCGCAGAGAGTCGTGAAACTGCCTGGCGCCGAGAATGTCTGGGAGGTCGAGGGACGCGCGTCGATGGAGGAGCTCCGCGCCATCGGCGTCATGGTGCAGGAGCAGGAGCTGGGAGAGTCCGTGGGCGCTCTCGTCGTCGAGCTCCTCGGACGCCTGCCGAGGGCCGGAGACAAGGTGAATCTCTCGTCCGAAGCCACGGCCGAGGTCACCGGGATCAGTCGCCGGCGCGTCACGCGGCTGCGCGTGAAAGTCACGAAGGCACCGGCGACGTCCGCGCCGACCCTGCCGTCTCCCTAAACGCCGTCTCGGTAGACGGCGGGACCGCTCAGCGAACCGCGGTCGTCACTCGACGGAGCCGGCGTCCGACTCGGTCGGGCACGAGTCGCCTGCGTACATGTAGCACATGCCGCCCGCGCAACAGTTGCTCGATCCCGAAGGAGCGGCAGAGCAAGCGCTCTGGCAATCGCTGTCAACCGAACACGCCGCCGTGCAGGCGCCCCCCCCGGAGGAGGAAGAGGAGGAGGAGCCGCCGCCCGAGGAACCGTTGTTGTAGTTGCCCCCCGAGGAGGACGCATTTCCCGTCGTACCGTCGGAGCCGCCGTCGGCGTTCTCGGAGTTGTTCACGTTGCCTGACGAGCTGCCGAAGGTGGCAGGAGGCCCTTGCGAGTCCGAAGAGCCGCCGCACGCGAAGAATGCAACGACAGCGGACATGCAAAGAGGCGTCAGAATACGCGATGTAACTGTCATTTTTGACTCCTTAGGGTCTGGCGACGGCGACGCCTCGGGGCCGTCAGTGCGAGTCACGTGCCACCGCTACCGTGGCGTAATCGATGGGCACGTACCTGCTCAATGTCCATTCGTTGCTCGACCTGCGCAATGTTATGCGCGAACTTTGGACATTGGCTTGCGCACCTCGTGCGCCGAGAGGGTCGTCCGCGGGATCCATCCACCGAGGTAAAGTCCGCCCCTTGTGGCAATCGTGGCGCGCGCTGCTACCGGAGTCGGTAGGCGCACATTGCTCCCGGCACCGAGTCGTACCAGGTCCATGCGTTGTCGGGGCCGACCGTTTGCGCGGTTGGTGCGCGCGCTCTATGGCAAGGCGCGCACCTCATGCCGGACTCCTCGCACTTGACCTCGACGCTCGAGGAGCACACGGGCTTCACGGCGGAGGAGCTCGCGCCGCTCCCAGCGGTCGCCGAGCCCCTGGAGCCCCTGCCGCCTCTTCTCGCGCCCGAAGGCGTCGTGGCAGCCCGACTGCGCGACGTGGTCGAGAGGGTGCGTTCTCTCGCCGCCGGCGGCCGGCTGGACATTGCCGGCGTTCGAGGGTGTGCGGGGGCTGCGGTCGTGGCCGCCATTGCCCGCGAGGGACGCCGCGCCGTCTTCGTCACCGACGACCTCGACTCCGCGAGGCGAGCCGCGCAAGACCTGGCCTTTCTCGTCCGCGGTGCGATCGACGGCGACGCCGAGGAGACGGGGGAGGGGGACGTGCTCGTCTTTGCCGCTGGCGAATCGTCGCCGTACGCCGACGTGAGCCCAGACCGCCGGGCGGCGATGAGCCGCGTCGCCACGCTGTCGCACCTTGCGCAGGACCGACCGTGGCGCGTGCTGTTGGTCCCGGCAGCGGCGCTCGCGCGCAAGGTCGTCCCGCGCAAAGAGTTGGCCAGTCGAGCCACTCTCGTCGTCGCCGAGTCGGAGATCGATCGCGACGCGCTGCTGCGCTCCCTGTCCGACGCGGGATACCTGCGGGTCCCGGTGGTCGAGGACCCCGGGAGCTTTGCCGTGCGAGGGGCCCTGCTGGACGTATGGCCTCCGTCTAGTGCGGTGCCGGTCCGCGTCGAGCTCTATGGCGAGCTCGTGCTCTCGATGAAGGCATTCGACCCCATCGATCAGAAGACGCTCCCGTCGGCGCCCGAGCTCAAGCAGCTATGGATGCCGCCGGCGCGCGAGGCGATCCTCGACCACCGGACCGTGGCCCGCGCGCGAGAGCGGGTGACGCAGCTGGCCGAGATGATCGACTGGCCGACGACGAAGACTCGCGCGCTCGTCGACGACATCGTCAACGGTCGCCCGTTCTTCGGGGCCGAGGCGTTTCTGCCGGCGTATTACGAGGAGCTCGACTCGATGCTCGCCTATGTGCCAGGCGACGCCGTCGTGGTCCTGGAGGACCCGCCTGCCGTGACACGCGCGGTGCGCGACGAGATTGCGCGCGGGAGAAGCGACGCCGAGCAGAAGGCGCGCGCCGGTCCGTCCTTCCTCGCCCTAGCGTTTTACGCCGATGAGGACGATATCGCAGTGGCCGTGCGGACACGTCGGGTCGTCGCCCTCCATCGCACGCCCGTCGCAGGCCAAGCCGAGGGAGGCATGAGCGCCTTCGAGACTGCGCGGGACCCGCTCGATCTCGCATCGCGTGGCCACGATGACCTCACGCGTGCGGTCAAGGCGGCCCGCGCGTCCCGCGGGAAGAATGCGGCGCTCGCCCCGCTCGTGCGGCGGGTGGCCCACTGGCGCGACAACGGCCTGCGCGTCTTCCTTGCGGCTCGCGCCCAGACGCAGGCCGAACGCCTCGTCATGCTCTTGCGCCATCAGGGGGTCGAGTGCCGGGCGCGGCTCGGAACCTTCGATCCCGCGTGGCTCGACGAAGGAGCGGCCGATCTTCAAGTCGTCGTGGGGCCGCTCGCGCGAGGGGTCGTCCTCGTCGCGGACGGGCTCGTTCTCGTCACCGAGGAAGAGATCTTCGGCGCCCGCGCGCACCGGCGCCGAGAGCGCGCGGCCGGGTCGGTGGACGCCGCGCGTCCCTTCCTCGAGGACCTGCGCAGCCTCTCGCCTGGGGATTACGTCGTGCATGCGGAGCACGGGATCGGCCGGTACCAGGGGCTCGTGCACAAGCACGTGGCAGGCCTCACGGTCGATCTCATCGCGATCGAATACGGCGGCGGAGACAAGCTCTACCTGCCCGTTTGGCGGCTGAACCAGCTCGAGAAGTACGTCGGGGGGGAGCACGCGCAGCCCAAGCTCGACAAGCTGGGTGGAAGCACGTTCGCGCGCACGAAGGCTCGCGTCGCGCGCGAGGTGCGCAAGATGGCCGACGAGCTCCTGCGCCTCTACGCAGAGCGGCAGGCGCTGCCCGGAGACGCCCTGCAGCCGTCCGACGATGACTACCGCGCGTTCGAGGCCACATTCCAGTTCGACGAGACAGCGGATCAGTCGCGCGCCATCGGCGACGTGAACAAAGACCTCGAGTCACCCCGCCCGATGGACCGTCTCGTCTGCGGCGACGTGGGTTTCGGAAAGACCGAGGTGGCCTTGCGGGCCGCGTTCCGTGTCGCGATGGGCGGCAAGCAGGTCGCGCTGTTGTGTCCGACGACGGTGCTCGCACAGCAGCACTTCCGGACGTTCGAGGCCAGGATGTCCGGCTACCCGATCACCATACGGGCGCTGTCGCGGTTTCAGACCAAGAAGGAGCAGGAGGACACCCTGCTCGGCATGAAGGAGGGCAAGGTCGACGTCGTCGTCGGGACGCATCGCCTGCTCTCCAAGGACGTGCATTTCAAGCACCTTGGTCTCCTGGTGGTCGACGAAGAGCAACGCTTCGGCGTGGCGCACAAGGAGCGCATCAAGCAACTGCGTGCTCAGGTGGACGTCCTCACACTGACCGCGACGCCGATTCCGCGAACCCTCCAGATGGCCGTCACGGGGCTCCGCGATCTGTCGCTCATCACCACGGCCCCCGTCGACAGGCGGGCCGTCCGGACGATTGTCACGCGATGGGACGAGCAAGTGGTGCGCGAGGCCGTGCAGCGCGAACTTTCGCGTGGAGGCCAGTGCTTTTACGTCTACAACCGCATCGACAAGCTTTACGAGAAGGCCCAGCGCCTCCAGGAGCTCGTGCCGCAGGCGCGCATCGCCGTGGCCCACGGCCAGATGAGCGAGACGGCCCTCGAGGAGGCGATGCTCGACTTCGTCGACGGGCGCTACGACGTGCTCGCGTCGACGGCGATCGTCGAGAGCGGGCTCGACATCCCGCGCGCCAACACGATGGTCATCGACCGCGCGGACCTCTTCGGCCTCGCTCAACTCTACCAGCTGCGCGGTCGCGTCGGGCGAAGCAAGGAGCGCGCCTACTGCTACCTCATCGTACCGCCGACGAACGCCATGACCGACGAAGCGCGTGCTCGCGTCGAGGCCCTGGAGCGGCACACCGAGCTCGGTAGCGGCTTTCAGATTGCGTCGCTCGACCTCGAGCTGCGCGGAGCGGGTGACCTGCTCGGCGCCGAGCAGTCGGGCAACGTGGCGAGCGTCGGCTTCGACATGTTCTGCCGGATGCTCGACGAGGCCGTGCACGAGATGCGCGGTGAAGAGGTCACCCACGACGTCGATCCCGAGCTCAGCTTCGATGTCGAGGCGCTCCTTCCCGAGGAGTACGTGACGGACGTGGGCGTGCGCCTCTCTCTCTACAAGCGCCTCGCGAGCGCGGCCGACGAGGCTCACGTCTCCGAGATCGCCGCCGAGATGGAAGACCGCTTCGGAGCACCTCCCGACGAGGCGCGCAGGCTGGTGAAGCTCATGGCCCTCAAGACGGAGCTGCGGCGGCTTCGCGTCCTCGGCTGCGAGGCCAACGCGCGTGTCGTCACGTTGCACCTCCACAACGACACGCCGCTCGAGCCTGCGAAGATCACCGCCCTCATCCGCACCTCGCACGGTGCCTGGAAGCTCACACCCGACATGCGACTCTCCCGCCGATTCGACGCCAACGCGGAGGGTGACGGGCTCTCGAACGCGGAGGCCACGCTCGCGGCTCTCGCGGCTTGCCTGAGGGATGGTTGAAGGTAGGACGAAAACTGGCCAAAGGAGCCTTTTGCGGTTTTCTTTGTCGGTGGAGAGGTCAGAATGCGGGTCATGGCGAAGGGAGCCGGATACGGGCCGCCGAAGCTAGCCACGGAGCAGACGCTGCCGTCGCGCCGTCGCCGGACTCCGTCGGACTCGAACGGCCACTTCCTGCGCGCGTTCGCCGACGCCCTTCGGGACATCCTCCGGGAGGAACCGCCGGCGCGGCGAGTAGTGAGGTGACGCAGGCGGACGCCGTGCGTTAGGTTGGCTCGCCGTGGGACTTCGCCGCCGCCCCTTCGTCTGCCTGGGCCTGGTCGGGGGGCTCGCCACATCGCTGGCACCCGGATGCTCTCTGGGCAACGGGACAGGCAGCGTGACGGGGACGCTCGACGTCCCGGACTGCTGGGCGGGTCCCTTCGACCTCAATCCCAATTTCTTCGCGGCGGTGTCGACGTACGGCACGGCGACCACCCCGACCAATACCGACGCGCTTCAGATTCGCGTCCAGAACGGCGGTGACAACGAGACGTTCAGCGACGGGCTCGCCATCCTGGTCGATGACGCCGGCGAGGTCCGTGGAGACCCCCTCCCCGGCGGCATGTCGCGCCCGAGCCTCCTCCACGACCCGCTCGTCGTCTCCCTGCCGGCGGGGGTAGCGGCGCCCGGCGTACCGATCCAGCCGATGGCGACTCCCTCCATCGTCCACGCGTCGCTCTACCTGAATCGCACCTGCCGCACGCAGAACGTGGCGCTGTACGCCATGAGCGTGTCCCTCAACCCCGACGGCACGTGCGAGCGCACCGAAGCCGGCGACGTTTCGATCGATTGCGAAGCGCCCGTCTCGACGAGCTCCACGGGTGCCGACGGCGGGGTGGACGCCGCCGGCGCGGACGCGGGCCCTGCGCCGGGCGGAGGGGTCCCCGCCAAGGTCGGGACGAGCACGATCACCTTCGACAGTCTGTTCGACGGGAACCCGAACGAGTCGAACGCGCAGCAGCGATTGACCACCGCGACCTTCGAGTTCTTCCTCGCGGACCCTCGCGAGGTCTGCCCGGGCGGCATCGGTCCGCCGCCCCCTTGCCGCGGGCATCTCGTCGGCAACTTCAAATTCTATTTCCAGGCTGGCATCCCGGCCCAGCCCTTCCAGTAGGGCCCCGCGCGCAGAGCCCGGCGCGGCGGCGAGCGGTGAAAATGCCCGGCGCGGTGCCTCGCCGTTCCGGATGCCGTAATCCCCGCGTCTCCCGCGTCGGCCGGCGACAGGACGATGAACGGCCAGTAGTGCTGGGCCGTCGGATTGGACGGGTCGCCCGAGGCCGACACGATGGCGCCGTCGGCTTCGCCCGTGTCGAGAGAGCCCGGATCCTGGAGGAGCGTGACCGTGACTTCCACGGTCGATCCATCGTTGACGGTGATCTGCGGCCCGAGGCTGGACGGCGTTCCGCCCGCGATCGAGAACGAGAGGTACGACGCGGTCGACGCGCTCCAGTCCTGTGCCGAGAGGGTCCAAGGCGCCGTCGGGGCGACCGAGAACGCGTCGACTTCGAAGGTAGTCTGGGCGCCCACGTCGACGACGAAGACCGTCTCCCTCGGGGCCGCGTTGAAGTACGTCTCGCCGCTGGGGATCGGGTTGCACGGATCGAGTCCCGCGGCAGCCTGGGTGTTCGACCATATCCGCTGAACGGTGAATGCGCCGTCGGTGGTCTGGTCTTGACCCATGCCGAACGGGTCCACGCACATGTCCGCAATCTCGCCGCCTTCGATGTCTATCCAGCCCCACGTGCTCGGGTTCGTGTAGTCGAGGTAGTAGGCGTAGGAGAGCGCGGTCGGGTAGAGAAGCGAGCTTGGGTCGCTGGAAGCCTCGATGATCTCGTGGCTCGCGGTGACCGTCGTGGCCTGAAGGGGGGTGTCGGCCGGGTAGAGGGGCTCGCACTCGTCGACGACCGCGTAGACGATCTGCTGCGAACCCATCGTCATCGAGTTGTGATAGCCGTCGAAGCCCGTATTCGCGCAGCTCTGCACCCCGTCGAAAGTGATCGTCGTCGTCGACGGGAAGTAGAGCGTGTAGATGGTGTTCGTGATGGGGTTGTCGTCCGGCTTGGGGAGCGTGCCGTCCGCGATTGCGCCCGTCAGCCACGTTTGCAGAGTGGAGGGGCCCCCGGTCTCGGAGTCCGTGTAGCTCGCCGCGGGTGGTTCGGTCAGGACCACGTCGATCCCCGGCGGCCCGTCACCGACGCAGGTGCCGCTCCCTGGCGTCTCGCAGTAGCCCGCGCGGATGGTGTTCCACCACGAGGACGACGCGGCGGACCGGCCGAACGACTGAAGATCCGAGGTCATCGAGTCCCCCGGGAACGTGATGGTGACGACTTTGGGGGCCGCCAAAAGGCCGCCGCCGAGGTACTGCACCTGGGGGAACGCCGTGTGCTCGCCCGGCGGGGCGCTCGTGGACCGCGTGCAACCGAGGACGAGGGGGACGACGGTCAGTCCGATGGCGAAGAGCTGGCGGGGGCGCGACGTTCCCACACGGAGGTTGTAGCAGTACACTATCGAAACGCATCCAATGGCCCGACTGTCCACTGCCCGCGGGCACCGTTCGCGGCGGCTAGCGCTGCGTCTCGGTGCGGCGCTCGCCGTCCCCCTACTCGGGGCCGGTGTCGTTGTCGCGGCGTGCAACGGCGGCTCCAGCACGGGGTCGCCGTCGTCGATCTCGGGCCCCTTTTGCTCGCCGACCCCCTGCACGGTGGGGGCCATCTGCTACCTGACGATGGAGAGCAACTGCAACGGCGAGTGGTACTGCTGGGACGACCGCATGTGGCATTGCGCACCTCCGGAGTCGGGGGGGCCGCCCGACGTGGGAACGCCTCTCGATGAGGACGCTTCGGACGACGCGGACTCCGCGGAGACGGAGGCCACGGATGCGGCCGACGAGCCCCAGCAACCTTCCGACGCTTCCCTCGACGCGGGCGCGCCGGCCGACGGCTAGCGAATTGACGCAATTCTGGCGGCACCTTCGCTCGCTGTGGCCCGGCTGGACCATCCTCGTTCCGCTCCCCTTCGTCGTGCATGCGGGCTGGGCCGCCGCGCAAGGCCGCTTCCACTGGGAAAACGCCGTCGCGATCGGGCTCGGCGCAGGCCTCTTCGTGACTGGGGCGCGCACCAAGAAGCTGCTGCTCGGCGTCTACCCCGTGGCGCTCGTCGGGTTGCTCTACGACTCGATGCGCGTCGTGAAGAACGTGGGCGTGTCCCCCGATCGAGTCCACCTTTGCGATCTTCGCGCGCACGAGCTGTCGCTGTTCAGCGTCTCGATGAACGGCGAGCGCGTCACCTTTCACGACTGGTTCCAGGCGCACCCGTCGCCCGTGCTCGACGCCCTCTGCGCGGTGCCTTACGCCACGTTCATCTTCGTGTGCATCGCGTTCGCCGTGTGGCTCTACGTCCACGACTACACGCGAATGCTGCGGTTCACGTGGTGCTTTCTGGCGCTCAACGTTGCGGGCTTCGTTACGTACCACCTCTACCCTGCGGCGCCGCCCTGGTACTACCACGCGCACGGTTGCACGATCGACGTCCTGGCCCCCGCGAGTGAGGGGCCGGCGCTCGCGAGGGTGGACGCGCGCCTCGGCATTCCCTATTTCGCCGGGATGTACGGGCGCGCGAGCTCGGTCTTTGGGGCCATGCCCAGCCTCCATGTCGCGTACGCAACCCTCGTCGCGGCAGAAGGTTGGGGCGTCCTCCGGCTCCCCTGGCGGGTAGCGAGCGTGGCGTTCCTCGCGCTGATGGTTTTCTCGGCGGTTTACCTCGACCACCACTGGGTGCTCGATGCGCTGGCGGGGATGCTCTACTGCGGGGTTGTCGTCGCGATCGCCCGGAGGGTCACATGACGGACGGACCGGTGTCCCGCAGGGCCGCGTGGGTGATCGGCACCTGGTTCGGCTGCGGTCTCGCCCCGAAGGCGCCGGGCACGGTGGGCACGCTGGGGGCAATTCCGCTGTACTGGTTGGTCGCAAGGTGGGGCCCCGCTGGCGTCGGGGCGACCGCTGTAGGTGTCACCCTTGCGGGCGTCTGGGCGGCGTCCGTGATCGTGCGGGAGCTTGGGAACAAGGACCCTCAGGTCGTCGTCGTCGACGAGGTCGCCGGGATGCTCATCACGATGCTTCCGATGGCGGCCTGGTCCTGGCGCGCGGTCGCCATCGGGGTCCTGCTCTTTCGCCTGCTCGACATCACCAAGCCGTGGCCCATTCGCGCCTTCGAGCGGCTGCCGGGGGGTTGGGGGGTCGTGATGGACGATGTGGCGGCCGGCGTCGTCGGCGCCTGCGTGATGGCCATGCTTCGAGTTAGAGGAGTGCTGCCGTAAGGGGTTTACAGCGAACGCGCTCTCCTATCGACCGCTCGCGCGACCACCGTGGTGGCCCCCCTCGTTCCCGAGGGGGGACCACGGCGGATGTGGCGACTGTCGTCTCAGTTCGTGCAGCAGTAGTCCGTGGACGTTCCGTCCGCGTCCGGGACCCCCGTGCTGCAGCCAGTCAGCGACGAGTCGTCCGAGTCGGGCGTGTCGCTGCCCGCGCACTTGAAGCCGAACGAACCGGGCGTGGTGCAGTCGCCGACGGTGTCGTCCTGCGAGCACGTACCCGCCGTGAACGTCACGCCGGTGAGGCAGCAGTAGTCGAGAAGCGTGGCATCGGTTGCGTCAGCGACCCCGATGCTGCACTCGAGGGTCGGGTCGGCCTCGTCCGGCGGGTCGGTCCCGGTGCACGAGTATCCGGTGGAAGGATCGGCGCATCCGGTGACAGTCGTGTCCACCGTGCACCCGGTCGTAATCACGATGGTGGTCGAGGTGCCGCCGCCGCTGATGCAGCAGAAGTCCGTGGGGTCGGCGGTTCCGGGGGTGCACGTCAGGGTCGAGTCATCCATGTCCGGAGTGTCGGTGCCGTCGCACGAGAACCCGAACGAACCGGGGGTCGGGCAGGTGACGGTGTCATCCTGCGCGCAGGTCCCCGCCGTAAACGTGATGCCCGTCAAGCAGCAGTAGTCCAGAAGGGTGGCGTCGGTCGCGTCGGCGACCCCGATGCTGCACTCGAGCGTCGAATCCATCTGATCCGGCGGCACGGTGCCTGTGCACGAGTATCCGGTGGAGGGATCGGCGCACCCGGTGACGGTCGTGTCCACCGTGCACCCGGTCGTGATCACGATGGTGCCGCCGCCGCTCGAGCAGCAGTAGGTATCCGCGTCCGCAGCGGCGACGCAGTCGTCGGACGCGTCAGGCACCGCGGAGCCGGTACAGCTCAATCCCGTGTCGGTGCCGGTGCAGGCGACGGTCGAGTCCGGGGAGCAGACGTCGGTGGAGGCGGTGACGCTGGCCGAACAGCCGGCACCGCCGATCAAGAGTGAAAGGAGCCCTAGAGCAACAAACCAGGAAATTCGCATAAGGGTCAGACTACCAGCGTTACTCGGGGCTCAAGCGATTTTATTCCGCACCTCTTGAGGACGGTTCGTTCCCCATGTTCCCGTGTCAATCCACGGAGCGGACCCTACAATGGCCCAGCCATGACCACCCTTGCTGGAAAGACACTCTTCATCACCGGTGCGAGCCGAGGCATCGGGCTAGCCATCGGCCTTCGCGCGGCCAGGGACGGGGCCAATGTCGTCGTGGCGGCAAAGACGGCGGAACCACACCCGAAGCTCCCCGGCACCATCCACACGGCGGCGGCGGAGATCGAGAAGGCGGGTGGGCGCGCGCTCGCCTGCGTCGTCGACGTGCGCTCCGAGGATCAGGTCGCGGCGGCGGTCGAGAAGGCGGTGTCGGTGTTCGGGGGGATCGACGTCCTCGTGAACAATGCGAGTGCGATCAGCCTGACCGGCACGCTGGCGACGCCGATGAAGCGCTTCGACCTCATGCACCAGATCAACACGCGGGGGACGTTTGCGTGCTCGCAGGCGTGCCTGCCGCACCTCTTGAAGGCCAAGAACCCGCACATCCTCAACCTCTCTCCTCCGCTCGACCTCCAGGAGAAGTGGTTTGCGCCGCACGTGGCCTACACGATGGCCAAGTTCGGCATGAGCCTGTGCGTACTCGGCATGGCCGGGGAATTCCGGTCGGCGGGCGTCGCCGTGAACGCGCTGTGGCCGCGGACCGTGATCGCGACGGCGGCGGTGCAGAACCTGCTGGGCGGCGACGCGACGGTTCGCGGCAGCCGCAGCCCGGAGATCATGGCGGACGCCGCCCACGCGATCCTGACCCGGCCGAGCCGCGAGTGTACGGGAAACTTCTTCGTCGACGACGACGTGCTTCGATCCATCGGTGTGACCGACCTGGCCAAGTACCAGACCGTTCCCGGGGCCGAGCTCATCCCCGACTTCTTCGTGTAGCGCGCATGGACCCCGCTGAAGCCTCCCGGATGCGCCGGGAGATCCTCGCCGACGTTGGCGCGCTGCTCCGGGAGCACCTCGCCGCGGACGAGTGGGGCCGCGTTCTCGTCGAGGTGCGGCGCGGCGCGACCGGCGAGCCGGCAGTGAGCAACATCGACGTCGAAGAGATCGTGGGCGACGAGACGCGGGTCGATGCCATCTTCGGCGGGGAGGGCGTACGCACCCTGCTGCCCGTGCTCGCCAAGGCTGCCGAGGCTCTCTGCGGGCTGGACGGGCTCGAGCTCGAGGATGTGCAAGGCGGCACGTTCGTTCGCGTGGGCGAAGGGTTCGGGTGGCTCCCGGCGCTGGTACACACGCCCAGTGTGGGCTTCGACCGGGCGCGCGATGCCGTCGTCGCCGGACTACGTGCCAAGAACGACGCGCTCGCGGCACGGTTCGGAGTGACGCGAGAGACGAGCCACCAGGCGCATCTCGTGCAAGGCACGATTGCGTTCACGCCTCCGGGTCGACCGCCGGTGCGCGCCCGTGCCGCGCTGGTGGGCACGTTCGCTCCGGCGACACGCACGTGGGGGTGGGGCGGCTCGAATCCGCACGTGCCCGAGCCCGTCCGCCGCGCCTCCGCCGAGCTCGTCGATGCCATCGCGGATCGCGACATGTGGGAGCTATCGACGTCGGTATTCGCAACGGACGAATCGACAGCGTGGGCACTCGCCGCGCTCGTGTGCGACCGCCTCGGCGGAGATGCCGTCTTCAGCGGCCCGGAGAACGACGGTCTCGTATTTCTGCTGCTTCAAGACGTGAGGTGACTAGCGCTTCCGATGGCGGGCGACCGACTCGACGCTGGGCCTCGTGATCCCCGGGGCGCCACGCGACGCGAAGTAGGCGCGAAGGACCTCCCGTGCCAGCACGTTGGCCTTCAGTTGCCAGTTGGGGCCGTTCACGACGAGGGCGGCGACGGCGACCTCCGGGATCCCGGCTTGCGAATGCAGCGGAGCAAACCCGGTGAACCACGTGTAGTAGCGGTGCGTCTCTCCGTCGGTCAGCGTCCCGGTCTTGCCGGCTACCGTGACTCCTGGAAGGTACGGCGTCCCGTGAATGTCGTGGAAGGCCCGCCAGCTCGTCCCCTCGGTCACGGTGTGCTCCATCATGGTGGCGAGCGCATCGGCGGTCTCGTGAGCGATCGCGCGATGCGATGCGGGCGAATCAGGAGCTGACCACACCACGGCGCCGGCGTTCGAGACGACCTTGTCGACGAGGCTCGGGCGAACGGTCTCACCACCGCGCGCGACGATCGCGCTCATCTCCGCGGCCTCGAGGGGCGAGAGGGTCGTGTTCCAGAAGCCGGCCGCGGTACGCGCGAACTCCAGCGGCTCACTCGGCACATGGAGCCCGCTGGGCTGCACCGCGACGTCGAAGGGTAGCGCCTGGCCGTACCCGAAGCGTCGGGCCATCGCCTCGAGCTTCGGCGGCGTGAGCTCGGCCTTGGCGAGCCTGGCGAACACGGCGTTGATGCTTCGACCCATCGCGCCGGCGAGGGTCGTGCACCACCGATCTCGCAGCGGGTCGTCCACCAGATCGATTGCGGTGATGCGCTGCTCTCCTCCGCCGTAGCACTGCTTGGTGTCCGGCCCGAGGTGGGCGTCTTCGACCAATGCGGCCGCCGTGACGATTTTGAAGACGCTGGCGCTCGGCGCGGTTGCCTCGACGCAGAGGTCGCGCGGGGTTCGTCCGTCGACGTGGCTCGCGTAGACCAGGAGCCGTCCGGTGGCCACGTCCATCATCACCACCGCGGCCTCCGGGAAGTGGTGCGCGGCCATCAGTCCCAGCGAGATCCGCTGCAGCTCGGCGTCTAGGGTCAGGCGCGCGGTTCCCTGCTCGGACGGCGCCAGCGGTCCACCGTCGTCGGAGCCGATCCGCGAAAGGTCGAGCCCCGCGAGAGACGTGGCGCCGGAACGCTCGATCGGTTCGTCGTCGTGCGCGATCCGCTCGGCGTGGGCGAGGGCGGGACTCGCGCTGTCGGTCGCGGTGGGAACCGGCGGCAGAGGCCGCGGGTGTGCCGCAAGACGTGCGATTCCCAGCCCAATGGCGAGGAGGGGCAAAGCGGCGGTCGCGAGCACCCAGGTGCGACGCATCGCGTAGGGTGTGGCACGGGGCAGAAGAATGGGGCAAGAAAGCGGGCCCATGCTCCGGACGTCCATCGCGCTCGCGGCTGCGCTCGCGGCCTCGCTGATTGCGCCGATCGTCCTCGCGGGCACGCACGCTGCGGTGCCTGAAGGAGGAGGATTGCCCGCGCTCGACGTCAAGGTCGACCTCGCGGGCGCTTTCGTGCAGACCGATGGAGCGCGCGTGCCGATTGCTCTCGAACGCGCCCTGCTCCCCGCGGAGGCGGTCGTCTCGGTGGAGGCCATCGACATCGGCAGGGGCAGGCGCGTCGTGCGTGTGCGGGTCCCGGCCAAGGACTCGGACGCCGACGGGCTCGCGTGGGAGGCCATCTTCGCGCCAGGTCGCGCCGAGCCGGTCTTCGCGGGGCTTACTGGCCTGGTTGCGGGAGACCCTGGAGAGCGAACCGGGCAGGCCGTTCAAGTCGTGCCGACAGGTGCGACGAACTTCGTCCTGGTGGGGAACGTACGCGAGGACCTGCGGATCTGCGGACAGAGGTCGACGCTCCTCGATCCGCTCGCTCTCTATCCGGCGACGCTCGACCTGCGGCCGGCCACGGTGCAGCGGATAGGGGCCGAACAGCAGAACGGCGCGACGTCCGTCACCGGGACCGAAAAGGGCCCTCGCGCCGACGTGCCCCTGGCTCGGTTGCTCGTCGCGAACGGCTCCAGCGTCCCCGGATCGCGCGGCGCGGAGCTGACCGACGGCGATGCGCGCTCTGTGTGGAGCGAGCAGAGGCCTGGCGTGGGGCAAGGGGAGTTCGTGGTCATGGCCGCCCCGAGGGACGTGCCGATCGCAAGGATGGCGATCGTCGCCTCACCCCCCGTGGCGCTCCTGAACGGAGCGGTGCCGAAGACGTTCTACCTCGTGACCGACACGCAGACGTTTCGCGTGACCCTCCCCGCGGAGGCAGGACTCAAGCCCGGCGAAGCCTTCGAGATCGCGTTTCCCGCCCCCATCGAGACATCTTGCGTCGCGCTCGTGCTCGACACCGCGTACTCCCGCGGCCTCGCGCATCCGGACGTGGGCGTGGCCGAGCTCGTCGCGTACAGCGAGTTCGATGCGCCTGGCGTGACGCTCGACGACCTGGCGAGCAAGCTGTCCACGAAGCGAGGGGATGCGGCCGCCCAGGTCCTGGAGCGAGCCGGCGCGGGCGTGCTCGACGCTGTGGCCAAGGCGTATGACCGGCTCGACGAGAGAGGCCGCGCGCTCGCCATGAACGTCGCCGCAAGCCACGAGCCATGCGTGGAGGCGGCTCCGCTCCTGGTGCGGGGACTATGCGAGCCCGAGGGAGAGGCGCCGCGCAAGGCGTGGGAGAAGCTCCTGCGCTGCAAGGAGGCGGCGTCGGTGCTTGCGGGGGAGTTGCGCGACGACGGCGCCCACAAGGCGTGCCTTGCGCCGCTCCTGGCCACCCTCGCGCCGGAGCAGGCGCTCGAGCCCATCGCCGACGCGATGGGGGCGACGCCGGAGACCGACGGTGCGACGCGAGAGGCGCTCCGGGCGGCGTTCAGCCAGGCGCTCGTCGCAGCTCCGCGCGGCCCGCTGGCGGCGCTTCTTGGCGACGCTCACCGGAGCGCGGCTTCGCGCCTCGAGGTGATGCGCGCGGCGGGCACGCGTCTCGCCGAGGCGCCCGTCGAGACGGAGGCGGCGGCGGCGCAGCTGCTCAGTGGTCAAGCGTCGATGCGGACGCGGTACCTCCTGCTCGAACCGCTCCGTGAGCTCGCGCGCACGGGTGACCGTGCAGCGGCTGCCCGCATCGCAGATGCCGTGGTGCACGACAGCGATTGGCCGGTGAGAGCCCGGGCGGCCGAGCTTGCAGCGAAGCTGCCCGACGCCGAGGCGGCGCTGGCGGTCGCCGCGAGCAATCCCGAGCCGCGAGTGCGCGAGGCCGCGCTCGGGGCTCTCGCGCCCACGCCCACCGCCGACGGCATGCGGGCGGCCTCGGATGTGCTCGCCCGGGACGGATGGTCGTTCGTGCGCGTCCAGGCGGTGTCGGTGCTCGCGGGCGCACCGGCTTCCCCGGCGGCGGACGATGCCCTCGGCCGTGCGCTGCGAGACCCTTCCGCGCGCGTGAGAGGGAGCGCCATCCTGGCCCTCGCGAAGAGGCGCGCGTCGTCCTGGCGCGATGCAGTCCGCGAACGGCTCGACGACAACGACGAGGACGTGAACGTCAGGGCCGAGGCCGCCAGCGCGCTGGGAGGCATGTGCGACTCGAAGGCGGCCGACCGCTTGACGGACCTTGCTCGAGCGCTTGCCAGTCGAGATGCCGACGAGGCGGCCCGGCAAGTCGGGCTTGGCGCGCTCATCGGCCTGGCCGCGCTCAAACCGCGCGACCTGCGCGATCGGCTCGGGCCGCTTCTCGCGGCGAGCGCGCCATCTCCCGTGCGAGCCGCGGCTCAGCAGGCTCTCGTGGCTCGAGCGCTGTGCCCTTGATCGTGCGACTGCCCCTCGACACCGTCGGTACGCGTCACTAAGGACTCGAGGCGATGGCCGACATCGAGCGCATTTCTCCACAGGAGGCGAGCGCGAAGGTCGCCGAGGGCTGGACGTATGTCGATGTTCGCACCACCGAGGAGTTCGCGGACGGTCACCCGGCGGGCGCCGTCAACGTCCCCCTCATGCACGCGGGCGCCAGCGGGATGAACCCGAACCCTGACTTCGTGCGCGTGATGTCTGCGGCGTTCGAGAAGGACGCGAAGATCGTCTGCGGTTGCAAGACCGGGGGGCGCTCGATGCGAGCGGCACGGGCGCTCATGGGCGAAGGCTTCACGAACGTTCTCGATCAGCGCGCCGGCTGGGACGGAGCGCGCAATCCATTCGGGCAGCTGACCGAGCCGGGCTGGGCACGGAGCGGGTTGCCGACCGAACAGGGCCAGCCGGCCGGCCGCTCGTGGGAGGACATGAAGAAGAAAGCGTGAAGGAGGCCCCGTCACTGTGCCTTCGCGCTCGCGTAATCCTTCGCCGCCGCTTCGACCACCTCGAGGTCTCGCGAAGCGCGCTCCGCTTCGGCCTGCAACTCGGCCGTGAACATCGTCAGCCCCCAGATGCCGTTCTCGCGACGCCGGAACGCGTAACGGCTGCCGCGTGCGGTGACGACCGTGGCGCGCTCGCCCTGCGTCTCGACGCGCGCCACGCCCGACAGGTCTCGTTCGAGCCTCGGGATCCAGCCGCGACGCGTCGCATAGAGCGCAAAGACATCAGCGCCGTCGGGGGCGTCCGCCTCTGGCCGCCACGCGTCGAGCCAGCGATTGCGCTCGGCGGCCGGGTAACTCGACCGCACCTCGTCGCACGCCTTCTTCCGAACATCACGGATCGTGAAGCTCGCCCACTGAGCTTCCGTCTCGAGGTACGCGAAGGCGTCTCGAGGTCGGCGCTCGGCGATCGACAGCGCGATGCGCGCGTACGCTCCCTCCGGCGTTCGGTCCGAGGGAAATGGCCGCCGGGCTATCGCGATGGCGCCGCCCGCGATGAGCAGCGCGATGACGATCGCCAGCACGACGAGCGCCGGAGGTTTTCGCATCGGCGGCCACCGAATAGCCCACGACCTGCCCGCATGCTATCCGGGCGCGCCATGTGGGCGGGGTCGCGCGTCGTCGTCGTCGTGCCCGCGTGGGACGAGGCTCCGCGGATCGCGCGCGTCTTGCGCGGGATTCCCGCGTGGGTCGATTGCGTCGTGGTCGTCGACGATGCCAGCAGGGACGGCACCGCCCGGGCGGCCCTTGCGGTCGAGGATCCGCGCGTCGTGCTGGAGCGCCACGAGCGCAACAGGGGCGTCGGCGCGGCGATCGCGACGGGCTATCGGCGCGCCCTGGCCCTCACCGAGGGGGCGCGCGACGCCTTCGTCGTGATGGCGGGCGACGGCCAGATGGACGCACGGGACCTTTCCGACATCGTCGCTCCGATCGCGAGCGGCAGGGCGCACTACGTCAAAGGCGACCGCTTCCGCTGGCACGAGGGCGCCGGAGCCATGCCGGCGATCAGGCGGCTCGGTGGCCGCGTGTTATCGCGGGCGACGGCGCGAGCCATAGGGGTTGCCGTCTCGGATAGCCAGTGCGGCTACACGGCCATTGCGCGCGAGGCCTGCGTTCGCCTCGACCTGGCGTCGTTGTGGCCTCGCTACGGTTACCCCAACGACCTCCTGTCGCAGCTTGCCCTTCGCAGGCTGCGAATCGCGGAGGTGCCCGTGCGCGCCGTCTATGCGGACGAGGTGAGTCGTCTCAGGGCGTGGCATGTCCCGGTCGTTGGTGGGCTCGTCGCGCGAGCCTGGGCCCGGCGTGTGTGGGGCGAGCTAACCAAGCGCCCGGTCGAGGATCGCCGGGACGTAGGCGAGCGCGTGGTCGAGGTCGAATAGCTCGCTGAGCTTGCGGCCGGTCAGCTTGGCCGACACGTCGGCGTCTGCCGCGAGCAAATCGCGGAAGCGCCCGCGCCCTTGCCAGGCGGCCATCGCGTTGCGCTGCACGAGGACGTACGCCTCCTGGCGCGGCATCCCGGCCTCCACGAGCGCGAGGAGCACCGCTTCGCCGAAGTACAGCTCTGCGGCGCGATCGAGGTTCTTGCGCATGTTCTCGGCGTAGACGACGAGCCCGTCGACGAGGCCCGCCGTACGCTCGAGCATGAAGGCGAGCGTCGATGTGGCGTCCGGGCCGATCATGCGCTCGACCGACGAGTGCGAAATGTCGCGCTCGTGCCACAGGGACACGTCTTCGAGCGCCGGCACGACGGCCGCGCGGACGATGCGCGCCAGCCCGCACAGGTTCTCGCTCAGGATCGGGTTGCGCTTGTGGGGCATTGCGCTCGAACCCTTCTGGCCCGCCGTGAACGCCTCCTCCACCTCGGCCACCTCGCTTCGTTGCCAATGACGGACGTTGGTCGCGAAGCGCTCGATCCCCGCCGCGGCGAGCGCCAGGGCCGCGAAGTACGCCGCGTGCCTGTCGCGGGCGACCACCTGTGTCGCCACCGTCTCTGGTTCGAGCCCAAGGGAAGCGAGAGTCCTCTTCTCGATCGCTGGCGAAAGGTGGGCGTATGTCCCGACGGCGCCGGCGACCTTGCCGACGGCGATCTCGCGTCGCGCCGTCACGAGGCGGGCGCGCGCCCGCGCCATCTCCGCGTGGTGTCCCGCGAGGACCAGCCCGAAGGTGGTGGGCTCGGCGAAGATTCCGTGGCTGCGGCCGATGATCGGCGTCGCTGCATGCTCACGCGCCCGCCGGGCGAGCGAAGCGAGGAGCCGATCGCAGCGTTCGATGAGCTTGTCTGCTGCGTCCCGGAGGAGAATGGCAAACGACGTGTCGAGGACGTCGCTCGACGTCATCCCCCTGTGTAGCCAGCGGGCATCGATCCCGGCCAGCTCCTCGACGTGAGTGAGGAACGCGATGACGTCGTGCTTCGTCGTGCGCTCGATTTCTTCGATCCGCGCGGGGTCGAGCGCGAGCGCCCTTCCGCGGATTCCGGCCGCGGTGCCCTCCGGGACGAGACCAGCCTGCTGCATCGCCTCGCACGCGGCGATCTCGACGTCGAGCCATACGGCGAAGCGGCGCGCAGGAGACCAGAGCTCCGCGAAGTCGGCGGGAGTGTAGCGGGGGATCACTCGGGGGCGACTACCATCGTTCACGCCCTTCCGTACAGGGGGAGGGCAGCGCCGCTGATGTCGCGGGCGTCGTCGCCGAGCAGGAATGCGATGACGCCGGCCGCCGACGCCAGCGAAACCCACCGGCTCGGGTCGACCTTAGGCATCGCGGCCCGGTTCGCCAGGGTGTCCATGGTGCTCGGAAGTACGGCGTTGATGCGTACGCCGGAGTCGAGCACCTCTTCGGCGACTGCCTGCGCCAGGGCGACGACGGCCGCCTTCGACGCGGCATACGCGGCAGAGCGCGCACTGGTCCCGGGTTGGACGGCGGCCCGGGAACCGACGACGACGATGCTCCCGCGCCCGCGGGCCACCATCGAAGGCAAAACGGCCCGCAAGGTGCCGTGCACCGTGTCGAGGTTCGCGCTCATCATCGCGCGCCACACGTCGTCGTTCGTCTCCTCGTGAAGGGGCTTGCCGCCGCGCCATCCGCCCGCGATCAGAGCCGCGAGGGAGGGCAGCGCGCCCAGCTCGCGTTCGATCCGCGGCATCGCCTCGGCCCACGTGGTCGCCGACGCGACATCGCCCGCCACGATGCTCACACTGCCGAGCTTCGTCGCCAGGTCATTCAGCCTCGGCAGGCCGTGCTCCGTGTCGACCAGGACCAGCTTGCATCCACGGCCGGAGAGCGTTCGTGCGACCTCGGCGCCGAGCGCCCCGGCCGCGCCCGTGATCAGCGCGATATCGACCATACCGGCAGCACTACCTCACGCCGCTTCGTCGCGCATCTCCTCGAGCCGTGCGCGAAGCTTGCCACGTGCTCGCTCCTCGATCTGGCGCACGCGCTCTTTGCTGACACCGAGCCTCGTGCCGAGCTCCTGGAGGGTGCAGGGATCATCGGTCATGAGCCGTTCGCGGACGATCATCCGCTCGCGATCGGTGAGGTCGCGAAGCGCCTCCAGGACGGCACTTCGCGCGCGTCCCCGGTGCTCGTGGGCGCTCGCTTCGTCCTCGGGTGTGGGCGCGGTCCCCGCGAGTCGATCGATCATCGCCCCGCGCTCGTCGGTGCGCGCGTCGAGGCTCGTCTCGTGGCTGGTGAGGAGCGGCAAGAGTCGCTCTGCCTTTTCGCGCGTCATCCCGCTGGCGGCGGCCAGGGCCTCGGGGTCGCTCTCGCGGGTCTTCCGGTAGGCTCGAAGAGCGCGGCGCTCGGCCTTCGTCGTGCCGAGGCGGACGACGCGATAGCCCCGTACGACGTGATCGCGTATCTCGGCGCGGATCCAGTAGGCCGCGTATGTCGCGAGCCGGCACTCCCGGTCCGGATCGAACTTTGCGGCGGCCTTGAGGAGGCCCAGGTTGCCCTGCTGCACGACGTCCTCGAGCGGAACCCCCCAGCGCCGGTACTCGACTGCAATCGAGACCACGAACGGCAAGCAGGCGGTGACGATCTTCTCTCCCGCTCGACGGTCCCCCGCGCGCCAGCGACGAGCCAGGTCGGCCTCGGTGGCGCGGTCGAGCGGCACGACGTTCGTGAGGCTCCCTCGGTAAGTGCGCGCAGCATGGCTCTCTTGCGGCAGCATGGGTGCTTCTCCTCACCTGGGGCCGTCTGCACGCCAGGTGCCATGCACGAACGCGCGGGAATTGCTCGGCGAGCGAGCGAAGGCGCGCAACGACACATCCCGCGCAAGGCCGGGCGCGCACCTTTTTCGCGATTTCCGTCAGACGTCGATGACGAGGCCCTCTTGCGCCGTGACGACGTTCGGGAAGAGCGCCGCCGCGCGCTTTTCCTTGTCGAGCACCGCGGCATCGGCCTGGCCGGGATCGTGATGAAAGAGGACGTACTTGGTCACGCCCGCCGCCTTCGCGAGCCGTATGCCCTCTTCGAACGTGCTGTGGCCCCAGCCCTTCTTCGCGCCGTACTCCTCGGGTGTGTACTGCGAGTCGTAGATCAAGACGTCAGCCTTCTGGGAGAGCTTCAGGAGCTTCTCGTCGATCCGTCCCTCGTAGTGCTCCGTGTCCGTGGCGAAGACGATCGCCTTGCCGCCGTGGTCCACCCGGAACGCGTAGACGCCCTGCGGATGATTGCCGGCCGCGTTCGTGACGCGCGCCTTGCCCCCCTCGCCGTCGTCGATCTCGACGGATTCCCCCTCGGCGAGGTCGCGGAACGTCATCTTGGCGCCCATTGCGGACAGGTGCACCGGGAAGTTCGGGTGATCCATCTGACCGGCCAGCGTCTCCTCGAGCGTGCGCGAGACGTTGTTACCGCCGTAGAGGTGAAAGACGTTGCCGGCGACGAACGCGGGCTCGAAGAACGGGAAGCCCTGGATGTGATCCCAGTGAACGTGGCTGAAGAACATGTGCGCCTTGATCGGCATCTCTTTCAGCAGCTTGCGGCCGAGCAGCCGCAGCCCCGTGCCGCCGTCGAAGATGATGATCGCCTTGCCCGCACGTACCTCGACGCAGCTCGTGTTGCCGCCGATTCGAACAGTGGTGGGCCCCGGCGTCGGAATGCTGCCGCGAACTCCCCAGAAGGTAATCTTCATCTGCCCCTGTCGGCTCCCCGTGGGATGGGCCCCTCGGCGGGGTTCTGCCGAGCGTACCTCGTCGGCACGAAGAAGGGTATTCCTTGTCCTCGTGCGAGCCGTCGTGGTCCTCGGCTGCAAAGTGAGCCTCGATTCAGCGGGACGGCTCTTGCCAGGGGCACCAAAGCGGCGGGTCGAAGTGGAGGTGTTGTCGGCCTTCGTCCTCGCCACGGCCGCGATGGTCCTCGTCGCATGCTCGGGGCGCTCGTCGTCGCCCCCTGTCGTGTCGGTCGACGCCTCTTCCGTGGTCATCGCCGACGACCCGATCATGGCCATCGACAAGGCGGAGGACCGACGTCGCGCGAAGGACATCCCGCCCGACCTTCAGCGCAGTCATGACGCCTCCATTCGCCGTGCCGCGGCCCGGGCTCGCGCGCGCATCCTCGAGGTCGACGACGCCGCGCTCCTCCGGGCGCTCGAGGACGACGACGACGAGGTGATTTCGTGGGCCAGCTACGGGCTGGGCGAGTCGTGCAAGGGACACGAGGCAGCGCACGTACGGGCGCTCGCCGCGCGCCTCGCGTCGTCTCGGCGCTCGCGCCCGTCGCAGCAGACCATGATCCGCGCGCTCGGACGGTGTGGTGGCGACACTTCCGACCAGACGCTGCGGGCGTGGCTTCGACGAGGGGGCGATACCGCCGAGGCTGCCGCGTACGCGCTGGGCGACGTCGCGGCGCTTCGCGGCTCGCTCTCGTTCGAATCTTCGGCCGCGCTACTCGAAGCCGCGCAGGGCTCTCCGCCGCTCCCGGCGGCGCTCTATCCGTTCGGACGCGCGGAAGGTGGGGCGGGTGACGAGCTCGGGCCGCGCCTCGTGACGGCTGCGCTTGCGGCCCTCGATCATCAAGGCCCTGGCCGGATCTTCGCCGTGCGAGCTCTCGGTCGCTCCGGTGAGACAGACGCGTCGACGGCGCTCGCGCGCGTGCTCGACGCCGGCGACTTCTCGCCGCCGGAGCGGGCCGAGGCGGCGCACGGTCTCGCCCGCATGCACAAGGCGGGGCAGGCCGCGCTCGCCGACGCGCTCGCACAGCTCGTCCCGTCGCAACCCGAGGGCCTGGCGGGCGACGGTTTCGAGACACTGATGGCGGCCGTCGACGCGGTTGGCGACGACCCGCCCAAGAGGATCGCGACTGCCTTGTGGGCTATCGCGCGCCTCGATCCGCCGGCCGGCGCGCCGGCCATGCTCCTGCGGAGGGCGTCGGCTGCGAGGTGCGCCGCGGCGACGAAGCTCGCACTCGGGGCGTGGGACTCGGACGTGCTCCGCACCTGCGACGTGAGCGACGGCGAGGCGGGCGAACGGGCGCGGGTCGTAGCCCTCGACAGAGAGCCTCTCGCAAGAGCGCGGCGTCTGGCCTGGATGGACCTTGCGCGCAGCCATCACCCTCGAGTGCGAGAGGCCGCGCTGAATCTCATCGCCCGTCACCCGGAGCTCGGCGACGCGGCCCGCGGTGCGTTGGCCGAGGCCCTGGCTTCGGGCGAGCCGGGCGTCGTGGCCGTCGCGGCGAGCATCGTCCAGGCCCATCCCGACAGGGCCTTCGTTCTCGCAAGGAGCGAGCGACTCGCCGCGCTCGACCCCGCCGCACCGCCGCCGACGGCGAGTCCTGCCCGCGAGCTCGACCCGTCGGTGGCCAAGGGGCTGCGAGCCGCCATGGCCCGTCGGTGGAGCAGCGATCTGGTCGAAACCCGCGCTGCGCTGGTCGACGCAGCGTTTGCTGCTGGCCTGGAAGAGGCACGCGGCTATGCCCACGAGGCGTGCAAAGACACCAACGCGACCGTGCGTGCCCGCGCAGCGAAGGCCCTCGCCGGTGCCGGTGACAACCTCGCCGCTTGCCCCGTGCCCGACGTTCCGGGCGAGCTTGCCGCCGAGGTCGAGCACCCGCTCACGCGCGCCGTGCGGGTCGTCTTCGACACCGACGCCGGAGCGCTCGCCGTGCGCTTCGACCCAGCCGTCGCGCCGATCGCCGTCACTCGTCTGGTGGCCCTCGCGCGCTCTGGTTTCTACACGAACATCCAGGTTCACCGGGTAGCGCCAGGCTTCGTCGTGCAGTTCGGCGACAGAGGTGGTGACGGGTATGGCGGTTCGGGCGACCTTCTGCGCTGCGAGACGGCGCCGGTTCCCTTCGGGCCGCTCGACGTCGGAGTGGCGCTCGCGGGGCGTGATACCGGGTCGAGTCAGAATCTTCGTGACGCTGGCTCGGTACCCTCACCTCGACGGGGAATATCCCTGGATCGGCCGTGCCGAGGGCGATTGGAACGCCATCGCGGAGGGAGACGTGGTACGCGCGGTACGAGTGGAGGAGTGACGCATGCCCGCATCCTTCAACTGGAAAGAACAGGTAGTCGTCATCACCGGCGCCAGCGCTGGCATCGGCGCCGCCCTCGCCCGCGACGTGGGTCGCCGGGGCGGGTCGATCGTGATCGCCGCGCGCCGTGCCGAGAAGCTCGCGGACGTTGCAGCATCCGCCGGCGCACCGTGCGTCGTCGTCCCGGCCGACGTCACCCGCCGCGAGGACGTGGCGCGCATCCTGGCTTCCGCGCTGGATCGTTTCGGCCGGGTGGACGTGTGGGTCAACAACGCGGGCCGCGGCATCACGCGGTCGGTGGAAGAGCTGACCGACGATGATCTCGACACGATGATCCGCGACAACGTCAAGTCGGCGCTCTATGGAATGCAGACGGTGCTGCCGCATTTCAGGCAAAGGCGCCGGGGCCATCTCGTCAACGTGTCGTCGATGCTCGCCCGGATACCGTTTGCCAGTTTTCGGTCCGCCTACAGCGCGTCGAAGCACGCGCTCAACGCCCTGACCGAGAACGTGCGCATGGATGTCGCGCGCGACTGCCCCGAGGTGCGCGTCACGTGCGTCATGCCGGGCGTCGTCACTACGGACTTCGGGCTCAACGCCGTGGGCGGAGGCGTGGACTCCCGGTCGCTCCCCGGCGGGCAGACCGCCGAGCAGGTCGCGGCCATCATCGCCGACGCCATCGAGCGCGGGCGCGGGGGCGACGTCTACACCGGACTCGGTGCCCTCGAGCGAGTCGTGCAATACCTTTCCGACCTCGCGGCGGAACGGAGCAGTTGAGTGGGCCTCGGAGAGGGCGCACAGCAGCGCGTCGCGGTGGTCCTCGCGGACGTGTTCGGCGAGCCCATCGACGTCGGCCGCGAGGTCGCCGCCTTCCTCGACGACTACCTTCGTCGAGTCCCGTCGAGGGCTGCCCTCGGTCTTCGCGTCGTCGTGTGGGCGGTTACGTGGCTGCCAATCCTTTTCGTGGGCGTGCCCCTCCCCGCCGACGCGCTGTCCCGGGCGACACGGGCTCGATACCTCGCGGCGTGGTCCGGCTCGCGCGTGTACCTCGTGCGCGAGGGGTTCTACCTGCTCAAGGCGATAGCGCTCATGGGGTGGGGCGCGAACCTCGCGGTGCGAGCGCGCCTCGGGGTCGGCCCGCTCGCCGTGGTGCGCGGATGACCACCGACATCGCCGACTACGTCGTCGTCGGAAGCGGCGCGGGCGGCGCGACGGCGGCCCTCGTCCTGGCCGAAGCGGGGCGGGACGTCGTGGTTCTCGAGGAAGGTCCCGAGGTGCGCGACGAGGATCGCGGGCTCGGCTCCGTGGCGTCCTTCATGCGCCTCTTCCGCGACCGGGGGACCCAGGTCGCGATGGGCCGGAGCGTGATCCCCATTCTCCAGGGCAGGTGCCTCGGCGGGACGACGGTCGTCAACGGCGCGATCGTCTGGCGCTTGCCGGAGGACTCTTACGAGCGAGCGTTCGGCGCCGTCGGCGCGCGCGACGCCGTCCCCCTGGCGGCGCTCGAGGCGAAGATGGATCGCATCGAGCGAGACCTCGCTGTAGCCCCGGCCCCCGACAGGCTGCTCGGCGGCAATGGATCGCGCATGCGCGACGGCGCGGCGAAGCTCGGATGGAGCGGCCATCCGATACGCCGAAACGTCCTCGACTGTCAGGGGAGCGGCCGTTGCCTCGAAGCCTGCCCCACACGCCGCAAGCAGAGCATGGAGGTGACGTACCTGCCCCGCGCGGCCAGGCTCGGCACTCGCCTCCTGGCAGATCACGAGGTGCGCACGATCGAGACCAGCGCGGGGCGCGCCGCCGCCGTCTCAGGTCGTCGGGCCGACGGCTCATCGTTCCGGATCGCGGTGCGTCGGGGCGTCATCGTCGCCGCCAGCGCCGTGCAGTCGCCGTGCATCCTGCGTCGATCGGGGATTGGTCCGCGCGACCACGTCGGCAAGCACTTCCGGGTGCACCCGGCGACCGCGGTGGCAGGCGTCTACCGGGACCCCGTGCGCCTGTGGGAAGGAGCCACGCAGTCGTACGAGATCGACGAGTTCCGGCACGAGGGGTTCAAGATGGAGGTCGCGAGCCTTCCGGTGGAGCTCGCGGGTGTTCGGCTGCCGGGGATGGGCGCGGCCTTCCAGCGGTCGATGGCCGATTACCCCAACATGGCCGTGTGGGGCGTGCAGGTACTCGCCGAGGCCGAGGGTTCCGTTTCCCCCGCCAGGAGTCGTACGAACATCGAGTACACCCCACAGCGTCAGGACATGGATCGATTCCGCAAGGGAGCGAAGCGACTCGCCGAGATGCACTTCGCCGCTGGCGCCGTGCGCGTGTTCCCGGGCGTCCACGGCGGGCCGGATGTCCTTACGTCGCCCGACGACCTCTCGAAGCTCGACGACCTTTCGCTGGACCCGCGCGACTGGGCCATGATGTCCGCGCACCTCTTCAGCACCTGCCGCATGGGGGTCGACGAGCGGGCGGGCGTCGTCGGGTTCGACGGCGCGGTGCACGGGGTGCGAGGGGTCTGGGTGCTCGACGCGTCCGCGCTGCCGACCAACCTCGGAGTCAATCCGCAGCATACGATCATGGCGATGTCGATGCTGCTGACGGAAAGGCTGGCGTCGTAGTGCTGCTCGCCATCGATGTCGGCAACACCAACATCGTCTACGGCCTCTTCGACGGCGAGGCGCTCGTTCATCAGTTCCGCGTCGAGAGCGCGCGTGGCCGTACGGCGGACGAGTATGCCGTCAGTCTCCGGACCTTGCTCGACATGCAAGGGCTCGATCCGAAGAGCATCCACGCATCGATTCTCGCGTGCGTGGTCCCGTCACTGACCGAGCCCATGCTGCACCTCGTGCGCACGGCCTTCGGCCACGAGGCGATCGTCGTGGGGCCGGGCATCCGCACGGGGATGGCCATCCTCATCGAGAACCCGCGTGAGGTCGGGGCGGACCGAATCGCCGACGCCGTCGCCGGGTACGAGAAGGCGAAGGGGGGCGTCGTCGTCGTGGACTTCGGCACGTCGACGAACTTCGACGTCGTGACCCCCAAGGGCGAGTACCTCGGCGGCGTCCTCGCGCCGGGGTTGCAGATCAGCGCCGACGCGCTCTTTACCCGTGCGGCGAAGCTGCCCCGCGTCGAGATCGCCAAGCCGCCGAAGGTCGTAGGTCGCAACACGGTCCACGCGATGCAGTCCGGCATCGTCTACGGATACGTGGGCCTCGTCGACGGCCTCGTCGAACGCATCCTCGCCGAGCTCGGATATCCGTGCGCGGTCATCGCCACCGGCGGTTTGGCGTCGCTCATCGCGCCGCTGTCGAGGACGATAGGAGAGGTCGACGAAATGCTCACGCTCGTCGGCCTGCGCATCCTCTACGAGCGCAACCGCGTGTGAGCCGGGGGGCGCCGGGGTCCATGCGGCGCTCGGTGGTCATCGTCCTCTGCGGCGTGGCGCTCGTCGCGGCGATCGCGTGTGCCATCGGGTTCGGCAGCGGCTCTGCCAAACTCGGCGACCTGTTCGCGGGGCCGTCGCGCGCGCGGGACATCCTCGTCGGCTATCGCCTGCCGCGGGTCCTCTTGGGCGCCGTGGCGGGCGCAGGTTTGGCCGGCGTGGGAGCCGCATTCCAGGGCACTCTGAGAAACCCGCTGGCCGAACCCTACGTGCTCGGGGTCTCGGGCGGCGCCGCGCTCGGCGCGACGATCGCCATCGCGTCGGGTCTCGGGGCAGGCACGTTCGCCGGGTCGGCCGGCGTGCCTGCGGTGGCCTTTGCCGGTGGCGTCGCGGCGACCGCGATTGTCTGGGCGCTCGTGCGCGCTGGACGCGCAGGCGGCGTCTCGATCTTGCTCGCGGGCGTCGTCGTCAACTCCATCGCATGGGCGTGCATCACCTTCATCGAGGCCTTCGCCGAGCCGGGCAAGCTCGAGTCCCTCGTCTGGTGGCTCATGGGGTACCTCGACGTCCCGTCGTGGTCGCAGCTCGCGTTCGTCGCCGCTTACGTGACGATTGGCGTCGGCATACTCGTCGCGGACGCGGGCCGCATCAACGTGCTGTCTCTGGGCGACGAATCCGCGGCAAGCCTCGGGATCAACGTACGCCGGCTCGAAAAGCGGGTGCTCTTGGCGTGTGCGGCGGTCGTCGGCGCGATCGTCAGCGTGACGGGGCCCATCGCCTTCGTGGGCCTGGTGGTGCCGCAGGCGGCGAGGCGCGTGGTCGGCCCCGACCTGCGCGTCCTCCTGCCTGTCTCGCTCCTCGGGGGTGCGGTGACGCTCGTCGTCTGCGACCTCGTCGTCCGCATCATGGTTCCGATCATCCACACGGAGGTGCCGGTCGGCGCCGTCACCGCGCTTTTGGGAGGCCCGGTGTTCCTCGCGATACTCGTTCGCTCGCGAACCTAGAGCAACCGCCGTTCCGATGGAACGGCGCCGAGCGCGCCGCGTTCGCGGCGCGGTTGCTCTAGACTTTGGCTCCCTGCGCAGTCGCCGCGAGCTGTTGCTGCTGTTGCGCGAGCATCTGGGAGACCGCGCGTGAGCGCTCGATCGCGAACTGCTTGACCTCGCGCACCGGGCTGGTCGCCAGCTTGTTCAGCAGCGCGGTGATCTTCGGGAGGTCGCGCATCTGGAAGAGCGCCTCGAAGTAATTGTGCGCCACGCGCACGTCGCGCTGCATCATCGCCTCGTGGGGCGCGAGGAGCTTCACCACCTCGTCGACCTTGCCTGCCTGCCCATAAAGGGCCGAGAGACAAAGGAGCGCGAGCGCGTCGCTCGGTGTCCGCGCCACGGCCTTCTTCGCATAGCCGATAGCTACTTCGCGGGCTTTCTCGTCCTTCGGATCCACGGAGAAGAAACCTTGGAGCGCGATGTACGGCGCGCCGCATTTGCCGTTCACGGGCGCGTTCGCCAGCTCTTCGATCTGCTTCACCATCTCGTCGGTGTTGGCAGTCTCCTTTATGGACCCCGCAAGGTAGGCCCAGGCGTCGACTGAGTTGTTGTCGATCTGGATGGCGCGTTCGGTGTTCTCGCGCTCCGCCTTCCGGTCGCCCTTCTCCTTCATGACTTTTGCGAGCTGGAGGCTCGGAAAGGGAGAGTCTTTGAGCAAGTTCTGCGCACCGCGCAGGGTCGCCTCTGCCTTGTCGAGTTTCTTCTGCGCGAGCTGAGCCACGCCGAGGCCGAGCCAGTCTTCGCCGTCTCCGCCCAGGGCCACGATCTTGGAGAGCACCTTCTCGGCCTTCTCGTGTCGCCCGTACTTGATGAGCTCCTGCGCGAAGATGCGACCCCGGTTCAGGTCTTCCTCGCCTTCGGTCCAGTGCTTCTCGAGGCCGCTCAAGAGGTCGTCCAGGCCGATCGCGATGGGGCGCCCCTGCTCGTCCTGCACCTGAACCGCCGGGCCGTTGAAGCCCAGTAGCTTCCAGACCTCTTCCATCGTCAGCGCGACCGGTCCGTCGACGATCTTCTTCTCGAGGGGTGTGCCGTTGGGCTGGATAGGCAAGAGAACCAAAGCGTTGCCGGGCACACCGTTCGGAAAGGACGATACGGGAGCGAGAATCGCGGCGCCGCCCCTGAGCTGAATTCCGGGCCCGCCGCCGGGCGGGGGTACGGGCTGCTTGCTTGGCGTGTTCGACATGAGGCGCTCTCTCGTAGCACGAGGGGGCTGGGTCCGGGAGGGGAGGCCGGAGCCCCCCGCCCGCGCGCGACTACGCAATGGCGTCGTGCCCGTAGGCGCCTTAGAGTTCGAAGAAGATGTCGGTCGCGCCCTACCTCGTCGCCATTCTCGGACTGGCCGTCCTGATGATTGTTCACGAGGGGGGCCACTTCGTGGCTGCCCGCCGGTTCGGGATGCGAGTCGTGCGCTTCAGCATCGGTTTTGGCCCCACCGTCTGGAAGCACAAGTCGAAGGACAGCCCCACCGTCTACCAGATCGCCATCGTTCCGTTCCTCGCCTACGTGCAGATCGCGGGGATGAACCCGTACGAGGAGATCGATCCCAAGGACACCGGGAGCTACGCGAACGCCTCGCTCTGGGCGCGCGTCGTCACGATTGCCGCCGGGCCCCTCACGAACTACTTCTTCGCGTCCGTGCTCTTCTTCTTCGGTCTGCTCATCGGCGGCAGGGAGGTCGCCGACGAGACGGGCATGCGCGTCGTGGTCGATCCCGGGCCAGCCAAGGTCGCCGGCGTGCAGACGGGGGACCGGGTCCTCGCCGTGAACGGCGCAGAGATTCACAGCTGGGTCGAGCTCAAGAAATCCATTTCATCGCACCCCGGCGAGCCCGTGGACCTCACCCTCGATCGCGCCGGCCAGACGCTGCACTTGCCCGTCACGCCGGGGCCGAAGGGCGACAAGGACGAGGGCCTCATCCACGTGCTGGCGCCCACCCGCGTCGAGGCCGTGGGCGTCGGCGAGGCAGCCAAGCTGAGCGTCCTCGCGCCGCCCCTCTTCGTGTACGAGAACGTCCGCGAGATCGGGCGCGTCATCGCACGAAAAGCGAAGCTTCAGGTGAGCGGGCCCGTCGGGATCGTCAAGGAGACGGCGAGGCAGGCGCGGCTCGGCGCCGGCGTCTACCTGCAGTTTCTGGGCATGCTGAGCGCGTACCTGGGCGCGTTCAACTTGCTGCCATTTCCCGCGCTCGACGGTGGACGGCTGATCTTCCTCGGCGCCGAGGCCGTGTCGCGCCGCAAACCCGACGCGAAGATCGAAGCCCGCGTGCACGCCGTCGGCCTCTTGATGCTGTTGACGCTCATCGGGTTCGTGACGTACGCGGACCTCATCTCCAAGTGACGCGGTTCCCCAGGCCGACTCTCAGCCTCGTCCTTCCGATTTACAACGAGGAGGACGTCATCCCGGAGCTTCACCGGCGGCTCCAGGACTTTCTCGCCAAGCTCCCTCTCGAGACGGAGGTTCTCTTCGTCAACGACGGCTCGCGCGATCGCTCGATGGAGCTATTGCGTCAGGTCGCCGAGAGCGAGGCGCGGTACCGGGTCCTCTCCTTCGCGCGAAACTTCGGCCACCAGACCGCCATCACCGCGGGCGTCGACTACGCGCGCGGGAAGGCGGTCGTCGTCATGGACGCCGACCTTCAGGATCCCCCCGAGGTCGTGCTCGAGATGGTCGACAAGTGGCGCGAGGGGTTCGACGTCGTCTACGGACGGCGCCGGAAGCGCGAAGGGGAGACGTGGTTCAAGCTGCTGACGGCGCGGTGGTTCTATCGCGTGTTTGCGGCGATGATCCCCAACGAGGTCCCGCTCGACACCGGCGACTTTCGCCTCATGAGCCGCCGGGTCGTCGTCGCCTTGCGAGAGCTGCGCGAGACGCATCGCTTCGTGCGCGGAATGGTCGCGTGGATTGGCTTCAAGCAGACCGAGGTTCTCTACGATCGGCCCGGACGCTTCGCGGGCGAGACGAAGTATCCGCTCCGCAAGATGGTGCGCTTCGCGATCGACGGGATAACGAGCTTCAGCATCCTTCCTCTCCGGTTCTCGACGTACCTCGGAATGCTGATGAGCACCGCGAGCGTAGGCGTCATCGTGTGGGCCCTGCTCGCCAAGTACGTCTTCCGCCAGACCGTCCAGGGATGGACCGCCATCGTCATCATCATCGCGATCTTCGCGAGCGTTCAGCTCCTGATGATCGGCATCCTCGGCGAGTACATCGGCCGCATCTACGAAGAGGTGAAGCGCCGCCCCCTCTACATCGTCAGCGACACGGTCAACCTCCCACGCGAGCGCGAATCGGCGGAAGAGGAAGAGTAGAGACTTGGGTCAGCCCTTGCGAAGCTTGGCGATCATGTCGGCGCCGAGCTCGCTTGCGCGCTTGGTCGCCACTTCGACGGCGTCGATGAGGGTAGTGCGCAGCCCGCCGCTCTCGAGCGTGTGGAGGCCCGCGATGGCCGTCCCTCCAGGGCTCGTCACCATGTCCTTCAGCCTTCCGGGGTGCTCGCCGGTCTCGAGCAGCAGCTTCGCGGAGCCGAACACCGTCTGGGCCGCGAGCAGCAGCGCCGTGTCGCGGTGCAGGCCCACCTTCACGCCCCCGTCTGCCAGCGCCTCGATGATGAGCATGATGTACGCGGGACCGCTGCCGCTCAGCCCCGTGACCGCGTCGAGCAGCGACTCGTCGAGCGTGACGACTCGCCCGACCGCCTCGAACAGCTCGCGCGCGATGCGAAGGTCCCCCTCGCTCGCGTGCGCGCCGCTGGCCACCGCCGTGGCGCCTGCCTGCACGGTCGCCGGCGTGTTGGGCATGGCCCTCACCACGTGCGATCCGGCAGGAAGGCGACCCTCGATGGCCTCGATGGGCACGCCCGCCGCAACGGACACGACGAGCTGATCGCCCCGCACCAAGCCGCCGACCTCGGACAGTACCTTGTCGATGGCCTGGGGTTTCACCGCGAGCACGACGACGTCGCACTCGCGGACGAGCGCGCAGTTGTCGCCCGTCGTCCGGATGCCGCGAAGCTGGTGCAGGTGCTCCAGCCGCTCCCGCTTCGCGTCGCTCGCGATGACGTGAGTCGGAGGGAGGACCTTCCCGCTGAGGAGGCCGTCGATGATGGCGCCGGCCATGTTGCCTGCACCCAGAAACCCAAGGGTCTTCGTCTTGAGCGTAGTCATGGCGGAGCCGTCCGGACGGTAGCGCATCCGTCGAAAACTTGCCCCGGCCCGCCCGCCCGCGCGAGTGGATGATCACCATGCGTCTCGTGCCCTGGAGCGCCATCGCGCTTCTCCCCCTCGTTGCGTGTCTGCAGATCACGACGGACCCGGGCAGCGGCGCCGGAAGTGGCTCGACCTCGGGCGCATCCGACGACGGCGGCGGCTCCGGGGGAGTCGACTGCACGACGGATCCGGCGACCCAGGTCGTCCTGTGCGCAGGGCTCGACGGGTGTCCAGGGGTCGACGTGGATCCAGGCGCGTTCCCGGGATGTGGCTTTCGCATGAACGCGGGCGGCGCTCCCATCGACCTTGAATGCCTCTGCAGCGGCTCCGTGTGCCCGATCGGCGCGCCGACGACGTGCGCCCAGGCGTCCCAGCTGCTCCAGTCGCAGACGGTCCTGGGGGTCTGTCAGCAGGTCTCCGAGGGCCTGTGCGTCCAGGTCGCGGCCCCGGACGCGGGCTCCGTGGCCCCGGGGTGCGACAGGACCTGCCAGAGCGAGTGCGGCAGCGCGGCCGACTGCCTGCAGATCTGCGGTTGCTGACGACGTGCGCGCGTCCGGGGGAATCGACTATCCTCGCCGACCATGCTCGCCACGCAGGTACGTCAGAAGGACAGCGTCTTTTACTTCGCCGCTTACCCCGCCGAAGATCTGCTCGACAAGGTTCGCTTCATCTCTCGCTTCTATGCCGAGGGCGAGCGCAGCCTGTCGCCCGAAGAGGGCGAAGGGCATGACGAGGTAGGCCAGTTCATTGGCAAGATCGAGCGCACCGACGCGGCATTCCAGCGCGAGATGTCGCGCGCGAAGGTCGCGGCAATCAAGAACTACTACGAGACCGCCGTGAGCCAGCCCCCGATCCCCGGGACCGTGCTCCTCTTCACGGCGGAGGAGCTGCGTTTCGAGCCGGTCAAGCCGTTCGCGAACGTCGGCAACCTCGAAGGGCCCCGGAGCAAGTACCTCATCATCGACGGCCAGCACCGCCTCGCCGCGCTCCACTTCTACATGAAGCAGCAGCCGGCGGAGGCGCGGTCGCTGAACGTGCCGTGCATCATCTTCGACGGCAAGAGCGAGGACTTTGCGACCGAGATGTTCGTCATCATCAACTCGACCCCGACCCGCATCAACAAGAGCCACCTCGTCGACCTCTACGAGCGTGTCTCGTGGGCGGCGCCCGACAAGAAATTCGCCGCCAGGGTCGTCGAGCGCCTGTACAGCGAGGGAGACAGCCCCCTCCGCTACAAGATCAACCGCCTGGGCGGCCGGTCGAAGCAGGACAAGTGGATCTTGCAGGCGGAGCTCTTCAACGAGATCCACCGCTGGGCGGCGATGGAGTGGCGCAGCATCGAGAAGCGCAACCCGAGGCGCGAGGAAGAGCGCTTCTATGGCGTCGTGCGCGACTTCTTCAAGGCGGCGGAGAAGGTCTGGGGCGTCGCCTGGGGCGCGGCCAATTTCATGGTCACCAAGCCCGTTACCATCAAGGCGATGCTCCGCGTCTGCGCCGACCTGGCGCACGTCGACGCGGAGCCCGTCGAGGGGCGCATCGGCCGCTGGGCGCGCAAGCTCGCGCCCTGGACCGACCTCGCCAAGAGCTTCCGCGTCGAAGGCTTCTACGAGCGCTTCCCCGCCAAGGGCCAGATCGAGCGCGTCGGGCGCATCCACCGTGAGCTCGGTCGGGCCGCAGGGATCGAGGCTCGCAAGCGCAAGGGCGAAGACGCCGCGTGACACCATGCTCCATAGCCCCGGGCTTCGGTCACTTTCAGTCCGGATCCTCAGCGGGTCACGTCTCGTGCGCCGTGTTCGACGCCGTCGCGTAGGAGCGTGACGCGTAGGCCCGTGGCGCCCGGCGGCAGGACGACCCGAAACCGCACGTTCGAGTCGCCGGGCTTCGCCGGGAGAACGACGTTCGCCCGGTTCCACGTTGCCGCGAGGGCCGCCTTGGCCAGCGAGGCACGCCAGGGCCAGCTCACGGTGCCCGCGGGCACAGGCTCCGCCCCGATGCGCCACGCGCCCGGTAGGTCGACGTAGCGATGCGCCTTCGCATCCGGATACGGAACGAGCCCCTCGAACGTCGCGCCTTCCACGTACGTCGGCCCGTCCTGCGTCGTCGCCGGCGTCTGCGTCGGCGTGTGCGCCGACACGTGCACGCTCACGTCGAAGAGGGTCGCGCCGTCCGTCGTCACGGCGGCGTGTGCATCGAGGATGCGCGGCTCCTCGCCCGCGGCCTTCACGCCGCCGCCCTCGTCGAGCCGCAGCGACTCGTCCTTGCACAGTCCGTCGCGATCGTCGTCGGCCAGCGTCGAGCAGGCCCCGCACTGGCAGCCATCGCAGACCGGGAGCTCGGTGTCGCCCTTCAGCCCACGGCGCGCCCGCAGCCACTGCTCGAGCGTGATCTCCCCCGGGGTTCCCGGTTCGCTCGCGAGCCACGCGTCGTGGAAGCGCGCCGCATCCTCGACGCCGATGAAGCGCACGTGCCAGGGCTCGCTCTTGTATCCCGTCTTCGGATCGATCGGCACGGTCCGGTCCACGCGCGCGAGGCAACGCGAGCCGTCGCGGCGATCGTCCGGGTCGATCGGATACGAGACCACGAAGCCGAAGGTCCACGCGTTCTCGTCGAGCCATTTGCCGCCCGCCGAGCAGCCGAACCCGTCGCGGAAGACTCCCTGCCCCGTCCTCGCCCCTTCTTGCGCCCACTCGCGCGTGAAGAGGTCGACCGTGGTCCCGAGCTGATGCTGGCTGTGCCCTGGCAACGCGCTCTGCTCGGCCGCCTCGCAGAAGCCGCCGTGCGCCTGACGCGCCCAGCTCGAGAACACCCAGCACTGGGTCCCGAAGCCGCGATACGCCGAGGCGATGTGCCCCTCGACGCCTTCCGCGCGCATCCGATCGAGCATCGCGCGCATCCCCGTCGCAGCCTCGCGACGCAGACAGGGCCGAGCCCCTTCGCACTCCCGCGCCGCCCGTGACGACCCATCGCGCACGTCGACGAGGTCGGACGGGACGTAGTCGGGGGATAGTGCGCCGGTGGGAGAGCGGTTGACGAGCGCGAGGAGATCGTTGCCGTCGACGAAGGCGAGCCGGGTGTCGGCCGCCGCGAGGAAGGAGCGAAAGCCGCCGCCATGGAGGACGACGGGACAGGTGTAGTGGGAGATCGGAAGGGAAGGGCCGAAGGGCGGGGTCGGGGTCGGGGTCGGGGTCGAGGTCGAGGTCGAGGTCGAGGTCGAGGTCGAGGTCGAGGTCGAGGTCGAGGTCGAGGTCGCCGTCGAGGTCGACACCCTCCCTCCGGTACGGCACCCCACGACGACCAGCGCCGCGAGCGCCGCTGCCCTGCCGTTCACCACTCGACCTGATACCGCGCCGGATCGTTGCCTCGGACTCTCACCACCATGCGTCGATCGTCGAGCGTCACCACCGCGTGGGCTGCGGCGGGGCGGCCGGGAGCGTCGTCGTCCAGATTCTCGATGAGGCTCTGCACGGTCACGTAGGGAATCCCCCCGATGAGGTCGAAGTGGTTCCAGTGCAAGTGACCGTTGAACACAGCCCGCACGCGGCCGCTCTCCTCGAAGACACGCCGGATCTCGGCCCGCTCCTTCACGAGCGCGAGGTGCGCCCGCCCGGGCCACCAACGCGCGTCGTCCAGCGACTGCTCGCTCGCCGAGTGGTGCATCAGCACGATCGCCGGTGGCCCCGCGCCCATCAGGTCGCCGCGCAGCCACTCCATCTGCGGCTCGGGCATGCGGACGTCGACGTCCTTTCGCTCGATCGTGTGCAGGACGACGAAGTGCCATCCGCCCTGGTCGAACGAGTAATAGAGGGGCCCTTGACGCTGCCAGAAGCGACTGAGATCGTCCCGGTTGATGTGGATGAGATCGTGGTTGCCGGCGACGTTCACGAGCGGTGCGCGCGCGCCCCGCAAGATGGCCTGGCACTCGCCGTAGCGTACGAGGTCGGCCTCGCGCGACTCGTCCTCGATGTCGTCGCCCAGGTTGACGACGAGGTCCGGATGCACCTCTTCGTTCATGACGCGCACGAAGTCACGCGCGAGGGGCCCCGCCTGGCGCGTCAGCTTGCGGAGCTTGCCGCCGAAGAGCGCCTCCGGCCCGAAGTGCAGATCGGTGACGATGCCTAGCGTGAGCCCCTGGGACATTGAGGGGAGAAGCATAACTAACCGGCGTTGACGAGTACGGGTTACGCGCGTATGACGCCGTTCGTGGCGTTGAAAACTTCCGGCGGGTTCGCCGGGGGCGGCGCCACCGTGCTGGGTCGTAGGGAAGCCGGTGAGAGTCCGGCACGGCCCCCGCCACGGTGACCAGGGACGAACTCGGACACAGCCACTGGAGCCTCGCGGCTCTGGGAAGGGTCCGGGGGAGGCGTCGCGAAGCGACACACCTGGAAGTCCGGAGACCGGGCCCACTGCACGCGTTTCTCCAACCGTCATGCCGGGGTCGGCGTGTTCAAAGGGGTCCAGAATGCGTAGTCAAGCCATTGTGTTTGCGGTGCTCCTGACGAGCACCGAAGGCGGCCTTTTGTCCTGTGGCAATGGAGACGACACCAGCTCCCCGCCAACCGGCGATGCAGCCGCCGATGGAGCGGCGAACGAAGCGAGCGCGAGCGATGTGACCACGGGCGATGCGGGGGGAGGGAGCGACGGTGCCGGCAGCGATGCACCGATCAACGATGGCTCCGGTGACCGCAGCGCTCAGGACGCCGCGGTGCCGTCGCGGCTGCTCCTCTCGTACAACTCCTACGTGGGGACCGAGCCCGGGGAGCTCGTCGCCTTCGACCTCGCGTCGAGCGCGGTCGCCGGCCGGTTCGAGTACACGGGCGCGGGGACGACGTACGTCGGCCCGACCGCCCCCTGGTTACTCGAGCAGGGTGTGGACGTCGTGGCGCGCCTCGACGGCGAGAAGCCGTGGCTGGTGGACTCGTCGTGGAACGTGGCCCAGGACATCCCCGACGTCGACTCGAACGCCAACCCCCAGGCCGTCATCGTCGGGGCGGGCGACAAGGCGTACGTGCTGCCTTATGGGCGAAACGCGATCACCGTGATCGACACGGCATCCGACGTCGACGCCGGCCTCCCACTCAAGACCATCGATCTGAGCGCCCTCGTCCAGGCCGGCGGCGACGGGACGCTCGAGATGACCGCGGGCGTTTACGTTCCGAGCAAGCAGCGGGTCTACGTGCTCCTCGCGAACGTCAACCAGAACACGTTCAACACGAGCACGGGCTACCTGCAGTGCGCCGGACAAGCGGCGCCCACCGTGATCGCGATCGACGCGACCACGGACTCGCTCGTGGCTCTCGACGGAGGGCCCGCGAGCTCGGGAGTCTCGCTGCCCGGGAGAAACCCCGCGTTCGGTCAGGGCGCCATGTCGTACGACGCGGTCGCCGATCGGCTGCTGGTTCTTGAGGGAGGGTGCACGTCCGTCACGGACGACGGGGGAGCCGGTCCGCTGGTCGGGGCCGAGGTGGACCAGCTGCTATTGGATACCGGCGCGACGAGCAGCCTTCTCGACCTTACGGGTCAAGAGCTTCCGACGCAGCTCTTCTACATCGATGCCCAGCACGCGCTCATCCAGGTCGGCTACGGGCCCTTCACGACGTACGCGTGGAATCCGACGACGACCGCGCTCGGGGCCTCCATTCCCAACGCACCCGACGGGTTTGCCTGGGACGGCGCCGGCAACTTGCTCGGCCTCACGGCGACCCATGACCCCGATAGCGGGGACGTGACGGGCTACGACGTCCTCTCCGTGGCGGTTCCCGACGGGATCGTCACGAAGCTCGGGTCGAATCCATTCTCGCTGACGGGCGGCGGTCCGACCGGAGTGCAGCTGTGGCCCGCTCCATAGCGCGGCTCGCACTGGCCCTCCTCGCCGCCGGGTGCAGCTCCGCGGCGTCGCCTTCGTCGACGTCGGGCGGTGCGCCCGACGGGTCTTCACCGCAACAGGGCGAAGGCGACGCGTCGCTGTCGACGCACGATGCCGGCCCTCCGGGACTCGTCGACGGCGCCGCCGACGTTTCCGTCGCCGCCGAAGCCGGGGACGACGGGGAGGCCGACGCCTCGCTCCCGGCGGATCGGTTCATCACGGGGGTCGTGTCGTTCGATCCCACGGAGTGCACGGGCTTCGGCGCGTCGTCGATGCCGGGGATCGTCGAGGGACCTCCCGTCGGGGGCGGTACAGGCCACGGGGGCACCGACGTCGTGTCCCTCGGAAGCGGCGGATCGATCGTGGTCTCGTTCGCGCCGAACACGATCGTCGACGGCCCCGGCGTCGACTTCATCGTCTTCGAGAACCCGTTCTGGATCGGCGGCAACTCGGACGACGTCTACGCCGAGCCCGGCGAGGTCAGCGTGAGCGACGACGGCGTCACGTGGACGACGTTCCCCTGCACTCCGACCATCGACCCTCAGGCGACTGACGGGACCGGAGTGGCGCCGCCCTACGGCGAGTGCGCGGGCTGGCACGCCGTCCTGTCCACGCCCACCAACGGCATCTCGCCCGTCGATCCGAGCGTCGCCGGGGGCGATCCCTTCGACCTCTCCGACATCGGCGTCACGAGCGCCCGTTACGTGCGCATCGTCGACAAGACCCACGAGGACTGCGCCGAGACAGGATCGCGGCCCGATACGAACGGCTTCGACCTGGACGCCATCTCGATCGTGAACGCCCGAGATCCCGTGAGGAGGGCGTGCAGCGCGTCGTTCGCAGCGCCCCCGCGGCGATGGCAGTCCTCGCCGCCGCGAGGGGCGCGCTCGCACAGCAAACCGAAGTACAGGTGCGAGGGGACTCGGCCGGCAACTGGACCTCGAGGGCCGACGAGCGGGACTCGTCGCGAGAGCTCACGGACGCCGCGAGCCTCGTCGAGCCTCTGCCGGGCGTCTACGTGCGGCGGTTCGGTGGCGACGATTCCTTCGCGACGCTCAGCATCCGCGGGACCTCGTCCAGCGAGGTCGCCGTCATCCTCGCCGGCGTTCCCCTCACGGGCGGCGCCGACCCTTCGCTCGATCTGGCCACGCTGCCCCTCTGGCCGGGGGCGGTCGCGCGCGTGCATCGGTCGTTCGCCCCCGCCGCGCTCGGCCCCGGCTCCCTCGGCGGGACACTCGTCATCGATCCTCCGCGCGCGACCGCGCCGGCGGCGACGGACGCATGGGCAGCCGTGGGGAGCTTCGGCGAGGCGCGGCTGCGCGTCGGCAACGTGAGCGACGTCGGCGGGGGCGCTCGCGTGGCGACCGCGCTCAGCGCGTCGCGATCCGACGGCGACTTCAGCTACCTACAACCCGCTCCTCTCCACGCCGGGCCACGACGTCTCGACGACGCTCGAGAACGCCGGGCACGCCGCCGCGAACGGGCTCGCGTCGCTCGCGCTTCCGGTCCGGTGGGGCCACGCGAACGACGGCGCGCTGACGGTCACCATGCTCGCACAGGACCGGCGGCAGCAGCTGCCGGGCACCGTCATCGGGCCGACTCCGTTCTCGAGCCTCGACTCCGACCGCCAGCTCGCGTCGGCGGAGCTCACGGGCACCGCGGGGCCTGGCGCGTGGAGCGCGCGCGCGTGGGGCCGTCGCGATGGACTCCACCTGCGCGACCCGCTCGAATCGGCCATCCTGGGTCCGACGAGCGCCGATCAGACCATCGCCGCGGTGGGAGGGTCGGTGGGCTGGCGGGGCCACCCCGCGTCCGGCGCAATGCTCGAGGCGCACGTCGACGGGAGCGGCGAGCGCTTCGAACCGGGCGAATACGTCGGGGCGGCTTCGCCGCCCGGGGCGACGCGTGCGTCCGTCGGGACCGCGCTCGACGCCGAGTGGCGTCCGGCCACAGAGCTCACGGTCGCCGGTTCGGGCCGGGTCGACGGCTGGGCGGATGCGGCGAGTGACGGCACGTCCGACCACGAGGTGCGCCCGACGGGGCACATCGGGATCGAGGCGCCGTTGGACGCCGTCACCCTCGCCGCTCACGGCGGCGCGACGGGCCGGCCTCCCAGCTTCGTCGAGCTCTACGGGGATCGCGGAGCCTTCATCGGCGATCCGTCGCTGCATCCTGAGTCTGCCTGGACCGTCGACGCCGGGGGGCGCCTCTCGGAGGGACATGACCGGCTGCGCATGGCCATCGAGCTCGTCACGTTCGCCACGTGGGCCGACGATCTCATCACGTTCGTCCCCACCGGCGCGTACGGCCGATCCAAAGCGACCAACATCGGTCGCGCACGCATGCTCGGCGCGGAGGTCGACGGGCGGGCCCAAGCGGGGCCAGTCGAACTGCGCGTATCCTACACGGCCCTGGCGGCCGAGAACGAGTCGGCATGCACGGCGGTGGTGGGCCCCTGCGAACACCCGCCGCTTCCAGCGCGTCCCGCGAACGACGTCGTCGCCGATGCCATCGTCCATCACGGGCCGGCGAGCGTCCGTGCGGGCGTCGACGCAATCACTGGAATGTTTGCCGACCTCGCCGGCAGCATCCCCGTTCCGCCGCGCGTCCTCGCGTCGGTGGGCGCACGCGTCGACGTCGTGCGCGGCGTCCGGCTCGCGGTGGACGTTCGAAACCTCTTCGACGTAAGGACGGGCACGTACGGCGGTGCCCTCGGCCCCGTGCGCGAACCCATCGGGGACTACTACGAATACCCTCTGCCGGGTCGATCCGTTCTCTTCACGGCGCGGTTCTCCGACCCGCCCGCGGAGGCGAGATGAGAGAAGCCAGTCGCCCACCGTTCCTCGTTGCTCGAGGCCGTTTGGGCGCCCTCGCGGTGCTCGTCGCATGCGGCGGCTCCGGCACGAGGACCGGTTCGTCGTCGGCCGACGCGTCGTCGGCGTGCGCACCGTCCGACGCGCTCTGGGCGGCGAGCGACTACTCGTCGAGCGCGGTGGGCGCGCTCTCGCTGGCTCACGGGGTCACCTCGACGAACCTGGGAGTCGACCTCGGGGCCGACCCCGCGCTGGCGGTGTCGAACGGCCGTGCCTTCTTCGTCGCTCGTGACCAGGACATCGTCTTCGAGATCGACCCGGTCTGCGGGACGCCGAAGGCGCGCTACAGCGCGCATGTCGCGTCGCAAGCCGGATCTTCGAATCCCCAGGACGTTGCCGCGGCGAGCGACGGCTCGATGTGGATCCCCCTCTACAACGTCCCGACGCTGCTCGTCCTGGCCCCGGACGGGACCGTCGCGCGCACGATCGATCTGTCCGCGTACGGAGGCGACGGCAACCCCGATGCAAGCGCCATTGCCATCGTCGACACGCCCGCGGGCGAGAAGGCGTTCGTGGCTCTGGAGCGCCTTTCTACGAGCTTCCAGGCGGTGCAGCCGTCGTGGATGCTGCGCGTGGACGTCGCCACCGGGGTCGTTGAGACGCACATCGAGCTCGTGGGGCGCAACCCGTTCGGCATGTTCCAGGACGGTCCGCTCCTCTGGCTCGCCGAGCCGGGGAACTTCGACTCCGCCGACGAACCGATGGCGGGCGTCGAACGCTTCGACACGTCCACGTCGACCACCGCGCTCGTCGCGAGCGAGCCGCACCTCGGGGGGAGCGTCGCCCAGGTGGTCGTCTCGGGCGGCTGCGGCGTCGCGATCGTCGCCGACGCGACGAGCGTGAACGCGACGTCACTGGTCACCTTCGACCCGACCACCGGCAATCCGATCGCCACGGGGGCGAATTCCCCACTGGCGACGGCCGGGTTCGATCTGCAAGGCATGGCGTGGGTTCGCGGAGCCCTGCTGGTCGGCGATCGCTCGGCCCGGGCCGCCACCGGGTATCCGGTTCACACCCTCGATGTGACCGGCACGTGCGCCCTGTCGCGGCAGTCCGACCAAGTCTTCCTGCCTCTCCCTCCGGTGGCCGTGCTTCCGTAGTGCTGTGCAGCCGAGGGCGAGCCGAGCGGCCGGATAGCTTTCCAGGGTCATCGTACGAGCCCTCGGGAGGCGCCAGGGACCACAGCACCGACATCGTGCCCGCGCGCCCCAGGCAAGGCCGCCACCTCACCTTTCGCGGTAGCGGAGCGCTCGCGGTCGTGCCACGGTTGGACTCGCTTGGGGGCGCAACGCGGCTCCCCCCTGCCGGGGATAGGCCACGCACTCGAGGTCTCATGATCGAAGCTAGACTGAGGATTCGGTTGGCTCTGGCCGGCGCGCTCGCCGGGACCCTCGTGGTCGCTTCGTGCGGGGGTGGCAGTGCGACCATCGCTCTGTCCGACGGCGGGGAGGCAGGCGGGTCCTCCAGCGGCAGCGGAGGTGCGGACACGTCCTTGGAATCGGGTCCGTTGGACTCGACTGTCCCCGACAGCGTAGCCGTCGATGCCAGCGAGGCAGCGGCCGAGGACTCGGGCCAGGACACGTCCACCGAAGGTTCGTCCGAGGTGTGCACTCCGGGAGCGACCCAGTGCTCGACCGCGGACGACGGAGGCCAGGGAGTCCAAACGTGCAGCGCGAGCGGCACGTGGGGGCTCGCTGTCGCCTGCGCGAGCGGCTGCACCGCCGGCATGTGCTCCGGCGCGTGCACCGGAAGTGCCACGCAGTGTTCGGGGACCTCCGACATCCAGACGTGCTCGAACGGAATGTGGGGGGCGGCGACGCCCTGCACGAACCAGGCGTGCGTCAGCGGAGCGTGCTCCGGCGTGTGCAGCCCCGGCAACACCCAGTGCGTCGCGGTGGACGGTGGCGCCGGCAACACGAGCGTCGAGACGTGCAGCACGACCGGCCAATGGGGTTCGTCGACCGCGTGCACGAACGTCTGCGTCGGCACGCTGGGCGGGAACTGCGGCGGCGTGTGCGTGCCCGGCACGACAATGTGCACGAGCGACACGCAAGTGGAGACGTGCGGCATGACCGGCCAATGGGGAACGGCGACGACGTGCACGGACGCATGCGTCGGCACGGTCGGCACGGTCGGCAGCAACTGCGGCGGCGTGTGCGTGCCCGGCACGACCACGTGCACGAGCGACACGCAGATGGCGACGTGCGACATGACCGGGCAGTGGGGAACGGCGACCGCGTGTGCCGACGCTTGCGTGGGCACCGTCGGCGCGGCGGGCGGGAACTGCGGCGGCGTGTGCGTGCCCGGCACGACAACATGCTCGAGCGACACGCAAGTGCAGACGTGCGACATGACCGGCCAATGGGGGACGGCGACGGCGTGCACGAACGCGTGCGTCGGTACCATCGGAACGGTCGGCAGCAACTGCGGCGGCGTGTGCGTGCCCGGCACGACGATGTGCACGAGCGATACCCAGATGGAGACCTGCGACACGACCGGGCAGTGGGGAACGGCGGCGACGTGCACGTACGCGTGCGTCGGCACGGTTGGCACGGTCGGCACCACCTGCGGCGGCGTATGCGTGCCGGGGACGACGACGTGCACCAGCGGCACGCAGCAAGCCACGTGCGACATGACCGGCGAATGGGAGACCGCGGTGACCTGCGCGGACGTGTGCGTCGGCACCGTGGGAGCCGTCGGCGGGGCCTGCGGAGGTACGTGCTCGCCGGGCACCACCCAGTGCACCAGCGACACGCAGGTGGAGACGTGCACGGCCGGGATGTGGGGAAGTCCGACGACGTGCACCTATGCCTGCGTGGGCACCGTCTTCACCGTCGGCGGGAACTGCGGCGGAACCTGCGTGCCGGGGACCGTCCAGTGCACTGGCCAGCAGCCTCAGCTCTGCGATGACACGGGAACGTGGCAGAGCAACGGCGATCCCTGCGAGGTCCAGCAGACGTGCGTCGGCGGGGTGTGCCAGGGCGTCAACTGCAGCACCTACACCCCCCCGGTATGCGACGGCACGGCGACGTGCGATCTGCACACGAACACGTGCTGCGTCACGCCCGCTCTCCCCAAGCCCACCGGGGTCTGCGTGGCGGGCGACGACGCGGGGTGCGCGGCCGGCGCGTCGCCGTTCCACTGCCAGTACGCTTGCGAGTGCGCGGCGGGCGACAGCTGCTGCGGCGTCCTGAACACGACGACGTACGCCGGTTCGGCGAGCTGTCAGAACGTCCCGAGCGGCGGCTCGTGCACGGGGGGAGCCAACGAGGCGACGGCGCAGCTTTGCAAGCAGGACGCGGAGTGCAAAAACGGCCTGCCCTGCATCGCGCAGACGTGCGTGTTCGGGTCGATGTTCCAGTTCTGCGGGGTTCAGAGCCAGGCGCCCTACCGCTGCTCGGCGAACGACGCCGGGGCCGAGTAGAGCCTCGTCCAGCTCCGTCATGATCCGGCACATCGTGATGTGGAAGCTGAAGAGCGAGGCCGAGGGCGCGACGAAGAGCGAGAACGCCGCGCGCATGAAGGCGCTCCTCGACGCCTGCGCGGGCCATACCCCCGGAATGCGCCGCCTCGAGGTCGGCATCGACGCCGGCCTCGATGCCGCCGCCTGGGACGTGGTGCTCGACTCCGACTTCGACGATCGGGCCGCGCTCGACGCCTACCAGGAAGAGTCCCACCACAAGACCGCGAAGGTCTTCATCGCCAAGGTCCGCGACCTGCGCGCCGCCGTCGACTTCGAGAGCTGATACCCTGACGCCCGATGCGGCCCATCGTGATCGGTGCGGGGCGGGGCAGCCGCCTGGGGGTCGAGACCGACGAGATCCCCAAGACGCTCGTGCACGTCATGGGTCGACCGATGCTCGAGTGGATCCTCGACGCGCTCGGCGCCGCGGGGTTCGCGCGCAAGGACGTCGTCTTCATCTGCGGTTACCGCGCCGACGTGGTGAAGGCGCGCTACCCGGAGTTCACCTACGTCGAGAACCGCGACTGGGAGCGGAACAACATCCTCGCGTCGCTCCTCTGCGCGAGGAGCTTCCTCGCCGACGGCTTCGTCTCGACCTACGCCGACATCGTCTACCGGGGGTCGACCGTGAAGAAGCTCGTGGCGTCGCCCCACGACAAGGTGCTCGCATGCGACACCGACTGGCGCCGTCGCTACGTCGATCGCTCCCTGCATCCGGAGAGCGACGGCGAGAAGATGCTCGCGGAGGGGACGCGCGTCGTCGAGCTGTCGCGGCGGATCGCGTCCGAGCGGGCGAGCGGGGAGTTCATCGGCGTGACGAAGGTGTCGCCGGCCGGCGCGAAGGAGATCACCGCGGCGTTCGACGAGGCCAGCGCCCTTCACGCCGGCAAGACTTGGCGTGAAGGGCGCACGTTCGAGCGCGCGTACCTCATCGATCTCTTCCAGGAGATGATCGAGCACGGCTCGGAGTTTCACCGCGTGGACACGCACGGCGGCTACATGGAGATCGACACCCGGGAAGACCTCGCGTGCGCGGACAAGTGGTGGCGCGAGTCCGCGCCGGAACGCTCGTCCTGAGCGACGCGACGGGCCCCCAGGTACCCCATGGCCGAGCCCGAGGTCGTCCTCGACGGCGTCACCAAGCGCTTCGCCCCGGATCGCCCCGGTCAGGCTCCCCCTGCTGCCCTCCAGGGCATATCGCTCACCGCAGCCCGCGGTGAGTTCGTCGTCGTCGTCGGCCCGAGCGGGTGCGGCAAGTCGACCGCGCTCCGCATCGTCGCCGGCCTCGAGGAGCCGGACGCCGGCTCGATCGCCATCGCGGGGCGTCCGATGAAGGGCGTACCGCCGCAGGACCGAGACGTCGCGATGGTCTTCCAGGGATACGCCCTCTACCCGCAGATGACGGCTCGCGAGATCCTCGAGTTTCCCCTCAAGATGCGTGGCGTCCCGCGCGAGCAACGTGCACGCGCGGTCGGCGAGGCCGCGGCGATGCTGCGCATCGAGCGGTTGCTCGACAGGCGACCGGGCGAGCTCTCGGGCGGCGAACGGCAGCGCGTCGCGATGGGCCGCGCCATCGTGCGAAAGCCCCGCGTGTTCCTCTTCGACGAGCCACTCTCCAACCTGGACGCCTCGCTGCGCAGCGATATCCGCCTCGAGATCGGGCAGCTCGTCCGGCGCCTGGGCGCCACGGCTCTCTACGTCACGCACGATCACGTCGAGGCGATGACCCTCGCCGATCGGATCGCCGTCATGCGCGGCGGGCGCCTTCTCCAGATGGGCACGCCGCGGGAGATCTACAATCGTCCGGCGACGGCCTTCGTGGGCACCTTCCTCGGGTCGCCGCGGATGAACCTCTTGCCCGGTCGGGTCGACGGCGATGCCATCGTCGCGGGGCCCTTCCGCGTGGTGCGCAAGGGCGGCACGCTGCCCGCGCGCGTCGAGGTCGGCGTGCGACCGGAGCACGTCGTCCTCGGTCAGGGGGATCACGACGGCGAGGTGATCGCCGTCGAGCCTCTCGGCGCCGAGACCCATGTGGTCGTGCGCGTCGGCGACCTCGACGTCCGCGCCCACACGCGCGGCTTCGACACCCACCGCCGGGGCGAGCGCGTCCTCGTCTCGATCGACGCCGAACGGGCCATGGTGTTCGATGCCGACGGGGACGGCGCGAGGGTCGCGTGATCGCGCGCCGGGACCTGCTCCGCGCGTCGGCCGCCCTCACGCTGGCCGGCTGCGCCCAGCGAGCGCGCCCCGTGCGCGAGGACGGCCGGCTCGTCGTCACGTTCTGGTACGCGTACGGAGACCTCGTCCGCAAGGTGCTCCTCGATCTCGTCGCCCGCTTCAACGCGAGCCAGTCGCGCATCGTCGTCAAGGCCGTGCATCAAGGGGACTACTTCGAGGCGCTTGCGAAGCTCCGCACCGCGCTCGCCGCCGGCGCCGCGCCGACCCTGTCGCACGTGGTGCTCGAGGTCGTGCCCTACCTGGCGCGCGCGGGCGTCCTCGAGCCCCTCGACCGCTACGAGGGCGCCCGCGCGATCCCGTTCGTCACGGCCCTCGACCAGCCTGGATCCTTCGCGGGCGCCCAGCGCGAACCCCTCGTCTCCATCCCGTTCAACCGGTCGACGCCCATCGTGTTCGCGAACGCCCGCATCCTCGACGATGCGCACGTGGAGATACCGCGCACCTGGGACGAGCTGGCCGACGCCGCACGCAGGCTCACCAAGCGGGCCTCGAACGGCGAGACTCGCTGGGGGTTCGAGGTGCCCATCTCCTGGTGGTACTGGGTCGCGATGGTGGGCCAGGCGGGCGGGCGGCTCGTCGATCCGGACGGGAGGATGACGCTCGGGGGCGACGCCGGCGTGGAGGCCATCCGCTTCTGGCAGCGCCTCGTGCGCGAAGACCACGTCATGCGGCCGCCTCCGGGGCGCGACTACCAGGCCTGGCAGTCGTCCAACGAGAGCTTCCTCCAGGGGCGCATCGCCATGATGTGGAGCAGCACCGCCTACGTGCGCTACCTCGAAGACAACGCGCGATTCCCCGTCGTCGCCGCGCCCTTGCCCCGTCACGTGCGGGCGAGCGTGCCCACCGGGGGGACCATGTTCGTCCTTTTGCGCTCGGCGCCCGAGGAGGAGAAGCTCGCCGCCTGGGAGTTCGTCCGCTGGATGTGCGACGCGGAGCAGACCATGGCGTGGTCGACGCGCACGGGCTACCTGCCCGTGACCACTCCTGCAGTGGACGAGCTCTTGAAGGGGCACTGGTACGCGCGGCACCCGAACGACCGCGTCGCTTACGACCAGCTCGTCGACGCCACGCCCTGGCCCTGGTCGCCGGAGCTCTTCCGGATCGACCGCGACATCGTCGAGCCGCGCCTCGAGGACGCCGTCCTCACCGGACGCGATGCTCGCGCGCTCCTCGAAGAAGCCGGCTCCGACGCCGAGAGGCCCGCGTGAGGCCGCGCGCGCGCTGGCACCCGTGGGCGATGCTGGTCCCGACCCTCGGGCTCCTCGTCGTCTTCTTCCTCGTGCCCATCGGAGTCGCCGCGTACGAGAGCCTCTTCTCGTGGGACCTGCTCACGCCGCCCCGCTTCGTCGGCACGTCCAACTACGCGGCCCTCGCCGCCCACGGGGAGCTCTTGCACGTTGCCCTCCGCACGATCGCGTACAGCGTGATGGTCGTCGCCGGGACGATGTCGCTCGGGCTCGGGCTCGCGCTGCTCGTCGATCGACCGGGGCGCTTCTTCGCGTTCGTCCGCACGAGCGTCTTCAGCGCCTACGTGGTCAGCTGGGTCGCCGTCGCCCTCCTCTGGATGTGGATGCTCGACGGCAACGGCGGCATCTTCGGCCGCGCGCTGCACGGTTCGCCGCTCGGCGACCCTCGCTGGGCGTTGCCGACGCTCGCCGTCGTCGGCGTCTGGAAGCTGACGGGCTACGCCATGATCGTCTTCCTCTCGGGGCTTCAGAGCGTTCCCCGCTCCCTTCACGAGGCCGCCGCGCTCGACGGCGCGGGCGCGTGGGGGCGGCTCCGGCACGTCACCCTGCCGCTGCTCGCACCCACGGCGGCGTTCGTGGCAACGACGAGCCTCGTGACGAGCTTCCAGGCGTTCGACGTCGTGCGCATCATGACGCAGGGCGGGCCCGCGCGCGCCACGGAGCTCTTCGTCTACGCCGTCTACGAGCAGGTCTTCCTCGACCTGAGCGTGGGCCGCGCGAGCGCGCTCACCGTCGTCTTCTTCGCGCTGCTCCTGGCCCTTGCCACGCTGCAGCTTCGCGTGTGGCGCGCTCGCTCTGGGGTGGCGCGATGAAGGAGCGGCGCTCGGCCACGGTCCTCTGGCTGGCGCTCGGCGCCGTGGCGCTCGCCGCGTGGCTCTTTCCCTACGCGTGGATGGTCGTCACCTCGTTCAAGACGCTGCCGGAGATCATGCTTCACCCGACGGCGCCGTACGCGAAGCGCCTCGATCTCGGGGCCTACCGGGAAGTCTTCGCCACGATGCCCGTCGCCCGGTACACGGCCATCACCGCGGCGATGGCGTCGGCCATCGCGGCGGCGCAGATCGCCCTTGCGCTGCCGGCGGGGTACGCGCTCGCGAAGCTGCGCTTCGACGGGCGACGCTACGCGTTCGGCGTCGTTCTCGCGTGCCTTCTCGTGCCGACGCAGGCCACGTTCGTTCCGGTGTTTCTGATGTTCGCGAAGGCGCGTCTCGTCAACACGATGACGGCGCTCGTGCTGCCCTTCGCGGCGAGCGCCCTCGGGACGTTCCTCGTGCGCCAGGCGCTGCTCGCGGTACCGGACGAGATCATCGAGGCGGCCCGGATGGATGGCGCGAGCGAGTGGACCATTGTCTACCGGATCGTCGCGCCGATGCTGAAGCCCACGCTCGTCTCGCTCTTCCTCGTCAGCTTCGTCTTCCACTACAGCGACTACTTCTGGCCCCTGGTGATGACGACCGACGACTCCGTCCGCACGCTGCCGCTCGGCGTCGCGCTCCTGCGCGAGCAAGGCACCGGCGTGCGCTGGAACATCGTGATGGCCGGCAACGTCGTCCTGTCGGCCCCCGTGCTCGCCCTCTTCGCCGTCGTGCAACGGCACCTGCTCCGCGCCGTAGGCCGCTAGAGGACTACCGGAACTCCACCACCCCGGACTGATAGAGGTCGCGCACGATCCGCAGCGCATCCTTGCGCGGCATCGCGGACACTTCGACGAGGGTCTCGAGGTCGATCGAATCGTCCATCAGAGAGAGCAGGAAGCCCGCGCGGTGATCGAGAGGCAATCGCTTCAGGTCGTCGGGCAACATGACGAGGGTCGGCACGCCCGTCATCGAGCGCGCCCACGCATCGTCCGTCATCGCGGCGGGGATCTGCGGCCGGGTGGCGAGGCGCGTCTCCGATTGCGGCTGCGCTGCGGCCGGCAGCTCGAGCTCGTCGAACTCCGGCAGCGCCCTCACCCGCGCGATACGTGCGTCCGAATCCTTCGCGTACTTGTCCACGTCGAAGGACGGCGGAACCGTGGGCCGGTCACTCCTCACCATCGTTACTCAATATACGGCAAATACGGGGGTCGCGCTTACGCCGGGGCGCCCACAATGTAAGCGACGCCCGCCCTGTCGCCCGCGCGCCTCAGCGCTCGATGGGCAGCCCCTCGGCCTCCCAGGAGAGGAGGCCCCCCTCGAGGAACGCGACGGGCATCCCCTGAGCGGCAAGCTTCTCGGCCAGCTCTTTCGTCTTGTCGCCGCCGCGGCAATAGAGGACGGGCTGCCCCGTCAGCATGTGCAGCTCGGCCAGACGCGACTCGATCCCCTCGATGGGCATGTTGACCGCGTGGGGCAGGTGGGCCCGGCCGAAGGCACCGGCGTCGCGCGTGTCGATGGGGACCACCGCGCCCCCCGCGACGAGCTGCGCCAGCTCCGCCGCCTTGAGGGCCCCGGCCGCGCGCGGGAAGAAGGGCTCGAGCATCTCTTGCATCTTCTTCTTGCGGATGGCCCCGACGACGGCGTCCTGGATGCGCCCCTCGGCCACGACCATGAACGTCGGCACGCTCTGGATCCGAAGCTGCTGGGCGATCGCCGGCGACTTGTCGACGTCGATCTTGACGACCTTGGCCTTCCCCTCGACCTCGCGGGCGAAGGCCTCGACCTCCGGCGCGATGGCCTTGCACGGCTGGCACCAGTCGGCCGTGAACTCCATGAGGACGGGCACCTCGCTCCGGAGCACCTCGCGCTCGAAATCGCGCTCCGTGACGTAGGGGACACCCCCGCCCTTCGCGGCCGCCTGACCGTCTGCCCCCGGGCCTCGCCCGGGGCCGCGCCCTCCACCACCCAGTCCGCCGAGAATCGTCATGCTCCGGGGATGTATACGCATGCATCCCGCCGCGTCGAGGGCTCGTCGCTCGGCCGGTGGGGATGGGTTCTTGGTATCGGGCGCGAAACGGCGGTAAGAAGTCCCTGCAGCGGGCGATTGGGATGGCCATCCACGATCAGGAAACAGACCCCTCGAGCCCCGGGGCGCGCCGTCCCCCGGGATCGCGCGCGACATCGACGGATCCCGGCGTCGGACCGCCCTCGCAGGACGGCGAGGGCAAGCCCATGAGCGTCGTCGTCCCCCCGGCCGGCGGCCGCATCGAGGGCCGGCCCGTCTCCGTCTTCGCCTCGCCCGGGAGGGCAAAAGACTCGGTCGAGCTGCTCCTCGAAGGCATGGCCGGCCCTCGCCCCGACCGTGTGAAGACGATGCCCCGGACCTCCGGCGAGGCCGCGGCCTCCTACCACGCCGAGCACGCCGTCCACGCCGCGCACACGTCTCCGGACGACCAGCCGAAGGTGATGGTCGAGCGGGGATCGGTCGAGGTTCGCGACGCGACGGACCCGTCGCGCAGGGAGTTGCCCGTGGTCGAGGTGCCCGATGGCTGGCGCGCCGCCGACCCGACGTACGTCCCGCCCAGGCCGCTCTCGGTTCGCATCGGGGTCGCCGCGCTGGCCGGGGTCCTCGTCGTCGTGGGGATATTCGTCTCGTTCGGTCGCACGCCGCAGCCGGCTGTCGTGTCCGCGCCCGTGCCCGTGCGTGCCGCACCGCCGCCGCTCCACGCGGTGCCCGTCGAGCCCGTCGCGCCCGCCGCCGCAGTGGCGCCGGAACCCGCCGTCGACCCCCTCGTTCAGGCGCCTGCGGCAGCACCGTCCTCCGCACCGCCCCCCGCCCCTCTTCCCGCGGCCCCCGTGGCGGTCGCGCCGCAGGCCCGTGCGACCAGGGCGAAGCCGCGATCGAGCGCGCAAGCACCGGACATGGGCGAGTTCAAGACCACCTTTTGAGAAGTGGCCGCCAGGGAGTTACTCTCCCACTAGCAAAAATGGGGGACCCTCTGCCCTTGCGGAGCTCGGCGGACGCTCTCGGCGCGGACATCGCCGCGGAGATCCGTGCCCGGAGCGCGCCGATGCTCGGCTTCGTCCTGCGGGCTTCGGCCGTGGTGCTGGCCGCCGTGTTCGTCGCGGCCCTCCTCACCCACGGGTCGCACCCGCTCTGGCCGGTGTACGGCGCGTTCGCGACGTTCTTGCTCATCGGCCTCGGGATGGAGGTGACCGGGCGCGCGGAGATGGCGGGGATAGTCGTGACGCTCGGGTTCTGGGCGACCGCGAGCGCGACCGTGTTTCTGATGGGCGGAGTTCGCAGCCCGGGCACGCTCGTGATGGTGCCCATCGTGGCCACCGCCGCCCTCTTCTGGGACTGGCGCGCGGCCGGCGCCCTGACCCTGGCCAGCATCGGGATCGAGCTCCTCGCCTTGTGGCTCGAGAGCGTTCACATGATGCCCCCGCCCCTGCGGACGCCGACGACCGCGACCCTGTGGCGCGTGTTCGCCGGTTCGGTCGCGATGACCGGAGTGCTCGTCGGCCTCGCGCAGCGCGGGGTGCGGGCGGCGATCGCCGACGTCCGCGAGATGGTGCACCGGCGGTCCATCATGGAGGCCGAGCTCGCGGAGCTCCTGAAGCGCGTCGAGCAAGGCCAGCGCCTCGACGCCCTCGGGCGGCTCGCGGGAGGAGCCGCTCACGACTTCAACAACCTCATCGGCGTCATCCTGGTGGCGTCCTCCATCCTCGCCCGAGAAACCAAGTGGACCGGCAGCTCGCGTGACTGCCTCAAGGCCATCGAGGAGTCCGCGCTGCGGGCGAAGAACCTCCTCCGTCACATTCTCATCGCCAGCCATGCTCCCGCGCTCGCGCCGAAGCCGCTCGACGTCGGCGGGGTCGTCGCGGGGCTCGAGCCCATCATCCGGAGGGCGGTCGGCGACGGCGTCGAATTCGTCGTCCGCAAGAACGACGCGGAGTGTGTCGTCCGTGCCGATCCCTCGCGGCTCGAGCAGGCCATCCTCAACCTCGTCGTCAACGCGCGCGACGCCATGCCCGAGGGCGGCCAGCTCGTCGTCGAGACGGCTCGCGGGCGGTTCGCCGACGACCCCCTCCACCCCCTGCACGACGCCGTCCTCCTCAGCGTGACCGACAGCGGAGTCGGCATGGACGCCGAGACGAAGCGCCGTGTCTTCGAGCCCTTCTTCACCACGAAGGGGACCGAGGGAACGGGCCTCGGCCTGAGCACCGTGCTCGATGTCGTCAACGAGAGCGGCGGCGAAGTCCGGGTGACGAGCGAGCTCGGACGAGGCACGCGGTTCGACGTGTTCCTGCCCCGGCTCAGTGCCTAGCCGTACCCCTCGGGAACCGTTGTGCTGGTCGGAGAAGGCGAGGTAGAACCACACGCGACCATAGAGACGCACCGCCCGGGCAGACGACCAGATGAGGACGCGAAGAGGCTTTCCGTGGGCGGCCGCGGCCATGCTGGTGGCTGCGGTCCCGCTGCACGCGGGCGCGGCGAGGGCGGACGACAAGGCGGTGCGCGAGGCTCAGGCGCGGTTCGAAGAAGGCCTCAAGAGGGTCAAGGCCGGTGACTTCGAGGCCGCGCGGATGTCGTTCGTGCAGGCGTACGTCGTGCTGCGCAAACCGGACATCCTCTGGAACCTCGCGCTGAGCGAGGAGAAAAGCGCGCGGCCGCTCGACGCCCTCGCGCACTTCAAGGAGTTCGCCAAGCAGGCGCCGACCGACGCGGACCACGCGCGGGCGCAGAAGCACCTCGACGTGCTCATGGCTCAGACCGGGCACATCGAGGTCCAGGCGCCGGCCGGGACGCCGATCGTGCTCGACGGGGCGACCGGCGTCGGGACGGCACCGCTTGCCGACACGCTGGATGTGGCGCCGGGGCATCACGTGATCGAGGGCAAGCTCGCCAACGGCACGAAGGCCCAGACCGTGGACGCGGTGGCGGGAGAGATCACGCGCGTGAACTTCATCGTCGCGGGGCCCGATCGGCCGTCCCCCCACCGGGGGTCGCGCCGACGTCCACGCCGGAAGGGAGCGTGCCGCCCGCCGCCCCGTCGACCGGCGCACCCGCGGCCAGCGCGTCCGTGGGCGAGGACACGCGAGGCAACCCCCCCGCCGCGAAGCTCGCGACGACGACGGCGCTCGGAGCCGGCGCGGTGATCGCGATCGGCCTCGGCGTGTACTTCGGTCTTCAGTCGCGCTCCGACGCCAACACCGCAGCGGCCTACCGCGCCAAGGACCCCAGCGACTACTGCGTCAACCCTGCGAACCCGGGGTGCGCGCAGTGGAACGGCGCCGTCCAGGCGCAGAACCGCGACGCCACCGCGTCGAACGTCCTCTACGTGACGGGCGCCGTGCTCGCCGTCGGCGCGCTTGCGTCGTGGTTCTTCTGGCCGAGGGGCAGCGAAACGCGAAGCTCCGCCATGTGGATTGTCCCCGCGGCGGGGCCTTCGGGCGGTGGTGTGATGGCCGGCGGGCGCTTCTGAGCAATCCGATGGGAGGCAAGTCGATGCGTTCTTGGATGCCGTACGCGGGGTTCCTGGCGGCCTGCATGGCGATGCCCTGTGTCCTAGACGGATGCGGCGAGAACAGCTTCAGCGACTGCACGTCGAACGGCACATGCCCCGCCGACGGGGGCGGCGACGGCGAAGAGAACATCCTGGTCGAAGCGGCCGGCGGCGACGGCAGCGGGTCCGTCGATGCGGGCACGGGCGACGCGGACAGCGCAGGCGAAGTCGAGAGCGACAGCGGCGAAGAGGCCATGGAGCCCGAAGCCGGCCCCACCTGCGACAGCGCGAGCAGCATCGTGTGCTCCGGACAGTGCGTCGACCCCACGCAACCCGCGCACTGCGGCTCCTGCGCGAACGCGTGCCCCGCGCCCGCGTCGGGACAGGGCACCGCCACGTGCACCGCGCCGACGACGTGCGGCATCGCGTGCAGCGCGGGCTACCACGCGTGCAGCGGCGATTGCCTCCCCGACAGCGACCCGCCGTCGCTCGCGTCCGACCCGTGCGTGGTGAACGACACGCTCGGCGTCTTCGTGGCACCCGCAGCGAGCGGCGGAAGCGACTCGGCGGCCGGCACCGAGGCCGCGCCCTTCGCGACCATCGGCCATGCCCTCGCGAACCTGGGCGGCAAGGCACGCGTCTACGTCTGCGACGGCACCTTCGGCGAACAGGTGACGATCACCGCGGGGACCGCGGCGAGCCTCTACGGCGGCCTCGCGTGCCCGGCGGCCGATGCGGGGACTCCGTGGACGTACGTCGGCGGCGTCGCGACGGTCAACTCGCCCGCGGCGGCGTACGCGCTCAGCGTCACGGGAGTGACGAGCGCCATCACGGTGGCCGACGTGGCGTTCGTCGCGCCGGACGCGACGGGCACGGACGCGAGCGGGAACGGCAATTCGAGCATCGCGGCGCTCGTCAGCGGCTCGATGGTGAATCTGGTGCGCGTGACGCTGACGGCGGGCGCGGGCGCAAACGGGAGCGCGGGTGCGGGTGGGGCGAGTGCACCGAATTATTCGAGGGCGACGGCGGAGAATGGGCAGCCGGGGACGGCGCCGGGTGGGGACGGGGGGAATGGGTCGGGTGCAGGGGGAATGGAGATGTGTTTGGTCTCTGGCGTGTCGGCTGGGGGCGCGGGAGGACTTCCCGGGACTGGGGCCTTGGCAGGCGGAAGCGGAGCGAGCGGCTCTGCGACGCCCGCCGCAACCGCGTCGGGAACACGCGATGGGGCAGGCGGCGGAGGGGGTCTGGACGGATGCACATCCGTTAGTCATTCGGGTGCCGACGGCGCGCCCGCGGCCGGTGGCATCCCTGCTACGTCGTACGGAACCATTTCAAGTGACGGCTGGGCGCAAGTCAGCGGTGGCAACGGTCAATCTGGTGCACCGGGTCAAGGAGGCGGAGGCGGCGGGGGATCGGGCGTGCCGCAGACTGGGGGCGACGGAGCCGGGGCTGGCGGCTGTGGTGGATCCGGAGGGATAGGCGGCAGTGGAGGCGGCGCCAGCATTGCTCTTGCCAGCGTCGGCAGCACGATCACGCTTTCCGCTTGCACCCTCACTACCGGCGCGGGTGGAACGGGCGGCAAGGGCGGCGATGGCCAAAGTGGACAAGGAGGCGGGATTTCGGGAAGCGATCCGGAGCTGGGCGCATGCCCCGGCGGCTTCGGTGGCAACGGCGCCGGTGGTTCCGGAGGCGCCGGTGGCGCCGCGGGCATCTCGATCGGCATCGTCTACACGAGCACCGAGCCCACCTTCGACAGCATGACCGCCATCCATCCCGGATCTGCGGGTCAGCCCGGCCAGCCCGGCACCTTCGGTACAGGCGGCACCAACGCCCTCGGAACAGGCACCAGCGGCAACGCCGGAGCCGAGGGCTTCTCGACCGCAGCGGCATCGGGAGCCACGCTGCAAGGCGGGTAACGCCGTCTTGTCGGTTCGCCGTCCGGACACGAGCGGCGTGGCTGCGCCTCGCACGCAATAGTCGGGTGAGAGGACCCGGGGCACGCAATTGGTACAGGCGGCTTCCCCGGGTTCGCCTTGTGGGTGACGACCCCGACCCGACCACGACCTCGACCCCGACCTCAGGAGGGCTCTTTCCGGAAAAATAGGTAGGACACCGCGGGAGGCTTTCGACTCACTGAGGGCGGCGGAGCGATCCACCGAGGCGGAAGTGCACGGAAGCCTCGATGACCTGCGATCCACCGAGGCGCCCGCGCAGAGAAGCCGCCATGACTTGCGATCCACCGAGGCTTCCGTGCAGGGGAGCCTTGGTGGTCGTGCGGTCTTGGTCGCGGTCGCGGTCGCGGTCGCGGTCGTGGTCGTGGTCGTGGTCGTGGTCGAGGTCGTGGTCGCGACGCAGAGGCCGAGCCGACGCGACCCTTGCCCGCTCGCCGTCCGGACACTACGCCCCGACGCGAAGTGACCTCGTCGCATCTTCCAACGGCCCGCCAGATCGAGGCCTGGCCCATGTTCACCGCCGGGGCTCCTCTTCGCGTGCTCGTGAGCGGCTGCCTCGCAGGGCGACCTTGCGGAGTCGACGGCACCTCGTACGGCGAGCATCCCCTCGCGAGGCGGCTTCTCGACCTCCCGAACGTGCGAGCCATGCCCTTCTGCCCGGAAGAGGACGCGTTTGGAACGCCCCGCGCGACGCCGGACATTCACGGCGGCGACGGCTTCGACGTCCTCGACGGGCGGGCGCGCGTGCTCAGCGATGCGGGAGACGACTGGACCGGCGCAATGGTGCGGTCAGCGCTGAAGATGAAGGACATCGCAGACCAGCACGGCGTTCATCTCGCGCTCTTGATGGACGTGAGCGCGGCCTGCGGCTCGACGGTGATCTACGACGGCGCGCGCCGGCTCCAGGTGTACCGCCGGGGGCCAGGGGTCGCCGCAGCCTCCCTGATGCGCTCGGGAATTCCCGTCGTGAGCCAGCGGGACGAGCGGACACTCGCGCTCCTCTTCGCCAAGCTCGGGGTGGCCCCCGCCGATGCGTCCTTCACCGACCGGGTCGATCACCACGAGCGCCCTTGGTATCGGGAGTACTTTCGGACTCCCCGATAGGCGCCGGAGCGCGTCGAAGGGATCTCGCGCCATACCGCAAGATGTACGGCGTCTGAGTCGGCGCGCAGTCGGGCTCGGGAAAGTTCGCACCGAAGAAGGCGACATAGCAGTCCTCGAGCCCGCCAAGCTCGACCGACTTCCAGGCGTGCACGACGACGCCGCACTCGCGCCCTCCCGTCCCGTCGTAGATGACTCTGTCGCCGGGTGCGAAGGTGCTGCCGGTTCCCGCGGGCATCGAGCCTCTCACGCACCCTCCAGCGTGGCGACGGACGCCGATGCGTTCAGGGGCTCCGGTCGATTTTCAGGAGCCCGTGGAATCGCTCCGCTTTTCGACGGCCATCCAAGGCGCGCGTGCATGCACGCCTGGCGTGGATGCCCGCATGCCTGGCGTGAGACCATCGGTGCCATGGCAGGCCGGGTCCCCCTGAGCGACCGGGTCCCCCCCGGAAACTGCCGTGAACGAGGCCGTCGCCGCATGAGCGGCGCAGTGCGTTAACATCGATGCCCAATGGGCCTCTGGGGGAAGCTGCGGAGCGCGTTCGGGTCGGGCGGGACCGAGGACAAGGCGGCCAGTCCGCAGGATCTCTTCGCTGCGCAGGTCGAGATGGCCATCCACGAGGCCTTCCCCGCGGCGACCGTGCGTCGGCACGGCGAAGCGGTCGGCTTGCTCGTCGATCGCGGCGGGAAGGAGCAGACGGTCTTCCTCGACAATGCGTTCGCGGAGACGCGCGACATGGGCCCGGAGCCACGCCGTGAGCGGATCGCGCGGTTCGTATGCAGCATGGACGCGCCGGACGCCTCGGCCATGAGCTGGGACGAGGTCCGGCCGAAGCTCGCGCCGCTGCTCCGCACCCCAAGCCTCTTCGGCGGCGTGCCTGGACTCGTGAGGGACGAGCAGCCCCTTCATCGGCCGTTCGTCCCGTTCCTCATCGAGTGCGTGGGCATCGATTCGGACGACGGCATCGGGTACGCGGCGCCCTCGATGACCGCCAAGTGGGGTGTATCGACCTCGGACGTGTTCTCCGCCGCGGTCGAGAACGGGCGGGCGTACTTCGAGGACGACGTCGGTCCCTTCGATTCGCGCGCGCCGTATCCCCTCTGGCACGTCTCCCGGGACGACAGCTACGAGTCCTCGCGTCTCCTCGTTCCCGGATGGCTCGCGTCGTTCGCGGACAAGGTGAAGGGGCGGCCCGTCGCGATCGTGCCGGAGCGCTCGACGCTCGTCGTGGGCGGCGACGCCGACGAGCGCTGTCTTCGTCGGCTCGTCGAGTCGGCCAAGGCCGAGTTCCAGGCGTCCCCGCGGCGCATCTCGCCCGCGCTGTACACGGTCGACGGCGAAGGGAAGGTGGTGCCGCTCGTCCTTCCTGCCGCGCATCCGCTCGCCGGCGACGTGGCGGTCGGGCACGTGATGATGGCCATCGCCGAGTACGACGCCCAGCAGCCGGCGCTCCAGAATCACCTCGGCGACGGGGTCTTCGTGGCGTCGTACAAGGGGCTCAAGGGCCCATCCGGGGCCGTCTTCAGTTACACGACCTGGACGAAGGGCGCCCTGTCGCTCCTCCCGAAGGCGGACCACGTCGCCCTCCTGACCGACCCGGGCAAGGCCGACGCGATCCTCCGCGTGGCCTGGCAGACGCTCATCGACATGGTGGGCGACTGCCTCGTGCAGGAGCCCGACCTCGACCCGCCCCGGTGGCGGACGACGCGATGGCCCGAGGACGACGTGCTCGCGAAGCTGCGATCCGTATCCATTCCCGAGTGAACGGGATCTCGAGGGAGCGATGCTGCACGGGCTCGCCGGCGATCGTGGACAACAGGGTCGGTTTGGCAGGTGATCCTTCCAATCGTGGCCGCCTTGGATTCATCGCGAAGACGATCGACCTTCCACTTCTCGTTTGCAGCCCTTCCAACCTTCGTCGGTCGACCTTCGAAGCGTTCTTGGGAAGGCGGCCATCCTTCGACGGCATGGCGGCCAAGCGAGGAGGACCCATCAGCCACGCTTGGTGGACAGAGCATCGAGAGATGGAAGGACGGGGTCCATTCCCTCGTCGCCCCTGAGGGCACCCATGGCAGGATCCTCGGCCACGCTTCGGTGGTCGGGCGACGAGCCTTGGCGCTCCGTCGGGCCACGCGTGCATGGACCGCCGGCCAACGCTCGCGCGTCAGGGGGTGAGGCTTGATTGGACGGCGGTCTTCGCGATCGAGATCTTCGAGCCATCCCTGGTGGGATGTCCCGGGAGGCGTCGTCGGTCGTTCGCTTATCGATGGGAGACCGTCCAACGAGACAAAGGATACCTCCCGTCGAAGCGTCGAATATCGGTCCGCCACGCGAACCGCGCCGGCTCACGCCGCGAGCGGGGCCCACTCCTCTGGCTCGATGGGAGCCACGCCCAGGGGAGCCAGCACTGCGTTCAATCGTGCGACGGTCACCATCGTCGGCGCGGTGATCTCCACGCCAATGGGGGTACCGTCCGCGTCGAAGTCGAGGCGCATTCCGTGCCCTGCATCGGACGTACGCGCCGCTTTCGCGCCTGCTGGCCGAGGCAGGTAGAGGTAGGCCGCCAGCGGCTTTCCCTTCCGAAACGTGATCTCTAGGTAGCGATGCTTCATGGGCTCACCGGATAGGCCGTCACGACAACCAAAAGATGATCCATTTCGTCGGGTTCGACAATGACTTCCCAGGGCGCGCGCTTGTGCTCCGTCTCGACGACAAATCGGCCTTCGACCACGTCGGGCCGATGGGCGTGGGCACGCTCGAGCATCGCGCGGAGGTCGACCTCGCTGAAGTCCCGGTCATCCATCCGCTTTTCGAGATGAGGCGTGAGCTCGATCTCCCACTCCCACCAGTCGGGCCAGCGCACGGCGGTCATCCGCCGTTGCCGCCACCGTCCGTGGGAGGCACAGCGGCCCCGTAAGCCGCCTGGACGGATCCACCCTCGGCAATCCCCGCTTCTCCGGCGGCGTCGCCGGGAATCGAAGAGCCCCCGTCTGCCGCGTCGCCCGAGGCATCTTGGAATGCGGCGTCGGGCACGACGTACGCCCCGTAGATGGGCGTTATCGTGGAGGTGCACTCGGTCGTCGCGAGGGTCGCCCCTACCGCACTCGCCGCCAGGAGGGCAGAGCGTGACAATCGGCCCACAGCCACTCGTGCTGACGGGTCGTTCGCATGCGGGACCACACTGCCGCAGAACGGGCACGTGCTGTCGCTCTGCTTCACGTGCCGGGCGCATTCGGGACAGGGGGCGAATCTCGCGCTCATGGCCTTCTCCCTGCCCCCATCCTCCTTCAGCTTTCGCGACGGCACCACCCCTACCGCCCGTTCACCGGATGCCGCCCACCCGCCTCGACGCTATCGTTGCCTTCTTCAATGTGCCTCCGGGCTTGGTCACACTGACGGCGACGCCCATGGTGCTCGGCAAGCCGGCGGGCCAGGTCACTGTCAGCGTAGCGGCCGGGACCATTACCGAGCCTTCGATGTTTCCGACGCCAAACCCTTGAAACGCCAACCGCATCGCCAGCCAATGGCAGACCGACGAGCGGCGCGCCCGATCTCGGCGGCACGGGCTCACCCAGTTGCCCCCGACCCGCGGTGGCTGGTCTACTCAAGCAAGACCGCAGGGGAGTGAGCTGACCGCATGAAGCAGGCGCTGGCCGCATTCGTCGCGTTGTTCATCGGCGGCGTCATCGCGGCAAGCTGCGGGGGTTCGAGCGGCAAGAGCGGGGGCTCGACGGGCGGAGACGCGAGCAACCAGGACGCGACGCCGACTTGCGGCGGCTCGGGCGAACCGTGTTGCGAGGGGACCGCGTGCAACAGCGGGCTCGCGTGCACAGCGGGGACCTGCTCCGCTTCGATCCCGGCAGACGCCACTCTGGACTCGGCGGACGATATCGTGGTCGCCGACGCGGCCGAGGCGGGCGATGGCACGTTCACCGACGTTGTCGCAGCGGGCGACGGTGCGGTCGCCGATGCCGTGGGCTTCGATGCCACGGAGGACACGATCGCCGCGGACGTGGCGAGTGACGCGGGCACGTGCAAGAGCGGGACGTACGCGGGCACCTTCCAGTGCACTTTCGCATTCGCCTCGGACGCCGGAGTCATTACCTCGGACGCAGGGGACGCGGGTAGCTTGATGATCACGGGCAACGTTTCGTTCAGGCTCACACAGGTGGCGGACGGTGGCCCGTCGTTCACCTCTTCCGGGACCTTCAGCGGCGCGGCGGGGACCTTCTTCGAGATCAGCGCAGTCGTCGGTGGCACCCTCGACTGCGACACGGGGGCATTCCAGGGAAGCCTGACGAACGGCATGTACAGCGGGTTCCTGTTCCTGAACAGGACATTCTCCAGCCCGCTGGACTCTGAGTACAACGCCGCGACGTTCTCTTTCGTCGACGGGACGTGGCTGCTGACGGTGCCGGGCGAAGGCACGTGTCCCGGCACGTGGACGGCCAGCTACGCCAGCGACCAGTGAGATCAGCGAGACGGCACCACGCCCTAGCAGCCTGACGCGGGGCAACAGACGAAGGTCACGCCAGCGGAGCAAGCGGCGCCAGAACAGCAGGCTTCCAGTTGGGTGCAAACCTCTCCGCTCGAACAAGTCCCCGCGTCAATTGTCGCGCCCGCACTTGCCAAGACGATTCCTGCGTCGGGCGCAATCAAGCAAGCGGGAAGGCACGCCTCGCCGTGAGACGTGCTGGCACATGTCTGCGCCGTGGAGCAGTTCGGCGTATCGCCCGACTCGCTTGACGACCCGCACGCAAGCGCCAACGACGTTTGCTCCGACGCATGCCCCTCGAGAACTGGCCGGAGCACCGTCCCAAAAAGAAGGACTCGACGACCGCGCACGGACGCTATCAATCGCCGAGCGAACCGCACCTCCGCGATGCCCGACCCCCTCCCCCGGCGGAAGTGTACTAACCTGACAGGGTCCGCCGGGGCGGTGGTAGTGTCTTGTGGCGTGCGGTACCGCGCCGGGGTAGCGGGACTCGCGGCGGTGGGCATCGTCGTCGCCTGCGGGCTCTCATGCCGCCAGCTCGTCGGCATCACGGACAACCCGCCAACTGACTTGACCTCGACCCTCTGCGGCCTGCCGTACGGGACGAACGTGTGCGCCTCCTGTGTGCAGGCGAACTGTTGCGCGGAGTCGAACGCGTGCGCGGCGATTCCATCATCTGCGCCCCGTACGAGAGCTGCCTTGGCGAGTGCAACGGCGACCCAGCGTGTCGCTCGAAGTGCACCATCGACAATCCCGTCCGGCCTCCAGCTCCGCGCTGGTCCCGGCTCTGAGCGCCTGCCTCGCCAAGAACTGCGAGACGCAGTGCGGCCTGAGCTGCGGAGGTTTCGCAGGGTACTTCAGCATGCCCGACGCCGCGGCGGCGTGCGCCACGTGCCTGGAGAAGAACGCCTGTAGTGATGAGCGTTCGTGCGGCACGTCGGCCGAGTGCGACGCTTTCTGGAGGTGCTATCTGGCGTGCACAACGCCGGATTGCCATGCCGTGTGCGCGCTGACGCACGACGCGGGTGCGGAGCAGTTTCAGCCGCTCTACTCCGCCTTCGCGAGTACCTGCTCGGGACCGTGCGGCTACGGAGCCTACTGGGCCTGCGCGGGACATGTGGCGTGGCCGAATGCTATGTCCACCGAGGTGACGTACACGGGCTGGATCTACGACTACCAGACGAAGCAGGGTGTCTCCGGCGCTCAGGTGAGCATCTGCACGAACTGTCCATGCAACTCGCCGGGGAACGAGCTCGTTGCGCAGGGGCAAACGGATTCCACCGGGCACTCTACGATCTCGTTCACGCAGGGCATATTCAATTCGGGGCTGGGTAGTTCGTATTGCTGGCAGGTGAGCGCGCCGGGATACCTGACGACATTCGCGTACGACGGCTTTCCCACGGTTGAGACAAGGCTCGCCCTCAACCCCCTCAATCCCGGCACCGTGTACGGCACCCCGATCGAGACACCTGCGAACCAGATGGCCAACGAAAGCACCCTCGCACCGTACGATTCGACGCGCTCCATATGGGTGGCCGGCAATGTGCTGGATTGCCTCACGAACCCAGTGCCCGTCGGGGGCGCCGACGTATCCATCAACGTGCGCGATCCGATGATGGTGCCGTACAACATGGTCGATGCGGGTGCCGACGCGTGGCCGACGGTGGCAACGGGAGGGGCAAACTTGCCCTCCAATATCGCTCTCTTCTTCAACGTGCCGGTCGATGCAGGTAGTGTCACGCTCACGGCAACTGTGCCGGGCGTTGGAGCGGTTAGCGGGGAGACCGTTGGCGTGGCACCCGACACGGTGACCGCGGTTGCAATGCCGCCGACTCCCAACCCGATGCATCCCAACGGCAGCCCCAACCCACCTTGATAGCCGCTTCACGACGTTCCGCCGGCTCGATCCAGGCTCGCAGCCAGAGACCATCGCGGCACGCTGTGGCCAACCTCGGCCCAAACGGCACGGTCCATCCTGGCGAAGCACCCGGGCCTCTGCTCGGTAACCTCCCCCTGGGCAGGGAGGAGCCCATGACCTTTCGCGCCGGCCGCTCGGACGAATTGCGTTGAGGCTGTCCTCGCGCGCGGTCGGGCGTAACAAAAGTCCGAGTGGAACAGGAGTCCCGAACACCGCCCTCGCGACGCCGTAACTACGGGAGGTCCTGTAGAAACGGGTTCGTCCGAGCGATGGGGCGACAATGGCGCTGGCCTGCGCCGGTTGCTACCGTGCCTGTTCGGGGATCCCGAAGGGCAGCGATGCCGTGCCGATCGTGCAACTGCCGTCTCTTCCTCGCCGTGAGCGCTGGCCTCGCCCTGCTCGGGGCCTGCGGCAGTCGGACCCCGCTGCTCGTCGACGCCACGCCTGACGCCGCGTCCGATGCGCAGCAGCCCCACGTCTCCACCGCGGGTCCGAGCACGCTCGCCTTCGTGTCCGACGCCACCTGGCCTTGGTTCGACGGAAACCTGCAAGGCCCCGAGGGCCCTTCGCGCGGCACGGCCGCTCTGGTGTGCGTCTCGGCGGTCCTCCCCGCCAACTGCCCCGGCGCGGCGGCCGGCGCCGTCATCTACCAGACCGGCGACCAGGCCTCCGGCTGGAGGGCGAGCTTCCCGGGCGCGTTCTGGATCTGGCGCGGCGACGTCACGCCGACGGAAATCGGCGACCTTCAATTCGCGGTCTTCCAGAAGACCTTCGTGCTCGGGGCGAACCCCAAGGGCGTGATCTCGATCGGCGCCGACGACCTGGCCGAGGTGTTGGTCAACGGCGAGGTCGTCGGCACGGCGGGCAGCATCACCGACGTCACAGTCGCTTCCGCGAATCAGAACCAGCTCACGGAGATGGCCCTCGACGACTACCTCGTCGAGGGCCCCAACAGCATCACGATCGTCGCCGAAAACGGCCCACCGAGCTTCACGGGCGGCGCGTGCTCGCCGTGCCCGTACGCGATCAACACCGCGGGTGTCGTCTTCGGCGGCACGCTGACATCCGGTGCCGTGTCGACGGCGCCCTAAGTTAGAGTCAGGCGTCCTCCCACCAATGTCGAAGAGCCCGCCGTCGTCGGGTCGGAGCGCAGGCGGCGGGTGGGGCAAGTCTCGGCCGGCACGGACCACACATGACGATCTGCCCGCCAAGCCGGCCGAACGCGGGGCCCCACCCTCCGCCGAGCACCGACCCGACGACGGCGGGCGATCGTCCCGGCGCCCCGCCCCAGCCGCCTACTCGATTCGGACCTGCAGTCCCGCGCCAGCGCCGAAGACGCGGCTGTCGTCGTTGATCGTCGGGAAGAGGAACATGGCCTTGAAGTCGAGGAAGCGAGTGATCTGGTAGCCCAGGCCGAAGCCGAGCGACACGCTCGTCGATCCGTTCGTGTCGCCCACGCGATCGAACGCGACGCCGGTCATCGGCCCGAGCCAGAGCCGGTCGGTCGCCTGGATCCAGACGTCGAACGGGACGCGAATCCCGGTGACTGCGTCGTCTCGGAAGAAGACGATGGGCACGTAGACCCCCAGGTCGAGGCGCACGCGCGATCCGAGGTGAAATGCCATCGGCACGCCGAACATCGCCCCCGCGGCCGTGTCGTCCGCAAACGGCAAGACGAGCCGTCCCTCGAGAGCAAGCTCGAAGACGGGGTGGCGCACGAGCGCGCCACGCACACGAAGCTCGGGATTGGCGGCCACGTCGCCGCCTGCGTCGAACGTCTGCCGGTCGAAGAGGCGCCCGTACGCATCGGCGTTGATCCCCCGGTCGAGGTCGTCCCCGAAACGAAGGCCCGAGCGGAGGCCGAGCTCGACGCGGCTGGTGATGCCCACGGCCATCTCGGCGTTGACGCCCGCGCCGGTGTCGTCCACCGGGGCGGGCACGTGGCCGACCCCGAGCCCGAAGTCGAACGCCCAGTCACCGGAGGGGAGCGTGAGGGGGCGGTCGACCCATGGCGGCGCGGCCTTGCCTTCGCGGGCGCACAGCTGGAAGGCGGCGATGCAGGCGACGACGACGAGAGGGAGCGACCGGTGGAAGCGCATTTCGTACCCTCGACGCTATACCCTCAGCGCGTGAGGATGTGGTCGAGGGCTTCAGTGGCAGCCATGATTCGAAGCGGGCTCACCGGAGCGCTCTTGCTCGCCATCATCGCGTGCGGACAGGCCTCGTCGCCGCCCGGGATCGTCTGCATGGACCTCAACATCGGTTGCACCTGCCAGCATGAGCCGCCGCAGACGTCGCAGGTGCCGTCTTGCAACACATCGGTCTTCCCGGACACGGTCTGCTGCGCGGAGACCGGTTGGCCGTCGTCCGGCGGCTGCCAGTGCCTGACGAGCGCCATCTTCTGCGGCGTGGTCCCCGGTTACGAGATGGCGGCCGACGGGGGCCCGGGCGAGGCCGTGTGCGCCTGCTCGAACGATCCGTACCCCGAACAGGTCATCGGCCCGACATGCTACGCGAACGGCACGACCACCCCGGGCGAGGGGCTCGGGTCGTGCTGCATGTTCTCCCCCGATGCGCCCGGCTCCCTGGGCATCCCCTCGTGCCTCTGCTCCGCCGGGCTTCACACGTGCGGCACTGGCGGTACGCCGGTCGACGGCTGTAGCGCCGCGAGCTTCCCGAGCACCCCGGCGACATGCGGCCCCGGGGAAACGCAAGTGACGAGCTGCTTGTAGCTGCCGCCCGGCTACCTCCACGACGGCTTTTTGTGCTCGCCCCGGATTAGTGACCCGTTCTGAAGGAACTGTGTCCCATCCGCGCGCTTGCGAGAACGCAAGAGTACGTCGGCGTGGAGGTCGGGGACATGAAGCTCGATTCGTTCAAGTGCGGCGCGGGCCGTCTCGGCCTGCTGCCGTTCGCGATGATGTTCGCGCTCTCGGGCGCGGGCTGTGGCCAGAGCAGCAACGACGGTCAATCGGGTGGCGGCTACGGTACCCCGGGCCCCGGCGGCGCGAGCGGCGGTGGCGGGGCAAGCGGTGGTGGTGGCGCGAGCGGCGGGGGCGGCGCGAGCAGCGGTGGTGACACGAGCAGCAGCGGCGGCACGAGCAGCAGCGGCGGCACGAGCAGCAGCGGCGGCACGAGCAGCGGCGGCGGCGTGAGCAGCGGCGGCGGCACGAGCAGCAGCGGTGGCGCGAGCGACGACGGGGGCACGACCGGCGACGGCGGCGTCAGTAACCAGGGCAGCTGCCTCGACGGCATCACCGATTACGAAGACGCGGGCCCGTTCACGTATACCGCGACGATGTCCGGCTCGGTGAACATCTGGGTGCCCAATGTGCCCGCTGGCTGCAAGGTCCCCGTCATCCACCTGGCGAACGGCACGGGCGCCACGTGTTCCGACTACGAGGACGCCCTCGAGCGGTTCGCCACGCACGGCTTCTTGACCACGTGCTTCGAGGACACGAACACCGGAGCCGGCACCGACGGCATGACCGCGTTCGAGACCGCGCTCTCGATGTATCCCAACCTCGCGGACAACAAACTCGGCTCCACCGGACACTCGCAAGGCGGCCAGGCGGCGTTCACGACGTTGCAGCTCGCGGAGGCCAAGTGGGGCAGCGCGATGATCTACGCCGGGCTCGCGATGGAGCCCGCGAGCGGCTTCGGCACGCAACCGACCGACGGCACCTGGGAGCAGGTCTACGGCGAGATCACGTCGCCGATGTTCATGTTCAGCGGCACGGCGGACATGCTCGTCTCGTCGTCGTGGGTGGGAGAAGCGTACAGCGCGATGTCGACGACCGACGAGGTCTACTGGTGGTCGGCGACCGGGGCGACGCACATCCCGACTCCCCAGGTCCCGGAAGAGCAGGTGTCGATTCCGTGGTTTCGCTGGAAGCTACTGGGCGACAACGCCGCCTGCGTTTTCTTCAAGGCGATGCCGGGCAACAGCATGATCTCTCCCGGCTGGACCTCGGTCATGTCGGAGAACGAAAAGCCCTGCCAGTAGTGGAGGCGCGACTCCGCTACTTGGAGAGCGTTTCGCGGACGACGTGCGAGCCGTCCATCGACCACCCTTGCAATAAGAGGTAGTCGACCCCGTCCCACTTCAGGTGAACGTACACGTTGAAGAGGTGCGCCAGCGTGCCCGCGATCGACGTGGTCGCGACCGCGCGGCACTTTCCGTCGGTGGCGCGCGACGTCACGATGGTCAGGGGCCGGCCGGGCAATGCCTTGAGGACGGCGCGCACGGCCCCTCCGCCGGCGTCGCTCGCGACGACGACCTGGCTCGCCAGCCCATAGGCCGCCACTTCGCGAGACAGGATGGGCGCCGTCGCGGCCGGCCCGTTCTCGAGCATGCGCCAGTACGCGAACAATGGGGTCGGCCCCGCGGGCGCGCAGCTGTCGTCGAGCCGTACGGCGTACTGCACCTGGTTCTTGTTCTCGCTCTTCGCGATCGAGAACACCGGGACGACCCCACCGCCTGCCGCGGGCGGGTCGGCGCTCGCGACGCCGGACGACGAAGCGAGCGCGGCGAGGAACAGAGAAGATACGGCGTACTTCATGGGTGTCGCAGTGTACCCGGCGGGACGCCTCGCCCGGATGCGATACCCTGTCGACGTGGACCAAACGACATCGGGCAGCATCCGGCGCGTCGGGATTCTGTTCTCGGGCGGCCCGGCGCCCGCTTCCAACGCGGTGATTGGCGCGGCGGCGGGGACGTTCCGGCGAAGCGGGCGCGAGGTCGTGGGCTTGCTGCACGGCTACTCTGCCCTTCAGAACTACGATCGCACGAGCTCGCCCCTCGAGCCGGAGAAGCACTTCCACGTGTTCGCCGACAGTGACCTGTGGGGTCTGCGCAACGCGCGTGGCGTGTTCGTGGGGACGGGGAGGGCCAACCCCGGCAAGAGCGTGGTGTCGGCCCGCGATCTCGACGACCCCGCGAAGACCGAGCGCCTCAAGCGGGTGTACGACGGCCTGGTCGATCTCGAGATCGACGCGCTCGTCTCGATCGGCGGCGACGACACGCTGCGCACGGCGAACCTCTTCTTCGAGTTTCAGAACCGGATGCCGAAGGGATCGCGACGCGTGCGCGTCGTGCACGTGCCGAAGACGATCGACAACGACTACCGCGGGATCGACTTCACGTTCGGCTTCTTCACCGCCGTCGACGTCATGGCCAGCGAGCTGCTCAACCTGCGGGCGGACGCGATGGCGACGAGCGGTTACTTCATCGTCGAGACGATGGGCCGCAAGGCGGGCTGGCTGGCTTATGGCGTCGCGATCTCGGGCGAGGCCCACCTCGTCGTCGGCGTCGAAGACGTCGTGGGAGATCTCGCGATGACCGAGCTCGTGCCGGACCCCGTGACGGGCGTACCGCGAACCGAAGTCCGGCTCGCGATGGACCGCCTGGCCGATCGCGTCGTCGACCTCATCCTGGCCCGCGAGCGGCGGGGCAAGCTCTACGGCACCGTCGTGCTCGCGGAGGGGCTCGCGGAGATGCTCCCCGAGGCGCACTTGCAGAACGTCGAGCGCGACGACCACGGGCACGTGTCGCTCGGGCGCATCGACATCGGCAAGCTCGTCGCCAAGGTGGCGGCCGAGCGGTACGAGGAGCGCACGGGCAAGACGAAGAAGCTGACGGGCGTGCAGCTCGGTTACGAATCACGCTGCGCTCCGCCCCACGCGTTCGACGTCGTCCTCGGGAGCCAGCTGGGTCTGGGCGCCTTCCGCGCACTCGTCGAAGAGGGGCTCGACGGGCACATGGTCAGCACCTCCGGTCAGCTCCAGCTCCGCTACGTGCCGTTCTCGCAGCTCATCGATCCCGATACGCTCAAGACCGGTGTGCGCTTCGTCGAACGAGGCAGCGACTTTCATCGGCTGGCCACCGAGCTCGGGACGAAGATCCGCTGACGAATCGCAGCGGTGGTTACGTCAACCCACCTGGGATCGCCCGGTCGTGGATGGCACACTCGGCGCGCGGACGCAGAGCCCCTGCTGCGGCTTTCCGGGGGGGGACGCGAATGGCACGGCCTTCGCTCCACCCTTTGCCATGAGATGGTCAATGGCAGGGGTCGCACTCATCGGGTTGCCCCTTTTGGGGCTGCCGATCGCGTGCGGCGGGGCGACTTTTTCGACCGGGGACACCGACGGCGGGGGAGGTGGCAGCGGTAGCGGTGGCGGCGCGAGCAGCGGCGCGACGAGCGGAAGCAGTGGCGCGAGCAGTGGCGGGAGCACGAGCGGCGGCGGCACCAGTGGGGGAGGAAGTAGCTCGAGCGGTGCCAGCAGCAGCGGAAGCGGAAGCAGTAGCAGCGGCAGCGGCAGCGGCAGCAGCAGTGGTGGAAGCAGCAGCAGCGGAAGCAGCGGGGGCGACAGCGGGCTTAGCCCGTCGTGCCCCTCGGTGGGGGCGCTGGTCAACGGAGGCCCGTGCATGACCGATGGTCTGGAATGCGAGTACGGGTCGAGCCCCGTGCAGAGCTGCGACATCGTCGCGACCTGCATGCAATCGCAATGGCAGGTCGTGAGCCCGGCCGTCTCCAACATGGGCGCACCGAGCGACAGCTGTTCGACCACGCCGGCCCCCGGCTGCCCGTCGACGTTCAGCGCGGTGCCCCAGGGAGCAACCTGCTCGAACAACACCCTCGTATGCGACTATCCGCAGGCTCGCTGCGCGTGCACGGAGGGCGGCGGTCCCATACGAGTCGGGCTCGACGGCGGAGTGGTCACGTTCTGGGCGTGTCAGGACCCGACGACCAGCGGCTGCCCGATCCCGCGCCCGCGCCTCGGGAGCGCGTGCACGGGCGACGTCACGTGCGACTACGGCTCGTGCACCGTTCCGGGTGGCACGGCCGAGGCGTGCGAGGGAGGCGTGTGGCAAGAGACGGCCGTGGGGTGCCCGCTCTTGGCGCGCGCAGCGCAGTAACAGCCTCTTGGGGGGGACCATCCCCCTTCTGCGAGGGGGCTCGGTACCCCTCGAGCACGGTGCAGCACCACCGAACGCGCGCCGATAGTGCCTGACTTTCTTCGGGTGCCGACAGGCACGGCAATTGCCCACGCGTTCCGGCGGAGGCACGAGCATGCACCACCACTCCGCGATCGCGTGTCGATGCGTTGCAAGCCTCGGAGCTGCCGCTCTCGGCGCCCTGGTCGCCTGCGGCTCGTCGAGCCAACCGCCCGGAGGCGGCGGAACGCAGAAGGACAACGGCGGTGCCCCGGGACCCGACACGGGCACAAGCGAGATTGACGCGTCGGGCGCCGCGACGCCGGACGCGAATGGCACGAGCCCCGGAGATCAGGACAGTGGCGTCGATCAAGACGGGAGCACGGTGAGCGGCGATTCCGGCGGGTCGCACGACGGCGCCGCGACTGGGACCGACGGCGGCTCCCCTGTGGCTCCCTCGCAAGTCCCGTCGGGTTGGACCTTGGCCCTCGACGACGAGTTCAACGGTACGACGCTGGGTCCGGATTGGGGCGTGGGGACCAACCTGGATACGTTCGTCGACAACGGGATCACGTACTGGAAGCCCTATCAGTCCGAGGAAGCCGAATACCTCACGTCGTCGATGGTCGCCGTCCAGGACGCCAACCTCATCTTGTCGACCGAAGCGTCCGACCCGATCAGCGGTCCGTACGGCACCAAGTCGTTCATCGCCGGCTACGTGACGTCGTATGGCAAGTTCGCGTTCCAGTACGGCTACATCGAGTTTCGCGTCGAGATGCCCGACGTCGCGGCCGGATCGGATACGGGGCTATGGCCGGCCCTCTGGCTCCTCAACAGCACGTACGCCAACAGTGACGAGATCGACGTTCTGGAGAGCTACGGCGCCGATCAAACGGCGATCCAGATGACCGCGCAACCGAGCAACTCGGTCGATGCCACGGTCACGCCGGGGTATCACGTCCTCGCGGTCCTTCACCAGGAGTCGACCATCGCGTTTTACGTCGACAACATGCTCGTGAAATCGTTCGACCAGTCGATGTCGAGCGAGATGGCGATTCTGATGGGCATGCAGCTTGGCAGCTCCGCGTTCGGCTGGCTGCCCGGACCCACGCCCTCGGACTGGCCCGGAGGGATCAACGGGCCCATGACGGCCGACCTCAAGATCGACTGGGTGCACGTCTGGACGCCGCCCTGATCATTTCGCGGACACGGGCTCCGCGATCTCGGGTGGCGGCGCGAGTGCCTGCCCCGCGGCGCCCTGCCAGAAGACGCGCTGGCCGGGCACCGTCGTCCGGTGAAGGACGCGGAGGGCATTCGGGTGCGCGGGGGTCGCGCGGTGGGCGGCCGCGAAGTTGTCGACGACGACGAGGTCTCCGGCGTGCCACTTGTGCCGATAGCAGCCTCGGTTGAGGTGCTCGCGCAGGAAGGGCACGAGCTGCGGTTGCTCCGAGCCATCGTCGTCGACGATCTTCGCTTTGGGCTCGAGGTTCACGTAGAGAATGGTCCGGCCCGTCACCGGATGCTGCCGGACGAGCGGGTGAGCGACGCCCGGCACTTGCGAGATCGTCTTCATCGCGGCGAAGCGATCCCGGTCCCGAGGATGCAGGCGATCGTAGGCGCCCGCGAGGTCGGCGTAGAGCGTGTCGCCGTCGGGGGTGGGCCGAATGATGTGATGAAGCGTCACCGCGGTGGGGGTCTCCAGATAGGCGCCGTCGGAATGCCAGTAGAGCCCGTTGTTGAGGTTGCCCTCGCCGGGTCGATTCGACACACGAAAGATCTCGGGGAACTGGGGAATGGCCCTCGTGGGGGCCGAGCACCGGTGGACCCCGCCGCCCAGGACGAACGTGAAAGCAATCTGGAGCCCCGGTTCGAGCGTCCTGCCCCGGAACAAGAGGAGGCCGTGCGCAAGGAGCGCCTCGCGCAGCGCCTTCAGGGTCTCGGGAGAGGGAGGCCCGCCGAAATCGAAGCCGACGACCTCGACCCCCATGCCCTTTCGGATGGGCGAGAGCGTGAACACTCGCCCAAAAAATAGCAGGTCGAAGGGTTCACGTGCGGCCCTATTCGCCCATGACGTGCACGATGAGCTGCCGCCCGTGGGGCGCGGTGCGGTGCTCCCAGACGTAGATTGCTTGCCATGTCCCGAGGACGAGGTCACCCTTTGCGACCGGGACCGATTCGCTCGATTGGGTGACCGCGGAGCGGAGGTGGCTGGGCATGTCGTCGGGCCCCTCGGCGTCGTGCTCGTAGGCGGCGTCCTCGGGGGCGAGCCGTTCCATCCACGCCGCGAGATCGCGCAGCACGGCGGGGTCGGCGTTCTCTTGAATGACGAGCGACGCGCTCGTGTGCCGGACGAAGATCGTGCAGAGACCCGTCGCGATCCCGGACGCGGCGACGACGGCGCGCACCTCGCGCGTCACGTCGACGAAGCCGCGCCCGGCGGTCGCGACCGACAGCGTCTTCTGGTGCTGCTTCAAGGGGTCTCGCCGCTTCTTAGCGCGTGCGCGTCGGCCCGTCAGCCGGGTCGCGAGCCGGTCGCCCGCGAGTGCCCGTGCGACGCGCTACGCCCCGCCGACGGTGGCGCTGAACGAGGTCGTCGCCAGCCCCGATCCGCCCTGCCAGATCTCGAATCCTGCCTCGATGTCGACGAGATACCATGCCGGGTTGATCGTCCCGCGCGCGATGGCGTCCTGCGTGAACGCGCGCAGGTCGAGATCGACGGCGTCGGCCGGCGTCTGCCTCACGTACGCGATGTACGTCCATCCGGACATCGGGCCTTTCCAGACGTCCCACGTCGCGCCGGCAATCGACACCGTACCGATTTGCGCCCCCGCGGGCTGTACGCCCCCGCGATGGTCGAGCCAGATCATCAGCTCGGTGCCGTTCGGCTGCCCGCTCGTCGTCGCCGTCTGGTTGAACCACAGGTCGTAGGCGATGTCGTACGCGCCCGAGAGCGACGACGTCACCGTCCAGCGGCTCGGCACGGCGGGCAGGCTCGATGCCTGGACCGGCAGCCCGCTATGGCTGGTGCAATTGCCCCAGTGGCATCCCTTGAAGATCGATGGGTACGACGCGGGGGGGCCGGCCGACGGCAACGAGAAGTTCGCTTCGGTCACGGCAAAGGCGGTCTCGTTCACGCTGAGGCACTGCGTCTGCGTGCTGTTCCACTCGTTGGTCTGGATGACGTACTCCTTGCCGCGTACCTCGACGTTGTCGAACTGGCCGCAATGATTGGAGCCGCCGGGAACGCCGGCCGCATGACCGGGGCCCGTGCTGGTGGCGGCGCACGCGGCCAGGGTCGCGAGGACGAAGGGCGGAACGAAGAGGCGGACGAGGCGCATGCCGTACTGGTCGCTTCGCCCCGGCGCCGCGGCTCGCCCTTCAGCCTGCGCCTCCCTCACGGCCGGGCACGAGCATCGGCGCGAAGCGCGCGGGCGAAAGGACCCCGAGGGTCGTCATCGCCTCCCTGGCCTGGCTCACGAGGACGGCGCCCTCGTGACCCCCGATGAGCAGGCCGAGCTCGTGGCGCGCCGAGGCGGCGTGGAGAGCCATATCGGCCGCCTCGGCCCCGGTGATCGCCGCACGAAGGGCTGCCTCCGCGCCGGCAAGGTGCCCCGTCGCTCGCGCCACACCCGCTTCGAGGATGGACGAGAGGGGCGCCGTCCAGGGCATCCGTTTGCTTCCGACGATCCGCCGGAGGCGCGGGATCTCTCTCAGCCGTGCCCCCCGCGCCCAGGGAGAGAGGCGCGGCAGCGAGGCAATGGCCGCCCTGCCCTGGGTAAACGCGACCAGCGCCCTGCTCTGGTAAACGAAGAAGCAGTTCTGCGTCATCGCTCTCAGGAGCCGGCGGATGCGCTCGTGGGCGCCTTCGCCGTCGCCGACGTACAGGTCGACCTCGGCCTCGCTGACCGTCGCCCGCCACTCGGGACTCGAGAACCGCTTCTGTCCCCACTGCGACATGGCGTCACGGAGCTCGTGGCGGGCCCTTTCGGGATCGTCGGCCGCGAGCCAGACGCTCGCGGCGGTGGAGGTGCGAAGGGCCACCGACATGAAGAGGTTGCCGCGCTCTTCGGCGTCGGTGAGCGCCCTCGTGTAGCGAGCTGTCAGGTCGGTCATGTCCCCGAGGAACTGGATCGAGTGGAGGGTGAAGAGAAGGCCGCTCTGCTGTCCCACCCGGCGATTGGTGGACATCGCCTGGAGGGGATCGAGGATCTCCTTGGCCTCCTTGAAGTGACCGCGATAGTGGCGCGTCAGGCCGTAGGTGACCCGGGCGGTGAATTTCAACACGGGGTCGTCGCCGGCCAGCTTTTGCCCGACCTCGCGGAGCTTGCGCTCCATCGCGCGCTCCGGCCCCGTGTATCCGGCGAGGTCCAGTGCCATGAGGGCTGCACCACGCGACGTGTGCCGTTTGTCCCCCGCGTGGAGCGCCTCCACCAGCACCCGCGCCTTCATCGAGACGCCGAGAATGTTGTCGACGAGGGCGAAGCCGAGAGCCACCGCATTGAGCGTATCGAGCCGCAAGCGCTCTTCGGGCTGGAGCTCGCGTGGCCGAAAGTTCAGTCCACGGAGGCGCAGCCAGAGATACTGAGAGAGAAACCAGAGCAGGGACGTCAGCGGCGAGCGCGGCGCCCACACGTTCACGGCAGCGAGGACGCGCCGAAGTACGTGCGTTCCCTCGTCCATGAGGCCGGAGGCGTGGAGCTGCTCGGCCGCCGCGCGTTGCAGGTCGAGCTTCTCGAGCCAGGGCGCTCCCTCTGCCGCCTCGAGATAGACGCGGCCGGCCTCCGCGCTCCGCCCCGCCCATTCGAGCACCTCGCCCAGGCGTTTGCGCAGCCGAGACCCGTCCGGCGAGGACGCCGGGAACCCCTCGATCGCGAGCCGGAGGAGGTGCGCCGCCTGGTCGAAGGCCAGCTTGAGGACGGCCTGCTCGGCCGCCTGCTCGGCCAGCTTGACCGCGCGATTCGATGTCGCCGGCTCCAAACAGATGCCTGGCGAGGGCTTCGGCGTTTGCGTCGGGGGTCGCCTCCATCACCTGCGCGAGCCGCCCGTGGTGCTGGCGAGTCGAGTCCGGCGAGAGCTGCGCGACGATCGTCTCGCGGATGCGGTCGTGGATCGCCTCCACGACTTCGCGCCCGCCGCTCATGCCCCGGCGCACGAAGTGCCTTCTCTGAAGGAGGTCGACCAGCTCGTCCGACGCTGCGAGCTGTGCCGCGCCGCACACCGTAGACACGGGCAGCGGGCGGCCTCCCACGGCGATGACCTCGACGAGTCGTCGGGCTTCCTCAGGGAGGCGTGCCAGGCGTTCGGCGACCATTTGGTCGAGTGTGACCTTGGCGTCGCTGGCGTCGTGATGCTTGCCCGCCGCGCTGCGCGCGAGCTCTTCCACGAGGAACGGGCTCCCGTCGGACTCGCGGCCAATCGCCTCGGCCATCTTGCGGGCCGCGTCGTCGTTCGAGGCCAAGAGCGCGAGCGCGAGACGCCGGGCATCGTCGGCCTCGAGCGGCCCGACGTCGATGTCGTGCGTCGACGCGCCCGATGGCCATCGCGAGTAGAGCTCGGTCAAAAATGGCGCCGTGTGCGCGTCCTCTGCGCGATAGGCGAGGACGAACATCACCGGTGGCGCGTTCGGTGGGCGCACGAGCTCGAGGAGCAGGGCCGCGCTGTCGGTGTCGCCCCACCGGACGTCGTCGAGGTAGATCACCAGCGGACGACGGCCCGAGAGGCTGCCGAGCAGCTCCCGCAGCGCGGCGAAAGCGCGGCGGCGAACGCGCAGGGGGTCGGTGACAGGCTCCTCGGCGACGCCCTCGATGCCGGGCACCCGCCGCAGGACGGGAAACAGCCGTGCGAGCGCCCAGATGTCCTTTGGAAACGCGATCCCGTTCTCGGACTCGTGGACGTGCATCAGATGGCGACTCAGCGCGTCGACCACGCCGTCGACGGCCTTGTACGCGACGGACTCCCGCTCGTACGCGCGTCCGCGAAGGACGACCGCGTCGCCCCGCCGCACGAGGTCGTCGAGGAAGTGCTGCATGAGCACCGACTTGCCCGATCCGGCCGGCCCCGAAAGGCGAACCGTGACGTTTCGTCCGCCCCGTGCCAAGCGGAAGGCCGCGCGCAGCGCGCGCAAGTGAGGCTCACGGCCGACGAGACCGGACCCGGGCGCACGGTCCGGCGGCAAGGAGGGCGCAAGGGAGTTGCGGGGGTTGCCCAGGCAGCGAAGGACGTCGGAGCCGAGCAGCCGCTTCTGGGGGTCACGTTCGAGGAGCGCGCGGCAAAGCTCGTCGAGATCTCGGGGGACGCCGTCCACGGACTCCGAAGGCGGAGGCGCGTCGACCGTGCTCTTCAGCCGGATCACGTCGACGAGAGGTCCGCTGAAGGGAGGGGCTCCCACGAGGGCCTCGTGGAGCACCACGCCCACGCTGTACCAGTCCGCGGCGGGCGTCGGACCGTCCTCGAAGCCCTGCTCGGGCGCCATGTACCTCGCCGTGCCGACCACCTGTCCCATCTCGCTGAGGTTCTCGTCGCCCGCGCGCGGGAGCTCCGTCGCCACGCCGAAATCGAGGAGCACGACGCGGCCCTCGGAAGTCACGAGCACGTTCGACGGCTTGATGTCGCGATGCAGCTTTCGGTTCGCGTGCAGCGCGTGGACCCCCTCGACGAGCTGCCGGAGGGCCGGGCGCAGGCGATCGAAGTCCGCCGGGGAGGTCCTTCGCGTCCGGCCTGCGTCGCGGCTCGCGTCGGCGGCTGCCTGATGAACGCCCGACTCCGCTTGCGCGGCCAGCATCTCCCGCGTCGTCAGGCCGGTCGGGCCGTCCTCGACTCGCGTCGTCCCCGGCTTGAGTACGTGCGTCAGAAAGTCCGTGCCGTGCACGAGCTCCATCGAAAAGAAGACGCGATTGACGTCGCCTGCCACAAGCTCGTACAGGCGCACCAGGTTCGGATGATGCACGCCGGCGAGCGTCCGAAACTCGTGCTTGAAGAGATAGAGCGCCTCCGGCCCGAAGTGGAGGAGCGTCTTGAGCGCGACGTTCTGTCCCCGCTCCCTGTCACGACCCTCGTAGACCGCTCCCATCCCGCCCCGACCGATGCAGCGCACGACCTCGAAGCGCTCCGTCCCCTTCCAGTCGAGGGGCTCGGCCGGCGCGTCTGCGGGTGTACGGGCGATCTCGTCTTTCATCGGGACGACGGCGGACTTTGGATCCCTCACGGAACCAATCAATTTACCACGACATCGCGGCGAAAGAAGGCTCTTGGTCGCCGAATCCCGAAGGGCCAGGCACGCCGGATGCTTCGGGATACTCCGCCCGAACCCACACGGAGGCCGCCATGAACCAGAGCATCGAAGGCCCGCAGCCCAGCCGTAGCCGCATCGTCTTGGTCGTCGGGGTCGATATGAGCGACGTCAGCGAACACCTGCTCGAGCAGACCCGCTCCCTCATCCGGCCGGTCGACGATGCCGAGATTCATGTCGTACACGTCGTTCATCCGGACTCGCTCACGCAGCGCCTTGCCCGTCCCGTGCACTCGGACAGCATCGCCGCAAGCTCCCAGACCGAGTCCGCGAAGTGGCAGATTCGAGCGCCTGTGCCATTCCCTCGCGCGGGCCCCGGGGAGCCACGTCCACGTCCATACGCCTATCGGGAACGTGGCCGACGAGCTCACGCGCGTCGCCGCCCAAGTGGCCGCGGACATCCTCGTGGTGGAGGCACACGACCACGGTGCACATTCGCCGCGGCGCATGTTCCATCGCTCCGTCGTGTCTCGCATCGCGCGCACCGCGCCGTGCACCGTGCTGACGATCCGCAAGCCGTCGCCGACGGGGCCGGAGCAACCCGCGGCGCGCCCGGAGGCGCCCTTGAGCACGACGTGGTCCGCGAACCCCTGACTCGTGATTGGAACGCCGTGTGCTTGGCGAACGTCGCCGCCAATGCAAAAGCGAAAAACAGATGGGTTGTCGCTGTTCGACCTGCCTTCACGTGTGACAGTTCGCCACGCCGTGGCGATCGGGCACGCGCCCGGGGATCGAGGGCCTGAATCGCACCCCGATCTGCTCATTCTCCCCACGGTCTCGGGAGACGAATGCGCCCAGGCCCTGGAGCGATGCGGCCTCGTGCGATGCGACGAGAGGGCTGGCGTCGTCTGGATGGAAGTCGGCGCCGCCTTCGTGTGCGTGCCCCGGTGCGCGCGGCTCCCGGCGGAGACGCTGGCCGAGATCCTCGTGACCTCGGGGCTTTCCACCCGCGAGTTCGTGCGGGAGCTCGATCGCTGGCAGCCCCCGTTCGCCCGGATGAACTGAGCGCCTGGCCGCGCCAATCGCCCTGTGGCGTGTTGCCACAGCCCTGCCGGCGGCACGTGCGCTGCAGTGACTCCGAACGGATAGCTGCAGTGGAGGTGCGCGATGCCCGACACCGACGAACAGACTTCTCGCCACGTCGCGGAAGCGGCTCGAGAGACCGACTGGAAGGACGCCGCGTTTCTTCGTGACCTGTTCCTCGGTTCCTTCCGGCTCGATCTCGTCCACCCTTACCCCGAAGAGCCGCGCCCCCGTCCGGGCTTCCAGAGGTTCTACGACGGGCTGCGGCGATTCCTGCTCGACGAGGTCGACCCGATCGCCATCGACGAGAGCGGCCGGTACCCCGACGAGGTCATCGACGGTCTCGCCGCGCTCGGTGCTTTCGGCATGATCATTCCCGAGAAGTACGGCGGGCTGGGCCTCACCCAGCGCGAGTACGGCAAGGCGATGATGCTCGTCGGCAGCTGCGACGCCAACGTCGCCGCGCTGCTCTCGGCACATCAGTCCATCGGCGTCCCGCGGCCGCTGCTCCTCTTCGGCACCGAGGAGCAGAAGCTCAAGTTCTTGCCCCGCTGTGCGCGCGGCACCATCTCGGCCTTCGCGCTCACCGAACCGGGCGTGGGGTCGGACCCCGCGAGCCTCGCGACGACCGCAGAGCCCACGCCCGACGGTGAGTTCTACGTCCTCAACGGGACGAAGCTCTGGTGCACCAACGGTACCCTTGCCGAGCTCGTCGTGGTCATGGCGCGGACCCCGGGGGACCACAGCCTCAGCGCGTTCGTCGTGGACATGGGCTGGAAGGGTGTCCATGTCACGCGGCGGTGCCGCTTCATGGGCCTGAAGGCGCTCGGGAACGGGCAGCTCGACTTCCGCGACGTGAGGGTGCCCAGGGAGAACCTCATCGGCGAGGAAGGACGCGGCCTGAAGATCGCGCTCGCCACCCTCAACAGCGGCCGACTCGCGCTTCCGGCGGCCGTGACCGGGGGAGCCAAGATGGCGCTCGAGGTCAGTCGCAAGTGGTCGTGCGCGCGCGTCCAGTGGGGGCAGCCCATCGGCAAGCACGAAGCCATTGCGCACAAGCTCGCCGACATGGCGGCGGCCACGTTCGCCATGGAGTCCGTCGCCGATCTGGCCGCGGCGATGGCCGATCGCGAGGGCTACGACATCCGCCTCGAGGCCGCCGTGGCCAAGGAATGGAACACCGTTCGCGGCTGGCAGATCACCGACGACGCCCTCGAGATCCGGGGCGGGCGCGGCTACGAGAGCGAGCGCTCCCTCGCGGCCCGGGGCGAGGTGCCGGTGGGCATCGAGAGGATGATGCGCGACTCGCGGGTGAACCGCATCTTCGAAGGGTCGAGCGAGATCATGCACCTCTTCGTCGCGCGCGAGGCGGTCGACCGGCATCTCGCCGTCGCGGGTGCGCTCATCGATCCCGCCAAGGGCCTCCGCGAGAAGATCGCGGCGCTGCCACGCATCATCGCGTTCTACGTCGTGTGGTACCCGTCTCTATGGTTCGGCTGGGCTCGCTGGCCGCGGTACCGCGCGTTCGGGCCGCTCGCGGGGCACCTGCGGTTCGTGGAGCGATCGAGCCGGAAGCTGGCCCGGTCGATCTTTCACGGGATGCTGGTGCACAAGGCGGCGCTCGAGCGAAGGCAGGCGTTCCTCTTTCGCGTCGTCGACATCGCGATGGAGCTTTTCGCGATGACGGCCGCCGTGTGCCGCGCGCAAGGGACGTCCGAGCGTGAATCCGTCGCCGATGCCCGCCGCCTCGCGGACCTCGTATGCCGCAATGGACGCCGCACCGTGGGGGAGCGCTTTCGCGGTCTCTGGCACAACGACGACGTGTTCAAATCCGGCGTCGGGCGTCACGTGCTGGACGGCGGGGACGCATGGCTGGAGAAGGGAGCGATCGGGCTGCAGGCGACCATCGAGGACCTTCGGCCGGTCGTCGAGTTGCACGAGGTCGGCGAAGACTCCCTCACGATGCGCTCTGCGTCGGCCTCCTCGTCGAGGGCCCGGGCGGCCGCCGTGGATCACCCTTCCGCAGGAGGTCGATCGACGGGCCGTCCGGTGACGTGACGGGACCTTGTTACTGGTGAGCGAGCAGGTAGCTCTGGACAGTCATGCCCCATGCGGTCGGGGTTAGGGTCGTGTCGCTCGTCGTGACGCTGACGAGATCCGGGGCACAGTTGCTGTACGGGTCGAAATCCCAGGCCAGGTTCGGGATCTGCTTGCTCTCGACGTCGGCGTAGAAGGTGGTGCTGTCCGTCAGGCTACCGTACTCGCCGAGGATGACCGGAATGTTCGAGTACGTGTACGAGCTCGCGGTGGGCGGATAGCCGTGAACCTCGTAGACGACGTTGTCGTGCGCGATGGGGGTCGTCGCGTAGAAGCTGATGTCACTCGTCCACCCATTGCCCTGCACCGAGACGAGGTGGTGGGGCACGCCCAGGCGGTCTTCTTCGGCGCGAATGGTCCCCACGGCGTGGCTCATCGCGGCCGCGATCGTCGCGTCGGAGAGCTTGTTGCCCCCCGGCTCGTTGGTCAGCCCGAACATCACGAAGCTCGCGTGCGCGAACGCGTCCACCAGCGCGACGTACGTGGCATCCGTGCCCGTCGGAAACATGGTCGCGTTCGGCGTGGTCGTGCTGTCCGAGGGAAGGCCGGTCGCCTCGGGATCTCCGTCGGCGGTGTCCTGACCGATCATCGACGCATCGCTCCGTAGAGTGACCAGGACGTGAACGCCGGGGTAGGTGCCGATCGCGTTGATCACGGCGGTCATGGGCGTCGCGTACTTCGACGGGTCGCTGAGCCACGACACGGACGTTCCGTAGCTGTCCATCGCGAGGGACATGCGAATGAAGTTCGGCTTCCAGCCGCTCACGATGCCGCTCACGATGGTCTCGACGGTCATGCCCGGAGACGTCATCCAGAGCGAGTCGTCGTAACCGCAGAGGAAGATGTCGTCGGTGTTGACCCCGCGACCCATCCACGGCGTGCCTCCCGAGGCGCCTCCCGACTCGTAGATCTTGCCGCCGCTCGTGTAGAGCCAGCCGGCGGGATAGCCCCCGTCGGCGTTGAATGTGCCGGCGTCCCCGACCGGGACTGTGCCGCTTGCATCGCCGGGGTTGACCGCGCCGCTGTCGTCCGACGCACCGCCGTCCGGTGTGGCACCGGGCCCCGAGCCGCTGTCCGTTGGCGTGGACTGCGCGGCGTCGCTCGCCCCTCCGCTCTTGCTCGCCGTGTTTCCCGACCCCGAGCAGGCGATGGGAGCAGCTATAACGATTGCGAAGGCGGCGCCGAGGCCAGAGGACAGCCAGGGGTGGGGTGTCTGCACCCGACGAGGATACGCCCGCCCCCGCGCGTGCGCGACCGCGAACGTTTTCAGCGCGAGCGAGTCACCGGGAGAAGCTCTTCGATGTGCGGGTCGCGAAGAAAGAGCCCCGCCCATGCGGCGATTCCTAGGAGGAGCGGAAGCACGAAGGCATCACCGACGCGGACGTGCGTGGCGATTGCCCCGCCGAGGTATCCGGTGACCAGGATCGCCCCAAGGACGCGCGTGCGCGGAAAGACGTAGATGGCCACGCACAGGAGCTCGACGATGCCTATCCCCGTCGCCGCGCTCTCCGGATAGCCGAAGTGTCCCACCCACGCCTCGACGAACTTGGGTTGATGCGAGAGCTTCATCGCTGAGCTCGCTGCCATCGCCAGTACCGGGAGCGCCGAGAGGACGCGGCCGATCCAGAGTTTCCACGCGGGAGAGGGAGCCGTGACCGTTGCTGTCGTCATGCAGGCTTCGATGCCGCCGCACCTATCGCCGTGGCGCGGGCCTCACTTGAAGTCCGGTGCGGCGACGAGCTCGTCCAGGTTCGGCTGGAGCGTGATCTCGATGCGCCTGTTCTTCGCCCGCCCGTCGGCTGTCTCGTTGTTGCCGACCGGATCGAATTCGCCGTAGCCCGCGGCCGACAGCGAGCGCGGGTCTTCGCCCTTCGCGATGAGAAGCTTGACGACCTCGACCGCGCGTTCGGTGGACAGCTCCCAGTTGGACGGGAAGCGCGCGGTCTGGATGGGCAGGTTGTCGGTGTGCCCCGCCACCTGGAAGCTTCGTCCCTGGACCGACTTCAGGACCTGCGCGACTTGCGTCAGCGCCTCCTTGCCGGCCGGCTTCAGTGCCGTCTGCCCCACGTCGAACAGGACGTCGTTCGGCAGCTGAAGGACGAGGCGGCCTTGACGCGTGGTGATCTTGAGCTGCCCCGCGTTGACCAGCGCCTTGAACTTCTGCACGAACTTCTGAAAGAGCTGGGCGCGCGCCTCGGCCGCAGCCTGCGCCTTGCGCAGCTCCTCGAGCCGGGTCTTTGCGTCGTCGAGCGCCTTCGATATCGTCCCCTTCTCCTGGAGGATCGTGTCGACGTTCTTCCCGAGCCGCTCGAGCTCGCCCCGCAGCTTCGCGTTGATGGCGGTCGCCTCGTCGAGGCGGGCCTGCAGGTTGTGGTCGCCGGTGGATAGCTCGCTGAACTTGTCATCCCGCGCCTGGAGCTGGGCGGCAGCGTCGCTCAGCTGTTTCTTCAGGTCGGCGATCTGGGCTTCGTCGGCCTTCTCGCGGTCCTGGCTCGCGAGGAGCTGCGTGTGCTCGGTCTGGGCGCCGGCGATGGCGGCGTCGTATTTGTCCTTGGGCACGCACGCGGACAGGGCGCCCACGGGCGCGAGGGCCACGGCGACGAGCAAGACGAGATGTCGGTTCATCGGCGCGCAGCCTACGCCGTGAGAGACGGGGAGGGTATGGCCGTGACGAGGTACAATCGTGGGCAGCCCCGTGCCCCCGTTCCGGCTTCAGGATCTGGTCCCGTGGCGCGAGCTCACGATCGAGACGAAGTGGTCGCCCGAGGTCGTGGCGATCGAGATCCGCAAGCGGCTCGCCGCACGGGGCCCCCGGCCGCTCTTTGCATTCGGTTTCGGCGGACCCAGTCCGGATCGCCTCTTCGTGGGCCGCAGCGATGGGACGCACTTCGTCTTCTCTCGGGCCATCGGCTATCGGAACTCGTTCCTGCCTGTGATCGCGGTGTCGATCGATCCGTCGGGCGACGAGGGCGCCCGCCTGAGGGTTCGCATGCGGCTGAACGCCCTGGTGATTGCCTTCATGGGCGTCTGGCTGGCGGGCGCCACGATCGGCAGCCTGTCCATTGCCGCCTTGGGCCTCTACGAGGGGAACCCGACGGCCCTCGTCGGCCTCTTGTTTCCGCTGTTTGGCGGCGGGCTCATGAGCGGAGGTTTTGCCTACGAGGCGCGCCGCGCGGAGGCCCTCCTCCGTGGCATCTTCCCCCCGCCGGCTCTCGAGCCGGCCGGTCCCTACCGCTGACGCCTCCTCCGACGGGGGCCATTGACCCCCTGTGAACCTCCTGCCAAGAAGGGCAGATGAAGGCGTATGTCGCATGCTTCGTGCAAATCGTGGCCTTCGGCTCGGCAGGCTGCAGTGGTGGCGCGTTCGGAGCCGGCCCGGATGCATCGGTGACAGCCCCGGGGGGAGACGCGGCGCCCATCGTCGTTCAAGCCCCGAGCGATGGTTCGACATGCGACGCGTCGAGCTCTCCCTCCGCGGATCCGTGCGTCGTCGACGATGCGTTCGGCGTCTTCGTCTCGCCGGATGGTCAAACCGGTGCAGCGGGAACGAAGGACCAGCCGCTGGCGCTCATCGCGGACGCCGTGAACAGGGCCGTGTCCACGAACAAGCGCGTCTACGCGTGCATCGGCACGTACGACGAGCAGCTGACCATCGACTCCTCGAGCGACGGCGTCACGCTTTACGGCGGCTTCGACTGCGCGAACGGCTGGGCCTACGTCGGGGGCGCCCAGGTCGAGGCCGGGTCCGACGCCGGCGCCTCGGCGCTGTCCATTCTGGGTCCGGCGGCTTCCGGCGTGGTCCTCTCGGTGTCGCAGCTCACGAAGGGCGTGACGTTCGAGGACTTCGGGTTTCAGGCGGCGCCGGGAGCGAAGCCCGGCGATTCGAGCATCGCGGTCGTCGTGGACCACTCGACCAACGTGGTTCTCAGGCGGTGCAACGTGTCGGCGGGCGCCGGGGTCGACGGAATGGACGCCATCGTGACCGCCGCCGAGGTCCCACTGGATGCGGGTGATGACGGCGCGGCCGACGGAGGCGCCGCCGTGGGGGACGCCCCCGACGCTGCGGAGCCCGATGGAGGAGCCGGCGATGCCGCCGTCGTCGTCCCCGTGGAGCCCTGGGAAGGGAGCTGTCCCGCCGGCGGCATGGGAACCGTGACCGGCGGAGGCGGCTCGACGATCAACACGTGTGGTGCGTTCGTGAGCATGGGTGGAGTGGGCGCGCCGCCCGCCCCGGACGGCGGCGCCGGCACTCCGCTCGGGCCCTCCTACGGCAATCCCTTCAAACACGACTGCTTCCTCGGCCAGGGGATGGCGGGCGCCGACGGCGATGCAGGCGCTCCCGGGGCGGGCGCCTCCACCTGGGCGACGTTCGACACCGCCGGCTGGGCACCGACCCCTGGACAACCCGGCGGTCCGGGCCAGATCGGCCAGGCCGGCGGTGGAGGCGCGTCCCTCGACAACAGCGGTGGCGGCGGCGGGGGCGGTCCTGCCGGATGCGGGGGCGCGGGAGGGGCGGGTGGTCAGGGTGGAGGGTCAAGCATCGCCCTTCTCGTTTCGGCGTCGGAGGTCCTCACCCTCGATGACTGCGTCCTGAGCGTGTCCAACGGCGGCCGAGGAGGAAACGGAGCCGCGGGACAGCCCGGGCAGCCGGGCGGGACGGGGGGATCCGGCGCGGGGCGTGGATGCTCGGGTGGCCTCGGCGGCACCGGTGGCGGGGGTGCCGGTGGGGGCGGGGGCGCGGGCGGTCTATCGGTCGCGATGGTCTGGACGGGTAGCCCCCAGCTGACGATCAACGGTCAAAGTGCAGTCCCCCAAGGCTCGTTCCCCAACGTTGCGCTCGGGGCCTTCGGTGCGGGCGGCGTGCACGGACCCGGCGGCGACGCCGACGCCGGCGACATGAGCGTGAGGCCGCCCGGCACGGACGGTATCGCGGGGGTCGCCGCGGGAATGGTGGAGCTCCCGTAGCGCTCACCCGGCCAACGGGAAGGTCGGGTCCATTGACCGCCTCTCGCGCCCCTGCCAAAGACGAGGCACACCCTCTCGCCAGGAGCGCCTCCGCGTGCCCATCCAACTCTTCGAGCACCCTCTATCGCCCTACGCCCGCAAGGTGAAGATCGTCCTCTACGAGAAGGGCATCCCCTTCGAGCGCGTCTACGTCGCGCCGCTCACGCTGCGCGCGACCGACGCCGGCTTCGACGCGTTCGCCGCAGCCAGCCCGCGGCTCGAGGTGCCATGCATCGTCGACGGCGACTTCCGTTGCTTCGACTCGACGATCATCGTCGACTACCTCGACGAGAAGTGGCCCGATCCTCCGATGCTCCCTGCGAAGCCCGAGGATCGTGCGCGCGCGAGGATGGTCGAGGAGCTGTGCGATACAGCCATCGAGGCCATCAACTGGGGAATGATGGAGATCCGCTTCTTCAAGCGCGCCGAAGGCGCCCAGGCGGAGCAGATGATCGCGCGCGCGGGCACGCAGCTCGAGAGGATATGGGACTACCTCGACCCGCAGCTCGAGGGGCGTCCGTGGTTCTCGGGAGAGCGATTCGGTCGCGCGGACGCGGCACTCATCGGTCACGTCGTCTCGGCGGGGCTCTTCGGTTTCGCGCTGGCGGACCGCCACGCCAGGCTAAGGGACTGGAGCGTGCGGTCCCTCGCGGTCGAAGGCGTCAAGCGTGACCAGGCGGACCTGGCCGAGTTCATGGGTGGCGACGGCCTGCGGTCGATGAGGAAGGGCCCGTTCAAGCGCCAGTACCGCGATCACCGGCTCGAGTGGATGCTCAAGACCGGCGGGCTCGATATCGTCCAGCGCGGTCTCGACAAGGAGACGATCCAGTTCTCTTCCTTCCCTTGAGCGGGCTTCTCTCGATGGGACGCAACCGGGCGGGCACGGTGCCGATGGGATGGCGGAGGCTCCGCCATGTCCGACTCGATAACGAAGACGCCGCCCTCGCGGTTCGTCTGGCCAGCTGCCGTCATCCTGTCCGCGCTCGTCGCCTGCGCGGCGGGGAGCGGCAGTCCTACGTCGTTCGTCCCCGAAGGTACGGATCCGTCCTACGACGCGGCGACGAGTAGTTCGCAGGCGGCGCCGCCCGAAGGCGATGCCGCCGGGAGTGCCACGGCCGATTCCTCGTACGCTCAGCAGCCCGCGGCCTCCTGCGGAGCCTCCTGGGACGCGGCGTCCCCCAACGGCGACGACGGAGACGGGGCAACCGCAGACGACTTGGACGACGCCGACGTGGATGATGCGGGCTCCGTCGCGGTCGCCCCTTCGCTGGGCGATCTCATCATCACCGAGATCATGTTCGACCCGTCCGGTCCGGTTCCGGAGGCCCAATGGTTCGAGATCTACAATCTCACGTCCACGCCCGAGCTCCTGAGCGGCCTGACGATTCAGGACGGATGGGGGGACACGCAGGTCATCTCCTCCGGTGCGCCCGTCGTCGCGCCGCCCTTCACGTACGTCGTGCTCGTCCGCGACATGGCCACCGCCCTCGCGAATGCCATCCCCGCCGCGTCGATCGTTTACGAGTACGGAACGGGCCTGACCGATGACCAGGGCATCGAGCTCGCGTTCGACGGGACCGGGGACCTTTCGCTCTGGAACGGGGGCCTCGAGCTGGTCGACGTCCCCTACGGGCCCTGGGGCCTCTCCTACGAGGGCGACAGCATCGAGCTTGCCACGCTGCAGTACGTCGGCGCCGACCAGCCCGGCAACTGGTGTGTCGCTCAGCTTCCGTGGGCCCCAGGGTCGGACTACGGCACACCTGGATTGGCAAGCGACTGCTTCTAGGGCCGTCACGGGCCTGGCCTTCTGCGTCGGGGATGTGACAGATCCGTTTCGGTGCCATCCACGGATGGGGGGTGCCGCGAAACTGTTGCAAGGTCGACACCTGCGTTGGAGTGGCCAAGGATACGTTCGAGGTTGGTACCTCATGGCCGCGTTGAGTCTCGCGCCCCGCCTACCGGAAGCTCGGATCCAGGATCTGGTGCACACCACGCGCTGGATCCCGGCGGGTACGCTGGTCCCCGAGGTCGTTCGCCTGCTCGAGGAGGCACCCGACCTGGACAGCCTCGTGGTGCTCGACACCGGCGGTGCGATCGCGACGATTCGGCGGGCGCACCTCTTCGGCCAGCTTCATGGCCGATACGGCTACGCGCTCTACGAGCGTGCGGCCATCTGCCAGCTTGCCGAGAACGACCCGCTGATCGTCGACGCGAACGAAAGGCCGGTCGACGTGATAGCCACGGCCGTCGGTCGCGACGCCAGGCGAATCTACGACGACATCGTGGTCGTGGAAAACGGTCGCTACTTCGGCTCGGTGTCCATGCGCCTGCTGATGGCGCACGGCAAGGACCTTCTCGTCAGCAGTCTGGCGGACCGCTCGCTCCTCGAGGAGCGAAACCGCAAGCTCGACCAGCTACACCACATGCAGCGCGAATTCGTCGCCACCATGACTCACGAGCTTCGCTCGCCCATCAACACCATCATGGGCATTGCCCGCCTTTTCGCCGACGACGGCGACTTGTCCGCGGAGCGCAGGGAAGACGCCGAGCTCCTGCTGTCGAGAGGTCACGATCTGCTCGGCATTGTCAACAACCTGCTCGACATGCACAAGCTCGAGGCGGCGCAGATGGTGCCCGTCCTGGAAGAGGTGGACCTGCGGGCGCTCCTCGCGGAAGCGCTGGAGGCCGCGCGATTCTTGCTCCAGGGAAAACCGATCCAGCTGGAGCTCGGGCTGGGCGACCTTCCGGCCACGGTCGTCACCGACAGTGTCTTGCTTCGTCGCATCCTCACGAACCTCCTGAGCAATGCCGTCAAGTTCACCGATTGGGGGACGGTGCGGCTCGCCGCCCATCGGGACGAGCGCGGTCTGTGCATTCAGGTGGCCGACACCGGCGTCGGAATCCGGAGCGAGGACGTGGGGCGCCTGTTCAGGAAGTTCGCGCAGCTGGAGACGGGCAAATTGCATCGACACGGGGGTACGGGACTCGGCTTGGTGATCGTGAAGCAGATCGCAGAGCTTCTCGGAGGGACCGTTTCGGTGGAAGGCACGCTCGGCGGCGGTACGACGTTCACGGCGCGATTCGACGGGACCCCGCCGCACGCCTCCGTCGCGCCCCGGAGGTCCCTTTCGTGAGCTTCGTCGGCAAGGTCCTCCTCATCGACGACGACACCGCGATGCTCCGCACGGCGGCACGCTTCCTGACTCGGGTTGGGTTCGAGGTCATGACGCACGAAGGCGCTTTCGACGCGACCAACGCGATCGCGCGCTTTCAGCCCGACGTGGCCTTGATCGACATCAACATGCCCTTCATGTCCGGGGATCAGCTGGTTCTCTTGCTCGCCAACCATCGCGCAACGAGGCACACGCAGGTCGTTCTCTTCTCGTCCAATGACGAGGCCTCGCTGCGGTCCCTCGTCCAGAGCTCCGGGGCGGCTGGGTTCATCTCCAAGTCCGCGATCGGCAGCTCGTTCGCCCAGAAGGTCGCGCATTTTTGCGAGAAGGCCAGAAGCCCATACAAGCCCGCATGACACCCCAGAAGATCGTCGGCGCGCTGCGTGCCTTCGCGGAGGCCGCGGCGGGGAGCGACGCGTTCTCTAGGGGGTCGACGAGGACGGGGACGCGAAGCGGCTGACGACGCGAGAGGCGAGCGATGCGAGCTGGTCCGTCTCCACGTGGTCCAAACCCGCTACCAGCTTGGCTAGCTCGCGACCAACCTGCTTCTCGACGACGCCGGCCAGCCTCTGACCGACGGCCGTCAGCGCAACGTGCACGGCACGCCGGTCGTCCGCTCGTCCAGACCGCCGTACGAAGCCGCGCCGCTCTGCCCTCGTCACGAGACCCGTGACGCTCGACTTGTCGAGACCGAGAAACGTCGCGAGCTCGAACATCCCCGGTTCGCGGTCGCGCAAGATACCCAACAGGCGGACCTGAACGAGTGACAGGTCATGTCCATCGGCGACCTTGCCGAGGACCTCTTGGACCTTGAAGGAAAGCTGAACGAGGGCATCGACCACGCCGAGGTCTTCATATGCACCTTCAGGCTTCGGAGATCTCGGCTTGGTCGCCATGATTTTTCACCAGCCCCCTTGACGTTTGCCATCGCGGGCGTCATTTAGTTTGTGGAACAAACAATGTGTCTCACAAACAACATGGAGTCAACCATGCATGCTGCAGTCGTTCGTTCGTTCGAGCGCGCGCCACGCTACGAGGACTTCGACCTTCCCCCCTGCAACGACGAGAACGCCGTGGTCTTAACGTGCTCGCGACCGCACTCCATCCGCGCGTTCGCTCTGGAGCGTCTGGGTCTCACTATGCCGACGAGCGAGTCCTCCCGATGATCCCCGGAATCGATGCGGTCGGATTGCTGCCCGACGGCGAGAAGGTCTACTTCGTCGTCCACGATACGCCCTTCGGCACGATGGCCGAGCAGGTCGTCGCCGACCGACGCCGCTGCGTCCCTCTGCCCGAGGGCGTGGACGACGCGCAGATCGCAGCGGGCATGAACCCCGCAATGTCGTCGTGGATCGCGCTGCGACTCCGGGCGCCGATCCAAAAAGGACAAGGTGTCTTCATTCTCGGGGCCACCGGGAACGCCGGCCAGATGGCGATTCAGGTTGCCAAGCGACTTGGGGCGGGACGGGTCGTCGCTGCCGGCAGGCAGGTACAGCGGCTCGAAAAGTCGAGTGCCGATCACGTGCTCTCCCTGAGCGGCGATCCCGCGTCCGTAGGCAAAGCCATCGCCGACGCGGCCTCGGAGGTGGACATCGTCGTCGACTACCTCTGGGGAGAGCCGGCGGCTCACGCCATGATGTCGGTCCTCACGGCGCGTGGAGACCGGGGCAAGGCGCTCAATTGGATTCAGATAGGTTCGGTTGCAGGGCCCACGATGGCGCTGCCATCGGTGGCTCTTCGCTCCGCCAACCTTCGCGTGCTGGGTAGCGGCCAGGGATTCTGTCTCGACGCGGGACATCGTCGGGGAGCTTCCTCATCTCGTCGGCGAGCTCGTCGCCGGGAGGCTGGTCGTCAGCACCCAATCTGTCCCCCTTTCGAGCGTAGAAGCTGCGTGGGATGCAACGTCGTCCGACGGGAGACGAGTGGTCTTCCTTCCCTAGTAGATGTCGCAGCTCAGAGGCGCGAATCAGTCTAAATTCACGCCGTGGGAGCGCGGTACGTCTCCTGCTCCGGTGCCCGGTGAGGTGACGAATGAGGTTGCTCGCTTTCATTCCGCGCTACGCGATGCTCCCCCACTACCCGACGCGCGCCGTTCCCCGGCGCGTCGGAATCGCTCTTGTCATCGTGGCCTCTGGCGTCGGCTGCGGCAGCTCGAAGGTCAGCTCCGCTCCGGAGTCTGACGCGGCCAGCGACCAGGCGACCCCCGGCTCTCCCGACGGAGGATCCAGCGGCGGCGACTCCGCCTCGGGACCCGACGGCCGCGCGGCAGAAGACGCAGCCGGCAACGACGGGAGCGCGCCGACCACGGGATGGGACTACGCGAAGATCGGCGGCGGCGGCTTCATCACGGGCGGGCAGGTCGCCGCCGACGGCACCAAGTTCTTTCGAACCGACACGAGCGGCGGGTATCTGTACGACGATGCGACCGGAACCTTGAGCCAAATCGTCCCGCGCAACCTCCCCACCGGGGCGAACGTCTACCTGAACGGCACCGGCGTCTACGAGTCGCTGATCGCCCCCTTTGACTCGAAGCTCCTCTACGCCGCGTACAACAATGCCCTGTACCGCTCGACCGATGGCGGCAACACGTTCACCGCGACCAAGACGGACTTCACCTTCGACTCCAACAGCCAGTCGATGCGCACCTACGAGAGGCACGGGCAGATCGATCCTCAGAACGAGAACGATATCCTCTTCGGGGATCAGGTCGGCCTCTACCGCTCGACCGACGGCGGGATGACGTGGAACCTCGCGAGCGGCGTGCCCGCGGCCATGGCCTTTCAGGGCGACACCGCCGGCTTCAGTGGCGTGGCATTCAATCCCAAGTCGACGATGGCCAACGGCAACTCGTCGGAGGCCATCGCGTCGACCGGTGGGAACTACTTTCGAACGATCGACGGCGGAAACACATGGACCGACATCTCCTCGGGAGGCCCCGCCGACGAGCCGACCATGGCCGAGTACGACGCGCACGGCAATTACTTCGTGGCGCCCTCGCAGGGCGGCATCTGGCGATACGGGTCGGGCGCATGGAAGAACCTGCAGCCCCCGAGCGACAACTTCGCGTTCTTCTTCATCGACCCGACCAACGACCAGCACATCGTCCTGGTCGGTCATTCCAACTTTGCCTTCACCCAGTCTACAAGCGGGGGTAGCACCTGGGGCCAGACCCTCAACTATGCCATCGATCAACAGATGTCTGTCGACGACATCCCCTGGCACACGACCAACCCCCACTACTTCCGCGCGAACATCCTGGTCGACCCGGTGCGCAGCGTCGTGTGGATGCCCGGCGGCAACCAGGGACTCGAGTCGATCCCCCTCTCGGCGCTGAGCGGGTCGCCGCCGTACACGGACGACATGCACGGCCTGGGCATCGAGAACATGTGCATCAACACGATGGTCGCTGCCCCGGGATCCAAGAAGCTGCACGCGGTGGTTTGGGACGAGTGGTACGCGCAGCTCGATCGCGACAACCTCGTCTATCCCTCGATCGTCAATCCCATGATGGGTGGGATCTCCCCATCGTGGGGGCTCGACGGGTGCAAGCAAACCCCGACGATGCTCGCGCGCTGGCTCGATGGCGCGGTGGGCAGTGGCGCTCAGTACGCCGAGTCGGGATGGAGCGACGACGACGGGGCGACGTGGAACGCATTCGCGACCCTGCCGGCCGACACGACGGGCTCCGGCGACTGGGGATACGGCGGCGAGCTGGCGTATTCGGGGCAGGACAACATCGTCGTCGTCTCGTCGAACACCAACGGCGTCTCGAGCGCCAACGGCCAGCTCCGGATGCCTTACTACACGCTCGACCGGGGGGCGACGTGGCACCCGGTTACGTTGCCGACGGCGTGGACCCAGACCAACGTCTCGGAGGTCCACTCCGCGTACTACCTGAACCGCCAGATCCTCGTCGCCGACTACTCACAGCTCGGGCGCTTCTACTTCCTCGTCGAGGCGGACGACCCGAACTTCCGTGGCATCTACCGGACCGACGATGGCGGAGCCACCTGGACTCGGACCTCGGCCATCCCGGGGACCCAGGACTACGCCATCTGGCAATACAACGCTCACCTCAAGTCGCCGGTGACCAACCATCTGTGGATGACGGCCGGCGAGGAAGGCTCGGGCTCACCGGTAGGAACCGGCCAGCTCTTTCGAAGCACCGACGGCGGAACGACCTTCGCCGCGCTTCCCGACGTGCTCGAACCCTTCAACATCGGCTTCGGCGCTCCCGCCCAGGCCGGTGGCTACCCGGTGCTCTTCATGTCCGGCTACTACAAGGGTCAGCCCGGGATGTGGATGACGGCGAACGCAAGCGACGCCAGCCCCACGTGGGTCTCGATCGGCTCGTCGCCGAACGACCAGTACTCCGGCGTCAACTTCATAGAGGGCGACCCCGACGTGCCCGGACGTGTCTGGGTCGCGACCGGTTGTGCGGGCGTGCAGTTCGGAGAGTTCGGCAGCCTCTTGCCGTGACACTCAAGGTGGGCCGCCCGCGCGCGTGTACTCGGGTAGTATCGACGACATGCCGTGCAAGAACGTCGCCTTGGCCGCCATCGTGGCTGCATCGCTGGTCGCGTGCTCCAGCGGCCTCAAGCTGGGCCTCCTTCGCAGCAGCGCGCGTCGCCCGAGCAACGTCGCCGTCTACTTCACTGTGGATACTTCCGATAACCATCCCGTTCCGGGGCTGACTGCCGACAAGTTCGTGATCTATGAAGACGGCGGGAAGGTCTCGGAGTTCGAGAGCAAGCAGACGATCCTGAACCCGCAGGTCGCCGCGTCCCATTACACGCTGCTGCTCATCGACATGAGCGGCAGCGTCGTGGAATCGAAGCATGTCGACGAAGTGGTCACCGCGGCTTCAGCGTTCACGCAGCGCGTCGAGAAGTACCAGAAGGTAGGCGTCTACGCGTTCGACGGATCGACCGATCTTTACCCCATCGTCCCGTTCACCGAATCCACCGCCTCGGCCACCGGCGGGGTGGAGCGCCTGAAGACGTTCACGCCGCGCGACCCCTCGACCAACCTGCACGGAGCCGTGGTCGAGGCGCTGAAGACGCTCAGGAAGTCGCTCGCCGCCGACCCCCGTCCGCTCAAGTTCGGCACGCTCGTGGTGTTCACCGACGGTACCGACCGCGCCAACCGCGTGAGCAAGGACGACCTGGACAAGGCGCTCGACGCGCCGGAGAACAAAAGCCTCGACGTCTTCGCCATCGGCGTGGGCGCCGAGATGAACAACTCGCACCTCGAGGACATCGGTCGCTCCGGAACGGTGAAGGAGACCGATCAGGCAAACCTTGGCAAGGCGTTCGACGACATTGCGAGCCGCGTCGAAGGGATGACGCAGCGCTACTATCTCTTTTCGTATTGTAGCCCCGCGCGCGCGGGGGAGCACGAGGTGACCATCGAAGCCCACTCCGAGAAAGCGAGTGGATCCTTGCGTTACAAGTTCATCGCAGATGGCTTCGGCCCCAACTGCGACCCGAGCACACCGCCCAATTTCGATATCGGCCGCCCGCCCGCGGTCGCGGACGAGGGCGACAGCGGAAAGGGCCTCAAGGTGAAGGTGCGCGTTCAGGCTCCTCCGCCCCCGAAGGCAACCGTCTCCGTAGGCGTGACGGCCACCACCCCGCCCACGTCGGGTCCCGCGACGCCTTCCGAGCAGCCGCCCCCTTGAATTCAACCCGTCGGTCGTTCCGCCTTCGAGCTACCCCCTCATCCCCTCGGTAAGCTCCTCCCCGACGCCGCGCAGCTTCGGGTCCAACGCATCCCGCGCTGCTTCGCCCACGAGGTTCAACGCGATGAGCGTCACCAGCAGGGCCGCGCCCGGGAAGACCATGAGCCACCACGCGCCCGCGTTCGCGCGGGCTTCGCCGAGCGCCTCCCCCCAGGACGCCATCGTGTCGGGTGAGCCGACGCGCAGGAAGTCGACCGCTGCCTCGACGAGGACGACCGATGCGATGCCGAACGTGGCGGCGACGATCGCGGGACCGATTGCGTTGGGCAGCACGTGCCGGCCGAGGACGCGCGACGGAGAGGCGCCGAGGGCACGCGCCGCAGTGACGTAGTCCGTTCCGAGCGCCAGCAGCACCTCTGCGCGAACGAGCCTCGCGAGGTCCGTCCAGCGCGTCAGCGCGATGGTCCAGAGAAGCGTCGCTGTCGTCGGATGGGGAACGAGTGCGACGACGACCAAGACGAGCACGAGCGTCGGAATCGCCGTCAGCGACTCCACCGCGCGCGTCACGATCGAATCCAGGACGCCGCCGGCGAATCCGGCGAGCCCCCCAGCATGACGCCGATGGCGACGAGGACCAGCGACGCCGCCATCCCGAGTCCGAGGGCCGTCCGCGTGCCGTGCACCAGTCGCGCGAAGACATCTCGGCCCAGGGCGTCCGTGCCGAGAGGGTGGCCACGGGTCAAGGGAGGCTGCAGGATCTCGTCGTCCTCCGCCGTCTCCGTCGGCCCGCGTGCGACGAGCGCCGCGAACGTCCAGTCTCCTGGCGAGTGCGCCTTCGCCTCGCGCGCGCAGGTCGCATCCGCGAGAGCCGCCGGGTGCGTGACGTTCGGCAGCAAGTAGACCACGCCGTTCCACCGGCAGGCGATCGGAAGCTCGCTCGCCAGCAGATCGGCGAAGACCGCGACGAGGGCGAGGGACGCGAGCACCACCGCGCCGAAGCGCGCCAGACGGCTGCGCGACAGCTGCGCGATCGCGATGCGCATCATGGTCACGTACGGCGCCGCGACGTTCCCCACTTCGTGCAGCGACTCGCGCACGGCCTCCCGGCGCCACGAGTTCTTGCGCCGTGACAGGTCGATGGCGACGCTGCCGTCGGGGGCCTCGCTCACCCGGCGCTCGCCGCTCACGCTGCACGCCCTCCCTGACGGCGCACGAGCTCCTCGCGCACCCGCGGGTCGAGAGCGCCGTAGGCCACGTCTGTCACCACGAGCCCCATCGTGACGGCCACCGCCGTGGCGAGGACCACCGCCATCAGCCACGCCGAGTCGTGCGCCTCGATGGCCCTCAGCGTCTCGAACCCGATCCCGGGCAGCCCGAACACGTCTTCGACGATGAACGCGCCTCCCACCAGCGCCGGCAGGTGCAGCCCCGCGAGGGTCACCGTCGGCGCGAGGGCATTGCGGAGGGCGTGCCACACCGCGACACGCCACGCCGGTACGCCCTTGGCCACGGCCGTGCGGACGAAGTCCTGCCGCATGACGTCGAGCATCGCCGTGCGCTGCCAGCGTGACGACGTGGCGAGCGATGCCGCTGCAAGGGCAACGATGGCCAGCCCGACGCGCGCTCCGCTCAGCGCCTGCGCGCCCGCCGCCCGCCGCAGCAGCTCGGCCAGCACAAACGTCGGCGTCGCATAGAGCAGGAACATCACCACCGAGCTCACGACGTCGAAGGTCCGCCGTTGCCTCCAGGCCCCGTACGCACCGATCGGAACCGCGAGCGCCCAGCTGAGAAACAGCGAGACCGAGCACACCATGACGGTCACCGGGGCACGTGTCCGCAGCTTGTCGAGGATGGGCTCGCCGTCGGTCGCGCTCACCCCGAGCTCGCCGCCCGCAGCGCGCCTGAGCCACTTGCCGTAGCGGGTCTCCGTCACGACCGCCACCGCGCGGTCGGCGCCGTCGATGGCCACGAAATCCGTCGCGTGCACGAACCACCACTCCCGCCAGTCCGCCACCGCGCGCCTCATCTGGCCCGCCGTGGCGTCCACCTCGAGCGTCGGTCCCCGCTCGGAGACGTGGCGAGCGATGCGTGTCAGGCGGGCGAGCGTCAGACGATCGCTCGCAGTGCTCATCGCCGAGATCACGGCGGGCAGAGCGAACGTGTCGAGCCGCACCAGGTCTTCCTCGCGAAGGTCGCTCCCGTGCTCCACGAGGCGCGCGACGGTGCGCTCGATGGCCGCGCGGGTGAAGTCGAGGGCGCGGTCGTCCCAGAAGCGCGTCCAGAAGAGGGCTGCGGCCTCCGGGCTTGCCAGGTCGTCCGCCGATGCGAGCCCCATTCGCACCGCCACCGGTCCGAGGGCGACCGCAAGCCGGCCGCGAGCGTCCGGGGCGAGGGCCTCGAGCTGCGGCAAGACCGAAGGGAGGGCCGCCCCGCCAAGCCTCCGGAGCTCGGCCGCCGCGATGTCCTGTTCCGTATCGCCCGCGGCGACGTGGGATGCCGCCCATGCGGCGCGGGACCGGACGTCCTGCGGATCGGGGTTGATGAAGCGCGGGAGATCGAGAAAGCGTGCCCGCCGCGCATCTTCCACGCGCGGGTCCCGGGCCGGGGCGAGCGCGTCGTGCGCGTCCCCCGGTGACGCCGGATCGGGCGCGAGCGTCGTCACGAAGAAGAGGACGAGGCTCGTGGCGATCAGCGTCGGGATCGACCAGAGGATGCGGCGCAGGGCATAGCGAAGCATCGCCCTCCGTTATCGCACGGAAACCGCGGGTCCGTTTCGTCGAGAGGCGCACTTGCGCGCACGGCCCGCTTCGTCCATAGGTGGCCCTGGTCGATGGGTGACGCCGATCTGCGAGCCCGTGCGGAGGCCTGGATGGCCGACGATCCGGACCCCGCGACACGGGCCGAGCTGCGCGCGCTCCTCGACAGGCCCGACGCGACCGACCTCGCGGATCGATTTGCCGGTGCGCTCGAGTTCGGGACCGCAGGCCTCCGGGGTGTCCTCGGAGCGGGACCCAACCGGATGAACCGCGCGGTCGTCGCACGTGCGACGTGGGCGCTTGCGCAGGAGCTCATCGCGGGTGTTCCCGGGGCGGCGGAGAGGGGAGTCGTCGTCGGCGGCGACGCGCGAAGAATGAGCCGGGAGCTCTCGGAGGATACCGCCGCGATCCTCGGCGCAGCGGGGCTGCGCGTCTTCTTGTTCCCGGCGCCCGTTCCCACGCCGCTCGTCGGATTCGCTGTCAAGCGTCTCGCCGCCGCGGCCGGCGTGGTCGTCACCGCCAGCCACAACCCGCCCGAATACAACGGCTACAAGGTCTACTGGGAGAACGCGGCGCAGATCGTTCCACCCGTCGATGCTCGCGTCGCCGCCGCGATCGAGGCGGCCCCCGCGGCGCGCGCGGTGACTCGGCCGCCGCTCGACGACCTTCGCTCGATGGGACGGCTGACGGCGCCGCCCGCGCAGCTCGAGCGCGCCTACCTGGACGAGGTGCTCGCGCTCGCCGTGCACCCGTCCGAGGGCGATCGCGGGTTGCGGATCGTCTACACGCCGCTTCACGGGGTCGGCGATGCCATCGTGCGCCGGGTGCTGGCGGAGGCAGGATTCACACGGGTCACGAGCGTCGCCGACCAGCGAGAGCCGGACGGGGCCTTCCCTACCGTCGCCTTCCCGAACCCCGAAGAGCCGGGAGCCATGGACCTTGCCATGGCCCTCGCGAGAGAGAGCCGCGCGGATCTCGTGCTGGCCAACGATCCCGACGTGGACCGCCTCGCTGTCGCCGTTCCCGAGGGCGACCGGTTTCGCCAGCTCACGGGCAACGAGGTCGGGTTGCTCCTCGGCCACTACCTTTTGACCGAGAGAGAGCCGTCGGTCATGCCCCGCGCGATCCTCGCGTCCATCGTGTCGTCTCCGCTGCTCGGCCGCATCGCAGTGGACCTGGGCGTTCGCTACGAGGAGACACTCACAGGATTCAAGTGGATCGCCAGTCGGGCCATCGAGCTCGAGCGCGAGGGCTTCGAGTTCGTCTTCGGGTACGAAGAGGCGCTCGGCTACTGCGTGGGCCGGGCCGTTCGTGACAAGGACGGCATCTCGGCGGCGCTCCTCGTGGCAGAGCTTGCGGCCGTCCTCCGGTCGCGTGGGGTTAGCCTCGGCGACCAGCTCGACGCCATTGCCCGTCGCTGGGGCGCGGTGGCAAGCTCGCAGGTCAGCGTGACGCGGAAGGGCGCGAGCGGAAGCGGATCCATCCGCGCGATGATGCAGGGCCTCCGCAGCTCGCCGCCGCCGCACATCGGGGGAGACGAGGTCCTTGCGGTATCCGACTATCAGGCCGGGACGCGCTTCTCCCCACGGACGGGCGTGTCGGTGCCGCTGGCGTTGCCCAGAAGCGATGTGCTGTCGTTCGATCTCGGCTCCGGCAGTCGTGTCATCGCCCGTCCGAGCGGCACGGAGCCGAAGGCAAAATTCTACTTCGACGTGCGCGAGGAGGTGCATCCCGGCGAGCCCGCCGCTGCGGCGCGGGCTCGCTCGGCGGTTCGCATGAAGGGGCTCGCCGACGCCTTCGTGAAGATCGCCGGCCTCTGAGGGCGCGGCGCTCAATCGGGCGAGTCGAGGAGGCCCGGACGCTTGGCTGGTCGATGGGGCACCGGCTTGCCGGGGGCGGGTGCAGGGGGACGGAGGCGCGCCGCGGATCCGGGCGCGGGCGGGGTGGTCCCGGAGGCTGTGGCAGAGGCGAGCGGGACGCTCGTGAACGTGGGACTGGTCGACGCCCCGGCGGCCTCGGTCGCACTCGGGGTCGGCGGCGGCGTGGTGGAGGTGGCTACCGAGGCGCTGTCCTGCGTCGCTGCGCGCGGGCGGACCACGGCGAGGGCTGCAAACCCGGCGATGAGCGCGCCGCCAGAGGCCACGAGGAACGTCCGCCTCCGTGAAGCGGGCGCGGGCACGCGCACGGACTCGATCGCGTTGGCGACGAGCGTCTCTTGCATCGAGGCCCGCTCGACCTCCTTGGGGACTCGCTCCCCCTGGGCCGCGCGGACCCTGGCGGGCGGGCCGCTCGCCGGGTGAAGGTACGGGCTGCGTCTGACCGCCGTATCTTCCTGCTTCTGCGGCGCACCGCCCCGGGCCAGCGTCTGCGCGATTCGCGCCACGTACTCGCTCCACATCCCTGACCCGTGGGGGGCGAGGGCGCGCGCCAGCTCGTGGGTGTCCGCGAAGCGCCTCTCGGGCTCCCGCTGCAGGCAACGGCCGACGGTGGCCTCGAGCTCGGCCGAGACTTCGGGCCGGAGCGAGCGCACGGCGGGCGCACTTCCGACCAGCACATTGCCGAAGATCTCTCCGACGGTCTCGCCACGGAAGGGGAGCTGTCCGGTCAGGAGATCGAAGAGGATCACCCCGAGGGCCCAGATATCCACGCGATGGTCGATCTGCGACGCGTTGCGGATCTGCTCCGGAGCCATGTAGCTCGGCGAGCCGAGGGCGTGCTCACCGGTCAGCGACCGTGCGTCGCCGCCGGCGCCGCCCACGTCGATGAGCTTCGCGATGCCGAAGTCGAGCACCTTGACCACCTCCCGGCCATCAGGCAAGAGCGCGAGAAAGAGGTTTGCGGGCTTGAGGTCCCGATGGACGATCCCGGCCGCATGCGCCTGGGCCATCGCCTCGAGGGCCTGAAGGACGACGTCGACAGCCTCCCGCACCGGCAGCCTGCCGAGCCTCTCCCGTCTCTGCTCGAGATCTTCTCCCTGGAGGAGCTCCATCACGATGTAGGGCTGTCCGGTCTCGAGGGTGCCCACGTCCGTGACCCGCGCCACGTGCTCGCTCTTCAGGCGGGCCGCCGCGCGCGCTTCGCGAAGGAACCGCTCCACCATCGGGCCGTTGCGCACGAAGTTCGGCGACAGGAGCTTGACCGCGACCGGGAGGTCGAGGAGCTCGTGATGGGCGGCGAGAACGGTGCCCATCCCACCCTCGCCTATCATCGACTCGACGCGGTACTTGCCGGCGAGGAGCTCACCGCTGGGAGGCGGGGGCGGCGCGATCGACCGAGCCGAAGGCCGAACGCTCCGCATTGGACTCCAAGGCTACCACGCGCATGTGTGCGCGGGGGTGCGCCGGCCGGCCGGCTGAGGGGCCAGCTGAGGGGGGGGGTGGCAAGGCCGCCCGAGCTTGACAAGAGTGCGCATACAATCCATGTTGCGCGCCCTCCCGTGCCGAAGATGAAGACGAAGAAGGCGGCGGCCAAGCGCTTCCGGGTGACCGGCAAGGGGCGCGTGCGTCGCCCCAAGGCGGGCGGCAACCACGGAATGCAGGAAAAGTCGCGCAAGCGGCTGAGGCGCCTGCGCAAGAACGACATGATTCACCCCGCCTTCGAGAAGCACATCAAGCGGCTTCTCCCGTACAGTTAGGAAGAGCCAGATGCCGCGCGCCAAACGAGGGTTCAAGGCCCGCCGTCGCCGCAACCGAGTCCTGAAGCTGGCGAAGGGCTATCACAGCGCCCGGTCGCGCCTCTTCGCGTATGCGAAGGAGGTCGTGATGAAGGCGGGCGTCTACGCGTACGCCCACCGCAAGCTCCGCAAGCGCGACTTCCGGCGCCTCTGGATCGCCCGCATCAACGCCGGCGCGCGCCAGAACGGGACGACCTACTCTCGCCTGATGCACTCCCTCAAGCTGGCCAATATCGGCCTCGACCGGAAGATCCTCGCCGATCTCGCCGTCTCGGACGCCAAGACCTTTGGCGAGCTCGTGAAGAGCACGGCGAAGTGACCGAGTCGCGCGAAGCGTCGCCCGAGTCTTCCATCGAGCGGTCGCTCGCGACGCTCCAGGCTACGTTTCGCGGACGCTTCGAAGCCGCGGCGAGCGAGCAGCCCCTTCGCGACGAGAACGCCAAGGTCCTCGGCAAGAAGGGCGAGCTGACCGCCATCCTCAAGCAGATGGGCGCCGTCCCTGCGGAAGCGCGCAAGGCGATCGGCGAGCTTGTCAACGCCCTGAAGCAGGAGGTCGAGGCCGCGTTCGAGGAGCGCCTGCGGGCCCTCGCGCGCGAGAAGCGAACGGCGGAGCTCGGGGCTCCCGCCCTTCGACCTGTCGCTCCCCGCGCGCACCCTCGCGCCGCTCGGTCACGCGCACCCCGTGTCGATCGTGCGCGACGAGATCGTCGACGTCCTGGTGAGTCTCGGCTTTGCCGTGCACGACGGGCCCGAGGTCGAGGCCGAGGACTACAACTTCACCAAGCTCGGTTTCCCGCCGGACCACCCCGCGACGGACATGCACGACAGCTTCTGGGTGGCCAACGACGCCGCGCGCGTTCTTCTTCGGACGCACACGAGCAACGTGCAGATCCGCGCGATGACCAGCCGCCCTCCGCCGATGGCCTACATCGCGCCGGGCACGTGTTACCGCCGCGACGACGACGCGACCCACTCGCCGATGTTTCATCAGGTGGAGTGCTTCCTCGTCGACGAGCACGTGACGATGGCGCACATGAAGGGCGTCCTCGCGGAGTTCGCCGAGCGCTTCTTCGGTGCGGGCACGCCGATACGCCTGCGTCCGAGCTATTTCCCGTTCGTCGAGCCCGGTGCCGAGGTCGACGTCGGCTGCCCTTTCTGCAAACGCCAGGACGGGACGCGCGTCGGGCTGCAGCGTGTGCAAGCGCACCGGCTGGATCGAGATCCTCGGGTGCGGGATGATTCATCCCGTCGTGTTCGAGAGCTGCGGCATCGATCCGGAGAAGTGGACCGGCTTCGCGTTCGGCATGGGCGTCGAGCGCGTGGCGGTCGTCCGCTACGGCATCCCCGACATGCGCCTCATGTTCGAGAACGACCCCCGCTTCCTGGCGCAGTTCTGACGGGTCTGTGAACTTCAAGAAAGGGGCGATCCTCGGGCTGGCGCCGACGGCGCTGGCGGTGGCCATCGACGTGGTGCTCCGCGCGCGGACGCTGTCCGGGTACGCGCTTCAGGGCAAGGCGATCTACGCGAGCTCGCTTCTCGTGAGCGCGGGGTTCTGGGGGCTGCCTCTGTGGGGCGTGTCGCGTCTCGCGGCAGGAGATCTGCGGAGCCGCCGGCGGCGCGTCGCGCTGGTGCTCGTCCTTGCGCTCTGGGTGCTGCCGTTCGCCACGTTCTGCTACGGCGGCCAGGTCGTCTATCACCGGGTGTTCGATTCGTACATGGGGCGCGACACGCTGCGCCTCGGGATCGCCCTGCGCGGGACGGTCCGCGACTGGTTCGGCGCCCTCGGGGGACCATGGCTCGGCTCGGGCATGCTCGCCACCGGAGTCATCGTGACGTGGGGGCTGTTCCTTCTCGCCCGGGAGGCTGCGGTTCGGTCGTCGACCGCGGTTCCCCTCGCGCTCGTCGCGACGTTTGCCGGATCGATCGTGTGCTTCTGGACGGACAACGTCGACAGCCGCTTCCTCCAGGCAGCAACGCCCGACGCCTGCTTCGCGCACGGCGTCGTGCATGCGCTGCGGATGGCGGTGACGGGGCAATGGGCGCGTCGCCAGGGAGTGTCTCTCCGGACGCCCGCGCCGCTCCCCCCGTTGACGAGCGCGCGCGCCCGCCCACCGAACGTGCTTCTTGTGCTCGGGGAAAGCATCCGCGCAGACGCGACGTGCTCCGACCCACCGCCGCGCTGCAAGAGCCCGATGCTCGACGACGTCGTGCCGGATCGCATGTCCCTTGGCGTCCTGACGGCGCAGACTCCCAACACCTTCAGCGCCTCCGTACTGCTCTGGACGGGCGTCGTGCCCAACGCCGATTTCCGTGACGCGCATACGGCGCCAACCCTCTGGGAGCTCGCGAGGGCCGTGGGGTACCGCACGGCCTACCTGTCGTCGCAGAACCCCGAGTACGAGGATTTCGGGACATTCACGCGCGTGGCCGGGATCGACGTGAACATCACGGCGATCGACCTGGGCGGCATGGAGCAGGAGCAGCTCGGTGCCCCCGACGAGCGCGCCGTCGACGCGGCCCTTCGCTTCGTGCGCGAAACGCCGACGACGACGCCGTACTTCGCCGTGCTCCACCTGTCGAACACGCACGCGCCGTATCGCGTGGACCCCGCGCTGCTCCCCTTCGTCCCGCAGTCACCCGATCCTCTGGGCGACGTGAAGGCATTTCACAACCGCTACCGCGATAGCGTGCGGCTCGTCGAGCGCACTCTGGCCGATCTGTTGCGTGCGATGAGGGGGCTTCCGACCTGGGACGACACCGCGGTGGTGTTCCTCTCCGATCACGGCGAGGAGTTTCGCGAGCACGGCGGCCTTTACCACAACCATTCGCTCTACGAGGAGGGCGTGCGCGTCCCTGGCTGGCTGGTCGCAGGCAGGAACGCCGTCGGCGACCTGCAGCGGCTGTCCCTTGCGACGCACGGCGGGCATCGCACGTATACCGAGGACGTTCACGAGACCGTGGTGGACCTCTTCGGCCTCGAGGAAGAGCGCGCGAGCCTTCCCCTTGCGGGCCTGGTGACTGGGCGCTCGCTTCTGCGCCCGCGCGGGGAAGACCCGCCCATGCTACTGGCGACGTCGACGGCGGTGTGGGAGCCGGACGACGCGAGGTACGGGGTGATGCTCGGGAATCGCGTGCTCTTCGGAGGGCCGACCGGATCGTGGTCGTGCTTCGATTTGTCGGTCGACCCTGGCGAACGGTCGCCTCACCCCGCGGGACAATGCGGCGACTTGCTCGAGGTGGCGAAGCGCTCCTTCGCCTTGCCGCGGTGACGGGTGCGGGGGCTCAGGCGGTTTCCGGGCTTCGCCGCACCGAGCCCTGCACGGTTCGAGCCTCGGGCTCGAGCCGTCCGCTCTCGATGCCCGTCACGGCATTCGACCTGGTCGACACGAACGTGCCCCCCTGCAGGGCATGAAGGCCGCCCGGCCCCGTTCGAAGGTCGGCGAGCCGATCACACTTCGCGATCAGCGCGGGCGTGCCCGTACTGCGAAACCAATGCTCCACGATCGTGAGGCTCAGGTTGTACTCCTCGGTCAGGCCGGCCATCCAAGCGATGCGCGCGCGCGCCTCGTGCAAGAATCCTTGCACGAGGGGATGGTCACATTCGCGAAACCGCGCGAGCTGGGCGTCGATTCGCGCAAGGCCAGCGTCCACCTCGCCCAGGCCCGCTTCCGCGACCGCCATCTGGATGTCGATCGGCAAAAAGAGCGTGACGTACTCCCTGTCGGCGTCCGTGATGTGAACGAGCGCAGCCTCGCAGACCTTCTTGGCGGCCGCATAGTCCTGTCGTTCGTTGTAGCCACGAGCAAGATATCCGTGGACCGAGGCCCATCCGATGAAGCTGCGCGGAGGGCGCTCCGCGAGCTCGGTCAGAAGAAGCGGCTCGGCCTCGACCGCGTCGCCGACGACGAGCATCAGGGACAGCCGCGCCAGCCTTGCATAGAGCTTCAGTGACGTGACGGTGGCGCTCAATTCCTCGAGTTGCGCCGTGACCCGCGTCAGGGCCTCGACGTCGGACAGGTTCGTATAGAGGGGGATGAGGCAAGCCCCCTCCCAGTTCTCCACTTGCCAGGCGCTCCCCATGTGGGCCGCGTGAAGCTCCACCTGCTCGCGATGCGCGGTCGCCTTCGAGAACTCGCCGCGGTTCATGTAATAGAGGAACCGAATCTGGCTCGCGATCATCGCGTAGAGCTTGAAGCCCGACGCGTCGAGCGCATCGGCGCTCTCGAGCGCGGCGTGGCCGTCCGCCAGCATGATCGCGAACGCGCCTCGGGCGTAATGCGCGCCGGTCACGTAGAGCGGCCGCGTGCCGGCGTCGAGCGTCGGGTAGTAGCGAGGATTGGCGAGCCGCTCGAGGAGGGTGTCGAAGGTCGCGAAGGCCACGGTCTGCCTCTCGCGCCCGATCTCCCGCAAGCCGAGGCAGAACTGGTGGATCCCGACGAACGACATCCGCTCGGGAAACACGGAGAAGACATCGAGGACGTTGGCCACCTGCGTCGCGCGCTCGAAGTCGAGCGAAGCAGCCGCGATGCCTGTCAGCGTCGTCGTGGCTCCGAAGAGCTGGACGATCATCTCGCGGAAGGGATACTTGCGGTCGGCGCTCGGGCTCAGCTTGAAACGCACGACGGCGACGAGCATCCCGAGGACGAGCCCGAGCCACCGTCCGAAGAACCGCCCGAGGGTCCGCGCCGTGCGCAGGCCGCAGAGGTCCTCGCACGCATCGAGCGCCTCGTCGCCGTACCGGTCGCCCCAGCGGCGGTCCTCGTAGTAGCCCGAGTACGCGAGGGCCGTGAGCAGCGGCATCCGCGCGTAGACCGATCGGCGGTGCCGCTTGTAGATCTCGAAGAGCGACCTCGATCGCTTCGCCGACCCGGTGCAGGTTGGCGGTGAGCCTCCGGACGACAGCGCTGTTGTGCGTCACCTCCGCGATCATGTCCGCGCCGCGGAGGGCAACACCGCCCTTGATCAGGTGCCAGCCGGCCTCCAGGCGCCGCTCGTGATCGTCCGGTCCCGCGAGCTCTGCGAACGCCTCCCCGAGGCGACGGTGGTTGTACTCGAGGCGGTGGTCGTCCATCCCGCCGAGGAGCGCTTCGCGGAGCGCGGTACTGCTGAAACGATAGCCGTCCTGGTCGACGTAGAGGACGTCGCTGCGTGCCAGCTCGTCCAGCAAGCCGAGAATGCGGCGGTCGTCGGCGTGAGCTACGAGCAATCGACACAGCTCGAGCGTCGGTTGCTCTCGCTGGAGGCTCAGGCACTCGACGAACCCGCGGGCGTCTTCGCTCAGCGTCGCGAGGCGGGTCAGCAGCACGTCCTCGAGTGCGGCGGGCAGCTCGGCATTCGGACGGTCCGCGGGAAGGGCCCAGACCCCGTCGATGTAGCGGACGACCTCCTTCGCCACGAGCTGGCGCAGGATCTCGACGCAGTGGAGTGGGCTTCCTGCAGTTCGACCGTGCAGCCAGTCGGCGAGCCGCTCGACGTTGGGTGCGCCGCCGAAGAGCGACGAGACGAGCTCGAGGGTCTCCGCAGGAGAGAGGCGGGAGAGGGACACGCGCGTGCATTGCCCGCGCAGACTCAGCAAGCCCGGTGCGGTGCGCGGACTGCGGCGCTCGCGCTCGCTCACGACGAGCAAGAACGGGTTGCTCGTCGAGAGCCGGGCGAGCCCGACGAGCAAGGCGAGGCTTGCGTCGTCGGCGTCGTCCACGTTGTCGACCTCGATCACGAGCGGCTTGGTACGGCTGACGTCTGCGAACCAGCCGTCCAACGTGCCGGCTTCGGCGCCGGGCTCGAGGGAGGGCGGGGGCAACGACACCGGTGACGGGGCCGGCGGAGCAATCGACGCGTTCGCGGCCAACCGAGTTTCGACGTCGTGCCCGAGCGCAACGATGGCCGTGCGAAAGTGCTTCGCGCTCTCGCGCGCGACCTTGGGTACGGCGTCGAGCACGCGCACGGCGAGTGCGTGCGCGGTTCCGTGCGCCTGCTTGTATGTGCTCGCGTCCACGCGAAGTACGGCCGCTCCTGCGAGCTGCGCGCGCAGTCCGATCTCTTCGAGCAAGCGGGTGCGTCCCAGGCCCGCGCCTGCTTCGATGCGCAACGCGCTGCCGCGCCCCTCGAGGGCCGCCTCCGTTCTCTCCTTCAGATCTTCGAGGACGGCGGCTCGCCCGACGAACCGCGGATTGAGCAAGAAGCTCTGCGCGAGGCGCTCGGCGTCTTCGCCGCCCTCCGGAGTCAGTTCGCCAATCGTGTTCAGGCGTGCGATGACCTCGGCCGCGCTCGCCGGACGTGCGAGAGGATCGCTGCTGAGCAAGGACAGCACCAAGCCATCCAGCTCCTTCGGGACGTCTTCGACCACCGAGCTCGGGGTGGGGGGAGCGACACTCCACACTTCGGGGAGCTGGTCGATCTGGCGGGCCGGGTAGGCATGACGCCCAGTGAGCATCCAGTACGCGAGCGCCCCCAGCGCGTAGAGGTCGGCGCGCTGATCGAGCGGCGCACCCTTCAGCGCTTCGGGCGGGATACCGGGCGGGGTCCCGACGACCAGGCGCGAGCTGCCGAACGAGACCAGCGCGCCGAAGTCGATCAGCTTGCAGTGCCCATCCGGCGTCATCCTCACGTTGGTCGGACTCAGGTCGCGGTGAATCAGCCTCCGAGCGTGCAAGAGGGCGAGCGACGTCGCGACGTCGCGGAGCAGGGCGCAGGTTTCGCGGTAGGGCAGCGGGGCTGCCTTTCGCATGTCCTGCCCTTCGAGCAGCTCCATCGCGTAGTAGGGGCCGATCTCGTCGACGCCGTAGTCGAACACACGGATGATTCGCGGGTGATCGAGGCCGGCCAGGACCTGGTATTCACGCTCGAAGGCTTCGACCAGAAAGAGCTCGTTGCTCGCGTTGCGGTTCAGGCGCTTCAGCGCGCGCTCTTCGCCCGTCGAGCGATCCAGCACGCGATAGACGACGCCCATGCCACCGGACGCGAGCTCTTCCTTGACCACGTAGCGGTTGGCTACGCGCTCGGGGGGCGCCGGCGTTCGGGCCGTCGGCCGTACCGACAGACGCGGCGGTAGAGAAGCGCTCATACGTGGATCGGAGGATCCAAAAGTCCCCCTCATCCAATAGTATCACCGCCCAATGCCGTTGACCTCTTGCTTGTCCCGCCGCGCGGCTAGGGGCAAGCGGATGCGCACTCCGTCGCGATACACGACCCTGCGAGCTCCGCGGCCATGTCGGGCGAGGCTTGCAGGGTCGTCTGGCAGGCGGCGTTCCCCGAACACTGAGCCTCGAGCTTGCTGCAAGCCAGGTCCTCGGCGCAGGCCTTGATCTCGCCGCAGCAGTTGGCGGCGACGCACATACTGCAGCCTCCGAGCATCGTCAGCTGCGAGCAGAACGAGCTCGGGATCGTCGAGCAGATCCCCTCGCCGAGGGTGGGGCTCCATATGCAGGGGACCCCCTCTGCGCAATCGGCGGCGGCGGTGCAGGTCCGGAAGCAGACATTCGCTCCGGTGCTGGCCTCGGCGGCGCACACCGCGCCGGGAGCACAGTCCGCAGAGGTCGCGCAGAAGCTGGAGCAGATGCCGGGCGTGTTCTGATCGTTCGGGGCGAGATAGAGGCAGACCTCGCTCACGCAGGACTTCGGAGACGAGCAGACGTCGCCAAGCGGAACCGTGGCGCCGGAGCCGCAGCTCGCACCGGCCAGGAAGAGCACGATCGCCGCGAACGGTGGTCGTCGTGCGCGTCTTCGCGGGCGGCGTCGTTCGCCGGCAGCATGCCGTCGATCGTCGGTGGGAGAATGATCACGCACGTCTTGCCAAGGATACGAAAGGTGAGAGGATCTGCGCCGCTCATGTTCGGGCTCCCTCCAAGTGGATACCCAAGGCATAAGCATCTGCCGGGCCGACATGGAACCCCTCGAAATTGCTAGAGGCCTCGTGCAACCCACGTCACGGCTGTCGCTCCCGGAACACACGAGCGTGGTGCACGGGGCGACGCGCCCCGGCGCCCGACCTAGGACGGTTGGCCGCCACTCGCCATCGCCTTCTTCATGCGCTGCTCGAGCTCCTCGGGCGTCAGGTCTTCCTTGTGCGTGGCGACGAACCAGTCATTGCCGAAGGGGTCGACCACACGAGCGCCCCGGTCGCCATAGAACATGTCCGTCGGCGGCTGCTTCACCGTCGCGCCTGCGTCGACGGCCCTCTTGAAGACGGCGTCGCAGTCGGTCACGTAGAGCATCGCATGAACGGAGTACGCTGGCTGAAGGGCGGCCTCGCTGAGCATGACGATCGAGTCGCCGATCTTCACTTCGGCGTGCATGATCTTGCCGCCGGGGCCCAGGTGGCGTGAGCGTTCCTCCGCTCCGAAGGCCTTCTTGAGAAATTCGATCGCCTTGTCGCACTCCTTGACGTTCATGCCGGGAGTAATCGAGTGGTAACCATCGGGGATCGGCTTGACGGCCATGTCGTCACCTCTGCGCCCCGGATACCGCATGGACACGGCGCCCGCAACGGGCCCGGGCACGCGCTCGTCGCGCGCGCGCTCGACCCCAGCCGGCGCCTGAGTTACGCATCAGCCCGGCGATGAAGGCCTCACTCCGCTGGCTGCGCGAGCTCTGCCCAGAGCTACCCGACGACGCGAACGGCATCGCCGCCCGCTTCACTGGCGCGGGGCTCGAGGTCGAAGGCACGGAGGCGTTCGGCCTCGGGGCCGAGGCCTGCATCGTTGCCCGCGTCGTATCCGCGCGTCCGCACCCGTCTCGCAGCGGCCTGCGCATGGTCACGGTCGACGGTGGGGGAGAGCCGCAGGAGGTCGTGTGCGGCGCACCGAACGTGCCCGAGGCCGGGGGGCTCGTCGTCCTCGCGCCTCTCGGCGCTCACCTGCCCGCGAAGGGGATGACCATCGAACGGCGGACCATCGCGGGCGTGCCGAGCGAAGGCATGCTCTGCAGCGAAGCCGAGCTCGGCCTCGGCGACGACGGCGACGGGATCCTCCTGCTTCCAGCCGGCCTCGCGAACCCCGGTGCGCCGCTCGTGCGTGCGCTCCCTGCCGCGCGCGACACGATCTTCGAGGTGGGTCTGACGCCCAATCGGCCCGATGGCCTCGGCCACCTGGGGCTCGCCCGCGAGGCCGCGGCACTCTTCGGAGTGCCCTTCGATCCGGGCGCGGCGGGAGCCCCCGAGAAGGTAAGGGACGAGGACTTCGCCAAGCAGGTGTCCATCGCCATCGAGGACGGCGAGCGTTGCCCTCACTACGGCGCCGCCGTCCTGTTGGGCGCGAAGGTCGCTCCGTCGCCGCTCGACGTGCGCTGGCGACTCGCGTCACTCGGCGTGCGCCCCATTTCGAACGTGGTCGACGTGACGAACCTCGTGATGCTCGGCTTCGGTCATCCGATGCACGCGTTCGATCTCGACAAGGTGCGGGGCTCGGCCATCGTCGTCCGGCGCGCTCGTCCGGGCGAGAAGATCAGGACGCTCGACGGCGTGGAGCGAGCGCTCTCGGACGACGATCTCGTCATCTGCGACGGCGAAGGCCCGGTCGCGCTGGCCGGCGTCATGGGCGGCGGAGACAGCGGCATCGCCGCCAGCACAGAGCGCGTCCTGCTCGAGTGCGCGTACTTCGACCCTCCGGGAATACGCCGGGCCGCGCGCCGTCACGGGATTCACACCGAGTCGAGCCACCGCTTCGAGCGCGGGATCGACTGGGGCGACACGCGTGCAGCGCTCGATCGCGCCGTGTCGCTCATCGCCCAGCTCGCCCGTGCGACGCCCCTGAAAGAGGCACCTATCTTCGAGGCGCGACCACTTGCCCGCCGCACGGTGGTCCTCCGTCACCAGCGCCTGTGCGCGCTCGTCGGCGCGGAGGTCGACCGCGGAGAGGCCGACGCCATTCTCGGTCGCCTCGGCTTCGCGAACCGGTCGTCGCAACCGGGCGTCGCCTTGTGGGAGGTACCGAGTTTCCGTCCCGACGTCTCCCGCGAAGTGGACCTCATCGAGGAGGTGACGCGCGTGCGAGGGCTGGACAAGGTCGAGGCGACGCTTCCGCCCATCCGGCCATCCCGCGACGCCGCTCCCCGGGAAGCGCTCGCGCGTCGCGCACGGGGTGCAGGGGTCGGCCTCGGGTTGAGCGAGGCGATGACGTACGCGTTCGTGAGCCCTCGGGACCTCGAGGCCCTCGGAGCTCCAGCGCCGGCGGTCGTCCTTCGCAATCCGCTCAGCGAGGACCGGTCCGTGATGCGAACGAGTCTCCTGCCCGGCCTGCTCCGGGCGCTCGGGCACGCGCGCCGCCACGGAGAGCGGGACGTGCGGCTGTTTGCGGTCGGTGCGCTGTTCCTGCCCTCGGAGGGCCCGCTTCCGGACGAGCGCCTCGCGTTCGCGGCCGTCATTGCCGGCGAACGCCACGGGTGGCTCGACAAGCCCGAGGCCATCGACGTGTGGGAGGGCAAGGGGCTGGCCGAGGGGCTCGTCTCGCGTATGCTTCGCCGCGACGCCGCGGTGCGTCTCGCCGGCGTAGACGAGCGGCCGCCGCGATTGCATCCGCGTGGCGCCGCCTGGATCGAGGTGGACGGGAAGCGTATCGGCTCGCTCGGCCCTCTTCACCCCGACGTGGCCGACGCATTCGAGCTCACCGACGTGGCGGTGGTGGTCGAGGTGGATCTCGGGGCGCTCGACGACGTGGGGGCTCGCCCCGTGCGCTTCGCGCAGCTGCCCAGGTTTCCGGCGAGCCCGCGCGATCTCGCCGTCGTGGTTCGCGATGACGTAGCCGCGGGCGACGTCGAGCAGGCGGTGCGTGAAGCTGCGGGAGACCTCGCGGAGCGCGTGGCCATCTTCGATCGCTTCGCCGGCGGCAGCGTGCCGCCGGGGCACGCGAGCCTCGCGCTCCACGTCGTGTATCGCGCTCCCGATCGCACACTCACGGACACCGAGGTGGACGTGGCCCACGCGCGCGTTGTGGCGAGCGTCCAGAAGCGCTTCGGGGCCACACTGAGGAGCTGAGCCCCCAGATGACCGCCACGCAGCCCGGCCCGTCCCGCTCGCTCTCCGGCGCTTTGCTCTCCCGTCGCTGGAGGGTCGGACGGAAGCTCGGCGAAGGGGGCATGGGAGAGGTCTATGCGGCGATGCCGGTCGACGGAGGGCCGCCCGTCGCCGTGAAGGTGCTGCGCGCGGAGTTCTTGCTCGAGCCCGCGGTGCTCTCGCGCTTTCTCGAGGAGGGGCGCACATCCGTCCGGCTCATCCACCCGAACATCGTGCGCGTGTTCGAGTCCGTGCAGGCCGAGGACGGATCTTCGTACATCGTCATGGAGCTACTCGAGGGAGTACCCCTCTCGGCCTACACGGCGAACGGTGGGCGCGTGCCCGCCGCCCAGGCGGTGCCCATCCTCCAGGGGATCCTCGCCGGGCTCGCCGCCGCCCATGCGGCAGGCGTCATCCATCGCGACCTCAAGCCGGATAACGTGTTCCTGACGCGCGACGCCGATGGGGCGTTCGTGGCCAGGTTGCTCGACTTCGGCGTCGCGAAGGTGATGGACGCAGCAGGCGGCATGGGCAACCGGACGCGATCCGGAATGCTCCTCGGGACGCCCGCGTACATGAGCCCGGAGCAGGTCAAGAACGCCAAGGACGTCGATCCACGAGCGGACCTGTGGAGTGCAGGGGTCATGTTCTACGAGATGCTGACAGGACGTACCGCATTCCCCGCGCCGACCGAGTTCGCGCGCCTGACGGCGGTGCTCACGGTGGAGCCGGATCCGGCGGAGGTGGTCGACCCCGCGCTGGCGCCGCTGGCTTCCTTCCTCGCGCGGAGCCTGAAGAAGGACCGCAACGAGCGCTTCGCCACAGCCCTAGACATGGCGCGTGCGCTCGCTTCCGTCCCGTCGATCCGGCCTGGGCCGGCGAAGACATCGTCGGAGCCCCCGCCCACCCTCGGCTCGGGGGGCATTGCTTCGGGTGGAACGCTCGCGAGTCCGGCCGCGGGCGTCGTGGTCGATCCCGCGCCTCACGTGGTCCTCGTCGAACCGCGGCGCTCGTCCACCGAGGCTCTCGCCTTCGAACGCGGCTTGTCGCGCCGCGGCATTGCGCCCGCGGCTGTCGTCGCGCTCGTTCTCGGCGCACTCGTCGTCGGGTTTCTGCTCGGGTGGTCGCTTGCGCGGATGCCTTGAGCCGGCAGGCCGGTGCTTGGTAGCGTCTTACTCTCGGGAGCCAGAAGCCATGAGTGATGCCGCCATCGACCCGCGATATCTCGAGATGTTCCCCCAGTGGCTGCGTAGCCTCGGCGAGGATGCCGCCGCGGTCGGCGAGGCGGTGGGCGCGGGTGCTGACGACGATGCGACGCGATCGCTGGTGTCGGGCCTCAACTACATATTCAAATCGCTCGATCTCATCCCCGACGGGATCGACGACATCGGTTTTCTCGACGACGCGTTCGTCCTGCGGGTGGCTTGCGCGCACGCGGGCGTCGCGCGGGCCGAGGTGAAGCAAGGGGCGGTGCAGCGCCTCAGCGACGATGCGCGAGCGGTCGCCGATTTTCTCGGCCCGGACTACCAGCGCCTCGAGACGTACGTGCGGGGGCTCCGCAAGGGTGCGGCGCGAGGACGGACGGTGGAGGAGATCCTCACCGATGCCGGGTTGCGCGCCGAGTTCCTGCAGGAGGTGAAGGCTTGGGCGCAGGCGTACCAGGTGCCTAGCTTCACGAGAGACCCGAAGACGCTCGTGAAGATGAAGGCGTTCCTGAGCGCAAAGCTGGTGGGTTGAGTGGCAGCTCGCCATGCCGCACGGGAACTCGAAGACGCCGTCGCCTCTCGTCGCGGCCGCTGCCGCGCTCGACGACGAGCTTCGCGCCTATGACGCTCTCGCCGACGAGGGCCGCCGCACGCCGCTCAATACGGAGAAAGGGCTCGAACGCGTGCATCGCGTCGTGCGCGAGTCGACGGCCCGCAACGACTCCATCCAGGAGAAGCTGCGCGGGCTCGTCGCCGAGATCGAGGAGGCGCGCCTCCGTCAGGTGGGGAGCCTGGAGGCGCTCCTCGAGGCCGCCCGTGCCGTCCAGGCGCGAACCGAGCAGCGCGATGCCCTAAGGCAGCGGTTCGCGTCGCTCGGAGAGTCGGCAGCGCAGGTGAATACGCTGGCGAACGAGGTATCCACGAGGCGCGAAGGAGGCGCGTCGGACGACGAGATCCTCGAGGGCATAGGGCGCATGCAGAGCCACATGGCAGGAGTGGTCACGGAGGCCGAAGGGCTCTCGGCTCTGGCCGCGGAGCAGGATTGGCCGGACCTCGCGCGACAGGCCGACGCCGTCCGTCAGCAGGTGCTCGCGATCAAGAACAAGCTCGCCCTCGCCCAGCGCGCGGTTGCCTCACGCGCCTCGTCGTGACATTCCGGCTCACGTAGCCCGAGTTCGCTTCGCCTACGGCGCTCGGCTCTCCGACTTGGTCTGCGGCGAGCCGTGCATGACGGTCACGAGCTCCTGAAGCAAGTCCCTCGCCTCGGGCTTCCCCTTCAGGTGGTTCAAGAGAAGCGTCGAGGCCTCGCTGAACGCCTTCTCGTACGCCAGCCCCTCGCGAGTGCGCGCGCCGACTTTCTCGCGGCCGTTCGTCAGGTCGTCCTCGAGGGCCTCCGCGTAGCGCGAGAGCTGGGCGCGCAGCTCTTCGATCTGGCGACGCAAGTCGCGGGCTTGCGACTCTCTCTGGGCTGCTTTTTGCTCGTGGCCCTGGAGTTGATCGCGCCTGGCCTCGACGAGCGCTCCCGCCGCGCCCGCTCGCTCGAACACCGCGCGTAGCTGCGTGACCGCGCCGGTCGCCTGGTCGGCCGCCTGCTTCGCCTGGGCGGCGCCGCGTTCGGCCTGCGTCAACGCCTCGCGCAACCGCGTCACTTCGGCCTGCTCGGTCGACAGATCGCGCAGCGCGCGGGACTCCTCGTGGGCAAGCTCCTCGACCTTGCGCCCGATCTCCGCGCGAAGCGCCCTGCCGCGACGCTCGAGAGCTTCGAGCTTGCGCGTATGGCTCGCGACCTCGCCCTCGAGTCGCGTGGCCCGTGACGCTAGATCCCACGATTGCGACAGCGCGCTCTGCACCTCCGGGGGCGCGTTGCTCCCCGGGTAAGCGCGCGACACCATCCGCGAGAAGAGCGCTGCACGGCTGGCCCATTCGATGACGCCGGCCGACTGCGGCGGCGGCGCCGGGGGAGGAGCTGCGTTCTCGCCCGTCGCCGCAACCTCCCACGGAGTACTCGGAAGGCTGCGCTGGAGCGACTTGAGCTCCTCGTGCATATGGTGAGCGTCTTGGAAGCGCTTGCGCCGGTCCTTCTCCAGCAGCTTCACGACGATGGCTTCGGCCGCGGGCAAGACGTCGGGCTTGATCGATCGCGGCCGTGGAGCCGTCGCCGTCCGCTGCATCTCGAGCAGCGTCTCGCGATCGTCGCTCCGGAAGGGGAGCTGCCCCGTCAGCATCTCGAAGAAGAGGACGCCGAGCGCGTAGAGATCGCTCTGCGCCGTGGCCTCCTCGCCGCTTGGCCTGCTCGGGCGACATGTACTCGGGCGTCCCGAAGACGGCCCCCTTCGGCGCGAGACGCGGGTCCATCGCGAGGTGGGCCAGGCCGAAGTCGAGGATCTTCACGAAGTCCTTGCGACCGCCGCGTGAGGTCAGAAGGATGTTGTCGCTCTTGAGGTCGCGATGCACGACGCCGAGGTCGTGTGCACGAGCGAGCGCCGCGCACATCTGCTCGAGGATGTCGACGCCGCGGGCCAGCGCCATCGGGCCCGCGGGCGAGCTCGCTCGAGAGCGACTGTGCCGACCAGGTACTCCATCACGAGGTAGAGCTCGCCCTCCTCGGTCTCGCCGATGTCGTGGATGTCGATGATGTGCGCGTGATCGACGCGGTTCGCGGCGCGCGCCTCGCGCAGCATCCAGGCGCGCAGGTGCGTCTCGCCGCGCAGGTCCGGCCGGATCAGCTTGACCGCGACGACGCGGTCGATGAGGACGTGGCGGGCGCGGTACACGACGCCCATGCCGCCCTCGCCGATGCGTGCTTCCAGGCGATAGCGGCCCGCGATGACGCGGCCGAGCATCGGGTCCGACGGTTTGGCCGCCTGGGCGACTCGCTGTGCACCTTGCATTCGACTCCGCTGATTCGCGTTGGTCTGCCAGCCTCGCCGGGCGAGGAAACAGAACTCACCGATGCTATCAGCGCCGCGCCGCCGTCGGGAAACGAACTTACGACTGGGGGGGTTCGGGACGAGCGGCCACGCGTCCCCGAACCGTAACTAGAATACGAGGTGGAGGACCGGCATCCTGACCTCGGTCTCGGCGTGCATCCCGTATTGCCGTTGCTCGGTCATCGAGAAGACCGGTCGCACGTCCGGAACGGGTACGCCCAGGCGGATCGCGCCGCCTCCGACATCCAGGAGCGACTGCGGGGGAGCCGGGGCGGGGGACGTCACCGGGGGAGGGGGCGCTGCCGACGGGGGACTGGTGGGCCCGCCGAGGGTGCCACTCGGAACGCCCGGCTCCGCCGGGGGGCCCGTGGGGACGCTGTCCTCGGTGGCCCCTTCCTCGGGCATGTAACGCGTGGCGTTGAGGGTGAGCACAATGGCCGGAATGATGAGCGCGAGGCCCCCGGCGAGGAGGTACATCGGCACCTTGCCGTCCGTGCTGCCCTGGTCGACCACGTATCCTGCCGCACCGCCGCCACCAGCCCCGACGATCGCTCCGACCGCGTAGGCCCAGCCAGGGCGCGCGCCAAACAGCGACTCGGTGATCGTGACGACCTCGGCGCCCAGCAGGGCGCCTCCAACGGTGCCCTTGGGGGTCGAGGCGACGTTGTCTGCGCGGGCATCTCCACCGGACGCGAGCACGGTGGCGCCCACGAGAACGGCCGCGGCGATGATATGGGAGCGGTGGGGCGTTCGGCTGAAGGGCATAGCTCTCTCCGGACAGGCGTCCGATTGGGAGCGCGAGCCTACCATGCCATTCAGGTGGGCGGGGACTACTGTACCGTCGGCGGCATCCCGACCATCCCGATGGGAATCAGGCACGACGACAGGTCGAAGATCATGAACTCCAGTGCCTTTTCCTGCGGCGAGAGGACCCCCGTAGCGCACTGATCCGGCACGATCTCGAGGCTGCTCGCGTAGTCACCCGGCAGTGAGCCGCGTGCGGTCCCGCCCGCTCCACCGCTCACGTGCAGGTCGCTGTAGACGACGCGCCCGCACTTGCCCTCGGCCGACGTGCCCACGGGCAGGTCGAACGAGAAGTACTCGGTCGCTCCAGGGACCGGGGAATTCTTGTCCGTCGCGGCCCACGACTGCGAGTACGAGTTCGTCGAGGTCACTTCCGCGTTGTTGCATGCGTAGATGATCGGAAGCTCGCCGGCCGGAGCCCCAAGGACACCAGTGGCACCGACGACCCCCAGCCATTTGCTCAGCGCCGCACCCTCGGGGAAGGCCATCCCGTTCGGGAGCGTCGTCACGATGTTGCTCGAGACGACGTCGCCCGAGGCGCCGTTGCCGCCGATGAGCTGGACGCCTGGGGTCCATGTCGCCAGGGCCGGGCTGATCATCGTGGCGAAGGGTCCCGTGTCGAACCAGGCGTAATGGAAGTGAGATGCGAATACGCGCCCGCCGCCGTTGGCGTAGTCCCACATCACTTTCTGATTCATGTTCACCGTCTCCTGCCCTTCGCAGGAGAGAAGAACGACGTCGAATTGGTTGATGTCCATGTCCTGGTCCCACAGCGTCATGCCGGGGTCCGGTGAAGTCCCTCCTTGCGTCACGGCGCCCATGTACCCCGTGAAGATGTGCAGGCGCCCGCTGCCGCCGGCACCGCCCGTGTATTCGCCCGGATCGACTCCCATCCGGAGAAGCAGGCACTCGAGCGAGTCCGCCTGGCCCGTCGAGATGGCGAAGTTCGGCAGGCTGCCCTCCGTATGGTTCTTGGGCAGACGCAGCGAGTGGTCTGGCTGCGGGTTGTCCTGACACGCGGTGACGTTGGCGATCGTGTAGACCATCCGCCACTTGCCGACCTGAACGACGAGCGGGATCTTCGCGCCGACAGGCGCATTCGGGATCGAGAAGTGCCCAGTCGCGTCCGTGACCGCGGCCGCCACCGGAGTGCTGTAGAGGTCCGAGCACGAGTTGCACGACACGCCGTCCGGGAGCGCTGGCAACGGCAGCGACACGCCAGGAACGTACACCGTGACGTTGTAGATGGGGTTCACGTTGGCGGGGTCGTAGACCGTGCCGCTTATGGACGTCATTGCTCCGCCCGAGCAGTTCCCCATCGCGTACATCACGGGCGTCCCCCCGTCGCCGCCGTTCAGGACGAGGTTGCCGTCGCCGCCGCCGCTGGCCGAACAGTTGTAGCCGCAGCCACCGTCCTCTCCGCCGTCTTCACTGCCGGGGCCGTTGGGGTTATTCGACCCACAGGCAGCCGGCCCCACGGCGAAGCCGATGAGCGCGAGTGCTACGGCGAAGGCGACGCGTAAAACAGTCTTCATGGCGGCAAACTCCAACTCAAAGGCTGGTCTTCAGGGTAGGCCCAAGTCCAGGTTTTTGGGCGGTTGAGACGCCGAGGGGGCCCATTCTAGAGCGAGAGCGCAAATTTCCGCTCGCGTCATTGCGGCAAAGTCGGGGGCACGGACGCCTGACCGATGGGAATCAAGCAGGACGAGAGGTCGAAGATCATGAACTCGAGGGCCTTCTCCTGCGGAGTCAGAGGGTGCATCGCGCAGCCGCTCGGCGCGATGCCGGCCGATCCGCCGGTCCCGTAGTCGGCCACGACCGGCGCGCCGCCGTTGAGCGGTGGCTCGTTCGCGCCGGGGCCGCCGCTGACGTGAAGGTCGCTATACACGACGCGCCCGCACTTCGACGACTCGACGCCGACGTTCAGCGGCAGGTCGAAGGAGAGGTATTGGGGGGGGGCGCTCGACGAGTCCGACGACAGCTTCGCCACGTCGTTGGCCGACATCTTGCTCTTGTCGAGGGTGAGCCAGACCTGCGCGGGGGTGTTCGTCGATATGACGTTGTCGCGTGCGTAGAAGAACGGGAGTTCGCCGTTCATGAGCGCTCCGACGTTGCCGAGCCATGCATCGAGGGCGACGCCCTCGGGGAAGGTGCCGCCGTCGGCGGCGGTCGTTGCGTTGATCGCGCCGAAGAAGGCTGACTGATCGTCGATGGTGGCGGACTGACCCATCAGAGTGTTCGCGGTCCACGTCATCAGCGGTGGGGTGGCGATCGATGTGAAGGGGCCGCTGGTGAACCAGGCGTAGTGGAAGTGCGACGCGAAGACCCGGCCTCCATTGTTGACGTAGTCGAGCAGGTACTGCTGATTCTGCGATGTCAGCATCGGCCCTCCGCCCGAGGTCGGGGCGCCCTCGCAGGAGAAGAGGGTGATGTCGAAGGGCTCGAGGGAGGTGTCCGAGTTCCAGAGCGCTGCGGACGACCGAGGCGCCGCCGGCATCGTGGTCGCCCCCATGTAGCCTTGGAAGATGTGGATGCGGCCCGCGGTGCTCCCACCCGGGACGTACTCGGCCGCGTCGATCCCCATGCGAAGGGGCAGGCATTCGAGCGAGTCCGCGCCGCCCGTCGAGATGGCGATGTCCGGGATGTTCCCCTCCATGTGGTTCTTCGGGAGACGCAGCGAGCCGCTCGGCTGCGGGTTGTCGGCGCAGGACGCGACCGTCGCCAGCGTGTACTGCATGCGCCACTTTCCGACCTGCACGACGAGCGGGATGTTCTGTCCCGAGGGAGCGTTCAAGATCTTGAAGCTGCCGCTTGCGTCAGTCACGGCGCTGGCGATGGGCTGTGTGTACAGATCGGAACACGACGCACAGGTCACGCCGGAGGGGAGGGCCATCGGGGTCGCGTTCGGGACGTAGACGGCGACGTTGTAGAGCGGGTTCTTGCCGGCGGGGTCGAAGACGGTGCCGCTGATGGTGGTGGATCCGCCGTTCGGACAGGTCGATTCCTGGCACTGGAGGTTCGTTCCCGCCTCGCAGATCACGGCCGCCTCGCCGTCGCCAAGCATCAGCCCGCCGCCACTGCTCGTCCCGCCTTCCTCGTTGCCTCCGCCTCCAGGCCCCCCCTTGTTGCTCGAGCTGCTGCAGGCCGGGACGATGGCGACGAGCCCCATAGTTGCAAGGGCGAGAAGGGAGGCGACTGTGGCACCAGGGGTCATGACGGAAACCTTTCTCGGGGGCTCGGCTCCCGTCCACGGATCCGAACGAGTGAGACGCTAAAGGGCCAGAGCAATTCCCATCAGCACGCAAAATTCAAGGAATATTCGGCCTCGCCGCGAGTTCGGACAAGCGCCCGCGCGCGCCAGCACGGCGCCGTGTTACAAGGCGCGCCAACGAGAGGACCCCATGTACGACGTTCGCGCCCTCAACGAGCTCGTCGCCAAGGAAAGCGCCTTCGTCGACCGTCTCTCGAACGAGGTCGGCAAGGTCATCGTGGGCCAACAGTACATGGTCGAGCGGATCCTCGTCGGGCCTGCTCGACCGGGGGGCCACGTCCTGCTCGAGGGCGTCCCCGGCCTCGCCAAGACGCTCACCGTGCGCACGCTGTGCGACGCCATCCACGCCAAGTTCGCGCGCATCCAGTTCACGCCCGACCTCCTGCCGGCCGACCTCGTCGGGACGGTGATCTACAACCAGCAGAAGGGCGAGTTCACCTCCAAGCTCGGGCCCATCTTCGCCAACCTCGTCCTCGCCGACGAGATCAACCGCGCGCCCGCCAAGGTGCAGAGCGCGCTCCTCGAGGCGATGCAGGAGCGGCAGGTCACCATCGGCGACAAGACCTACCCGCTGCCCGAGCCGTTCATCGTCATGGCGACGCAGAACCCGATCGAGCAGGAGGGCACCTACCCGCTGCCCGAGGCGCAGATCGACCGCTTCATGCTCATGGTGAAGGTCGGCTATCCGACGCGCGAGGAAGAGCGCAAGATCATGGACCGCATGACGCAGCCGGAGCTCGCGAAGGCCGAGCCCGGTCGTCACGCCGGCCGAGCTTCTCGAGGCGCGCAAGGTCGTCAAGCAGGTGTACGTCGACGAGAAGGTGAAGGAGTACATCGTCGACGTGGTCTTCGCGACGCGCGAGCCGGCCAAGCACGGCCTGAAGGACCTGGCGCCGCTCATCGAGTTCGGGGCCAGCCCGCGCGCGAGCATCGCCCTCAACCTGGCCGCGCGCGCGCACGCGTTCCTGCGCCACCGCGGCTACGTGACGCCGGAGGACGTGAAGGCCGTCGGCCCGGACGTCCTGCGCCACCGCCTCGTCCTGACCTACGAGGCCGACGCCGAGGAGGTCACGAGCGAGCAGATCGTCAAGCGGGTGTTCGAGGTCGTCGAGGTGCCCTGACGGCTCAGCCGTGATTCCGAAGGAGCTCCTCGCGGCCCTCCGCACGATCGAGATCCACACCGCGCGGCTCGCCAACGAGCAGCTGTCGGGGACGTACTCGTCCAGCTTCAAGGGGCAGGGGCTCGCGTTCCGCGAGGTTCGGCCGTACCAGCCGGGCGACGACGTCCGCGTCATCGACTGGAACGTCTCGGCGCGGATGAACGACACCTTCGTCAAGGTCTTCGTCGAAGAGCGCGAGATGACCGTCATGCTCGTCGTCGACCTGTCGGCCGAGCGAGCGGTTCGGGACGCAGCGAGCGCCCAAGGTGCGCGTCGCCAGCGAGGTCGCCGCGCTGCTCGCGTTCAGCGCGATCCGCAACAACGACCGCGTCGGCCTCATCGTGGCGACCGACAAGGTCGAGCGCATCGTGCCCCCGAAGAAGGGCGAGAAGCACGTGATGCGCGTGGTGCGCGAGATCCTCGGCTTCGAGCAGCCGGGACGCGGTCGCGCACGGGCGCGGAATACGACGAACGAGGCCGCATGCGGCTCGGGGCGGCCACGGACCTGAAGGCGGCCCTCGAAGCGCTCGTGCGCACTTCGCGGCGGCGCAGCATCGCGTTCATCGTGAGCGACTTCTACGACACGGGGTACGAGCGGACGCTGGCGCTCGCCGCCGCGAAGCACGACGTCGTGCCCGTCGTGCTCGTCGATCCGCGCGACGCCGAGCTGCCGGACGTGGGGCTGGCGACGTTCGAGGACCTCGAGAGCGGCGACAGCGTCATCGTGGACACGAGCGATGCGAGCGTCCGCGCCTTCTATGCCGCCGCGATGAAGAAGATCGCGGAGGCTCGCCGGGCCACCTTCCACAAGCTCGGCCTCGACGCCGTAGAGATCGAGACTGGCGGGTCCTTCGTCCGCCCCCTGCGCGATCTCTTCGCCCGTCGCGCGCGAAGGATACGGCGATGAGAGGCGTCTTCGCTGGTGCTTCCTGTTCGATCGTCGCTCTCGGCGTCTCGCGCGCCGCATCGGCCGAGTGCGCCGAGACGGCGCCGTCGGGGGCGGAGCGGCCGCAGATGGTGGACACGTTTCCCGAGCGAGGGACGAGCGGGTACGCGGCGACGCTTCACGTGGTCGGTCACGCACGGCAAGGGAGAGACCGTGCTGCCCCGCGGGCTCGAGCTCCAGAGCGACAGCGACGCGGCGCGAGCGCTGAAGGCCGCGGGCTTCGCGATCCCGGACCAGGACGGAGGGGCCGCGGCGCGTCTCTCGAGTGTCGACGTCGACCCGAAGAGCGGCTCGTCGCAAGACGACGCTCGACCTTCCCCTCGTCGCCCTGCCGAGCGAGCCCGGGCGGCACGCGCTGATCTTGCCGCCGTTGCCCGTGTCGATCGCGCGCGCGAACAGCGACGTCGTCACCCTCTGCACGAAGGCGCACACGATCGTCGTCGAAGACCCCACCGCGTCCACGCCGAACGCGCGGCCGAAGCCGAACCCACCCCCGCGCTCGCAGCGCGAGGAGTGGACCGCGCTCGAGCGAGGGCTCTCGTGGGCGTCGGCCGGCGTCGCCGTGGGCGCTCCTCGCGGCGTGGCTGGTCTACCGATGGCTCAAGCGCCCGAAGCCGGTCGCTCCGCCGCCGCCCCCGCGCCCGCCCTGGGAGGTCGCGCTCGAGCGGCTGGACGAGGCTCGCCACGCGGGGCTCCTCGAGACGCAGCGCTTCGGAGAGTTCTTCGATCGGGTCAACGACGCCGTACGCGAGTACCTCGGCGCGCGCTTCGGCTTCGATGGGCTCGAGTCGACGACCGACGAGACGCTCGCGTCGCTCCGCAGCGGTGCCTCATTTCGACATCCCGATGCCCGAGATCACGGGGTTCCTGCAGGACTGCGACCTCGTGAAGTTCGCCGATGTGACGCCGACGCTCGAGGAGTGCGAGCGCGTGCTCGGGGCTGCCGAGCGGATGGTGCGTGCCACGACGCCCTTGCGTCGCCGCGCCGTTGCCGATGAGGGAGGTGCGGCCGTGAGCCCCCCGTCGGGTCGCTGGGTCCGAGGGACGCTCGTCGGCCTGTCGACGCTGGCCGCGCTCGCTCTCGCTTGCGTGTGGCCCGCGCTGGCCCGCGGCGAGGCCTGGGAGAGTGCGCGATGGGCGGCATGGCCCGGGCCCCTCGGCGCGCACCCGTCGACGGCCGACGCCCTGTCGTGGGTGGTGCGGGCCAGCGGCTGTCTCGCGCTCTGCGCCGGCGTGCTGGGGGTGCCGTTCGTCGTGTGGCGGATGACGCTGGGAGCGGACTCGCGCGTACCTCGGCTCGGCGTGCCGACCATCGCGCCCGCTCGTACTCGGTCCGCGCGGGTGGCGTGCGTCGTTCCGTGACACCCCCGGCAGTCCTCCGCGGCGCGGCACTCGTCCTCGCCGCGCTCGCCCTCGGTCGGCCGCAGAGCGTCCTGCGCGGCGAGACGGGTGAGGAGAGAGGCATCGACATCATCCTGGTCCTCGATCTCTCCGGTTCGATGTCGGCGGTCATGGATGCGCCCGTCCGACGGCCCGTGGTCAGGGCGACCGAAGCTTGCGCCATCGGCCCACGCGCATCGACGTCGCGAAGGAGGTGCTCATCGACTTCGTGCGGCGTCGAAAGACCGACCGCATCGGCGTCGTCGTCTTCGCCAAGCAGGCGTTCGTCCTGTCGCCTCCGACGCTCGACTACGCGCTCATCGCCTCCCTGGTCTCCAAGATCGAGCTCGGCGTCATCGACAGCAGCAAGACGGCCATCGGCGACGCAGTCGGCACGGCCGTGGCGCGCATGCGGCGTAGCAACGCGCGAAGCAAGGCCGTCGTCCTCCTGACCGACGGCGACTCGAACGAGGGCGCCATCTCACCGGAGTACTCGGCGCACCTCGCCCAGAAGGAGGGCGTGCGCGTCTACACGGTCCAGATCGGCAACGGCGACGACGTCGACGTGCAGAGTCGGGACGGATCTCTTCGGACAGCCTGTCTACGTGCGCAAGCACTTCCCGGTGAACCCGGACCTCTTGCGCAAGATGGCGCACGAGACCGGTGGCGAGGCGTTCATCGCGACCGACAAGAGCGGCCTCGAGAAGAGCATGCACTCGATCCTCGACCACCTCGAGAAGACCCGGTTCGAGGCGCAGGCGGCGACGATGGAAGATCTGTTCCCCTTCCTGCTCGTCCCGGCGGTCGTCCTCCTCGCGCTCGAGGCGCTCGCGCGCCTGCTCCTCGTCCGGAGGTTCCCGTGAAGTGGGGTCACGACTTCGGATCGCTGGCGGGCATCCTCGTGGCCGTGTTCTGCGCGCTGGCGTTCCTCGGGCTACGCCGGCGCGATCGTGTGGGCCGGCGTGCGGCAGGCGCGCGCGGCGCGGAGCGTTCGGCGACCCCGAGCTCGCTCGCGCAGCTCGTGACGTACGACTCGACCGCGCGGCGCGCCGTGAAGGCGGTGCTCCTCGTGCGTCGCGATGCTCCTCGCGTTCGTCGCGCTCGCGCGGCCGAAGTTCGGCAGCGGCACGCGGATCGTCCCCGCCACCAACCTCGATGTCGTCATCGTCCTCGACTACTCGAAGAGCATGTACGCGCGCGACATCGTGCCGAGCCGCATCGCGCGCGCGAAGGCCGAGGTCGCGCGCCTCATCCAGGATCTGCCGGGCGCGCGCTTCGGCGCCGTCGCGTTCGCCGGCGAGCCGATGAGCTTCCCGCTCACGAGCGACGGCGCGGCCATCGCGCAGTTCTTCCGTCAGCTCGATCCGAACGACATGCCCGTCGGCGGCACGGCGACGGCCCGGGCGCTCGAGCGCGCGCGCGAGGTCTTCGCGCGCGATCCGAAGTCGAAGGACCACGTGCGGGTCATCGTGCTCGTGACCGACGGCGAGGACCTCGAGGGCGATCCGGTGAGCGTCGCCGCAGAACTGCGCGCAGCGAGGGGACGCGCATCGACGTCGTGCAGATTGGCGGGCGCGCGCCGGAGGTCATCCCCGAGGTCGGGCCGGACGGGAAGGTCAGCGGCATTCGGCACGACGACGAGGGCAAGCCGCTTGACGACCGAGCTCTCGGCGGAGGGCGAGGCGCAGCTCGCGCGCGTCGCGCAGACCACCGGCGGCACGATCGTGCGCGCCGAGCACGGCGAGACCGGCATCGACAGATCGCCCGGAGCTCTCCAGAAGATGATGCGCGAGGAGCTGAGCGAGAAGGTCGAGACGGTCTACGCGGAGGAGTACGCGTGGCCGCTCGGGATCGCCGTGCTCCTCTTGCTCGCGGACGCGCTCATCGGCGAGGCCCGCGCGCCGCCGGCGGGACATGGCCGAGGTGAAGGGATGAGGCCTCTCCGGTGTCTCGCCCGATCGCTGCTCTTTCTTCGTCGCGTGCGGCTGGAACCCATCGCGTCCGTTCGACAGGGACTCGCCCGTCGTACAAGAAGCCCTCGGCGATCTCGACGCTGGAGACGCGTCGTCGGCTGCGGTCAGGCTGGAGGACTACCTCTCCACCGGCGCCTGCAAGGACGGCAGCATCGGCACCCCCGACCTTCTCCAGCGGCGCCCCGACGGCACGTTCGACCTCGGCCTGTCCCTCTTCCGCATTGGTGAACAGTTCGGCCGGCGCTTCGGCGAGGAAGAGATCGACTCGGGGGTCTCCGCCGACACGCGCGATCAGCGGCACGCGCAGGTCGAGTGTGCGCGGCGTCTCGTGCAGGCGGTCGGAGACGCGGCGAGCGGATCCGCCGAGGTACGCGCGCGAGCCCGGTACCTCGAGGGGAACCTCGCGTTCCTCGACGGCGCCTACGAAGACGCCGTCCGGGCCTACGATCACGCGCTCGTGCTCGCTCCGGGCGTAAACGACGGCGGAGATCCTGTCGGGCGCGACGCCGCCTGGAATCGATCCATTGCGCTCCGGCGCATCGAGGACCGGAAGGACGCCGGGAGCGACGCCTCGCAGGACGCGTCGCACGACGCTTCGCAGGACTCCGAGAGCCCCAGCCCCGACGCCGGCAACGGGCCGAAAGACGGCGGTCAGGACAGCTCGAACGGGGGCCGAGACGCCGGGCAGGACGCGGGATCGCCTCCTCAGGAGCCTGACGCAGCTCCCGAACCGCACGAGGCGGGTCCTCAAACGCCCCCGCCGAGCACGAACGAAGACGAGCGCATGCTCGACCAGCTCGAGAATGCGCCCACGCTTCAGCAAGAGGAGGCCAAGCGGCTCGGCAAGAAGCACGTGCGCGGCATGGCGGACAAATGAAGCACGCAGCCTCGGTGGTCCTGCTCGTCTCGACCATCCTGCTCGCCCTTTCGTTTCCGGTCGGTGCGCAGACGCCGCCGCAGATCCAGGTCGAGATCGACGGCGACACCGTGGGCGTCGGAGACACTCTGCACCTGCAGATCAGCGCCACGAGCGGCGAGTCGATGCCGACCGATCCTCAGATCGGAGCGACGCCCGGCTTCGCTGTTCGCGGTCAGAGCGCGTCGCCCTCGCAGACGCACATCAGCATCAACGGAAACCGGATGGATCGATTCACGCTCACGGTGGACTGGGCCCTGGAGGCCCGGCGCGTGGGCACTTTCAGCGTCGGACCGCCCAGCGTGCTCGTCGGTGGCACCCGCTTCGCCCCGCATGCCGTCACGCTGCACGTCGTGCCGGCCGGTCAGGCGCCGCACCGTGCGCAAGCACCGTCGCAACCCCAGATGCCTTTCGGGTTCTCGCCGTTCGACCCGTGGAAGGGCTTCTTCCCCGGGTTCGACGCGAACGACCACGCACCGGATTCCTCGCCCTCGGTCACGATCGATCCCAAGCTGTCGCTCGATACGCCGCGGGGGTCGTTGTACTTCCTGCACGCGACCGTCGACAAGACGGCCGCCGTGGTGGGCGAACAGGTCACCTTCAGCGTCTATGAGTACATCGATGCGGGGGCGGCATCGAACATCGAGATCGACGCGGAAGATGTGCACGACGCTCAGGTGGCCGACTTCCTCAAGCGCCCGCTTCTGCGAGAGGACCAGGACGCGCTCCTCGCAGGCTACGCCACCGTGGGCGGGCGAACGTGGGTCGTGAAACTGGTGAGGCGCTGGGCCCTCTTCCCCCTCCGCGCAGGAGATCTGGTCATCGGTCCGATGAGCGTGGGCCTCGTGCGTCCGCGCGCGGCGGCCGGGAGCAAGCGTTCAACCGAGACGCTTCACGTCGTCGTGACCGACCCGCCCCTCGCCGGCCGTCCACCCGGATACGCGGTCGGCGACGTGGGTCGCTTCGCGCTGTCCGCCCAGGTGCAACCTCGGCAGATCGAGCAAGACGGCGCTGTCGGCGTGGAGGTCGAGCTCTCAGGGAAGGGGAACGTGCCCAGCGTGGTCAGCGTGCCCGTGCAGGAAGGGGTCGAATGGCTCGCCCCCGAGGTCCACGACGCAGTCGCACCCATTGGGCACGATGGGTTCGGTGGCAAGCGACGCTTCAACTACATCGTGCGCATCCATCGGCCAGGAGAGGTCGACCTCGGATTGCTCGCGCTGCCGTTTTGGGACCCCGACTCGAAGAAGTACGACGTCGCGCGTGCGCGCCTCGGGGCGGTCCACGTCACCGGTTCGACGACGGTCGCGACAGGCCCCTCGGATTCGGTTCGCGAGCTCTTGCCCGGGCTCCCCGCGCCACGTGATGCGCTCGCGGGCCCCGTCACGCCGCGGCAGCACGCCGACGATTCGCCCCTGTTCTGGATCGCGGGCGTCGTCGCGTGGCCGTTCGCATTGGGCCTGGCAGTCGGGGGTCGCGCCATCGGACGGCGCGCGCTCATGGCATGGCACGAGAGGAGCCGTTCCCCCGCGGCGGAGCTGAAGGAGCGGGTCGCGGCGGCACACGCCGCTTGCGCAAGGCGGGACGCTCGAACGGCGGATGCAGCGATTGTCCGTGCGCTGGAGGCCGCTGCCGTCGCACATGCCGGGGTAAACGTGAGAGACGCCGTGGGCGGTGCGCTGGTCGAGCGGCTCGAACGTGCGGGGGTGCCCCTGAACGCCGCGTCGAACATCGCCGAGCTCTTGAGGGAGTGCGAGGCCGCACGCTTCGCGCCCGAGGCCGCTGACGTCGTCACCGCCCGCGAGCGGTGGCTCCGGGCTCAAGGGGCGATCCGGCGCCTGGAGCGACCCGGAGCATGAAACGCCAGAGTGAGAGAAGACTCCGCGGCGAACGCGTCGGCGCGGCCCTCCTCGTCATGGTCCTCTTGGCTTTCGCTCCGTCGGCGCGCGCTGACGAAGAGACCCAGACGCTCTTCGCCGATGCCGTCAAAGCGCTGCACCAAGGACGCGCGGGAGACGCGATCGACGGGCTGGAGGCCCTGGCGGACCGTGGCGTCGTCGATCCCGTCGTGAGCTTCGATCGCGGCCTCGCATACGCGATGAGGGTCCACATCGGCGCGGAGGTACCTGGAGACCTTGGGCGCGCGGTGCACGGGTTCGAGGAAGCGGCCGACTTGTCGCGAGATCCAAGGCTCGTCGAAAAAGCCTCGCTGGCGCTGGGCATCGTACGCAGTGAGGTGGCGCGGCGGCGGGCCCAGGCGGGCGACCCCACGGAGGTCGATCCGGGGCGGTCGCTGGGTCGCGCTGTGGCCGGATTGATCGGGGAGGACACGTGGGCCGTACTCGCGTCGCTCGCATCGGTTGCACTGACGCTGGGCCTGCTGATCCGGTGGGTCGCTCGTGCTCGCCGAGCGCGGGTGACCGGCGGCGTCGCGGCGGGCGTGGCGACGCCCGTGCTCGCCGTTGCGCTCGCGATGACGCTCGCCGCGCGCCACGACCGCGCGAACCTGCGCGAGGCCATCGTGGTGGTCGTGAGCGCGAGACCCAGCGACGAGAGGGGGATCACGGTCTCTGGCGCCACGCCGCTTCCCGAGGGGGCACGCGTCGAGGTGCTGGACGTCCACGGCGCAATGTCGCGCGTCCGCTTCGGCCGCGTCGACGCATGGGTGCCCTCCGGGGCCCTTCGCGAGCTCGCGCGCCGCGGGTGAGACTCGGCGGCGGGAACCCCTGCGACGGCTCAGTTCTGGATGAGCTTCATACCGTTCTTGATCAGCTGCGAGACGGGAGTGATGTCGGCGACGGGGGTGTCGGCGATGTAGAGAACCTTCAGTGCCTTCAGCTCCGAGAGCGGTGCGAGGCTTTTCACCTGCGTCTTCTTGATGCTCAGCTTTTCGAGCTTTTTCATGTTTGCCACGGGCGTCAGGTCCGAAATGCCGTCCTCGTCGAGCGTTAGCTCCGTCACGTTCACGAGCGACCCCAAGGACTTCAGCGAAGCATCGGTCACGAGCGTGTGCGATAGGTCCAGCCTATCCATGTGCTTTAGGCCCTCGATGGCGTGCAAGTCGCTTACCTGGCTCAACGACGCACGCAACGTCTCGAGGCTCGACAACTTCTGGAGCGGCATCAGATCGTCGAACTCGCCGGGGCCGAGGAACAGATCCTTGAGCGACGAGAACATCGGGAAGACGCACGGGTCGATCTGGTGAGTGGGCGCAGACGCGAGGTTGATGGACTTGATCGGCGCAAGATCGGAGGGCGAGAGGGCGCCGGCATCCTTGCCGATCTTCCGCCGAACCTCGTTCTCGAGCGCCTTGTCGTCCCCGAAGTCGACCGTCGCCGGGTGCGGCTTGCAATCGGCAAGGGTCCTCTTCTTCCACGTCACGCTTGCAGACGCTGCCGGAGCGGGCGTTGCGGACGCCGAGGGCATGACGGTCGCGGGAGTGCTCGCCGGAGCGGCCTCCGCGACCGCCTTGGCCGGTTCGGTCTTGGGCTCATCGCAGGCCAGGGTGCAGAGGAGAAGTGCCCCGATCGTCGTCGTCGTCTTCATCGCCCGAGCGAGCTTACTCTCCTCCGGCGCCCGCGAGCTACGGCAACGAGGCGTCTACTTCCGCCAGCACGCCGGCGACTTCGGGGGGAACGAGGCCGTAGGCCTCGGCCGCCGCGAGGAGCCCCGCGTTCGATGCGAGCTGCACTAGAAACGGTCGCCCGTATGCGGTGCCGCCGAGCCCTCGGACCCGCGTTATCAGTCGGGGAACCCCGCGAACGATCGCCTCGCGCGCCTCCTTCAGTCTTCCCAGATCGACGCAGGCGTCGTGAAGAGCGAGGAAGACGGGGGCCTCGTTGAGAAGGCTGGGCGACCCCTCGTCGAGCAGCGCGGCCGCCTCGCTTGCAAGCTCACGTGCCCGCTCGGCGCTCTTGCACCGGCGCTCCGCCTCCGCCCATACGCCGAGCGCAACGGGCAGCACGTCCAGCATCTTCGTCGCGCGATAGCCCTGCGCCGCGGTCTGGAGGAGCGCGCGGGCGTCGGCCTCTCGCCCGTTCGCGCGGAGCATCTCCATGCCCCGATAGAATAGGACCCCGAGCGTCGCCCGGTCGTGCGGTACCCAGCTGCCGGCGCGCGCGGCGTCGGCCGTGCTTCGCGCGTCGGCGAGGGGTGCTTCGAGAGAGTCGTCGCTTCCGAAGGTCGCCGCCCAGCACAGCAGGATCATCTTCCCGTGCCGCTCGATCCCGGGAGATCCGATCGCCTGAGCCAGCGCGATGCCGCTCTCGATCGTCAGCCTCGCCTGCCCTCGAGCACCAACTGTCGTCAGCGCGAAGCCGACGTTGATCGTCAGCGTCGCCTCGCGAGCCTTAAGCCCCGCGGCGCTGGCGGAACGTGCCGCGCCGCGACGGGCCTCGAGCGCAGCGCCCACCTCGCCGCGCGCCTGACGCACGACGGCCAGCGTCTGCCAGGCGTCGACCGCCGCACCCGCGATGCCGTGGGTCAACGACAGTGTGAGTAGGCTGTCAGCCACCTCTTCCGCCTCGTCGAGTCTCCCTGCGTATGCGTAGCGCGCCGCCAGGGCCGCCCCGCACCGTGCCTCCTCGTCGGGCAGCTTCGCCTCCTCTGCGGCCCGTCGAACCTCGTCGAGACGCGCGCTCGTCTCCGCGCCGCCACCGCAGGCGTCCTCGTAGCGAACCCGGGCGCCCCGGGCTCGCACGTCGCTCGCCACGTCGTACGCGGCTTCCTCCATCGCCCGCACCGCCGTGTCTCGTTCGCCGGCCCTGGCGTCGAGGCGGCTGTAGGCCTCGTCGAGGAGCTGGGCCCGCGCGAACTGCGTCGGCTTGTCCTCTGCGAACGCGAGCGCCTTCTCGACGAAGGCCATCGCCTGCGGCAGCGCGTGCGCCGCGAGTGCGCGCCGCCCGGCCTTCTCGAGATAGGCCGCGGCGGCCAGGCCGTCTCCGCCGAGCTCGAGGTGTCGCGCCACGATGGCGTCGTCCTCGCCCATCTTGCCCAGCCACCTTCCCGCCCGCGCGTGGCTCTCGCGTAGCGCCGCGTCGCCCAGCGACGCGTACGCGACCTCGCGCATCAGCGCGTGCTTGAACGCGAACTCGCGCGTGCCGCCGAACCGCGTGTGCGCCTGCTCGACGAGGATTTCGGCCGCGGCGAGCTCGCGGAGGGCCTCGGCGGCGTTTGCCACGCCGATGGCCTCGAGCCCGGCGTCCCATCCCACCTGGCCGAATACCGAGAACTTCGCCGCCGCGTCGCGCCCGAAGTCGTCGAGCGCATCGAGATGCACCTGCATCGGCGGCCTCGATCGTGGGAGCGTCGGATGCGTCTCGCCCGGCTGCTGCGATCCGGGCGAGCTCCTCGGCGAACAGCGGCAGCCCTGCGGACTGTTGCGCGATCGAGTCGACGAGTGCGCGCCCCCTCGTCGGTCTTGGCTCGCTCGCCGAGGATGGCCGACGCGATGGATCGGGCCTGCCTTCGCGAGACGGGGCGCAGCTCGATGCGAACGTGGTCGCGTCCCTCGAAGCAAGTGGGGTCGTCGCGCCAGAACGCCGGCCGAGCCGCTGCGATGACGCAAACGGCGCATCCGGCCGCACGCGCGAGAAGGTGGTCGACCCACGTGAGGCTCTCGGCGTCGGCCCACTGGGCGTCCTCGAGGACCATGACGAGGGGCTCTCGCCGCGCGATGCCCAGAGTCATGTCGGTGAGCACGAGCCACAGGGCGTCGCGCGCGCCGCGGGCGTCGTCGAGCTCCGGCAACGGCTGGTTGGCCGACAGACGCGCGAGGAGCTCGCGCGAAGAGTCCGAGCACGGGACCTCGCTCACGGCGATAAGGACGTTGGTCGCGTCGAGCGCCTCCTGGAGCGAAGCTCCCTTTGCGACTCCTGCCAGGCCGCGCGCGATATCCGCCACGACGCCGAGCGCCTGGCCCTTGGCGAACGACTCGCTTCGCGCGACGAGAACCTTCGGCCCAGTCGCGTGACTCGCGATTCGCGAGAGGGCCTCGCGCCGCAGCCGGGTCTTGCCGATGCCCGGCGCCCCAGTGATGGTGACGACGATGGGTGTCTTGTCGTCGGCGCATCGCTCGAAGGCACCGACGATCTGCGCGAGCTCCGCCTCCCGTCCCACGAAGGGCGCGCCGCCGACGATCTCGCGCCGGCCGCGCAGCGGCTTGCCGACCACCGCGCCGCCGTCGCCTCGCAACTGAAGCTCGAGGCGTCCTCGCGCGAGCTCCGCCGTCGTCGTGTCCGCCAGCACCTGTCCGCGCGAGGCGTCGCGGGCGAGGGCGGCCGCGCGGTCGACCACCTCCCCCGTCGGGCGCGTGCGGTCGATGCGCGTGCGCCCGGTCGCGACGCCCACAGCGGCGTTGAGCTTGGCGATGCGAAGCCCGAGGTCGAGCGCCCGCGCTGCCTCGTCGCCGAGCGCCTTGCGGACGCCGAGGTGGCACACGATGGCGTCCCCGCCGAGCTCGGTCGCGTCGGCGCCGCGCGCGCGCAGGTGTGCGAGGAGCCGCTTGCGCGGGAGCGCCCTTGGGCACGTGGGTGGCAACGATGGTCGTCACGAGCCGCGTACCGCCCCCCTTGTCGGTCGTCGTACCCAGGCTCACGGGCACCGCGTCGAAAGTGCCGCTGCGTTGCAAGTGGGTCTCCGAGTCGGCCCCGAGATCCGCCGCAATCTCCCGTAGCGTTTGCGCGACCATTGCCGCGGAGGCCGGGCCGCTCCGTCGGCGACGTGGCGAGCAGCTGCGCGAGGGCGTCGTCGAGGCGCACGGGCGCGTCATCGAACACCTCGGCAAGGCGGGGCGCCGGCGTCGTCACGAGGCGCGCGAGGATCGCGATGGGCGTCGGCCCGACGTGCGGAGGACGGCCCGTGATCATCTCGAACAGCGTGGCGCCGAGCGCATAGAGGTCCGCGCGTCGCGTCGACCTCCCAGTCGCCCCGGGCCTGCTCCGGCGCCATGTAAGCGGGCGTCCCGACGATCGCTCCCGTTCGCGTCAGCTTTGCGTCCTCGGCAGCGGCGACCCCGAAGTCGACTAGCTTGACCTGGAAGGCGCCGCCCCTGTCCGGCCCGCTTCCGGCCAGGATGACGTTCGACGGCTTGACGTCCCGGTGGACGATCCCTGCCGCGTGCGCTGCTTCAAGCGCGTCGGCCACGTCGGCCGCGACGAGCACGCAGGCGGCGAGCGGCAGCGGAGCACGCCTTTGACGCTGGGCGATGTCTTCGCCCTCCAGCCACTCCATCGCGACGTAGGGCTGCCCCTCCTCGAGCTGCCCGAAAGCCACGACCCGTACGATGCCAGGGTGATTCAGGCCGGCGAGCACACGCCCCTCGCGACGAAAGCGCGCCTCTTCGCCTCGCGTCGACGCCCGGCAGCGCGATGACCTTCAGCGCGACGGCGTCTCCGCTCTGATCGTCACGCGCCCGGTACACGATGCCTACGCCGCCACGGCCGACCTCGCGCTCGATGACGAAGCGTCCGGCGAGCGGCTTGCCAGCGATCGCGATCACGCGCGCTTCTCCGAACCGACGACGAAGATCTCCATACTCACCGCCCGCGTCCCCTCCGGACGAATGAGGCGCTCGCCCCCGTAGTGGCGCCGCAGCTCGGCACGCGCCGCGGGCATGTCGTCGCTCATGAAGATCTTGCCGACGAACGAACCACCGCTCTTCCCGAGCGCGGCGGCAACCGCCAAAGCGCGCATGAAGAGATCGAAGCTCCGCGTCTGGTCGGTGACGCGGCTTCCGATCGTCTTGGGCGCCATGTCGCTCAGGACCACGTCGTAAGGAGCGAACCGCGAGAGCTCGTCGTTCGACAGCGAGAAGGCATCGCCCTGGGAGAAGAAGGCGTGGGGCGGAAGCGTCGCTCCGAGGGGCTCGAGGTCGACCGCGAGGAGCCTGCCCGTAGGACCGATCTTGTGCGCGGCATACATAGCCCAGCTGCCCGGCGCAGACCCGAGGTCGAGGATCCGCATCCCCCCCCCAAACAGGCCCACGCGCCGGTCGATCTCCTCGAGCTTGAACACGCTCCGAGCGGGGAAGCCAGCCTTCCTCGCCGCGCGCGCGAACCGGTCGGGCCTCTTGTAGGGATTCTGTCGCGGGGCCATCTGGCGTGAGCTCGGCCGGAGAAACGTACCGCGTTCCGAGGGCGGAATGGCGTGCGCGGCGCACTCTTGGTAGATGATGTTTCGTAGTCTTAAAGTTCGCGGCCCGATAGGAGGCCCCGCGATGCACGTGCACGTAGCCTTCCCGTTCCATCGAGCTCTCGTGGTCGCCTGCGTAGCGTCGGCTGGCGTGGCGGTCGGTCTGGGATGCTCTGCCGGTGGAAGCTCGGCGCCCGCTGCGGCGGGTTCCGACGCGGCTGGCGGCGGTCCCATGGCATTCGGCGGGGTCGATGCTGGCGCTTCGAATGGGGGCGGTGAGGCGTTCACGTCGGATGGCGGGGCGGTGCCAGATGCGTCCGACTCCGGCCCGACCTGTACGGGCGACGGTGGCCCGGGTTCCTTCACCTGCACGGGCAGCTTGTCGGTTCCACGAGACGTGCCTTCGGGGGCCGGCCTTCCAGATGGCACCGTCCTCATTGCCGGTGGGTGGAACACCGCGGCCGGCGTCCTCACATCGGCGGAAATTTACCACCCGACGTCGGGCACCTTCACCCCGACGGGTGGCATGGCTGGCGGTCATCTCTGGGGAGGCTGGGGGGCATCCTTGCCTGTGCTGGCGAACGGAAACGTCCTTGTAGCCGGAGGACTCGACGCGGTGGGACAGCTGTCTTCCCTGGCCGAGGTCTATGATCCATCGACCGGAATGTTCTCGCAGACGGGAACGATGGGCCTCGCGGCGATTTCGATGTTCCCCGTCATCCTCGATGATGGCAGCGTTCTCTTCATCGGCGGATGGAACTCGGTGACCCCTCAGACGGCGTCCGAGTTGCCAGGCTGGTCGTACACGGGTAGCGGTACCGCCGCCGTGGAGAGGTACTACCCGGCCTCGGGCGTCTTCCGCTCGACTGGCAGCCTCGGCGAGGACAGGCTCTTCGGTTGCAACGTGCGACTTCCGTCGGGAGACGTGCTCGCCATCGCAGGCGCGCAGGGGCCGACGATGACGATGATCGAGCACAACGTCGAGCGGTACGACCCGACGGGCGGGCTGTGGAGCACCGTTGCAAGCTTCACCGGGGCACCATTTTGCGCCAGCGCATTCGCGCTGCCGAACGGCCAGCTGCTGCTGACGGGTACGGGCGGTCTGATCGGCACGACGCTACCGCTCCCCGGCGTACTCCTGTTCGATCCTTCCACGAACGCGATCAGTCTGACGACCAACGCGATGTCGAGCTTCAGTCCCTCGTTCGTGCAACTCGCCAGCGGCGACGTGCTGGCCTTCGGGGGGACCCTGAACGGTGCGCCGACCGTGACGGCCCAGGTCTACGAGGCTCAAACGAACGCGTGGAAGACGGTGGGCAACCTGAACCAGCCACGAGGAGGGCCCGTCGGAGCGTACCTGCTGGCCTCCGGCGACGTACTCATCGTCGGCGGCACCGATCTGAACGGTGCACCCCTGGCGACGGCCGAGATTTACCACCCGTAGGCACTCACCCGCTCTTGACCGCGGCGGTACCTCTAGCGCTTGGTCGACTTCTTCGGGGTCTTCACGGCCTGGCGCACGAGGACAAAGCCGTTCTTGGCTCCGGGGACGCCGCCCTCGATCAAAAGCAGGTGCTTTTCCGCGTCGACGCGTGCGACCTTGGCGTTGAGGACTGAGACGGTCTCGTTACCGTACTGACCGGGCATCTTCAGGTTGGGAAGAGTGCGTCCCGGCGTCATGTTCGTGCCGATCGACCCGCCGTGTCTGCGGTACTCGTGCGTGCCGTGCGTGGTGACGCCGCCCGCGAAGGCCCAACGCCGCACGACGCCGGTGAAGCCGCGGCCGCGTGTCGTGCCCCGGGTGTCGACGCGCATCCCAGGCTGGAAGATCGTGTCGAGCTTGACAGTCTGACCCACTTCCCACTTCGCGGCGAATTCTGCGTCGCAGCGCAGCTCTTTGACGAAGCGCTTCGCCGTTATCCCCGCCTTCTTGAAGACCCCGGCAGCCGCTTTCGTGGTGTGCTTGTCCTTGCGATCCTCGAGGCCGAGGACGAGCGCCGTGTAGCCGTCCTTCTCTGGGGTGCGCTTGCCGACGACGACGACGGGGCCCGCTTCGATGACGGTGACCCGCGTGACCGTGCCATCCTGCTCGAAGACCTGCGTGCAGCCGAGCTTTCGGCCGAAGATGCCTGGTTGCGTGTTCATCGCGTATTCGCTCTAGAAGGGGGCAGTGAGTGAAGGGGCCGGGACTCTAGCTACGTGGCGCGTCGGGTCAAGCCCCGTGCCGCGGAGATCCCTTGGCGCCGTTGACGAGGCCTCCGCGCCGTGCTTTAAGCCGCCGCTCGCTTTGAGCGTCCATGATCACCTCGCCCAAGCTCGCAGAGCTAGAGTCGCAGCTTCTCCGGTCTGACCTTCCCGATTTCCGAGTCGGGGACACGGTGCGGGTCCATTACCGCATCGTCGAGGGAGACAAGGAGAGGACGCAGGTATTCCAGGGCGTGGTCATCAAGCGCCACCGCGCCGGCGCCCGCAGCACGTTCACCGTTCGCAAGGTGAGCTTCAACGTCGGCGTCGAGCGAATCTTCCTTTCTCACTCGCCCCGCATCGAGAAGGTCGAGATCGTGAGCAAGGGCGTCGTTCGCCGGGCGCGCCTTTTCTACCTGCGCGATCTGGCGGGCAAGGCTGCGCGCGTACGCGATCAAAAAGACGTCTAGGTCCGCGCCGGGTAACGATCGCGCATCGCACGCGCCCACACCGAGTCGGCGAAGACGTCGCCCGCGAGCATCGAAGTGATGGCGCGCCGGAGGAATGGGTGCTGGGGCTGGGCGAAGAGGTGCGTAGCGAGGTCGCCTTCGTAGAAGGCCTGCACCGCGCCCACGTAGAGGTCGAGGCCCTGCTTGAGCTCGCGCTCCCACGCGTCGAAGCGCTCCGGCGGCGCGTCGGGTTCGTCGAGCGAGGCGTGGATCGCATCCGCCGCGAGCAGTCCTCCGCGCATCGCGAGATGAGCCCCTGTCGAGAACAAGGGATCGATGAACCCGGTCGCGTCCCCAGTGGCGAGCCACCCGGGGCCCCTCATCGTCCGCACTCGGAAGCTGAAGTCGGCGGTCGCTCGCGGAGGGAAGAGGCGGGTCGCTCCGGCAAGCATCCGGACCACCGTCGGGCACTGAGCCACCGCCTCATCGAACAATGCCTCGGGCCCTCGGCGGTTGCGACTCGCCCGCATCCACGCGGCGGACACCACGACGCCGACGCTGGTACGGCCGTCTGCAAAGGGGATGAGCCAGAACCACGCACGATCGTTGGCCGCCATGACCACGATCTGGATGTCGCCTTCGCGTTCTCCATCGTCACGCCAGGCGCCGCGCACTTGCGTGAAGAGCGCCGTGCGTTCCAGGTGGGCGATGCGCTCGGTCGCGTCGGTCGCGCGCGCTATCATCGCGTCGCGACCGCTCGCGTCGACCACGAACCTCGCCTCGAAGTTCTCCACGACACCGTCCGGGCCGCGAGCCTCGACCCCTTTTGCGCGGGATCCTTCGAACAAGATGCGCCTTACCTCCCGGCTCTCCCGCAGATGGGCGCCCGAGGCCCCCGCCCGCCGGAAGAGCATCTCGTCGAACTCGTCGCGCGGAACCTCGAATGCGTGGTCCCACGTCGCGTGGAAGGCATCGGCGAAGGCGTACCGGGCTGCCTTCGTGTGGTCGTCCCCGTCGACGAATCGCGCGCCGCGCTTGATGAGGAACCGCTGGTGCGCCTCCCCGAGAACCCCGATGGTATCGAGCACCCCCATGCTCCCGGGGAGGAGCGATTCGCCCAGGTGGAAGCGGGGGTGACGGTCTCGTTCCAGCACGACGACTCGACGTCCGTGCTGAGCCAGCCGCGCCGCGCACACGGATCCGGCCGGACCGCCGCCGATGACGGCGACGTCGACCTTCACTCCGCAGGCTTTGGCGGAGGCCCCAGCTGGATGCGCTCGCCTATGTACGATCCAATGAGTGTCAGCAGGATGCCGATCCCAGCGAAGATGAGGTAGAGAAAGAGAGGCATCGTACGGACCGTCTGGCTCTGGATGAGCAGGAAGGTGGTCGGGATGGCGACGAGCAGGCTCGCGACGGCAGGCTCGATGAACGTGCGGCCGGGAGAGATCATACCCACCAGCATTCCCCCGAGGAACCAGACGGGGATGCACACGAGCATGCCGTTCTGCCCCTCGAAGTCCAGCAGTGTGATCACCATCGGCAAGCCGAAAATGAGCGCACCGGTAAGGACCGCCTGCACGAGGAAGGCGATGGCAAGCCATTGAACACTGATGCCCTCCTGCTGGTAGCGTCGCGCGACCTCTTCCTCGCGCGTGCGCTTGGACTTCCCGAACTCGTCGATTTTTGCTCCACACGAGGCGCAGCGCGCGGAACCCGGAGGGTTCTTGCCGAAGCCGCACGAGGGGCAGACGATCGGTTTTGCAGAGGCCATCGATGCTACGGTAACGCTCCCGCGTGGCGTTCGCCAAGCGGGAACAACCGCGCGGCAGGCGATGTCGAGGTATCCTGTGACAGCCGTGCCGCGAGGGACCACACCCTTACAGTCGTCCGCCCTCGAGCTTGCGGCGAGAGAGCGGGACGACGAGATTGACCCGGAGCTCGTGTCCCTTCCCAACCCGCCCCGTAGAGGGCGGACTCTCGCGGTACTCATTCTCGGAGTCGCGGCCGCCGCGGCGATCGGCATGGCCGTGGTTCTCCGGCACGACGTGCTCTACGCGCTGGCGAGCACCTCCCCAGTGACCGTAGGCGACCTTCGCATCGCGACTGACGCGACCCTCGAATCGAGCGAGAACCACCTGGTACGCGCCGAAGGGATGCTCGGCGCAGCGGGCGGGATTCGCTACGAAAGGCCGTTCGTCGACGACACGTTCCGCACGTTGCCGGTCGCCGGGAGGACGAACGTTTGGGTCGACCTTCGCGTGCCCGAGGGACAGGAGAGCGGACGGTGGGAGCCGCCGCACACGTTCACGGGCCGCCTCGTGCGCTTCGACGCGGCGGGCCCGCGGCATCGGGCGCTTGCGGCAGCCATCGAGCGGGCGGCGCACGTGCCCGTGCCGGGCGGCGCGTGGCTCGTCGTCGACGGTGAAGCGCCCGAATCGATGCGATGGGCTATCGTCCTCGCGGGCTTGTTTCTCGCCTTCGCCGTTTGGAACGGCTCGGCCATCGCGCGGCTTCTCCGCAAGGTCGAGTAGTGAGGGTCGCGATCATCGGGGGCGGGGTGATGGGCTGCACGAGCGCCCTCACCCTGGCCGAGCGGGGCGTGGACGTCGTCGTACTCGAGCGCGCGGTGCCGGGTGCCGAGGCTTCGAGCGCCGCCGCGGGGATTCTCGGCGCGCAGGTCGAGCTCGACGGACGAGCCGAGGAGGCCGGGCTCTTCGTGCGCGCTCGCGACTCGTGGAAAGGATGGGCCCAAGCGCTGCGGGAGGCCAGCGGCATCGACGTGGGTTACCGGGTCTCGGGGGTCCTCCGCGTCGCCTGGACCGAGGAGGACCTCGTCGAGCTCGGACGCGAGGCCGGCTGGCAGACGAAGGTGGGATTGCGCGCGTCTCTTCTCGACGCCGTTGGCGCTCGCGAGATCGAGCCGCAGCTTGCTCGCGAGGTCGTGGCCGCGGTTCACTTCCCCGACGACGCGCAGGTCGATCCCCCCGCTCTTTTGCGTGCGCTCATGGCATCTCTTGCGCGAAGCACACGAATCACCGTGCGGTCGGGGACCACGGTGCAAAGGCTTCTCGTGGAGCGCGATCGCTGCGTTGGCGTCGCCCTCGACGACGGACCTCTGCGCGCGGACGCGGTCGTCCTCGCTGCGGGAAGCTGGTCCTCGCTCGTGCCTGGCGTGCCTGAGTCCGTCCCCGTCGTGCGTCCCGTGCGGGGTCAGATGGTCCTTCTAGAAGAACGCCCGCCCAGCGTCCGGTCCATCGTGTTTGGCGCGGGCGCTTATGTCGTGCCCCGGGGAGACGGTCGCGTCCTTTGCGGCTCGACGATGGAGAACGCGGGTTACAGGAAGGAAGTCACGGCCGCTGGCGTTCACGCCATTCTCGACGGGGCGCTCGCATGCATTCCGTCGCTCGGGGCCGCGGAGCTCGCAGGCTCGTGGAGCAATTTCCGTCCGCATGTAGAGGGACGTCATGCGCTCGTCGGCGCGTCACCTCTCCCGGGTCTGTTCCTCGCGACCGGTCACCACCGGAACGGAATTTTGCTGTCGAAGCTGACCGCGGACGCCCTGACGGATGCGATGCTCGGAACCCCCATTCAATGACCACGACCACGGAGAGAGAGAGTGCGGGAGTGGGGTGAGGAAAGGTGCTTCAAGTTGCATGACCTTTGCTCGCACCGTATTGTGCGCGCCGTGAAAACACTTCGCTTGCTCCGGCGCGTTCTCCCTGCAGTCGCTCTCCTAGGCCTTTCGGCCTGTGGGAGCTCGAGTCAAACCGCGGCTGCCGGGGATGCCGGGACGGAAGCGGCGACGACGGACGCAAGCAATACCTTGGGGTCCGACGCGGCTATCGATAAGACGCCGATTCCCATTGCGAGTATGCCCGCTATGACCTGGCAATTCGTCCCTGTCGAGGGAACGATGTGTCGGAACGGCTCGCCGACGGGCATCGCGCTCAACTTGAACCCTAGCTCCAAGCAGCTGATGATCTACCTTGAGGGCGGTGGCGCCTGCTTCAACTCCATAACGTGCGGGATGAATCCCGAGTCGTTCCCGAATCCCACGACGAACCCGACGACATGCACAGCCAGCGATGGCGCCGCATGCGTCTCGTTCAGCGAACGTCTCGGTGGGGCCGAGGGCTCCGCAGGGATCTTCAACCGCGCCGACACAGCGAACCCCGTGGCGGACTGGAACTTCGTCTATGTTCCGTTCTGCACGGGAGATATCCACGCGGGCAACAAGCCGAACGGGACGATCGCCGGGGTAACCGGTGTGCAGCAGTTCGTCGGCTACGCCAACGTGGCGCGCGACCTCGCACGCATCGTGCCGACCTTCCCCGGCCTGACCAAGGTGCTCCTCACGGGAATCAGCGCCGGTGGCTTTGGCGCCGCCGCCAACTATCCGCAGGTCGCCCGGGCTTTCGGAGGTGTACCGGTCTACGACCTCGACGACTCGGGACCCTTCATGGAGGCCCCGTACCTCGCAAGCTGCCTTCAGGCCGAACAAGTGACGAACTGGGGCCTCGACAAGACCGTCCTGGCCGATTGCGGCTCCGACTGTCCGGACCCGAGCAACTACACAATCGACGCGACGATTCACACGCTGAAGATGTACCCGAACGTCCCCTTCGGGCTCGTCGACGATACCGGTGACTCCGTCATTAGCTTGTTCTTCGGCTTCGGCAACGACAACTGCACGGCCGCGATCGGCGAGCTGAGCGAATCGACGTACACGATGGGCCTGCTCGACGCCCGGGCGAAGGTCTCCGCTTACAAGAACGCCGGTAGCTTCATCTTCCAGGGAACGGTTCACACGTCCCTCGGCGGGTCGACGCTCGACACGGTGACGGCCAACCTCGATGACGACGCCGGCACGGATGCCGGGACAGAGCTGCTGTCGACCTGGGTCTCGACCCTCGTGAACAGCGGTACGGTCACCAACGTCGGGCCGTAGTCGGGCCGCACTGTGGGAGCGTTCTCAGACCGTTGAGCCCGAGCCGCTCTTCGTCGTTTCGGTCGACCCGACGGCGAGGATCCGATCGCCGCTCGGGGGACGGCTGTCGCGCACCCCGGGCTCGCGCGCGCGACCGAGCTTCCGGTACAGCGTCCGCCGGTCGAATCCGAGCACCTGCGCCGCGAGGGTCTTGTTGCCGCCGACGGCCTCGAGCACCTTCACGATGTAGCGCCGCTCCACCTCCTCCATCGGGAGAAGCTCCGCGGGGTCGTTCGATTCGATGTTGATGCGGGCGGTCTTGTGGTCTCGGATCTTCTCGGGCAGGTCTTCGACGCCGATCTGATCGTACTGGGCGAGCGCAACTGCGCGCTCGACGCAGTTCTGCAGCTCGCGCACGTTCCCGGGCCACGGATAGGAGACGAGCTTGTCCGCCGCCATGCTCGACATCCCGGCGACGGGGCGTCGGCTTTGTGCGGCATAACGCTCGAGGAAGAGCTGCGCGAGAAGAAGGATGTCGCTGCCGCGCGCTCGAAGCGGTGGGACGTGAATTCGAACGACGTTGATGCGGTAAAATAGATCCTCGCGAAAGCGCTTCTCCTCGACCTCGGTCTCCAGGTCGCGGTTGGTGGCTGCGATGATCCGGGCGTCGAACGGAAGTTCCTGGTCGCCGCCGACGGGACGGGCGGTGCGCTCCTGCAGAGCGCGGAGCAGCTTTGCCTGCATTCCCGCCGGCATCTCGCCGATCTCGTCGAGCAGGATGGTGCCCCCCGTGGCTTTCACGAAGAGGCCCGGACGCGCGTTGCGGGCATCGGTGAACGCGCCTTTGACGTGTCCAAAGAGCTCACTCTCGAGCAGATTCTCGGGCATCGCTGCGCAGTTGATCGCCACAAATGGCCCATCCTTGCGCCAGCTCTTCGCGTGCAACGCCCTTCCGACGAGTTCCTTTCCGGTGCCGCTCTCGCCGGTGACGAGCACCGTCGTCTCCGTGTCGGCCACGCGCGAGACGAGCTCGCACATCTTCAGCATCGCCGGGCTGGTGCCGAGGATGTCCTCGAAGCGCTGCGCCCCCTCGACCGCCCTCCGCAGGCGCTTGACCTCCTCCCGGAGAGCGCGATGGTGGAGCGCGCGCTCGATCGTCAGAGCCATCTCGTCCATGTCGAATGGCTTCGTGACGAAGTCGTATGCGCCGGCACGGATCGCAGCGATCGCCGTTTCCACGTTGGCGTATGCGGTGACGACGATGACCGGCATGTCTTCGCGGCGCGCGACGAGCAGCTTGCAGAGCTCGACGCCGCTCATCCCCGCCATGTTCATGTCGGTCACCACCACGCCGAAGTCGTCTCGCTCGAAGAGGCCGAGCGCGTCCTCGGGTGAGTTGGCCGAAGTCACCTCGTAGTCGCGCCGGCGGAGCTCGACCTCGAGCACTTCGCACATGTCTCGATCGTCATCGATGATGAGGATGCGACGTTCCATGGATCCGGCGTCCGGCGCGGACTCTACGATTGGCGGGCACCTGGCGCCAGCCCCGCCAACCGGATTGCTTGACGCGGCCACGTGGGGTGCGAGATTCAAGCGGCCGAATGGCAAAGCCCTTCGTGGATGCTCTGCGCAAGGCCCGCGCCCTGGTATCGACCGCGCACGCTACGGAGCCCGTAGAGGTGGCGGTTGCCAGGAAGCTCACGCAAAGTATCGACGATGCCATCGCCTGGTTCGAGGGCGATCTCGGCAACGGAGACCTTGTTTCCGCTGTTTGCCACGACATGAAGGACCCTCTCGCGTCTGTCGTGATGGGCGCAGGCTTTCTGCAGAGGGCTCTCGCCCCCGAGGACGAAAGCGTGCGGCGCGCTATCAAGGCGATCACGCGCTCGGCGGATCGCCTGGGGAAGGTCATCTCCGATTTCCACGACCTCGCAAAGCTCGAGGTTGGGCGCCTTCCGATAGACCCGCGCGCTTGTGACGTTTCGGTGGCGTTGGCCGAGGCGGTCGAGGGGCTCGAGTCCAGGGCCAGTGAGCGGGGGGTGAAGCTGACACTGCAGACGCCGGACGGCCCCACGATGGGTCTATGTGATCCGGTCAGGCTCGTTCAGATCGTTTGCAATCTCGTCGCGAACGCTATCCGGTTCACCGGGGCCGGTGGGACCGTTGCTGTCCGCGCGGAATGCGGCCAGGCCGGGATCCGGATCCTCGTGACCGATACGGGACGCGGCATTCCGCCGGAGCGCCTCCCGACCATTTTCGACCACAGGGCGAACTCGGGCAGGATGTCGAGGGATGGGCCGGGGCTGGGGCTGGCGATTGTGAAGGCGCTCGTAGAGCAGCAGGGTGGTCAGGTGAAGGCAACGAGCACCGTGGGTAAGGGTTCACTCTTCGAAGTGACCTTGCCGAAGGCGCAGTGAACACCTGAGCTGCCGGCTGCTCGGCGTGCGACAATGACGGGGGGCCTTTGAGTTTTCCGGCCCCAGAGCTTTAGCCGGAGGAGTCACTTGAAGATGTCTAGACCGCTCGCGGGTCGGCCGATAACTCGTCCGACAGCGGTGCGGATTCGAGCGCTGGCAGCAGCGGGCTGTCCTCAGGCAGCAGTGGCAGCGGGAGCAGCTCCGGGGCGTGATTTGAGCTCCTACAGCGGCGCCACCGTGCGGATGGAGAGCGGGCAAATGGTCACCTTCGTGGTGAAGGACAACGCGGGCGGTTACTTTGGGTCGAGCGCGATCGGCGGCGGTACGGGGACGCAGTCGTACACGCTTACTTTCTCTGGACTGACCATGCTGGCCAATTCGCAGACCAGCGAGCTCGACCTGACGCAGGTGCTCGCATTCGAGTTCGACGCCGTGACCCCGACCAGCTACGGCTTCGCGATTCATTCGGTAACGCTCGAATAGCGCGCGCGCCCACGGATGCGTGCGCGGCTCCAAATGGAGCCGCTGAGAGCCGGCGGGGATGGTCGTATCGTCCAAGCTCCCGTGAACCTCGCCGGACGCACGTCCTCATACGCCGCAGCGTTCGTCTCGGTCGCCGCCCTCTCCACGCTCGCCAGCGTCTTTTACACGAGCGATCCAGACATCTACTGGCACATGCACACGGTGCGCGCGGCGCTCGCCACGCACACGCTGCTGCGGACCGATACTTTTTCGTATTCGATGGCGGGCGTCCGGTGGCTTCACAAGGACTGGCTCGCGGAAGGCATATTTTATCTGGGATTCGCCAAGCTCGGCTACGCGTGGTTTGCGGTTGTGAAGTTCGCATCCGTGCTCGCCGTCGTGAGTCTGCTCCATCTCAGCGTCCCACGGGCATCGCGCGGGCCACTCGTCCTCGTCGCCGTAGCGGGTCTTGTCGTGTTGTCGTTCTGGTTCATCGAGCAACCAGCTCTTTTTTCGATCGTGATGTTCGCCGCTTCGCTGGCGATCGAGCAGCGCGCTTGGGAGCGGCCGGCGGATCGCATGCGGCTAGTATCCGTGCTCGGCGCATGGGTCGGGCTGAACCTGGCCTGGACGTGGCTTCACAGGTTTTCGTTGTTCGGCCACGCGATGCTGTTGGCATGGGCGGGGCTTCTGTTGGCCTCGCGTTGGACGGCAGGCTTGCCTGGTGGCCGACTGCTCTTCGGGCCTCGAGCGCCGGCAGCGAACGTCTTCCTGGCCACCGTCGCGGCGCTCGCGAGCCCTGTCGTCGCCCTTGCAAATCCGAGCGGCGCATACGCGCTCTCGAGCGGGTCCACGATGGCGGCGCATCCGGAGCTGCGAGCGCAATTCTGGGAGTGGAAGCGCGCGAGCGTCGCGGAGCTGTGGGGCGCGTTCCCGGTCGTCTGTGTGCTCGTCGTCGTAGCGGGATCGTGGATGGTGGCGCGCCTCTTGCGCGCGTACTCCCGTGCGGACGAGGAGTGCCCTGTGCGCGCGTGGCATCTCGCGCTTTTCGCGACACTCGTTGTCCTGACGGCCGACTCGGTGCGCTGGGTGCCTTATCTGGCGATGACCGCCGTTGCCATCTTCGCGCGCTTGCTGGGTGAAGCCCTGCGCTCGATTGCTCCCCTCCGCGCGGCGATCCTCGTACCGATCGCCGGGCTCTCGATGACGGCGTGCTTCGCGTTCGAACGGCGCGATGCTCGATACGCGATGGGCGCGGATCCCGCGTACGCTCCAGCAGGGGCGGTCTCCTTTGCACGTGAGAACGAGCTGCGCGGCCCAGTTGCGAATGCGTTCGACCTTGGCGGTTACTTGCTGTGGAGCGATCCCGACGTACGCGTGCTGGTCGACGGCCGGAACGAGCTCGTCTATCCGCCCGAGTTCGTCGTGCGGTGTCTGCTGGCGGAGCACGATGCCGGGACGTTTGCGGCCATGCGCGCAGAGGACGGGGCGTCCTGGGCGTTCGGGGTCAATACACCGGGGAGACCCGGCTTCGGATTTCTCGCGGACAGTGCAACGTGGTCGATGGTCTACTGGAGTGAGACTGCCGCGATCTACGCGCGGCGGGATGCACATCCGGAGCTCGAGCCGTTGCGGTTTCGTTTCGTCGATCCGCGGGCTCCGGCCCTCAGCGTGCTCGCGGCGACGAGAAAAGCAGCGGGCGATCCGGAGGCAGTCGCGGCGATCGGGTCCGAGGTGGCGCGAATGCTTCGCGCCTCGCCCGAAAGCGCGCGTGCCCTCACGTGCGAAGCCCTGTACGACGACGTTCTCGGGCCCACCCGGCGCGCCGAGCGCGACGCGGCGCTCGCGACACTGGAGCACGTGGCGGGGGACCAGCCTGAGGTTGCCGAGTTCCTCGACGTCATGAGAAAGCGGGACAGTGCTAAAAGGTCCTCCCCATGAGCACCACGCGCCTCGAATCCGACAGCATGGGTCAGGTCGAAGTCCCTTCCGACAAGTACTGGGGCGCGCAGACGCAGCGCAGCCTGCAGAACTTCAAGATCGGCGGGCATCGCTTCGGTCGGCCGGTCATCCGCGCGTTCGGTATCGTCAAGAAGGCCGCGGCTCTCACCAACAAGGACCTCGGCAAGCTCGACGCAACCAAGTGCGACCTCATCACGCGCGCGGCGGACGAGGTCATCGCGGGCAAACTCGATGCGCACTTTCCCCTCGTGGTCTGGCAGACCGGGAGCGGCACGCAGTCGAACATGAACGCCAACGAGGTGATCTCGAACCGCGCGATCGAGCTCGCGGGAGGGACCATTGGCTCGAAGAAGCCCATTCACCCGAACGACGACGTGAACCGATCGCAGTCGTCGAATGACGTGTTTCCGACGGTCATGCACGTCGCCGCAGCCCTCGAGATCCAAGAGCGCCTCCTGCCGGCCGTCGCCAAACTGAGAAAGGCGATGGAGCAAAAGAGCGAAGCCTTCGAGGGCATCGTCAAGGTCGGGCGTACCCATTTGATGGACGCTACGCCGCTCACGCTCGGGCAGGAGTTCAGCGGCTGGGCCGCGCAGCTCGGGTTCTGTGAGGGATGGTCGACACGGTCGCTCGACGGTCTTCACGATCTCGCGCTCGGGGGCACCGCCGTCGGCACCGGGCTCAACACGCATCCCAGGTGGGCCGAGGCGGTGGCAAAGAGGATTGCGGAGCTCGCCGGTGCGCCGTTCCGGACGGCCCCGAACAAGTTCGCCGCGCTCGCGGGGCACGAGGCCCTCGTCGCCGCCAGCGGGGCGATGAAGACGCTCGCCGCCGCGTGCTTCAAGATCGCGAGCGACGTCCGGTTGCTCGGCAGTGGGCCGCGCTGCGGCCTGGGCGAGCTCCATCTGCCCGAGAACGAGCCCGGCAGCAGCATCATGCCCGGCAAAGTGAATCCGACGCAGTGCGAGGCGATGACGATGGTCTGCGCGCAGGTGATGGGCAATGACGTCGCGGTCGGCTTCGCGGGCGCGAGCGGTCACCTCGAACTGAACGTTTTCAAGCCGGTCATCTTGCACAATGTGCTCGAGAGCTGCGCGCTTCTCGCGGACGCGTGCCACAGCTTCGTAGACAACTGCATCGTCGGCATCGAGCCGAACCGCGACGTCATCGCACGCCACGTCGAGAACACGCTGATGCTCGTCACCGCGTTGAACGAGGTGATTGGCTATGACAACGCCGCGAAGGTTGCCAAGCTCGCACACCATGACAACATCACGCTGAGGCAGGCGGCTGCGCAGCTCGGCCTCGTGAAGCCGGAAGATTTCGACAAGCACGTGCGGCCCGAGAAGATGGTGTCGCCAGAGGGGTGAGGCCACCCTTGCACACGGAACGAGTGTCGCCCACGACGGCGTTCTCTCTCGCCGAAGGCTACGGGAGCTCATTGACCGTATTTCCAAGCGTGAAGGAGCGGGCTACCTAACGTGGCGGGCGGGTCGTCGAACGATGGTAGGGAGTGGCCCCAGCGCTGGGTGGCGAGGTCATGAAGCGTGAACGACGCATCTACGTACTCTGGCCGGACCCTCGCTCACGCCTCGTCGGGGCACCGGGATGGCCTCGTCGGGGTGATCGCCTTTCGTGCATGGGATGACGGCCTCGCTTCGAAGGGGGTGCTCTCAGGCCTCGAACGAGGGTCCACCACGCTTGGAGGGGGGACCATCCACGGCTCCTCGGGTTACCTGCCACGCTTCGACGCTACGCACGCCACGCGTTCGATGGTGTCCGACGAGCCTTGGTCGCATGCCCGGCGAGACCTCCGAGGGTCACCGTCGACGCTTGGCCCGTAGGCCTTCCACGCGTCGTCGATGGACCGGGGAACGATAGTCACCTTTCCGGTCAAGCGATCAAATGTCCCTTGCCACGTCGAGACGGATGGCCGCTCGAATTCGACAGCAGTCCGGAGCCAACTTATTTTTCCAACGCGGCAACAAGCCTACTGGCGGAGAGCGGGAGCTGGGGCTACCTGTCAGCTACTCCCATGCCCGACACCTATGCTTCCAAGTCCACCCTGACCGTCGGCCCCTCGTCCTTCTCCTTCTTCCGCCTTGCGTCCGTTTGCGCCAAGCACCCACAGGCCGACCGCCTCCCGTTCTCGCTGAAGATCCTCCTCGAGAACCTGCTTCGCACCGAGGACGGCGTCGCCGTTCGGTCCGAGGACATCGAGGCGCTCGCGACCGTCGACGTCACGGCGCAGCCGACGCGCGAGATCGCCTTCACCCCTGCGCGCGTGCTCCTGCAGGACTTCACCGGTGTGCCCGCCGTGGTCGACCTCGCCGCGATGCGCGACGCCATGAAGAAGCTGGGCGGCGACCCGAAGAAGATCAACCCGCTGCAGCCGGTCGAGCTCGTCATCGACCACTCGGTCCAGGTCGACGCCTTCGGCACGCCCAACGCGATGAAGATCAACGCCCAGCTCGAGTTCCAGCGCAACAGGGAGCGTTACCTCTTCCTCAAATGGGGACAGAGCGCGTTCCGCAACTTCAAGGTCGTACCTCCCGACACGGGCATCGTGCACCAGGTGAACCTCGAGTACCTCGCGCGCGTCGTGATGAAGAGCGACGACGGCAAGGTGGTCTATCCCGACACGCTCGTCGGGACGGACTCGCACACGACGATGATCAACGGCCTCGGCGTCCTCGGCTGGGGCGTCGGCGGGATCGAGGCCGAGGCGGCGATGCTCGGGCAGCCCGTCTCGATGCTCATCCCCCAGGTCATCGGCGTGAAGCTGAGCGGGAAGCTCCCCGAAGGGGCGACGGCGACGGACCTGGTGCTCACCGTCACCGAGATGCTCCGCAAGCGGGGCGTCGTCGGCAAGTTCGTCGAGTTCTACGGCGATGGCCTGGCCGAGCTCCCGCTCGCGGACCGCGCCACCATCGCGAACATGGCCCCCGAGTACGGCGCGACGTGCGGCATCTTCCCGGTCGACGCCGAGACGCTCCGGTACCTGCGCTTCACCGGACGCGACGAGGCTCAGGTCAAGCTCGTCGAGGCGTACTGCAAGGAGCAGGGACTCTTCCACGCGCCCGGCATGCCCGAGGCTCGCTACACCGACACGCTGCAGCTCGACCTGGCGTCGGTCGTGCCGAGTCTCGCCGGCCCGTCGCGCCCGCAGGATCGCGTCAAGCTGACCGAGTCGAAGGCCGGCTTTCCGGTCATCGCTCGACAAGATGCTCGCGAAATCGCCGAAGCCCAGCGCGGCGACTGCCAAGGCCACGGCGACGATCGATGGGAAGGACTTCGAGCTGTCCCACGGTTCGGTCGTCATCGCGGCAATCACGAGCTGCACGAATACGTCGAACCCGAGCGTCCTGATGGCCGCGGGCCTGCTCGCCAAGAAGGCCGTCGAGAAAGGGCTCGACGCGCAAGCCGTGGGTGAAGACGAGCCTCGCGCCAGGCTCGAAGGTGGTCACCGAGTACCTCGCCAAGGCGGGGCTCGACCGATACCTGGAGCAGCTCGGCTTCGACCTGGTCGGATACGGGTGCACGACGTGCATCGGCAACAGCGGTCCCCTACCCGACCCCGTGTCCAAGGCGATCGAGCAGGGGTCGCTCGTCGCCGCCGCGGTGCTGAGCGGCAACCGGAACTTCGAGGGTCGCGTCCATGCCGAGGTGCGGGCGAACTACCTCGCGTCCCCGCCTCTCGTCGTCGCCTACGCGCTCGCTGGAACGATGGACTTCGATCCGTACGCCGAGCCCCTCGGGACGGGGAGTGACGGCAAGCCGGTCTTCCTCAAAGACGTGTGGCCGACGCGCGCGGAAGTACAGGGTGCGATCGACAAGTGCATCGACCGCGCGATGTTCGAGCGGGTCTACGGCCGCGTGTTCGACGGCGACGAGGAATGGAAGAAGCTCCCCGTGCCGACCGGCGATCTCTACGCTTGGGATCCGAAGTCGACCTACGTGAAGAACCCTCCGTACTTCGACGGGATGACCCGGGACCCCAGTCCGATAGGGGACATCAAATCGGCGCGGGTGCTCCTCGTGCTCGGCGACAGCATCACGACTGACCACATCTCACCCGCGGGCTCCATCAAGAAGAACAGCCCGGGCGGGCAGTACCTCATCGATCACGGCGTCGACGTGAAGGACTTCAACTCGTACGGGTCGAGGCGCGGCAACGACGAGGCCATGGTGAGGGGCACTTTCGCCAACGTGCGCCTGCGCAACATGCTCGCGCCAGGCACGGAGGGAGGCTTCACCCGGCACCTCGGCGGCAAAGACAGCGCAACAGTGACGAGCATCTTCGAGGCCGCGATGCTCTACCAGAAGGAAGGCGTGCCGCTCGTCATCCTCGCGGGCAAGGAGTACGGCTCCGGATCGTCGCGCGACTGGGCGGCGAAGGGGCCGAGGCTGCTCGGCGTCCGGGCGGTCATCGCCGAGAGCTACGAGCGCATTCACCGAAGCAACCTCGTCGGGATGGGCATCCTCCCGCTCGAGTACGCGGCGGGCGACACGGCCGCGTCGCTCGGGCTGACAGGCGAGGAGACGTTCTCGTTCGAGGGTCTCGCCGCTGCCATTCCAGATCGCAAGCTGACGGTGCATGCGCGAGGCACAGACGGGAAGGCCCGCGACTTCACCGCCACCGTGCGCATCGACACGCCGCAAGAGCGCGAATACTACCGCCACGGCGGGATCCTCCAGTACGTTCTCCGTCAGCTCCTGCGCGGTTAGGTGCCCGCCGTGCGCGCCCGGGGGTACCCGCCGGCAAGGGCTCGCTCGGCGAGCAACGCGACGGCGGGCGCTGCGATTGATCGCGCTTCCCCTTCGAGAAGGTCTCGAGTTGCGCGCTCCAGCACCGCGTCCACCTGGGCCGTGTCCAGCCGACCCAGGACTCTCAGCGCGAGCTTGCGGCCGCCCCGTGCCGTGATGAGAGAGAGAGCAGCCGGATGCCATACGAACGGCGGAGCGTCGCGGGTGCACGTCGCCAGATCGGTGAGCGGCGTACGGGCCAGAAATGCCTGTACGGCAGCTCTCAGCTGCTCCGGTTCTACGGCCATGGGGTGCAAGTCCACGATTCGGACGGGTGTGCGCATCACCCTCACGCGGCGAAGCCCCGCCCAGCGCTGCAGCCGATCGGGGGGAGCGACTCCTCGAAACATCCGATAGCCCGCCCACCAGGTGACCCGCGTATCCGCGCGTGTCACATCCATCAATCGCTCGAACCATGAATGGCGCGCAAGGGCTTCGCCCACACTCGCCGGGGGGGCGATGCGCTCGATGGTCTCGCTTGCGCGCCGGAGTATCGTCGCCGCGGCGCTTCGGCGGAGGGGAGAGTTGAAGATCGGATTGGCCGACTGAAGGACGTCGTGAAGGGCGGCTGCGAGCGCCCACTCGGATTCTCGATGGCCCGGGCAGGACGTCGACTGCCGCAAGCCGCCTGGCACGCCGCACCCGTCCCAGGTGCACGAGCGTCGCCAGCTCGCGGTCCGCAGGGATACGGTCGTTGCCCAGCGCCAGGGCGGACCGCGACCCGATCGCATGGCCGGGTCGCATGGCTCCCCCGAGAACGAGCGGCGCCATCACCCCCGCGAAGAGCCGCTCGGCGATCGCCCCCAGATCTACCGCCAAGACCTCACCCGTCCTCGGGAAGAGGATCTACCCCGCGGAGCGGCAACATGCCGATAGGCGTCACCTTCAGATCGATCAGGGGTTCTTCCAGCGCGGTCGCGATCTCGTCGGCGATGAGGGTCTCCCACGGATGCGCCTCGACGAGCATCGACTCGAGCGGAACGAAGGCCCCCTCCTCCACGGTGAAGGCGTGCGCATCGGCACCTAGGAACAGAACCTGATCGGGTGGCGCGCCCAGGGCCCGCGCCAGAACCTCGGGGGCGACGGCGGGCACGACCTCGTGTCCTGCGGGCACATAGAGTCGAGGGTGGATCTCGACGAAGAAGGTACCCAGCGGGATCGCCTCGATGCCGGTCGCCGAGCGCAGAAGCGCACCCCGCGAGGTGAGAGCGATCGTGGCCTTTGCAACGGTCGAGCGGGGAAGAGCGTAGGCCAGCCTCCGGAGCAGCGGCAGCTGGGCGGGCTCTATCCAGGTGGCCGTGACGTTCTTCCACGGAGCGCTGGACGGCTCGAGCCGTAGCGGGACGCGAATCGGTTCGGGCTCGAGGGCCCGTCCGGAGGGGAGGACGCGATCGCTGGCCCGCACCTCGACCCGGGCGAACGTGTCGAGGGCGCCCATGAGCGGAAGCCTGCCGACGCTCCACGGCTCGGCGCCTCGGCCTCGGAAGAAGACGAGCCCGCCGGCGTGGAAGAGCGGGCAGGCACGAAGCTCCACCGGATGGCGAAACCCGACCTCGACTGCCACGCCGGGTCCGGGCAGGAGAAAGCAGGTGATGCCCGGCGTACTCTCGAAGAGCGGTCGCATTCGCGGCGGCAAGTCGTGGATCCGCACGATCCAGCGTTGGACCGGTGCGTCGTCGAACGCGCTCTCCGGCGGCCACTCCGCGACGCAGACCTCGCCATCGACGCGCGACCGCACCAGATAGTGCACGAGCGCTGGACCGAGGCCCTGCTCGGCGACCACGAAACGCATTCCCGGCCGCAGCCTCGTCGATGGATCCACTTGCGGCATCAGCATGAGAAGGAGTGCGCGAAGGTCGATGGGCCGCTCTACGTCGTACGTTTGCGAGAACCGGTCGTGGTAGAGCGCCAGCGGGGCGTCCGTCGCGAGAAGGTCGGTTGCGTCGTATCCAAACGGCGCGGCGCTATCGCGGTACTGCACGAAGTGGCGGGAGGTGCCGGTAAACGTGAAGCCGCCGACGAGGCGTGCGGTGTCCGCCAGTCGGTCCATCCGATCGCTGGACTCGGCCGCAACTTCGAGCGCGACCTCGCGCGTCCCGAGTCGGGAGCGGATCACGTGGATCGCGAGGCTCGGTATCAGGTCCTCGAGCGACCGCTCACGGGTGTACGCCGCCAACAGCGCGACAAGACGCTCGATCGAGGGCAAGAGGACGATGCCCTTCGCGCCCATCGCGACCCCCTTGCCGTCGAGGCCAAGCCCCGGCGTACGAAGGCGTGTCTGGTGGAGGGCGATGCGTTCGAGCACCTTGGGAAGCCTGCCGAAAGGTCACCCGAGAGCATACCCGGGTAAGGTCTGAAACCCCGCTTTCGTGCCCCCTTGCCGCCCATACGGTAAACTCGAAATGACGAGGTCGACTGGATGGCATTCAAAAAGGCCACGGGCGGGGGGCCGCCGGCACCGAAAAGGCCGCCATCGCAGGGGCGCCTCAAGGCTTTCATCCAGCGCACCGACGAGGGAGGCCCGGGCGCCCAGGGGCCGTCGACGCTCCCCCCACCGCCGTTCGAGAGCGAAACGGCGATGGAGGGACTCGGGACGTGGCTCGACACCCACATGAGCCTCGCCTCGCAGCTCCTCTGGGTCGAACAGCAGGTCGAGAGCGGCGAGGGGCCGCCGAGCAGCGGGCAGCGTGAGGGTCACCTTCCGACGATTCGGGCCTTCGTTGTCGGTGCAGCAGCCGTCCGCGACGCTCTCTACGAGCTCTACTGCGACGCGGCAGATCCGCGGCTGGCCACGCTTGTCCAGGCCGGTGCCCCGCTCGAGACGCACGTCCGCAAGGCGTACGCGTGGTGCAGTCTGGTCGTCGCCCTGCTTGCCAGGGTCACGACCGACTTGCGCACGCCGTCGGGCCCCGATTGGAACCTCGTCAAGACGGACTTCCGCGCGGCGGAGCGGCAGTACCCGGGGACGGGCGACGAGGTGCGAGCGGCCGTCGATGCTCTTGCCATCGACTTCAAGAGCCCCGTCGAACCGTTGAGGTGCCTGCCGCGCGATCTCGATGCCCTCCTTCGTGCCTCGGCCGAGCTGGAAGCAGCCCTCGCGACGCGCTTCGGTTGACGCCCGTCAGGGGCCTCGCTGGAACATCCCGGCCCAGACTCGAGCTGCGCCAAGAACCGTCGCGGCGACCGTTTCGGTGCGAAGGGCGAGCGGGCCGAGGGACACGATGCTCCAGCCTCGGCTCTCGGCGAGGGCCACCTCCGCCTCCTCGAGGCCACCCTCGGGACCGCAGGCGAATGCCATCGACGAGCCTTTCGCCAGCGCCTCGAAGAGCCCGGGCGCGAGCGGGACGGTGGCCTGCTCCCAGAGGCAGAAGCGAGCCTCCGCGTCGTCCACGAGCGAGAGCGCGGCGCCCCAGGGGCCCGGCGGGTCGACGATTGGAGCCTCGCTGCGTCCGCACTGGCGTGCTGCTTCCTGCGCGATGCGGGCCCATCGGGCCTGCCGCGCCTCGCCGCGAGCGCGATCGAGCTTGACGACGCTGCGCTTCGTCACGGCGACGACGATGCGCGTCACACCCAGCTCCGTTGCGTCGCGCACGATTGCGTCGCACTTGTCTCCCTTGGCCAGCCCCTGGAGCCACGCGGTCGCAGCCTGCGATCGCGCGTGGGCGCCCGGCCGCAGCGCGCCGCATCGCACGACGATGACGCTCCCGTCGGTCCACACAGTCGTCGCTTCCGCTTCGAATCCGGTTGCCGGATCGAACGCGACGAACACGTCGCCGGCACGGAGCCGCAACACGCGCGCGAGGTAATGGGCGATCGCCCCCTCCAGGGGTCGCTCGCCCGCGGACAGATCTGGGATCGGAGCGCGATGCGCAGTCATGCTCGAAGAGCCATCGCAATCCATTCCCCCTTGCGCCGGACCTGTTCCAGGCGGAGAGCGGCGTACGCTCTCTTCACGTCTTCGACCTGCGCCGGCGCGGCCTCCGGGGTCAGAATGCCGCTGAGGACCAGCCGACCCCCTGCCGCCACCCGCTGGAGCAGCAGGGGAGCCGAGATCGACCAGGGTGCGTGCGTCGATGTTGGCCACGACGTTCCGGTACGGCTCCGCGATCGATCCGAGGGGAGCGTCGTCCGCATGGACGCGAGAGGCGAGCCCGTTGCGCTCGGCATTTTCTCGTGTCACGAGGATTGCGTCCGGGTCGACGTCGATTGCGCGGGCCATCGTTGCGCCGAGGGCAATGGCGACCAGGGCCAGAATACCGCTTCCCGTGCCCACATCGAGGATAGGGGCTCCTCGAAGGTCCCCGACGTGGTCGGCAAGCACTTCGGCAACGAGGCTCGTCGTCTCGTGCAGCCCCGTGCCGAACGCGCGTCCGGGCTCGAGCTCGATGACCCGTTCACCCGCCCTGGGCTCGCAATTGCGCCACGGAGGCCGAACGATCACGCCCTCGCAGATGCGAAAGGGCTCGAAGTGCTTTTTCCACTCGTCGCGCCACCCGTCGCCGATCACCTCCTCGAGTCGCGGAGACCACATGGCCGGCAGCTCTTCGAGCGCCGCTCGGGCTTCCTCTTCGCGCTCGAAGCTGGCGACGAGCGTCTTCCTCCCTTCTGCTCCTCGGATCATGGTCGTTGCGTCGCGCTCTTCGACTCCCAGAGCGCCGAGGTCGAAGAGTGCCGCGCTGGCCGCGTCTGAATCCCCCTCGGGGACGTCGATGGCGACGTACGGGTAGCGCGGCTCGGTCACCATGGACGCAACTTAAGGCGAACTTGGTCGATTGGGGGGCATGAAGACGCGCATGAGCCCCGCGCCGCGCATCGCAACGGCCGCCGCCGCGCTCGCCCTCTCCTCTGCGTACGCCCGAGAGGCGCGTGCAGTCGAGACGCGAGCGGACGTGGAGACGGACCACATCGACGCTGCCGACGACGGCGGGCCGCGCTCCGGGGGAGTCTTCGTCCACTCGCTGCCGCTGCCGTGGGGCAGCCTCGGGGCGGAGGTCGACGTGGCGCTGGACGCGAACGTGGCCGTCAGCCTAGACGGAGACTGGCTGCCCTTCGGGGCGACGCGCGTCTTTGCCGCGTCGTTGGGTTTGCCCGTGTTCCCGCAGCGTTTCTCGTTTCACGGTCTCTACGTGCACCCCCGATTCGAGTGGGCGTGGGCGTTGGGTCAGGGATCGTCAGTGCAAGTCGGCGCTGCCGAGGTGCTCGTGGGTTACGAGTGGACCTGGGCCCAGGGCGCGACGCTACGTCTGGCCGGGGGCCCCGCCTATTCCCGGGCGATGGGCGGAGACGCCGCGTTGTCGTCGGCGCTCGTAGGCTTTCACCCCGAGCTCGACGCGGGCCTCGGCTGGATCTTCTGAGGCGACAGCATTCAGTGTCCGAGTAGCGCTCCCGTGTCACCATAGTACTTGCGCATCGCTCGGACGCTTTCGAGTCGCGAGCTCGCCGCCGCGCCGCGCGGTAGCGTCTCCCCCTCGTCGAGCACCAGCGCGCTGAGGCGGCCCCCGTAGACGCAGCCGGTGTCGAGCCCCGTTGCCCACTCGTGAAGCTGGGGCTCGGCCCGCGCGTGGTGTCCGAAGACGACGTGGGGTGGGCCCTCGTAGAGCGTCCCCCAAAGAGTGCCGCCGTCGGGCTCGTCGCTCCAGCGGCCTTTCGAGTCGATCGTTCGCATCTTCAGTAAGGCCTCGGGAGGACAGTGACCCACGTCGAGTCCTGGAACGACTCCGGCATGGACGACGCGCAAGCCGTGCTCGGGCAGGTCTATCCAGAGGGGCATCGATTCGAGGAGACGCCACTCGTCTTCGGAGAGTGTGCGGCTCAGTGGATCGTGCCCCGGTCCGAGCGGCTTGGCTCGACGCCGCCAGGCGAGGAGTTTTCCCTCGTGGTTGCCGCGCACCGACGTCGCCCCGAGGGCCTTCATCAGAGCCAGGACACCGTGCGAGTCGGGCCCGCGAGCCAAGACGTCGCCGACGAAGACGAGCCTGTCGACTCCCGGCGAGAACGAGACGTGCTCGAGAAGGGTTTCGAGCTCGCCCGCGCAGCCATGAACGTCGCCGACGATGACCGTCCGCCCCATCGTCCCCTGCCGATCAGTCGGCCCCCTCGAGCTTTGCTCGCTTGGGGATCACGACAGTGCCCGCGTCCGTGACGAAGAAGCGCTGCCGGTCCGCCTCGCGGTCGAACCCGATGACCATGCCAGAGGGGATCTCGACGTCCTTGTCGATGATGCGCGCGCCGGATCCTCGCGTGGCGGCCCACGCGCACCCCCTCGAAGAGTACGCATCTCCTCGACCTCGCTGAACGAATTCACGCGGCAGCCGATGCCGAGAACGCTGCGGTGGATGCGACCCCCGGAGATGATGCAGCCGTGGCTGACCAGCGAGTCGGTCGCGATGCCGACGCGCGCCTGGGCCTCGTCGCGGAACACGAACTTGGCCGGGGGGTCGTGGGTGGCGCCCGTGCGGATGGGCCAGCGGAAGTTATAGAGGTTGAACTGCGGGCGGATCTCGATGAGGTCCATCTGCGCTTCCCAGTAGGCGTCGATCGTCCCGATGTCGCGCCAGTACCCGCGGTTGACGCTCGTCCTCGCCGGGGACGACGTTCTTCGCGAAATCGTAGGCGTAGATCGCCGCTGCCCTTCTGCACGAGCCGCGGGAAGGATGTCGTCGCCCGAAGTCGTGACGGCTCTCTACGATGTGCTCGTCTTCACGCAGCTCGCGAAGCAGGACGTCCGACCGGAAGACGTAGTTGCCCATCGACGCGAGGCACAGCGTCGGGTCGCCGGGCATAGGCGGCGGATCGGCGACCTTCTCGTGGAAGGCCACGATCCGCCCGTCTTCCTTCGACCTCGATGACGCCGAGGTCTCTCGCCGCTTCGCGTGCCACGGGAATCGCCGCGACCGTCGCGTCGGCGTGGTCGTCCTCGTGGAACGCGAGCATCTGACGCACGTCCATCTTGTAGACGTGGTCTCCGCCGAAGATGCAGACGATCTCCGGCCGCTCGTCGTCGATGACGTGCTGGCACTGCCAGACGGCGTCTGCCGAGCCTCGGTACCAGGTCTTCCCGGTGCGCTGCTGCGCTGGAATTGCCTCGATGAACTGGTCGAGGATGGGCGCGAGTCGCCAGTCTCGCGCGATGTGCTCCTCGAGCGACGCGCTCTTGTACTGCGTGAGCACCTTGATGCGAGTGAGCCCGGAGTTGACGAAGTTCGAGAGGACGATGTCGATGATGCGGTAACGTCCGCCGAACGGTACGGCGGGCTTCGCGCGGTCGAGGGTGAGCGGGAAAGAGACGCTTGCCCTCGCCCCCCGCGAGAACCATGACGAGCACCCGGTTCTGGTCGACGTTCAGCGGTCTGGCGTCCATGCGCGGACCAATCGTAGCCCGAGGTCGAGCCTCCGGCTCACGAGGATTGCGGCTTGATGAATTTCAGCACGAACCGGTCGCTCGTCCCGCGCTTGTCGGCGGCGACGTTGGGCGCGTCGTTCCAGTCGTGTGCGTCGCTCGGATTGCGGAGGAAATCGGCGTTGCCCGCGCGGCGGAAGCCGGCTCGCTCGACCTCCTGGACCACCACGGATTCCTCGATGCGATGGAGCGTCTTCGCGTCGTTCGCGCCATGGCCCTCCGCGGCACTGTGGTCGACGATCACGTACTCTGCGCCGGGCTTGAGCGCGGCGAACACGGCCTTGTTCATCTTGTCCCGGTTGAGGCCCAGCCAGACGGTGTCGTGATAGATGAGCACGCTCACGACGGCGTCCAGGTTCTTCGCGTCTGGCGGCAGCGGCGCGTCGAACTCCCGGTCCACCCGGACGACCACCTTCTTCATGACGGGCTTGCCGAGGCGATCGGCCCACGGCTTGCCCACGAACTTGAGAATGCCCGGGCTGTTTTGTGCCCAGACCTTCCCCTTCGGCGCCACGGCGCGCGCAAGAAGCTCGGTCGTGTAACCGCCCCCCGCGCCGAGCTCGGCGACACGCATGCCGGGCGCCAGGCCGAGAAACGACAGGAGCTCAGCGGGATGTCGTCCGCCGTCCATCTTCTTGTCGGCGTCGTCGCGATCGCTCGCGCTCACGATGCTCTGGGCGTCCGGAGGCGTTGCGGTCGGCGCTGGAGCGGGGGGGGTGGGCGTCGTGGGCTTCGCGGGTGCCTGGACGTGTTCGCCCGCCTTCGCGTGCGGCGCGGGAGGGTCGGGCGGCACCGGAATGTCGAGGTGAGGTGGGAACGTGTCCTGAGGGGGAGACCCGCCGCAAGCGGAAGCGAGGAGGACGAGAGAGCTACCGACCAAGAACGCCGTTTTTCGCATGGGCGGCGAGTCTAGCCATTTGTTGCCTCCGGCGCCGCTAGTTGGTCGCGGCGGCGTCGGATTCGAGCTGCTGAAATAGGGGGCCGAGGTCGGGGCGCGATCGAAGAGGCTCGCAGAATCGGGTCGCGAGCTGCAGGAGCTGGTGCTCCATGCGCTCGGCTTCGGCGCTGAGCTCGATGGCGTGCCGGTGAGTGGTCTCGCGGTCGCGGTCGATGCCCCGTTCATGGTTCGCGAGGGCGTTGCGGAGAGCGGTGATCTGGTACTCGAGATCGCTCGCGGTGCGCTCCTTCTCTTCGAGCAACGCTCGGCCGGCGCGTTCGCGTTTCCGGACCTCGAGCCACGCATCGACGGCGCTAGCACACTGCCTGTGCGCGCTCGCAAGCTGGGGATAGGGCTCCATCAATCCGGAGCGGCCCTCCCAGGACAGAAGCTCCCGCTGGACCTCCACGTACGCCGCGAGCGCGACCTTGGTGTCCCCGGAGAGACGCTCGAGCTCCGTGCGCGCCACGCGCACCTCGTCCTTCGCCTTGGAGGTGTCGAGCCCCAGTGCATCGACGGCGAACCCGAACCTCTGCCGCCCGTCGCGGCCGCGCGTGTCGATGTCTTCGAGCGAGCGCTGCTCCTTGGCGCTCGCGCTCGCGCACCTCGCCCAGCTTGCCGGACGAGCGCCTTCAGCTCCGCCAGCGTGCTCTGCTGGTCCGGCCGCGGCGTCGCCCCGTAGGTCCGGCGCGAGCATCTGCTCGAAGACCTCGACGCGCTCAGCCACTGCTCGCTCGCCGATCGAGCGGCAGCGTCCGCGCCACGGGCCGCGAGCTGGCCGGATCGCTCTCCGCGCTCGGGAGGGATGCGGACGCCCAGTGCTTGCGCCATGCCGACGAGATCCTGCTCGATCCGGTGCGCGTCGACGGGGCGGGCCAGCGGGTCCTTCTCGAGGAGCTGCGAGTATCAGCGCGTCGAGCTTCTCAGGGATGTTCGGGTCCACGCTTCGCGGCGCCGGGGGCGTGTCCTTCATGTGCTTGATGAGGAAGGTCGCCGCATCGCCGGCTTCGAAGGGCAGCCTGCGCCGTCAGCATCTCGAAGAAGATGACCCCCAGCGCGTAGAGGTCGACGCTGGGGCCGGCCTCGTCCCTTCACGATGCGCTCGGGTGCCAGGTACTGCGGCGTGCCGAAGAGCTCCCCGGCCGTGGTCAGGCGGGTGTCGCTCTTGGAGCGTGCGATGCCGAAGTCGAGGATCTTCACGAGGTCGGACCCGTCGGGCCGGCGGCAGACGAAGATGTTCTCCGGCTTGAGGTCGCGGTGCACGACGCCGAGGTCGTGCGCGCGCGCGATGCCGCGAGCCACCTGGATCATGATCGGGATCGCGCGAGAAGCGGCGATCGGCCCCCCGTCGATCAGCGCCGAGAGCGTCTGACCGTCGAGGAGCTCCATCACGATGTACGGCGTGCCCTCGTCCGTCTCGCCCTGGTCGAAGATCTCGATGACGTTTGGGTGAGCGATCGCTTGGGCGCTCTTCGCTTCGCGGCGGAAGCGCTCGCGCACCGTACTGTCGGCTGCGTACATCGGGTTCATGAGCTTCACGGCGCACGGACGGTCGACGAGCTTGTGACGCGCGCCGTAGACCCGTGCCATCCCTCCCTCGCCGAGCAGGCCCTCGATGACGTAGCGGCCGGCGATCGTCTTGCCGACCACCGGGTCGAGCATCTTGGACAGCGCCGCGCCATCGAGGAAGCAGAAGGTGGCCTCCTCGGGATAGCGGAGGTGGCACTGCGGGCAGGCTTTCATCGCGGAGTGACCACCTCGGAAAAGCCCATCCTAACGCGCAACTTTGTCAAGGCCTTGTGGATGACGGATACTTCGCGGGAGCGTTGAGACGCTCGGAGAGACGCCGTGGCTCGCTCGGTTCTTCTGCGACTGTGCGTACTGGGAGCGCTCGCGGCCGCAGGCGGCGGGGCGGCTTGGGCCGCGGTGGCTCGGTGGTGGCCGCTGGCGCTGGCTGGGGACCCGGAAGTGGCATTGCCAGGCGTGCGGATCGACGGCGAGGCGCTGACCGCGGTGAGGAGCGTACGGGCGCTCGCGGAGTTTCGCGCCGTCACCCTCCTGCAGCGACGCGTTCGTCTCATGGTTCAGGATGGCGACGCGTCGCGGCTCGTCCTCGAGACGACCCTGGGTGACCTCGGCGTCTCGGTCGACGTCGACACCGTGGCGGAGCGAGTGCTGCACCTGGGGCGCGCCGACGACATGCTGACGCAGGCCCGGACAGCGGATCGGGCGAGGCGGGGCGAGATGGACGTGCCTCTCGAGCCGAGCGTCGACCCGAGGGCCGCGATCGAACGCCTCGTCCAGTTCAAGGACGACCTCGACACGCCGGCAGCCGATGCGCGTCTCGACCTCGATCATCACCAGATCGTCCCAGAGCGCGACGGCCGATCGCTGGACCTCGACCAGGCGGCCGCCGCGGTCGCGCGGGTGGCGGTCGATCCTTCCCAGAGCGAGATCGACCTTCCGTTCGCGCGCGTCGTGCCCAGCGTGACTCGCGCCTCGCTCGGGAGGGTCGACGTGTCCCACGTGCTTGCGTCGTTCGGCACGTATTTCTCCCGCCACGGGGACCAGGGGCCGCGGGCGCGCAACATCGAGGTCGCGGCGTCGCACGTCGACGGACTGGTCGTCGAGCCAGGGCAGCTCGTCAGCTTCAACGACATCGTCGGCGCGCGCATCGAAGAGAACGGGTTCAAGAAGTCGTTCGAGATATTCAAGGGCGAGATGGTCGAGGGCACGGGCGGAGGGACTTGCCAGGTGGCATCGACCCTTCACGCCCTCGCCGTCTTCGGGGGCCTCGACATCGTCCAGCGTTTGCCGCACTCCCGTCCGAGCGGGTACATCGAAGCCGGACTCGACGCGACGGTCGTATATCCGACGGTGGACCTCAAGCTGAGAAACCCGTTCTCGTTCCCGGTCGTGGTGCATGCGAGTGTCCTCGGCAACCGGATCAGCATGGATCTGCTCGGAGCAGACAAGCCGGTGATCGTGACGTTCGGTCGCGACGTGCTCTCGACCACCGCGTTCGCGCGCAAGGTCGTCGAAGAACCGGGCCTCGAGGCGCCCAAGCGCAAGCAGAAGGGCATCGACGGGATGGAGATCCTCCGGACCCGTGTGCTGTCCTACCGGACCGGCGCCCGACGGATCGAGTCGTCGCACGACATGTACCCGCCGACGCAAGAGATCTGGCAGGTGCCGACGGGCTACGACGAGAACGACTTGCCGCCGCTCGGCGAGGACTTCCCGAAGATTTGACCACCCCCAGCGCGCGTGCGAAGTTTTGGCGGCATGGCGACGTGTTGCGCGCGTCGCGTGGCCATAGGTGTGGGCTGCGCTCTGCTCTTTGTTCTTTCGGCGGCAGAAGCGGCCGATCCGCATCCTTCTGCCAGGCCCGGGGCGATAGCCAGGTCTCCGGCGAAGCCGCCGACGAAGGGCAACGGCAAGGTCGCTCGGGTCGGAGACGCCGCGGCCCGTCGAGCCATCGCCGGGGGGCCGACGTCGGACGATGCTTCCGTCGGCGTCGAGAGCCCCGAGCTTCGAACGTTGCGAGAGGCAGAGCAGGAGCTCTTCCCCCCGGCGTCTCCGGCTCCAGGAAGCTCGTGGCCTTCGGATCTGCCACTGTCGATTCCCTCCGAGAGCGACCCGCGGGTCCACGCCTCCGGGACTCCGCCCGGAGCGCCGCCGTCGCCTCCGGCGAGTGACGGTGGGGTCGATCTGTCGTGGCTGACGCATCTCGAGCTGCCAGACCTTCCCGTGCGATGGGACGAGCACGTCGTCCGGTACCTCGAGTTCTTCCGGGACGACCCGCGCGGACGCACGACCTTTGCGAATCTGTATCGGCACTCGGGGCGATGGCGCGAGATGATGCGGCGGTCGCTGCGTCGCAAGTCGCTCCCCGCGGATCTCGTCTGGGTGGCGATGATCGAGAGCGCTTTCGAGCCCACGGCGCGGTCGATGGTGGGGGCCGCGGGCCTGTGGCAGTTCATGCCCGAGACCGGTCGCATTTACGGTCTCGTGGTCGACCGGTGGCTCGATCAGCGCCTGAGTCCGACGCTGGCGACCGACGCGGCGGTCGACTTCCTCGGGGACCTTCACCGGCGCTTCGGAAGCTGGGAGCTCGCGATCGCGGGATACAACATGGGCTATGCGGGTCTGGCGTCCGTCGTCCGGCGCTACAACACCAATGACTTCTGGTCCCTCTCCCACACCGAAGGGACCCTCCCGTGGGAGACCACGCTCTACGTTCCCAAGATCATCGCGTCGGCGGTGGTCGCGCACAACCTCGCGGCCTTCGGTCTGACCGACGTAGTCGTCGACGCACCAAGCGAGACGGACGAAGTCAATGTTCCGCCGGGCACTCCACTCGCCCTCGTGGCCCAGGCAGTCGGTTGTGCCCCCAAGGACATCGAGGGACTGAACCCCGAGCTTCGCGCAGCCCGCACGCCGCCTGCGGCCGACGGCGACGCGGCGTACGCGGTGAAGGTGCCTCAGGGAAAGGGAGCGGTAGCCGCCCAGGGGCTCGCACGGATCCGGGGGACCCAGCCGACACTCGATCGCTACGTCGTTCGCTTCGGCGAGACGCTCGATCAGGTCGCGGCGGCGCACCGGACGACGACGCAGCGGCTGGTCGACCTCAACGCGATCGCGCCCGGTGAAGCGGTACGCGGCGGTACGGTCTTGCTCGTCCCACGGGTCGATGCGGCATCCGGCACGGTGCCCGGCGGGGCGGTCGTTCCGACCGGACCGAAGCAGAGCATCGTCGTCCCGTCCGACGTGTTCGTGTACCCGGACTACAAGCGCGTATTCTACCGGGTGCTCGTCGGCGACAATCTGAAGGAGATAGGGGCCGTCCTGCACGTATCGGCCGACGATCTACGTCGCTGGAACGGGCTCGATCCGAGCGCACGCCTCGCGGAGGGGATGACCCTTCAAGCGTTCGTCCGACCGGACGCAGACCTCTCGCGCGTGGTCGTCGTGCCCGAGACCGACGTGCGCGTGCTCGCCGTGGGCTCGGACGAGTTCTTTGCTTCGCTGGAGCACGACAAGGGCTTCAAGCGAGTGACCGTGGCGGCGCGCGAGGGCGAGACCCTCGAGTCGATCGGCAAGCGGTTCGACGTCCAGCCGCGCACGATGGAGCGGATCAACCGCAGGCCGCGCGGCGACACGCTCAAGCCCGGCGATGCGGTCGTCGTCTATGTACCGACCAACGTCGCGGCGCCCGCCAGCGCGAACGCACTCACGGCGTCGAACGAGCCGATCCCGAACGGCCCTCTGCCGGCGCCTCCCTTGCCCGACCTGTTGCCTTAGGGGGCGAGAACCGCCAACATTCTCCCTCTCCCACGGGGGATCCCATGCAGACGACGACCGGCATCGTTCTCGCGGCGGGGCAGGGGACCCGGATGAAGAGCGCGGTGCCGAAGATGATGCACCTCGTCTGCGGGCTACCCATCGTGCACTACGGCGTGCAAGCGGCGCTCGACGCCGGCTGCGGTGAGGTGGTGGTCGTCGTCGGGCAGGGACGAGACAAGGTCGAGGACTATCTGGCGCGTGCCTTCAAGGGCCGGCCGGTGCGTACCGCCGTCCAGGAGCAACAGCGCGGGACCGGGGACGCCGCGCGGGTGGGCCTGGCCACTATCGGGAAGGAAGCCCTCGAGGTGCTCGTCATGAACGGCGACGTGCCGCTCGTCACCGGCGAGCATCTGCGCGCGGTCACTGGCCCCCTCCTTAGCACGAGCGTCCCGGTGGCGCTCTCGTTCGCGACGTGTCTGGTGGACGATCCCGCGGGCTACGGGCGGGTCCTGCGCAAGGGCGGGCAGGTCGTGGAGATTCGCGAGGACCGCGACCTTCGTAGCCAGGACGAGCGCGACGTTCGCGAGATCAACGCCGGTATCTACGTGGCCAACATCGCCCTCTTGCGCGAAGCCTTGGCGACGCTCGCGCCCAACAATGCCCAGGGCGAGCTTTACCTCACGGACATCGTCGCCTTCAGCAGCAACGCGGGCGAGCACATCACCGCGGTCACGCTCCCGGCGGATGTGCTGGCGGGCG
>CAWKAF010000055.1:0-99085 GCA_963847465.1 uncultured delta proteobacterium | reverse complement strand
CGAGTCCTCGCTCGGAGCAGGGCTCCCCCTGTTCGCGCGCACTCCGTCCGCCCAAGCGGGATAATCCGGCGCGCGGGATAATGCCGCTTGGACGAAGCCGCTGCGCGGCAGCTTGGTGACCTGACACGTCGTGGCGCGCGCCCGAGCGCGCGAGAGGGGTGCTGAAGGCCGTCCACGCGGTGGCGGGACGGAAGGGGAGTTGTCGTTGGGGCGACCCTGGGGGTCCGCAGCGTCCGGCATTCGGGCGCTTGCGCACCAGGAGAGCTCCGATGACGATCGAAGAAAGCCTCGAGCGTGCCTTCGACTTGAGAGGCACGCCCGCCAATACGCGCAGCACCTACCGCCGGTGTATCGGCCGGTTCGAGCGGTTCGCAGGCCGTTGCGCCGACCAGCTCGGCCGCCCCGATGTCGAGCGGTTCCTGCTGCACCTCGTTCACGATCGCAAAGTCAGCCCCTCGACCCACAACGTGTACGTCGGCGCGCTCAAGTTTCTCTACGACGTGGTGGTCGTACGACCCGAGGTGATGGCGAGCATGCCGCGGCGCAAGCAGCCGATGCGGCTGCCGGTGCTTCTGTCCGCCACGGACGTCGCACGGCTCCTCGCCGCCGTCTCTTCGATCACCGTGCGCACGGTCTTGATGCTCGCCTACGGCGCGGGTCTACGCGTGAGCGAGGCGTGCGCGCTGCGGGTTGAGGACATCGACAGCGGTCGCATGGTTGTTCACATTCGGCACGCCAAGCGGGGACGGGAGCGGTACGTGATGCTCTCGCCGCGGCTGCTCGAAGCGCTGCGTGCGTATTGGCGAGTGCGACGTCCGTCCGGGCCTGAGCTCTTCCCTGGATGTGGCCGAGCGGACACGTTCAGCCGGGATGCGGTCGCGATGGCGCTGCGCAAGGCAGCGCGTCGGTGCGGCATCGCCCAGCGGGTGACCCCCCACACGCTCCGGCACGGCTTCGCGACCGACTTGCTCGAGCAGGGCGTGGACCTGCGCACCGTCCAGGTGTTGATGGGACACGCCTCGCTGCGCAGCACCTCGCTCTACCTGCACGTGAGCGTCGCGCGCGTGGGCAAACTGGTCAGCCCTCTCGATCGGCTTCCGGCCACGGCCGCGCCCTCGGCACCCTTGTTGCCCCCCGGACGCTGAGCACGCCGCGTACGTGCACGGCCACGGCGGCGCCGCGGGTGCGCCGACTCGCCCTGCCTTGGAGCTCGCCGACATCGTGCGCGAGCACGGCGAGGCGTTCCGACGCGCCCACCCCTTGTCCACCGATCAGCGTGCGGTGCTGCGCGCCGTCGAGCGTTGCCGCACCGCCGCACTCGGCGGCCACCTGGACGTGTGCCTTGAGTGTGGCCGGCGGGAGCCCTCGTACAACTCGTGCCGCAACCGGCACTGTCCGAAATGTCAGTCGCTGGCGCAAGCGCGATGGGTGGCGAGCCGCATGGAGCGCATCCTGCCGACGCACTACTTCCACGTCGTCTTCACGGTGCCGGCCACGCTGCGCTCACTGACGCGACGAAATCCGCAGCGCCTGTACGAGATGCTCTTCGAGGCCGCGGCCGAGACGCTGCTCGAGCTCGGCCGCGATCCGAAATGGCTCGGGGCCCAGCTCGGCCTCACCGCGGTGCTGCACACCTGGACGCGGGAGCTGGCCTTTCATCCGCACCTGCATTGCATCGTCACCGGCGGCGGACTGACCGACGACGCCACAGCATGGCGAAGCTGCAAGCGCGACTTCCTCTTGCCCGTGCGCGTGATGGGGGCGCTCTTTCGGGGCAAGCTGCTCGCCAAGCTTCGCCGTGCCCATCAGCGTAGGCTCCTCGACCTCGGCCCGGAGCCGATTGCATCCACGGGGCTGCGTAGCCTGCTCGACCAGCTCGCGCGCACCGACTGGGTCGTGTATGCCAAACGCCCCTTCGGCGGCGCCGAGCAGGTCGTGCGTTACCTCGGCCGCTACACCCATCGAATTGGTATCAGCAACCGCCGCCTGGTTTCCCTCGCTGACGGCAAGGTCACCTTCCGCACCAAGAACGGCAAGAGCGTCACGCTGGACGCCGACGAGTTCCTCACGCGCTTCGTCCAGCACGTGCTGCCTGCCGGCTTCGTGAAAATCCGCCACTACGGGCTGATGGCGCCCAGGCACGCCACCACCACGCTCGAGCAGGCGCGCCGACTGCTGGACCGGTCACTCCAACGCTCCCCCGACGGGGCACCGACTCCTGCACCGGCCGCCGACCTCCCCTGGCGTGAGCTCCTCTGCGAGCTCACGGGCATCGACCTGCGCCGTTGCCCCGCCTGCGGCGCGATGGCCGTGGTCCGGCGCCCCCTCGACCTGAAAGCGCGCGCTCCACCGGAGGCGGCGTGAGACTCCACCACCGCAGGCTCCTCTGCGTCGGCGTACAAGCGGTCGCCCACTCGACGTGTGTCCTTCGCATGGCCGAATCTCCCGCTCCCCGCATCCCACCCCGGGTTCACCTCGAACGCGAACACTCCGCGCACCCTGCTCGCCACCTTCGCCTGCCCACTCGTGTCCCGAAATCGCTTCCGCTGCGCCCGCGCGCTGGCTGTCTACGGCCCCCACGGGCTTCTTGCCCATAGCCCGCTCTGACGCGCCTCGTCGCTGCCGCGCAGCAGCTCCGTCCAAGGGGACGATTGCGCCACCGTGTCGAACTCGGCCTCGCCTCCGTGTCGAGCTCCACGGGGGCCGTCGCGCAATCGCCTATTGGTTATTCCGCATGCGGAATAAGCGTCATTCCCACGCATCCGGGCGTGAAGGTTCCGGGGGAGCTTCCGCTCATCACCTGGGCACGCGGCTGAGACACCGTGCACGCATGCGATGGGCTTCGCCCGAGGACGACTTCGCCGCGCGACTCTAGCCGGTGAGCCCGGGGCTAGAAGGCCCCCAGCGAGACTCATCAGGTTGATCAGGGCCCGCCCGCGTCGAGGAGCGACGGCACGCCAACCGGATACCCCGTCCTTCTCCTCGGCATGCGGTCACGATAGGGCTAGCCTGAACCATGATGACCCCGTTGCGGTTCGTCTTCGCCTTCGTCTCCGCGTCGGTCCTGACCACGACGGTCGTCCGCGCCCAGCCATGGATGGGGATCGTAGACCCGACGAGGGCCACCGACTGGAGCACGGCGGGTGCGGGGCCCATTCCCGCGCGCACGACGATCTGCTCCACGCTGGGCGGGGCCGGACAAGCACCGAGCTTCGTTCAATCCGTAACCGTCGCGCAGATCAACTCCGCTCTTGCCGGCTGCCCCAGCGGTCAAGTGATGATGTTGAATCCGGGCACTTACCAGACGGCAGGCGCGACGATCATGGTTCCGAGCAACGTCACGCTGCGCGGCTCCGGCCCCACGCAGACGATCATCGCCGAGACCGGAATGGTCGACAACGTGCCCGTGGTCCAGTTTGGAACCCAGTCGTCGTTCCCCTACGGACCCGAACCGAACCCCGGAACGAGTACGGCGATTACCGGTGGACCACGCAAGGCTCGAAGCAGATCACGGTGGCCAGCGCGACGGGGATAAAAGAGGGCACGCTGCTCGTCCTCACGCAAACCGACTTGAGCTACATGACGGACGTGGGCGAGGAAGGTGCCTGCACTTATTGCAACGGCGGCATAGGTGGCGATTCCGGTCAAACCGTCCAGGTCACCGCGGTCAACGGGAACACACTGACGCTCAGCGACTCGCTCTACATCGGGTACACCAGCTCTCCTCTGGCCTTTCCGTTCGCCGCTGGATGCACCGGCGGGGGTCTCGAGAACCTCAAGATTTCGGCCTCTGGTGCGCAGGTCACGAACATCTCGGGAGACGGCTATAGCTCCAACGTCAACATGACCGGCACGATTTACAGCTGGGTCAAGAACGTGGAGAGCGACTTCGCTGAAGGGTCCCACATGTGGATCCAGTTCAGCATGCACAACACGGTTCGAGACAGCTTCTTTCACGACGGCTTCAATCACGGGCCGGGCGCGACGGACGACGAGCTGCGGCTCGGATTCAAAGCGAGCGCCAACCTCATCGAAAACAACATCTTCTGGCGGCAACACACCAGCGTCATGTTGGAGTTCGGCGCCTCCGGGAACGTCCTTGGCTACAACTACTCTACGGGCAACTACCACGAAACGTCGTTGACCTGGCAGCTCGAGGACTTCTCCTTCCACGGCGCGCATCCGATGATGAACCTCTTCGAGGGGAATATCACGACGCACTGGCAGGCCGACGAGATCCACGGCACCTCCAGCCACAGCACGATCTTCAGGGGCTACTCGACCGGCGCGAACACCTACCTGCCTCCGCTCGATGCCCGCGGCGCGCTGGAGACGGGCAGCACGACGCAGGAAACTGCCAACGCCGCTGCCTTTCAAGTCGACACTCTTTCTCAGTTCAACAACATGGTCGGGGTCATCGATGGATCCGACGCGCTGGTCAATATGCAGAAGGCCGCGGCGAGGCAGGTCTACCCAGCCACGCCCAATACGCCGGCATGCATCTCGGTGGGTTACGACGATGGGGACTCTTCAGGCTCGACGAACCCGGACACGACGATGCTCTACGACGGTGTCATGGATTGCACCAACGGCACCTTCCAGTGGACGTCGGGCGGAACGCAGACGCTCCCCCCGAGCTTCTACCTTTCGGCGAAACCTGCATGGTGGGGGAGCGGCTCCGCCGGAGTCGTGGCTTGGCCTCCGATCGGCCCGGATGTGACGGGCGGTGACTTCGCGGACTGGGCGAACACCACCGCCACGGCCGCCCGAGGTCACGTGCACCAGATCCCAGCTCTGCGCTGCTTCACCTCGAGCACGGCCAACGGAACGACGAACGTGACGACCTTCGATGGCGATGCGTGCTACGGCGGAACGGGTTCCGTCGACGGAGGCACCGGCACCGGCACCGGTGGTGACGGAGGGAGCCAGGTCGACGCCGGCAGTGTCCCGGAAGATGCCGGCGCCGGAGCCGGCGCAGGGACAGCGCCCGCGGCCGACGGTGGCCCAGCGGAAGCCGGCCCCGTGAGCGCCAAGGGCGGCTGCGGGTGCCGCGCATCAGGGGGTCAAGCAGGCGTCACATCGCCTTTGATTCTTCTGGCGCTCGCCTCGGCGTGGCTCAGGAGGAGACGGCGTTAGGCGCATCGCCAGAGTCCTGGTCACGGGCGCCGCCGTGATGCCCGAATCCCGATTCGCCGTCGACGGGCATTCTTTTGAGGGCTCCGGTCGATTTTCAGGAGCCCTCGGAATCGCTCGGCTTTTCGACGGCCATCGAAGGCGCGCGGGCATCCACGCCTGGCGTGGGTGCAGTCATCCAAGGCGTGGGCCCTGTCATCCAAGGCGTGGACGCATCCACGCCAGGCGTGCGTGCCCTCATGCCAGGCGTGCCTGGGGGCATCGAAGGCGTGCGCCCTGCCACGCCAGGCGTGCCACCCCCCACGCCTGGCGTGGATGCCCGCATGCCTGGCGTGCCCCCACCCACGCCGAGCGTGCCCCCACCCACGCCAGGCGTGAGACCACCCACGCCGAGCATGCGCCCTGCCATGCCTGGCGTGAGACCATCCGTGCCTGTGAAGTCTCTCGTTCAAGGTAGGGCAGCCACCGCCGTCGGACGTGGGCCGGCACGCTGCCACCGTCGCTGAGGCTGCGCTGCGGAGGCTACTTCTTCGCGGGGGCCGGCGCCCCGGAGGCTGCGACCGGCGGCTTGCCCTTCTGCGGCGGAGGTCCCTCCGACGCCCACGAGAGCTCCATCGACTTGCCCGTCACGGGCACCACGTCGACCGGCGTAAGGACGAGCTTCCCCGACGACGCGTCCGAGTGGAAGTGCGCCGCGATGGCCACGTGCGTATCCGCGTGCTTGAGCACGACGACCGCCGCTTCGAGGATCGGGCCCCACGTCGCGTCTTTGTGACCGCGGATAATCTCGCACGCGGCCGCGGTAGTCGGGAGATCGGCGCCGAGCTCGCCGCGAAGCGGCGTGGGAAGCGCCAGAAGCTCTTCGCCGCTTAGGAACGGTACCTGGCACGGTCCCGTCGCCAGGTGGTTGATGAAGTCGCCGAGCATGCTGGCCACCGCGGGCTCGGACGTCGCGAGGCTCGGCGTCGGGTTCGCGTCGACGGTCTTGCCGTCGCGCGCGGCGATGGTGGAGAACCGCACGCGCCCGTCGGCGAGCACGATCAGCTTGGCTTGCACTTCGGCACGCACACCGGGCGGGGCCGTCACGGCGCCCACGTCGAGCAGCGTGGCGACGAGGTCCCCCTTGCCATCCGGCAGGAGCTTGTTGAACGCCTTCTTGAAACCCTCGCTGGGGGCGCCCACGCGGTTGGCCCACGCCGCGGGGATCGCGGTCTCCTCGGTCGAGAGCACGTTGGAGAGCGCCTTGGCGACGTCGCCGGCGAACGCGACGGCGGTCGCGTCGGCCGCGGCCATCGGGTTGGGCGGGGCAGGCGCAGGCATGGGGGCCGGCGGCGGGGCTGAAGCCACGGGCGCGGGCGGCGGCGGGGGCGTCATCGCCATAGGTGCAGGCGGCGGAGGCGCCGCGGCAGGGCACATATCGCCGCCGCATCCGACATTCCCCGAACCTCCGACAATGGCCAGACAAGCAACGAACGACGTAGTCAGTCTCATGGCGACCTTGCTCCGGAGCTCTTGTTTCGCAGAAGGCACTCGAACCACAACGTCGGCTCGCCCTGCTCGTCCGGGATGTAACCCAAAATCGAGCACCGCAGGCCCACCAGACACTCGCCCATCTCGAGCGCGAGTGCAATCGAGTCCGACATGGAATCCGCCGCCGGCCACAACGCCTCGGGTGGGTCACCCCGCAAGGCTATCCGCGTGGGGGCCTCGGACAGATTGCAGCAGACCACCGTGTCGTCCTCGCGGCTCTCGGGGTCGGCAAAAGGCCGGACGATTTCGCTGGAGACGGCCGCGGGCGCCACGATGCACGCCCGAGCTCGCATCGCCTTCGTCTCCAGTGCGAGGCCCAGGAACTCGAGGTAGCCGGCGAACCGCTCGATGAAGCGGTGCGTCTCGGGGTCCGCCCCGGCGTGGAGAAGCAGCCCCGGATCGATCGACTGGGCCTCGTCGCGGATGCCGTCCGGCAGGCGGAAGAACGTCGGCGCGGATTCGTCCATCGAGCGGCGAGGGCTCTTCGCGGCCAGGGCTTCGAGGTCCTCGAGACGGGCTCCGCGCGAGACGGCGCGATGGCCCTCGCCCCGATGCGACGTCTCGAGCCGCCACATCCGGGCGCACGACGACCAATGCCGCAGGTCGCGCGCGAGCGGCGCCGGGACCATCGAGGCGGTCACGGCGCGGTCACCCGAACGCGCGGTGAGCGCCCCGCCTGCGCAAGCTCCTCTGCGACCACGTCCAGGACGACCTTGCGCGTGAGCTGACAGAACATCGTCTCCGTGGACGCGAACGAGCCGTTCTCGGAGTACTTGTTCACGGGGGCGCCGCCGCCGCAGTACTGGAAGTACTCGCACCCGGCCTCGCACGCGCGGATGCCGGCCGCGATCTCGCCCTCGAGCCGCTGGAACTTGTCCGACGCGGCGGCCGCATGGATCGGGGTTTCCTGGACGCTGCCGATCACGAACGTGTCCTCGCCCCAGGGGAGGCCCAAAAGCTCGGGTGAGAAGGTGGTGTACTGACCGCTGCAGTCCACGGTCACGATCCGCCAGGGGACGTTCTGCTGATCGCTCGCCGGCGACATCGCTTCGCCCGAGAAGCGTACGGCCGCCATCGCCGAGTTGAACTCCCGCACGGCCAGCTTGAACCCGTCTTCTTGCACGCGTTGGAAGAGCCTCGCCATGAAGCGCCGATACCGAGGCTTCATCGCGAGGCCCTGCAGGCTCGACCGGTGATGAGTACCTTCGATCTCCTCGACGTTCAGGCCGAGCAGGTGCACCGGCAGCGGGGAGAAGAAGTCGTAGAACTCGTCGGGATGATCGAGCGTCTCGCCGGTCACGACGGCGATGGCGTGGAAGGCGATCCGCCGCTCGATGAGGAGGCGGATGCCCGCGAGCGTGCGCTCGTGCGTGCCCTTACCCGAGCGGGTGCGCCGGTGCCCGTCGTGGAGGAACGCCGGTCCGTCGACGCTGACGCCGATGCGGATCGACTTTCGTTCGAAGAGGTCGCACCAGTCGCTCGAGATGAGCATCGCGTTCGTCTGCACGTGGTGGGTCACCTCCGTGCTCGCGGGGATGGCGCCGTTCACGGCGTCGACGAGCGCCTCGAACGACGCCAGGCCCATCGTGAGCGGTTCACCTGCGTGCCAGACGATCGACACGCGCGGTCCGACGAGCCCGGCCTCGACGACGCACGCTGCCGCGGCGCGCGCGACGTCCGGGTGCATCTTCGTGGTGTCCGCCCTGTTCGGCAGGTAGCAGTAGTCGCAGTCGATGTTGCAGAAGGGCGTCGGCTGGAGGATCAGCAGCTCGATGTTGGTCCCGGGAGGGATCATCGTGGAACGCGCGGCGTCAGCCTGGGGCTGGGAATCGGCGCCCACCGTTTAGAAGTTGTGCCACTGATTGAAGTTGTGCCAGTTCGGCCAGTTGTTCCAGTTGCGCCACGGGTTGAAGTTGCCGAAGTAGTTCCCCCAACGCACGCTGCCGTTGTGCGCGGGGTCGGCGTCGGACCTCGCGGCAGAGTCGCTGTCCGGCGGGGCAATGCGACGAAGCGAATCGTTCGCCTCACGCAGCCGCTCGGCCAGCGGCGCCGCCGGCGCCTGCGACGCTTCCGGCCGCGCGTCGGCAGTCAACGTGAAGCAAACACCCACGGCCACGACGGCCGCCCCGAGGAGGTCACGGAGACGGTTTGCTCTCGATGCGCACGGCGTACTCATGATGCCCGTATCTGAGGCTTACGGCGTGGCGTTGTCAAGGCACTGCGGCGGGCTACTGGCACTTCGTCTTGCACGCCTTTGAGGTTGCCGCCTTCTTGACGCAGGCCTCGTAGGCTTTCGCGAGCCTGGCTCGGCCGTCCAATGCAGCGCACTGGAGCTCAAGGACTGCTGGTGAGCGTGAAGCTTTTCACCTGGAAGGTCTCGTCTGCCCCACCCGTGCTGCATATCTCGAAGCCGTAGCCGATCGCGGTCAGCGAGGAGCCCTGCGGCAGGTAGCCGTCGTTATTCACCAGCCAGGTGAGCATGGCGAGAATGTCCACGCTGCCGGACTGCTCGCCGTACACATCGCCGGAGCCGGCGACCTGCCAGATCAGCTCGGAGCCGTATTGGCATAGGATCCAGCTCTGCACCGGGACGCCGCCGTTCCCGCCGAAGCTGACCGTGGCCAGCACGGGGCCGCACGGCCCGCCGCGGTTGACCATGTCGTGCTGACCATCACCTCGTTGTTCCAGTTGTTGAGCCAGATGTCATAGGCCGCTTCGGCGCGGGTCGCGGCGGTTGGGTTCATGGTCTCCGAGAAGGACGAGTAGATGGACGAGAAGCCCGTAAGCAGGTTCGAGTCGTAACTCTCTCCCGTGTTGGGATACGACACGACGGCCGTGTTGTCGGCGGGCAGGTTGGCCGTCGCGTACCAGTTGCCGGGGTTGGTCGCGTGCAGCGTCTGGGACCATCCGGATATCGGGTTCCACACGTCCTGCCCGACGGTGGTGTTGCTGCCGTCGCTGCCGGTGATGGCCGGGTAGAGGTATGGGCCGCAGCTGCCCATCGCGGCCGATGTGACGCATACCGCCCCAGCGTCCGTGCCGGCATCGCCGGCGCCCGCGCCACCGCTGCTTCCGCTCGCACCGCTGCTGCCGACGCTGCCCCCTTCGTTGACGATGCCGCCGGATCCGCTTCCGGCCGCTGTGGCATCATCGGACCCCGTCCCGGTGCCGGTGTCGTTGCTGGACGCGGTGCCGCCGCCGCTGCTCGAGGAGCTGTCGAATCCGCTGGTTGGTCCTGCGTCGGTCTGGTCTTCGCTCGCGAGCGGCGCTTCGGGATGCGAGGAGCTCTGATCGCAGGCGCTCGCGAGCAGCAGGGTGGCCGGAAGGACGGGGATTGCCCGGCCGAGCAGCTTGGGGCCGTGTGTTCGAGCCGACGGGTGCATGTTGGAGAGTCTCCGCGCTCCGAGGGTAGGCGCCGAACACGCCGGCCGGAGGTCAATTATTTGCCCCCGTTCCCACCCTGACGGCGGTGGCGCAAACGGACCTGCCTGGCACACGTTGACACTTAGGCACCCGAGCCGTGACGCGCACTTGGCGACGAGGCATCTGCCCCAGGTGCTGGTCTGCCGCTTGCTCTGCTCCTGAGTCGTGCGATCGCCCCGTTCCTTTCTCCCCCGCGCAATGGCGTTCTGCGCCCGCCAGGGAACGGCTGCGTTCCGCATCGGTCTTTGCGCGGCCGTCCTTCAGGCGTGCTCCGCCGCGCCCTCGGCGCGGTCCGACACGGACGCCGACTCGGATGACGGGTGGACGGGCCGCACGAACATCGAGGCCGTCTTTGCGGCGTCCTGTTCGGGATGCCACGCAACGCAGTGGTCGACGTGCTGGGACGTGCAGGAGTCGGCCACTTCCGTGCAGGGCGCCATCACCTCGGGCGCCATGCCGCGGGGCGGCGCGCTCTCGCCGTCCGACAAGAACACCGTACTTTCCTGGCTCCAGGAAGGAGCCCCTTGCTCGGGAACGAACCCCGCAGGGCCTGATGCCGGCGCCGGTCAAGGCGGCCCGCCGGTGATGGGCATTGCGGAGAGCGTGAGCGTCGCTCGCGTTCCATAGTGGGCGGACTGCCCTCAAGGACCACGCGGACGACCAGCGCGTCGACAAGCCAGAATCGCCCCACGAGTCTCGCTGATGCACTCTTGGCCAGGACGGCGACTGCGGCATGCTCCGTTGCCGACGTGTAGGAGCGCCGCCCCCGTGGCATGGGCCTCCGATCCTCGATACCGTCAAACGAGGCGCTGCCGACGGGAGGACGACGATGCGAGCAGAACGAGCCTTGTTTTCGTTTGCGATCTCCACCGTGCTCGGAATCGGATGCAGCAGCAGCGCGGGCTCCCACGGGAACGGCGCCTCGGGCGAGAGCGAGGGAGGGGCGTCCGGAACCTCGAGCTCGGGCAGCGGCCTAGGCGTCGGCGGGGAGTCGGACTCCGACGGAGCGCCTGCTTCGAGCGGCGCGGGGTCGAGCGGCAGCGGGGCGAGCTCCGGTTCGACGAGTGGAGGCGGAAGCTCGGGCGCCGTCTCCAGTGAGGCGGGCGCTTCGAGCGGAGCGTCGAGCGACTCGGGGTCCTCGGGGACTTTTCCCACCGCCGGAAATCCGAGTGGCTCCTGCACCACGCTCACGCTGCCTGCCGAGGCGCAGCCGGTCGACACGAGCCACCCCACCACCGTGGTCGGTACGGGCACGCCGGCGAGTTGCACCTTCCAGGCGCTCTCCACCGCGGTGAAGGGCGGAGGGATCATCACATTCAACTGCGGCCCCAACCCCGTGACCATCTCCGTCACGGCGACGCTCAAGCCGCCAATATCCACCGGCGGGACTGCCGTCCACATCGTCATCGACGGTGGCAACGAGATCACTTTGGACGGAGGTGGGTCGGTTCAGATCATCTCGTGGGTGCACGCCACCTGGCGCACCAGCCAGGACACGCTCACGCTGCAGCACATCCAGCTGAGCAACGGCAAGGCCACCGGCACCAAGCAGATCCCCGCCTGCACCACCCAGCCGAACAGCCAGTGCTCGACCGGATACACGGACGGCCAGGGCGGGGCCGTCTACATGGCGGACGGCAGCTTGCGCGTGATCGACTCCATCTTCACGGGCAATCAGGCGGCCAAGCTGGGGCCCGACACCGGCGGCGGCGCCCTCTACCTGGACGGGTCTGGGACGCTCTCCTACGTCGCCCACAGTACGTTCCAGAACAACACCGCGAGCAACGCGGGCGCCATCGGGATGCTCTGGGTCGGGGCCTCCATCTACAACAGCCTGTTCGAGGGCAACAGCGCGGTGGGGACCGGGGCGAACAGCGTCGACTCGACCAACTGCAGCTGCGACGACGGCAACGGGGACCAAGTGGGCTCCGGCGGCAACGGCGGAGCCATCTACAAGGACGGCGGCGACGGCGTCAACCTGACCCTGTGCGGGGACCTGGTCGAGAACAACTCGGCGAACGAGTTCGGTTCCGGGGTCTTTTTGACCGCCGACGGCTCCGCCGCGACGCTCATCATGGACGACTCGGTCATCAAGGACAATCCGAGCCCGATTACCTACTGGAACTGGTGCCTGGGCGTCTCCACCGACACGACCAGCACCTCCCCGCAGCCGATCATGTCGAGTTTCTGCGACACGTGCGGGACCTGCCAGACGACTTGCTCGTCCTCGGCGACGTGCGGCAAGTAACCTGACGCGGCCCCTTGCGCGGAACGATCTGGTCGTCTGCGAGCTTCACTCTCGTCGCTCCGCTTACGGCATCACTCGGCGCTGGTACTCTCGGTCGATGGACGCACTCTACAATCCGTTCGGAGTGGTGCGCGGGGCGAAGGCGCTCGGGCTGGGGGCAATCGTCTTGGTCGTGCTCGCCGGGGTGAGCATGGGTGCAGGCGTGCACCTCGACGGCGCCCTCGACGTTCATTTCGGGCGCCCGCCTTCGGCCTCGGAAATCATCGTCGAGACTCTTGTGGATTGGCTGTCGCTCGCCGGTGGCTTTTGGCTCATGGCCAAGATTCTCCGCTTGCGTCCCCGTACGGCGGACCTCTTCGCCATGACGGCCGTTGCGCGCGCACCCAATATCCTGGTCGCTGCCTTATCGGGCAGGTGGGTGCTCGGGAAGTACATGCCCCAAATCGCCGAGATGGAGACGGGGGGAACGATCCGCATCCACCCCCACGCCGCGATGCAGCCGATCGTGATCCTCGTGACGTTGCTGTCGTTGGTGATGATCGTGTGGGAAGTCACGCTGCTCGTCTTCGCGTTCAAGGAAACGACAGGCGCGCGGGGTGGAAAGGCAGCGCTCGGCATCGGCGGCGCATTGATCGCCGCCGAGATTGCGAGCAAGCTCGTGCTCACGTTCGCTCTCAGATAGCCTCGCGATGGTCCGGTCATCAGCGAGCCCGAGCCCGCGACGGCGTGCAAGGCGATGGCGGCGCTGAACGGGGGGCGGCCGTGCTCTCACCCCTCGATCGAGGAGTAACTTTCGGGGGGCAGGGCCACGACATCCTCTACCGGGGAGGTGGTACGGTGTGACCGTGGAGCCATACAGCTCGGCACTCGCACCGGGCTTCAAGCTGGATCGCTACGAGCTGCTCTGCCCCATCGCGCAGGGCGGGATGGCCGAGGTGTGGATGGCCCGCCAAACGGGCAAGCACGGGTTCGAGAAGCTGGTCGCCGTCAAGACCATCCTCCCGAAGTTCGCCGACGACGAGCGCTTCCAACGCATGTTCCTCGACGAAGCCCACGTGTCGTCGCGCATCGAGCACCCGAACGTCGCCCAGATCCTGGACGTCGGCGAGGAGGACGACATCACCTACCTCGTGATGGAGTACGTCGACGGCGACGCGCTGTCGACGCTCCACCGCGCGGCGCAGAGCCACGGCGTGGGCATCCCTCATGGCATCCTTTTGCGCCTCTTGATGGAGGTGTGCGGAGGGCTGCACGCGGCCCACGAGCTTCGCATGGCCAACGGGCAGTATGCGGGCGTCGTGCACCGCGACGTGTCGCCGCACAACATTCTGGTGAGCACGAAGGGCGCCGCGAAGCTCATCGACTTCGGCCTTGCGAAGGCGCGCGACCGGATCGCTGACGAGACCAGCGCGGGGACGGTCAAGGGCAAGTTGCGTTACATGGCGCCCGAGCAGGTCCTCGGCCCCGCGGTCGACCGCCGCGCGGACGTCTGGGCGGTCGGGGCGACGCTCTACCACCTGCTCTCGGGCGAGCCTCCTTACGAGGCCGACACCGACGTGGAGGTCGTCCGCGCGCTGATGAGCGGAAGGCCCCCGCGGCGACTGGGACATGCGGTGCACCCCGCCGTGGAGGCCGTCGTCCTGCGCTCGCTCGCCTGGCGGCCGGACGAGCGCTTCGCGACGGCCCGCGACCTTCAGCGGGCCCTCGAGCAGGCGATGCACGCTGCGGGCCTCGAGACGAACGCCTCGGACGTCGGGTCCTTCGTCGCCGAGCACGTCGGAGATCGCGCGCGGGAGCGCCAGGAGGCCATCGCGCTCGGGATGAGGGAGGCCTCCGAGCGCGAAGGGGCTCTCGTCGGGGCGCGCGCGAGTGCCCACCTCGGGCTGCTGACCGCAACGCCTGCGCGCACGGATGTGCGGACCGGCGACTCCTCTAGGGGCCCGCTGGTGTCGGCCCCGCCGTCGTCTGGAGCGACGAGCGTCAGCAAGAGGTTGGTCCTGGTGCCGGAGCCCGCGCGTCGCGGCGGATCCGCGGCCCTGGCGAGTGCCGTGATAGTGCTCGTCGTCGTCCTCGCGGGGCTCGGGCTCGCGTTCCGGCTGACGCACCCGTGGACCGATCGCCCGGCCGACGTGACCCCGCCGTCGGTTGCTGCCGCGCGTGCTACGCGGGCTGCTCCCTCGCGCGCGCACGCACCACCTCCAGAGCCCACGGCCCCGACTGCGGCGGGCTCGGCGGTCAACATGACGGTGGACGTGACGGATTTGCCGGTGGTGCCGGCGTCGCCGCCGCCCGCCCGGGCTGCCGTGCCGGCTTGGCGCCAGCAGCCACCGCGGACGTTCGCTCCGCCCGTGGCGACGCCTGGTGCGGCCGCCGGAAGCGCAGAGGTGCCGGCCACCGAGGAGCCCGAGGACGAGACCACGCAGGGCCAATAGGACTGGCTCGCGTCGCGGACACGCGGCTACGTTCCGCAGAACGTCTGCAGAACGCGCTCCTCCGGCCGCGGCGGGTCGGCGAGGTGCGCGAACTCCGGCTGGTCCTCGTACGGTCGCCCGAGCACCCGCACGAGAGTCTCGAACGGCTCGAGGTCGTCTCGTCGACCGGCTGCCTCGATGATCTGCGCGACGCGATGGTTGCGCGGAACGAACGCGGGGTTGGCGAGTCGCATGGAGGCGGCGCGCGAGTCGGGCGCGACGTCCTCCCTCGCCAGGCGACGGCGCCACGCCTCCGACCAGTGCTCGAACACACGCGGGTCGTCGAAGAGTGCGGCGATCTGCGCGTCCTCCGAAGGAGCTTCGGCGGCGGCACACAGCCGGCGGAAGAGGATCGTGTAGTCGACGCGACTCGACGCCATGCGGGCCAGAAGGTCGGCCGCGAGGGCAGGGTCGTCCTCCTCCTCGCTCATGAGCCCGAGCTTCGCGCGCAAGACGCGATCGTACGCCGCTGCGAAGAGCACGGAGAAGCGCTCCAGGCGTTCGGTCGCCAGACGAGCGGCCTCGGTCTCCTCGTCGGCCAGCAGCGGGAGGAGTGCTTCCCCGAAACGCGCGAGGTTCCAGAGGGCGATCCGCGGCTGATTCGCGAACGCATAGCGACGGCCATGATCGATCGAGCTGAACGTCTTGTTCGGATCGTACTCATCGAGGAAGGCGCACGGGCCGTAGTCGATCGTCTCGCCGCTGACGGCGGTGTTGTCGGTGTTCATGACGCCGTGCACGAAGCCCACCCCGAGCCATCGTGCGACGAGGTTCGCCTGGGCGTGCACGACGCACTCGAGGAGCGAAAGGGCGTCGTTGCCCGTGCCAGCGGCGTCGGGGTAGTGCCTTCGGAGCGTGTACGACGCCAGGGTCGACAGAGCCTCGCGATCGGCGCGCGCGGCAAAAAACTGGAAGGTGCCCACCCGGATGTGACTCGAGGCCACGCGCGTGAGGATCGCGCCGGGCTGGGCCTCGTCGCGGACGACCGTCTCGCCGGTCGCCACAGCGGCGAGCGCGCGCGTCGTCGGAATGCCGAGCGCTGCCATCGCTTCGCTCACGACGTACTCGCGCAGGACGGGTCCTAGGGCTGCGCGCCCGTCGCCCTGCCGCGAGAAGGGGGTCCGGCCGGAGCCCTTGAGCTGAATGTCGACGCGCCTTCCGTCCTTGCCGACGACCTCACCCAGCAGAATCGCGCGACCATCGCCGAGCTGGCGTACGAAAGAGCCGAACTGATGCCCGGCGTACGCCAGAGCGATCGGCTCCGCCCCGACGGGCACGGTGTTGCCGGCCAGCACCTGGACGCCCTCGGGCGACGCGAGTTCATCGGGGTCCAGCCCGAGGCCTTCCGCGAGCGCGCGATTGACTTTCACGAGGCGTGGCGCGCGCACCATCGTCGGAGAAACCGACGCGAAGAAACGAGCCGGCAGCCGGGCGCAGGTGTTGTCGAACGCGAAGGTCAATGGGCCGGAAATGCGGGGCAACAGGCGATTGTCGCGCCGCCGGTGGGGGGAAGCTGCACGCACCCGGCCGGCAGCATCGAGAGGCACCCGTACCCGTAGGGAGCCGAGGCGCTGCACTTCGCGTCTTGATCCGGCACGCGGCTGCAGCTCGTGCTTCCGGTGAATTGAGATTGGCAAGCAAAGTAGGCATTCTGCTGCGTGTCGCAGGTGGTCGGGCCGTTGCTGCACGACGACGAGTACGTGGCCTGGGTTGCGCAGGTCACGTAGGCACTCCACTCGGCGCCGCAGCCCTCGGGCGGGTAGAGCGACTCGCCCTGCGTGCACTCGGCGATGGTGGACGCCGGGTTGTCGCTCGGACACTGAGCGACGTCGTGATTGGCCCACGCCACGCACTCGGCGGGCACCGATCCGTCTCCCGTGATCACCCCAGCGTCGGTGGGCCCGCCGGCGTCGAAGGGCGAAGACGATGACTCGCTCCCGGCGTCCGTGGGCGTCGTGCTCGGGCTCACGCATACCTGAAACTGCGGGGCAGCTCCGCCGACGAGCGTCACGATGCTGCAGGTCTGGCTCGCCGGACACGCGTGACTCGGATTCGTAGGGTCGCAGTACGCGGAGCACGTGCCGCCGCCGGCTGCGGTCTCGAGGCAAGCGAGCCCGTCGCCACACGTGGGGAAGCCGACCGAGTCCTGACACGCGTCGCCCGCCTGGCCGGGGCCGCTGTTCAGGCAGGCGAAGGTACTTTCGTCTTTCGGCCAGCACGTCTGACCGGTTGTGCACTCCCACGGGTTTTCGTTGCATGGCTGGCTGCCGGGGCTCGCGCTGCTCGAGGAGCACCCGACGACGAACGGCAGCGGGACGATGAGAACGAATATGGAGAACTGGATGTCGCGCATGTGCACAGGCCCTACGCACGAACCATTCCATTCATCGGCCATCGCGCCACCACCTTACCCAGGCTCTTTCGAATGAACCAGTGTTCACACGGTGTGAATGACGCGCACGCGTTCTCATGCTCAAGTCGCAATCCCAAGGCACCGTCGGAGGTATCGTCCTGATGGTCTCCAACGCCAGGACGAAGGTGAACCAGGACTATGGCGCGAGTCGGACTGGGATCCGCGTGCCCGATCCGTGGACGCCGACATGGAACAGCGCGCTGACGGAACCCAAGAACCTTCCGCCGGCCGTGGGCATCCCGATCTTCAGCGGGCGATTCTGATCTCCCCCGCGCGTGCTAGCTCTCTTCTATGGCCCGCGCGTCGGCCCGAGCGAGCGAAAATGCCCCCGGCGATCTCTTCGTCGATGACTCGTGCATCGACTGCGAGACGTGCCGCGTGCTCGCCCCCGAGGTGTTTACGCGCTCCCGGCGACTCGGGCAGTCGGTCGTCGGGCGCCAGCCGATTGCGGCCAGCGAGGCGCTACGGGCGCGGATGGCGATCGTGTCGTGTCCGACGAGCTCGATCGGCAGCGAAAGCAAGGCGGACCTTCACGACGCGGTCGCGTCCCTGCCGCAACCCATCGAGGGAGAGGTCCACTACTGCGGGTACGCCTCCGAGAGCTCGTACGGGGCGGCGAGCTACCTCGTACGGCGCGAGGCCGGCAACGTACTCGTGGATTCGCCGCGTGCCGCTCGGCCGCTCATGGACCGAATCGAGTCGCTGGGCGGCGTGGCCCGGATGTTCCTCACGCACCGCGACGACGTCGCGGATCACGCCCGGTACGCTCACCGCTTCGGCTGCGAGCGCATCCTGCACGCCGCGGACGTCGGTGCCGCCACGCGCGATGTCGAGCGGCGCATCGAAGGCACCGGGCCAGTCTCGCTCGGGCCCGATCTGGTCGCCATCCCGGTTCCGGGACACACGCGCGGCAGCGTCGCGCTCCTCTACCGCGGCCGCTTTCTCTTCACGGGCGATCACCTGTGGGGTAGCGGCGACGGGAGTGGTCTCGACGCGTCCTCCAACGTCTGCTGGTACTCGTGGAGTGAGCAGACGCGATCGATGGAGCGCCTCCTCGACTTCGACTTCGAGTGGGTATTGCCCGGCCACGGCCCGCGCTTCCACGCGCCCGCCACGCGGATGCGTGCTGCGCTCGAGAAGCTCGTGCTGCGAATGAAGCGCGTTGGCGGGTAGACTGGGACCCATGGGGGGGAATCGGCAGCGTGCTCGTCGCGGTAGGCCTGGCCCGCGCTTTGATAGCCCATGACGCTCTCCTCTCCGCAGACTGAGGTGCTCATCGTTGGCGCGGGCCCAACCGGTCTCGTGCTGGCGCTCTGGCTGAAGCGCCTCGGTGTCGAAGTCCGGATCGTCGACAAGACGTCGGAGCCAGGAACGACGTCGCGGGCCCTTGCCGTCCACGCGCGGACTCTGGAGTTCTACCGGCAGATAGGCCTGGCGGACGACGTGGTCGAAAGGGGGCTCAAGTTCGCGGCGATCAACCTGTGGGCACGCGGCGAGCACGCGGGGCGCGTCGACTTTGCAGACATCGGAGAGGGGCTGAGCCCGTTCCCTTACATCCTCATCTTTCCCCAAGACCTGCACGAACAGCTGCTCATCGAGCGTCTTCGCCGTGCCGGCGTCGAGGTCGAACGCCCCACACGGCTCATCGGCTTCGAGGAGCGAGGCGATCGCGTCGTGGCTCGGATGGAGCGCGAGGGAGGCGCCGTCGCGGAGTGCGAGGCGGCGTACATCGCCGGTTGCGACAGCGCTCATTCCAAGGTGCGCGAGGTCCTCGGCATCGAGTTCCCGGGGGGTACGTACGACCGGGTCTTCTACGTCGCCGACGTCGCGCTTCGCGGGCGTGCCAACGATCGCGAGCTCCACATCGCTCTCGACGACGCCGACCTCGCCGCGATCTTTCCGATGAAGGGGGACAACGCCGCGCGGCTCATCGGCACGGTGAAGCGTGGCTCCGAGGAGAAGCACGCGGACCTCACGTGGAGCGACGTGAGCCAAAACGTGGTCGAGCGAATACGGGTGACGGTCGACCAGATTCACTGGTTCTCCAGCTACCGAGTGCACCATCGCGTGGCCGAGCATTTCGGGCGTGGGCGGGCGTTTCTTCTGGGTGACGCGGCGCACATCCACAGCCCCGTCGGCGGGCAGGGAATGAACACGGGTATCGGCGACGCCGTCAACCTGGCGTGGAAGCTTGCTGCCGTTCTTCGCCGGCGCGCGAGCGCCAGTCTGCTCGACAGCTACGAGCCGGAGAGGATCGCGTTCGCCAGGAGACTGGTCGCCACGACCGACAGAGCATTCACGCTGGCGAGCGAGGACGGCCCCCTCTCTCGGTACATGAGGCTGGATGCGATTCCCCTTATCGCACCGAGACTCGCGGCCCGAAAAGCCGTGAGGCGGTTCATGTTCAAGACGGTCTCGCAGATACTCGTGAACTACCGCCGCGGCCCGCTCAGCGAAGGCAAGGCGGGCTCGGTGCGTGGCGGGGATCGCTTGCCGTGGGTCGCGCCGGCCGGCGCCGGTGGGCCGGACAATTTTGCACCGCTCGCATCGCTCGATTGGCAAGTGCATGTGCACGGCGATGCCTCCCGGGACTTACTCGACGCGTGTGCCAGACGGGGGCTGCCCATGCACGCCTTCCCGTGGCGTGCGGGCGCGGGCAAGGCGGGGTTCGCTCCGAGCGCAGTCTATCTCGTCAGGCCGGACGGATACGTCGCGCTCGCCGACGGTGCAGCCCGCCCCGCGATGCTGGAGAAATACCTCGACGCTCGAGGCATCAGAGCCTCAGCGTCACGTTGAAGAGGATGCGGTTGTCCGAGCGACGCAGGTCGGGCGTGAACGTCGACATCGGGGCGGGGGGCGAGGGCGGGGGAGGCTGCCCACCCGGCCCCGTAATTCCCTCCGGCCCGCTGAACACCGGCTGGTTCGCGATGCGATGCGAGCCCTCGAGGCGTGTCACCAGCCACGGGCTCGGCCAGTAGTCGAGCGTCGTCGCCAGTCCGGCTGCCGCAAATGGATCGGTTCCCTTCCACGCGTAATCCGAGCCCACCGGGAACTTCGGCGATATCGCCTGGGTCTTGTCATAGAAGTAATCGACCCGAAGCGTGCTCTTCCAGCGCTCGGTCCACTCCCAGTGATGCGACAGGGAGATGCCGCCCATAGGCCCGGAGGGAGCGTTGCCGCGATGCTCGTAGCCCACGTCGCCGACAAGCGAGAACGCGAGCGACCGCAAGACGGTGCTGCTCTTGTTGTCGTAGTAGCGCAGCTGAATGTTGTTGTCCGAGTAGGTCCGGAGTGAATTGGGGTCGCCCTGAGCTTCCTGACCCATGTAGAGGGAATTGACGATCGAGAGCCATTTGTCGGGGCGCCAGTTCCACAGATATCCGCCCGCGCGGCCCTCGTGCCACTCACCGAACGTCTGCCATCCGTTCACTGCCCAGAGTTCGACCTTCGTACGCGCGGACGTGTACAGCTGGCCGCGGAATCCGAAGAAGTAGTACGGAGTGGCGTCGGCCACGAACGCGTGCGTGTACGCCCAGTTCTCCTCTGGCAGATAGCTCTCGAGGCCGAGGTAAGACGGAAATATCCCCAGCTCGACGTTCACTCCGTGGAGCCAGTGGAAGTGCCATCCGGCGGCGGCCTGCTGCACGATCTGCATGAGGCGATTGGTCAGAAAGAAGCCGCGCGTGGTCGTCGTGTCCTGCCCGGCGATGGTCTCGACCATCGAGCCGTATTGGAGGTAAAGGCGGCCGGTCGGCCCGTCGAGGCCGGTCACGTCGATCCCGATGTGGGCGAGATTGAGCGAAACCTCGTCGTGCCGAGGCGCGACGGTCGTCGGGAAGATGGTGTGATCGATGGGGTGGTTGAAGTCCCACGCGAAGTAGGTGTCCACGTAGAGCGACCAGGTGAGCGGCCCCATGCCGAGGAGGGAAGGCGGTTGACGGTTGCTTCCGTTCATCCAGGTGAAGTCGAATTCGCCGAAGGGCGGCTCACGCACGTCGAGCGGAGGTTCGGCGACGATCGCGGTGGGCGCCGGCGATGCGGGGGGCGGGAGCGCGGACGGCATCGGTGGCTACCGCACGTGTTTCCGCTCCGCTTTGACGGCGGGCAGTGAGGCGACGTACCGCTCCGACGCTGGAGTGCGGCCGAGATGGTACTCCCACTCGCAGAAGGGGTCCCCGCGGGCAGTGCTGCGCGTCACGTCGCTCTTGAGCTCGAGACCAATCATGCGCCCGAATTCCTCGAGGTAATAGCCTTGCAGGAGCACGAAGCCGTCGATGGGGATGTAGAACCCGACGAGACGTGTGACCAAGCTGTTCGTCGCCACGCGCCCGCCGAGAATCTGCATGGTGCCTGCGTCGTGGTACTGGCTCCAGAGCCTCGTCGCGCGACGGAAGAACAGCTCCGGCTCGTTGGCCGTGACCGCCGCGAAGTTCCGGTAAACGCCCTTCGTGGTGGATTTGCCGCCCCGGACATCGGTACCGCCGAGGTCGCCTCGCGCGCTGTATCGAGCGAAGAAGCGCCAGACGTCGCCTCCCACGGTCTTCGGGTCGATCGTCTTCGAAAGTGCCTCGACCAGCACGAAGTAGTCCCGCTCCGGGTACCACCCCGACACGACGATGTGGTCGTCGAAGTACTTCCAAAGGCGCTTCGGTACGAGCCGCTCCCGATCAGGGTGCGCCTTCAGCGCCAGGACCACCGGAAGGACCGAGGTACCTTTCTGGCAGGGTTCACTAGCCACGCGAGGGTCCACCCCGGATCTATCATCACTCCCGGGCAATGGGGCTCCCTCGCATTGTCGCCCGCGCTACGGAGCGACGGGAAACTCGCACACGAATGGCAACGGCCCTTGCGATTCGCCGTTTCGCGCGAGTGTGTTGTCGGGCTGCGCTTCGAAGAAAGCGAGATACGCCCTCGACGCCGACACTCCCACGCTCGGTTCGAGGCGTGCCCACGGGGGCGGGTAGGCGTCGGCCGCATCCGCCGCCGTGCCGTCGTCCCACACCCAGGGTGCCGCGCCACCGCCCGCGTCGGCTTCTTGAGCGAGCCCTATCCAGAACTTGGTGGGCGGGTTCGGCAGAAGACTGATCTGATGCCAGAGCTGCTCGCGCTCGTCGCGCGACTGGAGCACGACGAGACGCCCGCCCAGCGCCTGGCACCCTTGCACCGCACCGTCCGCCGTCGCCGGGGGCTGCATCTGCATCTCGTATCGCTTCGTGGCGTGCGTCACGACCAGGTCGATGCACACGACGCCGGCCCCGGCGTCGCACTGGCTCCATTGCGTGCCCACCGGTTCGCGCTCGCACAGGGTGTGGACGTTGTCGGCCGCCGTGCACACCGATTGAAACCAGCTCGCGTAGCGCGCCGTGTCGGACTCCGCGACGATGCACGGCAGGTCCGGAGGAGGCCCGCCGTCGTCGCCGAGATCGAGCACGCGTGGCAGTGCAACGCTCGGGTCCGTCGAGCGCGCGTAGCACCCGCTGCAATCGGGCGCCCAGCCAGGCTCGTAGGCGACGACGGAGTCGTATTGCCGTTCCGTCAGCCCTGGCACGAGCGTCAGCCCGACCCAGAGCGTCCCGGCGTCGACCTTCTGCATCCAGCCGGCGACGGCTCCGAACTCCAGGTCGCTCGCGAAGGTCACCACGTGGCTGGAGAGATCCGAGCAACGCGGCTCGGCTTCGTTGTCGAACGATGTCGAGTTGGACGAGAGCTCGTAGCAGTGATTGTTGATCGGCCAGACCAATCCGGCGCACTTGACTCGACAGTTCGAGTTGCAGCCGACGACTCCTCCGTCGCCGGCGAAGGGCCCCGGGTCGCACTGCTCGCCCAGGCTCAAGTCGATGTAGCCGTTCCCGCATCCGGGCGGCATCACCGCGGCGGGCGCATCTGTGGCTGAATCGGTAGCCGCATCCGCGGCTGCATCCCCCGGCAGATCGGCGATGCAGGCGACCCCGATGGCCACCGCCCCGCCGAGCGCGCTCGTCGCCAGCGCCGTTGCCCGCAGCGTCCGATGAAACTGCACGTTCGCTGCAAGCATACCCTTGCACTAAGCTCCTGGGGATGGCCGGGGTAGCCGATCGGTACCGGCCCCTCTTCGCGGTGGGACGCGGCGGGATGGGGGCCGTCGAGGTCGCGATCGAGCGCAGCCAGGACGGATTCGAGCGTCTCGTGGCCCTCAAGCGCCTCTTGCCGGAGGGCGCGCGAGATCCGAGGCACAAGGAGATGTTCCTGCGGGAGGCGCGCCTCGCGGCGTTGCTCGTTCACCCCAACGTCGTGCACGCGTTTGCGTTCGGAGAGCTCTACGGTGAGCTCTTCCTTGCCATGGAGTACGTGGAGGGCGAATCCCTCTCTCGCGTACTCTCCGCGGCCCGGAGTGCCAGTCGGAGTCTCGACCCCGCCCTCGTCGCGTATGTGCTCGCCGAGGCCTGCGACGGTCTGCACGCGGCCCATCAGCTGCGGGACGCCAACGGGCGCCTGCTCAACGTCGTTCACCGCGACGTGAGCCCTCAGAATGTGATGATCGCCTACGACGGGCAGGTGAAGATCCTCGACTTCGGCGTCGCCAAGTTCGACACGTCTGGGACGTTCCCGGAGACGCGGACCGGAGAGGTCAAGGGCAAGATGGCCTACATGTCACCCGAGCAAGCCCTCGGGGAAAGGCTCGACTGCCGCAGTGACCTTTTTGCCGTGGGCGCGGTGCTCTTCGAATGCATGACGGGGCGCCGCATGTGGGGGACCGGGACCGACGTCGAGATGATGCGCAAGCTCGCCCTCGAGGAGCCTCCGCGCCTGGACGAGGCGCTTCCTTCCGCGCCGTCGGCGCTGGTCGGCCTTCAGGCGCGGCTCGTCGCGCGGCAGGTGGCCGAGCGCCCCGCATCGGCCAGGGAGGCTGCTGCGCGGTTGCGTGAATACGCGGAGTCGTCGCCGTCGGCGGACGCGGCCGCACTGAGAGAGCTGATGGCTCAGCTGTTTCCGGGACAAGCCGAGATGCGGCGCACGCAGCTGAATGACGCTCTCCGCCGCGCCGCCCCGGCGAGCGTCGAGGCGCTGCGTCGCACCCTCGATCGGAAGGCGGCGCTCGAGCGGCCGACGCTGACGGAGCCCGTCATCGTGGGGACCACGCGGGAGGGGGACAGGGAGGAGGGGAGCCCGGGCGCTCGCAAGCGGGTGTTAAATCCGGTGCGGATGGTCGCCGGGGCGCTTGCGCTGTTGGCGGTCGTAGCGGTGGCGATGAAGCGAGGATCGGAGCCCGTGGCGGCGCAAACGACGATGGCGACGCCGGTGATGCCGACCTCGACCCCGACCCCGACCTCGACCTCGACCTCGACCTCGACCCCGACCTCGACCTCGACCTCGACCTCGACCTCGACCCCGACCCCGACCTCGACCTCGACCTCGACCTCGACCTCGACCCCGACCCCGACCCCTCGCCTCATCCGACCCGCAAAGCCATCTCCCTCGCCCAAGCTGCCCGATGTCGATCCGACGCCGTTCTGAATTCGCGATCCTTGCTCTGCTCGCGATACCGGTTTCCGGTGCACGTGCGGCGTCCCCGTCGCCGTCCGCGGCCGCCGCTCCGGATGCGCTCGTCAAATACCGTGAACAATTCAAGCTTGGAATGGACCGCTACAAAGCGGGCGCCCTGGCCGAAGCGGTCGAGTATTGGGAACCCATCTACCGTGACCTCGGCCGGTCCGAGGGGTATCGCCTCGCCTACAATCTCGGTGTCGCGTACGCCGAGCTGGGCGACACGGCGCGTGCGGCCGAGCGACTGCGGTCGTTTCTCGACGAGGTCGACGCGCGAAGGACCCGTGGCGAGCGGTTCGAGCCTCTCGTGATCAAGGAGGAGGCGGACGCGCGAGCCCGCGTCGCCGGCCTCGTCACCGCCCAGGCACCAGTCGTCCGCGACGCGGGGACGCCTTCTCTCCCCGTGGAGACCCCAGAGACGGGGCCACCCCGAGGTTCCGTGGCATCCCCCATGGCCTCCGTCCCTCCAGTCGAGTCGGCGTTGCCTCTCGCCCCGGCTCCGGAGCCGGTGGCCGCGCCGAACGAGGACTCCCACCGTCACCCATTTCCATCCGCGCTCTTCTACGCGTCCGGTGGCGCGGCGCTGGCGGCCGGGGTAGCCGCCGTCGCCCTCGAGGTCAACGCGAACTCTCTGCGCAACCGGTTCATCGCCGAGCGCGACGCCACCGGGACAATCACTCAGGCAGATCGGGACACGTTCAATACGGCGCGGAGCTGGTCCTACGCGGCTGTAGGGGGGGCCATTGGCTGCGCCGCGATCACCGCCGGCCTCGTGACGTGGTACGTGCTCGGGACCTCCCGGCACGAGGCGGCTGTCGTCGTTACCGTGGGCGCGGTTCGGGGCGGGGGTGGCGTGGGCCTCCTCTCGGCGTTTTGAGCGGGGCTACGATGCGCTCTTCTCGATGCCGTACTTCCGCAGGTACGCCCGCACGTGGTGGCGCTCCATGCCGCTCTGCCGGGCCATCTCGCTGACGTTGCCCTTGCAGGCGCGTGTCAGGCCCGTGAAGTAGTCTCGCTCGAACGCGCCGATCGCATCGCGCTTCGCCTCGCCGAAAGCGGTGCGGCGAGCCGCGTCGGTCTCTCGCGCGTCGCGCGCGAGCGTGAGCACGTCGTCGATGGCGGCGGGGTCGTCGGCCAGCGTGGCCGCGACGCTGACCACGTTGGCCAGCTCGCGCACATTCCCAGGCCAGTCGTGAGAGCCCATGCGCTGCTCGACCCACGTCAGGACGGTCTCCGAGTGCTGTGGCTTGCCGGCGCGCCTGCACACTTCGTCGACGAGGAGGGGAATGTCGGAGAGGCGTTCGCGAAGGGGCGGCAGCTCGATCCTCACCTGCGCGATCCGGAAGAAGAGGTCGCTGCGGAAGCGACCCTCGTTCATCTCCGCGCCGAGGTCGCGCCGCGTCGCCGCGAGTACACGGACGTCGATGGGCTCGAAAGAAGTCGCGCCCACCCGTTTGACTTGCTTCTCGCTGAGGGCACGAAGGAGCTTGGGTTGGAGCTCGAGCGGCAGCTCCCCCAGCTCGTCGAGAAAGAGCGTGCCTCCGTCGGCTTCCGCCAGGGCACCCTTTCGGCGCTCCGAGGCGCCCGTGAAGGCCCCCTTCTCGTGACCGAACAGGATGCTCTCGGCGAGCAGCGTCGGGATGCTCCCGCAATCGACCACGACGAACGGGGAGCCCTCGGCCTTTCCGGCATCGTGCAAAGCCTTCGCGACGAGCTCCTTGCCGGTGCCGGTCTCGCCGACGATGAGAATGCTGAGCGGGAGCGGTGCCACCCTTTCGAGCATCGCGAACACACGTCTCATCTTGGGCGAGCCGCCGACGAGGGGACCAAAGCGGTCCGAGAAGCCGACATCGACCCGGTGCTTCGCTTCAGGAACGAGGGTGATGGTCGTCCGCCCCACGGTCATCTCGCACGGCGACGAGACGACGCCCTCGCGAACGCGGACCGCCCCGAGGAAGGTGCCGTTGGTACTCCCCAGGTCCTTGACGAGGATCCCCTCGCTCGCGGCGCGTAGCTCGCAATGCAGCGCGCTTACCTCCGGATCGGCAAGCACGATGGTGGCGGCGACGTCGCGGCCGACGACGATGGGGTCGACGTCGATCTTGAACGTGCCTCCGTCGGGGGTCTTCGCGACCCCGCCCGAGACGAACCAGTGCAGGACGCGGGTGCGTGTTTCGCTCATGACTGCTCAGTGCGCCGGCTTCGCTCTATCACGAACGAGCCTGTCTGATTGAGGTGAAGGCTGGACGCGCGAATGTCCACCCCCCGGACGCTCCGGGGTCCCCTTTTCCGCAGGGAGTCTGACATCGTCATCGCGCAGCCGTGGTAGGCACGCCGTGCCACGGGTACATGCTGACTGGTACGGCGATTGCTCTCCTGGGTCGCGAACCCCGGAGGCAGCGTGCGCCCCATCGCCTTTCTATCGACCCTGGTGGCCTTCGCCATCGCCAGCGCGGTGGCGTGCAGCATGGGAGCTCCTGCGTCGCCTTCGGATACCCCGCCGACGGGGGCGGGTGCCGACGCCGCATCCGGTCCCGCCATCCCCTTCGCGCCGGACTCGGCATACACGTACGTCGCCAAGGTGAAGAACATTCTCATCGGTCTGCCACCAACCGATGACGAGGTGAAGTCGGTCATCGCCGCGAGCGATCCCCAGGCGCAGCTTCAGACGCTCATCAAGGGATGGATGACGCTGCAGGATCTGAACGCCGCCGAGGGCACGACATTTTACGCGGAGAAGATGCTCGTCTTCTTCAAGCTGGCAACGCAGCAGACGCAGATCTCGGTGACGGACTTCGCCGATCAGGCGTACCCCGGGCAGATCGACATCAACACTCCGACCGAGAGCCTGCTCGTCCAGAACGCGACCGAGAGCTTCGCGCGGACGATGGTGAACGATCTCGTCACGGGCAACCAGCCGGTGACCAAGGTGGCGACCACGACCAGCTTCATGATGACGACGGCGCTCATGGAGATGTACGCGTTCCTGGACGGCTGGCAGGTCGATGACAGCGGGAACGTCGTCGATCTCTTCGAGAAGGCGCACCCCGGGCTCGAGCTGACGGTGGGCAGTGCCGCGGTCCCGATCAGTCAGACGGTCGATCCGACCAACGCCAACTTCATGCACTGGACCGATCCCGACGTGGTGGCCGGCGGGGCCTACTCCATCGCGATGTCGAAGTCGCCGTCGGACACTGGCTGCGCGACGGACCCGATCGTGTACCCGGCGACGGGCCGCAACCTGCACTACCTGATGTTCGGCGGGATCGACGGGCACGACGTGGGAACGGCGCCGTGCCAGCAGTTCGGCGGCACGAAGAGCGGACCGCAAGTCGGCAACCCGTCGAATGGAGGCGCCAACGACTTCAGCGACTGGAGGATGGTGACGATCGCCCAGCCCGCGCCGGGTCAGGCGACGACCGATTTCTACAACCTGCCTGCGCTGCGCCAGACCAGCTCGCTCGTGCTCCACCTGCCGCGCATCGGCTTCTTCACGACACCGGCGTTCTTCTCCAACTGGCAAACGAACTCGAGCAACACGATGCGCGTCACGATGAACCAGACGCTCATCGTCGCGCTCGGCGCGATGTTCGATGGGCTGGACACGACCATTCCCAAAGTGGATGCGAGCAACCTGCCTCCGGGACTCGACGAGGCCCACTCGGCACCCGGCACCGCCTGCTATGGCTGCCACCGCCTTCTCGACCCGTCGCGGTCCATCCTGTCGTCCACCTACTCGTGGAACTACCACGAGCAGGATGACGGCGGACTGGTTGCGCAAAAAGGTGAATTCGCCTTTCAGGGAGTCATCGCCTATCCGAATACCGTATTCGATCTCGCGAACATCCTGGCGACGCACCCGCTCTTCGCGCAGGCCTGGGTGCAGAAGCTCTGCTACTACGCCAACTCGCAGGCGTGCGACACGACCGATCCCGAGTTCTTGCGGATCGTCAAAGACTTTCAGACGAACTCCTACTCGTGGAACGACCTCATCGTCGACATCCTCTCTTCACCCCTCACGACCAACGCCAAGGCGACGCAAACCACCTCCGAGAACGGGGTGACTGTCGCGGTCTCCCGGCGCGACCATCTCTGTGCAGCCCTGAACTTCCGCCTGGGTTTCGACGACATCTGCGGCCTCTTGCCGACCACCGTGCCGGTCTCGCCCACCATCGTGCAGATTGTCGGTGGCCTGCCGTCGGACGGATATGGACGCGGGGCGGTGGCCCCGGTACTGCCCAACGCGCCGTCGCTCTTTTACCGCTCCGGGACGGAGAACATCTGCGAAGCGGTGGCTGGGCTCGTCATCGATGTACCGGCGAGCAAGCAGATACCGAGGGTGACGGGATGGTCGAGCGCCAACTACGCCCAGGCCATCACGGACTTCGCGGGCATCATCATGGGGCTGGTCCCGAGCGACCCGCGTTACAGCCAGGCGGTCTCGATGCTCACCATGCACTACAACTCGGCGCTCGCGGCGGTCGACCCGGTCACGAACAAGGCGGACTTTTCGCCGACGTCCGCACTCCAATCCACCTTCGTCGCCGCGTGCATCGCGCCGTCGGCAGTGACGATAGGACTATGAGGCATCGGGCCCAGAGGAGAATGCCGAGATGATGACCCGTCGCGATGCTTTGATGTCGACACTCTTCGGTGCGGGCTGGGTGGGGCTCCGTGCGCTCGCGACGGGGCTCCCCGCGTCGTTCTTCATCAACCCGCGAAAGGCTCTCGCCAGCCCGGCTGCGAACAAGCTCGCTCAGTACGTGATTTTCCAGACCTCGGGCAATGGCGACCCCATCAACGCCAACGTTCCCGGCATGTACAACGACACGAACGGATCGCAAGGGACGAGCGGCATCTACCACAGCCCCTCGTCGTCGATGGCGGCGACCAGCCTGAAGGTCGGCTCGTGGAGTGGGCAGGCCGCCCTCCCATGGGCACAACCGTACCAGGCCGTGCCCACGGTCGGGACGGCGCCGCTATTGGGCTCCGTTCCCGGCGGCAGCCCCGTCGCGCAGTGGCAGACGATCCTGAACCAGACGACCTTCTGGCACATCGCGACGACGACGCCGGTGCACCCCAAGGAGCCCGACGTCCTCAAGATGATGGACCAGACGGCGTCGGACGAGATGCTCGTATCCATTCTCTCGAAGCAGCTCCAGCCAGAGCTCAACACGATCCAGGCCCAGCCGATCGCCCTCGGCGCGGCGTCACCGTCGGAGAGCCTCGTCTACGGCGGGCAGGCGCAGCCGCTCATTCCGCCGACCGCGCTGAAGGCGACGTTGACCAACCCCACGGGTCCGCTCTCCAGTCTTCAGAAGGTGCGCGACCAGACGATGAATTCGCTCTACCAGCTCTATTACAAGAACGGCACCCCCGCCCAGCAGGCCTACATCGACTCGCTCACGCTTTCGCAGACTCAGGCCCGCAACATCAGTCAAAGCCTTCTGAGCATGCTCGACGCGATCACCGACAACCTCGTCGTCTCGCAGGTCGTCGCGGCGATCGCCCTCATCAAGATGAACGTCACCCCCGTCTTGACCATCCACATACCGTTCGGCGGCGACAACCATCGGGACACCGCTCTCGCCGCGGAGACGCAGCAGACGACCGGCGTCGGCAACACCGGAATCGGGTACAGCTCGGCGACCGGGCTCACGGGCGTTCCGGCGATTGCGTGGCTCATGAACCAGCTCTATGCGAACAACCTGCAGGATCAGGTCACGTTCATGTCGCTGAACGTCTTCGGTCGCACGCTCGCAACCTCGACGGGTTGCTCGACCGGGCGGCAGCACAACCCGAACCACCACGTCGCCATCACGATCGGCTCGGGCTTCAAGGCGGGCGTCGTCGGCGGTGTCGCCCCGGCCACGTCCGCAGGCGCCGCTTGTACCGAAGGGGGCTCCACGTGCGACTACGGCGCGGTCTCCTTCGAGTCGACGACCGGGATGGGGTCGTCGAGCGGCGATGTCACCCCGGCGACGTCGCTGCCCTCGTGGGGGCAGACGATGATGGCCGCTGTGGGGATCGATTCGGCGACGATCGCGTCGTCGATCACGACGGGGAAGGTCATCAGCGGCGCGCTCGCGAGCTGAAGCGGCTTGGATCCGCGTTCGGCGGGTGCCATGCTCGCCGCCATGAACCGCCGCATCGTCCTCGCGTCGCGTCCCACCGGCGAACCGACCCCGGAGAACTTCCGCCTCGAAGCGGACGTGCCGGTTCTCGAGCCCGCGAGCGGACAGATGCTCGTGAAGAATCTCTTTCTCTCGATCGACCCCTACATGCGCGGCCGGATGAGCGATCGAGCGAGCTATGCGCGTCCTGTGGGCATCGGCGAAGTCATGGTCGGGGGCACCGTCGGTCGCGTCGTGAAGTCGGCCGCCGATGGCTACGCGAACGGCGACATCATGGTCGGCTACGGGGGCTGGCAAGACCACGCTCTCTTCGACGCGGCGGACCGACAGGTGATGAGGGTCGACGCGGCGCTGCCGATCTCGACGGCGGTAGGCGTGTGCGGGATGCCGGGAGTGACGGCGTATTTCGGACTGCTGAAGCTCGGTGAACCGAAGGCCGGCGAAACGGTCGTCGTTTCCGCGGCATCCGGGGCCGTCGGCTCCGTCGTCGGGCAGATCGCAAAGCAGAAGGGCTGTCGCGTCGTCGGTGTCGCGGGAGGGGCCGCGAAGTGCGGCTATGTGACCGGCGAGCTCGGCTTCGACGCTTGTGTCGATCACCGCGCCCCCGGCATGGCGGACGCGCTCCGGGCCGCCTGTCCGAAGGGCATCGACGTGTACTTCGAGAACGTGGGCGGGAAGGTGCTGGAGGCCGTGGCGCCGCTCTTGAACGCCGGCGCGCGGGTTCCCATCTGCGGGTTCGTATCCCAGTACAACGAACAGCAGCCCGTGACGCCCTTCACCGTCCTCGGCGCGCTACCGACGCCCCCGTTTCATCGGTTCTTTCTCGTGTGGGAGTGGCCCGACGAATACCCGGCTGCCGTCCTTGCCCTCGCGGCCTGGGTGAAGGAAGGCAAGATCCGCTACCGCGAAGACGTCTCCGAGGGCCTCGCTGAAGCGCCACGTGCGCTCATTGGTGTCTTGCGCGGGCAGAACTTCGGCAAGAAGGTCGTTCGAATCGAAGATTGACTTCACGAGTCGAGACGGGCGCTTGGCGCGGCGCATTGACGCCACGGACAATAGAGCGCATGAGGGGCTCCGATTTGGGAGAACTCATCATGGATACCAAGATCGCCACGATTGCAGTTTTTGCCGACCACGAGAAGGCTGAGTCCGCCATAAAGAGTCTGCAAAATGCCGGCATCGACATGAAGAAGTTGTCGATTGTCGGAAAGGACTTCCATACCGAAGAGCACGCTCTGGGATTCTACAACCTGGGTGACCGCATGAAGTTCTGGGGAAAGCTGGGCGCATTCTGGGGCAGCGTCGCGGCGATGTTGTTTGGCTCGGCGCTCCTCTTCATTCCCGTCGTGGGACACGTGATCGTGCTGGGCCCGCTCGCCAGCACCTTCGTCGAATTGCTCGAAGGCGCGGCGCTTGGCGGTAGCGCGGGCCTCTTCGGCGGCGCCCTGTTCAGCATCGGCATACCCAAGGACAGCGTCGTGAAGTACGAGCGCGAGGTCAAGGCGGGGCGGTTCCTCGTCGTGGCGCAGGGCTCGCCCGCCGAGGTCGAGACCGCCCGTGGGCTCCTCGCCAAGCAGTCCCCGTTGGATCTCTCCCCGCCCCCGGCCAGCACCTAGTACCTCGAATCTACGGAATGGAAGGGTAGAGGCGGCGGAGCTTGATTCGGGCGTCTGTCGTGGTGAAGCGCCAGTTGACCTTGCGGTTGGGTCGTGAGGCCTGCCAGGCGGAGACGGTCGTGTGGAGCGCGGCGATGCTGCCGATGCGCTGGTCGAGACACTGGGCCGACAGGGTCGACAGGAAGATCTCGGCGATGTTGAGCCAGCTGCCGTGCTTGGCCTCGAGGCCGCGCTCGCAGCAGCGCTTGCGCACCCGCTCCACCGTCACCAGCCCCGCCTCCAGGTCGTCGGCGATCTCTTGATCGGTCAGCCCCTCGTCAGCCTTCAGCAAAATGCTTGCGCGCAGCCTCTTCAGACCGGAGACGCGCTCACGCTTCACGAGCTGCGTCAGCGCCGCCCGCTCGTCCACCGTAAGATTTACCAGGTAGCGCTTCCTCATGTCCCAACATGGAGCACGCCCGTCGCGCCATGGAAAGCAAAACCCGTCGCCTCAATGGATTCGAGGTACTAGCGCTGCGCCGAAAGCGCCGTCGTTACGCGCCTTCCTCGATCCACGCGTCGAGGTCTTCGGGAAGGGCAATGATGTTGTCCATGATGTTTTGCTCCGCGACGCCCTGCATGTGGCTGAACATCTCGCGGAAATGACCCTCGACCCGCCCGCTGAAGAGACCGATCGACTGAAGGGTGGGGATGACGAAGCCGCTCACGGGCCCTCGGCGACCGCCCGCCTTCGCGATGATCCGATCGACGTTGTCTTTCTCTTTCGCGAGGGCCGCGAACACATCGGCCGGGTCGACGCCGGCCTCCTTCCAGCGTTCGAGCACGGCTTCGCGCATGGTGGGCCCAGCCCGCGAATCGAGCAGCATGCGCGCAGCCTCGAAAGCGAAGTCCTCGAGCTCTCGAGCCTCTGCCTCGCTCAGCGTGGGCACGACGGCGGCCAGGTACTTGATGCCATATGCGGTGTGCCGGGCCTCGTCGCGACCCACGTAAGTGAGAAGCTGCTTGAGGAGCGGCTCCTTGGTGGCGTTTCTCATGTCGCGAAAGCTGTAGAGCGCGAGCCCCTCGACCACGATCTGCATCCCGACGCATTTGCGCATCCAGTTGCTACCGCCGAGCGTCGCATCGAGCAGCTTCTGGAGCGATGGCGCGATGGGATAGATCTGGTCGAGCTTCTCGATGTACGCCGAGAAGACCTCGACGTGCCGCGCCTCGTCCAGGGTCTGCGTCGCTGCGTAGAACTTGCCGTCCATGTGCGGGACGGCATTGACCAGCTGCGACGCGACCATGAGCGCGCCTTGCTCGCCGTGCAGGAAGTTCGAGAGCATGAAGGCCGCCCCGCGCCGCGAGACGTTCCACTGCGTCTCGGCGGCCAGGCTCGCCCAGAAGTCTGTCTCCTGGATGGCGAGGCCGCCCATCGTGAAGCTGCTGGCGAAGGCTTGCCTGTCGATGCCCTTGTCCCAGGGCAGATCGCGCATCGCGTTCCACTGATGGTCCAGGCCTTTGGCGTAAAGGTTGCGGAGGGCGTCGAGCTCGCTCGAGTAGTTCCAGCTGTACACGGCATCGAGCGCCGTCTGGACCTGATGTGACGATTCGGAAGGCTTGGAGGAGAGGCGAGGGGGCATGGGCCGCCCGATTGTAGCAGGGCGAATTCACGGACGTCGCAGGCACGTCGTGGCTCATGCGGTGCGCGGTCACTTCACGACGAGCGCGTCGCCCGCCGGTACCCACGTCGTGCCGTCGAAGCGCACCAGCGCGAGCTGGTCGAACGGGAAGTAGTCGGTCGGTCCGGTGTCGATCTTGATGCCCGGAAGGAGCAATCCGGGAGCGAACCCTTTGAGGTTCGCTGCCTGCTTCATGACGTTGGCGCGCGTCAAGTCGTCGCCGCATTGTTCGAGCACCTGGACCAGCGTCTGGGCTGCCAGGTAGGCGTAGAGGTTGCTGCCGTCCGCCAGGCTGGCGTCCGGGACGTACTCTTTCATGAAGGCCTTCCACTCCTTCATCGCCGGGTCGTCGTCCCATTGCTTGTCGGTGGGGTCCTTGAAATAGCCGACCGTGTACAACCCGACCGCCTTCTCGAGACCGGCCGGGGTGAGAACGGAACCGACCGAGGCCGACACGTTGCTCAGGTATTGCTTGGGCTTCCAACCGATGTCGTAGGCCTTTCGCACCGCCTGGGCGGCGAACTTCGGTGTGGTCACGTTGACGAACGTGTCCGCGCCAGAGGCCTTGAGGGTCGCGATCTGGGAATCAACCGTCGCGTCGGACACCTCGTACGTCGCCTCGGAGACCACGTTCTTCGCCTTGTCGCCGAGGCCCTGCTTGAGGCCCTTCAGGAGGTCCTTTCCGTAGTCGTCGTTCTGGTACAGCACGGCGATCTTGGCCGCTGGCTGGTGGCTCGCGATGTATTTCCCGTAGGTGTTCCCCTCGAGCTCGTAGCTCGGGTTGAACCCCATGGTCCACGGAAAGTGCTCCGGATCCCCCCACCGGGTCGCGCCCGTCGCCACGAAGAGCTGCGGCACCTTGTTCGAGTTCAAGTACGGTTGGATGGCGGCGTTCGAGGGGGTCCCAAGCGACTGAAAGATGAAGAGGACCTGGTCCTGCTCGACCAGCTTGCGAACCTGCTCGACGGCCTTTGGCGGGCTGTAACCGTCGTCGACGCTGATGAGGTTGATCCGCCGGCCTTTGACCCCACCTGCCTTGTTGACCTTGAGGAAGTAAGCGCTCTCCGTTTTTCCGATGGTTCCGTAGGCCGACGCCGGGCCGCTGTACGGCATCGTCTGCCCGATCTTGATCTCGGCACTCGGGCTCTTGCTCCCCGTTTCGCTTCCTTCGCCGTGCTTGCAAGCCAGGGCTCCGAGCACGACTCCCATCAGCAGCAACGACCGTATCGCTTTGCTCTTCATGGCCCCTCCTCGGGTGATGTGACATCTCGTACCGGCGACGCCGCCGATTTCTTGCGACGAGCGAACTCGGCCGCGAGGCTCCGCGTGACCCGTCGCAAAAGGCCCGCGACGCCGTGCGGCATCAGGTGGACGCTGGCGATGAGGGCGATTCCATAGACGGCCGTCGGCGCCGCCTTCGACACCTGGTCCGCGAGGTTCGGGACGAACTGGATGAAGAGCGCCCCGTAGACGGCGCCGGAGATCGACGCCAGGCCCCCGACCACGATGCCGACCAGAAAACCGATCGACAGGAAGATCGAGAAGCTGTCGGGCCCGACGAACTGGACGGCGAGCGCGCCGAGCGCTCCTGCGATGCCCGTGCACATGGCGCTGACCCCGAACGCGAGCGACTTGTAGAGCGCGGTGTCGACGCCGACCGACGCCGCCGCTACCGGACGGTCTCGAATCGCGACGATGACGCGGCCCGTGGGCCCTCGCACGAGGAGGCGAACGGCAGCGAAGAGAGACGCCGCAACGGCCAGCGACATGAAGTAGAGCCACTGATCGGCGGACAGCGGGAGGCCGAGCGGCGCGGTTGGCTTGTCGAGCGTGAGTCCCTGAACGCCGCCCGTGAGGCCCTCGATGGCCCGGCACTTGAGGATCTGCGGGAACACCACGCCGAGCGCAAACGTGGCGAGAGCGAGATGCAGGCCCTCGAGCCGGACGGCGGGAAGGCCGAAGAGGACCCCCAGGCCCAGGCAAACGAACCCGGCGCACGGCAACGTGAGCGCGTACGGCACGCTCCATCGGTGAATGAGGACGGCGGTCGTGTAGGCACCCATGCCGTAGAACGCCCCGTGACCGAGCGAGATCTGACCGCTGTATCCGGTGAGAAAATTGAGTCCGAGAAGGGCAATCGCGCTGATGATGACGAGGTTGATCTGGAAGAGGTGGTACGAGCTGGCCCCGAAGGGAAGGGCGGCCAGGAGCACGCAGCCCAAGACCACCGCGGCAGCGGCCATGGGCCGGCGTCCCAAGACGACGTGACGCACGGCGAGCACGGATGTGGTCACGTCACACCCTCTCCGCCGAGGGCTGCCCGAAGAGCCCGGTCGGGCGAAAGACCAGGACGCCGACGATGAGCGCAAGGGCTGTAGCCAGCTTCAACTCCGTGCCCACGACGTACGCGCCGGCCAGGTTCTCGAGGACGCCGACGGTGAATCCGCCGACCACCGCGCCCACGGGACTGTCGATGCCGCCGAGCAGGGCCGCCGCGAAGGCGTAGAGCATGACGCCGGACATCATCGACGGATCGAGAAAGAGGATGGGGGCGATCATGATGCCGGCGACGGCGCCGACGCCTGCCGCGAGGCCCCATCCGAGCGCCAGCATGCGCTCGACGCGAATGCCCAGAAGACGACTCGACTCCGGGTTCTCGGCCACGGCGCGCAGTGCCAATCCGAGAGAGGTGAATCGGAAGAACGCGTAAAGGAGGGCGAGCATGGCCAGTGTGACCCCGACGACACCGAGATCGTGCGACCCGACGTAGTGATTGCCGAACGGCGGCTCCGCGGGAAACGGACTCGGGAAGGCGTGGGTCGTGTAGCCGAAGGCCCAGCCGGCCACGCTGTTCAAGGTGACCATCAGCCCGATGTAGACGATGACAGTCGACAGTGCAGGCGACCTCATGGTGGGGCGGATCACGATCCGCTCGACAACGACCCCGAGGACGAACGAGGCCGCGATCGTCACGGCGAAGGCCACCCAATAGGTCACGCCCGCGTTCATCAGTGTCCAGGCGCAATACGTGGAACAGAGCGCGAGCTCCCCCTGGGCGAAGTTCACGAAGTGGGTCACGCGGTAAATCATGATGAGCGCGAGCGCGAGGCTCGCGTAGACAGCGCCGTTCGCGAGACCACTGCATACCTGATGAAGGAGCGCCTCCACGATTGTCTCGTCAGGATCCCAGGTAGGCCCGCCGCAGCGATGCGTCGTCGCGCAAGTCGGACGGCGCGCCCGCCAGCACCACGCGGCCCGTCTCGAAGACGTATACACGATCGGCCAGGTCGATGGCGATCGAGGCGTTCTCTTCGACCAGCAATATGCCAACGTGCTCGTCCGCGTTAATTTCCCTCACGATTTGGTAAAGCTCCTCGATCATCCGGGGGGCGAGACCGAACGAGGGCTCGTCGAGCAGGAGGAGACTCGGCCCGGACATGAGGGCGCGGCCGATCGCGAGCATCTGCTGCTCTCCCCCCGACAGCGTGCCGGCCTGCTGTTGGCGCCGCTGGGCGAGCCGCGGAAAGTGACGGTAGACACGCTCGAACGCGGAGTCGATTTCGCCGCGATTTCGTCGGGCGTACCCGCCGAGACGCAGGTTCTCCTCCGTGGTCAGGCTGGAGAAGGTGCCGCGTCCCTCGGGCACGTGCGCGACGCCGAGGCGCGCAATCTCCTCGGTACGAAACCGATCGATCCGCACGCCGTCGACCGCGACCGTCCCCTCGCGTTCGATCGTGCCGGAGATGGCGCGCAGCAGCGTCGTCTTTCCAGCGCCGTTGGCGCCGAGGACGACGCTCACGCGCCCGGACGTGACCTCGAGGTCTACGGCGTGGAGCACGCGACCTTGCCCGTAGCCTGCGCAAAGGCCCGCGACGGTGAGGCGACTCACGCGCCCATTCCCAGGTAAGCGCGGACGACCTCGGGATCCTCCTTCACCTCGGCAGGCGGTCCGTCCGCGATGAGGCGGCCGAAGTCGAGGACGACCACCCTGTCCGACACGGACATGACCATGTTCATGTGATGTTCGACGAGGAGCACGGTGAGATCGGTTCGCTTCTTCAGCGATCGGACGAGGACGGTGAGGTCGTCGATCTCGGCGTGATTGAGCCCCGCGACCGGCTCGTCGAGCAGAAGCAGCCGAGGCCTGGCCGCAAGAGCTCGCGCAAGCTCGACCCGCTTGCGGGTACCGAACGGAAGATCTCCGGCGCGCTGTCCCGCAACACTCTCTAGGCCAAGCTCCTCGATGAGCGCCGCCGCCTCTTCTGCGAGCGCGCGTTCGGCTCGAAGAGACAGAGGGGTGGGCAGCGCGTCGGCGAAGAAGCCCCGCCGCCGGCGAGCGTGGGCGCCGAGAATCACGTTGTCGGCGACGCTCAGGCTGTCGAACAGCGCGACGTTCTGGAAGGTGCGCGCGATGCCGAGGGCCGCGATATCGTGGGGCGATCGGTCGAGGAGCGACTGCCCCCCGAAGAGAATGTCTCCGCCGTGAATGGGGTAGAGGCGACTGATGCAGTTGAATAGCGTCGTCTTCCCAGCGCCGTTCGGACCGATGAGTCCGACAATTTGCCCTTCGCCGGCATCGAAGCTGACGCCGTCGAGCGCCGTCACACCACCAAATCGGACGCGCACGTCGCGGCAGCTCAGCATCCCGGCTGCACCCCTTCAGAGAAACACGGCATGGCTGATGCGCGCTCCGATGAAGCGCGTGATGGATGCGCCGCCCGGAGCGACGAGGTTGCGCTGGCCGACCGCGGCAACATGGTACGACGCGCCAAGGTAGAACGTAGGCAAGGTAGAACGTAGGCGAGATATCTCCGACGTTGCCTATCAAGTCAAGCGTCAGCGCTTTGAGGAAGCGCTGGCCAACCGCGACCTGCAGCTGCACGCGCCAACGATTGTCGCCGATGTTGACCAGCCGCGATGCGTCGTAGTCGGTCCTCAATTCTCGAGCGCCCTCGTTCGAAGTCTCGGTCGCAACGCTCCGGCCAGAACCAGCGGCGCGGCCTGGACGTCGGCCGACGCTCCCGTGCGCGGCAGCGCAAACGGTTCGAGCCCGTTCGATCCCCACACGAGGAAGACCAGCGATGGATCGTCCAGGCCGTCCGGAAACGAAAAGCGCACGACATCGGGCCTTCCGTCGGTCGTTACTCCGCGCACGTCGGCGCGCATCCGCGCTAGGTCGACGGTGTCTCCGACACGAAAAGGAGTGCGGCGAAAGGTTCGGTCCGTCACGTCGGGTAGCCAACCGCGTGTCGATCGGACCTCGATCGTTTGCTCGCTCGTCCGCGTGACCGATACCGAGTCGGCTCCTGAATACAAAGTGTAAAAGTGGGCCGGAGTTGGGCCCCCCTTGGCGAGCCGAATGATCGGCAGGAACGTCGATATCAGATCGAACGGAGAATTGATGACGACGATCGTCTGACGCGGCACCAAGGGTCCGTCAGGAAGGGACGCCGCCACTCGCTCGTACTCGTCGTGCAAAAGCACCGGACCGGCAGCGCGCAACGGGAAAGCCAAAGGAGAGATCACCCCGCGCAGAAGGACGCACGTGACGCAGACGAGCCGCCCCACGACGTCGAGCGGCGTCCGGTCGCGGCTACGGGTCAGCGCCCCGACCAGCTGAGCGATGAGTCCCATGACGCCGAGGCCGACCCAGAACAAGTAGCGATCGCTCGGGAACGTCGCACCGAAGGGCGCGACGCTCATGATCGCGCCGGTCGCGAGGAAGCGGGCCGTATGGCTCGTCCGGAGAAGAGGAGCAAGGGCACGGAGAAAGAGGCAGAGGAGGAGAATGGCGGCGCACGCGGCGATGCCTATCCACTGGCCCCTGGCGATTAGCAAGTCGGCCGGGACGCCGACGACGTCGCTCGCGACCAGGAGCGGCGTCGAGTAGAGGGCTCGCTGAAGAAACGCTCCCGTGTCGGTCAGGGGATCGAAGCTGACGCCGGACCCGGCAATGCCGTGCCCGAGTCTGGCGTAGACACAACGCCAGACGACGGTCACCGCGACGGACGGCGCCAGGGACCACGCCCTCCGGGCGCGAGAGTCCCTGTCGATGAAGAGCGCGTACGCGAACGTGTACCCGACGACCGCGACCCCCGCTTCCGCGGACAGCAGCGCGAGCGAGAGAAAGGAAGACCCGAGGAACGCGAAGGCGCGACGCCGATCGCGACGCCAGCGGTCATGCGCAATGAGCGACAGGATGCCGAAGAGGACCGACATCAGCGCGTTGCGATTGGCGATCCAGGCCACCGGGCCCGCGTGGGAATGGTCGAACGCATAGAGCGCGGCGGCGAGACCTGCGACCCATGCCGGCCGGACCAAGCGACGGTAAAACGCGGCGGCAGCGACGACGACGGCCGCGTACCACGCCAGATTCTCCAGGTGCATGAGCCAAGCGGAATGCGGCCACCACGTGTAGTCGACGAAGTGCGTCAGGGCGGCGAGCGGGCGGAAGTAGCTCACCTTCGTGTCGGATCCGATCCACCAGTCGTAGAGGCCAAGCTCCATGAAGCGCGCGCGAAGGTCTGGGCGGAGTGAGACGAAATCGAACATGTGGTCGAGCGCGACTCCCAGACCTCTCTTCGCGATCAGTCGATGGAGGAGGTCGTCGACGACGAGTCCACCCCCGAGCGTGGGCAGGAGGACGAGGAAGGCAATCCCGGCGATGTGGTACGGGGCCGACGCCGCCTCCAGCCAGCATCGCAGCGAGCGGAAACGCGATCGAAACCTCTCGATGAACGGCGGTCGCGCGATCCCATCGACCCACGGTTCGAGCGGAGCAGCACGCATCGTCCCCCGACCGAAGAGCAACTCGCGTTCCCGGGATGCGACGGACCTCCGTGTCCGCTGTCGGTTGGCGACAAGATTGAAAGTGTTCACATTCGTAAGATCGTTGACCCGATAGGGAGGATATTTGGCCCCCAATGATGATTTCGCCCTCTGCGTTGCGCGCCCCCCGTCGACGCGGATCGCCGGTGCGACGTCGAGATGAGCGACCGACTGCGCGACTGCGTGTGCAGGCACATGCGCGCCCGCGCGCAGCGCGGGATTTGCAAAACCGCAACCGGCTCGCCACCGGCCGGGTGGTACGAGGGGTTGCGCGATGGCCGGTTGGCTCGAATCTGCGTCGTGGCGGCGGGGGGCCTCCGTCGCGGCCCGTATTGCTGGGGTCGGCGCGCTCTTTCTCGGCGTGAGGTCCGCCGCTTCTTCCGCGTCGAGCAGGGCCCCCGTCTCTGTGGGTGCCGGGACGTCTCACGAAATGCGTCCCACGACGCCCGCGCCGGCCGTCGATGCAGGCCCGGTATCGTCTCCGAACCCGCAAGACGGCAAAGCGCGGGCCGCGCTCGGGCGGACGATCTTCTTCGACACGAACCTATCTCAGCCGCCTGGCACCAGCTGCGCCAGCTGCCACGACCCGACTCAAGCGTTCGCGGGCAATCACGGCTCGCAATTCGGCGTGGCGCTCGGGAGTCGTCCCGGTCACTTCGCGAAGCGAAATACGCCGTCGGTCCTTTACCTGCGATTCGTCCGCAAATTTCATCTTCACTGGGAGGAAGACGCCCCCTTGGTCGACGCGTACGGCGGCTTCTTCTGGGACGGGAGGACCGATTCGATCGTCGATCTGGTCAAGCAACCGCTGCTCAACCCGAACGAGATGAACGGCGGCGACGGGCTGCGGGTTGCCGAGGCCATCGCGTCCAGCACGTATGCGGCGGACTTCAGAAGCGAGTTCGGCGCCGCTCGGGACGACCCGGACGCGACGCTCAAGGCTCTCGGAGAAGCAGTGAACGCGTATCTGCTGAGTCCCGAGATGTCTCCCTTCTCCTCGAAGTACGACGACCACGTTCGGGGCCTGGTAGAGCTCAGCGCGCTCGAGGCACGTGGGATGGCCCTCTTCAAGGACTCGGCCAAGGGCGGCTGTTCAGCCTGCCACAAGATGAACGATCGGTCCCCTGACCCCGCCGCCTCGCTCTTCACCGACTACGCGTTCGATGCCGTGGCGGTGCCTCGCAACCGGGCTCTGCCAGCATCGCGCGATCCGGGCTACTTCGATCTTGGATTGTGCGACCGCGCGGACGCGGACTACAGAGCGAAGACCGAAGAATTCTGCGGAAGCTTCCGGACGCCGTCGCTTCGCAACGTGGCAGTCCGGCGAAGCTTCATGCACAATGGCGTGTTCTCGAAGTTGCGGGACGTCGTCGCCTTCTACGCGACGCGCTCGACGAACTCTTCGCGCTGGTACAAGCATGGCGTCGTCTTCGACGATCTGCCGGCAAAGTACCGACCCAACGTCAACGTCGACAAAGCTCCTTACAACCGACACGAAGGCGAAACGCCGCCGCTCGACGAGGGTGACATCGACGCGATCGTCGCGTTTCTGCAGACGCTGACCGATGCGCAATTCCGGTAGAGCCCGCGTCGCATTCATTGCCCATTTCCGGAAGTCGGTCGCGTTCTTTCGAAAATAGGAATATGGCGACATGGCCCGAAGCGTGCGCGCTGGGATATTCGAACGATTCGGCGCTCCAACCCATCGTGGTATGCGTGGCATGCGCGCTGCTTGGCTGTATTGACGAAACCTTCCGACAGGAGGCCATCGACAATGCGTACGCGCACATCATTATGGTTTTTGACCGGATCATTCGTGGCCATGGGGGTCGCATGCAGCTCGGCTCAAGAGGAGACCGGGCAAGCGACCTCGGCGTTGGAAGTCGTGACCGCAGACGCGTCGACGAATTCGTCGTCACCGAGCGGTAGAAACGACGACAAGACCCGGACACCCATCAAGCACGTGCTCGTCATCATCGGCGAGAATCGATCGTTCGATCACGTCTTCGCGACGTACAAACCGAAGAACGGCCAGCGGATCGACAACATCCTAGCCAAGGGGATCATCAACGAAGACGGGTCTCCGGGCCCGAACTTCTCGCTGGCGGTGCAGAACAGCGCGGTCGACTCGCCGCCGAGCACGTTCGAGCTCAGCCCCGGATCGCAAACACCGTACGCGACGCTGCCGCCGGTCCTCGCGGGCGGGGCCAAGACGCCGTACGTCTCGTCGCTTGCGGCGGCGCAGGCGGCCGAGAGCGCGGCCCTTCCGCCGGAGTACGTACCTCTTCTCCTGACAGGGGCGACGGGTCTCACGAGCGGCACTCCCGACACGCGTCTCGCGCAGAACCCGTTGACGGTGCCGCCTGGGCCGTTCCAGCTGTCGCCGGGCATCGCGTACGACGCCTACTCGGCGAGCCCCGTTCATCGCTTCTACCAGATGTGGCAGCAGCTCGATTGCAGCGCCGCTCAGGCAAGCTGGCAGAACCCGTCGGGTTGCCAGGCGTCTCTCTTCCCCTGGGTCGAGACGACGATCGGAGCCGGCGACAACGGGGCGTCGCAGCCCGCGGGCTTCACGAACGAGTCCACGAAGGAGGGCTCGGCGTCGATGGGCTTCTACAACGTCCTTCAGGGCGACGTGCCGTACTTCAAGTCGCTCGCCGACGCGTACGCCCTCAGCGACAACTTCCACCAGTCGATCATGGGGGGCACGGGCGCGAACCATATCGCGCTCGGCACCGGCGACGCCGACTGGTTCAGTGACGGCGACGGCAACGCGATCGTCCCGCCGACCCTCGATATCGAGGACCCCGACCCGCAGACCGGCACGAACAACTGGTACACGCAGGACGGGTACTCCGGCGGCACGTACAGCGACTGCGCCGACGAGACCCAGTCCGGCGTCCAGGAGGTCACTTCGTACCTGCACCAGATTCGCGTGAAACCGAACTGCGATAAGGGCCACTACTACCTCCTCAACAATTACAACCCCGGCTACTTCGGCGACGGCACCGTCGACGCGGTGGACGAGTTCACGCTCCCGCCGTCTTCGACGCGCACGATTGGCGACGAGCTGCTCGAGCACGACATCTCGTGGCGCTTCTACGGTGAGGACTGGAACGCGTACGTGGCGGACCCCGAAGGCTACGCGCCGGGCAACGAGTACTGCAACATCTGCAACCCGTTCCAGTACGCGACGTCCATCATGACCAACGCGGCGGTCCGGACGACGAACCTGAAGGACGAGACCGATCTCTTCACGGACATCCAGAACGGCTGGCTGCCCGCGTTCGCGATCACCAAGCCGAGCGGGCTGCTCGACGGCCATCCGGCCTCGTCCAAGCTGGACCTCTTCGAGGGGTACACGAGGAAAATCGTCGACGCGATCCAGGCCAATCCCGCGCTCTTCAAGGACACCGCCATCTTCATCACGTTCGACGAGGGCGGCGGCTACTGGGACTCCGGCTACGTGCAACCGCTCGACTTCTTCGGCGACGGCACGCGCATCCCCCTCATCACGGTGTCTCCGTACGCCACCGGCGGGCACGTCTCCCACCAGTACGGAGATCACGTGTCGATCCTGAAGTTCGTGGAGAGAAACTGGGCTCTGCCGCCGATCACCAATCGCAGCAGAGACAATCTCCCGAACCCGATTGCCCTTCCGGCGAACCCCTGGGTTCCGATCAACGGGCCGTCGATTGACGACCTGGCCGACCTCTTCGACTTCGGTCACCACGAGGCCGACCAAGTATTCGCCTGGTAGCGGGCGTCCCTTCTGCGACGCGCATTCGGCGCCGGCTTCCTGTCGAGGCCGGCGCCGATTGCACGCCTACCGTTTTGCCGCATTGGAAACGGCTGGCCCTGCCGCGCTGATGTAAGGTTCCGCCAGCGCTTTCACGCGCCCCGTTGGAGGAAGTCATGAAGACGCGTTGCCTGAGGTGGTCGGTGCTTGCTCTTGCGATGGCGCCGGTCGCATGCAGTAGCAGCAGTTCGCCTTCCGGGAGCACCGCAGGCGACGGTGGCTCCGGCGGCACAGGCCCCACCCCCCAGCATCACGATCACGTCGCCCGCTGCCGGCGCGACCGTGATGGTCACCGCACTGACCGGTCCGCCGGCGCAGACGGTCGTTCCCATCGCGTTCACCGTGACGAACTTCACCCTCATGGCGCCCGGCACGTGTCCGGGTGGCGACATGGACATTGGTTGCGGGCATATCCACCTGACGATCGACGGTACGGCATGCACGCCCTCGGGCGCCCCCTACAACAATGCGACGCCCGCCACGGCGGCCGCGGACGGCGCCGGGGCGAGCCCCGTCAACGCGGTCCTGAGCCTGTGCCCAATGATCAACGGCTCGCACACCGTCAATCTCTCGCTCCACAACGACACGCACGCGCCGCTGGACGGACCGGACGGCGGCGTGATCGACACTTCGGTCACATTCACGGCGACGGGCGGATGACGCCGACGCGCTGAAAGCCTTCAACGGGCCTCATCGGCCGTGGCGGCTGACCACGTACGACACGACGCCAAGGCCCACCAGAAGGAGGGTTGTGGGCCACGCCCATGGGTGCCCGAAGTTCACCGTCCAGCCTATCCCGTAGCGCTTGGGTACCCAGAGGCGACGATCGCCGGCGTTGGAGTAGAAAAGCCAGTGATATCCCTCCGTGCGGCCAGAGAGGCCCTGCGCTCTCGCGCGCCGAGCGGCCACGATCGCAAGGGCCACCGCGATGAGAGCGACGAACAGGCCGACGAACGCCAGCGGGTTCACCATCAACGTAACCATGCTCGGGCCTTGGTCCAGGGATCCGCCACCCGCGCAAAACCATACGACAAACAGACGGTCGTTCGTCACGTCGACATCGCGACGGTATAAGCGAGAAGAGGCTCATGATTCTCCACGAAGGGCAGACCGATCTCGACACCCCGACAGGCGCGATGCGCACGTACGTGTACCGGCCGGCGGCGCCGGGGCGCTACCCGGGCATCGTGCTTTTCTCGGAGATCTTTCAGCGGACGGGGCCCATCAAACGCAGCGCCGCGCTGATGGCGGGGCACGGCTTCGTCGTCGCGGTTCCCGAGATCTTTCACGAGCTCGAGGCGGCCGGCACCGAGATCCCTTACGATCAGGCCGGCGCGGACAAGGGCAACGCGGACAAGGTCGGCAAGCCCGCCTCGGCCTACGACGCGGACGCGCGTGCCGTCCTCGCGTACCTCGCCGCCTCGCCCTGGTGCACGGGCAAGCTGGGCGCAATGGGCATCTGCGTCGGAGGCCATCTTGCCTTTCGCGCGTCGATGAATCCCGAGGTCCTGGCGGGGGCGTGCTTCTACGCGACCGACATCCACAAAGGCACACTGGGGCGGGGCGGTGACGACAGTCTGGCGCGAGCGGGCGAGATCAAAGCCGAGATGATCATGATCTGGGGACGGCAGGACCCGCACGTTCCGGCCGAGGGCCGCGCGAAGATCTACGCGCGCACTCGCGTGTTACCGGCAGGTCATCGACCTCTTTCGACGCAAACTAGGCGAGGGAGATCGGCCCGCCGAAGGCGCCACGCACGCGAGCGAGACGCGCCACTGAGCGGGCCGAAAAGGGATTAGTCCGACCCGCCGTCGGGTGGCGTGCTGCCGGTGCCCCCGTCGGATTGATCGAGCCCCGCGATGCCGTTGCAGTCGATCGACCCGCGCGCGAAGGTCAGCCCGTTCGTGCAGGCCGCCGGGGAATACGTGTCGCAGTACGGCGCGGACGGGGCGCAGTCGTCGCTGGTCGTGCAGGTCTCGCCGCTGAGCTGGCGCGGCTGGCAGGCGTTGTTCACGCAGCGGTCCTCGGTGCCGCACGGGATGGTCGCGCTGCACGATCCGCCCGTCGCCGGCGTAGGCACGCACAGGGGTGCGGCCATCGGCTGCGGCGCGCAGTAGGAGAGGCCCTGGCACTCGTCTCCCGGGTCGCCGCAGATGTCGCCCGCGTCCTTCAGCGTCACCGCCGCGCACACCGAGCCGCTCCCGCCCAGAATCGGCGCACAGACGAGAGTCCCAGTACAGTCGGTGTCGTCCGTGCAAGGCATGTCGGAGACCTGGTTGCCGACAACGGCCTTGCTGCACGTGGTGTTCAGGGCAAAGAGCGTCGATGCGGGGATGGACGACGGGCTATTGCCATACGCGCTATTCAACGCGTGGATGCACTCCACTCCGTTCGGCTGGCTGTACTGGCGCGTCGCCGACTGCTCGGCGCCCACGTCGTTCATGCACACCGTCGTCTGGTAGGCCTCACAGGTAGCCTCGACGAAGTCGCAGGGACCGTTCGATAGCTGACAGATGGCCTTGGCCCAGTCGGAGCAAAACTCGCTCACGGTCTGGTCGGGCGGGGGAGGGGTCGAGATGGTGCAAGCAGCCGCGACCATCGCTACGGCCGTGCTGGCAAAGCCTGAGACAAGAAGAGTACGCATGGTTCTCGAGGATACCACGCCGCACGCAGGGTGCCCGGCGCTTCAGTCCGGGACGGGCCCGAACTTTCCGCTGTTCACGTCGAGGATCGCTCGCTCGATTTCCGGGACGGTGTTCATCACGAAGGGGCCGTACTGGACGACGGGCTCGTGGAGGGGCTCGCCCGACAGGAGGATGACGTGCGCCTCTTCCTCTGCCACGAGCTCGAGGCGCGGCCCGTCGTTCGCGAAGAGCACGAGCTCGCCCGCGCTCGCCGTGAAGCCCCCCGCGCGGACGCGCCCCTTGGCCACGACCGCCAGCGCGTTGTAGGTGGCCGGAAGGGTCACGGGGAGAAGCGAGCCCGCCGGAAGCTGCGCGTCGAGCATCGTGATGGGCGTGAACGTGTGGGCCGGACCGCGCGCCCCGGCGTGCTCGCCCGCGATGACGCGCACGTGGCCGCCGCCCGCGAGGGGCACGTTCGGGATGTCGGCCGCGGTGATGGGCTGGTATCCCGGTGGCGCCATCTTGTCCTTCCGGGGCAGGTTCACCCAGAGCTGCATCATGTGCATGCGCCCGCCGCGTCGAGTGAACTCTTCCTCGTGGTACTCCTCGTGGAAGATGCCCGCGGCGGCCGTCATCCACTGCACGTCGCCGGGGCCAATGACCCCCGCGTGGCCGGCGTTGTCACGATGCGCCACCGAGCCCTCCCATGCGATGGTCACCGTCTCGAACCCACGGTGCGGATGCCAGCCGACGCCGCGCTTGCCGTGCGCTTCGGGCGCAAATGCTTTGGGGGGCCCGTAGTCCATGAGGACGAAGGGGCTCACCCGTTCGGCCGGTAGCTTGTTGCTCGGGAAATAGGTGGAAACGAAGAAGCCGTTTCCGACCCAGTGGAAGGTGGTGCTCTTGTGGATGCCCTCGACGGTGCGGAGACCGGCAGCGGGGGCGGGGGCCGATTGCGGCTCGAAGGCGGAACTTGCGGTGGTCATGTGATCCAACGTAATCACCGAAATTCGAAGCGCAAACGTGGACCGGCGACGGTGCTACAAATGTTAACTACCGGTCGTGGCGACGGACGCTTCGCGCTTCGCATTCCGATCCCGTGGGGGGATCGTGTGGGCCATTCTCTGCCTGACGGCCGCGTGCGCCGCGGATGCGGGAGATCCGCTCAAGACTCCGATGGACGAAAGCGGGCCGGGGATGTCGGGGAGCTCGACGGATCGAGCGGCGGCGGGGGCGGCGAAGACGATCAATTCGGCGATGGCGCCCCTTCGCCCGGGATGGACACAGGCACCGTCGTCGTGGGCGACGATTCGGGTGGAGGGCCTCCCGATTCCGGGCCGGGCGGCGGACAGCCGGAAGCGGCGCCCGACACGAGCACTGGACTCGACGCGAATGCCGCGCCAGAGACCAGCATCGACGGTGGATGCCTGCAGAGCATCCCAACCAGTTGCCCTGACTGCGTGACCCAAAATCCTCCCGACGTGCCCGTTTGTCAGCGCTACCTGGCGTGCTTTGCGAACAACAACTGCAACCCCAACACGGCGTGCGGCACGAATAGCGGCATTTGTGGCGTCAATACCGTAGGCGGGGGCGAGGCTCCCTATACGGCGGCCGTCACGACGTACAACTGCGCGTGCCAGTGAGGTAGCCGGCAAGCGTACGGAGGCCCGGCGCGTTACTTCTCGCTGTCGAGGTGCTTCATCTGCTCGGCCGCGTAGCGCGTGCCCGCGATCGCGTCCTTGGGGACGAGACCCTCGAGCGCCGCGACTTCACCCGGCGACAGGGGATGCTCGATGGCACCGAGTGCGTCGTCGACCTGAGCTCGCGTACGGGCGCCGATCACGGGCACGAGCGCGGGCTGTTTCGCGAGCACCCACGCGAGCAGCAGCTGCGCGGGCGTGCGTCCTCCCTCGGTCGCCATCCGGCGGACACGATCGATCGTGGCCTCGTTCTGGGCGCGGTTGTCGCCGTGAAACCGAGGAAAGAAGCCCCTTGCGTCTCCGGGGCCTCCCACCTTGCTTCCCGTGAGCAATCCGCGCGAGAAGACGCCATAGAGAGTGGCGCTCGCGCCTACGTCGGCGAGCGCCGGGAAGATGCGTGCCTCCGGCCCGCGGGTCGCGATCGAATGCTCGATCTGCAGGTCCACGATCGGATGCACGCTCGCGGCCCGACGAATCGTCTCTGGACCGACCTCGGAGAGCCCGATGTGCCGGACGTATCCGGCCTTCACCAGTTCGGCGATGGCGCCGACGGTCTCCTCGATGGGGACAGCCGGATCGAGCCGCGCGGGGCGGTAGACGTCGATGACGTCGACCCCGAGGCGCTTGAGGCTGTATGCGGCGAAGGTCTTCACGGCGGAGGGCCTCGTGTCGATGCCGAACCACTGGCCGTCGGGGCCACGGAGCGCGCCGAACTTCACGGAGAGCTGCACGCGATCGCGAACGCCCTCGATGGCGCGGCCGATCAGCATCTCGTTGTGCCCCATCCCGTAGAAGTCGCCCGTGTCGAGCAGCGTGACGCCCCGCTCGATCGCATGGCGGATCGTGGCGACGCTCTCCCCCTCGTCGCTCGCGCCGTAGCTTCCCGACATACCCATGCAACCGAGGGCGACAGGGAACACGACGGGCCCGGTCTTGCCGAGACGAGTCGAACGTTTCTGCGGGCTCATGCTCCGTCCTCCGGTGAGATGGTCACGATCGCGCGGCCGGGCTCCCCGGGACGATGCGCACTTGGAAGGCGCCGTCCGGCTGCTTTTTGATCCACAAGTAAGGCCGCGCAATCCAGTACTTCTTCTTCATGAGATCGGCGATGCGTTTCATCTGGGCGGAGTCGGTCACCTGACTCGCCTCGCCCTCGAGCACCTGATCGCCGATCTTCAGCGAGACCTTGCCGTTCGCCAGGACGTTGCGGGTCCACTGACGGTCCATGTTCATCGTCTGCAGGTTGACGTGGTCCTCGTCGACCGTGAACCAGATCGTGACCTTGAAGGCCTTGCCGGTCTTTCGCCCGTAGTGGGTCAGGACCGTGGTGCTCGCACGATCGAGACGCGCCAGTCGCGCGGCCAGGCTCTCGCCGACGCCTGACTCCGCCTTCGGTTCGTCGCTCATGGCGGCCAAGGAGACGGCAGGTGCCTTCGCCAGTCAACGGTCGCAAGTGCGCTATATGGGAGCGAGCGACGTCATCCAGCTCTCCTTCGCATCGGCGAGGTCGCCGGTCAGCGAATTCGCCTGCAGGAAGATCGCCTTCCGGAGGTCGTCGTCCTCCATCAGAAGCTCGACGGCTGCGAGCGCGCCGGCGACCCCGTCCCCCATGGGCGGGACGCTACCGCGGGCATGGCAGATCGGAGCAAAGGGTTGGCGCTGTGCTCCCCACGACTCGCCCAGCCCGAGTCGTTCATCGGCCAGCCATCGCTGTTCTTCGGCGATGAAGAGCCGTGGCTCGACTATGAATTGGCTCTTGATCGTCCAGCCACGGCAGTTGATCGCCGACCCACGGCCGTCGATCGCCCAGCCACAACGATTCATCGACGATCCACGGCTCTGGTAGTGGCCGGATTCAAATCCGGCCACTACCACGGCTCTGGCTCGACGATGAACAGCCGTGGCTCGACGATCCACGACCGTAGCTGGCCAATCCACGACGGTGGCTCGGCGATGAACGGCCGTGGCTGGACCACAAACCGGTCTTCATCGGCGATGAACCGCCGTGGCTCGTCGATCAACAGGCGTGGCTGGACGACAAACCGTCGTGGCTGGCCGATGAATCGATAGGTCGACCGTCCTCGTGCCGATTCTTTCCGAAATCGACGGTCCGGAACGGCGCGGCTGGGGCCGCTGCCTGCCCGCGCGCGGTTCGAAGACGCCCGACCGGGGCGTGCTAAGCCCTCTCTTCTGCGGAGGTTCCCATGATCGCGTATCTCGGCCTCGGACTGCTCGGCACCAACTTCGTCCGCGCCATGCTCCGTCGTGGCGAGAAAGTACAGATCTGGAACCGCTCGCCCGACAAGGCCCGCGCGCTCGAGGCGGAGGGCGCGAAGGCGTTCGACAGGGTCGAGGACGCCGTCCGGGGCGCCACGCGCATCCACCTCACGCTTTCGGATGACGCCGCCGTCGACGATGTCCTCGAGCGCGCGCGTCCGGGCTTCGCTCCCGGCGTCGTCATCCTCGATCATACGACCACCTCGCCCCGCGGGACTTCCGCACGCGCCAAGCGGCTCGAGGCGGCTGGAATCGCGTTTCTTCACGCGCCCGTGTTCATGGGGCCTCCGAACGCGCTCGACGCCACCGGCGTCATGCTCGCCTCCGGGCCGCAGGAGCGCATAGAGATGGTGCGCGCGGAGCTCGAGAAGATGACCGGCAAGCTCATGTATCTGGGCGCGGAGCCAGGTCGTGCGGCCGTCTTCAAGCTGCTCGGCAACCTGTTCCTCATCGAGATGATGGCCGGGGTGAGCGACGTCTTCGCCCTCGCCAAGGCGTCCGGCGTCGCCGGGGCAGATGCCGCGACGCTGTTCGAGGTGTTCAATCCGGCAGCGATGATCGGCCCGCGATCGAAGCGGATGCTCGAGGCGAAGTTCAACGAGGCCTCGTTCTCCCTCGAGATGGCACGCAAGGACGTGCGCCTCATGCTCGAGAGCGCGGCGCAAGGAGGGCAGCAGCTCGCCGCGCTGCCCGGGATCGCCGCGCAGATGGACCTCTTTCTGTCGCGCGGGCACGCGAAGGACGACTGGACCGTGATCGCGACAGACGCCGTGACGAAGAAGTGAAGAACCGGCATGCCCGCGCTCGCCCCGTCAACGGACGGGGCTGCCCGTCTGCGCGACCTTGACGTAAAGACGGCATGTCTTTACACTTGAGTAGTGCCTCTACTCAACGTGCGACTCTCGCCCGACGACGCCCGCCGCGCTGCCGAGCTACGCGAAGACGGCATTCAGATCTCCGACGTGGTCCGCGAGGCGATCCGCGCCGAGTACCTCCGGCGACGCCCGGGGAAGCCCGGCAACCGGCGTCCTTCGCTCCTCGTGAAGGAGATTCTCGCCGCGCTCCCCGATCCAGCGGACATCCCGAGTCCCACAGTGAACAGGACGGACCGGCACGCCGTGCGCCGCCACATCGCCGCCCAGCTGCGCGGCGAGCGCAAGTGATTCTGATCGACACGACGCCGCTCGTTGCGCTGTGCGATCCGCATGACGGTCTGCACTCGAAGGCGCTCGCCGATTTGGATCGCGTTGCGAAGAGGGGCGTCATTCTATGCGAACCGGTGCTCACCGAGGCGTGCTTCCTCTTGAGTCACCCCACCCAGCGCGCGCGTCTCGAACGGGTCATCGTCGAGATCAGGATGATGCCACTCGCCGTCGAAGACGAGATGGAGCTGAGGCTCGAGGTCTTCCGTTGGCTTGCGCGGTACGCGGAGCATGAGCCGGACTGGGCAGACGGCTACCTCGCCGTCGTCTCCGAACGTCAGAGAGAGGCGCGCGTCTGGACGTACGACCGAGAGTTTCGCACGACATGGCGTCGTCCCCGCGGTACGCGGATCTCTCTCGCGGTGCGGTGAGTGGCACCCGTGGGACCTCACTGCGTCAGGTAGTCGAAGTCGAATCGCATGATGGCGTCCGAAGGAACCGGATCGCCGGGGTTGTTCTGGCCGGTGCAGTCGAAGTGCCATACGAAGAAGGCCTTCTCGTAGGGCGAATACGAGAGGCCCCAGGCCGAGTAGGGAAGCGCGGTGCTCGCCGCGTGCCAGCTCGTCCCGCAGTCGGCGGAGACCATGATTGTCGACGGACCGAGCGCTGCGATCCGTCCATCCGGGAGCTCGATGGGAGCGTCGGTGACGAGGACGCCCTGTCCTACGGTCATTTGCCACGTCTGTCCCTTGTCGACACTCTTGACCATTCCGGCATTGTTCGAGAGCGACCAGTAAATCGTCCCGTCGGACATCACGAGCGGATGTCCCTGCACGGGCGACGAGAAAACCTGTGTCCACATCTGGCCGCCGTCGGTCGTGCGGAAGATGCCGAGACCTGCGCCCGTGTTGGCATAGGTGTAGGTACCGAGGAGATGCGTCTGCGCGTCGATGACGAGCGCCTGGCTCGAGAATCCCGTCCCGGCCGGCAGGTTCGGGCCGATGTCGGTCCACGTATTGCCGCCGTCCGTCGACCGGTACAGGTGCCCCGATTGTTCGTGAGTGCCCGCGAGCAGCGTCTGCCGCTGGGGATCGGTGAAGTCCACGCTCACCGAATCGTTGTGCGTGACGTCCCCTTGGGCAAGGAGCGTCGTCCCGTCGTCTATCGTCTTGTAGACGCCGTTGGCGTTGTAGATGCCCGATTCCCAGAACGTCTGCGTGTGAGCGGGGTCGTACACGATCTCCGACGTGCGGTTGGTGATTGTCGCGGAGCCCGCTCCCGTGCCGAGGCGCGACCAGCTCGTCCCACCGTTCTTGCTGGCCCAGAGGCCCTGCTGCGCGATGCCGGCGATGAGCAAGTCCTCGTCGGGCTTGGACGACAGGTTCGACATGTTCCCGCACTCGGAGCCGAGGCCGGCGAGGTTGCTCGTCGCGTTGGTCCATTGCCCCGTGGGCGTCGGAGGGACGCCGCCTCCGTCGCCGCACGAGGCGGCATAGGGGACAGAGCCAGAGTCGCTTGCGCTCGACGAGTCGGGGCTCGCCGTCGACGGGCTGTCCATCGATTGCGTGCCGGTGTCTTCGATTGGGGATGCCTCGGCGCTTGCCGAGCCGTCGGCCATCGAGCCGCCGTCGGAGGATCGAGCCTCCCCGCCCGAGGAGCTCGAGCAACCACATAGGATGACAGCGGAGAAGAAGCAGGTTCGTTTCGTGAGGTGAGTCATCGTGATTTAGCCTCCGCGCTCTGGGGCGTACCATGAACGCCATGGGTGGACGAAGGCTACTCCTCATTGCGCCGTTCGTCGGTGCCGTCGCGTGTGGCTCATCTTCAAGTCAGTCGTCGCATGGCGGCGGGGGCAATGATGCGTCGTCGGCGGGAGCGGGCGACGGCGCAGGGCTCGGAGGCGAGACGGGATCGGGTGCAGATGCGGGGGCTGGCGATGGTGGCATCGTGCCCGCGGACGATGGGGGCATCCACACGGCCGACGGAGGCGAGGGTGGGATCGTGACGTCCGGCGGCCGCACGTTCCCGGACACGTACTCGTCGATCGCGCTCCTCGTCGATCAGCTCCCCTCGATGAACATGGCCCAGATGCAGTTCGCGACCAGCCACTACGTTGGCACCGAGAAGCAGCTCCTCCCGGTGACGCAGGCGCTGCGGGCCCTCAACCCCGCGTTCATCGTTCTGCATTACCACCTGGCCATGTGGCAATCGGCGCCGGCCACGGACTTCATCATCAACGGGACGACTTGGGGAAACGACTACCCGACCGTGACGATGAACGAGACGTGGTTCTGGCACAATACGCAGAACGTGCGGGTGACGAGCGACGTCGATCAGAAGCTTCTCATGAATATTTCGGTGTCGGGCTTTCAGCAATACTGGGCCCAATCGCTCGCACAGCAGGTGGCCGACGGCCAGTACGACGCCATCATGTTCGACTCCGCATCACCCGCGCTCCTGCAGGGCGAGTGCGGCGGTTCAGGCACGGGGCAAGACCCTCGCCTGGCGGGGACGGCGGCGCATGACACGTCGTTCACCGAGCTCGGCGGAACGACGTGGATCGACGCATGGCAGACTTGGATTGCGGCGCTGAGCGCGACCCTCTCGGCTCAGGGGATCCCGCTCATCCCGAACACGAGCGCCTTCACGACGACCTGGGATACCACCAACTACACGCTGTCTCCGGGGGCCTTCGTCGAGGGGTTCGCCGGGACGGATTTCGCCGTGACCGACTGGCAGGCGTCGACCAACGAACTCTTGAAGCTCGCCTCGCTCGACCGCATCATGATTCTCCAGAACTACCTCTCGACCTCCACGGACGTCGCCACACGGATGTACTACCTGGGCAACTACCTGCTGGTGAAGGGGCACCACACGTATCTCGACTACTTCGACAACGGCGGTCCGCTCGAATGGTACCCCGAATGGGCAATTGACCTCGGCTCTCCCACGACGGCGGCGACGACCAACGTGCTCGATCTGGCCAGCGGGGGTGTATACCGCCGCGACTTCCAGCACGGGAGCGTCCTCGTGAATCCCACGGCGTCGCCCGTTACCGTGCAGCTCGGCGGAACGTACCAGCAGGTCACGCCGACCGGCGGCGGTCCCGTAGACACCACGGGCGCCACGCCGGGCAGCATCAGCATGCAGGCCGTGACCTCGGTGACGGTCGGCGCGACCACGGCGGTCGTCGTGACGAACTAGCAGGTACGGGTCGTCGACCCTCGTGGCGCCCTGTGGCGAAGCATGGTTAGATCCGTCGATGGTCTTCCGTCGCTTGGCTGCGGTCGCCCTTCTCCTCTCGGCCATGCCCGGGTGCTCGTCGGCCTACATTCCCCGTCCGGGCCCGCAGATATCCATGCTGATGGAAGACGGGAGGCCAGCCTATGTCCGCGACGGCAAGAAGTTCGACGGCGGCTTCCTCGGAGGCGACATCGAGGAAGCGGTGCAGGGCAATCCACAGGCGGAGGAGTACGCGCACGAGTTCAAGTCCGGAATCGTCACCGGCTTCGTTCTTTCGATGATCGGGGTGGCCGGCATCGTCGGAGGGTCGGCCGCGAGTCTCGTGGAAGTCGACCAGCCTGTTGCCTCCAACTCGGTGCCCGTAGCGGGTCTTGCCGTCATGGGGGCGGGCCTGATCCTCGATGTCGTCGGGCTGGTCATGATGCTGAACGCCCAGCCTCACCTGTTCGACGCGATCAATTCGTACAACGACGCCGTTCGCTTCCAGGGCGCGCAATAGTCCCGGCGCCGTCGGCGCCCGCCCTCGGCCGCTTCGGTGCGACCGCGGCGTAGCTGGACGCCACTCGCTCAGCCACGTCGGCCCACTTCACGCGCCCGCGGTCGAGCCGCATGGCGACCCACCCCTTCGATGCGATGTAGGCGGGCAGGTAGAACCGCTCCGGATCTCCCTTCGCCAGCTTGGCGTTTTGCCGTTTCGGAACCCGGACGCACACGCCGACAGCTTCGTCACCATGATGGTTGTCGAGAAAGTGCGCGAACGCCTTCTTTCGCACGGAGAAGGTCGCGTGCGCCCCGGCGCGCTCGACGATGGCCTCCGGCAGAGCGACGCAGATCTTGGTCAGCCGGGCGAGCGCCTCACGCGCCACCTTGACGTCCGTCCTCGGAAGCCGCAAAGGCGCGGCGGGCCGCGGCATCGCGTCCGCGGCGATGCGCTTCGGTGCCACCGATTGCCAGCCTTCTTCGACGAGGATCGAAAGCTCGATCCAGTCGGTCCGCGGATGATCGAGGCGCACGCCGACCCACCCTTTGACGCCGACGTAAGGCGGTACGAAGTAGCGCTCGGGATCACCGGCCACGAGCTTCTTTTGATCGGCGTGCGCCGCCTTGCACCAGACGGCGAGCCGCCCGTCGCCGTGGTGGTCGTCGACGAAGACGACGAACATCTTGCCTCGCACGTGAAACGACGGAGCGCCGTGCGACAGCTTGACCTCGGCTCCGGGAAACCCGAGCGCAATGGTGCTGACTCGCTCGAGCGCGGCTTCCGCGACGGACCGAGCAGCCTCGGGCATGGGCTCAGGGTCCGTAAAGGACGATCGTCGGCGTCTCACTGACGTCGAGCGTGACCGCGCCGCCCGAAGGCGTCAGGGTGGTCGCGGTGCCGTTTTGCTGCTTGTCGACGAGCGCGACCGCGGTGGCCGAAGCGGCGCCGCTTGGAAGAGCCAGCGAGTAGCCCGTGTGCACGGTCGCGTTGCTGGTGGGCGCCCAGACGACGAGCGCACCGCCGGAGCTCTTCGTGTCCGTGAACTGGGCAATCTTCACGTCGGATTGCCCCGACACCGGGCTCCCCGCATAGACCATGCTCTGAAGGCGCGCGCGGAAGGTCGCGAGGAAGTACCACGAAGGCTTGGGCGCGGAGGTCGTCTCGGCCAGGAGACCGCACGTCGCAAACTGGGTGTTGCAGGCGGTTGCCGGGGGCGTGCATGTGTCGTCGAGCTCGAACAGCGTGGCGCGATCGACGCCCGCCGCGAGCGCCGCCAGGAGGTCCCGGACGAGCCACTGGCCTTGGACGATGAAGGCCGTGTTGGACCCGAGCGCGGGCGCATGCAACGGCGAGTTCACGTACGTGTCGTAACCAAACTCCGTCCACCACACGGGCTTGCCCGGCAAGTTCTGGTCCCGGTAGGCGACCACGGCGGCAAGCTTCGACTCCACGTCGTCGTTCTCCGGACTGAGCGCGGGCGCCGGGGCCCCGGGGCCGAAGCTGTAGTAATGCACGTTGATGACGTCGGCGGGAAAGCTGCCGCCGCGGTTCGACGTGGACCACGTGCGCGCCGCGTCGAGAAACGTCGTGATCGACTGGACCCACGTCTCGCTTCCGCCGTAGGCGCCCGAGAGCCCGCCCATCACGAGCTTCGCGTTCGGGTCGGCGTTCTTGACGCCGATCGTCGTCCCGAGTCGCGACTGATCGCCGTCGTAGTCGGCGCTTGCCATTGCCGCGTAGACGTCGCCCGTGAACCCCGAGGCGTTGTCCTCCTCGTTATAGTCCTCGTAGTACTCCACCGTCCCCAGGCCACTCGATCGGGTCTGGCCCGACTCGAGCTTGAGCTCTGCATCGGGAACCTTCACGCTGCCCCAGCGCGCGGCGATCTGAAACATGGTGTCGCCATGAGCGATGTACGACGCGGCGGCGGTGGGGCTGCCCTGTGCGGGTGGTACCGCGCTGCTGCTCACCCACAGCGCGCCGCCTTGCACGACGGGGAACCCGCTGACGCCCATGGCCGCTAGGCCGGAGAAGAAGGAGTCCCAGTCCCAGCCAAAGCTCGGAATGTTCGGGGTATAGAGAGTCTGGGGGTACGGCTGATCGTTGTAGTTGTTACCCAGCCATCCCCAGTTGTGGTACTCGCGCACCACCCCGATGGGGGCGAGATTCGCGACCGAGTCGGTGATGAGGCCGTTGACGCCGACGAAGGAGCCCACCGTCGTGCCCTGGACAGCGCCGCCGTCGGCGGTGCTCGCATCGTCGCTGCTCGTCGTCCCGCCGTCGCCGCCGCTCGTGCTGGCGTCGGACGTGCTTCCGTCCGCGCTGCCCGTGGCGCCCTCCGGGGCTGCGCCTTCCGGTTTGCCCGCGATACCGCCGTCGGCGGACGAGGTCCCCTGGCTGGAGCCGCAGTGAAAGAGACCAACGGCGAGCGCCAGGACGGCAAGGCGGACTCTCATGCCTTTGCAAAGGTAGCACCATCGCATCGCGCGGCGCGTTACCTGCAGTCGTCGAACGTCAGGATGCGGATCTTGTTCGAACCGCTGACGGCATCGGACTGCCGGAAGACAATCCGCCGTCCGTCCTGGCTCCACTCGTTGTCGGCGACGATCAATCCATCGGTCGTCAGCGCTTGAACGTGCGCGCCGTCGGCGTCCATCAGCGTGAGCTCCGTCGTATAGCCGCCGGGCGGCGCGAACTCGAAGAAGATGCCGGGAACGATCCAGAAGAAGTCGAAGAGCGGCGAGATCGATCCGTCGTTGAGCGACATCACGCTTGCCGGCCGGTGGCGGCCGGAGATCCACGCGAGCTTCCTCCCGTCCGGCGAGAGGTGGGCGTGCTCGTCCCAGGCGAGCGCCGTCGTCACCCGGCTGCGCGCCCCGCTCTCGATGTCCACGGAGTAGATGTCCGTCGAGAGGAAGCCCGCCCGCGTGTTCGTCACGATGACGCGCTTGCCGCCCGTGGAGAAGCCGTGTGTTTCCCACCAGGTCGTGTCATGAACGACCCGGCGCGGAGACTCGAGGCGCATTCCCGACGCGTCGGAGACGAAGTCGGCGACCATCACGTCCCACGCCCTGTCCTCGGTGCTCCCCCAGACGATGCGCTTTCCGTCCGGAGACCAGTTGGGATGGTAGTTGGTAGCCCAGAGGTGGCTCTGCGTCAGGCGTGTCGGCTGTGAACCATCCGGGCGCATCGCGTACAGCTCCTGTCCGAAGCCGGCGCCATCGTTGCCGATCGCCAGGGGATGGTCGCGGTCCGACACGAAGAGGAGGGCGTCCCCGCGTCCCGGTCGCCAGCGAACGCCGTCGTTGTTCCCGGGCTGACCGCACGTCAGGCACACCTTGTGTTTCCCGTTGTCCTTGGCTCCGGCGTCCAGGGCGTGAACCTGAAACTTGCCGCTCACACGCAGCGGGATGACCACCCGGGATCCATCTGGCGAGAATGACATCCCGTCGGTCGGCTGCACATCGGATCCATCGACGAGATCGTCGACGTGAAACTTCGCGTAGCCGCAGGGTGCGGGAGCAAGGTTCGCGGTGGACTGGGCGGGCGCCTGCGGGAGCATGTCGCCTCGAACGAATTCGGCCTTGGAGAAGTCGAACACCCTCTTGTTCGTTCCCGGGACGAAGATGTCCACGAGAAGCTCGTCGCCCGGATCCGGTCGATGGTCTCCGTTGCGGTCGTGCCAGCCTCCGCGAAGAAGGGCCGGATCGGCCGGTTGGGCGAAGAGGAGCGCGTCTTCGGCCACGAGGTGAGCTTTGACAGCGGCGAGGAGGGGCGGCAGCGCGGGCGGCGCCTTCTTCGACGAAAGACCGGTCTCGAGGAGATAGCTCATCGAGCTGAAGATGGCGGCCAGGACGTGCGCGTCGCGCGTCGTCCACAGTCCTCGAATGTCGCCGCGAACGATGGGATCGGATTCCGCGCCAATGAGCAGCGGCACCGACGGGACCCCGTATTCGCATTGGCCCGCGATCGTCGCGTCGGCAATCTCAATGGCCTTGCCGAGGTCACGCTCCAGCGCCGGAATTCCGAAGATCGCCTTGAGAAAGAGAGACAGCCCCGAGCGCGGGACGACGAAATCGTTCATGTGCTCGACCACGATCATCGTTCGCGCGATGAGCTCGCAGTAGCGGGCGTTGCAATCGCCCTGGTTGGCGGCCTCGATCGTTCGGCAGGTCGAGAGCGCGTCGTCCCACCTTCCACCGGCGAACGATTGCTCCACGGACTGCTGCAGTCGGCCGTGGAGCCCCTCGGCCGCCTCTCGCTGGTCGAACTTGGGGGTCTGGACGCACGAAAGGAAGCACAGGGCCAGGAGGACCGCCGGTCGCCACGGATGGTACTCTGCGGCCGTCGCATGAAGCTGGAGCCCATCAACCATCTGCCGAACATGATGAGCGGCATGTGGCGCCGCCTCGGCGTTCACGCTTTCCACGGGAAGATCAGCCTGGACGACATGACGCGCATGGAGGTGGCCGGGAGCCTCTGGCACAAGAAGAACCCTGGCAAGCTCGTCGAGATGGTGATCATCTACCCGAGCGACGCCCGCATGAGCAACGAGGAGCGCGAACGGATGGCGGCCATCGTGAAGCGCTGGGAGAGCATGCGCACGGCCTCCGCCACCGTGGTTCTTGCCGGCGGCCTCATGGGCGCCATGCACCGGAGCATCCTTACCGGCCTGCACATGCTCGCGCCGCCGCCGCACCCGACGAAGGTGTTCGGTGGCACGGAGGACGCGGTCAGGTGGATCACGCCTCACGTCCGCGCCCTCTGCGGTGACGACGTCGGGGCCGACGACCTCTTGGCCGGGATCGATGATTTCTGCACGACGTTCCAGAAGATGCGAGAAGAATGAAATGAAATTCGTGGTCGAGATCATGACGCGCGGGGTCGACTATCCCCGCTTTCGGCGGGCGTACCACTCCGAGACGTTCAATCAAGAGGTGGCCGCAGCCGCGAACCTGAAGGAGCGCTCACTCCGGGAGTTCGTCACCGATCCCGACGGCAAGGAGCGCCGGCGGGTGCTCGTGGTTCCGCGGGTGAACCTCCCGGCGGCCTTCGAGAAGATCCTCAACGGGCGCCCGATCAGCTACGAAGAGATCACGGTTTACAACCCGGCGACGCGGAGCGCTTCATTCGCGATCGAGAGCACGGCTGGGGACCGGGTGGCGGTGGCCGGCGAGGCCCGCTTCACGGACTCGCCCGATGGCGTTCGCCTTCGGTTCGAGGGCGAAGCCGAGGTGAAGGTGTTTGGCGTCGGGGGTCTCATCGAGCGCTACATCGTCCGCGAGGTGAAGACGCGCTACGAGCTCATAGAGCGGCTGCTACAGAAGTTCGTCGACGAGGGGCGTGATCGGACAAGCACACCCGCCGCGGCCCGATCCGATCATTCCGCGTGACCCAGTTTGCCCTGGAGGACACGCATTGGCCCTAAGTGCTCATTTATGAGCCTTGTTGCGCGGCGTGCGCATGTCGTGGCGCACCACGTCAGCGCAAACTTACATTGCAGACAAATCACTGAAATATAATGGCTCTTTCGGGTTGCGCGAGAGGGTGCTGCGCGCTTCACTGCGCCAGATCTTGAGCACGTCCCCGGGAGGACGTGGGTGAGGAGAAGCCCATGCATCGGCCGCTTGTGATTGGACTTATGGGGATTGGATTTGTCATCTCCTGTGCGGGCGGCTCGACGACCCCGGCAGACCTGGGGGGCAGCTCCGGCGGAGGCGAGAGCTCTGGAGGCTCGAACGGAGGCAATTCGAGCAACGGCTCGGGGCAGAGCAGCTCGAGCAGCAGCAACGGAGGCGAGAGCAACTCCTCCAGCGGCCCTGGGAGCAGCAGCTCCAACGGAGGCGGCAACCCCGGCGGTAGCAGCACCGGAGGCGGCAATAGCTCCGGCGGTTCTGGCGGTAGCACCTCGAGCGGGGGCAGCTCCTCCAGTAGCAGTAGCGGGTCGACCGACACGGGCGGTGAGAGCCCGACGATGCTCCCGACCGTGAGCGGTACGTGCCCCACGATCGCGGCCGGATTGAACGGAACGTCGCTCATGTTCGCAGGCGAGCCTGTGGACGTCTGGACGGGCAGCGGGACGGGCGGTCCGCTCGTCATGTTCTGGTTCGAAACCGGGGGCAGCCCTACCGACGTCAGTTTCCAGTTCGGGACGACCCAGATCAGCGCCGTGACCGCGGCGGGTGGGATGGTCGCGTCGTTCGGGAAGTCCAACGGCATGGGCACGGACACGGGCGACGCTGTCTGGTTCACGGGCGACTTCACGACCGCGGACCAGGTCGTCGCGTGCGCGATCCAGCAGCTGCATATCAACACGCGGCGCATCTTCACGACGGGGGCGAGCGCGGGAGCACTTCAGGCAACGTGGATGTCCTACGCGCGCTCCGGGTACATCGCGGCCGCAGCGACCCTCTCGGGCGGGCTGACGGGGGCGGGGGGCTTCTACGAGGATCCGACGACGATGCCTCAGGACCCGACCAACGTTCCGTCGGCGATGGCCATTCACGGCGCGACAGGCGTGGACGTCGTCGTCCTCGACTTCGCCGTAGCGAGCGCGGCGTGGGAAGCCGACATTGCCTCGAAGCATGGCTTCTCGATGGATTGCAACACCGGCGGCGGCCACGTCAGCGGCCCTCCGCAGATCTGCCCCGGTATCTGGCAGTTCTTCGAGGACCACCCCTTCAAAGTGTCCCCCCAGCCCTACCCCCCGATCCCCACCGTCTTCCCCAGCTACTGTGTGATCGGGCCTCGCGCGGCAGACGGTGGAACGCCGTAGCCAGGCCCCTCGCTATTCGTCGACGGGCACGCCCTCGTGGGCGAGCAGCCACCGCTTGCGCCGAAGGCCGCCCCCGTATCCGGTCAGCGTTCCGTTCGCTCCGATGACCCGGTGGCACGGGACGACGACGCCGATGGGGTTCGCTCGGTTGGCGAGGCCGACAGCCCGGACGGCCTTGGGGCGTCCGATCCGGGCGGCGAGGGCGCCGTAGCTGAGCGTGCGACCCACGGGGATCTTCCGGAGGGCGCCCCAAACGGCGCGCTGGAATGGCGTTCCGGCGGTATGGCAGGCAAGGCCTTCCAGGCGGGTCAGGTCTCCGGCGAAGTAGGCGTCGAGCGCGCGCGCGAGCGTCTTGGGAGTGGGCCCTGGTTTCAGCGTCGCCGCCGTGCCCCAGTGACGTCGAATCGTTTGCAGCAGGCGCGGCTCGAAGTCGCTCCAGTCGAGAGCGCGCAGGCGCCCTTGGTCGTCGGTCACGATCAAGGCCTGGCCGATGGGCGAGGCAAGGTGGCTGACGGTCAAGCGATCAGGCGGCGCGGGGTCCATGAGAAGCCTCCGAGTTCGAAGAGGGAGATGCACGAGACGCGAGGGATGCCCAGAGGTGGGCTGCGGCGTATGCCCGCCAGGGCCTCCAGCGCTCGGCCCTCGAAAGCAGCTCGGGCCGCGTCGGCCTCCGGCCCTCGTGGCTGGTGAGTGCGCGCATCAGCCCGGCGTCGCCGACCGGAAACGCGTCCGGCTCGCGCAGCTGGCGCATGGCGATGTACTGGGCGGTCCATGCGCCGATTCCCTTCAGACGGCAGAGCCCCGCCGCCGCCTCTTCGAGACTGCGGCCGGTGCCGAGGAGCGAAGGATCGGCGACCAGGGCACGGGCAAAGGACCTCAGGGCTTCGAGCCGGGCTGCCGGCATGGCGAGCGTCGAGAGGTCTACGACCTTCATCGGATCGGGGAACGTATGGGTGAGACCGACGCTGGAGGCCCAGGCGCCCCTTAGGGGCTTTCCGCAGGCCTGTGTGAGGGCGCCCGCCAGGCGTCGCGCCGCAGACACCGTGATCTGTTGCCCGAGGATGGCGCGCACTCCGAGCTCGAATCCATCCCAGGCCCCTGGCACACGCAATCCCGGTCGCGCAGCCACGAGGGGAGCCAGGAACGGATCTTCGGCCAGGTGAGCGCCGATTGCGATGGGATCGGCGGACAGATCGAACACTCTCCGGACGCGCGCGATAATCGCGGGGAGAGCGTCGAGCCTGGGGAAGCGGACGGTCACCTGCAGGAACGGGCCGCTGCCCGGTTCAACGAAGATCGCGCCGTATCGGCCGTCCAGCGCAATCGAGCGGGCATAGGTGCGCCCGTTGACTGCCTCCACGCCCGGGATGGCGCGAAGAGCGAGGAAGGCCAGCATCGCGTCCCAGTCGAGCGGGGGCCGGTAGGCCAGCTTGAGCGTCACCCCCCCTGCTGCGGCGGCGGAGGCCTCATCTCCGCGGGTGCGCCGGAGGTTGCTCGGCGGCCGACCGTAGAGCTTCTGGAACGTCTCGTTGAATCGACGCACGCTCCCGAAGCCCGCCGCCAGGGCCACGTCGGCCATGGGCAGCCGGGTGTCGTGAATCAGCTGCTTGGCTAAAAGGACCCGCCGCGTGTGGGCGACGGCCAGCGGTGAGGCGCCCAGGTGCTGCTTGAAGAGCCGGCGAAGCTGCCGATCGCCCACGCCGAGGCGATCGGCGAGGCTCTCGACGTCGCCCTCGTCGAGCGCGCCGCCCTCGATGAGCCCGAGCGCGCGCGAGACCGTGTTGGACGTGCCGCGCCAAATCCCTAGGTCAGGAGACGATTCCGGCCGGCAGCGCAGGCAGGGCCTGAAGCCCGCCTCCTGTGCCGCCGCTGCGGAGGGATAGAAGCGGACGTTCTTGCGCAGCGGCGTACGAGCGGGGCAGATGGGCCGGCAGTAGACCCCGGTGGTGGTCACGGCGATGAACAGCCGGCCGTCGAACCGGCGGTCTCGCGTGAGGATCGCGCGGTAAGAGGCGTCATCGTCGAGATCCACGCGTCGATGATGGATCCGCCGCCACGCATTGTCTCGCGGCTTTCGGACCCCGACTCCGGTAGACCGAAACGCCGGCCGGCCCGTACAGTCGAGGTCTCGATCGAGCGAACGAAAGGACGAGCATGCCCTCTTGGAGCGACGACGTATTGGCCCGCGTGGTGATGACCGGACTCGCGGCGGCGTCGGCCGTCGGTTGCGGTCGGCAGGCGATCGTGGCGGTCGAGGAGCTACCGGTGCAGCGCGTCGTCGTCTACCGCAATGGTGTCGCGTACTTCGAGCGGAAGGGGCACGTCGCCCGGGACGAGGTTCGCTTCAAGATGAAGCAAACCGAAGTCGGCGACTTCCTCGCCACGCTCGCGGTGATGGAGGTCGGCGGAAGCTCGGTCCGGGCCGCGGCGTTCCCGCTGAAGGACGACGACCAGAGCGACAGCACGAGCGACGACGCCAAGCCGCCCGTTCTCACCGAAGATCAGAAGAAGGGGCTGGAGACTGTGGTCCTGTCGCTCGACGGCAAGGAGCACGACCTGCAAGTCGGTTACGTCGCCGAGTCGCCCGTGTGGAGGCCATCGTACCGGCTGGTGGTTCACGCAGCCGGGGCGGCCGACCTGCAAGCGTGGGGAATCGTCGAGAACCTCTCTGGAGAGGACTGGAAGAACGTCAAGCTGTCGCTCATCGCAGGTGCGCCGCTCGCGTTCCGGGCGGAGCTGGGGACGCCGGTCATTCCCCCGCGGCCGACGGTCACGGACGAGGGCGAGGTCATCGCCGCGGTGCCACACGCCGAGACGTCGTTGCGCCAGGAAGCGCCGGCGCCGGTTGCCGCAGCGCCTCCTGCTCCTCCCCCTGCAACCAGCGAGGCGGTGGCGAGCGACGCGCCTGCGCCGGCCAAGCGCCGGGCGAACAAGTCGGCGTCGATGAATGGCACCGGGCTGGGGCACGGGAGCGGCGGCGGGGGCGGGCAGGGGTTTGGAAACGGGAGGGGACGCCTCGCACCGTCGTCACAACCGGATGCCGACAAGGACGAGCGTCAGGGCTACGCGATGGGCGCGGCGGTCGCCGAGCCCGCCATCTCGCAGCCACGAAGCTTGCGCTCCCTTGCGGCCGTTGCCGTCGAAGGCGGGGCGACTCGATACGACTTGCCGCTGCCCGTCACCGTCCCGGACAGGAGCGCGACGATGGTCATGCTCCTGTCGCGCCAAGTGTCGGGGGAGGCGCTCTTTCTCTTCGCGCCGGACGGCGGAGTGCCCGACTCGGCGAGCCATCCGTTCCGAGTGGCTCGGTTCACGAACGGGACCAGCGGGGTCCTCGAGCGGGGCCCCATTGCCGTGTTCGAACAAGGAGCGTTCCTCGGCCAGGGTATCGTCGACCCGCTTCCGGTCGGCGCCACGGCGACAGTGCCGTTTGCCTTGGAGAGAAGCATCGCGATTGATCAAGACCGCAAGCTCGACGAGCTCGGAGAACGGATCGCCAAGATCGAGAACGGCGAGCTTACGATCGAGCGCGACCGGGTCGTGCAGACCAAGTACCGAGTGAGAAACGGGGGAGACCTTCCGGCGAAGCTTCTTTTGAAGCACCCACGCATTTCGGGGGCACGCCTCTTCTCGCCGCCGCCCGAGACGGAGGACAACGTCGGCACGGGAAGCGCGCTGGTGCCAGCAGCGGTGGCACCCCGGACTACGGGCGAGTTCGTGGTGGACGAGCGATCCGTCGAGCGGCAAGGCGCGGACTGGTTCAGCATCATCGCGGACAATGCCATCAAGGCGTACCTGGCGGATCCCAAGTCGGACCGCGGGGTCGCGCAGAAGCTCGCGGCCGTCTGGGTCGTACGCAATGACATCGCGAAGAAGAGAGAGGAGCGCTCCAACCTGCAGCGCGAGTCCAACGACCTCTCGCAGTCGACCGAGGAGACCCGCAGGAACCTGCGCGCCATCGAGAAGAACAAGACCGCCGAGGCATTGCGCCAGAAGCTGACGGCCCGTTTGGCTGCGGCGGCCAGCCGGCTCGACGATCTGAATAGGAAGATCGTGGAGCTGGACTCGAAGCTGGCAGAGCTGGCGGTTCAGTTCAGCGAGGGCTTGCGCGACATCAAGCTCACGGTTCCCCCGACGGCGCCTCGCCCTTGACTCACTCGGCGGCGGAGAGGCTCGCCTTCGCCGGCATCCGCGCCACCTGAGCGCCGCTCATGTCGATGATGCCGAGTGCGTTGAAGATGCGCATGACCTGGTAGGTGGGGTCGAGCTCGAACCAGCGCACGGCGAAGTTCGGGCACATCCCGAACTTGTGATGGTTGTTCTGAAAGAGCTCGCCCGCGGTGACGAAGTCGAAGACGAGCGTGTTCTTCGACTGGTCGCCGTTGTCGAAGTTCTTGTAGCCGTACATGTGGCCGCACCAGTTGACTATCGCGCCGTGAATCGGCCCCATGATCCACTGAAGCGGCAAGAAGGCGTACATCCACAAGTGCGTCGCGAACTTGAAGTAGAAGAGCGTGTACGCGGCGCCCCAGGCCACGCGTCCGATCCACGACTGCCCCATGCGATCGAGCGTCGGCCAGGTCGGCAACCCGCCGTCGAAGCGCGCTTCGGGCTTCACGCGATCGTACGCGTAGTCGTCGTACTTCTTCTTCGTCGCGAGCATCATCGACATGAGGCCCGTGTGGTTCGTCGGCGAGTGCGGGTCCTTCGGCGTGTCGCTGAAGGCGTGATGCATCCGGTGCAAGATCGCGTAACCGCGGGGCGAGAGGAAGCTCGGGCCCTGGGTGATGTACGTGCAAAGGTAGAAGAATCGCTCCCAGCCCTTGCTCATCGAGTACATCCGGTGCGCGCCGTAGCGGTGCAGGAAGAAGGTCTGAAAGAAGACCGACAGCTGCCAGTGTGCGACGAAGAAGATGGCGATTGCCACGGCGGAGCCTCCCTTGGGGGCCGGCTTCCCGGATCGACGGGGAGCGCGACGTGTGGGAGGTGTAGCGTTGGGTCCGAGCCCCGGCCGTCATCCTTCCGTCATGTGCTGCCGCGAAAGCCGTTTCGCGGCGCGCGTTTGAGCCTGTTCGCGGTAGCCACGGACCCTGGCGTTCACAGTACCGCTCCCGGCCGTGTGCGCAGGGGAGGCGCAACTAGGAAGACCGCGGCAGGGTCGGCTACTAGCGGCAGGGTCGGCTACTAGAGGACTCGAAGTGTCTTGGGCTCGCGTTGCGGCGGCGCTGACCTGCGCATGGGTCATGGCCGGGGGGACTTCATGCTCCCGCTTCGGGCCCGTGTACCCGTCGAGGCCGGAGCCCTCGATGGGGCCTGCGATCGCTGACCCAGAGCCCGCCCGGGCGGTCGTCCACCTTGCCGTCACGGCGCCCGCGCTCCGATCGGCGATCGACGAGGCTGTGCCGCGGTCCGGCGACGGTACATTTACGCTCCTCGGAGCGGACCGGCGCTACACGTGGCAAAGAGGGCCGTTCGACGTCGGCTTCGCGCAGGGGCGGGTCGTTCTGAAGACCAAGGTGCGGGCGACGGTGGCCGTGCCCCTCAAGACGATCGACGTGTCGATAGACCTTCGTGTCGACGCCGAGCCCATCGTGACCTCCGAGTACGCGGTCCGGCTCCAGTCCGTCGACGTCCTCGTCGCCTCGTCGGAGACGAGCGTCTCGCTGGCCGATCGCATCGCGGGAATTTACGAAAAAATAGAGACGCCCATCGCCGCGCAGCTGAAGGATTTCGCCTACGACCTGAAGCCGCTGCTTTCGGAGGCGTACGCCCGCGTGACACGTCCGATCGATTTGACGATAGGCGACGCCACGGGGTGCGCGCAGCTGCGCGTCCTCGAGGTCGAGGCTGCGCCGACGGTGCTGGCGGATGGGATCGAGAAGGACCTGGCGCTCGTCGTCTCGCCGTCGATAACCTTCCCCTGCGTCGACGCGGGCGGGGCTTCGTCGCTCCCTCCGCTGTCGAACGTCGCGGCGCTCGTCCCCGGCCCCTTCACGGTGACCATCCCGATCGCGGCGCGGTACGACGAGCTCACGCGCGCCATGACGGCCGCGTTCACGGACGGCCGGCTCTACTTCTCGCGCGAGTATCCGGGCCTCTACCTCGAGGAGCCCGAGCTCTACGAGTCGCGAACGGATCTCGTCCTCAAGCTTCACATCCGGGGCCCGGTGCACGGCCTAGGGATCGATGCCGATCTCGACGGTGACCTCTATCTCGTCGGTCACCCGGCGGTCGTCGACAACGAGCTTCGTGTGCCCGACCTCGAGCCGACGATCGAGACCCGCAATCTTCTTCTCTCGCTCAAGGCGATGACCGACGGGGACCGGATCCGCGACGAGGTGCGTCAGGCTCTTCGCCTCGACATCGGTCAACGCTTGCGCGACGTCACCGGCAAGCTCGGCGCGGGCGTGACGTTCCGTGGGGCAGACGGGTGCTTCCAGGGGAACGTCGACCGCGTCGAGGTCACCGGGGTGCACGCCCACGCTGCGTACCTGCGGGTGTATGTCGCCGTCACGGCGCGGGCGCGCGTGATGGTGCCCTGCCGTGTCGACCTCGAGGTCTCGGGCGCTGCGAACGGCGGGTGAGCCTGTCGGGGGCGAGGGGGTTGGCCATCCCCTTGCATCACGATGCGAGGCGATGTACCGAGTGCGTTCACTGACGATGAGGCTCCTTTCGGCGGACGTTTGTCTGAGCGCCTGCGGCCTCATGTTTCCGCTGGGAGTCGCGACTTTTTCTCCTGGCGGTCTCCGTGGCGGTTCGTCGCGTCACGAATGCCGTTCGTCCGGGGGCTCCCCCGGCTCGTCGGTAGGGTGGAACGGCTCCTCGCTTTGATTGGTCACACCACCGGCCGGCTGCGTATATAACGAGGTTGAACTCGACGTTTTCGCGCTTCGCTCGACGCTCCCCGATCATCTCACCTACCGATGGCCATCCAGTTCCAGCTCGACACCCTCCGGCGCGATACCCCCACGAGACGCACGTCGCTCGTGCTGCCCGACGCGCTCGTTGCCGTTGTCCTCCGGTCGCTCGACCATACCGCGCGCATGCTGGTCGACCTCGGGGTGTCGGCCAACGCGATCACCTCCGCTTCTATCGCCCTCGGCGCCGCAGGGGGCGTTCTTTTGGCGTTCGGGCAGTTCGGCCTGGCGGCGATCGCGATGGTGGTTGCCTCGCTGGGCGACGCGGTCGACGGGCTCGTGGCGCGACGCAGCGGTTCTTCGTCGGTGGCGGGGGCGCTTCTCGACGCGTCGGGAGATCGGTACCAGGAGTTCTTCTTCCTCGGTGGCCTCGCTGTCTTCTTTCGCGAGTCGGTCCCGGCGCTCGTCCTCACGTTGCTGGCTCTCGTCGGGTCGTTCATGGTGAGCTACGGCAGCGCCAAGGCCGAGGCGCTCGGCGTGCCGGTGCCGCCAAGTGTGATGCGGCGCGCGGAGCGGGCTGCGTGCCTTTGCACGGGAGCCGTCGTCACCCCTGCGTTCGCTTGGTTCGCCCGGCGCTCGGGCCTCGGGGCCTGGTGCGAGCCACTCCCCCTCCTTGCCTCGCTCGCGCTGATCGCCGTCGTGGCGAATGCCTCCGCCGTCCGGCGTCTGCATTTGCTCGCGCGCGGCTCGTCGCATGCGTCGCCCGCGGTTCGTCGCGAGGGGCGGCCCCCAGCCGACGTCGTCCAGCTCGGCGGCTTCCGCGAGGAGCGCAACAAGAAGGCGCCTGCGAGCAGCCTGCCGGGCTAGGCCTCCAGGCGGAGCCGATAGCCGACGCCAGGCTCGGTCACCAGGTACTTCGGGCGCGCGGGGTTCTGCTCGAGCTTGTGCCTCAGCTGCGTCATGTAGACGCGCAGGTACTGCATCTGGTGCGCGTGTCCCGGCCCCCAGACCTGCTCGAGCAGCTGCCGGTGAGTAAGCACCATTCCCGCATGCTTCACCAGCAGCGTGAGGAGCTTGTATTCGATGGGGGTCAGGTGAACCTCGTCGCCCCGCACTTCGACGATCCGTCTGACGAGGTCGACCTTTATCGCATCTCCGATCTCGACGACGGCCTCCGGCGTGCCGGCGACGCGGGCTACGTGGCGGAGCGCGACGCGGAGGCGCGCCATGAGCTCCGCGGCGCCGAAGGGCTTCGTCACGTAGTCATCGGCTCCAGCGTCCAGCGCGAGGACCTTGCTCTCTTCCTTGCCGCGGGCCGAGATGACGATGATGGGCATCGGACTCCACTCGCGAATGCGATGGATAACCTCCGATCCGTCGGCGTCGGGAAGCCCGAGATCGAGCAGCACCAGATCGGGCGTGTGCGCTGCGGCTTGCTGGATGCCCTCGGCGGCGGTCGAAGCCTCGATGACGCCGTAGCCGTTCGCGTCGAGCGTGATGCGGACGAATTTGCGCATCTGGGGCTCGTCGTCGACGATCAGCACCACCGGTCGCGTGTCGGTCAAGGGGCCTCCGTCTCGCGGAGGGGCGGAGGCGACGGACGGCCGCGATCACCCGACGCCGAACCGTCGAGGGGCAGCGTGAAACGAAACGCCGCGCCTCCTCCCGGACGCTCCTCCACCCAGATGCGTCCGCCGTGAGCGCTCACGATGCCTCGGCAAATGGTCAGCCCGAGGCCGACGCCGCCGCCTTCCCTTTCGCGCGCACGATAGAACTTGTCGAATATTCGCTCGGCTTCGGCCTTTTCGACGCCCGGTCCGCGATCGGCGACCTCGACCTCTACCTCGGTGTCGCGTGCGCGAGCGACGATGTCGAGGGGACTCCCAGCCGGGGTGTATTTCGTCGCGTTCTCCAGCAGGTTGATGAGGACTTGCTCGATGAGCGCCGAGTCGAATGCCACGAGCGGAAAGTCGGTCGGGATGGTTGTGCGCACCTCGCGGCCGCGTAGGCGGTCGTCGAGCCGATTGAGCGCCGAGCCGACGACTTCCTCGAGCGGCTGCAGGTCTTTGTGCACCCTGAGAGCGCCCGCCTCGAGGCGGGTCATGTCGAGCAGATTGCCGACGAGGCGGTTCAGCCGCAACGCTTCCTCGTGTGCGGTCTGGATGAGCTCGCGGCGGGTCGCCTCGTCCTTGGGGCCTGACTCGTCGAGGTAGGCGCTGGTCGCGCCCGTCACGACGCCGAGCGGCGTGCGCAGGTCGTGCGAGACGGAGCTCAAGAGCGAGTTGCGGAGCTGTTCGGTCTCGGCGCGGAGCCGGGAACGTCGAGCCTCTTCGGCCAGCTGCGTGCGCTCGACCGCCGACGCGATGAGTCCGGCGAACGTGTCGAGGAGCTGCCGCTCGTCAGGGTCCCCTAGTCGCGTGCCCACCGAGGGATAGAGCGCGAGCACGCCGACGCGGCCTCGCGAGCTTTTGAGAGGCACGAAGAGCGCCCGCGCGGAGGGCAGCGTGTCCGTCGTTGCCCCGGCCGGCCGCTGATGGAGCCAGACCCATTCGGCCACGCCCAGATCCTTGTCGTCGGGTGAGGCCGCCCCCTCGTGCGCCGGAGCGGGCTCGAGCATTCCGCTTGGCCCAGGCAGGAGCACCGCGACCTTTGCGGCGAAGACCTCATGAACGTGTCGCGCCGCCACCTCCAGCAACGCGGCTCGCGAGCTCGCGAGCCCAAGTTCGCGGCTGATGGCGTACAGGCTCGCGGTACGGAGCTCCCGCCCGCGGGCGCTGTCGGCTTGGTCTCGGACACGCCTGGTGAGGTGACTGATGACCACCGCAACGACGAACATCATCGCGAACGTCACGCTGTGGCTCACGTCCGAGACTCGAAAGCTGAAGAGCGGTGGCACGAAGAAGAAATCGAGTCCGAGGACGCTGAGGACCGTCGCCAGTACGGAGGCGGCGTAGCCGAAGCGCATCGACACGAGCACCACGCCAAGCAGATACACCATGACCACGTCGGCAAGCTGCGATCGGCCGAAGCCGAACCATCCGACCAGGGTCGAGACCGTCACCGCACCGAAGCTTGCGGCATACGCCGCAGGAGAAAACCGTCGCGCAGGGCGATCGTCGCCAGGTGAGGGCGCGGGAAGGTCGGTCGGCGAACCCGAGATGACGTAGACGTCGATCTCCCGGCTCAGCCGGACGACGTCGTCCAGAAACGAGGGCCTGAGAATATCGCGCCAGCGGGGATGCGTCGGTTTGCCCACGACGATCTTCGTGACGTTGCGCTTGCGCGCATAGCGAACGGTCTCGAGGGCCGCGTCTTCGCCTCGGAGGACGACGGACTCTCCGCCGAGCGACTCTACCAGCCGCATGTTCTGCCCAAGGCGCTCCCGGTCGGACGTCGAGATGCGAAGCGAGGCGGGCGTCTCGACGTACACGCCGACCATCTCGGCGTGGACCGTCGTTGCCATCCTTCGCGCGTTCCGGATGAGGCGGGCCGAGTGGGGGCTCGGGGAGACGCAGACAAGGACTCGCTCGCCCGCGTGCCAGGATTCTTCGATCCCGTGCGCGGCCTTGTACCCGAGCATTTTTGCGTCGACTCGCTCGGCGGTGCGTCTGAGGGCGAGCTCGCGCAGCGCGGTGAGGTTCCCCTCTTTGAAGAAGTTGTCGACGGCTCGGGTGGCCTGCTGCGGCAGGTAGACCTTGCCGTCCCGTAGCCGCTCGAGCAGCTCGTCGACCGGAAGGTCCACCACGCGCACTTCGTACGCCTTGTCGAACACCGCGTCCGGGACGGTCTCGCGCACGATGACGCCGGTGATCTGCGCGACGACGTCGTTGAGGCTCTCGAGGTGCTGAACGTTGAGCGTGGTGAAGACGTCGATGCCGCTGGCGAGTAGCTCCTCCACGTCCTGCCAGCGCTTGAGGTGCCTCGATCCGGGGGCGTTGGTGTGCGCGAGCTCGTCGACGACGATGAGATCGGGACGTCGGTGGAGAGCCGCGTCGAGGTCGAAGTCCTCGAGCCGGAGCCCTCGGTGTTCGGTGACCCTCCGCGGGAGGAGCTCGAGCCCGATGAGGAGCGACCCGGTGTCGTACCGACCGTGCGTCTCCACGAACCCCGCGACGACGCTAAGCTTCTGATCCTCGACCTCGTGGCGCGCCGCCTCGAGCATCGAGTACGTCTTTCCGACTCCTGGGGCCGACCCGAAGAAGATCGTCAGCCGTCCGCGAGCCTTCTCCTGCTCTTCCTCGTGGACCCGCGCCAGCAGCGCGTCAGGGTCGGGGCGACGCTCGACCATGAATTAGCTCATAGGTCGTTCCCGCCGAGGCGGCCACGCGGGCGACTCAGCGCCCGACGGTCTTCATGCCGAGCTTGAGCTCGAGGGGAGTGCGCTTTTCGTGCATGACGCTGCTTACTCTAGAACTTCGGAGCGGTGCGTCAAGGTCGATTTCGCACAGCGTCATTTGATGAGACCGCATTTGGACGGTGAGCCGAGAACGACGACGCGAAAAAGGCGGCGCCAGAAGGCGATAGGGTAGCGGACCCTATGAGTTGCTGGCGCCACGTCTAGCCGCGTCATAGGGCGCGGGCTATACTAGACAGTCGACCAGCTATGACTATGCTGGGCGCTCGGGTGAATAGCGGTTCGCCGGGTTCACCTGCGTCCGCGTGGAGTCAGGGAGACAGATGTCGGTGGCAAGCCCTCGCACCCTTTCGGAACCTCAAGTCCCGTCCGTCGAGCCCGTCCCCGCCCCGGCAGCGCCGGCCAAGCGCAACCAAGCCAAGCCGTACCTCGTGCTCGGTCTCGTACTGCTGCTGGGGGCGACCGTCTACGCCGTGGTCGTCTGGATGACGCGCGGGAAGGAGAACACGGACGACGCGCAGGTCGACGCCGACATCGTCACGGTATCGGCCCGCGTGAGCGGGAGCATCCTTGCAGTGCACGTTTCAGACAACCAAAAGGTCAAGAAGGGCGACCTCCTCGTCGAGATCGATCCCACGGATCTCGCCGCCCAGAAGAAGCAGGCCGAGGCAGAGCTTGCCGCGGCCCGCGCGCAGGCAGATGGTGCGGACGCGCAGGTGAGGATCGTCGAGGCGACGTCGAAGGGCGGTCTCTCGGCGGCTCGCGCGCAGCTCTCGGGATCGACGCAGTCCGTCGAGGGCGCCGGTGCTCAGATCGACGTCGCGAAGGCCGCTCTCACGCGAGCCCGCGCCGAGGCGAGTCGCGCCGAGACTGATCTCGCGCGCGCAGACGCGCTTCGCAAGGAGCAAGCGATTCCTCAGGCGCAGCTCGACACGGCCATGGCCAATGCCGAGTCCGCGCGAGCTGCAGTGGCGCAGGCGCAAGCGCAGTTGACGGCCGCCGCGGACATGAAGCGCACCGCGCAAACGCAGATTGCGGAGGCGCAAGGGCGCGTCGAGCAGAGTGCGCCGGTCGACGCCTTGCTGGCCGCCGCTCGCGCCAACGCCGAGCTGGCCCACGCACGCGCCGAGGCGGCCGAAGCTGCCGTTGCGCTGGCTCGATTGCAACTGTCGTACGCGCGGATCGAGGCGCCGACGGACGGATTGCTCTCGCGCCTCTCGGTGCGCGACGGGCAGCTGATCCAGTCAGGACAGCAGGTGGTGGTCGTCGTTCCCGACAAGACGTACGTGCTCGCGAACTTCAAGGAGACGCAGGTCGGCCAGATGCATCCGGGGCAGCGAGCAGAGATCTCCGTCGACGCGTACCCGGGGCGCTCGTTCGAGGGGAAGGTGGACAGCACGTCGCCCGGCACGGGCGCTCGCTTTTCGCTGCTGCCGCCCGACAACGCGTCGGGGAACTTCGTGAAGGTCGTGCAGCGAGTCCCGGTGAAGATCGCGTGGGTGAACGTCCCGCCCGACGCCAAGCTCGCGGCCGGCATGTCCGCCGACGTAACCGTCAGCACGAGGTAGCAGGCTCTGCGCCGCGGCGATCGGCCACGACTCCTGAACCGAATCGGGAATGATCGCCCGCCGTCGTCGGGTCGGTGCTCGGCGGCGGGCGGGGCCCCGCGTCGGCCGGCTCGGCGGGAAGATCGTCATGGGCGGTAGGGGCCGGCCGAGACTTGCCCCACCCGCCGCCTGCGCGCCGACCCGACGACGTCGGGCTCTTGGCCAACCCGTACGAGGCAGCGGCTGGCCCTCGTGGGCGTGGACAGAAGCTAGGGGGGTGGGCAGACGTTGACGGCGTCGGGGGAGTGGTCACAGTCTCTGCCGTTGCCCACTGCGCGAGGAGGCTACGATGCCCAGGATCATCACGTTTCTCTCGTACGACGACCGAGCGGAAGAGGCCGCAAAGTTCTACATCTCCGTCTTCCCGCGTTCGAGGATCAAGGCCACCACGCGCTACGGCGACGCCGGGCCGGGTGCCAAGGGAAGCGTCATGACGGTGACCTTCGAGATTGACGGGCAGGACTACGTCGCCCTGAACGGCGGACCTAGCTTCAAGTTCACCGACGGCGTTTCCCTGTCTGTCGAGTGTAAGACGCAGGAAGAGGTCGACACGTACTGGGAGAAGCTCTCCGAGGGAGGCGAGAAACGCGTCTGCGGCTGGTTGAAGGACAAGTTCGGCCTGTCCTGGCAGGTCACCCCGACCGCGCTGATCGAGCTGCTCAGCGACCCTGATCCCGCCAAATCGAAGCGCGTCATGGAGGCCATGATGAAGATGAAGAAGATCGTCATCGCGGATCTGAAGAGGGCGATCGGGTAAACGCCGGTCACCGGTTTCCGCACGACCGCCCCGCTTGCAGTTCCGGTCGTCCTGACCGGGTTCGCGCGGCGTCCCCCCCGGATTTGTCAAGAGCCCGTCGTCGTCGGGTCGGCGCGCAGCGGCGGGTGGGGCAAGTCTCGGCCGGCCCCTACCGCCCATGACGATCTTCCCGCCGAGCCGGCCGACGCGGGGCCCCGCCCTCCGCGAGCACCGACCCGACGACGACGGGCGATCGTCCCCCTTTCCTCGCCACTCACTCCGCCGGCTGCGTCGCGCCGCTCGCCGGCGCGCTCGCTTCGCGTCTGCGTTTCCGTGACGTGCTCGTCAAACGATCGAGCCCGAGGTAAACGACCGGCGTCGTGAAGAGCGTCAGGAGCTGAGACGCGATCAATCCGCCGACGATGGTGATTCCGAGCGGCCGCCGTAGCTCGGACCCCAGCCCGTGGCCGAACGCGAGCGGCAGTGCGCCGAAGAGCGCCGCGCACGTCGTCATCAGAATGGGTCGGAAGCGAAGCGAACACGCCCGCACGATCGCATCCTCCGCGGTCGCCCCCTCGTCTCTTTCCGCCTCGAGGGCAAAATCGATGAGCAGAATGGCGTTCTTCTTCACGATACCGATGAGAAGAAGGAGCCCCACCATGGCGATAATGCTCAAGTCGACCCCGAAGAGCATGAGCGCGAGCAGCGCGCCGATCCCCGCGGACGGGAGCGTCGACAGAATCGTAACGGGGTGGACGTAACTTTCGTAGAGCATGCCGAGCACGATGTAGACGGCGATGAGGGCAAATGCGATGAGCAGCGGCTCGTTCTTCAGCGACGAGGTGAACGCTTGCGCCGTCCCCTGAAACTCCGCGTGGACGCTCGGCGGCAGGTGCATCGCCAGCTCGGCCTTCTCGATGGCGTCGACCGCTTCTCCCAACGCCGCGTTCGGCGAGAGATTGAACGACAGCGTGACCGACGGAAACTGCCCGTTATGGTTGACGGTGAGCGCGGTCACGGTTGGTCGCGTCTTGGCGATGGCGCTGAGCGGCACCGGGGCCCCGGTCGTGCTCTTCACGTAAATCCCGTCCAGAGAATCCGGCATATTCCGGTAAGCCTCCGCCGCCTCGAGCACGACGTAGTACTCGTTCATCTGGGTGTACGTCGTGGCCACCAGCCGCTGGCCGTACGCGTCGTAGAGGGCGTCATCGATCGCTTGCGCGGTCACGCCGACGCGAGCGGCCGTGTCACGATCGATGTCGACGTTCATCTGCAGACCGGCGTTCTGCTGATCGCTGTTGATGTCCTTGAGCTGCGGTAGCTTCTTCATGGCGTCGAGGACCCTCGGCGCCCAGGTGACGAGCTCGTCCAGGTTCGCGTCCTCGACGGTGTACTGGTACTGCGTTCGGCTCATCCGCCCACCCACGCTGACGTCCTGGCGAGACTGGAGGTAAGTGGTGATCCCGGCGACCTTCGCGAGCTTGCCCCGCAGGCGACCGAGCACCTCGTCGGCGCTTGCCTTGCGCGGCGGCAGGGGCTTCAGGGTGATGAAGGCGTTGCCGGTGTTGCTCGTGCCGAAGCCGCCCGATCCGATGAACCCGACGTAGTGATCGATGTCGGGGTCTTCGTCGAGAACCGTGTTGACCTGCTTCTGCAGTCGCAACATCTCGGCGTACGAGACGTCCTGGGCGGCCTCCGTCGACGCCATGAGCAGCCCGGTGTCCTGCTGCGGGAAAGAGGCCCTTCGGCACCGATGCGAAGAGGACGACGTTCAGCGCCACGGTGAGAGCCGTGATGACGAGCATCGTGATGCGATGCCTGAGCGCCCAGCGGAGTCCGCGCTCGTAGAACCTCAGCATGGCGTCGAAGGCGCGCTTCGGACGAGCGGTACAGCCAGCCGTGCGCGACGTGCCGTTCCGAGCGTCAGCATGCGCGAGCACATCATCGGCGTCAGCGTCAGCGAGACGAGCGCCGACACGGCGATCGGCGACGCTGAGCGTGACGGCGAACTCGCGGAAGAGGCGTCCCGACGATCCCGCCCATCAGCGAGGATGGGCACGAAGACGGCGAGGAGCGAGATCGTGATGGACACGATCGTGAAGCCGATTTGCTCGGCGCCCTTCGAGCGCGGCGTCGAACGGCTGTCGCCGTGCTCGATGGCGCGCGTGATGTTCTCGGTCACGACGATCGCGTCGTCGACGACGAAGCCCGTCGAGATCGTGAGCGCCATCAGCGACAGGTTGTCGATGCTGTAGCCGAGCAGCCACATGACGCCGAACGTCCCGAGGAGCGACAGGGGCATCGCGACGCTCGGTACGAGCGTCGCCCGCCCGGAGCGCAGGAAGGCGAAGACGACGACCACGACGAGCACGACGCTGAGGACGAGCGTCTTCTCGACGTCCTCGCACCGAGGCGCGGATCGTCTGCGTGCGGTCGCTGCTCGATCTCGCATCTTGATTGCTGGCGAGATGGACGTCGCGAGGCTCGGGCAGAGAGCTTCAGGACGCGCTCGTTGGTCTCGATGATGTTCGCGTCCGGCTGCTTGCGGACGATGAGGAGCACCGCGCGCTTGCCGTCGGCCCAGCCGGCGACGCGGTTGTTCTCGACGTCGTCGAAGACGTGCGCCACGTCGCCCGAGCTGGGCGGCCGCCTGGCCGTTCTGCGCGACGACGAGTGGCTGGTAGTCCTCGGCGTCGAAGAGCTGGTCGTTCGCGCCGATCGTCGTCGACTGGGTCTGCCCGACGATCGTGCCCTTGGCCTCGTCGACGGTCGTCGCGTCGACGATGCTGCGCGCACGTCCGCCGAGTCGCTACGCCCATCCCGGCGAGCGACAGACGGGTCGCACCTGAACGCGGACGGCCGGCTGCTGGCCGCCCGCCACCGTACACCTGGCCCACGCCGTGCACCTGCGAGATCTTCTGCGCCAGGATGGTGTTCGCGGCGTCGAAGACCTGCGGCGAGCGGCAGCGTCTCGCTCGTGAGCGCGATGATGAGGATCGGGCGAGTCGGCCGGGTTGACCTTGCGGTACGTCGGTTTGAGCGGCAGGTCCGGCGGCAGCTCGCCGCCCGCCGCGGCGATGGCCGCCTGCACGTCCCGCGCGGCGGCGTCCACGTTGCGGTTCGAGATCGAACTGGAGCGTGATCGACGTCGAGCCGAGGGTGCTCGTCGACGTCATCTCGGTCAGGCCCGCGATGCGCCCGAAGCGCCGCTCGAGCGGCGTGGCGACCGACGACGCCATCGTCTCGGGGCTGGCCCCCGGCAGCGACGCGCTCACCTGGATCGTCGGGAAGTCGACGCGCGGCAGCGGCGCGACGGGCAGGTTCATGTAGGCGAGGATGCCCGCGAGCAGGAGCGCCGCTGCGAGGAGCGACGTCGCGACCGGCCGCCGGATGAACGGCGCGGAGATGACTCACTCGGCCGCCTCCGCGGCGCGCCGGCGTCCTCGTGCCCGCCGCGACTCGACATCCAGCGACCGAGTCGGTCCATGTAGAGGTAGATGACCGGCGTCGTGTAGAGCGTGAGCACCTGCGAGATGATGAGGCCGCCGACGATGGTGATCCCGAGCGGCCGGCGCAGCTCCGAGCCCATGCCCGTCCCGAGCGCGAGCGGCAAGCCACCGAGGAGCGCCGCCATCGTCGTCATCATGATCGGCCGGAAGCGCAGGAGGCACGCCTGGTGGATCGCCTTCTCCGGGGTCATCCCGTGGTCGCGCTCGGCCTCGAGCGCGAAGTCGATCATCATGATCGCGTTCTTCTTCACGATGCCGATGAGCAGGACGATCCCGATGAGCGCGATGACGCTGAAGTCCGTCCTGCACACGCAGAGCGCGAGGAGCGCGCCCACGCCCGGCGGACGGCAGCGTCGAGATGATCGTGATCGGGTGGATGTAGCTCTCGTAGAGCACGCCGAGCACGATGTAGACGGTGATGAGCGCGGCCAGGATGAGGAGCGGGCTCGCTCGCGAGCGACTCGCGTGAAGGCCTGCGCCGTGCCCGGCGAAGTCGGCGTGGACGCTCGGCGGCAGTGCCGATACGCGCCTGAGCCGCCTGGATCGCCGTGACCGCGTCGCCGAGCGACTCGCCGCCGGCCAGGTTGAACGAGATCGTCACCGCGGGGAACTGCCCCTGGTGGTTGATCGCCAGAGGCGCCGTCGTCGTGGTCTGATGGACCATCGCGCTCAGCGGCACCGGCGCGCCCGTCGGCGTGCGCACGAAGAGGTCGTCGAGCGCGGCGGCCGTGCGCGCCATCTCGGGCTTCACCTCGAGGATGACCCGGTAGAGGTTGAGCTGCGTGAAGATGATCGACACCTGCCGCTGCCCGAAGGCGTCGTAGAGCGTGTCGTCGATGACTTGCGGCGAGATGCCCAGCCGCGAGGCCGTGTCGCGATCGATGGTGAGCGACACCTGCAGCCCGGCGGTCTCCTGGTCGCTCGCGACGTCCGTGAGCACGCGCTCCTTGCGAAGCTCGGTCGACGAGCTTCGGGCGCCCAGGTCGGCGAGCTCGTTGGGGTCGGCGTCCTCGAGCGTGTACTGGAACTGCGTGCGGCTCGACGCGGCTGTCGATCTGCAGGTCCTGGACGGACTGCAGGTAGACCTCGATGCCATCGACCTTCGCGAGCTTCGGCGCGAGGCGCGCGATGATCTCGTCGGCGTTCGCGCGAGCGCTGTTCGAGCGGCTTGAGCGTGATCGACAGGCGCCCGCTGTTCGTCGTGGGGTTCGTGCCGTCCGAGCCGATGAACGACGCGACGTTCTGCACGTCGGGATCGGCCAGGACCACGTCCGCGACCGCGCGCTGGAGCTCCATCATCTTCGGGAAGGACACGTCGGGCGCGGCCTCGGAGACGCCGAGGATCATGCCCGGTGTCCTGCTGCGGGAAGAAGCCCTTCGGGACGAAGAACGCCAGCAGCGACCGTGAGCCGCGAGCGTTGCGATCGTCACGAGCGAGCGTCGTGAGCTTGTGCGCGAAGCACGACCCGAAGCCCGCGATCGTAGAACGCGATGGCTCCCTCGAACGCCCGCTCGGAGAAGCGATAGAGCGCGCCTCGCTCGTGCTCCTTCGGCTCGGGCCGCAAGAGATGCGCGCACATCATCGGCGTCAGCGTCAGCGACAGGAGCGCCGAGACGCCGATGGACGACGGCGAGCGTCACCGCGAACTCGCGGAAGAGGCGCCCGATGAGGCCGCCCATGAAGAGCAGCGGGATGAGCACCGCCACGAGCGAGACGGTGAGCGAGACGATCGTGAAGCCGATCTGCTCGGCGCCCTTGAGCGCGGCCTCGAACGGCTTGTCGCCCGCCTCGATGAAGCGCGCGATGTTCTCGATCATCACGATCGCGTCGTCGACGACGAAGCCCGTGGCGATCGTCAGCGCCATCAGCGACAGGTTGTTCAGGCTGTAGCCGACGGCGTACATCACGCCGAACGTGCCGATGAGCGACAGCGGGCACGGCGATGCTCGGGATGAGCGTCGCGCGGAGGTTGCGCAGGAAGAGGAAGATGACGGCGACGACGAGGCCGACGGTGATGACGAGCGTGTTCTCGACGTCCTCGACCGAGGCGCGCACCGTCTCGGTCCGGTCGCTGAGCACCTTCACGTCGATCCCCTGCGGCAGCGACGCCTGGAGCTGCGGCAGGAGCGCCTTCACGCGATCGGCGACCTGGATGACGTTCGCGCCCGGCTGGCGCTGGACGTTGAGGATGATGGCGCGCTTGTCGTTGGCCCAGCCCGCGAGCTGGGCGTTCTCGACGCCGTCGACCGACGCCGGCCACGTCCGACAGGCGAACCGGCGAGCCGTTGGCGTACGCGATGATGAGCGGCTTGAAGCCGGCGGCCTTGAAGAGCTGGTCGTTCGTCGCGAGCGCGTAGTCCTGCCGCGGGCCGTCGATGTTGCCCTTGGGCTGGTTGACGTTCGCCGCGACCAGCGCGCTGCGCACGTCCTCCAGCGTGAGGCCCGGCGCCCGCCGAGCGCCACGGGGTCGACCTGGACGCGCACGGCCGGCTTCTGGCCGCCGTTGATCGTGACCAGGCCGACGCCGGAGACCTGCGAGATCTTCTGCGCGAGGATCGAGTCGGCGATAGTCGTCGACCTGGTCGAGCGGCAGGACGTCCGAGCTGATCGCAAGCGTGAGGATCGGCTGGTCGGCGGGGTTGCTCTTCGAGTAGGTGGGCGGCGTCGGCAGCTGACGTCGGGCAGCAGGCTCGACGCCGCGTTGATGGCGGCCTGCACGTCCTGCTGGGCGGCGTCGATGTTGCGATCCAGGTCGAACTGCAGCGTGATCTGCGAGTAGCCGAAGCTCGACACGCTCGTCATCTGCGTGAGCGACGGCATCTGGCCGAACTGGCGCTCGAGCGGCGTCGTCACGGCCGACGCCATCGTGTCGGCGCTGCCGCCCGGGAGGTACGTCGAGACGACGATGGTCGGGTAGTCGACCTGCGGCAGCGCCGAGACGGGGAGCTGCGTGAAGGCCACCAGGCCCGCCAGCAGCAGGCCGACCATCAGCAGCGTCGTCGCGACCGGCCGCCGGATGAACGGCTCGGAGACGCCGCCGCTCATGGCGTTGCCTTTGCGCGGCCCGTGGGTGCGCCTCCGCTCGCGGCCGGTGCCGCGGAGGCGCTCGATGCGGGCTTGGTCGCGACGTGCGGATGCCCGGGCGCAGCTGCGCCTGGCCGTCGACGACGACTTCTTCTCCGGCCTTGAGACCCTTCGAGATGATGGCGTTCTCGCCCTGCATCGAGTCAACGGTGATCGGCCGCGACGGCGGCGGTCGAGTCCGGGCTCGACGACGTACGCGAACGTGCCCTGAGGGCCGTGCTGCACGACCGCCGCCGGGACGACGATGGCGCGTCCTTGCGCGTCGAGAGCGTGCAGGCGCGCCTTGACGAACTGGTTGGGCCAGAGAAGCTGCTTCGGGTTGTCGAAGATCGCCTTCAGGCGGATCGTCGCCGTGGCCTGGTTGATCTGGTTGTCGATGACGGCGAGCTTGCCCTCGCCGAGCGTGGCTGTCGCCGTCGCGGCTGAACGCCTTCACGACCAGCGGACCGGTCGCTCATGGCATCGCATGACCGGTGCAAGATCGTCCTCGGGCAGCGTGAAGAAGAGCGCGATCGGGTCGAGCTGCGTCACGACGACGAGGCCCGTCGTGTCGGCCGCGTGCACGACGTTGCCGGGGTCGACGAGGCGGACGCCGGTCACGCCGTCGATGGGTGACTTGATGTGCGGCGTAGTCGAGGTTCAGCCTGGCCGAGTCGATCGCGCCTGGTCCGACTGCGACCTGGTCGCATCGAGCTGGTCGACGGTCGCCTGCTGGTCGGTGTACTGCTGGACGGCGATGAGGTTCTGCTGGCTCAGCGTCTTGTAGCGGTCGGCGTTGAGCTTCGAGTTCTTGCGGTTGGCGGTGTCGCGAACGAGTGCGGCCTGCGCAGTCTCGAGCTGGATGGCGAACGGGCGGGGGTCGATCTGGATGAGGACGTCGCCCTTCTTGACGTGCTGCCCCTCGGTGAAGAGCACCCTGTCGATGCGCCCGTCGACCAGGGTCTTGACGGTGACCGTATAGAAGGCGGAGACGTTGCCCAGCCCTTCGAGCCACACGGGCACGTCGCGCTGCGCGACCTCTGCCGTCAGAACGGGCACCACGCGATTGGCTGCCGCGCTGGCCGCCGCCGCCGCGGTGTTCGTTGCGGCCCGGTTACGAGCCCGGATGAGCGCCCACGCGCCGACGGCGGCCGCGGCGAGCAGCGAGACCACGACCACGCCGGTCAAGGGAAACCGTCGATGGGGTGGCAGTGCCGCAAGGGCGGGGGGGAACCGGCGGCTATCGGGTCATCGTGCATCATGTTCGTCCCAGGGCGGCGAGGAGTTGGGCCCGCGCGGAGGCGAGCCCGTAGCGCGCCTGCACGAGCTGTGCTGCGGCGCTCGTGTAGGCGACCTGTGCGTCGTTGAGCTCGATGATGTTGCCAACACCCGTCGCATAGCGCTGTTCTGCCAGCCGCAGCTGCTCGCGGGCGCTCGTCAGAGCGTCCTCGGCCGAGCCGATGGTGGCCTTGGCGGCACGAACGGCGAGCCTGGCCGAGTCGACGTCGAGGCGGATTTGGAGCTCTTCGAGCGACTTCTGCGCATCGATGCTCTGCAGACCACGCCTCCGCCTGGTGCACGAGCCCGATGGTGAGGCCCCCCTGGAACAGCGGCCAGTTAAGGAGAAGGCCCGCGCTCCAGTTCGGTACGAGCGTGTCGAGGGCCAGGCCGGCCTCGGTGAACCCCGCTGCAGCCGAGAAGGCCGGGCCGTACGTGCCCTTGGCCGAGCTCAGCGTGGCTTCCTGGGCCACGCGGAGCTTTTCGAGCTGCGCGAGCTCGGGGCGGCCTTGAAATGCTTTTCCCACGAGGGTCTCCAGCGGCTGGTCCTCGTCATCCACGGGGACGACTTCTTCGTTTCCGACGTCGTAGTCGGTGCCGCCCGGGATGCCCGCGGCCTGATTGAGCTGCGCCTTCGACGTCTCGTAGTTGTTCTGCGCGGTGATGAGCTGGACGCGCGCGTTTGCGACCGCGGCCTTCTGCTGCGCGAGAGCGATCGGCGGCTGCGTTCCGACGTCGACCATCCCCTGCACTTGGGCCAGGTGCTTGTCCTGGTCGTCGAGCGTTTCGCGCGCCACGTTGACCAGCTCCTTCATCGCCCGAGCGTTGAAGTACATGCGCCGCACGTTGAGCAAGATCTGGATGCGCGTCGTGGTCTCGTTGAATCGTTGCGCGTCGACGGTCGCCTTCGCCGCTTGGTACTTTTCCGAAGTCTGCCCGAAGTCGTAAATGAGCTGCGTTGCGTTCAGGCCAAAGTTCCAGACGTCGTAGGATTGGGAGAGCGAAGTCGCAGCGCCCGAGGTGGTGACCATGGCTGGCTGGCCATTGAAGGTGATCATGGTCTGCGGCACGAACCCCGGTCTGGACACGTAGTTTCCCGTTTCTCGAGTGTACTGCCCCGTCGCGGTGATCTGGGGCAGCAGCGGTGCTCGTGCCGACTGCGCCTGGCCCTCTGCGACGCTCGTCTGGGCACGCGCAACGAGGGCCTGGGGCTGTTGCGTCCTAGCGATCTGTTCGACCGCCGCCAGCGTGAGGACGCGCGTTGCCTGGGGCGAATCGGCCCCGGCCGGGCTCTGAGGCTGCGCGCGGGCCACGGCCGGTGCACCGGCGGTGCCGAGAACGACGAGCGCCATGCAGGTCGCATGTGGGGTCCGTCGCCGCCGCGGCACGGGGTTGGAATAGAGCGTCCACATTCGTGTTTTCCCTGGGTTACGATGCGCCGCACGTTGTAGTACGCCGCGCTGCAAGCGACGAGCCGTCCTTGCCACCTGACGAAGCGCCGCTCCCTGCCGACCGGCAGACGCGCGCAAAGTGCCGCACCGTTGTACGATCCTCGCGATGTCGGTGTTGAGCGATCGCGTGCTGCCCCGCGCCCCGCAGGTGGAGGGCTTCGATGGGCCGGCCGCCTCCCGCCCAAGCGCGCCTGCCGTTCTGCCGGTCGTTCGCCCCCGCGGTCGCCTTCTGGGCGTCGCCGTGGTCGGCGGGGTCGTGCTCCTTCAGGTGGCGACAGATATCGTCGCAGGGCGTGAAAGCGCCCGCATTCTCGCGCGGGTGGCCTTCATGGTGCTCGAGCTGCCTCTTCTCATGTTCGCGCTGTCCGCGGCGTTCGATCGGTCGATTCGCCTGCGGCTGACGGCACCGCAAGGCCTCGGGGCGGGCGTCGCGATTGCCACGGGCATCGGCGCCTTGTTCGGCTTGCTTTACGGCGTCGTTGCGATGCGCGTGCCGGAGCTCCGACTGCACTTTCCGAACGGGGTGAGCTTCGTCAGAACGGGCCTCTTCGGCGTGTTGAACGCGCAGCTTTATTTCGGGCTCTGGGCGCTCGCGTTCGTCTATCCGGCTGCGGTGGAGGGTGCGCGCGTGCGCGCCCTCGAAGCGCAGCAGCACAGGAGCGAAGCCGAGGTCGAGCGCCTTCGCGCGCATCTCGAGCCGCACTTTCTGTTGAACACGCTGAACGCCATCGCGGGACTCGTGACGGAGGAGCCGCGAGAGGCCCGGCGGCTTCTCGCGTGCCTTGGCGATCTGCTGCGCGACGCCGTTCAAGAGAATGGGGAGCTGCAGCGCCTCGACAGGCAGGTCGCGTGGCTGCAAAGGTACGCGCAGATTCTCGAGGCCCGCCACCGCGGGGCGCTCCGATTCCGCTGGGAAGTGGCGGCCGACTGCCAGGGGGCGTTGCTCCCGCGCCTCCTTCTCCAGCCGCTCGTCGAGAACGCCGTGAAGCACGGCGCGCTGAGGCGTGGAGACGGTGCTGGCGAGGTGGTCGTGAGCGCGTCGCGGCGCGCCGACGGGACGCTCGTGTGCGTCGTCGAGGACAACGGGCCAGGCATGCAGGACGCGGACATCCGCGAGGGTGCGTTCGGGTTGCTCGCGGTGAGGCGCCGGCTCGAGCTCGAGGCTCCGCGGTCCGCCCTCCGGCTCGAATCCTCCGATCAAGGGCTCCGCTCGGTCGTCGAACTCGCACGAGTGGCCTGAAGCCGTGCCGGTCCTCTCATCTCTCCGCGCGCTCGTCGTCGAGGATGAGTGGCCGGCGCGCAACTACCTCGTCGAGTTGCTCGAGTCGTCCGGGCTGGCCGAGGTGGTCGGCGCGGTGGGTGGTCTCGAGGAGGCGAGGCAGGCCCTCGCGACCGACCCGCCCGGTGTGGGAGTCGACGTCGTCTTCGTGGACGTGGCACTCGACGGTGCACCGCGCGGGGAGAGCGGTCTCACGCTCGTCCGCGCCGTCTCGGGGTCGCCGACGTCTCCGATGTTCGTGCTCGCCACGGCCTACGAAGACCACGCGCTCGAAGCGTTCGAGCTCGGCGTCGTGGACTACCTGCTCAAGCCGTTCAACGAGGAGCGAGTGGGGCAGTGCCTCAGGCGCCTTCAGCAGAGGCGGGGAGCGGGGGGACTGTCCCGAAGCGGCCCCGCGCGGATTGTCGCCCGGCGCAAGCGCAACCTAGTCTTCCTCGAGTTTCACGAGATCTGGGCCTTCGAGGCCGCAGACCGGCTCACCTTCGTCCATACGACGCACGGCACGTTCGACATCGATCTTTCACTCGCCGCCGTGGAGAGTTCGTTCGGGCGAGAGTTCGTCCGGGTGCATCGCAACTGGCTCGTGAACTCGACCCATATCAAGGAGCTCGAACGGGACGGCCACGAGACCAAGCTCTTCGTCGGTGCCGGCGTGGCTGATGCGTCGAAAGGGGTGCGAGTGCCCGTGGCGCGCGAACGTGCCGCCGCCGTCCGCGACATGCTTCTGACGAACGCGACCGGCCTGCGGCGAGTGTGACCCTAGCGGCATCGTCCCAGATTGACGGATTTTCTACGCCGGCGGCCTGCATCTTAACGCCGCCCTAACAAGGGCCGCCCTACCTTCGGTGCCGGTGAAGGAGTCGTCTCTCATGATGGACCTCGGGTACCTCGTGCTCACGGGTGGTCTGTTTGCGCTCTCGTGGGGGCTCGTGCGCCTTTGCGAGCGCGTCTGAAGAGACCGCCGTCATGCCATTCCTCTACGTCATCGGCGGAGTCGTCTCCGTTGGCCTGCTCGTCTACCTGTTCGTCGCGCTGCTCAAGCCGGAGGCATTTTCGATGAGCTGGCAAGGCTACGCGCAGATCATCGTCTTCCTCGTCGCCATCGTCGCGGCGGTGAAGCCGCTCGGCGCCTACATGGCGCGCGTCTACGAGGGGCAGCCCATCGTGCTCGAGAAGGCCTTCGGGTGGCTCGAGCGTCTCGTCTACCGGCTCTCGCGGCGTGCCGCGCGACGCAGACCAGCGCGAGATGACGTGGACGACTTACGCGGGAGCGATGCTGCTCTTCAACGTCGTCGGCATCGTCGCTCGTCTACGGCGTGCAGCGCCTGCAGGCCCATCTGCCGCTCAACCCCGACGGCATGGGCGCCGTCTCGCCCGACCTGTCGTGGAACACGGCCGTCAGCTTCGTGACGAACACGAACTGGCAGAGCTACGGCGGCGAGACGACGATGAGCTACTTCACGCAGATGGTCGGCGCTCGCGGTGCAGAACTTCGTCTGCGCCGCGTCCGGCATGGCGGTCATGGTCGCGCTCGTCCGCGGCATCTCGCGCAAGACCAGCGCGACCAGCGTCGGCAACTTCTGGGTCGATCGTGACGCGCAGCACGCTCTACGTCCTCTTGCCGCTCGTCGATCGTCCTCGCGCTCGTCTTCGTCTCGCAGGGCGTCGTGCAGACCTTCTCGGCCGCGCACCACGTCGCCCTCCTGCAGGCGACCACGGACGCGGCCGGCAACGCGGTGACCGAACAGATCCTCGCCGTCGGGCCCGTCGCCTCGCAGGAAGCCATCAAGCAGCTCGGCACGAACGGCGGCGGTTTCTTCAACGTCAACGCGGCGCACCCGTTCGAGAACCCGACGCCGCTCAGCAACTTCGTGAACATGTTCGCGCTGCTCGTGATCCCCGCCGCGCTCACCTACACGTTCGGCAAGATGGTGAAGGACACGCGCCAGGGCTGGGCGGTTCTCGCCGCGATGTTCGTCGTCTTCCTCCCGCTGCTCTACGCTGTGCGTCGCGCAGGAGCAGGCGGGCAACCCGGCGCTCGCGTCGCTGCACGTCGACCAGGTCGCGAGCGCGCTCAGTCCGGCGGCAACATGGAGGGCAAGGAGGTGCGCTTCGGCATCTCGGCGCAGCGGCCTCTACGCCACCGTCACGACGGCGTCTCCTGCGGCGCGGTCAACGCGATGCACGACTCGTTCACGCCCCTCGGCGGCTTCGTGCCGCTGTTTCTCATCCAGCTCGGCGAGGTCATCTTCGGCGGCGTCGGCGCCGGCCTGTACGGCATGCTCATGTTCGCCATCGTCGCCGTCTTCGTCGCCGGGCTGATGGTCGGGCGCACGCCCGAGTACCTCGGCAAGAAGATCGAGGCCAAAGAGATGAAGATGGCGTCGCTCGCCATCCTGGTCCCGCGCCATGTCAATCCTCGTCTTCACGGCCATCGCGGTCGTGACCGAGGCCGGCAGCAAGGGCCCGCTCAACCCCGGCGCCGCACGGCTTCAGCGAGATCCTCTACGCCTTCTCGTCGGCCACCGGCAACAACGGCAGCGCCTTCGCGGGGCTCACCGCGAACACGCCCTTTTACAACACGACCCTCGGGCCTCGCGATGTACTTCGGCCGCTTCTTCATCAAGATCCCGGTGCTCGCGCTCGCCGGGGCGCTCGCGGCAGAAGAAGATCGTCCCGACGGGCGCGGGCACGCTGCCCACGCACACGCCGCTCTTCGTCGCGATGCTCGTGGGCGTCATCATCATCGTCGGCGCGCTGACCTTCATCCCGGCGCTCGCGCTCGGCCCGTTCGTCGAGCAGCTGACTGCCAGGGGCAGTCGTGAGGCAAGCAGACGCCATGGACACCGATCCAAGGTCGAGCACCGCCCTGCGTGGGCAAGGCCCGCCCGCTCTTCGAGCCGGCGATCGTCCGCCGCGCCATCGTCGATGCCTTCCGCAAGCTCGACCCGCGCCATCAGGTGCGCAACCCCGTCATGTTCGTCGTCGAGGTCGGCAGCGTCCTGACGACGGCCTCTTCGTTCAGGCGCTCGTCGGCAAGGGCGAGGCGCCCGCCGGGTTCATCCTCGCGGTGTCGCTCTGGCTCTGGTTCACGGTGCTCTTCGCGAACTTCGCCGAGGCGATGGCCGAGGGGCGCGGCAAGGCGCAGGCCGACGCGCTCCGCAAGGCGCGCAAGGACATCTCAGGCCAAGCAGATCGCGCGAGCCGCGGCGCGACGCCGCGCTCAGACCGCGGTCTCGGCCTCGCAGCTGCGCAAGGGCGACTTCGTCCTCGTCGAGGCCGGCGACTTCATCCCGTGCGACGGCGAGATCGTCGAGGGCGTCGCCTCGGTCGACGAGAGCGCCATCACCGGCGAGAGCGCGCCGGTCATCCGCGAGAGCGGCGGCGACCGCAGCGCCGTCACCGGCGGCACGCGCGTGCTGTCCGACTGGCTCATCGTCCGCATCACGGCCAACCCGGGCGAGACGTTCCTCGACCGCATGATCGCGATGGTCGAGGGCGCCAAGCGCCAGAAGACGCCCAACGAGATCGCGCTCGACATCCTGCTCGCGGCGCTGACCATCATCTTCCTCCTCGCGACGGTCACCCTCCTGCCGTACTCGCTCTACAGCGTCGAGGCGGCGAGGCAAGGGCACGCCGATCACGATCACCGTGCTCGTCGCGCTGCTCGTCTGCCTCATCCCGACGACCATCGGCGGCCTGCTCTCGGCGATCGGCATCGCCGGGATGGACCGGATGATCCAGGCGAACGTCATCGCGACGAGCGGCCGCGCCGTCGAGGCGGCCGGCGACGTCGACGTGCTGCTGCTCGACAAGACGGGCACCATCACGCTCGGCAACCGCCAGGCGACAGCGTTCCTGCCGGCGCCCGGGTGCGACGGCCGAGGCGCTCGCCGACGCGGCGCAGCTCAGCTCCCTCGCCGACGAGACGCCCGAGGGGCGCAGCATCGTCGTGCTCGCCAAGGAGAAGTACGGCATCCGCGAGCGCGACGTGCACGCGCTCAAGGCGACGTTCGTCCCGTTCACCGCGCAGACGCGCATGAGCGGCGTCGACCTCGACGGGCGCGAGATCCGCAAGGGCGCGGCCGACGCCATCGAGGCTTACGTCAGTGCAACGGGCGGCGCGTTCCCGCCGGAGGTGCGCGCGAACGTCGAGGCCGATCGCGAAGCAGGGCGGCACGCCGCTCGTCGTCGCCGAGGGCCCGCGCGTCCTCGGCGTCGTGCAGCTCAAGGACATCGTCAAGGGCGGCATCAAGGAGCGCTTCGCCGAGCTTCGTCGCATGGGCATCAAGACCGTGATGATCACCGGCGACAACCCGCTGACGGCCGCCGCCATCGCCGCCGAGGCGGGCGTCGACGATTACCTCGCGCAGGCCACGCCGGAGACCAAGCTCGCGCTCATCCGCGAGCACCAGAAGGGCGGGCGTCTCGTCGCGATGACCGGCGACGGCACGAACGACGCCCCGGCGCTCGCGCAGGCCGACGTCGCCGTGGCGATGAACACCGGGCACGCAGGCCGCCAAGGAGGCCGGCAACATGGTCGACCTCGACTCGAACCCGACGAAGCTCATCGAGGTGGTCGAGATCGGCAAGCAGCTCCTGATGACGCGCGGCGCGCTGACGACGTTCAGCATCGCCAACGACGTCGCCAAGTACTTCGCCATCATTCCCGGCCGCGTTCGCGACCACCTACCCCGCGCTCGACGCGCTCAACGTCATGCACCTGGCGACGCCGCAGAGCGCCATCCTGAGCGCCGTCATCTTCAACGCGCTCATCATCATCGCGCTCATCCCGCTCGCGCTGCGCGGCATCAAGTACCGCGCGGTCGGCGCGTCGCGCCTTCTGCGCGACCACCTTCTCATCTACGGCCTGGGCGGCATCGTCGTGCCGTTCGTCGGGCATCAAGGTCATCGACCTCATCCTCGTCGTCCTGCACCTCGCCTGAGGGAGCTCCGCCATGCTCGCCCAGCTCCGCGCCGCCGTCGTCTCGCTCGCTCGCGCTCACGCGTCATCACGGGCGTCGCCTACCCGCTGCTCGTCACGGGCATCGCGCAGGCCGCGTTTCCGCACCAGGCCAACGGGAGCCTCATCGTCGAGGACGGCAAGGCCGTCGGCTCGCGGCTCATCGGCCAACCGTTCGACGACCCCAAGTACTTCTGGGGGCGCCTGTCGGCGACGGCCGACGCGAACGGCAAGGCCCTCGCGTACAACGGCGCGGCGTCCGACGGGCTCGAACCTCGGCCCCACCAACCCGGCGCTCGTCGACGAGGTGAAGGGCCGCGGATCGACGCGCTGCGCGCGGCAGATCCCGGACAACGACGCCCCGATCCCGGTCGACCTCGTGACGTCCTCCGGCGAGCGGCCTCGATCCTGACATCTCGCCCGCCGCGGCCGCCTACCAGATCCGCCGCGTCGCACGGGCGCGCGGGCTCGACGAGAGCCGGGTGCGGGCGCTCGTGGACGCGCACACGACTGACCGTCAGCTCGGGATCCTCGGAGAGCCGCGCGTCAACGTGCTGGAGCTGAACCTCGCGCTCGATGACGTGAGATAGCGGCCCCCTTCCCCGGGGGGGGTGAACATCCAGTGGTTCACTGGACACCCTATAAGGCATTTGCGGCGGGGCACTTTGTCCAGCGCGATGCGAGCGCGATGGTTGATCTATTTCCTCTTGGACGACTGCCATATAGCGGCGTATATGATGTCTCTATTGGGGTAACTTTCGTCGTCGCACGGGAGGTGTTTCGATGCTTGCTTTACGAGTCCATGTTTCAATTGCCATCGCTCTGATCGCGGGTGTTGGGTGCGGCGGGTCGACCGCCGCCGTGAGCGGCGATGCTTCGGCCGAGGCCAGTGGCTCGAGCGGGGGATCCGGCGGAAGCAGCTCGTCGGGCGGGGACGACGGCGCAACGGGCCCCGGCGAGGACGCGAGCGGCAGCTCCTCGGGGGGCGGCACCAGCTCGTCGAGCGGGGCGTCGTCGGGGTCCGGCGGATCGTCCAGCAGTTCGTCCGGTGGGGTTGCCTCTTCGGGCGCCGGAATGTCGCCGGGCGACGGCGGACCCGACCAGATAGCGTGTGGCACGAGTGCGCCGTGCGACTCTTTGACGCAGGTCTGTTGCGCCACGAAGCAGGGCCGGACTTGCACGACCGCCGCCATGTGCAATGGCGACTCGCTGGCTTGCTCCGGGACCAACAGCTGCTCGGCGGGGGTCTGTTGCGAAGGGCTGACCGCAGCGGGCGCCATCAAGACCACGTGCCGCGCAACCTGCCCGACTGGATCGCGGCAGCTCTGTACGACGACTGCCGACTGCGAGGGCAAGGAAGTGTGCCGGCGCGGCGCAGACGGCTACGGCATTTGCGAGGTAGACGTCATCGCGGCCGACGCCGGGCGAGACTGACGAGTGGCGGGCGTACCGCCCCCTCACCACAACCGGGAGAGCCACGCGAGACGCTTGCGCGCGAGGGCGACAACGCGCATCGTTGAAGGGCAGGGGAGGCTCTTCATGCGGCAAAGAGGCGAGATGGGGCGCCCGGGCTCACTGGCGCTGGCTTTGCCGATCGCTCTTCTGAGCGCGTGCGGGAGCGCGTCCAACGCGCGTCAGACGTCGCCGGACGGGGGCACGGACGCGAGCGGATACGCGGGCGCCGCCTCCGCCTGTCTTCAGCAGGGCCAACCCGGATGTCCATCTACGTCCGGGGACGCCGGCGCCAGCCCGACGCCCGACGCGACAACGAGCACGGACTCGGGGGGCGGCAATGCCGGTGGGGGCGCGGACGGAGGGGGCGACGGTGAAGCGGATGACAGCGGGCCGGCGCTGGGTGTGACCGGGAGTAGCTGGTACGTCGCAAAGGGTGCGCCGGGCACCCATACGAGCTCCTGCACCTCCGCCGGGACGACGTGGGCCAATGCGTGGGGTGAGATGGACCAGATCAATTGGTCGTGCGTCCAACCCGGCGACACGGTCTGGCTTGCCGGCGGTACGTACACGAATGGCTTCGCAGTCGGGGCAAGCGGTACGGCCGCCAAGCCGATCTACGTCGCGCGGGTGCTTTCGACCGATACCGTGGCTACGAGCGTGGCCGGCTGGAGTGCCGCCTTCGACAGCCAGGTCCTCGTCACCAACACGACGGCGAACAACACCAATTCCGGATGCAATGCCGGCGACGTACTCTGCTTCAATCGCACGACCCTCGGGAACTACACTTATTGGGATGGGCGCGTCGACAGTGGCATCACGCTGCAGACGTCCAACATTGCTGGGCTCAGCCCCACGAACAACACGTCCATCGGCCAGTCGGCCGCCGACATCGGTACGGGATCAGGCGCCAGCGGCACGGGAAACAACCACGACATAACGTTCAACAACGTCGACTTCGCGGGCCCCGCAGGCGCGACCGAATTCACACACATGTCGTACGACGCCGCCGTCCAAGTCTTGAACGTGACCGGTAACGTCCTCTTCACCAACTGCCGATTCCATGGCGGGAACGAAAACGTGAACATCTCGGGATCCTCTGGAGTGATCTTCGATCACTGCAAATTCTACGACAATGTGGCGGGCAGCGGCAGCGCCGGCCATGGCAACCAGGTCCAGTACGCCGGCAACGAGAACGTGACCTTCCGCTACAACGAATGGTGGAACTGGAGCGTGGAGGGGATCATGGTCTGGACGCAGAGCGGGGCTCTCTACGTCTATGGCAATGTCTTCCACGACGCCGACAACTCCGGGTACCCCAGCGTCATTCAGGCGAACAACACGACTGCCGGGCCCCTCTACTTCTACAACAACACGATCGCCAACGTCAGCGGATACTGCGTCTTTCGGCCGGCGAATTCGATAGGGTGGACTACCGCCAGCCAGGCACGGAACAACCTCTACTGGAACAGCGACGTCTGCGTGCAAAGCGCGCCTGATTCCGACTACGACGCTTGCTACAACGATCTGGCTTCGAGCAACCAATCGACGCTGGGTATTTCGGAAACGACGACGGTGAGCCAAGCCGAAGGGCACGCTTGTACGATTTCATCGACGCCGTTCGTCAGTGCGTCGACCGGTGATTTTCACCTCACGTCCAATACGCCAAGCGGCGAGAACGTGGGCGCGCCCTACAACGTCGACAAGGACGGAAACGCCAGGACAACCTGGACACGTGGAGCCTACGAGTATCGTCAGTAGACGAGGGGCTCTTCGCGTCAGCTTCCGATCGAAGGACCGGACTCGTCGGGCCTTACCTGACGCAGCGGCATCGGCATGATCCCCTCCGGGGTCTGCACGTTCGCTTGCTTGCCCGTGAGGCTCTGAACGATGCTTACGATCGTCCCCCGTTGCACGCGTCCGTCCACGCCGCGCCACTTGACCTTGTCCCCCACCTGGAGCGCCATGGAACGTCATCCTACACGCCTGACGGCGTCGACCACACGCAGCCTCGAGGCGCGCCATGCGGGAATGGCCCCCGCGGCCGCGCCGAGGACGCCCGAAAGACCGACCCCGAGCAGGGCATGGCCTGCATCCAGTCCAAAGTAAGGGAAAAACGAGCCCACGTTTTCGTCGACGAACCGGCGCAAGAAGAGGTTGATGAAAGGCCATGCCAGAAGCGCGCCGAGTGCGCCGCCCACGATGGCCGTCACGAACGACTCGGCGACGATCCAGCGCGCGATGTGCGAGGGAAGAAAGCCGATCGCCAAAAGTACTCCGTATTCGCCGGTGCGCTCGCGCACACCCATCGCGATCGTGTTGCCCAAGATGAGCGTCATGATGACCAGGATGACGGCGGCCAGGACGTCCATGGCGCGGAGCACCGCAGTGAACATGCCGAGAAGCGAAGCGGAGAGGGTTCTTTCGTCCTGCGAGAGCGTCTGCGCCTCGCGGTTTTCGAAGAGCCCGTCCAGCTCCAGGCTGACGTCCGCGGCGTGCGACGGATCGTCGAGTCGGCTGATGATGAGCCCGACGGTGTCCTTGTCGCCGCGTGCGTTCGAGAGCGACTCGTTGACGTATTCCCAGTGAATCAGGAAATTCGAGCCGTTGACCGACTTTGCGGACGGGGTGTAGATGCCGTCGACGGTGAACTGCCAGTCACCGGGGAAGAAGCCGCTTTCGAGGGTGACCTTGTCGCCGAGCTTCCACCCGACTTTCGCGGCGATTGCGTCGCCGATGATGGCGCCCTGCCGGTCGTGCTGAAACGCCTCGAGCTGTCCGGATGGCAGCTTCATCTCGTCGTAGACGGCGAAGAATGTCGCGGCATCGATCGCAGCGCTGCCGAAGAGCACGGTCGCGTGCTGCGGGCTCTTGCCACCGAACCCGCTCGCCCAGGTAGCCGCCCGGACGTGCGGAGCGCCGCGCACTTCGTCCACGTAGTGCCTCGGCAGTGGTAACGACATGGTAATCCGGTGACGGGTGACGATCCTGTCGCTGGGCGCGGAATGCGCACCCTCGGTCCAAGCCCACATCACCGTGCGGAGCAGCAAGAACGCGACGACCGCCAGGGCGACCGCGAACAGCGTGAGTGTTACCCGAAGCCGGTTGCGAGCGAAATTGCGTACCGCGAGCTGCGCAAATGTCATCGTGAGGGGCTGGCTCGGTTACCGCGGTCGCGGTCGTACTTCATTCGCAGTTCGCGAACACCTGGTCGAACAGGGCCTCACCCAGCCGCGCGTGGCCTGCGTCCCCGAAGTGCAGCCCGTCCCTGAACGGCACCGCATACCTCGAACACAGCATCGTGGGATCACCGCAGGAAAGGAGCGAATACGTGTCCACGACCGCCTCGATCGCTCCCGCGTCGCGCTGCGCGAGGATCCACCGGTTCACCTCCAGAGTCGCGGTGCTTCGCGACACGTTGAAGTGTGCGAATCCTCCCCATGGCGCGACGGTCAACGCCACAATCCGGGCGCCGTGCCTGCCTGCTTCCTGGTACATGAGCGTCAGGTCCTGCTCGATTAGCGATGGAGTCCGGCCCGCAGTGACGTCGCTGTAGAGATCATTCACCCCTCCGAAGACGATGACGTGTGTGTACGCGGGCTTCCCCGGTGCGAACAGCTCGTTGGCGAACCGGCGGCGCATCTGGTTTACCATCTCGCCGCCCTTGCCGTAGTTGTCGAAGCGGCTCTTCGGGCAGCGCTCCCGCAAGACGTCGAGGAACTTGCCCCCGCGAGAGCGGACGTCAGTGAGCGAGTCTCCCACCGCGGCCACGACGACGGGCGCCCTCGGGGGCAGGGCGGCGAGCGCGCGATCCGGAATCGAGATCAGCGCGAGCGCACCGAGGACGGTGAGATATCTCGTCATCCTATTTTCGCGACGCCAGATGACGCAGTCCATGAAGAAGTGGTGGATATTCACCACGGCGAAGAGCGCGGCGAAATACGGCGTCGGCCCATCGCCGTGAACCGAGAGCGACGCGGTACCAGAGAGTCGTCGAGCGCCGAGGGCACTCCGTGGAAGATGAGCCAGCCCAGAGCGAGCGCCGAGAAGGCGAGAAGCCCGATCCGCACGCTCGCAGAGCGCTCGAACCACGGGGGACCCTCGCGCTCGCGCGCCTCGCTCCCCTTCAGGAGCCACACGAAGTAGAGGTACTGAATCGAGTGGAGCGCCGGGATGGCATACACGACGAGCGGGTCGATGCTCGAGTAGATCGACCACGCCCATATGCTGCACAATAGCGCGGTGAGCGGCGTCAAGATCGGCAAGCGCCCCTCTCGTCGCCACTTGGCGGCCAGAAAGCCGACGAGCACGACCGCGGTCGCAAGAAAAATGGCCCGTGTGACGAGCTCGAGCCCGTGCGGGTGCGCGATCGTCGTGTAGACGACGCCCTTCTCCTCGACTTCCTTGCCGGGGTCGTAGGGGCTCGCCCACGCGTAGGCCCATCCCGCGTAACAATGCGCGAGGACAGCGAGGCGCTCGCGGGGAGCAGCCGCACGCCCCGCCGCGCCGCCAGCACGGTCATGACACCGAAGCCCTGCTTCACGTAGTGCCAGCCGACCAGGAAAAACATCAGCTGGATGAGCAGGCCAAGTGAGTAGGGCGACCTCGCCGCAAGCGCGGTCGCCGCCCAGGCGACGAGCCCCACCGGAACCACGATCCCTGCGACAAGGTACCGGGCCCGCTGCCAGGGAGCGAACTCGCGGCCGAACGCGCGCGCCCGGGCGTCCTCGTAGAAGAGGAGATAGGTGACCGAGAAGTGAGGATCGTTGATGAAGTGCGCGCCGTAGAAGAAGAGGAAGCCGACCGCGAGGTCCGCGGAGTCGAGACCGACCGTGCGCCGCAGCAACCACGACGAGAGGAAGAGCAGCGGCGTGGCCCCGCCGACGAGGAGAAACTCGAGCGCGCCCGTCTCCCTGGGGTGAGCACGCGACTCTGAGACCAGAACGGGCTGCGCGATCGTCGTCATTCCGCTCGCACCTCGGTCGAGTCGACCCTGGAGCAAGTAAAGGTCACGCGCAGTGCTGCATCAAGGACTGCGAAGCGGCTGCAGCCTGGCGGCGATGGCGAGATCCGATCGCGCACGCGAAGCCGCTTCTCGTCGCGACGCACATAGAGGGCCTCTTGGGGCCGTTGACGTGTAGGCAAAGATGCGGCAAGGTCGCCTAGTTAGTTCTCGTCCGGAAAGGCCGGATGCGGGCATCCGCAGGCCGGTGGCGCTCCTCAGTGCGGTCGCGTTGGGTCGAATCTGCGCGTGACCGCCGTTCGAAGTTGGCGTCGTGCGGGAGGAGGCTGGACTGCGGACAAACGAGCACATCATCGGCGTAGATCGTCGACTGCGAGGATGGCGATCGCGATGCGATGGGTCAGGTCGACGCGGTTCGCGCGAGGAGGGTGCGCGCCATCGTCAACAAGTTGTGAGCTACGGTGGAGCACCAGCAGTACGCGCGAAAACGAATGAGCCCGGTCCACGTACATCTGGAGAGTCCAAATGAGCGCTTGAGAAACGAGATCGT
>CAWKAF010000054.1:0-208397 GCA_963847465.1 uncultured delta proteobacterium | reverse complement strand
CCAATAGGCGATTGCGCGACGGCCCCCGTGGAGCTCGACACGGAGGCGAGGCCGAGTTCGACACGGTGGCGCAATCGTCCCCTTGGACGGAGCTGCTGCGCGGCAGCGACGAGGCGCGTCAGAGCGGGCTATGGGCAAGAAGCCCGTGGGGGCCGTAGACAGCCAGCGCGCGGGCGCAGCGGAAGCGATTTCGGGACACGAGTGGGCAGGCGAAGGTGGCGAGCAGGGTGCGCGGAGTGTTCGCGTTCGAGGTGAACCCGGGGTGGGATGCGGGGAGCGGGAGATTCGGCCATGCGAAGGACACACGTCGAGTGGGCGACCGCTTGTACGCCGACGCAGAGGAGCCTGCGGTGGTGGAGTCTCACGCCGCCTCCGGTGGAGCGCGCGCTTTCAGGTCGAGGGGGCGCCGGACCACGGCCATCGCGCCGCAGGCGGGGCAACGGCGCAGGTCGATGCCCGTGAGCTCGCAGAGGAGCTCACGCCAGGGGAGGTCGGCGGCCGGTGCAGGAGTCGGTGCCCCGTCGGGGGAGCGTTGGAGTGACCGGTCCAGCAGTCGGCGCGCCTGCTCGAGCGTGGTGGTGGCGTGCCTGGGCGCCATCAGCCCGTAGTGGCGGATTTTCACGAAGCCGGCAGGCAGCACGTGCTGGACGAAGCGCGTGAGGAACTCGTCGGCGTCCAGCGTGACGCTCTTGCCGTTCTTGGTGCGGAAGGTGACCTTGCCGTCAGCGAGGGAAACCAGGCGGCGGTTGCTGATACCAATTCGATGGGTGTAGCGGCCGAGGTAACGCACGACCTGCTCGGCGCCGCCGAAGGGGCGTTTGGCATACACGACCCAGTCGGTGCGCGCGAGCTGGTCGAGCAGGCTACGCAGCCCCGTGGATGCAATCGGCTCCGGGCCGAGGTCGAGGAGCCTACGCTGATGGGCACGGCGAAGCTTGGCGAGCAGCTTGCCCCGAAAGAGCGCCCCCATCACGCGCACGGGCAAGAGGAAGTCGCGCTTGCAGCTTCGCCATGCTGTGGCGTCGTCGGTCAGTCCGCCGCCGGTGACGATGCAATGCAGGTGCGGATGAAAGGCCAGCTCCCGCGTCCAGGTGTGCAGCACCGCGGTGAGGCCGAGCTGGGCCCCGAGCCATTTCGGATCGCGGCCGAGCTCGAGCAGCGTCTCGGCCGCGGCCTCGAAGAGCATCTCGTACAGGCGCTGCGGATTTCGTCGCGTCAGTGAGCGCAGCGTGGCCGGCACCGTGAAGACGACGTGGAAGTAGTGCGTCGGCAGGATGCGCTCCATGCGGCTCGCCACCCATCGCGCTTGCGCCAGCGACTGACATTTCGGACAGTGCCGGTTGCGGCACGAGTTGTACGAGGGCTCCCGCCGGCCACACTCAAGGCACACGTCCAGGTGGCCGCCGAGTGCGGCGGTGCGGCAACGCTCGACGGCGCGCAGCACCGCACGCTGATCGGTGGACAAGGGGTGGGCGCGTCGGAACGCCTCGCCGTGCTCGCGCACGATGTCGGCGAGCTCCAAGGCAGGGCGAGTCGGCGCACCCGCGGCGCCGCCGTGGCCGTGCACGTACGCGGCGTGCTCAGCGTCCGGGGGGCAACAAGGGTGCCGAGGGCGCGGCCGTGGCCGGAAGCCGATCGAGAGGGCTGACCAGTTTGCCCACGCGCGCGACGCTCACGTGCAGGTAGAGCGAGGTGCTGCGCAGCGAGGCGTGTCCCATCAACACCTGGACGGTGCGCAGGTCCACGCCCTGCTCGAGCAAGTCGGTCGCGAAGCCGTGCCGGAGCGTGTGGGGGGTCACCCGCTGGGCGATGCCGCACCGACGCGCTGCCTTGCGCAGCGCCATCGCGACCGCATCCCGGCTGAACGTGTCCGCTCGGCCACATCCAGGGAAGAGCTCAGGCCCGGACGGACGTCGCACTCGCCAATACGCACGCAGCGCTTCGAGCAGCCGCGGCGAGAGCATCACGTACCGCTCCCGTCCCCGCTTGGCGTGCCGAATGTGAACAACCATGCGACCGCTGTCGATGTCCTCAACCCGCAGCGCGCACGCCTCGCTCACGCGTAGACCCGCGCCGTAGGCGAGCATCAAGACCGTGCGCACGGTGATCGAAGAGACGGCGGCGAGGAGCCGTGCGACGTCCGTGGCGGACAGAAGCACCGGCAGCCGCATCGGCTGCTTGCGCCGCGGCATGCTCGCCATCACCTCGGGTCGTACGACCACCACGTCGTAGAGAAACTTGAGCGCGCCGACGTACACGTTGTGGGTCGAGGGGCTGACTTTGCAATCGTGAACGAGGTGCAGCAGGAACCGCTCGACATCGGGGCGGCCGAGCTGGTCGGCGCAACGGCCTGCGAACCGCTCGAACCGGCCGATACACCGGCGGTAGGTGCTGCGCGTATTGGCGGGCGTGCCTCTCAAGTCGAAGGCACGCTCGAGGCTTTCTTCGATCGTCATCGGAGCTCTCCTGGTGCGCAAGCGCCCGAATGCCGGACGCTGCGGACCCCCAGGGTCGCCCCAACGACAACTCCCCTTCCGTCCCGCCACCGCGTGGACGGCCTTCAGCACCCCTCTCGCGCGCTCGGGCGCGCGCCACGACGTGTCAGGTCACCAAGCTGCCGCGCAGCGGCTTCGTCCTAACTGTCACTTGCCCATGATCTCCGCGACGCTGGCATCCGTCGCGTCCCGCAACCCGCGCGCAATGGCAGCGAGATCGAGCACTACGTCGAGCCTGAGCGCGCTTGCGTCGCCGGACGTGCGGGCGGCCTCGATGGGGCGATTGATTCCGGTCAGGCGGCCGAGCGGATCTTCCGAGAGAACGTGAAATGCCGCCGCCAGACGTCCCTCCGCTGCGGGCGCGTCGGCCCCCCAAGCTCCGAGAAGTAGAAGGGTCAGTCCGACCGCCGCTCCCGGTAGCGTCTCGACGGCACGCAAGGCGGCCGCTAGCGCCGTGCTCGCCCGGAGGAGTCCCCCCAGTCCCCCCGCCCAGCGTCCCTCGAATGGTCCCGGGGCGAACGCGCGCAGCGGCACGTCGCCGAGGCGGGACCCCGCGCCGACTAGCGGCTCCGCCTTCAGCGCGGGCAGCGCGCGTTTGAGCTTGCCCTCCGCAAAGTAAAGGGCCGTCTGGAGAGGCCCCGGCTCTCCGTGCTCGACGGCAGCTCCCTCCCGACCGAAGAGCGCAACTTGCTCTGGCTCCCCTCCGGCGGTCGCCTGAAACCGCGTGACGCCGCGCTCGACCGCCCGCATGCCGATCCGCGCTCGGGTGGCGAAGGTCGCTTCGACGCCGGCCGGGTCCACCGGGACCCGCGCGAGCCCGAGCGTCGTATCCGGGAATCCAGCCACGGCGAGCTGACTGACCCGTCGCAGGTCGATGCCACCGTAACGGCGCGCAAGAGCCGCAAGCCGCTCTTCGGGGGCCATCATGGCGATCGCAGGTCCGAGCGTCGCGGTCTGGAAGAGCGCCTGCGGTCGTGCGTCGACGAGCCAAACCAGCCCCGCCGCGGGAACCAGGTCGACGATGGGATCGAGGCCAAGCTTTGGTCCCGGAGAGACGGCGGGAATACCTCCGCGCGTCCCGCCGCATGCCGCCGCGAGCAGCCCGCCCAGAAGCGCGATCACGTCGCGCCTCGCTGTCATCCCGACACGCGAATGCGCGCGAAGCGGCGGGTCTTCGAGCCGACGCGCACGAGATGTTCGCGTCCGGGCTCGAGCTTCGCCTTCGGATCGGTCACTCGCTGGCCGTCCACCTCGACGCCTCCTTGTTCGACGAGTCTTCGAGCCTCGCTCGTCGACGTCGCCAGCTTGGCTTGCCTGAGGGCCCATGCGAGCTCCGCTATGCCTCCTGCCGGCGTCACCGTCACACGTGGCACGTCGTCGGGCACGGCGTCCTTAGCGTAGACGCGATCGAACTCGCGCGCGGCGCGGTCGGCCTCTTCTGCGCCGTGGAAGCGCTCGACGATCTCGCGACCGAAGAGGGCCTTGATTTCCATGGGGTTGCGTCCCTTCGACCTTTCCTGTTTGAGGGCGGCGATCTCGTCGTTGCCGCGGCGCGAGAGGAGCTCGAAGAATCGGAACACGACGTCGTCGTCGATCTGCATCGCTTTGCGGAACATCGCCTCGGGAGCTTCCTGGATGCCGATGGCGTTGTTCGCGCTCTTGCTCATCTTCTTGCCGACCGCGCCCCCGTTCTCCCAGCGCGCGTCGATCCCCTCGAGGATCGGTGTCGTCATCACGATCTGTGGGCGCTTGCCGTATTTCTCCATCAGTTCACGGCCCATCAAGAGGTTGAAGAGCTGGTCGGTCCCGCCGAGCTCGACGTCGTTCTCGAGAGCGACGGAGTCGTATCCCTGGAGGAGCGGATAGAGGAACTCGTGCTGGTAGATGGGGCGCTCTTCGTCGAACCGCAGCCGAAAATCCTTGCGTTCGAGCATGCGAGACACCGTCGTCTTTGCCATGAGCTCGACCGCGTCCACCATCGTCAGCCCGTCCAACCATTCGCTGTTGCGACGAAGCTCGACCTTGCGTTCGTCCAAGACCTTGAACGCTTGCGTGAGATACGTCTCGGCCGACTTGTTGACCTCTGCGCGGCTGAGCCTGGGCCGACTCTCGCTGTTGCCCGTGGGGTCTCCGACCATCGCGGTGAAATCGCCGATGAGGAAGATCGCGGTGTGACCCAGGTCCTGGAACTGCCGCATCTTCTGGAGGAGTACGCAATGACCGAGGTGAAGGTCTGGGCGCGTGGGGTCGAACCCCGCCTTGACGCGCAGGGGCCGTCCGCCGGCTCGGGCTTCGCCCAGGCGCTGCTCCAGCTCGGCCCGGACGTGAAGGTCGACGACGCCGCGCTCGAGCAGCGCGAGCTGCTCGGGCACTGGGAGAAATGCCGTCATGGGCGATTTACTTGTCGTCGTCCTGGCCGCCCGTGATGGGCAAGTGCCGGCTGCCGTTGACGATCTCCTTGAGCTCCTTGCCCACCTTGAAGAAGGGGAGGCGCTTCGAGGGAACGTCGACGGGCTCGCCAGTGCGAGGATTTCGCCCCGAATAAGGCTTGTAGGGACGGACCGTGAAGCTGCCGAAGCCGCGGATTTCGATGCCCTCGCCTCGCTGAAGGGCCTCGGTCATTGCGTCGAAAACACAGTTGACCACCAGCTCTGCACGCGCCTTGGTGAGGTCCAGACGCTGCTCGGCCAGGGCGTCGATGAGCTCGCTCTTCGTCATTCTGTTGCGCTCCAAGTAGCCGATACGATCATCAGAACATATCGGTATCACCGAGATTTCCGGATCGTCAACGGTGCCCGTCAGTGCGGCCGAAGCGTCGTCTTGTCCAGCGCCACGGGGCCGCCGCGCGCCGTGATCACGATCCAGGCCTGGCGTCGCTCGGCTCCGAGCTCGACCGACTGGCCAGGAAGCTCGGTGCAGGCGGGCCCGCTACCCGAATCGGTCCACGTCCACTGAGCCAGCGGCGGGCCCCCGGGGACCACCACGACCGCGAGCGTCCCCTGTCCCGGACCGCCCTGCTTGAACACGCGAGGAAGCACCATCCATGTGCGGCGAGGGGGCGGCGTCGTGCCGCGAGGGACGGGAAGCTCGAGCATCATGCTCGCCTCCTCCCCTCCCGCCGGGTGGAGCGCGAGCGAATGACCGTCGGAGGCGCAGGACCCGGTAGGAGCGACGACCTCCGCCCACCCGCGCGTCGTAGCGAGAGGGGGCCAGTCGCTCTCGGCCTCGAATCGCCAGGTCTCGCTGTTCCCTCCGGGTGGGGTCCAGGGCGACACCGCCGCTGACACAGGACCGATGACGTAGCGGTGGACGGGGGGGTGACCGAGCTCGTCGTACAGCAGCCGATCGTGGTCGTCACCGCGCATACGGACGGCTTCGATCGCGTGGCTCGCGGGCATCCCCGGATTGCTCGCGACCTCGTATCCCCGGTCGTCGTCGAAGTAGAGAAGGCCGTGGGTGACGTTGGCCTCGCGCGCGACGTCGGGCTCGTACCCCGGACGGCCCCGGTCGCCCGTGGCGATGCGCTCGTGGTCGTTGGACGTGTGGAGCGCGAAACCGGCCACCGCCAGCGCAAAGGCAGCCGTGGCTGCCCGAGCCGCGAAGCCAGGGAAGAGACGAACCATCGCGAGCGCCATGAGAGCCTGCTCGATGGGAACTGCGATGGCGGGGCCGGGGACGCCCGGCGACGCAACCAGCAGGGTAGTTGCGACGAGCGCCGCCGCGAGCACACCGAACAGCGTCGCAACTCTCGTTCGCGCCGCGCCGACGAGCGGGACCACGGCCAGAAGGGCCAAAGGCTCGAAGTTCGCGACCTCCGCGAGGTGCTCTCTCAGGCGACGGATGATCGCGAGCGCTCGGGCCCCGATTCCGAGGGACGCGCCGTGGGGCCCTATCGCGGCGAGGTATGCAGCTGCGGGCGAGGCGAAGGCGTGCCCGGTGGCCGCATGGTTCGCCGCGAGCAGGAGGACGGCTCCGGGCACCGAGGTCGCGGCCATCCACGCGAGGGACCGTCCGCGGAATGGGGCGTCCAGCGCGAGGAGCGCCAGTGCGACGCCCACCGTGACGCTGACGGCGGGCTGCGCCGAGATAAGGAGCCCCAGGGCCAGACCCGCTGCTCCGAACATCCGCGGCGTCGCGGTTCGCCGAGCACGGAGAGCGGCCGCGAGCGACATGGCGACGCCCATCGCAGCCGCTCCGTCCGGGACGACCTCGGCGGTGCCGTGCCGCATGGCCGCGGAAACGATCGAGAGCCCGACCGCGATGCGCGCGATCGCCTCGGCGCGAACCGGATCGCGCTCACCCGCGGCGTCGGAGAGCTCGTGCGCGAGGAGCCATGTGGACACGACGAGGGCGGCGGCCACGAGCGGGCCCACGAGCATGGGGGCGCCCACGAGAAACCCAGCCGCAAGGAGAAGGGGGAATGCCGGCGGGAAGATGCCCGCCAGGCGGCTAGGCACGACCGAGAGGAGATGCATCGCACGAAAGCTCGCGGTCGGATTGGGCGCCGCCCACGAGAGCTCTCCGTGCGACATCGCCCGGCCCTCTAGCCAGTACGTCGCCGCCTCGGGCGCCCTCGGTCCGCCCCGCAAGTAGAAGGCGATGTACCCGAGGGAGAGGAACGCCGCGGCGAAGGATGCGACGGTGACGAAGCGCCGAGGCCGTGCCACGTCGTGCAGTCCGGTGAAGTCGAGCGCGTTCCCCAGCCAGCGTGGGCCGCGGGGTACGAGGGCGACGACGAGCAGGAAGGCCGCGAGCGCGAGGGCGACCTGGGCGGGGCGATCAGGGGGACGCGACCACGCGCCGAGGCCGAGCGATACGGCGAGACTGGGGGAAGGAGGCGCCATTCGAGGGGCCGGGGAGCGGCGTATATCACCAGCGAACGCGGAATGTCGCACGAGTGACGAGATCGCGCGCTACTCCGTCGCTCGCTTCATCGCCAGAAACGCTCCCCTGGGCAGCTGTTTCATGTCGTGCGTGAGCGCTCCCATCCCGGTCATCGCGAGCCAGATGGGCGCATGCTCGCGACGGGCCTCGAAGTACACCACCATGACCGCGCTCTTGGCCGAACGCGAATACCAGACGTCGAACGCGTGGGCCTCGTCGTTCTTGTAGAACGTGGCCAGTCCGTCATGAGCCGCGTCGAGCACTTCGCCCTCGATCTTTCCGTCGCTGTCGACATCTTGCTTCTCCTTTGGCAGGGCCTTCCATGCCGCGCGCAGGGCGCTCGCCTGGGCTCGCTGCGCGGCGACGGGGCTGGCCCTCGTTCGTAGACCGACGCGGATGCGCGTGGCGAACGAGACGATGGGATCGCGACGGCGCTCGACGCGGACGACCGCGAAAGAGACCGAAACGAAGGCGACCGCGAGGAGCGCAGCGAGCCTCCCGGGTGCACGCGCCAGATGGAAGTGCACGACGCTCGTTACGAGCGGCATGAGGAACATCAGGACGACCACTGCCTCGGCGAGGAGCGTGCCCGAGGCGATCGGGAGGAAGTCCCGTACGTCCAGGTCTGGCTGGAAGTAACGCAGGTACTGCGCCACGAGCGAGAGGACGAGAAGCGCGAAGCTCGCGAGAGTGTAGCCCTTGAAGAGCAAGAACTCGCGGCGCGCCTCCGGCTGGACGAGCCAGTAAGGGAAAAGGAGCGGGTAAAAGACGTAGTAGAGGAACGGTCGCGGTGGATGCGCGCGATAGTACGCGTCGAACTCGAGCTGTCCCGACAGGGCCATCGCGACGAGCCTTGACCGAACCGAGAGCCTGCGGAGTCCCTCTCCCGCGAAGAACGCGACCAGGGCGATCGCGACCTGTATCAGCGCGCCGGTTATGGGGAAGAGCTCCGCGGCAAAGACGAGGAGGAAGGGCGCCGCCGCGAAGAACGCGAGCCGCAAGAGGAGATCGAGGGCGGCCTTCACGCCCGACGCCAAGTACCGCAGGCGGCGCACGGCCTCAACCGCACGCCCGGTTGAGCTCCGGCCCGTCGTCGGCTATCGCCTGACCACCCGCGATGCGACCGTCCCGGCTCCTCGCCGCTTCGTTCATGGCGGGCGCCCTGCTCGCCTCGGCCAGGTCCGGCCGTGCGCAGGTGCCCAACCAGGACATGGCGGCGCCTGCCCCGCCCGTCGTCACGCTGCCCACCATGAAGAGGAACGACGGCGCCGCGTATCCGAAGCAGGCCCTCGACGAGGGCATCGCCGGCGTCGTCGAAGTAGCACTCTTCCTCGACATCGACGCGAACGGAGCCGTGACGCGGGCGGTCGTCCAGGAGGCTGCGGGGCATGGCTTCGACGAGGCCGCCGTGGCGGCGGCGCGGGCGCTCGAGTTCGAGCCTGCCACGCGTGATGGGACCCCGATCGCGGCGCGAATTCGCTTCGTGTACCGGTTCACACCTCCCCCCGCCGTCCTGGCTGGGCGCGTCGTCACGCTCGCGAGCGACCGCCCGATTGTCGGGGCGACGGTCGTCGTGCGCGATGCGGCGGGGCAAGAGCGCACGGTCACGACGGCGGCGGACGGCTCCTGGCGCGTCGACGGTCTTCCCGCCGGGGCCTACCACGTCACGATCCAAGCGCCGCGGATGGCATCCCGCGAGGCCGACGAGAGCCTGAAGCCCGGCGAGGAGGCGAGCGCCGTCGACAGGCTGGCGCCGGAGAAGGGGGCCGAGGCCGCCCCCGCCCCCACCGCTCCGGCGGAGGAGGTCGAAGAGGTCGAGGTGAAAGGGGAGAGGCCGCCCCGCGAGGTGACCAAGTTCACCCTCGACGTGAGCGAGATCAACCGCATCCCGGGTACCAACGGCGACGCGCTGCGATCGCTCCAGAACCTGCCCGGCGTGGCGCGCGCGCCAGGGCTCGCCGGCATTCTGCTCATCCGGGGCTCCGCGCCTCAGGACACGCAGATCTTCGTCGACGGCACGCCAGTGCCCATCGTCTACCACTTTGGCGGTCTGTCCTCGGTCGTCCCGACCGAGATGCTGAGCAAGATCGACTTCTTCCCCGGCAACTTCAGCTCCGAGTACGGCCGCGCGATGGGCGGCATCGTCGACGTCGGCCTCGCCGACCCGAAGGGGGACAAGGTCCACGCGATGGCGGAGGCAGACCTCATCGATACGCGCGCCATCGTGCAGGGCCCTATCCTCGATACCGGGTGGACCTTCGCTCTCGCCGGCCGCCGCTCATGGTTCGACGTCTGGCTCGGTCCCGTTCTCCAGGGGCTGAGCGCCGGTACGAGCGTCGCGCCCGTCTACTACGACTATCAGGCGATCGTGCAGCGCGACTTCAACAAGCACGAGACGCTCCGCTTCGCGTTCTTCGGGTCCGACGACCGCGTCGACATCTTGCTGAAGTCGCCGTCGGCCAGCGAGCCCGCGCTCTCGGGCTTCGGGGATCACACGGGCTTCTGGCGTATTCAGGCGCTCTACCGCGATCGCATCAGCGACCAGACGGAGCTCCGCGTCGTCGGGGCCTTCGGTGAGGATTATGTCAACTTCAACGCGGGCACGCTTGTATCGCTCAACCTCCAGGATTGGCCGATCTCTTCGCGCGTCGAGGTGGCGCAGAAACTCGACAAGCGACTGACGATGAACGTCGGCCTCGACCTCCTGTACGAGCCGTACACGGTGTCTATCGTGGCTCCTCCGCCGCCCAAGCCGGGGCAGCCACCGCCCGGACCGTTCTCCTCGCAGCCGTCGCTCACCACGAGCTCGTCCGGCGCGCTCTTCCAGCCGGCGATGTACACCGAGTGGGAAGCCACCCCGTGGACCGGGACGCGGATCGTGCCCGGCATACGCCTGGACTACACGAAGGACACCGGCGCGTGGGACTTGAGCCCTCGCATCGTCGTGCGCCAGGACGTGGCTCACAACCCGCGAACGACGCTGAAGGCCGGCGTCGGCCTCTTCACGCAGCCCCCCCTGCCGCAGGAGACCAACGCGGTCTTCGGGACCCCAGGCCTGACGAGCAACCGGGCGTATCAGTACGACGCGGGCGTCGAGCACGAGTTCAGCCGTCAGATCGATGCCTCGGTCGAGGGCTTTTACAAGCAGCTCGACAACCTGGTCGAGACGGGCCTCGGCAATACGGGCAGCGGCCTCGTTTATGGGGCGGAGACGCTGATTCGCTATAAGCCCGACCAGCATTTCTTCGGCTGGCTCGCGTACACGCTCTCGCGCAGCGTCAGGCGCGAGGCGCCTGGAATGTCTCTGCAACTCTTCGAGTTCGACGAGACGCACGTGCTGACAGTGCTCGGAAGCTACAAGCTCGGCCACGGGTGGGAGTTCGGCGGACGCTACCGACTCACGAGCGGATACATGTCGACGCCCGAGACGTATGGCTTCTACGACGAGAACGTCGGCACGTACGTACCGCTGCAGGCCTACCCGCCCAACGGCACCCGATTGCCGCTCTTTCACTCGCTCGATCTGCGGGTCGACAAGTCCTGGAAAAGGCCGTGGGGCACGTTTGGCATCTACCTCGACGTGCTCAATGTCTACAACAGCGGAAACGCCGCCGGCACGACCTACGACTACAACTACACGCACGCCGCGCAGGTGAACGACCTTCCGATCCTGCCGAGTCTCGGCTTGCGCGCGGAGATGTGACGATGAAGGTGACGAACGGTCTCGCCTGGCTGACGGTCGGTTTCGCCGCGTGGATGTCGTCGTCCTGCGCGCCGGCGGGGTTCCAGGACGTGGCGCTCGTCAATAGCGTACGCATCCTCGCGTCGAGCGCGGACGAGTCGTACGCCAAGCCGGGCGACACGGTGAACCTGCAGGTCTTGGCCTTCGACGGCCGCACGAGTCCCTCGGTGCCCATGACCATCTACTGGCTGCCACGGGTTTGCGAGAATCCGGCGAACGATGCGTACTTCTCCTGCTTCGCGCAGATCGCGGCCGGCGGTGGCGCGTTGGTGGGGGGCGACGGGGGCACGGGGCCATCGGCCGACGGAGGCCGCGTCGAAGGGACGGACGCTGGCGCCTTTCAAGCGGGCGTAGACCTCACTCCGTTTCTCCCGACCGGACCGACCTACCAATTCACGATGCCGGCCGACGCGATTTCCTCGCACCCGGTCACGCCCGGCATTCCCGTTCCCTACGGACTCGCCATCGTCTTCAACATCGCCTGCGCGGGGCACATCGAGATCGTTCCTTTCGATCCAGGCAACGCCAACCCGCAGCAGGTACCCATCGGATGCTTCGACGCAAACCACAACCAGCTCGGCCCGGACGACTGGGTGTTCGGCTTCACACGAGTCTACGCGTACACGTCGATCACGAATGCCAACCCGGTCATCTCCTCGGTCGATGTTCAGGGGCAGTCCTACGCGGTGACGGGCAGCGCGCCCTCCTACACCACGACGAAGACGTTCACGACGTCTCCGTGCACGCGCAAGTGTGCGACGACCGCCATTGGCCCCGTCGTGCCGGCATCGAGCCAGGAGGTCCAGTCGCAGCTCGGCCCGGGCAACCAGCCCAAGGAGGAGATTTGGGCCGATTTTTTCGGGACGTTCGGTTCGTTCGGCAACGACGCGCGCCTGCTCTACGACCCGTCGACTGGGTCATTGGGCGGTGCCAGCACCACGGACAACCAGTTCACGCCCCCGACCGCCGCCACGCCGAGCACCGGCTTCATCTGGATCGTCGTCCATGACAATCGCGGCGGAGCGTCGTGGGTTACCGTGCCCGTGCAGGTGATGTGAAGGGACGGAGCGTGTCGATGGCGTCGACCGCGATCTGCCCGGAAGCGAGCACGTCTTCGTCGTTGGGATTCGCGGCGAGGTGATCTCGCACGCGCAAGAAGGACTCGAGGTAGACGCGCTCGCGGCCAAGGCCGGGTCGCTTGCCGTCGCTTCCGCGAAACACCCTCTCGGCCACGACGATCGCTTCCGGCGCGTCCACGCCGTGCGAGTTCACAAGAAGGAGAGCGACATCGGTGAACGACGCGCCCGCGAGCATCGCCTCGACGGCCCGGTGCCTCACCGCGAGCTGCCTCTTTCGCCGCGAGCCAAGGAAGCCCGCGCGCTCCTCGAGCAGAAGCGCGCGACCTTCCTGGTGGTCGATGCCTCGCGCCGTCCCAGCACGCAGCAGCGCTACGGGCGAACGTTGCGAGCGGGCGCGCGGCCGGGCGTGGCCCTCGATCTCGTGGAGCACCGTGCGACGAGCGTCTTCGTCGTGCACGAGGCGACCCGGTGCCACGAGGATGACGTGCTCGCCCGTGGCCGCCAGGGGCGCCAGCGACGGCTGCGTGTGGACCGAGAAGGGAAGCCGCAGTTCGCCGACCGCCGCCCGCAGTTGCGAGAGCAGGGAGCGGGTGTCGGGATCGTCGCTCACGACGGTCACGCCGCCGGGGGGGACCGCTGGCTCCTCCAGCCAGACCCTCGCGAGCTCGGACGCGGCGCGTGCCGCGCGAAGGTCCGGCGCGAACCGACGGCGGGCGAGAGCCCCGATCTCCTCCGTCCCCGCGGCGGCACAGAGGGCCGCCTCGAGGGAGAGCTCGCGGACGCGCGCGAGATACACGTGCTCGAGCGGCGTCTCGGCCCCTCTATCGAGCGTGCGCTCGGCGGCGTCGAGCACGCGCAATAGCTCGCCGTGGGCTCGGGGCGCGTAAGTCCAGCGAGGCACGGGGGGTCGCTTGGCCAGCAGGTCCAAAACGAGCCGCGCGCGCTCCACCTCCGCGCCGACGGGCGTGAGGGCCGCCAGCAGGCGTACCTCGCGCGTTGCGATCGACACGAGCCTTTCGATCGGCTCGAGCCACGCCTGTCCATCGGGCGGCGTGCGAGCGCGGTTCACCATCGTGGGAATCACAATAGATCGCCCTTGCGTCTTGCGCTGGGGCCGCTGCTTGGCTACGGCCTTGGCTTCCTGCCGGGCCAACGTCGCGCCCAAGAACCGATGAAGAAGAACTACGTCCTCGACACCAACGTCCTGCTCCACGATCCGCACGCCATCTTCCGATTCGAGGACAACAACGTCATCATCCCTATCTACGCGATCGAAGAGGTCGACCAGTTCAAGCGCGAGGGTTCGGAGCGCGGGCGAAACTCGCGCTCGATTGCGCGCTTGCTCGACGAGCTTCGCGAGCGCGGCGGCGCCCTGTCGAAGGGGGTCGCCCTCGACTCGGGGGGGACGCTGAAGGTCGCGGTGCCGAGCAAGCGGCTCGAGCTGCCGAGCGCGGTCGATCACACCGCGATGGACCAGGCCATCTTGCAGACGGCGTTCGACGTCCGCGAGAACGACGGAGGCCGCCCGACGATCTTCGTGACGATGGATACGAACCTTCGCATCCGGGCAGACGCGCTCGGCATGGCGGCCGAGACCTACGAGAATCAGCGTGTCGACGTGGACCAGGTCACGAGCGGCATCGTGGAGCTCGAGGTCGAGGCAGACGAGGTCGACGCGTTCTTCCGCGAGGGGCGCGTCGTTCCTCGCGAGCCTCTTCCCACGCCGAACACCTGCCTCCTCCTGCGTGACAGGTCCAACCCGTCGCATACGGCGCTCGGTCGCTACGACGCGGGCAAGAAGGTCATCGCCGCGCTGCGCGTGCCGCGCGAGGGAGTGATGGGCGTCCGCCCGCGCAACAAGGAGCAGTCGTTCGCGCTCGATCTCCTCCTCGACGAGTCCATTCGCCTGGTGACGCTCGTCGGCAAGGCGGGGACTGGCAAGACGCTCCTCGCGCTGGCCGCCGGTCTCAAGCGTACCGTCGAGGACGGGGCCTACACCCGCATGCTGGTCTCGCGTCCCGTGATGCCACTGGGTCGCGACATCGGATTTCTGCCCGGGGACGTCGACGAAAAGCTCAACCCTTGGATGCAGCCCATCTTCGACAACCTGGAGTTTCTCTTCTCTACGGGAACGCGCAAGGGCCCTCGGGCGTACACCGATCTCCTCGAGAACGGCCAGATTCAGGTCGAGCCGCTGACGTACATCCGCGGCCGCTCGCTCCCGCAGCAGTTCATCGTCGTCGACGAGGCGCAGAACCTCACGCCACACGAGGTGAAGACGATCATCACCCGATCTGGCGACGGGACCAAAATCGTGCTCACGGGCGACCCCGGCCAAATCGACAACCCTTACGTCGATAGCGCGTCCAATGGCCTTTCCATCGCCGCCGAACGCTTCCGCGGGGAGAGGCTTGCGGCTCATATCGTCCTCGCGAAGGGCGAACGGAGCGACCTGGCCGAGCTCGCGGCGAACATGCTGTAAAGTGTCGTTCAGATGACCACGCCGGAAGACGCCGCAGCGGGAGATGCTCGGGCCTCGCGTGCCTGGGCGAGGGACGTCGTCGGGGCCGTCTCGCTCGCCGAGGGCGCGATCACGCAGCGGATCTTCTGCGCGGTGGAAGGAATGCATCCACCCCCGGCGGACGCTTTCGGTGACCCGGTAGCCTTCGAATCGGGCGAAGACGTGCGTCTCCTCGTGAGCCGCTGCACCGAAGCCGCTGCCGCGGGGGAGCGAGTCGCATTAGTGGCCCGCGCGGCTGACCTGGCGTCGGTCCGGGGCGAGCTCGCGCAAATTGCTGCGCGGCGGTTCGGGCTCGTCGTGCATGTCATGGCGGGAGCCGCGCCCCCAGGGGTGGCGGCCTCCCAGGGCGGCATGGCGCCCGCGTTCGCGCTCGGCGATCTGGGCTGGGGCATGCTCCTCGGTGCCGGCGTGGCCGACGCGATTGACCTCGCGCTCGTCGCTCGCCGGGCGGCCGAAGACAGCGGATGCCCGTTCTTCGTCGTCCACCAGACCTTGCGGGCCCACCACGTCGAGCCCGTCCTCGCACCGTCGCGCGCGCTGTGCGAGGCGTTTGTCGGCTCGTCTACCCAGCGGGGCCAGCGCGCGCATCGACCGAGCGTCCCCAACCAGGCGCAAGATCAGACGCAGGGGACGGAGAGCGATCGCGCCTTCGCCCAGCGCGTGCCCTTCGCTCTCGGAAGCGCGCTCCGAGAGCTCGAGAGCCTGACGGGACGTCACCACGACGTCATCGAGCGCGTCCCCGCGAGCGACACCGCGGTTGCGCTGGTGGGAGCGGGTGCACTCGGCGAGTCACTCGTGGCCGACGTCGAACGGCTCCGCGCGAGCGGTCACGACGTGGGCGCGGTGCGCCTGGTCGCGTGGAGGCCCTTCCCGGCCGCGCGGCTCGTCAAGGCGCTGAGCCGTGCCCTCGCGATCAGCGTGCTCGAGGGGGTCGACTGGCCGCTCGCGGGCAATCCGCCTCTTGCCGGACAGCTCAAGGCCGCCTTCGCCGACGCCCTCACCTGGGCGCCGGACTATCCGGGCATCGGGCGCATTCCTCGTGTCGTCTCCGGCGTCGTTCTCGGCGATCGAGAGGTCGGCTCGGCCGATCTCGAGGCCATCGTCCACAACCTTCTGGCCGACGAGCGCGGCAAGCGATCGTTCGTGGTCGGCGGGGACGACGCGCACGCCCTTACGTCGCGGCCCGTCGTCCCAACGACCTCCGGAGCCTTCGCGATGCGGGGCATTGCGGCCACGAGGGAGGTTGCGTGCGCGGCCGCCGAGCTCTGCGCGGCCGTGCTGGCGTCGGCGCTGGGTGCCCGCACGCGGGTCGCCGTACGCGAGCTCTCCGAAGAGGAGGGGGGCGGGGTTGCGTTCGATCTGGTCGCAGGGCGGGGCAGGCCCCGCGGCACCCACGCCCCACACACCGTGTGCGTGGTGGCTGTCGACGACGCGGCGACGCTCGCTCGAGGCAATCCTCTCGCCCGTCTGGCGCCCGGCGGCCTTGTGGCCATCCCGACGAGTCAGCGCGCCGCGGACGGTGTCTGGGCAGAGGTCCCCCCCTGGGCCAAGGCCCTCGTGTTCGATCGCGGTGCCCGCGTCATCGGCTGGTCACCCGCTCTTCCGGGTGACGACGTTTGGGCGGCAGCGGCGGCGTTCGTCGGTATCGCGATCGCGGCCGCAGCCGAGGATCCCTCTCTGCGTGAGGGCCGTTCGGTCGATGGCGGAGTCGTCGAGCGCGAGGTGGCCGACGCCCTGCGCACCGCGTTCGCCCCCGGCCGGCAGAACACGGACGTAGGCGGCGTCGAGCGCGGCGCCCGAATCGCGCGAGCCTCGTTCGAAGCGCACATCGAGGTGCCGCGAGCGACCACCCAACGCGAGGACGACGGGGTGCGCCTCGGAAGACGCGACTCCCGAGCCGCGAGCTCGGCCCCCCGCTGATCGCACGCTCCAAATTGCGCTACACTTCGTCCAGCCGGGTAGTGGGCCCGGACCCCGTGTAGCGTGCATCATGGCCACGCTCGGGCCACAAGGGGCTCATTACCCGACGTCATGGCTTCCATTTCAACTCCCGCCGTCGTCGTCACGGTTGCCGCCGTGACGGGCGTCGTTCTCGCGCGGGGAGCGGGTGCGGTCGTCGACGAGGGCATCCCCCCGGCCGCCAGGAGCTCTGCCGTGCTTGCGGCGTCGCCGTCGCCTGGATCTCCGAGCCCCGTTGCGACCACTCCAATCACCGCCTCCTCCGGCCCCCATGAGGAGGTCGAGCCGGGCGAACCGCACGGGGGAACTTCGGCAGAGAATCCCTACGAAGAGCCATCGTCGGCCCGCACGTCCCTGGCGCGCGTGGCAGTCGCATCGCAGGACGGGATGTTGCGGTTGCCAGGAGGCCACTTCACCATGGGGTCAACCTCCCCGCGCGCTCCGGCGAACGAGAAGCCTGCGCGGTCGACGACGGTCGGTCCGTTCTGGATCGACCGCACGGAGACGACGGTCGGGGCCTATCGTGCCTGCATCGAGGCGGGAGTCTGTGCGGTGCCTGCGCGGGCGAGCGCCACATGCACCTACGGGCTGGGCGATCCCGACCTCCCGGTTTCGTGTGTGCATTGGCGCGATGCGGACGCCTATTGCCGCTTCGCGGGCAAGCGTCTGCCGACCGAACGCGAGTGGGAATTCGCGGCCCGGGGCACCTACGCCATGTCGTTCCCCTGGGGAGGTCCCCCCTCGTGCGCCAACGCGGTGACGCTCGTGAGCGAGGCGTCCGGCCGTACGTGTTCACCCGGTCCCACGCACGTCGGTATGCATCTCTGGGGGGCGAGCGTTTTCGGGGTCCAGGACATGAGCGGCAATGTGGAGGAGTGGACGGCCGACTGGTACACGGAGTCGGTCGGCCCCGGGCCGGCCCCGCGCGCAGGGGCCGCGCACGTCCTCCGGGGTGGAGGGTGGACGTCGCCCCCCTCGCTCAGCCGCACGACATCGCGCAGCTGGGGTTCGGCGCTCGAGGCCGGGCCCGCTGTCGGCTTCCGTTGCGCCAGGGACTGACGGGTTTGACTCGGGGCGCCCCGAGGACTATCCCCACCCCGCCGTGTCGACCCCCCCCTCCGTCCTGTCCAGCGACCTCCTGCTCGCGCAAAACGTCCAGCCGAAAGCGGGCACGCCGGGCGTCGCGCAAGACTCCACCCCCTCCGGCGGAGCGGCCCCCAGCGGAGCGCAGGGAGCATCATCCCCTCTCGCGGGCATGACGCCCATCCTCATGATGCTCGTCATCTTCGTGCCGTTCTTTCTCCTGATGAATCGCCGGCAGAAGAAGGAGTCCCAGGCACGGTCGTCGCTCAAGAAGGGGGACCGAGTGATGACGAACGCGGGGCTCATCGGCGAGCTCGTCGAAATGGATGATCGGATCGCGAAGGTGAAGATCTCGCCGAGCGTCACCGTGCAGATCGTGGCGAACACGGTCTCTCCGTACGTCGACAGCTCGAAGCCGTCGTCGACGAAGGAACTGAACGAAGCCAAGGCCGTCACCGACAAGAAGTAAGCAGCTTCTCCCCCCTTCGCATGATCAGCAAGAATGTCCTCGCGGTCCTGAGCGGCCTCGTCGCAGTCGCCCTCGTGGCGCTCGCGGCGTTCACTCATGGCCAGCCGCTCCCCGTGCTGGGCGCGACGGCAGCAGGGATCGGGCTATGCCTCTGGGGAGTGACGACGCCCGGGCGCCGGGGCGCGCTCGTGGTGATGGTCGTCGCCGCTGGATCGGCCGCGCTGTTCTTCCATTTCGACAGCTTCTGGGGGCTCTTCGTCGCTGCCCTTGCCTTCGTCTGGGCCGTCTTCGGCTTGCTTCCCGTGATGGACGGGGCCTGGCGGCTGAAGGTCGGCTTCGTCGCATCGGTCTTTCTCGGCGCGCTCGTCGCCCTCTGGCCGACGATCGACGGGATCCTGCCGACGTCCACGTCGAGCGTGACGGAAGGACCCCTCAGGCCGCTCGCGCTGGCCGCAAGGGCGATCGGGAGCCGGATGCATTGCCCCGAGTACATTCGCGACCGCGTTACCTTCGCGATCGCGCCGGGGCTCGATCTCAGCGGTGGGTTGCGCCTCGTCTACACGGTCGAGGTCGAAGAGGCGATCCGCGACAAGCGCGATCACTTCGCCGACGAGATGCGCCAGGAGCTGGCGACCGTCGTGGGACTCCACTCGGGAGAGGGGCGCGTCACTCGGGACGAGCTCGCGAAGCTCGACGCCTTGGTGCACGTGTCTCAGCCGGAGGCCGCGATCATCCGCTTGAAGTTCAAGGACAAGAACGACAAGTCCAAGATCGACGATCGCTTCACACGCAAGTTCCTGGGCGAGCTCGCGGAGTCGCAGGGCCCAGGCGACGACGAGGTCACGTTCAAGATCCGCGGTGACATCGAATCCCAGATCCGCGAGCGCGCCGTGGCGCAGGCGAAGGACACCGTCTCGCGCCGTGTCGACGAGCTTGGCCTTCGCGAGGCCGCGGTTACCACGCGCGACGAGGACATCATCGTCGAGGTTCCGGGTAGCAACGAGCAGGCCTTCCGCGACATCAAGGAGACGATCCGCCGCACGGCGCGTCTCGAGTTCAAGATGCTCGACGACGGGGGGAGCGAAAAAGCCTTCGGGCCGCCGGCCCTCAAGGCGGACGATCTGCCGGAAGGGGAGGGGGTCGCTCAATACCAGGAGGTCTCCCCGGACGGCCTCGACGCACAGGCCCACAAGAAGACGGTCCGTGGCTACTACACGCGCATGTCGTGTCAGCCGCCAAAGTACCCGGCGGAGTCGATGCTGGACTGCCTCGGGCGCTTCAAGGCATGGACGAAGACTCTGAACGTCCCCGACGATCACGCCATCGGCTTCGAGGGGGTCACCGAGCCGCTCGAGGGAACCGAGCCTCTCCAGTTCAAGCAGGTGGGCTGGAGGACGCTGTACCTCTACGCCCGGGCGGAGCTGACGGGCGACTACATCACGGACGCGAGCATAGGGCAGGACCAGCAGAACTTCGGGCAGTACTACGTGCTCCTCTCGTTCTCGCCGGCCGGAGCCGACCGCTTCGAGGAAGTCACCGGCGCCAACGTGAACCGCCGCTTCGCGATCATCCTCGACGATCTGGTCGACTCCGCGCCTGTCATCAAGCAGAAGATCGGCGGCGGCAAGGCCACCATCACGATGGGAGCCGGGGATCCCGAGAAACAGCTGCACGACGCCAAGCAGCTCGAGCTCGTGCTTCGGTCAGGTGCCCTGCCGGCGCCCATCACGCCAAGCTCCGAGTCGACGATCGGTCCGTCGCTCGGACGGGACGCAATCAGCGAGGCGGGCAAGGGCGCCGTCCTCGGGTCCGGCGCCGTCATTCTGTTCATGCTCCTCTACTACCGGAAGTCCGGGTTCGTGGCCGACGTCGCCGTCATGTTCAACCTCCTGCTCCAGCTCGCCGTGCTCGCGAGCTTCGGCGCGACGATGACGCTCCCGGGTATCGCCGGCCTCGCTCTCACCATCGGCATGAGCGTCGACGCGAACGTCCTCATCAACGAACGAATCCGCGAGGAGCTTCGCTCCGGCAAGAGCGTGCGCGCCGCGGTCGACGCCGGGTACACACGCGCGTGGCCATCGATCATCGACGGTCACATGACGGTGTTCATCTCGGGGCTCATCCTGGCGCAGTACGGCAGCGGGCCGGTCAAGGGCTTCGCCGTGACGCTCATCGTCGGCATTCTGTGCAGCCTCTTCACCGGCTTCTTCTGCACCCGCCTCGTCTTCGACTGGTGGGTCCGCGGGGCCCGGGTCAAGCGGCTCAGCGTCGGGGCGGAGTTCTGACATGGAGTTCTTCAAGCCGGGCCGCGTCTTCGACTTCATGGGCGTGCGGTGGTTCTGGATCCCGCTCAGCCTCATCCTCGTCGTCGGCTCGATCATCCTCTCGTTTTACCCGGGCCCGAACTACGGCACGGACTTCCGCGGCGGCACGGAGATCGAAATCGCATTCGGCGCGACGATCGACGCCGCGGGTGTACGGCAAGCAGTCGAGGACTCGGGCTTCAAGACACCCGACGTGGTGCAGGTGGTCGACGCGAACAAGCCGTATCACTTTCTGATTCGCGTCCAGGACGTCAGCGCCATCACCGATCAGGAGAAGGAGGCGCTGCGCGGCGCGCTCTGCTACGTCGACGATCCTCGCGCCCCGCTCGCCGATTCGAGCAAGTGTCCGGAGAACGCGCGCGCCACCGAGGTGAAGTTCAGCGCCGGGGGCGACAAGATCAGCACGCGCTACGACGTCGAGCCGGACCTCGCGAAGCTCAAGGACCAGGTGCTGAGCGTCTCCGGCGTGTCGCTGCGCGCCAGTGCCACGAACCCGCAGATCTTGAACCCGCGGGATCACCGCGTCGAGATCCAGCTCCTCAGCAAGGGCGATCAGCTCATCGAGCGCCTTCGTGGCAAGCTCGGTGCCGAGGCGGTCCCGGACGACGCGGCGCTTCGGGTCGAGTGGGTGGGCCCCAAGGCGGGCAAGCAGCTCCGCGACAGCGCGCGGAACGCGGTCGCATACGCCATCGTCTTCATCATGCTCTACCTCGCCTTCCGGTTCGACCTTCGGTTCGCACCCGGGGTCATCGTTGCGTGCGTGCACGACGCCATGGTGGTCATCGGCGTATTCGTGATCTTGCGAAAAGAGGTCACGCTGTCGACGATCGCGGCCGTGCTGACCGTCGTCGGCTATTCGATGAACGACACGGTCGTCGTCTACGACCGAATCCGGGAGAACCTAGGCAAGCACCGGGGCAAGTCGTTCGCGGAGATCATCAACCTGAGCGTCAGCGAGACGCTCTCGCGCACGCTTCTTACCAGTGGGGCGACCCTGCTCACGATCATCGCGTTTTTCTTCTACGGCACGGGCGTGATCAAAGACTTCATGTTCGCGCTCTTGATTGGCATCGTGGCCGGTACCTACTCGAGCATCTACGTCGCCGCCCCCCTCACCGAGTGGATCGACAAGCGCATGTCGAACAAGGCAGACGACAAGAAGCGCCTGCGCGGCGGAGGCTCGGGCGACGGCAAGAAGCTTCGGACGCAAGAAGGAGCGAGCTTCATCTCCTCGCGCTAGTGGCGAGCCGCGCCCATTGACGCCGCGAGCCCGCGCGACTTCTTGGTCGCGATGCTGAGGCTTCCCTCCGGTGCGAGTGACCAGGCGCTCGCGCTCGCGCGGGAGCTGGCGTTGACGCGCACGGCGGCGGCCGTGCTCGTCGCGCGCGGAATGCATGACAGAGAGCGGACGACCCGGTTCCTCGATCCTCGCCTCGCGCATCTCACCCCTCCGGAAACGATGATGGACCGCGGCGCGGCAGTGTCGCGTCTCGCACGGGCAGTGCGCGCGAAGGAGCGCGTGTGCGTCTTCGGTGACTACGACGCCGACGGGGTGACCGCGGCGGCGCTGTTGAGCGACGTACTACGGGCGCTGGGCGGTCAGGTGGTCACGGCGCTAGCGAACCGGTTCGACGGAGGCTACGGGCTGTCCGATCCGGCGCTCGCCCGTGTCCTCGCGACGGGCGCCTCGCTGCTCGTGACGTGCGACTGCGGCTCCAGCGATCACGAGCGCCTCGACGGCGCCCGCCGGGCAGGCATGGACGCGATCGTCATCGACCACCACCGGGTGCCGGACGTCCCCCTGCCGGCGCTCGCTTTCCTCAACCCCCACCGGCCCGGATGCGGCTTCTCGTACAAGGGCCTCGCATCCGTGGGACTGGCGCTGTCGGTCGCCGCGGGCGTCCGGGCCGAGCTCGGCGTAACTCTGGACATGCGCCCATGGCTCGATCTGGTCGCCATCGGTACGATCGGAGACGTCGCGCCGCTCGATGGCGACAACCGCCCGCTCGTCCGCGCGGGGTTGGCGGTGCTCGCCCGAGGGGCACGCCCAGGCACGCGTGCGCTTGCCGAGATCGCCGGTTGCGCCGCGTCCACCCCGACCGGTGAAGACGTCTCGTTCCGGCTCGCCCCGCGCATCAACGCCCCCGGTCGCCTCGACAAGCCAGACCTCGCGCTCGCGCTTCTCCTCGCCACGAACGATGCGGACGCGAGACGGCTGGCAGCGGAGGTGGAGCTATTGTGCACGAGGCGCAAAGAGGTCGAGCGGGGCGTCACCGCGGAAGCCTTGGCCATGCTCGAAGACAGTGAGCTCGGACGCATGCCAGCCATCGTCCTCGGCCGACAGGGATGGCATCCCGGAGTCGTCGGCATCGTCGCGGGCCGTTTGGCGTCGCGCTTTGGCAAGCCGACCATCGTCCTCGCGCTCGACGGCACGCGCGGGCGCGGCTCCGTCCGGGGTCCGGCGGGCTTCTCCGTGTTCGACGCCCTGACGCGCGTCAGGGACGTGCTCGTCGCCTTCGGCGGTCACCACGCAGCCGCGGGCGTCGAGATCGCCAGCGACCGGCTGGACACGCTGCGCGAGCGCTTCGCCGAGGCCTGTGCCGCCATCGGCGTGCCCGACTCGAGACCCGCGGCGGACGCCGACGCTCTGCTCGAGGTGGGCGACGCCCCGGGCCGGGTCTTCGGCGATCTGGAGCGCTTCGAGCCCTGCGGTCAGAGCAACCCCGCTCCCCGAGTGGCGGTCGAACGTGCGCGTGTCCTCGGGGTTCGCGAGCTCAAGGGAGGCCATCTGCGGGCCTGGCTCGAGCTCGGCGGCGCGCGGATCTCGTGTTTTGGCCCGGAGATGGGGGGCCTTGCGTCGCAATTGGGAAGCCATGCCCGCGTGGTCGGGGCCCTCCGGCGGGATACCTACAACGGAGGGGGGGCCATCGAGATGCGCCTCCTGGCCGCGGAGCCGGCGTCCCCGGGCTAAGCTCTGGTCCGTGGTCGCTACGAACGCCGCCAAGCGTCCCCCGGGGGAGGCTCTCGTCCGCTTCGTCGGCGTACAGAAGAGCTTCGGTCCCAAGGTCATCTTCTCCCGCCTGAACCTCGAAATCCGGCGGGGTGAGACGCTGACCGTGATGGGGCCCTCCGGGTCCGGCAAGAGCGTCTTGCTCAAGCTCCTCATTGGGCTGATTCCGGCCGACTCGGGGCAGATCCTCGTCGATGGAGAAGACGTGGTGAAGATGGGCGAGGATGATCTCTCGGACGTGCGGCGCCGCATCGCCTACCTCTTCCAGGGCGCAGCGCTCTTCGACTCGCTCAACGTCGGCGAGAACGTAGCGTACGGCCTGCGCGAGCAGTTCTGGGACACGATGAGCGGTCCGGAAATCGACACCCGCGTCGAACAGTCGCTCGGGCTCGTGGGCCTGCCCGGCATCCAGGCGATGCGCCCGAGCGACCTCTCGGGCGGAATGAAAAAGCGCGTCGGACTCGCACGCACGCTCGCCCTGCAGCCCGAGGTGCTCCTTTACGACGAGCCGACGACTGGCCTCGATCCGATCAACACCGCGCGCATCAACCACCTCATCGTCGGCATCCAGCGCACGCTCAAGTTGACGAGCGTGGTCGTGACCCACGACATGGGCACCGCCTTCACCGTGTCCGACCGGCTCGCGATGATCGGCAAGGGGCGGGTCGTCCTCGCCGGAACCAAGGAGGAGTTTCGCGCGACGACGAACCCTTGGGTGCGAAACTTCATCGAGGGCCGCGCTCCCGAGACGGAGGACGTGGCCTCGCTTCTCGCTTCGTCTTGAGCCAAGGCCAACCAGGAAAATAGCGATGTCTCGACAACTCAAAGTGGGCCTCTTCGTCATCTTCGGGATCCTTCTGACGATGTTCGCCGTGTTCCTCATCGGCGATACCCGGCAACTCTGGAACGGGAAGGTCGGTTACAGTTGCGCCTTCAAGGAGGTCGCCGGTCTCAAGCCGGGCGCTCCGGTGCGGATGGGCGGCCTCGACGTGGGCGACGTGACGCATGTCGGGCACGGCAAGGATCCGGGCGACGCCAGGGTCTACGTCAAGATGGCGATCTCGAAAGGGGAGGCCGAGCGCATCCGGTCCGACACGCTCGCGCGCGTCGTCAACAAGGGGCTACTCGGGGACAAGATGCTCGAGCTGACCGTGGGCTCGCCGGACGCGCCCCCGCTCGCGGCGGGCGCGCTCGTCCCTTCCGAGGAGCCGAGCGACGTGCTCGCCTCGGCGAACAAGATAGTCTCCGCCGGAGCGAAGACCGTCGAAGACCTCGAGCCTCTCGCCCGCGCCCTCGGAGACCCGACGCTGGCCGCGGACATCAAAGGCTCCGCCGCGGACCTGCATTCGCTGCTCGAATCGATCGTGCACGGCGACGGGACGGCGCACCGGCTCTTTTACGATCACCGCGAGGCAGACCAGCTGACCGAGCTGCTCGGAAACCTGAGCCGCGCGTCGAACAGGCTCGATGCGACGCTGGCGGACCTTCAGGACGCCACTGCGCACGTCCGGCAGGGCCCGGGAATCGCCCACGCCCTGCTCTACGACGGCGAAATATCGAAGAACGCGGCGGGCACGATGGCCGAGCTCCACGAGGACCTGCGCGCGATCCGCCAGGGCAACGGCCTCGCGCACGCCGTGCTCTACGGCGACGATTCGTCCCAGCACATCATGGCGAACTTCAACGCCATGAGCGACGATCTGCGGGTCATCGTGGGCGGAGTCCGGCAGGGCAGGGGGACCATCGGCGGCCTTCTCGTGGATCCGACGGTGTACGAGGACATCAAGAGCCTGGTCGGCAACGTCGAGAGGAACGAGGTGCTCCGAGCCCTCGTCCGCTACTCGATCAAGGCCGACGAGCAGCACCCCGCCGCTCGGGTCGAGGGGCATTGATGCCGCTCCCCCCTTCCCCCGGTCGGGAAGGACGTGCTACTCGCTCTCGCCCGCCGTGCGAAGCCGACCCATCGCCATTCTCGTGGCCGGCTTTGCCGTGATCGCGGGGTCGCGCGAGGCGCGCGCCGACGTCAGCTCCTGGATGGCCATCGGTGGCGGGTACGCGGCCCAGGTCAACCGGGACACTTCGTCGCGCGATTACGCGGGCACGCTCACCTACTCGATGGGCGTTGGAAGCTCGCCGCTCTCCCGGTTCGTCATCGGCGGCTTGTTTCGCGGAACGACGATGTTCGGCTTCGGGACCGACCTCGGCCTGGCCATACGCGCTGCGACGGGAGGGTTCGCCCGGGGCGACTGGGGGGTAGCGCTGGATGCGGGCGTTCTTTGGCGTTCCTGGGGCGGGAGCAGCTACGGCGACTGGCCGCTCCAGGGGGTGCTCACTCTCGGTTCCCCGTGGGGCCTGCAGCTCGCCGTCGGCGCTCAGGCTTGGAGCATTACCGGGGGCACGCAGGCGGAGGGGCTGTTCGCCGCGCTCGAGATCGATCTCTTGCGCTTTACCGTGATGCGCCAGGGTGCAAGCGAACGGTGGTGGCCCAATCCGGCCCCCGCCGGAGGCCATGAGACCGCAGACCTCGGCAGCCTCGTGCGCTGGTGACCCGAATGACGGAGGCGATTGACCCGCGCGTGAGCGAGCCCGAGAGCTTCTGCCTCGATCTCGTCGTAGCTGACGAGGACATCGATGCCTTGGGCCACGCGAGCAACGTCGCCTTCGTGCGCTGGCTCCAGAGCGCGGCCATCGCCCATTCGGTCGCGCTCGGCCTCGATCTCGAGGCCTACCGGCGCCTCGGCGCGGTCTTCGTCGTCGTACGCCACGAGATCGACTACGTGCGCCCGGCCCTGCGGGGCGACGTGATCGAGGCACGAACGTGGGTCTCGAGCGTGATGGCCGCGAAGTGTCTCCGATCGACGGAACTGGTCCGCAAATCGGACGGCCAGCTCCTCGCAAAGAGCGTCACGACGTGGGGGTTCGTCGAGTTCGCCAGCGGCCGGCCCAAGCGCATTGCTCCGGACGTTCGTCTGGCCCTCGAGCGCTCCGGTCCCGCCACCGAAGGCATCCGACGCGCTGGCCCATGACCCCCAGGCAAGAAGACGAGCTTCGCGACGGCGCCCACTGGTCGGCCGTCGAGGAGGCGGTCGAGTTGCTTCAGGAAGAGCGCTTCCACGAAGCGATGGTGGAGCTTCGCCGCGTCCTCCTGGTGGACACCGCCAACCCGTACGCGTTTTACTTCCTGGGCGTCGGCTTCTTCGAGATCGGAGAGCTCGAGCCCGCGCGCGACGCCTACATCGCATGCCTCAAGCTCGCTCCCGGCCATCTCGGGGCCCGCGTCGCGCTCAGCCACGTGCTGCGCATCCTGGGCGATGTCCGCGGCGCCGTCCGGGAGGGCATGGTGGCCCTCAGTCGCGCGCCGGGTGACCCCGACGCCCTGCACGCCATCGGCCTCGCCCATCACGCCTACGGAGACGACGTCGCCGCGAAGAAGTACCTCGAAGCGTTCCTCGCGGCGGGTCCGGAGTTCGAGGTCGCCATCGAGGTCCGCGCGCTCCTCGCGGCTCTTCCGAGCGACGACGCTCCGGCTCCCGACCAGGACGAAGAATAGAGCCCGAGCTAGTTGCAGTTCTCGAAGAGGAAGTCCGCGTGGCCGTCGCAGGTGCGCTGGGACAGACCACCGTCGTCTGCAATCTCGGTCGTCCCGTTCTGCATGGCATTCGGGCAGTCCAGGTGACCCCAGATTCTGCCCGACGCGATGGGGCTGCCTCCCACCGGCACCGCGTTCATGTTGTAGGTGAACGTGATCGAGCAGTTCGAGTCACTGAACGAACCGTTCATCGCGCTGGTGAAGCCGCCCTGAACGCCCGTGCCACCGCTGGCGGTGACGTTGCCGACCACAGAGAGGCTGCCACCGTTGGGTCCGTCGACCTCGGCGCTGAGCTGGATCCGAAAGCCACCGCCGCTCGAGTCGACCCTGCAATCGAGGTTGACGGTGCCGGACCCTGCCTGAAAATCGCCGCTCGTCACGGTGCTCGGCTTCGGATCCAACGGCGATCCAATCTGTACGAACGGCTGATCCGACTGGTAGCCGCAGACGGACGTGCCGCCGTTCCCGGGGCCGACGAAAGCGGCCACGAAGGCGTCGGCTACTGGGGGCTTGTTGCCCGAGCAAGCAACGACGAGGGCGCATCCGATCGCAGAGCCGGCCGCGCGGCGCAAGGTGAGTGAGATCATCGTGTCCATTTCTCCCCGGTATTAGGTGCGGTCTAAGGCGGCGAGCATAGCGCGCTGGGCGGAGGATGCGCGAGTATGTCGGTACGATGACGCCGAACGCGGGCCTGGTCGTCCGGGCCGACAACCTCGACGTCTTGCGGCTTTTGCCGGACGGGTCCATCGACCTCGTGTACATCGATCCCCCGTTCAACACGGGTCGTCGTCAGGAACGTATACAGCTTCGCACCGTACGCGACATCGAGGGAGACCGCGTCGGCTTCGGCGGGAAGCGATACAGGACGGTCCACGTCGGCTCGCGTTCGTTCGGCGACTCGTTCGACGACTACCTCGCCTTCCTCGAGCCCCGCGTGGTCGAAGCCCACCGGGTTCTCAAGCAGAGCGGAAGTTTCTACCTGCATCTCGACTACCGCGAAGTTCACTACGCCAAGGTCCTCGTCGACCGCACCTTCGGGCGGGAGTGCTTCCTGAACGAGATCGTCTGGGCGTACGACTACGGCGCCCGGACACGCCGCCGATGGCCGGCCAAGCACGACGACATCCTCGTCTACGTGAAAGACAAGGACCGCTATCACTTCGACTCGGAGGCGGTCGATCGCATCCCGTACATGGCCCCCGGACTGGTCGGCGAGGAGAAGGCCACCCGCGGCAAGCTACCCACCGACACCTGGTGGCACACGATCGTGAGCCCGACGGGCAAGGAGAAGCTCGGCTACCCGACACAGAAGCCCCTCGGCATTCTGAAGCGGATCGTGAGCGCGTCGTCGCCGCCCGGGGGCGTCGTCCTCGACTTCTTCGCCGGCAGCGGGACGGCGGGTCACGCCGCTCACCTCCTCGGGCGCCGCTTTCTCGCCGTGGACGAGAGCCGCGAGGCGTTCGACGTCATGCGCCGCCGTTTCGCGGGCATGCCGGGCGTCGTGTGCCTAGACGCCCAGCGCGGCCGAAAAGCCACGCTCGAGATCGGCGACGAGATTGCCCGCGTCCTCGAGTCCGACGGACAGCCTTATCAGGCCGTCGCCGATTCCGACGGCTTGCCGAGAGGTGGCCGGTAAGCTTGCGTGGGTCATGGTCGCCGGGTGCTCGGCCAGCGACTCGACGCCGCCCAGGCTCTCGGCGCAGGCGAACACACGGAGCGCTCGGAGGAACAGAATCGCCTGATCGAGGGAGCCCTCGAGCTCGAAGCTGATCATCCCGCCCGGTCCGCTCATCTGGCGTGCGGCGAGGTCGTGTCCTTCATGGGAAGCGAGCCCCGGGTAGCGCACCCGCCTCACGCCGTGGTGGCCCGCGAGCCAGTCGGCGATTGCACGGGCGCTCTCCACGTGGCGCTTCATGCGCACGGCGAGTGTCTTGAGGCCTCGGAGCACGAGGTAGCAGTCGAACGGGCTCGGCACGCCGCCCGTGGACTTCTGAAGGAAGTGCAGAGCCTCTGCGAGCGCGTCGTCGCTCGTCATCACGGCGCCGCCCACGACGTCGGAGTGCCCGTTGAGGTACTTCGTCGTCGAGTGAACGACCAGCGTCGCTCCGAGCTCGAGAGGGCGCTGCAGCACCGGTGTGGCGAACGTGTTGTCGACGGCAACCGGGATGCCGCGTGACCGGGCCGCGTGCGCGATGGCCGCCACGTCGAACACCTTGAGCATCGGATTGCTCGGCGTCTCCATCCAGACGAGCCGCGTATTGGACCGCATCTCCGAGGCGACGCGCCTCGGGTCGCTCATGTCGAGGAAGGTCGCGTCGACCCCGAACTGCTTGAACACCCCGTCGAAGAGCCGAAAGGTGCCGCCGTACACGTCGTCGCCGACCAGGACGTGATCGCCGCTCTTCAGCGTGAGGAGGACCGCGGTCGCCGCCGCGCAGCCGCTGCCGAAAGCGATCGCGTGCTTCGCCCCCTCGAGCTCCGCGAGGCAGCGCTCGAGCGCCGTACGCGTCGGGTTCCCCGCGCGCGAGTAGTCGTACCCCTTGTGCGCGCCGGGGCCGTCCTGGGCGAACGTCGATGAGAGCACGATGGGCGTCATCACCGCGCCCGAGACAGGGTCCGGCTCCTGCCCGGCGTGGATGCAGAGGGTGTCGATCGAGCGGCTCATGCGGCGAGTCCGAAGACGAGATTGAGCACGAAGGCGAGGATGATCGAGTTATAGGCGAAGCTGATGACGGCGTGCAGAAGCACGGTCCGACGGATCTGGGCGCTCGACACGCACGTATCGGACACCTGAAAGCACATGCCGATGGTGAAGGCGAAGTACGCGAAGTCGAAGTAATCCGGGTCCGCCTTGCCGGGGAGGTCGATCCCGCCGACCCCTTCGGAGTCCTCGCGGTAGTAGAGGTGTGCGTAGCGGAAGGTGAACGCGGTCTGCGTGACCACCCAGGCGAGAGCCACCGTCGCGAGGCACAGGATGGCGCCGAGCTGCTTGAGGGCTGGCGTCAGGTCTCGCGCGCTGCCCGCGAGAATGGTCGCCGCGAGGAGGCTCGTGGCCGACGCGAGCACGACGATGACGGAGACCAGCGTGCGGCCCGGGTCTTCGGCGCCTGCGCGTGCGCGCGTCACTTGCGCGTCGGACGAAGCGATCGCCGTCCACGAGATCGCCAGCAGCACGGCGCTCGCGGCATCTACGCCGACGAGCGCGGCGGCGGCCGACGGCATCTCCAGCCTCACCGCGAAGTACGCGGCGATGCCCGACGCGATGGAGACCCCTACGCGAGCGAGCGCGTGACGCAGGACGGAATGGGACCCGTGAGCCATCGGCGGAGAGGTGGGCCCATCCTACCGAACCTGCTCCTCTTGAAAGCCCACGACGAGCGGGTATGGTTGCCCCCTCTTCGCGGTGGCCGTAGCTCAGTTGGTAGAGCACTGGATTGTGGCTCCAGTGGTCGCGGGTTCAAACCCCGTCGGTCACCCCGCTTCCCCCGAGAAAAACAGAGGTCCGCCGCGTCACCTGTGACCACCTGAGACCAATAGATCCACGATTCGGTTCTCACCTGGTTCTCACCTAAGGTGCGGCGCCCCTCTTGACGGACGACGACAATCGTCCATCTTGGAGCGCATGGAAGTGCCCGAATCGTTGCGGCGCGGAGTCGAGAAGGATCCCACCCTCGTGCTGACTCTCGCTGCCGAAGCTTGTGTGAGCCCCAGGTCTGTGCAGCGCTTGCTCACCGGAACGCGCGTGCGGACGAACACGATCGTCGCTGTCACGCGCGCCTGGGAGCGCGTCGCTACACAGCGGAGGGCCGCCTAGCCCCACAAAGGCGAATCGCGCGCCCGGCTTTGGTGGCGGGGGACGCGCGATCCGACGAGACATGCAGATCCTGGCCGAAAATACGCTCTCGAGCAAGCGCCCCCGACCGAGAAACGCCGCGTGGCTCGCGTTTCGCGGCTTGCGCGGCACCCACCGCAGGGATCCGTTCGACGATGCCATCGAGGCGCTGGACGACGCGGCAATCACCGAGTTGTTGGCGGACGTCGACGACAGCACTGACGATCCGATTGTCACCGCGATGGAGGGCATCCTCGCGCGGCGGGCACAAGCTCGTCTTGCCCGTGCCGATCAACACTGGGCCGGCGCCCTGCGACGGCCGGCCCTGCGAGCGCGCGGGCGAGCACCTCGCCGCCGTCGGGCGCGGCTACGGCGAATTCGTCGGACAGGATCGTCGCGCGGGAGCCCGTCCTCCGACGGTGCCGCAGCACCTCCTCCTTCTTCCCTCTCCTCCTCTACTAGATCATCGCCGCGCTCCGCGCGCCCGCCGCGAGGTGCGGCATGATCGACGCGAGACTTACCGCCACCGTCGCCAAGACGAGAGGGAGCGGCGTCGAGGCGTTGCGCCTCGTCTGGACGTGCGTAGACGGCACGTTCGCCTCGGACGAGCGCACCTTCCTCGAATCGATCGACTTCCCGAAGGACGAGCGCGCAGCGAAGAAGGCACGGCTCAAGTTGGGATCGATCGGGCGCGCGTGTGGTGTTGCGACGCCGAAGGACGGCAGCCTCACGAAAATCGTGAAGGCACTCACCGGCAAGATCGCGGCGCTCGACTTTTGCGACAACGGTGAAGTGATCTACGAGCGGCCGGCGCCGCCGAAGCCCCCGCGGCCGACGCTCGCTGATCGCGCCGCGAAGGTCGGATACAACGGCCCGCGGCTGACCAGTGGCTTCGCGAGCCTCGACGGCGACGCGACGCGCGGCGGATTCCCCTTCGCCAAGATCATCGTGCTCGGCGCGGCCCCATGCGGTGGCAAGAGCATGTTCGCACTCGCATGGGCGCATGGCTGGTCGACGGCCGGCGTGCCGGTCTTCTACCTAGCGGCAGATGGCGGGACCGAGGACGTGATGGTCCGCCTCGGCCAGCGGCTCGGCTTCCACCGCGACAAGCTCGAATGCGGCGATGACGAAACGCGGAAGGCCTACGCACGCAAGATCGCGGCAGCATCGCTGCCCTTCGACGTCGACGACGACATGACGATTGAGAATGCGTGTACCCGCCTCGACGATATGTGTCGCGAGCGCGGCACCGACCGTGGCGTGCTCGTCGTCGATTCGATTCAGACCGCCGGCAGCGAGCGCCACGACGACAAGACGCGCGATCCGCGAGCGCGCATCGACGCAACGGTCCAAGCTCTTCGTGCGGTGCGAGAGCGCAAGCACCTCGCCATCGTCACGAGCGAGGTGCCTCGCAGCTACTACGCGGACGAGAAGAAGGACCCGCTTGCCGCGTTCAAAGAAAGCGGCGCGATTGAATATGCGGCTGACCTTGCGGTGCTGTTGTCCCCGGACGCGAAGGCCAATCAACCCGACGTGATCGTGGTGCAGGTCACGCGAAAGAACCGCCTCGGTTCAGGTCAGCCGACGTTCTTTGTTCAGTTGAAGCGCGACCGCGCGGACGTCATCGAGCTGGAATCCAAACCGACGAGACGTGCCGCCGCCGACAAGTCCTCGCGTACGGCCGACGACGTACTCGAGGCGATCACGAGCCTCGGGCCCGGAGAATGGTCCGAGTCGAAGATCCGCGAAGGGGTGCAGCGCGTGCGCGGACGCGAGGGGCGTGCCGACACGACGGCAACGCGCAGCGCGCTCGGCACCCTCGTCGATCGCGGGCTTATCGAGCCCCGGCTGTCGTCGGTGCGGGGTGTCCGCCCCGCGTACGCGTTGGTTGGTCGGTTGGGGGCTGGTTGGGTGCCCCCCTCTAAGGGGGGGCAACCGACCAACCAGGCCACCACCCAACCAGGAGAGAAGAAGAGAAAGCGAGATTGGCCCACCCCCGCTTGCCCCGAGGCGCCTGGAGAGACACAATGACACTGTGCAATGCCAAACTGACAAGGACGTCCGGTACCTCTTCGCCGATCGTCGAGTCGTCACGACGACCGCCGTCGCGTCCTTCGTCGGCATCGGCCAAGACGCGACACGCGCCTGGGCATGGGCTCTCCGCATCCCGCGCATCCGCGGCGCCTTCGCCTGGACGCGCGACGACGTCGATCGCCTCGTTGCCTACCTCAAGAGCGGCCAGGATGCGCACGTCGACGCCGCACCTGACGATCACTCTCTGGCGGAGCCAGTACGCGCGGCATGGCCGATGTGAAGAGCTGACGTGGCGCGAGTTCGTCGGCAAGTACGTCGCCCGGCCTGAGATCGCGCGCACCAAGACGAGCGTCGCCGGGTTCAGCATCGCCACGTTCCACGGTAACCGCCGTGCGCTCGCGAACGTCGAGTGTGTCTACGCACTCGGGCTAGACTTTGATCGCGGCGACACAACGATCGATCAAGCGGCTCGCCTGTGGCGCGGCTCGATGGGCGTCGCATACACGACGTGGTCACACGAGCCGACAACACCTCGGTTGCGTGGCGTCATCGTGCTCTCTCGGCCCGTCTCGGCCGACGAGTACGCGCGCATCTGGACATGGGCAGCGGATCGATCGGCGAAAGCGGGGCACGTCGTGGACTCTGCCGCGAGGGATGCGAGCCGCTTCTGGTTCGTCCCGTCGCATCGGCCCGGCGCCGAGTTCATGTTCCGCGAGCTGCACGGCAGCCCCCTCGACGTCGAAGCGGTGCTTCGGGCAGCACCACTCTGTGCTGTTCCAGGGCGGGCGGCCAAGGGCGGAACTCGAAAGCACCACGGGACTGGCGCAATCGATCGCAGCGACTCCGGCGCTGACTGGCTCTTCGTTCTCGCACGCATGCGCGCGGGTGAGACGGATCGCGAGATCGCCCGAGCGTTGCGGCGACGATCGCCGAAGGCCACTGAGCGAGACGACTACCTGCACCGGACGATCGAACGCGCCCGTGTCTCGCACGAGGCGAATCTCACGCGGGTGACGGTCGCGCGCGCGATGTTCGAGTCGCGCCCCGCTTGGGAAAGCAGGCCGCCGCTCGTGCGCTGGGTGCTCGATCTGGTGACGCCCAACGGGGAGGTGTTGCGCGCGCGCGTCGCGCTGCCCACTGCGGGCTACGAATCCGCGCGTGAGACGTTTCGCGCAGTTTTCCCGGGCGTGAGATGGACTTCTTCGCTCGGCTCGATCGACGGCTGGCGGCGCCGGGGACTCCTGCCTTTGCGCGGCCGGCAGCTCGACGTTGCCGTTCGTGGGGCGGAGGTGACGTGGATGCGGGCCGCGTCGAACCCCAAGATCACCCCGCGGACCCTACCCTCCCGGGTTGGATCGTCGCCCCGGCGAGCGGCAGGAGGCGCGCGATGAGATCCCCCCCGCACGTGCTTCGCGTCCGTCGCGTGTTTCGCTCGATCCCGCCCGACGCTGCGCAGAGCCGCATGATTTGGGTCGCGGCCCTCGGCGGGTTCGAGGAGGTAATTCGAGTTCGGTACCTCGACGCCAGACGGCGCGACTGCGAGGTGAGCTTCCTCGAGTCCGAGACGCCGACGATCGCACCCTGGCTGGCCGGCGTCATCAGCGGCCAGATAGAGCCCGGCGAGCTGCCGGTGGCGGAGTACGCCGAGGCGAAATGGGATCCGATCCGATACCGCTGGACCTTTTTGGCTTGGGGTGAAGTGCGACGGGTCAAGGCTGCGCGCCTTGTGCGTGAGACGTGCGCTTCGGCGGGTGCGCGATGAGGGCGTCCGCAGCCAGCAGGACGCTCTGTCTTTGGGGCTGTCGGCGTGAGGGGTGCGGCGGCGCGTGCACCGCGATGGCGCCTCAAGATTGACTCTCAGACCCTATCCCCCGAGCGAAAGAGACAGGAGCCGAAATGACGACGAGCCCGACGACGAGCACACCGGACACCATCGCCCCCCAAGCGGACCCACACTCGCTCGGCAGCAGCTCCGAGCGGTTGGCCGACGAGCCTGAGCTACGCACTCTATTTGGCGTCACCGGCCGTTGGTTGCGGCATCTTCGGAGACACCGACGCGCTCGGTATATCGACTTGCGGCCTACGCTGAAGCCCGGCACCGACGCGCCGGAGAGGTACCTTTATAGTGTTCGCGACATCGAGGTTATACGCGACGCCGAGCGTGCTCGGATTGAGGCGGCGCGTGAGGTCGCACGCGCCCGAGTCGAGGCAGCGCCGGTGCCGCCGCCAGCATCCCCTGCGTCGCCCGCACCGCCGCCGCCCACGCCACTGCCCACGCCACTGCCCAGGCCACCGCCCCCGACTGTCCCCAGGCCGGCGGCGATGGCGACACTGCGCGGGCCGGTGCCCGAAGTCATCGTCGTGCGTCGCGTGGGCGGGGCGCGGCCATGACCCCCTGTCAAAACTGCGCGACGCCTCTTCCCCCCTATACTCTCATGTGCCAACGCTGCGGCGTCTGGGGGATAGAGAGCGGAGGGGGCCCGACCGGCACGGTCTCGAAATCCAAAGTAACCACTTTGGACAATGTCGCGGCGAGCTCGGTTGAGCGCCTCGTCTGCGGGAAGTTCTGGGATGCTATCTGGGGCGGCGGGATTGTCCCGAGTTCGACGACGCTACTGACGGGTGCACCTGGGCAGGGAAAAACGACACTACTGCTCGGAATTTCTTCCGCCATCGCGAAGCTCACCGGCCGATTTGCCGATTTCTTGAGCGCCGAGATGAGTCCGGGTGAGATTCGACTAACGGCGGATAGGTTGCAAATCCCCAACCTCGATCGCTTCGTGGTTTTGCAAAGCAGCAGCGGCGGCGGCGCCTTGATCGATAGTGAGCTCCTTCAGTTCTATGCCGCCGGCATTGTTCGTCGTCGACTCGCTCAGCGCCTTGCATGGAAAGGATATCCAAGGCCAAGTGGCCACATGCGTTCGATATAAGGCCCTAAGCGTGGCCTGGAAGAGCCCAAGCATACTTATCTTGCATATGACAAAAACGGGCGACATCGCGGGCAAGGCTGAATTGCATCACGCCTGCGATTTCATCATGTGTATGGAACCCGCGCCGGAGCACATGGGCAACGGCGTGCGCGAACTCATTAGCTACAAAAATAGATTCGGCCCTTCGCACCAGCCGGTGTACTTGGTCATGACCCCAACAGGTCTCGCAGAGGCGCCGCCAAAAGAGAAGAGGAAGCGCGCGCGGCGCGACGATGCGCTGCTGCTAGCTGCACTGCCAGAGTCGCACTCCGAGCCCACGCCGCGCGGGCTCATCGGACTGCCGCCCCCAGCGCCAAAGCCAGCGAACGCGAAGAAGCTACGCCCGGTGCCTGCCGTCGAGGAGACGCCCGAGCTGCCGCGACGGCGGGCCCGGCGGACGCCCCCGCCCGAAGCCATAGAGGCGGGCGGGCAGGTATTGAAGCTCCTGCGGCGGCCGAAGACGCGCAAGGCCGACAACGATCCGCCCGAGCCACCGGAGGCATCGTGACTCAGCTCGTCCGGTTCACCGTGTACGCGATCCTCGATCCCGAGACGCGCGAGCCGCGCTACGTCGGTGTCACTCGGAAACGCCCGAGCGAACGCTTACGCGGCCATTGGTCCGTACGTGGCCGGGTGTCCTCCTCACCAGTCCGCAAGTGGCTGGCCGGCCTTCAGACGCCGCCGCCCGTGCGTGTCCTCGCGACTTGCACGGCCCCGGCCGATTGCGCGAAGGGTCATGTCCCGTCGCCGCTGGCCCTCTCGCTGGAACGATTGTGGACCCGGCATCTCTTCATGCGCTTCCCGCTTCTCAACGCGCATGGCTGCTGGGGTCTAGGGTGCCCGCAACGCATCAAAGACCTCCACAACCAAGCCGAAGTCGAGGCGTTCCGACTACTCGCGGAGCGGTGGCTCGATCCTCCGACGCTCGCTGAGGCGCTGTCGAAGTTCGAGGCCGAACTCGAGGCGCCCGATCCTCAGGAGTTCTACACCCGTCCCGGGTCGGGGTATCGCATCCGCCTGGCCCTCCAGCGCATGGGGGATGCCGCGCGCACTCTACAGAGAGAGCTGACGGGCAAGCCCGCCCCTTTCGAGTGCCTCGAAGGGGTTCATGCGGCGACTGACGGATTGAGGGCAGCATGACCAAGGCCGTCCCTTACTACCGCACGTCGACCGACGACAAAGACCAGGATCCGCTGCGCCAGGCGGAGATCGTTGAGCCGTGGGCCGCACACGAGGGGGTGGCCCTGCTCGAACCCGAGATTGACGAAGGCACTTCCGCGAGCAAGACGAACCCTCTCGACCGGAAGCGCTTCATCGCCGCGTGCGAGCGCGCGAAAGCGGCGGGCGCCGACGGAATCGTCGTGGAGTGTAGCGACAGGTTCAGCCGCCAGGGCTCGAAGCTCGACGCGTGGAGCGAGGTCGAGGTTGAGCGGCGCTTCGGGCTGAAGGTCTTCAGGGCCGACAAGCCGCTCGCCCAGCACGGCACGATGGTGGGCAACGTGACCGACAGCATGACGGCCGAGTCGGGGCACGAGTGGGCCAAGACGCACGCCTCGAAGGTCCGCAGCGGCATGCAGCGCAAGAAGAAGGAGGGCGCGCGGTTCGGACGGCCGGCCAAGCCTCTGACCCCGAAGGAGCTGGCTCTCGTCGAGCAGGTCCGGGCCGGGGGTGATGGGTGGGGGACCTGCGCGTCGCGCATCAACGAGGATCGCAAGACGCACCGCATCGTCGACCCCAAGATACGCCGGAAGGCCGAGGTGAGCGGCTCACACGTCCGCCGGGCCTTCCTCGCCACCCGTCCAAAAGTCGAAACCGTTCAAAAGGTCCAAAAGGCCGGATGATCGCACCCATTCTACAGGACATCTTTTTGGACGACGTTTTCGGGCGGCGTCGGCGCAGCGTCGTACCCGGCAGTCGAAGTCAGCAAAGTATCGCCGGCCCGCACCTCATCGTCAGGCTATTGTGACCTCGCATGGCGAACGCGAATCCCATCCAGCAGGCCTCTGAGGCTCTCGCCCAGCTCGTCGCCTCATCGGACGGTGAGGTGCCGGGTGCGGACATCGAGCGTGGCCTCGTCCCGACGTCCGAGGCGGCCCGGGTTCTCGGCGTGTCCGAGGCGACGCTCCTGCGTCGGGCGCGCGAGCTGGGAGGCAAGCGCGGGCCGCGGGGCAAGTGGATGTTCGAGCTCGAGCGTCTCCGAATCGTGCAGGGGGACGGAGGCACGCGACGGGCCCCGATGCAGCTTGCCCATGAGGAGCGCGAGGGCGCCCGGGACGCGAAAGTCGTCACGATGCTGGAGCAGAGAGCGACCGTCTCCCAGATCGTGATGACGACACAGGTCCCCCTCGAGACCGTCATCCGCCTGAGGGACACGTGGATCCGCGGCCAGCGGGCCGACCGCGAGGGGATCGCGTTCGCCTGCGAGTGCGGTGCCCCCTCGGACCCGAGCACGGCCCGGTGCATGCGGCATCATCAGCGGGCGTGGGTCCTGAGCGACCCGCAAATCGCCCTCCTCCGAGGAGAGGCGCTGCCGGAGCCAGGCACCTGCACATGCAGGGGGTGCAAGGCCACCGTGCGCACCGAGGACGCCGACGCGCTCTGCGTCCGCTGCGCCCCGCGACTGACGGTAGCGGCGCCGAACGGCGTCCTCGTCATCATGCTCGCCGGGACGCCTGTGCGGGCCCTCTCTATAGAAGAGACCCGGGCCTTGGCGCCCCAGATCGCGCATCACATTCCGCCCCCCGCACCGGCGGCCAAGGAGCAATCGACGTGAGCAACGGTACCAACGACAGGGAGGCCATTCGCCAATTTCTCGAGGAACACATCAATGTGGTCATCGAGGGGCCGGGCCCGGGCACAGGCCCCGTCCTGGGGGTCGGGCTCGTGCATCACGCGCACGCGGGCGAGGTAGCGCTGCATTTTCTAAGCGCGCGCCAGGGGGGCCCTGTCTGGGGCAAGGCCGACGCGATGGCGGAAATGTTCGACTCCCTCGCTACGCGGCACGCGCGCGGGATATCGGGAGGCGGCTCACAACAGTTCTCGCTCAACATTTGTCGAGAGGGGGGCAAGCCCGTCGCCGTCTTGCCGTTCGTCCGCGTCGGGGCGGCGCAGGTCGTCGGCGGGAACGGGTCCCTCGCGACGGAGCCGCCCACAGCGACAGGCCTGGTGCAGATGGCCCAGCGGATGGCCGAAATTACAATTCAGGGTGCGGTACAGAAGGATTTGGCGGTCACCACGGTCATGGGCCAGTTGTTAGATAAGCTCTCGACGCGCCTGGACACCACCGAGCGGCGTTCTGACGAGCGATGGTTGGCACTCCAAAATATTCTCACCCAATGGATGCAGCAAAGTGCGTCGTTGCAGTTGAGGGCGTTGGGCATTGAGGCGGGCCGCAGGCTGTTACCTCTCCTTCCAGCGACCCTCTCGACTTTGACCGCGGGCAAGTTGGTGCCTGAGCACGCGGCTGAAGATTCCTTGTTTGACACCTTGCTCGAAAACCAGACTCCCACGCAGTTGCAGGAGCTTCTTGCGACTGTCTCGGCGTCGTCGGGTGGCGGGCCGCTCGCCGCGATCTTGAGCGATCACCTCGTGCGCGCGCGCAAGCGCAAGGAAGCGCGCGCGCAAGAACACGCGGAAATCATGGGGGCCTTGCCGGAGTGCAGTCTTGAGGAGGCCGAGCGCGATGCGATGGGCTTGGCAATGCGCGCCCTAGGGAAGCCTGCGGCCATGACGAACGGCACGAACGGCCACTCGAAAGTCGAGGCGCCGAAGGCCGAGGCGGCAGTGGCCGGATCGATGGGCGCCGACGCCATGATCGACACGATGCTCGAGTCGCTGAGCGATGGCGAGATCGATCAGGTCGCAGCGATGTTTGCGGCCAAGCGGCCCGACGTGCCCGAACTCGCGCAGCAAGTCAAACAGCGGTATTCATCGTTGAAAGCGAAAGAGGCAAAGACGTGAGCGACGACAAATCGGGCACGAAGCCCAAGACGTTGGAGCAGTTGTTGGCCATAATGCGTGACCAGGAAGTGGAGATGATGGTCAGGTTTATCGAGTGGGCTGCCAATTCGATGGTCACGGCCACGGCTGATGAGAACGCGAGCTACGAAAATGGGTTCGCGGCGCTATTTGAGCACCTGAAGCCCGGATATGGCGGGGAGTTTGTGCATGAGGCCTGGCGCAGGGCGAGGGCAATTCACGCGGGGCAGGCAGCATGAATCAGATCCAGATCCCCCCGAGGCCAGAGCCCAGGAGTTGGTCGCAGAGCTTCGTCGATCGCGCGAAGCAGGAGCTTGCGAGCGCACCCCCCGTCACCGCCGCTGTGTACATCACTGGGGCTGCATCCACCGGCGTGGAGTACACCGAGGGCGCCGTCGTGGGCGGGATGCTCGGCGCCACCCACGCCAAGTTCGGCTTGGACGGTCCGATGGGTCCGACCGACGGCTGGATCGCGGCGCTCGGGGCGATCCTGGGCGTCGCGGCGTCAGCGCACTTCCCCGCGCTGGCAGCACGAGCGCGCGGCGTCGGCGCGAAAGCGTTCACTGTCTTGGCGTTTCGCAAATCTTTCGAATTGGTGGGGGGCGCGCCTCTTGCGAGCGGGACAGCGACGCCCGGGGTGCAGAGGATCGCCTTGCCCGGGAAGGGGCCTGGCGTCGCGGGCGAGGACCCAATCGAGGCTGCCGCACGGGCGCTCGAATGAGGGCCCTCATTCGTCGGGACCGCGCGCCCCCGTCAGGGTAGGCTTCACCCGTACTCGTCACTTGTGACTCGTCACTGAGGATATCGAGCTGCTCGCCGACTGCGGGGCGCCTCTCATCGGCCCCGTGGACACACGCCAGCGCTGTTGCGTCGTCGTCTGTCCACGAGGTCCCCGTTGTCCGCTGCCCTGTCACTGCCCATCTTCCCCGTCGCCGACGAGCCCCCGCGGCCGCGCACGCGCGCGGACTGCGAGCCAGGCGGGCCACTGGCGCAGAGGCCTTGCCCACACGCGTGGTGCAAGTTCAGCATCCCCCGTGCCGAGCATTGGCGCGCGAGTGTGGTGCAAGACGGCACGTCATGCGTGCTCGACGCAGTGGACCGACTCGGCCCCGACGCCACACTAGAGGACATCGGCAACGTTTTTGGACTGACCCGTGAGCGCGTCCGCCAAATCGAAGCGAAGGCGCTCGCCAAGTTGCGCGTCGAGGCCCGGCGCCAAGGCGTGCGGCTGAGGATCTAATCCCTAGCCCGCTCGACGTGAGGGGCTGATGGCCGTCGATTCAATCGCGGTCATCGCGGCTCGTGAGTGGGCGTCGACAGCTCGTTGCGCTCGCTGGACTCTTGCCCCGTGCGGCTGCCGTTCTCGCCGCTAAACGATACGGCGTCCGCGCCGACGAGCTGTACGTCGACGTCGAGCCGCACGTTGTCCACGCATGGCGCATGGGCTCTTTGATGCGCCCGACGTCGAGCCCGCATCAGATCGCATCTGGAGAGAGGGTTTAGGCCATGTCAAGACGCGGAACAATCACACCCGAGTCGGGCCTGGGAACGAAGGACGGCTGGTCATCCTCTGGCACCCTGGTGACGGGCTCGGGCAATCAGCCCGTCACGATGCAAGCGGACTTCCCTGAGGCCGACGTCTACACAATCGAGTTCGCAGTGGACCCGCCTACCGGTGGCGTCTACCGCGCCGTTGCTCAGATCAGTTGGACGGTCGAAGGCAATACGATCTCTAGAAAGTTGGACGTGGCCAACGGCGTCGCCATCTCGGCCCCAGCCCAAGCCGTCAGGGTTCAGGTGAACGATTTTACGGCGGGCAGTGCGCCCTCACCCCCGCAGCAGTACGGGGTGACGATCAGCGCGACGCGCGGGACGCGTCCTGTCACCGGCCAGCCGCCCACCTATCTCGTCTTTCCCGTCCAGGTCGAGATCCTCGCGTCGGGCGGGGCGCCGCCCTACAAGAGTGATTTTTTCCCCATCGAGCAAGGCGCAGGTGTGATTTCGGTGTCCGTTGCGGCCACCTCGTTGGCGGGCCCTCTATCGTCCGTCAATCCGGCGACAGTTCCGAACCTGCTCATCCAGCAGCAGGACGCGTCCGGCGTCGTGCTCAAGTCCTACAAATACGATGACCAGGGTGTGGGGCCGGCTTTCGTGGCGATCTCGCCCCTGGCTACTCAAGTGTTCGTCATCAATCTCGATACGAGCAATCCCGTCTATTTCTCTGCCGTCTGGGGCATCGAGGGTTAGCGCATGGATTCTCTCAGCGACGTCAGCCACAGCCTGTCAGAGGCGCACACCGACGAGAGCACCGATCTGCTCGCCGGGCTCGAGCCACGCGAGGGCGACTTGATTGTGAGCGCGCTATATTTCCACGATCGGGCTCGCGCTCTCGCCTCGGTCAAGCCGGCCCCGTCGACGGCGCTCGCAGCACCCGCCGCAGCCTCGCCGCCGATGACTCTGCTCGATCACTTCGAGGCGCTGCGCCCGGCTCACCAGATCATTGTGAGCGCCGTTGCGGCTGCCGTCATCGTCGCGAGCCTCGGCTGGGTGATCGGGTGTCTCGGCACGAAGGCAGTGGGCGCCGCCGCAGCGGCAATCTGAGAGAGGGCACAATAATGGACGAGTATCGAAGGCACTTGGGCGACGAGTTCACGCACTCGACCGACACCACTCACTTTGGCGACGACTTCGGCGGGTTCGATCTCGGGGGGCTACTCGGTAGCGTCGCCACCCAGGCGGTGGGCCAAGCTGCGGGCGCCGCTGGCATCGATCCTTCGATCGTCGCAGCGGGTGCGGCCATGATGCCCCATCCGCAAGCGCTGCAAGGCTACGTCGCGGGCCTGAATGCAGCGGGCACCAGTGCGAACCCGCACGCCGATCCGACAGTGGTCGCGGCCAAGGCGACGTTGCCTCAGAGCGCGCATGCGGGGTTCGACGCGGCCGTGTCGCTCGTCAAGGGGCACGCGATCACCGGCAAGCCACCAGCCGGGGTCCCCGCAACCGAGGCGGCGGCCGTGCTCATGGCGCACGGAACGCCCGACGACGGCAAGGGGTGGTGGCATCATTTCCTTCGCTTCCTTCACATCGAACATTGAAAGCGAGAGATCCGAAATGGACAGCATCTCCAACCCGTACCGCAGCGGCGATCTCGGCGGGCTCGACGTCGGCGCCGAGATCTTCGACGGCGCGAACCCGGCAACGCTCATCGGCTTCGAACTGCCCGCCTTCGCCGCGGTCGAAGAGGCGCTCAGCCTCGATGCGATCACGGGCGCCGTCGAGGGGCTCGGGATGATGATCCTCCTATGAGCCCGCCGCCCTGTCGTGCCGTATGTCGTGTCGTAACGAAAACCAAACAACCTGTAGGAGTGCAGTCATGAGTCTCATCACGCGAGTCGAAAAGAATCTGTCCAAGTTCGTGCCGTCGATCCTGAAAGGGAAGAAACACGGATTGCGGAAGCGCTACGGCCATTCGGCGCCCGCGAGCACCGGGCTGAGGAAACACATGCACGTCTTGGTGACGGGCTCCGACGGCGCCGAGCGCGCGGCCGTCGTGAAGAGTCATCTGGGCAAGACGATTCGTGTGAGGTTCGAGCACGACGGCTCGACTGAGGACGTCCACGCGGCGTCCGTCCGCCGGGCGGTGTAGTCATGGCTTGGTACCATCGATGGCTTGGGCTTCGGGAGCCTGCCGCCAGACTGGGGCAGCACCTCGACTGGCGTCACGAGCGCCGCGACCCTCACGAGCGAGAACGCCTCGAGCGAGAGCGGTTCGAGCGTGTTCGCAGGTACGGCGTGGCGCCACCCGTGGGCTATCCCGCAGTCGTCGTCGCGCCGCCCGCGGCCCCGACGGACGACGGCGTAGCGCCGCCGACAGGGGATGGCGGCGGGGGCGCGCTGAGCGATGACATGGGCGTCGACGACGCGTTCCACGAGCGTTGATCGGCGCTCTGATGGGCGAAAATTATTGCTTCAATCTGTCCGGCATGCCCTGTCTCGTCTCGGCCAGGTGGCAAGAGGACATGCAGGGCGGCGCGATGACCAAGGGCGCCATCGGGAGTGCGAGCACGGCGGTGCCGTTGCCCGTCGTGGCGAAGCAACGCTTGCAGGTGCCTGGCGTCGCGTTCAATCCCAGCGTGTGCGCCTTCGAGGGCGAGCTCTACGTGAGCGCGCGTGTGATGGGCGGCGCCGAGATGCCTCAGGCCTTCCTTGGGCGATGGGCCGGTGACCGCATCGCCGACGGCGTGTTCTTGCGCATCCTCGAGCCTCTCGCATCGGGGCTGCTCGCGTGCGGCGGCCAGGACATTCGCATCTTCGTCCTGGATGGCATCATGCATGCTGTCGCGGCCGTGGGCCTCGGCGCCCCTGGCCCCCATACGCCGATCCGTCAGGCCATCATTCGGATTGAGGCGGGCGTCATCGCGCAAGCGTGGCTGCAGCCGGGCGACTCGCTGGAGAAAAACTGGATGCCTTGTGTGGACGGGGATGCGCTGCGGCTCGGGGATGAGTCGCGTGCAGGTCGCCGCGACCATCGGGACGACCACCGAGTCGCTGCGGCGGTGGGTGACTGAGGCCACTGCGGCGGGCGCGATGCCGACGCCGCCCCTCGCGAAGAGAGCCTCGACGCCACCGGTCGAGCGGGCAGGTCGCACCGCACGTGACCACGCAGCCGGGTCGAGATCCGCGACGCCAGCAAGATCGCCTTACGCACCGGCGGACCCGGCGCAGGGGCTGAGCGATCCCGAGATCGCCGCCATCCTGGAGTGGAAGAAGAAGCACCCGTCGATGGGTCCTGCCCAGCTCCGGGCGCAGCTCAAGAGGTTCATGGGCTGGCGGCTGTCGATCAAGGCCATCGCCCGCGTGCTGCGCGGCCACGGCTACGCGCTGGTGCACACCAAGGCGCGCCCCGTGGGACCGGAGCCCGTTCGCTTCGAGGCTCCCCGTCGCAACGCCCTCTGGCAGGCCGACTTCTGCGAGGTGCGCGTCGGCGACGAGCGGCTGCATGCGCTGCTCTTCCTCGACGACTTCTCACGCTTCATCGTCGGTCACGCGCTCACCGACTCGCCGTCGAGCGCCGTGGTCACCGCCACGTTCCGGGCCGCGATGGCCCGCCACGGAAAGCCCGAGGCCGTGCGCACCGACCGGGGCGGCGCGTTCGTCGCGTTCACCAAGGACGGCGACTTCGGTCGCGTGCTGGAGGCCGAGCTGGTCAATCACATCGTGGGCCGTTCCTACAGCCCGCGCGGCGGCGGCAAGGTCGAGAGCGCCGTCGGCACGCTCAAGCGCGAGCTGTGGGAGTGCTTCCAGTTCGAGGACAGGGCCGAGGCCGAGCGCCGGCTGTCCGCGTTCGTCGAGGACTACAACCATCGGCGCGCCCACATGGGCATCGACGGCCTGGTGCCAGCCGACCGTTTCTTCGGTCGCGCCGACCATGTCCTGGCGCGCATCGACGCCATCTCGCGCGGCAGGATCGCCGCGTTCGCCGCTCGCAACGGCAGCCCCGGCGCACCCGTCGAGGAGACCATCTCGGCCTCCAGTGGCGCGCCCCTGGAGGTGCTGCGCCTGGTCATCCACGACGGCGTGATGGAGATGCGCTTCTGCGGGGCCCGCGTTCAGCTTGGCACGCTGATGACCTGACGCGCGTCCGATTGTGCGACGGGCTCCGGCGACGGGCGCGGTCGTGGATCATCCCGCGCCCGCCGCCGGCCCCGCAGGGACGGCGCTTGCCCGCATCCAGGCGCCGATTGACTCCGAGCACGCTCGCGCAGGCGTGTAGGTAGTCGTAGGCCCCCTCGCGCATCAAGCGGCAGGCCTGAGCCAGGTCCGAAACGCTACGACCGAAGTGGTACAAGCGGCGGACTACATTGAGCTTCGAGTGCTCGCCGTCATCACCGAACGCGAGCCCGTGTGCCGGATCCTCGCGCACCTCGGCATGTCGCCTGATGCTCCGGCGATCGCCCGTGCTCGCGACCCGACCGACGACCTGGACGACGAGTCGGCCGGCCAGCTCGGACTCGGGCTGGCGTAGAGGGCGGGCCCACGCAGGGAACCGGCGCCGAGGGCGCGGGGCGGGAGGGGTGCGCGTTGGATGTGGTCATCGTGGGCGCAGTTTGAGCGTTATGAGGCCTCCGCCGACGCTCCGGGTGTCTCTTGACCGATCCGGATCGCTAGGATCTCCCTACAGGCCTCACGACGAGCTCAAGGGGACCCCTCTACGCGGTCGTCGAGACGCCTGGAGTTGGAGCGGGTCGCCGAGGCGCGTGGTCTCGTGACCGTGGCGACCAAGAAGGAGCGCGCGAGCGCCGCGAAGCGCCGTCCGTCGTTCGGCCGCATGATGACCGACGCGAGACGGGGCGCCTTCAATGTCCTAGCGTGCGCACGCTGCCGGCGCCCCCTTGTTCGTTCCGTTGTCACCGGAAACGCGGACCCCGTGGCGAAATCGCAACCCTCGCCGACCGCTCGGCGTCGGAACGCGGCGGTACTGTCCTAAATTATTAGGACAGTGCCAACGCGGCGCACAATTCCCGATCCCTTGCACGACGCGCTATGCTTTACCCCAGTGTTCATCTATCGATGTGCTGCGGTCCTTCCCCTCGGCATTTCGCTCGGCCTCTTTGGTGCATGCAGCAGCGAGTCGCAGAGCTGCCCGGGCGTTCCGTGCAACCCGAAAGCAATCGGGCCGGTGACCTTCGATCTCTCATGCGGTCCGACGGACCTCACGAGTGTCGTGGTGGCGGGGCCCTGTGCAGCAGACGACGCGAGCGTATCCAACTACGTGTCGGGGCACGACAACCAGTTCGTCTCTGTCAGCAGCCCGAGCCCTGGCACATGCCACATCGAGTTGAAATTTGAGAGCGGATTCACTTTTTCAACAGACGTAACCTTTGGGTGGCAGACGTTGTCATCTCCGCCAGGATGCGGCAGCTGCCCGCCTTACGTAGGGTCCAACCAGGGTACGGTCAACGTCAATAATCCGAGCGCGACGTGCGTAGGCGCCGAGACCGATACGCGTTCCGATGGCGGAATTGATGCGGGCGACACCGAATAGAATCGCCGACTTTTCCCCACGAGAGAATACCCTACTAATCGGACACTGGCGGCACGAACTCCAAAGCAAACGAAAAACTACCAATCGTCACGGGGGCCGCCGTGTTTGCTCCGTACGGCGCGGCTCCGTCCACGCACGTTCCAGTGCCACTCAACACGTATAAGCTAGGCATCGTTCCCGTGGGCGCGCACGCATTGCTGACCAGATCAATGCTGCATGTTGCCGGAGTTACCCACGACGCCATGCTTCCGTCCACACCCAACACGTCTATCGAGATGACGACGGACCCGCGGACCCCAGTCTCTCCTGGCATGACCGGCATGGAAGGGTGCAACATAACCACCGCGCCCATTGTCGGCCCCGGTCCATGCGCGTCAACCCCGAAAGCGCCGGCACTCGACCAGTCGCAGCCCGATTCCATCGACGCATGCAGCACGCCGGAGAGGCCTCCTGTCACCGGCATCGTCAATTCGCACGAGTCGGCGCCGACATGGACTCCGCCGTCGCAACCGGACGCACCTCCGTAGGGATCCACGAACCCCGGGATCCCGCCAGGGCCGTCGGCTACCTCGTCGTAGGCGTCCCTGGCCATCGTCGCCGCATCCGCGTTTTCCGTACCGCCTTGCGCGCCACCGCTCGAACATGAACACTGACCAAACGATAGCATTGCAATTTGGATGAGCCACCGCGTTGTGTTCATCGGCCTTGATAGGTTAGTGTCCATGCAACGACTATGGCACATGTGGACCATTCTGTCCCAATGCAGACTAGGGGCGCCTGGCGTAGTCCTCATCTCACGGACAAACAAAGGCGCCCGGGGCAAAGACGCTGCTGCAGGTGCCGTCCGCTATCTGGGCCTCGCACCATAAGCACGCTGGAATCGTAGTCGAGGTCGTTCCGCTCGTTCCAGGTCCACCGAGGCCATCCGCAGCGGTGATCGTCACGAGGTCCGTGATTTGCGTGGACGTACATTGGGAAAGAAACCCCTCGGTCTGGGGGAATTCAATAAAGAAATCGCCATTGACGACCGGTGCGGAACGGATAAACGAAGAACTGTCCGTTGGGATCCCCGTGATCGTGATGTTGGCGTTTGTCGTAAGAAAGCCTGTGCCGCTGAGACAAATGTCGGGGCCAAAGCCAACCTGCCCCGTCGCGCTAGCTTGAATACCGAAGTTCGTCGGAGGGGCACACACTCCGGAATTGCAAGTCGTTGGACAGCAGACAAGCCCGCATATCGACGACCCAGCAGCACATGTCACTGGAGTGAAGGGGGTGGACGACGTCAGCTGTCGGATTAATCCGCATGTTGGGCTCCCCAGCCCCGTTGCCAAATCGTATCCAGCGACCGCCTGAAAGCCAGTGGCTGGAAGTGGAAAGTCGTTGCCAAAGCCATTACCCAAGTTGCCTATTTCCATATCGCTTATTTGCAACTGGGTTTCTGAGGCGCCCTCGGATACCCCGCCGGGCTGCCCACTTTGGGGGGTGTCAAAACTTCCGTCAGCAACGTCGTTGAAGCAAATCTGATAGAGAGTCGATGCCGCGCCGCCACTTGCGAGGCGGTATAACGTTGGATTAAGAAAGCCTCCCGCACCTTCGGGTAGCGCGGTGTTTAGGGCGACTGCCTCCTGGTTCACAAGTGCCATGAAACCAGCCCACAGTGGGGCAGACGCACTGGTGCCTCCAGCATTTACGAACGTGGAATTTCCGACGTTGTTACTATTCGTAATTATGAAGTCGAATGGGTTGCCCGCTACGATCGATACATCTGGAAAATTGCGGTACAACGACGAAGCCTTATTTGTCGTTGATATAAATACGTTGTTGTTTTGGGTTTGGTATCCCGGAATATCTTTACCCGGGATCGCAAGACCGAGACCGCTTGTACCTGGCTTCAGGCCACTAGGCGGAATCGGGCCAAAGAATCCTCCGCCACCCGCTCCGTTGGCATTGCCATTGTCGTTATACGTAGACTCTTGTGGGGCCGCGCCGGCGCTGTTGCCGAAGGACACCAACGTTGTACCGCCGACGAGAGTAATGTTGTCCGCGGTCCGATTATCTTGACTAGTCCAAATGAAGGCTCCGGCGTCGCCGGTACATTGAAAGAACGACTGGCCTCGAGCTGCCATCGCGTTGAGAGACTGCTGAGCACCGTCATCGGACGAAAACATAACCGACGAGCTCAACTGCCTGCTGAAGGGGACACCCGTTAGCAGATGGGCCATCCCGTGCAAAATATCGTCGAGAAGATTGATCCCCTGGTACTCAAGTTGCAATGCTTGGTAGACCACTATGTCGGCGCCCGGAGCCATCGAGAGAGCAAGCTCGATATCTTCGGGCGGCTCGACCTGCCCGGCTGCAGTCGTGAAAGGGGGACCGCCCGTCAGGGCTATCCAAGGGGACTGAGGTGTGAAGGATACAGTGGTGATCAAGGGGTTGGCAATCCCGACAGATTGAGCATAGTCCTCGATATCGCTGAAGTTGAACGATCCGATTTCTAACAGGCCAATCGACTGACCGGCTCCGTTTAAGTTCGGCGTTGCGCATGAGCCTAGGTAAGCGTTTCTGAAGTCGGCTCCTTGAAGGTCGCCATTTGTGCCGGAGCCGAGGCCGGGCGCCCCATTGGTAGGGAGAACGTAGTTATCGGTGCCCGCGACGCGCAGAATGGGGAGGGCCGTAGGGCTCAACTGGAGGGACGGCTCGCGGTCAGGTGCGAAGAATTGCGAGCCGTCAGGTCGTAGATAGTAGTTCAACTGTGCGAAGAGCATTTGGTCGAGCTGGCCAGCGGTCCCGGTCACGTCCAGAAGTTCATTATCGGAATAGGAATTGAGCACTGAGAAACCGGCCGACTGCAGAAAGGTGGTAAGGTTGTTGTAAGAGGTAGTGCTCGGGCTATAGTACTGTGCGTAATCAGCCTCGCTTATGTACTCACGATACATCGCATTGGTTGGGTCTGAGATTTGCTGAGCGAGCGCGGAAAGGCTGATCCCCGCATATGGACCGCTCGTCGGGACCTGGACGGGTAACGCGAAAGCTAGGGTGATTGGCGTCGATTGCGGGACGGGCCCCACGAGCGGCGCTCCGGTTGAGGGGCCAGTTGTGTAGCCGCTTAGTTGCTGCTGCCCGACAGGCTGCTGGCTTGCGGGTAGGAATCCGGTCTGAAAGTTCAGCGTCACGTCGTTGCCGGCAGCGATGAAGAAGCCTCCGAATGCGCCCGTAGCTTGCACGTTGTTGGCGAAGGAGAGGGTCCCCTGCGGTACATTCAGTAGAGCGATGATCTGCGTGTTCGCTCCGATCGAAGCTGCCGGGGGCACGCCGTTTGTCCCGTCGTTCCCGGACGCCGAGATGCTGAGGTGGCCGGCGGTTTGACCCGCGGGGAAGATCTGCGCGAAGGTGCCCGTCGACAGTGTCCCGGCGATTGCGACAGTTGTCGTCCCTCCGGGTTGAGCCACGAGTTGAGCGTTGTTCCCAAGCGTGACGCTCGAGAAGGAGTACGTTCCGGGGTTGAGGAAGACGATGCCGTTGTCGGTCAGTGTCCCGAAGCTTCCTGGGCTCAAGGTCTGCTGTTGACCCTGAGGAACCGTGACGTTCGTACTGTTGGGGGTGCTCGCAAGCGCAAGCGGCAGGAGCGGCATTGCCCCCGCGGGGTACGGTTCGAGCGTTCCAAAGGCGCCCCCGCTGCTTGTCAGGGTGTTCGCGTCCACGTCACCGACCACCGCTTGGCTACCAATCGAGACCGAGGGTGCGTACACGGTGTGCAGGGGATCGAGTACGTCCTGGCTGCCGACGGTCAACTGCGTTCCGACGCCGGACGCACCGACGGCCGCGACTCCGATATCGCCGCCGATCGTGTGGTCTCCGACCCCAAGCGTCATGCTCAATTCGGCGTACGCAACGAACGTGCTGAAGATGGGAGTCGCATTGGCAAATCCGCTCTGGAAGGTCATGACCACGTTGCTACCGGCCGAGCAGTTCAAGGCGGCGTAAGCCCCCGTCGCCTGCACGTTGTTGCCGAACGAGACGGTGCCGTTCGGTGCCGCAAGGAGCGATACGATCTGGCTGTTCGCGCCTATGGCGACCGCTGGCGGCGAGCTGTTCGGCCCGTCGCTGCCCGACACCGAGATGGTGAGTTCGTTGGCCGGTTGTCCCACCGGGAGGATCTGCGCTTGGGTCCCGGTCGCGAATGCACCCGCGACGAGGAGGCTCGTTGACCCGCCCTGTTGGGCGATGAGCTGAGCGTTATTGCCGAGCGTGACGCTCGCGAAGGAGTACGTCCCAGGATTGAGGTAGACGATGCCGTTGTCGGTCAGCGTCCCGAAGGTTCCTGGGCTCAAAGTCTGATGTTGACCCTGAGCAACCGTAACGTTCGTGGTACCGGGCGTTGCCGCGAAGATCGACGGCACAGGGGGCATCGGTGACGGGTAGGACGCCTGGGTGCCGACGTGGCCGCCGCTGTTCGTCAGCGAGTTCGTGTCGACGGCGCCCACCTGGGCGAGGTTCCCGATGGAGATCGCGGGCGCAAACAGGGTGTGCGCCGGGTCGAGGCCATCCTGGGCGCCTACGACCAGCTGAGGGCTCGATCCGTTTGAAGTGGCCACGCCGACGTCGCCGCCCAAAGAGTGATCGCCTGCGCCGAGCGTGACGTTGTTGGCGGCGTAGACGACGAAGGTGTTGATCGTGGGCGAGGGCGGCGCGCTCAGCGCGGCGGCCGTCGTGCCCGTGCGTTCGGGACTGAGTTCTCGATGTGATAAATCGGCGCAGGATACCGCGAGCACCAACGTCGCCGCACTGGCCCACAACCAGCCGAATCGCCTTGTCATCTGCATCGCGCCCCTCCTTATATGAGTGTCCTCGACGGCGCGCACCGATGCACGCGCCAGAACCCCAGGATGGCGAGCCTCTCACGGCCTAGCTGAGAGGCAAGAACCATCGTTCCCCGGCCGCGAGAATCGGAGGGCCATGTGAGTCTTGGAGAGGGCTCGGCCCACGCTGAAAAATGGCTCTGGACGCCCGCAAGAAGGCGGGATCCATCCGCGCGCGTCCGCGGCAACCCTCGCAAATCGACTCGACCACCCTGTCCTCCGCGCGGGATCCCCTTCCAACACGACGGCGTACTCGAGGACGAGGTTCAGCCGGCGAACACGTCCTCGACAGTCGCGGCAGAGATCGCGCGGGCGAGCCAGCCCTCGAGCACGCCGAGGTCCGAGCAGGTCAGAATTTGATCGCGCTTCGCGTCTGGGACGACAAAGCCCCGACGTTCGAGGACAAGCAGGAGGGCTCGTGCTTCGCCTTTGGCTTCGCCTTGCGTGAAGGAACGCCGTTGCGACTCGCTGAAAAACCGCTGGCCTTCGGGGAGCATCTCGAAGCTCTTTCTGGCGGCATCGCCCAGGGAGGACTCGATCAACGCGAAGCATAGCATCCGCAGCGGATCGGGCAGCGCGCTCGCGCCCAGGGCAGCAGCCGCGGCGACGGACACTGCGGTCGGGACGTCGTCGTCACGTTGCCGCGCCCCATGGCGATGGCCGCGCAGGCGTCGAGTGCCGTCTGCACGGGCGGCTCGTTCGAGCGTGCTTCGAGCGGCGAGTCGTCGAGGTGGCCGTGCTTGCGCAGCCAGGCAACCGAGCGGCTCGCCGTACGAGCGATGATCGCGTCCAGGTCCGCGGCGGTCGGCGCCTCTGCCGGATGGAACACGAGCCGACCCTGCTCGTCTCGGCCGAATACGCCGTCGAGCAGGAGCAAGTGGAAGTGGACGTGGAGGTTCAGACTGCCGCCGAAGCGTTGGACGAAATTGATCGAGCCGCACCGGGCGTCCTCGATCCCGCCGCGCCTTGCGCGCGCGCGGTAGATCGCGAAGACCGCGTCGACGAAGATGCGGGCGACCGCGGTGAGCACGTCGGCCTTGAACGCGACGAGCTTGCGAAGCTCGTAGGGCAGCGTCAGCACGTACTGTCTCACCGGAACGTCCGGGACGACTCGATCGACCAGGAACGCTGCCACGTTTGCCATGCGCCTGCCCGTGCAGCTCGGGCAAATGCTTCGGCTGCCGCAGGAGAAGGCGACGAGCAGATCGTGTCCACACGCTTCGCACGAGAGGCGAGTGAAGCCCCGACTGAAGTCCCCGCAGGCCAGATATCGGCGGAACTCCTGCTCGACGTAGCGAGGCAGCCCGCCGTCGTAGTGCTCGCGGGCGTAGGCGAGGAACGATTCCAAGTTCTGGCGTACGAGCTTGTACAGAACCGTCTCGGTCGGGCGATGCGGGAGGTAAGGGGCGGCGAGCGTGGCCACGAGGCGGCGCGCATCGCCGATCATGTGCCAGGCGCCGGCCGTGAGATTCCGCCCGCTTGTAAGGCGCCGGCCCTGTCCCGGACGGCCCGCGGGGTGGCCGCGGACACCTCGGCGCGAGGGTCTGCATCATCAACCCTCGGGAGGCGAGCGGCCGGCGCGTTACGCCGCTACCTCGACCGGTAGACGTCGGCCTCCGGGGGCTGCGGCGACGGGCTCGATCTGATCCACGCACTCGCCGGCCCCGAGGGACACGCATGTCGTCGCACGCCTCGGCGCCGGTCACGACTTCTCTGCTCACCATCCTCTGCGTCGCCCTGGTCCACCGCGACAGGCCCGACTGGCTCGCGATCGGCGTCGGCGATGCAGCCCGCGCCGCAGCCCTCAGCCCCGAGCGCGTCAGTCGACTCGCTTCCCGTGTCGCCCGTCCCTTCGCCGACGTCGTCGACACCTTCACCCGCCGGGGCCGCCCGACTCGCATCGACGATCCGGTACGCGCCGAGCTGGTGACGCTGCGCGCTCTGCTCGCGGTCGCCACCGCCGCCCTGGCCCTGGTCCCGCTGCGCCGCCCCGCCGTCGGTGCGCTGCTGGTGGGCGCCTGGCTCCGCCTGTCCACCGAGCTGCCCTCGCTCACCAAGAGCGCGTTCTGCAAGGCCCTCTCGCTGCCCGAGCGCACCCTGCGCCACTGGCTCGCCCACCCCCCGGTGGCGCACACGCACGCCGCCGCCATCCCCGCCGTCGCCGCCTCCACCGCGACCGCCGCGCCGCCCCCGATTCCGCTTCGATGTGCACCTGCCGGGCACCCAGGTCGGCGCCGACACCACCGACCTGTCCGTCTTCGGCGTCCCGCTCAAGCTCGTCGGCGTGCAGGACATCGGCGGTCGTGATCGCCGGCTGCTGGACTCCGTCGTCATCGACACGCGCGAGTGCGCCGACCACGTCGTCGATGCGCTGCGAGTCGTGCTGCGCGACTGCCCAGGCATCCAGGCCCTCACCGACCAGGGCACGCCGTACATGGCGGCGGCCACCAAGCTCGCCTTCGACGAGCTGCAAGCCGAGCACGCCCCGCAGAAGGAGGGCGACCCCACGGGCAAATCCACCGTCGAGCGAGGCTTCGGCTCGCTCAAGGACGTGCTCTCGCCCCTGCTCTCGCTCTCCGACAGGTCGCGGTGCTGGTGCCCTCGCTTCGTTCTGCCGACCTGGCCATCCCCTTCGCTCGCCTGGTCGTGGCCACCGCCCTGCGCGCCTACCAGGCCGGCGCCCGTGCCACTCGTCGTGCGGTCGAGGCCACCGGCAACGCCAGCGAAGACACCCTCGTGCGCGCCGCCGCCCGTGCCCGCGAGGCCGCTCGCTCCACCGACCGCAGCGCGCGGCTGCTGCTCGCGCATCTGCATGGGCTCTTCCTCTTCTCGACATCGGCCACGCGCTTCGTCGAGCAGTACCGGCGCTACCCGCTGGAGGTCCTGCGCTCGGCCGAGGCCAGCCTGCGAAGCAGGTTCCTGATGCGCGGGGCCCCCGACGTGCGCGCGGTCGACCGCTACTTCGCCGCCCTCGTCCGCAACCACTTCGCCGAGCACCGAGGCCGACGCGCCACCCGCGACGCCTCACGCACCCTCCAGCAGCGCCTGCGCCAACAGCACCACGAGGCCGATCACGCCGAGCGCTCGCGCTCTGCCGACCCCGCCCTCTGGCTCAGGCAGGCTCTCGACCTCATCGCCCTGCAATGGCTCCCCAGCGAGCGAGCACCTGCTGTTCGACGGCGACGGCCTCGGCGTTGGCTGGATGCGCGGCGCGCTCGACCTGCTGCTCCGCCGTCACGGAGGCGCGCGCCACCGACGACATCGCAGCCGGCGTGCTCGGCCAGTTCCGACTGTCCTGCCTCCCCTCGCTCGGGAACGACGGCATCCACGCCGTCGCGCTCCTCCTCGAACGCGAACTCGCCCAAGCCCATGCTCGACACCAACCTGACCTTGCGCACGATCCCGCCTGCGCTATACCCCGCGCCATCGGGCTTTCTACGCGCTCGACCCCTCCAGATCCTTTGCGGGATTAGGCGGCAAGACGTTGGGGATCACCACATTCATCCCCACGTCCACGTCGCCAGCGTTGTTCTCGGTTGGTGTCGTGCCCAGCACGTCGAACTACGCGCTGGCGTCTGTCGGCACCGTGACGGTTGTCAATGCGACAACTGTCGTCGCCTTTGCGGTCAATGGCGTCGCGCTCTGGCAAATCCAGCCTGTGCCTGGCGGCGGGGGGGCGGCGGGGCTTTATCTAGGAAGCGGGATTACCCCGAGCGCCACCAACTACACGATACAGGCCACTGCTACAGGCACGGTCGTCAACGCCCCAGATGGTGGGGGGATCGTCCTTGCCTCGGCCGATACAGCCATATGGATCGCAGCACAAGTGCCTGGGACGGGGGGTACGACGTCAGGCCTCTACGCTGACGTGGCGCCGTCCGCCACCAACTTCGTCCTCAGCTACAACAGCGCCACGGCGACGGTGCTCAACAGCACGGGGGTCATCAGCTTCGCCAACGCCAATAGCCTCATGTGGACCGCACAGGCGGTGCCGAGTGCGCCTTCCCTGTTTGGGCTCTTCCCGGGCAATGTGAACTCCTCGGCGACCAACTTCGCGCTGGCGTCCGACGGCAATTCGACGAGCCTCAACGCCCCCAACGCGAGCGGCACCGGGCTCGTCACGCTGGGCATCGGCGGCGCCCCCGAGGTCTTCACTGTCGGTTCGGCTGGCCTCCTGCTCAACAGCATCTCGTACTCGCTGAGCGGCGTGGGCCCGACCATCACCGTCACCGCGGCGCAGGCGCGGCTCGCCCCGCTCATCTACCTCACCGGGGCGCTTGCACCCGCAGCGGGCGTCATCATGACGTTCCCCGCTGCGGCCGGGACGTACGTCATCGACATGTCCACCGCGTCTCTGGGCGCCGGATCGAGCATCACGTTCACGAACACGAACGGCAACACGGCCACCAAGGTCATCACCCCCGCGGTGCGTGCATTGTCGAGCATCGTCGTCATCAACGTCACCCCCACATCCATCGCAGCTCTATGAGCGCATTTGCAGCATTCTCGTGAGCAACGTGCTCTGATCGGACGCCTCATGTACGTACCCCACAACGTCGACGTCTACCTACGGGGTCCCCGCAGAGCGTGGCCACCGGAGCGGCCCCATCCCCGGAACTGATGGGGGCGCAAGCGCATCATGCGCCGGGTCGTGAGCTTACAGGCCGAAAGGTGCGCGCGGACCCCGCCGCCTGCCCCTTGCGCCGGCCCCCCGCCAGGGCCCCTGCGCTGGGGTCATCCCGGCGCACGTGCGCTACACTGAGGCTCTGATGGATTCGTCCACGATCCCCGGGCAGCCGTCGGGGGACCCCGTCGCCATCGAGCGCCGCTGTGAGGCATGCGGCGAGCTCCTCGGAGCTGGCCAACGGCCGAGCGCCAAGTACCACGGAGGGGCATGCCGAGCGGCCGGTACGCGCGCCCGCCGCCGGGCCGCTCTGGCCAAGCGGGTCATCGCCGCCGAGAGCGCGCGCGATGAAGCCGTCGCCGCGCTCGCTCGCATGGACGGCGAGTTGTCGGCGCTGCGGGCGCTGGTCGAGGGGCTTGCGTGAAGGACGAGAGCCCGAAGGCGTTGCGCGAGCGGCTGCTGGGCCTCGTCGCTGGCGCCGACCTCGAGAAGAACCCCGCGAAGGAGGAGGCGAAGAGCAAGGCGAGACGCGCGTGCGCGATGTTGCTGAACTACCGCGTCACCCTCGTCGATCCGTCGACGACCGCCGCGCTGCTCGCCCATATCCAGAACGGGGAAGTGATGGAGGCGTGCAAGCTGGTTCGGGACAACGGCTCGCGGATCCAGATGCGCCCGAGCGTGGCTGCGTTGCTGTCGGCTGCGTCGACGTTCTGGGCGCAACAAGCTCTGATGCGGGAGCACGGCATGCGGCTCCTCTACAAGGAGGACCGGACCCGTGCTCTCTTCTGCGAAGACTGCGGGCGGCAAATCCTTCATGGCCAGCCCGGGGTCGTCTACGTGCGCCTTGCCCCCCCTGCCACCACGCATTTTCCCCCATGCCCTGAAGACCCATTCGAGTTCCCGGACTGACCGCGGGCCGCTCCCTGCTACGATTGCGCATGGCCTGGCCCGGCAGTACGTGGCCCTCGGGCACAAAGCCCCGCCGTCGCCGCAGCAAGAGCGGCAAGCGGCGCAACGGCCCGTCGAGCACCGAGCGCCTCATGCTCGCGACCGCGCGCTCTCTCGGGATCGCACCGAAGGCGAAGCGCACCACCGATGCCGTCGGCCGCTGCCTCGATCACGCTTCGAGGCGCTGGGTTCACGTCGCGCATGGCACCTCGCGCCTTCGTCGACTCGCTGGCCGAACGGGGACCGCGTCGGAAGAAACCCCCGAAGCGCGTTCGACTGCCCGCGTGGAAGCGTGCCCGACGCCGTGCCGCGCCGTTGTCGCCATCCGCTGCAAGGCGTGCTCGGGGACCGGCCGGGGCTGCGGGGTGTGCACGGGATACGGGTGGGGCGTCGTCCTCAAGATGCCGATCAAGACGGGCGCGTGCGTGAAGCACCAGGCCGCACCGACGACGCCCGCTACGAGCGCGGCGGCCATCGCGGCCTCGGCGCCGACTGCACCGAGCCCCGCGCTCGATCGCCTGCGCTAGCCCTCAGCTCGCTCGTAGCGCTGCGCGCAGCGCAGCAAGGGCATCCCCAGCTCACGGCCTCTCTTCGTCGCTGCCCACCGTCGGCCGACGACGCGCACGAGACGCGCCGCACGCAGGCTCACGAGGACACGGCGCAGCCGCACGCGTCGAGCCGTCACGTGCGCCTACCCTTCGGGGCGATTGGTCCGTGCTTGTAGGCCTCACCCTGCTCGGCCGGATCGAGCTGCTGCCACATACTCTCGAGCCGCGACATGAACCCGGACTCTTTGGTCGGCGACAACGGCGCGCCGGCCTCGTGCGCCGCGACGCGTGCACGAAGGAACTCATCGAGCACCTTGGCGTAGACGACAAGCGGGCCCATGAAGCGCCCGGACGGAAACCCGATGGTGCGTCCGGGCGGCCGCACGAGCGAGCCGCACGTCGGGCAGTGGACGCGCTTCGCGTAGGCCGCGCTGTACGCACGACTGAAGCGGCGGTGCGCGGCTTGGATTTTGCGCCGTGCCCGCGCCCCGTCGAGCTTCTGATCTCGGACGGCGTCGAGCAGCGCGTCGCCGAGCTTGAGAGCGCGCTCGGGCGCGCCCTCGTTGACGGCGTGCCGCCGCGAGAGCAGCGCGCTGATCGCAGCGTCCTGGGCTGCGTCGTCGTCGAGGCGATCGATCCACGTCGCACGCTGCAAATCGCGTCGGAACTCGCCGGGCTTGCGCAAGGCCCCGTGCAGTCGCTTGCACACCTTCACTGATCGCCCCCACGCGCTCGACTTGCTCATCGCGATCTCACTTCCTGCACCTTCGTTGCTCTCGCTTCCCTGATGATCGCTACCAGATCGTCGGGGCCGACTCGGCGCAGCACCCAACGTGTCTCGACGTGCTGCGCCAGATTGATGACTTCATTCCATCGACGCGAAAGGATCTCGTCCGCTTCCGTCTCGATCGTCCGAACGAATGCTGTGGCGCGGGTGCCGCGAAAGCCGAGCAGGCGAGCACACGTGAGCGCGTCGTGCTCGTCCGAGCCTCGACCCGAGGCTTTGGCTGGCGGACGACGCACGAGCCGCCGCTCGGAGACGTAGCCGGCCACGCTCTGGATAACGTACCGGCGCAGCAACTCGCGGCGACTTCGGATCATGCTGCTCATGCCCTCGCGTCGGGCGCTTCCCACGCAGGTACGCGACAAGCCAATCGGGCGCGTCCACTTCGCACTCGCCGCCAGCGCTGTCCCCGTACTCGTTGACGAGTGTGACGTGGTTCACGCGAATCCCCAGGGCGACGGCCACGATTGCGTGCGCCGCCTCGTGCACGGCCTCAACCGACTCACGCGACATCCAGGCCCCGTCGTGAGTGATGAATCGCCTTCCTGATGACGATATCGCCGCGCGTGAAGCCTCGCTGCTTCATGAGCTGCTCGCCACGGGCCCCCGCAAGGCGGAAGGTGCTCGCGCGCACGTTGCCGACGCGAGTGCCCGTCGACGCGATGCGAATCACCCAGACAGGCGCCCTGTGGGGCGAGCGCTGAGCGCGTCGTGCACCACCTCGGCGGATCTTGGCGAGGATCATGTGCGCGTCTTTCTCATGGAGGCGTCGACGGCGCGGATGATCCGCCGCAGCTCGGGCCCCCTCAGCTCCCGCCACGTCCATGCGACGCAGCGCTCGATACGCCGCAGCGCCGCGCCGCCGCTTTCACCGATGCCACCGCTCGATGAGGATGCGACGCGCCTGTCTCGACGGCCATGACGTACGCGCGGCACGCTTCGGCCCGAGCCCGAGCATCCTCGCCGCGCCCTCGGCGTTGAGGCGATCGTGTAGAGCTTGGCGCCCCAGCGCTGACCGGCGCGCCCCTCGAGCAGGATTGACTCGGCCACGATGCCAGCGCAGCAGGTCACCAGTACCCGTCGCACTTGCTCCCGCTGACGCGCGGACAGCTTCGGAGGACGGAGCGTCACGAGCGAGCCGGGCACGTCGAGCGAGGCGACATACGCCCCCACCCAGACTCGAGCCAGTCGAGCCCCTTCCCGGCGTGGGCCATGTAGCCGTCGCCGTCGTCGCCATCGAGCGCCGCGCCTGCAACCGGAAGCTTCGACGCGAGCGAAGCGATGCAGTGGCCGGCCTCGTGAAACGCGATCAGTCGGCTTTCCGCAATGGGGCGGCCCGTCCGTCGATGCTTGACCGATCGCGGCTTGCGGTATCGACGCATCGCTAGAACCCGTCGTCGTCGAGGTTGCGTTTGCACAGGATGCTCACGCTCGCGTAGACGCCCGGATCGAGCGTCGACAGGTGAATGGTCTCCGCGTCGGTGTCAGACGATGCGCACGACACCCGCGCAATGACCTCCGGCAGCGCCCCACCCTCGAGCCGTGGTGTGGAGCACCGCAAGAGGAGCCCGGCGTGTCCGAACGTCATGTCGCAGATCCAGACCGTCGACGGGACGCGGATGTCGCGGGCGGCCTCGCGCGCTCGCACGTCCAGTTCCCATCGGCAGCGCCGCGCGATCTCCTGCCGCACGGCGAAGGCGTCGTGGGGGCCTCTGCACGGGCGAACCTCGGCCCAGAGCGTGCGCAGGATGCCCGCGAGCTGTGCGGGGTTTTCCTTGTCACCGCTGCCGCCGAAGCGCTCGCGCAGTGCCCGCTCGACGATCTCACGCTCGGCATCCGTGATCGCGTGATTGCAGACAGGCCCGAGCCCCACCTGCGCCGCCCCCGCCATCGCATCCAAGAGCATGGCATGCGCCTCAGTACGGCCGCGCCCCTGCGAGTAGGCGCCAGGGACGCCGGGCGCCGAGGCCACCCACCACCCGTCCCCACCAGGCTCGAAGTGCACGGCGATCGTGCGACTCGGCGAGATGCGCACTGAGGGGCTCATCGCGGTCCCCTCGTCCGTTCGGCCTCTCGGCGAAGTTTGACGGACAGCTCGTGCAGGCCGTCGCCGAGCCCGCGGGCCACGCCTTCGAGAGTCTCGAGATCGCCGGCGATGGCAGCGAGCAGCTCGGCGTCGGGGGGCGATGAGGGTTCGGTGTCGCGCGTGTCGCCGGGGCCGCTCACTTGCGCCCTCGGGGCTTCTGCTCCGCCGCCATCGCGTCGAGCCCGCGACGCAGCGCCGCTCGGTGCACGTCCGCCTTGGTGATCGCGATCCCCGGCTGGCTCATCGCCTCGGCCAGCCGCTCGATCTCGTCCAGCCAAGCGCTCGGCACGTTGACCGAGATTTGTTGGTCGTTTGGTCCTTTCGGCTTCACGTCAGGCATGTGCCACCTCCCAGGGAGGATAGCACCGGTTGGCAACCGGTCCAAACCGGTACAGACTGGAGGCAAGTGGCCCCGCGCAGTCGGAACTCTGCCGGGGCCGTGGTCCGAATCCAAAGGAGATCCGAACATGCCCGACGATAGCCCGAAGAACAGCGCCAATGACACGATCCCCGCCCCGCCAGTCATCGAGGCGGGTCACGCCAGGGAGGCCGTGGTGGTCGCCCTCGCCAACGTCGCCCGCGCAGTGGGCGAGCTGGAGGCGACGGCCAGTGCCATCGCGCGAGCCCTTGACGCAACCGCCCCGAGCCGGTCATGAGCCCCCTCATCAAGACGGCCATCATGGCGGTGCTCGTGGGGTGCGGAGGCTCGCCCTTCGGCACCGCGCCCGCGCCCGACGGGGGCGGGGATGCCCTCTCGGCGGCCGACGTCGGGGCCCAGGGCTCGCAAGACGACGCCGGCCAGGACGTGCGCGCTGGGGACACCGCCCTCGTGACTCGTGACGGGGGTGTAGACGCGGGGGGCCCTGACGCCGGACCACCGGCGAGCTGCCGGACGGGCGGCCCCGGACTCACCGACTGCGGGCCCTCGCGCGAGAGCTGCTGTGTGAGCCTGCCCGTGCCCGGCGGGACGTTTGATCGCACGTACTCAACCAGCGATGCCGGAGCCCCGACGGCCGGGGCCACCCAGCCTCACCGTCAGCGCCGCCGGGGCCCCCTCGGGAGACGCGCGGGCCGGGCGCCCTTCGCGCCGGCCTCATCGATCGCGGTCTCGATCGTCTCGGCCATGCCGGCCAGACCCTCGTCGGTGACCTCGTCCGTGACCGGGCCCCCGACGACACGCCTGCCCGGGGCCCGGCTTGATCGCAGCTATCGTAGTGCTATACATAGTCCGTGCTTCGCAAGGACGTGCAGTTCAACGTGCGCATGTCCTCGGACGAGGTCGCGCTCGTCAAGCGGCTCGCCGAGGCTTACGGCGTCTCGTCCGCCTCCGTCATCCGGATGCTGGTCCGTCAGGCAGCCGCATCCGGCGTGCCGATGCCCGCGCTTGCACCGGTGCGCCCGCGTCGCAAATCGACGGGAGGACGGGTACCGTAGGAATGTAGAAACCCCCGCGCCGTGCGACCGGCCGAGGGTGTGACCAGCGAGAGGAAGGCTCACTGATGGCAGAGAAGATAGCACCCGTTGCAGAGGCGCGACCCCGCGCACGAGCGGGCGTCGTTTCGTGTGTCTGCGGCGCACTCGACCACGACGTGCCGCTCGAGGCGCATTGCGTTGAGTGCCACTCGCACCTTCACACGGGGAGGGACCACGCTGCAGCGATGCGCGCGACGCGCATCCGGGAGCAGGCGGAGGCGATGGTACTGGCCGGGAAACCGGCGCCGTCGACGCCCGCCGCCGCGCAAAATGAGTTCCTGACGCCCGAGGATGTAGCCCGCCTCCTCAAGTGCAGCGTGTCGACAGCGCAGCGGCGTATGCGCGAGATCATGGGCCGTTCGCGGCACACGAAGGGCGAACTTCTGCGGGTCACGCCCGCTCAGCTTGAGCAGCACATGCAACGAGGAGGACGAGCATGGGACGGAAGGCGAAGCTCCCGAGGCACATCTATTGGCGCGGCGATGCCCTCTACGGCTGGTACTTCGGGCCGGACGGCAAGACGAAGATCAAGCGCTCCACTGGATGCACCGATCCCCTTGCCGCTGCCGCCCAGCTCGCCGAGTGGGAGCGCGACGCCGCCGATCCCGCTGCTGCTTCCCGCCGATCCGCAACGCTAGGCCAGGCTTTCGACCTGCTCGACACCGACCGCCAGGCCCTCATCGCGCAGGGCAAGCGCTCGGGGAAGTCGACGGAGTTCTACGAGATGGCGCGCCACGTGTGGTGCCGTTACGCGGGACGGCTCATCGCGCGGGTGACGTGCTCTGACAAAGAGCTGGACGCCGAGAAGCTCGAGGAGCTGTGGAAGCTCGGCGAGCGCGCGGCGCTCTCGACCGTCGGAGTCTCCTTCGCTGACGGCTTCGTCGCCTATCGTCAAGCGCAGGGCATCAAAGAGATCACGATCGCCAAGAACCGCGGCACGATGCGCTCGGCCCTCGCTCTCGCGAAGCGCAAGGGGATGTGGACAGGCGAGTTGGAAGCCATGTTCCCTGCGGGCTTCAAGACGAACTACAAGCCCCGGCGCGTCCGCATCAGTCACGACGATGCCCGCCGTCTGCTCGCACACTTCGATGACCTTCCCCACCACCGAGCCCAGATCGCATTCACGCTTGGGACGGGGGCTGAGACGAGCGCCATTCTGCGCGCACACCGCTCCGATCTCGACCGCGACCCCGATTCCTCTGCACGGGACGAAGACCGACGACCGCGAGCGAGCATGCTTCCGCGCCTTCCCGTGGCAAGAGGGGTACCTCAAGATCGCCAAGGCCGGCCTCGACGGCGAGAAGGGGCTCGCCTTCACGCGGTGGCTCAACTCGACACGTGATCTCGCCGCTGCGTGCGAGGAGTTGGACATCCCGCGGCTGTCGCTCCACAGCTTGCGGCACATCTTCGGCGCGTGGGCGCTCGACGATGGGATCGATCCGCACCTGCTCGCGATGTCGCTCGGACACCGCGATACCCGCATGGTCATGCTCACCTACGACGCCCGTGACGCCGCCGGCATCCAGCGCCGAGCTGTGGAGCAAGCGCAACAGCGGGCACAGCTTCGGGTCATCCAGGGCGGCAAGAGCACCCCCAAGAAAAAAATCATCGGCGTAACGGGTGCGCTCAGTTCTCACCTGGTTCTCATGCATGTGCGTTGGCCCGCATTTTATCGGGTGATCGGCACATGATGACGGGATTGTGGCTCCAGTGGTCGCGGGTTCAAACCCCGTCGGTCACCCCAGGTTTCCCGGGGGATTTGCAGGGTCGGGGAGGCGTTGGGTGATCCCACGTCCCCGGAGCGGACGGAACGTTGGCTCGATTCCCACGCTTCGACCGACGTTACCTGAGGGACGCGCGCCGTCTAGGCGTGCGGGACGGGACAGACGCGTCGCAAGCCGTCGCTTGTACATTCGTCGCCCTGCGCGACCCAAGCGAAGGAACCCAGATGCCGAGGGAGGCGATCGTGCGACCCAGCCTCGCCCGCTCACTCCCGAGGCTCGGCGGCTCGGACCTGAGCGAAGGACGTTCGCATGTCTCGCGGGGCCGTGGGTTCCCGGGGCGAGGACCCCGATGACCGAGCGATGGGAGCTGACTCCTTGGGCTCGCTCTCGGACTCCTCTGCTTTGCTCTCGCGGGAGCGAACGAAGGAATCGCCTGTGCCTCCCCCAGACACAGACTCGCGAGCGAAGGAAACGCGTGCACTTCGCTCGCGGGCCGACCAGCGAGCGAAGTCATCGCGATCGCGAGCCTCGCTACCCAGGCGGCGAAGGAAGAGAGCGCGTGCACTTCGCTCGCGAACCGACCGGCGAGCGAAGCCATCGCGACCGCGAGCCTCGCTACCCAGGGGGCGAAGGAAGAGAGCGCGTGCGCTTCGCTCGCGGACCGACCGGCGAGCGAAGTCATCGCGGTCGCGAGCCTCGCTACCCAGGGGGCGAAGGAAGAGAGCGCGTGCGCTTCGCTCACGGACCGACCAGCGAGCGAAGCCATCGCAATCGCGAGCCTCGCTACCCAGGGGGCGAAGGAACAGAGCGCGTGCGCTTCGCTCGCGGACCGACCGGCGAGCGAAGTCATCGCAATCACGAGCCTCGCTACCCAGGGGGCGAAGGAAGAAAGCGCGTGCTCTTCGCTCGCGAACCGACCGGCGAGCGAAGCCATCGCTTTCACCAGTCGCCCGCGTCGAACAACAGCCCGACGTCGTCGGGTCGGAGCGCAGGCGGCGGGTGGGGCAAGTCTCGGCCGGCCCCCACCCCACTTGACGAACTTCCCGCCGAGCCGGCCGACGCGGGGCCCCGCCCGCCGCCGAGCACCGACCCGACGACGTCGGGCGATCGCGCCGCCGCTACCGCGCCACCTTGCCCTTTCGCTTCACCATCTGCACGAGGTCCCCCTGCGAGAGCTGAAAATCCAACAGATGCAGCCCAAGCTGACTGCGCCAGATGTACTCGTCAAAGTTGATCGGGTTCGCCCTCGTGTCCCCTTTCGCCGGCGTCGCCTCCACCGCCAGGTACCGAAAGCCGTCCTTCCCGTCGACGCACTGCGCGCCGTAGAAGTCCCGCATCAGAATGAACGGCGTCTTTACTCCCTCCATCGCAGGCATGTCCGGCCGAAACTTCGATCGCGTCGGAAGCGCCGCGGCCGACAGCAGGCGCGCCTCGTTGCCCACAACATCGGCGGGGTTCACACACGCCGTGCGGCGCCCCTTCGGGGGCGGCCCGTCCCAGGAGTGGACTGGATGCTGCGCCCGGTACGTGCGAAACGCCACGACGCACGCGAGCTCGTCGGGCGTGGTGCACAGCGGCAGATTGGCGAACGTCCCCCCGACCATCTTCCCCTCGGGAACGTCGACCACTCCACCGAGAGGCATCGCGACGAGCAAGCGGGCGCGCATCGCCGCGTCCTCGTCGAACGCCGCGTGCAGCAGACGAATGACCATCTCGGCCCCCTGCGAATGGCCGATGAGAACGATCTTGTGCGTGCTGTCCGCGTGCGCGAGGTAAAAGCGAAACGCCGCGAGCACGTCCTCGAACGCGAGCTGGAAGCGCGGCTCTCGCTGCTCGAGCGGCTCGAAATACGTCGCGATCGTCACCTGCCGGTAGAGCGGCGCGAACACCTGGCACGCCTCCCCGAAGCGAGCCGCCTGACTGTGCGCGAGCTCGCGCATCGACGTCGTGTCGGTGAAGTCGTCGTGGTTGCCCGGGACCATCCCCACGTCGACCGTCGGATACACGTAGAAGCAATCCACCGTCGGCTTCACCGCGGGCACGAACGGAACGACCACCCGGCTGCCATCGGGGCGGACCTCGGTGGCGTCGAGATCGACCCGGCAAGCGTCGGTCGGCAGGTCCGGCCTGCACAACCACATGGCCGGGTCCTCGTAGCGCAACGGTGCGACGACCGCGGGCGCCGCCGGCGCGATGCTCGCCTCGTGCGAGCACGACGCGGACGAAGCGAGAAACGCCAGAAGGGCCAGAGCGCGCCGCACGGTCAGCTCACCGCCGCCCATGTCTTCTGCGCCCACTGCGTCGCCCGCGCCACATCCGGATCGTCTTTCCCCGGCGGGAGCTCTGCGGACTGCCCGGACAGCATGCCTTCGATCGAGCTTCGCATTCCGGCTTCCAGAGCCACGAGGTCGTATCCGCCTTCGAGCACCAGCGCCATTCTTCCCTTCGCCGACGCGTCGGCCAGGCGGCCGAGCGCGCGAGCCATCCACCCGAAGGCGGCTGGCGACAGCTCCATCTGGGCGAGCGGATCGCGCGCCGAGGCGTCGAAGCCCGCGCTCACGAGCACGAGCTCCGGGGCATAGGCCTCGACCACGGGGAGGACGATGCGCTCGAACGCGCTCGCGTAGACCGCATCGCCTCCGCCGGCCGCCAGCGGCACGTTGACCGAGTAGCCGTGGCCGTCGCCCTCGCCCACTTCGTCGACCTCGCCCGTCCCCGGGTAAAAGGGCGACTGGTGCATCGAGACATAGAGCACGTGCGGGTCGTCCCAGAACATCTCCTGCGTACCGTTGCCGTGGTGCACGTCCCAGTCGACGATCGCCACCCGCTCGAGCCCGCGCGAGCGGGCGTGCGCTGCGGCCACGGCGATGTTGTTGAGGAGACAGAAGCCCATGGCGCGCGCCGGCCGGGCGTGATGCCCGGGCGGACGCAGGAGCGCGACGCCCTTCCGCAGCGGGCCGTCCATCATCGCGTCGACCATGGCCACGAGCGACCCGGCGGCGAGACGGGCGACATCCACGCTGGCTTTCGACACGTAGGTGTCCGGGTCGAGGTACCCCTCGCGGCCGCCCAGCCTAGACAGCGCCTCGATGAAGCCGGGGTCGTGCACGCGCGCCAGCTCGGCGTCCGTGGCCGGTCGGGGCGTCACCCGCTCGAACCGGGCCGCCCCGACGTTCGCGATGGCCTGACGGGTGGCGCCGAGGCGCTCGGGGCGCTCCGGGTGATGGCCGATGGGCGCGTGTCGGTCGAACCGTGCGTCGTCGACGAGGAGCGCGCTCGCGCCGTCCAGCCCACGCTCCGGCACCATTTCGGCCTTCATTTCCCGTGCCCTGACGCGCATATTGCCGCGCTGGAGCGCCGAATGATAGCGTCTCCGTGACTGTAGGGTGCCGCGACGCCAAGCGGCGCGCGCTGAGTGTGCGCGTCGAGTGCGAGGCGGGGAGGACCGGAGGGCGAATGCGAATCAAGATCATCGCGGTCAACGCTCTGATCGTGGCCATTGTGGGGCTGCTGTCGTTCTTGCTCGTGCGGTCCGCACTGGGGCTCGCGACGAGCAACAAGGACCAGCTGACGGCCGAAGCTCAGAACGACGTCAACGGCGCGGCCGCGAGGCTCCAGCTGGACGGTCTGCGGGCGGAGCGCTGGCTCGCCGCTGCCGCGAGCGAGCCGGCGACGGCCGACGCTCTGGCAAAGGCGACGTCGGTGGCGCGAAGCGAGGCCGCGACGAAGCGCTGCGATGACCTTGTCAGCAAAATGAAGAACGCGCAGCTCTTCGAGCGCAACGTGCCCACGCTGGTCGCCCTGGTCGACACCAGCGGCCGGATCGTCGGTCGCAACAACTCGAACCTGGGCCGCGGCGACGACATCGGCAGCGTGTACGCCGGGCTCAAGTCGACGCTGCAGACGGGCCAGTCGGGGTCCGACGTCTGGTACGAGCGCGACCAGTACCTCGCGTCGTACGTCGTCGTTCACGACGAGCAAGGGAAGATCCTCGGCGGCATGGTCATCGGCCGGCCGCTCAACGACACCCTCTCGCGGGTGAGCGAGGCGACCACCGGTCGGCCGCTCATCGTGGTGGTGCCCAAGGGCGGCGGCTTCGAGGTGGTGGCTCACTCGGCCACGGCCTCGCCCGCGCTCGACGAGAGCGTCGGCAAGGGCGCGAAGGACACGCTCGCGAGCGCGCTGTCGCACCAGCAGACCGACGTCGTCAAAGACGGCGAGTGGCTCGTCGCGGCCTCGCCGCTGCCGGCCTTCGAAGACGGCAAGCGTGCCTTGCTCGTTGCCGCGGCGCCTGCATCGCTCATCCAGGACCCGAGCGAGCTCGCCATGGTGCCCATCCTCGGCGCGCTGGCGCTCGGGCTGATCCTCGTCGCGATCGCCGGATGGCTCCTCGGCAACTACATCACGCGGCCCATCAACACGCTCGAGGAGGGGCTCCTGGCCATCCTCAACGGACAGACCGACAAGCGCTTCGAGCTCGATCACGCCGAGCTCGGTGGTCTCGCCTTCCGGATCGATCAGCTCCTCAATCAGCTCATGGGCGTCGAGGAGGACACGACCGACGCCGAAGGCCGCGTGTCGATGGCCCCGAACGCCGCGAACTTCACCGACGCCCTCGCGGTGGACGACAAGCGGATGACGCAGCAAGCGGGGGAGGGGACGATGGATCCCGAGTCGATCCGCCGGCTCGCCTCGGAGGCGCCCGGTCAGTACTACGGGCGGATCTACCGAGAATACATTGCGGCGAAGAAGGCCATCGGCGAGGCGACCGACCACATCGCGGAGCAGGCCTTCGCGGCGCGCATCCAGGCGATGGAGCAGGAGGCCGCGCAAAAGTACGGCCGCCCCGTCCGGTATCAGGTGCAGCAGCGCGCGAAAGAGGTCGTCCTCCTCGCGGTCCCGCTTCCGTAGCTCAGTTCACCCAGCTCCGGTTCGTGCCCACGTCTGCGTGGACGAACCAGTCCGCGGTCGTCGGGTAGACGCCGACGCCCCCCTGCCACCCGAGCGCGCGGATCTCACGCTCCATCGCGCGCGGATCGAGGGCCGCGTCCTGCCCCGGCGGCACGAGCCGAAAGTCGCACGCATGACCGAGGGAGTGCTGGCTGTGCGACGCGACGTGATGGCCCTTCTTGCGAAGCATCTCGTTGAGCTTGGGGCTCCTGTACCCGCTCACGATCTCGATCCGGCACCCGGGGTGGTTGCTCGCGACGGCTCTCAAGAGACCGAGGAGGCGTGGATCGAGGGGGTGTCGCTCGCCGGTCACGCGATCGGCGACGAACGCATCGAAGAGCTCTTCGGGGGGCGACGCTGGATCGAGCAGCAGACGCTCGCCCGTGTGCATCTGGGCGAGCGTCGCCAGCAGCAGCGGGTCGTCCGTGGCGTCCATGGGGACGCCTTTCTTGGACGCGAGGCCCGACGTCCGCGGCGAGACGTGCGCTTCCGACCGGGCGCATGGCGCGGCGACCGTGACGGCCGAGAGGGACGCGAGGAGGACGGTAGCGGCCTTCGCCTGCAGGCTCATCCGAAAAGATATAGCGCACGCCCCGGAGCGAGGGTCGCCGGGGGCGGAGGGGCACCTGGAATGATATGGGTGTCCGGCCCATCCCATGAGCACACGCCACGACGAGGGTACGCTGCCCCGCCAGCGCACGGCCGGGCCGACCCTGTACTTCAACTCGGCCTTTCCGGAGGGGCCGACCGAGGCGGTCGTCGCCGTGCTCCACGGGTACGCCGACTACGGCGCGCGCTACCGCCACGTCTTCGACGCCTGGGCCGAACGGGGGATCGCCTCCGTCGCGATCGACATGCGCGGTCACGGTCACGCCGGGGGCAAGCGCGGCTTCTGCGAGCACTTCGCGGAATACCTGGACGACGTGTCCGAGCTCGTTCGGCTGGTCGAGGAGCGTGCGCCCGGGGCGCCGGCATTCCTGTTCGGCCACAGCTTCGGAGGCCTGGTGGCCACCTCGGAGGCGCTCCAGCGGCCTGGCCCGTGGCGCGCGCTGGTGCTCAGCGGGCCTTTCTTCGGCCTGGGGATGCGCGTGCCTCACGTCAAGCAGCTCGCGGGTCGAATCGCCTCGAGACTGGCCCCTGCGCTCGGCGTGCCGTCGGGGCTGCATGGCGCCGATCTCACGCACGATCCGGCGCGCGCTTGCGCGTACGACGAGGACCCTCTCGTCTTCAAGAACGCGACGGCTCGGTGGTTCACCGAGACGCAGGCGGCGCAAGTCATCGCGTTCCAGCGGGCGCGGTCGTTGACCCTGCCTCTCTACCTCGTCATCGGGACGGAGGACCGCTCGGTCAGCGTCGCGAGCGCGCGGCAATTCTTCGACGCGGCCGGCTCGACCGACAAGACCTGGGACGCCCGTGACGGACTGTTCCACGAAGTGCTGAACGAGCCCGAGTGGCGTTCGATTGCGGACGCCATCGCGGACTTCGTGCTCGCCCGCAGATCGGTCCGAGCCAGTGACTAGTCCGCGGCGCGCACCCTGAGACGTCCGGGGCCCTGGCGCACACGGATCTGACACGCGAGGCGGCGCACCGCCGGGTCGTCGCCGAAGACATCGAGGACATCGAGCTCCTCGTCCGCCGGCGGCTCGAGCAACTCCGCGCCCTCCAGCACGTCGACCCGGCACGTTCCACAGCTCGCGCTCCGGCACGAAAACGGGATCGGTGCGTTCTGTTCGTCGCAAAGGTCGACCAGGGGGCCGCCGTCGGGCACGGAGACCTCGAGGGGCGGCGAGTCGGGGGACTCGAAGACGACGAACGGCACGCGGAGCTCCCCTTAGCGCTTCTCGAGGGCGATGGCATGTTCTGCGCGCGGAGCATCTCGAAACGCCGGAGCGCCCGGACCGTGGAAGTGAGCGCGCGCCTGGGAGGCGCGGGCGACCCACGCGAGCCCCGACTCCTGGGCGACGGACGCGACGATGACGTCGGCCCGGAGCGCCTCGCCCTGCACCGCCGAGTCACCGACGAGGAGAGCAATCCTTGCGCCTTTTCGGCACACCCGCGACATCGCGCGGAGCGACGCGATGACCTCTCGCCGCCATGCGTCACCGGCGGCCCGCACGTCGAGCGGTGCATAGCGCCTCCGCGAGCCCATCTCGGTGGCCAGGAGAGGGCGGGCGTCGAGCTCGAGCCAGCGCATGCGCAGCTCGTGCTGCGCCACGTAGTCGTAGGTCGCCACGTAGGGCGGTGAGGCGACGACGGCATCGACGGTGCTCGCCTTCACCGTGCGCAGGCGCAGCGCATCGTCGACCTCCACGCGACCCGGGGCGCTCCCCTGTGGCAGGAGAGCTCGCAGCTCGCCCACCCGGCGCGCAAGCTCCTCGGCCTTGCCTGCGAACAGCCGGGCGGGAAAGCCCGCTGCGAGGCGCCGGGGCTTCAGGGCGATCGAGGTGTCCGAGGCCCGCCGACTCAGTTTCACCAGGATGGCGCTGAGCACGAGCTCGAGCGCCCCTCGGGAGGTGACGTCGGCCGCCTTCTCCTTGATTCCCGCACGGATCGAGTCCAGCTCGAGCAGCACGTGCGGATCGAAGAGGTCCACGTCGGCGCGTGCGTAGCGGCGCGTCGACCCGGCCCGACGGCGCCTGCGCTCGTCGGCGAAGGCCGCAACCTCACGCGCCGCCGCGACCATCGCCGCGCACTCGGTCTCGTCGAGCCCCACCGTCTTGAGGCGCGCGAGACGCACGGCGAGGGGATTGATGTCCGTTCCGATCGGGCGCCGTCCTGCGATCGCCGCCTCTACGAGCACGGTCCCCGATCCGCAAAACGGGTCGAACACGGTCGCGCCCTCGCTCGGCGACCGCACGCACGAGCCGCGCGGCGGTAGAGGGGTGCATGCGGGCGGGGTACGTGTGGAAGCCGTGGACGTGAGCGCGGTCGGCGTCGTCGCTCTCCGAGCTCCCGTCGGGAGCCGGCGCCGGAGCGACGTCGAGGGCGTGCGCGAGGAGCGCGGCCGTCTCGCGGTCTCCCGCGGTGTCGACGGTCCCGCCGACGTTCGTCAGCGAACGCCTGCGCTTGGCCTCGGGCGTGCTCATGCGCGCTACGGGCGCACGACGGAAGTCCCGGGAGGCGGCGTGAACGTGAACTCCGTCGGCGGGACGGGCTCGTTCACCCGCGGATTGACGAAGTCGAACCGGTTCCGGTTGCCCTGGCCGTCGATCACCATCACGCGCCGCACCTGCGACGTGGCCAGGTCGACGTAGAAGAGGACCTTCGAGTAGGCGGGCGTCGGCTGTCTTCGGCGTCCCGACGAGAACGTACCCGCCGGGGAACTTCATCTGCATCGCCGCAGACGAGCTCGAAGTCGAACGCGTCGGAGAGCTTGCCCGTGCCGGTGAGAAAGGACAGCGCCGCCGGGTACTGCGACTTGTCGATCGGCTGCTCGAACATCTGCTTGTTGGCGGCCTCGTAGACCTTGATGACGTTGCCGTCGGAGACGACGCGGTTGTCCTTCGGGTCGTCGTACACCCAGTCCATCTTGCCGGGCTTGGAGAACGTGACGCGGCCGCTCGAGCTCTTCTCGTGGTTGTAGGCCTTCACCCAGAACTTCTGCTGGAAGTCGCTCTTGAACGTGGTCGACCTGTCGTAGAAGGCCTGGACGTTGGACACGGCCTGGTCCGCCGTCGGTGCGCCGCACGAGGCTGGCGGCAGGCGGGCGGCGGAGTGTCGGTGGCACGTGCGCTCAGCGGACACGCGCGCAGGCAACGAGCGTCGCCAGGGAGGCCAAGAGGGATCGCAAGGGGAGGGGACGCATTTCGACTCTCGCACTGACGATATTAGCTGCTAGCCGCGGCGCACGCCTTTCATTCCCGGAATCGGCAGCGGGTGCCCGGCTGCAGGTGCGTCACGGCGAGAGCGAGCGCGTCGGCGGCGTCGCCCGGGGGCGCTTCGGCCAGCCCCAGAAGGACGCGCACCATCTGCGCCACCTGCGCCTTTTCGGCCCGCCCGCTGCCCGCGACCGCCCGCTTCACCCGGGCCGGTGGGTACTCGTAGACCTCGAGCCCGGCGCGCGCGCACACGAGAAGCGCCACCCCTCGCGCGTGCCCGAGCTTGGCCGCGGCCTGCGCGTCCTTCGCGAAGAAGATGCGCCTCGACGCTCGCCTCGTCGGGCGCGTGGGCGGCGACGACCTCGACGAGCGCCCGCTCGATGACGACGAGCCGCGTCGGCGATCGACGTTCGCTCGTCGGTGTGCACGATGCCGTGGGCCGACGTGCACGAGGCGCGTCCCCTGCGCGCCGGACGACGCCCCAGCCGAAGTGGCGGGTGCCCGGATCGAGCCCGAGGACCGATCGCGTCATCGGGCTTCGCCTGTCGAGCGGTCAGCCCGCGCCGCAGGCTGGCCAGCTCTTCGTCGGAGATGTCGAAGTCCGCGTAGACGTTCTGCACGTCGTCGTGGTCGTCGAGCGCCTCGGCGAGGTTGAGGGCGACCTGGGCGTCGCGCCCGGCGAGCGGCTTCTTGGTCTTCGGGACGTAGGCGAGGCGAGCTCGACTTGGGCTTGATGCCCGCCTTCTCGAGCGCCTCGAGCGACGCGTCTCGAGCGCGTCCGGCGGGCGTCGTGAGCTGCCACTCTTCGCCGCCGTCCGGGTAGTCCTCGGCGCCCGCGCCGACGGCGACCTCCATGAGCTGGTCCTCGCGTGGCGCTCTTTGCCCACGGCCACGATGCCCTTGCGCTCGAACGCCCAGCCCGCCGTGCCCGCGCCGCCGAGCACGCCGTTGTTCTTCTCGAAGATCTTGCGGATCTCGGCCACGGTGCGGTTGCGGTTGTCGGTCATGCGCTCGACGAGGAAGAGCGTGCCGCCGGGGCCCGTGCCCTCGTAGACGATCTCCTCGTAGGTCACGCCCTCGAGCTCGCCGGTGCCGCGCTTGACGGCGCGGTGGATGGTGTCGTTGGGCATCGACTGGCCCTTGGCGTCGGCGATGGCCTTGCGCAGGCGGGGGTTGCCGGCGGGATCGCCGCCGCCCATGCGCGCGGCGACGGTGAGCTCCTTGATGAGCTTCGTGAAGAGCTTGCCGCGCTTGGCGTCGAGCGCGCCCTTCTTGTGCTTGATCGTGGCCCATTTCGAATGGCCGCTCATGGGGTACCGCCTGGGGGAATCGAGCGAGCGAGCGTGCTCGGAGGACGGGCGAGCGTAGGCAAAAGAGCGCGCGTCTTCAAGCCTGGCTCAGTGTAGCGTCACGCGCATGCTGGCGAGAAAGCCGTCGTCCGCGGCGTGCGTGCTGGCGGCGAAGGCTTCGTAGTCCGTCGCGGGGACGGTGCCCGTCGTCACGCCCAGCACGAAGTCGTCCTCGACCGCCGAGCTGCCCGTACCGCCGGCGCCCCCGGTCGTCACCTCGATCTTCCGGGACGCGTCGATTAGCTTCGTCCGGATGCTGAGCGGCCCCGGCATTCGCGCGACGCCGCCCCCTTTGGGCAACTCCACACGCCGGTGGACGTGGTACTGGACGGCCCTGCTCACGGCGAGCGCGCTCTCGCGGCCGGCCCTCACGGCGAACGTGGCGGCGAGGCTCGATGCTCGCGCGCGCGGCGAGACCCAGTGCAGGCTGTCCATACCGGGCAAGAGCCAGCTCCCGCCCGAGCCCTCGGGCTGCGCGTAGCCGCGCACGCTGACGTCCGCGCGGAGGCTCACCTGCCAGCTGCCCTCGCTCGACGCGAGCTGGACGTCGTCCACGTTGGCCCAGGGGAGCCAGGCGAGCACCACCTCGCGAAGGGCGCGCTGCCTCTCCGCCCCCACGATCCGCAGCAAAGCCTCGGCGAGCTCCTGTGCATCGCGACCGCGCAGCACGATGGCGAACGTGCCGCGTGCGTTGCCCTGTGCGTCGAGCGCGAGGCGCACGTCCACCTCGTCGCGCTCGTCCTCGCCCGAGCCGAGGGAAGGCATCGGAACGATCGTCCCGTCGGTGCGCAGCGCGAGCCGGCCACGGAGCTCGGGGGAGATCCGTCCCGCCGGCAAAGGCGGTCCTGCGACGTCCGCGTCGATCCAGACGTCGCCACCGGGGCCGTCCGGGCCGGCGGCGAGGTGCGCGACGACCAGCGGGTGCACGAACCGCCCGAAGTGCGGCGGGAACGCGGGGTCGGCGCTGTACGGGTCGTTCTCGGCGACCACCAGGTCGCAGGGCACCTGAAGCTCGCGCAGCCCCCGGAGGACCAGCCACGAGCGGCTCCCGCCGTGGGAAGCCAGGGAAGTGCGCGCCGTCTGGGCCTGCACCGGCGCGATCGTCCCCCCGTAGTCGCTCAGCGTACCGGCGTCCGATTCGCGCAGCGCCCTGCCGGTCGCGGCGACGATGGCGTCGACCGTCGCGCGCCGGGGGTGCTCCGGGTCGCGACCGAGCCCTGCCGCCTTTTGGGCCCACAGGCTCGTCTCGGGGTCGTGTTCGTCGAGGGCCGCGATCGTCTCGCGCAGCGCCCTGCCGACGTCCCTCCACTGCGCAGTCGAGAAGCTCACGCTCACGTTGCGGTCCATCTTCGGTACGCCGTCCTCGACGCGCCGCGAGGGCCGGTCGACCACGCCCCACGTGAGGACGCGCTGGCTCCCCTCCGTGCGCTCGGCCGCCTTGCCGAGCAGGGGATGACTCCAAAGGGATCCCTGCAGGGTCGCCGGGAGCGCAAGCTCGATGGTCGCCTCGTGGACCGCGGTCCGCCCCGGCAGAAGGTCGGGCGTGTCGATTCCGACGTCGCCCGTGTCGCCCGGCAGCGACCATCCCTCGTAGATCGCTTCGATCACGTCGCCCTGCTCCAGCTGCGAGAGGTCCGCGTGCGCCTGCGAGGCTCGCGGCGTGCGGTCGGGTTCGAGTACACGCCCGTCTTTCTTGAAGATGCGGCGCCTGAGCGCGCGGGTGGCCGACCGCCCCCAGACGTCGGGTGCCGCGGCCTGCGCGTTCTCCTCGACGTCCGTCGTCCCGCTGACGCGACGCACGTCGAACAGCAGCCAGTGGACCAGGCCTTCCTTCGACACGTCGTAGCGCTCGCGGTGGGCGAGGACGGCCGTGGCCGCGCTCGGAAGGATGGGCTGGACGCGATCCTGCGCGGCGATGCGTTCGGCGTCGGCGTCGAGGGTTCCGGTCGGGTCGTCGCCCGCGGCTCGCAAGAGGGGACCGATCGAGCCTGGCGCGTCGCGGCTGCCCCCGGCGATGCGAAGCAAGACGGCCCGTGCGTCGTCGCCCGCGGATAGGAGCATCGACGCGGCGGCCATCGTGCGCTCTCCGGGAAGCATCGCTTCGAGCGCGCGCCTGGCCGCGGCGTCGTCGCCGGCCGCGAGCGCCTCGCGGAGCTCGAGCGGCCGAAGGGCGTCCGGCGCGCCGAGCAGGGCCCGGATGCGCGCGAGCTCACGCGCCTCGCCGGCCCGGTCTCCCATCGAGCGCAGCGCGTCGAAGCACGCAAGCGTGTCGTGCGCCGCCGCGCTGGACATGTCGCACGCCGACGCGACCAGCTCGACTCCGACGCGCGGAGTCGCCGCATCCTCGGCGTCGGTCGCCAGGGCTCCCGCGCCGGCTCCGCGGATGCGCTGCAACGCCGCATGGGCCCGGTCGAAGAGGTGTTCGCGGCCGCTGACGAGAGCATCGAACGCGTCGACCCATAGGACGAGCCACCGGGGCACCGGGCCCGCGCGCAATCGTGCGCGGCGGGCGTCGAGGTCCGCCAGGATCTCCACCCCGGCCTCAGAGCGCCCTCGCCGTACCCCCGCCAGGACGGCGTGCGCGATGGTCGCCTCCCAGCTCGTCGGCCAGGTCTCGAGGACGCGCTCGTAAGCGCTGCGCGCGCGCTCGGCGCGCGTGGCGGCGGATAGATCGCGTGCGGTCTCGACGGCCCGGGCGTAGACGAGCGCCAGGTCTGGGCGCGCGGCCGAGCGCGTCGCGGCGTCCCAGAGAATACGCTCCGCGTCACGAGGGTTTCCGCAGGCGATGGCCGAGGCTGCCGCGAGAAGGACCTCGTCGTCGGTCCGGGGCGTCGGGAGGCTCATCGCCGCGACCTCTCGTACCCGCGCGCTCGACGTCGATCCGACCGCGGGGGCCCGCGTGTGCAGCGGCGCGCCGTCCTCGCCGAGGACGTCGATCTCGACCGAGTCGTCCTCCTTGGCCGTCCCGACGCGGGCGACCACCCGCAAGCTGCCCGCCGTCGCCACGACGGTCGCGAAGCGAGCCGCGTCGCCGTCGCCCAGCTCGAACGACCGCCGGATGATCTCGGTAGCCCCGGCCCGCAGAACGGCTGCACCGTGGGCCCGGAGCACGAGGCCAACGCGCTGCGGACTCGGAACGTCCACATCGACGACGACCTCGCGGACGCCCGGGCGCGCGCTCTCGGCCGATAGGTCGAGCGAGCATCCGCGTCCGCGCACGACTGTCGGGTGGGCGTCCGTCCCGAACGCGCTGCCGGTCGCGTACGCCGCTTCGATGCGGGCGTCGGCGCGGTCGATTGGGCCCGGCGTTTCGACGCCCGTCACCGGCGCCCACGTCGTCGGCCCGATGACCAGGGCCTCTTCCGCACAACCGCTGGCTGCACGCTGGGTCGCCGCCGCCTGCGCGTCCCCGCGGTGCTGCGCCATCGACACGAGCGCGCGGGCGATGAGCGCCCTGCCGAAGGGGCCCCTCGCGTCTCGCGCGGCGAGCGCGAGCTCTCGAGCGATGGCTTCGCGCTCCGCGGTGCGATTCGCCAACGCCGCGTCCGGGGCTGCGTCGCCGAGCGCCGGCATCGTGGTCGTCGCGAGGGCGTCGAGAGACGCTTCAAGGGCGGCCAGTTGCCATGGGTCCCCATCGGCGACCGCCGCCGCGCGCACCACATCGAGATGTGCCCGGATCGCGTCGTGCGGATCCCCGGTTGCGTCCACGCGGAATGCGTCCGCGAACGCGCCGGGGAGCGCGACTCGCGACATCGACGGCGTCCGAGCGGCGGGCATGGCGCACGCCGGCGTCCCGCCCACGACGGCGACGCCGAAGAGAAAGAGGAGAAGGACAGGGCTCCTCACGGCGTCCCCCCGGCCGGTACGAGCCGGAGGCTCTTGTGCATCAGCGCGTCGACGCGCTGGACCCATGCGCGCCACCTCGGGTAGTCGTCGACCGGGACCTTGCTCTGGTCGAACACGACTGTGAGCTCTACCAACATGGTCTGCTTGTCGTGCGGATCGCGAGCGATCTCCGGTGCGCGCGGCCGAACGCTCCGCCGTTCTCGTCGCCGCTACGCGGAGGGGGCTCGAAGCGTCCACCCTTTGGGGGCGACGACGCGGATGGTGCGCGACTCCTTCCGCGGCGCGACGTGCGGCGGAAGCCACACGGGCAACGTCCGCTTCACGAGCGGCGCCAGCTGCGACGCGAGCGTCTGCGACGGCGAGAGCGGCAAGACGAGCTCCTGCGCCTCGTGTCGTGCGAGGCCGTTCGAGCGCGCTCGCCACCGCGTCGTCGGCCGCGCCACGCGGCAGATCGCCGCGGAAGTCCACCTTCTTGTCGACCTCGACGGTCGGAAACCAGGCTCCGACCAGGTGATCCTCCACCCACTGCGCCCTCGCTCCGGGCTCGGTCAGGTAGGTCCGCATCCAGAAGGCGTCGTCGCCCGTCGCTCGCTCCTCGCCCTCGAGATCGGCGCTTCCGTCGGGACGGAGGGCGATGGTCCACGTCGCGTCGACGCCGTGGTCGTCCGGGGAGCTCGACGGCAGCTCCACGATCTCGGCCGGGCCGTCCATACGCAGCGCCACGGCGCGAGCGTCCATCGACGGCAACGGCCCGAGGCGCGACTGCGGGCTCGTCGCGTCGAGGTATGTCCTCGCCGCCCGGGCCCTGGCAGGAACGCGATGCCGTGGTCGAAGAGCGGGATCGCCGCGCCGCGCGCACGCAGGATCGACGGCTGCCCGGTCAGGCGCGTCTGCACCATGACCTCCTGCGCCTCGATCCCGGTCGCCTTGAGCAGCGTGATGAGCAGGAGGGCCTTGTCGTCGCAGTCGCCTTCGCGTCGCGCCAGGAGCTGCTGCGGGCGGTTCGGCAGCCACCACTCGCCGCTGACGTAGTTCACGTAGCGGATGTCGTCGGCGACGAAGTCGAAGAGGGCCTCGAGCTTCGCCTCGCCGCGTGGTCTTGCCGTGCGTCAGCTTGGCGGCGAGCTCGCGCACCTGGGCGTCCGGCTCGGTGAACCCCTGGATGGCCTCTCCGTACCACGCGCGGAAGGCGCTCCAGTCCTTGAACGTCGACAGCACCAGCGTCGGGCAATACCTCGCTCATGCGGAGGCGCGAGCGGCTCGTCGGGGACGCTCAGCGGGGCGTCCCAGACGCAGGCGCATCACGTGGCGACCGTCCTCGTCTTTCTCCTCGTGGCGGTCGGCCTTCCCGTTGACGACGTCGACGTAGATGGGCCGATCGGCCGGCGACTCGACGTCGACCTCGTTGTAGAGCACGGGGTGCGTGGAGAGGCCGCCCGCGTAGTCGAGGCGGTAGAACGGCGGGTCCGCTCGGCCCCCGACGGGACCGGCCGTCCACGACCGGAAGGCGACCTCGACGACGTCTCCCGGGCCGAGCTCGGGCCACCGGATGCGCGGTCGCGCGTCGTCGTTCGCCTCCTCGACCGGAAAGGCCGTGCCGCCGTCGGCTCGGTGCACGCGCGCGCGCAGGAGTTCGGTGAGCTCGCCCTCCGCCGGGATCTCTTCGTAGAGCTCGTCCTCCGTGCGGGGAGGGATGACGATCTCGCGAGCGTAGTGCACCAGCTCCGAGACGCGCCGGTCGGGGTGCATCACGACGGCGCGCAGCCAGTGAAGCTCGCGGTCCGCGACCTCGGGGGCGTCGGTGCCTTCCTGCCGTGCGCCCCGCCTGCGTGCCAGGATGGTCTGCGAGGGCACCATGTACTTCTCGTCGTCGCGCGCCTTCGGCGGTCGTCGTCACGTGGGACCGCAGCGCGAGCTCCGCACGGTAGCGCGCCTCGCCCGGGTCGAGCTCGCGGGCACGCCGCAGCGCCGCCGCGATCGTCTCCTCCCGCGATCGCGTCCGCGCCAGAAGCGCCGGTCTCCTGCGCGAGGCCAGCCCAGACGCGCGGCGCGGTTCGGTGCCCAGCGCGCGAGCTGCTCGTAGAGCGCGCGGGCCTCGTCGTGGGCCCCGGCCTGGGCAACCGTCTGAGCCACGGCGAGAGCCTCGTCGGCGGAGTCGACGCCCCCGGCGAAGGCTCGCTGCGCCGCGCTTACGACGGCGTCGCGCCCGCGTGCCGTCATCGCCAGGACGAGCGAGGAACCGTAGTCGCCGTCCCGAGCCGCGAGGGCTTCGCGGGCGGCCAGCGTCAGCGCCGGATCGAACGACGCCGCGAGCTGCGCGAGCACCTCGAGCAGCGCGCCCGGCGGTACGCGACCGTGCGTCGTCGACGCGACGAGGCGCATCGCGCGAAGCCGGAGCGCGTCGGTCCCGAGCGCGACGTCCACGCTGCGCCGTCGAGCAACACGCCCTCGTCGTCGGCCTGACGCCGTGACTCGACCCCCGCAGCAGTGCCATCGCCCAGTCCGCGAGCCCCGCGTCGAGGTGCCGCTCGACGAGCCGACGCTCGACGAACGCTTTCGTGCGCGCGTCGCCGGACGGGTCGGCGTGCGCGCGATTGAGCCATGCGCTCCGGTTCGCGCCGCTGGGAGCGAGCCATGCGGTGAAGGCGAGGCGATCGGCGTCGATGGCGCCGTCGGCGAGCGCCGCGAGCAGCCCCGGCGCCCGCGGGCTGCGCAGATCGTCCGCGCCGCCGAGCGTGCGGAGGACGGCCGCGTCCAGCCGTGCGTCGACGTCGCTGCCGGCCGACGCGTCGATCGATCGGGCGAGCGGGGTGGTCATCTTGTCGACGACCGTCGGTCGCGCATGGGCCGGGCGCGCCGGCAGTCCTGCGAGCTCGGCGCTGGCCACGAGCCCCTGTGGCCATTGGCCCGATTCGTCCGTGACCCGGAGGCGGACGCGCCCCTCGTCGTCGATGGCGCCTGCGCACACCTTCGCGGCCAGCAGGTGCGCTCCCGCCGTCGCGTGCACCCGCGCCGCGATGCGGTCGAAGCCCGCCGATTCGTGCACCGCGTCGTCGCGCGCGATGTCCACGCCGTCGAACACCAAGCGAGCCTGCCCGGTGGCCGCGAGGCGCAAGACCAGCTTCTGATCGCTCGCCACCGTGAGCCTCGAGGCCAGCCACGTGCAGCTCTCCTTGCGCGGAGAGACGAACAGGTCGAGCGGGACGCCCTGCATCGTCGCGAACGAGCGGGGCACGACGCGCCAGGCGACCTCGTAGCTGCCCCACGAATAGCGTGCATGCGCGTCTCCGAACGCCGTCGCCGACGCCTCGGGACCGTCCTTGGCGTCCAGACCGCCGCCGGTGTCGCGGAAGGGGCCGAGGAGCGAGAGCGCATCGATCACGCCGAGCTGCCGATCGGCGCGGGCGCCTTGCTCCGTCCCCTCGTCGGTCGCCGTCTCGCGGGCGAGGACGGCGGCCTGGTCGCGCACCTCGTAGGCTTCGCCGGTCGACGAGGTCGGGTCGGTGGAGATGCGCTCGAACGCCTTGCGCGCGTGTACCGGGTCCCAGCGTTTCGCGAGCTCGGCGATCGTCGCGAGCGCGGCGAGTCGCGTGTGCTCCGAGGCGCCGGGCGCGAGAGCGCGCTCGGTCGCGGCGTCGATCATGGCGTCCAGCGTGGCGTCGGTCCAGCGGGACGCGGACGGCAGCGCTGCCGAGCGTGCCCCGGCTCCGTCGGCAAAGAGGCCCGTCAGAGCCAGAGCGCAGAGCGCGACCGATCGGCGAAGCAGCAAGACCGAGAGACTTTACCGACGCAGACGCTCCGATGCGAACACTCTCGTGCGGCTCAGAAGCTCGCCTGGGCACTCGCCACGCCGCTCGTTCCGTTGCCGAGGCTTGTTCCGGGCGCGCCGCTCGCTAGAGCTGGAGAGCCGACGAGCACGAGCCCAGCCGTTGCTGCGCCTCCGGTGATGACGGCGTACGAGTCACCGCCTGCGCCGCCGCCGCCCTGACCACCGGCGCTCCCCGTGCCGCCCGTGCCGCCCGCCGCGCCTGCGGCCGCGGAGATGTTGTTGTTGGGCAGGTTGGCGAAGCAGAAGATGTTCGTGCAGGTCGACGACGTGCAGCTCGCTCCTGCCCCGGCCGCGCCGGAGCTCCCGGTCGTGCCGCCGCCGCCGCTGCCTCCCGCGGCACCGTCGCCACCGTAGCCCGCCGTGTACGAGCCGCTGTCGATCGTGACGCTGGCGTCGAACGCGAAGAGAGCGATGCTGCTGCCGCCGCCGCCGCCGCCTGCGCCGCCCTTGCCGCCGCCGCCCCCACAGCCGTTCGACCCCTGGGTGCCCACGCACGACGCCGAAGAGGCCGTGCACGCGGTGCCCGTGCAGCTGCTGTATGGGACGGGCGTCGGCGCCGGCGCCGCCGTGCCGCTGTCACCCGAGGTGCCTGCCGCACCCGTGCCGCCGGAGGCGGCTGGTGAATCCGGTCGCCGAGAATGTGCCGATGGGCCCGCCGGTGCCTGTCGACCCCGGCGTCGTCGCGCTGGCCCCGTCGCCCGCGGTGCACGTCGCCGCCGCGGCGGATCCGCTTCCAGCCTGGGCCGGGGTCTGCCCGTCGCCCGCTTTCGCCATGGTCACGGCGACGTTCGTGAGGGTGATCTGGGTCGTCGTCCCCGTCGCAAAGACTCCGTAGAGGGACTCGCCCGCGTTCGCCGTCGCCTTGCTCTCGATCGTCAGAGTCGAGAGCGTGACCGCGCCGCCGACGCTCGAGGCGAGCACCGTGACGTTCGAGGTCGACGGCGCCTGCACGATGACGTCGGCCTCGGGGGTGGTGCCGCAGTCGAACGTCCACGTCGAGCCGCTGACCTGCCAACCGCCCATGATCGTGACCCCCGCCGGAGGCGTGACCTTCTCGACGTACGTCCCGGCGCCCACGTAGATGGTGTCCCGACCCGCAAAGTAACTCGTGGACGCGATGGCTCCCGCGATCGTCAAGCAGGGCGCACCGCGCGAAGCCCCGCAGCCCGTCGCGTCGGCGCCCGTGGGCGTCACGTAAATACCGGTGCTGTCGTTCGTCGACTGCGGACAGTGGGGCACGCCCGAGCCCGCGTCCGGGTGACTCGCATCGAGCGCCGCACCGTCCGCCGCGCCCGCGTCCGTCTGTCCCGCGTCGCCCGTGCCGGTCGCGTCGAGGCTCGCGTCTTCCGAGCCGCCTTCGCTCGCGTCGACCGCTCCGGATCCGTCCTGCGCCGCGTCGCTCGTCGTGCCGCCGTCGACGCTCTGCCCGCCATCGCCTCCGTCGGCCGTCGAGCCGGCTTCGCTCGTCGCGTCGGACTGCCCGCTTCCGTCCACCATACTGCCCGCGTCGTCCGTCCCGTCGAGGGCGCTCGCGTCCTCCGCGCCGTCGAGTACGCCCGTGTCTTCGGCGCCCGTCTCCTCCGCGCCCGTCTCGCTGCCGGTCTTCAACGTGGCGTCGGGCACCGAGCCTCCCGAGTCCTGGTGCGCGAAGTCGTCATCGCCCTCGGCGGGCGGGCCGGTGACGGGGCTGCCGGTCGCGCACCCGGCGACGGGCACGGCGAGGACCAGACTCAGCGCGATCCGGCGCAGACTGTCACGCATGGCAAGCGCTCCTCCCCAGAGAAGTGTCGGCCGCACGTGACCGACACTCGAACCTACACCGCCCTTTCGCCCGGCGCCACGAAGGGCCGCGCTTTTCAATCGACGATGGGCAGGCGCCTCCCATCGAGAGCACCCGGCACTCCGCCCTTCTTCGAGGGCGGCAGGACCAGCTTCTGGTTCTTCGCGTACACGGGATGCCGGCCACGGGTCCGGTACCACTCGGCCAGATTGGCCGACGCGTGCATCTTCTCGACGACGTTCCGCCAGCCGACGCCCGTGTTGTACGCGCAGAAGCTGATCTCCCCCATCCTGCGTCCCGTAGGGGATGATGCACATCTCGGTGCGGCGGAAGTCGTAGTTGTAGAGGTCCTGGAACCACATCCCGGCGACGAAGAGCACGCGCCACTCGAACTCGTGCGCGTCGTCCGCGCGACTCGCCGACGCTGTCGCCGCGCGCCCCCGTCTGGCTGAGGAACTGCTCGAACGAGCGTCGCCAGGCCGAAGCCTCGCGGGGCGCTTCGGGCGTCGAAGTGCCTGCAGGATGCGCGAGCGCGATCTCGGCCAGCGTGACCGCGCGCGGCTGCGCGGCGTCCGTGATGTCCTGCACGTCGGCGAGGAGCCGCTCGAGGTCGAGGAACTCGGTGAGCGGGCACCATCTGCTTCGTGCTTCTTGTTGACGAAGAGGACCGTCCCGATCCCGCAGTTCGGGTGGCAGCCGCACTTGAGCGCGCCCCAGTCGGCGCGCTCGCCGAGCAGGAGGTCGGTCAGGTCGCTGAACGGGCCCGAGCGCCGAGAGCGGGAACCAGTCGCGCAGCGGCTCGGTCACGCCGGTCTGCGCCTTGCATGTCGTGCGCGAGGTGGCGACAGCGTGTAGCGCTTGCCTCGCGCGTCGTCGTCGGAGATGTCCTCGTCGCGCCCGGTGAAGCTCACGGGCTGGAAGCTAGACGACGGTGACCTTGTCGGCGTTCGTCGATCGCGAAGTCGACGATCGGCCCGACCTGATCGTCGTTGACGCCGTCGCACGACCGTGACGACGAGGACGACGTCGATCCCCGGCGGCGTGGAGGTTCTCGATGGCGCGCAGCTTCACGTCGAAGAGGTTGCCGACCTTGCGGTGCGCGTTCGCCTCGTTCGTCACGCCGTCGAACTGCAGGTACGCGAGGCGGAGGCCGGCCGCCTTCGCCTCGCTTCGCGAAGCTCGGGTCCTGCGCGAAGCGGACGCCGTTGGTCGCGCACTGCACGCAGAAGTAGCCGTTCGTCCCGCGCGTACGCGATGGCGCGCAGGAAGTGCGGCGACAGCGTCGGCTCGCCGCCGGAGAACTGGACGCTCATCTGGCGGCGCGGCTGGATGGTGAGCGAGTCGTCGAGGATCTTCGCGATCTCGTCCCACTCGAGCTCGTGGACGTAAGCCGACCTGGTTGGCGTCCATGAAGCACGGGTCGCACATCATGTTGCAGCGGTTCGTGAGGTCGACCGTGAGGACGCTGCCGCGCCCGTACTTGATGCTCGACGTGCCGTGGTCGCGCAGCTTCGTCAGCGGCGCGAGGAAGTCGCGGCCCGGGATAGAGCCGCTCGATGCGCGCGGTGAACGCCGGGTCGATGGACATCACGTCCTCGAAGCGCGCCGTGCGTCTGCGCACGTCTTCGTCATGCACGATCTGCGCCGTCCTCCTCGACGATGCGCGCGCGGATCTCGCCCGGGCTTGCCCGTCGACGAGCGTCGACAGGTCCGCGCTCTCCGTCGAGGATCGCGGTGCGGACCTCCTTCACGCAGCGCGGGCAGAGCGAGTCGGTCTCGCGCGGCCAGCCGAGCTGGGGGAACGTGCGCTCGCGGCGCTTGAGCAGCGGGGCCGGCGCCCACTTCGGCTGCGGCGACGGCCGCTCGAACGTCGCGTTGTACGCCCGCACCAGCGGCCAGATGGCGGTTGCTGCCAGTCGAAGGGCGCGGCTCATGTGCGGGGCTACGCCTCGACGAACCGCTTTACCGTCGTGAAGGCGCCCTTTGCGCTCGGGATGACCGCCGCGAACATCGGGAAGACGTGCGGCATGTGGCGGTAGACGTAAAGCTCGGCTCGAACGCCTGCCTCGCGGGCGCGACGGGCCACGGTACGGGCGTCGTCGAGGAACACCTCGGTCGATCCCGCGAAGACGAGCATGTCGGGGAACCCGCGGAAGTCGGCGTACGCGGGCGAGACCTCCGGATCGAACGCGTCGCGTCCGTGCGTCAGGAAGCTGCCGAGCGCGCGCACGGCGCCCGGGTTGAACATCGCGTCGCGCCGGGCGTTGCTGTGGAAGCTCTGCCCCTGGCAGGCGAGGTCGGCCCACGGCGAGAAGAGCACGAGCTTGCCCGGCATCGGCAGCCCCTCGCGTCGGAGCCTGTGTGTGAGCGCCAGCGCAATGTTCCCCCCCGCCGAATCCCCCGAGACGATGATGTCCGAGGCCTCGTGACCGCTCGCCAGGAGCTCCTTGTACGCGGCAAGGGCGTCGTCGAGCCACGCGGGGAACGCGTGATCGGGCGCCTTGCGGTAGTCGACCGCCAGCACCCGGGCCGAGCACGCCCTCGCCATCCGCCACGTGAGCCCGCGGTGCTCGACGGGCGAGCTCATGAAGAACCCGCCTCCGTGGAAGTAGAGGACCACCCTCTTCGAAGCCCCCTTCACCGGACTCGCGCCGCCGCCCTCGCTCCGAAGATGCACCCATTCGGCCGGGCGCCCGCCGGACGTCGTCGCGTCGATGGCGACGAAGGGCGGCTGCTTGATGCGCGCCATCGACTCGCGAAAGCGGCGCGCCCCGATACGCAGCCCCTCGGCGGTGACGACGTGCGAGCGGTTCCTGCGCTTCATGCGGACCCGCAGGGCGACGTCGAGCACGAGCGTGCGCAAACCAGGCAAGCGGGGCCCGACAATCTGTTCTCGCATGGGAGGCTCGTAGCACACCCCGGTGGTACGATCGCGCCAGCTTTGAGGTCGCTCCGCGCGCTCCCTTTTGTCTTGCTCCTGATCCTCGGCGGCTCCTGCGGCCAGTCCACCGAGGAGAAAGGCGTGGCCGACGCCGCGGCGTACGAGGCGAGCGCGCCAGAGGGGCCTTGCGGGGCGGTCATCCAGCAACAGACCATCGAGGGGCGCACGCACGTGCCGGTCTGCTCGGTGGTCGAGTACGAAACGAAGCCTCCGTCGTCGGGCAATCACTACCCCGTCTGGGCCGCGTACATGACGTACACGACCGCGATCCCCGAGGGCTTCTGGGTGCACAACCTCGAGCACGGGACCATCGTGCTCTCGTACAACTGCCCGGCCGGGTGCGACTCGGACGTCGCGGCCGCGTCCCAGATGCTCGCCGGGCTGCCGGACGATCCGGAGTGCTACTCGCTCGGCGAGGGGGTCTTGAGGAGGAGCCTGATGACCCCCGACCCGAAGCTCGACGTCCCCTTCGCCGCGAGCGCGTGGGGCTGGACGCTCCGGGCCCGCTGCTTCGATCCCGTCGCCTTCCAGGCCTTCGCCCTCGCGCACTACAACCAGGGCCCCGAGGACATCTGCGAGGACGGCGTCGACCCCACGTCCGGCTATCCCGCCAACTGCGGCGAGGGGGACGAATAGACGGGCAGCGGCGAAAAGAGTTGGCGATTGTTACAGTTCCGTGATAGCTCGCTCCTCAGACTTGGAGGGCTTTCATCATGCGTATGTGGCGAATCTTCTTGGGTGCCTCGGTTGTCGCGGCTTGCGCGGTGGCGGTGGCGTGTTCGAGCAGCAGCCCGAGCCCCGCAGTGGCGGGAACTGACGCGGCAATGGACGTGGTGACGACCCCCGAGGACACGGGGACCGGCGCAGACGTGCCGTGCGTTCTGGATCCTGCGAGTCCCGCGACGGTTGACGGCGGCGCGGTCTGGGGATGCTTCCAGGCGGCCTGCAAGACGCAGCTGACCGCGTGCGCGGCCGACTGCGTCTGCAACAACGCCTACCTCACCGCGCTCATGGGCGCGGCGGCGAACATGAGCATGGCCTCGACGCTGATCGAGATGGCCGGCTCCGCCGACATGGCCGCCATGACCGCTCTCACGTGCATCGGCGGCAACCTTCAGTGCGAAAACGTCGGCGGCGACGGTGGCACGGAGGGTGGCAAGGACGGCGCAGCCGGTGACAGCGCGACAGGCGACAGCGCCACCGGTGACAGCGCGACGGGCGACAGCGCCACCGCGAGCGACGCGCCGGCCGAAGGCGGCTGATACGACGCGCGCGCCACATCGCGCACGCCCTCGGAAGACGAACGGAGGACGAGGAGGGCAGCGAGCCCTTCTCTTTCTCTCGTTCGCTTTTTGTCTTCAGGATAGTCCTCATGAGGGATCCCGCGCCCTGCACGCCTGGGCGCGTGCTTGGAGCACCCGTCGCTCGCGGGCGTTCTGCGCGAGCGCGGCCGCGCGCTCGAACTCCTCGCGACGCCTCGTCGTTGCGGCCGAGCTTCGCGAGGAGGTCGCCGCGCACGCTGGGGAGAAGGTGATACGACGCCAGCGCCGGCTCCTTCACGAGCGCGTCGACGAGCTCGAGCCCAGCGGCAGGCCCGAACGCCATCGAGACGGCCACGGCGCGATTCAGCTCGACCACCGGTGACTGCGTGAGCTCGACCAGCGCGTCGTAGAGCGCGACGATGCGGTTCCAGTCCGTCTCTCGCGGCCGTGCGCGCCCGAGCGTGGCAGCCCGGCGATCGCGGCCTGCAGCGCATAGGGACCGAGCGGCTGCTTGAGCGCCTCGGCGCGCGCGAGCGCCGCGAGCCCGCGGTGGACGAGGAGCTGGTCCCAGCGAGAGCGGTCCTGATCCAGAAGAAGAATGGGCTCGCCCGAGGCGTCCGACGCGCGCGCGCAGACGCGACGCGTGGATCTCCATCGAGCGCGACGAGCCCGTGGACCTCGGCCTCCTGCGGGACGAGCTCGGCGAGGATGCGCCCGAGCCGCAGCGCCTCCTCGCACAGTCGCGGGGCGCGTCCAGTCGTCGCCCTTGGTGGCCGCGTAGCCCTCGTTGAAGATGAGGTAGATGGCCTCGAGCACCGAGGACAGCCGCGCCGACAGCTCCGGCCCCGCGCGGCACCTCGAAGGGGACGCGCGCCTCGGCGAGCGTTCGCTTCGCCCGCACGATGCGCTGCGCGATCGTCGGCTCCGGCACGAGGAACGCGCGGGCAATCTCGTCGGTCGTGAGCCCTCCGAGCAGGCGCAGCGTGAGCGCGACGCGCGCGTCCTTCGAGAGGACGGGGTGGCAGGCGATGAGCATGAGCCGGAGCAGGTCGTCGCCGACGTCCTCGTCGATGGCCGTCTCGAGGTCGGGCCGCCGCGCGGGCAGCTCGGAGGACTCTCTCTCGAGCTTCGTCGTGCTTGCGGTCCTGCATCTGCCGCCGCCGGAGCTCATCGATCGCGCGATTCTTCGCGGTGGCCATGAGCCACGCGCCGGGGTTCTCCGGGGATGCCCGTCGCCGGCCACTGCTCCATCGCCGTCGACGAGGGCCCCCTGCGCGAGGTCCTCGGCGAGCCCGACGTCGCGCACTATGCGGACGAGGCCGCCGATCAGCCGCGCGGATTCGATCCGCCAGACCGCCTCGACGGCCTTGCGCGTGGCGCCGTCGCCTCACCGCCACGCTCGCTCACCGAGGCTACGCTGCCGCTCGACCTCGGCCCGCAGTCGCTCTCCCTTCGCGCGCAGCTCCGGCGTGAGCTCCTTGCCGAAGTCTTCGGGGTCGAAGACGGGGCGAAGCGTCACCTCGACTCCGCCGTCGAACGGCGCGCGCTTGAGCCACTCGACCGCCTCGTCGATCGACTTCACCTGCCAGATCCAGTAGCCCGCGACGAGCTCCTTGGACTCCGCGAACGGCCCGTCGATGACGGTCCGCTGCGAGCCCGAGAACCTCACGCGCTTGGCCTTCGAGGTGGGGGTGAGCCCGTCGCCCGCCAGCATGACGCCCGCCTTCACGAGCTCCTCGTTGAACTTCATCATCTTGCCGACCAGCTCCTGGCTCGGCATCGTTCCCGCTTCGGAGTTCTTGTCTCCAGGGACGAACACCATGACTCGCATCGTTTTGCTCCTTCACGTCTCGTGAATGACTCGTGGGTGTGTGCGCTCGAAGCGCTCACCGGCTGGCGCCGGGGCCCATGCCGGGGTCGAACATCGGCCGTACTTCGGACTCGCCCTCGAACCCCGGCCAGTGCTTCCGGTGCAGCTCCATGAATTCGGTCGCGATGCGGATCGCCTCGGCCTTCGACTCCGCCTTCAGGATGGCCCAGCCGCCGATGACCTCCTTGCTCTCGGTGAACGGACCGTCGGTCACGGTGATCTTGCCGTTGGCGAGCCGCACGCGGGCGCCGTCCTTGCTCGGCAGCAGGCCCCCCGTATCGACGAGGGTGCCGTTCTGGAGCGACTTCTCCACGAACTTGCCCATCGCATCCATGAACCCGGGCGGCGGCGGGGACTCCCGATACGACTCGGAATGCCGGATGAACGTCAGATATTTCATGGCTCCTCCTTTACCTTTCGATCGAAGCGACGAACGAGCCGCCCCTGGATCGACACGGTGACCAACTTTTTTCCCCGTCAGCCGAATCGTGGGCTCTGGGGTGTGGTGGGGGAAACCCCTTCAGTACGCCGCGCGGTAAATCTCCTCGATCTCGCCCGGGAAGGCCGCACGGCGAGCCGTCGCCGCGTTTGCCATGTCGACCATCGCGACCTCGCTGCACGCGGCCAGCTCGTCTCTCGGTACGCCGACCTCGGAGAGCTTCGCGGGGTGCCCGCAATCGATCAGCAGCTTGGCGACGGCATCTGCGGCCGCCGCTGCGGCCTGCTCGGCGCTCATCCCGTGGGTCGACACGCCGAGCGCCACGGCCACGTCGACCGTGCGCGCCGCCACCTGAGGGAGCCCCGAATTGAACCGCATCACGTGCGGCAGCAGGATCCCGTTGCCCGTCCCGTGGGGAACCTCGTAGCGCGCGCCGATGGTGTGGCTCATCGAGTGCACGAGGCCGACCGCCGAGCTGCTGATCGACCATCCGGCCAGCGTCGCCGCGCTCTGCATCGCCGTCCTTGCTTCGAGGTCGTCTCCCTTGGTCACGGCCCGCACGAGGTTCGCCGCGATGAGGCGGACGGCGTGAATGGCCTGCGCGTCCGCCATCGGGTTCGCCGCCTTGCTGGTGTACGCCTCGATCGCGTGCGTGAGCGCGTCCAGACCGGTCGCCGCCGTCAGCCGCCGAGGTAGCCCCACCGTCAGCGTCGGGTCGAGGATGGCCAGGTTCGGGACGATCCAGCGATCGACGATGTAGCCCTTGATGCGAAGCTTGTGGTTCTTGATGACCGCCGCGTTCGTCACTTCGCTGCCCGTGCCGGCCGTCGTCGGCACCGAGATGTGGGTCATCTGCGGCCCGTCGAGCTGGTGAAGCCCCAGCGTCTCGATGGCGCGAAGGCCGCCCGCGAGCGCCACGCACGCCGCCTTCGACGTGTCGATGACGCTGCCGCCGCCGAGGCTCACGACCGCGTCGACCTCCTTCGCGCGCCCGAGCGCGACCACCGCGTCGACCACGTCGAGCCCCGAGTCTTGCGGCACCTCTTCGAACACCGCCACGATGCGGGCACCCAGGGCCTCGCGCGCGCGCGCCACGAGCCCCGCCTTGACGACGCCCGCGTCGGTCACGAGAAGGACGCGCTTCTTGCCCAGCGCCTCCAGCTCGCTCGAGAGCCGCATCAGGCTGCCGGGGCCGGAGACGATCCGTGTCACGGGCTCGAACTCGAAGCCGAGGTTCTTCCCGCGGGAGACGACGAGCCTGTGGCCCCTCCTCGCGTTCGGGTCGCCCTCGGTGCCGACGTGCACGTGCTTGAGCTCCGTGTACTCCGTGAGGCCGTGGTGCCCGAGCTCGCGGCCGATGCCGCTCTCCTTGTACCCGCCGAAGGGCGCGTGGTTGTTGAACACGTGCCAGTCATTGATCCACGTCGTCCCCGTCCGCAACCGCGCGGCGACCCGCTCGGCGTGCGCGAGGTCCCGCGTCCACACGCCGCCCGCCAGGCCGTACACCGAGTCGTTCGCGATCGCGATCGCTTCGTCGTCGTCCCGGAAGCGGATGACGCTGAGAACCGGGCCGAAGATCTCTTCTCGCGCGATCGTCATCTTGTTGTCGACGTCGGCGAACACGGTCGGCGAGACGTAGAAGCCGTCTTCGAAGTTGGCGACGCGCGCTCTCTCGCCGCCGACGACCAGGCGCGCCCCTTCCTTCTTGCCGGCCGTGATGAACCCCTCGATGCGATCGCGATGCTGCGCGCTGATGACGGGGCCCACCTTCGTGCGCGGGTCGAGCTGATAGCCGACCGCGAGCTTCGACGCGCGCTTCGTGAGCTCGGAGACGAACGAATCGTAGATCGACTCGTGAAGGAGCAGGCGCGTCCCGCTCTCGCACACCTGGCCCGAGTGGAGCATCGACGCGAAGAGCGCGCCGTCGACCGCCGCGTCCATGTCGGCGTCGGGCAGGACGATGTTGGCGCTCTTGCCGCCGAGCTCCAGGCTGACGCGCTTCATCGTGTCGGCCGCCGACTTCAGGACGGCCTTGCCCGTCGGCGTGCTGCCGGTGAACGCGATGCGGTCCACCTTCGGATGGCTGGTGAGAAGCTCGCCGACCCGGCGTCCCGGGGCGACGATGATGTTGATGACGCCCTTGGGGATGCGCGTCTTCGTGACGAGCTGCCCGAGCAGCAGCGCCGAGAGCGGCGTCTCGGGCGACGGCTTGAGGACGACGGTGTTCCCGGTGACCGTGGCCATCGTGATCTTCCACACCGCCATGAGCAGCGGGAAGTTCCACGGGATGATCCCGACGCAGACGCCGATGGGCTCGCGGCGGACGTAGTTGCGTCCGGGGAAGAAGGGGTTCCGTCCGGGCACCTTCTCTTCCCAGGGGAACTCGTGTGCGGCGTACTTCGCCATCGCGCGGACGAAGCGCGCGCTCTGGAAGACGTCGCCCGTGGTCCTCGACATCAGGCCGCCCGAGTCCAGCGCCTCGACCATCGCGAGCTGCGCGATGTGGGCCTGCATGAGGTCCGCGAGCTCCATCATCGCCTCGGCGCGTTCGCCCGGCGAGAGGCCGCTCCAGCGACCATCGTCGAACGCCCTCCGTGCCGCGGTCACCGCGGCTTCGACCTCCGCGTCGCCGGCCTGCGCGACCGACGCGATGGGGCGGCCGTTGCCGGGGTCGGTCGTGGTGAAGGTCTCGCCGTTGGCGGCGTTGACGAGTTCGCCGTCGATGAGGAGCTTGTAGTGATCCATGGCGCACAAGCATACGCGCGATTTCGGGTCTCTACACCTTGGCCATCGGATGCAGGCCGTCGAAGGGCGCCGTCCTCGTGAAGGACGCAGCGCGTGCAGACGCCACGAGCTCGAGGAGGCTGGTCGACCGGGTCAGATACGACAGGCCGGCAAGGTCGGGCGTTCCGTCCGCGTCGAGATGACCGGACATGACGCCGATCAACCGACGCGGCGCAACGCGCTTCTCCCGGTTCCTCCGGGCGACCCAGACGGGGCTCCCGCGCGAGCCGCCGAACGAGGAGCCGCTCACGAGGAGCGCGTCTTCGGTCGCGATGGCGCCGTGCCGAAACGGGGCGGACGGTCTCGAAGCGATGCACGCTGTGCGCGCCAAGGGGAGCGCCCAGTCGCCGTCCGCCCAGCCCGCGGGGAAACAGACGAACATCGCGGGGTCGGCCGCGTCTATTTCCGTCGCGAACGTGGCGGAGCCGGCGACTTCGTCTTCTCGGATTCCGGGCGGTACGGCGTACCGGCCGCAGTCGGCCGTCCAGTCTTCCACAGCAAGCAGCGCCACGTCGGCCCCGTCGTGCACCCAGAGGGCACGCGCGAGGCCCTTGGGGACGAAGTACCGGACGCCGGGTCCAAACTGGCCCGGGGCCGTCCGTTCGCGGAGCTGGATGGCCACGCGCTTGGTCCGGTAGCTGCTGCCGAACTCAGGCAGCCCGCGGGGGTCGACGTTGTTCCGGCTCGTGACGAACACGGGGCGCTTCTCGCTCGTCGTCATCCAGAAGCCGGCGCCGACCGACAGCGTCTCTCTGTCGTGCCCGTCGGCGAAGGTGCTCTGAACCCGCGCGACCGCGAAGAGCGCGTCCTCCGGGATCCCCATGCGGTTCAGTCTACGAGGCCGAGGATTCCAAAGTCATCTGCGGCGCTTTCCCCTTCGGCGACGAGGCGCGATTGCCCGCCGTCGTCGGGTCGGTGCTCGGCGGCGGGCGGGGCCCCGCGTCGGCCGGCTCGGCGGGAAGATCGTCAAGTGAGGTAGGGGCCGGCCGAGACTTGCCCCACCCGCCGCCTGCGCGCCGACCCGACGACGGCGGGCTGGGGAGGCGGTAGGGGGAACGCTCGAGACCAAGGGGAGCATCGCGAAGAACTCCCGATTCAGTCGCAACCGTCCGGATGACGTAGTCTGGTTGGTCCGGAGGACATGGTCGTGCGTTGGGTCGTGATAGGGCTCGTGGGGATCGTCGCGTCTTTCTCTGGATGCGACAAGCGGAGGGACGGTGCGGCCGGTTCGGCGTCTTCGCGGCCCACGCTCACTGCAGGTCCGGCGGCCGCCGGCGATGCGGCCACCATCGTGACGACGAGTGTGGCCAGCTTCACGAAGGACGACCTTCTCGACGAGTGCGACGACTTCACGTTCACGCTGGCCCCCGGCGTGGATGCCGGGGCGGCCGATATCGAAAATGGCTTCGAAGGGTTCGTGAGGGGGAAGAAGGGAATGTCCCGCCTTACCAGGCGATGCGCGGAGCAGTTTGCGACGAATGCCGTCCTCGCGACCTGCACGATGGACGCGGAGAAGGGCGTGACGAAGGGAGACCCCGCGCCGGGCGTCACCGTTGGCATCAAGGGCCGCTACTACAACCTGGACACGCTCACGAAGAGCGACGTGTACAGGAAGAACTGCATCGACATTCGAGGTGCCTGGGACACGGTCGATCAAGACTCCGACGCATACCGGACGGCAGTGAGGGCCCGCGCCGTGCGCGAGGCGGAGAAGGCGCAGAAGACCTTGGGTCAGTAGATGGTGGGCCCGTGGGGTTGAACCCGAGGTCGTTGCCTAGCGGCTTGCCGAAGGTCATGGAAAGACCGACCTCAGATGAGCGCGAAGCCTCTCTCCAAGTGCTACGTTTGCAACGTCGAGTCCGTAGAGTTTGAGCAGAGGCTTCACCCCATGCGGACGCCCACATCTGCGATGTGCGCTCGATGCGTAGACGACTCTCTCTACTGCACTCAGCGGACCACCTTGAGAAGTGTCTCCGTGATCTGAACGATGAGCCGCCGGTCCCCCTCTCGCTGCCTCTCTAGGAAGTCGTGCTCATGCTCGATGGCTTCGATGAACTGCTCGAGGCGCGCCCGCCCGACAGGGTGCGGACACTGGCAGATAATGAGGCCCGCGTCGGGAAACCGGTCGTAGCCCTTCAGGGGGGCGCGACAGACCAGGCGGTTGTAGTGACGCAGGTTGAATGTGACGACGATCCGACGGCGTGCGTTGGCGCAGCCCACCACGGCGTGGTCGGGCGTCTGGTGCTGGCCGAACGCCTCGACCACCGTCTGGATGTCATGACCCCGAGAACGGAGGAGCTCGACGACCGCGGCAGGGACGTCCTCGTCGATGAGCAACATCATCGGCAGCCCCTCGAATGCCGCTAGTTGGCGCGACGCTTCTTTTGGTGCTGCCCCTCGTACTCAATCGCCGCGCGCACGTCGGCCTCGGTTAGCGTTGGGTACTCGCGAACGATCTGGTCGGCGGAGAAGTGGGCGAGATGGAACGCCCAGATGGCTGAGGTCGGGATGCGGGTGCCCGAGAGGCGGGGGGCATTGCGTGCGACATCTCTCTTCCTCTCGATTTTGCCGTACTGTTCTTGCCGGCGGCGCCGCAACACCTCGACACGCTCACCTGTGTCATTGGCGATCTTCAGCAAGTCGACCGTCGGGAGGTACGCCTGCTCCGGGTCGCGCGCGCCGAGCCGCGCGCCCGTGTCTGGGTCGGAGACGTACACTCGCCGGCCGCTTACGAAGAGACGCAAGCCCGACCACGGTTTGTGGTGGTACTTGAGCAGCCACTCCCCGACCTTGCGCAACTCCTGGAGCGGGATGCCCTGCTCGTTGCGGAGGATCGCGATGGCGCGCAGACCGACGACGTCGCGGAACGTGAAGAGGCGAGCCGTGCCTCCGTGGCTGAGGTCAGGCTGGAAGAACTCGGTCTCGACCCAGTAGGAGAGCTGGTGGGCGCTGAGTCCGGTGAGCGCCCGCACCTGCTCGACCGTGAAGGCCATCTGGAGCACGTCGCCCATCAGGTCGCAGCGTACCACCGCCGGTCCCGTGGCCAAGAATGCGGCTTTGCACAGAGCCCACGTCGTCGGGTCGGAGCGGAGGCGGCGGGTGGGGCAAGTCTCGGCCGGCCCCTACCTCACTTGACGAACTTCCCGCCGAGCCGGCCGACGCGGGGCCCCGCCCGCCGCTGAGCACCGACCCGACGACGTCGGGCGATCGTCCGATGGTGGCCCCTCCGGGGGTTGAACCCGGACGCCCTTACGGGCCGCGGATTTTAAATCCACTGCGTCTGCCGTTCCGCCAAGGGGCCGTGGAAGAAAGCGAGCGCTCATCCTAGCCTTCCTCGTGGACATGCGAGGCCCAGGTTGAGCGATTCCCCGAGGCCCATGCGCGTCGCGCTGCTCGAGGCGAGGCGAGAGAGCGAGCTCGGGTCGCTCGTGTGCCGTCACGGTGGCGAACCGGTGTGCGTGCCGGCGCTTCGCGAAGTGGAGTGCGAATGCGCCGCGAGCGCGGCCTTGGCGATCGACGCAAGCACCAAGGAAGGTGCGGTCGTTGCGCTCGCGACGGGCGTCGGACTCGACCGATGGCTCACCGTCGCGGCGACCCTCGGACGCCGCGAAGAGCTTCATGCCGCGCTGGCGAAGGCCACGCTCGTTTGCCGTGGTCCCAAGCCCGTCGCGGTGCTGAAGCGCGAGGGACTCACCGCTCAGGTGCGCGCACCCGCTCCTCACACGACGAGAGAGTTTCTCGCCGCGCTCGAGGGAGTCGACGTGCACCATCGGGACGCCGTATTCATCCACGACGGTGGAGGTTCGCGCACGGTGCCTGACGCGCTCTCCGCCCGCGGAGCCCGAGTCGTCGAAGTGCAGCCCTATGCCTGGGCGCTCCCCGCAGACCCCGCGGCCCTGCGCGAGCTCGTCGGGGACATCGTCGCCGGCCGCGTCGACGCCGTCGCCTTCACCACGCAGATCCAGGCCAAGCACTTGTTCGACGTCGCCGAATCGCTCGGCTCCCGCATCGCCCTCGCCGAGGCCCTTCGCACCCGCGTGACCGTCGCCGCCATCGGCCCCACGACCGCGCGCGTCCTCGCCGACCTTGGCGCGCCCGCACACGTCGTCCCCGCCCAGTCGAGCATGGGCGCCATGGTCCTCGCCCTCCTGAAGCCGTCGCCTTCCTAGGCTCGGGCTAGGGCTGGTGTGCCTTGTGGGGCATGGGGGGCATCGTGAACCCGGGCGGCATCCCCGGGTGCATTCCAGGCGGCATCCCCGGAGGCGCGCCCCCTCCCATCCCGGCCGGCATTCCTCCTAGGCCCTGGAACATCTGGTCGAGATCCACCACCCGGTAGTCGGGCGGGTACTCGAAGTCGGAAGCCGGCAGAGGCTTCTTGTCGATCTTCGTAATCTCGACGCGCGTCTCCTCGGTCACGCCATCCTTGCCGTACGAGATGAAGCGCAGGGGGAAGTGCTTTCCGTCGAGGAGTTCGAGCATCCAGGTGCGCTCCGACGGGAGGACGGCCGCCGGGATACTGAACCACGAGATGCCCTCGTGCGCGACGCACACCGTCCCTTCGTGGTGGTCGCTCGCGATGTCCCAGTCCTCGCACTTGTACCCGGCGACGGTCTCGAACTTCCCCGTCTTCGTGATCTTGGGCGGCGGCGCCTGGGGGGGGCCTCCCGGCTCTCCAGGGTGGCTGCCGAAGCTCTTGAACTGCTCGGCGGTCTTGTTCATGTCGATGACGATGACCTGCTTGCGCGCGTCGGACACGACCGAGAGCTTCTTCGCGCCCGAATCGAAGATCGCGTACGCCTTCGGCCCGAGCATCCGCGCCGCGGCGCCTTCGCTCAGCTTCTCGGGGATGTCGAAGCGGAACTTGCCGCTCTTGATGAGCGCTCCCACGGCGACCGGCGACGACGCCGGCCCGCTCTTCTTGAGGACGGCGTCGATCTCGCCCTCGAAGCCCTCGAGGAACGCGAGGCCCATGGCCGCCGGCGTCCCCTCGCTCGTCGCGCCGGGCGCCGCCGCGCCTGCCGACCCGGAGGCGGCCCCGCCGTCGTCCCCGGCAGACTTGGTCTTGCTGCAACCCACGGACAGAGCGACTGCGGAGGCCAGGGCGATGCGATGAAGGAGGCGCATCCTCCCCGCATTACTAGCGATCGAGGTCCACGGCTACACGGATTCGTGTGCGGCGAGGCGGCAAGGGTCGGGCGCCTCTTCGGGGTCGACCTGCAACGTCGCGTGCTCGATGCCGAACCGGTGCTGCAGCTCCGTGCACGTCCCGGCGAGGAACGTGGGCGCGCACGCGTTGGCCGGCATGACGAGGTGCGCCGTCAGGGCGGCCTCCGTCGTGCTCATGGCCCAGACGTGGAGGTCGTGCACTTCGCTCACGCGGGGCAGCGTCTCGAGGTAGGTGCGCACCGCGTCGATGTCGATTCCCGAAGGCACCGCATCGAGCGCGAGGTCGAGCGACTTGCGAAGCAGAGATCCCGCGCTCACGAGGATGAGGAGCGAGACCACGATGCCGACGGCGGGGTCGAGCCACAGCCAGCCGGTCCGCTGGATGACGAGGCTCGCGCCCACGACGCCCAGCCCGATCGCGGCGTCGCCCAGGAGATGGACGAACGCGCCCCGCACGTTGAGATCGCCGCGGCGACCCTTGAAGAAGAGCGACGCGGAGACCGCGTTGACGACCGTCCCTGCCAGCGCCACCAGCATGACGGTGCGCGCATCGACGACCTCCGGCGAGCCCAGCCTGCGCACGGACTCCCAGGAGACGGCGCCGGTCGCCACGAGCAGCGCGATGGCGTTCGCGAGCGCCGCGAGCACCGTGAGCCGGCGGTACCCGTAAGTGCGCTTCTTCGTCGGCTTTCGACGCGCCAGCAGCGCCGCCGCGCCGGCGAGCACGATTCCCAACACGTCGCCCAGGTTGTGCCCGGCGTCCGCGAGGAGGGCCATCGAATGCGACGCCAAGCCGTACACCACCTCGACGACGACCAGCGCGAGGTTGAGCGCGGCGCCGATGCCGAAGGCCCGCGTCCCGTGGTCATGCCCATGGTCGTGAGCGTGGTGCTGGTGGGGGTGGGCGTGGGGCTCCATGTCGGTCCCCTCATTCTAGTCGAGCCGGGCCCGTCGTGTTTTGGGCGGGGCCACCCCCGAGGGTCTGTTAGATCTCCCCACTCTCCACCAAGTATGTCGAGCATTGCCATAGCCGCCTCCGTATTCGGCGTCGTATTCATCGCCGAACTGCCGGACAAGACGGCGCTTGCGACCCTCGTGCTGGCGACTCGCCACCGGCCTCTTCCCGTGTTTCTCGGCGCCGCGGTCGCTCTCGCCGTCCAGAGCCTCGTCGCCGTGCTGGCCGGCCACCTGCTGTCGCTCTTGCCCCCGAGGCCGGTTCACATCGGGGCCGGGGTGCTCTTCCTCGTGACGGCGGTCATCATGTGGCGGAAGACGGAGGACGACGAAGGTCCCCGGAAGGACGAGGGGGTGGCGCTGACCTTCGGGCGGGTGGCGTGGCTCGTGTTCGGGGTCGTCTTCGTGGCGGAGTGGGGGGACCTCACGCAGCTCGCGACCGCCGCGCTCGCGGCGCGCTACTCGGCGCCCGTGGCCGTCTTCGTCGGCGCGACGGCCGCCCTCTGGGCCGTCGTCGCCATCGCCGTCACCGTCGGTCACCGTGCGGGCAAGCTGCTCTCTCCGCACGTCACGCAACGGGTCGCCGCGGCCGTGTTCGCGGCGGTGGGCCTGGCGTTCGTGGTCGGGCTGCTCTGAGCCTTACCGGTGTTCGAAGTACTTCGACACGTCGCGGGCGCCGCGCTCGTGGAGGGCGATGCAGAGGTCGGCCGCCTCGAGCGACTCGTCGAGGGTTCGCCTCACGCCCTCGAGTCCCGCGATGGCCGGACCGAAGAAGGCCTCCGCGTCGGCGCGCTCGCCGGGCGTGCACATCGTCCCCGCCACCCCGACGAGCATACCGTAGCCAAACGAGCCCGGAAGGCGTGCCCGGAGCTTCGCCCAGTTCTGCTTCTCCCACTCGTACAGCGCCGTGCGACCCGCTCGGCGACCGATCGCCGCCCCGAAGAGGTGGCGCAGCTCGGAGAGCTTCAGCTCGTCGCCGAGGGCGAGGTCGAAGGCGCGCGCAAGGACGGACGGGTCATCGAACGATCCCATCGCGCGGATGCCGATCGCCCGGTCTTCCAGAGACGTCGTGCGCTGGACCGCTGCGCGTAGCTCGTCGAGACGCGCCGCGCCCGCGCGAGCCGATGCGAGCGGCACTGCCACCGACGCCGTGTCCCCCGGCACGTTCGACGGGTCTTTCAGCCATCGGCTGGCGTACCTCTCGGCCTCGTCGAGGGTCGCCCGGTCGCCGGCGATCTCGCCGAGAGTCTGGAGGACGCTCTGCCGCTCGAGCCGGTCGTCGTCGTCGCCCAGTCCCGCCGGTGCTCCGGTATTCGTGGTGCCCTGCCATCCGAGTCTGCGCCTTCTGCCGGCGAGGCGCGCCGCGACGTACCTCCGGAAGGCGGGGCGAGCGGCGTCGTCGACGAGCGCCTGGTCCACGCCTCGCAAGACGCCGATGGCCTCCTGGAACACGATGCGGCTGGTCTCCCCGTCGAACACCGAGAGGAGATCGAAGAGCACCCCTGGCTCGATCGCTCCCTGGCGCACCGCCGCCCACGCATTAGAGACGAGCCCGATCCTGTCCTTGGCGTCGACCGATCGACCCGCCCGGGCGAGAACAAGGAGCTTCGCGCGGTCGATGACGACACGGTAGTAGCCGCCCTGATCGGCGTTCGGGTAGACCCACGTCGGGCAGCTAGGGCCCAGCTCTCGAACGAGCGGTTCGCTTCCGAGAGTGAAGCACGTCCTCGTCTTGTCGGTGTCGCTCGCGACGCACACGGGGATGATCCACGAGCGGGGCGGCCGGACGACCGCGCCGAGCGGGCGCCACTCCGACTGCCGGAGCTCGATGGTGCTGTGGCCTCCCGTGCACGTGTAGCTCGAGACCACCTCGGGCACGCCGGGCTGGTCGAGGAAGGCGCTCGCCAGCGGCCCCACTTTCTCGGTCGACACGTACTCCAGCGCCTTGAACAGATCGTCGGCCGTCGCGTTCTTCCAGGCGTTCTGGCGGAGGTATTGCTGCACCGCGCGACGAAACGTGTCCGCCCCGAGCCAGCCCTCGAGCATCCGCAGGACGGCGGCGCCCTTGTCGTACGTGAGGCCGTCGAAGGCTTCCATCGGCGTCGCTCCGCGATCGCACGGGCTGACGGACGGCGCGGGCGCTCTTGAGCGCGTCCGCGTCCATGACGTGCCCGGCGCCGGCGATCGCGTCCAGGGAGGCCCCGAAGGCCGGCTTCCACGCGTCGACCATCTTCGCCTCGGCCCACGTGGCGAACCCCTCGTTGAGCCAGAGGTCGTCCCACCACTGCATCGTCACGAGGTCGCCGAACCATTGGTGTGCGAGCTCGTGGGCGATGGCCGCCGCCTGGGTCTGCCTGAGCCCCGTCGTCGCCCGATCGGGATCGAGAAGGAGCAGTACGTCGCGGAACGTCAAGAGCCCCGGATTTTCCATCGCACCCGCGGCGAAGTCCGGTACGGCGACGAGGTCGAGCTTGGAGAACGGGTAGGGGATGCCGAAGTACTCGCCGAGTTTCGCGACGAGGGCGGCGGCGGCCTCGAGCGCGGGGCCTGCGAACTTCGCGTGGTCCTTCGTCGTCACGACGCGGATCGGGAAGGGGGACGTCTGTCCTTCGGCGACGTCGAAGGCTCCCACGGCGAAGGCGACGAGGTAGCTCGGCAGGGGCGGTGTGGTCTCGAAGCGGTGATCCACCAGGCCGTCGGGCCGAATCTCGCTCGCGCGCTCCTTTGCGTTGGCGAAGGCCATCGTCGACCTCGGCGAGGTGATCGTGACGTCGTACGCCGTCTTGAAGCCGGGCTCGTCGAAGCACGGGAACGCCCGGCGGGCGTCGGTCGACTCGAACTGCGTGTACGCGTAGAAGGCGCCCCCCTCGCTCACGCGGTAGAGGCCGGCCAGATCCGGCGCGAACGGTGCGTCGTAGGCGATCTCGAGCAGGGAGCGGCCGGCCGGGAGGGGCCGCGCGAACGTCACCACCAGCTCTTCGGGCTCGACGCTCCCGCTCGACACCCGCGGCGTCGCGGTCGCGGGTATCTCGAGGCCTCCGGCGTGTGCGAGGGCGCGGAAGACGTTCATCCCCCGCGCGTTCAGGACGACGTGCCAGGTCGGCTCCGGGGCATTCACCTGGATCGTCGTGACGCCGGAGAAGCGCGGCTGCGTCGGGTCGATGACGAGCTCTAGCGTGTAACGTTCGGGGACCACCGTGGCCGGCAATCGACCGTCGTCGCGCGCGGTGGGCGGCGGAGGAGCCGTCGCGGCATCGGCCACGGGAGGGACGAACGCCGGGGCGGACGGCGCCTTCGGGCCGCCGCAGTCGACGACGACGAGGGCGAGGACGAAGATCGCCCCCGGCAGCCTATCGGCCAAGTGCGATGGCCTCGACGTTCAGCTCGAGCACGAGCTTGAGGAGCGTCGCGCGCTGTTCTTCCGTAGGCGGGCGGGTGCTCCACGTTCGCAGCGCACGCTCGAAGCCCTCGGCCTTCGCGCGAAGCTCGCGCACCCTAGGGCCGGGCGGCAGATCGCGCAGCCTCTCGATCGTGTCGATGAGGGATTGCTCGACGATGGCGAGCCGCGTGGATGAAGCCCTGGGGCCGCCGTCCGATGCCATCGTGCTGATAGAGTACCGCGGTTGCTTCCCCGCCGCCCGACATCGCCGATAAAGTCCCGCCGCATGCGCGTTCTCGCCGCAGCCGTCCTGACGCTCCTCGCGATGGGCTCGCTTCCTTCGACGGGAGCCCGCGCGGCGGATCCGGAGGCGGCGAAGATCGTCCTCCCCATCCGACAGTCCCGCCTGGAGAACGGCCTGACACTGGTCCTCCAGGAGGACCACCGACGCCCATCGTCGCGGTCGACGTCTGGTACCACGTCGGCTCCAAGGACGAGGAGGCCGGCCGGCAAGGGTTCGCGCACCTGTTCGAGCACCTGATGTTCCAGGGCAGCAAGCACGTCCCGGAGGACACTTACTTTCGCTACCTGGAGCGGGTCGGGGCGTCCAACGTCAACGGGACGACCAACACCGACCGGACGAACTACTTCGAGACGGTCCCCAAGAACCGGCTCGAGCTCGCGCTCTGGCTCGAGAGCGACCGCATGGGATTTCTGCTCGACCACGTCGACGAGCAGACGTTCGCCGGACAGCGCGACGTCGTGAAGAACGAGCGCCGGCAGAACTACGAGAACGCGCCGTACGGCCTTGTCGGGCAGTACGTCGACGAGGCGCTCTACCCTCCGTCGCATCCGTACCACCACCTCACCATCGGATCGCCCGGCAGACCTCGACGCGGCCACGCTCGACGACGTCCGGCGCTTCTTCCGGACGTGGTACGTGCCCAACAACGCGACGCTCGTGATCGCGGGCGACATCGAGCCCGAGTCGACGCGGGCGCTCGTCGAGAAGTACTTCGGGCCCATCCCCGGCGAGGCAGTGCCGCCGCGCGCGCCGGTGCCGCCCGTGGTGCTCGTCGGCGGAGACTCGGATCGAGATCGAGGCGGGTGTCGAGCTGCCGCGCGTCGTCATCGCGTGGCCGACGCCGCCCTTCTTCGCGGCGGGAGACGCGGAGCTCGACCTTCTCGCCCGCGCCTTGACCGCAGGCAAGACGAGCCGCCTCTACCAGAGGCTCGTCTACGACGATCAGATCGCGCAGGACGTGTCCGCCAGTCAGGGGTCGCGGCAGCTGGGGTCCGAGTTCGAGATCGTCGCGACGGCCAAGCCAGGTCACACGCCCGAGGAGCTCCTCGCCGCGATCGACGCGGAGCTCGCGAAGGTGCGAGACGCCGGAATCACGGACGCCGAGCTGTCGAGGTCGCGCGCGGCGTTTCTGTCGCACGAGGCCTTCAATCTCGAGCGAGTGGGCGCCCGTGCCGACACGCTCAACGTCTACGCACAGTACGCGGGCGACCCGGGGTACCTGCCGAAGGACATCGCTCGCTACGAGGGCGCCACGGTCGCCGGTATCCGCGACGCCACGCGCTCCGCCCTTCCGCCGGACCGGCGGGTAGTGGCGCTCGTGCGGGCGACGAAAGGGGCGCCGCTCGCGGGCCGGCTGGGCCGGAGGGTGCCGTGAACGGCCGCCGTCTTCCTCGCGTGCTGCTGCTGCTCGTCTCTGCGGCGGCGTGCGGAGGAGAGCCGCCGTTGCCTCCTCCGCCTCCGGCGCCGCCGCCGGTCCCTTCGTGGCCGCCTCTGGTCGTCGCCGCGCCGGTGCGGCAGACACCCGATGCTCCGTTCCGTGACAATCCACCGGAGCCTGGACCGCCCGTCGCGTGGACCCCTCCGGACATCCAGTCGTGGTCGTTGCCGAACGGCGTCCGCGTGCTGTTCGTCGAGCGGCACGACCTTCCGATCGTCAGCGTACGCGTCGTCTCCTCGGTCGGGGCGGGTGACCGGCCGGACGCGCGGCCCGGGGCCACCGTGTTCATGGGCGCGATGCTCGAGCAGGGCGCAGGCAAGCGCGGTGCGCTGGCCATCTCCGACGATTACGAGGCGCTCGGCGCTGATCACGGCACCTGGTGCGAGTGGGACTCGTGCGTCGTACGCGCCAAGGTCATGGCCTCGCGCCTCAAGCCTGCGCTCGATCTCGTCGCGGACATCGTGCTGAAGCCGACGTTCCCCGACGCGGAGGTCGAGCGGCAGCGCAAGCGATGGATGGCGTCGCTCCAGCAGGAGAAAAATAGCCCTCCCACGATGGAGCAGAACGCGGTCGCGGCGGTCGTGTTCGGCCCGCAGCACCCGTACGGTCGCGGCATGAGGGGTCGCCCCGCAGACGTGGAGAAGCTGAAGCGCGACGAGGTCGTGGCCGAGTGGCGCCGAGCCATCGCCCCGTCCGACACGACCATCGCGGTCGCCGGCGACGTCGCGCCCGCCGAGCTGCGCGAGATGCTGAAGGAGCGCTTCGGCGGATGGTACGGGGCGGCGGCCGAGAGCGCGGCCGTGGTACGAGCCCGTGTCGTCAAGGGAGGCCCCCGCGTCGTCCTCGTCGACGTCCCGGGTGCGGCCCAGTCGCAGGTCTACCTGGCCGAAGAGGGGCCCGCCTTCGCGACACCCGATCGCATCGCGCTGGGCGTGATGAACGCGATCCTCGGAGGGATGTTCTCGAGCCGCATCAACCTCGATCTGCGCGAGGCCCACGCGTACACGTACGGCGCCCACTCTCGCTTCTCGATGCGGCACGGGGCGGGGCCCTTCGTGGCGGGGGGCGCGATCTTCGCCCAGCACACGGGCGATGCCCTCAAGGCGCTCCTCGCGCACGTGGCGCGCATCCGCGACGAGCCGGTGACGCCCGAGGAGCTCGCCGACGCGAAGGAGAACGCGCGGCTCGCCCTTCCCGCGCGGTTCGAGGCCGTCGACGACGTGACGGGCGCCCTCCAGGATCTGGCCGTCTACAAGCTGCCGAAGGACGAGTACGCGAAGCGGGCCGCCCGCATCGACGCGGTCACGGCGGCCGACGTCCAGCGCGTGGCCCGCCAGTGGCTTCACCCGGACGCCGTGCGCATCGTCGTCACGGGCGACCGCGCCAGGATCGAGAAAGAGCTCGCCGCCCTCGGCCTCGGCGCGATCGAGCTCCGCGACGCCTACGGCGAGGTCGTGAAGTAAAGCGCCTGGGTGTCCCGCCCTTCACGCAGGGTGCGGTTCCGTGCTCTGGTCGGCATCATGCAGCTCTGGCAACTGCCGGCGACGACGCTCTCCACGATGCTGGCGCGCTCGGAGGTCAGCGCGTCCGAGGTGCTCCGCGCGCACCTCGGAAGGATCGAGAAGGTCGACTCCCGGATCCACGCGTTCACCGAGGTGCTGCACGAGAGAGCCCGCCAGGACGCCGACGCCTCCGATGCGCGTCGCAAGCGGGGGGAGGCGCGAGGCCCGCTCGACGGAATCCCCGTGTCCATCAAGGAGTGCTTCGACGTCAAGGGCAGGGCCACGACGCTGGGGATACCGTCCTGGAAGGACCGGATGGCCGAGCGCGACGCCGCGATGATCACGCTCCTCCGCGATGCGGGTGCGGTCGTCTTCGGGCGCACGAACCTCTCGCAGACGATGCTCTACATCGAGGCCAGAAACCCGCTCTTCGGCCAGACGGCGAACCCATGGTCGGCTGAGCACACGCCGGGAGGCTCTTCGGGGGGCGAGGCCGCGGCGATCGCGTCCGGGATGTCGCCCCTCGGCGTCGGCACCGACATCGGCGGCAGCATCCGGGCGCCGTGTCACTTCTCCGGGATCTGCGGCATCAAGCCGTCGCTCGATCGGCTGCCCATGCGCGGGTATCGCTCGGTCCTCGTCGGACAGGAAACGGTGCGGGGGATGGGCGGTCCGATGGCGCGGACCGTGGGCGATCTCGCGCTCTTCTTCGGAGCGCTCGACTCCAGCAAGATGTACGCGCTCGACTCGCGTGTCCCGCCGATCGCCTGGGAAGACCCGGCAAGCGTGAAGCTCGAAGGGCTGTGCGTGGGCACGTACGTGGACGACGGCGTGATCCCGGCGTCGCGTGCCATCGCGCGTGCGACGCAGAGGGCAGCGGACGCGCTGCGCGCCCGGGGATGTGCGGTGCGCGGCTTCCGCCTTCCGGACGTGCGGGCCATGCTCAGGTCGTACCTCGGCGCGCTGAGCGCGGACGATGGAGCGGCCATGTTCGAGGCGCTCGCGGGTGGCGAGATCGACCCGGTGCTCGAACCGATGAAGCGTCTGGCGTCCGTGCCCCTCAACGCCAGGCGCCTCATGGCGCGCGCGGCGGAGGCGCTGGGCCAGCCGAACTTCGCCCTGATGCTCGGCGCCATGGGCGCGAAGTCGGCCGCCGAGCTGTGGCGCCTCACCGGCCTGCTCCGCGACTACCGTGTCGCGCTCCTCGACTCGATGGACCGTCTGGGCGTCGACGTTCTGCTCTGCCCACCGCTCGCCACCCCGGCGCTTCCGCACGGTCAGTCGAAGAACTTCACGCTCGCCTCCAGCTATTCGATCGTCTTCAACGGGACCCAGCTGCCGGCCGGCGTCGTCCCCGTCACCCGCGTGCGTGAGGGGGAGACGCAGCGCGCCAAGAGCCGGGACTCCGTGGAACGACGGGCGGCTCGTGTCGACGCCCTCAGCGCCGGTCTGCCGGTCGGCGTCCAGGTCGTGGCGCGCCCGTGGAAGGATCACGTCGCCCTCGCCGTCATGGCCGCGATCGAGGCCGAGGTGTCCGGAGACGCGGGCTTCCCCGCCACTCCCGTCGAGTAGTCTTGTCCGGGTGACGGTCCCGCCGACTCCTCTCCCGGCTCGCCTTGCCAAGCTCGGCGCATCGCTCGAGCAGCGCTTTCTCGGCAAGGACGAGACCATACGCCTCCTCCTCGCGGCGGCCGTCGCGGGCGAACACGCGGTGCTCATCGGGCCTCCGGGCACGGCGAAGAGCGCCCTCGTGAGGACGTTCGCGCGGTCGATTCATGCTCGCTACTTCGAGTACCTGCTCACTCGATTCACCGAACCCAACGAGATCTTCGGGCCGGTGGACATCGCGGCCTTCCGGGAGGGGCGCTACGAGCGCCGGACCGAGAGGATGCTTCCCGAGGCCGAGATTGTCTTTCTCGACGAGGTGTTCAAGTCGAACTCGGCGATCCTCAACGCGCTGCTCACGTTGCTCAACGAGCGCCGCTATGCGAGCGGCGGGCAAGTGATCCACTGCCCGCTGCTCAGCGTGTTCGGCGCATCGAACGAGGTGCCCACCGACGAGACGCTCACCGCCATCTACGACCGCTTCATCCTCCGGGTCAGGAGCGAGAACCTCGACGCCTACCACTTCCAGGATCTCCTGGAGAAGGGGATCGAGCACGAGCTCGCCCAGGGCGCCGAGGTTCCTGCCGAGGCCTTCGTCACGGCCGGCGAGCTCGCCGAGCTCCAAAAGGGCCTCCTGCAGCGCACGCGATTCACTCGCCAGCTCTTCTCCCAATACAAGGGGCTCGTGTTCCAGGTGCGCGCCGAGGGCGTGAGCCTCAGCGACCGTCGGGTCGTGAAGCTCCTCAAGCTCTTCGCGGCGAGCGCGTACCTGGACGGCAGGGAAGAGCCCGACGCCGGCGATCTGTTCGTGCTCAAGCACGTCTGGAACAACGAGGACCAGGCGCCGATCCTCGATTCGATCGTGACCCCCGTGCTCGAGGCCCACTACCGGGAGCACCCGGGCGCCCGCCGTCTAGGGGCCGCGGTCATCGGGATCGAGGCGATCGCGGCGGAGATTGACCGCATCCGGCAGGTGCTTACGGGCGCGACCAGCCTCGGCGACGTGCAGCTCTTCAGCCAGCTGAGGGCCCTGAGCGAGATCAAGACCGCTCTCTTTGCGTCCTCGGATCCGCGCGCCGGAGAGCTGACGGGTCGCGTGGATCAGCTCCTCGAAGCGGCCTTTCGGAGCGGGCGCTTCGCTCAGCTCTGAGATGGCGCGCGTGCTAGAGCGAGCCCGATGTTTTCGCCGTCGCCCCTGCCGCGCACCCTCGAGGCGAGCTTTCGCGACCTGGGGTCGGAGAAGGCCGCGACGCGTGCGTCGGCGATTCGCGACGTGGTCCGGCACTCGCTCCGGAACGACGAGGCGCGCTCGCGCGCCATCCCGCTGCTCGAGAAGGCCCTACGCGAAGACTCGTCTTCCGCCGTCCGCGCCGAGGCAGCCGTCGCGCTCGCCGACGCCGGAGCAGAGGAGGCCCTGCCGACGCTGCTCGTCGCGGTGGAGGACGACGACCCGCACGTTCGGCAGATGGCGCTCGCGGCCATCGGCGAAATCGGCGACGTGCGAGCGGCCCAAAGGCTCGAGCGCGCGCTGCGCGACGTCCGGCCCGAGGTCCGCTACCAGGCGATCATCGCCTTCGCTCGCGTCGCGAAAGACGACACGGCTGCGGTCACGGTGGCCCTGGTGCGTGCCCTCGACGACGATGACCCGGCGATCCGGTACATCGCGATGCGCGTCGCCGAGGAGCACCAGGTCGACGGCGGGCCTCTCCGCGATCCGCGGTTCGAAGTGCGCGCCGAAGAGCTCGTCGGTTCCACCGACGATGCCGTTGCCGTGGTGGCGGCTCTCTACCTCGCGCGTCTCGGAAAGGCGCGGGGCCGCGAGGTCATCCTCGATGTCGTCGCAGAGCGGCGAAAGACGCCCGAGGTCGAGGACGTGCAGGCGTGCATCGAGCTCGCGGCGGAGCTCGATCTGCGCGATGCGATCCCTCACCTGGAACGTCGCGCGTGGGGGTCGCGGCGGATGATCCGGACCATTCTCTCCTGGGGCGCCGGTGACGGCACGAGCTGCGCCTGGCACGCGCGCACGGCCCTCGCGCGGATGGGTCACGAGCGTGCGAGAAGCGAGATACTCGCCGACCTGGCCTCGTGGCGACGCGAGACCCGCGAGGCCGCGGTGGTCGCCGCGGGTCGCGCGCGGATGACCGAGGCTCGCGGGGCTCTCGAGAGCCTGGGGCCGTCGGTGGATGCCGCGCTGGTTCGTGAGGCGCTCGTTCGCCTCACGGTCGATTGAACCGTCACCTGTGGCTTCGATGAGGGATCTGGCGCGCCTCCGTTACCGCGACGCGTCTGCCCGTGGCCACGTGGAGAGCTGGTTTCTCAAGGCGAACGACCCATGCGGACGCCGGGCGGTCTGGCTCAAGTGGACAGTGTGGGCAGGCGAACGTGCCCCAGCACGTGCGGTCGCCGAGACCTGGGCCGTGACCTTCGGGACCTCGGCCGGTCCGACGGCGGCCAAGAGCATCACCCCGTTCCGGAGCGCACGCTTCGAGAGGCACGGGCTGGGCGTCGCGATCGACGGCTGCACCTTGTCGGTTACGGCGGCGCGCGGGCGCGTCGAGAGCGGCGGGCGAGCGATCGCCTACGATCTGTCGATCGCGGCGCTCGGGCACCCCGTGGGGCACCACGCCGCCGATTGGATGTACTCTCCGGCGTTTCCTGGCCGAAAGCTGTCCTCGCCCGTGTCGACTGCCCTGGTCTCCGGCCAGGTGGACATCGGCGAGGAGCACTGGGCTCTGGTCGACTGGCCCGGCATGGTGGGCCACAACTGGGGGCGCCGTCATCCGGAGGCCTACGCGTGGGGCCATTGCAACGCGTGGGACGACGGCGACGACCTGGTGCTCGAAGGGTTCACGGCCAGGGGGTCGGGCGTCATCGTTCCGGCGGTCACGATGCTGTGGGCGCGCCACCGGGGTGTCGGCTATGGCTTCGACACTCTGATCTCCGTCGCACGCAACCGGGGCGCCATGACGCCGAGGCGCTGGACCTTCCGCGGAGCGGACAGGGAGGCGTCGATCGAGGGCGAGATGTGGGCCGAGACCGACGACATGGTCGGGCTTTTCTATCCGAATCCCGACGGTACGATGTGCCACGGGCTGGCCTCGATGATCGCGAACGCCGAGGTGACCTTGAGGCTTCCCCGCCTGCCCTCCCGCACGATGCGCTCGTCGCGCGCCGCTCTCGAGATCGGCACGACGGACGCCCGACACGGCGTCAGGATGTACGTGTGAAGGTCGTCGTACGCCGCATCGCGAGCAGCGTGGCCCTCCTGGCAGCGGCGACGTGGCTCGGCGGATTGGTCGCCCTCGGCGCCATCGCGGCGCCCGTCGTGTTCTCGGTCGCACCGTGGCCGGCGAGCGCCGACGCGATGACCATCGTCTTCCGTCGCTTCGACGGTCTGGCGATGGCGTGCGCTTCGATCGTCGTCGCGACGGAGGCCGTCCGCGCGGCCGCTCGGATGCCGTTTGCGCGCGCGGACATCGCCCGGACCGGGGTTGCCGTCCTCGCGGCGGCCGCCGCCGTCGTCGAGGGGGTGGTGATCTCGCCCCGCATCGCCGCCCTTCATGTGGCGGGCGCCATCCGTGGCGTCGGCGGTGCCGGAGTGGAGATGGGCCGGCTTCACGATCTGGCGGAGGCCTGCGGCCAGGCCGAGGTCGTCCTCCTCGCCGTGTACGTCGTCCTCCAGGTGCTCACACTGTCTCATGGGGGCCCTCTTGCCCGAGTTGACGCAGGATCCGCGGAAACGTAGCTTCAACGGGCACGCGTGGCAGCCGCCCTGGGCCGGACGCGACGAGGAGACAGGCCATGTCGTTGAAGAGATCTCTCGGCTTTCTGTCCGCTTGCGCGCTCGCAGCCGCGATTGCTCAAGGTTGTTCGGTCACCACGACGACGACCTCTCAAGGAGACGGGGGGACCACGATCCGGCACCTCGGTGACGCGATGGTCATCGTCGTCGGCGACGACGGGGGCGGTGACGCCGGAGGCTCTTACGACGGCACGAGCGGCAAGCCGTGCACGACCGACGCCGACTGCACCAGCGCGACGGGCCCCGGCATCAACAAGTGCAGCAACGACTTCACGTTCGTCGTGACCAACGTCAAGACGCAGCTCGTCCCGGACCCCATCTGCATCGTGCCGCCGAGCAACACCGGCAACTGCGACCCTGCCCCCGCGAGCGACCCGACCGGTGAGGGCATCCATTTCTGCGACGGTCCGGACGACGCCACGTCCCCCGGGATCTGTTTCGCGCTCACGCAACCGCCGACGTCCGGCGAGGGCGCGTGCCTGCCGGTGTGCACGTTCCCGCTCGACGGGTCCGGCGGCGGGCCAAGCGGATGCGTCGCCAAGGGCTCGAAGAACACCTGTTTCCCGTTCGCGTTCGGCTTCGACGCGAACAACAACCCGACGGGCTACGGCTACTGCCAGGGCTCCTGCCAGGCCGACGCCGATTGCAGCGCCCTCGGTACCGGGTACGTCTGTCAGACGGACATCGGCGCGTGCACGAAGACGCCCGTCAAGCGCACGAAGGTGGTCGGCCAGGCCTGCGCGGCCAATCCCACCATGACCGCGGGCAACGACAACGCGACGGGGGCTTGCAACTGCCTCCCCGATACGACGTCGAACATGGGGTACTGCACGACCGCCTGCGTCGTGGGAGGCGATCCCTGCGCGAACGGCTGGATCTGCGACAACTTGGAGCCCAACGAGCTGCAGGCCCCCGATGGCACGGTGCTCACGGTCACCGTCGAGAACGTGCAGACGCCGGGCGTGTGCATGCCGGGCTGTTCGCTCGCCGACGGAGGCACGACGGCGGCGACGGACTCCGGCGTCGCGGACGCCGCGAGCGCCGTGGACGGTGGGGCGGCGGAGGGCGGCTCGTCGGCTCAAGCATGCCCGGCCGCGTCCGTCTGTGAGCAGATTACGCCGGCCGGCCCCGACTGCGTGCCGTGACCACGGCGTGAGCCCGTGGCATAGTCCACGCGAACCTTGTCTTCCCATTGGCCTTGCGCGGCTCCGCGGATCGTCGCGGGTCGCTTCGTACGACGTCTTGCCGTCCTGCTCGCCGGCCTCGGCCTTGCGGACGGCTGCGGCGTGGTGACGAGCGGCAGCTTCACGAGCAGCGGGGAGGGCGGTGCGGTCTCCGACTCATCGTCGAACGACGCCGTCCTCGCGCTCTCGGGCGATTCCAGCTCGTGCCAGCCGGCCGACGTCGAGACGTACGTTCCCGGCGCATACCATCCGGCCACGGCGGCGTGGCAAGGGGTGTGCACCCCGGACGAGATCATGGACTTCTACGATGCCTGCCTCGGCCCGAGCGCCTCGCCGGCCGATTGCAAGGCCCTCTCCGCGCCGGATGCCGCCGACGCCGCGTGCGCCGCCTGCATCGTGACCCCGGACAGCGCGACCGCCTACGGCCCCCTCATCAATCACGGCACGTTCGTCGCCAACAACGTCGCAGGCTGCATCCAGCTTACCCTCACCGGCGAGCTGTCGTGCGCCAAGGCCGAGGCGGCTCTGGCCGGTTGCGAGCTCGCCGCGTGCGAGGCCAATTGCCCCGTCGAGAACACCGCCACCCGGACCGCGTACGACAGCTGCGCGAGCGCGGCCGACACCGCGGGTTGCCAGTCGTACGAGCAGATGGCCTCGTGCGCACAATCGCTCGTGCAAGACGACGCGGGCGCGGCGGCCCCGTGCTTGTCGCCGTCGTTCGAGGGTTTCTACAATGCCATCGTGCCGCTGTTCTGCGGTCAGCCGCCGCCGCCCAGGGACGCCGGCCCCGTTCTCGTGGACGCCGGCGAGGACGCCAGCCCGCGACCCGAAGCCGCCGCCGACGGCGGAGCAAGCGACGCGGCGCGCGAGAGCGGTCCCGACTAGCGGGCGCCGCTGTTCAGCTGCGCCCGGATGGCAAAGCGCGCTACAAACGATTTCTTCCCCGATGCCCCTCGAGGCGCTCCGCGACGACGATCCCGACATCGCGCTCTTTCGCGTGCTGCGCGACGACGGCAGCGCGGACCCTGCCCGCGATCCCCTTCTGCCGGCGGAGACGCTGCTGCGGGCCTACCGGGAGATGCGCCGGCTGCGCATCCTCGACGCCCGCATGATCATCCTCCAGAGGCAGGGTCGGGTCGGGTTCTATGGCGCCGCGCACGGGCAAGAGGCCGTCCCGATCGCGGCGGGGCTCGTCGTCGAAGAGCGCGACTGGGTCTTTCCGGCGCTGCGCGAGCAGAGCGTGATGCTCGTTCGCGGCTTCCCGCTGCCCACGTTCATCGCCCAGGTGTTCGGCAATTCTGGCGACATCCTCAAGGGGCGCCAGATGCCCAGCCACCCGTCGGGCCGCGCCGTCCATCAGGTGAGCTGGTCGTCGTGCGTCGGGCTCGCAGTTGCCTCACGCCGTCGGCGCGGCCTGGGCGATGCGCGCTCGCAAGACGGGCGCCGTGGCCGTCGGCTTTCTCGGCGACGGGGCGACGAGCCAGGCCGATTTCCACGCGGCGATGAACTTCGCGGGCGTCTGGAAGGTCCCGTGCGTGCTCGTGTGCCAGAACAACTTCTGGTCGATCAGCGTCCCCACGGAGCGGCAGACGGCCTCGCGGACCATCGCCGTCAAGGCGCGCGCGTACGGGATCCCGGGCGAGCGGGTGGACGGGAACGATCTGCTCGCCATGGTCGCCGTGCTGAGAGGCGCGATCGATCGGGCCCGCTCCGGCGGAGGCCCGACGTTCGTCGAGGCCGTCACCTACCGCATGGGCCCGCACTCCACGAGCGACGATCCTTCGCGCTACCGCACTCAGGCAGAGGTCGACGAGTGGGCCAAGAAGGACCCGCTCGACCGGCTGCGAAAACACCTGCTAGAGCTCGGGCTGGTGTCGACTGCGAGCGACGAGGCGCTCGAGAAGGAGCTCGTGGCGGAGATCGCAGCGGCAATCGACGCAAGTGGAGATCCTGCCGCAGCCCGCCCGCTCGACGCTCTTCGACGACGTGTACGCCGAGCTGCCATGGCACCTTCGGGAACAGCTCGGCGAGCCCCACCGGCCGGAAAGCCCATAGCAACGGAAGGACGTCATGGCGAACAAGACGTACGACGCGATCGTCATCGGCGGCGGCCCCGGCGGCTATGTGTGCGCGATCCGCCTCGGGCAGCTCAAACAGAAGGTGCTCTGCGTCGAGAAGGACGAGGTCGGCGGCGTCTGCCTGAACTGGGGCTGCGTGCCGAGCAAGGCCATCATCGCCACGAGCCACACCTTCGAGAAGGTGAAGCTCGGCGCCGCGTACGGCCTCCTCGTGGACAACCCGCGCATCGACGCGAACAAGCTGCAGGACTGGAAGGACGGCATCGTCAAGAAGCTCACCGGGGGCGTCCGCGGCCTCTTCAAGGGCAACGGCGTCGAGCTCCTCTACGGCGACGCCCGCGTGACGGGGCCGAAGGAGGTCACCGTGCAAGACGCGCGAGGGGCAGACGGAGAAGTTCGAGGCGACCAAGGCCATCGTCGTCGCCACCGGGTCGTCGACCATCGAGATTCCGACCTTCAAGTTCGACGGCAAGAAGATCATCGGCGCGAAGGAGTCGGTGAGCCTGCGCGAGATCCCGCGGCGCCTGCTCGTCATCGGCGGCGGCATCATCGGGATGGAGCTCGGGGGCGCCTACCAGCGCCTCGGCAGCGAGCTGACCGTGGTCGAGGCGCTGCCCAACGTTCTGAACGGCGTCGACGCCGACGTCGCCGCGGTCGTCGAGAAGGCGCTACGTCAAGCACGGCGCCAAGATTTCAAGGGCGCCAAGGCGCTCGGCTACGAGTACCAGAGCGACGGCTCGGTCGCGGTGCGCGTCGAGATCGGCCGGCAAGGCCGAGACCATCGTCACCGACATGGTGCTCGTCGCGGTCGGCATGCGCCCGAACGGCGCCGGCGTCGGCCTCGAGGAGCTCGGCGTGAAGGTCGAGAAGCGGCTTCGTCCCGACCGACAACGTCGGGCGAACGAACGTGGCCGGCATCTATGCCATCGGCGACTGCTCGAGCTTGCCGATGCTGGCGCACAAGGCGAGCAAGGAGGGCGAGGTCGTCGCCGAGGTCATCGCCGGGCACAAGGCGGCCAAGGACTGGGTGGCGATCCCCGCGGCGATCTTCACCGACCCGGAGATCGCGACAGCGGGCCTGAGCGAGCAGCAGGCGAAGGAGAAGGGCATCGACGTCCGCATCGGCAAGTTCCCGTTCTCGGCGCTCGGGCGCGCGATGGCCGTCAACGAGACCGACGGCTTCATCAAGGTCGTCGCCGACAAGACCACGCACGAGCTGCTCGGCGTCCACATCGTCGGCCCGGAGGCGACGGACCTCATCAGCGAGGGCGCGCTCGCGCTCGAGATGCACGCGTTCCTCGAGGACATCGGCCTCACCGTCCACCCGCACCCGACGCTGGGCGAGGGCATGATGGAGGCGAGCCTTCACGGGCTTGGCCAGGCGGTTCACATTCTGAACCGGTGAAGGGTTAGACTACGCTCAGCACGATCTCATGGACGACTGGTACAAGAAGCTCGCGAGCGATCTCCTGGCCGAGACCCCGGTGCGCGCCGTGCCCGAAGCCGCGGCTGCGATGGAGATCGCTTTCGGTCACGCACGCTCTGCGATCACGTACGCGCTCGAGCTCGCCCGGGCCCACCGCTTCCCCGCGACCGGTCGCGTCGTGGGTGACGACGTCTTTCTCCGGTTCGGCGACGGGCAGGTCCGCGTCACGCTCAACCGCCGCGACGGGCACGTCGTCGTCGACCTCCATGTGCCGGGTCCGTCGAAACCGCGTCACGAAGAGAAGCGGCTGCACTGGAAGGACGGAGATCTCGTCGACGAGCAGGGGGCCGCCGGAGACCCGGGCGCCCTCACGCGCGAGATGATCGACGTCCTCGTGGCCGACTGGCGCTCGCGCCCGCCGAGCGAGCGCAAGCTCACGAGCGCACCGCCGCCCGACCTCGACGACGAGCCCACCAAGACCTGACGAGTGTTATATTGGGGCCAGCTCTATGGGCATCTTCGATCGCATGGGCCGGGTCATCCAGAGCAACCTCAATTCGCTGCTCGACAAGGCCGAGGACGACAAGAAACTCATCGAGCTGAACCTCGACGAGATGGACAGCCAAATCAAGGCCGGCCACCAGGAGATCGTCCAGGCCGTCGCGGCCGAGAAGCAACTCCGCAAGAAGTCTGACGACCTGTCGGTCGACGTCGAGCGCTGGGACAAGAGGGCCGAGCTCGCGCTCAAGAGCGGCGACGAGGCGCTCGCCCGCGAGGCCCTGAAGCAGAAGAAGCGGATCTCGGGCGAGCTCGACGCCGCCGCGCGAGCCGCCACCGAGCAGGGCGAGGCCGCGCAGCGAATGAAGGACGAGCTCGCGCGCATGAAGGAGAAGCTCGCCCAGCTCAAGCTGCGCAAGGGGTCGATCGTGGCGCGCGCTTCCCAGGCACGGAGCGGCGGAGGCTCCGAGCAGCTCGGCGCCCGAGGGGGCACGAACGCCTTCGACAACTTCCGCCGGATGGAGGAGAAGATCGAGGGACGGGAGGCCGAGGGGGCGGCGATGGTCGAGGTCGAGGAGGCGCTGAACGCCGGCCGCAACAACGAAGACCTCGAGGCCAAGTTTCGGAAGCTCGAGCGAGACGGTGCCTCCAAGGGCGGCGACGGAGCATCGGGCGACATCGACGAAGAGCTGGCGGCGCTGAAGAAGCGCATCCGCGTCTGACCCGAGCCCGCTGGACCCGGTGAACCGCCACATCGTCGTCGCGTTTCGCATGCCGCCCGCGGGGATGATTCCCGGGGCGGACGGCGCGTACCTCAACCGGGCGCGATCGCTGTGTGCTCGCGGCGAGGCGCTCGGCGGGAGGCTCGTCGCGTGGAGCGCGGTGATGCTGGCGATCGCGTGGGATGCCGATTCGATCGAAGAGGCCCTGCTGCTGGCGACGAGCGTGCGCGAGGGGGCCCAGGTCCCCGAACGCGGATGGGCGGGAGGCGTGGCGGAGGGGGAGCTCGAGCCGCTGGCGCCGGACGGTCAGCGGATGCACCTCGCGTGGGGCGAGGCCCTTCTGTCCTCGGTGTCACTGGCGCGCGTCGCCCGGCCCGGCGAGGTCCTCGTCGACGGAGACGTACGTGCTCTTCGCGCGGGGCAGCTCACGTTGCGCGGGGCGCGCTCGGCCACCGATTCCGGACAGCGAATCCGGGGATGGCGTCTCGATCTGGAAGCTCCGTGGAAGACGGGCGCGCCGGTCAGCGGCTCGAGGCCCCCCGCCGAATTCTCGGCCGACGGGCTCTCGACCGAAGAGGTCCTGGAGATCGTCGAGCGCGCTTCTCAGCCGCCGCCCGGCTCGGGCGACGACGTCGCTTCGGGGCCGCCTCCCGCAGGCACCGTCCTGGCCGAACGCGTGCGAGCCCTCGTCGGTCAGGAACCGAGTGGCCGGGCGGTGGAGACTCTCGCCGACCTTCGCCGCAGCAGGGCCCGGGCCGAGGGTGGCCCCCCCACTGCCCGTTGCCAGGCTGCGCTCGCGCTCTCGATGACCCTGTGCATCGCGGGGCGCACCGAAGAGGCGCTCCTCGAGGGGCTCGACGCCCTCGCCCGTTCCCGGGAAGCGCAGGACCCCCGCGCCATCGGTGCGTGCCTCGCTCTCCTGTCCAAGCTCTACGCAAACGCCGGCTTCGCCGACGCGGCCGCCGCGCTGAAGATCTGACGGGCTGCTGCCCGGGGGCAGCCCGCGGCCCCCTACGAGACGAAGCGGTCGCCGCCGGCGTTCTTCGCCTTGTATGAGTTCTCGTCGGCGCGACGGAGGATGGAGGCCACCGTGTCGGTTTCGTCTGCCGTCGCCACGCCGAGGCTCGCCGTCACGGCGTACGCGGAGTCGAAGCGTGCGCCGGTCTCACGAACCGCGGCGACGACGCGCTCGGCGACGATGCGCGCCTGCTCTGCGTCCGTGTCCGTCAGGACGAGCAAGAACTCGTCGCCTCCGTAGCGACCCACGACGTCGGTGATTCGGGTGTGCGATACGAGCGTCGTGCCGATGGCGTGAAGGAGTGCGTCTCCGCGCGCGTGGCCCAGGCCGTCGTTGACGCGCTTGAAGCGGTCCAGATCGAGCATGACGACCGTGAGCTGGTACCCGCGGCGCACGCGCGCAAGCTCCGCGCTGACCCGATCGAAGAGGTAGCGGCGATTGTAGAGCTCCGTAAGAGGGTCGTGCTGACTGAGCTCCTCGAGCCGCACGTTCGCCTCGACCAGCTGCTCCTCCCGGCGGTCGAGGGCCACGACGAGCAGGCTCACCACCGTGGTCGCGCACAAGACGAGCGTCGTGACGAAGATGGACGCCGCCAGCGCCTCGCCCAGCAAGGGGGGCCCGAGGGCAGCCAGGCGGGGCACGTCTGGAGCGAACGGAAGCCATCGTCCCCACTCCGCCCATACGACGGCGTCGTAGGCGGCGGCGCTGGCGATCGCGAGGGCGATGGAGACGCCGACGTCGCCGACCAGGCCGTTGGCGAAGCAGGCGAAGAAATAGACCGACATCACGGGCGTCACGACGCTCCCGAGGCGGTGCACCGTGAACGTGATGACGACGGTGTCCACGACACCCGAGAGCATCGTCCGCGCGCGCCCGCCGATGCGCCTTCGAATGAGCTCTTGTTCCGCGGCCGCGACGACGAGGTACCCGCCCCATACCCAGGCGTGCGCACGCGTTCGCGGGTAGAGGAGCGGCATCAGCACCAGCCCGGCGGTGCCGACCGCAAAGCGCGACAGCGCTGCCCGGAACTTCAGCTGGTCGCGCGTCATCCCCTTTTCGGAGACTAGCCGCTGGCGAGTCCAGCCATAAGGTCCCTTATGAGGTGTACCGGACGACCCGTAACCCCGTACGTCCACGATGCAGAGCTCGCGAGTCCGCGCGGAGGTACCCTTCAGCCTGATGAGGAGAGCGCGCCCCGCGGCCCCTGGTGCCCACATCGCCCCATCCCTTCCGAATCCAGGTGACATCATTGCCGGCAAGTACGCCGTCGTCCGCAGACTGGGCGAGGGCGGGATGGCGGTCGTCTTCGAGGCCACGCACATTCGCCTCCGCCAGAGGCTCGCCATCAAGGTCCAGCGGCCGGATGTCCCCGAGTTCGACCAGTGCCTCGCGAGGTTCGAGCGGGAGGCCCGCGCGACCGCGCAGCTCCGTTCGGTCCATGCCGCGCGCGTCGTCGACGTCGACACGCTGCCCAACGGGTTGCCCTACATGGTCATGGAGTACCTCGAGGGGTGCGACCTCGACGCTCAGATCTCGACCCACGGAGCATTCTCCGTCGAGCAGGCGGTCGACGTCGTGCTTCAGGTTGCCAGCGCGATGGAGGAAGCGCATGGGCTCGGCATCGTGCACCGCGACCTCAAGCCCTCGAACCTCTTCATGTGCCCCATCGCCGAGAGAAGGGTCGTGAAGGTCCTCGACTTCGGCATCTCGAAGATCGAAGACAGCGGCGACTCACGCCTCACGGCGGCGAACGAATACTTCGGGACGCCAGCGTACGCGGCGCCCGAGCAGATCCGCGACGCGAGCTCGGCGGACGCGCGGAGCGACGTCTGGTCCCTCGGGGTCATCCTCTTCGAGCTTCTCACCGGGCGGACGCCCTTCCTAGGAAGCCCCGCATCGGTCATCGCCAAGGTCATGGTCGATCCGATCCCCTGGCCGCTCGATCTCCGTCCGGACTTGTCCCCGGAGCTCGCGCTCCTCGTGATGCGCGCGCTGGAGCGGGATCCCCGCAAGCGCTTCCAGACGATGCGCGAGATGGCGGATGCCCTAGGCCCGTTCGGGCCTTCGACGAGCGCGGCCACGGTCGTCGCGGATACCCAGCGTGGGCGTGGTCGCCTCGGCGAGATCCTCGTCACAGAGCAGCTGATATCCCAGGCCGACCTGGAGCTCGCGCTCGGTGAGCAGCGCCGCCGCGGGCATTTGCTCGGACGGGTCTTGCTCGACATGGGCCTCGTCTCCCACTCCGATCTCCTCACCGCGCTCGCGAAGCAGCAAGGCATCGGGGAGCCGCGCGAGGCCTCGTCGAAGCTCGCGCGCGGCGCGAACGACGCGAGCACCGCGCCTCCAGTTCATGTTCCCGGGCTCGAGCGGACGCGGCGATGGTTGTGGATCGCCGTCGCGGTGGGGCTTCCCCTCGGGATCCTGTTCGGCCTCGGCATGCGTGCTGCCATCGCGCATTGACAGCCAGCGAACGCGACGCACACTGTTTGCGCGCGTGGCGTTCAGCCCGCGTACGCGCGTGGTCTATCGCCACGCCCGGCAAAGACCCGCAGGGAGCGATGAGCCCCGGCGAGGAGGAAAACATCATGCATCCCGGAATGTTCGCTTGGTGGCACGCCCGTAGAAACGAGGCGTGCGGTGAAGGCGTCGGATGTGGTCACCAAGGCGGCACGCCGAGGTGGCACCACGGACACGGGCACGGTGAGCACTTTGAAGCCGCCGGCGGAGGAGGGGGCGATGACGTGGGAGGGGGCGGCTTTGGCGTGCGCCGGCCGCTGCGGTTCCTCGCCTTCAAGCTCGACCTCAAGGACGCGCAAGTGACCGAACTCGCGGCCATCCTCAGCGAGCTGAAGACCGAGCGCGCGCAGGCGGCGGTCGATCATCGCCGGACCACCTCCTCGCTGGCAGATGCCGTAGCGGCCGATTCGTTCGACGAGGCCAAGGCCAAGGCCGCAGCTAGCCAGAGGGTCAAGAGCGATGAGCTCGTGCAGGCGGCCGTCGTGCGGGCGCTGGGGCGCATCCACGCCCTCCTCGAGCCCGAGCAGCGGTCGAAGCTGGCCTATCTGCTTCGGACGGGCACCCTCGCCATCTGATATGGCAGGGGCGTGCGGATCGCGGTCTCGGCGTTCGTGATGCTGGCCCTCTCGGGGGCATCGTGCAAGGGGGCCAGCATGGCGTCGCCGGCGCAGTGCGAGAAGCTGCTCGACCGCTTCATCGACCTGAAGTTCTCCGAGGATCCGCGCGCCCGCACGATGACGTCCGAGGAGCGTGCCGTCCTGCGCGGCAAGATCGCGATGGAGGTGCTCTCCGACAGCGACGTGCAGCAGGTCAAGACGCAGTGTCAGACCGAGGTCACGGAGAGCGAGTACAAGTGTGCGATCGCCGCCCCGACGTCCAAGGTCTGGAACGATTGCATCCAATAGCCGGCACGCCGTGAAGTTCGTCGATTCGTGCGAGGTCGAGATCGTGGCCGGTTCCGGCGGCAACGGCTGCGTCGCGTTCCGCCGCGAGAAGTACGCGCCCCACGGCGGGCCCTCGGGGGGTGACGGCGGCAAGGGCGGCGACGTCGTCTTCGTCGGCGACGAGGGCAAGCTGACGCTCGTCGACGTGGCGTTCTCGCGTCGCATCGTCGCCGAGAGCGGCGAGCACGGGCGCGGCAAGGACCAGTACGGCAAGGGCGGCCCAGACCGCGTCGTGCGCGTGCCCGTGGGCACGCAGGGCTTCGACACGGAGACGAACGAGCCCGTCTTCGACGTGGACGCGGAGGGCAAAGAGGTCGTCGTCGCCCGCGGCGGGCGCGGTGGCCGAGGCAACATCCACTTCGCGACGCCGCACGATCGCGCACCTCGCCGCGCCGAGCCGGGCGAACCGGGCGAAGAGAAGAAGCTCCGGCTCGAGCTGAAGGTGATGGCCGACGTCGGGCTGCTCGGCTTTCCGAACGTCGGCAAGAGCACGTTCATCCGCGCCGTGTCGCGCGCGAAGCCGAAGGTGGGCGCGTACCCGTTCACGACCCTGGTCCCGCACCTCGGCGTCGCCGCGATCGACGACGGACGCGACGTTCGTCGTCGCCGACATCCCCGGCCTCATCCCGGGTGCGGCCGACGGCGCGGGCCTCGGCACGCGCTTTCTCAAGCACGTGCAGCGAACGCGCGCGCTTCTCCACCTCGTGACCGTCGACCCGAGCGAAGGCCGGGACCCGCTGAAGGACTTCGACGCCATCAATCACGAGCTCGCCAGGTTCGACCCCGCCCTCGCGAGTCGCCCGCAGATCGTCGCCATGAGCAAGGCAGACCTTCCGGACGCGAGGGCCGCTCACGCGAAGTTGAAGAAGAAGTTCGCGAAGCGCGGGATCGACCTCAAGCTCGTCTCGGCCGCGACCGGCGAGGGGGTGCGCGACGTGCTCATCGCGCTATATGCGTTGGTCAAGAAGCCGTGAGCGACAAGACCGAGGCCCCGACACCGCGAAGGCTTCGCAAAGCTCGAGAAGAAGGCGACAGCGGCGTCAGCGGGCACGCGGCGCAGGCGGTCGCGTTCGTCGTGGCCGTCGGGTTGGCCCCGGCGGCTATCCGCGCACTCGCATCGCATGCCGCGGACGACCTGCGCCTGGCCCTGGCCAGTGCGGCTCACCCGGAAGCGGCGGCCCGCTTCGACGGCCGCGATCTCGCGGCAGCCGTTTTGTCGCTGACGCTGCCGCTCCTCCTCGCCGCCGGCACGGCGGGCGCGGTGGTCTACGTCGTGCAGACGGGAGGCATGGTGGCGGCCGGGCGTCTCGCACCGAACCTCGGGCGGCTGAATCCCATCGCGGGGATCCGCGGTCTCGTGTCCCGTACGCGCCTCTTCGCTCTCGTGCGATCGCTGGCGGCGGGCATCGTGGTGGGATGGATGGGGTATCGCGCGATCGCCGATCACGTCGCCGACCTGGCGCACACGGCCGGGCGCCTGCGGGTCGTGCCGCTCGTCGTGTCCGAGGCGGCAGGGGCGCTTGGCTGGCGCGTGGCGCTGTTCGGTCTCGCCCTCGGCGTCGTCGATCTGGTCGTCACGAGGAGCGCGTGGATGGACAGGCTCAAGATGAGCAAGAACGAAGTGAGGCGCGAGCACAGGGACGCGGAGGGTGACCCTCAACTCAAGGCGGCCCGCGGTCGCGCGTACCAGGAGCTGCTCGCCCAGGCCACGGTCGCCAGCGTAAGGCTCGCGAGCGTCGTCGTGGTCAACCCGACGCACCTCGCGTGCGCTCTGCGCTACGACGAGAAAGGGGGCGACCAGGCACCGGTGGTCGTGGCGAGCGGCGAAGGCGATCTGGCCGCGCGCATCATTCAGGCGGCGAGGGAGGCGGCGGTGCCCGTGGTGCGTGACGTTCCTCTGGCGCGCGCGCTTTTGGAGCTAGAGGTGGGGGCGACGATTCCCGAGGAGCTGTACGAAGCGGTGGCGGAGATTCTGCGCGAGGCGTGGGAAGAGGGGGGAGCGGGGTAGGTCGGGGTCGCGGTCGCGGTCGAGGTCGGGGTCACGGTCGACTCGCCCGCCGTGGCGTAGGATGCCTCGCATGGAAGTCCTACGACGGCACGTCGCCATCCCGCTCTTCGCGATTTGCACCGCGCTCGGCGGCGCCTGCTCCAGCAGCAGCACCCCATCCAGCACCGGCGATGCCGCCGCCGATGGCTCCTCGAGCAGTAGCTCCGGATCGAGCAGCGGGTCAGGGAGCTCGGGGTCTTCCGCATCCGGCAGCAGCAGCTCGGGATCAGGCAGCAGCAGCAGCAGCAGCAGCGGCGGCGACGCGTGCGGACTGGCTTTCTTCCCATCGGACTACGCGGCTTCGTGCCAGGGCGTCGCCGACGAGACCTGCTGTTCTCAGGAGCAGGCCTGCGCTGCGAACGCCGGTTGCGTTGCCCTGGTCGCGTGCATCAACGCCTGCCCTCCGCCTCGCAAGGACAGCTGCACGGACGCCTGCGGACCGACCGACGGCGCCACGCCACCGGGCCTCGACCAGCTCAACGCCATTGCCGACTGCAGCAGGGCTCCGGACGCCGGCTGGCCCTCTTCGTGCCAGTGGCCGTAGCTAGACGACCCCGCCGCCCACCGGTAGTTGCTCGCGCGTCAGATTGCGCACGACCGCATCCCCTCCCACGACGTGGACGTCGTCTTCGATCCGCACCCCTCCGAGCGGCGCAAGAGCGTCGACCATCGCCCAGTCGACGAGCGCGCCGTCAGGGGTCGCCCGCAACGCCGATAGCAGCGGATCGATGAAGTAGATGCCCGGCTCGATCGTGAAGACCTGCCCCTTCGCGACGTCCGTCGTGTTCCGAAGGAACGGGTTGTCGGGGCGTGCGAGGCGGGCGCTGCAGCCGACGTCGTGTGTCTGGAGGCCGAGCGAGTGGCCCAGGCCGTGCGGATAGAACGCGCGCGACACGCCGCGTGCGACGATCTCGTCGACCGACCCCCGCGCAAGCCCGACGTCGCGCAGGATCGCGCCCGCGAGCCGGTGCGACTCGTCGTGCAGCTGCTCGTACGGGGTGCCCACGCGCACCGCCGCGCACAGCTGCTTCTGCATGGCCTCGACCTTCTCGACCAGGAGTGGGCGAACGCGCTCGCCGCCGCCCCCGATCCCCGCGTCCAGGTTCGCGTGATGTCGGACGCCGTACCCGCGGCACGTCGCCCCGGCATCGACCAGCAGCGATTCGGCCTCGCGCGCCGCCGCGTGCCGTCCGTACGCCACGTGGTGCAGCGTGGCCGCGTTCGCGCCGAGCGCGACGATGTTCTTGTAAGGCGTCTCCCAGTCGTCCTGCGCGGTCGCGCGAAGGAAGAGGAGGTGCAGATCGAGCTCCGACGCGTCCCCCGCGGCGAACGCCTGTCGGAGCGCCTCGTGCCCCGCGCGCGCGCGACGGTTGGCCTCGACGAGGCATGCGACCTCGTAGGGCGTCTTCGTCGTCCGAAGCTCGTCGAGCGCTTCGAGCAGCCGAGGAGGGCACGCGTGCTCCTTCGGGATGCCCCATCGCCCGGCGGCGCCGGGGTCCTCGCCGACGAATGCCACGCGGCCGGCTCCCACGAGCTGGGCGCCATGCGTCGCGTCCGCCACCACCGCCACGTCCATGTCTTCGAAGAACGCCTCGCTCTCGGGCGCCGCCGCCTTCTCCCAGAAGCTGCGTGCGCCCGGTCGCAGACGAGCAGCCGGCTTCGTCCGGGTCGGACGACGAGCAGCGCCTCGGCCTCCGCGAGCGGCAGCCAGTGCTGGAAGTGGGGACAGGGCCTTAGAGGCCAGAACTGGTCGTCGAACTCGCTGCGCTTGACGACGCGATCCCGAGTGGATGGCCGACGGCGTCCCACCCCTGCGCGGCAAGCACGCGTGCGAACCGGTGCTCGAGGTCGGCGACGTGGTCGCGTGTAGAGCCCGTCGAGCGCGCTGCCATCCACGCGCGTATCGTAGTCGGCTCCTCGCGGGTGCGGGTGCGGGGGCATGTACGGTTTACAAATCCCGAGGGCCCTGCTAAGTCAGCGCCGCTCGTCCGCCTCGGCCTTGCCCGGCGCGTACGAGACGAGGCGTGCTGAAGCGTCTGCGCTTGCTGCAGGCGGCCAACCACTCGGAATCGCGAGCGTCGCCCATATGCCGATGGGCTGCACGTCCGTCAGGAAACCATCGAGAGGTTCGCATGAAGGTCATCTCCCCGCAGCGGGGGCTCGTCTGCCGGTTGGCTCAGGCCCATGCTGGCGTTCGCCGACGCTGCTCGTCCTGTCACTCTCCGGGGCTTCGGCGTTCGCGCAAATGGCGCAGCAGTTCGTGCCGCGGCGCATGCCCGGCCCGATGCCTCCGCCGCCCCTCCGCATGCCGATCCATCACGGCGGCGAAGACTCGCTCGTCATCCCGTCGCAGATCGACACGCTGCAGTTCTTCGGGATGCCCGCCAGCCGCCTGCTTGATGCTCGGCCTCGGCGTCTCGGCGCTCGGCATCCTCTTCGGGCTGGTCGATCTACGTGCAGCTGAAGAAGCTGCCCGTTCACAAGTCGATGCTCGAGGTCTCCGAGCTCATCTACGAGACCTGCAAGACGTACCTCTTCACGCAGGCCAAGTTCCTCGCCCTGCCTCGTGGGTCTTCATCGGCGCCGTCATCGTCGTGTACTACGGCGTTCTCAAGGGCGAGTCCGCGCGGCATCGTCCTTCTCATCCTCGTCTTCAGCATCATCGGCATCGCCGGGAGCGCCACCGTCGCGCTCTTCGGCATCCGCGTGAACACGTTCGCCAACTCGCGCACGGCGTTCGCGAGCCTCCAGGGCAAGCCGTACCCCGTCTACGCGATCCCGCTCAAGGCCGGCATGAGCATCGGGATGCTCCTCATCAGCATCGAGCTCGCGTTCATGCTCGCGATCCTGACGATGGTGCCCCACGAGTACGCGGGCAAGTGCTTCATCGGCTTCGCCATCGGCGAGTCGCTCGGCGCCGCGGCGCTCCGCGTGGCGGGCGGCATCTTCACGAAGATCGCCGACATCGGGTCGGACCTGATGAAGATCGTCTTCAAGATCAAGGAAGACGACGCGCGAAACCCCGGCGTCATCGCCGACTGCACGGGCGACAACGCGGGCGACTCGGTCGGCCCCAGCGCCGACGGGTTCGAGACCTACGGCGTCACGGGCGTCGCGCTCATCGTCTTCATCCTGCTCGCCGTCCAGAACCACGAGATCCAGGTCCAGCTCCTGACGTGGATCTTCGTGATGCGCGTTCTGATGATCATCTCGAGCGCGCTCTCGCTACTTCGTCAACGAGGCCATCGCCAAGGCGCGCTACGGCAACGCCGACGAAGATCAACTTCGAGGCGCCGCTGACGCAGCTCGTGTGGATCACGTCGCTCGTGTCGGTCGTCTTCACGTTCGCGCGCGTCGTACTTGCTCATCCCCGACCTCGGCGGCGACGACTCGCAGTGGTGGAAGCTGTCGGTCATCATCACCTGCGGCACGCTCGCCGGCGCCATCATCCCCGAGCTCATCAAGGTCTTCACGTCGACCGAGAGCGCGCACGTGAAGGAGGTCGTCACCTCGTCGCGAGAGGGCGGCGCGTCGCTCAACATCCTGTCGGGCCTCACCGCCGGCAACTTCAGCGCCTTCTGGATCGGGCATGACGATGCTCGTCCTCATGGGCATCGCGTACTTCGTCAGCGGAATGGGCCTCGCGCGCCACGATGACCATCGGCGACGATGGACGTCTCGCCGGTCTTCGCCTTCGGCCTCGTCGCCTTCGGCTTCCTCGGCATGGGCCCGGTCACGCTCGCCGTCGACTCGTACGGCCCGGTGACCGACAACGCCCAGAGCGTCTACGAGCTCTCGGCATCGAGACCATCCCGGACATCAAGGAGGAGATCAAGAAGGACTTCGGCTTCGACGTCGACTTCGAGAAGGCCAAGCACTTCCTCGAGGAGAACGACGGCGCCGGCAACACCTTCAAGGCCACGGCCAAGCCCGTGCTCATCGGCACCGCGGTCGTCGGCGCGACGACGATGATCTTCGCGATCATCGTGCTCCTGACCGACGGCCTCACGAACGCGGCCAAGATCCAGAAGCTGTCGCTCCTCCACCCGCCGTTCCTGCTCGGCCTCATCGCCGGCGGCTCGGTCATCTACTGGTTCACGGGCGCGAGCATCCAGGCCGTGACCACGGGCGCGTACCGCGCGGTCGAGTTCATCAAGGCGAACATCAAGCTCGACGGCGTCGAGAAGGCGTCGATCGCCGACAGCAAGAAGGTCGTCGAGATCTGCACGACGTACGCGCAGAAGGGGATGTTCAACATCTTCCTCGTCGTCTTCTTCGGCGACGCTCGTCGTTCGCGTTCCTCGACCCGTTCTTCTTCGTCGGCTACCTCATCTCGATCGCGCTCTTCGGCCTCTTCCAGGCGCTCTTCATGGCGAACGCCGGGCGGCGCCTGGGACAACGCGAAGAAGATCGTCGAGGTCGAGCTGAAGGACGAAGACCTCGCCGCTGCACGACGCGTGCGTCGTCGGCGACACCGTCGGCGACCCGTTCAAGGACACGAGCAGCGTCGCGATGAACCCCATCATCAAGTTCACGACGCTCTTCGGCCTGCTCGCCGTCGAGCTCGCGAACGACGAGGCGCACCCGATCGCACGCGAGACGACGGCGGTCGTGGCCGCCCTGTGCTTCGCCGTCATGGTGTTCTACGTCTGGCGCAGCTTCTACGGGATGCGCATCCAGTCGGGCGCGAAGGCGTCGGGCGAGGGTGGCGGTACGGCGAAGGTCGAGGCCGAGCCCAAGCCGGCGGAATGAGGCCGACGGGACAGGCGGCTTTCGGGTGAAGGTCGCCGACCTCGTCCGCGCGATGGAGGCGCTCGCGCCGCTGCGGTTCGCGGCGGCGTGGGACAACGTCGGGCTGCTCGTCGGCGACGCAGGCGCGTCGCTGTCGGGCGTCCTCCTGACCATCGATTGCACGCACGCAGGTGGTCGAGGAGGCCGTCCGCGAGCAGAAGGACGCGATCGTCTCGTACCATCCCGCCCATCTTCGACCCGCAGAAGCGCTTCGTCGCGCCGTCGGCCGCATACGAAGCTGCGCGTGCGGGCATATCGGTCTACTCGCCGCACACGGCGCTCGACGTCGCGGAGGGAGGCACCAACGACGTCCTGGCGGATGCGCTCGGGATGACGGGCCGGGCGCCTCTCCGCGCTCGAGCCGGGCGACCCGGAGCTCAAGCTCGTCACGTTCGTTCCCGAGGGCCACGTCGACGCCGTGAGTCGTGCGGTGTTCGACGCCGGTGCGGGGACCATCGGCAAGTACTCGTCGTGCAGCTTCCGCACGCCGGGAGTGGGCACGTTCTTCGGCGAGCAGGGGGCCAACCCCACCGTCGGGCAGCCCGGTCGGTTCGAGAACGCCGCGGAGGTGAGGCTCGAGACCGTCGTGCCCACGGCGCAGGTCGACGCCGTCGTGCGCGCGCTCCGGGCCGCGCACCCCTACGAAGAGCCCGCGTTCGATCTCTTGCGACTGGCAGCGCCGCCATCGACGCTCGGCCTCGGACGAGTCGGCAACGTCTCACCGACGAACGGGCGTTCGCTGGTAGACCAGGTGAAGACCGCCCTCGGCGCGACACACGTGCTGGCGGTTGGTAGCCTGGAGCGCCAGGTGTCCCGTGTCGCCGTGTGCGCCGGGAGCGGCGGTGACTTGCTGAAGGACGCGATTGACGCAGGCGCCGAGCTCTTTCTCACCGGCGAGCTAAGGCACCACGATGCCCTTCGCGCCGCCGCCGCGGGCATGGTCGCCGTGTGTGTCCTGCACTCGACGAGCGAGCGAGCCGCCCTGGGGACGCTGGAGAAGCGCCTGGTCGAGCGACTGCCGGGCGTCCCCATCGCGCGCAGCCACGACGACCGCGAGCCCTTCGCGTTCTCCTAGAGCGTCACTCGGAGAGGTCGAGGTCCAGAAGCGGCTCCGGCTCGGTCATCGCTTCCTTCATCGACTTCATGGGCGCGACCGACCGGATTGGCATGGCCCGGATTGGCGGGGCCTCGGTCGAGGGTGGCGGCATGCTGGCGCTCCCGCCGAGGGTCTTCTTCATCTGGTCGATGGCACGCGCCCGGAGCGAGCCCACCATCTCCTCGCGTCGCTCCAGCTCGTCGAGCAGGGCCGCCGCGCTCGCCATCGCCTCGCGCGCCGCCACCACCTCTTTCTGCGCCGTCGCCTGCGCCGCCTGCGCGGCCGCGAGCTGCGAGCGCAGGTCGTGCACCAGGGTCTCGGAGGCCTCCCAGCCGTCGGCTTCGAGCTGGGCGGTCCGTGCCTTCTCGTGGCCGAGCGCCACCGAGAGCGTCTCCGCGTGCTCGTCGGACTCGGCCGCCCTCTGCTCCGCGGCGGTCCTCGCTCGCTCGACGTCCGCGATCCTCACGAGCATCTCGGCGAGCTGGTCGGCGTCGGCGGCGTGCTGGTCCCGCAAGCGCCCGACCTCGGCCTCGAGGTTCGCCACCCGGTGGGCGGCCGCCTCCGTGGGCCGCGACGACGGGATTCGCTGAAGGGGCACATCTTCGCGCCCGGACGGGGGCGAGCTGTCCGCCCTCGGGTCACGGGGGGGTGGATGCGAGCGTTCCCGCACCTGACGCTTTGATTTCCCCCAATCCGGCATGGAGCCTCACTCCTAGTATGCCCGTTTCCTGGCCCGAGCGTCGGTCTTTCCAGCGTGACGCACCGCACAACGCCAAGGCCCGGCAAGGGCCGCCAAAGCCTCGTTTGTCTTTCGAAGACTCCCGCTGCGCGCTAAAGGGGTTACCCTTTCGAGTAGAGATCCAGAGCCACGTGACCGCCACAGCCTCTCGCCATCCCGGCAGCTCCGAGGACGTCTCGCTCGCGCCCGAGCTGCTCGTCCGGATCCACGAGGCGATGGTCCGCGCCCGGTGCCTCGAAGAGCGCCTCATCCGGATGAACAAACAGGGCGACGGGTTCTTCTGGGTCGGCGGCCCGGGCGAGGAGAGCCTCAACGCCTCGCTGGGCCTCCTCGTCCACAAGGGGCAGGGGCCCGAGTACGACTATCTGCACCTTCACTATCGCTCGACCGCGACGCTGCTCGCGATGGGCGCAGACCCGACCGACACGTTGCGGCAGATGAAGAACACCGCGACCGACCCGTACTCGGCCGGGCGCAACTTCACCAATCACTACTCGGTGCGCCGCTGGAACGTCGTGCCCGTGTCGTCCCCCATCGAGGTGCAGTTCTCGATGGCCCCGGGGACGGCCCTCGCGAACAAACGCGCCGCCGGCCACGGCATCACGATCGTCCAGGGGGGCGACGCCGGGACGCACGAGGGCGACTTCTCGACGTGCCTCGTGTGGTGCTCGCGCCCGGGGCACGAGCTTCCGTGCCTGATGATCGTCGCCAACAACCAATGGGGCATCTCGACGCCCGCGTCCGAGCAACACTCCGAGAAGCACATCGTCGACCGCGCCAAGCCGTTCGGCATCAAGAGCGCTCTGGTCGACGGCAGCGACACCGAGCTCGTCTACCGCGAGCTCAAGAAGGCGATGGACTACGTCCGCACCGAGCGCCGCCCCTTCTTGCTCGAGGTCATGGTCTCGCGCCTCTACGGGCACTCCTCCGCGTCCGGCGCGAACTTCGTCCCCGACGAGGTGGACTGCCTGGTCGTCTTCGAGAGGCGACTCGAAGAGCGCAAGGTGCTCACGCGCGCGGCCATGGACGAGCTCCGCGCGCGCTGCACGCAGGAGCTGCTCGAGGCGAGCAAGCGAATCCGCGAGGAGCCGGCGCCCGCGGGAGACACGATCTGGAAGCACGTGTTCGCCGAGCGCGACCTGGTCCACGAGGCGGCCAACCACGGCTCGCGCGGGAAGGGCGAGCGCGGCTGATGGCCACGATGGTGCAGGCGATGCGGCTGGCGCTGCACGTCGGCGAGGCCAGGCTAGGCGTGACGGATGTCTTCGGTCAGGACGTCGGGCCGCCGCTCGGTGGCGTCTTCACGCAGACCCAGGGGCTCCGGACCGCGTGGAACTCGCCGCTCGACGAGCGCGGCATCGTCGGTACGGCGATCGGTCTCGCGCTCGGCGGGCAGCGGCCGGTCGCCGAGATCCAGTTCTGCGACTACGCGTTCAACATGATCGACCTCCTGAAGCTCGCGGGAGGCATCTGCTGGTCGTCGGCGGGCGACTGGAACTGCCCGATGGTGCTGATGACGCCGGTGGGCTCGGGGATCCGCGGGCAGCATCTACCACTCGCACTCGTTCGACGCGCAGGCGACGCGCATTCCGGGCTGGAAGATCGTAATGCCCAGCAACCCGCTCGACGCCTACGGGCTCATGCTGTCGGCGATCGTGGACCCGAATCCTGTGATGTTCCTCGCGCCGAAGGCGCTTCTGCGTACGAAGGCGACTGCGACCGAGCGCATCCCGGGCGAGCCGGGTGACGAACGGGCGCTCTCGCGGATGATCGACGCACCGCTCGGGGACCGATCGCGCTGGCGGCCGGACTGGCCCGAGGTGGAAGATCTGTTCGTACCGATCGGCAAGGCGCGCACGTGCCGCCCGGGCAAGAGCGTGACGGTCGTGACGTACGGCCGCATGGTCTCGGTCGCGATGCAGGCCGCCGAGCTCGTGGCGGGCGAGGGCGTGGACGCCGAGGTGATCGACATGCGCTCGCTCGCTCCGTACGACTGGGACGCGGTGAAGGCGAGCGTGCAGAAGACGAACCGCGTTCTCTTTCTGAACGAGGACACGGAGGTCACGAACTTCGGCGAGCACCTCCTTCGCCGCACGGTCGAAGAGCTCTTCTACGAGCTTCACGCTCCACCGAGGTTGCTCGCCGGTGCGCACGTTCCGGGCATCGGTCTCGCCGACGCGCTGGAGCGAGCGAGCGTCCCGCAGCTCGGCAACGTGGCCGCAACGCTGCGCGAGCTGGCAAGGCACGAGGCGTAGACCTCGGCATGATCGCCCGCCGTCGTCGGGTCGGTGCTCGGCGGAGGGCGGGGCCCCGCGTTCGGCCGGCTTGGCGGGAAGATCGTCATGTGGGGTCCGTGCCGGCCGAGACTTGCCCCACCCACCGCCTGCGCTCCGACCCGACGACGGCGGGCTCGGGAGGGGATGAGAGACAGCGGCGGGCCCTCGTCGGAATCGCGCCTAAGCTGAGCCCCTCGGATGGCGGTTCGTTTTGTTGCTTTCGACCTCGATGGGACGATTACTCGCGGTGCGACGATCTGCGAAGGGATTGCCGCGCGGCTCGGGAGGCTCGAGCGGATGCGCGCTATCGAGAAGCTGACCACACGCGCGGAGATTCGCGCTGCCCGTTACGAGATGCTCGAGTGGTACGGACCGCTCCCGGCAGCCGTCGCTTGGGAGGCTCTGCCCGGCGTTGCACTGGCACCGGGTGCGATTGAGGCGTTCGCAGCGCTACGGGCACGGGGCGTACCGACGGCAATCGTTTCCGTGACGTGGACGTTCGCGGTGGAGGCCTTCGCGTCCCAGCTGGGCGCGGATGCGTGGGTTGGGACCAAGGCAACCCCCGAGCGACGCATCGAGCACTTCTGGCCCGAGGACAAACCCGTATGGCTGAAGGAGCAGGCGGCGAGTCGGCTCATCCGGCCTGAGGACGTCGCCGCGATTGGCGACTCGCCCGGCGACGTCCCGATGCTCGCCGCGGTCGGCCACCCGGTCTTCGTCGGAGCGGAGCGCCCGGAGGAGATCGCACACGCGGACCACGCTCCAAACGGTGATCTGCGAGAGGTCGTCGAGCGTCTGCTTGCGCGTCAGTGACCCTTGAAGCCCCGAGCCCGACGACGTCGGCACGCGACGGGGCTAGGCTAGGCTAAAGCCCGATGGCCATAAAGTTCGCTGGCGCACTGTGCATTGTCTGGCTCGTCTCGTGCGCCGTCGCTTACCCGCCTGCGGTGTCGTCGGCCACCACGACCCCGAACGGGGGGCACGGCTACTGGGTAGGGTGTCCCGCTGAGCTTCCCGGAAGATGCTACGAGGAGGCCAGCAAGCGGTGCCCCAGCGGTTACAAGCCGATCTCTCAGTATGGTGGAGATAGAAGCTTCATGATGGTCATTGAGTGCCACGAATGACCGACTCGTCGTAGCATTCGCGCCTCACCGAGTCCCAAGCCCGCCGTCGTCGGGTCGGAGCGCAGGCGGCGGGTGGGGCAAGTCTCGGCCGGCACGGACCCCACATGACGATCTTCCCACCAAGCCGGCCGGACGCGGGGCCCCGCCCTCCGCCGAGCACCGACCCGCCGACGGCGGGCGATCGTGCCTTGTCGGCGACTGGGGGCTCCTTCGCTTCCGCTCATGAGACGGCGTTTCAATACCGCTCCTTCGGCTCCTCCTTCGCCAGCACCTGCAGCGTAGGCAGCACCTCCGCGGCGAACCGGTCCCGCACCGCCTTGGCGCGTTCCAGCTCGTCGCGGGCCGGGATCGCGATCCCGATGACCAGGCACGACCCCTTCCACGCCGGGTACGTCGCATAGGCAACCGCGTACTCGTCGCGCATGCCCAGAGTGGCCGTCTTCGCCACCAGCACGTCGATGTCGACGATCTTCCCGCTCCACGACGCCGCCTTCGGGGGATCGTGCTCGATCGCGACCTCGAACGCGTCCACCATCGGCTGCGCCCAAGCCTCGAAAGCCTTGCCGCACGCGCCCGCGACAGTCTCGTCGTCGACGTGCACGACCGTGCCCGCGACCACAGCGTGGTGGTCCTTGCCGTAGCGAAACCCCACGAGGCTCGCCGTTCCGAAGAACTTGACCCGTGTCCAGTGCCCGGCATCCGGCAAGAGCAGCCGCACGCTGTTCTGCCGGTCGACCCGCCAGCCCTCCCGACCCACCTTGAGCTCCTCGAGCGCCGCCGCGTGCGCGTCCCCGCCGGCGCCCCCCTTGGAGGGCGTACCGTCGTCCCTGGGAGGGGGAGCGGGCGCGACCGCGGCAGGCGGGTGGGGAGGGGTCGCGGCGCTGCACCCGGAAAAAGCCAAGGCAGCCAAGGCAGCCAAGGCAAGAGTGGCGGCAAGCGGGCCCAAATACTCGGCCCAAGAGCGCGCCCCGTAACGGGACAAGCCCTTGGAATAGAGAGGGATCCCCGGACGTCCGTCAGGGAACCGGTGCGTGGACGCCCGAATGGAGGTAAACGAAAAGTGCACGCGTGCCTCGAAGGAGCCTGAAGGTCGATGCAGTCCGCCACAGATCATTCTGGAAAGCCACTGACCAAGAACCAGCACCTCGTCAAGTGGGTCGAGGACATGGCCCGCCTCACAAAGCCCGACGCCATCGTGTGGTGCGACGGGTCGGAGGAAGAGCGGCATCGCCTCACCGAGGAGGCCGTCGCCAAGGGCAGTGCTCATCCCGCTCAACCAGCAGAAGCTTCCGGGACTGCTACCTGCACCGGTCGCAACCCCAACGACGTCGCCCGCGTCGAGCAGCTCACCTTCATCTGCACGCCGACGAAGGACGAGGCGGGGCCGACGAACAACTGGATGGCCCCCGACGAGGCCTACAAGAAGCTCGGCGCGCTCTTCGACGGCTCGATGAAGGGCCGCACGATGTACGTCGTCCCCTACGTGATGGGGCCCGCTCGGCTCGCAGCACTCGAAGGTCGGCGTCGAGCTCACCGACAGCGTCTACGTCGTCCTCAACATGCGCATCATGACGCGCATGGGGCGCGGCGCGCTGCAGATGCTGGGCGAGTCGAACGACTTCAACCGGGGCCTGCACTCGACGCTCGACTGCAACCCCGAGCGGCGCTTCATCTGCCACTTCCCGCAGGACAACACCATCTGGAGCGTCGGCAGCGGGTACGGCGGCAACGTGCTGCTCGGCAAGAAGTGCCTCGCGCTGCGCATCGGCAGCTACCTCGGCAAGCAGGAGGGCTGGCTCGCCGAGCACATGCTCATCCTCGGGGTCGAGTCGCCCGAGGGCGAGATGACGTACGTGGCGGCCGCGTTCCCGAGCGCGTGCGGCAAGACCAACTTCGCGATGATGATCCCGCCCAAGCGCTTCAAGGGCTGGAAGATCTGGACCGTCGGCGACGACATCGCGTGGATGCGCGTCGGCGACGACGGGCGCCTCTACGCGGTCAACCCCGAGGCGGGGTACTTCGGCGTCGCGCCGGGGACGAACGCCAAGACGAACCCGAACGCGATGAAGACCATCGCGCACGACACGATCTTCACGAACGTCGCGATGACCAAGGACGGCGACGTCTGGTGGGAGGGCAAGGACGGCGACGTGCCCGCCGAGCTGACCGACTGGACGGGCAAGCCCTGGGACGCGAGCTCGGCCGAGAAGGCCGCGCACCCGAACTCGCGCTTCACCGCGCCGGCGACGAACAACCCCGTGCTGAGCAAGTTCGCGGACGACCCGGAGGGCGTGCCCATCAGCGCCATCATCTTCGGCGGTCGCCGCGCGACGACGGTCCCGCTGGTCATGCAGGCGTTCAACTGGATGCACGGCGTCTTCTTCGGCGCGACGCTCGGCAGCGAGACCACCGCCGCGGCGGCCGGCAAGGTGGGCGTCGTGCGGCGCGACCCGATGGCGATGCTGCCGTTCTGCGGCTACAACATGGGCGCGTACTTCGGCCACTGGCTTGCGATGCAGGCGCGGATGGTCAACCCGCCGAAGGTCTTCCTCGTGAACTGGTTCCGGAAGGACGCCGACGGCAAGTTCCTCTGGCCGGGCTACGGCGAGAACATGCGCGTCCTCAAGTGGATCGTCGACCGCGCGCGCCTCCGCGTCGGCGGGCAGGAGACGGCCTTCGGGTGGGTGCCCAAGGCGGGCGACCTCGACCTCTCCGGCATCGACATCCCGCACGAGCAGGTGGACGAGGCCACGCACGTCGACCTCGCCGAGTGGCAGCGCGGAGCTCGACTCGATCGGCGAGTTCTTCCAGACACTGGGGCCGAGCCTGCCCAAGGTGCTCGATCTGCACCGCGAGGTGTCGCTCGAGCGCATCAAGATCATGCGTGAGGCTCAGAAGGGCACGTGATGAAGGGGAGGCTCACCCTCCTTGCAGCAGGCGCGACCGTGCTGGGGGTGGGTTGCGACATCACGTTGCCCGGCTCCGGCGGGGGAGGCGACGCAGAAGCGGACGCTACGTCCGACTCGGGATCCGAGACGGTCGGCGATCAATGCACGACCATCGTGACGGAGTTCTGCGCGCAGGTGACCGGGCGCTGCTTCGTCGCGGGGGTGACGCTTTCGGATTGCCTCTCCAACGACATGCCGATGTGCTGCACGGGCACCGCGTGCAACGCGACGTCGACGTCGTCGGCCGCGACCGTGGCCACGTGCACGAGCGCGATCGACGCCGAAGACTGCAGCTCGGTGGTCGCTACCGGGCTCCCGACCGAGTGCACCGGCGTACCGGCGCCTTGAGGGCGCCGCGCTCCGCTACTCGCAGTCGCCTCGGGGGCACGAGTCGGTGCAGACGGCGCCGGCTTCGCACTCGAAGTTGCAGTGGCCGGGGACGCACGTATTCGTGCAGTTCGCCCCGGCGGCGCAGACGAAGGTGCACCCGCCGCCGCTGCACGAGCTGTGGCACGTGGAGTTGGCCTCGCAGGTGAAGACGCAGCCGCCTCCCGCGCAGGCGAACGAGCACGTCTTGCCCGCGGCGCAGTCGAAGGGGCAGCTTCCGCCCGTGCATTCGGAGACGCAGGATCCCGAGGCGCAGTTGCACGAGCCGTCGAGCATGCAGGCCGGGGGCTCCTCGGTCGCGTCGGACATGGCGTCGGTCGGCGCTACGCGGGAGGCCTCGACCGTGGCGTCCGGCACGGCGCCGTCCGAGACCACGCTCGTTCCCCCGTCCGTGGGCGGATGGAACGTCGTCGACGAGTCGTAGCCCGTCGAATCGTCGTCGCCGGACTCGGGTGGCGCCGAGCTGCTCGAACAGCCTGCCGTCGCGATCGCGAGCAGGGCGAAGACCAGGCGGGTACCATCACTCGCTGGAGACACAGTCGGACTGTACCTTCCATTGAATCAAAGTGGGGCTTTGCGAAGTGCCGGCGTCGGCCGACGTGGGCTGCATCGTGATCGTGACGACCAGCGTGTTGCCCGACGCGACCGGAGGCGAGGCCGTGTTGAGCAAACCAGTCCCCACGGTGCTGCCGTTGATCGAATTGTCGAGGATGACCGTGCTCCAGCCGGGGGCCCCGCCGTCCGGCGGCGCGAGGTTGGGCGTCGTCGTCGTCGCGGTCACGCTCGGCAAGGGCGCCATCGCCGGCAAGACCGTCGCCGTGGTCGCACCGGACTGGAAACCGAACTGGATCGACGACGTGCTCGGGATCGTGGCCTGCCAGTCGAACTCGCCCCAGCGAACGACGCTGCCAGCGGGGCAGGACGCCGTGAACGTCTGGGTGAACGAGCCTGGCTGGTACGTGGGCGGCGGGGGAGGGGGGGCCGCGGTGTCGGGCGACACGCACCCGGTCAGGTCGAAGAACATGAACTCGAGCGCATCTTCCTGCGCGAGCAGCGGCGCCTTGGCGCACGAGTACGGGAACCAGCCGTTGTTCTCCGTGGGCCCGTTGCCGGTCAGCGACCACGGAGCTCGGATGTCCGTCGGCGGGGTGGGCCCGGGCGCGGTCTCGTTCGGCGGGTTCGACGGCGCCGCGGGCGTGCAAGTCCCCGTCGTCCCACCGGTGCACGTCGCGAGGCCCTCCTTGCTCGTGCAGTTGCTCGACGTGTAGCAGCCGTGGCAGGCGCAGCCGGTTCTCCCCGCGCACACCGTGCCGGTCTTGGTGCATATCTCGTTGCCGATGCAGTCCGTGTTCGTGTTGCACGACTTGGAGCACTGCCCGCCGCTGCAGGTATAGGCCGAGGTCGCGCAGTCCGCGGCCGTGCCGCAGGGCTCCTTGCACGTCCCGAGGACGGGGGCGCCGAGCGTGCAGCTCTGTCCGAAGCCGCAGTCCGAGTCGCCGGAGCACGTCGAGCTTCCTCCTCCACCTCCCCCGACCAACGCCTGCTCGGAGACGTGAAAGTCGCTGAAGACGACGCGCCCGTACTGGTTGGCCGCGGCCGCCGGATACGGCGTGTTGAACGTGAAGTGCGGGTCGAACGCCTGCGGGCTGACGAAGTTGTTGCTGTCGGTCGCGGTCATCCACGGCTGCGAGGTGGCGCCCACCGTCGAGAGATCGTGCCGCGCCTCGTGCAGGGCGATGGTCAACCCGTCGACGGACGCCCCCACGTTCGCGAGCCAGGCCGCGAACGCGACGCCCTTGGGAAACGTGGCCGGCTGGACGAAGGTCCCCGTGAGCGGGTCCTGCGTCCAGTAGACGTTCGTGTCCATGATCTGCGTCCCCGAGTTCCACGGGTGGTCCCACGTGGCGACGGATCCCCAGTTGTCTCCGGTGACGTAGCCGAACAACGACGGGTACTCGAGCCACACGTAGCTGTAGTGGGTCGCGAAGATGCGCCCCCCCGCGTTCGCGTACGCGATCATGTTCTTGTACGGATTGATGGCGCCGCTCGGCGTATTCACGGTGGTCGGCACTCCGGTGGTGCCGGCGGCGGGATCGGGATAGGCCCCCTGCGCCGCCATCGGATGCGCGTTGGCCATCTTGTCGAACGGCGCACCTTCGCACGGCAGGAGAACGACGTCGTAGTTGGGCAGGATGCTGGGGTTCGCGTTCCAGAGCTTGTCGCCGGTGACCTGGTCGCCGTACGTCTTGTAGAGGTAGGTACCGGGGTAGTCGGGGCTCTGGAAGAAGTGTACCCGCCGGCTCGAGCTGTTCGAGACGTTCACGTTGGTGATCGACCCGAACTCGTTCGGGGAGATGCCGATCTTGAGCAGCAGGCACTCGAACGGATCGTAGTGCCCCGTGACGATCGCGATCTGCGGCATGTCGCCGTGGTCGTACGTCCCGTCCGCGTAGTTGTACCCGTCGGTTTGGCTGCCCGGCAGACGCAGGACGCAGTCGGCCGACGGGATCGCGGCGATGCAGCTCGTCGACGTGACGGAGTTGTTCACGCACGGCGTGATCGACGAGAGCACGAGCTCGCGCCGCCACTCTCCGGTCTGCACCACGATGGGAATGCCGGAGGCCGCCGGGATTCCCGTGCCCGCGGGGATGCCCGTCAGCGTGAAGCTCCCGTCCGTCGCGGTCTGCGTGAAAGCGACGGCCGGCACCGGAGCCGCCCCGCTGCACTGATTGATCGTCGCGTTCGTCGCGAGCGCGGGGAGCGCCCCGTTCGCGGCGACCGGGATGTAGACGAGCACGTTGTAGAGCGGGTTGACGCCGGCAGGGTCGTAAACGAACCCCGATATAGACGTCGTGGCGCCGCCGGCGCACGTCGGGACGGCGCACTGCAGACCCGTGCATGTCGTGCCCGCCTCGCCCGCTTCCGACAGGAGGAGGGTCACGCCGCCCTCGGCGATACTGACCGTGGAGGCGTCGACGTCCGGCGGCCCGTTCTGCGTGGACGAACAAGCAAACGGGTCACACAGGTTGGTGCAGGGCACCGACGCGCTGAGGGTGCGAGGCCCCCTCGCCGACAGCGACACCCGGGACAAGCTCTTGGTCACAATCTGGTTGCCGAGGCACGGGCCCCACGCCTGCTCGTTGCAGGTGGAGTACCCCATCGAGCAGGTGACGTAGTCCCCCGTCCGGTCGACGACCAATCCGCAGGCGACCGTCTGGCCCGGCGTCGTGCACGAGCAGCCCGTCTTTCCCGGAGAGCACCCCCGGGCGGCCGCGCTGGAGGCGTCGTTGACGCCGTCGCCGTCGTCCGGGGGAAGGGGTCCCGTGCCGCAAGCCGCCAGGACGGCCGCGAAGGCAACGCCGCTGGTTACTAGCCGCCATCGATCGCGCATAGGACCTCCGCGGGGTGTACGCCGCGCGCGCACCTCGCCCGATTGAGGGGAACTAGCAATCCACGTACCTCATCGGCCCGAAGAGCCCCCGCCTAGCCACATACCCCCAAGCACCCCGCTATTATGACGAAGTCCGGGGAGGCACGCTTGCCTTCGGTCCCCGGCAGGCCGGCCAACAGTGACAAATTTTGCTCAATGATGAAACGGTTGCGGATGAAGCACACGAGCGGGAGCGTGAGGTACCCATGTGAGGCGAAGTCTGCCGCCGGGCCTGTGCCGGGCTTCAGCCCGGGAGGCAAGATGTGTAGGCTCGGCCCGTCCGGGGCGAGGAACCGCGCATGTCCGACACCATCGAGTCACGGCTGAAAGAGGAGCGCCGCTTTCACCCGGGCGCCGACTTCACGGCGCGCGCGCGTGTCTCGGTCGCACCACGCGTACGAGGCTCTGCTATCGCCAGTCGCTCGACGAGCCGGACGTGTTCTGGCGCGAACAGACCGCGGATCTGGTGTGGCGCAGCCCCCTGGAAGGCATTCTCGGAGTGGCAGCTCCCGAAGGCGAAGTTCTTCGTCGGCGCGAAGCTCAACGTCAGCGAGAGCTGCCTCGACCGCCACCTCGCGACGGCGCCGCCGGACGAAGGCGGCCCTCGTCTGGGAGGGCGAGCCGGGCGACACCCGCACGCTCACGTACTTCGAGCTTCACCGCGAGGTCGTGCGCGTCGGCGGCGGCGCTCGCCGATCTGGGCGTCGTGCCCGGCGATCGCGTCGCGATCTACATGGGCATGGTGCCCGAGGCCGCCGTCGCGATGCTCGCGTGCGCGCGGATCGGCGCGACTCACTCCGTCGTCTTCGGCGGCTTCAGCGCCGACGCGCTCCGCGATCGCATCAACGACTGCGGCGCGAAGGTCCTCCTCACGCAGGACGGCGCGTGGCGGCGCGGCCACGTCGTTCCGCTCAAGGAGATGGCCGACGCCGCGCTCGCGCAGACGCCGACCATCGAGAAGGTCGTCGTCTTGCGCCGGATCGGAAGCGGCGGAGCGCCGGTTGTCATGAAGGAGGGACGCGACCTCTGGTGGGACGACTGGATCGGACGGCCCGCGAGCGCGAAGAGCGTCGCGCGGGCGAAAGCGCCCGAGGCGTTCGACGCCGAGCACCCGCTCTTCATCCTCTACACGTCCGGATCGACGGGGAAACCGAAGGGCGTCCTGCACACGAGCGCCGGCTACCTCGCCGGCGTGCACGTCAGCGAGAAGTACGTCTTCGACCTGCGCGACGAGGACCTCTACTGGTGCACCGCCGACGTCGGCTGGGTGACGGGCCACAGCTACATCGTCTACGGGCCGCTCTCGTGCGGCGCGACCTGCCTGATGTACGAGGGCGCGCCGAACTTCCCGGACTGGGGCGCGCTTCTGGCGCATCATCGAGCGCCACGGCGTCACGATCCTCTACACGGCGCCGACCGCCATCCGCGCGTTCATCCGCGCGGGCGACGAGTGGCCGAAGCGGCACGACCTCGCGAGCCTGCGCCTCCTCGGCAGCGTGGGCGAGCCCATCAACCCGGAGGCGTGGATCTGGTACCACCGCGTCATCGGCGGCGACCGCTGCCCCATCGTCGACACGTGGTGGCAGACCGAGACGGGCGTCGATCATGCTGACGACGCTTCCGGGCGCCGTCTTCACCAAGCCGGGGAGCACCGGCCTGCCGTTCTTCGGCGTCGACATCGCCGTCGTGAAGGACCGCGGCGACGCGTGCGAGGCGAACGAGGGCGGCAAGCTCGTCATCCGGCGGCCGTGGCCGTCGATGGCGCGCACGCTCTGGGGCGACGACGAGCGCTACTTCAAGACGTACTGGGACGTCATCCCGGGCGTCTACTTCACGGGCGACGGCGCGCGACGCGACGAGGACGGCTACTTCTGGGTCGTCGGCCGCATCGACGACGTGCTCAACGTCGCCGGCCACCGCATCGGCACCGCCGAGATCGAGAGCGCCCTCGTGAGCCACCCCGTCGGTCGCCGAGGCGGCCGCCGTGGGCCGGCCCGACGAGCTCAAGGGCCAGGCGCTCGTCGTCTTCGTCACGCTCAAGGCCGGGCCAGAAGGCCGACGCAAGAGCTGAAGGACGCGCTCGCCGCGCACATCGACAAGGAGATCGGCAAGTTCGCGCGCCCCGACGTCGATCCGCTTCGCCGACTCGCTGCCGAAGACGCGCAGCGGGAAGATCATGCGGCGCCTCCTGAAGGACGTCGCGGCGGGCGGCGAGACGAAGGGCGACACGACGACGCTCGAGGACCTCGCGCGTCCTCGCGAAGCTCCGGGCCGGCGAAGAGGAGTAAGGGGATCGCCGCCTCGGTGGACTCCGAAACCAAGCGCGAAGGCGCGGGCACGCAAGGCGACACGGCTCGTTTCGAGCCGGCGGCGGGGACTGTCGTCGCGGGCAAGTACCGCGTCGAGGGTCCGCTCGGCGAGGGCGGCATGGGCGTCGTCGTGCTCGCGACGCACGTCGGTCTCGATCAGCGGGTGGCCATCAAGTTCCTGCTTCCGGAGTCTCTGAAGCGCAAGCGACTCGGTCGAGCGGTTCTTCCGCGAGGCGAAGGTCGCCGCGAAGGTCCGGAGCGACTACGTCGCGCGCGTGCACGACGTCGGCACGACTCGACGACGGCGTCCCGTACATCGTCATGGAGTACCTCGAGGGGAGCGACCTCGGCGAGCCTCATCGACACGACCCGGGTCGCTGCCGATCGACGAGGTCTGCGAGATCGCGCTGCAGGCGTGCGAGGCGCTCGCCGAGGTGCACGCGGCCGGCATCGTCCACCGCGATCTCAAGCCCACGAACCTCTTCGTCACGCGACGCGCGGACGGTTCGCCGGCGGTCAAGCTGCTCGACTTCGGCATCTCGAAGCTCTCGGCCGGCGCGGACACCCCGGAGACGGACCCGGCGCTGACGGCGACGACCGACCATCATGGGTTCGCCCTCGTACATGTCGCCCGAGCAGCTCAAGTCGACGAAGGAGGTGGACCACCGGACGGACGTCTGGGCGCTCGGCACAGTGCTCTACGAGGCCATCACCGGCAGGCCCGCGTTCCGCGGGGAGACGCTGCCGCAGGTGTGCGCGATGATCGCCGCGGACGATCCGGTGCCTCCGTCGACGCTGCGTCCTGGGATCCCGGAGGAGCTCGACCTGGTGGTTCTCCGCTGTCTCCGAAAGAACCCGGCCGAGCGCGAGGAGCTGGTGGATCTGTCGCGTGTCCTCGCGAAGCTCGCTCCGTCGCGCGCGCGTGCGTCGCTCGAGCGCATCGAGGCCACGCTCGGCGCGCCGTCGACCGCGTCGTCGCCATCGACGCCGGAGTCTGCGGCACGGGAACCCGCGCGTGAAACGAGGGAGCGAGGGGGGCGGGGGGGGGCGGTGCTCATGCTCATCATCGCCGCGGGCAGTGTGCTGGGCGTGGGTCTTTTCACGGGACGGATCAACCCGAGCGGTCTGCGGAAGGAGGTGTCGGGAGCCACGAGCGCGATGTCGTCGGCTGCGGGCGCGGTCTCGTCGGCCATCGCTTCCGCTCTCCCGGATCTGCCATCGCCGGATGCGGGTGCGGGCGACGACCTGGGCGAGGCTCCGATGGCGACGCGTCCGAGCGCGGCGCCTCCGACGGCGGGGCCGACTTCGGTGCCATCGCATGCCGCTCCGGCGCCGAAGCCGCACCCTGCGAAGCCGCATCACGCGGCGAAGCCGTGGCACCGCTGGCAATAGGGCGACCTCGGCGATGAGGCACGATCGCCCGCCGTCGTCGGGTCGGTGCTCGGCGGAGGGCGGGGCCCCGCGTTCGGCCGGCTTGGCGGGAAGTTCGTCAAGTGGGGTCCGTGCCGGCCGAGACTTGCCCCACCCGCCGCCTGCGCTCCGACCCGACGACGTCGGGCTCGGGAGGCGGGCTTTTCGTTACGCGAGGCCGGCCGCGAATCACTTTTGACATTGTGGGTGTGTCTCTTCGCATTCGTAGTCCGTCAATTGAATATCGAGCATCGACTCGCCCTGATCGGACCGAAAGGAGACCGTCTGAACCGTAGACGGCACGTTTTGGCAATCGATCCCGTCGACGGTGACGTTGCACCCTTGCGCCGGCAAGCCGTCGAACAGCAGGGTAACCGCACCGAGCATCCCCCCGTACTCCAAACCTATGTCCAGATCGTCCCGACGACCGAGGTCGGACCATATGGCGCCCAGAGGTCGCGTAAGAGTCTCGCCCGCAGGGAGGTTCCACAGAACGCATTCCGGGGTGGTCCCCGCCGCGCAGTTCGTGATCGGCGTCCCGTCAACGAGGCATGTGCCCATTTCGAGGCAATAGTTGAACGCGCTATAGGGGGCAGGACACGGGTTCGAGCAACTGTTATCGCAGCCAACGACAGGGCCGCTACTACCAGCGAAGAGGGCGCCGACCGAGAGCACGGCGCTTCCGACCCCGCTCGCTCGCGCACGCATGGTTCCGCAACCATACGTCGCATCAGGGCGGGGCGTGCCGTCCTCCGCGCGTGCGTCTCACGGAGAGGATCGAGCGCGCCTAGGCCCCAGGTCAAGGCCCGTACAGGTTCCCCCGGCGGGCACGGGCTGGTAGTCCTCACGTGTGCGGCAATGACCGCATCGCCCCCGAGCCAGAACCCGCACTCGACGGTCGTCCTCGTCGATTCCACCACCAGCGACAAGATCGATCCGAACTATGACCTCGGGCTTCCCGCCGGAACGCCCGTCTGCTTCGTCTCGATGGCCGGCCAGGTCACCGTCCCGACGCCGCCCTCTGTTGGCGCCGACGCCAGCGCGCCAACGTACTCGTACTCCTTTGTGATCTTCACGGAGTCGCCGTGGAGGGTGACCGAGAGTGGAGCGACACCGACACCACCGACGCCGGGCTTCGAGTAGATCGCCTCGATCCGCTCGACAGTGGCGGGCGTTGGTCGGCCGGGCCAGTCAGGCCGCGACGCGCGTTAGTCGCAATTCTCGAACAGGAAATCGGCCTGGGCGTCGCAGGTGCGCACGGTGGTACCCCCGTCGGCGTCAATCTCCACCGTGCCTGCCTCTATCGCGTTCGGGCAGTCGATGTGACCCCAAATCCTGCCCGCCGCGACGGGGCTACCTCCGACGGGCACTGGGTTGCCGTTGTACGTGAACGTGACCGAGCAGTTCGAGCCGGTGAACGATCCGTTTGCAGCGCTCGTGAAGCCACCCTGGATGCCCGTGCCACCGCTGACGTCGACGTTGCCGACCACGGTGAGGCTGCCCCCGTTGGGTCCACCGACCTCGGCGCTGAGCTGGATGTTGAACCCACCGCCGCCGCCGCTCGGATCGACCTTGCAATCGAGGGTGACGGTTCCGGCCCCCTGCTCGAAGTCACCGCTCGTGACGGTGCTCGGCTTTGGTTGAACAGTCGAGCCGATCTGCACGAACGTCTGGTCCGATGCGTACCCGCAGACCGACGTGCTGCCGGTTCCGGGGCCGACGTAGGCAGCCACGTAGGCGTCAGGAGTCGGCTGAGCGGCGTCGGAGTCGGAGAGATCCGGTGCGCCGTCCGGTGCGTTGCCTCCCCCGTCGCCTCCGTACGAAATGGTGCAAGCCGGATCCACGTACTGCCCGACTGGACTCGAACACTGGACCTCGCCCGCCGCAGGAGGAGCGCAATCCCATGTGCTCGATGTGCAGCGGCAGAACGATTCGGAGAGGGTGAAGATCCCTGGCCCGCAAGGAACGCAGACGGTCGGCGGCCCCGGACAAATCACCACCTCCCCTGGAGAGGAGGAACAGCTCGCGCCCTGGGAACCGAGGCAACCGGGGCCCAGTCCGCTGGACCCGTGGCTGTCTGGCCCCGCCTCGACTCCAACAGGTGTCCCACCGGTCCCGTTCCCGCCCGAGTTGCATGAGAGAGAGCAGCACACGGCCAGTGCAGCGGCGAGGTGACGGCCCCACTCCGGGGCGCTGACGAGGACGGGCGATGATCGCATCCGCTCAATCATCCCTCGGTGCCCACCCGCCGTCCACCGAGCCCCGAGACAAGGGCGCCGAGCTTGGCCCGCGACCATGCATGTTCGATGGTACATCTCGCGGATGCGCGCGCTCCTGATCCCCGCAGCACTCGTGTTGTGCGGCTGTCCGCCCAGCTCGGGCAACCCCTCGAAGAGCAGCGAGCCGGTGACCACGTGCACGCTCGTCGGTCAGTCCTGCCTCTTCGCGCCCGGCAAGCTCGGTCTCTGCGTCGAGCGCACCGGGCCCTGCGAAGGCACCGGGTGCATCATCTGTCAGAGCCAGCACTGATCTGAGCGGCCGTCCGACGTGACCTCGCGGAACCCGTGTTCACACCTGTGTGAACGACGCGCACGGTCCCTCGCCTTCAACTCGAGACGAGAGCGAGGGGCCCGTGGCCGTGGCGTGGCCTTCTCTCGGTGGTGCGATTGGTGCAATGTCGTGGCGAGGACATGCGCACCCCGGCGAAAGCCTTGATGCTCGCGGCCGCGGTGCACGTGACGGTGATCGCCGGGCCCTCGATTGCCTTTGCGCAGACCCACGACGCAGCGCCCTCTCCAACGGCCACGAGATCGTCCGGCAACGACACCATCACCACGAAGAACGGTGGGATGCTGCGGGGAACGATCATCGAGTCCCTTCCCGGTGTTCAGGCCCGCATCCAGCTCGCCACGGGCGAGATCGTCGCCGTCCCTTGGCCGCGGATTGAGCGCATCGACTACGGGGCTCCGTCCCCTTCTCCACCGCAGGCGCCGGAGAAGGAGGAGGTGGAATCGAAGGTCTGGGTGCACCTCGACGCTTCCGAGGGCGTGCTCCTTCAGCAGGACATCACGAACGACGACCACTGGCGGACCGTGTGCTTGGCGCCGTGCGACAAGCTGCTGCCGACCGCATTCCATTACCGAGTCACCGGTGGCGGCATCAAGTCGTCTGCCGACTTCGCGCTCCAGGCACCGCGAGGCACCCACGACACACTCGTCGTGGACGGCGCCTCGAAGGCCGCATCCGTCGTGGGCATCGTCGGCATGGCAGTCGGCATACCCGTCGGCGCCGTCGCGCTACTCGGGTACCTGGTTGGTACTGCATTCGGCGGCTATACCGGCGACGGCAATGGGGCTTTTCTCGCTGTCATAGGCGTCGCGACGGTCATGGTGGTCGGCGGAGCCCTGCTGCATGGCGCCAACAAGACGACGAAGGTGAACCAGCGCCTCGGCGCGAGTCAGACCGGCCTCCTCCAACCCGGCTCGTGGAGCACGATGCCGACGTGGCACACCTCGGTGGCGGAGCCGAAGGACTTGCCGCCCGTCGTCGGCATTCCGATCTTCAGCGGTCGATTCTAACGTCGACGACGCTCCGGGCAGCCGTCGTCGGGTCGGTGCTCGGCGGAGGGCGGGGCCCCGCGTTCGGCCGGCTTGGCGGGAAGTTCGTCAAGTGTGGTCCGTGCCGGCCGAGACTTGCCCCACCCGCCGCCTGCGCTCCGACCCGACGACGTCGGGCTCGGGAGGCGGTGCGGCTAAGGTGGAGTCAGGCAAGTACGGTCAAAGCACTGCTGTCCGGGCCCGCAGCGCTGGCATCGCCGCGTTGGTGCCGGACGACGAGCCCGCAGGGCTCGCCGAGCCACCCGACGAGAACCTCGTCAGCCCCGTCGGGCGGCTCTACTTGTTCGCGCGCGAGTCCGACGTTCGAACACGAAGCTTCCAGACCCTCGTCGCTTGGGCGGATTCGGGGTGACAGTCCCCCCCCCGCCTCCCCAGCCCACCGTCGTCGGGTCGGAGCGGAGGCGGCGGGTGGGGCAAGTCTCGGCCGGCCCCTACCGCTCATGACGAGCTTCCCGCCGAGCCGGCCGACGCGGGGCCCCGCCCGCCGCCGAGCACCGACCCGACGCCGGCGGGCGATCGTGCCATGTCTCCCAAGGTCGACTACGAAACGCACCCCCTACAGCTGCCCGCAATTCAAGGCCATGCGCCGTCGGCGCTACCTCGTCTGCGCGCCACCCAGATCAAGAACACCATCATCAGCGGGGCCGTCATGAGGTACGCGCTGGCTCGGATCCCTTCCCGCTCCGGTTCCAGCAGACGCGCTGCGAAGTGAAGCGCGACCACCGGCACGGCCGCCGCTGCCAGGACGAGCAACGTGCCCATCGCGGCAATCAACCCGTCGCGCGCCTCGTGACCGGCCTCGCCGGAGCCCCACGCGCGAAACAAGCCCGCCGGCACCCACACGATCGGGCATCCGATGAGGGCCCCCAGGAGTCGCCGCGCGAACGGCTCCAATGCGCGCTCGAACGCGACGAGCCAGGCCACGTACAGCCCCGCCGAGACCGCCGCAATTGGGACGATTGTGAAGTCCGCCGGGTGCATGATCGCATGTCCCTCGACTGGGCAGCATCGGGTGCGCGCCGCCGTCGAGCCACTATTCAATGCATTAAAATTGCGGACTGGGCGCCGCGGCGCACGGGGCTACTGCGGAATTAATCAGATATTTAACTTTCTACCCCGCGCCGGATGACGCATTGCTTCATCATGAGCTTGGAGACGGGCCGGGAGGCCGCTGCTGCTCATTTGGCCTGCTGCACCTTGACGTGGGGCGTCTGCTTTCGCCGCACGACGACGACCGAGCAGGGGGCCGATTTCGCGACCTTCTGCGCCACCGATCCGAGGAGAAAGCGCTCCAGACCCAGCGGATCCTGCGTCCCGACGAGAAGCCAGTCCGCGGCCAGCGACCGCGCCCGCGCGACGATCTCCACCGCCGGATCGCCCTGAGCGAGGTGCCCGGTCACGGCGCCTGGAAAGAGGCCGCGCGCCCGGCGCACGTAGTGGTTGAGGTAGCTCTGCGCATCGGCGAGCAGCGCTTCCGTGTCGACGCCTGCCTGAGCGCGCCGGTCGAACCGGGCCGAGCGAAAGACGTGCAAGAGGTGCAGCTGCGCATGCTGCCAGGCGCGTCGCGCGAGTCGAGCCCCCAGTTCGACCACTTCGGTCCCGAGGGCCGATGTGTCGAGGGCGGCCAGGATGATGACGACCTCCCCGCGGTCGGTGCCATCAAGGGCGGAGGGCTCCGAACCTTCGTCGACGCTCATGTGGACCACAAATACAATAACACGCAGTGACCACGCACTCTCGCGTGATAAAGCTCGCGCTGCCGGACATACGTGATGTCGCCGCAGGATCTCCCCTGGTGGACGGTGGTGCCATTTCCAGCTCTCGTGCTGGGGATCGCGGTCCTGCCGATCGCCGCGCCGAGGGCCTGGGAGCGCAGAGCGTTCCAGGGTTTCGTGGTCGCCCTGTGTTCCCTTCCCGTCGTCGTGCACTTCGTCTCGGCCGGGCGGCTTCAGCCGATGAGCGAGGCCGCGCGCTCGTACGCATCGTTTGTCATGACGCTCGGCGCCCTGTACGTCACTTCGGGCGGCGTCCAGCTGTCGGGTGACATCGAGGCGAAGCCGGCGACCAACGTGGGGCTAATCGTGCTCGGGTCCGTGCTCGCGAGCTTCGTCGGCACGACGGGCGCGAGCATGCTCATGATCCGCCCGCTGCTCTGGACCAACCGCCAGCGCGAGCACCGCGCTCATCTCGTGCCCTTCTTCATCATCGCCGTCGCCAACGCGGGCGGCCTTCTCACGCCCCTCGGCGACCCGCCGCTGCTCGTCGGGTACATTGGCGGGGTCCCGTTCTTCTGGACGCTCCGGCTGCTGCCGGCCTGGATTCTCTACGTCGGATCGGCAGCCGCCGCGCTCTACGTCATCGACCGGCGCGCGTACGCCCGCGAGTCCGCCGCGGCGCTCGCGCGCGACAAGGCCGAGGTGGTTCCTCTGCGGATTCGCGGCAAGCGCAACGTGGCGCTTCTGCTCGCCGTGGTGCCCGCGGCGCTGCTTCCCATGGGGCTTCGCGAGGTGTCCATGGGCGCGATCGCGGCGGCCTCGCTGCTGATCACCCCGAAGGAGCTGCACCGGGACAACAGCTTCTCTTTCGCGCCCATCATCGACGTGGCCATCATCTTCGCGGGGCTCTTCGCCTGCCTCGGTCCCATCGAAGAGGCGCTCGCGCGCTCCGCCCCGTGGCTGCCGCTGCACGAGGGGTGGCAGCTCTTCTGGGCCTCGGGTCTACTCTCGTCGGTGCTGGACAACGCGCCCACGTACACGGCGTTCGCGGCCCTCGCAAAGGGGGTCAGCGTCCACGGGCGAGACCTCGTGGCGGGGGTCGCGCCGTGGAAGCTGGCGGCCGTCAGCGTCGGCAGCGTCGTGATGGGCGCGACGACGTACATCGGCAACGGTCCGAACCTGATGGTGAAGGCCATCGCGGAGCGCGAGCGCTTTCCCACGCCAACGTTCGTCCGTTACGCCATTTTCGCATTCACGGTGATGGCTCCCGCCCACGTGATAACGACGATCGTGCTCGCGGTCTTCGACCGCTGACGCGAGGCGCGTTTTTAATGCCGAGTTAATTCGGAACGAAACGCCGCCGATACAGTGAAGGGCTAGCGTGCATCTCGAACGAACGGCGCGCTTATGCTGGACCTTTACAAGAAGACTTTCGTGCCCATGCAGGTCGCGATCTGGCTGGTGACCGCTGCCGTCCTGGGCATTACTCGCGACTTTTTCGTAGGAGCGGCCTTTCTGGCCGCGATGCAAGTCGGCTCCTTGCTCGGTGCCGCGTGGGGATGCCGCCTCGGGATGCCGACGGCAGGTGGGTTGCAGTCCATTCACCGGAAGCGAGGCTAGGCGTATGTTGAATCTTGTTCGCAATCAGCGTCGCTGGATCGGGCTCCTCGCCTTGGCCGCGCTCCTGCTTGGCACCTTTACCGCCACCCGGGCTTTCGCCGACGCGGCGCCGGCAGCATCCGCGGCGCCGGCACCATCCGCGTCGGCGGCGCAGTTGCCGGGCTACTTTTCAGGGGCGAACGAGAACGGGAAACCAGCGATGTGGCCCGATCCGACCGGCGGCGCCGCAGGGGTGTGGGCAACCCCCGCCGGGGACGGCAAGGGTGACACGCCCAGCACGTTGGGCGTCCCCGATCTTTACGATCGGATCGCGCACAACCTCTTCTCCATCAACATGGTATGGGCGCTCGTCACGGGCTTCCTGGTCATGTTTATGCAGGCCGGGTTCGCGATGGTGGAGACCGGCATGTGCCGCGCCAAGAACTCGGCTCACACCTTCGCCATGAACTTCATGATCTACCCACTGGGGGGCCTGGGCTTCTGGGTCTACGGGTTCGCGTTCGGCTGGGGCAACTGGTTCAATGGGCCGGTTCCGCCCGGCTGGTACTCGTCGCTTGGGCCGGGCACATCCGTGCTCAACCAGGGCATCGTGCTTGCCGGGAAATACGGCGTCCTCGGCACCAAGGGATTCTGTCTCGGCTCCTCGGTCGGCGACACCGCGGTGCTCGCGCTGTATTTCTTCATGATGGTGTTCATGGACACCACGGCCACTATCCCCACTGGCGCGATGGCCGAACGCTGGGCGTGGAAGAACTTCGTGCTCTACGGTCTTTGGGTTGCGCTGCCCTACTGCATCTACGCAAACTGGGTCTGGGGCGGCGGCTGGCTCGCTCAAGGGGGCGTGAACTGGCACCTCGGCCACGGCGCGGTCGACTTCGCGGGGTCCGGCGTCGTCCATGCGATGGGAGGCGTCATCGCCCTGGCGGGAGCGATCGTCATAGGACCGCGTATAGGCAAGTACATCGACGGCAAGCCACAGACGATCCCCGCCCACCACCTGCCGATGGCGATCGTCGGTTGCTTCATCCTCGCGTTCGGCTGGTTCGGATTCAACCCTGGCTCGACGCTCGCCGGCACCGATCTACGCATCGCCTTCATCGTCGTCAACACGATGCTGGCGAGCTTTGGCGGAGCCTTCGCGGCGATGGTCTTTCTGATGATGCGCGGGCTCAAGCCAGACCCGGGCATGATGGTAAACGGCATGCTCGCCGGACTCGTTGCCATCACGGCGCCCTGCGCTTTCGTCGATCCATGGGCGGCGATGGTCATCGGCCTGGCAGCGGGCGTCTTCGTCGTGGTGGCCGTCGCCTTCTTCGACAATCGCGGTGTCGACGATCCCGTCGGCGCAATTTCCGTGCACGGCGTGAATGGCCTGTGGGGGGTGCTCTCTGTGGGCATCTTCGCCAATGGTGCCTACGGCGCAGGCTGGAACGGCGTGGTGCGAGACTCGTTCGTCAAGCAATACGGATCCGACGGGGTGCGCGGCATCTTGTACGGCGACGCCTCCCAGCTCTTGATGCAGGCCATCGACTGCGTCGCGCTGTGCACCTTCGGCTTCGTCATGGCATTTGTCTGGTTCAAGGTAAGCAACCTCATCACACCCATCCGCGTGAGTCCCGAGACCGAGATCGCGGGCCTCGACATGCCCGAGATGGGCGCCTTGGGCTATCCGGATTTCGTTCTTGCCAAGGAGGAGAAGGCCGCACCAAGCCCGGCGGAATAACCAGCTCGCCCTCAGTCGGGCACGTGGAAGCGGTAGCCGACGCCGAGTTCGTTCACCAGGTACTTCGGTCGCGTCGGCTCCGCCTCGAGCTTCAACCGCAGCCTCTTCATGTAGACGCGCAGGTAGTTCATCTCGGACGCGTGGCGTGGGCCCCAGACCTGCCGCAGGATCTGCTGATGGGTGAGGACCCGTCCGGGTGTCCCGATCATGACCGAGAGAAGCCGGTACTCCGTGCACGTCAGGTTCACCGGGCGGCCCCCGTGAGTGACTCTCCGTGCGTCGAAGTCGACGGAGAGGTCGCCGAAGGTGACGGTGCCAGTCTGAGCCTGGGCTTTCCTGGTGGCCGCGAGGGCCCGGAGCGCCGCACGGACGCGCGCCAGAAACTCACCGGGCGAGAAAGGCTTGGTGACGTAATCATTGGCGCCCACGTCGAGCGCCGAGATCTTGTCCTTTTCCTTTCCGCTCGCCGAGACGACGATGATCGGCACGGCGCTGTTCTCGCGGATTCTCCGGGCGACCTCCACTCCGTCGAGGTCGGGCAGGCCGAGGTCGAGGATGACCAGGTGGGGCTCGCTCGACTGCGCCGCGCGGACCCCTTCCAGCCCCGTCGACGCAAAAAGGCAGCAGTACCCCTCCTTTCCCAGCGTCATCTGGAGCAAGGCGCGTGCGTGCGGTTCGTCGTCGATGACGAGGATCGACGTCGTCGCGATCGCGGCGAGCGTCACTGCGCGGATCCTTGCCGCAGGGGGAGCGCGAGGCTGACCTTGGCGCCGCCCCCCTCGCGGTTTTGCAGCCAGATTCTCCCGCCGTGCGCAGTGACGATGGCGCAGCAGATGGTCAGACCGAGCCCGAGGCCATCCTGCTCGCCGGAGCTGCCGGCCCGGTAGTGCTTCTCGAACACGCGCTCTTCGTCGCCGGGGGGCACCCCGGGACCCCGGTCGGCGATCTCTACCAGCATCTCGCCCCTCTTCGCCCACGCCACGACCTGGATCGGCGACGAACCTGCGTGCCGAATGGCGTTCTCGAGGAGGTTGATCAGGACCTGCTCGATCAAGATCGGATCGCAGGCAAGCAGCGGCGTCTCTTCGGGCACCTCGGCCCGCACCTGAATGCCCTTGAGCAGCGGCTCGAGACGGGTCAGCGCAGCCCCTATCAGCTCGTCGATCGACTGTAGCGCATGGTCTGCGGTCACCGCCTTGCCCTGGAGCCTCGTCAGGTCGAAGAGGGCGCCGGCGATCCGGTTGAGGCGGGCGGCCTCCGATGCGACCATCTTGGTGAGCTGCGGCCGCAGAGGAGCCCCGACGCTGTCTTCGTTGAGCGCTGCGCTGGCGCTGACGAGAGCAGCCAGGGGGGTCCTCAGATCGTGCGACAAGGCGCTCAGCAATGTGTTGCGCAGGGACTCGATTCCGGCCTGGCGCTCCGCGAGCAGGGCCTGATTGCGCAGTCTTCCGACGACGACGCTGATAGACGCCGCCACGGCCAGCATGACGATAAGGGTCGTACCGTCCTTCAGGTTGGGCACCGCGAACGCCATCGCGGGCGGCAAGAAGACGAAGTCGAACACGCCGAGCCCCGCAACCGCCGCGAAGACGGCTGGCCCCATACCGAACTTGACGGTGATGACGACGATCGCCACTGGAAAGAGCAAGGCGAACGCCGCCCCATGAAGGATGGTCTGCCCCGCCACCGCGATGAAGGTGCACATTGCAACCACCACCAGACCTGCGACATAGCCGTGTTTGCTACGGCCGGGCGCAGCAAGCGGTTGTCTCAGAGCAGCTGCGGTGCTTCCCGCGGGCACCATACTTAATGTTATTTTAATGTCGGTCGGTTTCGCGTCTATGTCGCATACGTTTCCGTGCCGGTCTCGAACCAGGCACGTGGGTTGCCAATCGCCCGACGACGTCGGGTCGGTGCTCGGCGGAGGGCGGGGCCCCGCGTCGGCCGGCTCGGCGGGAAGTTCGTCATGTGCGGTAGGGGCCGGCCGAGACTTGCCCCACCCGCCGCCTGCGCTCCGACCCGACGCCGTCGGGCTCGGGAGGCGGTGGGAGTGAACACGTCTCTTCGCAACCTTTGGGTCGTAACTCCTGCTCGGGAAGCGGCACATTGGGCCCCTAGCGACATCGCGAACCCGTCACGTCGGTGGGTCCCGGTGCTTCGCGGGGCGCGCGGTCGGCAACGAGCCGCACTGCACCTGCGACCCCGCATGGCAGTGCCAGAAGACCGAACCCGGGCACGGCGAACAGTAGCAGCGCCGCCAGCCCGAACCCCACGACCGCACTGAAGTGGTGCGCGCACCATTTCAGGCGGGCGACGACCCCTAGCCCGTGCAACGCCAGCGGGTAGTCGAGCAAGTCCCACGCGAGCAGGACGGCCGCGACGACCAGCTTGAGCGGCACCGTGACGAGGCCGGCGGGCGGGACTACCCAGGCGGCGAGCGTGAGCATGACGATGAGCGGAACGCCCACCGCGAGTCCGAGCAATGCGGATGCGAGCGAGCCGAGCATGCTCGCCAGCAACGGCGGCTTGGTGGCCGGGGCACTACCGAGTTCACGTTCTTGGGCGCGCACGATTCCGTCGAGCGCCCAACCCGAGAGCGGCTGTGCCAGCGATACCCCCATGACGATTGCGAGCACCACGGCCGCGAAGGCGAGCAACATGCCGACGAACCCAGCGCCGAGCCCGTCTCCCAACGCGCGGTGCGCGATGCTCATTGCGCCGCGGACGCCGAGGACGCCGAATGCACCGACCAAGACAAGCGCCGTCGCCATCGGCGCTGCTGCACGGAGCCAAAGCCGAGGTGTACTCGCAATCCAGCCCACGCCGCCGACGAAGGCGGCCATGCCACGGAAGAATCCCACGTCGCGCCCGCGGCCGGTCAGGTCACTCGACTCCGCCTTCGGGGCCGCCATCGAGCCGCCGCGAGAATCCCTGCGGTGACGAGGGCCCAGGCTGCGTTCGCGCCGTCCGAGCCAATCTGACAGCCTCCGCCCCCGCTCGACGAACCGGCTGCGGCGGGCGATCCCGACGGCCCCGCGGCTTCGACTCCGCTGTCGGATGCTCCAGGCGACGATGGTGCTGGCGTCGAGCCGCTGGGCCCGAGCGACGGGGCCTCGGCGCCTCCAGCGCAGACCTCGAGAACGAGGTCCGAGTTGGGCGGGATGCAACCCATCGTGCACCCGGCGTCGACAGCGGATCCTCCGGGGGGCAGAGCCACGTCGTCGCAACTCGCTTGGCACCCGCACGTCCACGTCGACGGGCATTCCGAATCGACGGTGCACGTGCCCGTTTGCTGGGCCATGCACGTGTTCGTTTTGGTCTCGGTGCACGTGGTGCCCGCCTCGCAGAGGGGAGGGAAGGCCGGAAAGCCCGAATCGGGCGGCGGCAGAAAGGGCGGCGCCATGGGTACCGCGCTGCACGGGACGGTCGTGACGGTGACATACGGAGGCTGGCTCGCGTCCTGGTCCTTCCCGCAGTCGTACCCCGTCAGGCCCTGGGAGCACGTGAACCCCGGTCCGCAATCCGTATCGGTGACGCACGGAGCGTCCCATTGCGGGACGCAAGCGTTCTCCGGTCCGCACGTCTGCCCTCCGTCCGCCGTGGTTAGGCACTCGGTGGCCATGTCCAGGTAGCAGCTAAAACCTGCCGCGCAGTCGGAGTTGCTCTGGCACGAGAGCGAGATGCACATCGCGGCGGGCCCTCCGTCGGATGCGACGCCGTCGGGCTCGCAATCAAACCCCTTCGGGCAGTCGGAAGCCACCGAGCACGCGCGTGCCCGCGCCTGCCCAGGCGACGAGATGATCGATGCGAACGCGCAGAAAGCGAGGCCCCAGCAGAACGCTTGTCGTGTCTTCATCGCCCGACCCCCGTACCCTTTGGAGTGTAGCAGCCACCATCGCGATGCAGGAGACGGGCGTCGAGGCGGCGGCGGCGACCGCCGTGATCCTCGGGACGCTCGCGGCCGAGATCCCGACCACTGGGGGAGCGTGACGGCTGATCGCCCAACGTCGTCGGGTCGGTGCTCGGCGGAGGGTGGGGCCCCGCGTTCGGCCGGCTTGGCGGGCAGATCGTCATGTGTGGTCCGGGCCGGCCGAGACTTGCCCCACCCGCCGCCTGCGCGCCGACCCGACGACGTCGGGCTCGGGAGGCGGTAGGCGTGAACGGCGAGCTTTTCGTTGGCACGAGTGCACTAGTTGAACGCCTCTAAGGAGGCCGCGTAGTCGCAGGGAGCACGAGGGATGGCCAAGCGCGTCTTCGAAATCAACGGTCACGACTTCGACACCATCGAAGGCTTTTACGACGAGATTGGTCGCAAGGTCTTCGACGACACATCCTGGGGACGAAATCTCGACGCCTTCAACGACGTCCTGCGCGGCGGCTTCGGGACGCCCGAGGAGGGTTTCGTGCTTCGATCACCAATTTCAGCAGGGAACGCGACGTCGCCCGCAGGTTCGAGGAATTGTCATCGCAGCCAACGACAGGCCCGCTTGGATCAGGGTGGGTTGACGATAAGGATATCTCGTCGCGAGCCTGCTTTCCCGCCTCCCCAGCCCGCCGTCGTCGGGTCGGAGCGGAGGCGGCGGGTGGGGCAAGTCTCGGCCGGCACGGACCACACATGACGATCTTCCCGCCAAGCCGGCCGAACGCGGGGCCCCGCCCTCCGCCGAGCACCGACCCGACGACGGCGGGCGATCGCTTCCACCCCTTTGGGTGTCAAACGGCACGAATCTCGATGAGCGACGCGAGGCCAGCGAAGTCCTTCGCGTCCCGCGTGAAGAGCGGGACGTGGTGCACGAGCGCAGTGGACGCAATCCAGAGATCCATGACCCGCGCTCGCGGCTTTCGCCCCGCTCGGACGACAGCCTGGGCAACCGTCGCGTACGCCCGGGCGACGTTCGCGTCGATCGGCAGCGCATCGAAAGCCCCTTCGATTGCCCCGAGCCGCCTCAGGCGGAGCGCCCGAACGGTCACGGTCGTCGCGAGCGTGACTCCAAAGTGCAGCTCGGCGAGCGTCGCAACGGAGATTGCGGCCTCCGAGGGGAGCTCGCGGAGCAGGCGTTCATCCTCTCCCGATGCGATGACGATCGATGTGTCGAGGATCGCGCGCGTCATCGCGCGCGGCGAGCCCACGGATCGTAAAGGTCAAGTCGGACCTTACGCCTCGCGAGATCGCGCGCCAGCGCTGGGTCACTCGGCGTATCGCGCAGAAGGCGGGCCAGCTCTTCCCGTGGGAGCCATTGCCGTCGCGGTATGGGGCCAAGATGCGCCACAGGCCGGCCGTCGATCGTGACGACGAAGCTCGTACCGCGCTCGGCCTTGCGCAGGATCTCGCCGCTCCGGTTGCGCAAATCTCGTTGGGCGATCGTCGGCATGAACGCAGCGTAGCAGATGTGCTACGGGTCCCCAGCCCGCCGTCGTCGGGTCGGAGCGCAGGCGGCGGGTGGGGCAAGTCTCGGCCGGCACGGACCACACATGACGATCTTTCCGCCAAGCCGGCCGAACGCGGGGCCCCGCCCTCCGCCGAGCACCGACGCGACGACGGCGGGCGATCGTGCCATGCCGCCCAAGGTCGACTATGAAACGCACCCCCTAGCGCGTAACTCCCATGCCGAGGCATCCGTCCCTCCCGATCCTTCTCTGCTTCTCCCTCGGCCTCTGCCTCTGCGCGCCCGCTGCCTGCACCGGAAGCGCCGCCCGCCGCGAGTCCGCTGCCCTCTCCGACGCCGTCGACCGCTACCGGCGCGCCGACAACGCGTCCAAACCAAACCAGCGCCAGACCGTCCTCGCCGTCGCATGCACCGACGCAGAAGTCTGCGCCGCCAAACAGGTGTGCCTCGCCGCGATCGACCCGACCACCCGTGCGCTCACCCTCAAGGACGAAGTCGCCGCGCGCCTCCTCGACATCCAGACCGCGCGCCTCGCCCCCGACGCCCCCGAGGCCAACGCCCTCCCCGCCAAACTCGACGAAGCCGAACGCCTCCTCCACGAAGGCCGCACAAAAATGTCCGACTGCGACACCCGCCTAACCACCCTCCTCAAGAAGTAATTGCCCCCTTACGTCCCCCGTCCCGAGCTCTCCCCAACGACCCGAGCCCGTCGAGGGGGGCGCGGAGCGCAGGCGCCGGGTGGGGCAAGTCTCGGCCGGCACGGACCCCACATGACGATCTTCCCGCCAAGCCGGCCGAACGCGGGGCCCCGCCCGCCGCCGAGCACCGCGCCCCCCTCGACGGGCGATCGCCCCCATGGGCACCCCCGCTGATGAGCGCCGCCTCCCGCTGTGCTAAGTCGGGCGCTCCATGTTCGACGCCCTCACCAAGGGTTTCAAGTCCGCCCGCAACCGCCTCGCCGGCCTGACCGAGCTGACCGAGCAGAACGTCGAGTCCGCGCTGCGCGAGGTGCGCCTCTCGCTCCTCGAGGCCGACGTCGAGCTCGGCGTCGTCAAGGCGTTCCTCGCGCGCGTCAAGGAGAAGGCCCTCGGCGAGGTCGTCCGCATCGCGCGCCAAGCGGCAAGGACGGCGCAGCCGCAGCAAGGTCTCGGCGAGCGACGTCTTCGTCAAGATCTGCCACGACGAGCTCGTCGCGTTCATGACCGCCGGGAGAGGGCCCGGCGCTCACAGATGGCCGCCCAAGGGCCAGCCGACCGGCATCATGATGGTCGGCCTGCAAGGGCTCCGGCAAGACGACCACCTGCGCCAAGCTCGCGCGCTGGCTCGAGAAGGAGGGTCACAAGCCCCTGCTCGTCGCCGCCGACATGCAGCGCCCCGCCGCCGTCGAGCAGCTCAAGATCCTCGGCGAGCAGATCGGCATCCCCGTCTTCAACGTCCCCGGCGCGACGCCCCTCGAGATCTGCAAGCAGGGCCTCGCCCACGCGCCGAGGCGCCATGAAACGACGTCGTCGTCTACGACACCGCCGGCCGCCTCGCGATCGACGAGCGCGCTCATGGAGGAGCTCGGCGAGATCAAGAGCGCCGTCGCGCCGGAGAACATCCTGCTCGTGGTCGACGCGATGATCGGCCAGGACGCCGTCAAGATCGTCGAAGGCCTTCCACGAGCGGCTCGGGCCTCACGGGCGTCGTCGCTGACCAAGCTCGACGGCGACGCGCGCGGCGGCGCGGCGCTCAGCGTGAGGGAGGTCACCGGCGCGCCGGTGCGCTTCGTCGGCGTCGGCGAGACGCTCGACAAGTTCGAGGAGTTCCGCCCCGAGGGCATGGCCGAGCCGCGTCCTCGGCATGGGCGACGTCGTCGGCCTGATGAAGGACTTCGAGCAGGTCGTCGACGAGAAGGACGCCGCCGAGAAGGCGATGAAGATGCTCGAGGGCCAGTTCTCCCTCGACGACTTCCTCGAGCAGATCCGGATGATCCAGAAGATGGGGTCCATCAAGGACCTCGTCGCGCAAGATGCCGGGCATGAGCGACATGCTGCCGCCGGGCGCGGACCTCGACGACGGGGAGCTCGGGCGCATCGAGGCCATCATCCAGTCGTTCACGAGGTTCGAGCGGCAAGGACCCGTACGCGCTCATCCGCGAGCCGTCGCGCGTGACGCGCATCGCGAAGGGCTCGGGGCAGCCAGAGCACGCCGTGCACGGAGCTCGTGCAGAAGTTCCTCTTCATGAAGCAGATGATGGAGGGCCTCGGCGCGAACATGGGCATGCTCGGCCGCATCCCGGGAATGAAGAACCTCGCCATGGCCAAGAACCTGCGGAAGCAGATGGCCCAGGGCGGGCGGGATGCCCGGCATGCCCGGGCATGCCGCGGAATGGGCTTTCCGGGGATGGGAATGCCCGGCATGGGCTTTCCGGGGATGGGCATGCCCGGGATGGGCATGCCCGACGGCGGCGAGAGCATGACCAAGATGAAGCCGCTATCGACCGCCGAGAAGAACGCCAAGAAGGCCGCAGCGCAAGCGTGAGAAGGACGCCCGAAGAAAGAGCCGCGAAGTGACCAGCGGGGACGCGTTGTTTGATAAAAGGCCCGCCATGGGTTCGTTCGCGATCTTCCGGGGCACTCTTGGCGTTGTTCGTGGGCGGCGTCCTCCTCGCGGGCGCCAGCGGTTGCGTCGGTGGCGGCAAGGGGCTGAGCTCCGAGGACAAGGAGCGGCTCAAGCCGTACATCCTCGACGTCGCGCCCGCCGACATCCCGCACAAGCTCGACGTCAACTTCGAGAACAAGGTCCACCTCATCGGCTACAAGTTCGACGCCCGAGGCCGCGAAGCCCGGGCACGGAGGTGAAGCTCACGTACTACTGGCGCTGCGACGAGCCGCTCGAGGACGGGTGGCTGCTCTTCACGCACACGAAGGACGACGGCAGCGGCAAGATGGGCAACCTCGACTTCGTCGGCCCGCTGCGCGACGCACGCGCCAACGGCCACCAGGTGCTCGGCCCGGAGCGCTGGGAGAAGGGCAAGGTCTACGTCGACGAGCAGACGTACAAGGTGCCGGACGACGTCAACGGCACCGACGTGACGGTGTTCGTCGGCATCTGGAAGGGCGACGCGCGGCTTCGCATCGTGAGCGGCCCGAACGACGGCGACAACAGCGCCATCGTCGGCAAGATCAAGACCGGGGTCCAGCCCAAGCCGGCCGAGGAGCAGCACACGAGCACCGAGGTGCCGAGCCTGAACGTGGCGCAAGCTCGCGGCGAACGACAAGATCACCATCGACGGCAAGCGGCGACGAACCCGAATGGGGGGGCGCCGCGAGCACCGGCCCTTTCGTCGACGTGGGGACGGGTAAGCCCAACACCGCGTTCCCGGTCAACGGTTCGGCCAAGATCGCTCTGGGACGACAAGAACCTCTACATCCTCTTCGACGTGCAGCGAGAGCCGACTTCTACACGGGCTTCACCGACGCAAAATCGCAGCCGGGGGACTTCACCGTGGCCGGCCAGCCGAAGCTCTGGACGAAGGACACCATCGAGATGATGGTCGACCCCGACCCGAGCGGCGACAACAAGGACTACTACGAGCTCCAGATCAACCCGCAGAACAAGGTCTTCAAGTCGCAGTTCGATACGCTACAGCAGCCGAACGGCGGCCCGAACGGCCCCTTCGGCCACGAGGACTGGGACCCCAAGCTCAAGAGCGCCGTCCAGATCCAGAAGGGCCCCGACGGAAAGCCCACCGGGTACACGGTGGAGGCGGCCATCCCGTGGGCCGCGTACTCCAAGGCCGCCAACCACCCGCCGAAGCCGGGCGACATCTGGCGCGTCAACTTCTACGCGATGAAGAACAACGGCGGGGTCGCCTGGTCGCCCATCCTCGGGCAGGGCAACTTCCACAAGGCCACGCGCTTCGGGAAGATCACCTGGATGGCTCCCGGCGGGCCCGTGACGGCGTCCGGAGACGCCGGTCCGGCGCCGCTCCTCGCCCTCGTGCAGGAGGGTGGGGTCCGGATGATGCCGACCCCTCGCGCCCGGATGCCCATGCAGGCGGTCCCGTCTTCGCCCCCGCAGTGACCCGAAATTCGGCCTTTCATGGCCGTGTGTTCTACGCTTGACGCATGCGCAAGGCGTCCGCGATCGTGGTCAGGTTCGTCGCGATCGCGGCCGGGGTGGTCATGGCCGGGACGGCCGACCGGGAAGCGAACGCGCAGCCCGCCCACAAGCGGCCGTCGTCCGGGCCCACCACGCTGTCCGGCTCCACGCCCGGCTCTTCCGGCTACGTGTCCCAGCCTCTTAACCTCCAGAAGGAGCAGCTCGGGAGCGCCGGTTTGCCCGAGGCGGCCCGGGCACGCATGCGCAAGGGCGACTGCGAAGGCGCGCTCGACATCTTCGACGCCGCGCTCGAGACGCTCACCGATCCGACCCTGCACCGGGACCGCGGGCTTTGCCATGACAAGCTCGGCCACGTGTACCCGGCGATGGAGGACTACCGGATTTACCTGACGGAGTCGCCCGACGCGACGGACGCGGCGGGAATCACCGAGCGCCTGCAGCGGCTCGAGGACCAAGTCAGCGGGCACGGACCGGCGGCCTTCTCCGAGGCGAACGACGACGTGCCCCCGGGCCTTCGCATCGGCGTGGAAGAAGACGCCCCGTTCGCCGGCGGAACGAACAAGGACTCGAAAGCCCCCGCCGCGCCGTCGACCAACGGGGCCACCCAGCGCGACAAGCTGGACTACGTCAGCGCCGAAGACGACGTGCTCCACACGCCGCTGCGTGCGGGAAAGGGCATCAGCCTTGCGCCGCTCTTCGCCCTTCACAAGTGGCTCTTCCAGGGCGACTCGTTCGGCGACAGCCAGACGTGGTCCGAGGCCCTCGGCATCCAGGTGCGCGACTCGTTCGGGCCGGGCGGCGCGCTCGTCGTCGAGGCCGGGTACGAACACTTCAACTCGACGTCGATCGATCCGTCCGTCCGCTCCGGGCTGACGGCCCTCGTGGGCTACGAGTTCCGGTTCGCGTTCGACCCCGACTACGACAACCAGTTCCTCTTCACCCCCGGGCTTGGCTACGAGCACCTCGCCTTCACGTACACCGACGGCACCACCCCCTCGCAGACGTACGGAGCGTTCGTGCCGAGGGCCCGGTTCGGGTGGAGGCACATGATCCAGCCGTCGACCGCGTTCGATCTGTCGCTGGATCTCGGCGTCGGGAACTTCTTCCAGTACAAGAGCTTCCCCTACGACTCGAACACGCCCCTCGGCGCGACGACGGGCCTCTTGGCGCTCGAGGCGTCGATGGCGTGGGGGCTCTGAGCCGGCCCGTCACGCAAGGACCGACAGATCGAGCACGAGCCCAGGGAGCTCGGGATCCGCGGTGAGCGTTTGCGCGTTCTCCAGCGACTCGACGGGGCGGCCGGGCCGGTAGATCCACGCGCGCTTCGCCTCGACGTCGATAAGCCACCCGAGCCGCGCCCCGCAGGCGACGTACTCGTCCATCTTGGCTTCTAGTTCGGCCAGATCGTCGGAGGGCGAGCGGAGCTCGACGACGAAGTCCGGACAGAGGGGGACGAACTTTCGACGCTGCTCCCCCGTCAGAGCGTCCCAGCGGTCGCGCCGCAGCCAGGACGCATCCGGCGCGCGCTCCGCACCGTTCGGCAGGAGAAAACCGGTGGAGGAATCGAAGCCGACGCCGGTGCCATCTCGGGCGGCCCAGGCGCCGAGCTGGACGATGAGCAGGAAGTTCCTTCTTCCGCTGTCGCCGCCCGTCGGGGACATGACGATGACCTCTCCCTCGCTCGTTTGCTCGATGTGAAGGTTGCGGTTGCGTGCGCAGAGCTCGAAGAGCTCGTCGTCGCTCAGCCGCGAGGCAGGCCGGACGCGCACCGGGAAGTGGTGCGCGAAGGCGTAGATGGGGATGACATCGGGCTGAGCCATCGGCCGCTTCTCAAGTGTTTCGTAGCACGGCCCGCATCATGTGATAACCCGCGAGCTGCGGCGGAGGGGTCTACCTGCTCCGCCTGACCAACCGCCTCACTCATAGCAATCGAAACCCGGCGATGGCGAAGTGCGTATCGAAGGAGAAAGCCACGCGGATGCGCAGTCGCTGCATGAGCACGAAGCTCGTCGCGTCCACGAAGCTCAGCTTGTGAAGGTCCTTGCGCTCGAGATAGCGGCAGGCAAGCTCGAGATCGGCGGCGGTGAAATCGAGAAGCTTGAGCCGTGGTACGTCACGCAAGCTCCCGTGCCACCGGGCTGCAAGCTCCCGGGACCCTTTGCGATCCAGGTACGTGAAGGTCTCGAGGACAACGGCGGTTGACGTGGACAGCCGCGCGCCTGCGCGTTCGAGGGTCGACCAGGTCGACCGTGCGCGCTCGTGAAGCGGATCGCGCACGACGGCCAAGGCGATCCAGGCTCCCGTGTCGACGAAGACGTGCTCTCCCGCGCGGGTCACGGCTCGTCGAAGGCCGCGTCGTGGTCCGCAGAGCTGCCCTCGAAGGGCCCGTCCCACAGGGCGACCGGCCCTTTGGGAGCCTCGCGCAGCCAGGTGACGCGTACGGCCTCGCGTACGAGCTCGGCCACAGGGCGGCGTTCGCGACGCGCGACGCGGTGGAGCGCAGCCAGGTCCTGCTTCGGCAGGTACACCTGCGTCTTGACCATGTTCATGGGTGTCAACATAGGTTCCTCGATGACACCCGTCAAATTCGGACGACGGAGCCGATGCTCAGCACCTCGAGAGGGCCGCTACTCGAGCGGCTATCAGCCGAAGATGTCGGCCACGTTCACCGCAACGTCCGGGAACGCCTCGGGCCGGACGACCTCGCCGGGGGCATGATGCGTCACGCTCGCGTAGCGGCCACCCGCCGACGCGCGATGGACTTCGATCACCGCGTCGGCGACGTTCACGATCCAGTACTCCCGGAAGCCGGACGCGGCGTAGAGAGGCGCCTTCACGTTGCGGTCCTTGTTGAGGGACGACAGGGCGACCTCGATCACGAGTAGCGCGGTGGCCGGGTGCTGCTTGCGGTAGTCGCCCAGCGGGACGACCGCGACGTCGGGCTCGGGCTCGGAATCGTCGTGCGCGGCAATCGGCAATTGCACGCGGACGATGGCCTTGCCGAGAAGGGCCGGCGTCAGAATCATGGTCAGCCGCTCGATCGGGCTGGCGTGTTCAGGATCGTTCGGGCTCATATCCACCAGCACTCCGTGAAGGAGCTCGATCCGCTCGTCCTCGAAGGCTCCGAGCGCGACGAGGCGGTCGTACTCCGAGCGCTTGAGCGGGCGCGGACGCTCCGGCAAGAGCAGCGAGGCGTCGAGCATGCCTGAGCTTACCATGCGCGGGTATCGCCGCTTGCCTGCGAACGAGCAGGTCGAATGCCTCGAGAGTCCGCTTACTCGAGCCACCCTGAGGCTCGCAGCAACGCTGCCGCGTCGTCGACGAACCGGCGCGCCTTGTCGGCTTCTGGCCGCACTTCGTCGACGCCCAAGGCGAATGCTGAATCGTAGTCGCCCGCTGTGCGAAGCGATTCGAGTTGGCCGAGCTCCTTGGAGCGCTGGGCCGAGAGCCCGCCGGGCCGGACGAAGTGGCGCGAGAGCATCGTGCGCACCGCGCGATGGGAGCGCACTTCCAGGCCGAGGGAGAAGAGCAGGGCGCGCGCCGCGTGCAATGCGGCGTAGTAGGCACGGCTGGCCGCGTCCGGCGCGAGTCCGAGATCGAGCAGGGCGTCTGCCGCTTGAAGGGCGCTGCGAGCCAGCCGCATCTCGTCGGCGACGTTCGCGCGGATGTTGTCGCCCGTCACGCGGGTATGCCTTCCTCCAGGATGTCCGCGGCGATTCGCCGCTCCCTGCGAACGAGCAGGTCGAAATGCTCTCCCGATACGACGAACGGCGACAGCGTTACCCCGCACGCGAGCTCGACGTCCACGGCCTCGGCGACGGCCGTGCGCCATTCATCGCGGGCGAGCCCCTCGACGACCACAGCCACGTCGACGTCCGACTCCTCGCGGGCTTCGCCTCGTGCCCAGGAGCCGAAGAGGCGCACGAACCGGACGCGGCCCGGGAAGAGCGCCGAAAGACGCTCCGTGTACGCGGCCAGAGCGTCGCGAAGATCGGCGGGAAGAGCGCGCCCAGTCACGTTGCACGAGGGTATCGCCCCTCGCCGGGCACGCAAGTCCGCGGCGCGGGATGGGCAACGGTTGGACGGCGGAGGCTTGCACGCGGTCATACCGGCGGTACGATATTGGTATGAAGGCAGAGAAGGTCACCGTGAGCCTGCCGGCCGACACGCTGGCCGCCCTCGGGCGCGTGCAGCGCCGACTGGGCAAGACGCGCAGCGCCCTCGTGAGTGAGGCGCTCGCCGAGTGGCTGAGGGGTCAAGACGTGCCCGATGCCGATCGACGGTATGTCGAGGCGTATCTGCGTCAGCCTGACCGCGCCGCCGAGAGCGAGGCAACCGCGGCGGGAGCGGTCGCCGAGTGGGATCGCTGGGAATGAAAAGGGGACCGCGTTTCGGCCTGCCCCGCAAGTGCGTTGCGAATGCCGACAATATCGTGACGATCCCCAAACGCTGGCTCGAGGTGAGGATCATGGCGCTGCGACCGGAGAAACTCGAGGAGGTCGACGCCGCGATCCGGTTTTCGCTCGGGATGGGCTGAGTGCACGCGCCAGGTCCCGGTCGAACGAGATGGCCAGACGAGCGACCGTCATACGGCGATATTGCTGGCCGCGAGCTTTCCGTCAAATCAACCGGGCTGCTTCTCTCACCGGCCGTTCGCTCGGCCTCCAGATCTCCGACCGGGTCGCCCGGGCGACGGCACGTCCAGCGGCTGGCATTCTGTTATGGCGGATCTATTATGCAGCCATGATGATCCGCACGACGATCATGCTGCCAGCCGATCTGAGGCACCGCTCCACTCGGCGAGCGCGGGAGCGTGGCCTGTCGTTCGGCGAGCTCGTGCGCGAGTCGCTTTCGGCAGAGCTCGATCGCGCGTCAGCCGGTCGAGATGCAGATCCCCTCTTTGCCGACCGTGCCGTCTACAAGGGGCGGTCGGCGAGCAACGTGGCGGCTGAACACGACGCCTACCTTTACGGCGACCAAGAGTGATCTTCATCGATACGGGCGCGTTCATCGCGCGCTTCATCGAGCGTGATCAGTTTCACAAGAAGGCACTCTCCGCGTGGCGTCGAATTGAAAAGCGCGCCGATCGGTGCTTCACGAGCAATTTCGTCCTCGACGAGACGTTCACGCTGCTCGCTCGAATGGCCTCTTACGCGTTCGCGGCTCAGCGAGCGCGCAGCCTCCTTTGTTCGCGCCTCCTGGTCGTGCTGCGTCCGGGCCAAGACGACGAGCTCGCGGCCCTCGACCTCTTCGAGAAGCTCGCGGACCAGAAGGTGAGTTACACAGACTGCGTATCCTTCGCACTGATGCGCGAAGCGGGCATCCGGCGCGCGTTCTCCTTCGACCGCCATTTCGATCTGCTCGGCTTCGAGAGGCTTCCTCGTTAGCTAAGCTAGTAGGCACCTGGCGCCTAGGTGCTCGTCCTCCCAGCCTTCCACGGCGCGCAGCAACCCCTCGGCCCGGAGCTTGCGCCGGGCCGCATCGGCGAGCCAGGAGGACGTTGCCGCGAGCTCCCCGTCGAAATCAACCGGGCTGCTTCTCCCACAGCCACGGGGTCGGGGCGACTGGCCAGACGGTCGCGTAGATGCGATCGTTCCAGATCAACGGCCATGACGACCGACAAGTTCGCGGCTGGCGAGTACGAATCATCCGAGAACATCCTGCATTTGTGGTTCCCGCGCCGGATTGAAACTGGCCGACGAGGAAACGATCCGCGCGTTCTTCGATGAGGTGATGACCGAGTGGATTCAGCCATGCCCAAGCAAACCGTACCTCCTCGTAAACTTCAGCAATCTTCACATTCGCGCGAAAGCATCCGCACCCTGGTCGGCGCCGGTGAGGTGAGGACTTCGCGTACCGGTCGAGTGCGGGCGAGGCGCTGTCGAACACCGAGGTATCGTGGGCCAACGGGAGCTTGGCGATCTGCGGTTTGACATCCCTGCCCGATCGCCAGGCTCAATCAAGAACGGTCGGGTCGCCGAGCAAGCGCTTCATACGAGGATGCTTGCGCGGCGGGGCGTCGAGCGCGGACGTGAATGCCGCCCAGTCTTCGGCCGTCAGGCCAATGCGGTTGCGCTCGGCGAGCGTATCGCTGGCGGCGCTCATGATGCGAATGTCGAGCTTCTCGGAGCGCGGCGATGACAGCGGCATATGCAGTTCCTCTGATTTGTAGAGATGTTACGGCATGTCATGACGTTGTCGAGACGCCGTTGGGGAAGCGCGGCTCGACCGTCGCGGATCCCGGCCGTACGTAGATCCTTCATGAAGAGTACGTACTCTGTCAGCGAGGCGCAGAGCCAGCTCCCACGAATCCTCAAGGAGGTCCAGAAGGGCGGGCCCGTCTCGATTCGCAGGCACGACGAGACGGTGGCGTATCTGGTCTCGCGCGAGCGCATGGAGGCCATCGTCGAGACACTCGAGATCCTCGGTAGCCGCTCTGCCATGCGGGCCATCGAGCAACACAGAGCTGGAAAGACGAAGTTCTTGCCGCTCTCCGCGATCGGCCAACTCGTCCCACCCGAGCCCCGCCGGGCGGCTGCGGCGCGCCCTTCGGGACCTCGAGAAGGAGAAGGGCGACATCAAGCCCCTGGAAGGACCGCTCGACGTATTCACGGCGGATCGCGACTACGAGGCCATCCGCTCGGTCATCGACGTAGGCGTCGAAATGGTGAAGTAGTCTCTCTCTCCCCGGCCGTCGGCGGAGGTTGCCGTGGGCCCATGGCCATCAGCAGCGAACGATCACGGGACTTCGCTGGCCGCAGGCCGGAATGAGCCTTCGCATGTCTGCCGGATCGCTCGTGTACAGCGCATCCGCGTGCCTTGCCGCGACCAACGCGACGTGCGCGTCGCGAATGTCATTCGTGCGGGTCCTCCCGCACAGTTCGCCGACCTCACGAGCGAGGGCATCGAACGACGCCGTCACGCAGTGCCGCAATGCCCTCGAGAGCGCCGCCTGGGTTGGGGCCCCTCGCCAGACTTGCGCGAGCGCGGTGCTCGGGACGAGCACATCGGTGCCGCTGAGTGCGGCGACCTTGAGCATCGCCCAGAGTGCGCGGTCGTTGCGCTCCAGGGCGATGAGCGCGCCCGAATCGAGCACGACGAGGCTCACTTGCGCCGACGACCGCGAAGGGTTCGAGCGGCGGTTCGCAGTTCCCGCTCGGTCAGCGCACCGTGCTCGTCCTCCCAGGCTTCCACGGCGCGCAGCAACCCCTCGGCCCGGAGCTTGCGCCGGGCCGCATCGGCGAGCCAGGAGGACGTTGGCTCCTTACCCGCGGCGCGGCGAACGGCACGCGCCAGGTCCTGGTCGAACGAGATGGCCAGACGAGCGACCGTCATACGGCGATATTACTGCCCGCGAGCTCTCCGTCAAATCAACGGGGCTGATTCTCCCACAGCCATGGGGTCCGGGCGACTGGCCTGACGGTCGCGCAGATGCGATCGTTGCAGATTAGCGGCGCCATGACGACCGAAAAGTTCGCGGCTGGCGAGTACGAATCGTCCGAGAACATTCTGCATTTGTGGTTCCCGCGCCGGATCGAACTGGCCGACGAGGAAGCGATCCGCGCGTTCTTCGATGAGGTGATGACCGAGTGGATTCAGCCATGCCCAAGCAAGCCGTACCTCCTCGTGAACTTCGGCAATCTTCACATTCGCGCGAACATGGCCGACGCGTACGCCACGAGCATCGCGCGATTTCAGTCGATGTTGCTAGGGACGTATCGGTACGGCGTGCCCGCCAGCTTTACGGGAGTCGCGGTGGCACTCGGCAACTTGCAACTGGCCGCCCCGGCGCACATCTTCCCCGATGAGCGCAGCGCGCGAGAGGCGATCCGCGCCGCGAAGGAGAAACCGAGCGTGCTCGTTCACGATCGACAGCATCCGCACCGTGGTCGGCGCCGGTGAGGTTCCAGCTCACTTCCCGGGTGGCTTGTCTTCCAAGTGCGGACCCTTGTCTATCTCTCGGAGTATCTCTTCGAGCTGGCTGCGGGCCCTCCGCACGCGCGGCGAGTCCTCTCCGGCCGGGTCGAGGGATTGCGCGTAGTCGAGGTTCAACCGGCACACGCTCCACCCCTGGTGGTCGCACTCGGTGATGGCCTCGTCGCGAAGGGCCTCGGCTTCCTTTTGGGCGGGGGTGGGGGCGGGCGGCGCTTTCGGTGGCGACCAGTCGTTGTCCGGGCCGATCTCGGCGGGCTCGTGCTTGAAGAAGGCCACGATGGCCGGGCCTTGCTTGACCATGACGACGAGGAACAAGGCGAACATCGCCGCGATCAGCGTCAGAACCCACCGCGTGCGCCGGCGTTCGGCGAGCGCGACGACCTTCGCCGCCTCGCGCGCCTCGTTCGCCCTCTCGCGCTCGGCGGCGCGTTCGACCCCTCGGGCCACGAACTCGTCGGCGGTGGGCACGCTCGCCGGGTCGTAGCCGCCGCCGCGCATCTCCTGCTCAATCTCGGCGTCGCTCATGGCCTCGACGCTCTCCGCCAGCAGCTCCGCCTCCTCTTCGGCGAGCAGGCTCTCCGCGAACAGCCAGGCGCGGGCGGGATCGATCTTGTCCGGCTCGTTCATGAGGGCTCTTCTCCCCCCTCGGGCTTGAGAAGCCGAAACTTCGATCGCAGCTCCTTCATGCGCTTCTCCTCGGCATCATCCCACTCTTCGAGGGCGCGTCGAGCACGGCGTTTGATCAAGTGGCGCATATCGTAAATTTCGCCGACGGTGCACCCGAGAATCACAGCCTGCTCCGCCGGCTCCACCCCGCGCAGGCTGAGCTCGAAGCACTTGCGGACGAGAGGGTCGTCGATGCCCGCGAGGACCAGCTCTCCGAGGTGTCGCTGGAGGGCCAGAGAGCGATGGCCCTCGAGCTGCTCGTCCGCGGGATGTTCGCGGCTCGTGCCCTTCTTGTCGCGCGTGGCGTCCTCGTCGGGTTTCTCCCGATGGTGCCGCCCAACGCGCTGCTGGCGCTGCCAGGTCTGCTTCAGCACGTACGCCATGTGGGTCATGAACGCCCTCTCGACCCAGGGCGAGTCGTCGGGGTCGAGGGTGCGGCAGATTGCATCGGAGACAAGGTCCTCGGCGTCCGCCCACGAGCGGGTGATGGTCTCGGCCATTCGAACGAGACGCGGCCGGGTACGCCGGTCCGCCAGAAGCGCGAGCACGCGCTTCGAGGACGGTGCGTCCTGGTCCCACCCCATAAGACGCGAGCTTACACGCAGGCGCCCGGATGTCACCGTAATTATTGGGGGGCACCCGCCTCGCGTGGCCGACGGGAGTTCTGCGTCTGGAAGGGAGGTATGCCCAGTCTGGCGGGGCGATCTTCCAGCGGAGATCGGAGGGCCGACGGCCCTTGGAAGGGGACCCCGCTCAGATGTCTCGAGGGGATGGATCGCGAGGAAGGCCGTCCATCCCAGCCTGCAAACATGACCCTCCAGCGCTGGGCGCTCGCACATCGTCGGGTGGCCGGACCGACGACCACGTCTCGCAGGCCGACCCCCCAAGCGTGGCCGATGTCCATGACCAAGGTGTCGGCTGGGAAGACTAGGCCTCCCGTCCCAATCGGCCATCCGTGGATGTTCGATCCGCCACGCGTGGCGGCCGCGTCTTCTTTGCGTGAGCGCCGCGTCGTCCACCGATGGCCGCCCTCCCATGCAGACCGAGAGCGTCGGTCCACCAGGGAAGGGAGGTCCGCATGCGAGAAATGGACGGCGATCCTTCGTCGCGATGCATCCCTGGGCTCCAGGCCTGGAAGTGTGTCCTGCCAACGTGAGCGGTTTTCGGATCTATTTTTTCCGAATGAGCCCTCCTCGGGGGTCATTAGAGGGTGAGGGGTCGACGCGGAGCACGGGGCTCCGCTGGAGCCTCTCCGAGTCCCACGAAGAAGACGAAGGAACGGAGCGTATCCCCATGCCCAGCAACACCCCGAAGAAGAACCGATCCGACCAGACCGCCGCCGAGCAGAAGCTCATCGATGCCATGAGCAAGTACGAGCAGACCATCCCGTCGTTCGTCATTGCCGGGGGGCCCGTGACGACGAAGGACATCATCTCCGTCGTGCAGACGTTGATCGATTCCGCCAGCTACGTGGATGCGACGCGAGCCCAATGGCAGCGCGCGGTCAAGGCGGACAGGGCTCAGCGCGACAAGCTGAAGAAGTTCATGTCGGTATTGAGGCAGGCGCTGATGGTGGCCTTCGCGGGCTCCGTCGACACGCTCGAGGAGTTCGGTCTGACGCCGCGCAAGCCGGCGGCGGTGACGCGCGAGGAGCGGGTTGCCGCGGCGGCGAAGGCCAAGGTGACGCGCGCGGCGCGGTATGTGCGGGACCCCGTACCCGTGCCCTCTCCGCGGCGCATTTGATCGAAGTCGCGACGCCGTCGTGACGCCGTAGACGAACGGCTCTTCCCGACTCTCCCGCACGTGACGCGGGGAGTCAGGAGGGGTTTGCCCTCCACCCAACGAAAGGAATTCAGCCATGAAAACGTCAAGCATTCGCAAGCGCAACAATTGGAACTACACGCAGGTCCAGGACGACTTCGACGACCTGGTGATGGCGGCCGCCCGTGGCGACGCGCGCGCCGTCGACGCGATCGAGGAGGCGCTCGGTCCGATGCTCATCGAGGAGGCGCGCGTCGTGCTCGGGGAGTACGCGGACGAGGGTGAGCACGTGCTGCAGGCGCTGCTCGTCGTCCTGCTCGAAGGGCGGACGCGGTTCAGGCCCTCGCAGGGGAGGGCGGTGGTGTGGTTGTGCCGGATGGCGCACGCGATCGCGCAGACGTGGAGGAAGAGGAAGGAGAATGAGAAGGACTGGCCGAAGAGTTACCGGCGATCGAGGGGAAACGACGATTCGTGACGAGGATCTCTCGCGGGTGATCCTTTCTCCTCGGCCGAAGGCACTTCCCCTGTGAGCGGCATTCGCTGCCGACAAGGCGTAGGGGCGCACCATGCTTCATCTGCTTCCTTCGCATGACGGCCGCGGCAGTGCGTGGAGCTACGCGGCGTCTTTCTTCGCTCACCTTTGCTTCGCCTTGGTGATCGCCGTGCCCCTGCGCTCGTTGCCACGAGATCCACCCAAGCCTCCACCGGCCACAATGGCCGAGGTGGAGGTCTCTCAGGATGAGCCGCGCGACGAGTCGGGATTTGGAACGAACCGCTCGACCCCAGCCGAAGTTGCGGCGCGATCGCATGGGGTCCATCGTGGGCCCGAACGGGCCCTTCGGCTCACCTCACGGCGCAACGCTCCTGAGGCGGTCGCCGCGCATCTGGCGCCGCCCTCGCCACGCAACGAGCCGATCGCACAACGCAGTCCCGAGGCGTACGGAGAGGCCGTCGAAGCCGCGAGCGTACCCGTCGAGAGCCTGGCGGCACCGTACAACGTTCCTTTGCCGAACATCGGCTTCCCTGGTGGCATCGAGGACCCCCTCGATCGCGTTCTGGGGAAGCGGGCCGACAGAGAACCGGTCGCGGACGTGTCCGCGTTCGCGGTGCAAACACAGAGTGTGCGGACTGGGCCGGAGACGACCGTCGTGGTCTCTGGACCCGCAGGCGCCGGTGGCGCAGGGCCCACCGATGGATTCGGTGCGGGCACCGGTGGCCGAAGGCAGTGGCCCGGGGTCGACAAGTCCTCTCCAGCGCGGCTCGGCGGTCCGGTGTGGTGGTGGTACTGCCCTTGGCCAACCGAAGCGGAGGCCCTTCCCATCCGGCACGCGGCGGCCAAACTCGTGGTCGCCGTTACTTCCGACGGGCATGCGACGATCGCGCGCCTCACCGAGGATGCCGCCGCTTTCGGCGCAGCAGCCAAGCGCTGCGCGATGGAGCACGTGTACATCGCGGCGCGCGATCGAGACGGGCGGGCGACGCCGGGGACGACGTTGCCGTTCGTCGTGCGGTTCGATCGGTAGCTTGCAGGTGACTAACCCGCGCCGCGCCTCCACCAGCCGACGGCGTCGGCCAACCCGTCGGTCATCGACCAGCGCGGACTCCAGCGCGTCGCTCCCCGAAGCACTCGCACGTCGGCGCAAAGAACATCGGGTCACCCGGGGCATATGGACGCGCGCCGAGGCGGACGAGGTCGGATCGCCCGCAGATTGCGCCGAGTTGCTGCACGATCGCTGCGACGGTTATCGGCTGCCCAGAGGCGATGTTGACCGCGTCCACCAGATCGCTGTGAAGGACGGCGCAGAGGGCGGAAGCAGCATCCTCGACGTGCAAAAGTCGCGAATCTGCATTCCTGGCGTGCTGCGAGCTTCTTCGCCGCGCAGCAGGGCCCGCGCGATCGAGGGCACGAGCCGGTCCGGGTACTCGTCAGGGCCGTACAGATGGAAGAGCCGCCCCCAGGCGACCTGCATGCCGTCAGGATGCCAAGCTGCTTGAGCGCAAGGTATGTGGCCGCTTTCGCGGCCGAATACAGATGCGTTGGGGCGAGCGGCGTTCGTTCGGAGAGGAAGCCGCGGTTGGCGTCGTATTCGAAGCAGGTTCCGATGCCGACGAATCGACGGCAGCCACCCTGCGCCAGTGAACGGGCGAGGCCAAGGGTCGCTCCGACAAGTCGATGTTCGTGAGGGACGAGAGGTATGTGCCCGGTTCGGCGCACCAAGCCGCATGCATGCAAGCCTCGGCGCCAAGAGCGGCGATTGTCTCCTGTCCCGCCGCACTCAGCACGTCGGCTTCAAGGAAGCGCAGCGAAGGTGTGCCGTGGAAGCGGCGCCGGTCGCTGGTAGCGCGCACGACCGCGTGCACCTCGTCGCCGCGTTTCAAGAGCTCTTGGACCACCCGAGCTCCGACGAATCCGTTCGCCCCCGTGACGATGATCTTCATGTCGGAGCGTCCTTGTCGAAGTCCGGGTACGTCCGATCACGCTCCGAAAGGACCCGGGGCTCCTCGGGCCACTGGATCCCGAACGCGGGGTCGTTCCACCGCACTCCCCGGGCGCAGGTGGGGTCGAAGAACTCCGACATCTGGTAGAGCACGTCCGAATCGTCCTCGGTGGTCAGGAATCCGTGGGCCACCCCCTTCGGGACGTAAAGAGCGATCCCGTTGTCGGCCGTCAGCACGTGCGCGAACCATGCGCCGAACGTCGGCGACGCGGGTCGAAGGTCGGCCAGCACGTCGTGCATCGCCCCCCGGACGCACCGGACGACCTTCGCCTCGGCGTGTGGAGGGACCGAGTAGTGCATTCCGCGAAGCGTCCCCTTCCGCGTGTTCACGGACATACTGCACTGGACGAGCGCGGCCTCGAGTCCATGCGCCTCGAACTCTCGCGTGCACCAGAGCCTCGCGAAGGATCCACGCTCGTCGACGTGGCGCTCGGGCTCGATCGCGAAGGCGCCCGCAATCTTCGTCTCCCGGATGATCACGGAAGGATCTCGACTTCTGGAATGGGCACGACGAGATCGCCTCCCCATTCCTTGACGAAGGCGAGCTGCTCTGCGATCTCGTCTTTGATGTTCCAGGGGAGAACGAGCACGCAACGGGGGCGCGTTTGCCGGATTCGCTCGGGAGCCTCGATGGGTATCCGCGTCCCGGGCAATAGCTTGCCCTGCTTGAGCGGGCTCCGGTCGACCACGTAGTCCAGAAAATCGGTTCGCATACCGCAGTAGTTGAGCAGCGTGTTTCCCTTCGCCGCAGCACCGTAGCCGATGACGTGGTCGTGCTTGCGACGTCGGCCGATCATGAACTCGAGGAGCTTGCGCTTGACCTCTCGCGCCTGTTCGCCGAACCGGGTGTACGTCTCGAGTCCGCGGAGCCCCTGGCGTTCCTCGTTCGCCAGCAGTCGTCCTACTCGCTCCGAAGGAGGCCTGCTCGATGCGGCGAGGCATCCGTAGATACGCAGCGACCCTCCGTGGGTGGGCAGCTCGTCGACGTCGAAGATCGTGATCCCGTGCGCGGCAAAAACCTGTTTCGCCGTCGCGAACGAAAAATACGAAAAGTGCTCGTGGTAAATTGTATCGAACTGGTTGTTGGCGATGAGTTGACCCAGATGCGGGAACTCCATCGTGAGCACGCCCTCGGGCGCGAGGAGCGTCGCCAACCCTTTCACGAAGTCGTTCAGGTCAGGCACGTGCGCGAGAACGTTGTTGCCGACGAGCAGGTCGGCTCGCTTGCCCTCTCGCACGAGCTCGGTCGCGAGGTCGGCGCCGAAGAAGCGGGGTAGGGAAGGGATGCCGGCCGTTTCCGCGATCCGGCGCCACGTTGGCCGCCGGCTCGATGCCGAGGACGGGAAGCCCCGCTCCTTGAAGAACCGCAGGAGGTACCCGTCGTTGCTGGCGATCTCGACGACGAAGCTGGAAGGGCCCAGCGCGAACCGAGCAATCATGTCTTGCGCGTATCGACGGCAGTGATCGAGCCACGAGTCGGACATCGACGAGAGGTAGGCGTATTCGCGGAAAATCTCCTCCGGCGTCTGCAGGAGGGGCAACTGCACGAGAAAGCAGCGCTCGCAGACGCGCACGTGCAGAGGATAGAAGGGCTCCATCCGGTCGGCCGCATCCACCGTCACGTACGCGTTAGAAAGCGGCTGCATGCCGAGATCGACGAACGTGGTCGATAGCTGCCGTGCCGCAGAACCGGCAGTTCACGAACGGATCTCCGCGTAGCGACGGATCTGGCGGAGCGAATGCTCTCTCATATCGGCTTCCGGAACCGAACGCCTTGTACCACTCGACGGTCCACTCGAGTGCGTCACGCAGCTCCATCCGTGGGCGCCAGCCCAGTCGAGCGCGCGCCTTCGAAGCGTCGAGCGCGAGCAGCGTCGCCTCGTGCGACTGGGCAGCCTGTGTCGAATGCCACCGTGCTCCGTCTCCCCACATCGTGCAGATGGACTCGACAAGGTTCGAGACGGGGCGCACGGAGTCGGGGTTCGGGCCGAAATTCCAGCTCTCGCTGAACGCGTCTCCGTCGCTCTCCAGGAAGCTCGGCGAGTCGGAGGTAGCCGTACAGCGGTTCGAGCACGTGCTGCCAGGGCCTCACGCTTGCCGGGTTGCGAACGAGCGCCGACTCCTTCGCAGCCAGCGCGCGACACGATGTCCGGGACCAGGCGATCTCGTGCCCAGTCGCCGCCGCCGATGACGTTGCCGGCCCGCGCCGTCGCAACGCCGACGTGGCGGGACTTGAAAAAGGAGCGGTAATAGGCGGACGTCGCGATCTCCGCGCACGCCTTGCTGCTCGAGTACGGGTCGTGACCGCCGAGGGCATCCTCTTCACGGTAAGGCCACAGCCACTCGCGGTTCTCGTAGCACTTGTCCGTCGTCACGACGACGACGGCCCGCACGGACGTCCTGCGACCGCAGCGCGTCGAGCAGGTTGACGGTCCCGATCACGTTGGTCTCGAACGTCTCGACCGGCAGCTCGTACGACGCACGCACCAGCGGTTGGGCCGCCAGATGGAACACGATCTCGGGACGGCACGTCGCGACGGACTCGCGCAGGCGAGCGCCGTCGCGGACGTCTGCGTCGATCCACTCGACGAGCGTCACCCAGCTTGCGCAGCCTCGAAGAGGCTGGGCGACGTCGGCGGCGGGAGCGAATATCCGGTCACGATGGCTCCGAGCTCGCGCAGCCACAGCGCAAGCCACCCTCCCTTGAAACCGGTCACGCCGGTGAGAGCACCCGACGGCCACGCCAGAACTCGGTGCTCACTCCCAGGTCTTCCACGGCGCGTTGCCCGTGCCCACAGGCTCTCGAGGTAGTTGCTTGTCGCGCAGGTGTCCATCGGCTGCCAGAAGCCGCGGTGCGACGAACGCCGAGAGCTGCCTCTCGCCGGCGAGGCGCTCGAGCGGGCGCCCTCCCAGGCCGTGTCGTCGCCCTCGATGTAGTCGAGCACGCCGGGCGACAGCACGAAGAAGCCGCCGTTGACCCACCCGTCGCCGTCGCGGCTTCTCGTCGAAGCCCATCGACCTTCGCTCGCTCATCGTCAGCATGCCCCAAGCGCCCCGGGGGCTGCACGCGGTCACCGTGGCCAGCGTCTTCGACGCGCGGTGCGACTCGACGAGCTTGCCGACGTTCACGTCCGCGAGGCCGTCGCCGTAGGTGAAGCAGAAGTCGTCATCGCCGAGGTACGCGCGAACGCGCTTGAGCCGGCCGCCGGTCTGCGTCTCCTCGCCGGTGTCGACCAGCGTGACCCTCCACGGCTCGGCGAGTGACGATGGGTCTCGACGCTGTTCTTCGCCAGGTCGAACGTCACGTCCGAGTGTGCAGGAAGTAGTTCGCGAAGTACTCCTTGATGACGTAGCCCTTGTAGCCGAGGCAGACGATGAACTCGTTCACGCCGTAGTGCGAGTAGATCTTCATGATGTGCCAGAGGATCGGCTTGCCGCCGATCTCGATCATCGGCTTCGGCCGAGGTGGGTCTCCTCGCTGATCCGGGTGCCGAAGCCGCCCGCGAGGATCACTGCTTTCATGACTCCGCTCCCGCCCGTCAGGGACATCGGAGGCTAACACGGAGCGCGTTCGACCGGGCGTGGCATGCCTCACGTGGGGCGCTTCCGCGCGATCTTCGAGTCGGATCGCTACGTTTTTGGTAGGGTCTGCTTCCGAGAGATGAAGCTCGCAATCGACACAGAATCAAAGACGATGGCAATCGACGATGGCGGAGGTGTGCGACACCTTCCTCTCTACTCCGCTGAGGCGTTCGGGCTGTTGTCTCGCCTCTGGACGAAGGTTGGTTGGGATCAAAAGTACCCGTATGGCTTCACGTGGATGGGGCGCCCCATCATTCAGCTGCCCGAGGACGTCATTCGGATTCAGGAGGCCATCTATCGGGTGCGACCGGATGTCGTCGTGGAGACAGGCGTCGCACACGGGGGTTCGCTGGTTTTTTACGCCAGCCTCTTGAAGGCGATGGGTCGGGGCCGGGTCCTTGGCGTCGACCTGGAGATCCGCCCCCACAATCGGAGCGCAATCGAGTCGCACGAGCTGGCGTCGCTTATCGGATTGATCGAAGGAAGTTCGACGGACCCGAGGGTGGTCGAGCAGGTCCGCGGTCAGCTGGGCGGCACCGAACGGGTGCTCGTCATTCTCGACTCCAACCATTCACGGTCCCACGTGGCCGCCGAGCTCGATGCCTACTCGTCGATGGTGAGCGTTGGCTCGTACATCGTCGCGACCGACGGGATCATGTGCGACCTCTTCGACGTTCCGCGAGGGCGTCCGGAGTGGCGGGAGGACAATGCGGTCGTTGCGGTGCGAGACTTCGTCGCCTCGCATCCCGAGTTTGTCTTGGAGACGCCGCCGTTCGAATTCAACGAGACATTGGGCTCCGTTCAAGTCACGCACTGGCCGTCCGCGTACCTGAAGCTGTTGCGGTAGAAACGAGGCGCGCACAATGGCATGGCAGAAGGCCTGGCTGGACCATTTCTATTACGGGCGTGCCGGATGGCAGAACGGCACGGCCCAGTTCCATGCTCTCTGCGCGTCGCTCGCGAAGCCTGGGGCGCGTATTCTCGAGATCGGAGCGGGCGCGACGAACCCGACGTCGGCGTATCTGGCCTCGCTCGGAGAGCTTCATGGCGTCGATATGAGCGACGAGGTCCACGGCAACGTGCATCTGTTCAAAAGTGCGGTCCTTGACAGCGAACGCTATCCTTACGAAGACGCGGTGTTCGATATTGCGGTGTCCAACTATGTCGTGGAGCACGTAGCTGATCCTCGCGGCCACCTCGCCGAAATACACCGGATCCTCCGGCCAGGGGGTTACTACATCTTCCGGACCCCCAATCTCTTGCACTACGTGGCCATCGTTTCTCGCCTGACCCCTCACGTGTTTCATCGGCTCACCGCAAACCCTCTTCGCAATCTCGACGCCAAGGCGCACGACCCTTGGCCGACCGTGTATGCGATGAATACACCGCACGCAGTGCGCAAGTACGCTTCACGAGGGGGGTTCCGATTCATCAGCTAGAGATGGTGGAGAAGGAGCCCTCGTATGGCATGTATGCACGCCGCTCTTTCTCACGTTCATGGCCTACGAGCGCCTGGTCAATGCCTCACCTCTTCTTTCGCCGTTTCGTGCAAACATGTTCGTCGCGTTGAGCAAGGACCGAAGGACAACGATCGAGGCGCAGAGGTGAAAGAGCTAATCCGAAAGACGATGCCGGCGCTCTACGGTGCGGCGTCGCAAGTCAAAGCTGGCCTCGTGAAGGCACTGGAGAGTACTCCGGGCTACGGGCACGACGGCATGAAGCTGTACGGCAAGTCACTCGACTTTCTGAGCGACCCCCGATTTATCGCCGCCTACAAGGCCGGGATGAATACGGGGCATCACATCTGCCGCGAGAAGGGCAGCGATGCGGATATTCACAACGAATACCGCGTCTACCTCTGCTGTTGGGCTGCCGCGTACGCTTCGCGCTTGCCCGGTGACTTTGTGGAATGCGGTGTCAATACGGGGATAACGAGTGTCGCCGTTTGTACATTCGTCGATTTCAACGAGACAAGGAAGCAATTCTACCTGTTCGACACATACCAAGGTATTCCACTGGGTCCACATCCATCTACGGCGTGATTTGATCGCCTGACTGGAACGGAAGGCGCGCGTCGGTCTTTGCTTGCATCGCCGGTTCGTTGTGAGAAGACGGGCATGGCGAACCTGGATGATGTCGAGAGCATCGTGCGGCGCATGGTCGAACTGGGCGAGGATCTTGGGAGGTTCAAGGCGCACGAGGTGGACATCGACGCGGTCGAGGGTCGGGTGCAAGAGAACGCCAAGGCTTGGGCACGAGCGATGGTGGCCATCGCGATGAAGCGCGCGGACGCGGACGCGCCGGAGGTGGACATCAACGGCGAGCGATGGGGGAATCGTCGCGAGACGGCGCACGACTACGAGAGCATTTTCGGCGAGGTATGCTCGAGCGGTCGACGTATCAGCAGTCGGGTCGTGGACGGGTAAGCGTGCCGCTCGATCTTCGCTTGGGGATCGTGGAAGGCACGTACACGCCGCGCGTCGCACGGATTGCGACACGAGCGCTGGCGAGCATGCCGGAGCACGAGGCAGCCGAATTGCTGGCCGAGGTAGGGACGGCGACGCTGAGCAATTCGACGATCGGCCGGTTGGCGCGGGCGATGGCTGCTCGCTACGAGCAACGACGGCGAAGCATCGCGACATCGTCCGCGAGGAGCATGCCATTCCCGAACAAGCCGTCACGGTGCAAGTCGGTATCGATGGGGTGATGGTGCCGCAAGACGGCGAGCATGCGAGTCCGCGTGGAAGAAAGACGAAGTCGCCCGAACCTCCACGGCACGAGAATCGCTACGGAGTCGTCGGCTCTCCTGGTCCTGCCGCAAATGATGGGACTGGGCTGCGCGTGGCATGAAGCAAGCGTCGGAACATTCGCCTTCTACGATGCGAAAGGCGAGCGGCTCGACACGATCTACCTGGCGCGCATGCCGGAGGCCTACAAGACGACGCTAGTCAACGAGCTCGAAGCAGAGCTGCACAGCGTGTTCGCGAGAGCCCGAAGCTGAATATCGTGTTGGCAAGCGACGGAGCCGACGGCAATGGCAATCGCTCGAAGGTATCGAGAGTCGACTGCCGGCCACGTGCACTGGCCACCGCATGAAGTTGGTCGATGCGTTCCACGTCGCCGAGTACGTGCAGAAGGCTGCGAACGCGATCTGGGGACCCGGACCGGCGACGCTCAGGTACAAGCAGCCACCTGGCGCGAGACGATCAAGAGCAAACACGACGGCCCTTCGAGGTCCTTCGCTCGATGCGGGCCCGTCTCCGTACGCCACGCACCGCCAGCGGGCGCAAGGAACTGCGCGAGGCCATCGACTACATCGCTCGCCAGAACAGCCTCGGACGAATGAAGTATGTAGAGGCTCAACGTCGCGGATATCCAATTGGCACTGGCGTCACCGAAGCCGCGGCCAAGACCGTAGTCGGCTCTCGCATGAAGCGCGCCGGCGCCCGCTTCTCGCAACACGGCGGACAGACCGTCATGCTCTTCCGCACCTCGATCCTCAGCCAGCGCTTCGCGGCACTGCATCGCGAGCTTGGCGCCACCTACGAGGCGCGCGTGCAGCAGGCCGCGTGATCATGCCCGCGACGGATGTGGACCCTATTCCACTGGAGCAGGCAGCGACTGTAGAGCGCGGTCCGAGGGCCGAAGAGAACGCGCGGTTCTACGACGAGTGCTTTGACCTTGCTCGTCGCAACTTCTCGCGGTGCCCTGGTTGTGTGCTGGTCCGGGGCAAGATCCCGGACACGCTCACGAGGTACGACGTCAAACAGGTCGCATATCTGCATCTCGACATGAACATCGCGACTCCCGAGATCGCGGCCATCGAGCATTTCTGGTCGCGGCTCGTAACGGGTGGAATCGTCATACTGGACGACTACGGCTTCGAGCATTATCGCCCGCAGAAAACGGCGATGGACGCCTGGGCACGAAATAGCGGCGTGCTCGTCGCTACGCTGCCAACTGGTCAGGGAATGATGCTGAAGGCCTAGCTCGCGAGCAGTTTCTTGAAATACGCGATCGTCTCCTTGAGGCCGTCGTCGAGCGAGACCTTCGGCTCCCAACCGAGCTTCGAGCCGGCAAGCGAGATCTCGGGCTTGCGCTGTCGGGGATCGTCCGGCGGCAACGGCTTCTTGACGAGGCGAGACTTCGAGCCGGTCGATCGCAGCACCTTCTCCGCCAGTTCGATCATCGTGAACTCCCCCGGGTTGCCGAGGTTCACCGGGCCGCAGAAGCCCTTCTCGGAGTCCATCATGCGGAGCATCCCCTCGATGAGGTCGTCGACGTAGCAGAACGACCGCGTCTGGGACCCGTCGCCGAAGATGGTCACGTCCTCGCCCCGAAGGGCTTGCACGATGAAGTTGCTCACCACGCGCCCGTCGTTCGGGTGCATGCGCGGGCCGTAGGTGTTGAAGATGCGGATGACTTTGATGTCGAGGTCGTGCTGGCGCTGATAGTCGAAGAAGAGCGTCTCGGCGCAGCGCTTGCCCTCGTCGTAACAGCTCCGCGGGCCGATGCAGTTCACGCGGCCCCAGTAGCTCTCGGGCTGGGGGTGAACCTCCGGATCGCCGTACACCTCCGACGTCGAGGCCTGAAGGATGCGCGCCTTCACGCGCTTGGCGAGGCCGAGCATGTTGATCGCGCCGTGCACGCTGGTCTTGGTCGTCTGCACGGGATCGAACTGGTAGTGGATGGGCGACGCGGGGCACGCGAGGTTGAAGATCCGGTCGACCTCGACGTAGAGCGGGAAGGTCACGTCGTGGCGCATCAACTCGAAGCGCCGCTCCGGGAGCAGGTGCTCGACGTTGCGCTTCGTGCCCGTGAAGAAGTTGTCGACGCAGAGCACGTCCTCGCCGCGACGAATCAGGCGATCGCAGAGGTGGGACCCGAGGAAGCCGGCGCCGCCGGTCACGAGCGTTTTTCTGTCCAGCTGGGCCACTCAATCGTCCTTCGGGCCACGGAGGGTCGCTCACACAGCCGCTTCTTGTCCAGAGCGGCGCGGTCGCATGCCCCGAGTTCTGCAGACTTCTGCAATCAAGGAAGCTAGGACGCGAGCAGCTCAGGGGCTAGTGCACCGTCGTCCATCTGGAATTAAGTCTTGTCCGCAGCGGTTGGCTGCGGCATGGGACAAGCCATCGAGATCGAGCTGACGGACGAGCAGCGGGAGGAGTTGCGGACGATCGTGGGCACGGCCGTCCGAGTCGGCGGGTTTGGTTCGACGTGCACGGGTCGTTCTGCTGAGCGACGCGGGCGTGGCGGGCCGGGAGATCGCGCTTGCGGCTCGATCTGTCGCCGGAGCACGTGTCGGTGATCCGCTCTCGGTTCCGCGCCGAGGGCGTCGCCGGGGCTGGCCGAGCGTCCGAAGTCGGGTCGCAAGGACCACGCGGTTTCGGCGGCAGACGGAGGCGCGCATCGTCCAGCTGGCGATGTCGCCACCGCCGGCGGGGCGCAGCCGATGGACGACGCGGCTGCTGGGCAAGCAGGTGGGCCTCTCGCCGGGCTGCGTCTCGGACGTGCTTCGGCGCAACGGCCTCAAGCCCCACCTGGTGCGGACGTACAAGGTCAGTCGCGACCCGGACTTCGCCTCGAAGGTGAAGGACGTCGTGGGCCTGTACCTCAACCCGCCCGAGCACGCCGTGGTGCTGAGCGTGGACGAGAAGACGCAGATCCAGGCGCTCGAACGCACGCAGTTGCCCTTGCCGCTGCGCTCGGGCCGCGCGGCGCGCCACACGCACGACTACAAGCGCCACGGCGTGCTCGACCTGTACGCGGCGCTGGAGATCGCCACGGGCAACGTCACCCATCGCGTGGCTTGTCGTTCGCTGCAAGCCAAGATACCTAGGTCATGCCCGCCTCTCGCTCCCTGGCGGCCCTCCGACTGATGGCAAAGACGACGGTTCTGTACATCGCCGGGTGGGGTCGCAGCGGGAGCACGGTCCTCGCGAACATACTTGGCCAGCTCCCCGGTTTCTTTTGTGCCGGGGAGCTCTGTCGTCCTCTGGGAGCTAGGCATCGTCGAAGACGCCACGTGCGGATGCGGCGTACGATTCTCCATGTGCCCCGTGTGGGGCAGCATTCTCGGCGATGCGTTCGGTGGCATCGATCGGGCCCTCGCTCTACGCATGATGGAGCTGAGGAGGGCGACGCCAAGTAACCGCGATCTGTTTCGGCACGCGCTGGTGCCCCGCCTCTCGACGCTGCAGGGGCGGCCGGGGCAGCCGGGGCAAGCCGAGTACGCTCAGACTCTCGCGCGCCTTGTATTCCGGCATCGCCAATCATGGACCCAATCGCGTGATCGTCGATTCGTCGAAGGGCGCGGCGTACCTGTACATGCTGGGCCAGGTTCCGGACGTGGACGTCCGCATCGTCCACTTGGTCCGCGACCCGCGCGCCACCGCGTTCTCGTGGCTGCGCCACGTAGAGATTGAGGAGGAGGAGTGGGTGTTCACGATGGCGCAGCACGCGGTCTGGAGAAGCGCTCGCCGCTGGGTCACCTCGAATGCGTTGGTGCCGATCGTTGCGCAGCTGATAGGAGCACCGGTCAAGCGCATCCGCTACGAATCATTCGTCGCCAACCCCCGTGAAGGGCTCCGTCAGGTCCTCTCCGTGGTCGACGACGCCTGCCACGTTTCGGAGGCCGCGTGGCCCTTCGTGGGGTCGAACGAGGTCGAGCTGAAGCCGACTCACACGGTCTGGGGCAATCCGAAGCGACAGCGAACTGGCCGGGTGCAAATCAGCCCGGACAACGAATGGGTGAGGTCGCTCGGCGCCTGGAGAAAGGCTGTGGTGACCGGGCTAACGTATCCCTTGGCACGACACTACGGCTATTTCTCGGGGGGAGGCCGCAACGCGCGCCCGGGGCCTGGATTATAGCTTCCGTTGCGCGTACCCCATGGTCCACGAAGCTGGGCGAGGTCTCATGCGACACCTCATGTTGGCCATCGCGCTGCTCGTCCCCGCGACGGTCGTCGCCGGGTGCTCTTCTAGCGGCATTGGCGCCACTTGCTCCGCGGGCACGTGCGTCACGCTTGCGTCGTCCCAGATCCTCCCCGCGGGTATCGCCGTGGACGCGACGAACGTCTACTGGACGAGCTCGGGATCGGCACCAGACTATGCCGATGGCTCGGTGATGAGGGTCCCTATCGGCGGCGGCACCCCGAGCACGCTCGCCTCGGGGCAGCACTACGCGTATGCCATCGTCGTGGACGCCACGAGCGTTTACTGGACCAACGAAGGATCGCCGCCAGATTACACCGACGGTACGGTGATGAAGGCTCCGCTCGGCGGCGGCACGCCGGCCACGCTCGCTTCGGGGCAGAACAGCCCCAACGGCATCGCGGTGGACCCGACGAGCGTCTACTGGACGAACCAGGGAACGCCCCTCGATTACACGGACGGTGCGGTGATGAAGGTTGCGCTCGGCGGCGGCACCCCGACCACGTCTCGCCTCGGCGCAGGACTACCCGTACGGCATCGCCGTGGACGCGACGAGCGTCTACTGGGCGAACGAGGGAACCCACCCGGACTTCACCGACGGCACCGTGATGAAGGTGCCGCTCGGGGGCGGCACACCGACCACCCTCGCGTCGGCGCAGCACAGCCCCGACGGCGTCGCCGTGGACTCGACCAGCGTCTACTGGGTGAACATAGGAGCGGCACCGGAGGATGACGACGGCGCGGTGGTGAAGGTTCCGCTCGGCGGCGGTACCCCCACCACGCTCGCTTCCGGACAGCACTACGCCGACTGCATCACGCTGGACTCCACGAACGTCTACTGGACGACCGGAGGGACAGAGCCGGACTACCTCGATGGCACCGTGATGAGTGTGCCGATCGCCGGCGGTGCCCCCACGACGCTGGCCTCGAACCAGTCCGAACCCATCGGCATCGCAGTGGACGACACGAGCGTCTACTGGGCGACCACGGACTCGGTGATGAAAATCACGCCGAAGTGAGGGCCCGCGGTGGCGAGGACTGGAAGCCGCCGGGCAGCCTCGTGGCATTCTTCGAGGGTGCCTGTAGATCGCAGCGGGGATCGATCGGGCGCCATGCGCCGGCTGGCGCTGCTCGCACCGGCGTTCGCGATCGCGGCGGACGTCGCGCTCTGGGTCCCATCCGGTGCGGCGGCCACGCCACCCGCGCCGAGCATTGCTGCGCTGCCGACCATGGTGACGCTACCCGGGAGCCTTCACCCCAGAGCGCTGCCTCAGTTCGAGGCCGGTCGCATGGATCCCGGCATCCGCCTCTCCGGCATGTCGCTTCTCTTCCGCATGTCTGCGCAGCAGAAGGCCTTGCAGCGATACGCCTTGGCCGCAGTGCAAGATCCCGCCTCACCAAGCTACCATCGGTGGCTCACTCCCGAGCAGTACGCGTCCGAGTTTGGCGCGAGCTCCGGCGACATCGCGAGAGCGACCAGGTGGCTCCTCTCGCAGGGGCTCTCCGTCGACGGTCCATCGCGCACCGCGACGCGCCTGGCCTTCAGCGGCACGATCGCGCAGATCGAGACATGCGTTCCGGACGGAGATGCACCGGTACCAGGTGGACGGCGCGACGCACTTCGCGATGAGCCGTGCTCCAAGCGTTCCGGCGGATCTTGCGGACGTTATCCTCGGCTTGCACGGCATGCACGACTTTCGAGCAAAGGCTTCGTCACAGGGAGTTCAACCGCAATACGTGCTTCCCATCACGGACCCCGACGGAGGCCCCGGGACCTTCCCGATCCTTGCGCCCTCGGACTTCGCGAAGATCTACGACGTGGACAGCCTGTACGCCGCAGCACATCACGGGCGCGGGGCAGAGCATCGCGGTCGCAGAACAGAGCGACTTCAATGACGCGGACATTGCTGCCTTCCGAACGACATTTGACCTGCCGGACAATCCACCGATACGGGTCCTCGTGCCGAACAGCGGAAGCAGCCGCTGTGGGCGTGGGCTTTGCGGAGGCCGAGATCGACATCGAGTGGTCGGGAGCGGTGGCGCCTGAGGCGACAATTCTTTGCCGTCTTCACGGGCGACGCTCCTAACCAGGATCCGTCCGACGCTCTCATGTACGGCATCGAGCAGCGCACCGCGCCTGTTCTCAGTACCAGCTTCGGCCGGTGCGAGGAATGGTTCACGGCGGCGGACGCAAGCTTCTTCGAAGGCTACGGGGCCACGGCGGCCCTCGAGGGGTATGACCGTGGTCGTGGCCGCCGGGGATACCGGGGCCGCTGGATGCGATAGCCAGTCGGCGTTGATGGCCCAATATGGCCAGTCTGTCGTCTTCCCGGCTGCCGTTCCGAGCTTCGTCGCGGTCGGCGGCACGCAGTTGCAGCTCACGGCGAGCAACCAGTCGACGTACCTCGACGCCCAGCTGGCCGCGCTGTCCTATATTCCGGAGTCCGCGTGGAACGAAACGTTGGAAGACATCGACGGGGGCTACGGCGGGCTCGGCGCCGGCGGGGGTGGGCCGAGCCGGCTGTTCGCGAAGCCGTCCTGGCAAGTTCCGTACACCCCGAACGACGGTTTCCGCGACGTGCCGGACGTCGCCCTTTCGGCCTCGGCCGACGTCCTGCCCTACGCGGTCTCCATGTCGTGGACCGCCGCCGACGGCGACGCGCAGGCCCCGCAGCCGCAGGCTCTCACGGCCTATGGCGGAACGTCGGTCGCGACGCCGGCTTTCGCAGGAATCCTGGCCCTGATCAATCAGGCCGTCGCCGAGGCGAACCCCGGCGTGCCTGTCGGTCTCGGCAACGCGAACCCCATACTCTACGCCCTGGCCAACAACGCCAGCGTCGGGGAACGCGTTCCACGACATCACGAGCGGGAACAACATCGTTCCTTGCGCACCAGGATCGCCGGACTGCCCGTCAAGCCCACCCTATCAATTCGGATACGGCGCAGGTCCAGGGTACGACCTTGTCACGGGCGTCGGTTCGATCGATGCCGCCAACCTCGTCGCGGCATGGAAAGCTCTGACGCCCACGTCGACAGCGCTGCAGGTCGCCGCGTGTGGCATGACGGAAGGATCGCCCCTTCAGCTCACGGCGACGGTTTCGTCGAAAGCGGCGGCTAACGCGATGACAGGATCGGTTACGTTCTACTTCGTCTCCCCGGAAGACGGCGGCGTCGGACTCTCTGGCACGCTGGGAGCCTCGCAGGTCATCCCGTCCACATCGGCGGGCACGGAGCGAGCCACGGCGTCGCTGGCCGCGAGCGCGCCCGGGGGGCTCGGCGGGGCTGGTGTGACGGTCGGCGCCTTTTACGGCGGCGACACGCACTACCTCGCGTCGTGGTCGTCTTTTGCCCCGGTCAGCGGCACGTCGACTCTTGCGATCTGCCCCACCGCAGTCACCCTCGCCACGGGTCAGACCGGGGTCATGTTCACGACGACGGGAGGCAGGCCGCCCATCCACTTTAGCATCCACAACGATACGACGTGCGCCAAGCAAGCCGATCGGATTGTCTGTTCGAGCATCGACGCCGGCGCGTTCACGGCGGGGCCGAATGCCGGGACGGCCACGGTCGTGGCAGTCGACGAGGACACCTCGTACGTGACTGCCGCAGTGTCCGTCATCACGGCCAGCGCCGACGGCTCCGTACCCACGCTGCCGGTCACCTCGTGCGGATCCGACGGCGGCCCCCCCGCGCTTGCAATCACCCCGTGCGAGCCCGACGGCGGCGTCGATGGCGGGGAGGCTGAGACCTCGGTTTCCGGCTCGGTGCTCGACGCAACGACCGACACGCAAGAGCCGGGAGCCGCCGAAGCCCGGGAGCCCTCGAGCCCCCCGGGATGCGGCTGCTCGACGGCAGGAGGCGATCGCACCACTGCTGACTATGGCTGGGAGGCGGGCGCGCTACTCGCGTTTGCTATCGCGAGGCGCGCCTTCAACCCCCGCCGCCGGCATCCGCGGGGACCGCGCTAGTCCGCGCAGGTGTTGGAGTTGGCCCAGTTCCCGGCGCTCGCACATTGTTTGGTACCGCCATCGTATAGATGGCAGATGAACGACGCGCAGTCCACGTTGCACCACACGCGTTACCGACTGCCCACTGCGGCTGGCACGTCCAGGCTGCGGCGGCGGGTGGAGTGCCGCCGTCGGCAGAAACGCTCTGGCAGAAGAGCCCGCTGGAGCCCGACCCGCGGTACGAGCATATGGTTTGCGCGATGTTTCCGGCGCCCCCCAAGAACCCGCATGCCCCTCCTCCATCCACCAGAGCCTGACACGACCCGATGGCACCTGCATCTCCAACTCCGCCGTCCACGGGCAAACAGAAGTTGCCCGGCGCGCATTCGATCGTTCCCGCGCAGGGGGCGCCTGCCGCCAGGGTGCCCGAATACGCGGCGAAACAGCTCTGGTAAAGCTGCATCGTTTCGCAGGACGTAATCTCATCCGACGTGCAGTCGGCCGCGGAGACAATGTTCAGGCAAGTCTGCGCCTGAGCCGCGTTGAAGACGACATGCCCGCCATCGAGAAGGTTCACTCCGATATTGCTTCTGTCGACGCCCGCCGCGAGCGTGGCCGCATAACAAGCAGCCCAATTGAAGGTCGCCGCGTCGCCGGACGTCCCGCAACACGCTGCGACGGTGTTGCACCATGCCGTGGCCAACTGCCCCGGGAAGGTCTGGGCGGTTAGAGAGGCCGACGAGTCGCCGCTGCCCGCTCGGCGTCGGGAGAGGCCGACGAGTCACCGGTGCCGGCGTCGGCGTCGGGAGAGGTCGACGAGTCACCGGCGCCGGCTCGGCGTCGGGAGAGGCCGACGCAGCCGTGTCGGGCTCCGAACCTGCGTCCGGTGGCGGCGCCGCCTCCTGGGCGGCCAGGATGTCCTCGACGACATCCGTGGTCGCGTCCATACCGGTCCCTTGCTGGGGATTCGAGTTGCTGCTGCCACAGCCCGCGGCGACCGCCCCCCAGCCCCAGTCGCTGCGATGGCACCCGCAAAGATCGGAACGAGACGGCTCATATTCTTCATGATTTCCTCCGCAAAGGCAGCCCTTGAGGCGACGTCTTTACAACTGTGGCCGAGCAGGCGCCACCGTCAACCTCCGGGTGCCGGTGATTGCCAGGGCGGCAACCGGGCCAACTCGCCTGGAAGCTGTTGACCAGGCCCGGGGGTCGTGTCGACGCACACCGATTGACTTCGAGCCAAGCGTGCGCCGTCACCCGCGATTCTTCCGGAGCATTCACGCCTATCACGACCTCCGCGCCCGGGAGCGTCGCTGCGATGGTCAGGGCGCGGCTCAGGCATGATCCTGTCGGAAAGAGCTCGTATACCGCGGCTCGCGCGTCGTCGATCCCTTGCAGACGCGGGAAGCGACTCCCGATCCGGTCCACCAGCGCTTTTGCCCGAAGCGGGGGGCGAACGCGGAGAGCCACGCGGGCGAACGAATGCAGCCCATGCAGGCGCAATCTCTCGACCATCGTCAGCTCGCTCATGGCGCCTTGAGCACAAGCAGTCCGCGCGTCAGAAGCTCGTCCGCCAGCTTCTTGCAGTCGCGGAAGATCTCGTCTTGGCCGGCGTCGTATTCGGCGGCGAGTGCCTCGGCCGCCTCGGCGAGAGTCTTGCCCGATGTCAGTAAGTCCCACATGCGAGCGCCCACGGTATTCAAGGCGAAGTATTCGCCGCCCTGGAGATCGACCATCACGAGGTCGTTGTCGAACTGCCGGCAGCGCACGTGCTCCGCGGCCGACACACGGGCATCCATGCCGACCCCGGACCGCTCGTTCATCGGGCCTCGCCTACCAGCAACGCGAGCAGCGCTGTCCGCCACGGTGTCGGCGGCGACATCATGCGAACGTCTGACCTGAACCACGCGACTCCGAGCGACCAGCTGACCCAGGAAGTCGAGCTCTCGCGCCCAGAGAGCGCTTGTCGATCTCGAAGCGTACGAGGGACGGGAGCAACGCGGACACGGCGTCCGCGCCTCGCAGGTCGTCGCAGCTCGAGGACGGGAGCGGCGTCGTCGAAGACAAGGCCGCTATGCACCGCAGGGCCGCGGGCTGCTCGGCCGTCCGGGGTGCTCTCACGGGCCCCTTCGCCGGAACCCTCCTCGCCCAGCCACAAAGCGGATTCCGAGGGTGGCACCTGCAGCCCGCCACCCGGCAAGAATTTCGATTCGCTGTCATGTCATCGGCGAGCAGCTCGACTCCAGGACGGCGGCACATTCGCTCCGCTATTGTCGACTTTCCGAGTCCGCTCGCTCCCACGCACACCAGAGCCTTCCCCTGCCAGGCCACGGCGGATGCGTGCAGGGCTTGCTGGCGTCGTTGTGCGCGCAAGAATGCAGCCGCCACCCCGTTGACGCGTTTTCTCCACGAGATCGTCGGGCGCACCCGGCTCGGGTCGCAAGGCCTTCAGCTCGCCGCGTCCGGGTCGCCCGCAAACTCAGAATGCCGCTCCATTCGGCAACGACATCCTCACCCGCGTACCCCCATCGGAATGCAGCGCCGGTCGCTTCCTCGACCACGGTCCAATACCTTGGCTGCGTCTCCAAGTGAGGATACGCAAGCGCATCCGGAACGGCGATAGCTTCGCCCCCCGTGAGATCACCCATGCTTGGCTCCCCGCGCCTGGAGGGCGCAAGCAATGCCGTCTTCCCGGCGCGCCTATGGCTCCGCCGCCGCCGAGCGCAGCCAAGAGCATTCCGCTAACCTTGGGGCTTCTTCCTGCGGCGGCTCCACTGGTCGGCGTCCCGGTCACGACGTTGACTCGGCCGAGAGAGCGCAGGCGCGGTGGACCGTACGGTTTGCGCGCGCCGCTGCCCCCGGATAGGAGCGGGACCTGCGGGGCGCTATCCGGCGTCGTCTTTCCGTCCTCGGCGTTCATTCGGGGACGCTCTCCAGAAAGCGATAGAATTCGGGTCGCCGCCTAGTACGTTGCCCGGAAGCTCTACCCGGTTCACGAGCATACTCTCCGGATCAGGCCCGTCAACCGGCGCGCACCGAGCTCCGCCCGCGACGCACGCTCCTTTTTCCTTGCGATTCCAGCATGATGCTAGGCCTCGTCCTACGCGATCCCGCTCGCTCGGCCTGCTTGGTTCACAAGTCTCGGCCTGGAGTGCGCCGGAGGCGGAAGGGACAGGCGACGGTTCACCTCGCTGCCAGCGACCGCTGTTCACGGTTTCGGAGCGGCCAGCTCACAGTTATCGCAGAGTCGAACATCGATTCGGGAACGGACGCGGGGCAGTGTCCGATGCCTACCGTCGCTTCGGAACCGGCTGCACGCGGCACTTGCCGGGACGCTTTCGCTTCGTGATCCATGACGCCGAGGCCGGGCAGGTCGTCGCGGCGAGCTCCACGGCGCCGCCCTGGCCGCTCGCCTACTGGTCGGACTCCCGCACGACCGTCGTCGCCTCCCGGATCCTTCCGATGCTGGGATGTCCGGACGTGCCGCGCGCTCTCGATGATTCGTACCTCGTGCACCTCGTCATGGGGCTCGCGAGCATGCGTGACGGGTCCACGGCCATCCGTGGGATCCGCCGGCTTTGCCCGGGCGAGGCGCTCATCGTCGACTCGGGCGGCGCACGCGTCTCGCGCGTCGATAGTCTCGTCCCGCGCGACGTCGGCGGCGATCGCGGTCGGCTCGGCGCGGCCTTCGTCGAGGAGCTCGGGAAGGCCGTGGGTGGGCACACCGCGCATGGGCGCTCCGTCGTTTCCTTCAGCGGCGGGCTGGACTCCGCCGCGATCGCCTCCGCAGGGCTCCGGGATGGGCGTGACCTCGCGGCGCTCTCCTTCGTAGCTCCCGCGCTGGACTCCACGGAGGTCGACTCGATCGAAGCGATGGAGCGTGCCTGGTCAGGCCTGCGTGTCACGAGGGTCGACGCCTCGGCCGCGGACGACCTTCCGGACCTTGGCCCGGATCTGCGCGATGATCCGGCCCTTACCCCGCTGGCCCTGCTGCCCGCACGAATGCTGCTCTGGTCGCGGGCGCGCGAGGCCGGCTTTCGGACCGTCGTCGAGGGGGAAGGAGGCGACGAGCTCTTTTCGACGCTCCCTACCCCGCTGGACGCCCTGCGCCGAGGTCATGTCCTCGATGCCGCGCGCCACGTTCTCGAGTTCCGCTGGCGGCGCGCCGCGCTGGTGTACGGCGTATGCCTCCCGCTGCTGCCCGGACGCATCCAGCGCGCATGGCTCGCACGGCGTCAGCCGATCGAGGCTCACCTGCCGGCGTTCGCGGCGTGGGACGCGAGGCCAGCATCCCGCCGTCCGCGAGGCGACGGACGAGTACCTCATGACGCTCGTGCATCGCCCATTCGCGACGCATCTCGACGACTGGCTGTCGGCGCCGATCGTCGTGGGAGCGCAGCTCTCGCGCAGACACCTCGCAGAAGGCTTCGGGCTGGATCTCGAGTGGCCCATGCTCGAGCGTGGCGTTCTGGAGCTCGTCCTCGGTTTGCACGCGGCGGGTGCGATCCGAGGCGGGCCCGGAGCGGCGCTTCCTCCGAGACGCGCTCGCCGGGATGGTCCCCGACGAGGTGCGCCGTCGGCCGAAGAACGTCGCCCTCTACAAGGCTCTCATCCATCGAATCCTCACCTCCTCACGATCGCGTGAAGCGCTGCGCGACGCGCGCGTCAGGGCCCGCCTCGCGGACCTCGTGCGCTTCGACCGCGTCGAGGCGATGCTCGACGGCCTCGCCGCGGGCCGATCGTTGGGCATGGCCGCGCTCTGGCAACTGGAATGCCTTGTCGGCTTCGCCGAGTGGTACGCCCGCGCTTCACGCGAGCACGGCGTCAACTGAGCGGCGTCACTGACACACGGCGCTGCTCGCCTGGCACGTCCCCCCGTCCTTGCACGGCTGACCCTGAATCTGGGCCAGCGTGATCTCGCCACACGTCAAGCAGAACCCGGCGTCGTAGTGCCCGAGGGGAACGCAGACCTGCGTGGCTCCAGGGCACGAGCTCACGTCGTTGCACTCGCACTGGTACCCCGCGCCGCCCTCGTATTGACCGAGGTAGTCGCCGCTCAGGCAGTATGAGCCTGCGTCGTCGTACTCACAGGTCCCGAGTGGATTCTGGCGGTTGCTGTCGCACGCGAAGCATTCGATGGGCATCGCGGTCCCGCGGGTGTCCCGACAGCCCGCGCAGGACGATGTGCACGCGCCCGTCGCCCTGCAAAGCAGCGGCGCGCCGCTGCAGGAACGGCAGTCGGTGGCCGGGAGGCATTGACCGTTGCAAAGAACCCCCGTGCACGAGCCCGCATCCCGGGACCCCGTCTCGATGAAACCGTCGCCCACCGCCACGTCGGTTACGCCGGCGTCCGTCGGTCCGATGTCGGACGTCCCGACATCGCGGCGCCGCATCCGTTCTCGTCTGAAGCGTCGATTGGCTCGCCGGTGCCATTTTTTTGGACGCTGCAGGCTGCGAGCGCTCCTATGCCGAGCGCTGCGCTGAGGTAGGCTCCGCCAACAACAACTCCGAAGCGCATCATCGCCAGTTTACCCGCCCCATGCCGAGTGCATGCTTCCGGGGGGGTCGGTCCTCTCCCTCGCGTACCATGCGCCACATGGATCCGGCTGGAGCGCTCCGATGGGCTCGACTTCTCGCGACCGAGCGCATTCTGCGGCGGGGCGCCGTCGTCGGCATCCTGGCAATGGCCGAGCGCCTGCTCACGCCCGCAGCCGCTTGGGTCCTGTTCGAACGAGCGTTTGCAGCGAAGGTCGTCGTGATGTCGGCGCTCGCCGTGGCTGTCACCGCCCGCAGCTTCGTCTCGAGGGTCTTCGCCGCGCGCACGGAAGCCGATCTTGCGGCGCGAGTGATCGACAGCCTGCTCGCGGGGGATGTACTGCGCGCCAGCGTTCTTTCCGGCGAGGACGCCCACGTCGAGCTGGGACAGGGAATCTACTCGAGCTCCCAGGCGCTGTCCCAAGGCCTGCCGACGCTTGTCGCGGATCTCACGGCATCCGCGGTGCTCACGTTCGTCATTGCGGCCATCGAACCCGCGAGGATCGTGGTCGTTGCGCTCGTGCTGACGCTCGCTGCGGCAGCCGGCCTCGGGTGGTCCCGGAGCCGCTTGCAGAAGGCCGTTGTGCGAGCCTGGGACCTTCAGCGTCGAGTGTACGACACGTTGGTGGATGCGCTGGAAGGGCGCATGGAAATCGTTGCGTCCGGGGGCGCGTCCCCTTCGTCGCTCGAAGCATCCGAGCGTTCGCGAGTGTGGGGGGAGGCGAGCGTCAAGGTAGCGGGGTCGACTGTCCTGTCCGGAAGGTTGCCGCTGCTCGCCATTGCCGGCGTCGTCGGCCTGGCTCGTCAGCGCGGACTCTCGCTGGCGAGGCTCGCTCTCCGTGACCCTCGCCGACCTAGCCCTGCTCGCCAGCATTACGCCGGCATTCGCGGGCGTCGCACAGGGTCTTCACAACGTCATTCAGTCAGAACGTTGGCTGCGGATCGTCGCGCAGGTCGTGGGAGACGAGCGTCCCTCCTCCAAAGGGACGCGCCTCCTTCCAGCAGCCCCCGATACGGTTTCATTCGAAGGAGTTTCGTTTCGATACGACGGGGCGCCGGATGACGTCGATGTTCTTCGCGACGTTTCGTTCGCTTGGAGCGCGGGCCGGGTGCTGGCGCTGTCGGGTGTCAATGGATCCGGCAAGAGCACCTGCTTGCGTCTCCTGTTGGCGCTGGCACGGCCCAAGACGGGCGTCATCCGAATCAGGGGTGTTGATCTGGCCGATCTCGACCCCGATACCTGGCGCGCGCAGGTCGCATTTCTCCCGCAGCGGCCTTATCTACCCCCGCGTTCGAATGTGAGGGCCGCCGTTCGCTTCCTTGCCACTCAAGCGTCCGACGACAAGATCCGGCGCGCCCTGGGTCGAGTGGGCCTCACGGAAGCTCTGAGTCGCGGCGGCGCCGAGCCGCTCGAGGTAGGCATCGACTCTCTCTCCGTCGGTCAGACGGCAGCGCGTCGCGCTCGCGCGCATGCTGTGCCAGCGACGCTTCGCTGTTTCTTCTCGACGAGCCGGAGGCAAACCTCGATCGGGCCGGCATCGAGCTTGTCGCGGAGATCGTGCGCGAGCTCTCCAGGGACCACATGGTCATGATCGCGGCCCACACTCCCGAGCTCCGTCTGCTTGCCGGACGTGTCCTGATGCTCGACGCGGGCCGTATCGTTCGGGACGAGGAGCAGCGGACGCCCTAGGGAGCGTGCTCTCGCGTGGGCGGCGCGTACAGTGAGGGCGATGGTCGGTTCCTCGCCGCCGTGCATCGACCCCACCGGTGCGCGTGCCAACTGGATGCTTCACACCCACGCGCCTCGCATCCTTCGGCAAGTCGCGTCGGCGTTTGAGGAGGGGGAATTCCCGTCCTCCCCGTGAAAGGCATCGTCACCGCGCACGCGCTTTACGACGACGTCGCGTCGCGGACCGATTGCCGACATCGATCTACGCATTCCGTGGCGCTGCTTCAGCCAGGCCGTTCGCATCGCCCGGTCGCGTGGCTGGAACCCACACACGGCGCGTCCCGTGCTGTGGCAAACCATGCTCAAGGTCGACAACTGGGAGGTCGACGTCGAGTGCACGATCGGCCCGCCGGGCCTCTGCGCGCTATCCGTCGAGAATCTGATTCTCCGGGCATGTCGCTCCGTCGAGCCGTTCGGCTTTCCGCATATTCAGCCCGAACTGAACGACCACGCGCTCGTCCTCGTCATCAATGCCTTCAAAGACGGCCTGTATCCCGTGCCCTGGGCTCTCGAGGATCTTGCGTCGGATCGCAGAGGCATGAGCATTTCGACGTCGACCTTGTTGTTGCGCGTGCTCGAACGGGACGAGTCGCCTCCGCGCTTTGGATCGTTGCCGACTGGCTCGCCGAAAGACACGGCGCAGCCGAATGGCGAGCGGTCCGTGACCGCATCGGTTCGCGCCCACCGAGCGCGCGTGTCGCGCGCACCTACGGCTACGTACAGCGACGCGGCTGGCCTCCGAAGCCCGGTTTGCTCGCAACCGCGGGGGCCGGCGGACGACCTGCTGGGCTGCGCGTCCGGTCTCGCGCTTGCCCGGCCGGCATCGTACGCGGACGGTGCATCCGGGCTCTCGACAGGGTGGGCAGACCGTAGACGAGGGGTGATGAATTCTCGGCGCACATCGCGCATACGTGTCGCCACTGTGGCGCTCGCTGGCGCGTGGTCGGCGGGCACATTGACGCAGGTGGCGTGGACGACGACATCCTTGCGCGCGGGTTTCGGGTTCAGCACCGCAATGGCCCTGGCGCTGCTGGCACTTGGCGCCCTTGTGAGCTCTCTCCCGGGGCGCCGTTTGCGGTGCGTGATGACGAGCGCGTGGCCCCTGGCGGCTGCCGGAGCGCTATTGGTCGGCTCCGCGCTGGTGAGCGCGTGTGTCGCGGGTCATCAGCCTCATGGCAACCGCACGACTCGCGTGCGTGGCGGCGTTCGCCGTGGTCTTCTTCATTGGGTCCGTCGTCGCTCCGTGGCTGTTCCTCCGGGTATTGGGGGTCGCAGGGGCGGCGCTGATTGTCGAAAACGGAGTCCTCCTCGTCGTCGGGCACTTCAACAGTCGCTTCTGCTGGTGGTGTTCGAGACCGCCTCCCATCAAATCCTCGGAGCCGCGGCGCGTTTTCGGGGACTGGCCGGTACCCCTGCAGCAGCGGGCCTTTGGACAATTGTCGCGCTCGGGCTGGTCCAAGCCGTGCCCATTCAATGGGCGCGCGTGGCGCTCCGGACGACTGGGGTTGTCGTGATCCTGGCAACGCTTTCGGTGGCGACCCTCGCGTTGCCGGCAATGGCCGCATACGTGATCAGTCGGTCAACGCGAACAAGGGCCTTGGTTTGCTCGCTCGCAGTGCTCGGGGCGGTAACGGCCCTGCACGCGCAGCCACTGCAACTTCGATGCGGATCGAGCGTGCTGGTCGTGGGGCACCGGCATCCGGCGTGGGAGCAGGACGGGCTGGGGGCGCGATTCATGCCGGGTCCACATCCATCCACGGCGTGAATTGATTGCCTGACTGCAAAGCGCCCGGCGCGCGTCGGTCTTTGCTTGCAGCGCCGGTGGTCGGTCTGTGACAAGGCGAGCATGACGAACCGGGAAGATGTCGAGGGCATCGAGCGGCGCATGCTCGAACTGGGCGAGGAACTTGGGAGGTTGAAGGCGCACGAGGTGGACGTAGACGTGGTCGAGGGTCGGGTGCTGGAGATGGCCAAGGCGTGGGGTCGAGCGCAGATGGCCATCGCGATGAAACGCGCCGACGCGGACGCGCCCGAGGTGGACATCAACGGCGAGCGCTGGGGGAATCGTCGCGAGACGCCGCACGACTACGAGACGGTTTTCGGCACGGTATCGCTGGAGCGCGCGGTCTATCAGCAGTCGGGTCGCGGACGGGTCGCGGTGCCGCTCGATCTTCGGCTGGGGATGGTCGAGGGCACGTACACGCCTCGGCTCGCGCGCGTCGCGACGCGAGCGCTTGCGAGCATGCCCGAGCAGGAGGCGGCCGATCTGCTCGGCGAGGTGGGGACCGCGACGCTCAGCAACTCCACGATTGGCCGGTTGTCTCGCGCCATGGCGGCGCGCTACGAGCAAGGTCGCGAGGTCATCGCGACAGCGGTACGCGAGGCGCACGCCATTGCCGAGCAGGCGGTCACGGTGCAGGTGGGCATCGACGGCGTGATGGTGCCGCAGGACGGCGAGCATGCTCGTCCGCGTGGCAGAAAGACGCGCTCGCCGGAGCCTCCACGGCATGAGACACGTTACGGCGTGGTGTGCGATCCGGGCCCCGCGGCCCACGACGGCACGATGGGCCGCGCGTGGCACGAAGGGGCCGTCGGAACACTCGCCTTCTACGACGCGGACGGCGAGCGGCTGGACACGATTTACCTGGCGCGCATGCCCGAGCCCTACAAGAAGACGCTAGTGGAAGAGCTGGAGGCAGAGCTGCAAAGCGTGTTGCGCGAGCGCCCGACCCTGAACATCGTGTTTGCAAGCGACGGAGCCGATCCGCAGTGGCGAGCCCTCGAAGGTATCGAGAGTCGACTGCCGGCCAAGTGCAGCGGCGACCGCATGAAGCTCGTCGACGCGTTCCACGTCGCCGAGTACGTGCAGAAGGCTGCCAACGCGATCTGGGGACCCGGAACCGGCGACGCTCAGGTCCAAGCGGCGACCTGGCGAGAGACGATCAAGAGCAAGCGCGACGGCCCTGTCGAGGTCCTTCGCTCGATGCGGGCCCGTCTCCGTACGCCACGCACCGCCAGCGGGCGCAAGGAACTGCGCGAGGCCATCGACTACATCGCTCGTCAGAACAGTCTCGGACGAATGAAGTACGTAGAGGCGCAACGTCGCGGATATCCAATCGGCACTGGCGTCACCGAAGCCGCGGCCAAGACCGTAGTCGGCTCTCGCATGAAGCGCGCCGGCGCCCGCTTCTCGCAACACGGCGGACAGACCGTCATGCTCTTCCGCACCTCGATCCTCAGCCAGCGCTTCGCGGCACTGCATCGCGAGCTTGGCGCCACCTACGAGGCGCGCGTGCAGCAGGCCGCGTGATCATGCCCGCGACGGATGTGGACCCAGTCCCAAGCCACCGTTCAGGTGCGTATGCTTGCCGCTACCGTTCCCAGGAGGCGAGCCCGTGGTGCCCGTGAGGTAATTCACGTACTGCCGGAACCGACCCACCGTGACGAGGTACTTGTCGAGACGAAAGGGGCTCACGGTGGCGGGGTCGGCCTCGCCCGTGGGGCCACCGTCGGCGGCGAGCATCGCGAAGGTGCTTCCGTCCTCGTCGACAACCGGATCGTACGTCCGATAATACGTCCCGCCCGTCACCTCCAGGCTCGTACAGCAGCTCTCAGGCGTCGCGGCGTCACCTACGACACCGCAGTTGGTCATCCCTGGTCCGCCCGGCGAACAGCTCGCACCCGTCGTGGCCGAACCCGTGGCCGAGCCCTCCGGACTTGAGTCGTCCCCGCCGTCCACGGTCGAGTCCGGCCTGGAGTCCGCAGGGCTGGCTTCCATGGTCGAGTCTGGTCCGGAGTCAGCGCTGCCGCCGGAACCGCTCCCAGAGCTACTCACGGAGCCACTGCTCGACCCGGATCCCGAACCTCCGCTCGACGAAGACGACGTGATGTCCGCCCCTCCGCTGTCGGTCGGTCCGCTCCCGCCGGTTGAGCACGCTGCAAGTGGAACAACGATGACAGCCGCAAGCGCGTAAACTTTGAACAGATCCGGGTCCAAGATCCACCTCCCCTGATGCTGTGCTTCTCGGGTCTCGGTGGCGGCTTAGGTGCGTAGACTGCTACGACCATTCCGTGCTGAAAGCCCGACGCGGGAGGTACGGGGCGGCAAGCGACGAGGTGCAGTGGTTCTCCGACCAAGGGCGTCTTCCCTCCGCCCCCGCCTGTGCGAAGCTTCCGCGCTATGCACGTGGTCGCCTTACGTCGCTCGGTGAGCGAATGAAAGTCGTCGTGGCGATGCCGGCGTACAACGTCGAAAGGACGCTCGAGGAGACCGTGAACGCGCTCCCGAGACAGTATCGAGGGAACGTCTTGCTCGGAAACAACCGGAGCGAAGACCGGACCGAGGCGCTCGCTCGCGAGCTCGGTTTGGAGGTCATCACGCATGACCAGAACTACGGATACGGGGGGAACCTGAAGCGCATCTACCGCAAGGCGCTGGCCGAGGGCGCTGACATCATCGTCGAAGTGCATCCGGACTGTCAGTACGATCCGTCGGTGGTGGACCTTCTCGTCGCCTACATCGAGCGCGGCCATTTCGATGTGATTCAAGCCAATCGAATTCGAAGTCGATCCGAGTCGCTCGCGGGCGGTATGCCGCTCTACCGCTATCTCGGCAACCGAGCGCTGACGCTCTTCGAAAACCTATGGTTTGGCACGGCCTTTGGCGAGTGGCATAGCGGAATGCGGGCGTACCATCGCCGGGTGCTGGAGGCTCTGCCCATCGAGAGCTACCCGGATACCCATGCATTCGCGAGCGACATCCTCATGGATTGCGTCGTGCAGGGGTTTCGCGTTGGCGAGGTTCCCGTGAAGGTCCGATACGACCATACGAGCTCGTCCGTCAACATTCCCGGCCTATTCGCATACGCGGGGCGAACGGTCGCTGCAGCATTGGCGAGACCTCCGTGGAAGAGACCACCACCCCGCCAAAGAACGTGATCCTTGGCAATGGGGCTCGTGTGCCCAGCTGGCTCGCTTAAGGACTGGTCACACAAACGTTGGTCAGAGTGCCCACGAGGGGCTCACTCCCGAGCGGCCCACCCCCGTTGCTGGTGTCGCAGATGCCGACGCCCACGTCGAGCGGCGGAAGACCCGCGAAAGACGAGAGCGAAGTGGCGGTCCCCGCGGCCACCTGATCGACGAGAATGGTGAGGACGCCGGAGACGCGTTCGACGACCACATCATGGGCCCGGCCATCATTGACCGTCAAAGTGCTCGCGAGCTCCGTATAATTCCACTCTTCCTCCCCTGCGTAGGAGCCGCCGGTCTCCACGAACAGGTAGCCGGGACCGCCCGCCTCCTCGTAGGTCGCGCTCAAGCGGATGTCCCAGAAATCGAAATCCCCCCCGCAGGTGGGACGCTGGTTCATCACAGCCATGTTCACGCTTTGAGTCGTCTCCAGGGTGAAGGAGATGTGGAAGTCGCCCGGGCCGATGTTCGAGAGGTTGTCCGAGCATGCGGTCAGTCCCGCATCGTTCAGAAGCAGAGAAACCGAATAGAGGCCCGGTGACATGCCCGGTGACACATCCTCACCACCTGAACTGCTCGAGGATTACCCCGAACCGCTGGAGCTTGATCCGCCGGACGAGCTGCTACTTGACGAGCCTGTCCCCGCCTCGGAAGGTCCGCTATCGCCCGACCCGGTCGAGCAATCGCACGGGGCGAAGCCGCTGCCGTCGGAGTTGCAAACTTGGAATCCCGTGCAACCTCCAGGTCCACCGCAGGTGACGGACGCGCCAGGAGTACAGCGCGAAGGGGAGGAAGAGGACGACCCGCCGCAGCTGAGTGCGAGCCCGACAACGAGCGCAGCAATGGCCGTCGGTAGGCGGCGAACGTCCTTTAGCGGCACAGATGTAGGGTGCCACGCTGACCCCGACATTCACAGGAACGTGCGCGTTACCGGCGCCCTGGCGGAGTCGTCGACGCTACAGATTGATCGGTACGGGGACGGTGGAGCCGTTGGCGATGCTTCCCCAACACTCGACGGATCCCGTCGCGAGAAGAGCGCAGGCCGAGGTTTGTCCCGCCGCGATGGCGGTGGCACTCGTCACGCAGGGGACGGGAGTTGCCGAGCCGCCGATGCTTCCCCAGCACTCGACGGATCCCGCCGAGAGAAGAGCGCAGGCGAGGTCGTACCCTGCCGCGACGGCCTGTACGCCGGACAGCCCCGGCACCGTCACTGGCGTCAGGACCCCGGGCTCGCCCGAGCATTCGACCATCCCCGCCGAAGTCACCTCGCACGTGTCGTATAGTCCGAGCGCAAGATTTGCGACGCCGGTAACGCCGGTCGTGAGCGGCGTCGGCGATCCAACAGTCGTCCCATTTCCAAACTTACCCAGGTTGGTCCCCCAGCAGCGCACGGCATTTCCGCCAACAGGGGTCGGCCCTTCGCAGAGCCCTGGCGGGCTCTGGACCAGGGCACACGTGGTGCCCCCATTCGTGGCTACGGCGATCGCGCCTGAGATGCTGAGGGGCGTCGGGGTCGTCGTGTCGGCGAGCCCGCCATCGACGTCGACACCTCCTCCCCAGCACGAGATTCACAGCGTCTCCCAACAGCGCGCACGTCGTAACCTGGCCCGCGGCCAACAACGTCACGCCGCTCAAGCCAGCGACGACCGTCGGCACGGCCGAAGGCCCCGTCGCTGCATTGCCGAGCTGACCTTCGCTGTTGTCTCCCCAGCACGAGACCGTTCCGTCCGATAGAAGGGCGCACGTGTGATACTGGCCGGCCACCAGGCGCGTGGCTCCCGTCAAGCCCGGCACCACCAGCGGCACCGTGCTGGCGTTACCGCTCGGATTGCCGAGTTGATCGAAGACGTCGCTGCCCCAACACTCGACGGTCCCGTCGACCATCACCGCGCAGGCGTGATCCTCGCCGACGGCGATCCCAGCGGCGGCTCGGCCGCCCGCGGTCGAAGGCGGCGCGCTGCAGGCGCCACACTGTCCGCCGACGCATTCGACACCGGTCGAGCACGCGCTCCCGCAGGAGCCGCAGTTCGCGGCATCGCTGCTCGTCGCGACGCAGAGCCCGCTGCAGAGAACCTGGCCCGACGGGCACGGGGCGCATTGGGCGCCGAGGCACGCCAGCCCACTCCCGCAGGCATTCTCGCAGGCCCCGCAATTCGCGACGTCGCTCGTCAACGAAACGCAGGTGCCGCCGCAGAGCGTCTGACCCGACGCGCACGTAACGCAGGCACCGCTCACGCACCCCTCGCCGGCCGGACAGGTGTTCCCGCACGACCCGCAGTTCGCGGGGTCACTGCTCACGTTGGTGCAGGGACTCAATAGCCCGCCGCACTCCATTAGTGGAGGGGCGCAGTTTGGATAGCATTCGCCCATGCTGCAGGTGGAGAAGCCCGGTGGGCATACGTTTCCGCAGCTGCCGCAATTCTGAGGGTCTTCGTTGATTTCGACGCACGCTGAACCACAGGCCACCACTTGTTGGGAGCCAGCGCTACCGCATTCGCATTGGCCCGCGCTGCAGATGGCGAGTCCCGTTAGCTCACACGCCTTCCCGCAGGCGCCGCAGTTCTGCGTGTCGGTTTGCGTGTTGGTGCAGACTCCTTCGCAGGCTCCGAGGCCGGACGAGCACGTTTGTGCGCTGACCTCGAAGGTATTCGAGTCAAGGGCGCCGCCGTCGGCGGTTCCGCTCTGCACTCGGACGACGAAATCGTACGTGGTGGAGGTGTTCAGGCCAGTCAGCGTCCACGACGTCGCGCCCGGCGTTGTCGTTTGCGCGACAACGAAGTCGCTGGCGCAACTTCCCGGCGTCGTCGAGACGCAGATCGCGAACACCGAGTCGCCCGGGGCGGCGCTCCAGGCGAGCGCGATCGCACTGTCGGAGAGCACGGTGGCGGACGCCACGCCCCCGAACTGGGGAACGCACGCGGGGGAGTCGTCCGGAGCGGCTGCATCGGTCGACAACGCGTCGGCTGCGTCGGGCGACAACGCGTCGGCTGCATCGGTCGACGATGCGTCGGCTGCATCGGACGGGGCGGACGTATCCGAAGCTTCGAGGCTGACCGTGACGTCGGCTCTGGAATCGCTGGACGCGCTGTCCGTTTCCGGGCTCGAGTCAGCGGGGGGTGACTTGCCGCTGCCGCCTCCGCCGCAGCTGGTGGCGAGCCCCGTGACGAGCCAGCCAGCAACGGCTGCCCATGAGCGGCGGTGAACGTCCTTCAAGGGCACAGGTATAAGGGTGCTACGCTAACACCGGCATTCATAGGAACGCCCGTTACATCCCCGCGGTGTCGTTTCGCTCAAGTGCGCGATGCTTCCGTCATCCTAATTCATTCGCGAGCGCCTCCCCGCACCCCCGTGACATGACCCGCGTCCCGCAGGGTCTTCTCCTGGCGTGCAAGCTCGAGGTCGTGATCCGCCATCATGCGAACGAGCTGTCCGAAGTCCACGCGCGGAGCCCATCGCAACTGGTCGCGCGCCTTGCTCGCGTCGCCTCGCAGATGGTCGACCTCGGAAGGGCGGAAGTAGCGCGGCTCGATCTCGACATGCGGGCGCCAGTCGAGCCCGTGGTGCGAGAACACCGCCTCGAGAAACTCCCGCACGGAGTGCGATTCGCCCGTGGCGACCACGTAGTCGTCGGGCCGCTCTTGCTGGAGCATGAGCCACATCGCCTCGACGTAGTCTCCCGCGAATCCCCAGTCACGGCGTGCGTCGAGGTTGCCGAGGTACACCTTGGTCTGCAGCCCCAGCTTGATCCGCCCCGCCGCGCGCGTGATCTTGCGGGTCACGAAGGTCTCTCCGCGGCGCGGTGACTCGTGGTTGAAGAGGATCCCGTTCGCGATGAACATCCCGTACGCTTCGCGGTAGTTGATGGCGTACCAGTGGGCGGCGACCTTGCTGACGGCGTAAGGGCTTCGCGGGTGGAAAGGGGTGGCTTCGTTCTGGGGCGGGGGAGCAGCCCCGAACATCTCTGACGAGCCCGCCTGGTAGAAGCGCACGCCCTTGCCCGAGATGCCCATCGAGTCTCGAAGGGCCTCCAGCAAGCGAAGGGTCCCCGTCGCGTCGACGTCGCCTGTGTACTCCGGCTCATCGAATGAGACGCGGACGTGCGACTGCGCGCCCAAGTGGTAGACCTCGTCCGGACGAACTCGCTCCAGGATGCGCCGCAGGCCCGTGCCGTCGGAGAGGTCTCCGTAGTGCAGGAAGAGGCGCGCGTGTGGGTCGTGGGGGTCCCGGTACAGGTGCTCGATGCGATCGGTGTTGAAGGTGCTGGCGCGCCGTACGATGCCGTGCACCGTGTAATCCTTCGCCAGAAGGAGCTCCGCGAGGTATGAACCGTCTTGCCCCGTTATGCCGGTGACCAGTGCGCACTTCACGATGCGACAATAGCAGCAAGACCGCGGCTTTTTTAGAGGAGCCGCCCCGCGAACGCGGCGGCGCGCGGTTGCAACTAAGTGTCGTAGGTAGCCTAGGTTCGAGCTGGGCGGTCCGATGAGAGCTCTCCTCCTCGCCTTCGTCCTTTCGGCCGTTTCGACGGCGCTGATGACGCCGCTGGTGCGACGGCTCGCAGTCCGTCTCGGCGCCGTGTCGAATCCGGGGGGCCGGAACGTGAACGAGCGGAGCGTGCCCCGCCTCGGCGGCATCGCCATCGCCCTCGGCTTCTTGGTGCCCCTCGTGACGCTTTTCCCCCTGGAGTCGGTGGTCGCCGCGACGCTTCGCGCCGACGCCCGCAAGGTCGCTGGCCTGCTCGCCGGGGCACTGTTGCTCGTCGCCGTCGGGGTGCTTGATGACACCCGCCGGCTGCGCGCGACCCACAAGCTGACCGCGCAGGTGGCCGCCGCGTCGCTCGCCTATGCCGCCGGCTATCACATAGACGCCGTGCGGCTTCCGCTCATCGGCGCGCTGAACATGGGGGCGTTCGCGCTCCCCGTGACCGTTCTGTGGATCGTCGGCATCGTCAACGCGGTCAATCTCATCGACGGCCTCGACGGGCTCGCCGGCGGGATCGCGTTCTTCGCGGGCGTGACGAACCTCATCGTCGCCTTGGTGTTCGGGGACGCCTTCGTGGCCGTGATGATGGCGACGATGCTTGGCGCCGTGCTCGGGTTTCTCGTGTTCAACTTCAACCCCGCCCGCATCTTCATGGGGGACTCGGGCAGCTACTTTCTCGGCTTCGTCCTCGGTACGACGTCGCTCGCGGGCGCGGTGCAAAAGGCGTCGACCACCGTCTCCATTTTGGTGCCCGTCCTCGCGCTCGGCGTTCCTATCTTCGACACGCTCTTCACGATGCTGCGGCGGTTCCTCGAGCGCCGCCCCATCTTCTCTCCGGACCGAGGGCACATCCATCACAGGCTGCTCGATATGGGGATCACGCACCGCCGCGCGGTGCTCATCCTTTATGGCGCAAGTCTGATGCTGACGGCGGCGGCTCTGGGCGTCGCTCTGGGGCACCGGTGGCAGGTCGGCGCGGCCATCCTGGTAGCCAGCCTCGTCGTCATGGGACTCGTGCGCTTCGTCGGTTACTTCGAGTATCTGCTGCTAATGCGCCGACAGCGCGCACGCCTGCGTAGTCCCGAGACTGAAGCGTTGCGCAGGCTCGTGCCGCAGCTCACAGAAATCTTCGCCGCCGTCAAAGTCGAAGAGGAATTCTTCACGGTGCTTTCTTCGGTCGGAGAGCGCGCCGACCTTATCGCCATCGACATTCTGGAGATTGACTCCAAGAAGACGATCCACGAATGGGAGGCCAAAAGCGGTGCTGTCGAGGCTTCCGAGCTTGTATCCGCCCGCTATCCTCTCGGCGACGACCGATCAGCTCGGGCAGACCTGCGCTTTCGCTGGCGCAGCGCGGCCGGGGATGTGAGCCCGCAGATGGAGGTGCTACTGCAAGTGGTCGTCGACGTCTCCCTGGGTGCTCTGGTGCGATTGAACAGCCGACTGGCGCCTCGCGCGCTCGAGGCCGAGGCAGCGTCCGCGGAGCGCGTTTCGCAGCCCATCCAAGTCGACCTTTAGCGATACGCTTCCCCCGCACCGAATGTCCCGGCTCGTCCTAGGTATCAACTCCGCCCACGCCGACTCTTCCGCTGTGCTCGTGAGCGAGCGCGGCGTGCTCGCCGCTATCGCCGAAGAGCGGTTGAACCGAAAGAAACATTGCGCCGGGTTCCCGCGTCTCGCGGTGCAGGAAGTGCTGCGCATCGCGGGGGCTAGCCTGAGCGACGTCACCGACATCGCTGTGGCTCGCGATCCGCGCGCCAACTTGGCCGGGAAGGCGGCCTTCGTGGCTCGCCACCCGGTGCAGACCCTGCCCCGAGCCCTTGATCGGCTGCGCGTCCATCGCGAGGTGTCGTCGACCGCAGACCTCGTAGCCGAGGCCATGGGGGCTTCCGGGTCGGCGGTGCGCGCCGACTTTCATCAGGTTGAGCACCACGTCGCACACGCTTCAAGCGCATTTTATTGCTCACCGTTCGAGCGGGCGACGGGCATTACCGCAGATGGTGCGGGCGATTTCGCGACCGCGCTCATCGCGAACTGCGAGGGGACTCGTATCGAGGTTCGACGGCGCACGCTCTGGCCGCACTCGCCGGGAGTCTTCTACACGGCCCTCACTCAACTCATCGGCTTCGATCGCTTCGGCGAGGAGTACAAGGTGATGGGGCTCTCGGCGT
>CAWKAF010000053.1:0-6507 GCA_963847465.1 uncultured delta proteobacterium | reverse complement strand
CGCCCACGAGGAGCTCGTCAAGAAGGAGCAGCTCGCCGTGGTGGGCGAGCTCGCGGCGGTCATCGCGCACGAGGTCCGTAACCCGCTCGGCATCATCACGAACGCGGTGTCCGGCCTGCGCAAGCAGGGCATCTCGCGCGAGGACCACGAGACCCTGCTCGCGATCCTCGACGAGGAGACGAGCCGCCTGAACCGGCTGGTGGCCGACCTTTTCGTTACGCGCGTCCGGTGAACGTGCAGCGTCGCAGGTCTCGATTGGGGATCTCCTCGAGCGCACCCTTGGCCTCCCGAACGGCGAGAGCCGGACATCCGGGCGGAGCTCAAGGTGGAGTGCCACGAGGGGCGGCTCTGGGGCGACGGGGACCTCTTGCGGCAGGTGTTCGACAACCTCATCGACAACGCCCTGCAGGCGATGGGCATGTCGGGCTCCTGACGGTGCGCTTGCGCTCGGACAGTCAGCGGGGTCGACGGCCTGGCGGTCGACATCATCGACACGGGCGAGGGCATGGACACCCAGGTGCGGTCGCGCGCGCGCGATCCATTCTTCACGACGCGCCCCAGCGGCACGGGCCTCGGCCTCGCCATCGTCGACCGCATCGTCGACGCGCACGGCGGCCACCTCGGCATCGACAGCCACGCGGGCGAAGGCACGACGGTCACCGTGTTCCTGCCGCACGGCTCGCCGAGCGAGCCCCCGCCGTCACGAAGCCGCTCTTCCAAGCCCGCGCAGCGAGCGTCCGGATCACCACGGGCAACGGGCTGAGCGAGCGGCGCCATGGACCGCGACAGATTGTCCGGCTCGACCGGGCCCATGTCTGGCACCCGTACACGCCGATGGCCGCGTGGCAGGAAACGGACCCCATCGTCGTCGCGCGAGCAGAGGGCGCCTGGCTCGAAGACGTCGACGGTCGCCGCTACATCGACGGCAACTCCTCGTGGTACGTGGCGACGCTGGGGCACGGCCACCCGCGCCTCTTGCGCGCCTTCGAAGAGCAAGCTCGCACCCTCGCTCACTGCTCGCTCGCGGGCATCACCCACGAGCCCGCGGCACGTCTCGCCGAAGAGCTCGTGGCCATCGCGCCCCCTGGACTCACGCGCGTTTTCTACGTCGACGACGGGTCGACGGCCGTGGATGCGGCCGTGAAGATGTGCGCGCAAGGGTGGCGCCAGCTCGGCTCTCCGGGCAAGACGCGCTTCATCGCCCTCGACGGTGCCTTCCACGGCGACACCGTCGGTGCGACGAGTCTCGGCGGCGTGGACGTCTTCCGAAGGCCGTTCGCTGGGGTCACGTTCGAGTGCGTCCACGCTCCCTTCCCCGAGCCGGGAGCCCACGACCGGGCACTGTCGGCCATGGGCCGCATCCTGCGCGAAGGCGCATCCACCATCGCGGCAGTCTTCGTCGAGCCCATGGTGCAAGGCGCGGCCGGAATGAGAATCTACGGCGCCGACTTCCTGCGCGAACTTCGCGTCCTCTGCGACCGGCACGACGTCTGGCTGGTGACCGACGAGGTCTTCGCGGGATACGGACGCACGGGGCGGATGTGGGCCAGCGAACACGCCGGCGTGACGCCGGACCTGATGTGCATCGGCAAGGCCTTCGCCGCGATTGTCCCGATGGCCGCCGTGCTTGCGACCGATTGAGTCTTCTCGGCGTTCGGTGGGGGACGCGCGCACGCGCTGCTGCACGGGCACACCTTCTGTGGGAACCCCATCGGCGCGACGCTCGCGCGAGAGGTGCTCGCCATTTACAGGGACGAGAGGGTCATCGATCAGGTGGCGCAGAAGGCCCCCATCATCGCCCGCGCGTTCGAGCGCCTCGCGGGCGCCCCGGGGGTGGAGCGCATTCGCTCCCTCGGGATGATTGGCGCCGCGGACCTGTCGGACGGAGGCCGCGAGGGCTACCTCGGCGAGGTGGGCTGGCGTGTCTACGACGAGGCCCGGAAGCGCGGCGCCTACCTGCGCCCTTTGGGGAGCACCGTCTACGTGTGTCCTCCCTTGACGATTCCCGAGGCCGAGCTCGAGCGCCTGCTGGCCATCCTGGACGAGAGCGTGCGTGCGGCGCATTGACGAAGACGCGGGCGTGGTCTCTCCTCGTCACGGAAAAGTCACGCGGACGCGATAGGGAGTGAAGCATGGCCCGCATCTTGGTGGTCGAGGACGAAGCCGACATCCGCGAGGTCCTCGACTACAACTTGAAGCGAGAGGGACACGACGTCGCGCTCGCGTCGACGGCCAAGGACGGCCTGCGCCAGGCGCGCGAGCGCCGGCCCGACCTCGTGCTCCTCGATTCATGTTGCCCGACGGCTCCGGCACCGAGCTTTGCAAGACGCTTCACCAGGACGCGGCGACGCGCGGCGTACGAGTCGTGATGCTCACCGCCAAGGGCGAAGAGATTGATCGCGTCATCGGCTTCGAGCTGGGCGCCGACGACTACGTCGTCAAGCCGTTCAGCGTCCGCGAGCTCTTGCTTCGCGTACAGGCGGTCCTCCGCCGCGCCGCCTCCGAGGAAGCCGGCGAGACGACTCAGTTCGGTACGCTGAGGGTCGATTGCGGCGCGCACCGCGTATGGGTCGAGGGGCAGGAGGTGGAGCTCACGGCCCTCGAGTTCAAGCTCCTTCTGACGCTGCACGATTGGCGAAACCGCGTCCAGACGCGCGATGCCCTGCTCAGCGACGTATGGCGGATTGACGCCGATGTGACCACGCGGACCGTCGATACGCACGTCAAGCGCCTGCGCGAGAAGCTCGGCGCCGCGGGCATCTATGTCCAGACGGTGCGCGGAGTGGGATACCGGTTCGCCGAACGGCCGGACCCAGAGCCGACGGGCGAGGTCACCTGACGACGAGCGCGCCCTTGTACATCGCCATTCCGCACTGAAACGTGAGCTTGCGGGAGGTGTCGGTCGGGACGTCCACGGAGACGGGCGTATCGAGGGGCAGATCCTTCTTGACGTCGAGATCCGGGAATACGACCTCGGTGGCGCACGTGTTGTCCGTGGTGCGGACGAAGGTGACGCTGGTCTTCGAGCCGGGTCCACCTCTGGGAAGGGCGAGCGAGCTCGGGCTGAAGCCGTGCTCGCCGGCCACCACGCGGAATTGACCGGTGACCTCAGCGAGCATCGCGCCGGACGTGGACTCGGGGGTGGCCTCCGGCTTCTTGCCGCAGGCGATGCTCGCGGCGAGCGCGAGCGCGACGGCCACCCTGGCACGGACAGCAAGACGAGCGGGCATGGCTGGAGCGGTTTAGCATGCTGCGTGCGCCGCCGTCACGGCGACTCGCGACGCCCGAGTAGGAGCGACGCGCCACACGAAGGAGGCAACGATGACTACTCAAGTGAAGGTCACGACGCACGAAGGACGAGAGCTCGAGGGCGCACTCGCGACGCCCACGGGCGCGGGCAAGGTGGGCGGCGTCGTCGTCGTGCAGGAGTGGTGGGGCCTGAACGACCACATCAAGTCGCTGTGCGACCGCTTCGCTCAGGCTGGCTTCGTATCCCTCGCGCCGGACCTCTATCACGGCAAACTCGCGAGGACGAAGGAGGAAGCCGGACAGATGATGGGGGCGCTCGACACGAAGACGGCCGTCGCCGAGATTGGCCTCGCGGTGGCGAAGCTCAAGTCAGAGGCTCGCTGCAACGGGCGGGTCGCCGTGGTCGGCTTCTGCCTTGGCGGCGCGCTCACCCTGGCCGCGGCGTGCGCCCTGGGCGATATCGCCGCGGCCGTGCCGTTCTACGGGGTCCCGGGGCTACCGATGGCGGCGTACGCGAAGGTCAAGGCGCCGGTGCAGGCGCATTTCGCGAAGAAGGACGACTGGGCCAAGGCGTCGATTGCGGAGGAGATCCAGAGCCAAGTGCGCGCAGGCGGCGGCCAGATGGACCTCTTCGTGTACGACGCGGGGCACGCGTTCATGCGGTCGTCGGACCCGGAAGTCTACGATGCCGACAGCGCACGGGTCGCATGGGGCCGCGCGATTGAGTTCTTGACCAAGCACCTCGCCGGCTGAGCGGCCGGCCCGACCTCAGCGGTCGATGCTCTGGCGTACGCCGACTCGCACTTGGCCCCACCCCGAGACTGCGAGGCGCTGGAGCCACCGGGGCGGGCCAGCGCCGGTGGTCCCGGATAGCGACACCGACTGCGATCCGGAAGCTTCGTGAGATGATAGGGTCGTGGATCGGCTTGAGGGGCGGGCACCTTCAAGCAGACGCTCCGACAATAGGGTGAGTCCAATGAACCGTTCCCCAGAAAGCTCGTCTTCTGCGGCCGACCGCAGCCGTGGGCGGATTCTCGTCGTGGATGACGAGGAGTCGCTCATCCGGGTGATCGTGCGCGTGCTCAACGGGGCAGGCTACGACGTCGCAACCGCGACCGACGGGGTGAAGGCAACCGAGCTCATGGCGGAGGGGACGTTCGACGCCGTCGTGAGCGACATCGACATGCCCCGAATGAACGGCATCCAGCTCCTGCAAACCGTCCGTCGGCGCGATCTCGACGTGCCGGTCGTATTGATGACCGGGAATCCGGGCCTGGACACCGCGGTCCAGGCGGTCGCGCACGGTGCCCTTCAGTACCTCATCAAGCCCGTCAACACAGACGAGCTGGTGAAGGTCATCCAGCGGGCCGTCCGTCTCAACCGGATGGCGAAGCTCAAACGAGACGCGCTTGCCCTGGCCAGTGAAGGGGGCCTCGGCATCGCCGACCCTTTCGCCCTCGAAGCGAGCTTCGAGCGTGCCCTCGACTCGCTGTGGATGGCGTACCAGCCGATCGTCCGCGTCGCCGATCGCTCCCTCTTCGGATTCGAGGCTCTGTTGCGCAGCGAGGAGAAGGCACTGCCGCACCCCGGAGCCATCCTCGACGCCGCCGAACGCCTCGGACGCCTCGACGATCTCGGCCGGAGGATCCGTGCCGCTGCCTGCGCCCCGGTGCCCGGGGCACCGTCAGAATCGATGTTCTTCGTGAACCTGCACGCTCGCGACCTGGTGGACGAGACCCTGCTCTCCCGCGCGTCCCCCCTTTCCGCCATCGCCGGCCGCGTCGTGCTCGAGATCACCGAGCGCGCGTCGCTCGACGGGGTGAAGGACGCTCGGGCAAAGATCGCGGAGCTGCGCCGCATGGGCTACCGCATCGCCATCGACGATTTCGGCGCCGGGTACGCCGGTCTTACGAGCTTCGCGACGCTGGAGCCGGAATTCGTGAAACTAGACATGTCGCTGGTGCGCGACGTGGACAAGAACCCGACGAAAGAGAAGCTGATCCGTTCGATGACGTCGCTGTGCAAAGAGCTGGGCATGATGGTCGTGGCAGAGGGCGTCGAGACCATCGCGGAGCGTGACGTGGTCGTGGCGCTCGGCTGCGATTTGCTCCAGGGCTACCTGCTCGCGAAACCGGGCAGGCCGTTTCCGACGTTTGCCTGGCAGCCTTCCGCCCCGTAGCGGCGCCGCGTGTCGGTCTAGAAGAGCGGAATCAGGGAGCCCGCCGTGTTGCCGAGCGTGGCCGGCGTCGCGTTCGACGTCACCGACACGCCGAGGGCCGGGGGCACCTGGTTCGGCTTGTTCACCGGGTACGCGTACTGGTTCATCGACGCGCACATCTCCTGGGTGCTCCCGAGGCCGAAGCCGATCGTCGCGTCCGTCGCGTTCATGTAGCGGCAGGTGAACGTGAGGCCCTGCCCCGCCATGAGGTGAAGCGGCGGCGTCAGCTGCTGGACGACGGGCTCTCCCACTGGCTGCTCGTGTAAAGGACGGTGGGCTGCGTCTGCGTCCCGTCGTACATCTGGGTCTCGAACGTCACCAGGTCCTGGTGCGCGTGGGAGGACATCGTGACGACGTCGAGGTCGTAGGGCGCGAGGCACGTCGCCGTCACGTCCGTCGCCCCCATCGCGGGCAGGCTGATGTCGATCGTCTGGCAGCTGAGAGCCTGGGTCGGGTGGGCGATGCTCGCCGCGTCCACGACCTGCAGCTTGAACGTCCCGCCGACCGTGATCGGCTGCGCCGTCGGGTTGATGACGTGGTGGTCGGTCACGAACGTCCCGTTCGATTGCAGGACCGCTCCGTAGCCGGGGTTGCTGCGGTACGAGTCGGTCCCCGTCCCGGCGACGAAGATGATGACACCCATGCTGAAGAGGTTCAGACCCGCGCTCGCGACAGGCACCTCCCCGGGCACGCCGCCGTCGGGGGTGGGCTCGCAGGGCACCGGCTCGGTCCCGCTCGTCGGGGTCGTGTCGTAGAACATGAAGTAGTGGTGCATGGGGGCGATGATGTTCGAGTCCCACCCGGTGAGCGCGAGGTCCCGTCCCCGGAACGCCGGGGGCATCGGGATGCGAACGCAGTAGACGACCTCCTGGCCGGGCTGCACGGTGAACGTGCCCTCGTCGATCTCGATCTCTTGTGCGGTGGCGCCGGCCTCCCCGGCGTCTGAGCCCGCGGCAGCTGCTCCCGGGGCCGAAGAACAGCCCGCGGCGAGGGGAAAATAAAGCCCCGCAAAGGGCGAGCGAGCGAAGCATGGGTGGGAC
>CAWKAF010000052.1:0-32597 GCA_963847465.1 uncultured delta proteobacterium | reverse complement strand
CAACCTCGGCACCGTTACGGAGTACGGGCGGAAGGGCGCTCGATCCGGTCATTGAAACGGCGCGGACGTGGAAGCTGCCTCCAGGGGACACGAGCGGGTGGAATTATCGCGTTACCACCGCCCAGGTCCTCTCTGCCGGCAGTCCAGGTCAACCCCCGCCAGAACCTTCTCGTATTCGTACGACCCCAAAGGGCGATTGACCGGGATTCCGACGGTCCTCACGGGAACTCATGCGTTGCAAGCCCCGCGAACATGTCGAGACAGGCGGGAGCGCCGCCAGATGCCTCGGTGGAGGGGCTACCATCCAGCTCTTGTCCAACGTGGTTTACGACGTTTTCGGCAACCTGCTCCAAGCAACAACTCCGAACGGCCGCTGCCTGGCCATCCAGCCCGACCCACTGTTTACGCAGCTGCCAGTGACGCAGCAGTTTTGGATCAACTGCGATGCGGCCAATCCGTTGACCATCTCGCGGTCCTTCGATCGAGGGTTCAACGCCGTCACGATGCAGTCGACGCCATACGTCGCCAACGAGGTGACGGCGCGCGTGAGCACCATCGAATACGACCCGTTCGGGAGGCCGGCCGAGTTCGATCGCCGGACCCCACGATGGCCGGGGCGTCGGACCCCGCCATGTTCATCACCTACGTAGACGCGGGACCGGTCCGCCAGGTCCACATCCAGACGGCGGATGGCCCGGACTCGTCGCCGACGCTCGTCGATCACTACCGCTTCCTCGACGGCTCGGCGCACCCTGAACTGCTCGACGAGGCGGCGCCGCCGCCGGGTACGGCGGCCGGGCAGTTCTGGAACGCTTCCGGCGGCCACACGTATACAGCAACGGCCTCGTCAAGCAGGTGGCCCAGCCCGTTGGATGGATTGGAAGTCCGTCCACGTTCCCGGCCGACGGCAACATCCAGGGGGAGTCGATCTCCGTGGCCCTCTCGCAATACGACGGGTTGGGGCGCGTGCAGCACAGTTCGGATTTTCTCGGCAACGTCACCAAGGTGACGTACGCCCCGGCGACCCTGTCGGTGACGGTCCAAGACCCGGAGCAGCTATTCGGTTCCCATGCCGGCTCGTATTCGACGCTCACCTACGACGGCCACGGGCGCGCGACGTCGCGGCTCGACCACCTGAACAGCACCGCGCAGGGGGCGGTCAACGTCACGACGACGACGACGTACCAAGCCACTGGCGAGCCGAAGGTCATCACACGGGGCTCGTACACGCGCTGGATGGACTACGACTCGCTCGGTCGCATGGTCTTCAACGCGGAGCCGAATTCCAGCACCAACTTCTCGTCCACCGTCGATTCGGCGGGTGTGCTCGGGTGGACCTACGTCTACAACGACAGCGGCGATCTTGTCGGGACGAGCGACGCTCGAGGCTGCGGCGAGAACATCTTCCACGACTCGCTCGGCCGAGTCGTCGCGGAAGACTACTCGCCTTGCCTTTCGGGTCAGGCCGGATACACGTCGCCCAACCTGACCACCGGCGACGGCACCGAGGCCTTCTACACGTTCGACGACTACAGCGAGCTTCAGTCCCTCGCGGATCGGGGGCAGGTGTCGAGCTTCACGCCGGACCAACGCGGGCGCGTCACGTCCATTCAGAAGCAGATTGCCTCTCCACCGACTCGCAAAGCCAGTTTCTTGCAGCGCGGTACGCGCCCCACGTGTTCGGCAAGACCTTTGGCTACAGCGCGGCGAACCGCGTAACGTCCGCGACGACCGGCGCCGACGTCACGGCTCTGCTGGGTGCGGCCGGAAATCAGAGGTCGACGTCTCGTACACCCCACAAGGCACGATCAGCTCCGCGACGAGCCCGTACGGGTGCTTCTGGCAAGTCAGCAGGTGGCGCCGAGCGGGAGCGTGCTTCAGCAGACCTTCGGGGACGCCGCGCAGACAACAGGCAACATGGCGTACGACGCGAACGGTCGATTGGTCGCCTACACACTGCAGCGTCCGGCCGGTCCCTGGACCACGTACGCGCGAGAACCACCGATTGGCCTGCTGTCGTCGAGCCCGAACGACACCCTGCAAGGCGTGGGGACGAGCCTGGCGCTCTGCTACGACCGCGTCGGCAACCTCGTCTCCTCCGGCGAGATACCGAACGCGAGCTGCACTCCGTCGCCCACGATGGGGACCGCGTCGACCGCTACGGTCACGGCGAGCCAGTGGCCCGCCGGTGCCGAGCCCGCATCGCGCAACTACACCTACTGGGACGACTACCGCCTCGCGAAATCGACCACGACGTACCTCGGACCCCTCGCACCGAACGACCTGTTCGTGTCTCCCTACGAGCCTGAGGCCCTGGAGGTGAATAATACCTACCCGCAGCCCGCTCCGACGTTGTTCCGGAGCTCCATCCAGACCTTCCAGTACGACCCGCTCGGCAACACGACGAGCACGACCGATGATGCGAGCGACTTCTACGACCGGTCGCTCGGGGCGATCACGAACACCACGGGGACCAATCAAGTCCAATCGGCAGCCTCGGCGAACGGCAACGGCAGCCTCGGCGTCCGGTACGACGCCGCCGGGAACGTCCTCACGGTCAACGTCTCGCACGTCCTCAGCCTCCAGCCGAACATGGTGTTCAACTACACCTGGGACGAGGTCGGCCGACTTGCGAGCGCCGAGCGCACAGACAACGGCGTTGAGGTCGTGTCCGACACCTTCACCTACGACGCGAGCGGCCAGCAGGTGACCAAGGGTCAGGAGACTTTCGGTCTGTTCGGCGAGACGTCCTACCGCGTGGACGTTTTCGATTCGCTGGCCCTCCAGAACGCGTCGTTCCCTGACGCCAACGGAGACTATGAGCGGCGCACGGCCACCGAGCGCCTATACCTGAACGCGGGCGGTGCCCTGTTGGGCCATGTGTTCTTCGACACCGGCAACCTGCCCGAGGCGTCGAACGGCTCGAAGATTCACGTCTTCATGCCGTTCGGCGACCCGCTCGGGTCGACGTCAATCGTCATCGACCACGACACGGGCGAGCTGGTCGAGCGAGCGACTTACCAGGGCTATGGCGCGCCGGAGAGCGACTACCGTCAGGCGCGATGGGGCAACTTCCGCGACGATGTGCGCTACACCGGCCACGAGGACGACTCGGAGGTCGCGATGGTCAACTTCGGGGCTCGCTTTTACGCGCCGCAGCTCGGGCGCTTCATGAGCCCGGACCCGCTGACGGTTCATGGGCTCGCGGGGGACCTGAACCCGTACGCGCTGACGCGCGGATCACCGGTGGGAAATGTTGACCCGTTGGGGCTCGACGGCGACGATACCCCGGTCATCAACCTAGACCAGGCGGCGGGGCCGCAACCACAGCCGGATGCTTCTGAGGCTGGTTGCGGTGCTCCACCGTGTACAACTGTCATTGCTGCAGTCCCTACGGGAACAGATGACGCAGGCCCTTCCGCGCTCGCCGTATGGCAACAACTGAGTCTATTTGTGAGTCAAGGGTTCGGCGGCGATCCGGCGCAAACGTGGGTCAGTCCAATCACCGGAGAGGCCCGGTGGAACCCCTACGCCACGTCTCAGTTCCAGGCGATGGTTCTCGGCACTAGCCTTCTCGCGCCTACTCCTAGGCTAGATCAGTTCGCCGCAAACCTGACGGGATTTCTGTCGGGCGGTGTTGACCGGCTTAGGAGTTCCTTGTACGGACCTCCGGGCCTCACGGTCGGAATAATCCCCATTGTCCCCGCGCTTGGGCCGATTGCGGCCGCAGAGGGGGTGGAGGCCGCGACGGGCGCGGCGCAGGGTGCAAGTTTTACCTCGTTCGGGGCCTTCAAGAGCGCCGTCGGCGCTGCGGGCGAAGACGTGCAGTGGCACCACATCGTGGAGCAAACGCCCGGCAACTTGGCGCGCTTCGGGTCTGGGCCAATCCAGAACACAGGGAACCTCATCCGACTCGACACGGCCGTCCATCGACAAATCAGCGGCTTCTACTCGTCAATCCAGCCGTTCAGCGGCGGTGCGACCGTGCGCTCGTGGCTGAGCGCACAGCCCTTCGAGCTACAGCAGCAGTTTGGCCAAGACGCACTGATCAGATTTGGGGTGGGGTTCTAATGGCGGCCATCGAGGAAGAGGACATCGCCGTGCTCGTGAAACGGTACGCCGAGTCGGCTGCCGCTCACGGGCGAGCGAGCGAGACTGGGGACCACAAGGCGGCGAACGCGGCTCACGATGTATTGGCCGGTGTGTACCGCGAACTGCGTCGTCGAGGTGTGGATGCGCAGCAGGCGCTCCTCCCGTTGCTCGAGGATCCCGAACTTGGGGTCCGAGGGTGGGCTGGTGCTCATGCCCTTGAATTTGCCCCGACCGAGGGTGAGCGCGCGCTGTCGCAGATCGCGGAGATCCCGAAGAGCCTCGTGAGCTTCAGCGCCAAGATGACCCTTCGACAGTGGCGCGAGGGAAAGTTGCGGTTCCCGTGAACCGGGTGACGTGGTGGTGCTGCGTCGCAGGGCTCTTCCTTATCGTGGGGGTCGTCCTGTCGCCGCTGCGCGCGACGGCGGGGACGATCCCCATGCTCGCCGCTGCCGTTCCGGCGAGCGAGTAAGTGGTCGTAGAGGGTGCGAGCGAGCAAGGGGCGTGGCGCGCTCGTGTCCCGAAAGGGGACCCTTTTGGTGCGCCGGGGAAAACCGGCATGAGAAAGTAGGTGAGCGAGATGGAGAGGCAGCAAGCGAAAGTCGAGCAAGTCCTACCCCAGGAGGAGTCCACCCCTGGGAAGCCCATTCCTTGCGCAGTGCGGGGTGACCCGCGAGGCGAAGCGTAGGAGGGCGCGTGGGCGGGCCGGGCGATCGAGCCTCGAAACACCCTCTTTTGAGGGAGCCAACGCCGTCAAAAGGGGCGGATGGCCATGGCGGGATTCCGAACAACGTGGACGTGGAATCACCGCTCCCTCCGGGGTCTAAGAGTTCGGCAAGCCCACACATGTCTCATGCACGGGAACCGGGAGACCTCGGAGGGGCCAGCGCGCCGATGGTGGACGCGCGGGCACGGGCGGGAAGGCGAATGCCGCAATCCGCAGCAGTCCTCCGAGGAGTCGGACGCGCGCACAGTACCGACCTGCAAGAAGTCGACGAACTCGCGGGTAACGCCCGAGGAGTCGATGGAGGGAAGGCGCGCGGCCAACGGGAAACCTGCTTCACGAAACGCGCTCCGGGCACAGGATCGGGTAGGCGCGCTCACGAACCTGGAGCGGGTCGGACAGCGAGCAAAGCAACAGAAAGGGGAACGATTCACCAACCTGCTAAGCCATCTCAAGGTGCCGCTGCTGCGGGAGGCGTACAACCGCCTCCACAAGGAAGCGGCTCCTGGCGTCGATGGGGTGACGTGGCGCGAGTACGGCGAGAATCTGGACGCCCGCCTGCGCGACCTTCAGGACCGCGTACACCGCGGCAATTATCACCCGCAGCCGGTGCGCCGCGTGCACATCCCGAAAGGCGATGGTCGCACGCGCCCGCTCGGCATCCCCTCGCTGGAAGACAAGGTCGTCCAGCAAGCGGCGCGGATGATTCTGGAGCCCATCTACGAGCAAGAGTTTCTGGGATTCTCGTACGGCTTCCGGCCTGGCCGGTCGCAGCACAAGGCCCTGGACGCTCTGGCGGTGGCCATCGGCAGGACGGTGAACTGGGTGCTCGACGCGGATATCCGTGATTTCTTCAACACCATCGATCACGGATGGATGCAGAAGTTTATCGAGCACAAGATTGGGGACCGGCGCATGGTGCAGCTTCTGATGAAGTGGCTGCACGCAGGCGTCGTGGAAGACGGCGAGCTACGCGAGGTGCAGGAGGGGACGCCACAAGGGGGTGGAATCAGCCCCTTGATGTCGAACATCTATCTGCACTACGCGCTCGACCTGTGGGTCCGGCAATGGCGGAAGCGGCACGCACGGCGAGAGGTCTACGTCGTGCGATATGCCGATGATGCTGTGTTGGGCTTTCAGGACGAGCAGGACGCACGCGCAATGCGGACGGCGATGGCCGAGCGCCTTGCGAAGTTTGGCCTGGAGCTGCACCCGGACAAGACGCGGGTGCTGCGGTTTGGGCGATATGCCCACACGGATGGCAAACGCGACGGCCGCACCCGGCCCGAGACGTTTGACTTCCTTGGATTCACGCACATCGCGGGCCAGTCTCGCGGTGGCAAGTTTCAACTGCACCGTCGAACCTCCGGGAAGAAACGCGCAGCGAAGTTGTCGGCGCTGCGCGCGGAGATGCGACGACGAAGATACGAGCCGGCCGTTGTGCAACATCGGTGGCTCTGCTCCGTGATTCGTGGGCACTGCCAGTACTACGGGGTCCCCACCAACTCACGGGCGCTGGGGACGTTTCGCCGGAACGTCGAACGCGAATGGCATCGCCAGCTTCAGCGGCGAAGCCAGCGCGCTCGCTGGACGGCCGACAAAGCCAGACGCTTCGAAGCCCGATATCCGCTTCCCGTCCCACGCATCGTGCACCCTTGGCCGAGCATGCGCTTCGCTGGCCCGTAGACCGAAGGTGGGAGCCCGGTGCGGGAAATCCGCACGCCGGGCTCTGTCCGGGGGGCGGCCCGAAGGGGCCGTCCCTACCGGGTCAACCGTCCAGTCACACTGGAACGCGGGCCAATTTGGAACAGGGCCTGCGTGACCATTTGATCCTGGTCGTGGCGGCGCAAGCGAACCCAGGCAATCGTCCCCCCCCGAGGGAGGAATTCTGGCGCGAGTTGATCGGGGCTGTGCGGAGGCAGGCCGACCTCCCACCTGCCGGTTCGCAGGGTCATGGGGCCACCTTGCGGGCAGTTTCGCAGGATCATGGGGCCACCCCCTTCGCAGCATGATGGGGCCACCCGCAAGGGAGGCGTGACCCGACTTTCGCAGGGTCATGGGGCCAGCTCCGACGAGGTTTTCGCAGCCTCATGGGGCCACCACGGACTGAGCGACCTGAAGTGAGCCAGGGTTTCTCTCGATGACGGCGCGGGTCGCCGTCGGGAGGACTCGATGCCCTACAGGGAGCTAACCATGATTGACGTGAAGGAAGTGCTTCGCCGCTGGTCGGCGGGACAGAGTGATAGAAGGATCGGTCGCGAGGCCGGCATCGATCGCAAGACCGTTGCCCGATACACCGATGCCGCGGCGAGTCTCGGACTCGCGCGCGGCCACGATCTTGCGGACGACGAAGTGCACGGCGTCGCGCAGTGCGTGCAATCGCGACCGCTGGTGGCGCCGAGCGACGAGTGGAACGAGGTCACGCAACACCGTGAGCGCATCGAGCGATGGCTTGCCGGTGCCGCGGACACTCGCCCTCTGCGTTTGACCAAGGTCCACACGCTGCTGGTGCGCGATTACGGCTTGCGCGCGAGCTACGACACGCTCTGGCGTTTCGCCACCCAGCAGCTCGGGTGGCGCAAGAAGACCGAAACGGTGCGGGTCGACGACCCCCCGCCGGGACAGGAGGCGCAGGTCGACTTCGGCGAGATGGGCCGGCTCGTCGACCCCGAGACGGGCAAGCGTCGCGCGCTCTGGGTGCTCATCGTCACGCTCTCGTTCAGCCGCTTGCAGTTCGTCTGGCCGACGTTCCGACAGACCACCGAAGCGGTGTGCGAGGCGCTCGACCGCGCGTGGTGGTTTTTCGGGGCAATGCCGGTCTCGATCATCCCGGACAACACCAAGGCGATGATCAAGGACCCCGACGCGCTCAACCCGACGCTCGTCGCATCCTTCCTCGACTACGCGCAGGCACGCGGGCTGTTCGTCAATCCGGCGCGCGTTCGCTCCCCCAAGGACAAGCCCCGTGTCGAAAACCAGGTGCCGTACGTGCGCGAGAGTTGGTTCGACGGCGAGACATTCGTCAATCTCGACGACGCTCGCCGAAGTGCGGAGGTCTGGTCCCGCGAGATCGCCGGCGCACGCGTGCACGGCACCACACGCCGCGTCCCACGCGAGCTGTTCGAGTCGGTCGAGAAACTCGCGATGCGCGCCCCGCCCGACTCACCGTTCGACGTTCCGATGTGGATCGACCAGGCGAAGGTCCATCCCGACCATCACATCCAAGTCGCTCACGCACTCTATTCGGTGCCCAACTTGTACCTGCGCAAGCACGTGCGCGTGAGAGCCGACAAGACCCAAGTGAAAATCTATTTCGGCACCGAGCTCGTTAAGGTGCACCCGCGCAAGGGACCCGGCGGTCAATCCACCGACCCGAGCGACTACCCCGCGGGCAAAGCGATCTACGCCCTGCGCGACGTGGATGCGCTCGTCGCCAAGAGCAAAGAAAAAGGCGTTCACATCGGCCTCTACGCCGAGCGCCTTCTCGGCGGTCCGCTGCCGTGGACCAAGATGCGCCAAGCGTACGCGCTGCTCGGGCTCTGCCAGAAGTACGGCGAGGGGCGCGTCGAGGCGATCTGCCAGAGCGCCCTCGCGTTCGACGTCGTGAGCATCCCGCGCATCGCTGGCATGCTCAAGTCGGCGGCCAAACCCATCTCGCCCACCGACATGCATGGCAAGGTCGTGCAGCTGCCCTTGCCTCGCTTCGCACGTTCCGCCGATTGCTTTGGGACGCGTACACCCTCGAGCAAGAAAGAGGGCGTCTGATGCCGACTCCGCAGATCAACCCGGAGCTCGTCGACGCTCTCAAGCGCCTGCGCCTCGGCCGCATCGCGCTCTCGCTCCCCGAGCGGCTCGTCCTCGCCGACAAGCAGGAAATGTCGTTCGACGATCTGCTCTTGATGATCCTCACCGACGAGATCGCGCGGCGCGACAACACCGCCGCCGACAATCGCGCCGCCGAGGCCGGCATCGACCCCACCATGCGTCTCGAGCTCTGGGACAAGGCGGCGAAGGTCACCTTCGACAAACGGATGCTCTCCGAGCTCGTCAGCTTGCGCTTCCTCGAAACCCACCGTCACGTCTGCGTTCTCGGTCCCGTCGGCGTCGGCAAGACGTTCATTGCCCAAGCCCTCGGCCATATCGCCTGCCGGCACGGCTACCACGTGCGCTTTACACGCGCCGACGAGATGCTTCGCACCCTCAAGCAGAGCCGCTTCGACAACTCGCGCGACGCGCAGATGACCGCGCTCACCTCCGTCGACCTTCTCCTGGTCGACGACTTCGCCCTCGAGCCGATGAGCAAGGAGGAGAGCAGAGATGTCTACCAACTCTTTCTCGAGCGCACGGGTCGCGCCTCGATGATCGTCACCAGCAATCGCGACACGGCCGAGTGGCTCGCGATGTTCGACGATGTGCTGCTCGCGCAGAGCGCCGTCAATCGGTTCCGAAACGCAGCCTACGACTTCGTCATCGAGGGCGAGTCGTACAGGCCCAGGCTCAAACCCCAACTCGATGCGGCTGACCCGCCGCCGGCCACGCCCGCCACCAAGCCACGACTCCATCCTCGAGCGCGAACGCGTCGCCGACCCTGACCTGCTCGGGACCACCCGGCAGCCGGTCACGCCCCCGTGACGCGGCCCGGGTGGCCCCATGACCCTGCGAAACTGTCAAACCCGGGGTTGTTCGAAACGGCAATTTCAACCCGTGGACGCCGACGCCATTTCGAGGCACCCTCCGACTCGGTTGTTCAATCCGTTTCCCTGGCCCCATGACCCTGCGAAGGGGTGGCCCCATGGGCCTGCGAACTGGCACAGGTGCCGCTGTGGCGGCTTCGTGTACGTCTGCAAGACGTGCGGGAAGCGTGGGTGCGGAATCCCCGGCTGCGAGGGCCGTGGGCAGAAGGGCAGTGTGTGTTCTGGCTGCCAGGGGACTGTCTTCACGCTGACGAAGTGAGCAAAGGCCGGCTGTCTTGAGGCGCCTTCCACTCGTCGATGCCGCCGTCCCGGCGCCAGCAGACCCGGCCCACCCCTCGGACGGCGCGCTGTCGGCCGACGAGATCGTCGTCGCCTATCACGAGCGGACGAAGCACCACCTCCACCGCTTTGCTGCCTCGACTGGCTACCTGGACTGGGCCACGCAGCCCGATCCCTTCCGCCGTTACGACGGAGCGTCGCTGGTTCGGCTCCCTCTACCCGACGCGGGAGGAGCGCCGCCGTACTGGCGGCTCTACGTCGCGGACGGCGTGGATCCCGTCCCCCTGTCGATCGACTCCATCTCGCTCTTCTTGCGCTACGCCCTCTCGCTGACCGCGTGGAAACGGTTGCACGAAACGACGTGGTCTCTTCGCGCCAATCCCTCGAGCGGGAACCTTCACCCGACGGAAGGATACGCGCTCCTGCCGCCGGTGGACGCGATCCACGACCGTGCCGGCGTCTACCACTACGCACCGAAGGAGCATGGCCTCGAGCGCCGCGCCGATGTCGACCCCGTGGTCTGGGCGCACCTTGCGGCCGCGTTTCCGGAGGGCTCGTTTCTCGTGGGGCTCTCGTCCATTCATTGGCGGGAGGCCTGGAAGTATGGCGAGCGTGCGTTCCGGTACTGCCAGCACGATGTCGGTCACGCGCTGGGGACCTTGCGTTTCGCGGCCGCCACCCTCGGATGGACACTCCACCTCCTCGACCGTGTGGGCGACGACGCCGTGTCCAAGCTTCTCGGACTTGACCGCGAGGCCGACTACGCTGGCGCGGAGCGAGAGCATCCGGATCTCATGGCGCTCGTGGTCCCGGGGAATTGGGCCAGCGACCGGGGCCTCGCCGTGTCCAGAGAGTTGGTGTCCAAGGTGGCCGGTTCCCGATGGTACGGGACGGCCAACGCGCTGAGTCCAGAACACGGCGTCGATTGGCCGGTGATCGACGACGTGGCTCGTGCCACCGCGAGTCCGAGGATGGCTGCCGACGAAGAGTTCTCCATGTTCCCTTCGGAGGCAGAGCTCTTCGAGCCGCCCGTTCGGTCTGGCACGTTCACCGCGGACAAAGTCATCCTGGGGCGCAGGAGCGCGGTGAGCATGGACGCGTCGACGGCGATGCCCGTGGCGACGTTCTTCCGGATGCTCGCTCGCCTTGTGCCCACCCGAGACCGTCGATCGGTGCCGTGGGATGCCATACCCTGCCGCCCACGAATCCACCTGGGCCTCTTCGTCCATCGCGTGAACGGTCTGTCTCCAGGTCTCTACGCGCTCGCTCGTGACCCGGAGAAGGTCGAGGCTCTTCGTCAAGCGATGCGGCAGGAGTTCCTGTGGCGGCGCCCTCCGTCATGCCCGCGTGGGCTCCCTCTGTACCTGCTCAAAGAGGGGGATTACCGGGCTCAGGCTGCGAGCGTCTCCTGCGGCCAGGCCATCGCGGGAGACGGGGCGTTCAGCCTCGGGATGATCGCGGAGTACATGGGCAGCCTGGTGTCCTACGGCGCTGCGTTTTATCGAAACCTCTTCTGGGAGGCCGGTCTTGTCGGCCAGGTGCTGTACCTCGAGGCCGAAGAGGCGGGCATCCGTTCGACCGGGATCGGCTGCTACTTCGATGATCTCGTTCACGATGTATTCGGCATCTCTTCGCGCGACTGGCAGAGCCTCTACCACTTCACGGTGGGGGGCCCCGTGGAGGACAAACGGCTCACCACGTTGCCCGCGTACAAGATGGGGCAAGAACGATGAGATCCCTCGACATCCCCGTCGGACGCAGCAGGCTGGTGGATTGCTCGGTGCCGCGGTACTGACACGAGAGAGGCACGCATGTCGTCGCACCCAACCGATTTCAAAGGTTCCGTGGTCGATGCGCTGCGTGAGGCCATCGAGGGGCAGATCCCCAACTCACACGCCGAAGTGAGCGGCGGGGGCGGGCACTTCACCATCGAGGTGATGTCCCCTGCGTTCGCTGGCAAGAGCATGCTGGAGAGTCAGCGCATGGTGTACGGCGCGATCGCGCACCTGATGAACGGCGATGCGCCTCCCGTCCATGCGGTCGACAGCCTGAAAACGCGGACGCCGGCTACGTCCTGAGGAGAATCCCAATGCGTGACGTTCCCCTGCTGATCGAGTTCACCGCCGGGACGTGGGTCCACCGCGATCCGGAAGTCGTCCCGAAGCTCCCCATCGTTCAGAACGGGCCCCCGGGCACATCCGTCATGTTCTCGGACGGGAGGCAGGTGCCTCTCCCGACCGATCAGATTGTGTTCGATGACGCAGCGGCGGGGCGTGCTCGCGTTGGCTTCGGTGGCATGAGCTTCGAGGGAATCGAGGATGATTCCTTGGTCTTCTATCGAGTTCGTGACCTGCGGCCCGAGGAAGAGCTCTCGCCGCAGCGAGGGCGAAGGATGACCCTGGATCCAGAGATCGTATCTGCAGTCTACGTCGACGGTCGCAAGGTGTGGGGGCATGGCTGATGGTCCTCCATGTGGCGCGCGTTGTTTGCGCCACGTGGTGCAGCGGGATCGCACAGGCAAGGTAGCCATCTCGCCCTTACGGGAGACTTCAACCCACGCGAAAGGCAGCTCGCGCCGCCTTGCCGAAACCGAAGGAGCGGCCCCGTGAACTGCGCCGCTGCGAGAAGGATCACGTGAGCGAGTCGCTTCCAATCAGCTCGCTCGCGGGGGCCGTCGCCTTGCGATGAAGGATTGCCAATGATAAGCACGAACATCGTGCACCCCGTTCCAAGGAACCGATCGATGAAGCGTCCGCGGCTACCGCGCGCGGTCGCGGCAGCGGCCCATGCGGTGCTCGCGCTCGCGGTTCTCTTCGGGATCGTGCAATCAGGCGGGCGGTACTTCTATTGCGACGCTTTCGGCCTGCTGCCCTCCGACCCCTGCGCCGAAGCCTCCCGACACGGTCACAGCAAGAGCCCGTTGGGCGCGCTGAGCGAGCACCATAGGGACTGCTGCGAGGTCGTGACCTTGGCGGCGATGCCCCAAGCCGCCCAGGCGGCGGCTCCCATGGTCGCGCCCGCTGCCCGCGTCGCCATCATCCCTGCTCTCTGGCTGGCGGGCCGTGTCGACTCCGCGGCGCTATCAGCGATCGACCGAGCATTTGAGAGATGGCGTCCGCCGCCACGAGCCTCGAACGAGGTCCGCGCCCGACTCATGGTCTTCCTGATCTGAGATCCTCGGCGGGGCTCGCCTAGGGCTTGACCGCGACGGGGTGAATCCGCGATCGCGCGTCAGCGAGCCTCGCGCTTGGCTGCACGGTCCCGTGCGGCCGGCTTTCTCTCTCGTCTGATTGCGCATGTGGGCCAGCCCGCGTGCGCGGGGAAGAGCCATGAACGTTTGGATTTCGAGCCGGACCTGGTGGTCCGCGCCTGCGATCGTGCTTCTGGGATGCGCTACCACCGGTGCTGAGTCGTATGACTCGATGCGCACCGAGGCCGATCGGGCGGTCGCCAGCGACCGCCAGCAGAAGGAGGACGACGACGCCCTAAGCGGGCCGGTGCTCGATCGCGCCGCCTATGTGCGTGCGGTGCTCCGCAGAAGCCGGTCGATCGAGTCGGCACGGCAGGCGTGGCGAGGCGCCATCGCGCGCGTGCGCCAGTCAGGGGCGTTCGAAGACCCGATGGTCGCGCTCGAGGTGGCTCCGCTGTCGATCGGGTCATCGAGCGCCCGCCTCGGCTGGACCGGGATGGTCAGCCAACGGCTGCCGTGGCCGGGCAAGCTTTCGCTGGAGGAGACGGTCTCAAAAGCGGAGGCGGACGCCCAGCGCTCGGACTACGAGGCCGCGCGCCGTGAGCTCGCGCTCACGGCCTCCTTGCTCTACGACCAGTATTTCGTCGCGGTCCGCTCGATTGAGATCAACGCGCACCACGTCGAGCTGATGCGCTCGATGCACGCCGCGGCGCTGGTTCAGTTCGAAGCCGGCCGCGCATCCGCGCAGGACCCGCTGCAGGCCGAGTTCGAGCTCACGCACATGGAGCACGACACGGTCATCCTCGCTTCCCAGCGCGACGTGACGGTCGCGCAGATGAACGAGCTACTGCACCGGGATCCCGAGCTCCCACTCCCTCCGCCGCCCAAGGATCTGGCGACGCGGGCGAGTGCAGACGTCGCCGTGCCCGGACGGCTGGAGACCGAAGCGGTCGATCACCGGCCCGACATCGCGGGTGCGCGGCAGCATGCGCGCGCCGAGGAGGCGCGGGCCGAGCGCGCCGAGCGAGAGTCGTACCCCGACGTCACCGTCTCGACCTCGTACAACTCGATGTGGGACGCGCCCGAGCACCGCTGGATGGTGGGGCTGAGCTTCAACCTCCCCGTACAGACCGGGCGTCGACGCGGCGCGGTGGACGAGGCGAACGCGATGCGCGCGAAATACGAGGCGGATGCGGCTCGCATGAGTGACATGGCGCGCACGCAGGTCGTCGTCGCGGTCAAGCAGCTCGAAGAGGCCAGCCATGTCCTCCATATCTTCGAGGAGCGCCTGCTGCCGATCGCCCGTCAGCAGGTCGACGCGGCCCGCGCGGCGTTCATCTCGTCACAGGCGCCGTTTGTCGCCGCGATCGACGCGGAGAAGAACCTGCGTGGCGTCGAGCTCGATCAGCAAGTGGCGCAAGCCGACTACGACCGGCGGCGCGGCGAGCTCGATCGGGCCCTCGGGCGCATGCCCGGCCTCGAGGAAAAGGAGGACGCCCGATGAGCGACCCCAATCGCAAGGCTGGGAGAAGCCGTGTCGTATCGATCGCGCTCGTCGTCGCTCTCGCTGTGCTCGGGCTAGTCTTCCATCGGCAGCTCGTCGCCTGGTTTTCCGGGGAGAGCGTGACGGGCTCGTCTGGTTCGAGCGTGACGGTTCACGCTTCGGGCCTCTCGCTGTCGGCGTCGCTCGATCCCGATCCTCCTCGGACCCAAGACAACGCGCTCGTCGTCCAAGTCCAAGACGTCGGCGGCAAGCCCGTCGACGACGCGGTCGTCGAGGTCTCCTACGACATGCCCGCGATGGGAGCGATGGCGGAGATGAAGGGAGGCGCGCGAGTCAACCATGAAAAGGACGGACGGTACCGTGCCCATTTCGATCTGCCGGTGAACGGCAGCTGGACGCTCAAGGTCGACGTCCACGCGCCCGCGGGTGCTGTTTCGCAGCGCTTCTCGCTGACGGTTGGAACGGCGGGCGTGTCGCCGGTAGGCGGCCCGACGGGCGAGGCCAACCCCATGGCGGGCGCCCCTTCGGCGGCCGCGATGCCCGGAGAAATCGACCACTACACGTGCTCGATGCATCCGTCGGTCAAGCAGGCGGCCCCCGGCAAGTGCCCCATCTGCGGCATGGATCTCATCCCGGTCACCAAGGAGCAACAGCAAGAGGGCGTCGTCATGATCGACGACGCGCGACGCCAGCTCATTGGCGTGCGTACGGAGCCCGTCGTTCTGGCACCAATGCGCAAGGACTTCCGCGTCGTCGGTCACGTGACCTACGACGAGTCGTTGCTCGCGGACGTCAACCTGAAGGTCCATCGGCTGGATCACGAAGCTGTACGTGAGCCAGACCGGCCAGAAGGTCACGAAGGGCCAGACGCTTTTGTCGCTCTACAGCCCGGAGCTCTACAACGCGGAGCAAGACTTCCTCCTGGCCACGCAGGGCGCGGCCTCGTCGTCGCTGGCGCCCGGCGGCGGTCCGAACCGGGTCGACGCGTTGGCGCGCGCCGCGCGTCAGCGCCTGCACCTGATCGGCCTCGAAGACGCGCAGATCGAGTCCCTTGCCAAGCAGGGCACGCCGTCCGAGAGCATCCCGATCGCGGCGCCCGCGAGCGGCTTCATCATCGAGAAAAACGTCGTCGAAGGCGCGTCGGTCGACGCCGGTATGCGGCTCTATCGCATCGCGGCGCTGACCAAGGTGTGGATCGAGGCCCAGGTTTACGAGGCCGACCTCGCGAATGTCCATGCGGGCCAACCGGCGTCGGTGACTCTCGATTACCTGCCCGGCCGAACGTACGACGCGAAGGTCGCGTACGTGTACCCGTACCTCGACCCGCAGACGCGCACCGCCCAGGTGCGTCTCGAGCTCGCCAACAAGGACCTCGACTTGAGGCCGGGGATGTACGCGAGCGTCACCCTCGGCGCCGACCTCGGACCCCGTGTGCAGGTCCCGTCGGCGGCCATCGTGTACACGGGGCCGCGGCGCCTCGTCTTCGTGGATCTCGGGCAGGGTCGTTTCCGCCCCGAGGAGGTGTCGGTCGGCGCCGAATCGACCGGGATGTACGAGGTCTTGTCCGGGTTGAAGCCTGGCGATCAAGTCGCGACCTCCGGGATTTTTCTCATCGCCGCAGAGGCGCGGATCAGCACGGCATCGAAGTACTGGGACAGCCCCGAACCGCCGATGGAGGGCGGTGCGGTCCCCATGCAGGAGCCCATGCCGATGCCGGCGCCCATGTCGACGCCCGCGATGCATCCGGGTGCCGGTCACGCCGCGGGACCGATGCCCATGCAGCCGGCGCCCGCCATGTCGGGAGCGTCGGCCCCGAGAGCCCCCGCGAGCTCCGGTGCCGCACCGACCACCTCTCCATCGACCGTCTACAGCTGCCCGATGCATCCCGAGGTGACGAGCCCGACGCCCGGCAAGTGCCCCAAGTGCGGCATGGACCTTCAGCCAGCGTTGAAGCGAGGCGTCCCGTGACGGCGGCCAGCACGCCGCCTGAGAACTTGGGCTGGATCGCGCGCATCATCGGAGCGAGCGCCCGCAATCCTCTGCTCGTCATCCTGTTCGTCGTCGCGGCGACCGCGTGGGGGGTCGTGTCGCTACGGCAAGCGCCACTCGATGCCATCCCGGACCTCTCGGACGTGCAGGTGATTGTCTTCACGGAGTGGATGGGCCAGAGCCCCAACTTGGTCGAGGACCAGATCACCTACCCGATTTCGTCGGTGCTCATCTCGGCGCCGAAGGTCCAGGCGGTTCGCGGGCAGTCCATGTTCGGGATGTCGTTCGTCAACGTCATCTTCGACGAGGGCACCGATATCTACTGGGCTCGCAGCCGCGTGCTCGAGTACCTGAGCTCCGTCCGCGCCAAGCTCCCTCAAGGAGTCAATCCCATCCTGGGACCCGACGCGACGGGCGTGGGCTGGGTCTTCGAGTACGCGCTCGTCGACCGGACGGGCAAGCATGACCTTCAGGAGCTGCGCTCGATCCAGGACTGGAACCTGCGCTACGCGCTCGGCAGCGTTCCGGGCGTGGCGGAAGTCGCGAGCGTCGGCGGCTTCGTGAAGCAGTACCAGGTCAACGTCGATCCCACGAAGCTGCTCGGATACGGCATCGGTGTGGACGACGTCGTCAAAGCGGTTCGCGCGTCGAATCAGGAAGTCGGCGGGCGTGTTCTCGAGATGGGCGGACATGAGGAGATCATCCGCGGGCGCGGCTACGTGAAGGACCCCAACGACATCGGGCGCAGTCCAGTCAAGGTGGTGAACGGCACGCCCATTCGCGTCTGGGACGTGGCGCGGGTCAGCATCGGCCCCGACATTCGCCGCGGGCTCTCGGAGCTCAACGGTGAAGGCGAGGCGCCGGGCGGCATCGTGATCATGCGCTACGGCGAGAATGCCCTGACGGTGATCGACGCGGTCAAGGCGCGCCTCCGCGAGATCCAGCCAAGTCTGCCCAAGGGCGTCGAGATCGTCCCGACGTACGACCGGTCTCGCCTCATCGAAGAATCGATCGCGACCCTCAAGCACACGCTCATCGAGGAGATGATCGTCGTCAGCGTCGTCATCTTCGTCTTCTTGCTTCACGCGCGGAGCGCGCTCATCCCGATTTTGACTCTGCCGCTCGGTCTCCTCCTGGCGTTCGTGCCGATGCTCTACCAGCACCTGACGGCGAACATCATGTCCCTTGGGGGCGTCGCGGTGGCCATCGGCGCGATGGTCGACGCGTCGATCATCATCATCGAGAACATCCACAAGAAACTCGGAGAGTGGGACCACGCGGGCCAACCGGGACTCCGGACCGAAATCATCATCCGGGCGATGCAGGAGGTCGGGCCGTCGATCTTCTTCTCGCTCCTCGTCATCACGATTTCCTTTTTGCCGGTCTTCACGCTCGAGGCCACCGAGGGGCGTCTCTTCAAGCCGCTTGCGTTCACCAAGACGTACTCGATCGGCTTCGCATCGATCCTGGCCGTCACGCTCACGCCAGCGCTGGCAGTGCTCTTCATCCGCGGCAAGGTGCACGACGAGTCACGGAACCCTATCAATCGATGGCTGACCGCGGCATACACGCCCGTCGTCCGCTTCGTCTTCGAGCATCGCTGGAAGGTCGTCGTAGCAGCGCTGCTCGCGATCGTCCTGACGGCGCCCGCGGCGCTGCGCCTCAGCAGCGAGTTCATGCCGCCTCTCAACGAGGGCGTCATTCTCTACATGCCCACGGCCCCGCCGGGCATGTCCGAGAACGAGGCCTCCGTCATCCTGCAATCGATGGACCGGGAGCTGAAGAAGTTCCCGGAGGTCGTGAGCGTGTTCGGAAAAATGGGCCGGGCGGAGACCGCCACCGATCCCGCGCCGCTCGGGATGGCCGAGGTGACGGTCGTGCTCAAGCCAAGGAAAGAGTGGCGGGCGGGGCTCACGTGGGACGGCCTCATCAAGGAGATGGACGAAAAGCTCCACTACCCGGGCATGCCGAACGTCTGGTGGATGCCGATCCAGACCCGCACGGAGATGCTTGCGACGGGCGTGAAGAGCCCCCTCGGCATCGAGGTCTTCGGCGACGACCTCGAGGCCATCGAAAAGGCCGCGATTGCCGTCGAGCATGCGGTCTCGAAGGTCCCCGGAACGCGCAGCGCCTTTGCCGAGCGCTCCACGGGGGGCTTCTACGTCGACTTCCAGGTCGACCGCGAGGCCGCCGCGCGCAACGGCCTCACCGTCGAGGACGTCAACATGGTCGTGGCCCAATCGATCGGCGGCGAAAACGTCTCCGAGACGGTCGAGGGCCGCGAGCGATATCCGATCAACGTCCGCTACGCTCGCGAGTTCCGCGACGACCCCGAGCTGCTCGGGCGGACACTCATCAGCACGCCGGACGGGACGCAGATCCCGCTGTCGCAGGTCGCGAGCGTCCACCGCGTCTTGGGGCCGCCGATGATTCGGAGCGAGGGGGGCAAGCTGGTGGGTTTCGTCTTCGTCGACACCGATCGCGCGATCGCCGACTACGTCGCGGAGGCAAAGCGAGCGCTTGCCGCCGACGTGCACCTTCCGGCCGGGACGCGCCTCGAATGGGTAGGGCAGTTCAAATACTTCGAGCGCGCGAAGGAGCGTTTGAAGTGGGTCATCCCGCTGACGCTGGGCATCGTCTTCGTGCTCCTCTACTTCAACATGAAGTCGCTCGTCGAGACGGTCATCGTCATGCTGGCGGTGCCGTTCTCGCTCGTGGGCGCCGTCTGGCTTCTCTTTCTCCTGCACTACAACGTGAGCGTCGCGGTCTGGGTCGGCGTCATCGCGCTCGCCGGCCTCGATGCGGAGACCGGCGTCGTGATGCTGCTCTACTTGAGCCTCGCGTACGACAGGCACGCGCGCGAAGGGCGGCTTCGGTCTCTCGACGACCTCCGAGAAAGCATCGTCGAGGGCGCGGCGAAGCGCTTGCGACCCAAGCTCATGACCGTCGCGACGATGATCATCGGCCTGGTGCCGGTCCTGTGGAGCACCGGGACGGGCGCGGACGTGATGAAGCGGATTGCCGCCCCGATGGTCGGCGGCCTGGTCACCTCGTTTCTGCTCGAGTTGACGGTCTATCCCGCCATCTTCGGGATTTGGAAGGAGCGAGGAATCGCGAAGGCCTTCGCCGGCAAGCCTCAGCCGGTGGAGAATGAACAATGACGCGAACGTTGGATGCAACCCGCAGTGCTTGCGGGCTGCCGCTGGCGGCATCCGATCACGGTGCCCGCAGCCAATGCCGGCTCGCGGGTCACGTCGCCCACAATCCAATCTGGCCGAACTGCGCGTTGATTCCGCCGCCGCTGCCCACCTTCACTCGCAGCTGCGCTCCGTCGTCGTCCGTGCCTTCGATGCGGCTGGTCAGGAGCGCGAAGCGAGGATGGCTCCATGTGAGAGAAGCCACGCCCCCCCCTTCGCGGGCCGCTGCCGGCGAGCCCGAGCGGCCCGCCGGCAGGCGGCAACTGTCAAACCAGGGCGCCGGCGGCGCGCTCGAGATCCAGGCGCAGCTCGGCATCTTCGGTGTGACGTGCGACCCAGGAGATGGCGTTGGAGGCGCGCCACGCGGTGTTGCCCTCGGGCAGGTTGATCACGTCGGGGGACTCGAAGGCGTCGACGACCGACTTTTGCACCTGCTTGGGTAATGCGCGCGTGGCGGTCGAGAGCTGGGTCTTGCTCATCGCGCGATCGTGTGCGGCGCGGATGTGCTCGATCATCCGGTCACGGCCCGCAGGCCCGAGCGCCCCGCGGACGACGTCGCGAAGTGCCGACACGCTCGCTGCGGTATCGAGTCGGTGGGTAGGCGATCGCGCCGTCGTCCGCGGGCGCGGTAGGGTGCACACGATGAAGCGCGGCCCCCCGGTGCTGCTCGCCTCGCTCCTGCTGGGTCCGTCGGCGTGCGGGCGCTCGACGGGGCAAGAGCCCGAGGCCCACGAGGCGCCCTCGCCGGTGCCGAGCCACGTCGCGCCTTCGCTGTCCCCTCGACTCTCCCGTCCTGCCCCCGACCGCGTGGTCGCGATTGGTGACCTTCACGGCGATCTCGACCACGCCCGGCGTGTGCTGCGCCTGGCCGGGGCCATCGACGAGCACGATCAGTGGGTGGGGGGGCGCCTGGTCGTCGTGCAGACGGGCGACGAGATTGATCGAGGCGACGACGACCGATCCATTCTCGACCACGTAGAGGAGTGGCAGAGACAGGCCGCCGCGGCCGGGGGCGAGATCGTGGCGCTGCTCGGCAACCACGAGATCATGAACGCGTCGCTCGATTTCCGCTACGTGACGCCCGGTGGCTTCGCGGCTTTCGCATCGTTCGACGGCGGAGGCGGGGCGACCGCGGCCGTGGCCCCCGTGGCGCAAGGGCGAGCCGCGGCGTTCCAGCCGAGGGGTCCGTATGCGGCGCTCGAGGCGCACCGACCGCTCGTCGTGAAGTTCGGTGAGACGGTCTTCGTGCACGGCGGCATCCTGCAGAAGCACGTCGCCTACGGGCTCGATCGCATGAACGACGAGCTCGACGCGTGGCTCTCCGGCAACCGCCGCGATCCTCCGTCGGTCGTCGTCGCTGAGGACGGGCCTGTATGGACGCGGGCCTACTCCGCCGAGGGCGAGCCGCCGGCCTGCTCGGAGCTCTCGGCGACGCTCGCGGCGCTCGGGGCCCGACGCATGGTGGTCGGGCACACCGTTCAGCGCGGCGGTGCGAACAGCGCGTGCGACGGCGCCGTCTGGCGTATCGACGTCGGTCTCTCTCGCTTCTTTGGAGGGCCGATTGAGGTGCTCGAGATCCGCGGCGGGGAGGCGCACGTGCTCCGCGAGAATGCGAAGACGCCGCAACGCCAATGACTCCTGCCGTTTCCGCGACGTTTCGGCGTTGGTGGCCCGCGGGTCCCTGCCGAGAATATTTTGGGCACCCACGTGGCTGCGCGATGCACATCGTGTCAGCCTGCACGGGTGTCGAGGACGAACGCAACGCACAGCAGCCGGGACTTCGAGACTGAGCTTCGCGAGCTTGAGTCCCACTTGCTTGCGATGGGCGCTCGGTGCGAACGAGTCGTCGGGCTCGCGTTCGAGGCATTCTGTCGAGGCACTCCCGAGGTCATGGGAGACGTCGAGGCACTCGACGCGGAGATCGACGGCGAAGAGCTTGAGACCCACGCCCTTATCCTGCGCATTCTCGCGTTGCGGCAGCCTGTCGCGGACGACCTGCGCCTTCTGACAACCGCTCTTCGCCTCGTCACGGACCTGGAACGCATCGGCGACGAGGCGGTCAACATCGGCGAGCGCACGGTCCAACATGACGGCGGTGCCAAACAGCTCGTTAGCCATGAACTCTCATACATGGCCGTCGCTGCACTCGATATGCTCCATAGTGCGCTCGACGCCTTTGTGCGCTGGGACGACAAGCAGGCCAACCATGTCCTCGGCTGCGACGATGCCGTTGATGCCCTTTGCGCGGCCACCATTGCGGCGATGACGACGCACATATCGGGGCACCCGGAGGAGGCGCAGGCGGGTCTGCGGGTGATTCGGGTCGCCAAGTATCTGGAGCGCATCGCCGACCACGCGACCAACGTGGCCGAGGAGGTCATTTTCATGGTTCGTGCGGACGACGTTCGACACGGACGATGGCAACTGGCCGGGGCCACGCCGGCAGCGAACGCCAGTTAGCGAGGTCCAACGTTGGGGACGCTGCTTCCCCCCGCCGTCACCGTCGTCTTGGGCGCCGCGGCTGCGCTCCTGCTTCGTTCCGATGCCCCACGCAAAGCGTCGGTTCGTTAGTCGAGCTGCCGAACGCCCACCACAAAATACTCGCTCTCGCCCACGCAGGTGGCCGGGACTCCCTTGTTCTGCTCGTAGCGGAGGGCGACCGCGTGACCCGAGAGCGAGTCAATCTGGTTGGCCACCACTTTGTCGCGCACCGAGAAGTCCCAAAGCTTGGCGCCGCCGCCACCCGTTTCGGCAATCATTGCAAGAGTGCCCTCGTACGTCTTGCAGGCCCATCCGCGCTGCGACAGTTTGCGCACGAAACCGACCCGCTCGCCCCGCGAGTAGGTCAATCCGACCGTGGTCCACAGGCAAATGACGACCGTGACTGCCGCGACAGGGATTGCTCCGAAGGCGAACCCCCGCAGCCATTTCTTCCCTTTTCCAAGCGCCAAGGTACCCCGAAGTCTGTCGGGGTTCGCCGATGACGTCAATGGGCTGCGACAGGCCAGCATCGGGTGCAGCCGCCCGGCGTAGGCGAGCAGCGACGCGCCGGCGACCGCACGCCGAAGCGCCCCGCGAGCGGCGACTCTTCGGTGAGGATCCCCCCGAAACGAGTTCGTTTCGCACGGGGCCGCCCCCGGGCGCGTTTGCACGATGGCCGGAGCAGCCGTATTTTGCGGGTATGGCCAAGGAGCCCGAGCGTTTCGACCCGGAGGAGCGTGCGCGCGAGAAGCAGCGTTCTCGGGAGGAGGATGCTCGTGCGCTCGCGTCCGGTGAGAAAAGTCCGGAGCAGCTCCAGCGCGAGAACGGTCATTTCACGTTCCCGAACGCGCGCGTCAGCCTGCGCGGGACCAAGCCGCTCGAGTGACGGATCTCGCGTACGTCGACGTCCGGCCCGTCCTCGCGAAAATCGCAGACCTCGAGCGGGAGCTCGTTCTCGTCGGGGGCCAGGCCGTGAACTTCTGGGCGTCGTTCTACCAGCGACGTGTGCCGGCGCTCGCGCGAGAAGCGCCGTTCACGAGCAAGGACATCGACTTCTGCGGCGACAAGAGAACCGTGCGCGTTTGCGCCGAGCGGCTCGGTGGGACGCCACGCGTCGCCACGTTCGACGACGCCACGCCGAACAACGGTACGGTGGTCTTCGTCGATGCCGCGGGCATCACGCGGACACTGGACATCGTGTCCGCGCCCTTCGGGCTCGAGGCCGCCGAGGTCCATGACACCGCCGTTCCCGTCGAGCTTGCCGACGACGCGGGCGTGTCCACGGGCGTCCACTTCTACGTGATGCACCCGGTCCTCTGCATGGAGAGTCGCGCGCACAACGTCGTGGGGCTCCCAGGGTCTTACGATACCTTGCAGGGGCGGAAGCAGCTTCGCCTGTCGGTCGTCTTCGCCCGGGCGTTCTTGCTCGATGTCCTCGACGGCGGGATTGACGCCGAGGATGCCGTCCGCACCGTTCTCAAGCTGAACGAGCGGATCTTCCGGTTCTGCACGCGCGATCGTCACGCGAAGGAGCTCTATCAAGCGCGAGGCGTGGACCCGGCCGAAGCGCTCGTCGACGACGCACGTTTGCCGACGGCCTTCCGCGAGAGGCGACTGCCACAGATGCGCGAGCAGCTCGCGGCGCGGGCTCACCCCGCATCATAGGACGGCTGATGGGCGAAGTTGGCTTCCGAGGATCGCGATCGCTACTTGCCGGTGCGTTTGCGGTGGTTGCACCCCGGCCAGCAGCAGGGCCGACGCTGGCCTTCCTCAAGCTCCTCCTTGGTTCGGCGAATGCGGCGTTCTCGGGTCATCTGTTGCTTGGCATCCTCGACCCAGCAGATGAACTCGTTGCGGGCCAGAGGCGAGATGCCCATCCAGGCAGCGAGCGCTGCAGGGTTGGCGACCAGCGCTTTGCGCAGGTCTTCAGGAAGTTTGTGCACCACCCCACCGGGCACTGGTTGGCTGCTCACACGACCAAGCTAGCCGGCATCCTGGCCGCGAGGCTGCCCCGACGCGACGAAGCGCGCTAATCGGGGCTCCCTCTGGTGACGTCAGGTCGGCCGATACGTCGCGATGATCACGCCCGTGGTGGTGGCCGTCGTCTCGACGAGGTGGAGTTTCGTAAACGCTCCACCATCGGGGAACAGTCGCAAACAGGTGCCGAGCACGACGGGAGTGATCAGCAGCACGTACTCGTCCACGAGTTCGGCACGCATGAGTGATTGCACGAGCTTCAGGCTGCCGAGGACGCACAGGGTCCCTCTCCGGCTCCTCCTTGCTTGAGCCGCGCTACGGTCTCGGCGGCGTCGCCCCGGAGCCGCCCAGGTCCTCGGCGGTGCCCGCGTCGAGGACCAGCTCGTCGTTGACACGAACGCGGAGATTCACGCGCTCATCTTAGGCCCCGGATGCAGAGCAATCCCTCGACCTGCTACGTCTCGTCAGCGCGACATGCCTCATCCCCCGGCCTGCCAGGTCTGTGGTCACCCGGTCTTCGACGCCAAGAACCATGACGTCCCGGCTTCGAGGGCGGCCAAGATGTTCCCGATCATGACCTGCCATTGCGGGAAGCCCGCCCGCGTCCGCTGCTTCAACGGCGTGGGGACGTACTGGACGGAGTGCGAGGACGGGCATGGCGTGGGGCGGCCGGCGTAGACTCTGCGCACTCGGTGGAGGACGACGATGCGCTGGTACCACTACGTCGCCCGACTCCGGATCGCTCTGTTCGATTCCGTCCGCCGCGCGTTTTCGGCAGCTGGCTAAGTCTTCTCGTCTCGCATCGACGGCGTAAACGTGATCCCGAGGAGCAGTCCTTCCGGCGACAAGAACCGGCTGACGATCTGTCCCCACGGCTCCTTCTTGTTCTTCACGAGCATCCGATAGCCGAGCGCCGCGAGCGCCGTCGTCGCCCTCTCCACGCTGTCGACGTCGAACTCCAGCCACGCTTGTGGCGCGGGAATCTCGTCGGGCCACGAATCCTTGCCGAAGCAGGACTGCGCCGCTTGCGATAGCGGCCACAACGCGAACGTTTTCGCGCCGTCGAGCCCCTCGGTGTGAAGGTAGCCGCCTGTCTCCTCCTTAAAACGGATACCGAGAGCCTCGCCGTAGAGCCGGCGACTCGCCACCGCCTCACGAACGATGGGACCGAAGCCCGCGACGAACAGAACCTTCACGTCTCCGAGCTGGTTCATGGTCTTCCCTACTGTGGAACGATCCGGCTACTGCGTCATGCGAGCCCGGGCGTTGGCTTGCCTCCGGCCTCATGACCGAAGGAGCAACCGAGCCAGACCGGGTTTCAGCAGCGACCTGACAACCCGACCGCCCGATGCGGGGCGATCGTCGGAAATGGACAAGTGTGCCCTTGACATCTCCCCCTCCAGGGGGCGTCGGAGCGACGCTGACACGCGCACCATTACGTGCTGGGCCAACAGCGACTGCAAGGCGTGCCCGACCCCGTCGACCGGCGACGTCTGGTCCTGCGAGTCGAGCTCCTGCTACCTGTGCACCGGTAGCGAGTGCCCCGCGGTGGACGCGGGCGGAAACATCGGCAGCGAGTAGCCGAGTCGCCGCGCTAGAAGCCGTACGCGAGCGCGAACCGGCCGAGGAAGTCCGGCGAGCGGACGGTGAGGCCGATCGCCGGCCCGATGACCATCGTGAGCCGGTTGCTCAGCAACTGGAGCGACGCGATCGGCCCGAGAAAGTGCCGCGCTCCTCCCTCGGCACCTGGAGAGAAGGACTCTTCGAGATCCTGGCCGACGTACTCGAGGCCCGCGCGAAAGTCGCCCACGATGCGGTAGCTGGCACCGGCCTCCACCATGATGTCGAGCGGGTCGCGACCCGTCCGGGCGCGGCTCGCGGAGCTGTGGGCGGGTCGCGAGTTTCACGCTCCCTACGAGCGGCCATTGCTCCTCTGCGCCGCGCTGCGCCAGATGGCGTGGCTCCGACCGACCCACCCCCTCGCGAGGCTGATCGGCGAGGGAGTCGACGGCCGCGGAGAGGTCGACCCGGCGGTCGTCGAAGACGCTCTGGGCGATCCCTCCGTCCTCGCCACCCTGCGCAACCGATTCGTGCAGACGAACGAGGTCTCTCGCTCGGTCGCGTGGCGGCTCGCGCTCTCCACGTGGCCGGCGGAGCCCGGGGCACGCGTTCACCTGGTGGACCTCGGCTGCAGCGCGGGACTCAACCTCATCGGAGACCGGCTGGAGGGACAGTGGCTCGTCGACGAGACGGGCAAGCCCATTGGCCTGGACACGCGCGCTGTCATCGCGTCACGCACGGGGCTCGATCGCGCCCCCGTCGACGTTCGAGACGAAGCGAGCGCATCATGGCTACGTGCGTGCGTGTGGCCGGGCCAGCACGATCGGTTGAGGCACCTGGACGACGCCATCGCCGAGGCGCGGTCCACGGAGATCGAAACGCGGCCCTGCAGGGCCGAGAACATGCCGGATGTGCTTGAGCGGATCACCGCCGAGAACCCCGGCGACTTCGTCCTCGCGTACAGCACGGTGTTCTCCGTGTATCTCCTGCCTGAGGAGCAGGCCGCGTTCTCGTCCGGCGTTCACGCCTGGCTCGCGCGCGCTCCTGGCCGGACGCTCTGGGTAGAACTCGAAGCCGCACGCGCAGAAGCCACCGCGGACTTCCCCGCGGAGGTCCGAGCAACCCGCCGTTCGTCTGACGCTTCGGACGGAGTGGCCACGGTCCGTCTGGCGCGATGCGACTATCACGCGCGGGTGCTGGCCGACGTCATGCGGCCGTGATCAACCGTGTCATCGCGTCCACGAAGCTCCGTGCAAAGGCGACTTGCGGAGACGGTGGGCGATTGGGTGGATTCAGTCCGCTCGTTCTCCGCGCGTCGTCCGCGGCTGGCGTGAAGACCGTGAAGCCACCCAAGCACGTCGCCGCAGGCTCCGATGTCTCCGCCGCCCTCCATAAGACCAAAATCACACGAGCTGTTTCGAGCCATTGAAACACAAAGTGAGGGCGGCAAAGCCGGGCACGGGGGGGCGCGCCACGAGCCTCACCGCCCTCGCCCGCGAATGTAGTCATTGTTCGGGTTAGATCATGCCGTTCTGCAAGACTTAATCGGTACCGAGCGGCCGCCGGAGCATGTCGCGGGGTTGGTCAGTTCGACTCGCCGAGCATCCGGTCCACCGGCTTGCTCAGCTGCGTCAGAATGAACTCCGGCGCCACGCGATTCATGAACTTGAGCGAGTTGGCCTGGCCCGGGCGGATCTCCAGGTGATCCTTCTCGAACCCCTTCAAGAACTGGCGCACGAGCTCGTCGACTTTCATGATGGTAACCCCCTGCAGGTCCGGGGATTTCGTATCGAAGAGCCCCGTCTCCGTGGTGGGCGGCGCAAGCTCGAAGACCTTCACCGCGGTCTTCTTCAATTGAACGCGCAGCGACCGAGTGAAAGAGTTCATTGCCGCCTTCGTCGCACAATAGATGGGCGAGCTCGGCAGCGGCACGAACGCCAGGCCGGAAGAGACGTTGACGATCGCGGCGCTGGGCATCTTCTTCAGGTGCGGCAGAAACCGTTTGACCATCCAGACCGGGCCCTTGAAGTTGATGTCGATCTCCCGCGTCAGCTCCTCCAGGCTCTGATCTTCGTTGTGCAAGTTGATCGTCCGCATCACGCCCGCGTTGTTCACGAGGATGTTGAGCGCGGGAAACTCCTGGGTCACGCGCGCGAAGAGCGAGTCGATGTCAGCGATCCGGCTCGCGTCGCTCTGGATCGTATGCAATTCGGGCAGCTGCTTCTTGGCCCCCTCGAGCCTCTCGCTGTCGCGTCCCGTGATGATGATGGTGTTGCTGCGCTTCAGGAGCTGCTTCGCCAGCTCGAGACCGATTCCGCTGGTGCCGCCGGTGATGAGAACGGTGTTCCCGTCGAGCTTCATGGGGTGCTCCTTTCCTGTCGTCGACTGGCCGTACTGCGGAGGTCACCGACGATCAACCGGGCGGAGCCGTAGGGTCAGTTAATCGTTCCCGTACCCGCAACCGGTTCGACGGAGGCGCTACCGGAAGCGAACGTCCTCGACCACGTGACGGGGTTCGTACTGGTCTCGCTGGCGCTGCCGGACGCGGCTCCCATGCTCGTGGTCACGACCGTCGTATTGTCATCGTTCCCCCATCCGAAGGTCTGGTTTCCATCCGTGTAGAGCAGAATGGTCGCCTCCGCGTACGTCCGGGTGGCCGCGCCGACGTTGTCGTCATAGGAGCCCGTTCGGAAGACGCACGCCTTGCCCTGGGAAACACACGACGAGACCTCGTTCGCGTAGACCTGCCAGTCTGCAGCGCCCTTGACGTCCGTGCCGTCGGACCAGCTGAGGAAAAATTCCTGCAGACCTCCCGAGGTATAGGGCAGGAGCGTGCCCCAGAAGCTCGGATAGGTCATCGCATCGCCGCCGTTGCCCATGTTCGGGATGCACATCTTGCCGGCGCTCGTGATGGGAGGGACACACCGCCTTGACCATCGAGATCATCGCGGTCTGGGTATCGGCATCGGTGTCGTATTTGGTGGAGTACCCGTACACCCCTCTGTCGAAGGCGTTGTCCGCGAAGACCCCATCCCATCCATTGAGCTGAATGTCCGCGAGGACGTTCGTCGTCCATTGCTGCTGGTAAGCCGCGCTACCGTAATCCATCTCACACGCGTTGCTGTAACCGAGGTAGAGCATGTCACCGCTACCCCCGTTGGCGCTCGCCGGACCGCATTTCGTGGTGTTGATGCCATCGGTCCCAGACAAAGTGGGATGGGTCGTGTCGGCGACGAGAAACCACTCCGGGTGATTGTTCTTCGCCCAGCATTCGTCGATTCCCGCGGGCAACTGCGACATGAGAGAGGCGCTGTTGCTGTTCACGCACACGTCGTTGCGGCTGCTCGACAGGTCCTTGTACTCGAGGACCATCGTCTTGGGGTTGACCTTGTGGATGTCGGCAATCCACGCGTAGTTCCACGGTTGCAAGAGGATGACGCTGAACTTGGGGCCAAAACTGCCCCAGTCGGGCTCGGGCGACCCACCGAAGAAGTTTCCAAGATTCTGGCCACTCATGTCTCCCGCTGGATTGGTCGAGGGATGTTTGGGGCCGCCACCATCCGACCCTGCGTCCGCGCCGGTCCCCGATCCCGAGTCTGCGTAAGCGTCGCCACCGCCGCCGGCGTCCACCTCACCGGCTCCCGAGTCGCTTTCCAGACCTCCATCGGACCCGGGGCTAGACAGAGAGTTGGTACCCGAGTCGGATGCGGTGTTCGGACTCGTCTCGCGGTGGTCCGAGGATGCCCCCGCCTTCGATCCACATGCCGCCAGCAGCGATGCAAGAACGACGAGCGTAAGATGCGAGCGACTGTAAGTGCGCATGGGTGCCTTTCTCTCTACGGCTCCTGGCCGTTATTCGATTCGGGCATTGTCACAAGCCGTAGACTTGAACTTCACTGATCTTCATGGTCGAAGTCGGGGTGCTCCCGCTCGTGACAGTGTGCCAACCGGAGGTCTGCGAAGCGGCGACCTGCAACTCGATAATGATCTCGTAGGGCTCGGCGGCCATCGTGTATCCCTGGGATGCGAGAACCTGCCACACTTGCTTGCTGTCCAAGAAGGCTGTGATGGATACGCCTGGTTTGAACTCAAAACCGTAGACGTGATAGCCGGCGGTGAGATCGACTCCGACGTTGTACGCGGCCTGGACCTGACCCTGGTCGGAAAAGAAGTCGGAGTGCATGATGTCGTTTGCATTGCCGCTCCCCAAAAAACCGCCCTCGTAGCCGTCGAGTTCATTGTCCGCCGTGCCACTCACACCCGGCAGAAACCAGATCGCCGGCCACATGCCCTGCGACGTGTCCGGCATCTGCGCTTTCACTTGGAGGTACCAACCCGCGGAGGGCATCGAGAACTTGCCCTCGGTCGTGATAACCCCCGAGATCCAGGGGAACGTGCTCGCGTACTGATTCGTGTTGCGCGCCGCCGCAAGCGAGGCCCCGTCATTCACGGTCACTTGTGACCGTGCGAACATCGCTTCGTTGTTCGCGCCAGGTTGATTGGAACCAGAGTACGGCAACGGAAGATTGCCCTCGTCATTCCAGACCGATCCTTGTGCACCCATGTACGCGTTCCAGTTGCTCGAATCGAGGGTCGTGCCGCAGAACGGGTCGTCGAAGGTGCGCTGGCTTGCCGTGTAACCCGCAGGCGGCGCCAGCGGGGTACTACCGCAGCCGCTGGAGCTACCCGAGCTGCCTCCGGACGACGACGAGGATCCGGAGCCGCTGGAGCCGCTTCCGGACGACGACGAGGTCCCCGAGGTCCCCGAGCTGCTGGAGCTGCTTCCAGATGACGATGACGACCCCGAGCTACTCGAGCTGCTCCCCGACGATGCCGATCCGAAGCTACCCGAGCTGGTTGCGGACGACGGCCCGGCGTCGTCGGACCCTGGCTCTCCGCCGCCTGAGCTTGAACACCCGGCACCGATCAGCAAGCCGAGGCCGGCAGTGAAAAAGCGAGGCGTCCTGGAATGTCTCACGGTTGGCGTAGGCGCTGGCCTTCCCGTTCATGGCTCAAGAATCTCGTGGCCAAGCTAGGACCGGGGTCGCACTTCTGCTGGACTCCGGGATGTCCGCCGAGATATTTTCCCGCCTCTTTCTCGACGGTCATCGCGGCACTCCCCGCCTTGTTCACGCATCGTCGGCCGGCGGGTGCGTTAGGGGCAAGACACGCAGTTGCTGCCGGCGCGAACTCGGTCCGGTCGATCACCACGACCAACTCCTTGCGGCGAGCAGGTGGCCCTTTGCGCAGAGCGGACGGGAGGCCGCTACGGGACTCCCGCGGAGGTGACCCTTCGCCTGCTGGTGCTCAAGCGCATGAAGAGCTGGAGTTACGAGCAGCTCGAATGGAAGCGACCGGCAACCTCGTCCACCGCTACTTCTGCGGTATTGATGGGACTACCGCGAAGCCGCGGTAATTCCCCAATCCGCGAAAGAATGCCGGAGCCGTAAACAAAGGCCCGTGCACCGCGGCAGCGACGATTTTCTTTTGTTCCCCCGAGAGTCTATCCGCTGACTCCGCAGCTATCGCTGGTATACCTGTATTTCGGCGACGCTCATCGACATGTCGGCGTTGCTGTTCGTGACGAAGCCCTCCGAAACCTGCCACGACTGCTGGCCTGACGAGACGTTCGCGTTCAGGATCAGGAAGTACCTGGTGCCGACTTGCGCGCCCGTGAACGTCCCTGTCTGGATGCCATCGAGGTATGCGGTAACCGTCTGCGTCGCCGAGTTCACGTGCCACCCATAGACGTGGTGACCTGCGTAGAGCGGAGTGCTCGCCGCTCCCGAGGCGAACTGCACCGCTGGCGCTTGGACGTGCGAGTACATCCTGTCCGGGTCCGGCCCGCTGACGTTGTATTCTTGAATGTCGATTTCCTGCCCTGTCCCGTTCTCGCCTTGATCGGGCAGCGTCCAAATGGCGGACCACGAGCCATTGTTGGGGCCGGCCATCTGGGCTTTAACCTGCGCGAAAAACTCGGTTGCGCTGCCAAATGGGAAGTATCGCTTCCCCTCGGTATTGATCATCCCGCTCGACCACTCGTAGAAGTAGACGGAGCCGTTGCTCTGGATCGCGAGCTGATCGGGTCCGCCGACGTAGTGATCAAAAAGGGTGAGCCCCGTACCTTGTCGGGAAAAGGTTTGCGGAGAATACCCGGTGAAGAGCGCTGAATTGGCGCCGGTGCTCGTCTGGAACACGTTGCCCGGGAAGGCGTAGCTAGCCATGAGGCCGGAGGCGTAAGTTCCCGTCTGTGCTCCCGAGGACGAGCCCCAATAGGGGTTGGATCCGCTCCGGCTCCAGACGGCCCCCGGCGCCTGCTGGTTGCCGAAGTTCCAGTCATCGAAGAAGCCAACCGACGTGTTTGGAGCAGGCTGGCCGTTCGCGACGAACGTGCCCTGGTTGGGAGCCGATGGATCCGTTCCCATGCTGCTGTAGCCGAACTGGGTCACCCAAGCGAGGTCGCTATAGGACCAACCCGGAGGCGCCGGCATGAACGAGCCTCCACCCGCCTCGACACCGAAATCGGAGCTTGCGTCCACTCCTGCGTCGACCCGAAGTGACCCGGCGTCAGGGGACGTCGTCCCGCCGCTGCTGCTACCGGCTCCACCGTCATTGCCGATGCTGCCCGCTCCGCTGCTTCCGCTCGCTGCTCCACTATCTGCTCCTGCCCCACTGTCGCCTTCCTGGTCGCTTCCGGAGGACCCTCCAGAGCTCGTGCAGCTGGCGATCAAGAGAAGGGCGGCCGGCAGAGTGGGAATCGCTCGGTTGAACAGCTTGGATGTGCGCGTTCGAGCCATGGGAAACACCGCGAGGTGAGACAATGTGGCGTACCGGCCCGCGAATCCCGGAGCTTGCCGCGGAACTACGTGGAGGGTAGGCGCGGGGCACGCCGAGGGCAGCTCAAATATTCGGC
>CAWKAF010000051.1:0-9880 GCA_963847465.1 uncultured delta proteobacterium | reverse complement strand
GTCTGGATGGTCAGCTTTCCGCCGCGCGGCATGGCGTCGCGCGCGTTGACGACGAGGTTCATGACAATCTGCTCGACCCGCGCTGGGTCAGCCTTCACCTTGCCCAGGCGAACTGCCGGGAGCAGCGTCATCTCCACGTCGGCCCCGAGAAGGCGCCCGAGCATCCTCTCCATCCCCCCGATGACCTGGTTCAGATCGATCACCTTGGGCACAAAGACCTCCTGGCGACTGAACGTGAGGAGCTGACGCGTCAGGGCTGCAGCCCGCTTGCCGGCCGTTCGGACCTCTTCGAGGTCGGCGCGCAGCAGGTCATCGGTCTTGAGATCCGCGAGGATCATGTCGGTGTAGCTCAGGACGACGGAGAGCACGTTGTTGAGGTCGTGCGCCACCCCGCCCGCCAGCCTGCCGACGGCATCCATCTTCTGCGCGTGGCGAAGCTGCTCTTCCGATCGGCCGAGCGCCGCTGCCGAACGTTTCTCCCCGGTGATGTCCAGAGACAGGATGCACGTGCCTTCGGGCACAGGAATGAACCGCAGCTCGAACCAGCCCTTCGAGCCGTCGGGGAACGTGAACTCGTTCTCCATTCGGTCGTGCTGGCGCTCGGTCATGCACCGCCGCAAGGCACCGAACATGGGCGAGGCCTCGATGCCGGGGTAGCACTCCATCATCGTGCGACCGAGGAGCTGTTCTCGTGACAGGCGTCCTTGCGTGACCACCGTGTCGTTGACGTAGAGATACTTCCAGTCGAAGCCGATGACCTGGCAGCCCTCCAGCAGGCTGTCCAAGACGTCCTCGGCAATCGACCCCCCGCCCCGCCCCGGAGTGCTCATCCTTGCATCGTACTCGAAGGCCCTCACGACGAAGTCGAGCGGCGCCGCGAAGCCCTGCGTCGGATCGGCCAGCAGCCGGAATGACCCGAACCGCTCGGCAAAGCTCGGCGAACTCGAACGGCTGACGGAACGAGGGGACATCGTCGCAACGGTCACGCGCGACGCCAAAGGTCGACTTCTCGTCCGTAGCGCCTTCGTCTCGGCTCGTTCGCGCGGGCCCCCTGAGTCGCGCCTCGAGACCTTCCGGCCCCTTCGGGGTGCCCGGCTTCTGCTTTTCCGGTTTCCCCGGAGGGGACGCCCTCCGGAAATGCAGCCGGGCATCTCGAGGAGCTCCGGGGGCCCGCCTGGGGGCGAACGAGCCGAGACAAAGGCGGCTCATGAAGGAGAAGCCACCGTGGACGACAAGACCCAGAACGATGCGACGGACCCCGACCTCATCAGCGCTTACAGTCGCTCCGAAGCTCTTGCGGACGGCCTGCTCGTGGACGTCACCGAGACCGCACGCGAAGCCGGCTTTCTCTACCCGGTCGCCCTGACACGCGCGGCCTGGGAGCTGTGCGTCGCCTTGAGCCCCCCCGCCAAGCGGGCCGGCAACGACGACCATGGACGTCTCTGGGATGTCCTGATGATGATGCGCTGGGCCGTGGGCCGCAGCCGCGGCGGCCCCGACATCGCCTTCGAGCTGCTCTGCGTCACCACGAGTGTACGCCCCTCGCGCGTGGCGCTGCGCGCTGTCGTCGGTCCCGGCGACGACGCCGAGCCGGTCGTCACCGTGATGCTGCCCGAGGAGTCATGAGCCACCTGCAAGCCGCGATGATCCGAAGCATTCAGGGCTTCGCGACCGAGCTCACGCGCGCGCCCCTCTACGACTGCGGGCATGCGGACGCCTGGGAGCTCGTCGAGCGCGCGGGCACGACCGAAGACCTGTCTGCTCGCGCTCGGGTATTGCGCCGGCTACGCCGACTGTGCACGCATCGCCTGCGCGTGGCACTCCCGGGCTTGGCGCATCGCGGACACCCTGTCCGTGGCCGCGAAGACGTTCGCGGTCGCCGTGCGCACCCTCGAGCCCACCGACCTGGACGGTTGCGTCGGCACCTACCGCGCCGAGCTGCAGTGGGCTGCTCGCAGCGGACGCCCGTGAGCAGCCTGCCCCAGGCCACCGCTAGGATCTCAGCGGCCTTCCCGCGAGGCGCTGCATGTCGGTCTCCGCGGAGTCGCACGAGTTGGCTGACGTCCCACGATCCCCGCAAGCCAGCCGAGGAGCAGTACTTTGGCGGACCTTCCTTGGGCGAGGACCTCCACGCCTCCGTCCGTTGTCGGTCGCCTCTCGAAGGGCGCATCGGCATTCCACATCACGCGGTCCAGGTCCGCGAGGTCGGGTGCCGCCACGGGAAAGATCTCTCCGCGCTCGTCCATTCGCCGCCGAAGAAGTTCGGGCTTCCACGAGGTCGGTGCGACGTAGAGTCGCCAGGCATCGCCGTCGCGGCCGATGAACAGAATCGAGTACAGGGGTCTTCGGCGTCATCGCGGCGAGCGTAGCATCCGGGCTGGCGTCCTTTCTCGGGAGGCGTGGTGGATCGACGCGCTGCAGTCGGGTGGCCGGACGTGTGGGCCGTCATCAAGGCGAGTGCCGAAAGGCGCCTCGGGAAGCCGCTCCTCAAGGCGTACGTCTTCCTCGCCGTCTTCGGAATCGTGGTCGTCGCGGTTGCCCTCCTCGTCATGCGCTTTTAGGTCGCGCGCGACCGAACGTGGACCTTGCCCGCCGGGGGTGCCGCCGGCCCCGCGCGAGCGAGCGCGGCGCGGCCACGGGGAGGAAGCCGTCGCGCCGTGTCAAGATCACGAAGCTCGACGGCTCCAAGAAGGAGCAGGTGCGCAAGGATGCCCAACGCCCCGTCTCGCTCGATTCCGGTCCGCAGATGTCGAGGATCATCTCGACGGTGCAGCGGCCGTCCACGAGCGAGAGGAGGTACGCCGCCCGCGCATCGAGCGGCAGCAACGGCAGCCCCTCCGCAGTGATGGCAAGCCACGGGACGGCGCACAGGGACAGGTGCGGACGAACCTCGCTCCTCGGGCCTGCGACCTCGTCCTCGCTGACGGCCTGCCGGCCTGACGGGGTGCGGTGGTTCAATAGTCACGGGGCAGCAGTGTACGGCGGGGGCACCCGGCTGTCCGTGACGCAGGGCGTCGCACGGTTCGGTGGTCAGTTCGGACTGTCGGAACTTTTGAGTGGGGACGGAGCCGCCTTCCAGCGGGCCAAGGTTCGCGACCTCTACGACCTGCATCTGCTCGCACGCCAAAAGTTCGACGGCGACCTTCTACGCGGCCTCGTCGTGCTCAAGCTGTGGCAGGTGCGCGATGCCTTCGATCCCCCGGGCTTCTTCACCAAGCTCCGCGGCGGCGAGTACGACTGGGAGGACCTGCACCGCCTCCTCCGCCCGTCGGAGCGCATGGAGCAAGAAACCATCGTCGCAGGCATCGAGCTGCACTTCCGCAAGCTCAAGGAGCTCACCGAGCTAGAGGCCCACGTCGTTGCCGACGCGAAGAAGGGCGCCCGGAACGAGCCGCTTGGGGGTCGACTGCGCGCCGAGATCCGCGATCGCTTTGCCAGACTCTAGCGGGGTCACGTCTCGAGCAGCGCCGGGACCCGCTGCGCGCGCGGTGCTCCTTCCGTGCAGAACAAGTCGCTGGTTTCTGGATCACGGCGGCATGATCCGGAACTGCCTTCGCCGACGCGCCGCGCAGCGGGCAGTTCTCCACCTTCGGTCTCCCGCTTCGTCGTTCGGGCTTCTCCCGGTGTCAAGCGCCTTCGTCTCGGCTCGTTCGCGCGGGCCCCCCCTTGGTCGCGCCTCGAGACCTCCCGGCCCCATTCGGGGGTGCCCGGCTTCTGCTTTTCCGGTTTCCCCGGAGGGGACGCCCTCCGGAAATGCAGCCGGGCATCTCGAGGAGCTCCGGGGGGCCCGCCTGGGGGCGAACGAGCCGAGACGAAAGCGGCTCGCACAAGGAGAACGCCCCATGTTCGACGAAACGAAACCCGACGACCTCGTGACCAACACGCCCCTAGAACCAGCGACGCCAACCGTCACCAAGCTCTCCGACGATAGCCCCGACGCCGCGCGCTACCGCGCCATCCTGCAGCGCCAGATCGACGAGGGCGCCAGGCGCGCCGCCGACGTCATCACCACGATTGAGCGCGACCAGCCCCGTGACCAGATCGTGCGCGCGCGCGCCGCCGGCTTCGATGTCGCCCCCACCGGCATTCGCGTCCGCGTCGCCGACGATTGGTACCAACCGACCGACTTCGCGCTCGGACAGATCGCCGGACGCGCCGGCGTGCCACTTCCGTACCTGCGCGAGCTCGCCGCGCCGCAATCGGCCCCGTGGCAGCATCAGCTCGCCTCCGAGATCCTCGCGCAGCACCACGGCAACGCGGGCGACGTGCGGGTGCTCGCACGCAGTGTCCGGGGCCAGTTGCGCGGATGGGTCAGCGACAAGTACCGCCGACTCGACTCGCGACCCCTGGTCGATGCCCTCGCTACCGAAGCGCGCAGCGTGGGAGCCGTCCCGATCGACGGCGTAGCGACCGAGACACGCGTGGCGATCAAGGTGATCGTGCCGCGCATCCTCGAGCCCATCCCGGGAGAGTTTCTCGTCTACGGGGGCGAGTGGTCCAACAGCGACTTCGGCAACGGAACGCACTCCTTCCGAACGTTCGCACTTCGCGTCGTATGCCTCAACGGCATGACACGCGAGAATCTCCTCAAGCAGGTGCACCTCGGCGCTCGCCTCAGCGAGGCGATCGAATTCTCCGACCGTACCCACCGACTCGATACCGCAGCAAGCGTGTCGGCACTTCGCGATGTCGTCCGCGGGGCGCTCGGGCCTGCGGGCCGTGACCGGATGATCGAGCACATCCGCGCCGCACACGACCGCGCGATGGGCAAGGCCCAGCTCTCGACCGCGACGCGCACCTTACCCAAGCAGGTGCAAAAGTCGGTCGTCGACGCCTTCGAGTCCCCCGACGTCATCAACCTGCCCGAGGGCAACACCGCATGGCGAGCCTCCAACGCCATCTCCTGGGTCGCGCGTCACACCGAAGATGCCGAGCTGCGTCTCGATCTCGAGCGCGCCGCCGGCGCCCTGGTTTGACAGTTCCCGCCTGCCGGCGGGCCGTTCGGGCTCGCCGGCAGCGGCCCGCGGGGAAGGTCGACCCGGATAGGTTCTCTCACACGGAAGCGACCGCTCCGCGCCCTGTTTCGAGGGCGAGCGTCGGGGCTACTACTGGTTCGAGGCGACCTCCGTGGGCTCAAGAAACCAAGGCGAATCGTCGATCGTCAAGCGGACGCGGAGCCGAGCCGCGCTTGTTTACGCGGGCGAAGACGCCTCCGAACGATCTCGCGAGCTTGAGCGTGCCCAAGATGATCCTCAAGAAGCCCGGTCGATCACCGATCGCCTGCAAAACATGGATGATCGTCAGCCGGTTCAGCGCTCCTTGTTACACGACGTGACAAGGATGCGTCACTCTTCCTCGGGGACGTACGGGCGATCATCCGCGAGATCGAGGGCGTTGCTGGTCGCGGCGAGGTACGCAGCCGCGTACGCCTCCGTGACCCGGCGGTGGATGCTCTCGCGGTCCAGAGCTTGTAGCCCATCGCGCCCGCCTAGTCCGTGCGTCGCAAATCTACGAACGACGGCGTTGACACCCGCTGCGGTGGCAGCACCGCCTTGTCGAGCCCCAGCCTCGACCAGACGCCCACGGAGCTTGTCAAAGGTCCACCATCCGCCGTGAACCGACCAGACCGTGGAATGCGGGTCTTTCGTCGCCCCGAGTAGTCGGTGGTTGCCCGCGAGCAAATGCGCGAAGAAGAACGTGTGTTCGAGCTGCGACGCCTCTTCGCTTCGCCCCCGCTCGTCACCGAAGATAACGCCTTCGATCTGTGCGGCAGGTACATCGCCAACCAGGAGCAGCTCGCACGCATCCTGAGCGTTAGGGAGACCCTCGGGGGTCGGTTGCCGGGCGACACCTTCAGGAAGGTTTGCTCCGTTCGGAAGAAGCAATAACCGATGGCGGCCGGGGTTGCCTGGCTTCGGCCCGATGTAGACGCATTCGCACGCGGCGAGATGATGATCCGCCACGCGAAGGCCGATCGGCCCAAACTCAGAACCCTCGACGTAGAGGTTGGGCGAGAGCCAGACACCCGACTCGGGGAGCGGATCGTTCGGCGTCACAGCACGCGCGAGTCCGTGATCCACGGCGTGGATCGCTGCGACGCTCCGCGTGAAGTGATACATTCGAGGAAGCGGCACGGATCGAGCCTACCAGGGGCGACGACTCATCGTCCGCGTGCCGTTCTAGCCGCGCAGCGCATCGACGCGAGCCTGGAGCTGCTCCTTCCGCTTCTGGTCGCTCTCGACGGCGACATCGGCAGCGCGTGACACAGCGAGGTCACGCTTGAAGCCCCATTCGGCGGCCTTCGCGTCCGCGGCGAGTTCCTCTTGCTGCCCACCGGTCGCCTGTCCGTGGTCGCGCAGCCAGACGTGTCCGATTTCGTGTGCGGCGACGGCCGCGACTTGCTCCACAGGTCGCTTCGTCACGCCCGCTGCCAAGATCACGATCGCGGCCCCTTTCGGAAGGTCCGTTGGAACGTGGCAAGTGTACGCACTGTCGTCCACGCCGACGAAGAAGATCGGCGCCTTCCGTTCCCTGATCCATTTCTGCGCATCTTCGTCCTCACCGATGCGATTCAGTGCGCGCAGTACCCCCTCCCTTGCGCCGTCACTTGCGAGGCGGTGCCGGTCGTTGTCGATGTCGAGATAGTCCTGCGCGAACTCCCAGCCGGTGGCTCGCGGGGAACGCCCCGCCTCGCGTTGAACTTCGCGTAGCAGCGGCGGCGGTGTGAACGACTCCTTACGCGACCTTCTTGGTGGGCGCCACGATCTTCGCAGCGGGACGAAGCGCGGCCACGAGGGCGGGCATGTCCTTGTGTCCTTTCACGCGGCGGAAGCCCCTCTGCGCTTCCGCCACGCCCAGGGCGACCCATCGATCATGCCCTCGCCCTTCCAGCGTTTGACGTTGCGCGCGATGCGGCGCAGCGAGGCGATATAGGCGCGCACTTCATCGGCCACGGCCCATGCGACGCATGGTCAGCCGCGAGTGCAGCACCGTGGTGACGTTCGGGTCACGAATTGCGAAGGTGCGAATTGGTCCGCCCAGCGGTCAGAGCAGGCCGCGACGCCTACGGGCTAACCGATTGTGCGCGACGGCATGCCCGATACGGGCGCGGGTCACTCCGGGCCTAACATCACACCCGCGCCCCTCGCTGCCTCGATGAAGCTCAGGATTGTAGAGGCCGGGATGAACCCGTGCCATTCGGTCTCGTTCGCCTCTGCAAGCCTACTTGCCCCCGTTGATACGACACCGACGACCTCACCTGCAATATTGAGGGCAGGACCGCCACTCATCCCAGCTACTACCGGGCCATCGACGAGCCAACGCAAGTATCCATAAATCGGCCGTTGACCAGAAACCGAGGTCTTCGGAAAATATCCCGAATCACCATTCGGTGATTAGGAAACCCGGCCATTATGACCTCGCTCCAAATGAGGGGTACGTACTCGGACGCGAAAGGCAGCGGGCTTTGAGGGGGCCCTAGATCGAGTAGGGCTAGGTCCATCTCGTCGGACCGAAACAGCACCTTGGCTGGTTTTCGAACGTCCGTAAGGTTCCAGCGGAATGCTTCTGTATTCTCGGCAACGGCGTGCGCGCAAGTAAGGACGCCGATCCCTCGAAGCTCGAAGCCGTCCCTTGGATAACCTCCGCACCCCCGGGTCCGTCGGTTACGTGTTCGAGTATCCACATGGCCGCGCGGATATTGTCATGGAGACTTGGGCGAGCGCGGGGCGAGCGACCGACGAGTTTGTCGAAACGATCGCTGAGGGCTATCACGAGCGGATCCGCATTTCCGCGCACCATGCTACGGAAGCCTAGCTTGCCTTCTACGACGTGCTCAAACTGCACTGGAGTCCGCTTTGGGTTTCGATGTTTGTAATCAAATCGGCGGTGGAACTCGTCGGCAGCCGCATCAAGGCCGAACTTCTCCCAGGCGTGCAACATCGCGCGTAGCTGGCGCACGTAGGTCCGGTGGACGTTCGGCGTTCGATTCACGTTGAGGCCGGTTACCTCTTGCCGTCCTGTCCGATGTTGAAGGCGCGTCTTCTCTGGATTCGCGCAAAACCGTTGTGGCTCAGCGCATGTTCGACCTGGCGGCCCAGAACCGTGCCGGACCACCGAGCTGGGCTTGGATTAGACGCGAAGGAAGTGGGAAAGGAGGGATGGTTCGTTGAGAACGTCAGATTCGTCCGCAAACCTGGTGTAGGTTACTCGGTGCGCTTTCGCTAGGGAGAGCAAGTCGCCATCGAGCCGTGCGCAAACCATGTTCGCGACCAAAGGAGAGGTTGGGGCACCCTGCGGCAGTTGATTCGCATGGCAGCAGACTTGGGCCAAGGCTGTGGCTGCTTCCTCCGGGACTCTGTACGGAGGTCTCATGAACATTCCCCGTACGCGACCGAAGTGGATTGTTGGGAAAAAGTCCTTGAGATCGACGTTCAACACCCATGTGCGACCGACGTGCCGCGCCGCATTCGAGACGATGCTTCGGTTCCTTACAAACCCGTGCACGCATGCGCGGGGCTGATATACCTCGGACAGCACCTGAAGCAGCTTCTGCTGCATAATATGCAGCGAGTCCCCCGCACGAGCAGATCGCGAGTCGCCCCGCCTTTTTTTTACCTGCATACGGTCGTAACGGTGCTGCGGAGGCGACCGCCGTAGCAACCATTCGAACTGGAAGTACGGCACGTCTAGGAGCCGGGCGACGTCACGCCGCTGCTTGAGGGCAGCAAACGCACGTCGCAGCTCGTCTGGCTTACCGGGCAAGCTCTTCGACGCTGACGGAGGCTGCGTCGGGAATAGTCGGGCGGGCGCCATCCATTTCGCTTCTTGCAAGGTGCGCTAGTGTGAAGAGAACCCGTGCGAGTACATAGAGCGCGGGCCTAGTAGCTACCCTTCCGATAATCTGCCGCAGGAACAGCAGAAAGTCAATCGCTCCGGTCGCGCCGCCCGACGGCCCTAGGCTACCAGAGGGATCGTGGACCCTGGTCGCCATCTATGATGGTGCGTCCTTCGCGCGCACGCCGGGCAGTACCACCGTCCCGACCCGCTCGACTCGGAGTCTTTCTCGGCCCGTGCGCTGGCGTGGTGGCTGCCGGGATCGTGGTGCGAGCCGACGGCCTTGAAGTTCCGGACGGCCGCCACCACCCGCACCACGGGAGGTCCGCTTGCCGCAGACCTCCGCGGTAGCCGTGCGGCGGCCGTCGCAGACGACCCGGACGTGCGCCGCTTCGACGAGTTGCAGTGGGACCCGCCTATGCTAGACGTGTGTTCAGCATCACAAGCGGCGAGGGCGCGGGGCCCGGCCGCCGCTACCGCTGGGAGGAACCGCTGTTCGAGGCCCGACAGAACATCCACGCCGATAGCTCCGACGGTCGGAGCGCGTGACAAGCGGCGGTCGCGGCGGATACTCCTTCCCGTCGTGATCAAGGTTCAGGTAGGTTCCGCGCTTTGATGAAGCGACGTTCCCGAAGATCGCCCGGTCCCGAGGATCTGATCACCATCGCCGATGCCGCCAGAGCTTCCTTGGAGTGTCCCAGCCGACCCTTTGCGGCTCCGATGGGATTGCTGCCGCATCGGTCATTTTGACCGCCACGCGAATCGGCGATGACGTCGGCGAGCACGTCGAGGAACTCGTGGCTCGTCGAGGGGCTCTTCGTGCTCTTCACACGGCGGGCGTAACACGCCGGTCAGTTACGGGCCCGGGCCCTCGCGTCGACGACGTCTCTCCGGCTGCCATTCAGCGTCAAGGCCCCCCGCCGGTGCTGGCCACACAGTGCACGACGCCAGGCAGGCCACGGGCATTAGGACCAACGCCGCCGTAGGCGATCGCCGCCTCGATCCCCGATGCGTCGCTCCACGTTTCGATTCGAATGCCCCCCTT
>CAWKAF010000050.1:0-6039 GCA_963847465.1 uncultured delta proteobacterium | reverse complement strand
AAGGACGAAAGGCGCCGGAGACCCGTCGAAGCCCGCGCCTACCCGGAAATCCCGACACGTCCAATCCGATCGATGCTGCGTTAGCCGTGGCACTGACAGCGGCGGCCGAGGCCGAGCGCTTCGACGTCGTCGCCCTGCTGCGCCCCGCGGAACTCCCGGCTCGAGCGCGCTCGCTCGCGATGCCTCGGCCCCCAGGCCAAGGTCGTCGACCTCGCCGAGCGCCGTCGGCGCTGACCGTCGTCGGGCTGGGGTGATGCTTGACGATTCTCGACGCGGGGCTAGCTTTGAAGTGGAGACCGCGCACTCGGGTTCCGCGGGGCCGACCGCGCACCCTTGCCAGCTGCGCCGGAGGGAAATCTACCCGACCCCCGAGGGTCGCGGCCCGTGGAGCACGACGACGACGAACGAACCGACCGCGCGCCGCGGTCGAATCGGGTTTCGGTCCATGTCTGGTCCTTCCGTTCCGAGCGACGCGCTGCGCGCGTTCGCCGAGGTTCTTGCCCCCTTCGTTGCCCAGTTTCTGACCGGCGCCGGCTCCGCGCCCTTACTCGCAGGCTGACGGCGAGCGCCCCCCGGGCGCCGGTCGCGCCAAGTTCCTCCGCGCATGGCGCCGCGCCCGTGACGCGGGCGACTCCGGCGCATGGTCCGAAGGGCGCGCGCGGCTCATGTCCTCCGAATCCTGTGGCACGATGGTCACGCACCCAGCGTCCCACGGTCGCGAAGGCGTCGCCGGTCGCGCCAGGTCGTTGCTCGACGAGCTTTCGGGGCGCACACCCAGGGTGGGTTCGTGGAGCGCCGCGCCTTGCGCTGGCGCCTGCGATCGACTGGTGTTGCGCGGGTCTAGCGCCCGAGGAGCTGGCAATACATCGCCGACTTGCTCCCGACGGGTCGCCCGGCGCTGCGACTCGTTCCGGCGCCTCGGCCGGCGCCGTGTGTGTGTTTCCACTGCAAGCCGACCCGCGGGCCGGGGCCTGACCCCGACCTAATCGACGACGAGCCGCGCATCGCCTTCGAGAAGATCATCGAGTTCGGACAGCGTCAGCGGCTCGGCGTCCGCGCCCGACTCGATGAGGGGTTTGGCCAGCGCTCGCCAGCCTCGCGCTACCTCGAACTACGGGCCCTGAGATCGCCTTCGCGAGCTCGGCGACGTCGACAAGCTCGAGCCGTGTCACCGCGACACGCTCGGACTCCAGCCGACCGCCTACGAGCGCCCATCACGCGCACGCTTCGAGCCAAAAGCCGAGGCCCCGCGCGTGCGCGCCCCCCTCGCGGCCGACGAGCAAGCCGACGTGCTCGAGCGCCTGAAACGGCGCAAGTTGCCGATCCGCGGGGCGCGCCTAAAGTTCGTAGGGACGCGCCAAGACTGGCTACACGGCGTGTGGCTCGAGCTCGTGAATCCCCCGGCCGACGTCGAGCGCCCCGCGAGTCTGTGGGTGCGCGTCGATCGCGCCGTCGGGCAATTCGGAGAAACCGAGAAAAAACAGATGTGGGGCGATTTCTCTGCCCCGAACGGTCCTTACTCGTGAGGTGAGTCGTCATGCTCATTGCTGATCCTTCCGATGTGCTTCTCAACGACAGCGAGATGGCGCGGCTCGTCGCCCGCATGGCGAAGCTGGGCGAGATTCGCACGGCCGAGACCTTGCGCTTGTCGCGAATGACCCTGCTCCGGCTCCTAGCCAGGCAACCCGTGCGATTGGGCTCGATCGCAATGGCAAGGATCTGCCTTGCAAAGGCGGTTTGACGTGATCTCCGACGAAGCAGACACTTTACACAAGGTCGCGGATGCGCTTCGCGAGATCGCAGCCGCAATCTCGAGCCAGACGCCATGACGCAAATTATACGCTTTCCCGACCAAATACAGCAGCGGCAAACCGACGCCCGCGGACGCCCCCTCCCACGCTCGACGCCTGTCGTGGCGAAGATCTTATCCGAGCGCGTTGTATGATACGGGCGCGAACGCGCGAGAAATTGCCCTCGTAGGCGATAGGCTGCACGTTCGTTTGATCGACGCGGCATCAAAGAACGTCTTGATCGTTTTTCAGTTCGACCACGACGATATCCGCGTACTCCTTCGCGCCGTCAAGGCGGCAACCTCGCCCGGTGCCCAGCGCGTAGGCACGATATCGCCTCCAGGGTGCAAGTCGTTCGACGTTGGCGCGGGCAGCCGCAATGGAGAGCCGGCCGTGCTACTTCGATACGAGGGCGCGGATCAGCCTGTGCGGCTTATCGGCGCAGAGCATCTCGCGGAACTCGACCGAGCAATAAACGATTTTCAATCAATGAAAGAAGGAATCAAGTGGAACGCGTAGACATCATCTCGCAAATCCCAAAGGCCGCGCTCTCGCACGTGAACGTTGCCGGAGCCGGCGTCCTTGTCAACATGATCGAGGTCGTCCGATCGCTCACGAAAGAACTCGAGGCGTGCCCACCGCGCCGAGCCTACGGCATACCTCGCCGGGCACCTGAAGCGGCTCGAAGGGCAAGCGGCTGCTTTCCTCGGCGCCGCCGACGTGCTCGCGAAAATCTGCCCCGTGTTCGACCAAGCGCATCGTGCTTGGGCCGTAGCGCAAGAGCGGTACGACCTCGGCTCGGACGACGCCGCGGAGGCGCTAGCACTGCGAGACGACGTCGAGGTCCGAGCACAGCGCCGTCGCCGATTGGAGAGGGAGTTTCTAGCGGCGAAGCAAGCGTGCGGCGAGCTTCCGCAAAGCGGGATCATGGCCTTTCACCAGGCGATGGATCGAGCCCAAAGAGTGCTCGCGCGGATGTCGTTCGCGTGTTGCATGAAAGCGATGGGCGACGTCACGGGACGCGGCACGATCGATCAAGACCTCTGGGAGAAGTGGGTCGCACTCGGTCTCGACGACACGCGCTGGGAACCGCTCGCGCTCGAGCGAGAGATCGCGCACTCCCGCGCGGCGAAGGAAAATCACGTCAAGCACCACGGGCACCAGTGGCGCACGAATGACACGCCCTTTAGCGAGGAGAAAGACCTTCGGGCGATGTACGCCGAGCTCGTCACGACGAGGCGCGGGCGCAAGGCAGCAGCCATCGCGCGCGCAAAGGGCGCACTGGCTCAGGCCGAGGCGGCGCAATGATGATCCGCCGAGCGACGACAGGTGTGCTCGACGTCCGCGCGCGCGGGATCGAGTTCGTGAATCACGTACGTAGAACGATGGGCTTGGCGCGTAGCCGGGCAGAAAGCGAGACAGCTATGGATCCTTCAAATACTCCCGGTCAGACTCCCACGCAGTCTGAGGTGGACCCCGGATTTCGGACCAGGGGTTAAGGTGGTACGGGGAGCCTGCTCCAAAAGGAGCAGGAGCGATGAAGAAGAATACCCGTACGAAGTACACCCCGGAGTTCAAGGCGAAGGTCGCGATCGCGTCGCTACGCGAGCAGGCGACGGTGCCGGAGCTGGCCAAGCAGTTCGGCGTGCACCCCAACCAGATCTACACCTGGAAGCGGGAGTTCATCGAGAAGGCAGCCCGCGCGTTCCGCAGCGGGCCGGAGACCGCGAGCGAAAGCGGCAGCAGCGAGCGCGAGGAGCAACTGCTCAGGAAGATTGGGGAGCTGACGGTCGAGCGCGATTTTTTAGCCAAAGGGCTCGGACGTCTGGGTTGAAGGAGCGCCGGGCGATGATCGTCCATGATCAGCCCGAGCCGTCGGTGCGTCGCCAGTGCGAGCTTTTCCGGGTGTCGCGCTCCGGTCTGTACTACGAGCCCGAGCCCACGAGCCCCGAGCAGCTCGCGCTGATGCGGCGGATCGACGAGCTGCATCTGAAGTACCCGTTCTACGGCAGCCGCAAGCTGGCCGACGCGCTGCGGGGCGAGGGCCGAGAGGTCAATCGCAAGCGCGTCCAGCGGCTGATGCGCTTGATGGGGCTGGAGGCGATCGCGCCGAAGCCCAAGACCAGCGAGCCTCATCCCGAGCACGTCGTGTATCCGTACCTGCTGCGCGGCCTCACGATCGCCCGGTGAATCAGGTCTGGGCGACCGACATCACGTACATCCCGATGAAGCCGGCTTCGTGTACCTGGTCGCGATCATGGACTGGTACTCGCGTCGGGTGCTGTCGTGGCGGCTGTCGAACACGCTCGACTCCAGCTTCTGCGTCGAGGCGCTCGAGGAGGCGCTCGCCCGCTTCGGCAAGCCGGAGATCTTCAACACCGACCAGGGGGCGCAGTTCACGGCCGAGGCCTTCACCACGCCGCTTCGCGACCGCGGCATCGCGATCAGCATGGATGGCAAGGGCCGCTGCCTGGACAACGTCTTCGTCGAGCGGCTCTGGCGCTCGCTCAAGTACGAGGAGGTCTACCTGCACGCCTACGACAGCATGACCGAGGCACGAGCCGGCATCGGCCGCTACTTCGGCTTCTACAACGACGAGCGCTCGCACCAGGCGCTCGGCTACCAGACGCCTGCCGCATTCTACGACGGACAGGCGAAGAAGGCGGCGTGACGCCGCACTCCGCCGTCCACAGCCTCGTCCCCAACTTGCCAGTCTCCCCCTCGCGCTCCCCCTCCTGCGCTTCGCATCGAGGGTGGGGTCACCTTGGATGACCGCGCGCAGATCGAACGGAGAGGAGACTACCGATTTATTATATGCATGATACAGAGAGAGAAGACGCAGACTCCACCTTACAACCCGCCCGTGGTCCGAAGAGTGGGGTCCACCTCAGTCCCCCAGCGACACACTTCAGCAGATCGCCGATTTGCTCGACGCGGACGTTGGCGATCCGCAGTCCCTCACGGACGCGCTCGACGCGCTCATCGCCGCGGCAGGACCCGACGCCAACGCCGCGGTCGAAACGAAGTCGCCCTTGGTCGTGCCGGCCTCTGCTCGGTCCCGTCGCGAGAGACATTTGGCGTTGCTCGGGCTACACGAGACGCGTCGCTCGACGCGCGCCACGGGTTGAAGCGATCAGCCGCTGCATCGGGCCCTCGCCCAAGGGCCGGCACGTCTTGGGACCGAGCGATCCGGTTGACGGCGCCAAGGCGCCGAAGGCGAAGGTACCACGGTGACCGGACCAAGTCCGCGATTGCCCTGCGCCGTCGTCAGGCGCGCGAAGTAGGAGGACCGTCGCCCCAGGAACGACTTGCAGCGTCGCCCTGGGGCGATTGTGGGCTCGTGTTTGCGTGGTGGATCGCGTAAGTGCGCGAACGCTCGACGCCAGCTGCAAATTTACTGGGAAACTCTTTTGGCAGTGATAACGTTACGGACGGTACCACCATGCGAAACGGACATGCGAACGGCGCTACGGAAAAGACGAAAGTCCTTTCCAGACTGATCTCCTCAAGCGCATCGATCGAGGCGCCCAAGCTATGCTCGGGGTTTCTCGGGTCGAGGCGTTCCAGACGCTCGATTGTGGGATCTCCGGAGCACGATCGCTGCGGATGAGCTGACGGGGTTGCGTATGCTACTTGTCCCCCGCTAAAGGCTGGGCGTCGTTTGCCCATCATCGGCACGACGCCGCAAAAGTGTTTCGACGCCTTCCGGGAGCATCTGGCCAAGCTGCTCCGTGAAACCGTGTCGAAAGACTGCACGGTGCTCTCGGATGTCACCGAAGCCAAGGCGCATATTGGTTTCCGGCGGGGTGACGCCCCAATCGCCGTGCCGATTGATACCAAGCACGGTAAGTTGTTCTTTTGGGTTGCACAGCTTGTCTCGGCCGAACGTCACACCAAGCGCGAGTACAGGCTTACGACGTTGAAATATTGGTACCGGCTCCAGGCCGCTGACGGTCCCAAGGTGCAAGCGCTGATTCGATGGGAATACGATCGCGGCCTTCGCGGCGGCAATAAACACTGCCGCCATCACGTGCAGCAGCAAGCTTCGATCGCGATTCCTGGTGCTGCGGCGCTGGATCTCGACAAGCTCCACGTTCCTACTGGCTGGGTCACGCTTGAAGAGGTTCTCCGATTCTTGATCTACGACCTCGGCATGAAGCCTCCGTGCGGGAATGGCTGGCACAAGGTAATCGAGAAATCGGAGACGACCTTCCGCGAGCAATTCAGCACCCGGCACTAAGGCCAGACC
>CAWKAF010000049.1:0-7848 GCA_963847465.1 uncultured delta proteobacterium | reverse complement strand
TCGATGTACTGCGGCACGGGCACGGTCGACTTCGGGGGCTCGATCGAACGAGACGATGCGCCGAGACCTGCGCGTGGTGGAACCGCTCGAGTGGACCGATCCCGTCGAACACCTCGGACAGGCCGCGAGCGAAGGCCCTACGCGCGCTGCCCTTCCGGGCGCGCTGGGTGTTCAACGCGGCCGTCCATCATCGAGTGGCGTCCGATGGGAATCACCGTCAATCCCGCGGCGCCGTTGTATGCGACAACGTGAGGTTTGCATTCCTCGCAGAAGAAGACGCTCCACTTCGACCCGCACCCGATCACACGCGATGCGCAGCAGGGGCAAAGCTCGGCGGCGCAGTTGTAGTCGAACGCGTTCCACAGCGGCTCCCGCGGCTCGCACCCGCACCGTTGCACCCGCTCGCACCCGTTGTGCGAGTCGAAGAACGGTCCCCGCAGGACGAGGCACTCGCGGCACAGCTCCATGCGCGCCGCCAATTCGTTCCCAGCCATCGTTCGCTCCATCGCTCCCCGCTTGCGCGGGGCTGGCGTTGGCACCTTCCCGCTCACGCGGAGGTTGCCGAGGCGATCGCAGGGCCAGGTCCCTCCTGCCTCTCTGAATGACTCGAGCAACCTGAGCATTGCCGCGGGGCACGTCAACTGCTCAAGGGGCCATAGGCTGATCTCGATGCTCGTAGCCCTCCTCGGGTCTTCAACCCTCGCTGCCCTCCTCGAGCGCCGCCTGAAACCCGCAAGCCCTGTCCCAGTATTGGGCCGTCATCTCGACATGCTCCCACGGCACTTCCCGGTACGCTTCCCCGAACTGGGCGAAGGCCGCATATCGCCAGCCCACACCCTCAATCTGCCCCGACCATCGAAGGTCGATTCCGTCGGGCAGCGGCTTCATCGGCGCGATCGTCTCCCGGTGCTCCTCGATGCGCCTCGCTCCTTGTCGCACGTGCCGATCGTACACGTAGGGCGGGAACCTCCGGAGCACCTGTCCGTCGTCGAACTCGCGCACAAGTCCGGCGCCGTGCGGGGACTCGTTCATCGAGGCGTCCCACGCTCCCGCGATCATCTCGACGAGCGAGAGGCGGGCCTCCCAGACGTCTTGCTTGGTGGATTCCGTGTAGGACTCAAAGAACGCCCCGGCTGGCCCGCGATCACCGGAAACCTCTTCTCGGACGCCGCGATCAGCACATCGTCCATCGCGTCCACGGCCTCGGGATGGCCGCACGAATCGAGCGTCGTCCAGGCGTCGTAGAGTTCGGACACGTCGTCGTGCGCGATGGCGCGGGTCAACCTGCTGAGAACCTCCGGCCAGGGCCGGCCATCATACGTCTCTCGATTGTACGAGCGCACCTGCTCCTCGAAAAGGCGGTACCCGTTCTTGTGCTCCCACTTCTTGCGGCTCGCCGCGACGGCGGCGACCAGGTCGCGATAGGTCGACGCGCCGGGCGACAGGGCCCGCATGAAGAGGACCCAGTTGCGCGTCTCCTCGCCGACAATCCGACGAATGTAGTTCCGGACGTAATCGTCGCTGTACTTGCTCAGGAGGTCCGCCCAGTAAAGGGCCATCTCGACTTCGCCGCGGCGGATCTCCTTGTGCAGTGCGCTGACGATCTCGAACCGTGACCGCTTGCATCCTTCCGAGTGGATATCCCTGGCCTTGAGCACGTGGAAACAGGGCTTCTCAGGCGTCCTGCACGTGCACGTGCCCGCCAACAGGTCGACCTCGTAAGTCTTGCCGGACGTCTGGGCTTCGACAAACACCGAGCGCATCACGCTGACTCGTCTCGGCATGGGGACGGAAGCTCGACGTAACGAACGGGGAGCCGCTGCTGCACGGCCTCCATCGCCGACTTGAAGGCCGCCTCGTATTGCGTGGTCTTGCCGTCCGCCACCCGCACGTTGATGACCGCATCGGCGTGGCCCAGGTCGTCGATGATTTGACACAACGGAGCGCTAGAGTCCTCGCGGTACTTCACCTCAAGCGCGATCCGACTCGGGGTGCCCTCCGACCGTATCCACACACCGTCCGATTCGGCACGACGCCAGAACCCCTGACAGGCCTTGCCGCCATCCTTGCCCAGCGATCTTCGGAAACCGTGCTTGCTCAAAGCGCGGTGCATCGCGATGCGAACGGGGCCCTCTGCGTCGCGGCTGTCCTCCATCGGAATCCAGATCGTCTCGTCCTTTCGGAGCGTGCGCAGGCTTTCGTCTACTTCGTCCGCAAGGCTGTCGAAGTCCCCCGTGTGGCCGGGTTCAAAGGGCATCGGGTTCCAGAGCTGGCTGACTGGCGGCTCCTTGCGGTCGATCAAGAAGATGATGCCCAGGCCGTGCCACGCAGCCGCCTGGTAGCGCCGGACATACTCCTCTTTTGGGAGTTTCGCTCGCTTGGGAAGCGACTGCGGAGGAGCAAGGAGCGCCACCGCGCCGACAGCGCCGTTCGTCTCGTCCCGAGCGGCCACGGTGTTCTCAATGAGCCTCGCGGCCGACGGATTCTGCAGCCCTCTGCAAACCACCCATCCTTCCCCCTCATAGGAGAATTCACCTTTCTGCAGTCCCGCCATCCCGTTTCTCGAGAAATTCTCCGGCGTCTTCCGGAGCGCGTCTGTCGCAAGGTCGAGCAAGGCTTGAACATCGGAAGGGCGTCGCGGAAGGCCCGGGGGTTCGTTCTGCGTCGTTTGCATAATCCGTCCTCTCTCCTCGCCTTCAGTTCGGTGGGTACGATTCCACATCGAGATCGCTATCGAGCACACTCGATGCGAACAGGTCCGATCGCGACGCGGTCGATCGTGTCTCGCAGCTCGAGGTCTCCGAGCCAGGTCTCCGGGAGCCGTTCGATCCCGTACATCGCACCGAGCAGATTGCCTGCGAGGCTGCCCGTGCTGTCGCTGTCACCGGAATGGGCCACGGCTCGCCAAAGCCCGTCGGCAACGCCCGCGGGCGAACCTCCGTCCGCCGTGAGCGCGCACAGAAGACCGATCCCCAGAGCCTCCTCTCCGACCCAGCCGCCGCCGATGCGCTGGATTGTCGCGGCGTCCGGTGGGCCAGCCTTGGCCGCTTCCCAGACCGATCGGACGACCGCGGCCATCTCCTCGTGCCCGCTCTCATGGGAGAGCACCGTGCTCCCGAGGTCCATCGCGTCCGCTAGGTCCATTCCCCGCACGACATCGTGAATGATGGACGCGAGGTACGCCGCCGAGAGGTAGCCGCTCGGATGGCCGTGCGTGATCACGCCGGCGTCTCGCGCAAGCTCGAACGCCTGCTCGCGACTGCCCGCGGCGAGCCCGATGGGCGCCGACCGCATGACGGCACCGCAGCCCTTGCTCGTGTTCGGCGGACGCGTCACCTGCGGCATCTGTTCGGTATCCACCTGCGCCGCAAGCGACGACATACAGGTGTTGCCCGGGGCGCGCTGTACGTGCAGGCGGCGAACACCAAACAGCCATCCGGGACCGCCCGAGCCGCTCGAAGGGTCGCGGCCCACCTGCGTCGCGTACCAGCGCAGAAGCGACCCCCGAATGCAGACGGACATCGAGCTGAGCCCGCGCGACCTGTGGCGTTGAATCCCACGGATGACGCCCTCGGCCGTGAAGAGCGTCATCTGCGTGTCATCCGAGACGACCGGTTTGCCGCCGTATCCAAGCTCGCGCGGTGCGGACTTGCCGTAGCGCTTCGCGATCTCCGCGCCTTGCAAGAATTCAATCGGATAGCCGAGCGAGTCGCCGATCGCACCACCGAGCAAGCATCCGCGGAAGAGTGAGAGAGGCGGTCCTTCTTTGTCGGCATGGGTCCAGGTCAGAGCGCGCTCGCGCTCGAACCGCTTTACGAAGGCCTCCTGGATCGACGTTTCGATCGTGCGCGGCCGTGCGGCGCGCACGATGCGCATCGCAGCGGGCGCCGTCTGGCCGAGAGCGACGAGGCAGCACGCAGCCACGAGCCCGGTTCGCCCGAGACCGCCGCGGCAGTGCAGCACGACGTTCCTCCCGTCCTCCACGTGTCGCAGGATCTGACGCACAACAACAGCCGCCGTCTCCACCGACTGGGGGACGGAGCCGTCCGCGACGGGGAACCGTATGACTTTCAGCCCAACCTCGCCCGCCCGGTCGTACAGAGACTCGATGTCGAGCTCCTGCAGCTCGTGGGGTTGGACCATCGACACGAGTACGCTCGCGCAATACACGTCGCGTAGGCGAAGGAGATCGGGTTCCAGATCGCGACGCCAACGACCGAATTGGCCGACGTCGCGCTTGCCTGGAGCGAACGTCATGCCAATCCGGCCGCGCAGCGTCACCGCGTCGACGGGAAGGAAGTCGACGCGAATCGGATCGGTCTCGGAGGTCTTCGCAGCGGACATTTTCGTGCTCTCGTTTGAAACATACGCCTGGCTTGCGAAGGATCGCTTCGCACGCGCGATTGTCCGCCGACCGCGATGTTTGCTCGTGCGAAGAGATTCTTCGCACTCCCCCGTCACATTGCAATAAATGCTCTCGAAATCCCGTTTCGTCGATGGCCTGCAGTGCAGCAAGCTCCTGTGGCTTCGCGTGCACGAGCGCGACGCCCTCGAGCTCGTGCCCGACGCCGGCCTTCAGGCGATCTTCGACCAGGGCAACCGCGTCGGCGAGCTGGCGCGGGAGCGCTTCCCGGGCGGCATCCTCATCCCGTACGACGACCGCCGCGTCGAGGCAACGCGCGAGGCCATCGTGGCTGGAAAGACCGTCCTGTACGAGGCGCTCGTTCGTCGCCGACGAAATCTTCGTCGCCGTCGACATCCTCCTGCGCGAGGACGACGGCTGGCGCCTGATCGAAGTGAAGTCGTCGACGTCGGTGAAGAACGAGCACATCGCCGACGCCGCCGTTCAATGCGCACGTCCTCGAGCGAGCCGGCCTTCGTGTGCACGCCGTCGAGATCATGCACCTGAACCGCGAGTGCCAGCATCCCGACCTCTCGAACCTGTTCGTCCGCGCCGACGTGACGGGCCGCGTGCGCGAGCTGCTTCCTGCAATCCCGTCGCGCGTCGAGGAGCAGCTCGCCGTACTACGCGGGCCCTTGCCGGTCGTCCCGACGGGGCCGCACTGCCGCAGGCCGCACGAATGTCCATTCCAGTCTCGATGCTTCACGCCGATGCCCGAGCATCCCGTCTCGACCCTCTATCGCGGTGGCCGGCGTGCCTCCGAGCTCCTCGCCGACGGCGTCGAGCGCATCGAGGACATCACCGGGCCGCTCGACGGCATTATGGAGCGACAGCGTCGGGCGATCCGCGCTGACAGCTCGTCGTCGAGGGCGATCTCGCCGCCGCGCTCGCACCTTTCAAAGGCCCGATGGCTTTCCTGGACTTCGAAACCGTCGGTCTGGCCATTCCCGCCTGGCCCGGCTGCTCCCCATACGACAACGTCCCCGTGCAGTTCAGTGTGCACGTTGAGCGGGGCGGCGGGCTGGACCACCACGAGTGGCTTGCGAGGGACCCGGTGACCCTCGACGCCCGCTCGCGCGGGCGCTTGCTCGATGCGTGCGCCGGCGTCGAGACCGTTGGCGGCCTACAACGCCGGATTCGAGCGAGGGGTCATCCAGGACCTGGCGCCTGCGTGCCCCGACCTCGCACCGCCGCTCACCGCCCTCGCGAGCCGCCTCTCGATCTCCTGCCGGTCGTCCGCGAGCACGTCTACCACCCGACCTTCGGGGGCAGCTTCAGCTTGAAGAGCGTGCTCCCCGCGCTGGCGAATCAAGGCTACGGCGACCTCGCCGTCGCCGATGGGGGCACGGCGTCCGCGAGTCTGGTGCGACTGCTCTTCGACACGCTCGCAGACGAAGAGCGCGACGTGCTCCGGCGCGACCTTCTGGCCTACTGTGCCCGGGATACCTGGGCGCTCGTTCTGCTCCTTCGCCGTCTTCGCGAGCTCGCCGCAGTCGGCGTAGTCGAGTGCGAACCGTTCCTTCGCACCGGAGGTGCATCCTCCGAGGTCCACGATGGCGACGCTCGCCCAGCATGCCCCGCCTTCCTCGAACGGGCCCACCCTTCCCGTCCGAGTCCCGCTGAGTATCCTTTGGATTCTACGGCTGATCGTGCGCGGAGGCATCGCAAGCCGGGTGATTCGTGACATCGATGTTCGCACGGCGCTCTCGCTTCCCGATCCCGACGATGAGCCGAAGGTCGACCCATCCTCGATTCGCGACGGACTCAAGCAGCGCTGGCGCGAAGTGGAGTCGCGACGGAGCGACTCGGGACGGTCCGCTGCCCGCATAACCTGGCCACGCTCGGGCGCATATGCCATCTCAACCGGCAGCGAGCTGCGCGCATCGTTGCCCTCGTGGCGACCATGGAGGATCGATGCCGGCCTTAGGAGTGCTTTCTCTCACGGAACGCCATGACCCCGCGCGATCTGCATCGTCTCATGAGCGTTGCGCTCGACGTCCCCAAGAGCGACGTCGCCCATGCTCTGCGCCCGCAGGGTGCGTTGCGCGCGACTCGGCTCTTGCAGCTCGAGCCGGGGCTCGGCACGAGCCGCCGCGTCGCCTCGCTCGGACGGCTTCGCCGACGTGCTGGTGCGCGAGCATCGCGGCGTCGACGGCCTGGTCGCCTCTTCGTGCGCCGAGCTCCCCGGGCCGAGCTAGCGCTCGAAGACTTCGCACACATGCGCGAAGGCGTGGACGTCGCAGCAGGCGTTCTTCGCGGCGCGCTTCGCATCGCGGGCCCGCGGCGTCAACCTCCTCTTCTACGGCGACCCGGCACAGGGAAGACCGAGCTTGCCCGCGCCCTGGCGGCCCATCTCGGCGCCCGCCTCTACCAGGTGAACGACGAGGACAGCGATGGCGACGGCATCAGCGGCTCGTCTCGCCTGAGTGCCTGCGCTCTGACGCAGCGGATGCTCTCTCGCGCACGCCGATCGCTGCTCGTCTTCGACGAAGCTGAGGACATCTTTCCCCATGAGGCCTTCGGGATGTTCGGGATGCGCCAGCGCTCGACCGTGCGAGAAGAGCTGGACGCACCGGCTTCTCGAAGAGACACTCGTGCCGACGATCTGGATCGCCAACCGTGCGGACGCAGATCGATGCGGCGACGCCTTCGACGCTTTCTGGTCGCCATCGAGCTGCGGACGCCCCCGAAGCCGTGCGCGCGCAAGATGATCGAGCGACGGCTTACGCGCACCCGTGTCGATGACGACTGGGTGGACCGCGTGGCCGCCGATGAGCGGTTCACTCCCGCCGACGCCGACAAGGTGGCACGGGTGGCGCGACTGCTGGGGCGCCGCCCGCCGGACCAGCTTCAGCAGGCCGCTGACCCAGGTCGTCGACGCCAGCCTTACGCTGGCGGGCGCCGGCGAGCACCGGGAACCGCTGGCCCGACCTGCGCCCTACGCGCTGCGCTTCGTCAACGCGAGCGTCGACCTCGAGCAACTCGTGCGCGCTCTATGCGCCAGACGCCCGCGGCGCGATCTGCCTCTACGGCCCGTCGGGCACCGGCAAGACCGCGTTCGTCCAGCACGTGGCTGAGCGCTTGGAAGGCCCCTCACTCGGTGCGCGGGTCCGATCTGTTGGCGGTGTACGTGGGCAGACCGAGCAGAACATCGCTCGCGCATTCCGCAAGGCCACGACCGACACAGGCAATCCTCTTTCTCGACGAGGTCGACGGACTGCTGCAGGAGCGGGGCGCGCGACGCGCTCGTGGGAGGTCACCCAGGTCAACGAGCTACTCGTCCAGATGGAGGCTTTCGCCGGGCTGCTCGTTCTGCGCGACCAACCTGGTCGACGGACTCGATGCCGCTTCCCTGAGGCGCTTCGGGCTCAAGATTCGCTTCGACCCGCTCCGGCCCGAACAGCGCCTCGAGCTCTTCTCGACCATCACGGGCGCCGTCACCGATG
>CAWKAF010000048.1:0-110253 GCA_963847465.1 uncultured delta proteobacterium | reverse complement strand
GTGGCCGAGCGCGACCCACCCGATTGCATAGTCCAAGCGATGCCCGGCGATGCCGTTGAGCTCCGCCCCGTCGTTATGCCCCTGGCCCAGGGTGAAGCTCGCGCTGGGATTGTAGAGCCCGGCAACCGACACCGCGGGCATGACCGTGTCGTTCAGGTAGTCGCTGTGCAGGCCGAAGCTCGTAATCTGCGGCGCCCAGAGGCGCCCCACCCAGAGGTTGAGCAGATGGCGCGGTCCGACGATGTCGTTCCAGAGCACGTACGCCGTCTCGATATCGAAGGTGCCCGGGGGCGACCCGACGTCCGACTCCAGCGTAACCTGCGTCATGTACGTGAGGGTGTCGTTGAACGAGCCCGTCCCGAAGATGTGCAGCTCCGCCTCGATGCCGCTCCACGTGAACGTGTTGCCCGCGTCGCTCTGCGCGGCGGAACCAGGCAAGTTGATTGGGACGTTCCCGTTGATCATGACCGAGAGAGGGACGGCCTCGGCGATCTTGTCGGGCCAGACCGTGTCGGGGAAGGTCTTCTTGTACTCCTCCTGCCCGAGCGGGATCATGTTCGCCTTGACGGCGTCGCTGTCCTCGCTGCCGTTCGAGCTAGGAAACCGGTAGCCGTCGCGCCTGAACGCCTCGCCGAACGGGTTGAGGACCGGGTAGATCGTGTGGCATGTTTGGCAGCTCGTTTGGTACTTGCGGGCGAAGCTGGGGACCGCGCCCGCGTCCCGCACGGCGGCGAAGTACACGACGAATCCGGCTGCAACCGCGACGACTGCCGGAAGCCAGCGAGCGGTCGCCGGCGTCCGTTTGTGTCCGATGAAGCGGGAGAGCCGGTTGTTCGAGGCCCAAAGCAGGAAGTTTGGAGCGCTTCGGGCGCGGCCGGGGACATGGGGAATGGTCATGCTGGTGCGCCGCATGAGCAATGACCGCGCCAGTCCTACTTTCCCGGCGATCTCCCGGCGAATATTGCCCGAGTCAATGCGTGCGCGAGGGTTGCGGTTCAGGCCGAAGAAGCGGGTGTACCGACTGCGATGGGCGCACTGGGTGCAGTGGCGCGCAAATGCTGCACGTCACTCAGTCGCCGCTCGGCGCGCCGGCGGCGACCCATGCCGCGAGATCGCGGATTGCCTCGTCGTTCGCCGTTCCGCGCGGGGGCATGTTGCCGCCAAACCATCTCAAGCACGAATTCAGTGGGCTGATGAGCGGCGAATGTGCGCCTGCGATGTAACCCCACTGCGCGAGCCACGTATACGCGGAGGCCGCATCGGCCATCGTTTCGGCATGGCACGCACGGGACCGGCCGCAATCCCCCTCGGTGCCCGGGGCGAAGTAGCGCGAGTAGATCGACCCCCAACTCGGGGCTGTCAGTTCCGCCACAGGAGCCCGCCGCGCGCTCGTTGAAGTTGCGGCCCCGATGGGAGGTCGTTGCGCTGAGGCGCTCGGTGGGCTCGGCGACGCCGGGACGGACATCGTGAGCGGGACGCTCGCGCAACCGAGCACCGTGACAGCTGCCAGCGCCAACGATCCACGAAGGCCACCCATCGTTCACCCAGCTAGCCGCTGAACGGATCCGCCACGACGATGTCGTCGCAGAGAACACGGTCGTTCAAGAAAGCCTGTTCCTCGTGCGCCAAGTGACTGAGGAGCGCGTCGAGCACTCGATCCATGCCCGCGTTTGCGAACTCGGACGGCGTGCAAGGTGTCGCGAGGAGCCCACGGTGCAACGCCTCATGCTCGCGCACGTGCTCATCCGTCATGACTTCCGCCCGCGCTCGCCCCCAGGCGTCAACGGTCAGAATGAGGGAGCGCAAAAGATGCTCTTCTCGCCGGTTGTGTCTCTGCACGGCGTCTGCGAGCAGGCGCATCTCCGAGAGTCGATTCTGAGCCATCGACGCATCGTCGCAGGCAGGTTCAGAACACAGCCGAGCTCTTTCCACCATCCTCCGAAGCTCGGCGTGTTGCTGGAGCAATTCGGCGCGAATCTGGCTTAGTGTCATGAATCACCTCGCCGGCCAAGGGTTTACCCCTCCTACGAGAGCAATGAACATGCCCGAGGGCCGAGTTTCGGCAATCCTATGGACAACGCTGGCCCGTGGAGAGGGGGGATCGTGCAATACGTGCGTATCAATGCATGGTTGTCGCTGAGACCAGACCGTCTCAGCCGCCGCCAGCGTTGGTGGAGCCGGCTGTCGGGCGCTCGCGGAACAAATTCTGCGTCAGGACAAATCGCAGTCACGCGCCGGGCCTCCCAATCCCGGCGCGTCCCCCTCGACCTGCGCAAGCAGCGCACGGAGGTGGACGAGTATCTCTCCGAGCTGCGTTGTCAACGGCTCGGCCTCGAGCAACCTCTGGTGCTCCTCGATCCCCATCCTAGCGCGTGGGCGTCGATGCTCGGGACGACGATGGTTTGAAGACCGCGTGGCCTCCGGCGGACGCGAGTCGCAAAGGTGCTCCGGCTCTCTCCGCGTGCGCGGTCACCCAGAGATACTCGGACGTCTCGACGTGTCGGGTGCGCAGCCAGTAGCGCCAGGTCGACATCGGCCAGATGGCGAAGTTGATCCCCTCGGCGGTCTGGTACCAGCTCCGGCAACCCGTGCTCCACACCGTTCCCGCGAGATGCTCCTGGACCTCGCGGAGAAATGCATCCTGCACGTCTTGCCGGACCTCGACGTAGTCGGCACCGCGCTGCTTAAGACGCTGGATGCACTCCACGATGTACCTGACTTGCGACTCAATCATGAAGAGGATCGAATTGTGTCCGAGGCCGGTGTGCGGGCCCACGAGCTGGAACATGTTCGGGTAGCCCGCGACGCAGATGCCCATGTGAGCCGTGGGCTCGCGCTTCCAGTCCTCGGCGAGCGAGCGGCCGGTACGCCCGGTGAGCACGAAGTCCTTCATGTAGATCCGCGGGTCGACGATAAACCCCGTGCCGAGAACGATGCAGTCCGCATGGTATTCCTTGCCGTCGCGTGTGACGACGCCGTGTTCGCGCACTTCGGCGATCGGATCCGTGACGAGCTCCACATTCGCCCGGTTGAACGTGGGAAAGTACACGTTCGAGATCAGTACCCTCTTGCAGCCCAGCGTGTAGTCGGGCGTGAGCTTCCGCCGCAGTTCGGGATCCCTCACCTGATATCGAATGAACAGCGAGAGCGCCTTCTGGGCGGCGCGTGCGATCCGCGGATGGAAGATCGGCCACACGCGCGACTCGTTGCTCCAGTAGAGCCCAGCACGGTGCATCTTGCGGAGCGCGGGCACGAGTGCGAAGAGGCGCTTGCGAAGCCTGGAGTACCGTCGTTCGTCGCGCGGCAGCACCCACGCGGCGCTGCGCTGGAAGACGTAGAGTTGCTTGACCTCTTTCGCGACCTCCGGGACGTATTGAATCGCGCTGCCGCCTGTCCCGATTGAGACGACGTTCTTACCGCGAAGATCGTAGTCGTGGTCCCACCGGGCGGAATGGAACACCTTGCCCTTGAACGTCCCGAGGCCCGGCAGGTCCGGGATCGCCGGAACGTGCAGTGGCCCGGTGGCGAGGACCCAGTGGCGCGTGACGAGCGTGTCGCCCGCGCGCGTCTCGAGCGTCCAGAGACCCCGGCGCTCGTCGAACCGCGCTGCGATGACCTCCTGTCCGAAGCGGATGAAACGCCGCAGATCGTACGCGCCCGTCACCTCGAGGATGTAGGACTGGATCTCTTCCCACGGCGCGTACCGGTGGGACCAGTCGGGCTTGCCGTAGAAAGAGTAGGAGTACATGTGCGACTGCACGTCGCACGCGGCGCCCGGGTAATGGTTGTCGCGCCAGGTCCCCCCGACCTCGTTCGCCTTCTCGAGAACGACGAAATTCACGATCCCCGCTTCGCGCAGCTTGATGGCCATGCAAAGCCCCCCGAAGCCGGCTCCGACGACGACGACGTCGAGGTGTGGGTTCGCGCCCGTGGTCTCGTCCATGATGGACGCGCCTGCAAGAAACAGGGCAAGCGGGTTGCGCGGCGCGATGGCCGGCGCTCGGATTCCGCGATGCGTAAGCTCTGCCCCGGCTTCGCTATTCATCCCGAACGGCGTCGGCTGTCGTCGAGGCCATCGCGCAGACCGATCCGATCGATGCGGCGCATGCGTCTATGCGACGCGCGTGGTGGGATCGAGCCTGACGAAGCGATCCACTGATCGGAGTGAGACGATGGACCAGAACGCCGTGACGCAGGCAAAGGATGCGTTCAGCGGTGGCGCGGCAAAAAGTAGGCGAGGAAGGGGCCAGGACGGCGGTTTGCCCGCAAAGCGTGCGCCCATGCGCAGGAAACGCGTCTCCGGACGAAAAACCTACCAAGTCAACCGCCTGGCGAGCTTCTTGAATAAGGACGCGACATGGGGACCCCGTCTAACACCGCACGGCTCTCCGCTCGGGAGGCGACCCTCCCTTGATCCCTGGCAGCCTTTTCCCACGCGACGTGACGGCGAAAGCAGCGGACAACCCGGCTGCTGTCCGTGCGCCAGCCCCTGCTCTCTTCTTGGAGCTGCACGGTCTCGTGTCACGCCTTCGCGAGGGGGCTGACATTGCCGACTCCGAGTTCGATCAGGTTTTTCCGTTCGCTGCGCGCAAAGTATCGTCGTCATTTTGGACCCCCGTCGCCGTGGCGCAGAGGGCGGCTCGGCTGCTCGCTCAAGAGGGTTCCAGCCGTGTGCTCGACGTCGGCTCGGGCGTCGGGAAGTTCTGCATCGTGGGCGCCGCGTCCACGGACGCCACGTTTGTCGGGATCGAACATCGCGGGCACTTCGTCGACCTGGCCCGAGACACCGCGTGCCGTGTTGGAGTGCCCTCGGCGCACTTTGTTCACGGCACCCTCGACGCGGTGCACGCTTCGGACTTCGATGCGTTCTACTTCTTCAACCCGTTCGAGGAGAACCTCTGGCTCTCCAGCGATCAACTGGATGACACGGTTCCCCTATCCAACGGGCGCTTTTTCGCCGACGTAGAGCGTGCGCAAGGGATGCTCTCCCAGGCGCGCGTCGGAACGCGCGTCGTGACGTATCACGGCTTTGGCGGGGTGATGCCTGCGGGCTACGTCCTATCCCGTCGGGAGCCCCAACGGTCAGGCTTCTTGAACCTCTGGATCAAGACGGACTCGGTGACGCGCTGTATCCGCTCGGCCCCGGACGACCTGCCGCGTCTCTTGGTGGGCTAGCGCGGGCCGGCACACGGACTGTACGGACTTGATCTATGACCCCAGCCGACGCGGAATACATGAAGGGTGTCCGCGAGAAGATAGTGGGGTACCCCAGGCTGGCGCGCGAGGCGTTGCAGCGTGGAGAGTACGACAGCGCGGAGGAGCACTGGAGGTTGTGGCGCGAAGCGATCGATGAACTTCTCAAGCACCTTGACGCTGCACCAGGCGACATCAACACGTCGCGTCGCTAGCCCAGTTCATGAGCGACAGGTCTACGCGGGCGCACCACAACCGAGCCCATCAGAGCCCTCACGAGTCCGCAGTTTGGCCTGGCGCCCACGATGGATGGCCCTATTATCAGACGAATGATAAATAACCGCCTGCGGAGGCGGACGCTGACCCTCCTCGTTCTCCTGGGCTGTCGCCGAGGCTCCCCCGTCCCGCCGGGATACCAAGGTCTCGTCGAGTACGACGAGCACGTCGTCTCGTTCGAAGTTCCAGGACGCGTCGAGCATGTCGATGTACACCGCGGAGACCAGGTCACCGCCGAGCAGACGGTGGCAAAGCTCGACGACACGGTCGAGCGCCTCACGATTGACGCGCACCGTCAGGACGCCAATGCGGCCCAGGCAGACCTCGCCCTGCTCGAGGCGGGCAGCCGGCGCGAGGACATCGCGTCACTCGCCGACGACCTGCACGGAGCGGCGTCGAGCGAGGACCTCATGCGTACGATCGCCGAACGGACGCGCAAGCTCTACGCTGACGGCGCACTCGCCAAGTCGGAGATCGACAAGGCCGAGGCGGACCTGGCGCACGCGACGTTCGAGCGGGAGTCGCTCGAGCAGCGCCTCTCCGCGCTCCGTCACGGCGCACGGCCCGAGGAGCTCGCACGCGCGCGAGCCCGTCTCGACCAGTCCAAGGCGCAGCTCGCGCTCGAGGAGGAGCTGCTCGCGCGCCACCTGCTTCGCGCCGGAAGGGCGCGGCGAGGTCATCGACATCGCGACGAAGCCGGGCGAGCTCGCGGCGATTGGTACGCCGGCAGCCACGGTGGCCGACACGACCCACCCCTACGTCGACGTATTCGTCCCGCAGGCAGAGCTCGAGGGCATCCGACCGGGGGTTCGGGCCGAGGTGCGCGTCGATGGGGCGAGCGCGCCCTTCCCCGCATCGGTGGAGTCCGTCTCCCCCGAAACCGAGTTCACCCCGAAGTTCCTCTTCAGCGATCGGGAGCGGCCGCACCTTGTCGTACGCGTGCGCGTGCGTGTCGACGATCCCGATCGGCGCCTGCACTCGGGTGTCCCGGCGTTCGCGCGGGTCACGCCATGACCGGGGCGGACGAACCCTCGATCATCCACACCGAGCACCTCTCGCGGTCCTTCGGCCACCTCGTTGCCGTGCGCGATGTATCGCTCGACATCCGGCGCGGCGAGATCTTCGGCATCCTCGGTCCGAACGGTGCGGGCAAGTCGACGACTATCCGAATGCTCTGCGGAATCCTCGACCCTACCGGTGGGAGCGGGACCGTCGTCGGCTACGACATCGTGCGCGAGGCCGAGCGCATCAAAGAGCGAATCGGCTACATGACCCAGCGTTTCAGCCTGTACGAGGACCTCACCGTCGCCCAGAACCTCACGTTCTACGCGGGCATTTACGGCGTGCCTCTCCGCAGGCTCCGCGCGCGGGTCGCCGACGTGCTCGAGACCATGGGTTTAACCGATCGGCGTAAGCAGCTCGCGGGCACTCTGTCGGGCGGATGGAAGCAGCGGGTCGCACTCGCGTGCGCGACCATCCACGAGCCGCCGCTGCTGTTTCTCGACGAGCCGACCGCTGGGGTCGACCCGGTGAGCCGCCGCGAGTTCTGGGAGCGCATCTATGCGATCTCCGCCCGGGGCACGACCGCGGTCCTGACGACGCACTACATGGACGAGGCCGAACGCTGTCATCGCCTTGCGTTCATCTTCGGCGGCTCGCTGCTCGACGTGGGCACACCCGAGGAGATCGTTCAGCGCCGCGGGCTGCGCATCGCCGAGCTCGAAGTCGAGCGCGCTCCAGAAGCTGCCGCAGCCCTGCGCGAAGCGGCCGGTGTCGAAGAAGTGGCGCACTACGGTCCCGTCCTGCGTCTCGCCGCGCGAGGCGGCACCGATCCCGTCGCGCTGGCTCGCGAGGTTCTCGACGCCCACGGCATCGTCGTACGCACCGCGCGCGAGACCCGTGCGACTGTGGAGGACGCGTTCGTCGCCATGGTACGGACGAACGCATGAGCCTTCGACCGCTCGTCATTGCTTGGAAGGAGCTGTTGCAGCTACGCCGTGATCGGCTCACGCTCGCGATGATGGCCGCGTTGCCGGTCGCGCTGCTGCTGCTCTTCGGATACGCGATCAATACGGACGTCCGGCATATACCCACGCTTGTCGACGATCAGGACCGGAGCGCGGCCTCGCGCGATCTCGCGCGTCGGATGGAGGCCACTGGTTTTTACGACATGGTAGGCGACGTCCGTGGGTACGACGAAATCGAGCGCGCGTTGCGGTCCGGCAGAGCGCGGGTGGCACTCGTCGTCCCGCCACGCTACGCCGCCGACCTTGCCAGCGGCGCGACCGCGCACGTGCAGCTCGTCGTCGATGGTTCCGATCCGCAGATCGTCGGCAGCGCGCAGAACACCGCGGGGCTCCTGATCGAGGCGCGATCCGCCGAGGTGCGAATCGAACACCTGGCTCGAGTCGGCGGTCGTGTTGCTCCCGAGCCGATCGATCTGGCGCCCGACATTCTCTACAACCCCGACCAGCGCACGGCGGTGTACATCGTGCCCGGCCTCATCGGTGTCATCCTCACGATGACCATGGTCATGCTCACTGCGATGGCGCTGGCAAGGGAGCGCGAGCGCGGCACGCTCGAGCAGCTCATCGTCTCTCCAGTCCGACCTGTCGAGCTCGTGATCGGGAAGATTATCCCCTACGTCACGATCGGATACGTCCAGATGGCGCTCATCCTGGGATTCGCGCGCGTCGTCTTCGACGTGCCGATCCGGGGGTCGGTGCTGCTGCTGTACGCGCTCGCGCTCTTTTTCATCGCGGCGAATCTCGCCGTTGGTCTCTTCTTTTCGACGATCGCGCAAACGCAGCAGCAAGCGATGCAGATGTCCTTCTTCTTTCTCCTCCCCAACATTTTGCTAAGTGGCTTCATGTTCCCGTTCGAGGCCATGCCGCGACCCGCCCAGTGGCTCTCGCAGGCGCTGCCGCTGACGCACTTCTTGCGTATCGTGCGCGGCGTCGTCCTTAAGGGGAGTCGCTTCGAGGACGTCGGGCCCGAACTCGCGTGGCTTACGGGCATCCTCATCGTGCTTGTCGTTCTCTCCTCGCTTCGCTTTCGAAAGAAGCTGCTCTGATGGCCCGTCCACGCAGCGACATTCAACCCCGCATCGTGGAGGCCGCCCGCGCGCGTTTCTTGGCCGAGGGCGTTGACGGCGCGTCGCTGCGCGAGATCGCGCGCGACGCGGGCACCAACATCGGGATGATCGTCTATTACTTTCCGACGAAAGACGACCTGTTCTTGTCGGTCGTCGAAGATGTGTATGCGAAGCTCGTCAGCGACATGGCGCAGGTGCTCGGCGCCAGCGAGACCGCGCGCGAGCGGCTGCGCGGCGCTTTCGTTCGCCTTGGCACCGCGAGCAATCTCGAGCTCGAGGTGTTGCAGTTGATGGCGCGCGAGGCGTTGAGCTCGTCGAAGCGTCTGCGGCGAATCCTAGCGAGGTGTATGCGAGGACATGTGCCGCTCGTCATGGCGACGATCGCGGACGGAATCAGAGACGGCGAGTTCGACGCGACGATCCCTGCACCGTTCATCTTCGTAGCGGTTCTAGGGCTCGGGGCCCTGCCGCAAATAGCTCGTCGAGCTTCACGATTGCTGCCTATCCTTTCGGTCCTTCCAGATGCCAGCCGCCTTGCGGACCTCTCGATTGACCTTCTTTTTCGCGCGGTAGGCGCGACGAAAACACCCGTCGCCCGTAAGAGCCGCGGAGCTCGAAACAAGACGGGCGTGCGAGGCGGCGACTGAGCCGCGCGGAGAGCGTCGGCGCGAGGAGCGCGGGCGAAGGGCAAGTTGCAACGAAACCTAGCCGCCGCCCAAGAGTCAGCATGCAAGGTGTGCGCATCGACGCATACTCGTCGCGGGCGCACGGAGGAGCATCCGAGGGGTCTCCAGGGATGTTCGCCCGGTTGCGATGGACCACGCTTCGCATAGAGGTGTCGGTGCAGAAATGGACCGCCGCCGACCGTTCACGCACCGGAAACCCGAGGAGTACAATGTGGTAGATACCGCCAAAATCAAGCTCGTGACGATGGTTGTCTCTTCCGAGATGCTCGACCGTCTCACGGTCGCCCTCAAGGCATTGGGCGCCGCTGGGTACACGAGCGTCGGCGTGAACGGACATGGGCTCCACGGAGCGCGCACGCGAAACGCTTTCGATTCCGGAAATGTCCGGCTCGAGATGCTCGTTTCGCCTGCAGTCGCCGACAAGATCCTTGAACACGTGGCGACGCAATACGCCGGCTTCGATATCGTGGCCTTCACGCACGACGTCGAAGCCGTTCCGCGAGCGCACTTCGGCTGATCGCGCCCAACGAAGGGCGACCGGTCGCAGCATGGCCCGGCCCGTTGCGACGACCGCGGCGTCGTCCGCCAGAAAGAGCGTCGTCGACTCAATCTTTCTCTCCAGTGGCCGGCCCGACGACTCGGCTAAGGGTGACTCCGTACTCGTGCAGCTTGTACTGGATCTTGCGGACGCTGATGTCGAGCATCTGAGCCGCCTGCGTCGTCCTGCCCCCGCAGGCCTCGAGCGTCGTGAGGATCGCGTGCCGCTCGACTTCATCCATCGTCGATCCAGGGATTCGCACTCCGCCGCGAGCAACGGCGCTTACGCCGGCCGGCAAATACTTCGCCGTCAGCTTGGGTCCATCGCACAGGACGACGGACCGCTCGATGACGTTCTCGAGTTCTCGCACGTTGCCGGGCCACCGGTAGCCCGTGATTCGTTCGATCGCGTCCTCCGCGAAGCCGTCGATGGCTTTGCCATTCTCCTTGGCGAAACGGCGAAGAAAGTGCGCGGCGAGCGGGAGGAGGTCGCTCGGCCGGGCCCGAAGGGGAGGCATCTCGACGTTCACGACGTTCAGTCGATAGTAGAGGTCCTCCCGGAACTTCCCGGACGCGCATTCGGCGGCAAGGTCCCGGTTGGTCGCGGCGATGATGCGGACGTCAACTTTCACCGTCTCGTTTCCGCCGACGCGCTCGAACGTCCTCTCCTGGAGGAACCGGAGGAGCTTGACCTGAATCGAGGGCGAAATTTCGCCGATCTCGTCGAGGAAGAGCGTCCCCCCGTCGGCCTGCTTGAAGCGACCCTCCCGCCGTCCCGCCGCGCCGGTAAATGCCCCTCGCTCATGGCCGAACAGCTCGCTCTCGAGGAGCGTCTCGGCGAGGGCGGCACAGTGCAGCTTCACGAAGGGCGCCGAGGCCCGCGGGCCGTTCTCGTGGATAGCCTGTGCGACGAGCTCCTTGCCGGTTCCGCTTTCGCCCGTGATGAGAACCGTCGCCTTCGTGCGAGCAACTTGCTCGACCACATCGAATACAGCCTGCATGGCCGGGCTCGAACCCACGATGCTGTCGAAGCGCAGCTTCTCCTTAAGTCGTACGCGGAGCTCGGTTGCCTCGTCGCGCAGCTTGCGGCGGTCCAGCGCGCGGCGGATGACGAGGAGGAGCTCGTCGGCCTGGAGCGGCTTGGAGAGGTAGTGCTCCGCGCCTTCGTGCATCGCGCGGACCGCGGTCTCGACGTCGGCGAACGCCGTCATCAGGATGACGATGAGGTCCGGTTGGGACTCGCGCGCCCGTCGCAAGAGCTCGATCCCGTCGATCCCTGGCATCTGCAGGTCGGTCACGAGGACGTCCGGTGCGATCTCCTGGACGCGGGTCAGGCCCACCTGACCGTCCTCGGCGAGGGTCACGTCGAAGCCTTCCGCGCGAAGAAGTGTCGCCAACGCATTGCGGGAGGCCGCCTCGTCGTCCGCGACGACCACGCGGGGGCGTGCTGTCGATGTTTTGGGCTCGTTCACGTCGTTGGTCTCCAGCGCAGAGTTTGCACTTCGATGCAAGGCATTCGCAACAGGAGCGTCCGGGATCGTCGGATTTCTCGTCATTCTTGAACTCCGCCAAGTCATCAGAGCAGGGACCGGGCCGCGGCCACGTCCTTGCTACGTCCCGTCGTCATGACCACCAAACCAGCGCACGTCGAGCCACGGCCCCGCCCGGCCTATCCGATCCGGCAGTACATGAACGCCGCCCCGCACTCGATCGGCCGCGATCAACCTCTGTCGGTTGCCCAGGAGCGCATGCGAGCCTGGGGGGTTCGGCATCTGCCGGTCCTCGACGGCGGCAAGCTCGTGGGGATCTTGTCCCAGCGCGACGCCCTCTTCGTGGAGACGTTGCGCGACGTCGATCCCACGAAGGTGCCGGTCGAGGACGCCATGTCTGCTGACGTGTACATCGTCGAGCCAGAAACGCCGCTCATGGACGTGGCCAACGCGATGGCCGACCACAAATACGGCTGCGCCGTCATCACCGACGGTCCTCGGATCGTCGGCATCTTCACCACCGTCGACGCAACGCGGGCACTGGCAGGAATCGTCGAGGGCAAGCGGTTCGCTTGAAACGTCCCACGTGCCAAGCCGCCCTCTCACAAGGATTCACCATGACCACCGCCCCCCTGATCAAACGCATTCTCGTTCCCCACGATTTCAGCGACACCGCGCAGTGCGCGCTCGACTACGCCCTCGCGTTCGCCGAGAAGTTCGGCGCGGCCATCACTGTGGTGCACTCGTACGAGTACCCGGTTCTCAGCTTCCCGGAGGGCCCGGTGATCACTGCGGACCTCATACGTCAGATCCAAGACGCCGCGGGGGCCGCGCTCGACGGCGTCGTATCCAGGGCGAAGAGGCCAGGGATTGCGATCGACTCGGTGCTCCGCCAGGGGCCTGCGTGGTCTGAGATCCTTGCCGAGGCCAGGGACGCCACGGCCGACCTCATCGTCATCGGGACCCACGGACGGCGCGGGCTGTCGCGTGCCCTTCTCGGGAGCGTCGCCGAGAAGGTCGTGCGAACCGCCCCGTGTCCGGTGCTGACGGTGCACGGGCAGGCGAGCGAGCGCTGACGTGCAGAGCGTTTGCGCACCAGCAAGCGCCTGGCCCGGCCGCGGAGACTGTCTGCACTGTGGCCTCTCGATAGACCGGGATCGCCGCTCGGACTTCTGCTGCCCAGGATGCGAAGCCGTATACGGTCTTCTGCGAGGCGAGCACCTCGAGGAGTATTACTCGCTGCGCGGCGCTCGCGGGATCCCGGTTGCCGGCTTGGGCGCTTCCAGGCGCGACGAGAAGTGGCTGGAGCCGATCCAAGAGACCGTTCGAACGAGCTTGGGCCATGCGCGCGTTGTGCTCGACATTCAGGGACTTCACTGCGTCGGATGCGTATGGCTCATCGACGAGCTTTTCGCGCGCACTCACGGAAGCGAGCGGATCATCGTGAACCCGGCGCTCGGGCGCGCCGACTTGCTCGCGCGGCCCGACTTCGACCTGCGCGCGTTCGTGACGAGCGTCGAGCGCTTCGGTTACCTCCTCGGCCCCACGGTGAAGCGCGAGGCGGCCGTGTCGCGCGATCTGCTCTGGCGCGTCGGCGTGTGCGCCGCGATCGCCATGAACTCGATGATCTTCGCGATCGCGACGTACGCGGGGCTTGACCGCGGTCCGATCTATCAGACGTTCACGACGATCAATTTCGGGCTCGGTACGGTCGCGGTTGCCGTTGGCGGAACGGTCTTCTTCCGGTCTGCCTGGCGCGCGTGCGGGCAGGGGATTCTCCACCTCGACCTGCCCATCGCCGTCGGCATAGCGCTCGCCTTCGGAGGGTCGGCCTGGCTCTACTTCGTGCACCGGCCGGAGGCGACCTACTTCGACACGCTGGATATCTTCATCACGCTCATGCTCCTCGGCCGATGGCTCCAGGAGCGGGCCGTCGAACGTAACCGCGCGTGGCTCCTCGCGAGCGACGGGACGGAAGGTCTCTTGGCGCGTCGCGTTCGCGATTCGCGCGTCGAGCTCGTGCGCTGCGGAGACCTCCGCAAGGGCGAGCGGCTCATCGTGGCGCCGGGGGATCTGCTCCCGATGGACGGGATCCTCGAGCGTGGGGGGTCCACGTTCTCGCTCGACTGGATCATGGGAGAGAGCCGGCCGCGCTCGTACGCCGTGGGCGACGTCGTCCCGGCCGGGGCGTTCGGGGCGGGACGCGAGGCGTCGATCCTGTGTGCGGCCGACGACTTCGCCGCGTCTCCCTTGCGCGAGCTCCTTCGAACGCCCGAGCGGCCGTCCTCGGACACCGCGCGCGCGACGCCGTGGTTCCAGCGCCTCGCGAAGATCTACGTCCTCGCAGTCCTGACCCTGGCCGCCTCCGGGTTTGCGGGGTGGTGGATTTTCACTCATGACTTTTCTCGTGCCCTGTCCGTCGCGACCGCCGTGCTGATCGTGACGTGTCCGTGCGCGTTCGGCATCGCAGCTCCACTCGCCTACGAGATGGTGCAGGCCGGCCTTCGACGGGCGGGGCTCTTCGTTCGGCGGGCAAGCTTCCTCGACCGGGCGAAGGACGTGAAGCGCGTGGTCTTCGACAAGACCGGGACGCTCACCACGGGCGCGCTCGCCGTATCGAACCCCGAGGCCCTCGAGACTCTCTCTGCGGAGGAGCGCCGCGCCCTCTACGACCTCGTGGCGCGAAGCGGGCATCCGAAGAGTGCGGCGATCCGCGAGGCCCTCGGAGCTGCAGTCTCCCTCGCCGAAAACGCCTTGGTGATCGAGCACATGGGCCGAGGGGTCGAGATGCGAAGGCGCGATACGACCTGGCGGCTGGGAGACCCCGCGTGGGCCGTCGGCAGCGCCCTCGATCCGAAGTTCGATGTGGCCTTGGGCGCGTCCAGCAGGCTCGTGGCAGCCTTTTCAACTTCGGAGCGTCTGCGCCCGGACGCGGTCCGCGAGGTTCGAGCGCTCTGCGAAGACGGTTACGACGTATGGCTCCTCAGCGGGGATGCTCGGCATCGCGTCGCCGCATCGGCCGAGGCGGCAGGCATCCCTCATGATCATGCGATCGCCGAGCAGGGCCCGCACGACAAGGCGAGCTATCTCGACTCGCACGGCGGCGACGAGACGCTTTTCGTCGGCGATGGCGTCAACGACGCGCTGGCGCTCGATCACGCACTGGTCTCCGGCACGCCGGCCGTGGATCGACCCTACATACCCGCTCGCGCGGACTTCTTCTTCGTGACGCCCGGCCTATCACCCGTGCGGCTCGCACTCCGCAGTTCTCGCGTGCTCGCGCAAGTCGTGCGCGCCGACCTGGCGATCGCGCTTGCCTACAACACCGTCGCGATCAGCCTCGCGCTCTTTGGGCTCATGTCACCGCTGCTCTGCGCCGTACTCATGCCGGCGAGCTCGCTCACCACGATCGCCGTGACCGTCGCGGCCCTTTCGCCGAGGAGCCGCCTGTGGAGGTCGTGATCTTGCAGGTGTTCATCAGCCTGTTTCTGGTCGTCGGGTCGATCGTCCTGTTCGCCTTCACCTGCCGACAGCGCGACTTCGATCACATGGATCGCCTGGCCCTCCTTCCACTCGAGGATGGTACGCGCATCGCAACCCCTACCGAGGCGACCGAGAAGAAACCATGAGCGCGGCTGCCCAGATCGAAACGCGACGCATCGTTTACAACGACGGAATCTCTCGGTGGTTCGTCGGCGCTTCCGTCATCTGGGGAATTGTCGGAATGCTCGTTGGCGCCGTCGTCGCCCTTCAGCTTGCGTTCTGGCAGGCCAACCTGCCGCCCTACCTCACGTTCGGTCGCCTTCGGCCCTTGCACACGAACGCGGTCATCTTCGCGTTCGTCGGCAACATGGTCTTCGCCGGCATTTACTATTCGACCCAGCGCCTCGTGAAGGCCCGCCTCCCGAGCGATCTGCTCGCCAAGGTTCATTTTTGGGGCTGGCAGCTCATCATCGTGGCCGCCGCCGTCACGCTGCCGCTCGGGTACACGCAGGGCAAAGAGTATGCGGAGCTCGAGTGGCCGATCGACATCGCCATCGCCATCGTGTGGGTCGTCTTCGCGATCGAGTTCTTCTGGACGCTGGCGCGGCGCACCGAGAAGCACCTCTACGTCGCCATCTGGTTCTACATCGCGACGATCATCACGGTCGCCATTCTGCACATCGTCAATTCGCTCTCGGTTCCCGTCTTCGGCCTGAAGAGCTACTCGCTCTTCGGCGGAGCGAAGGACGCGCTCGTGCAATGGTGGTACGGCCACAACGCCGTCGCCTTCGTCCTGACGACGCCGATCCTCGGCATCATGTACTACTTCTTGCCGAAGGCGGCCGGGCGACCGGTCTACTCGTACCGCCTGAGCGTCATTCACTTCTGGTCGCTCATCTTCGTCTACATCTGGGCGGGGCCTCATCACCTGCTCAACACGGCGCTGCCGGACTGGGCGCAGACGCTCGGAATGGTCTTCAGCGTGATGCTCTGGGCGCCGAGCTGGGGCGGGATGCTCAATGGTCTTCTCACCCTGAAGGGTGCATGGGGAAAGGTCCGCACGGACCCGGTGCTCAAGTTCTTTGCCGCAGGGGTGACGTTCTACGGCATGGCGACGTTCGAAGGACCGCTCCTTTCGATCAAGAGCGTCAACGCGCTTGCGCACTACACAGACTGGATCATCGCCCACGTGCACGCGGGCGCGCTCGGCTGGAACGGGTTCATGGCCGCGGGGATGTTCTACTGGATGGTCCCCCGCCTCTACGGTCGCGAACTCTGGTCGAAGAAGCTCGCCGACACGCACTTCTACGTCGGCACCTTCGGGATCCTCCTCTACGTCGCGTCGATGTGGGTCAGCGGGATCACGCAGGGCCTGATGTGGCGCGCGACCGACGCGCAAGGGGCGCTCCTCTATCCGAACTTCGTCGAGACGGTGAACGCCATCAAGCCGATGTACTGGATGCGGCTCATCGGCGGCTCGATGTACCTCATCGGGATGATCATGATGGCGTACAACCTCGGCCGGACGGCGCTTGCCGGCAAAGCGGTCGATGGGGAAGCGACCGTGGTCGTCGAGATCGACCCCGAGCACGAGGTGCCGTGGGCCGAGATACTTTTCGGGAAGCCTGTGATTGTCGTGACCCTGGTGGTGGTCACCGCCGCGACCATGGCCGTGGTGAACAACGAGGCAAGCATCCTCTTCGCCGCCATGGCCGTGTCGGTCGCGGTCCTCGGGACGATTGCGATCCACCTGGCGGCCGATCATGCGAAGCCGTCCTGGCATCGACTGCTCGAGGGAAGGGCACTCCTTTTCTCGTCGCTCACCATCCTCGCGGTCATGACCGGGGGCGTGGCCGAGCTCGTGCCCTCCCTGCTCGTCACGCCGAGCGATGCGAAGCTCGCATCGGGCGCGAGGCCCTATCGAGCACTGGAGCTCGAAGGTCGCGACGTCTACATCCGCGAGGGTTGCTACACGTGCCACTCGCAGATGATCCGGACGCTCGAATCCGAAGCAAAGCGCTACGGGGAACCCTCGACGGTGGCCGAGTCCCTCTACGACCACCCGTTCCAGTGGGGATCGAAGCGCAACGGTCCCGATCTGGCCCGCGAGGGGGGCAAGTACCCCAACGTCTGGCACTACCGGCACCTCATCGATCCGCGGTCGGTGTCGCCGGGCTCGATCATGCCGCCGTACCCGACGCTTGCCACGGCGCATGTCGACGTCGCGAGGACGGAGGACAAGCTGCGGGCGCTCCGTTCGGTCGGCGTCCCGTACGAGCCGAACCAGATCCAGGCGGCCCGCTCCGACGAGGAGGCACAAGGTGCGGAGATCGCGAAGACCCTGCGGGACGAGGGCGTCGGAAGCGCCGACCCCCAATCGGAGATCGTCGCGCTGACCGCCTACCTGCAACGCCTCGGCAAGCATCCCGAGGCAGAGCACGTCCCCGTTGCGCCGCTGTCCCTGGCCAAGTGAAAGGGTGAGGAGAATACGTCCATGCATAGCGAGCTCCTGGCTCAGTCCCCGCTTCTCGCGCTGCCCTTGGTCGCGATGTTCATCTTCCTCTTCGTCTGGGTGGCAACAACGGCACGAGCGATGACGCGCTCGCGCGTCGAGACGGAGGCGGCCGCACGCTTGCCGCTCGAGGACGACCATGAGCGCGGATGACAAGCATTCCAACTCGAACGGCAGCGGCGCCGTCCACGTCTACGACGACATCGTCGAGCACGACAACAAGCTGCCCCTCTGGTGGCAGCTCACGCTGTACGGCGCGGTCGTCTTTGCGTTCGTCTACTGGTTCGGCCGGCGGCTCGACGCCATCGCTTCGCCGGCGCAGACCTACCAGGCCGCCGCCGCAGCGCAACGCGCGGCCGATGCGGAGCGGGCGCGCCTGTCGCCGATCACGGACGACATGCTGGTCACGCTGGCGCGGGATTCGTCGACCGTTGCCCAGGGAAAAGACCTGTTCGCGACGACGTGCGCCCCCTGCCACCGCGCAGACGGGGGCGGCAACATCGGGCCGAATCTCACCGACGCGTACTGGATCCATGGCGGCAAGCCGACCGACATCTTTCGCACCGCGTTTGACGGCGTTCAGGCCAAAGGGATGCCCACGTGGGGCCCGCAGCTCGGCGAGCGTCGCATCCAGAACGTCGTCGCCTACGTCCTCTCGATAAAGAACACCAACGTTCCCGGCGGCAAAGCGCCGCAGGGAGATCCCGAGCCGTAGCCGTGGCCACCACGCGCCTTCCCTTGCTGGACGACGATCTGGTTTCGGCGGCTCTGCCCCCGGACGGAAAGCGTCGTGCGATTCAGCCGGCCGACGTTCATGGTCGCTTCGCTCGGGCCAGAAAAGGCGCATTCGCTCTGCTGATTGGGCTCTGGGCGGTGCTGCCTTGGGTGAAGATCGGCGGGCATCCCGCCGTCTTCGTCGACATCGAGCGGCGCGAGCTCTATCTCCTCGGGGCGACGTACAACGCGCAGGACACGTGGCTCCTCTTTTTCCTGCTGACGGGTGTCGGCTTCGCGCTTGTCTTCGCCACCGCGCTCGCCGGACGCGTCTGGTGCGGATGGGCGTGTCCCCAGACGGTGTTCCTCGAGGGAGTCTACCGGCGGATCGAGCGATGGATCGAAGGACCACGCGAGAAGCGTATGCGGCGCAACGCCGGGCGGTGGAACGTGGAGAGGGTCGCGCGTAAGGCCGTCACGCACGCGCTCTATGTCGTCGCGTCCTTCTTCGTGGCGCACATCGTTCTGAGCTACTTCGCGTCTCTCCCCAAGACCTTCGTGATGGTGCGCCACAGCCCGAGCGCGCACCCGCAGGCGTTCGTGTGGGCGTTCGCGATGACGGCCGGGTTCTATTTGAACTTCGCATGGTTCCGAGAGCAGCTCTGCGTCGTCCTCTGCCCGTACGGCCGGTTGCAGTCGGCACTGCTCGACGAGCACTCGCTCGTCGTCGGCTATGATGCGCGGCGGGGCGAGCCGCGCGGCAAGAAAGGCACCGAGGGCGCCGGGGATTGCGTCGACTGCAAACGCTGCGTCGTCGTCTGCCCCACGGGCATCGACATCCGACATGGCGTCCAGATGGAGTGCGTGGCGTGTACGGCATGCATCGATGCGTGCGACGAGGTCATGGACAAGCTCGGCCGTGCTCGTGGTCTTGTCCGATACGACTCGCAGAACGGGCTTGCCGGAAAGCCGCGTCGCGTCGTTCGGCCGCGCGTCCTTCTCTACACTGGACTCCTGGCGGCCGGCGTTCTCGCGGCCGGCGTGGCGACGTCCAAGCATCGCGATTTCGAAGTGAACCTCTTGCGCCTGCCCGGCGCGCCCTACCAGGTCGACGGCGACGAGGTGCGCGACGCGCTCCAGCTCCACGTCGTCAACAAGCAGGCCGTGTCCGAATCCTACCGAATCGAAGTGGATCCCTCCGCCGGGATGTCTGTGGTCTTGCCCCTTCCCATAGTGATTATCGGGCCGCTCGCGGACGCGCGTGTTCCAATCTTCCTCTCGGTGCGCTCCGACCAGTTCCACGGTGACTTCCCGGTCCGCGCGCGTGTCGTTCGCACCGCGGACCATCAGGACGCAATCCAAGTCTCCGGCGTGTTCCTGGGACCGTCGCGATGAGCCCCGCACTGGCTCTCTCCTCGCTTCTGATGGGACTGATGGGCAGCACGCACTGCGTGGCCATGTGCGGGGGCGTCGTCGCGATGACGTGCTCCGCTCTTCCGATGGATCGGCGGAGAACGCTGCGCGCGCAGCTCCCGTTCATCCTGGCGTTCAACGCGGGTCGGGTCGCGTCGTACGCTGCCGCCGGCGCGATCGTTGGATCGCTCGGGGCGGCCATTTCGTCGTTCGGCACGGTCGCGCGCGCAGAGCTCGGGCTGCGCCTCGTGGCAGGGATGATGATGATCGCCGTCGGCCTGTACGTGGCCGGATTTGCTCCCGTCTTGAGTTGGCTCGAACGGCTCGGGGAGCCGGTCTGGCGGCTCGTCGCTCCCGCGGCGCGCCGGTTCGTCCCCGTGCGTTCTCCGACCCACGCGCTCGCGCTTGGGTCGCTCTGGGGCTGGATGCCGTGCGGGCTTGTCTACGCCGCTCTCGCCGCGGCCGTCACGAGCGGGTCATGCGCGGGCGGTGCGGCGACCATGGCCGCCTTCGGTGTCGGGACGCTGCCGATGCTCGTCGCGATGGGATCTGCCACGACGTTCGCCCGGCGTCTCGCGAGGGCACGCGGGGCGCGGGTAGCGTTCGGCACGGCGATCCTCACCCTCGGCATCTTCCAGGTGGCGCACGTGCACACAGCGTGGTCCGCGACGCACGGCGCGGTGCCGACGTATTGTACGTCCCATGTAGCTATTTCTTCGAATGAACCACGGTGACGGGGACGTTCGCCGACGCGCGAACCACGCCCTCGGCCACGCTGCCGAGCAGCGCACGAGCAAGCCCCCGGCGGCCATGCGAGCCCACGACGAGTAAGCCTGCGCCCATCGAAGCGGCGATCGCCGGCAGCGCATCGCGCGCGTCGCCTTGACGGAGGACTGCCTCGACCGGGACGCCGCGGTCGCGCACGCGCGCCACCTCGGCGTCGAGCCCCCTCTGCGCGTCCTCCAACATGCGGACGGCCGCCTCTGGGCCGACCACGAAGGATGCGTCCGGAAAGCCCACGATGGGTAGATCGAACACGTGGGCCACGACGACGCGCGCCCCCAGCGCGCGCCCGAGCTCGATGGCCCAATCGATGGCGCCGTGTGCGAGGTCGCTGAAGTCCGTTCCTACGAGGATTGTGTCAACGAACATGCCTTCACCCGGGTGTCGTATGGGGCTCGCGCGCCACCACCACTGAGCACGGAGCATGGTTAGCTACCTTGGCAGCGGTCGTCCCGAGAAGTCAATCGAGCCCCCCGTATCCATGCGAGCCGATGACGATGAGATCGGCGTCGGTACGGCGCGCAGCGTCACAGATGGCTTGCCATGGAACGCCGACGGTCACCTCGGATTGAGCCTGGATGCCCTTTGGAACGTTCGCAGCACACTCGGCGAGGTAGCTACCCGCTCGGCGTTTGAGCACGTCGACGAGTGGCTCCTCGGTGGTCTTCCAGAAATCCTGTGGTACGTCGGGCGGTAGCCCGACGGACCTGAACAGGATGAGCTTTGCGTCGTGGGCACCTGCCGCCTCAACGGCCGCCGCCAGAACGCCCGGCCCCCGCGACGACCCATCCAGACAGACCAAGATGCGCTTCATTGCGACGGCCTTCCGTTCCACGAGGCACTCAAGCATGGTGCGTGCCGTGCGCGGAGCGACGGTGAACGAACGCTCTGAGCGCGCATGGTTTGCGCCCGTGCGCAAAAGTCAATCGCGTCTCTCGTGGCACGCAGACTGCTCTGGCGTGGGGCCATGACCGACCTCGAGGCAAAGGGGCTCGCCACTTCCGACGCGCAGGACCTGCTCGCTCGCTTCGGACCCAACGAGCCAGCGCGCGAGCGCCGCTCGCCCAGATTGCTCCGTTTCTCGGCAACCCGCTCGCGATCGTCCTTCTCGTGGCGAGCGGCCTATCGGCCCTTCTCGGCGATACCGTCGCCGCGGTGCTCATCGCGGGACTCGTTCTTCTGAGCGTGGTGATCAACTTCGTCCAGACCTGGCGCTCGCAGCGTGCCGCCGAACAGCTCCGCGCGCGTGTGGCGCCGACGGCGACGGTTCTTCGCGACGGCGCCTGGCGTGAGATCCCGCGCCGCGAGGTGCTCCCGGGAGACATCATTCGCCTCGGCGCGCGGCGACCGGGGATCGAGAAGGCGTACGCAAGCAAGGTATGAGCTTATACCACCTCGCGGAATCTTTGGATCGACCCGAGCGCATCAGGAACGAGGACGTAGAACGTACTTCCAACTCCCAGTTGGCTTTCCACCCATATGCGACCGCCATGTCCGTCGACGATCCCCTTGGCAATGTAGAGGCCCAAACCAACGCTCGAGGAACCGCTCTCGTTGGATCGCCAGAAGCGATCGAAGATCCGTGGAACGATGTCCGGGGCGATCCCCGCCCCCTCGTCACGAACCGCGAATCGCACGCCGCCTTCGACGTCCTCGGCAAAAACCAAGATGGGCCTCTTCTCGGGACTGAACTTGATGGCGTTCGCCACGAGATTCGCGAAAACTTGACCGATCCGTGCACGGTCGCAAAAGATGGGTCGATCCTCCGGCGGCCGCTGAATCTGAAGGTCAATCTGCTTCTGAAGCGCCAGGGGACGGAGGTCGGAGACGTCCCCCAGCAGACGACTCAGAGGATGGACTTCACGATCAATGCGCAAGTGCCCGCTTTGGACGCGCGACGCGTCCAACAAGTCCGCGATGAGATGATCCATGCGGTCCGTGGCTCGGAGGATGCTCGCCGAGATGGCCTGCGCGTCTCGATGTTGCTCAGAAGGCAGCGAAAGCTTAGCGAGTCGTTGCGCCTGCAAGGAGACGACGTTCAGAGGATTTCGCAAATCGTGGGAAACGATGGAAAGAACGCCCTCGTAGGCGCGCACGGCAGAAAGCGCCTGTAGATAGAGCTCATGGGTACGCTCGCGAAGAAGTTCGCGTTCGATCTTGGCCGCGCGTCGCTCGACCGCACGTTGCACGCTCGTGCACACGGCCTGAACGTCCACCGGTTTGGCGAGAAAGTCCGCCGCTCCTGCACGTAGACCGTTCACCGCGGAAGGCGTGTCCCCGAACGCTGTGACCACGACGACGGGAAGATCGGCATCCAGGTCCTTCAACGCACGACAGAGCTCGATGCCGTCCATCCCTGGCATGTGCAGATCGGTAAGGACGACGTCCGGGGGATCCTCACGGACCATCTCCAGCGCGGCCGCCCCGCTCTCGGCTGTGCGGGCGTCCAAGCCTTCGTCGCAAAGAATCCGCTGCAGTCCCAGACGTGCACCTCGATCGTCATCGACAATCAGAACGCGTGTATGAGTCACGATCTGGCCCCCCCCGTGAGCGTCGTCGCCTTCGACATTGGATCCTCCCAACCTCTATCCAGGCCGAAGCGAATGCAAGCCTCGCTCCCGTTCATCGCGCTGCGGCAAGGCGCTCAGGCTTGAAGATCACGATGCAATTCGTGCGCAAAGGGGCACACCTTGCGGCGAAGCTCGGTCCTTCACCTCGCAACGCAGGCGCGCCGGTCCCGCATCAGGCGAGTCCAGGAAGTCGCGTAGCGCATCCACGAAGGCGTCCGGCTTCTCGTGATGCGGGTAGTGGCCGCAATCGAACCGCGTGACGCGGACGTTGTCGACGTACTTGGCCAACGCTTCGGCGTGCGAGACCGGGATGACGGTGTCGCGATCCCCCCAGAAGACGGCGATCGGCGGCAACGCGGACAGCTCGTTGGCGCGCTGGAAGAAGGTGCGGCGCTGGCCGCGCCAGTCGATGATGTCATGCACGGTTCGAGCGAACGCGCGTGCCGAGCCTCTTTGCGCATTGATCGCGCTGAGCCGTTCGACGTCTGGGCTCGAGAGCATGTCACCCGTGGCCTTCAAGGCGAGGCGCGTGCCGGGCCCCATGAACCGCTGACCCAGATGCTCCACGACCCACGGTATCGAGGCCAGGCGCAGGGACACGGCAATCTCGCGACCCAGTCCGCCGGAGGACTCGAGGACGAGTCGGCGGATGCGCTCCGGGCATTCGAGCAGCATCATCTGCGCGACTCCGCCGCCGAATGAATGGCCGACCACATCCGCACTATCCACGCCTGCCGTGACGAGCCAACGCGTCATGATGTGCGCGTACCAGGGAAGCTCGTACGAAGCATCGGGTCGGCCGGATAGCCCGTGCCCGGGAAGGTCGGGCACGAGCACGCGCCGATCGTTCGCAAGCCGAGGAGCGAGCTGCCTCCACGTTCGGTAGCAGTCGTTCAAGCCGTGCAGCAGCACGAGCGGCGGCTTGCCGGTGGACTCGCCGAGCTCGGCCCAGTGCAGCCTGACGCCCTCGACGCGAGCGAAACGGTGATGCCACGTCGTCGTCGTTGACGGTAGGTCGCTCGGGTTCACGAGCGGTGGTTCGTGGGGAAGTTGATCCGGGGCCTGCATGACGCGATGCGTTGCAGGGATCGCGCCACCGGCACGACTCTGCCTTTCACGCGGCCGCAAGCGCCGCCCGGCTGCGGGCCCCGGAGCGCGCGCGAATCGCTTAGCGGCTCTCGCTCGAATCGCAGCGATTCTCGATTCCCTCGGAGACTGCGCCGATTTCGCGACCCAGGAGGACGAGCAAATCGTCGGAAGTCACGATCCCCACGGCTTTGCCGTCGTCGTCGACCACGGGCAGGCGCCGCACCCCGTGCTGACGCATGCGTGCCGCCGCGGTTTCGATGCTGTCGTGCACCGACACCGTGAGCGGGTCGAAGGTGACGAAGTCGTGGAGACGCACCGACGTCGGGTCCCAGCCTTCGGCGAGGACGCGGTTGACCAGATCCCGGTCCGTGACGATGCCGATTGGACGGCCTTCGCGCGTGACGACCAAGCAGCCGACGCGTTGATCACGCATCGTGCGCGCGGCCGTTTCCACCGTGTCGTCCATCCCAGCAGTGACCACCGGAAGTCGAAATTGGTCGAGAGACATGCGCGACTCGAGTGCAGCGTACGTGCCACGTACATTTCGAGGGAACAACGAGTCGACTGTACGCGTCGCATGCGTGTGCGCGCAGGGATTGCGCGCCGCATGCTGCGCACTGCTATACCGAGAGGTGTAATGGGATCCAGTGCCGCAATCCCCCCCGAGGACCTGGGAAGGGCAGATCCTTTGGGCCCGGCGTTGGCCGGAGGCCGAGCGGGGGCCCCACCGATCGTTCTGGTCGTGGACGACAACGAAGCCAACCGTTTACTCGCCCGCAGCACGCTCGAGGACGAGGGGTACCGCGTGGTGCTCGCGAACGGCGGCGCGGAGGGCGTCGCCGCGTTCGAACGCGAGGCGCCGGATTGTGTCCTTCTCGACGTGCGCATGCCCGAGGTCGACGGGTTCGAGGCCTGCCGTCGGATCCGCGCGCTCGGCGGTGTGCACACCCCGGTTCTCTTCCTCACCGCCCAACGTGACGTCGAGACCTTCGACCAGGCCATTCGTTCGGGGGGCGATGATTTCCTGACCAAGCCGTTCCGTCCGACCGAACTCGTCGTCCGCGTGGAAACGGCGTTGAAACTCCAACGCATGGGGGCCGAGCTTCGCCAGTACTACGACGTCCTCAAGAATCAGCGGGACGAGCTCTTGCGCCTTCAGTTCCAGAAGGAGAGGCTCATGGCGTTCGTCGTCCACGACCTGAAGAACCCCGTGAGTGCGATGGATCTGAACGCGCAGATCTTGCTCCGGGACGCGGGGTTGCCCGACAGCGCGCGCGAGTTGGCCATCCGGATCCGCGAAGAGGCGACGCAGCTGAATCGGATGATCTTGAACCTGCTCGACCTGAGCAAGGCGGACGAAGGCAAGCTGGAGGCGAAGGTCTCGAGCGTGGACGTTCGCGCAACTGTGGCCAGCGTCTTCGACGAGCTCCGTAAAGAGGCTCAGTCCCGCGAGGTCAACCTTCACTCCGACGTCCGGGTCGAGCACCTCAGCGCCGACCCCGACCTTCTCCGCCGTCTGCTCGCCAACTTGATCGAGAACGCGGTCCGCCATGCGCCGCGCGGGACGGCGGTGGCGGTGACGGCATCGCAAGGCGACAAGTATGTCGAGCTTCGCATCGCCGATGTCGGCGGCGGTGTTCCCGTCGAGATGCGCGAACGGGTCTTCGATCCATTCTTTCAGGTCGAGTCGGGCGACCGCTCGCGCTCCCGCGGAGGCAGGGGGCTCGGATTGGCGTTCTGCAAGAGCGCGGTGGGCGCGCACGGCGGCCGAATCTGGATCGAGGACGGAGCGCCGGGCGCAGTATTCTGCCTGCAGCTACCCAATGTCCGCTGAACAGCCCCAGGGTGCTGCAGGCTCCTCTGTCGCCCCTAGCTACGAGCAGGTCCTCGACGCGGCTCCCGACGCCATGATCTTGGTCTCCTCCGATGGGCTCATGGCGTTCGTCAACCTGCAAACGGAGAAGCTCTTCGGGTACCAGCGATCGGAGCTGCTCGGCCGGTCGTTCGAGGTCTTGATCCCCGATCGATTCCACGCCCGTCACAAGATCCACGTGGCGCGCTTCAGTGAGAAGCCCGCCGCACGCTCCATGGGATCCGGGCTCGAGCTCTTCGCTCGGCGAAAGGACGGAACCGAGGTGCCGGTCGAAGTCAGCCTCGGCCCTGTGAAGGGGCCGGAGGGTGCGCAGACCTGTGTGGCGATCCGTGACGTCACGGATCGCAAGCGCATCGAGGCCTCCGCGAAGGTCAACGCCGATCGTCTGGCGAGCGCCGTCGAAACGGTTCAAGACGCCTTTGCTCTCTTCGATTCCGCGGATCGCCTCCTTCTCTGCAACAGCGTCTACCGGCGGCTTCTCGGAGAGCGCTCACGCGGGCCCCTCGTTGGGAGAACCTACGCGGAGATTCTCTCGACATGGGTGAATGATCTCGCGTTCGATGGCGACGAGGCGCGCGCCCGTTTCACGTCCGAGCGAATGGCCAGGCGTCGAGATCCCGAGAGCACATTCGACGTAAGGACACGTGACGGACGAAGCTTGCGTGTAACCGACCGGCGCACCGCCGAGGGCGGCATCGTCAAGACGATTTGGGACCTGACGCAAGACGTACGGCTCGCCGAGGAGCTGCGGGAGGCGCGTCAGGCAGCCGATGCGGCGAGCGCTGCCAAGAGCGAGTTCCTCGCGTCGATGAGTCACGAGCTGCGTACGCCTCTCAACGCCATCCTCGGTTTCGCGCAGCTCTTGCAGCGAGATCGAAGAGAACCGCTCTCCGATCGCCACAAGGAGAGGGCCTCGCAGATATTGAAGGGCGGAGAGCACCTCCTGCGTCTCATTGACGACATCCTCGACCTGTCGCGCATCGAAGCGGGCGGCATCTCGATCTCGACGGAGCCCGTGAACGTCGGCGAGGTGATCGACGAGGTGAGGACTACCCTCGAGCCCATGGCAGAGCGCGCGGGTATCCGCCTCGGGGTGGAAAAGGTGCCCGCCCTCCCGCCAGTCTCCGCGGACCGCACGCGCTTCGCTCAGATCCTGATGAACTTCGCATCGAACGCGCTCAAGTACAATCGCCCGGGGGGGGCGGCCACGATCCGAGTCACGATCGCCGAGGAGAGGCGCATACGCGTCTCGGTCATCGATACGGGAATCGGGATTCCCGCCGACAAGCAGGACAAGCTCTTTCAACCGTTCCAGCGTGCAGGCCAGGAGACAGGACCGATCGAGGGGACGGGCATTGGCCTCGTCATCACCAAGCGCCTCGCCGAATTGATGGGAGGCCGTGTGGGCTTTCAGAGCACGCCCGGTGTCGGCTCGGAGTTCTGGGTGGAGCTGAACGTCCGCTCGCCGACGTCCGCGCCGCCCCCGTCGAAGGTCGCAGACAAGCGAGGGGGCGCGGCGCTCCGCGGCGAGGGGCACCGGCTCGTCGTCTACGTCGAAGACAACCCTGCCAACGTGACGTTCATGAGAGACGTTCTCGGCGAGTTCGATGCGCTCGAGCTCGTGACGGCGCCCACGGCCGAGATGGGGATCGAGCTCGCGCGTGGGCGCCGGCCGGACGTCGTCATCATGGACATCAACCTGCCCGGCATCAGCGGGTTCGAAGCTCTCCGCGTACTCCGTGAAGATCCTTCGACCAGGGACATCCCCGTCATCGCGCTCACCGCGGCTGCCGCCGAGCGGGAAAGGCAGCGCGGGCTACAAGCCGGCTTCTATCGCTATCTTACCAAGCCTGTGAAGGTCGACGAGCTCATAGCTGCTCTCGAATCGCTGTTCGCACAGAAGAGCTAGCCGCGTCTCTTGGTGCGACCCTCTCGAAATGTCGTTGAGTTCGGTCGTGCAGTCGGGGTGACGGCTCGGACGACTGCGTCTCGATCCGACGCGTCGAGCTCGTCATCAGCCCACTCGTAAAGAACGGACGTCTCGTGTCGGACATGGGCAGACAGCTCGTCGACGAAACCGCGCACGATCTCGGGGCGCAACGCGCGCTTTTCGATTGCCTTGCCGAGTTCGAGCGCCCGACCACGCACGTGCCGGTGCTCCTGAAGCAGGGCCAGCGCTACGCGCGGCCTGGAGACGGAAAGCGCGGGAATGAGATACCGGTCTTCGGCGTCGAGATGGGCGGTCAGCGCTTGGTCGAAGTCCGCCCATTCGTTCGCCGCCCGATCGGGGTCGACCGCCTCGAGCGCCACGAGGATCCGGGTCAGCATATCGTCGATTCGGTGGTGATCCGCCAGCAGGGCGTCCCGGAGCGTCGTGGATGCGTCGTCCCGGTGAGCCGCCATTGTCATTTGTAAACAGCAAGCAATGTGCCAGCGTTCACACGACCAGTGTGGAGGGCCAAGATCCTATTTTTTCGTGCAGTTCGGCGAGGACGACGGCCAGGTCGCGAGAGGTATCGAGCACCATGTGGTTGCGCGCAGGAAACTCGTCAACCGGCTCGAATCGCGCCGCGAAGTCGTCGAAGATTGCAAGGCGGCCGTCACTTGGCCCGCCCTCGCGACGCGCGAGACGATCCCGGCACACTTCGAGCGGCGCTCGGCATTCGACGAACCGGAAGGGAACGCCTTGCGTCTTCGCCAGGTCGCATGCCCTTGTGCGCCACGCGCGCGATCGGAAGGAGGCATCCACGACGACGGAGCGTCCGGAGGCGAGCACTGATGAAGCGCGCGACAGTACCTCGTCGTACACGCGGTCGGTGACGCACGGGTCGTAGGCGCCTTGCCACGATGGGTCGTGCAGGGGGCGTGTCTCTTCGACGTGAAGCATGCTCTTACGTGTCCGGTCCGCATCGACGACTGGGCAAGACAGCGCTTCCCCGAGCGCCTCTGCGACGGTGCTCTTGCCGGACGCGATCAGCCCTCCAACGCAGATTAACGCCGGCGGCACGAGCCAGGGGCGCGTCGTTGCCAACGCGAGCACGAAGTGGCGGTGGGCGAGCGCAGCAGCCCGCATGCGCACGTCGTCCGGGGCGCCCAAGTCGTTGGCGAGGATCGCCGCGACCTTGCCCCGCACGCACGCGCGGTAGCCCTCGTAGAAGTCGGCGAGCTCGTAGAGCTCGTAGTCATTGGCTGCGCGCGCGTACCGAGCGAGAAACCGCTCGGCGAGGTCGACCCGTCCGTGTGCAGCCAGGTCCATGGACAAGAAGGCGACGTCGGCGCAAACGTCCGCGATTCGGTAGCGCTCGTCGAACTCTGCGCAATCGATGACTCGCAATCCCTCCTGCTCGAAGTAGACATGCTCGAGACGCAGGTCCCCGTGACCTTCGCGAGCGCGGCCCGCCGACACCCGCTTCTCGATCAGCGTTGCATGGTCCTGCAGGAATGCGACCTGGCGGCTCTCCACCTCGTCCAGATTGAGGTCAGCCGCGAGGCTTCCGCCGAGCGCCCGTGTCTGCGCAAAGTTGTCCAACGCGTTGCGCTCGACGGCTTCTGGCGAGGCCCAGCGTCGTGCGATGTCCGGAGAAACCGCGGCGCTGGCGTGAACGTGAGCGATCGCGTCTGCCAGAGCGTCGAAGTGCCCCTTGGTGAGCTCGCCCCGCGCAAGCATTGCGTCCGCACGCAATCCGTCCGCCAATCGACGCATATGGACTGCCCATTCGACGACCGGTCCTTCGCCTCCGATATGGAGTGATTCGTCGGCAGCATGCACGATGGGAAGGACGCCAAGGTACGTGCCGGGCGCAAGCCGTGCATTGAGACGCACCTCGTCCTCGCAGGCTAGCCGGCGTCCCTCGAGCGTCCGGAAATCGAGGAAACCCAAGTCGACGGGCTTCTTGACCTTGATGACGTCACGTTCGCCGCGAAAGACCCAGGAGATGTGGGTCTCGATGAGCTCCACGGTGACTGGCCGAGGTGTCGGCCAAGCCTCGGGCCGAAGCAATTGGTCGGGAAGAGAACGCGACAGCGAGACGGACATTCCAGGAGGACAGAAGCACCACCCATGCCGCACGGCTCGGCATTGTCTGTGCTTTCCTGAGGGGACATGAAGAACATCCGACAGTCGCAAACCCTGCGCTGCTACGCCTACGTCGACCGGCCCTATCAGGCCGTACGCTCCCTGCTGCGTGACCGGCCCCTCGAGGTTCTGCACCGGGCGACCACCTCGGCCGTCGCTCGTGTCAACGAGCTTGCCGGCAGCTTGAGCATCTCCGTCGCCGGCCTGGAGCTCGGCGTCGAGGTGAATCTCCATGTTCGCGGTGTGCACGACGACGAAGGCGTCGCGGGTCTGTCTCCCGTCACCCACGTGAATATCGGCTGGGAGGCGGCGCGTGCTCCTTCGCTGTTCCCGCTGATGTCGGCCGATCTCGCCGCGTGGCCCCTGAGCTCGTCGGAGACGCAGCTTGAGATTCAGGGTGACTACACACCACCGCTCGGTCTGCTCGGGGCCGCAATCGACGTGGCAATCGCCCACCGGATCGCGGAGGCCTCAGTCCACCGATTCCTCGAGGATCTCGTCGAACAGATCCGGCAAGAGTTGCCGGCGAGAAAGTGACCCTGCAATCGGAGGCAAATCATGGCGAATAGCACGAGCGAGAAGCACGCAGCGAAGACGGAGAAGCCCCTCAAACCGAACCACACGCACGGCGAGATCGCAGGCGCCATTGCGGGTGAAGTGGTCGGTGGCATCGTCGGGTCTCTCGCCGGCCCGCCGGGCGCGGTGGCAGGCATGGTGGTGGGCGCGGCCGTCGGAGCCCTCGCCGGGGAGGTCCTCGACCAGGAGGCCCAGCGCTCGCATATCCACGACGAGGATCTGGACGACGAGATCGGCGTTACGAGCGGAGACCTGGGTGCTGCGAAGTCGCGGCTCCCGAAGTAGCGGTGTCGTGGGCGCAGCCCTATGGCTTCGCGACGATGACGTGGACACCGCTTCGCTCTTCGGGCGGGTCGTCTTCGCGGACCGCCTCCGCCAGATGGTTTGCGGCGCCGCAAAGAAGGCAAAAAAGACGAGCCATCTCCGGGCTCACCTGCTCGGCGAGCGACCGCGCGCAACCGCTGAACTGGACGAATCTCTCGAGCGCTTCGACGAGCGTGCGGACGATGGCCGCGTGTTCACGAACGGCCGACAACCGCAGCTCGGCCTTCGGTAGTTTCGCGGCGGCGGCGCCGGAGATCCCAACGAAGGAAGGGTTTTCGTGCATCGCCGTAGAAGGAGCTGGCACTGCACTCAGCAACTGGCGCGCCAACGTGCTTTGCGCTCGAACCACCAGGACTATTCGAGCGCCAGAGGCGCGAGCTTTGCGCGGCGGCGCAAGAATGCGCTGCCCCGACGATGCCAGCACCGAGGAGGTGCTCTCTCGCGGATGGCGACGCACGCAAACTCCGAGTCGTTGACGCGCTTGGCTCGGAGGGTGCAATCGAGGGAGCATGACTTCGATCGCTGGTGTTCAGCCTGCGGCCGCGACGCCGACGGCGTCCAGGCGGGGACTGCGCAAATCAGGCGTTGCCTCTTCGCTGATCCGTTGGAGCCTCTTCTTGGTCGTTCTGGCCATGGCCGTCGCTACTGGCCTGCGATACGCGCGCTCGCACGCTGTGCCTAGGATCCGCTACCAGACGGCAAGCGTGGACCGCGGTCCGATCGCCGCGAAGGTGACGGCGAGCGGCGCCGTTTCGGCACTCATCACGGTCCAGGTTGGAAGCCAGGTCTCCGGGCGCATCGAGGCCTGGTACGTGGACTACAACGCCCAGGTGAAGCGGGGCCAGCTCGTCGCTGTCATCGAGCCGTCGCTCTTCAAAGCGGCCGTTGAGCAGGCGAAAGCCAACTACGCCTCCGCCAAGGCCGCCTACGACAAGGCCATCGCGAATCGACTCGTCGCCGAACGCAACTATTCGCGCGACCTGGCTCTCTTCGAGCAATCCTTGGCCGATCGGGCCGACCTCGACGCCGCCGAGGCGCAAGCGGAGGCGTCTAGGGCGGACGTCGCCGCGGCAGACGCCTCCATCCAACAATCACGCGCCTCTCTGGACCAGGCCCTGCTCAATCTCTCCTACACGAGGATCGTTTCTCCGATCGACGGCATCGTCATCTCGCGAAACATCGACGTCGGCCAGACCGTAGCCGCCTCGTTTCAGGCTCCGACCCTGTTCACGATCGCGCAAGACCTCACCAAGATGCAGGTCGACACGAACGTTGCCGAAGGGGACGTTGGGAAGATTCGAGAGAAGATGGCGGCAACGTTCACCGTCGACGCGTACCCGACGCGCACCTACCGCGGCATCGTCCGTCAGATTCGGGACAACGCACAGACGATCCAGAACGTCGTCACCTACGACGCGGTCATCGACGTGGACAACTCCGACCTCACCCTTCGGCCGACCATGACCGCCAACTGCACCTTCGTCTATGCAACGAAGGACGACGTGGTGCGTCTGCCGAACGCCGCTTTGAGGTTCAAGCCCGACGGGCCGACGGCCGCGGCAATTTCGGCGGGGGCGTCCGTTCCAACGAGGGATCGGCTCGCGGCCGATCAGCGGCTGCTTTGGGTGCTGCGCGCAGGGGCCGCCGCAGTCCCCGTCGTCGTGCGCCTTGGCATTGGCGACGGCATGGTCACCGAGCTGATCGAGGGCGATTTGCAACCAGGCGACACCGTTGTGACCGAGGCCGTCGCGCAGGCCCCGTCGCACTAACCCGGAGGCCCTCGTTATGCCGAACGCCTCCCCGCAGCAGCCTCTCGTCCTCGCCAAGGACCTGACCAAAACCTACGTGCTCGGCGACACCGAGCTTCACGCGCTCGACGGCGTTAGCATCACCGTCGCAACGGGCGAATTCGTCGCGATCATGGGCTCGTCGGGTTCGGGCAAGTCGACTCTCATGAACGTGCTCGGTTGCCTGGACCGAGCCACGAGCGGGAGCTACGTGCTCGCTGGGAGGGAGGTTTCGCGGCTAACCCGAGGGGAGCTCGCCGAGCTGCGCAACCGCACGATCGGCTTCGTCTTCCAGAGCTTCAATCTCCTTGCCCGAACGAGCGCGCTCGAGAACGTCGAATTGCCGCTCGTGTACGCGGGGACGGCCCGCAACGAACGACGCGAGCGGTCTCGCGTCGCGCTCGAGCGCGTCGGCCTCGGCGGCCGTGTCGACCATCGGCCCTCCCAGCTCTCGGGCGGGCAGCAGCAGCGGGTCGCCATCGCGCGCGCCATCGTCAACGAGCCGAAGATCGTCTTCGCGGACGAACCGACGGGGAACCTGGACACGAAAACGAGCACGGACGTGATGGCGCTCTTTCAAGGACTATGGCGCGCGGGGCTGACGATCGTCTTCGTCACTCACGAGCCGGACGTGGCCCGCTACGCCTCGCGCATCGTGATGGTGCGCGACGGCAAGATCCTTTCCGACGTTCCGCAGCGGCCGCTGCTCGCTGACGGCGTCGAGAACGCCGCCTGAAGTACGATGAACCTCGCCAACCTGCTGCCGATCGCGATGAGCGCGCTCATGCGCAACAAGACGCGTAGCTTCCTGACGACGCTAGGAGTCGTCATCGGGGTCGCGTCCGTCATCTCGATGGTCGCCGTCGGCGAGGGCGCGAAGGCGCGCGTGACGGCCGTCTTCAGCGCGATGGGGACCAACCTTCTCGTCGTTCTTTCGGGGTCAACATCGACCGGAGGCGTTGCGGGCGGCTTCGGATCGCTGCCGACACTGACGTGGGAAGACCTTCGCGCCATTCGCGCGCAAGCACCGGCGGTGCGCGCCGCCGCTCCGCAGCAAACGACGAAGGCGGCCATCATGGCGGAGGATCAAAACTGGACGACGACCGTCGGCGGAACGTCACCCGAGTTCTTCGACATCCGCGACTGGCACGTCGCGAAGGGGTCGCTCTTCGGCGACTCCGACGTTGACGCGGGGGGCAAGGTCATCCTCCTCGGAGGCACGGTGGGCAACAAGCTGTTCGGCCCCGGAGTCGACCCTGTTGGCAAGACCGTCCGCATCCGCTCCGTTCCCTTTCTCGTCGTCGGCCTATTGGAGCGAAAGGGCCAGTCGCCGATGGGGACCGACTACGACGACGCGGCCTACATTCCGGTAACCACGTTTCAGAACCAGGTTCAAGGTGGCCTGCAGAAGTATATCTCTGGGGCAGTCCTCGTGAGCGCGATCTCGGCGGAAGACACGACCCGTGCGCAGGCGGAAATTGCATCGATGTTGCGCGATCGCCATCACCTCGGTGCGGAAGAGGAAGACGACTTCAACATCCGCAACCTCACAGAAATTGCCAATGCGCAGGCCCAAGGTACGAAGACGTTGACGGCCCTTCTTGCCGCAATTGCGGTCGTATCGCTGGTGGTCGGCGGCATCGGCATCATGAACATCATGCTCGTCAGCGTGACCGAGCGCACGCGCGAGATCGGTGTGCGCATGGCCGTTGGGGCAAAGCCGTGGCACATCCTCGCTCAGTTCCTTGCCGAGGCGATGGCGCTGTCGATGCTGGGTGGATTGGCGGGCGTCGCGATCGGATCGATTCTCGCGCGCGTCGTCGCTTCGCGGCTCGGCTGGGCCTACAGTCCCCGCCTCGACATGATCTTCATTTCGCTTGGCTTCAGCGTACTGGTCGGCGTCGGCTTCGGCTTGTACCCGGCGCGAAAGGCCTCGCGCTTGGATCCTATCGAAGCCCTCCGGTACGAATGATGACCCACGAGCACCTCGACGTGCTCGTCGTGGACGATGAGTTCGCCACTCGTGCCGGACTTTGCGCGGCGGTGGTCCGCCTCGGCCACAATTGCCGCGTCGTCGCGAGCGGCCTCGAGGCGCTCGAGGCGCATAACGAGCGGCGGGCCGACGTCATCGTGAGCGACTGGCGAATGCCGGGTATCGACGGGATGGAGCTTTGCCGGCGCGTTCGAGCGCTCGATGTCGGCACCTACACCTACCTGCTCTTCACCGGCGGACACGCCTCCAAGCGCGACTTCGTGGATGCGGTCCGTGCGGGGGCCGATGACTATCTGCCCAAGCCCGTCGACCTCGACGACCTCGAGGCGCGACTCATCGCGGCGGCGCGCGTCGTGTGCGCTTACCGACAGCTCGCGGAGCGCAACGTCGTTCTCCGTCACGACAGTCAGGCCTTCTTTCGCGCCGCCCGAATCGATGCGCTCACGCAGGTCGCAAACCGTCTGGCACTCGAGGAGGACCTCGAGACGCTGCAAGCGCAAGTATCGCGCTACCGCAGACTCGTGACGGTTGCGATGTGCGATCTCGACGGATTCAAGCGCTACAACGATCAGTACGGGCACCTTGCCGGCGACGACGCATTGCGGCGCGTCGCGCATGCGATTCGAAGCAGTCTCCGGCGCGCCGATCAAGTCTACCGGTACGGTGGAGAAGAGTTCCTCGTCGTCCTGGGTGAGCAGACTTCCAGGGATGCGGCGGCCGCCATGGAGCGAGCGCGCGCGGCAGTCGAGGGCCTCGCCCTGTCGCATGCCCCTGGCGCGCCGCATCTCGTCCTGACAATGAGCGTCGGGATGGCATCGATCGATTCGACCGGTGAAAGGTCCGTATGGGACGGGATCGCACTTGCGGACAAGGCGCTCTACCTGGCGAAAGCCGACGGCGGCAACCGCATTCGCGACGCATCCGGTCTCAAGCGATGAGTCGCCAACGGCCATGCTACTCTCCAAAGCCGTTGCATCGTCGCGAGCCGCCGAAGCGCGTGCCAGTCTGAGCGCCATCGGGCGTGAGCTTGTTCGGCTCGAGGGCAGGCTCCTCGAGTTCGAAAGAGACATGCAAGAGGCGATCGAACGCGTGGCCCCCGATCGACGGGAGAGCGCAAAGAACCTTGTCCACTACGTTGCCCTGAGACAGCACGACCTTCGCGACTTGCAGATCCAGCTCTCGCAGCGAGGCCTGTCGTCGCTGGGCCGCTCCGAGAGCTGCGTCATGGACAGCTTGCTCGAGACGTCGGAGCGTGCGCACGAATCGCTCGCGATGGGAGGGGACAGAGACGCCAAACGAGAGCTGCAACGCCTGGAAAGCGAGCGCGGCACTGCCGTGTCGTGGGAGACGGCGAAGTACTACCTGCACCAGCACACCCGCGACGTGCTCGGACCTCGCCCCGACGACCGGCACATCTACATCATGGTCACGGCACCTTCGGCCAGGGAGGCCGATCGCGCGTGGATGGCGAAGATGCTGCACGCAGGGATGAACGTGCTTCGTGTCAATTGCGCGCACGAAGGCGAGCGTGAGTGGAGCCAGATGGTCCGAGCGCTCGGTGAAGCGCGAAAGGAAACGGGCAAGGAGTGCCGCTTGCTCATGGATCTCGCGGGTCCGAAGATTCGGACCGGCGCGATCGCCGGGGCGCGCCACATCGCGACCTGGAAGCCGGCCAAGGACGAAGTGGGCAAGGTCACGGCTCCCGCGCGGGTGGTCATTCGACGTTCGATGCCGTCGCCAGAACAAGGCACAGGTTCCTTCTTGATATTGGCAGGGCAAGCGTTCGCCAATGTGCGCAGGGGAGACGAGCTGCGCTTCCGCGACGCTCGCGAAAAGAAGCGCACGCTGATCATCCACGAGGTCGAGCGCGACGAGCTCGTCGGCCTCTCTACCAAGCGAGCCTACGTGCTCAACCGCGCGCGTGCCCGTCTGTACCGTGCGGGCAAGCACGTGGGCGACGTGCGGATGGACGTCGGCGGAGCAGAGGGTGCGGCGATCGACGTGAAGGCGGGCGATACGGTTGTCCTGACCCAACGCGCCGTCCACGGAAGGCCTCCGCGGCGCGATCGCGAGGGGCACATCCGTCGGCCCGGCGTCATCGCGTGCACGCCTCCCGCGGCGCTCGATCACCTCGAGCTCGGCCACCGCGTGCTGTTCGACGACGGACGGATTCACGCCATCGTCGAGCGCGCCAGGAACAAGCGAGGCGACTTTCTACTGCGGGTGATCAGAACACAGAAGGACACCGCCAAGCTCCGGGCCGAGAAGGGAATCAACCTCCCGGACACGGTCACGACGGTGCCCGGCCTGACCGATGAAGACCGGCGCGCGCTCGCATTCGTCGCCGAACACGCCGACGTCGTGGGGTTGTCTTTCGTCCGCACGCCTGAAGATGTCCGCAAGCTGCATGAGGAGCTCGATCGTCTCGGGCGATCCGGCATTGGCGTCGTCCTCAAGATCGAGACACGTGCCGGCTTTGAGAACCTGCCGCACCTGCTCCTCGAAAGTCTCCGGAGGCCGCCGCTCGCCGTCATGATCGCCCGGGGAGACCTCGCGGTCGAGGTCGGTTTCGAGCGCCTCGCAGAGCTGCAAGAAGAGATCTTATGGCTCTGCGAGGCATGTCACGTCCCGACGATTTGGGCCACGCAAGTCCTTGACACACTCGCGCGCACGGGCGTGCCTTCCCGGGCCGAGGTCACCGACGCGGCAGCGAGCGTCGCGGCCGAGTGCGTCATGCTCAACAAAGGCCCTTACGTCGCCGACGCGGTGGCCGTGCTCTCCGACATCCTGCGGAGGATGGAGAAGCACCACTACAAGAAGCGAAGCCTCTTTCGAAGGCTGCGGGTCTCGACCCTCTTCGCGCCCAACGCGTCGACATCTAGGAGCGCGCCCAGGTGATGAGCTCGACCTCTTGGGGCACATTCAGCCCGCGACGCGTGGGCATCGCCCTTGGCGTGTAGTCCGCAGCGGAACGCGTGTCGGGCACGTCGGCGGTGAACGTGAAGCCATGGGCACCGACGAGCGGAGACGCGCGACGCATCGTAACGCGGGTCGAGGAGTTGCCCGAACCGTCGGCGTAGAGCTCGACGGCCACCGAGTCCGGATCGGCGTCATCGAGATAGAGCGCGACCGAAAAAATGTGCCATCCCCCCTCCGTGCGAACCTCGATGTCTCCAAAGTGGAGCGCGGGCCAATGCTGTCGCATCGTACGTTCCCATTCCGCGAGCAGCACCCCACCTTTCGCGCCGTCCACGCGACGCGCCCCGAATTCGCTCGCCGCAGGAAGGTAGTAACGCTCGGCGTACTCACGGAGCGCTCGACTGGCGGAGAAAACCGGTGTCAGCGACGCCATGGGAAGCGCGCGTTGCCCCGACGCCAGAGGAGGTGGTCGAGCTCGAGTTCCTCCGCAACGCCGCGCGGGAACACCGGCTGGCCTCTGCCTCGATGCGTGAAGCTGAGAGAGCTGCCTGCTCCGGCCTGGCGGACGATGACCGCGACGTCAGCGCGTTCTTCTACCGGGAGGATATCGTCGACGTGCAACCGTTGCGCGCTCCGGACGGACAACGACCGGGGCGCCTCGAAGGGGCGGTAGTCACATTCCGGCGCGTCGAGGGCCTGACGGCAACCCGCCTGCAACGGCTGATGGACTGCCAGATCGCGCGCGACACGGTGCTCGGGGGTTTCGCGCCCGACGCAAGGTGGTGTCCGCTCGCCGTGCGGAGCGTAGCGGCGCACGTCGTTCTCGCCGAGCGTGGTCTGGACGTTTGGCTCACAAGCGCGGATCGGGAGGCCGCCGCGGAGAGTTATACGCGCGCTGTCGCTTTGCTGAGGACTGAGTAACTCGCCGACCGGCTTTCGAGAGCAGTGCAGCTCAAGGCCGTCCAGTCAGGGCATTCCAGTCCGATAGGACGATGGCTACGGGGCGCCGCTTGTACTCTCGCAGGATCTTCTCTGCGCTGGCTGCTGCACGTGGCACCGGCTCGGAGATCTCCCTTAGAACCGTTTTCGAACGCAGAAAGTGCGCTTCGGCGCAGGGCTTGGTCTCTCATTGCGGATGGGAGGGACCCAACGCGCCGCCGCGAACCTTCGGTGCGCCTATTGCTTGGTGGCTCCCGTGCGTTTGTTTGCACAATGGTCCTCGCCGGTCGAACTGCCGACGCCAAAGCTCCGCGTCGGCAAGTCACTGCCCGAATCGCTCCGGGCGCGCCGGACGATCCGCGAATTCAATGACAGGAAACTGCCGATGCAACAGCTGTCAAACCTGCTCTGGGCAGCATGCGGGGTCAACCGCCGGAAGGGCCCGTTCGGCGGCTTGGGACTGACAGCGGCGTCGGCGAGCAATTCGCAGGAGATCGATCTCTTCGTCGCCCTCGAGGAAGGCGCTTACCTCTTCGACGCCCGTCACCACCGACTGCAGCCTGTCGTTGCGAGCGACCTGCGCACGATGGCCGTCGGCCCCGGTCAGAAGAACGTCGCGACGAAGGCTGCGGTCCAGCTGCTCTATGTCGCCGACATTCATCGCCTTTCTCACACCGCCGGCTTCCAGGAGCCGGGGCTGCAAGATCCCGAGGTCCAGAAGTCCTATGACTTCGTCGACACCGGGCTCATCGCCGGCAACGTTTATCTTTTTGCCGCGTCCCAGGGGCTTGCGGCATGGTTTCACAACTGCGACAAGGTCGGCCTCCGGCACAAGCTCAAACTCCGCGCGGAGCAGCGCGTGCTCTTCGGTCAGACGGTTGGTTATCCGGGACGAATCGCGGGCGCGACCGGTGCTTGAGAGAGGGTAAGCCCGAGCCCCGCCCCCGCGCTCCATCAGGGTTGCCTGTCCTACGCGCCTTCGTCGACCATTGCGATCGCGCCGCACGGGCACTCGCTCGAGCAGATACCGCACCCCTTGCAGTAGTCGAGGTCGATGTGGAAGCCTCGGCCCGGGCCAAGCTTCACGATCGCGTTGTCGGGGCACATGCCGTAGCAGTTGTCGCACTCGAAGCAGTGGCCACAGGACATGCACCGCCTCGCCTCGAGCAGGGCGTGTTCCTCGTCGAGGCCCCCGTGCACTTCCTCGAACGTCGTGCGGCGTCGCAGGGCCTCGAGCGTGGGCTGAACCGCTGGATCGGCCTCGCCATAGTACCAGGGGTTGAGAGACTCGAAGTCGGCCAGGCTGGGCTCGGGCACGCTCTCGCACGTCGCAGCGCGCATCCACGCGTCGATGTTGCGCGCCGCCTTCTCGCCGTGGCCCACAGCCACCGCGATCGTGCGCTCGCACGGAACCATGTCGCCGCCCGCGAAGAGGCCGGGATGTCCCGTCATCATCTGCGCGTTGACCTCGACGACGCGGTCGACGACGCGCACGCCCGGCGCCTTTTCGATTGCAGAGAGGTCGACGTTCTGCCCGATCGCGAGCACCACCGTATCGGCGTCGAGGGTCTCTAGCTCACCCGTGGGGCAAGCCTTGCCGCTCGGGTCGAGCTCCATGCGCTCCACGACGATGTGGCCAGGCTGAGCGCGCTGGATGGTGCTCAGCCAGCGCATCTGCACCCCTTCCGCCATCGCCTCGCGCACCTCGAAGTCGTGCGCCGGCATCTGCGCTCGCGTTCTCCTGTAGACGATCCACGCCTCTTCGGCCCCGAGGCGCTTGACGGTCCTCGCGACGTCGATGGCGGTGTTGCCGCCGCCGTACACGATCACGCGGCGGCCGATGCGCGGGCGCTCGCCGCTTTCCTCCATGCCATGCAAGAGCGCCGTGGCCTCGAGGATGCGCGTCGCGTCCGACGCGGGGATCTCGACGCGGTTCGCGAGGTGCGCACCGATGGCGACGAAGCACGCGTCGAAGCCGCCCTCCGCCTTGGCGCGAGCGGCGTCGCTCACGCGCGCGCCCGTCTCGACGCGCAGCCCCATGTCGACGACCCGCGCGATCTCGGCGTCGAGAATGTCGCGCGGAAGTCGGTAGCGCGGGATGCCGTAGCGCATCATGCCTCCCAGTGCGGGGGCGGCCTCGCGAAGGCTGACGGCGTGTCCGGCGAGGGCCAGGTGGTACGCGGCGGACAGGCCGCTCGGCCCGCCGCCGATGACGAGGATACGCTTGCCCGTCGACCTGCCCGGATCCGGAAGACGCCAGCGCTCGCGGATGGCAAGGTCCCCGAGGAACCGCTCGACGGCATGGATCGACACGGCGGCGTCGAGCCTCGCGCGGTTGCAGGCCGTCTCGCACGGGTGATAGCAGGCGCGGCCCATGACCGCGGGGATGGGGTTGTGGCGGACGACCGCCTCCCACGCGGCGCGGTAGTCGCCTTGCTCCGCATGCGCGAGCCACTCCTGCGGCAACTCGCCGGCGGGGCACGCGTGGTCGCACGGCGAAAGGCGTTCGACGTAGACCGGCCGGCGCACCCGCCATGCTCCGGTGTGATTCGCTCGGCTCGAGGCGCTGTCGAGGGTGATCGCGAAAGGCTTGTTCATGGCCCGCCCTGCTCAGTCTTGTCCGGCGCAAGGCCGAATCGGGCCACGTTGCGATCTGCAACGGCCTGAATGCGGGCGAGCGCCTCCGCGCTGCGCTCGCTCCCGTCGAACAGGTGACCGAAGCGCGTCTGCAAGCGCAGGTACGCGTCGACTTTGGCCCGACGCCGGATGGCTGTCGTGCGCACGACCTCGCCGTGTTCCGCCTCGAAGAGCGGGAACAGACCCGACTCGACGGCGAGCCGCGCGACCTGGATGGTTTTGGCCGGATCGCTTCCCCAGCCCAGCGGACACGGTACGTGCACGTGGAGATACCGCGCGCCATGCACGGCCATCGCGCGTTCGACCTTCGCTTCGAGGTCGTGCAGGTCGGCAACCGATGCCGTGACGACGTAGGGGATGCCGTGCGCCATCGCGAGCGCGGGGAGATTCTTGCCAGTCCCGAACGCATTGCCGGGTTGCTCCCCCAGAGCCGGAGTGGTGCTCGTTCGGGCCGCCGCAGGCGTCGCGCTCGAGCGCTGCACCCCCGTGTTCATGTACGCCTCGTTGTCGTAACAGACGTAGAGCACGTCGTCGTTTCGCTCGAACATGCCCGACAGGCACCCGAAGCCGATGTCCATCGTGCCGCCGTCGCCCCCCTGCGCGATGACGCGAACGTCGCTGCCCTTCACTCGCAACGCGGCGGCGACGCCGCTCGCGACGGCGGCCGCGTTGCCGAAGAGTGAGTGAAGCCAGGCAACTTGCCAGGCCGACTCCGGGTACGGCGTGCTGAACACCTCCAGGCAGCCGGTTGCGTTCACCGCCACGAGGCGTCCTCCCGTCGCGCGCATCGCGGCGTCGAGGACATACCGGGCTCCGAGCGCCTCTCCGCATCCCTGGCAGGCGCGGTGCCCGCTCGTCAGCGCGTTTCGACGATCGACCGAGGCTTGCACCGTTCGCTTGGACGGATCGAGGAGTCGGTTGCCGACCGTGAATGTGCCCGTCTGGTAGAACTTGACCTGCTGCTCGGCGCTCATGGGCGCATCTCCTGAGCGAGCTCCCGTGCGATCACGCGCCGATCGAGATCGAGGAAGTGCAGGGCTTCGAGCGTCCCTCCCTGCGCCTTCTCGACGGCTGCGCGCACCGAGGCGCGCGTGATCGCCCGACCCCCGAGGCCCGCGACGACGGTGTAGACAGCGGGGGCGTCCACACCCAACGCTTCACGCACATCCGAAGCGAGGACGCCACCCATTCCCAAGGACACGTTCTTCTCCAGCACGACGACGCGTGACGCGCGCATCAGCGCTTGCCGCACGGCGGCGAACGGAAACGGCCGAAACATGCACACGTCGAGTGACCCGACCGCATGCCCGTCCGAGCGCATCGCGTCGACGACTTCCTGAATCGTGCCGTTGACCGACCCGAGCGCGACGACGATCGTGTCCGCCTCTTCGGTTCGGTAAGGGCGAACAAGGCCCCCTGCGGAGCGTCCAAACCGCGCGGCGAACTCGGCGGCGAGAGCCGGGAACCGCTCGAGGGCACTCAGCAGCTTGTGGTGCGCGAGGACCTTCACCTCGGCAAACGCCTCCGGGCCGACGAGAGCGCCGATCGTGATCGGCGCGGCGGGGTCGAGCACTTCGCGAGGCTTGAAGGGAGGCAGGAAGGCGTCCACGTCCGCCTGAGCGAGGATGTCGACTTCCTCGAACGCGTGCGTGAGCACGAACCCGTCGACGCACACCATCACGGGAACGCTGAGCTCCTCGGCGAGCCGGAAGGCCATCACGTGAAGGTCGGCGGCCTCCTGGTTCGACTCGGCGAAGAGCTGGACCCACCCGGCATCGCGCAGCGCCATCGCATCGGAGTGGTCGTTCCAGATGTTAATGGGGGCACCGATGGCTCGCGTCCCGAGCGTCATGACGATTGGCAGGCCCAGTCCAGCCGCGTTGTAGAGCGCCTCGGTCATGTAGAGCAGACCTTGACTCGACGTGGCGGTGTACGCGCGCGCGCCCGTCGCCGACGCGCCGATGGCCACGCTCATCGCCGCGAACTCCGATTCGACATTGATGAACGCGCACCGGCCGAGATCGCCGGCTTTCACGATCTCGCTGAGGTCCTCGACGATGTGGGTTTGCGGCGTGATGGGGTACGCGCAGATCACCTCCGGCCGGCAGAGCGCCACGGTCTCGGCGATGGCTCGCGAGCCCTCGATCTGCTTCAGCACGACGCGCCTCCCCCCACGAGGTCGTACGCGGCGCGGGCCGCCGCGGCGTTCCCGTCGCGAGTCGGCCCCTGGAAGCGCGCGCCGATCGCCTCGAGGATGGCGTCGAGGCCCATGGCGGCGGTCAGCGCGGCAATGCCGCCGAGCAGGGCGGCGTTCGGAAGCGGCCTGCCCAGCCACTTCTTCGCGACCGCGCTTGCGTCCACCACGCGCACGTGTCGAGGGAGCAGTCGCGAGACGAGCTCCGCGAGCCCGAGCTCCTCGAGCGACTTGCCGCTGTTGAGCAGGACGAAGCCATTCGGGAGGAGACCCTGAAAGACGTCCACGCAGTGCAGGAGCGTCGCATCCTGGACCACGACGGTGTCCGGCTCGACGACAGGCTCGTGCAGGCGGATGGGCTTCACATCGATTCGACAGAAGGCAACGACCGGCGCGCCGCTGCGCTCCGGGCCAAAGCTCGGAAAGGCCTGCGCGTGCTTGCCTTCGAGGAAGGCCGCGACGCTCAGCAGCTCGGCGGCTGTCACGACGCCCTGGCCTCCCCGACCGTGAATGCGCACCTGGAACATCGCATTCACTCCGCCGCCGCACGCTTGGCGGCGAGCGCCCTTTCGACGTCGAGCATGCGAAGCGTGGTCCGGACGAGCGCATCCGCACTCAGGCTGATCGAGTCGATGCCGCGCTCGACCAGGAACGCCGCAAAGTCCGGGAAGTCGCTCGGCGCCTGACCGCAGATGCCGACCTTGCGGCCCGCGCGGTGAGCGGCTTCCACGAGGTGCGCGCATGACCACTTCACGGCCTCGTTTCGCTCGTCGAAGAGGGGCGCCACGGTGGTCGAGTCACGATCGACGCCGAGTGTGAGCTGCGTCAGATCGTTCGAACCGATCGAGAATCCGTCGAAAATCTCCGCGAAGCGCTCGGCGAGGAGAATGTTGGAGGGGATTTCGGCCATCACGTAGACTTCGAGTCCCCGCTCCCCGCGCACCAGGCCGCCCTCGCGCATCGCGTCGAGCACGCGACGCCCTTCCTCGGGGGTGCGGCAGAAGGGGATCATGAGTTTGAGGTTGGTCAAGCCGAAGGTCTCGCGGACGCGTCGGACGGCCGCACACTCGAGCAGAAAGCCCTCCTTGTAGTCGGGATGGTAGTAGCGGCTCGCGCCGCGCCAGCCGAGCATGGGGTTCTCCTCGCTCGGCTCGAAGCCTGCGCCTCCGACGAGGCGCGCGTACTCGTTGGTCTTGAAGTCGCTGAACCGGAGGATGACGGGACGCGGATGAAACGCCGCGGCGATGGTGCCGACGCCCTGCGCGAGGCGGTCGACGAAGTAGGCCGTCTTGTCCGCGTAGCCCGCGGTGATCGTGTCGACCTGACGCTGGACCGCGGGCGTGAGCGAAGCGTAGCGCGTGAGCGCCAGCGGATGAACGCCGACCCAGCTCGCGAACACGAATTCCATGCGCGCAAGGCCCACGCCGTCGCTGGGAAGCAGCGACTGCCGCAGGGCGTGTTCCGGATTGCCGACGTTCAGTAGGATCTGCGTGCGCGGTCGCGCGAGCGCCTCCGGGTCGATCTCCTCGACCTCGAACGGCACCGCCCCCGGGTAAATGCGTCCGGTCTCGCCTTCTGCGCAGGACAGCGTCACCTCGCTGCCGTCCACGAGCTTGGTGGTCGCGTCGACCGCGCCGACGATGGCAGGGACTCCGAGCTCGCGCGCCACGATCGCCGCGTGCGAGGTGCGCCCTCCGCGATCGGTCACAATTCCCGCCGCGGTCTTCATGATCGGCTCCCAGTCCGGATCGGTGATCTCGGTGACGAGGATGTCCCCGGCGCGAAGCTCGCCGGCCTGCCGTGAATCGTGCAGGACCCGGACGCGCCCGTGAACGACGCCGTCGCCGATGGCCAGGCCGTGGGCGATGGGGGCAGCGCGCCCCTTGAGCGTGTAGATGTGCAGCTTGGGATGCGCGCGCCGGCTGTGGACCGTCTCGGGGCGCGCCTGCACGATGCACAGGTCGCCGCTGACACCGTCCTTCGCCCACTCGATGTCCATGGGAACGTCGGCGCCCCGGCGCTTGGAGTAGTGCTCCTCGATCTTCGCCGCCCAGCGGGCGAGCGTGAGCACATCCTCGTCCGAGAGCGAGAAGCGCGTCCGCTCCGCCTCGGGCACAGGTTCGCTTCGCACTTGCTTGTGCCCTTGCTCGTCGTAGACGAGGCGAGTCTCTTTCGTGCCGAGCTTCTTCCAGACGATGGGGGCGAAGCCATTCTTCAGGGTCGACTTGTGGACGACGAACTGATCCGGGACGACTTGCCCCTGAACGACGCTTTCGCCGAGGCCCCAGCTCGACGTCACGAAGACAACCCCGCGGTGCCCGGTCTCCGGATCGAGCGTGAAGATGACCCCGGCGCTCGCCTTGTCCGACCGCACCATCTTCTGCACGCCCACCGAAAGCGCGATGCTCTCGTGGTCAAAGCCCATGTCCGCGCGGTACCGGATCGCCCGCGGCGTGAAGAGGCTCGCAAAGGCGTTGCGGACGGCATCGAGAACGAAGGGCGCGCCGCGCACGTTGAGGTAGCTCTCCTGCTGGCCGGCAAAACTCGCGTTCGGCAGGTCCTCGGCCGTCGCGGACGAGCGGACGGCGACGTCCGTGGCGTCCTCACCGTACTGGCGCGACAGTGCGGCGTAGGCCTGCACGATGTCGGTCTCGATGGCCCGCGGCAGCGGGGTTTGCGTGATCGCCGACCGGATGCGCTCCGAGCGACGCGTGAGGTCGTCGATGTCGGTTGGGGAGAGCCCCGCGAGCTGATCCTTCACGAACGCGTCGGCGTGCGATTCGCGCATGAGCGCACGAAATGCGTCGGCCGTCACCGCGAAGCCGTCCGGCACGCGCACCCCAAGGGGTACGAGCTCCCTCAGCATCTCGCCCAGGGAGGCGTTCTTTCCTCCCACAGACGCCACATCGTCGAGGGTCACGTCGCGTAGCAGTCGAGTCCAGGCCATCGGGTTGCCTCCATCCAAAGGCCCAACGCATGGGCCGTGCCGCGTAAGAGAGCGACGCTTCCTAACGCGCCGCGGAGGGCCCCGCGCCCCCACATCCGTCGCCTCATGAGAGCCGAGAACCTAAGCTCCGCCGGTGGCATGTCTGACGTGGCCCCGGACCGTCAAGACCGGCGCAGAAGCCATGCGCACGACTTTCTCGGCAACGCTGCCGAGCAAGACATGCTCCAACCCTCGGCGGCCGTGCGTTCCCAAGACGACCAGATCCGGGTGCGTCTTACCAATCGCATTGACTATTTCGTCACCGGGCCGCCCTTGCAGCAAGAGTGACGTGGCGCCGGGTATTCGGCCACGAATCTTGGCTAAGGCTTCTTCGAGTCGCTTCGAGGCAGCGGCGCGAATCGGGGCAATCCATCCCTCGATCCTTGGCTGTATGTCGTTGAAGTAGACGTACTCAGGCACCTCGTAGACGTGGAGCAACGTGATCGTCGCCCCAAAGCGATCCGCGAGGTCGATGGCCAAGAGCACCGCTTGCTCCGACGATTCTCCGAAGTCGGTCGCCACCAGAATGCGTTTGAATTCGATCATGGTGCCGGAACCGTACGCACGAGCCGTGCCCACCCCGGGGTCGGCAGTCATGCCTCGACCCTGGCGAGGGACGGACGCGTCGTGTGCCAAAATGAAAGTGCACGGGCAGCCGGCGCCTCGCTGGAATCATGATCGGCGGCGCAGAGAATGCGCCGTCGCGCACAGAACGCGAACCTTGGCTTCCCCGTGCCCACTGCCCCCCAATCGGGCCCACCGCGGCTTCCGGTTGCTCGCGCGCGGTAGGATCGGCGACCGCGATGGACCGCGCCGTTCCAGCCACCGCGCCGAAGGCAGGTGCCTTTCGCGCTCTTCGTTCACGCAACTTCACGATCCTCTGGCTCGGCAACCTGCTCTCGAACACCGGAACGTGGATGCAGCAGGTCGCGGAGCCCTGGCTCGTGCTGCGACTGTCGAACTCGCCCTTCCTGCTGGGCCTCGATTCCTTCATGACAGACGCCCCTGTCTGGCTGCTCATCTTGGTCGGGGGTCTCATCGCGGACCGCCTGGATCGCCGCCGGACGGCACTTGTCTTTCAGGGCATCCAGTTCGCTTGCCCAGTCCTCATCGTGGTGCTCCTTGCCACGGGCCGCATCCGCGTCTGGATGGTCATCGCCCTTTCGTTCGTGGTCGGTGTCACGGACGCCTTGTCGGGCCCGTCGATCAACGCTCTCGTGCCGGCGTCGGTGCCGGAGGAGGACGTGGCGAGCGCCGTGGCGCTCAACTCCGCGCAATTCAACCTTTCGCGTGTCCTCGGGCCGCTCTTTGCCGGGGTCGTCATGGCCACGCTCGGCCCCATCGTGTGCTTCGCTCTCAACGCCTCCTCGTACGCGCCCTACCTGCTTGCGATCTACCTGCTGCGCATCCCGTCGCAACCTTCCCGACCACCCGCCGCCGGAACGAGAAGGGCTCGCGCCCGCTCGTCACTCCTCGAGGCGGTGGCCGCCATAGCGAAGAAGCGCAGGCTCCGTCGGGCACTCTTGACGGTCCTCCTCACGAGCGTCTTTTGCATGCCGACGATCACGTTCGTTCCGGTCCTCGTGCGCGACGCGTTCCATCTCGGGAGCTCCGCCTTTGGCGGGGCGCTGTCGGTCTTCGGCCTCGGAGGGCTCGTCGGTGCAGCCGCCGTCCTGCCCCTCAAAACGAACCGCCAGCGGCAGATCCTCTCCACCCTCGCCGCGTGCGCGCTCGGGGCGCTCATCGTGGCGACCGCCCTCGGTCGTATTTTCGCCGTCGAGCTCGTCCTCCTCTTCCTCGTCGGCGGCGCGATGGTCGCGAGCAACACCGCCGCAAACTCCATCCTTCAGAGCTCCATCGACGGCCGGATCCGGGGTCGTGTGTCGAGTCTCTACACACTCGCTCTTCGCGGCGGAGCTCCTCTCGGCAACCTCGCCACGGGACTGGTCGTCTCTCGGGCCGGCATTCGCACCGCGCTTCTGATCAACGGCGTCCTCGCCGTGGCGTGCCAGGCGGCTCTCATTCGGCGGGCGCGCCGTCGGGCCAGCAACGCGCGGTGAAGCCGTGCGCCCGAGGATCGCGGGAGACCTTCGGTCCGAGTCTCGTCTCGAGGGACCGCTGGCACTCTGCATGCACACACGACGCCTCGCACCTCAATGAACGCTCGGCTCCTTGGTTTGGCACTCGTTGTCGCCCTCCACGGCTGCATGGCCGGCGATGGGATGCGCTTTCAGGTCATCAGTATGGAGCGCCCGCCGGAGGGCATCGGCCTGCCGCCGCCGCCTGACTATCAGCCTTGTTACTGGGGAGAGGCTCGCGCGTACGACCGCAACGGCGACGGCAGGTTCGACCAGATACGCGTGACGGTCAACGGTCGCGAGCGCTGCTACGGCGAGGACACGAACCACGACGGCGTGATCGATACGTGGGACCTGATGGACGAGCGCGGAAATCTCACGAAGCGGGCCCACGACGCGAATGGGGACGGCCGGTTCGACCAGAGTTGGACGTTCGATCCGACGCGCAAGGGGTGCGCGACGATCGCCGGCGACAAAAACGGGGATGGCAAGCCGGACCCGGGAACGTCGATCGACATTTGCCAGCAGCTCTCCGACGGCGGACGGTAAGTGTGCGGAAAGTGAGTTGAACCATGGGGCTCGACGGGTCCGAGCGCGGGAAGGGGCTCGCTCCGCATCCGTCTACAAGCACGAGCCTACGCTGACGCCTGCTGAGGACGCCATCGAAGGGGAAGTGGCGCATGGTCCGATCTTGAGCGCGCAACTCCGCCGCACGAATACCAAGCCATCCGCTACAGTCTGCGGACCGCGCTTCGAGAAGGCTACGACCATGCAGACGAAAGCACTCACGCCGGACCTGCTTGGCAAGATGGATGCCTACTGGCGCGCCGCCAACTATCTGTCGGTCGGTCAAATTTATCTCTACGACAATCCCTTGCTTCGGCGGCCGCTGGCGCTCACGGACGTGAAACACATGCTCCTTGGGCACTGGGGGACCACCCCCGGGCAGAACTTCATCTACGTGCACTTGAACCGGGTCATCAAAAAGTACGACCTCGACATGATTTACGTCTCCGGTCCCGGGCACGGCGGTCCGGCCGTCGTGGGCAACACGTACCTCGAGGGCACGTACAGCGAGGTCTATCCCAACATCAGCCGGGACGAGCCCGGGCTTCGGAAGCTGTTTCTCCAGTTTTCATTTCCCGGAGGAATTCCGAGCCACGCATCGCCGGAGTGCCCGGGCTCGATCCACGAGGGGGGCGAGCTGGGCTATTCGCTCAGCCATTCGTTCGGCGCGGTGTTCGACAATCCGGACCTCGTGGTCGCCTGCGTCGTCGGGGATGGCGAGGCAGAGACCGGGCCGCTCGCCACGGCGTGGCATTCGAACAAGTTCCTCGATCCGGTGACCGATGGCGCGGTGCTGCCGATTCTGCATCTCAATGGCTACAAGATCTCCAATCCGACGATTCTTGCGCGCATCGAGCATGAGGAATTGGAGCAGTTGCTGCGCGGCTACGGGTGGACGCCCTACTTCGTGGAGGGTCACGAGCCCGGCCTGATGCATGAGGCCATGGCCGCAACGCTCGACGCCGCCGTGGAGCAAATCAGGAAAATCCAGCAGGACGCCCGCGCCCACGGCAACGTGGCCCGCCCGCGCTGGCCCATGATCGTGCTGAACTCACCCAAGGGCTGGACGGGTCCGAAGTTGGTCGATGGTCTTCAGGTGGAGGGCACCTTCCGTGCTCACCAGGTGCCGATCTCCGACCCCGCCACCCATCCCGGGCATCTCAAGCTGCTGGAGGAGTGGCTGAAAAGCTACCGACCGGAGGAGCTCTTCGACGAGCAGGGCCGTCTGAATCCGGACCTGGCCGAACTCGCGCCCAAGGGCGAACGACGCATGGGCGCCAACCCTCACGCCAACGGCGGCGTCCTGCTACGCGACCTGCGGATGCCGGATTTCCGGGACTACGCGACCGCAGTGCCCTCGCCGGGAGCTCCCGGCATCGGCGACACGCATGTGCTCGGACGTTTCTTGCGCGATGTCACGAAGCTGAACGAGGCTCAGCGAAACTTTCGCATCTTTGGCCCCGACGAGACGCTCTCCAACGGCCTGGAAGCCGTCTTTGAAGTCACCAAGCGCCAATGGGACGCCAGCGTCGTGCCGAACGACGAATTTCTCGCGCCCACTGGGCGGGTACTGGAAATGCTCAGCGAGCACCAGTGCGAGGGCTGGCTCGAGGGCTACCTGCTCACCGGGCGCCACGGCGTTTTCAACTGCTACGAGGCGTTCATCCATATCGTCGATTCCATGTTCAACCAGCACGCCAAGTGGCTGAAGGTCACATCGTGCCTGCCCTGGCGGCGGAAGATTGCGTCGCTGAACTACCTCTTGGCCTCGCACGTCTGGCGCCAGGATCACAACGGCTTCACCCACCAGGATCCAGGCTTCATCGACCACGTCGTGAACAAGAAGGCCGAGGTCGTGCGTGTTTACCTTCCACCGGATGCAAACTGTTTGCTGTCGGTAATGGATCACTGCCTACGCAGCCGCCACTACGTCAACGTCGTGATTGCGGGCAAGCACCCTGCGCCGCAGTGGCTGACGATGGATGCCGCGGTCAAGCACTGCGCCGAGGGCATCGGCATCTGGCAGTGGGCGAGCAACGACCAGGGTGCAGCGCCCGACGTCGTCATGGCCTGCTGTGGCGACGTGCCGACGCTGGAGACGCTCGCCGCGGTGTCAATCCTGCGCGAGCATCTGCCCGATTTGAGAGTTCGCGTGGTCAACGTCGTCGACCTCATGAGGCTGCAACCGCAAACGGAGCACCCGCACGGCCTTTCCGATATCGACTTCGACGATCTCTTCACTAGAGACAAGCCGGTCATCTTCGCATTTCACGCTTACCCCTGGCTAATCCACCGGCTCACCTATCGTCGCACCAACCACAGCAACATCCACGTCCGTGGCTACAAGGAAGAGGGCACGATCACGACGTCCTTCGACATGACGGTGCTGAACGAGCTGGACCGCTTCCATCTCGTGATGGACACCGTCGACCGCGTGCCGCGCGCTGGCGAAAAGGGCGTCTATTTGAAGCAACAGCTCAAGGACAAGCTTATCGAACACAAGCAGTACATCGACAAGCACGGCGAGGACATGCCGGAAATTCGCAACTGGACCTGGAACGCGTCATCTCGCCTACGACACCCAAGCAGTCGCCATGGACAATAAGCCCGGCAGCGCGAATGTTGGCGTCGTCGTCTCGGTGCGGGGCAGCGTCGTGGACGTACGGTTCGACGGGCACTTGCCACCGATCCACTCGGTCCTTCGCACCGGGGAGAGAGGGCGCATCGTCCTCGAAGTGCTGGCGCAACGTGACGCCCATCATGTGCGCGGGATTGCTCTGACGCCCACCGAGGGTCTCGCCCGCGGCATGGCGGTGGAGGACTCCGGCGGCCCGTTGAAAGCGCCGGTGGGCAAAGGGGTTCTCTCGCGCATGTTCGACGTCTTCGGTCACGTCATCGACCGTGGCGCGGCGTTGTCCGACGTCCAATGGCGCTCTGTTCATCGGGCGCCTCCGCCGCTCGCGCAACGTTCCACCAAGTCTGAAGTCTTCGAAACGGGCATCAAGGTCATCGACGTGCTCGTTCCGCTCGAGCGCGGCGGCAAATCGGGACTCTTCGGCGGGGCCGGTGTCGGCAAGACCGTCTTGCTCACCGAAATGATCCACAACATGGTGGGGCACCACGAAGGCGTCAGCATCTTCTGTGGAATCGGGGAACGCTGTCGCGAGGGCGAGGAGCTCTACCGCGCCATGAAGGACGCGGGCGTCTTGCCGAACATGGTGATGATCTTCGGCCAGATGAACGAGCCACCTGGCAGTCGCTTCCGGGTGGGGCATGCGGCGCTGACGATGGCCGAGTACTTCCGCGACGACGAACACCGCGACGTGCTCCTGCTCATCGACAATATTTTTCGATTCATCCAGGCCGGCATGGAGGTCTCAGGATTGATGGGGCAAATGCCATCGCGTCTCGGCTATCAGCCCACGATGGGCACCGAGCTGTCAGGGTTGGAGGAACGCATCGCCAACACCGCTATGGGGGCCATCACCTCGATTCAGGCCGTGTACGTGCCGGCGGACGATTTCACCGATCCGGCGGCGGTGCACACCTTCTCGCATCTTTCTGCGTCCATCGCGCTCTCGCGCAATCGGGCCAGCGAGGGCCTCTTCCCGGCCATCGACCCCCTTCAATCCAGTTCCAAGATGGCCACGCCGGGAATCGTCGGCAACCGCCACTACACGTTGGCGCAGGAAATCCGACGGACGCTCGCACAGTACGCGGAGCTGAAAGACATCATTGCCATGCTCGGCCTTGAGCAGCTTTCGCCGGAGGACCGCAAGGTCGTCGCCCGCGCCCGCCGCTTGGAGCGCTTTCTCACCCAACCGTTTTTCACGACCGAACAGTTCACTGGCCTCAAAGGAAAGCTCGTCAGTCTCGCGGACTCGCTGGACGGATGTGAACGCATCCTGCGCGATGAATTCAAAGACTATCCGGAGAGCGCGCTCTACATGATCGGGACGATTGGCGAAGCGAAGGGAAATGCGAAACCCGCCCCACCGGCAGCTCAAGCCTTGGGCGGAACCTCGACCAAAGGTGTGGCATGACGCCGATGCTCATGAGTCTTAAGGTTCTTTTGCCCTTTCAAGTCTTCGCCGACAAGGCCGACGTATCGCGGATCGTCGCGGAGACGCGCGACGGCTCGTTCGGTCTACTACCCCACCGACTCGACTGTGTGGCGGCGCTCGCACCCGGAATTCTGACTTACGAGATCGAAGCAAAAGGCGAGGTCTACGTGGCCGTGGATGAAGGCGTGCTCATCAAAACTGGCTCGGATGTGATCGTTTCTGTGCGCCGGGCTCTGGCTGGAAAAGACCTCAGCCAACTGCGCGACTCGGTGGAGAAGGAGTTCAAGACTCTGGACCAACAGGCGCAGAGCGTGCGCTCGGTCATGGCCAAGTTGGAGGCCGGATTTCTACGTCGCTTCGCGACCTTGCACCATGGATGACGGACCGAGCAGCAAAAGTTCAAAGGGCGGGCCGACCTTTGCCGAGCAGGTCGGCGCAAAGGCGCAGCGCAAGCTCGAAGCGCGGCGGAACCCCACGCAGGTCTGGTTCGGCTTGGGGATGATGGGGCTCGTCGGCTGGTCGGTGGTGATTCCAACCCTCCTCGGCACCGCGCTTGGCCGCTGGTTGGATGCACGGCATTCGGGGACGCATTCTTGGACGCTGGCGCTGCTTGTGGCTGGCCTGCTGATCGGCTGCTCGAACGCATGGCATTGGGTCACCAAGGAAGACAAGGCCATGCACGGCGGCGAGGGCGACCCGCGATGAATGAAACCCTGACGCTCGTTCTGGCGTGGATGGCGGGGGGGATGCTCGGCGCCATGTTCTTCGGCGGTCTTTGGTGGACGGTTCGCAAGGGCGTGTCGTCCAAACAGCCGGCGCTCTGGTTCTTCGGAAGCCTCATGCTGCGGATGAGCGTGACCTTGGCCGGCTTTTACTTTGTTTCGAGCGGCCATTGGGAGCGGCTGCTCGTGTGTCTGTTTGGATTCTTCATGGCGAGCCTCTTCGTGAAGCGACTGACGCGGCCGTCTGGAGAAGAACTAGGACGCCGGGGAAAGGAGGCCAGCGATGCATCTTACTCCCGATGAAATGATCTTCTGGCAACTCGGCTTTCTCAAGCTCAACGCCACCATCGTGTTCACGTGGGGGCTGATGCTGATGCTCGTCGTCGGCGCGAAGCTCGTGACGCGCAAGCTTTCTACTGACCTGAAGCGTGCGCGCTGGCAGAACCTCCTCGAGATCGTCGTCACCGGCATCGAAAAGCAAATCGAAGAGGTCGGCATCGGCCATCCGGAGAAGTATCTCGGCTTTCTCGGCACGCTCTTTCTGTTCCTCGCCACAGCCAGTTTCTGCACCGTCATTCCAGGCTACGAACCGCCGACGGGCTCGCTCTCGACCACCGTGGCGCTCGCCGTGTGCGTGTTCGTGGCAGTACCGCTCTTCGGCATCGAGGAGCAGGGGCTGGGCGGCTACCTCAAGTCCTACGCCGAACCGACGGTCATTATGCTGCCGTTCAACGTCATCAGTGAGCTTTCCCGGACGCTGGCCCTGGCGGTCCGTCTCTTCGGCAACATGATGAGCGGGGTGCTGATCGTCGGCATTCTGCTCACCATCACCCCGTTCATTTTCCCGGTCGTCATGACGGCACTCGGTCTGCTCACCGGCATGGTGCAGGCCTACATCTTCAGCATCCTGGCCGCAGTCTATATCGCCGCCGCCACACGCAGTCGCAAGTCCGAAGTCCAGCCGTCGCCTCCAACGTGAAATAACGACGAACCAGCCAAAGGACACACCATGGATAACATCTCTATCGTCGCGGTGGCATCCATTGTCGTCGCCGGCATCACCACCAGTTTCGGTACCTTGGGGCCTGCGCTGGCGGAGGGCAAGGCGGTCGCGACGGCGCTGAGCTCGCTGGCCCAACAGCCGGATGCCTCCGCGACGATCACCCGGACGCTGTTCGTGGGCCTGGCGATGATCGAGTCGTTGGCCATCTACTGCTTCGTCATTTCGATGATCCTTATTTTTGCCAATCCGTTCTGGCACTACGTGATCGCCCAGACCGCGGGAAAGTAAGGCATGCTCATCGATTGGTTCACCGTCGGTGCCCAAGCGGTCAATTTCATCATCCTCGTGTGGTTGATGAAGCGCTTTCTCTACAAGCCCATTCTCGGCGCCATCGACGCGCGAGAGAAGAAGATCGCCGCCGAGCTCGCGGACGCCGACAAGAGGAAGGCCGATGCCCAAAAGGATCGCGACGAGTTCCAACACAAAAACGAGGCGTTCGACCAGCAACGCGCCGCACTCTTGAAGAAGGCCACGGACGAGGCCAATGCCGAGCGCCAGCGGCTGGTCGACGAAGCGCGGAAGGCGGCAGACGCCTTGAGTGCCAAGCGACACGAGGCGCTGAGAAGCGAGGCCAAGAGCCTCAATCAGGCGGTCGCGCACCGGATTCAGCAGGAAGTGTTTGCCATCGCGCGAAGGGCTCTGACGGATCTCGCCACGACGAGCTTGGAGGAGCGCATGGGCGAGGTGTTCACACGCCGTTTGCGCGAGATGAACGGACCGGCGAAGACTGGTCTTGCCGAGGCCCTCAGGACAGCGTCCGACCCCGCGCTCGTGCGCAGCGCGTTCGATCTGCCTGCCGAGCAACGCGCGGCGATACAAAATGCTCTCAACGAAACATTTTCGGCGGATGTCCGCGTTCGGTTCGAGACCGCGCCGGATCTGGTCAGCGGGATTGAGCTCGCTGCGAACGGACAAAAGGTGGGTTGGAGCATCGCGGAGTACCTCGCGTCGTTGGAACGCGGCGTCGGCGACCTTCTGAAGGAGCAGAACAAAGAAGCCAAGACCGAGTCTGGGTCGGCAGAACCAAAACCCGACGCACAAAGCCAATGAGCACCGCGCCCGAAGGCTTGCAGGGCGTCTTTGATCGCACGCTTGCTGGGATCGGCCAGGTGCGTGCCGCATTCACACCACAACTCACGCCGAGGGAGGTGGGCACGATCGTCAGTGTCGCCACCGGCATCGCCAAGGTCTCGGGGCTTCCCAGCGTAGGCTTCGAGGAATTGGTCGAATTTCCGGGCGGCGTGTTCGGCATCGCGTTCAACGTGGATGAGGACGAAATCGGCGTCGTCTTGCTTGGCGATTACTCGCACCTGCACGCAGGGGACGAAGTCGAGCGCACCGGGCGGGTTATGGACGTGGCGGTGGGCGAGGGACTGGTGGGACGCGTCATCGACCCTCTCGGCCGGCCACTCGATGACAAGGGGCCGGTGGCCTTGAGCGAGCGGTTGCCCATCGAACGGCCAGCCACGTCCATCATGGACCGCGCAGCCGTCACTGTGCCGCTTCAGACCGGCCTCAAAGCCATCGACGCGCTCATTCCCATCGGGCGCGGACAGCGGGAACTGATCCTGGGTGATCGGCAGACGGGAAAAACGGCCATTGCGATGGACACGATCCTCAGCCAACGAGGACAGAATGTCGTTTGCGTCTATTGCGCCATTGGCCAGCGCGCTTCCGCTGTGGCGAAAGCGGTGGCGAGCCTGCGGGAGAAAGGCGGGATGGAGTACTCAGTCGTGGTCGTGAGCGCGGGCAACGACCCGCCGGGGCTCGCTTACATCGCGCCTTACGCCGCGACGAGCATCGCGGAGCACTTCATGGAGGCGGGTCGCGACGTCCTGATCGTCTACGACGACCTCACGCAGCATGCACGGGCCTATCGCGAGCTCTCCCTTCTGCTCCGCCGGCCTCCCGGGCGCGAAGCCTTTCCCGGCGATATCTTCTACATCCACTCTCGCATGCTTGAGCGCGCCACCCACCTGCGCGCGGAGCTCGGCAACGGCTCGCTCACTGCCCTTCCTATCATCGAGACGGAGGCGCAGAACATTTCCGCATACATTCCGACGAATTTAATTTCTATCACCGACGGCCAAATCTACCTGTCGCCGTCGCTGTTCGAGTTGGGGGTGCTGCCTGCGATCGATGTCGCAAAATCGGTGTCGCGCGTCGGCGGCGCGGCGCAGCGCGCGGCTTACCGGGCGGTGGCCGGAGACCTCAAGCTTGCCTACGCGCAGTTCGAGGAGCTCGAGACGTTCGCTCGCTTCGGCGCTCGCGTGGATGAAGGCACTCGCAAGGTCATTGACCATGGGCGACGAATCCGCGCCTGCCTCAAGCAGCCGGAGTTCGCTCCCGTTTCCGTCCCCGCGCAAATCATTGTCCTCTTGGCGCTGACCGCGAAGCTGTTCGACCCGGTCACGCTCGACGAGATGACGGAGGCCGAGAAGGCGGTGCAGGAGGCCGCAGCGAGCATCCCGGCCGATGTGCGAGCTCGATTCGAAACAGCCGCAGACTTGAATGACGCGGATCGCACAGCGATCACCGCGATCGCGCGCCAAGCGCTCGCCCGTTTTTATCCCAAACCTGATGCCAAGCCGGAAGCCAAGTCTAGGCCGGAGGCGCGAGCGGAAAGCAAACCGAAGCCCAAGGCGACGCCCAAGGACAAGTCGTGAGCGAGACCACGGAGAGCCTGCGCCGAAAGATCGACAGTGCCGGCGATCTTCAATCCGTCGTCCGCACGATGAAAGCCTTGGCCGCCGCGAGCATCGGACAATACGAGAAATCGGTGCGTGCCCTGGCCGACTACTATCGGACGGTGGAGCTCGGGTTGGGGGCGTGCTTTCGGGAAAGCGAGGCCGCGGTGGAACGGAAGGAACGCACCGATGCCCACGCGATTGGGGCCGTCGTGTTCGGTTCCGATCAGGGACTCGTGGGGCGATTCAACGAAGTGGTGGCGGATGACGCCATGAAAATGCTCAGCGCTATGCCAGAGAAAGTCCGCGTCTGGGCCGTTGGCGAGCGCGTTCATGCGCGCCTCGCGGATGCCGGCCTGCGCCCAACGGGACTCTTCGCCGTGCCGAATTCCGTTGAAGCCATCGCCCCCCTCGTCGGGCAGATGCTTGTGGAGACCGAGACGCGCCACGGCCGGCAGGAGGTCACCGAGCTCCACCTCTTCTACAACCGCCCCACATCCGCGCCGGCGTACGCGCCCGTCCGTCAGCGAGTGCTTCCGCTCGACGAGGACTGGCGACGCAAGCTCGTGGAGCTCCCATGGCCGCCAAAGAACTTGCCCGAGGTCATGGGCAGCGACACCGGGACTCTGCGCGCACTCATCCGCGAATATCTCTTCGTATCCTTCTTCCGGGCGTGCGCCGAATCCCTCGCGAGCGAGAACGCGAGCCGCCTGGCCGCGATGGAGCGCGCGGACAAGAACATCGACGAATTGCTGGAAGCACTCAGCGGGAGTTTTCATCGTTTGCGACAGAGTGGCATCGACGAGGAGCTCTTCGACGTCGTCTCCGGCTTCGAAGCGATGTCCAAGGAAAAAGTTCGGTGGCGCGCGGAATGACGGACCGGTCAGGTAAAGCGTATATTCAGCGTACGTAGGCCTCGCATCTTGAGGGTCACTTCGCGAGCCGTCTTCGGATTGACTGCAACTCCCGGCGGCGGCTGGCGCTCGCCTTTTGGAAACCTCATTTGGAGTTCTTGGAGCGTCTCGAGGATAATTGTCGATACAATCAGACGGGCGTTGGCCTTGTCGTCGGCGGGAACGACGTACCAGGGCGCGTCGTGCGAGCTGGTCGCGCTGAGGCAACGCTCATACGCCCTCATGTAACCCTTCCAGAATTGCCGTTCTTCGATATCCGCTAAGCTGAATTTCCAATTCTTTTCAGGCTCATCGATGCGTTGAAGGAAGCCTTTTCGCTGCTCTTCCTTGGACAAATGGAGGAAGAAGTTGACAATGCGAGTTCCGTTGCCGTTGAGATGCTTCTCCAAATGTGCGATCGAGCGATACCGGTCGCTCCAGAGCGTCTCGTCGTCATGCGGCTGGTCCGGGATGCCTTCGGTGCGGAGAATTTCCGGATGCACGCGCGCGATGAGCACCTCCTCATAGTAGGATCGATTGAAGATGCCGATCCGCCTCCGTTCCGGTAAGTCTCGGGTGGTTCGCCATAGAAAATCGTGCCGCAGTTCGGTAGGGGTGGGATGCTTAAAGCTGAATACTTGGCAGCCTTGCGGATTGACCCCGGACATCACGTACTTGATCGCGCCATCCTTTCCAGCCGCATTCATCGCCTGAAAAATCAGCAAAACGGCAAAACGGCAAAACGGTTCGATGCGTAAAGAAGCTGCTGCAACGAGCTCAGTCGCGCAACGTGGTCTGCCAACAGTTCTTGATAGTGCTCCTTGGACCGGTAGAGGGGCTCCGCGTTCGTGGGCCACTTCCGGAGCTTGACTTCGGCGCCCTCGCGAACGCGAAAATGCTTCGGATCTTTCATCACGGTGAAGACTAACGCGCAGGCGGTGATCGCAAGATCGAACCCGTCCTTGGCCGAGCGAACGTTGATGTCAACGGCGGAGCCGGTCAGCCAGAACAAGTCGACGCTCGCTCCGGGAGTGTGACCGAGCGTAACCTTCGCAGCGTGGCATTCGAGGGCGCGTGCGTCCAACGCGATGCGCCCGGCGATCACCGCCCGGACTGACACGCTCCGACGGAGAGGAGGTCACGTCGAAGAGAGCTGCCGCTTTAGCTCTCAGGCGCCAGCAGCGCTTCGAGGGCCGCAATAAGCTCGTCGACATTCACGGGCTTGGTGAGATATCGAAAGAAGCCAGCCTGCAGCCCTCGCTGCTTGTCCCGCTCGGAAGCAGCCGCGGTGAGCGCGATGACGGGGATGCCCTTGGTCGTTGGATCCTCCCGGAGCCGGCGGAGCGCGTCGAATCCGCTGGCTCCCGGCAGGTTGATGTCCATAAGGACGACGTCGGGCCGGCGCCCGCGCGCGAGCTCGATCCCCATCTCCGCCGTGGGCGCCGTCACGAGCTCGAGCCTGTCGAACTCGCCGAGAACGTCCCGCATGAAGGTCACGTTCGCCGGGTTGTCTTCGATGTAGACGACGAGCCTGTGCTCTTCCCCGCCGAGTGATGCGCCCTTTCTCTTCTCCGTGGGCCCCGGCACGCCTGCGGTGGTCGCCGCTTCGCGGACCCCCAGATCCACCCAGAACTCGGAGCCGACGCCGGGCGTGCTCTGAAAGCCCACGCGGCCTCCCATCAATTCGGCGAGGCGCTTGGTGATGACGAGGCCAATGCCCGTCCCCTCGATCGGTCCCGTCTCCTGACCGGCGCGCTGGAACGGTTGAAAGAGCTTGTCCTGCTTGTCAGCAGGAATCCCGATGCCCGTATCGGCTACCGAGATACGCACGCGGCGCCCCTCGGATCGCGAGACTCGGATCGTGGCCGTCCCTCCAGGTCGGTTGTACTTCAGCGCGTTCGATGCGAAGTTCATCACGACTTGGGCGAGGCGCATGCGGTCGGCGGCGACGGAGGGCAGACCGGGCGGTAGCTCGGCCATTTCAAGCCGGATGCCCGCGCGCGACGCCATCGGCTCGAGGGTCGTCTTCACCTCGTTGACCACCTCGCCGACGCCGACGGGCTCCATCGAGATCGAGATGGCGCCCGCTTCGATGCGTGAGAGGTCCAGGATGTCGTCGATGAGGCGCAGCAAGTGCTCGCCGCCTTTGAGAATCTGGGATGCCCTCTCCTTGTGACGATCCGAGAGGGGCTCCTTCCGATCCCGCTGCAAGAGCTGCGCGAAGCCGAGGATCGCGTTGAGGGGCGTACGCAGCTCGTGGCTCATCGACGAGAGAAATTCGCTCTTGGCCGCGCTCGCCGCATCAGCGACCTCACGCGCCTCGCGGAGCTCTTCGGCGAGACGAATGTCGTCGGTCAAATCCCAGATTGTCTTGACGATGCCCCCCTCCGCCGTTCGTCGATCGATGACTCGCAGCCTGCGCCCGTCGCGCATGCGGAGGTCGAACGTCGTCGTCTGGTCCTGAAGTCGTCGCGCGAAGCGCTCTTCGCGAAATAGCGCACGCGCGACTTCCTCGGGAAAGTCGATGTCGACGATCCACGCGTCGAGTATCTCCCTGTACGACTTGCCGACGAGGGGACCGGTGACCGAATGACCGAGGAGGCGCCGATACACGCTGTTGCAGAGAACCAGCCGATCGTCGGCATCGAACAGCGCAAAAGCGTCCTCGATGCTCTCGACGGCGCTCGCCAGGCGGTCGGTCACCAGCTTCGCGGCCGCTTCGGCGCGCCTGCGCTCGCTGATGTCACGAATGGCCGCCGAGACCGTGATGTCGTGGTCCGTGCGCAGCGGGCTGAGGCTCACCTCGATGGGAATCTCGGTTCCGTCTTTGCGCCGGCCGAAGAGCTCCAGCCCCGAGCCCATCGGACGCGCGCCGGGATGGGCAAAAAAGCGGCCCACGTGGCCCGCATGCGCATGTCGAAAATGCTCGGGAATCAAGACATCCACAGGTTGCCCGATGAGCTCCGAGCGCGCATAGCCGAACAGCTTTTCGGTCTGGGCGTTGACCAAGTGGATCCGTCCGTCTTCTCCGACGACGACCATTGCGTCCGGGGCCGCATCGAGGAGCCGGCTCGAGTGCTCTTCGGAGCGAGCAGAGAGTTCTCGGATGGTCCTGACCCGTTCGCTCTCCTGCCGCTTCAAACGAACCATATCGGTGACGTCTTCGACGTGGTGGATGATGTAGGCCACCTGGCGATCCTCACCGAGCACCGGCGAGTTCACGGGGCTCCAGTACCTCTCTTCGAATCCGCCCCCCTCGGACTCGGGGCGTCGAATGTCGTACTTCTGCACGGCCATCGTGTCCGGCCGTTTCTCGGCGCGCACTCGGCCGAGCGACGCGCGGAGGTTTGCAACGCCAGTCGCCCCAGGATCGTCTGGGTTGTCCGGGAACACGTCGAAGATGCCGCGGCCCACGATGTCGTCGCGGTTGGTCATCGTCGCGAGCAGATAGGCGTCGCTCACCGCGACGATTGTGAGATCCGGCCCCAGCACTAGGTAGCACCCAGGCGCCGATTGAAAGAGCAGCCTGAAATTGAGCGTCTCGTCGCCGCTCATCGCGCTGCTCGTGCTCTTTCACGGATAAACCAGGCCACCCCACCCACGACAACCGTCTCGCCTTCGAGCAGCGCCCTCATCACGACGCCGCGGACGGATACCATCGGGCGACGCGGCGCGTCCAGAGTCTCCACGCGAGCCGTACAGCTCGCACTTTTCGTACGGATTCCGTTCGCTCCGAGGCAACCACGCAACTCTTGCGCGTCACTGCGAGGAGTGCGCCCCTTCATCGGTCATCGCCTCCGGATTCGTCGCATTCGAGGTGCAAGGACGCACCATCATGCGATGGTCCACTTCCCGCAGTCCGGGCATGGCATGCTTGCTCGCTCTCCCCGCCTCAACAGGCACGCCGTCCTCGACGCCGCCCTCGCAACCATCGACAAGGCAGGTCTGCCGGGGCTGACCATCCGAACGCTCGCACACGAATTGGGCGTCCCTCCGATGACGCTCTACTCGCACTTCAAGACAAAGAGCGAACTGCTCGATCTTGCATTCGAGCGTCTCCTTCAACGGCTCGTTCCGCCCGAGCACGGATCCACTTGGCAAGGGGAGGTCGAAGATGTCTGCCGGCACATGCGCCGCGAACTGCTCGAGCATCCGCACTGGATAGCTCTCCTCACCCGGGTGGCCGTACCGCCATTGGTACTGGACGTTTACGATCGGCTTCTGGGCCTCATGGGGAAGGACGGTTTCCGTCCCGAAGCGGCGATGTTCGCGTTCTCGTCGGCCATGTCCCTCGCCCTCGGTTCCGTCCTGGTGGAGCGCATGATGGACGGCCCGCACCCGATCCCGGTCCAGCGGCTGGCCCTGGTGAAGGGAATGCTCGTTGAGATGCCGCGCCGTCGCTACCCTCGCATTGCGGCGGCGGCACCGAAGTTCGATCGCTGGAGCTTCGACAACGTGTTCGAGCTCGGGCTGCATTCGCTCATCGCCGGGCTTGCTGAGCGCTGCGCCCGGCAGAAGGGCGACGGCAAGAGGCGTCGCCTTGCGTAAACCTTGTGTGCACGCATCGCGGCGGGCGCATGGCATGCGTTGTTTCGCAAGAACTGCGCAGAAAGCACCGTGTCAAGCTGTGAGTCGTTGAGGTCCCGGCGACCGAGCCATGGCGGCTGTGACGAAGAACAGTCCTCGCGTCGATCGCACGGCACACCAAGTGCAATGTCGGGTGTGCGATGGAGGCAAATCATGAGTCCGTTCCTCTCCGCACTGTTCGCCGCGGCGTACATGGGCGTGGTGTTTCTCGTTTTTAGCCGGGTCGGCAGGCGCTCGCAGGGTGCGCACTAGCGGCACAGTCGGGCCGCGCAAGACAAAGAATTCGAGTTCTACGTCTGCTCTCGCTCGTGGCTCACTGGGCAACGCGCGATTTCGCAAACGCCGGCGTGGCCGTCGCAGGCTCGATGTTCAATGTCGTCTTGAGGATTTCTAGCGCGCTCGCCGGATCGTTGACGGTCCGAAAGAGGCTGAGGTCCGCCGGGTCGATCATTCCATGCCGCACGAGGGCGTCGAAGTTGAGCACCTCTCGCCAGTACTCCGATCCATAGAGAATCACGGGCAAGTCCCTTTCGAGCTTTTGCGTCTGCGCGAGCGTGAGCATCTCCGTCATCTCGTCGAGCGTCCCCAAGCCTCCCGGGAAAACGACGAGGGCGCGCGCGAGGTGGCAAAACCAAAGTTTTCGCATGAAGAAGTAATGGAACTGAAACGAAAGCTCGCGCGGAACGTAGGGGTTTGGACGCTGCTCGTGAGGAAGGCCGATGTTCAGGCCTACGCTGCGGCCCCCGGCGTCCGACGCGCCTCGGTTGGCCGCCTCCATGATGCCGCCCCCTCCGCCCGAGCAGACGACGAACCGATGGGGTGCCGACAAGCTCATCGACCACTCGGTGACACGGCGCGAGAGCTCCCGTGCCTCCGCATAGTAGCGGCCGAGCGGCCCGTCCTCCTTAAGGCGTGCCGAGCCGAAGAACACGATCATGTCGTGAATTCGCTCGCGCCGCAGTCGAGCCAGTGGCTCGAGGTACTCGGCGAGGATTCGCAGCGGCCGGCCTTCCTCCCCGTCGACGAAGGCGGGGTTGCGGTAGGCGACGGGAACGGGGTGCTCAGAAGGGCGCCGCACACGCCAGCTTATATCCCGGACGAGCGCTGGCGCGAAGATTGCGCACGAGGCGATTCGTGTCTGGTCAAGGGGTACCGCCGTGGCAGAGCGCGTACCACGCCCGCGTGGACCCGCACCGCGGCGCGTCGATGCTCACGTCCGTCATCCTCGGTGCACAAGACGGCATCGTGGCGGTCTTGGGCGTTCTTTTGGGCGTTGCGGCCGCGAGCCGGAGCGCCCGGTTGGTCATCGCAGCGGGCTTCGCGACTGCCTTCGCCGATGCCATCTCGATGGCTGCGGTGGCGTACACGACCGCCGTGGCTCAGGGGGACGTGTACCGGAGCGAGCGGGCGCGCGAGTACCGACACATCAAGGCGCTCCCGGCGCTCGAGCGCCAAGAAGTACGAGAGCTCTACGCCCGCAAGGGGTTTGCGGGTGACCTTCTGGACCGCATCGTCGCGACCATCACAGCCGATCCGGACGTGTGGGTGGCCGTGATGATGGCGGAAGAGCATGGGCTTGGCCCCGTCGAGCGATCTCGCACACTTCGCTCGGCCCTGGTGGTGGGCCTGGCGACGCTGCTCGGCGCGGCGCTTCCGGTCGTTCCGTTCACGGTCATGGGGCTCCAGGCGGCGACGTGGAGCGCCACCCTCGTTGCGGCGAGTGCCCTCTTTGCGGTCGGCGTCTACAAGGCCAGAACGACGCAAGGGAGCGTGGTGCGTGCCGGCCTCGAGATGGCGTCGATCGGCCTCGCCAGCGCGCTCGCGAGCTGGGCCATCGGCAGCTGTTTCGGCGGCGCCGGCTACTGACCTCGCGCGGCCCTGTCGTCGCGTGCAATTCGTGCATCGACCGGAAGGTCCTGCGCGGGCCACTCGGGCCGAAACCGCGCATTGCAGCAGGTTGTCCAGTGGCGTGCGGATTGCGTGCACTCGAGCCATGCCATCCACAGTCAGGGAGATCATGAACCGCGAGCTACTGACGTTGCGGCCAGAGACGTCCGCCCGAGAAGCTCGCGAGCTACTGAGGGACTTCGCCGTCGGAGCCGCACCCGTCGTGGACGAGTCACGTCGCTTGCTCGGCGTCGTCTCCGTCCGCGATCTCCTGGACGCGAGCGGGCCCGTGGCGGAGCACATGACTCGCCCCGCCATGTGCGTCGGCATCTCGGCGCCCGTCTCGACTGCCGCGCGGCAGCTTGCGCTGAGCGACAGGCACCATTTGGTCGTCGTGGATGCCGCCGGGGCCCCCGTGGGCATGGTCTCGACGCTCGACGCGCTGCGCGCCCTTCTTGACCTGCCGGCGCACCATCCGAAGGGTTTCCCTCACTGGGACGAGGCGACCCAGGCATGCTGGACGGACGAGTGGATCCTCGAAGGGAACAACGTGAGCCGAGCCCCGGATGGCCCCGGCGTCCTCGTCCTGGCGACCGGGCATCTCGGAGAGGCGGATGCGGTCGTCTGGGCGGAGCTCTGCGATAGCGTTCGTGCGCGCGCACGCGAGCTTGTGACCTTTCCGGAGAAGCAATCGCACGCCCTGGCGCGGGTGCTTTGCCTTCAGGGCCTACGTTTTCGGGCCGCCGCCTCGAGCGACGAAGCCTCGCGTGCGCGCGTCCTCTCGATTCTTCGTGATCGGATCGAACACACCCCTCCGCCCGGGGCCACCTGACGGGGTTGCATCATGGGTCACTCCGGAGAGGGGACAGCAGCAGCGCAAGTGCACCTGAGCGTCCGCCGGCTGAGGGTCTTGGGTCCTGGCGGAAATTCCAGCGACACCTCCAACGTGTTTTGCCCCGGGCGTCGCCACACGACGAGCCTCACGACCTGCCTCGCCTGTCCGCGGCTCCTCCTGGTGGCGGAGGATTCGATTCGAGTGCGCCGCGGTGCGGGACGAAAATCTTGCCGACGAGGCCTTTGACTCTCGCCTCGGCGGCGACGTCTGCGTTGGTGAGGTGACCGGGTTTGCGACCGTCTGCGTTCTTGCGGACGTGGCCGCTGCTGTCCTCGCACGGTCGCTGAAGGATCAGGGCTCCGCCGTCGCCGTCGTGGTGGAGGCGCCGGACCGGGTCTTGGGCCTCGTTGACCTGGAGACTGCGATTCTCGCCCGCGCCGGAGTTTCGGTGGGTCACCTTGCCCGTCACGTGCACCCCGTTCGCGAAGCCGCAACCCTGGCCTTCGCCGTCGAGCGGATGGTTCGTGAGCGCGCACGTGCACTGCCCGTCGTCGACGGGGAGGGCGTTTTGGTTGCGCTCCTCTCGGACATCGACGCTCTCCACTGGGTCGCGCGTCGAGCGCGGAACGCGTGAGCTTCGTGCGAGGCATGCGAACCGGCCTTTCGCTCGTGATCCTGGGGTGGGCGCTCACCGCGAGCGCGGGCGCCGAGGCGCCGCGACGCTATGGTGTCGGCCGAGCAACACGCGAAGAGGGAAACGAGACCAGCACTCTGGCCGTCGCGCGCTTGAGGAGCTGATCGTCAATCTTCTCCGGATTGATCTCGACGCTTGCGGCGCCGTGCCAGAGGAGCCCCCGGCTCTTTCCGTCGAGAACGTCGATCACGAGAATCCCCTCGACGAACTCCGCTTCCTCATGCTCTTCGAACCATCCCGGGCGCGTCGGCTTCGGGCGCGGGATGAACACGGTCCGCTCCGTCACGCGTTCGCGTCGACCGGTCGCGATCTGCACGACCAAGTCCCCTCACCGTCCGGCCGCCGGACGTAGCCCCTCTCTTGGAGGATGCCCGCGATGAGGAGCCGCACCCGCCGCTGCACCTCCGCGGAGCGCGGAGAGGCCTGATACTCGCTCGGGGTGCTCTCCGCCGCCCCGAACGAGAAGGTCTGGTACCTGGTCACGTCGGTTGCGGGGAAAACAATGGTGTGAACGTCGATTGTCGGAGCGCAGGCAACCGCGAGCGCCCGCGGCGGCGCGAGGGCGAGAGCCACGAGAAGTGTCCTCATTTCGACGTCTCGCGCAAACCTCATGCCGCAGGGCCGGGTGCGATTCAATCGCGGACACCCGGCCTCCGTCTGCATCGCGCTCTCTCCGGGCCTGGCGTTGGGCGTGCCGGCTGGAGTCGAGCTCCTTCCCCGGGCTTTGGTGTGCGCGTAGCCACGAAGCCCGTGAAGAAGCCGATGGCGAGCCCGAGCATGACGTTTCAGACAAAGTGTATGCCGAGCCATAACACGCGCCCAGCCGACCAGGACGGCCCACGCGAGCAAGGCTGCCGTCACGACGCGGCGAGGCCCCGGCGTCGCGCTGCGAGCAAGGACGTCGCGTACCGGCCAGAAGAGGAGCGCCGCATCGCCAGTCGGTCGGACACGGCGAAGGCGGTGCCCATGACGCGGCGTGGAACTCGACGGAGGACGTGCCCTGTAACGTCCGCGAGACGGCGACGATCAAGCGCGACGCTGACAGACTCTGCGCAAGAGCGCAGGCCTTGCGGCGGTGGACATCGCGATCAACGGGACCAACGAGCGCTTCAGGCGAGGCGACGGCCTGTGACGAGCCGAAAGACAACTGCGACCACGGCGATCACCAGCAAGAGATGAATGAGCCCGCTCGTGACATGAAACGCGAAAAAACCCAACATCCACAATACGATGAACACGAACGCGAGTGCCCATAGCAGATCCATGTGCCTATCCTCCTCCGGGATCAACGATCTTCCGATGAGCCTGGTCGCACCTGGTCGCGCGCAGCTCTTTTTTCCGACGGCGAGGATGAGCACGATGCGTACCATTGCGCTGAGCATGCGGAGGTCCATCGAGAGATGACCGTCCACGCCGAAAGGGCGTGAGCACGAGACATGCGGCGACCACGGTGAGGCGAAGAAACGACGAGCACGACGACCCAGCTGCGTGCGGACTTCGCGGAAACGGTACGGAAGACGACGTCGCTGCCGACAGGAGATCCTCTCGACGCTTGCGTGAGCCTAAAGGGCAAGCCTCACACCCGTCGATCGCGCGGAAGCAGTACGGGGCCTCCTCTTGGAACGACATATCTCGTGCGCGAGCGCGCAGGTTTTGCGGATCCCTTCCGACGAGATGCTGCGAGCGATTGCCGGAGCGAATCGGGAGGCCGCCCCGTCGTTTCTTCGTTCCTTCCCGGAGTGCTGGGAATGCCAAGCAACTGTTGATCATCATCCTGCCAGGCAGGCCCGCTCTTGCGGGCAAGGTCCGCATCGTGGAGGCGCTGGCGAGGGGCCTAGGGTGGATGATCGGCGCAGCGAGCCTGTTTCTCTTGCCGTCCGTCGCGCGGGCAGATGAGACGATGCCGGCAGACCGTTTCGCGATCCAGCCGGTCGCCGACGGCGCGGTCATCGTGACGGGAGCAGGCTTCGCGACTTTCTTGGCGTTCATCCTGGACACGGGCGAGATCCAACCACTGGCCGTGCAGTCAGGGGCTGAGAGCAGGCTCCTGGGAATCGATCGCATCGCCGTGACCCAGACGATCGATCCGCACGAGGGAACCTACTCGGACATCGGCTGGCTACTCGGAGAGTGTGTCTTCACGACGATCGCGCGCTCTTGCCTACGCGCGTCGTCGGCACCGGTGTCCGACGAGTGGTTCACCGTTCGCGTGGCTCAAGCCGTCTTCCAGATGGCGCCGTCGCACCGTGCCGTGGTCTGGGCTTCGGAATCGCTGATTCTTGTCACGGCGCTCGGCGCGCTCGCTTCTCACAAAGTTTGGGATCGGCAAAGGTTGCGCCCTCATACGGATCGAGTGCAGGCCTGACGGTGGTGAGTTACAAGGCCTCCGGCGGAAAGGATGCGCGCAGTGGGGGTGCGAGCTCTTCACCGATCTCTGCGTGGAGCTGGCGTCCTGGGAGATCTTGGAGAACGAGCACGGGCACCATCGAGTAGCTGAGGAGATCCGCCGTGACGCTCCCGAACGAGCGCGTGGGATCGCACGCGGAGCCGTGCGCCGACAGCACGACGAGATCGGCACGCTCCCTCTGCACAATGTCGAGGAGGCATCGACGTTCGTTCGCGTGACGAACGGCGAGCGTCCGTACCGCTCCGACCTGGCGTGTCAGGCGCTGCCGAAGTTGCTCCAGGTATTCCTTGGCGTCGGATTCAAGGCGCGAGGAGAGCTTCCGCACGATATCGAGATCCTCGGCAGAGCGCAGCACCGAGCTCGGGAGAGGCTCCTGCACGACGTGCACGAGGAGCAGCTCGGCTGCGTAGGCGCTCGCAATGCGCGCGGCTGTCGGGAGCACGCTTTCCGCTCGGGGCGATCCGTCGAGCGGCACCAGGATTCGCTTCGGCGACACGACAGCCGGCGCGACAAAGGACGAGTGAACAATAAATACCGAGCCTGGACCCGCGGCCAGAACCTGCTGCACCGTGCTCCCGAGGTTCCACGCTGTGACTCCGTCTTGGCCATGACTTCCGAGGACCGTGAGATCCGCCCGGATTTCGCGGGCGACATGGACGATGCGTTCGGCAGGGTGACCTTGCTCAAGCCTGATTTCCACTGCTCGTCCGAGCGCCATCGTGGCTTCTCGTTGAAGGTGCTCGAGGTAGCCGCATGCCTCCTGGCGCGAGATTTCCCAGCCGAGCGCGTCGGTCATCGGCGATGCGGCGCGCTCATGTCGGGGCTGCATGACGTGCACCAACGTCAAGGTGCTCCCGAAGGTTTTTGCGAGAGAAACACCATACGGCAGGCACACTTCGGAAAATGGCGACCCATCGAGGCACATGAGGATTCGATGTCTTTGAGGTTTGGTGTCCGCGTGAGTGGTCGGTGTCGCTTCGCTCATGGTGTGTGTGTCGCTTTCCGATCAAGGCGTTGCGGCGCCCGCGCCTGTCAGTCGACGTTGTATCAACCTGTCGGCAGGAGAGAGGCAACGCCCGTGCCTGAGCGCGGAGGCGCAGGCGTTGCGCCTTTCCCGGTCGCGAGGACGGAGCCACCCTGCAGAACCAGCGCTCAGACGAAATGCCTGCGCGGGATCGCGTCGACGTCTTGAGAAAACGCGACGATGTCCTTCGTCTCTGCCTGGCGAGCGAGGTGAGTGAGGATGCCTTCGGCCGCAGCGGGCGCGACGATTGTCTCGATCCGAACGTTGTCGATCTCGAATAGACCTCGAATCCGCGATCCTTGCCGCCCTCGACAGTCAACCCTGTTACGCCGTAGCCGCCAGCGGCGACGGCACGACGACATCGACCGTCCTCGCACATGCGATCCTCGCAGAGGGTCGCGGCAATGGTCGCAAACTGACGGCGCTCATGGCACAAGCACGGCGGCCCCCTCGAACTTCCCTGCTCGGAGATCGGCGAGCGCCTGGTTGGCCTCGGTGAGCGGATACCGGGTGGTCTGGGTGACGATGCCTATCTCGGGCGCCAGGCGCAGGAATTCGACTCCGTCCGCGCGCGTAAGGTTCGCAACCGATACGACTTGGCGCTCTTCCCAGAGCAGCCGATAGGGAAAGCTCGGGATGTCGCTCATATGAATGCCCGCGCAAACAACCCGTCCGCCCTTGCCGACCGCCTTCAGTGCCAGAGGCACGAGTGCGCCAACGGTCGCAAAGATGATCGCCGCATCGAGCGGCTCCGGTGGCGTCTCGTCGGATCCGCCCGCCCACGTCGCGCCGAGGCTGCGGGCGAACGTCTGGGTGGCGGCATCTCCCGGCCGCGTGAACGCAAACACCGACCGCCCCTGCCACCGCGCCACCTGCGCCACGATATGCGCCGCAGCGCCAAAACCAAAGAGCCCCAGCTTCTTGCCTTTGCCTGCAATCACGAGTGAACGCCAGCCGATCAAGCCGGCACACAGCAGCGGCGCGAGGGCCACGTCGGCGCCAACCTCGCCGAGGCGGAATGCATAACGCGCATCGACGATCGTTGCCGTCGCGAAGCCGCCGTCGCGCGTGTACCCGGTGAAGAGTGGGCGATCGCAGAGATTCTCCTCCTGCCGCGCGCAATAAGGGCAGACGCGGCAGGTGTGGCCGAGCCACGGAACGCCGACGCGCTCACCCAGGCGCAGTCCCTCGACTTCAGCCCCGATGGCATCGATGCGGCCTACGATCTCGTGACCGGGGATGATCGGCACCTTCGGGTCGGGCAGCTCGCCATCGATGACATGCAGGTCGGTGCGACAGACGCCGCAAGCATCCACCTTCACCCGAATCTCGCCCTGGCCAGGATGGCGATCGGCCAGCTGCGTCCATTCAAGAGGCGATCCAAGCCTCTTCAGCATCATCGCCTGCATGATGTTCTCCAGTTTGCCACCGTTTCTTGAAACGAGTGCGCGTCCCGGGCCGATGACGTCATCTCGCTCGCTGCCCTTGAATCAGGCGACGGCCGCTGGCTCGACGTGGAGTTTCGACTCGCCCGTCTTCGATCCCAGCTGGTCGTCGTGCGCGCTCTTGCCGACCGAGCAGAGCTTCTCTCCCGCGCGGCCGACGCTACTCGGCTCGCCGATCGAATCGTCGAAGAGATGGCTCGCTTGGGATACTTACCGAGGCTACGTGGGGGGGCAACCGACAGCCAGGGGCGCCTGCATTGCTTTTAGGGCTTGAGGGTTTTCTCAAGAACCGCGAGCAAGTGCGCAACGGTAACGATGCCGACCACGCGGCCGCGTTCGACGACGGGGAGGCATCCGATGCCGCCCGAGCGCATCCGCTTGGCTGCAGAGCGGACCGACGTTGAAGGCGTCGCGGTGACAACGTCCCTTCGCATCAAGTCGCCAGCCCGTCTGCCCATCCGGCGATGGGCTCCTCCAGCCGGGCCGTTTAGGTCATGCCGCGAAAGGACGCCCACCACCTGCTGCTTGTCGAGGACAAGTATGTGATCTGCGTTCTCTTCTAACATCCGCTCCCAAACGGCCGCCGCAGGTTCTTCCGGGAAGGCAGTGCTTGGTTTGGGGTCGAGAATCTCGCTCACTTTCAGGGGGTGTTCTCCTTCAGGTTGGCGGACGCGGGCTAAAGCAACATGTGGGCCAGGGCGACCTTCCCGTCAGCGCAACGCCGACGCGGCGTTGCTCTCGTCGTGATGTGGTGGACTCTCAGAGCTTTCGAAGATCGACGTACTCGACGCGGTCGTCGATGCCGCGTGCGAGTACTCGCAAAATGTCCATCGGCACTACGATCCCTGCGAGTGTGCCGTCGTCGTTGACGACAACCGCGCGGTGAATGCTTTCCTCTGCCATCAAGCGGACCGCCGTGATCGCGGAGTCCTCCGCGCGCACTGCGTAAACGACGCGTGTCATCACGTCGCCGACGCAACCCGAACCCCCCGGTTCTCGCCTCCGTGGGTCGGCCAGATCGGCGTTCGACAGGACGCCCACGAGCCGACCCCTCGCGTCGAGGACCGGTGCGCCCGTCACGCGCCCGTCATGCATTTGTCGCCAAGCTTCGTCGATGGACGTCTCGGCCCGAAGGAGCAGGATCGCCTCCGTCATGACGTCCCTGACGCGAAGAGTGCTGAGCATCGCCGCTTTCACCATGTTGAATCTCCGGCATCGCATCAGACGTGCCAGAGGATGGCACATGCGACGGATGGCTCGAGACTCGCGCGGCGAAGCATAGGGACTGGTCGAGTCCCTAGAGCAAAGCGCACGAAACGCGCGTTGGGCTGCCGACGCGCTAACCCGCAGTGAGCCGGTGACTGCAAAGGATTCGCATTGGTGCATATCGTGCGCAGAGCCGTGGAGTAACTCCGCCCGGTCTCCCTCTCGGGACCTCGATTTCACCCCTCCAGCACGAAACCGCTCCCGCGACCTCGGCATGAGCTCAATGCCATCATCGATCCGCGGCCGCATGGGCTTCGTACGCGGCTCGCTCGCTCTTGTACTCTTGGTCCAGCCGGACCACCGTTGCGCGATCGACTTCGCCCAGGGCGGTTCCTGCGGGAAAGTGAAACAAGTCGGCGCGAAGGCGGTCGGCAAAGCCTTCCAGCACGCCGGTCCACGCGAGCGGTTCGCGATTCTGCGGATCGTGTGCGTCGCTGGGGACCGGATGACCGGCAGCTCCCGCAACTTGGGTCAAGTAGGCGAGCCACATGCCGGACGGGATGGGCTTCGCAGCTTCGTCCGAAACGCTCGGGGCGGAGACTCCGAACATATCCGCGAAGCCCGTGCGCACGACGTAGATCTTCAGATGCATGGGGAGCCCGTGGGCGATCTGCATTCGATCGAGCGCGATGAGAGCCCCCATGGCACGCGCGTCGTCGGTGTAAGCGCCAGCGTCGACGTGGAAGAGCGCGTCGAGGGCCTCACCGCGCTGCAGCCTTACGGAGGCAGACTCTTTGTCAACGTTTCGCTCGACTACGTTGGGCTGCGCGCGCACGTCATCCCGCACCCGGTCGGCGTAGCGCCGCGCCTGGATTGTCTCTCGAGTGGCGGCAGCCCCCGCGCGCAGCAGAACGACGAGCTCATGAGCGTGAGGACCCTCAGCCGGGTCGCGAGCAGCCCTCTCTTCCACTTTTCGCGCGATGGCGTCGACGATATGCGGTTCGACGGCGCGCAGGGGATAATAGGCCTCCTCCGGAGCCGGCGGCGGCACATGGTCCGCCAACGCGCGGTCGCGCTCTCCTGCCGTGATCTCGATGTCGCGCAGGAGCGCATTGCAGCGACGGTCGATTCCCGAGGTGCGGGTGTCATCGGTCTCACCGAGCGCGTCACTCCAGAGTCCCCCCATCCAGCAGGACGTCGCTTGAATCACGAGCGCATAGCCGGGGGCGTTCGCATGGTCGCCGTGCACGCCCGCGGCGGGGGCTTCGACCGGTCGCCCTGAGGCGCAAGCGGTTGTCGTCAGGGAGAGAGAGACACAGGCCGTGAGGATCGCTTTCATGCCGCGCTATCACGCAAGGCTCGCGCCGGGCTCGGGCCGCTCGTACGCGCACTATGGAGCGCATACAAAACGAAGCAAGGACGTGGCGATAGAACGCCGCCGCCGCCAGCGCAGCCTTGACGCGTCGAGGGTGTCAGGACCGGCCATTTGCACGAACACGCGATGTTTGCGCGTACGTCGATTGGAACCCACATGGCGGGTCGAACGATACGCTGGCATCGGGGATGCTAGAGGCGAGGGATGGCCACGTTCCGAAGAATCCTCGTGGCGACCGATTACGGTCCCAGCTCGGAACGGGCGCTGGAGGCTGCCGTCGCCTTTGCGACCCGTTTCGGCGCCGAGCTTGTCGTCCTGCACGTCATCGAGGAAAACGCGTTTGCCTATCCTTTCCCGATACCGAAAGCCGCTCGGGAAGCCGCGAAATCGCGACTCGACGAGACCGTGGCAGGCCTGCGCGCGCGGATGCTGAACGCGTCGGGCATCCTCAGGGAGGGCGTCGCCTGGAACGGGGTCTGCGAGAGCGCCGCGGAGGTCTCTGCGGATCTTGTGGTCGTCGGATCGCAAGGTCGGCACGGGCTGCCGAGGTTCGTGCTCGGGAGTGTTGCAGAGCGCGTCGTTCGCCTGTCGCCGGCCCCCGTGCTCACGGTTCATTCATCGGGATCTGTGGCGATCCTCGCCGGAGGGATGGATCACTTTCGGCATATCCTCGCCCCGACCGACTTCAGTGAGGCGTCGGAGCGGGGCGTGGACGCGGCCACAAGCCTCGCCCTCGAATTCGATGCGTCCCTGACGCTCGTGCATTCCTACGAGCTGCCGATTTACGCCTACTACGTGGTCGACGATGTCACCGCGGAGGTCGAAGCGCGGGCTCGTCGCAAGCTCGACGAGCTGCTGGTGCGTGTGCGGGTCCGGCTCCCAAAGGCCGAAGGCGAGGTTCGACGGGGCGCCCCGTGGCAGGGAATTCTCGACGTCGCAAAGGAGCGAGGGGCGGAGTTGATCGTTCTGAGCACCCACGGGCGCAATGGGGTCGATCGCGTGCTCGAGGGAAGCGTTGCCGAGAAGATCGTTCGTCTCTCGCCGGTCCCCGTCCTCACGGTCGGCATCAAATGAAGGACCGAGACGGTCCACACAAATTGTGTACCCTCCAACGGGCGCGGCGACCGTGCATGGGAGAAGCGACCCAATGACCCTTCATTCTGGTTCCGCTGTGTGGATCGATCATCACGAGGCACGCGTCTTTGGCGTGAGTGCAGAGAGCGTCGACGAGTCGATCGTCAAGGCCCCCGCGCACCATCTTCATCGCCACCCCAAGGGGCCGGCGGAGGAGCACCATCACCCCGACGACATGCGCCACTTCTTCGCCGACATCGCCGCAGCTCTTCGGAATGCCGAGAGAATCTTGATCGTCGGACCGTCGACCGCGAAGCTGCAGTTTCTTCGGTATCTCCATGAGCACGTGCCGACGCTCGAGTCGCGCGTTGTCGGCATTGAGACCGCCGATCACCCCACAGACCGTCAGCTCGTCGCCCATATCAAACACCACTTCGCTATCGTGGACCGCATCCGATAAGGCCGGAGCCGCCGAAGAGCAGCCGTCTCCCAAGAATCACGGCCGAATGGCGACCTTCATCACGCCGTCGCGCTGGTGCGAAAAGAGGTCGTACGCTTCGCCGATCTGTTCGAGCCGAAACGAGTGGGTGACGAGATCCCGGAAGGGAAAGCGCTTCGACCGAACGACCGACATGAGACGTCGCATGCGTTCCTTGCCCCCTGGGCAGAGCGTCGTGAGGATTGACTGGTCGGCGAGGCCCGCGCCGATCGCCTCGAGAGGCATCGTGAGGTGTCCGGAGTACACGCCGAGGCTCGAGAGCGTCCCGCCCGGACGAAGACAGCGGAGCGCGTTCTCAAACGTTGCCTGTTGCCCCAGCGCTTCGATCGCCACGTCCACGCCACCGCCGGTCAGCTTTTTGATCTCCGCGACCGCATCTTGCTTCGTATGGTCGATCACCACGTCGGCTCCCATGCGCTTCGCCATCTCGAGACGCTTCGGTACGCTGTCGACGCCGATGACGAGCGAGGCGCCCGAAAGACGGGCCCCAGCGGTCGCGCAGAGCCCGATCGGCCCTTGGGCGAAAACAGCGACGGCGTCTCCAATGCGCACCCGCGCGCGCTCGGCCGCGGAGAAGCCCGTCGACATGATGTCGGGGCACATCAAGATGTCCTCGTCGGCCAGGTCGTCGGGGACCTTGGAAAGATTCGCCTGCGCGCTCGGAACGACGACGTACTCCGCCTGGCATCCGTTGATGGTGTTTCCAAAGCGCCAGCCGCCTAGCGCTTCGAAGCCGTCCCCGCCGTGACCACACTGCGCTCCGTCCCCCGCGAGGCACGCGCGGCACTGACCGCACGGCGTGATCGCTCCTACGATGACTCGATCGCCAAGTGCGTAGCGGGTCACGCCAGCGCCGAGCTGCTCGATGAGCCCCACCGGCTCGTGGCCGACAATCAGCCCCGGCTTGACCGGGTACTCCCCCTTGAGGATGTGAACGTCCGTCCCGCAAATCGTGGTCAGCGTGATCTTGACGAGCGCCTCGCCAGGTCCAGGTTCAGGACGGTCGACCTCACGCAGCTCAATTTGGCCTTTGCCCACAAACACAGCCGCTCGCATCCTCGCCATGTTGTTTCTCTCCGCTTGTCATCTTTCCTGGTAGCGCCCGGTCCGGTCGACGAGGCGAATCTGAAAAAGAATGGGCCTGAGTATCCCCTCCTCTCGGTGGGCGGCCTCGTCCCTGTCCCGGTACGAGCCGTCCTTTTGTGCGAGGGGCGCCAAGCGGGTGGCCAAGAGGTCCAGCGCGTGTTCGGCGTCGTCACTCCAGAGCTGCTCGAAGTGACCTCTGGCGATGACGCAGCGCCAGTCGCGCATGCTGCGAATCTGCTCGACCTCGAAGCAGACGAGGGGGTTCTCGCGCATGGCGCGAAGCTTTAGCCCCTCGCTGCTGTGTCCGTAGACGAAGTCGCCATCGTACACGTACGTGATCGGCACCACGTACGGGTAGCCTTCTGCGATGCAGCCGATGCGACCGACGACCTCGGAGCGCAAGACATCGTCGATTTGGTTTGCGTTGAGATCTCCGATCATGATGCAGCCTCGTTGGCCCTCTCTATGGCATCGCCCATGCCAAGGTCGATACCGAGCAGACCGGCGCAGCGCAGAAGGTCGTGGCCGGGCTGGACGCGCGCCGGCATCCGGCACGCTTCCTCGATGGCCATCGAGTCGACGCGGCCGCCGCGCAGGCAAACCATTCGTCCGAACTGTCCTTGCGCGCAAAGCTCGGCGGCGTGAACGCCCAAACGCGTCGCGAGGAGGCGATCGTGAGCCGTCGGCGTTCCGCCCCGCTGCAAGTGTCCCAGCACCGTCAGGCGTATGTCGTGGGGCAGGTTTCGGGCACGGAGTTCCTGCGCCAGACGCTCGCCCGCTCCGCCTAGCCGCTCCGGCCGACCGCGGTGGGCGTGCTCGATTTCGCTCGGGTCTTCGCCCAGGGCGCGAGCCCCTTCGCCGATGACGACGATCGAAAAGCGGAGCCCGAACGAGTCTCGTTCGGCGATCTTCGCGACGACGCGGTTGATGTCGTATGGGATCTCCGGGATGAGGATCGCGTCTGCGCCCCCCGCGATTCCCGCCTCGAGCGCGATCCACCCCGCGTATCTGCCCATCACTTCAACGACGAACACACGCTGATGCGCTTCGGCCGTCGAGTGCAGTGAATCGATGGCGCGGGTTGCGGTCTCGACCGCACTGTCGAGGCCGCACGTCTCCTCGGTCCCTCCGAGGTCGCCGTCGATCGTTTTCGGGATGCCGACGCACGGGATGCCCAGTTGGCCCAGGCGAGCGGCAATGGCCATCGTCCCATCGCCTCCGGCGAGCACGAGAGCTCCGATCCCCAGTTCTCGGAGCCGGCGCCACAGCAAATCGGTCGCATCATTCGCGCCCGAATCGTCCACAGGAAGGGAGAACGGGTTGCTGCGCGTAGAGCACCCGAGGATGCTTCCGCCCTTCGGGAGAATTCCACGAACGTCTTCGATGCGCAGTGCGGCCAGGGCTTCGCGGCCGATCAGCCCTTCGAAGCCGTAGTGGCTGCCGTGAATCAGGACCGACTGACGCGACGCCGCATGAACAAACGCGCGTATGGCGGCATTGAGACCGGGAGCGTCTCCACCGCCCGTGAGCAGGCAGACGCGGAGCGGGCGTTCGGAATGGATGGTAGTCATTGGTCAAAAGCCTTTGCAAACAACTTGGCGCGCTGGTCAGACGCCCGTGGCGGAGACCTCCGAGTCGTGGGACTCGAAGGGCAGACCGCTCTGGTACGAGTAGGCGTGGTGGCGCCGAAGGTGGTGGTTCTCCGAGTGACGGGCGCACCACCAGGCGCGTCCCTCGGTGAGGGCACGCTGCTGCACGCAATCCGGGCACGGCGGCTCGATCACGATCACGTGCGACGGCTGCGGCCGCGGTCTCGGCCCGGCGACGAAGACGGGGCAAGGCGCCACCGCCATCACGCGCTCTGCCGTCGTACTGAGGAAGAGGTTTCTTACGGGCGCCCTGTGCGAGCCGACAACAATCACGTCCGCCGCGACCTCGCTGGCGAGCTGGGCGATTTCTCTCCCGGCATCTCCCCGCCGGACGTGAATCCCGACGCAGGCGGGCGCCGCCGCCCCGAGCACCACTGCCTTCTCCGAGACGTACAAGCGGAGCAGCCCTGCGGTCTCCGGTGCCGATGCGGTGGCCGCCTCCGGCGCCAGGACATGCAAGACGTGCAACACGGCATCCGGGATGCGTCCGACCATTCGCGCGGCCTGGTCGAAGGCGAAGCCGCTCGATTCGGTGTCGGTCAGGTCGAGACCTAGGACGACCACAAAAGGGCCCGCGTTGTCGCTGGTGATGGAGCTGGACATGGCGATGTCTCCTGAACTGAATTTCGTCTACCGAGGAACACTGCGTGTCCTACGAATCAGCGCGCAGCCTCTCCCTCTTTGGGGGCGTTCGCGGTCTTCGATTTCGCAAAAGCATTGGCGCGGGCCAGAACCTGGTGCGCATCGCTCGATGAGTAAGCGCTGACAGCGACGTCGAACCCGTCCTTGGCCGAACGAACGTCGATGTCGACGGAGGAACCGGGCAGCCAGAACGGATCGTCCGACGCTGCTGTCGTGTGTCCAAGCGCTTCTTTGGCGCCGTGGCACTCGAGGGCACGATCGAGCCATTCGGCGGTGATGCCAGGGAGGGCTTCCACAACCACGGTGGCGCCGCGGAGCTCGGCCTGCAGGCCCCCCTTCGCGTTATCGACGGTGCTGTAGAGCGGTTGCACGCGTTGCACCGCACTGCCGCCGAGCACGGCCCCCAGAGCCTTGTCATCGTCGTCCGGCGCACAGCGCGTCCGTTCCATGAGCGCCGCTCGGTCCGCCGGGCTCTTGACCCCCTGGGCGGACGATTCCCCGCACGCGGCCGCCGCCAGGGCGAGGAGGACAACCGTCGCCACGCGGGCGCGACCACCTGGTGAAGGAAACCGGTCCTGCATTCGATCCCTATTCATCCTTGTCTCCATTCGCCGAGGAGCCCGTAGCATCGGCCGAGCCAAGTGCGATCCTGCGGCAAAGCGCTGTCTTCCATCGGCTGCGCCTCCAAACGGGGGCGCATCGGCGTCGCCGACGCGCAAAGTTCGCGTCACGGGGTGACGGAGGAGCGGCTGCAACGTCGCGCCCTCTTCTTGCTACCCGGTGCGACTTGCTCTCCTCCCGCTCCAATAGGTCGGCCGTGAACCACGAGAGGCCCACGGTCATCCGTGCGCGGCAGCTCGTGAAAACCTACCGGATGGGAGAGGTCGAGGTGCAGGCGCTGCGCGGCGTGGACTTCGACTTGATTCAGGGCGAACTCGTGGTCTTGCTCGGCCCGTCCGGGAGCGGGAAATCGACTCTGCTCAATATCCTCGGAGGTCTCGACGTCCCGACCTCCGGCACGCTCGCCTACGCCGGGCACGACCTCTCGCACCCGACCGAAGAGGCGCTCACGCAGTATCGCCGCGAGCACATCGGCTTCATCTTTCAGTTCTACAACCTGATTCCGAGCCTGACGGCGCGCGAGAACGTGTCCCTGGTGGCCGACTTGGCGCCGAAGGCCATGGCCCCCGACGCCGCTCTGGATCTCGTCGGCCTGTCCGCGCGGCGAGACCACTATCCGTCCCAGATGTCAGGCGGTGAGCAGCAGCGGGTCGCCATCGCGCGCGCCGTGGTGAAAAAGCCGGACATCCTGCTCTGCGATGAGCCAACCGGCGCGCTCGACGCGGCGACTGGGCGGCTCGTGCTCGAGGTCCTCGATGGTGTGAACCGCGACCTGGGAACGAGCATCGCCGTCGTGACCCACAACGCCCCCATCGCGCAGATGGCCGATCGCGTCGTGACGCTCGCGGACGGACGGATCGCGAGCGACCGCCGCAACCCGGATCGCAAGGCTCCAAGCGAGGTCTCCTGGTGAAGACGCTGCGCCGGAAGCTCGCCCGCGACCTCTGGCGGTTGCGCTACCAGTGCTTCACGATCGCGCTGCTCGTCGGCTGTGGAATCGCGAGCTTCGTCGCGGCGGTGTCCGCATCGGCGTCCGTGCAAGCGTCAAGAGATGCCTTCTATTCGGACGCGCGCTTCGCGGACGTCTTCGCCCACCTAAAGGCCGCGCCACGACCCGTGCTCGATCGGCTCCGGGAGCTTCCTGGGGTTGCGACCGTCGAGGGGCGCGTCGTCGGCGACTATCGGGTGGTGATCGAGGAGAGCGACGAGGCGGTGGTCGCCCACTTCGTTTCCGTGAGTTGGCCTGAAGACGCTCGGATCAATCGGACCGTTATGCAATCCGGCCGGCAGGTCGAACCGGGAAGCTCCGACGAAATCGTCCTGAGCTCGACCTTCGCCGAGACGTGGAATCTCCTGCCGGGCTCGACGCTGAAAGCCGTCATCAACGGGCGCCTCGCAAAGCTCCGAGTCGTCGGCGTCGGCGATCTCGCCGGAGTTCGTGTGGGCATCCGAGCCCCGGACCGGCCTTCCGGACCCGTGGCACTTCGGGGTCGCGTGGATGGATGGGGACGCCCTGTCCAAGGCGACGGGGTTTGTCGGTGCGTTCAACGACGTCGCGATCCGGCTCATGGTAGGGGCCGACGAGCACGAGACGATTGACCGCGTCGACGCGATCCTGGAGCCCTACGGAGGCCTCGGCGCGGTGGGCCGTGCGGATCAGCCGTCGAGCCATCTGGTCGACCAGAAGATTGGACAGCTCCAGAAGGTCGCAAGAACGCTGCCCATCATCTTCCTGGGTGTTGCCGCGTTCCTTTTGCACGTGCTCCTGTCGCGCATCGTCGGGACGCAGCGCGAGCAGATCGCGACGCTGAAAGCGCTCGGCTACCGGACGAGCGAGCTCACGGCGCACTATCTGGAGTTCGCACTGGCCGTGTGCGCTCTCGGAGTCGTCTTTGGTTTGGGTCTTGGCGTGCTCGGAGCGAAGAGCATTCTCGTCGTCTACGCGCGGTACTTCAGGTTCCCTAGCTACCTCTTTCGGTTCGACGCATGGGCGATTGGCGTGGCGGCGTGCGTGGCGATTGTCGCAGGGGTGGGCGGTACGTCGTTCGCTGTGCGTAGGGCTGTCGCCATTCCTCCAGCCGAAGCCATGCGGCCCGAAGCGCCGCCGAGCTATCGCCGTACGCGCCTCGATCGCGCCTACGCTCTTCTCCGTCCGGTGTCGCGCATGGTGCTTCGCGATGCCGCGAGGCGACCTTGGCGACTGCTCCTCTCCGCCGCATCGATCGCACTGGCGACCGCGATCGTCCTCGCGGGGAGCGTCATGGGCGACTCGGTCGACGAAGTGCTCCGCCTCCAGTTCGAGGTCTCGCATCGCGAAGCCATGACGGTCACGCTGACGAGTCTCGCCCCTGGCAGGGCGGTGCGTGACGCCGCTCACATTCCCGGAGTTCGCTACGCGGAAGGTGAGCGGCAGGTGCCGGTGCGCCTGCGTGCAGGTCATCGCACGCGCACGACCGCGATCCTGGGCATCGCAGAGGGCATGGATCTGCACCGGCTGCTTGGCGTGGACCACCACCCCCTCAATCTTTCCGCAGCCGGCCTCTCGCTGTCGCGACCGCTCGGCGAATCGCTCGGCGTGCAGGCCGGGGACGACGTCGACCGTCGAGGTCCTCGAGTCCGATCGCCGAAAGGTTCGCCTGCACGTTGCGGCGCTCGTCGACGACTTCCTGGGGATCGCCGCGTACATGGACGCGGCGGAACTCTCGCACTTGATGGGAGAGACCCCTCGAGCGAACGTCGTGCTCCTCGCGGTCGACCCTCGCGACGTCGACGAGGTCACGCGGCGGCTGGTCGACTTGCCGGCCGTGGCCTCGGTCAGTCGCCCCAGCATCGACCGCGGACTCGTGCGCGCCGAGGAGGGAGACGTCCTCGTCGTAATGCAAGTCATTCTGGCCCTCTTCGCGGCCGCCATCGCGGTCGGCGTCGTCTACAACAACGCGCGCATCGCCTTCGAGCTGCGGAGTCGCGACCTCGCGACGATGCGGATCCTCGGGTTCACGCGAGGGGAGCTCGCCTTCGTTCTTCTGGGAGAGCAGGCGATCCAGATCGTGCTCGGATTGGGGCCGGGCCTGTACCTCGGTCGGGCTATCGGTGCGCTCTCGCTAAAGACCGTTGATCGCGAACTTCTCCGGATCCCCCTCGCGGTGTCGCCCGCGTCCTACATCGGCGCCGCATGTGTCGTCTTGCTTGCCGCCCTGCTGAGCGCCCTTGTGGTTCGAAGCCAGTCGGACGGGCTCGATCTCGTGGCTGTCCTCAAGGCTCGCGACTGAAGGTGAACGATGAAATGGCCCTTTCGAATCGTCGTGATTCTCCTCGCCGTCGGGCTCTTCGCCGGGATCCTCTTCTCTCTTCGCACGCGGCCAATCGATGTCGACGTGGCTCGCGTCGTCCGAGCGCCGCTCGACCAGAAGGTCGTCGATGACGGCCGCGCCCGGGTGCGCGAGCGCTACACGGTGTCGGCGCCCGTGGCCGGAACGCTCGCGCGCATCGATCTGCACGAGGGGGACGTGGTCGAGCCCGGGATGGTGCTGGCTCGACTCCTCCCGCTCCCGAGCCCGCTCCTTGACCCGCGATCGCGCCAGGTCGCCGTGGAGCGGCTGGCCTCGGCCATCGACTCGCAGCGGCAAGCCGAAGCCACGGTGACGCGTGCCGAAGCGGCTGACGAGCAGGCTCGGCGCGACCTTGCCCGGGTGGAGGTCTTGGCCAAAGAGGGGTCGCTCCCGCCCGCGCAGCTCGATCAGACGGGCGCGGACGCTCGCATGCGCGAGGCCGAGCTTGCATCCGCTCGATTCTCCGAGAAGGTCGCCGCGCACGACATCGAGCAAGCCCGGGCCGCCCTCGAACGTTTCTCGCCGGGCGCGCGGGCGTCCGAGCAGTTCGAGGTCACTTCGCCCGTTCACGGTCAGGTGCTCCACGTCCTGCGCAAGAGCGAGGGCGTCGTCGAGGCGGGCACCGCGCTGCTCGAGGTGGGCGATCCATCCGCCCTCGAGCTCGTCGTGGACGTCCTTTCGCAGGACGCGGTGGCGGTTCGCCCTGGCATGCCCGCCCGCGTCCTGCATTGGGGAGGCGAGCCGGCGCTCGGCGCGAAGGTGCGGCGTGTCGAACCGTCTGCATTCACCAAGACCTCCGCCCTCGGCGTCGACGAGCAGCGGGTCAACGTCCTATTGGACCTGGCCGGTCCCAAGGAGGCCTGGCGATCCGCTCGGTGACGGCTTCGCCTCCGAGATTGAGATCACGGTCTGGTCGAAGCCCGACGTCTTGCAGGTTCCGACGAGCGCGCTCTTCCGCCAGGGCGCAGGCTGGGTCGTCTTCACCGTGAGCAGCGGACGCGCCAAGATGCGCGGCGTGGAGATCGGTCATCGCGGCACGCCCCAGACCGAGATCATCCGAGGGCTGGACGTCAACGACATCGTCATCATTCACCCGGGTGCGTCGGTGCACGAAGGAGCAAAGGTGACCTTTCTCTAGTGCGATTGGGCGGCGTCACCGGGTCACGTCACGCGTCCGGCCGGACCGAGCGCATGCGAAGGCGCTTCTTTAACGCTGTCCACGACCCGGACCGCGCGAACCAACCGCTCGGCGGCGCGGAGTCGAACCGACAGCTCGTCCACGTCGATGGGCTTTGGTAGGAAGTCGTCGACCCCGCCGCGGACTCCCTCGAACAGCCGCGCGCTCTCGTGGGCGGTGACGAGAATGACGTAGACGTGAGGGTCGAGAGCCTTGACGGCGGCGCAGAGCTCAAGGCCGCTTAGGTCCGGGCATGTTCCAGTCCGAGAGCACGATGGCCGCAGGCCGAGCCTTGTATTCCTGCAAAGCTTCCTCCGCGCCGGCCGCGGCGCGACACGGATAACCGAGGTCGCGGACGATGCTCGCCTCGGCTTTCAGCATCCCGTCATCGTCGTCGACCACCAGCACGTCCACTGCCTGGCGTGCGCTCGCGCGATCCCCGGCGGAAGGGCCGCCCGGCGCGAGGTCCGCCAAACGCGACAGCTCCTCGCCCAGCTGCTCGTGCAAATCGGCCACGCGCGCGTCCGAGGGGTGGTGCCTCCCCACCTCGTCGACCAGCGCGCGAACGAGCGCCGCTTGAGAGCGTAGGGCGTTGTCGCGGGCGGAGGCGCCGACGCGGCTTGCTTCCTCAGCGAGGGCATCGACGAGCGTGAGCGCAGGCTGAACGAGCATCGCACGAGAGTCAACTGCAACGGCCGGACCAACGTCCCCGCGCCGGCGCCCTGCATTCGGATGATCTTGGCGTAGCGCGAGGCTGGGCTATCCGAAAGGGGTATGGCCGAACGAAAAGCGCGGACGAAGCAACTGCAGCGGCGCGCAATTCTTACGTCGCTCCGGAACGCGCCCGATGAGAATGGAGGGCGGGATCGGATAGAACGGGTGCCTCCTCAGTCGGGCACGTGCGCTGCAACCCGCATCGCAACGCCGTGCCCGGGATCCTTCGCATCGCCTACAAGCTGCTTGTCAACGACAAGGGCAAGTTCGCCGCCCTTCTCATGGGGCTCACGTTCAGCGTGTTCCTCATGATTCAGATGACGTCGATGTTCTCGGGGATGATGAAGAAGGCGTCGGCGACGGTCACGAACACGGGGGCCAAGGTCTGGGTCATGGACCGCGCCGTGACGAACGTCAGCAGCGCGATTCCGATGCCCGACTATGTGCTCGACGCGGTCCGCAGCATCGACGGCGTCAAGTATGCGGTCCCCCTCTACTCGGGTGGAGCGCTCGTGCGATTGAAGGATGGGACCTACCAGCCGGTGACCGTGCTCGGCCTCGACGATACGAGCCTCTTCGGCCGGCCGGAGCTCATCGAGGGCAACATCGCCGACATCTACGCCGAGAACGGCTTCGTCGTGGTCAAGGACGAGGAGTATCCGAAGCTCGAGAATCCCAAGATGGGAACCGAGTTCGAGCTGAACGACAACCGCGGCGTCATCGTGGGCGTCGCCAAGGTGCCCGCCAGCGGACTCTTTGGCATTCCGACGCTCTACACGACGTTCAACCGCGCCATCCAGTACATCCCCTCGATGCGTTACACGATCTCGTTCATCCTCGATCGAGCCGCAAAACTCGGCCGCCATTCCGCACATCAAGCAAGAGATTGCTCGTCTCGGCTACCCAAGCGTCGAGGCCGCGCGCGTCGCGGCATCTGCGTCGGTTGCTTGGACCGAGGGGAGACACCGGATGCCGCACGCGTCGAGCAGCGCCGAGGTCTCGTGCGGCGCAAGCCAACGGCCCTCGACGCTGTCGCCACCGCCTGTGCGGGCGAGGATTCGCGCCTGGGCTGCCGCCACGGCCGCGCCGTCTCGCAGAGCCGTGCCTTCCGTCCTGCTCGCACACTCGGCGTAGCTCGCAGCCGCCGCCAGCGCCGAGGCTGCCGATTCCGGCAGCGAGTATACAGGCACATGCGCCTCATGGAGAATGGCGCGCGCCACCTCGACGCCGCGCTTGCCCATGATGCATGCGACCACAGGTTTGGTGGCGTAGCTTCGCGCATTGGCGATGACGCGAGCAACCTCTCGCACATCGGCGCTCGTCGTCGGCACACACGCGACGAGCAGCGCGTTGATGCCGTGATCGCCGAGCGCGATAGGGATGGCGACGTCGAACGTCTCGGCTTGTGCGCTCGCGACCAGGTCGACCGGGTTCCTCACGGAAGCTTCGGGCACGGCTCCGGCCAGCGCACGGGCCGTTGCGCCGTCGAACGCAGGCACGGAGAGGCCGCGCGCCGCGCAGGCGTCGGCGGCGAGGATCCCTGGGCCGCCGGCGTTGGTGACGATCGCCACACTCTTGCCGGTCGGCACGCATCCGGCTGCCAGTAGCGCCGCGGCATCGAATAGCTCTTCCAGCGTTGCCGCACGGACGATGCCCGCTTGCGTCAGGAGCGCATCGACGACGGCGTCCCGAGTCGCGAGCGCGCCCGTGTGCGATCCTGCGGCGCGCGCTCCCGCCGAACTTCGTCCGCCCTTGACTGCGACGATGGGCTTCGTGCGCGATACCCGGCGAGCCACTTCGAGGAACCGTCGCGGGTCGCGGAAGCTCTCGAGGTAGAGCACGATGACGCGAGTCTCGGCGTCACCCTCCCAGTACTCGAGGAGGTCCTCGGCCGAGACGTCGGCCTCGTTGCCGAGGCTGACGAAGTGACGAATGCCGATCCCGTGATCGCGCGCCTCGTCGAGCAACGCGATGCCGAGCGCACCCGACTGCGACGCGATCGACACGTTTCCCCGAGGTGGCCACCCCGTCGAGAACGTCGCGTGCAGCGCGACCTCCGGGTCGGTGCTCAAGACCCCCAGACAATTGGGGCCGACGAGCCGCATCCCGGTCTGGCGAGCCGTCGCGACGATTGCCGCCTGCGCGCGCGTTCCTTCGTCACCCGACTCACCGAACCCCGCCGTGATGATGACGGCCGCCTTGACGCCCCCCTGTGCGCATTCGACAAGGATCTGAGGGACTTTCGACGCGGGGACGGCGATGACGGCCAGATCGACCGTGTCGGGCACCTCCGCGATGCGTCGATACGCGCGGACTCCCTGGACGTGCGACGCCGTCGCGTTCACCGGATACACCGGGCCGGCGAAGGGACGGCCGACTAGGTTGGCGAAGATCTCACCGCCGACGCTGGTCCGCGACCGTGAAGCACCGACGACGGCCACCGTTTTTGGCGCGAGCAACGCCACAAGGGATGCGTCCGACATGATGCGGAGAGTGCTCAGCACGCCCCGTGCCGCGCCGGACACTCGAGTGACTGGGCCTGTCCATTGCTATCTCCGCGGCGCACCGAGACGAAGTCTTGCGCGAACGCGCATCTTCTGCGCTGCCCATGACGCGAGTGCTGGGCTCAGCGCGCCGACTCGATCATCCCGTCGATGTGCAGCGACAGGCCGCTCGCCGCGATGTGTGGCGCTCCGCTCGTATCGAGCGTGACCTCGGTGCCGTGACAGTCGGATCGATTGCAGGACGTGGACGCCGTGTGCTCCGAGGGCGGAATGCCGTGGCAAGCCCCGCACTTCGACTGGGCCCCGGACGCGTCGCTCCACGCCGGGACCGCTGCGGGATCCGCGAGGTTCGCTCCGTGGCATGCGACGTTAGTGCATCGCGCGCCATCCCAAACCGGCGAGGAGCCGCGTGCGGTCGCCAGCTCCGAGAAGGCTACGTGCACCGTGCCGTCGAGGTGCACAGGGTCGAGAATCGTGCTCGGAACGACGTGGCAGTTTGCGCAGTCGAGCGGCACGGTGAGCGTCGGGCTCTGATGCGCGGGGTGCACTCCTGTGCTCGGCCAAGGGCTGTTGCCGCTGCCGTGGCAAGCTCCGCACAAACCGCTTCCATCGCCGAGGTCGACCTTGCCGTTCAAGTGCAACGGTCCACCGGTCAGCGCGGTTCCGGTGGCATTGGCCTCGGAGTGACATCCGGTGCAAGAGCCGACGAAGTGACCGGAAGGGGGCGAACGATGGCAGTCCCCGCACCCGATGGGGGATGCCGCCTCCGTCCAGGTGACATCCGGCTTCGCGCCGCCCTGGGTGTGGCAATACACGGCGCACGCGCCCGTGGCGCGATCGTAGCTGGCCTGCCCGGGGACCAGGGTCGGATCGAACGCGACTTCGACGATCCCATCGCCGTGCAGCCCCCCGATGACGGGAGAGCCGGGGACCGGGTGACACGTCGAGCACGGCAGTCCACCTGTGCGCTCGGGCGAAGACTCCACGTGCGCCGCGTGAGCCCCACCGACGTCTCCAGGGAAGAAGCACGGATCGCGCGGCGGGTACGCCTTGTCTCCCGATCCGTGGCACGTCGAGCACGCGAGCACTCCGCCGGCTTGATCGTGGCAACTCGTGCAAGACGGCGCGCCCGGCGCCGCCTGGGTCACGCCGGCAGGGCGCGACAGGGTTCCGTCGTGGCAGCGACCGCACGCGTTCGGGTCGGTGGGATCGAGCATCTGGGACCAGTGCGACGCGCTCAGGAGCGCGCCGTGAAACCCGGTCGAGCGCGGATCGATGATGCTCGGATCGTGCACGTCGGCCTGAAACGCGGGCGTCCCGCCGACCACCCAGGACGTGAGGGTGGTCTGCTCCGCGCCGCTGAGGAGGCCGCGGTGGGGATCCACATCGAGGGCGGCCAGGATGGGTGCTCTGTCGTCGGATGGGAGCGCCGCCGGTGCGTTCGACGGCGCGACGCACGCGATCGCGCCCAGAAACGACGTCGCGCTCCACCCTCCCGCGGGATTCGTGTCGCCGTGGCACGAAACGCAGTGAGCCTGAAGGATGGGTGCGACGTCCACGTCGTAGACCGGCGGCGTGGGCGCGGTCGATCGATCCTCCGAGCAGCCCGCGATCAGCGCCGAGAACGCGACTGCGCGAAGGATTGGCGCGCAGTTCACTCGGCCCTCACTGCGGGCGCTGCGGGAATGCCGTGAGCGGGACGGCCGAGAGCGCGTGGAACGAATCGTAAAGGATCTGCCCGATGTACTTCGGGTTGTGCACGCCGAAGGCGCCGCCGCGCGCGACGAGGATGTAGTTGTAGAGCGCGCCTGCCTGGTCCTGGGTGAGCAACCCGCCGTCGATCGTGCTGCCTGGCACGGGCTGATCTTGGTCCCAGTTGCCGTCGCCGAGCTGTGCCGGGAGGAGGGGCGTGTACGGCGTGGCGGTGGCGCGCGTCAGGAGCCCCTGAGCGTTGAAAAAGGTCTCGATCTGGGTCAGCGCGGACTGCACGTCCGATTCGAATCCGTTCACGTCGAAGGTCGTCGCGGTTGCATGGCACGACAGGCACGCGGACAGGTTCGGATTGAACGAGTGATCCGGGACGTTGCTGTTGTCGGCGACGTTGACCATGTGGCAGTCGACGCACGAGAGCTTCTGCTCGTGGGTGGACTGGCCGTATGTCTGGCCCTTGTAGTGGTAGCCGCCCGCACCCGTGAAGAGGTCCGCCTGCGGGCCCTCGTGGGGTCCCCAGCGCACGCTGGTGATCGCGTTTCCCGTCGCCGTGATGTAGTTCGTGATGTCGACGCGCGACCGGTGGCACCACATGCACGTGTCGCCAGGGCCGAAGTTGCCCGCGTTCGTACCCGTCACCGCCGTGGTATCGGGGCTCTTCTCGACGAACACGGTGCCCGCGTCCTCGGCGATCTGGAGTGGAAAGGATCCCGGCGTCCACGGGATCCCCGTCTTGTGCGGGTCGTTGGCGTTGGTGACGGCATGGCAGGTCGTGCAGTACACTTCGGCGACCGTGGCGCTGCCCGCGTAGTTCGCGCTCGACTGCGCGCCCGTCACCGGATCGCGGTACTGCAGCTCGCCGCTCGCGAGGTTGACGACGCCGCCGTCGTCGATCGTCGTGACGTTGCCGGTGACGCGCTGCTGGAGCGCGTCGATCGCGTGGCAGTTGCCGCAGGGGGCTCCGGTCGTCGTCCACTCGGTCTCGGGCGTTGCGGACGAGACGTTGACCAGGTATTCGGTGTAGTGAACGCTCGTCTGAAACTGCGAGACGACGCCGTTGAACCCGTGGCACGGCGACAGGCACCCGACCGGGATGCTGACGCCACCGTCGACGTTCGCTACGGCGGAGCCCTGGGGGCCCGCAGTTCCCATCGCGCCCATTGCACCGGGGATACCGCCTTCCCCCTGTTCTCCCGCTGGTCCGGTGGGGCCGGTGCAACCGACGACGAAGAGTGCGAGTGCGACGGCGGCCGACCTTCCGTGGAGCATGTGCGGCCGAGGTGCACGCGACGTGCCTCGTGCTGTAATCGGCACCGAACCCCTCGTGATTCAGCGCAAAGTGCACATTTTACGTCGGACAGAAGGAATCGCGTCGGAACTCACAGTGGCGCGGTGCCGTCGACGAGGCGATCGAATGCGGCTCGCGATGCACGAACGGCCCGTCGAAGGCCCCGTTATCTTGAAGAAGTACGGCGGGTTGTGGCTCTCGACGATGGCGCCAGCATAGCCCAGTCATGTTTTGTCTCGGTCGGTCCCCCCATGCTCATGCCTCCGCCGACGTAGGTCCCCGTGACGTCGACGGTGACGACGTGAATGCCGTGCACCGTCTTCTCCGCGCGCCCCTCGGGACCGATGTCGTCGAACTGAGAGATCCAGCGCTGGATGTTCGCTTCGGTCGCGCCGGCCGGCGCGCGATACGCTGACCTCGACGCCAGCGGGAGTGCGGTACGCCGCCAGTCTCATCGCGTTCGGACTTGGCGACGGCTGTCAGGTCGCGGGCATCTTCGAGGCGATCGCGGGCGCCTCGTCGGAGGCCGAAGGCACGGATCCGTGCGGAGAAGTCGCCGTCCCGATCGGCGGATGGCCCGGCGGGAGCGTCTCGGTGCTCTCGGGAGCCATCATCTCACCCGCGGGAGCCAGCGGCGCGGAAACTCCCGCAAGTGGCCGCGGTCGCGTCCGGTACGCGCTCCACGTCCTGGAGCACCAAGATGCCAGCAACCAGGACCACCGGAGCCACCACGAACGAAGCGAGCCGGAGCGACATGGGGGGCCGCCCTGGCGGGATGCATGCTGGGTTGCCTTGCGTCCGTTTCCAGCCGCGGGCCCCTGCGGACGTCCGGTGCAAAACGCCTCGCCGTAGCACGACGGCGAGGCACGTCCCTCGAAGCATCACTCGACCTTGGATGGCCCCGCTTCCCGCACGGCCTGGCGGTTGGCTCGAAAGTCGGCGAAGACGACGTAGCCGAACGCGGCGAACGACGCGGTGCCGAGTACCTGGCCGAGCGACATCGCGACCATGACCGGCCATACGCTCGGGTTGAAGAGCTGCCAGATCATGAGCGCGAGCGCAGCGAGGGCACACACGCATGCGACGACCAGCCATCGACGGGCGCGGAGAGGAGTCATCCCTGCTCTTCTTTGCCGGGAGCCCGGAAAAACGGATGGGCGATGCCGTGGCAGCCTTCGCTCGCACAGCTAAGGCGTCCGGCGCGCTCGTCCTCGAGCGATGCCTTGTGGTCGGGCACCTTCAACCAGAGCGTGTCCTCGGTCGAATGGCAGTGCATGCAGTTGCCGTTCATCTCGTCGGGGTCCCGCAAGTGGATGGTCTTCTTGGCCTCTTCGACAGGCGTCTTGCGGTATTCGGTGAGGTACAGCCACACGTGCCGCATGCCTCCGGCCTTGGTCACGATGGTGCCAAACATCCCGTAGTTGGCGTGGCAAGCGTAGCAGTTTTCGCTGCCGAACATCGCGTTGCGCGCGTGCCGGGAGGCGAGCGATCCGCTCGCGCGGTCGTCGGAGTCTGCCCGGTGCAGCGCCATCACGTGGCACGAGCCGCAGAACTCGCGCTGCTTGGTCGCCTCGAACCCCTGCACGTTGCCTGAAAACGCGGCTCCGATGGGGAACACTCCGAGCCCGAGCAGCAGCCAAAGCTTGGTCGCGTGCGCGAACGGCGGGCGCAAGGCGAGGTAGGCGACCAGAATAGTCGTCGAAAACACCGCGCACGCGATCTCGATGACGGCCAAAGGCGAGGAAAGGACCGTCACGCGAGCGCCTCGCGACGCGCGCCTGGGACTTGCAGGCGGACCACGCCCTCGATGTCGTGCAAGACGACGGCCAATGGTCGCCTCGGGCGCCGCATCGCTGCGTGCGCGGCTGCCGTCGCGAGCGCGATGGGACTCGCGTCCCACGCCAAGGCGGACCCCCTGCGGCTTCGAGCGGACGCTCTCGCCGAGACGCAGGGGACGTCCTCGCCGACGGGGCTCGTCGTCCTCCAGGGCGAGGACACGATGCGGCCCTGGGTCGGCGCCGAGGCCCTCGTGTGGGCGGGCGCGGGCGCGGCGTCGATCACCGGCGACGTTCTGGTGCTGAGCGTCCGGTTGCACGAACCGCACGGGTACGCCGAAGCGCGCGCGGGGCGCTTCGTGCTCGCGACGGGCGCCGTGCACCCGGTGCAGATCGACGGGGCGCATGTGATCGCGCGCGCGCCGTGGGGCTCGACGGTGGAGACGTTCGGCGGACTCCCCGTGGTCCCGAGATTCGGGGCGCGCACCTATGACTGGCTCGCGGGCGGTCGCCTCGCGCAACGAATCGCGAACGCGGTGACCCTGGGCCTCTCGTACGTTCAGCGTCGCGAGGACGGAGAGATCTCGAACGAAGAGGTGGGGGCCGACCTCGCCGCGGCGCCCGCCCGCTGGCTCGACCTGGCGGCGTTCGGCGCGTACGACGTCACGACCCCGGGCTCGCGGAGGCGCGCGCGTCGGCCGCCGTGCGCTGGACCGACTGGCGGGTCGAGCTCTTCGGCTCGCAGCTCTCGCCCGGCAGGCTGCTGCCCGCGACGTCGCTCTTCTCCGTGCTCGGCGACTTGCCATCGCAGACGCTCGGGGCGACGGCTCGATGGCGACGCCGCCCCCCGGCTCGACTTGCTCGCGAGCGGCGCCGCTCAGGACGTTGCGGCGGGTCTCGGAGGCAACGGCTGGCTGCGTGCCACGCTCCGACTCGACGACCGGGGCAACAGCAGCCTGGGGCTCGAGGTGCGACGGGTCGACGTTCCCGACGCGGAGTGGAGCGGGGTGCGGGCCATCGCCGCGCTGCCTCTCGGCAAGGGCTTTCGCTACTCGTCCGAGATCGAGATCGTCGTCCCCGATCACCCCGACGGCCGGGGAGTCGCGTGGCCGTGGGGTCTCTCGGCGCTGTCGTGGCGATCGCGGATGGGCTGGGAGGTCGCCGGCGCCATCGAAGCGTCGTCGACGCCGCTGCACCGCTACGAGGCCGACGCCCTTCTGCGCCTGTCGTACGCTCTGGACAGCACGTCGCCGAGCCCGTCAGGGCGTGGCCAGCCGTCGGCATCCCGATGAGGACGCGTCTCACGTTCGTCGTGGTCCTGTCGATGGTCCTGGCCGCTTGCGCCAGCGTGCTCGGCCTGCACCACGACTCGCCGGGACACCCGTTCGAGCACCGCGCTCACGTGCTCAAGGGCATCAACTGCGTCGAGTGCCACGCCGACGTGTCGTCCGCGGGGGAGACGGGGCCGCTCCACTTCCCCGCCGATGCCGTTTGCCGGCGCTGCCACGAGAAGCCCCACGACGATCGATCGTGCAACGGCTGCCACGGCGAGCCTTACGTGCGGCAGGCCGCGGAGCTCGCGCGCGCGCAGCTCCGGTTCGAGCATCCGACGCACATGGTCGCGGTTCGTGGCGATTGCGTGCGCTGCCATTCCGAGGTGACCGAGGCTCGTCCACAGACAGTCTTGCCGAAGATGGCGACCTGCTTCGGGTGCCACGAGCACCGCGACCAGTGGACGCTGCGCGACTGCGACGGTTGCCACGTCGACCTGGCCGCCGAAGGCACCCCGCCGGACGACCACCTCGTGCACGACGGAGACTTCATCCGGGAGCACGGGGTGCGCGCGGCCAGCGCGCGCGATCTCTGCGCGAGCTGCCACACCGAGCGGCAGTGCGCGTCGTGCCACGGCGAGGGGACGGTCCCCGCGTTGCCGTGGAAGCTGGCCCTCGGCGACGTGAGCCTTTCCGGTCTCCATCGCGCCGGCTTCGCGGCTCGTCACTCCGACGAGGCGCGCGCCGATCCAGGGCTCTGCACGACGTGCCACACCGAGAGCTCGTGCGTCGACTGCCACACGCGCGAGAACGTTGCCGGGACGACGGCACGCAGCCCGCACCCGCCGGGCTGGGCGAACGGCGAGCACGGCGTGCAGGCGCGCATCGATCCGACGTCGTGCGCGGGCTGCCACGGCGGCGCGGGCGAGCAGCTCTGCGTCGGCTGCCATAGCGTCGGCGGCCCGGGCGGCAACCCGCACGGACCCGGGTTCACGAGCCGCAAGGACGAGCATCACGACCTGCCGTGCCGCCTCTGCCACGGGGTCGGTCGATGACCAAGGTGGCCCGACGGGCCCTGTGGATCGCCGCCGTCGCGGTCGTCATCGTGGCCGGGTGCGTTGTGGCCGTCGCCAGGTTCTGGCCGCACGGGCCGAAGGGCGCTGCACCCGATCTCGTTCCGGCGTCGTGGGCGCAGTACCGCGAGACCCCGGACACCAGTGGCACGTGGGCCGGGAAAGGCCGAGTGCCGCGACTGCCACGACTTCGAGCGCGACGGGTTCAAGAATCCGGGAACGGCGGTCTGCCAGAACTGCCACGCCAAGGAGACGGCGGTCGCCCATCACGGCAGCCCGTCCAGTTCGACCGAGTGCCTGACCTGCCACGCGTTCGCGCTCGGGCGCGCCGAGCCGACCTGCATCGGCTGCCACGCCAGCCAGCAAGGAAGTCTGCTTGCCGTGGTGCAGCACGCGACGGTCGACTGCGCGAACGTGCCACCGCCTGCACGAGACGCCGTCGATCGTTCCCGCGGCTTGCACGGGCTGCCACGACGAGCGGGCGACGAAGCACGCCGAGCATGCGGACTCGAAAGCCTGCCTCGACTGCCACCGCGCCCACGAGCCTGCGTCCGCGGCCGCGACCGCGTGCGCGTCCTGCCACGCGGAGAGGGCGCAGCCGCACCCGCCCGCTCACGACGCGTGCGTCACCTGCCACGAGCCCCACGACTTCGCCGCGAGCGACAGCACATGCATCGGCTGCCACGGCGCCAAGACCACGCTGGTCGAACGCGACGTGCCCGCCCATCGCGGTTTGCCTCAACTGCCACGCGCCGCACGCTCCCGGCGAGGCGGCGAGCCGCCTGCGTGAAGTGCCACCAGAACGTCCAGGTGAGTCACGGGAAGGCGGCTGCGTGCGTCACCTGTCACGCGCCCCACGGTGACGACCCGGTCGCCGTTGCCGTCACATGCACCAGTTGCCACGCGAAGGTGGCCGTCTCCGACACGAATGCGCACGCCGGAGGCGTCGCCTGCGAGGGATGTCACAAGCCCCACGACTTCGGGGGACTCGACGAGAAGACCTTGTGCCGAAACTGCCACGCGCGTGAGACCACGCTGGTCGCGTCGAACCCCGGTCACGCCGACTGCACGTCGTGCCACGGCGCATCGGTCGTGCATGCGATTGCTCCACCGGCCGCTTGCGGCACCTGCCACGCAGCCGAACAGAAATCCGCGCCCGCCGGCCACCAGCGCTGCGTGGGCTGCCACGAGCCCCACGCCGGGAAGCCGACGCCCACGTGCGCCACGTGCCATGCGAACAAGATCGGCGAGCCCGCACACGACGATCCAGGGTGGCTGCGCGACCTGTCATCGCCCGCACGGCCCGGGTGGTGTCGCCGCTCCGCCCGCTTGCAAGACCTGCCACGCTGCGGCCACGCTGCCCGCGCTCCACGCGTCGCCGGGGCACGCCGCGTGCGCGAATTGCCACGTGTCGCCCCACGAACCACCGCGCGAAGACCGAGCCGCGTGCACGGGAAGCTGCCACGCCGACAAGCGCGACCACCAGCCCGGCGCCCAGGTCTGCACCGGATGCCACGTGTTCCGACGATGAGACGGTCCTCCTCTGGGCAACGCGGGATTGGGAAATCTGCACGCCAGACAATCCTCTACGAGCGGAATGTGCCGACCCAAGTACGCATCCCAGTTGCGGCCCGTCGTCCCGTAGACCTGCAGCGGTGGCACGTTGTGCTGGACCGCCCATCGGACGTTTTCGCTCGTTGGCTGCCGGCACGATGATGTCGGGTCGGCGGTGAAGCACGCTGCCTTCCGCAACCGCCGCTGCGAACCAACTCGGCGATGCCGCGGCGGACACACCTTGCGCTGTGAGGCGCCCGGCCCAAGACCGCAGCCTTTGGTTTGCCGACGTCACACAGAAGGAACATAGGGGATCGATTGAGGTTCGAAATCTCGACGACGTCGCCATCCACTGCGGACACGGCGCACCGCGCGCGGACCATCGGCAAGAGGGAGGCGATCGCACTCCCCACCGCCCCGCACCCGACCAGCAGGATAGCCCCCAGGTCGACTGCCTCGGGCAGACGCGGTCCTTGGTCCGCTGCCGGGCCAGCACAGAGATTGAACAACGAGATGCGACTGACCTTGGGAAGAGAGCCCTCTCGTAGCGCCGCGCGAAAGGCTAGGGCCGTGCCAACGCAAGCCGCCAGGACGGGGCCGAGCGGATTCGCCTCACAGGACACCGGGACCTCCTGGTCTCGTGTTCCGCTCAATGCCAACCAACCGCGGCCACACACGGAAAAAGCGCGCCCGGCGGAGCGTTCGTCCCGACGTGGATGCGGATGGACGGCTCACCATTGTCTCTTCGTACGAACTCGCCGAATGGATCGGCGTCTCGCGCGGTTGCCTCGGCGGCGTCGGGAAGACTGAGTCCTCGCCTATCCCCGCCGAGCGAGCGAACGGCCGTCGGCACATTCGGAATCTCGAACGAAATCCTTCGCGCCCAGCGAGCCATGAGGTTGACGAGCGTGAGTTGTGCGATCTGGCCGTCCGGATGAGAAGCCTCCGCCTCGTCGATGCTCACACGTATCGAGGCGTGGGCGTATGGCGCATTCGGTACGCACATGTTGGTGCGGCTATCGCGCGCCCGATAGAAGTCGTCAGCAGATGGCTGAGTCATCCGCCCCTCCTGAGATCCATCGCGGGCGGAATAACGTGGACCCGTGCTCCCACGGCCGCGACTGAGAGTGGCCGAAATTGCCCTTCCTTGAAGAGATGCAGGCCGCACCTCTCAAGCGTAACGAGACCGCGCCGCGCGAAGCTTGGAACGACGATCGACCAGTACCCCTCGAACTTCACGAGCGCGCCCTTCAGAGTGATCGACCCAATCTCCGGGGTGACTGTGAACCTGACCGATAAGCGTCAGACTACTGCGATGAAGGCACGACAAGCCCGTTCGCTGGCGGGCGAACTCCCTGCCCCGCACCGTCAGGCGATAGCCTGCCGGGCATAGCCAACCCGTCCTAAAGGCAGCCCCCCCGATTTCATTGGAGAAACAGCGCTTTACAGGCAGCACTGAACCTGCTCACATGTGCAGGTATCCGATGCACGCTGACTGTTTCAAACTCCCGCGGGCGGCTGAAGGAGCCCCGCAGAATGCCCGGCGTTACGCCTCCGAACCCGGCCATCTTCCACATCACCCACGTTGCGAACCTTCAGGCAATCGTGGGCGGTGGCCTCGTTTCCGACGCCACGATGATCGCACGGGGTGGCCCAGCCGCAGCCATCGGAATGCAGGGGATCAAGGGGCGACGCTTGAGCCTGCCAGTGACATGCCACACGGGCGACTGTGTTGGCGACTACGTCCCGTTCTACTTCTGTCCACGGTCGATCATGCTCTACGTCATCCATTGCGCGAACCATCCTGACCTGACCTATCGGGGTGGACAAGGACCCATCGTGCATCTTGAAGCCGACTTGCTCTCCGTGGTGTCCTGGGCCAACCAGCAAGGGCGGAGATGGGCATTCAGCTTGTCCAACGCTGGTGCCTATTACGCCGAATTCCGGTCGAACCTCAGGAGCCTTGGGGATATCGATTGGGGTGCTGTCGCCTCGACTGATTTTCGAAGCGCCTCCGTGAAGGAAGGCAAACAAGCCGAGTTCCTTTTGCACGGGGAGTTCCCCTGGAACCTTGTTACCCGCATTGGCGTGGGCTCCGCTAGCGTTGCAGCGCAGGCGAGGACGGCCATTCAGGGCGCGGCACACCAACCCCGAGTCTCGCTACAGAGCGATTGGTATTTCTAAGGAGGGCCCATCATGGTGGAGTTCACCAAGGGGAACATTCTGAGGGCAGACGCTGAAGCGCTCGTGAACACGGTTAACTGTGTCGGCTTCATGGGACGCGGCATTGCGGCGCAGTTCAAGCGCGCATTTCCGGCGAACTTCCGTGCATATGAGACGGCCTGCAAACGGAAGGAAGTCGTACCGGGCAAGATGTTCGTTTTCGCAACCGGCGGACTTACAAATCCTCGCTACGTAATCAACTTCCCAACGAAGCGCCATTGGAGGGGCAAGAGCCGGATCGAAGACATAGATGCAGGGCTCAGCGCACTCATCAGGGAGGTGCAGGAGCGCAAGATCGAGTCGATTGCCATTCCACCGCTAGGTTGTGGTCTGGGTGGACTCGACTGGCAGGAGGTGCGACCGCGCATCGAGCAAGCTTTCGCTCACCTGTCGGAGGTCCGGGTGATCGTGTTTGAGCCGGACGAGAAGGCGGCTGCGTCAGGAATGTCTAAGGCGAGCGAAGTGCCCAAAGCCACTCCTGGGCGTGCGGTGCTCGTGGGCTTAGTTGACCGATATCTCGCCGGACTTATGGACCCGTTCGTTTCACTCCTCGAAGTTCACAAGCTCCTGTACTTCGCACAGGAGGCGGGGGAGCCTTTACGGCTTAGGTACGTGAAAGGACCTTACGGTCCGTATGCGGGAAATCTACGTCACGTGCTCGCTGCGGTCGAGGGCTACCTGCTATCGGGGTACGGAGATGGCGGTGACGCACCGGACAAGCTGTTGGAGTTGGTGCCGGGGGCGGCCGAGGACGCCAGAGCGTTCCTACGGAGCCATCCGGAAACGTTGACGCGCTTCGAGCGCGTTACGCAGCTTGTGGAGGGATTCGAGAGCCCATTCGGTACAGAGCTGCTCGCTACGGTTCACTGGGTGGCGACAAGAGAGCATGCGCAGGGCGATGAGTCAGTCGTGAGGGCCGTCCATGCATGGGGACCGCAGAAGCAGACGTTCACTCCCCGCCAGATCCAGATGACCGCTCGAAAGCTCGCGGATGGGGGCTGGATTCCGCACGCAGTACGCAGTGCAGACAGGTAACGCGCACCCTCAACGTCCTTCGTAGCAGTGCATTGGCCCGGAGATCTTGAGCAAGGACCTGGCGTGTTCGTTTTTCGCTGCACCAAGAGGCTCTATCAGCGCATCGAGCCTTGGGCGGCTCCCGAGCGCGAGCCTCTGACCCAGTCCACCACGAGGCTCGGGGACTGGACGGCGAACATCGTCATCATCCGCCGCCAGCAGCTCGTGCTCGCCGTCAGCAACGTCACCCTGCTCCCCGTGCTCTTGCCGATCGCGCCAGCCAAGACCCTGCTGATCCGCTTCCCCGAGGCGGTGGCCCAAGTTCTCAGGGCCCTTCGGATCGACCCGGAGAAGGTTGCCACCGAGGTGAACGCCATGGGCGAGGTCATCGTGACCAGCGCCAAGGATCGAAAGGTGCTGGGCTCCTTGAACGACTTCGTCCGCATGCTCGATGCATACCTCGACGAGCGGTCGCTGACGGATGTGGCGCTCGAGTTGGCGGAAGCGCCCTGCGGACCGTTGGGGATGAAGAGCCCGCGCGAAGCGACGCTGGCACTCTTTGTGACGCCGGGTCTTCGTCTGGTCCGAAATTGATTCGTGCGCGGCGGACCAAGGCACTACTGCTCGTGAAGCCATCTGACCAACAGCAGATCCACGACGTCAACGTCCAGCCCGGCGGTTTCCATCACGAGGCATTGAGTGAAGGTCGCGAGCCCAACGTCGGGGCCGACCGCCTCGACGATCTGTTGTGCCGCCCATTCGGCCATCGGGTGCTTGGTGACGTTCACGTGGATCACGCAGCGGCGTTCGAGCGAGAGCACGAAGAACACGTTACAACACACCGAACGTCACCGTCGGCACGGTGAAGAAGTCGATCGCAATCGTGCCGACGGCGTGGGTGCGGATGAACGTCCCCCACGTTTGGGACGGCGGTCGCGGCGGGCGCCCAGCCGGACGCGGCATGTACTTCGCCACCGCGTCCTTGCCCACGTCTTGGCCGAGCTTCGCGAGTTCGTTCGCGATTCGGCGACGGCTCCACAGTGGGTTCTCACCGGCCATTCGCACGATGAGCGCCACGATCTCCGGCGCGAGTGGGGTCGCCCGATGCGCCTCGATTTCCAGGCCCAGAAGCGGGCGAAACCGCGGCGGTGCCACGCGATCACGGTCGCCGGCTTCACGATAACGAGCGCGTCGGTCCATCGCGACCAGACGCGGGCGACGACGATCCAGAAGGCGCGGTCGACCGGACGAAGCTGCGGGCGCGGCCTGGCGGGCTTGAACACGGCGAGCTGCTGCCGGAGCACAAGGATCTCCACGATGAGGTTCGCGCGGGGACGCAAGGCGGCGATGAGCGCGCCGAGCAAGGCCGAGACGATCGCCAGCACGACCGGCAACGGTGACGCCGATCGCGGCGTCCGTCACGAGCGAATCGCCGCCGCGGATGGAGTAGACTCGGCGGCGCCGCGTTGTGTTTCCAGCCACCACAGGTCCTCTCCAGAAACGTTCACCCTCGGATCAGCGATCGGCGAAGAGATCATGGCTGTCGCCTTGTAGCGCCGAGGTTTCCCCTTTCAACCCACCGCTGCGGTACCGTGATCGGTGAAGATACGAGCCACCGCTCGCCATTCCGCTTCGGGCACGGCGAGGAAAGCGGCCACGACTTGCGGATCGAATTGCCGCCCCGCCTCAGAACGTATGACCTCGACCGAAGCGGAATGGGACAAGCCCTTGCGGTAAGGACGATCGCTCGTCATGGCGTCGTACGTGTCAACGAGTGCAAAGACCCGCGCGTGTGGGGGGATAGCTTCACCTGACAGCCTGTCCGGGTAACCACCCCCGTCCCACCGTTCGTGGTGGGATCGAACAATGTCGCAAGCGGCCGCAAGAGCAGGGATTCCCGACAGAATGGTGCATCCCAGTCCCGGGTGGCGGCGCATCTCGACCCATTCCTCTTCCGTCAACTTCGCGGGCTTTCTGAGGATGGCGTCCGGAACCCCAATCTTGCCGATGTCGTGCAGCAGCCCCCCCAACTCGGCGCGCAACCAGTCTTCCTTGGGAAGGCCCATGCGCTGTACGAGCATTAACGTCCAGGCAGCGACACGTCGCGAGTGGGCCTCGGTCTCCACGTCTCGGAGCGCGAGCGCACGCACGAGGCCGTCCGCCACGAGGCGTGCCCCTTGGGCCGCTTCCGTCACCTCTCTGCCGGTGGAAATCGATCGCGCAAGGACCTGGGCGATGGCGCCATTCGTGGCGGTTTTTGGAACGACGGCTTCCACACTCGTTTCGCCCAAGAGATCCCAGACCTCTCGAAGATTCTCTACGCCGGTAACCACGATAAGAGGAACTCCAGGCGAGAGGATCGCGACGTGTGTCGCGAAGACGCCGCCCGAGGGCATAGGAAGTCGTAGATCTGTGACGACCGCATCGAACCGTCGAAGAGAGAGCAACGTGACTGCCTGCGACGTTTCCGTTGCGCAGACGGCCTGGTAGCCAAGCTGGCTGATGAGACGCCCCATCGCTCGCACGAACTCTGGCTCATCGTCCACGAGGAGTACGTGACCACGGCAAGGTGGCCCCGAAACCGGAGCGAAGCTTTCAATCACGCCTGAGCCCCCCCCAGGCTGCCTTACCGTCGAGGGCAGCGGCCTGAACGCTCCCGTAGACCGTAGGGTAGCACGGCAGGTCACCGCGCTCCGCCACCCACGCAATTTGCTCGAACGCGGGATTGTCGTCGGCGCGTCGGTCCGAATGCCCCGGTAGCTGACCCGGGAGAGGCGACGGCCGTTTCGAGCTGGTCCGGCGCTCGCGGCACCTTCGACGCGGCGGCTTCGGGGTCAGACCCGCTTGAACAGACCCGCGAGCTTCACCCATGGGCGTCAACGTGGACGCCGGCACGCCCGATCGCCCACGCGACCGTGGCGACCTGCGGCGGTCAAGCCGGGCGACGAAGCCTCAGCGTGGTTGATACACGTGGCGGAGGCCCTGGTACTGCAACTCAGCCATGACCTGCGAGCCTGAGGGCGACAACTTGGCGCGATCGTCGGGATGCACGCCGGTGGTCCGTCTCGGCGATCATATCGAGGCGAAGATTCTGCGCCTCGCGCACGGCCGCCAACTCCTTGGCAGAGTGGGCAACGACTTCGTTCAGAACGACGGCGCCGCACTCCGAGCACTCAATGGCAGGCGCTCGTACGGTGCCGCTCGGGTGGGGCATGACGTATTCGGTCATGTTGAAGGTGTCCGCGCTATTGCAGATAGGGCAATGCATGATGGTTGCGACGGCTACCTGACATGATCCGGTAAGGGTGAATGCGACCTCAGCCACGGCTTTCTTTCTCGGCTGAGCTTCGCCAGTCACATGCGTTAGAAACGGATGGAATCAAGGCGTCGGCATGCCTGGGGCGCCCCCTGACTGACGCGAACAATGGCGAAGCTCAGCCGAAAAGAAAGCCTTTGGCTGAGTCAGCGCTCACCCTTACCGTCAAAAGGAGCCGTCGTAACCAACCATGCGCTGGCACCGCCGTGGCCGAGAACCCCGACGCACCCCTTCTGCACGGTCATGAGGCACCTCCCCTCGACCGCCGCGAAGCTCGTGAGCCTTCGCCGCCCCCGCGCACGACCATCCTGGGGAGGCCCCGCCCGGTGACCAATCACGCCATGGAATGTCGCTCCGTCTTCGCAGCGCTCCTCTCGATCCCGGTGCTGGCCACCGCCCTCGCATGCAATTCGAGCGTCTCCAGCGACTGTTCGAACGGCACCTGCGTCTGCCCCGCGGGGGCGCAATGCACTCTCGGCTGCGCGGCGCCTCCGTGCCACGTCGAGTGCAGCAGCGCGTCCGCTTGCTCCGCCACCTGCGCGAACGGCTCGTGCACGTGCGACGAGGGCGCGTTGTGCACGTTTTCCTGCGGCGCGCCTCCGTGCCATGTCATGTGCGTCGGGTCGAATGCACGGTGCGACGGAGTGTGCGCGAACGGCGAGTGCACTTGCGGCCCGGGCAGCACGTGCCACTTCGCTTGCCAGAGCGGGCCTTGCCACACCACTTGCCAGGCCGGCTCCGTTTGCGTCGTCGATTGCCCGGCCGGCACGGCGGGCACCCAGAACTGTGATATCCCGTCGTGCGCCGCAGGCAATCCCGTGGTTTGCCCGGAGGGAGACGCCGTCGCGTGCGGAGCCCCGTGTCCAACGGACTAGGCCAACCTGGAGCCGTGGGGCGGGCGCCAAGGGCTCGATCGTCAAGGGGAGCCGCCGTTTACGGTGCCCGCATCTCCCGCCTCGCAGAAGATGCGGCCCATTCCTATCACGTAAGCCTGGAAGTCGGCGAAGAGGCACGGCGTGTAGCGCGTCGCCTGATGACACTGCGCGGCGATCCCGCTCGCTTTGCAGACCCCGATGTCCGACAGCGACTGGCAGTTCTGGAACGCGTCGACCTCGCGTCCGATGTTCGCGCAGAACGGACGGCCTCGACTCAGGAACGCTTGTGCAAATTCCCACACAGGCAGAACCTTCCCCTCCGCAAGACGACCACCCACCGCCGAGTACACTCCGTCGAGCGTGGCTCCATTCAACGATCGCACCCCGGCCGCCGAGCGGGCCGTTAACGAGGGCTGCCTCGCAGAGCCGACGAGCGGGGTCCGCTCGCACCTGCCTCTTTTCGCGGTTCCGTGGCTCTCCGTCACTGTGGACGGCTTGCCGTTCCTGAAGCTCGATGCGCGGGCGGCGTACCTCCTCTCGCTCGTGGACGGCCACTGTACAGTCGAGATGATCCTCGACATCTGTCGGCCGGAGTTGGAGCGAGACGAAGCGCTGCACCTCCTGGCGCACCTCCTCCAACTGGGGGCCATCGGGCTGCGCGACCCGTGACACGGGACACACGTGTTCGCCCCCGCCAGATCAGCTCCACGATCCGCCGCAACGCGAGGAAGAACCCGCCCGTTCCTGGGAGGAACGTCGCCAGGAAGAAGTCACCGAGACGCCTCCGCCACCGAGCAGCGAGGCGTTGGCGGCGTTCACGATGGCGTCCGTGTCTTGCTGGGTGAGGTCGGCGTCGACGAGTTCGAGGAGGTTGCGCATTGTCGCGATTCTGTTTGCGATCGAAACGCTGCGCGCCCTCGCGATCGCCTTCAGCGTGATCATGAGGCTAAAGCTCAAAGGGCCGCCGCCTCTAGCACCTCGGGGACCTTCATGACCTCATCCAGATCCTCAATCGAGCTTCCAAAAACCCACGATCACCGCCGAATCGGTGGTTTCTCGCGATGACCTCGCGAAGTGAAGCGATGGCTTGGTCATGCGTGCAACGCCCTCGCCGGAGGGCAGCGTCGTACTTGTCCAACAGGATCACGAGCTTCTCGGGTCGCTCGAACGACGCATGCTTGCCGAAGTATTTTGTAAAGCGGCCGTCCTCGGCGATTAGCGAATCCGGGTTCACGTTCTCCAGGATGTGGTGCGTCGCCGCCGCGGGGACCGCTTCCATCGGCACACCATCCCCCTGGATGACGTGCAGGGTCCACGCGCTGTGCAGGTTCCAAAACTCCCGCATGGTCATTCCTGCGTCAAGACCGAGGGCTCCGAATCTTCGAGCACGGTCGGCCGCGTCTGCCGGAAAATACACGTCGAAAAACCGCGCGACGGACGTCCTTTGTTCCATGATCCGCTCAACGGCGAACATCTCCGCCACAAGTTGCTGCCCGTCCAGATCCGCTCCGGCGGGACCTGATTTGCCGATGTCCGAGAAGATAGTGCCTATCACGACGATCCGTCGCTCCAGCGCATTGAAGCGCTCGAGGGGCTTCGAGACATCGTAGTAGCGGAAGACGTCGTTGGCGATGCGGACGGCATGCTCACAGTCATTCACGGTCTCCGTGGTCTCAGCCAGGAGACGCATCCGAGCGAGGATCGAAGGACGAATCCGCTCCAAATCGAAGCCGACGTCGGCGCAGATGCTACGAAGTCGATCAAAGGAACTCGTGGGGGCCACGTCCCGCCCAGATCGTGCATGATCGAGACCAGCCCGCTGCATCTCGCCGCAAGGCCGCGGCTGTCGACTAGCCGGTCGCTCAAGATCTGAGGGCCTCATTGCGCGCCGACGGACGTGACTTGGTGGGTCGACCACCCAGGATATGCGCACAATCAAGAATTTGTGGCGCAATCTCTTTTCGACCCGTTCTGGCGATTTTGCGAATTACCGACAGGCGACTTACACCACCCACCGCGCGCCCAGGTTCCCTGCGACCACGCGTTCGTTCGCCTGGGTGGCGAGCGGGACGGCGAGAGTGGCCATCCGCGTCTAAATCGCCCCGGCCAGTCGGGCGCGTCGCGCGTCGCTCGCGACCGGCTCCTCGAGGTCGCGCACCCACCTTGCGGGCACGCCGCCGACCAGCACGTGCGGCGGCACGTCCCTTGTCACCACGGCTCCCGCCGCGACGACCGACCCTCTGCCCACCCGCACGCCCGGAAGAATGACGGCTCGAGAGCCGATCCAGACGCCGTCCTCGATGAGGATTGCCCGATAGACTCGGCGGCCGCAGCGCTGGTCGGCCTCGCCGAGTTCGTGATCCGCCGTGATCAGCGCGACATCGTAGCCCATGTAGACGCGAGCTCCGATTCGCACCGGCGCCGTCAGGTCGATGTGCAGAGGCCCGGTGATGTGGCAGCCCGGCCCGATCGACAGCAGATCGGGCACCGGTCCGGAACCCGTGATTCGCACGGAACCCGCGAAGCACGAAGTGGGGCCGACCGAGACGCCGAAGGTACGCAATAACGCCGTGCGGACACGATTGAAGCTGTTCTGAGGCAACATGCCCGAAACGAAGCGGGCGCCCAGCCTGCGCCAATCGCAGCCGAGCTCCTGCCCGGCCACAAAAAGCACTTTTCGCAGTCGAATCACTGTCCGTCCCCCAGCAGCGTGAACCGAACGTCGTTCCTCGCCCAAGCTCGCTCTCGACCCATATTCGGCCGCCGTGTGCCGAGACGATCCGCTCGCAGATATACAGGCCGAGCCCGAGGCCCCGTCCCGGCTCGCTGCTGCCCTGCCAGAAGCGGTTGAACACGTGCGGCAACGCGTGCGCCGCAATGCCACAGCCGCTGTCCTTCACCGCCAGCTCAATGTGGCCCGCACGTCGCTCCATGAGCAGGCTCACGGTCCCACCTGGAGGCGTGAACTTCATCGCGTTGCAGAGCAGGTTCGAGAGCACTTGCACGATGCGATCGTGGTCGAACGTGACGACGACACCCGCCGCCCGCGGTTCGCAAGTGAATGCCGAGCCGCGCTTCGCGAAGAGCGGGCCGTACGCCGCGAGGATCTCGCTCAGAGAGCGCCCACATCGACCGGTCGCTTCACGATGCGAAGCGACCCGCCTTCGATGCGCGCCAGATTCATGAGATCCTGGAGAAGGCGACTCATCCTCGAGACAGCGTGCTGCACCTCCACCGCCGGTTCGCGAACCTCGGGATCGGCCACCCTATCCGCGATGAAGTCCGCGTTCATCGAGATGATGGAGAGAGGACTTCTCAGCTCGTGGGCCACCATCGCCAAGACATTGCTGCGGCGCTCGACCTCGCCCTCGGCGAGCGACAAGGCTTGCTCGGTGCTGCCGAGAAAGGTCACGGCGCGGTCCACACGAAGACGCTCGGCTCCGAGCTTTTCGTCCGTGTCGGCTCGAAGCGCAATTTGCCGGGGCCTTCGGCGTGCTCCCTCCGCTGCACTTGGACGGCATCGTCTGACCGCTGACGCTCGTGTTCCGTGACCGTGTCGTGGATCTCGCGCTCACCCAACTTGGCCCTGTCGGCCAACGTACGTTCCGGCGCCACCACGCCTAGGGGTGCGGTCGAGGCGATGCGCTCGCGAGCGAGTGCGAAGTCTGCGCTGTCACGGAACTTCCGGAGCCGCTCGTCGAGGACGATGCGCTCGTGTTCGACGACATCGTCGGCGAGACGCCGCGCTCGGGCCTCCGCGTCGGCCACGGCCCTCCCGGTGGCGCGCTCCGCGCCGAGGCTGATGTTCGTATCCTCTCGTTTCTCAGCCAGGCTCTTTTGGACGGTCTCCATCATTGCCGCGCTAGTGGATATGTACCGACGATGACCCCGCGCTCGAACAAGCCGCGCAGTATGGCGGAGCGCGAGCAGCCGCGGCATGCTGGAAATGTCGAGAATGGCCTCCACGTTCGTCGCCCCGTTCATCAGCGAGAGCAGAAAGCCGCTCACGTGATCCAAGGCGAAGCGCTTCAGTTCCTCGAGGGAAACCGCCACGACCAAGACGGCCGACTCCGAACCCACGGCCGACAGACACTCGCGTTCGAGGGGCCCATACGCTCGGATGGCCTCGCTGTCCCGCAGCGCGAGGCACTGGATGTCCTGCTCGGGGCCTGTGGTTGCTTGGCCCCTGTCCGTGATGGCGTTCTCCCCCCGGTGCTTCATGGCGTCCGCCGCAACTCGGAAAGCGCGGCCGCCGCTTCGAGAAGTCGGCCTCCCATGCGCCCCATCTCCTCGATGATTTGCTCTCGGAGTCCGTCCACATTTCCCCATCGCGCAAGATGCTCGACGTGATTGGCGAGAGTTCGGATGACGGCCACCTGCGATCGAAGCTGGCCGAGTCGAAGCTCGGCGGAAAGCCCGGCATCGTCGTCCGACGTCAGGGCCGCGAGAGAGGGAACGTGTGCAGGCATTGTCCCCCGACTCAGGCAATAGAGCGGCCGGGACGCCTCACGTACGTCGAGCGACGCTCGGACCGCCGTCGCAGCGACCCCGTTGGCTAGCCCAGAATAGGACCTTCATGCTCCCCCCTCACGCTGGGCGCGTGTGTTACGCGCGCGAGGGGGGTGCCAGTGCAATGTTCGAGCTAGCGGTGAACTTTTGAGACGAGCGCACGGATTCGATGGCGCCAAGGGCGCCGGGTCCCTAACTATTCGTGGAAAGTGCCTTCGTACGTATCGCAGATTGCAAGGGGAACAATGTGCGTCCAGGCGATTGACGGGCGTACAGCGCTAGCAGTTCCTGAGCTCCCGAGGGGAACGCCCGAACCCCTGCGCGCTCCCCATCGTCGAGGACCTCGTCGAGCCATGCCGCCATCTCTTGCGGCAAGCGGAACGTGCGCCGATTGGGGATTTGGTCTCACGCACGAGCCGCTCGGCCTTCAAATGAAACGCTGCGCCCTTGGCGGAAAGCAGGATTGCGTTGCGTTCAAGGTGCGGGTTGCCCTTTCTGGAGAGAGTGGTGAAGGACAGCGACACCCCCCGCGATCTGCTCCGGCGCGTCATGCTCCGCGAGGAGCGCATCGCGTGGCTCGACGACGCCGGCGATCGCTGAAGACTGGTCGGCTCACGCACCGCAGTCGGTGCGCTCGCGAGCACCTCGCGGGAATCGCAAAAGGGCCGCTCAGCGAGCGGCTTTGCCGCCGTCGACGTCGAGGACGGTTCCCGTCCCTTCCGCCCGGCCCCGAAATTGCTCCGCAGGGCTCAACACGGAGGAACTCATGAGCACGACAACGTGGATCGTCTTGATCGTGGTGCTGTTCGTCATGTTCGGCGGGGGCGGCGGTTACTACTTGAGCCGCCGATAGTATCGAGCTCGAGCGTGCGAGCCCACCGGCCGCCGCGGTTGCGTACTTGCAGGGCGACGCTCCGATCGAAGGGCTCTCGACCGAATTGGCTCGGGTGACCCGTACCATCACCAGTGAGAAGACCCATGGGCGAAATCATCGACAAGGTTAAAGGCAAAATCAAGCAGGCCGCCGGCGCAGCGACCGGCGACAAGAAGCTCGAGGCCAAGGGAAAGCTCGACGAGGCCAAGGGCAACGTGAAAGGCGCCGTGGAGGAGGGCAAGCACGCCGTCAAGGAAGCCGCGAGGAAGTAGCGTACGTCGAGTCTCGATTGCCTGGGCACCCGCCCAGGCAGTCGCGCTCTACACACGTTCCCCTCCACTCTTCGCAAAAGCGCCACACCGCGGGCTTTTTGCATCCACGGGCGCTCTACAAGATGGCGCGCTCGTACATCGAGCGATTCGGTTTCCTCTCGCGTCGGGGTGCCCCGAGAGGCCGTGCCCTGGCAGGACCCGATCGAAGACGTTGAACCAGTTCGTGGTGATGGTCCTGCTTCTGTGCGACGAGCGCACAAGTCGACATGAACCCCAGATCAGCGGGACGGCGGTGGCGGCGTTGAGCGATCGACTAAGTCAAGCGATCAGGTAAGAGAGGTTGGGTCGTCATGCTCCCGTTTCTCGACGGGTCGGCGGTCGCCGAGGTCGCGCCCGCAGACGCCGTTGCGGTGCCCGAGCGCTCGGCGCCGAGGTCATCCTGCTTCAGGTTCTCCCCCCCATCGCGGACGTGCTGCGCCCGTGGGCACGTGGACGACGACCGACGAGGTGCACGCCAATGCCCACCAACAGAACGATCGTCAGCGTCGGCCAAATAACGTTGCATCGGCTGCTGGAACAGGTCGCGCCCTAAAGGCGCATGACGAGCAGGGCAACCGCGACGACCACGATTCCGAAGAGGGCGAGGAAGAAGTACGCCTTGAGGAGCCGTCAGCCCCATCCGGCGCGCATTGCGGTGCTAGTCTGCCAGATGATCATGTGGCGCCTGCTCTGGCCGCTGTTCGACCGGGGAATCGTGCGGCGCCTGACGCCGCATCGCGAACCGCGACGTCGCGCCATGCAGACCGGCGCGCAGCTCGCCGAACGGGGCAAGCTCCAGCCGGGCGAGCGAGTGTGGGTCGTAGGCTGCGAGGGGGTGTTCCCGTTCAACTGCCGCTCCGGGGTGCACCAGGCGCTCGCCGCACGTTCGGTGCGGGAGGCGTGGGCGCGGCTCGAGTGCCAAGGCTGGTATCTCCAGCGGACGCGGCGTGCCGCGGGAACCGGAGAACGCCTGATCTGCCCCGAGTGCATTCTCTGGTGGATGGAGGAGTTCGCGCCCAACATCCGCGAGGTCGACGAGCGCGACCTCGTCTGGTCCAGGTGATGGTGGGCGCGGGGGACCTGCCGACCGCAGCGCGCGCAGGCGGCTCCTCGAATTGCCTCCATGACCCTTCGAGGGCGCCGCTGCTGGGCTACCGTGGCGGCCCGTCAGGGCTATTTTTTCCCGCGCGCGTCCGGCTTAGCTGAGCGACATTCGACAGCCGCGCGAGGCGACGGGCCCCCAGCTCCCTCGCGAGCTGCACGACCACGTCGAAGCGGCCGGCCTCCGAGGCCCGGTCGAGAGCGCGGGCGAGCGCCGCCTCGACCTGGTCTTCGCCGCTTTCCGGGGAGGCCGGATTGCCCCACGATTGCCCCACGCCCGGGTGAACACACCCGATTTCGGGGCCACTCCGATCGCTCCTCGGTGCTTGTTTTCTCGATCCCCTGAGAATCCTCGGGTGCCAGCCCGGCTTTAGGTTCCGCCGCCGC
>CAWKAF010000047.1:0-6830 GCA_963847465.1 uncultured delta proteobacterium | reverse complement strand
TACCTCTACGCTTGACCTGCGCCTGCGGGCAAGTCTGCCCGGTGGGTTCGGTAGCTACGGGGCCCGCATTTGAGGACGTGGGCGTGATGCAGGAGGCGGTCGAGCATGGCGGAGACGGCGGCGTTGTCGCCGAGCAGCTTGCCCCAGTCCTCGACGGGGCGGTTGGAGGTGAGGATGGTGCTGGTGCGCTCGTAGCGGCGCATCACGAGCTCGAGCAGATCCTCGGCGGCGCTGGCGGGTACTTGCGCATGCCGAGGTCGTCGACGATGAGCAGGGGCACGAGCGCGAGCTCGACGAGGCAGTCGGCGCGGGTGCCATCGAGCGTGGCCTGGGCGAGCTCCTCGAGCAGGACGTGCGCTTCGCGGTAGAGCACGCGATGGCCCTGCTGGATGGCAGCGTGTCCGATCGCCTGGGCGATGTGGCTCTTTCCGGTGCCGGGCGCTCCGAGAAAGAGGGCGTCCTCGTGCTGGGTCACGAAGCGAGCGGTCGCGAGGTCGAAGACCAGGCGCCGATCCATCTTCTTGTTGAAATCGAAATCGAAGACATCGAGGGTCTTGCCGGTATCGCGGACGGCGGCGTGCTTGATGCGCCGCTCGATGAGGCGGTCGCCGCGTCGCAGGAGCTCGTCGCTCACGAGCGCCGAGATGAAGTCGATGGGAGCGAGCGGCTCGGCCTGGGCTTGCAAGAGCCTGGATTCCAGGCTGCCGGCCATGCCGCCGAGGCGAAGCTTGAGAAGCGCGTGATTCAATTCGACGAGATTCATTCGGTCTCCTTGGTGATGTGACGGATGATGTCGCGGTAGTGCGTGAGATCGCGGATGAGCGGATCGACCTGGCGAAGCGACAGCTGCGGGGCGGGCTGCCGATCGAGGTACCGGCGGACGAAGCGGTAGCTGGGGACGCCGACCGACAGGGCCATCGCGCTCGCGTCGTCGACGGCAAACGGGCCGTGCTTCTTCGCGAGATTCAGAAGGCCGAGGATGCCGCGCACGCCGTCTTCGCCTTCGCGGCGGTGGATCTCGCCGGCGAGCGCGCCGATGTGCCGGCCGGCCACGCGTGCGCGGGAGAGTACCTGCACGGTGGTCGGCGGCGTCCTCTTGGGCTTGTCCTCCTCGCGCGTGCGGCACCGCCCCGGCGCCTGCGGCACGTGCTCGCGCAGAAGCTCGTGCGTCGCGGGGTCGAGCAGCCGCACTCGGCGCTCGTCGTACTGCACGAAGAGCTCGCGACCGATGTTGCCCGGCGGCACCGAGTAGTAGGCGCGCTCGACCTCGACGTGGCCATCGAGGTGCACGGTGCGCTTGCCGTAGCGGTAGTAGCGAACGGCTCGATGGGCAGCGGCGCGAGGTGCGGCCTCTCCTCGGCAAACATCGCGGCCACCTGACGCTTGGTCGTGCCGTGGATGCGCGTGTCCGCCCAGCGCTCGTCCCAGTGGTCGAGGTGGCCCTGTGCATCCTCGGCGCTCTCGAAGCGCAGCCCCCTGAGCATCTTCTGCGTGTGCCCGATCCCGGACTCGACCTTGCCCTTGCGATCGGGGTGGCGTACGCGGCACGGCAGCGCAAGCGCGCCGTAGTGCGCGAGCACATCGCGGTAGAGGGGATTGAGCCTCGGATCGTAGATGTCCGGCGCAAGGACGCCCTCGCGAAGGTTGTCGAGCACGGTCGTGCGCGGCGCTCCGCCGAGACGGCGAAAGGCCTTCTCGTGCAGCTCGCTCCAGATCTTCGCGCTCGAGCGCCACGTCAGCAGGCGCACGGACTTGCGGCTGTAGCCGAGCGTCATCAGAAACAGGCGCATCCGGCGGTACTTGCCCGTCTGGGGATCACGCACCATCGGCCCGTCGCCGTAGTCGACCTGCGCCTCCTCGCCGGGCTCGGTCGTGATCACGGCGCACGCCTCGGGCAGACGCGCCCCGCGCACCTTGCGCGCGAAACGCTGGACGCTCGCGTAGCGCGCGGCGAAGCCGTGCTCGGTCACCAGGTCCTGCCAGATCGCCTTCGCGTTGCGACCACGTCCCAGGCCGTCCTCGATGACCTCGCGGTACGGCTCGCACGCGCTCGCCGTCGGCGATCGTCCCGGCGGGCGCCACGTCGGACCCCCGAGGTCGGGGATCACCTCTTTGGCCGGATTTGAATCCGCGTCGTGCCCTGAGTCGGAGATCGCCTCTTTGGCCGCTTTTGCGTGTCCCCACTTGCGTGGCGGGCGCACCGCGATCCCCGCGGCCCGCAGGTACCCGCTCGACGTCTCGCGCCGCACGCCCGTGGCCGCCTCGATCCGCCGAAGCGGCCAACCGAGCCGGCCAAGTGCAAGGACTTGTTGCTTCTTGTCGTCGCTCAAGACGTTGCCCATCTCGGCGGTGGGCCTCTGCCCATCCGTCCGCGTCAACGTCCCGCTCCGTCAGCTCCTTTGGCCGGTTTTCAGACGATCATGCTTGGCCGCTTTTGGGTGATCCCCGAGGTCATCTCTGCTTCAGATGTGGAACGTCCCGGCCGTCTCGCGCCAGGCGGACTGCTTCATGCGCGAACGGAATAGATGCCTCTGGCTCAACTACCAGCGCCGCCCGGCTTGCATAGTTGGCCGTAAGACAAAGCAGGTACGGCTCCACTTCTGGGCGACGCTTCAGTGCCCGCCGCAGGTGTGCGAGAGCCTCCGCGTGTTGGCCAGCGTGGTAGTACTGCCGTCCGAGAACGTCCTCAATCAGCAGGCTGCAACTCTCGTCGTGTCCGTGCGTGGCGAGAAACGTGCTGGCGAGTGCTGCGGCTTCGTCGGGCAATCGTCCCTGCTCGAAGAGGATCGTGATCTTCCCCCGCAACGCACAGGCCTCGAGGTAGGGGAAGGCCATTCGTCTTGCTGTTCGGATCACAAGGTCCAACTCTTCGTGCGTCTCCGCCCATCGCGCCTCCCCATCGGGCTTCGCGGCTTCTCGCAACCAGATCCGATCGCAGAGGATCCGGCACGTGCTGCGAGCGCTCACACCTTCACTGGTCCAATCCCTCGCGGAAGCAGGAAGGCTTTCAACGAGACGAAGCCACGCCTCCACGTGCGCGCGGGTGACCACGTGTGGGATCTGTATCCAAGCCAGCGGCACGAGATCCGGGAACCTGTAGGGCGTGTCATCGGGCAGACGCGCCCGCGTTGCTGCGGCCATGGCGCGCTCGAACGAATCGACCGCAAGGCCAGGATCCGCTTCGAATCGCTCCTGAAAGCGACTCGTCTCGACGAGCACGATTGCCCAGTCATCCCCAGTTCCTGCCCGCCGAAGCAGAGTGTCCAGGTCTTCAGCGAAAAACGACGTGTCCTGATCGTAGACCTTCGCTACACGGAACTGAGCATGCCTAACAAGCATCTGCACGCTCAGGCTCATGGCGGGTGGAAGCGGTGTGGTACGGCCGATTGCAAGGAGCATCCCAGGGGGGACCCGCCCTTGCTCATGTTCGAGGGAATCAAGGAGCGTCGCGAGAGTGATCCCGGCCTTGTCTGGCTCGTCCGCTGCAAACCAGTACGCGACGAGAGTCGAACCGGAGTCCTGGTCCACGGGGCTCTTGAGGAGTTGCATCGCCAGGGCGATGTGGCAGCGACGTTCCAATTCCTTCGGGAGAGCCCCCTTTGGCAACGCCGACAGGAGCGGCGAGCCACGAAGACGGGAGCGAGCAAAGCTCCGCAACAACGCGGGCTCGAGCCGCGAGGCAGCGTGTGAGTGGGGGCGGGGCGACGTCGAGCTCGGGGACGCCGATGGCGATGGCGCTCGCGGGGAGCCCGAACGCGGCGGCAATGGACGTGTCGATGCGTTCGACGCGCCGCTCGAGCGCTTCGACGCGCACACCGTACTCGTCGAAGCGCACACGCATGCGGGCGATCAGGGCGCGCTCCGTCTCGTCGAGCTGTCGCGCGAGTTCGCTCAGCAGTTTCGCGCGGGTCAGGGCCTTGTGACCGCGCCGGCAGAGGAGGCGCAGAACGTAGACGAACAGTCGCTCGTAAGCACCAGCGGCGATCTGCCGATTGGCCGCGACACCCGATGCCACGAGCTGTTCGACGACCTGCAAGGGTGGCTTTCGGGCGACGATTCCCCCATCGCCCATTTGAAGCGCCCGACAAGGTCACAGAGACGCTCGTCGTCGCGGAAGACGACTCGGGCGGCGGCCCAGGTCGACGCGGGGAGCGATGTGGCCGCGTCGACGGTTCGAGGATCGCGGCGATGGTACGGATTGCGGTCGTCGCTTCGTCCGACGTGAGCACACCAGAGCGTACGCGCTCCCAGAGTTCGATCCCTTTGAGCGCGGCCGGATCTGGATGATTGCGCTCGCGTGCGACCTCGGCGGTGGTCGTGAACTGGAAGGAGAGATGAACGCCGGGGTTCCGGCCAGGTGTTCCGCCGCGTTTGCGAGCGCCTCGAGCGCTTCGGGGCTGCGTAGGGATAAAGCGCCTTCTCGGACCTTGATTTGTTCCAGGAGGCGCTCCTCCGTGGTCAGACACGACGCGATTCGATCGACATCTTCGCCGCACTCGAGGACGAGCTGCTCGTCGTCTTGGAGCGTGACCCAACGCTCTAGGGTCACGTCGACTTGGTAGACGAAGCCCCTGATCGTCGGCGATGCTCGCGGGCTCGCGGCGGAGTGAACGTCGACATCCTCGTGGACCTGCCGCCTCGTGGGCGCCTCGTCGCCCTCGGGCTGGCCAGGCGTTGCCTGAACGGAGCCAGCTTAGGCTACCTGTACGCACGTGCAACACTTGCCTGGCAACAGCCTGTAACTACATAGGTCTCGCCTCGGCCTCCTCGGGCGCCGGGCGAATGAACGCGTAGATGGCAGGCGCGCCCCTTGGCTGGCGATCGACGGCTCCACGCCGAACGCAGGCCCGCTGAGGTTGAGAGCGATCGGCGATGGCCACCGGGAGCGGCGAGTTCTGCGTCTCGCTCACTGTGGCTCAGGGTCGCGAGCCACGGGTCGGCGCTCGAACCCCTCTCAACAACCTCCGGCTGGCCGGCTACCATGCGCCCAGTGGACTTCACCCGCTACGAGCCCTCGTTCGCGAGCGTCGACACGATCCGCTTCGGGTATCTCCGACTGTCCGTCCTGAAGAAGGCGTTGGACGACGACAAGCTGTTGGACATGCTGGTGCGGGACCTCGGCGTCCCTGGCAGACCGGCCGTCTTGAAGGGCCTCTCCCGCGTCGAGAAAATCAAGGCAATCGACGTGCAGATCGAGCACTTCCGGACGACGCCGACCTCCGAGTGGCACGGCGTGTCCGCACCCGAGGTTCTGGTCGGCGTCATTTTCCAGTCGGGCATGTCCGACCGATTCGTGATGAACCTTTTCTCGAACGTCAAGAACGAGGAGGCCCTTCGAACACCGGTAACGGCGTGGCTTCGGGCGAAGGACTTGCACGTGTTCGACGAAGTACCGCTTGGGGCCAACCGCACGGACCTCCTCGGTTATCGCAAGGGCGGCTGGTTCACATCCGCAGCCCACGTGGCCGTCGAGTTGAAGGACGACTTGAACCAGTTGAAGCGCGGCCTCGATCAGATGGCGAGCTACGGCGACTACGCCCACAACGTCTATCTGGCTTGCACGCCGTTTCTGGCCGCCGAGTATCTCGTCACCCACGCATCGGGGGTCAAGGTGAAGCGCTGGGACGGCCAGGTCCTTGACCGCAAGCTCGAACAAGTCGGCAGCGGGCTGCTGCTCGTTGAGGGCCAGGAGGTGTTCGAGTACCGCATCCCCCGCTCTCGCTCCCCAGACTCGAAGAAACTCGAGGAGGTGGAGTTGGCCCTCAAGGGACGATGACGGCGGACCGATCCCGGCAGCCGGCGGGCAAGCACCGGGATCGACGTCCGCCCCGTTGACACGAGTTCGGTGCTGTTTAGTGTTGACGATCGGAGGGCGGTAGCTTGTCTTCGAATCGTCCGGGCTCCGGCCAAGACCTCTATGAACTTCTTCGCTGCGACCGGACGGCCACTCCTGACGAGGTTCGGCGAGCGTTCCGTCGTGAGGGCGCCAAGTGCCATCCGGATCGGAACCCGAACGACCCCAGGGCGGAGGCCCGCTTCAAGGCCATGAACGAGGCGTATCAAGTGCTCAACGACCCGGCGCGCCGCGACTTTACGACCGGTTCGGTCTGAACAGCCTAGAGCCCGGTTTCGACGCTGAGCAGGCCGAGTCACACAGCGGCATCCACCACCGTGGAAGGGGTCCGCAGCCCGGCGACACCCTCGTCGATTTCGATCAGCCCCGAGTGCGCCGCTTGGGGGTGCATCGAGGAGGTGCGCATTCCGGAGGGCGGCACCTGCGAGACGTGCCGCGGAGCGACGACCGAGTACGTTGTCTGCCCTCGCTGCGAAGGGCGTCGCGGCCAATACGAGGATAGCTCGGCTCTGTGCCCGAGGTGCCATGGAGGCTACTGGGATCCCTACTTCCCGGGGTACGCATGCTCCCATTGCCTTGGCCATCGCTGGGTGCTGGTGCGCCGGTGGGTCGGCTGCTCGCAGTGCGGTGGGCATGGGATGGCCGGCAGACGGTGCAGCGGCTGCGGCGGCGACGGCCAAGGTGGGCGCGCCAGAGGGTGAGGTTCCCTGCGGGCATCGAACACGGTGAACGCGTTCGCCTGCGCGGTCGCGGCCCTGTCGCGAACGAGGAACGGTGGACCCACGGACGTCTGGGTCGTAGTCCACATCAGAAGCTAGCCCAGCCGAACTCCAACAACCTGGGATTACGCGTCTTTCGGTGCCCCTTGACCGCAGGGTCGCGGCTCGTAACCGCCAGGTCCAGCAATTGACCGCTGGGGCCCGACCCCGCGCGCTCGGACCCACCCTCACCTCAGCGCAGACGCTCGCGAAGGGAG
>CAWKAF010000046.1:0-25748 GCA_963847465.1 uncultured delta proteobacterium | reverse complement strand
ATCCGGGCAAGGGGCATCCCGTGGGCGTCGCCGCCCTCGCCGACGGAGTCATCTACCCGCACCTCGTCGGTGGGGACATCGGCTGCGGCATGGCGCTCTTGCGGACCGACCTCGATGCTCGTGCGGCGAGGCCGGACCGGCTGGCGAAGCGCTTGCAGGGTCTCGAAGGACGCTGGACCGGCGACGGAGCGGAGTGGCTACGCGAAAGGGGAATCGACGACGCCGTCCATCTGCCTTCACTCGGGACGATTGGCGGCGGTAACCACTTCGCCGAGCTGCAAGCGCTCGACGCAATCGAGCGTTCCCACGCGCGTGGCCGCTCTGGGCCTGACCGACAGAACCATCGTGCTGCTCCTGCACAGCGGATCGCGCGGGGTAGGCGAGTCGATCCTGCGCGCCCACGCTGCCCAGCATGGCGCCAAGCCCCTCAGCGCTGAGAGCGAGGAAGGACGAGCCTACGTTCGCTCGCACGATCTGGCCGTCGGCTGGGCCCGGGCGAATCGAGCGCTCATCGCCCACCGCGTCGCCACCGCGGTCGGTGCCGAGCTCGAGCCGGTGCTCGACGTCTGCCACAACGCCGTCACGCGCGTGCGACGACGGGTGGCTGCACCGCAAGGGCGCCGCACCGCACGACGCGGGCGTTGTCGTCATTCCGGGATCGCGCGGCGCGCTCACCTACCTCGTCGAGCCCGTCGGCGATGGCACCGCGTGCGGCCGAAGCCTGGCGCACGGCGCTGGGCGCAAGTGGAACCGGAGCGATGCTCGCGCCCGGATGCGCGAGCGCTTCCGCGCTGCCGACCTGCTTCGGACGCCGCTCGGCAGCGTGGTCGTCTGCGAGGACAGGGACCTGCTCTTCGAAGAGGCGCCCGCGGCCTACAAGCGCATCGACCGCGTGGTCGGCGACCTGGTCGACGCGGGCGTCTGCCGCGTGCTCGCCACCCTGCGCCCGGTCGTGACCTACAAGACGCGCCGGTGACGATTGGAGACGCGCGTTTCGTGAGAGTCGAGCTGCGCTCTGGTCGATCGGCGTGCGTCTACGCCGCTGATCGAGGCGAATCGATGGTTCGGACCAGTGGCGGCCTGCACGGATGCGTGGTGGGTGTAGCCAGCCCTTTGGGTAGATGCACCACGATTTACTCGTCCTGCTCCTGGCCCTCGATGGCGTCCAGCAGTCCCCGCGCTACCATCCGGAAGGCGACGCCCTCTTTCACTCCCTCCAGGTCTTCGACCTCGCGCGGCGCGAGTCTGACGATCCGGTCATGTGGGCGGCCGCCCTCCTCCACGACGTGGGAAAGGCCGACGACGCCGACAGCCACGACGAGACCGGGGCGGATCTGCTCGAGGGCCTCGTCTGCCCACGCGTCGTCTGGCTCGTGAGGCATCATCTCGACCTCTTGCGTCATCCGCGCATCTCCCGCCGCCGCTACCGCGGCCAACGCGAGCTAGACGATCTCACAAGCCTCCGCCGATGGGACCTTGGCGGCCGGCGAACAGACGCCCGGGTCCTTCCACCTGAAGCTGCCGTGGACATTCTCCTCGGCGATGCGGACGCCCTGCGACCGCCCACCGATGAAAGCGAGCGACCTTGAACCGGAGACCATCGAAATCGCAGTGAGGCGCGCCGTGGCGACGGCGCTCACCGACAAGCAACGCGAGACCGTGGAGCTTTTCTTCTTCGAGGGGCTCTCGCAGTCCGAGATCGCGCGCCGGCTGGGCATCTCGCAGCAGGTTGTGCAGAGGCGGATCTACGGCGTGCGCCGCGCGGGAGTGGTCGTTGGCGGCGCGCTGGCGCGGCTGCGGCAGGTGCTGGCGCCCATGAGCGAGCCATGAGCTGGGAACGCTTCGGCGGGTCTACGCGAAGCCATCGCGCAGCTGGCTGCGCAGATCATGTACGGCGAGGACGTGAAGCAGTACTTCACGGCCAAGCGGCTCGCCGCCAAGCGGCTGCTCGAGCGCAATTCGCCCAAGCCACCGCTGCAGGCCGCGCGACCTGCCGTCCAACGGCGAAATTAAACAGGCGCTCCTCGAACTCGTGGAGGATATCGAGGGCGACGTCGTACGCGTCGCCTCTTCGCCATGCGCGTGCGGCGATCGAGGCGATGGCAGCCTGCCGCCTTCATGCCGAGACTCATCGGCTCGGTCGCAACCGGACACGTCCGCGCAGGGCAGCGACATCGACATCCACGTCTTCGCGCCCGAGCCCGAAGAGGTCATCGAGCACGTGCGAGCGCCTCGGCTGGACGTTCGAGGTGCGCCACGTGAGCATCATGAAGCAGGGCAAGTCCGCGCGAGTTCACGCACATCGAGGTGCCCGACGTCTTCACGCTGGATCTGACCATCTACCCGCCGCGCGAGCTACGGATCCGTCCCCGCAGCAGCACGGACGGCAAACCCATCGTTCGTCTTCGCGTGAGCGCGGTCCGTGCGCTCTGCGAGCGCGAGCACCCGGAGGCGTGGGAAGCGCTACCTGGACACCGGCGCCGCCCCGTCGCTGGAGGAGATCCTGGAGCCGGAAGAGGATTGCGAGGATTCCGCGACGGCCGGATTGGCAGGCCAGGTGGTGCTCCTCGACCGAAGGGGCAGCAGCGATAGAGACTGCGATGACGCCCCAAAACTGATCAACGACCTGGTCGTCCGGTGATCCACAGCGCTCACGGTGATGATCATCAACAACCACACAAATGGATGACTGAGGCACTGGACATCAGACCTGACGATGAGCAATGAGCTTCATCCGAAGGTGAGCAGTGAACTGCACCTGCTGACTGTGAATGCCATGGCTGAGCAAGGGCCTGGCATTGCAACCAACACGGAGCTGGCCGCGCGGTAGCTGGGATGCTGGACACGGACGCGGACGCCGGGGCTGCGACGACCTCCTGGACGTCATGCAGACATGGGGGAATGGTTTTCTGATGCAGGTGCACATCCTGATGGGGTGATGCAAACCCGCCTGTGGGACACGACATACGGGTCACCTGCAAGCAGACACGGCAACGCCTCGTGTTCGCGGCATGCTGAAGCACTGCATGCCTTCCTGCACGACATTGCTGGTGAAGTGGCACAGGATCACCGATGGTGCGCCGGCATCTGCAGTGAGCTAGCAGCAGGGACCCTGTCAAGCCTCAACAAGCAACAGGGATGTCCTCAAGGCGACACGCGTCTTGTGGCTCACATTGATTCATGAACAACCGAACACTGAGATGTGAGTGCCATGGTCCACCCAGCTCCACCAGATGCGGGGATGTGTGCACAGGGACAGGTGCGCGCGGGCGCGTGTGCACTGGGTCTGGCTTGAAGGTGGTGGCTCCTCCTCAACAGGGATGTGGCATCATCCGCAATGCAAACGAGGTGCGGGGTGATGCGTGGTGGTGCACCGTTACATGTCACTGTGGTCACACTGGCATCACGGAGCTGAATGTGCATGAAGCCAAATGGGCAGCCTTCCATAAGTTTGGAGCTGGCACGCGCCACCGAGGCCGTGGAGGCGTGGACGGGGGTGTAACCGGTGCTGGCCGGCATGACGCACTCGTCGGCTCAATCCTGCGCGAGCCGCGCGGCGGCGTGCGCGGGGCTGGTGCGCGCGTGCACTGGACGGGACAGGCGGCCGATCGGAGTCCCGGCGCAGGTGGCGGGCGGAGCGCTGAGGCCGGCGTTCATTGTCTCGCCCGATCCCGTCCAGTTGGCTCGCAGGTGGGCGCCGTCGACCCGGTCGCGACCTCGAACAGGCCTTGCCCCAGCCGGGTGGTCCCGCCGGCGGCACGCACGCGTCGCTGCACGTCGCCGCGTCCGATTGCCGCCGCTCCCGGCCGCTGCCGCTGCTCGATCCACCGCTCGATCCCGAGCCGCTGCCGCTCCCTCCCTCCGCGCTCACGCCCGCGTCGCCGGTGGATCACGAAAACCCCACACGTCGGCGCACGCCGCCGAGAGGAAGAAATCGCGGCCGGCCCCAGCCACCAGAACCCAACTCGATGGCTCATGGGAGTTCGCAGATTCCCGGCAAGCCGTCGCCGTTACTGCAATACGACCAGTGACGAACTCGACACACGCCACACCACCGCAATCCGTGCTGGTCAGGCACGACTTTTCGCACACCTGGTCTGTCTGGGGTTGCTCCGCCACCAGCGTCTGGCAGTCGGAGGTGGACTTGCATGGCACGGAGGTCGACCAGCAGTGGTACGGCTCTCCATCCACTGGCTTGCAGACGTTCGGCCCGGAAGGGTTGCCGTTGCTGTCGACGGTCAGCGGCGCGCAGCACGCCCCGGGACACTCGGGGTCTGGCGCCGTTGGGGTCGCGGGAGGCGTGCATAGGCATACGCTGCCTACCGCGGGAGGCAGGCACCAAAATCAGCGGCCGCGCCGTCCGGGTAATCGAGGTCCGCGCAGCATGTGGTCGTGGCGGCGCAGTCGCTGCTCGTTACGCACCGCTCCTGGCAGCTGTCGGAACCAGTGCTCCCGTCGGCCGTGTAACACACCTGGGTCGAGGCATCGCAGCAGCCAGCGGGCCCGCATTGCTGCTCGGCCGGGCAGCCAGAGTCGTCGCTCTCTGCGGCCTCCACGCCGCTTGCGTCATGCGCGACGTCAATACCGCCGGAGTCCTTGGCCGCCTCGGTCGGGGCGTCGCCCCTACGCTCGCATCGGCACCGGGCGAACCCGCTTCCCCCCCTCGTGTCATCCAGGGTCCGGAACCCCCAAACGTCGGCGCATGCCGCGACGGCCACGCCAAGCGAGAGCGGCGATCCACCGAGCGGGCGTCTCACCACGACCCCACGACGCTGAGTCCCGCACCGTTCGTCCCCACCGTCGGCGACACGCCGACAGCGGATGGCGTCGGCGCCGTGAAGTAGAGGAGCGCCCCGCCTCCGAGCAGAGCCGCACCGGCGACAAACGCGACGGTCGACGCCGCCGCCTGGCCGTGTGCGCTCCGACCGTCCTGAATGCCCTGCGGTGAGCAGCCGTTCGGGTTGTTGCCGCACTCGGTCTGGAGCGCGTGGTCATAGGCGCCCTTGGAGACGAGCCCCAGGACGCTTCCGACGACGAGCCCGACGACGCCGGCACCGCCGAGCACGAGCGCGATGGTGCGCTGCGGGCTGGTGTCGGACGCGGACGGGCGTGGGCGTCATCGACGACCTCACGCGCTGTCGGAGGACCACGGTCTCATGACGATCCCGTTCCCCCTCGCGCACGACGATGGTCTGCTCCGTCCGTCGGCAGCCCCTCGGACTCGAAGGTGAACCGATGCTCTCCGGGATCCAACTGCAACGGCAGCCCGTCCAGCTTGTCCGTCACCCGCTGCCCGTCCATCGTGACCGTGACCGCGACCAGATCGTTCCCGGCACCGTCCTTCGCCTCGAAGACGATCGCTCGGCATGACCCCATCGACCTCGGTCAGCCGCTGCCCACAGTCCTCGCGGACCACCTTCGGGCAGCTCGTGGAGCCACACAGAACGAGCTTCTCGCGCGCCTCGCGGAGCTTGCCCGTGCGCCGGAGATCCTGCGCGGCGTCGTTCGCCGCGATGCACTCCAGCTTGGTCGGCTCCGCGGCGCGCGCGTAGCACGGCACGAGTAGCGTCGCCGAAGGCGATGAGAAGCGGACGGCTCCAGCGCCTCATCACAAGCACTCCGCCTTGAAGTGCTTTTTCTCGGTGACTCGATCGATCGTGAACGGCGGGTTGCACGAGTAGGGGTTCGCCGGAACGGCGCGACGCGGTGGCGCGGGCAGGCGGCGTCGTTGCCGGCAGGGCCGCCGTGGGCCCCGTCGGCTGCCACGACCGGTCTCGGGATCGGCGGCGGCGGCGACTGAGTTGCTGCGGTCGGCAGATCCGTGGCCGAGACCTCGGGGGGAACGGCTGGAGCAGCAGACTCGCTGCTCGTTGCCGGAGGGCGGCGCCGAAGCAGCGGCCTGCACCTCGGTGGCGGGCTCATTCGGCGACAGAGCCAGCGCTCGCGCCTGAGGCGCGGCGGACGGCCGACAGGACCCACACGACGGCGCTTGCGGTGAGGCCGAGGGACAGGACGCCCGCGAGCAGGACCGCGGCCAGTTGGTTTCTGGCTCCTGTGCGGGACACACGTCGTGGCGTTGCGCGTGGCCTCGACGGGCTCGTCGGTGGTCGGGAGCCGCGGGGCGAGCGGGACCAGTGGAATGGGAATGTTCGCGAGCGTCCGGTTCGGCACGGACTCGGGGACGACGAGGCGTGGGGAGGTCGTGATCGGCTTGCCGAAGCGGTCGTAGTACGCGCCCCGCAACGCCTCCTGCATACGGCCGGCGTCGCGCCATCGGCGATCCTTCTCGAACGAGAGCGCGCGGTTGACGAGGTGGCACACCGCTGGGGTTGCGCTCGGCAGCACCGACTCCAATGGCGCCGGCTCCTTCGTCATCGCGTGCAGGAGCTGCTCGTTGGCGGTACGGCCGTCGTGCACGACCTGCCCGGTGAGCAGGTTGAACATCGTGGCGCCGACGGCCCAGAGTCGCTGCGCGCGTCGACTTCGTCCCAGAGCGCGCGCGCCTGCTCGGGCGACATGAACGCCGGGGTCCCCATGGTCGCCCCCGACACGGTCGCCGTGCTCTTCGAGGTCACCTCGCGAAGCCGCGCGATGCCGTAGTCGAGGAGCTTCACCTGCCCGGCGCGTGTGACGAAGATGTTGTCGGGCTTGATGTCCCGGTGGATGACGCCCTTCGCGTGGGCGGCTGCGAGGACGTCGAGGAGTTGGTCGGCGAGCCAGAGCGTCTCGTCCTCGCCGAGCTGTCCGCCGCAGCGGACGCGGCGGTCCTCCAGAGTCTCGCCGTCGAGCAGCTCCATGACGAGGAACGCCGATCCATCCTCGGCGATGTCGTCGTCCGTGACCCGGACGGCGCCGTCGTGGCCGACCGCGTTCGCGACGTAGCCTTCGCGCAGGAAGCGCGCGCGGACCTGGTGGTGCGTCGACAGCTCGGGGTGCAGGAGCTTGATGGCGACGCGGCTGCCGTTGCGATGGGTCGCCGCGTACACGGCTGCCATTCCGCCGACACCTAGCAGCACGTCCAGGCGCCACTTCTCCTTGATCACCTGGCCGACGCGCGTCTGGGCGCGCATCACCATCGGATCGGTGAGCCGCGTCACCTCGTCTGGGCCGAGCGAGTCGCTCACGACGGCCTCTCCTGGATCAGGCGCGGGAAGGTTGCTTCGTCCCCCATGCTCTCCACCGTCAACGCACGGCCGCGTCGCTGTTTTACGCAGCATATCACATGGCGAGGGGGAATAGCTCCTGGCCACAGTTTCCACCAGCTTCGATCGTTGCGCTCGTGGACGAATCCGCGCGCGACGAGACCAAGCGAGTCGCGCGGCGCGTCGGCCGCGAGGTTGGGAAGCGCGTGCGCAAGTGGCGGACGTCTCACAGGTGGTCGCAGGAGGATCTCGGCGAGCGGATGGGCATCGACGCGCGCGAAGTCAGGCGCATCGAGGCCGGCGACAACTTGAGCATCCTCATGCTCGTCCGGATCAGCCGCGCCTTTGACAAGAGCGTCGCCGAGCTGTTCTCCGTGCGCTCTCCGCGGCGACACGCTAAGTGAGCGTTCGCCGCAGCGGCCGTGCGAACGGGCGCCGGCTCTCCGCCGCAGCCTGGTAGATCGCGTCGACGTCCAGCGAGCCGCCCACGGAGCTGAGCTCCGCCCGCCCACCGGCCCGCGCCCCGTGGCTCGCCCACCTGCCGCCCGTCTCGAGGGGCCGACGCCGCACCTCGATGGCCTGCCGGCGATGCGACACGAGCACGTACTCCTGCAGCGTGGGGATCTGCCGGTAGTGCTCGAACTTCTCGCCGCGATCGTACCCCTCCGTGTTCTTGCTCGTGACCTCGACGATGAGGATGGGGTTGGTGACGGTGTTCTTGTCCTCCGGATCCAGCTCGCGCGGGCCGTGGATGACGCTGACGTCCGGGTGGGCGCAGAGGCCCGTCTCGCGGACACGTATGCGGAGATTGGAGTTGTACACGCGGCAGCGACCGCCGCGGAGCGTCCGCGTGAGCTTGGCGGCGATGACCGTGGCAAGGGCGGCGTGCTTCGGGGTTCCTATCCCCATCGCGGTGATATGCCCGACGAGATACTCGAACTTGACCGGGCTGATCCCTGGAGGAACCCAAAGGCTATCCTCCTCGACGCGAACGTAGTCGCGGAAGCTGTGGAAGATGGGGTGGTCTGCGCTCATGGCCACGCGTGAATCCTGTAGGCGACATGCGCGGAGTACCGCCTTCGCGTAGCATCCACCGATGTGGAGCCTGCCCAGCTCCGCACGACTGACCATCGTCCGGCTCTTGCCCATGCGTCTTGCCAGCTCGAGCTGCGTGAGGCCGGCATCCTCGCGGACACACCGGAGGATTGGCCCGAGGGAAGCCCATTTGGACAGAGGGTCGGACGGGATACTGCTGATCACCACGAGTACCCGTGAGCGCGGCCCCACTCCAGCCAGATCCGCGCGATCCTCGGAATGTTCCCCCTGGCGCTTTCCGGAACGGGCCTCTCACCCGTGATCTCGCGCAGCGCCCACGATCAGGAAGCTGGGCTCCTTCTCGAGCTCCCGTAGAATGAGCGGAATCGCGGGCTTTCCCATGGCGACGATGCGGTGGAACGCCGGGTGACTCACTATCCGGGTGCTGGACGACTCGAACCGAATCCCCTTGCGCCACGCGTGACGGAGATCCGTGAACTTCTTGTGCAGGCGGCACGCGCGCAGCACCGCCTTCGCGTCGCGTTCACTGATGTGAATCTTGCCCAGCTCCGCACGACTGATCATCGTCCGGGTCTTGCCCAGGCGTCTTGCCAGCTCGACCTGAGTCATGCCGGCGTCCTGTCGTGCTCGCCGGAGCGCTGTCGGTTTCACAGGCCGAACCCGATGGCCACCGCGCCGCCGCGCTTGCGCAGCACCAGCTCGCGCTCGAGCATCGCGACCATCGCGCGGGCGTCTCCCGAGGCCCCCGCGAGCTTCGCCTGCCGGGACACCGCCGCGAAGTCGCCCGGGGTGAGCCCGTCGAGCCTCTCGATCATGGCGCGCACTCCGCGATCGTCCTCGGCTCCGGGCACCAGGCGCAGGAGCATGGCCCACCGCGACTCCGCGCGCAGGGCGCGAAACTCGATCTTGAGCGCGAACCGCCGCAGCGAGGCGCGGTCGAGCGAGTCGACGAGGTTCGTGGCGCACACGAAGACGCCTTCGAACGCCTCGATCTGCACGAGCAGCTCGTTGACCTGCGTGACCTCCCACGACCGCATCGCATGCGCGCGGTCCTGAAGAAAACTGTCCGCCTCGTCGAGGAAGAGCACCGCCCGCTCGTCGCGCGCGGCGGCGAACAGTTGCGCGATGTTCTTCTCCGTGCCCCCGACATAGCAGTCGAGCAGGTCCGACGCGCGCGCGGCGCGCATGGGCGTGCCCATCCGCTCCGCCAGATGTTTCGCCCAGGCGGTCTTGCCGGTCCCCGGCGGGCCGTACAAGCAAACGCTGGCGCGTTTCTCCCGCACGATCGCATCGGTCACTCGGGCCAGATCGGTCGAGGCGTTGACCAGGCCGAGCTCATAGGGTCCGCACACGAGCTGTACCGTGGGTTGCGGACGGGCCGGTCCCTGCGCGGCGAGGTTACGCGCGAGCACGTGGGAGAGCGCGTCGATCGCGTCCTTCGGGGCGCGCGCGTTCATGAGCTTCGTCACCCGAACCGCACGCGTCACATGCGCGGGCGTCAGCCGCGGGTCCAACGCCAGGCGGCTGAGGAGCGCATCGTCGACCGTCGTAGTGCCGAGCGCCTCGCGCAGCATCCTGACGCGCACCTCGGACGGCGGGACGCGCAGCTCTACGACGAGATCGAAGCGACGCAACGTCGCCGGGTCCATCTGGCGGATCTCGTTGCACACCCAGAACGTCGGAACCGGCGTCCGCTCGATGAGCCCGTGGGTCCACGACTTCAGGCCACTCGACTCGCGAACGAGCCCCATCCCTTCCCAGCGAACGCTGAAGGCGTCCTCCACTTCGTCGAACACGAGCACGGCGCGCGGCGCCCAGGCGAGCGTCCGCTGCGCGAGCGCGCACTGTCCAAGACGGTCTCCTCCACGCATCGCGTCGCCGTCCTGGTCCGCGTCAGGCACCTCGAACAGCTTGGCGCCGGCGGCTCTCGCGACGACGCGCGCCAGCTCGGTCTTGCCCGTGCCCGGCGGTCCGTGCAGCAGAACGTTCACGCCGCGCGCACGTCGTCGAAGCGCGCCCTTCACGAGCCTCACGAGGACGCGCACGTCCTCGGCCGCGTGAGTGAAGCTCGCGACGTCGAGGCGCGTCGCGGGCGCCTCGCGAACGAACTGTCGCATGATCGCGCGAGCCGTGCGACGACGCGAGAAGATCACGTCCACCAGGCTATGGATGGGGGCTATGGCCACGGCGACCGGGGATTCTGTGTCTATGGAGACGAGGCCAGTGCCGCGCAGCGCGCCGTCCTTTCGCAACGCGCGTTGTATGTCGGTCTCGCGTTCACCGAGCGCGCGAGCCGCGAGACGGCAGACCTCACCGAAACCGCCGAGGCCCTGCACACGGAACAGCGTGGCAAGCCCCTCCACGCTACCCATCACAAGCGCTAGCGTGACGATCTCGCGCTCGATGGCCGTCAGCCCGAGCACGCGCGCAAGCACCGCCGTGTTGCGCATGAAGTCCTCGTTTGCGCCGACCGGCACGGCCTCCAGCTCGCGCAGCCGCGCCTCGAGTTGCTCGCGCAGTGGCGCGACCTCGTGCGTCCGAGAAGCCGGGCGATGCACGGCCAGCTCCGGCATACCGATGGCCTTGGCGATCTCCTCCTCCAGGCAGCCGCCCCTTCCGCTTTGCTTGTTCAACGACGTGTCGCTCAGCAGGATGCGCACCGCCCAGAGCGCGCCTAGCCTCTCGGCCGCGTGGGTGAGGCCGCGAGGACGACAGGGAACCGGCGCCCGGTACCACTTGCGACGTGCCGCGGCGCGCCACGCTGCGTTCGGTCTCGGTCGTCCCATTGCGGCAGATAGATGCGGCGCGGGGGAATCCGTCTGACTGTCAGACTGTCGTCCGTGCAGAGCGTCGTCGGACACGGACATGCGCAGCCCGAGATGCCCCACGTGTGAGCGGCCGTTCAATCGCCTCTGGGACGTGCCGTGGGTGACGGTCGAACGAGTGCAGCTTCGGCCGCTCTCGCAGCGGCCCTGGCCCGAGCCATGCGTGAAGCTCCTGGCGCGCAAGCCACGGGACCTGACGTCGGCTCAGCAGCGCATCCAACTCGACCTCCGGCGCATTATTGACGACCGTGAAGCAAAGCGCGCACAAGCGATCGAGATCACCGCGCTCGACGGCCTGCGCGACTACATGGCCAGTCTGCGGAAGCTATCCGGCAGGACGGTTCGCTGGTGGACGCTCCTGCCGCCGTGGCAGCCGAAGCAACGGCTAGGCTGGTACCAGACCGTGCAGATCCCTGGATCTCCGCGCGAGGAGCACAGTTCGGCGCGCTGGGTCGTCGGTCTCGGCATCACTCATTGGCGCGGCGAGCTGCGAGCGCGCCTGGACGTCGAGCTGGTGCTGCACCAGCGGGAGTTCGGGGAAAACTGCGGGACGCTCGCGAGCGTCTGGCTGCTCGGCCACCTGAACCGGGCACGCTGACCGGAAAGGCGCGCAGCTGTTCCCAAGCTCGGCGGAGTCGGCCCTGTTCCGGGTGCCTGTCAGACGCGCCCACCCTCGTGCGTCTGACGGACAACTCGTTTCTGCTCGACCTGCGAGGCCACACTCCTCGTGGAATCACGGTGCATGATGGCGGCGACCAAGAGGACCCGGAAGACGACCGTGATTCACTTCGGCGGCTACGCACGGCCGGGTTCGTGCGGCTCATCGGCCGGCGGTACGCGGTCACGGGCGAGCCACGGATGCGAGAGCTGCAAGGGCCGGATGAGACCCGTCGAAGGTCAACATCATCATCGAGCCCGCCGACGGCGACACCCGAGAAGAGGGAGGATGCGTAGATGCTTGCGATAATAGTTGGCGCCAAACCTGGCCCCCGTCCGCCGAAGCACCCTTGGCGAGAGTCGTTCGCGGCCGTCCGGGCGGCGCTGCGCGATGCCGAGAAGCTCACCGGCAAGGAGCGCGAGCACGCCCTCGTCCGCGTCGCCCGCGCGTTCTGTGACGCGGACAGCGACGACGCGCCAGGGTGGCGAATCAACTCGCGAGGCGAGGGGGTGCGCACCGAGACCACCGAGACCCGCGCATTCAATCGTGCGGGGAAGATCCTAGACCGGAGGCTCAGGGCCGTCGTCGGCGAGTGCATCGGCTGCTTCGGGATGCGCCACCTGCCCGAGGACAGGAGGAGGAAGAGGACGCAGCGATCGAAAGTGAGGAGCCGATGAGACGATCACCAACCGTCGACGAGATCCGGGGCGCAGCGACGCATGCGACCCTGGAGGCCCTCGCGCACTTCCGCGAACCGTGCCGGTTCGAGGAGCTGCTCGCGGCCCTTCGGCCCGTGGTGGAACCGCGGAGCGGCGTCACCATCGTCGTCGATCGCGGCCGCCTTCGCCGCACGCTCAGGCGGCTGATCGAAGTCGGCGAGGTGCGCCGCTTCGTGAGCGGCCACGAACTCACGCCGAAAGGCGCGTCGCGGCTCCTCGCCAAACGGTCCGACATGCTCGTTGCGCTGAAGCACTTGCCCTCACGCGCGCGCGACCGCGTGCTGGGCCGGTATCGGCCTCGAGGGCTGACCGGGCGCTCCCCGGCGTCGTGCACGGCCGCCGACCGCGCGAGCCAAGAAGCGGGCCCGGTCTCCGCGACGGTGACGGTTGGCCGCCGCGATCCACGCCTTCCGCCCTGCCGCGACGAACCAGGCTCGCCGGAAGAGTCGACCAGGCAGGCGCAGGACTGAGCTGAGAGCCTCGTGAGACAGCGAGCCCCAACTGCCTACGAGGCTCGGCCGAGTACTCGGCGCTAGAGCCCTCGCGGTGCGCCCCGAGGCGTGTAGCCGCGGGCCTTGACGGCGGAATCCAGCCCTTCGGCTTTACCGGCTCACCACCACCACGATGCCCGCGTCGTCCTGCAACCCGCCCGATGTTAGCCGCACCAGGGCGACCAGTCTTTCGGCCGCCTGCGAGACGTCTCCTACGCGAACGGCGGTGGCGATCCGCTCGGCCGACGCGTACTTGAAGAGCCCGTCCGTCGCGACGACCAACACGCCGTCGAGCCCGGGACGATGAAAGGGGACCGGGGCGACGCGACCGCTCCCGAGGCGGGTCCTCCTCGATCCACCGTCAGGTCGTCGATGGAGTTGCTCGTGACAATCCACGCCTCGCTGTCGCCCGCGCTCACGCCCGTGAGCCCCTTCGGACCGATGATGACGACCACGCCCGTGGTCTCGCCGGCCATCTTCGCGGCCAGCGTGGCGTCGGCCTCCTTCAAGAACGGCCCACAATGCGGCGTCGTGCACGTCGAGGGTTGCGTTCTGGGTGACTGCCCGAGCCGTCTCGACCATGGCTTCGCTCGCAAGCGCGCCCCCACTCACCCCGCCAGCACCATCGGCGACCACGACCACCAGCGCGTCGTCGCGTTCGAAGACCTCGGCTCGGTCCTCGGAGTTCCTCCGGTCGGAGGCGAGCATGCGCCAGTGGGCGTGGGATCCGTTCATGTCCTTTGGCATCAACACCAGGGTTCGTTGCCATCTTCCCTGAACCGCAGCAGCCGCCCTCGCCCGCTCCTGAGACAATCGGCTGCGAGGCTACCGGCCGGCTGCGCGCTGGAGCAGGTTGCGTGCCCTCGTCTTGGCGCGACGGACCTCCGCCCGCGACGAGTAGCCGGGCTCCCGGAATCGGCTCGCGTTCGTGGTGACCAAGGAGCCTCTCGTACTCCTCGACCCTCATCGTGACCCCTTCGCCGCTGGCGTGGCCCGGGGCCAGCCACCGCGCGAAGTCGCCCGCACCCTGATGCTTGCGCGTCGCCTTGTCAATCCAATCGGGATCCGGCCGAATCCCGAAGTCGCCGACGTGAAGCACCCACGAGAAGCGGACGCCGAGCGCCTCCTCGAACGCCAGCACGTCCTCGTACATGCGGTCGATCGCACCGTGAATGTCGCCGGCAGCGCAGAGAATCATGTCCGCCTCGGAGAGACGCACGCACGGCCCCCGGTCTGACCGGAAGAGGACCGAGAGCGACTGGTATCACGGGCCCGGCGTACGATGGCTACGATGGCTACGATGGCGGTCATGGCAGAAGCGACCCGACTCCGGACGGCAATCATCTACGACTTTGATGGGACACTCGCTCCCGGAAACGTCCAGGAGCACAGCCTGATCCCCACGTACCTCGGGCTGGATGTCCGCGACTTCTGGAAGGGCGTGACCGACGAAAGCCGGGAGCACGACGCAGACGCCATCCTGGTGTACATGCGACGCCTGCTTGAGGCGGCCAGGGAGCGGGGGCTCCCATTGACCGCTGCGGTCCTGCGTCAGCACGGCGAGAAGACCCCCTTCTTCGGCGGCGTGCTCGAGTGGTTCGACCGCATCAACGCATACGCGGCACCCCGAGGCCTCTCCCTGGAGCACTATGTCATCTCGTCGGGGAACGCGGAGCTCATCGCGGGCGGCGCGATCTTCCGCCACTTCCGCAAGGTTTTCGCGTCCAGCTACCGCTACGACGAGCGCGGCGAAGCCATCTGGCCCGCGGTCGCGATCAACTACACGACCAAGACCCAGTACCTGTTTCGCATCAACAAGGGCATCGACAACAACTGGGACAGCGAAGCGGTCAACCGATGGCGACCGATGGAGGAGCGCCCGGTGCCGTTCTCACGCATGATCTACCTGGGCGACGGCGACACGGATATCCCGTCTATGAAGATGGTGCGGCAGCAGGGAGGTCACTCGGTCGCGGTGTTCGATCCGGAGCGATGGGGAAGGCCCGAGACGCAGCGCAACGTCTACAACCTCATCGCCGAGGACCGGGCCCACTTCGTCGTCCCGGCAGACTATCGGGACAGCAGCCAGCTCGACGTCACGGTCAAGGGGATCCTGGGCAGGATTGCGAGGGACCAGGCGGGGTACCGCGAGTCCCGGTGAGGGGGCGTGTCCCAAGGCCCCCAGCGACGGCGCACACTGTCCAATGTCAGACCGCGGTCTCTACGCGCGTCTGGATGGCGCAGCCGGGCTCTCGCCCCCGTTCCACTTGCGCGTTGCCGAAGCGGACCCATACTGGTGCGCTCGACGCCGCGCATGACTTCTCATCGATCACGACCTCACTTCCGCAAGTCGCCGCTACAGCGGAGCGGCACCCCCACTTCATGTCTTCGCCCATGGATCCTCGTCGCGGTCACGCCGCCGCTGCGTCTGCCGACGCTATCGCGGACCGCAACGGTCACGCCAAGCAGTCGCCCAAGCGCGGGCGACCGGCTGCTCAGAATCGCCGTCGCGTAAAGGTCGACGCCCCCCACTGCGCGTGGCTCCCGTCCACGTCCCCAATCGTCTCGCCACGCTTCGGAGACTTCGCGGCGATCGAGCTGTTGCTGCGAGCCAACGCGCAGAACGGGGTCTGCCATCGCCTGGCGCCGCGCGGCGAGCTCCGGGTCGCGGTCGCCGAGCTGCTGGCGGGGCTGGAGGCCCTCGGGTACCGCGTTCTGCGTATCAACGATGCAGGGACATCGGACCCGGGCATGGATCCGTACGGCTACGAGCCGCGGGAGTCGACGTTCCTGCTGGTGCACCCGTCCGGGTATGCCGAGGTCGATCCGACCCATCAGCTACCGCTACGCATCCTGTCCATTGACGAAGGCCACGTCGCTCTCCTCCGCGAGCGGCTGCCCCAGTGGGTTCGTCCCGCGATTGACCGGAGCGCTGGCCCCATCTACATGCTCAAGGTCGACTGCGATGAGGTTCATTTCGCGGCCATCGGCACCGGAGCCCGGCCTCTGCGGCGCGAGAACTACGCGGCGGCCACGCTTGTCGACATCGACCACGTCACCCACGACATCGCGGCGCGCGAGCCGTGCGGGCGCATTGCGCTCCTGACGGGGCCCGCCGGGACCGGCAAGACCCACATCATCCGTGGCATCCTGGACACGGCCACGGAGGCGCGCTTCGTGGTGCTCCAGCCCGGCGACCTCAAGTCTTTCCTGGACGCCTCGCCGCTGTCGGCGCTCAGTGACTTCGCGCGTGGCGAGGCCAGTGGCCATCCCATCGTGCTCGTCATCGAGGACGCCGATGGATGCCTCCTGCCGCGCGGGGCTGACAACATCAGCCTGATCAGCGCCCTGCTGAATCTCTCCGACGGTCTCATCGGGGCCATGTTCGACATCCGCGTCCTGGCGACCACCAACGCGAAGACCGTGGAGGTCGATTCGGCCATCCTCCGTCCTGGGCGCCTCTGTCGGCGCATCGACGTACCGCCGCTTGTGGCGGAGCACGCGACCAAGCTGCTCGCAGGGCTGCTCGATGCGGCGCCCACCTCGCCCTTCCGCAAGTCGGCGACGCTGGCCGAGGTGTACGCCGCCGCGCGCGAGCGTCCGAAGGACTGACATGCGAATCCGAGTCCTTTCCGACCTCCATCTGGAGTTCATGACGACCGAGACGCGCACGGCGTTCATCGAGTCCGTTCCGGTGGACTGCGACGTCCTCGTGCTAGCGGGGGACGTGGACAGTGGTGCGTCTCTCTTGAGCGCGCTGCAGGCGTTCGCCGACCGCTTCCGTCACGTCGTCTACGTGCTCGGCAACCACGAGTTCTACGGCACCTCGGTGGTCGATCGGCTCGCCGCCCTCCGCTCTTGGAACAAGCCCGCGAACTTCCACTGGCTCGAGAACAGTTCCGTCGTCATCGACGGTCAGCGATTCATCGGCTGCTCGCTCTGGTTCCCACACACGCCGGATGCTGACACGGGGGGCCTCAACGACTTCGTGCAGATCCGCGACTTCGTCCCATGGGTGTACGAGCGGAACCGCGAGAGCGTGGCGTTCCTGGAGGCCAACGTGCAGTTCGGTGACGTGGTCGTCACCCACCATCTGCCGTCGAACCTGTGCGTACACCGGAAGTACCGCGGCGATCCGCTCAACGCGTTCTTCGTGTGCGACGTCGAGCACGTCATGCGCGCGAAAATGCCCGAGGTGTGGATCCACGGGCACACGCACGAGTCGGTGGACTGCGTGGTCGAGCAGACCAGGATCGTGTGCAACCCCTACGGGTACGCGGGTCACGAAACCAACGGGCGGTTCGATCCGACGAAGACCGTCGAGATTCGCGACAGGGCTGAGCAAGAGGAGGAGCCGGAGATCCTCTGCGGACCGCTGAACAAGTTCCTCCCGCCGGGAACCATCCCCGACGTCTGGTCCCGCGCCAAGTACTACCTCGTCATCGATCTGGAGGCGACGACGAGCGAGGGCGGGAAGGCGTTCCCGCCGCGCGAGATGGAGACCATCGAGATCGGCGCGGTGCTCGTGCGTGCGTCGACGCTGGAGCCTGTCGACGAGTACCAGACGTTCGTGAAACCGATCCGGCATCCGGTCCTGCTGCCGTTCTGCACCGAGCTGACGGGGATCCGTCAGGACATGGTGGACGGCGCCCCGCTCTTTCACGAGGCGTTCGCCGGGATGAAGCGGCGCCTGATTGCCGGCCGGGACGGCCTGGTGGTCTGGGGCTCATGGGGGAACTTCGATGCCGAGCAGTTTCAGCGCGACTGCTGGCACAACGGCGTGCGCTACGCCATGCCGCCGCATCTGAACATGAAGGACGCTCTCTCCGCGGCGCAGGGGTGGCGCAAGGGCTACGGCATGGCCAAGGCCCTGACGCGGTGCGGGCTTACGCTCAAGGGGGCGCACCATCGCGGCATCGACGACGCGCGCAATATCGCCCAGATGCTGCCCTGGATCGTGGCCGGGAGGCGGACGCCATGGGCCAAGTGAAGCTCGCCATCATCACCGACGTCCATGCCGACGTGCACGCGCTGCGCGATGCGCTCGCGCAGGTCGAGCGTCTGGGCTGCGACCGCATCATCTGCTGCGGCGATCTGGTCGACTACGGGCTGTTCCCCGAGGAAACGATCCGGCTGCTGATGGAGCGCGGCATCCCGACGATCCGCGGCAACCACGACCGTTGGGCCGTGCAGGACGGGCGCGTCGCACGGACGTGGCAGGTATCGCATGAGGCCATCGTGTTCCTGCGGCGCCTTCCGGTCTCGTGGAGTGAACGGATCGAGGGGATTCGGGTGGCCGTGCATCACGCGCGGCCGGGCTCCGACATGAACGGCATCTACCCAGACATCCCGGAGGATGACGCCGCGCAGCTCCTTGAGGCGGCAGCGTGCGACGTGCTCATCGTCGGACACACGCACCTGGCCTTTGAGCGCCGGGTCACCGGTGGCCGCATGATCTGCAACCCCGGAGCGCTCCTTCGCGATCCGGCGGTGCCCATGGAGTTGACGGCGCGTGGAACGTTCGGCGTGCTGGAGCTGCCATCGACAACGTTCACCGTCCGTTCGGCGAAGACCGGGGAAGTCATGGCGAGTGCCCGAGCTGTCGTAGTGACCGAGCAGCGCGTCCTGCTCTGGCTAGACGACGAACGCTCAGCGCCGGCCGGCTGGACGTGGGTTCGCACGGCGCATGAGGCGATTGGGTGGCTGTCGGCCGGCGGCGTCCTGGAGATCAGCCTCGATCACGACCTTGGAGACGACCAGGCCAACGGGACCGGGTACGATGTCGTGTGCTGGATCGAGACCGCGGTCGCAACGCGGGGCTTCGCTCCGCCGCGCATTCGCGTTCACAGCCGCAACGTGGTGGGCAGGCAACGCATGGAGCAGGCCATCGCGGCGATCGAGAAGCTCGTTGGTCGATAGTCATGGCGCGCAAGCGACACGGGGCGTCTTGCACGGAACAGGCGCTTGGGAGAGGCTCCCTTTCTAGCGCGCGCGAGGTGGGCAATGGCTAGCTCCTTTCGATTTGAGCACTATGATCTGCGAGACTTCGAGGGCCTGCGGAAGGCATTGGTCGCGAGCATCCGAGGAGACTGGAAGAGCCTGAACTCGAAGACCGCGGGGCCGACCGACTGGACCGAATTCGTGCTGAACTGGTTTGCGGACGCGGCCAGGAAGGACGCCCTGGTCGATGCACGCCCTCCTCGCATGAAGCTCTCTCGCGAGACGAAGGGCGAATTCATGCTTGACCTCGTGCACACCAGTTACCCAGGGTACGGCGCGAATTGGCAATCGCGCGGCTACTGGGAGGACGCGATGAAGGCGAGGGGCAAGCTGGAGCTACTGCTGGCCCTCGAGTCGGAGTGGGGGAACCGCTTCTCATCCGAGAGAAACCTCGTCGAGGTGTTGACCGACGCGGCGAAGCTCGCCGCCGTGCGCGCCAGGGTGAAGATCCTCCTGTTCGCGTCGCCGGGGAAGGGGACGACGATGGAAGAGAACCGCAAGGAGTTGATCGGGATGATCAGCAGCCTTCGCAAGAAGGCGGACGACCTCGGCACGCCGTGGCTGCTAATCGACATACCGTGGGAGATCAAGGATGTTGGTGACATCCGATTCGAGCTGCCCCCGGCGTCATGAGGCATGCCGATGCCCCGCCCTGCCGACGTCGGTCACCCGCGATGACGGCGAAGACCAACTGGCCCCTCGCGTTCTCCTTGTAGGTGACTCCACCACGCCGATGAGCGCGTAGTTCTTCTCGGCCAGCTCACGCAGCAGGAGGAAGAACTGACGCTGGCCCAGGTTGAGGTGAGCGAGGGCGGAAGAGGCCATTGCTATTTCCTACCACTGAACTAATATCCAGTCATCCCGGCGAGAGCAGGCTCATCTTTGCTCGCCCAAGCGAGGGCTTCCACATGCGCCCGACGGTTTCCCCACGAAAGCGGTTGCAGGCTGGACCGGGTTCTCCGAGCCTCTACTCGGCGGGGAGCCCCATGGCGCTGAAACGCGGGACGGAGAAGCTTTTCAATTTCCTGCGGCCTCTGAGGGCAGGCACCGAGGTGACCGAGCAGCAGATCCGCGACGCCTGCGAGTGGAAGCCGGCCACCTTCAGCACGCACTGGGGCAAGCACAAGCTCGACTCGTTCTTCGCGAAGACTGGGCCGCAGACCTACAGGGTCCTGCAGGACGGAGCGAGCATCACGGGCCTGATCGTCGACAAGGCCATGAGCCAGGTGTCTCCGGCCACCTCGCCACCCAGCCCCTTGCAGCCAGGCGACGAGCTGGCCGGAGAGAACGACACCTACACGCTCGTGACGAAGCTCGGGAACGGAGCGGTCGGGCATGTTTGGTCTGCCACCTCGACGAAGACGTCCCAACTGGTGGCGTGCAAGATCTTCAGCCCGCGCGAAGACCTGATCGACCCGAAGGTCCTGCCGAACGTCTCCAAGCGCTTCTCTCGAGAATCGACGAACGGTCGGAAGCTTTCGCACGACGCGCTCATTCACTACCTCGACGTCGGTGAGAACGACGGGACGCCGTTTCTCGTGATGGAGCTCGCCAAGGAGTCTCTTGCCAATCGAATCAAGGCGGGATGGAAGCCGACAATCGCTGAGGCGCGAGCAGTCGTCGGGCGTGTCTGCCAAGCAATCGAGTACCTCCACGCGGGGAAGCACATTCACCGGGACGTCAAACCCGCGAACATTCTCGACACTCACCGGGGCATCGTTCTGGGAGACTTTGGAATCGTCCAATGGAGCGACTTCAATCCGGCATTCACGAGCGCCAACACGATCACTCGAAACTCCATCCAATTGGGCTCGTGGTACTACATGTCACCCGAGCAATCTCAGGCACCTCATGACGCGGTTTTCGCGAGCGACGTCTATGCACTGGGCGTGACCTGGTATGAGCTGCTGACGGGGGGTACTCCGCACCCGACGGCCTTCGCTGCGAGGCGCGCGCCGCAGCCGAGCAAAGACCCGCAGACGAATGACCTCATCGAGAAGATGACGAGCTACGAGGCTAAGGACCGTCCGTCCGTCGCGTCCTTGCTCGCGGAGCTGAAGTAGACGACGCCTTGCGGGCCTTGGGTGCCGCGCGGGGAGCTGTCTTCTTCGCCGGCCACCGACCTGTCTGGAGAACGGGAGGGGGCGGGGCCTCGCCCGGATTGTGTCGTTCGCCGGAGACGCTGGGCCATCCCTTGCGACGGCGGGCTGCGGCGAGGATCGGAAACTCGAAGCCACTGTCGGAACGACGCTCGCCCTTGAGCGTGCCGGCGAGGACGTCCCACCAGTTTCGCCGCGTCTTCACTCCGGCCTCGTCCCTACGCTTCAGGACCGTCAGGATCTTCGCCACCACATCCCCATACCCGTTCGCCCGGAGCCATTGGAGGACGGTCGGCTCGGAGGAAGAGGTGGCCATAGTGAGACCTTAAGCCGCGTTTTCCTGACTGCAAGGTGGAGGTCGGCATCGCGGTCCGACCAACCGAGCGCCCCGACCCCGCGTTTTGGGGTTGCGTCCCGCCCGTTTGCGTGAACATTTGTTCCCATGAGCGCTGCCGGTCGATCTGTCGCTGCCGAGACGGGTCACGTTCGTCATTCCGACGACTTCTATGCGACGCCCCCCTGGTGCACCCGCCTGCTCCTAGAGACGTTGACGCTGACGGATGGGCTGTGCGTCCTCGAGCCCGCCGCCGGAGAGGGAGCGATCGTCAAGGAGATCCTCGCCGCCAATCCTCGCCTGAAGCTGCAGGCCGTGGAGATCGACGAGGTTCGCGGAAAGAAAGCCGCGAAGCTATGCCCCACGACAAATGCGAACTTCCTCACGTGGCAGCCCCGATCGAAGTTCGACCTGATTGTGACGAACCCGCCGTTCGCCCTGGCGATGGATTTTGTGCAGGCATCTCTGCCGCTGCTCACGCCGACAGGGACATGCGCGATGCTGCTGCGGCTGAACTGGCTGGCCTCCATGAAGCGGGCCGCGTTTCTGACCCGCTACTGCCCTGACGTGTACGTCCTTCCTCGGCGACCTAGCTTCACCGGAGGTGGGACAGATGCCACGGACTACGGATGGTTCCTCTGGCGCGGCCCCGAGGAGCGAGCCGTCGGCCAAGTGCGGGTCCTTCCGGTGAACCTCCGGGAGGGTTCTCTTCCCCAGGAGTGAGGGTCGCCCGCTCGACTGGTACTGCGCTGGAGTCGTGCTACATCGCTGGCCCCGCCGGCGCCGACCTGCCGAACGGGAAGAAGTAGCGCCGGTTCGTCCGGCGGCGTCTTGCACCTTGGAATGAGGTGCTTAAGATGCAAGCCGTAGCGACAGGACAGACGTGGATGCCCCGGCCCCTCCTCACGAGGTGCCGGGGCATCATGCGTTTTGGGATTCGAAAATCGAAAATCAAGCAAACATAGCAAAGGAGAAGACGGCAAGATGGTGGACGTCACACTAACCGAAGTAGAAGCCGGATTTATCTTCACCAAGCTCGGGCTGCGCCTGAACCTCTCGATGCGTGCAGCTCGGACAATCTGCCGAGGCGGGGTGACGCCTTGCCTCGTGTCGGCCATCACGCCGAGGACGTGACCTGCGTTCCGATTCGCTCCTGGCTGGAGCTGTCATGAGCAGGACGACAGCGCTTCAATTCGTGGTCCTTCAGGTTGGAGACGAGCACGGAGAAGCGCGGCGGTTCGCCCGCGCCGGGCGCGATCGAGTGCCTTGCGCTACCCGTGCCGCGTTGCGCACTTGCGCCGCGAGGATCCGCGGGGAGCGCGATCTGAAGGTCGCGCATTGTTGCGATCGTCTCCATTCATGGAGGTGCCTGACTTCGCGGTCGGCAAGACGACCCGCGGGGGACTGCACGGCTACGAGGTAACCATGGGCGTCGAGGGCATCGGCCAGGTAGAGAGCTTCTTTCCGATCTCTCCGAAGCAGACTCTCCACGTCACCTGCCACTACTGCTGCGGCCTCACGGAGACCCCGACGATAACGATCGATGAGCAGCTCGCGGCCTGCGCCGCAATCGTCCGGTCGCTCCGCCCAGCGGGGACATGACGGGTTACCGTCGACGGCTGACAGCAGCGCGTCTAGGTTCGAGGAAGTGGCCGCAGTCCATTGCGACGCAGGAGCTCGTCCGCTCTTGCTTCCAAACCATTTCTGCGAGCGTGCGGAAGGAGGCGCGGTCGGACCGGTGGTCATCGGGGGAGTTCTCCTGCGGCTCGAGTGCCACGCCATACGGAAGCACACCCAGTCCCGCCCCTCTCGATGGGCGTCCTGCACTCGTCCCGCGCGGCAGACCTCGGCGAATCGTCGCCGCGACGTTCGAGGGGGCAGGTGCCGAGAATCGTACGTGTCGCCACTGTCGACGTTGGCCTCGCCATCTTTGGCCAGGTCGGCGAGAGCATCGGCGAGCTCACGTGCTGCGGCAGCCACGCGCAGAAGAACCGGCTGACGAGAGAAAGGACGCCTCATCGGCGGGCCGATTTCGTCGACTCGGTTCGACCCCCGGCTGTCTTCCGCAGTGACGGACGAGCGGTTGGCTGGCGTTGGCCCGCATAGACCTGCGAGAGGGCGACCACCCGCTTCGCAATCCGAGTCCTGAGCGCCGCTGGCGCAAGGACCTCCGCCTCCTCGCCGAACCCAAGAATCCACGCCTCGAGCTCCGGGCAGACTCGTACGCGCATCCGCACGACGACGTGGTCGGCGGCCACCTCGACCTTCTGCGAGTCGTGCCACCTGTGCGACTGCGCGTACGTCGCCCACTGCTTGTGCAGCTTCAGCTCGACGTCCTGCACGGCCAAGTCGAGGAAGATCCCGAACGAGTCGCGAAACACCTGCTCGGGGTCGTACTCGGTCCGACCGGGGTACTCGAAGGTGTCGTCGAGCACGTCGACCGAGCTGATGCGCGAGAAGCGATACGGATGCAGCCCGCCCTCGCCGTCTCGCCCGACGACGTAGAGCTGATGGTCGTGCACGACGATGGACAGCGGCTCGAGCCGCAGGTGCTGCGACGGTGCCGTTGAAGCGGGTGTACTCGATCGACAGCACCTGGTGCTGGAGCACCGCCTCGATGACCTCGTCGAGCAGCGGCGAGCGGTCGAGCAGGGCCACTTCTCCGCCACGCCGCAGGAACCAGAACTTGCGGTCGATGTCCCGGAAGACCGCTCGCCTCTTCGTGCGCCCGATGATGTCGCGGAACGCGACCCGGATGCCCTCCTTGTAGTTCGATCCCTCGAAGAGCGGCCACAGGCTCGAGCCGAAGCAGGCGGCGACGGCCGTCGGAAACGACGGGGCCGGCGCGATGGCGGAGAGGTCCATCTTGATCAGGCGCCGCCGCCCGTCCTGCCGCTCGACGACGCCCGGCAGGTTGAGCGCCGCCTTCATGAGCCGGTGCGCCATGGCGGGCTTGATGCGCAGGCGGGCCGCGAGCGAATGCCTGTCGTACTCGCGGCCCCGGAGCAGGTCCGCGACGAGCAGGAAGTGGCGGTCGACGCTGGCGGAGCGGTGCGGTTCCGAGGGCATGGTCCCGCCAGGATCCGATGATCCTCACAGGATCACAACCTTCGTGCAGCCGCCCCGTCGCCGCCGCGGCCTGTCAGGCTTTCCATCACGATGGGAACCACGATCTGCTGTCCGAGCTGTCGATACGAGTTCGAGCTCTCCGCCGCCATGCGCGCTGGGCTCGAAGCCGAGGTGCGCGCCGCCCTGGTCCGGCAGTTCGAGGGCCAGGCCAGCGCCGTGCAGGCGGCGGCCGACGCCCGCATCCGCGAGAAGGAGGCCGAGCTCACCGAGGCCCGCACCAGGCTCGCCGTCGCCGAGAACCGCGAGGCGGACCTGCTCCGGCAGCAGCGCGAGCTCACCGAGAAGGAGCAGCGCCTCGAGCTCGATCTCGAGCGCCGGCTGAGCGCCGAGACGGCCCGCATCCGCGACCAGGAGGCCAGGGCTGCGCAGGAGAGGTTCTCGCGCGAGGCCGACGACCGGGTGCGGGTCAAGGACGAGGAGCTCGCCGAGGCGCAGGCGAAGCTCGCGGCGGCGGCGTCCCGGGAGGCCGACCTGATGAAGAAGCAGCGGGAGCTCGCCGACCGGGAGCGCGAGCTGGCCGTCGAGACCGAGCGGCGCGTCGCCGACGAGGTCGCCAAGGTCCGCGAGCAGGAGATCGAAGCTCGCCGATCAGCGGACCGAGCTCCAGCAGGAGCAGCAGCGGCTCCGCGAGGAGGAGCACCGGCAGAAGGATGTGAGCCTGGAGAAGACGATCGCGGAGCTCACGCGCAAGGTGCAACAGGGCTCGCAGCAGGTGCAGGGCGAGGCGCAGGAGGTCGTGCTGCGTGACCTCCTTGCAGCCGCCTTCCCCACCGACTCCATCGAGGACGTCCCCAAGGGCGTCAACGGGGCCGACCTCGTGCAGACCGTCCGCGGAGCCGACGGCCGCGACGCCGGCTCGATCGTCTGGGAAAGCAAGCGCACCCGCGTCTGGTCGGACGGCTGGCTGCCCAAGCTGCGTGACGACCAGCGGGAAGCCAGTGCGGCCTGCGCCGTCCTCGTCACCCAGGCGTTGCCGCCCGACGTCCGGCACTTCGGGCTGAAGGAAGGGGTCTGGGTCTGCGCGCCGTCGTACGCCGTCCCGCTCGGTGCCGTGCTGCGCGCCGGGCTCCTCGAGGTCGTCGCCGCCAGGCGCGCCGCCGAGGGCAGCGGGCAGAAGATGCAGGTCCTCTACGACTACATGACCGGGACCGAGTTCCGGAACCGCGTCGAGGGCCTGGTCGAGGCGTTCGTCGAGATGCAGGAGGAGCTCATCGTCGAGAAGCGGACCACGCTCACGCGATGGAAGCGGCGCGAGAGGATCATCGACCGAGCGCTCGACAACGTCACGGCTCTCT
>CAWKAF010000045.1:0-11821 GCA_963847465.1 uncultured delta proteobacterium | reverse complement strand
AGTAGACGCGCCATCCAGGAGTCGCATCGGATCCTGCGTTCACGGTCGAGTCCGGTCTCAGGTGGTTCTGGCGACGGTTCCCGTGTACGGCGAGGCCCATGGTCATCCCTTCCCGGTTCCCTTCGGTGCTTGCGCCGACCCGGGCGTTTAGTCCTTCGAGACCACCGCCCCCCGTCGAGCGAAACGATCCGGTCGGCCGCGTCGAGCACCTCCCGCGAGTGCCCCGCGAAGGCGACCATCCCGCGCTGGGTCAGCTCGCGCATCACATCCGCCACGATGGGAATCCCGTCGCGATCGAGGTTCGCGTCCGGTTCGTCGAGCAAGAAGAGGGCGGCATACCCGACAGAGCGGCGCGCCAGCCCGACCCGCTGTCGCTCGCCCACGGAGAGGGAGTCGACGACGTTCAGCGGCTTGGGCCCCGCGCGCCGCAGGGACGGTAACGGCGCGACGAATCGAGCGCCTGCAGAATCCGCTCGTCGGTCGTATCCTGCGCGAGCCACCGGACTGCTCTGCGCAGTCGACCCGGGAAGGAAGTACGGACGTTGAGGTGGCACGCCGACTCGCGCGCGCCAGCGTCCACGTAGAGGTCTGCGAGCGCTGTATAGGCGACGCGGATCGCACCTGCGGAGGGCTGGGCGAGGGCAAGCAGGAGGCGCAGGCACGTGCTCTTGCCCGAGCAGACGGGACCGGAGAGGGCGAGCGAGACCGGACGTCCCGACCAACGACGCGTCGGTCGAGCGCGTCCGTCGTCGTCGCCCTCATAGCGAAACGAGACGTGGCCGAACTCCACGGGGTCGGGCAAGCCAGGCGGCGGTCAGTGTTCCCTAAGCGACGCTCCACACGACTCCCTAGGACTTCCGAGACCACCCGCACCCAGCGCGCAGGCGAGCATGTACGTTCAGCCCTTGGCCCAGACCTGAGAAGGCGGGCGCGACGCTCGCCAGGACCGCTATATCCGCCGGGGTGATGCTCTGAGCGCCGCGCACACTTGCGTCAATCAGGGCCACGGCGACGACCACCGCGGCGACCACGAACAGCAACCGCCCCGTCACCCCCGCCACCAGCGCCGACGCTGTCCTCGCGGACCCACGTCCTCGCCAAACCCGCAAAGTGCGACCGAAAGACCTGGCGCGTGCCTGCCGCGACAATCTCCAGCCGCCCTTCCACGACATCGACGAACGCGTCGACCAGATGATCGCGCGCAGCCCACGATCGACGAAGGCGGCCTCGTAGCGGCGCCGGAACCAGACAGACGCCGCCGCGCCAACAAGCATCGTGAGTGCCGCCGCGGCGACAATCCGTCCGGGCACCAGGAGGACGACGGCTACCGCGAGGACTCCGGAGGCGACGGCGTCCGCGACGAAGAGCGGAAGCTCCTGAGCTAGCAACGCCGAGACGAAGTACACACCTTGAAGGAGCTCGACGCGCGCGTCCTCGTCGGGAAGAACGTTTGCGCAGAGCACGTCGCCTCCGAGCACGCCTTCGGCCACTCGGTCGTAGAGCTCTGCTTCAGTCCGCGCAAGCGACAGGCGTTGGGTGACTCCGCGGGCGATGAAGACGACGCCAAGAGCCATAGAGCTCGCCGTCTTGAGAGCAAGCCGCGACTCGAAGAGAGCAAACGCCGTTGCCGGCGTGAGCAGGCGCTCGATGAGTGCCAGCAGTGCGACGGCGCTGCCGCGGCGTCGCACCGCCGCCGTTGCGAGGCTTCTCAGCCTCCCCCTCCGGCATCCTTGATCGCGTAGTAGTCGCATAGCGCGGCGCCCACGGTAGTCACAGTCGATCCACACTCCCAGTTGTCACCGCAGAGCTCCGACTGACACGCTTGGTCGTCGTAGTAGACGTAGTCCTTCGTACAGAGCGTACCGTTGGCGCGGAGCGGTTGGCAGGTCGCCCCCCCGTCGGGGTTATCAATGCGGTCGCAATAGTAAGGTGGATTGTCCGAGCCCAGGTACGAGCACGCCGTGTCGCGGGGGGCCATGTCGCATGGCTGCCCTGCTTCGACGAGCGGTGCGCACTCACCTCCATCGTCGGTGCAGAATGAGTTGGGAACGCATTCGAAGCTGGATATGCAGGGACCCCCGTCGATAGGGATATTGCCGCTAAGAGCCTTGAAACACGCGTTGGTTACGCTGGCCCACTGCGCTGCCGTGGAGATGGGGCACGCGAAAGTCCCAAGCGCACTGATGCAGGCCGCGCCTGCTTCGGGGTTGTAAACGAGATGGCCGCCGTCGTAAATGCTCGCGCTCCCGGGAAGGGACTGCTCCATGCGTTCGTCGTATGATCGTTGATGCAGTGCTGGAGATCGAACGCACCTGCGTCGCCGCAGCACGTAGTGAGCCTTTGGCAATACGCGTTTGCGTACTGGCCAGGATAGTCGAGGAGCGCCTGGGATATTCCGGCAGCGTCGGAATCTGCTGCGCTCCCCGAGTCCAAGACAACGCCTTGATCGTTGCTCACGTCGCCGGCACCGGAATCGAGCTGCTGTGCGACGTCAGGTGTCTGTGTGACGTCAACGGTTGAAACGTCCGTGGTTGCGTCACTGCCCTCGACTGGGGTGCCGCCACCGCTGCCGCTGCCGCAGCCGACGATAATCGAAGAGGTTGCGGCGGCGGTGCCGGTCAGCGTCGCGCTCAAGATGGCAAAGGTGGCGATGCTTCTCATGGTCAAGCCTCCGTTTTGGTCGTAGCACTAGCCGTGGCAGTCCGCCGGAAGACGGGCGATTATTTCACCCCTTGGTTCCGCCGGATCGACTGCGTGTCCGTCCATTTCGAGCCACGCATGGGCAAACAGGGGTTCACTCCGCCTCGGTTCTACCCCGATGACGATCCGCGCGTCAGGGCTCCGCGCCGCGATGGCCAACGAGCGAGAGAGACAGGTCCCGCGACCTCTCAGCTCGTGGGCGACGCGCCGGACCTCCCGCGGCGTACGCAAGGACGGAAGCGCACCGGCAAGGACGCGCATGGCTACGAGGGCGTGCCCCGGTGAGCATACGCGCAACAGGGACCGTGCAAGGAGGATCAGGGCGCGATCCAGCATCACGGCGCTTCCTTCGGCTCCAGGACGAGGAGACCGCGTGAGACGAGCTCGTCTGCGAGCTGTAACAGATCGTGTAGCGCACGATCGAACTCGACATCGTATTCGGACGCCACGTCGGCGGCGACCTCCTCGGCGCACCGGCCTGCCGCGAAGCCGTCCCACGCTCGTGAGCCAATCGGGTCGAGGGAGAAATACGCACCGGCGCCGAGGTCCAGGACGATGATCTCGTCGTCGAACGAGCGCGCGTGCACGGTGTCGGCGACGCGAACGCGCTGACGAGGGCCTACTCGATTTTCCCTCACGACTGAGCTCCTCGCATCGCATCCAGAAGAAAGGGGCCGACGGACGATCTGGCGCTGCGGCTACGACACCGAGCGACCTCGACGACCCGGCAGCGCTTGTACAGGGTGAGGATCTGATCGAGCTCTCGACTGCGGTCTGCCTGCAGGTCGAATCGGTGCACGGCAGGCAAGAGCGCACGGGCGGTATCCACTCCACCGAGTGCCCGCACAGACACCTTTCGCCGCCGATCGTCGAAGCGCAAGATCATCACGATCTCGAGAGGACACGATGGGGCGCCGCTCCGTGTCGCGCCAACCGCCACCTTCGCTGTGCGTTGGACCGGACGTACGTCGAGACCGAGTAGGCGGCACGACCGTCCCGTCAGGTAGTGTTCCCGTTCCGTGGCAAGCACGTGCACGTCACTGTGATGGATCTGGAGCAGTGCAACGTCGTCGGCCAGCAATCTGGCCCCATGCAGAAGGCACAGCTCCGCTGCAGCTGTCGACTTGCCCGTACCACTCGGACCGAGGAAGAGGGCAGCGCGCCCGCCAAGCTCGACCGCCGATGCGTGGAGTCCCAAATGGCCGCCGAGATCGTGAAGCAACGCTCGCACCGCGCCGCCTCGAAGCTTCTCGACGTGCTTGGGGTCAGCCTGCGGTCGAGCGACAAGGCGGGCCTTTGCCCCGTCCATCCCGCAGGTAAAGCTTGCGAGGCCGGGCCATTCGGCGACGAGCGCATTGCCGCTCCGGCCGACGCGAAATGTCTCGATGCCGCCGATGCGCACGCGGCGGTCCCAAGAGACCCGGGCCCGTTCTCCGCTCAACACGCTCGCGCCTCCGGGGGTTCCTCGGAACCGCCCCACGTGCGGGCGAAGGATTCGACCGAGAGCGCACGCCAGAACGGCTCCCATCGACCATCCAGGCGGTCCGCGGCGCACAGCATTCCACGCGAGACCGCAGCAAGGCAGGTCTCTGCCTCCGGTCGGAACCGTTCGGCGTCGACAAGACCGAGCGACGCCAGAGTCGACACCGAGGATAGCTCGCGCATCGTGGCGAACCCGTCACCCGCAAGAGCCGCCTTCGCAATGGCAGGCTCGAAGCGTGCCTTGTCACGACGTGTACGGAGGCCCTCGGGCAGGACACCCCTCATCGCAAGGCGAAACAGTCCGCGGTATTCGTTACCATGGGTGAGCATCACCGGGTCAATTCGCGAGACGAACTCTACGAATTCAGAATCGTAGTAGGCATCGAGCTGGGAGCATCCGGTTGCGCATGCAATTTGGCCGGCTGAGTCTGCGTAGGCTGCTGCGTAGCTCCCCTTGCACCTCGAGGCGATGAGAGCATCCGGCGTGTCCGGGACGGCCTCGGAACCCGATGCTCCGCGCGCACGAGCCAACAGCTGTTCCGCGTCCTGCGTGAGCCACCGGTGCGGGCGACGGCGTCGTATGGTTCGCCGTATCCGCCGCGCCCCAGGGATGTATTGTCGCAAACTGGGGAGGACGACGAAATCGCGAAGGCGCGTTCGCCAGGTGCTCGCCCACGGCACCCGCATGCGCAGCGCGGCGATGGACGCACGAATGAGATGGCCGCGGCACGCAAGCGCCGCGAGGCCATGCGTTGTGCCAAGCACGATGTCGCCGTGTCCGCCATTGAGGAGGACGTCAGCACCCCGCTCGATGGCAGTCTTCCCAATCTGCAGATCGAAGCACCCAGTGGACACTAAACATGGTTGCGCGTCCAAGCAGAACGCCTGCGAGAAGAAAGGCCCCGCGTCCGCCGGTTGCAGGCGGACGGGTTCGATGCCAACCGCCTGCGCGAGCTCCTTCATGTGGGGGCGATCGTCGCCTGGGCCGGCGTAGTCGAGCGTGAGGGCTTCAACCTCTACACCTCGCTCGCGGCCCCGGCTGGCAAGCGCGAGCACGCTGCTCGAGTCCAGCCCTCCGCTCACCGACACACTGACTCGCGTCGCGCCAGCCATCGCGCGCAGGATCGCGTCCTCCAGCCTTCCTCGGAGCTCGCGCGCCAGCTGATCCGGCGTACCCTGCAGGTAGCAATCCCCGGCGGAAGGCAACTCGATGCGAGAGTGAAAGCCTGTTTGCCCGACCTGGATGCGCTCGCCCGGAAGGACGCGCCGAAGGCCTTCGAAGGGCGTCGCAGAAGGGTCCTCCTCGTGCGCCAAGGCCATGATTGCAACGAGCCGCTGCAGCCGCAACTGCCGAACCGGTAGCGCACGTGCGAGGGGTTCGAGCTGCGAGCAGACAGCAAAGACGCCATCGTCGCGTGACCAATAATAATAGAGGGCCTGCTGCGGGAATGCACTCAGGGTCGCCTCGAGCCCTGCGTCACCAACGCGCACGTCAGGCCCACGTGCATCGCCCTTATTGTCTGAGGGCGCACCCCAGTACGACCACGTCCTGCATGCGGGGCCGCGCCTGTCGAGACGCGAAGGGGCCGACACGCCGACAATCCAACGCGGTGATCCGGCCGTCTCGGAAGCACACCTCTTCAGCTGTGCGAGGAGACTCGACCAGACGCCCCCCCCTACACCATCTGCGCGCCGCCAGATCGCCAGCATCATGCTTCCGCGAGCCTCGGTCGCCTTGAACGGGTCGTTACATCGACAGCGAGAACCCCATCGAGCCCTCGGGTACGGTAGCGCCACCACTGAGAGTTAGCTCTCGAACCGAACCAAGCCTCTTCAGGCTTGGCGGACTGTAGGGCTTCTTTGGCTGGTGTCCGCGGTTCTTCTCGTCCCGAGGTTCGGCCGCCGCTGGTATTCGACGCGACATGGGTAGGTCTCCTATCGTATGCGCTCCTTGACACTACTCTAAACTGCCCGTTCCGGTACAACGTCCTCATCCAAGGCGCGAACGCGTGGAATCGGCCGCCCCGTTGCTGCGAGAAAGCTTGCCTGCTTCCAGCGCGCCCGTTCGAGCCCACTGTGGCTCAGCACGGTCGTGCTCCAAGCGCGCGGATTGCCTTGCGCGCTCGCCCAAAGGTCCACTCGGATTCGCTCCGCGCTTTCGACGGGCAACGGCCGCTCGAACGGGAGAAGAACCCGCGGGTAGACGGTCCGAGCTCCGGGTCCGGTGGCAAACCCATGTCTCGGCCCAAGCACGGTCTCGAACCATAGAAGCACCCCATGCGCCACGCCGCCCCGCGCGACGAGCCACTCGAGACTCGCAGTCACCGGTTGAGCTTCGACCGACGCATACTCGAGCTTGCCCCAGTGCGCTGGCTCCGCAAGGAGGTGCTCGCGGCCCAATGTGTCGCGTTCGGTGGCCGGCAGGTTCCGCAATCTCTTGCGCGCGGCCTCGAGCGTCACCCCACAAGGTGCAGTTGTCGGACCAAGATGGTGCTCATAGAATTCCGGGCATTCGACCGGAGCGGCCCAGAGTAGCTCCGTCCGCGGAATGAGAACCCCGCCAGGCGCCAGAAAACGTTGCCGCGCGTCCACGATGATCTCGAGGTGATCGCCGAACAGCGGCAGTGCGCCATGGAGGTCGGACACTATTACGTTGGCGTGCTCGGGAAGGTCCAGTGCGCGTGAGTCCCCTCGAAGAAACTCGATGCGACCCTCGACGCCGTTCTCCCGAGCGAGCTCCCGCGCGACGGTCAGCACATCCGAAATCTCGATCGCGTAGACCCGGCGGGCGCCCAACTTGGCCGCAATCAGCGCCAGAACACCGGTCCCGGTACCGATATCCACGACGACCGAATCCGGACGCACGACTTCCGCGAGCGCGCCGGCGTATGCGCGCATGCGAACCTCGTCCGCTACCATGCGACTGTAGTCGGGGAGCTTGTACACGGGCCTGGACACCCCTTTTAGCAGGAGAATTGGGTGCGCGCGGACTCCGAGCATTCAGGCTAGTACCTCGAATCCATCGAAGCGACGGGTTTTGCTTTCCATCGGCAGAAGGGTGTGTTCCATGTTGAGCCATGAGGAAACGCTACCTTGTGAATCTGACGGTGGACGAGCGGGCGGCGCTGACGCAGCTGGTGAAGCGTGACCGCGTCTCGGGCCTGAAAAGGCAGCGCGCAAGTATCCTGCTGAAGGCGGACGAAGGCTTGACCGACCAGGAGATTGCCGACGACCTGGAGGCAGGCCTCGTTACGGTGGAGCGGGTGCGCAAACGCTGCTGCGAGCGCGGCCTCGAGGCCACCCTGGAACGCAAGCGACAGGACAACCCCTCCCGTCCGCGCAAGCTCGACGGAGCCTCGGAGGCGCGGCTGGTTCAGATCGCTTGCAGTGAGCCGCCGGCAGGGCGGGCACGTTGGACCATCTCGCTCCTTGCGGACCGACTCGTCGAGCTCAACGTGTTCGACTCCGTCAGCCCGAGCACCGTCCAGCGTGGTCTAAAAAAAACGAGACGAAGCCCTGGCTTGTAGAGCGCTTTTGCATTCCACCGGAGAAAAACGCCGCGTTCGTGAAGTGCATGGAGGACGTCCTCGAGGTCTACCACCGACCCTATGACCCGGACCGACCGCAGGTCTGCCTCGACGAGACCAGCAAGCAACTGCTGGAGCACACCCGCCAGCCTGTCCCAGTGAGCCCCGGCACACCCGCTCGGATCGACGATGAATACAAACGGTGCGGGACCGCCAACATCTTTGCCGCGGTAGAGCCTCTGACCGGGCAATGCGTCGTCGAGGTCACCGAGCGACGCACCGCCGTCGACATGGCGCGCTTCCTGGCACGTCTATCCGACGAGACGTACCGAAGCGCGACGGCCATCGTCCTGGTGATGGACAACCTCAACATCCACGACTTGTCGTGCCTGTACGAAGCGTTCGAGCCTCACGAAGCTCGTCGTTTGGTCGAGAGGTTCGAGGTCCACCACACCCCCAAGCACGGCAGTTGGCTCAACGTCGCCGAGATCTTTCTGTCGACTCTGTCGAGTCAGTGCCTCGATCAACGCATCGGCAGCATCGTCGAACTCCACACGACCGTCTCCGCTTGGCAGGCCGCGCGACCCCACCGCAAGGTCAACTGGCGCTTCACCGCCGCCGACGCCAGGATCAAGCTTCGCCGCCTCTACCCTTCCATTCCGTAGATTCGAGGTACTAGGACTAGCTGCGTGGAGAGGCTTGCCCGGCTGTTCCGTGAGGTGGAAGACCCGAGCACCTGGCGGAATTTGGCGCCGTGGCTCACGATCGAGGACGGCCTGGCGTGGGACGGCCGGTCGGAGCCCCGCTCACACGAGACCGGGCTCGAGATCCGTCGAGCCCTCGTGGCCGAGGGATACCTTCAGGCGCCAGCGTTCGTCCCCGACGAGGAGGCGCGATCCCTGGCCCGAGCGGTCTCGGCGATCCGAGCGCGGGGGCTTCATCCGGCGTTCCTGTACCTCTACGACCAGCCGTGGCGGATGCTCGGCCGCGTCGTTCCATTTTTCCGCTCGGCGCTGCATTACGACCTTGAGGCGATCGCGGACGTCTGGGCATGGCACATCGACCCTTGCGTGGATGCAGGCGGCTGGGCACCGCACCGCGGATGGTACGAAGACGTGCGCGGCGAGGACGGCCTTCCATCGCTCGTCAACGTGTGGGTCTCGCTGACCCGAGCGACGGAGCGCAATGCGTGCATGCATCTGGTGCCGTTATCGCGCGACCCCGACTGGCCGCAAGCACTCGCCCGTCGGCCCTTCGACACGGGCGCCGGGCAGCCTTTGCCGTCCGAGACAGGCTCCTTACTCGCGTGGAGCGCCAACGTGTTGCACTGGGGGAGGCTCGTGCGATCCGTCCTGCTGCGACCCGCGAATTAGCGCTTCCTTCACGCTCCGTCGGCGGGGATGGGCAGGATGCCCTTCTCCCGTGCTCCCGCGCACGTTGTCGTTCCGTGAGCGGCTGGATCTCGTGGCGGATCAACTGCTCGTCTACGGCCTGCGCGATCTCACAGCGGATGCGCCCCTCCTACAATGGGCGTCGATGGCGACGACGATGCGGCGCGTGGCGTCGAGGGAGTGACGGACCAGTGTCTTTGTGCCACGTTTAGGAGAGAGGGTGGGAATGACGCGACGCTGGCGAATCACCTTGCTTATTGCAGCGTTCGGTAGCGCGGCAGCATGTGCCGTGTCCAAATCCGGCGCTGGCAATCCAGACGGGTCGACGGGAGACGGGTCGACCGGCTCGGACGCTGCGGAGGACGTAGTCGATGCCCCGACGGGGATGGCAACAGGTGACGGATCCCCGCCCGATGCGCCTGCGACGACCGACGCTTCCGATGGTGGCTCGCGAGACGCACCCGACGAAGCGACCGCGCTTTGCGAGGCTCTCTGCACCGTTCCGCAAGGGCAGTGCGCGGCGGGCGGTGTCTGCACGATCTATTGCACGCCAGCGACCCCCTGCGGCGCCAACGTAAGATGCCCAGACGGCATCCCGTGCACTGTGGATTGCCAGGATCCCGGGTCGTGCAAGGCCGTCGACTGCGCAGACGCAAGCACGTGCGAGGTCATTTGCGGCGGTGCCGGCAACGAGTGCGGGGACGTGACGTGCGCGGGCTCTGATTGCACCGTGCAATGCTCGCTGCCGGGCGCGTGCAGCGGCCAGATCGCATGCAACGCCACGCACAGCTGCGAGATCGACTGCGTGGGGCAGGGTTCGTGTGCGAGTTCCGTCACGTGCGGAGGCCAATCGTGCGCTGTCACATGCGCAGCAGCCCAGGCGTGCGCGGGAACGATCAAGAGCAGTGCGACCAACACCTCGATCAGCTGCGTCGGGCCGGGGGCGTGCGGTCAAGCGATCGGTTGCACAGGGCAGGCGTGCGGCGTTCAATGCTCGCCGGCGGCGAGCTGCGAGGCCGGAGAATGCTGCGACGCGGGGATGTGCGACGCAGCGATCCACCAGGCCTCGGTCTGCCCCTAAAGAGCGTTGGTTCGAGACCCGCGCCGCGATGAGCTCGTCGCTTCGGAGCCACGCTCCCGATCCGTCACAGGTCACGGCCTGGGTCCAGGCTGAGCGGTGCCGCGCATCGTTGATCGCGCTTGCAGCGGAGATTGCGCCGATTGGAGTGCAGCTTCTGGTCCTCAAAGGCATGTACATTTCCTTCGGCCTGGCAAACGGGCACTTGCTTCGCCCGATGTGCGATGCCGACGCGCTCGTCGTGTCGGGCTCTCTAGGCCGCGCCGTCAGGACCCTATGCAACGGGAAGCGATTCGCCGTAGTCGTCGACAACATATCGACGCAGATGATGATCGACCGGTCCAATGGTGCATTCATCGACTTGCATCGTTGGCCGCTTCCTCCGCGATTTGGCTGCATGAGCGCCGCCGCGCTTCGATTGAATGCGCGCCCTGCTTCGGCGGCTTTTGGTCCGCAGTACTATTACCGGATCCGTGGACGCCGCAGCCGTCGCCGTCGCGAACTACGTGAAGGACAGCCTCGGCGCGACTGGACCCAAGCGACTGGGATTCGACCTCGATCCTTTCGGAGCACGCCGGTCTGCGACCCGACCTGCTCGCCGCGCGAATGACGTCGTATCGACTGCGCCGGGTCGGCATCATCGGCTTGACCGCACTTGCGCTCGAGGACCCGTCCTGGCGCAGGTGGGTGGACCCGTTCGAGCCGACGGACCGGAGCGCGATCTGGCCGCGTCTTCCGCTCCGGCACTTCAACGGCTCGCGGTGCGGCACCCCTCGGTCTCGTACGCAATCGTGCGAGGCATCGGGGATCGCATCAGCGACTGCTCACTGGGCTTCGCGGCAACCATCGCCCGCTTGGCCCGAGACGAGGTTCGCAGATGGCTTCGCGGTTCGTTACGTCGGTAATGACGCTGCCCTCGGGCGAGACAGCCGTCGACATTATGCAGCCCGCTCACGGAGTCCTGGCGCACCGCAGCCCGAGATAGTAGAGGCGCTCCGACGGGGCGTCTTGGTAGCGGTCCGGGACGAACAACCCCTGGGTGGCGACGGTGAAGTCGCCGCCCCGATCCACGCGTCCGGAGCCTGCTGTGAGATAGGCGCAATCGGTACACGTCGACGTAGGTGGCGTACGAGTCCAAGGTCCACTCGTTGGCGTTGCCCGCCATATCGAGCTGTCCCCACAGACCCGCTCCCAGCGTCGCCGTCCCCACCGGCGCCATGTCGATCTGCCCGAGCCCGAATCCCTGGCATCTTCCTATTCCGTTGGGGGGGTATCCGCAGCCAAATATCGCGTACTGGGCGTTTATCCCAGGCGCCGTTGAGCCCCACGGGTACTCACGCTGCTGGCTTCCTCCCGCCGCCGCGTATTCCCACTCGGCCTCGCTCGGAAGAAACCCGCCGTCCCAGATGCAGAACGCGTACGCCTCGTACCAGTTCACGCAGTCGATCGGCAGGTTCTCGTTATTGCTCGCGGAATTCGTCCACGTGCCGTTAGAGGGATATCCCTCCCCGGGAGGGCCGCTCGCCAAGAACAGGTTTGTATCCCAGGTGCTCCCTGCGTCGGACCCTGTTGCGATGTACTGATTCCAGTCCGTCGCATCCCAGCCAGTCTCGTATGTCACTGCATCGCTGCCGATATTGACC
>CAWKAF010000044.1:0-15612 GCA_963847465.1 uncultured delta proteobacterium | reverse complement strand
CTACGCTTCTTGGGATCGGGCGCGTCGACAGTGGCATCACGCTGCAGACGTCCAACATTGCTGGGCTCAGCCCCACGAACAATACGTCGATCGGCCAGTCAGCGGCCGACGTCGGGACGGGATCGGGCACCAATGGGACCGGAAACAACCACGACATCACGTTCGACAAGTCGATTTCGCGGGGCCCGCGGGCGCCAGCGAATTCACCCCTTCCTACGACGCCGCGTGCAGGTCTTGAACGTGACCGGTAACGTTCTCTTCACCGACTGCCGGTTTCATGGCGGGAACGAAAACGTGAACATCTCGGGTCCTCACACGTCGTCTTCGATCATTGCAAATTCTACGACAATGGGCGGGCAGCGGCAGCGCCGGCCATGGCAACCAGGTTCAGTACGCCGGCAACGAGAACGTCACATTCCGCTACGGCGAATGGTGGAACTGGAGCGTCGAGGGGATCATGGTCTGGACGCAGAGCGGGGCTCTTTACGTTTATGGCAATGTCTTCCACGACGCCGACAACTCCGGGTACCCCAGCGTCATTCAGGCGAACAACACGACTGCCGGGCCCCTCTACTTCTACAACAACACGATCGCCAACGTCAGCGGATACTGCGTCTTTCGGCCGGCGAATTCGATAGGGTGGACTCCGCCAGCCACGCCCGGAACAACCTCTACTGGAACAGCGACGTCTGCGTGCAAAGCGCCCCTGATTCCGACTACGACGCTTGCTACAACGATCTGGCTCAGCAACCATCGACGCTGGGTATTTCGGAAACGACGACGGTGAGCCAGGCCGAAGGGCACGCTTGCACCGTTTCTCGACGCCGTTCGTCGTGCGTCGACCGGTGATTTCCACCTCACGTCCAATACCCAAGCGGCGAGAACGTGGGCGCGCCCTACAACGTCGACAAGGACGGAAACGCCAGGACAACCTGGACACGTGGAGCCTACGGTCTCGTCAATAGACGAGGGGCTCTTCGCGTCAGCTTCCGATCGAAGGACCGGACTCGTCGGGCCTTACCTGACGCAGCGGCATCGGCATGATCCCCTCCGGGGTCTGCACGTTCGCTTGCTTGCCCGTGAGGCTCTGAACGATGCTTACGATCGTCCCCCGTTGCACGCGTCCGTCCACGCCGCGCCACTTGACCTTGTCCCCCACCTGGAGCGCCATGGACGTCATCCTACACGCCTGACGGCGTCGACCACACGCAGCCTCGAGGCGCGCCATGCGGGAATGGCCCCCGCGGCCGCGCCGAGGACGCCCGAAAGACCGACCCCGAGCAGGGCATGGCCTGCATCCAGTCCAAAGTAAGGGAAAAACGAGCCCACGTTTTCGTCGACGAACCGGCGCAAGAAGAGGTTGATGAAAGGCCATGCCAGAAGCGCGCCGAGTGCGCCGCCCACGATGGCCGTCACGAACGACTCGGCGACGATCCAGCGCGCGATGTGCGAGGGAAGAAAGCCGATCGCCAAAAGTACTCCGTATTCGCCGGTGCGCTCGCGCACACCCATCGCGATCGTGTTGCCCAAGATGAGCGTCATGATGACCAGGATGACGGCGGCCAGGACGTTCCATGGCGCGGAGCACCGCAGTGAACATGCCGAGAAGCGAAGCGGAGAGGGTTCTTTCGTCCTGCGAGAGCGTCTGCGCCTCGCGGTTTTCGAAGAGCCCGTCCAGCTCCAGGCTGACGTCCGCGGCGTGCGACGGATCGTCGAGTCGGCTGATGATGAGCCCGACGGTGTCCTTGTCGCCGCGTGCGTTCGAGAGCGACTCGTTGACGTATTCCCAGTGAATCAGGAAATTCGAGCCGTTGACCGACTTTGCGGACGGGGTGTAGATGCCGTCGACGGTGAACTGCCAGTCACCGGGGAAGAAGCCGCTTTCGAGGGTGACCTTGTCGCCGAGCTTCCACCCGACTTTCGCGGCGATTGCGTCGCCGATGATGGCGCCCTGCCGGTCGTGCTGAAACGCCTCGAGCTGTCCGGATGGCAGCTTCATCTCGTCGTAGACGGCGAAGAATGTCGCGGCATCGATCGCAGCGCTGCCGAAGAGCACGGTCGCGTGCTGCGGGCTCTTGCCACCGAACCCGCTCGCCCAGGTAGCCGCCCGGACGTGCGGAGCGCCGCGCACTTCGTCCACGTAGTGCCTCGGCAGTGGTAACGACATGGTAATCCGGTGACGGGTGACGATCCTGTCGCTGGGCGCGGAATGCGCACCCTCGGTCCAAGCCCACATCACCGTGCGGAGCAGCAAGAACGCGACGACCGCCAGGGCGACCGCGAACAGCGTGAGTGTTACCCGAAGCCGGTTGCGAGCGAAATTGCGTACCGCGAGCTGCGCAAATGTCATCGTGAGGGGCTGGCTCGGTTACCGCGGTCGCGGTCGTACTTCATTCGCAGTTCGCGAACACCTGGTCGAACAGGGCCTCACCCAGCCGCGCGTGGCCTGCGTCCCCGAAGTGCAGCCCGTCCCTGAACGGCACCGCATACCTCGAACACAGCATCGTGGGATCACCGCAGGAAAGGAGCGAATACGTGTCCACGACCGCCTCGATCGCTCCCGCGTCGCGCTGCGCGAGGATCCACCGGTTCACCTCCAGAGTCGCGGTGCTTCGCGACACGTTGAAGTGTGCGAATCCTCCCCATGGCGCGACGGTCAACGCCACAATCCGGGCGCCGTGCCTGCCTGCTTCCTGGTACATGAGCGTCAGGTCCTGCTCGATTAGCGATGGAGTCCGGCCCGCAGTGACGTCGCTGTAGAGATCATTCACCCCTCCGAAGACGATGACGTGTGTGTACGCGGGCTTCCCCGGTGCGAACAGCTCGTTGGCGAACCGGCGGCGCATCTGGTTTACCATCTCGCCGCCCTTGCCGTAGTTGTCGAAGCGGCTCTTCGGGCAGCGCTCCCGCAAGACGTCGAGGAACTTGCCCCCGCGAGAGCGGACGTCAGTGAGCGAGTCTCCCACCGCGGCCACGACGACGGGCGCCCTCGGGGGCAGGGCGGCGAGCGCGCGATCCGGAATCGAGATCAGCGCGAGCGCACCGAGGACGGTGAGATATCTCGTCATCCTATTTTCGCGACGCCAGATGACGTAGTCCATGAAGAAATGGTGGATATTCACCACGGCGAAGAGCGCGGCGAAATACGGCGTCTGGCCCATCGCCGTGAACCGAGAGCGACGCGGTACCAGAGAGTCGTCGAGCGCCGTGGGGACTCCGTGGAAGATGAGCCAGCCCAGAGCGAGCGCCGAGACGGCGAGAAGCCCGATCCGCACGCTCGCAGCGCGCTCGAACCACGGGGGACCCTCGCGCTCGCGCGCTTCGCTCCCCTTCAGGAGCCACACGAAGTAGAGGTACTGAATCGAGTGGAGGGCCGGGATGGCATACACGACGAGCGGGTCGATGCTCGAATAAATCGACCACGCCCATATGCTGCACAATAGCGCGGTGAGCGGCGTGAAGATCGGCAAGCGCCCCTCTCGTCGCCACTTGGCGGCCAGAAAGCCGACGAGCACGACCGCGGTCGCAAGAAAAATGGCCCGTGTGACGAGCTCGAGCCCATGGGGGTGCGCGATCGTCGTGTACACGATGCCCTTCTCCTCGACTTCCTTGCCGGGGTCGTAGGGGCTCGCCCACGCGTAGGCCCATCCCGCGTAACAATGTGCGAGGACAGCGAGGCGCTCGCGGGGGAGCAGCCGCACGCCCCGCCGCGCCGCCAGCACGGTCATGACACCGAAGCCCTGCTTCACGTAGTGCCAGCCAACCAGGAAAAACATCAGCTGGATGAGCAGGCCAAGTGAGTAGGGCGACCTCGCCGCAAGCGCGGTCGCCGCCCAGGCGACGAGCCCCACCGGAACCACGATCCCTGCGACAAGATACCGGGCCCGCTGCCAGGGAGCGAACTCGCAGCCGAACGCACGCGCCCGGGCGTTCTCGTAAAAAAGGAGATAGGTGACCGCGAAGTGAGGATCGTTGATGAAGTGCGCGCCGTAGAAAAAGAGGAAGCCGACCGCGAGGTCCGCGGAGTCGAGACCGACCGTGCGCCGCAGCAACCATGACGAGAGGAAGAGAAGGGGCGTGGTACCGCCGACCAGGAGAAACTCGAGCGCGCCCGTCTCCCTGGGGTGAGCACGCGACTCTGAGACCAGAACGGGCTGCGCGATCGTCGTCATTCCGCTCGCACCTCGGTCGAGTCGACCCTGGAGCAAGTAAAGGTCACGCGCAGTGCTGCATCAAGGACTGCGAAGCGGCTGCAGCCTGGCGGCGATGGCGAGATCCGATCGCGCACGCGAAGCCGCTTCTCGTCGCGACGCACATAGAGGGCCTCTTGGGGCCGTTGACGTGTAGGCAAAGATGCGGCAAGGTCGCCTAGTTAGTTCTCGTCCGGAAAGGCCGGATGCGGGCATCCGCAGGCCGGTGGCGCTCCTCAGTGCGGTCGCGTTGGGTCGAATCTGCGCGTGACCGCCGTTCGAAGTTGGCGTCGTGCGGGAGGAGGCTGGACTGCGGACAAACGAGCACATCATCGGCGTAGATCGTCGACTGCGAGGATGGCGATCGCGATGCGATGGGTCAGGTCGACGCGGTTCGCGCGAGGAGGGTGCGCGCCATCGTCAACAAGTTGTGAGCTACGGTGGAGCACCAGCAGTACGCGCGAAAACGAATGAGCCCGGTCCACGTACATCTGGAGAGTCCAAATGAGCGCTTGAGAAACGAGATCGTGTGCCGGTTTGCAGCCTCATGGGACCAGCCGGACGGTGTTTTTTGCAGGGTCATGGGACCACCCCTTTTGCAGGCAGAAGGGACCACCCGCGGGGGAGGGGTGAGGAGTTTTTCGCAGCCTCATGGGACCAGCCGATTTGCAGGGGGAAGGGACCAGCGGTTCCGGCCCCCGAGGCGGGTCTCGAGTCGAGCGATCGGGAAGTGAGCCAGGGTTCGTTCCGACGACGGCGCGGGTCGCCGTCGGAAGGAGCCCATGCCCTACCGAGAGCTAACCATGATCGACATCAAGGAAGTGCTGCGCCGCTGGTCGGCGCGGCAGAGTCTTCACCACATCGCGCGTGACACGGGCGTCGACCGCAAGACGGTTCGCCGCTACATCCGCGCCGCCCGCAGTTGCTCGCTGCCGCAGGACCGCGAGCTGACCGAAGGCGAGATTCACGAGGTCGCGCAGCGCGTGCAGGCGCGCCCTCTGCCCGACCCGAGCGCCGAGTGGCAGGCGGTCGAAGCGCACAAGGATCGCATCGAGGCATGGCTCACCAAGAAGCGCCCGCTGCGGCTGACCAAGGTGCATACGCTCCTTGCGCGCGACGGCCTGGAGGTGAGCTACGACACGCTCCGCCGCTTCGCGATGCAAAAGCTCGGCTGGGGCCAAAAGGCGCCGACGGTCCGCGTCGACGACCCGCCTCCCGGCCAGGAGGCGCAGGTCGACTTCGGCAAGATGGGCCCGATGCTCGATCCGGATACGGGCCGGGTGCGCTCGCTATGGGCGCTCGTCATCACGCTGTCGTTCAGCCGCTACCAGTTCGTGTGGCCCTCGTTCGTGCAGACCACCGAGACGGTCTGCGAGGGGCTCGACCACGCGTGGGCTTTCTTCGCGGCGATGATCCGCACGATCGTCCCCGACAACATGAAGGCGATCGTCAAGACGCCCGACGCGCTCAGCCCGACCCTGGCGACCGCGTTCCTCGACTACGTGCAGGCGCGAGGCATCTTCGTCGACCCGGCGCGTATTCGCTCTCCCCAGGACAAGCCCCGCGTCGAAAACCAAGTGCCCTACGTGCGCGAGAGCTGGTTCGACGGAGAGACCTTCACGGGCTTGGGCGACGCGCGCCAGAGCGCCGAAACCTGGTGCCGCGACGTCGCCGGTGCGCGCGTGCACGGCACCACGCGCGCCGTGCCGCGTGAGCTGTTCGAGTCGACCGAGAAGCCCACCATGCTCCCGGCTCCCGCTGAGCCCTTCGACGTGCCGCTCTGGGTCGAGAAGGCCAAGGTCCATCCCGACCACCACATCCAAGTCGCGCGCGCCCTCTACTCGGTCCCCTCCATCCACCGCAATAAGATGGTGCGCGCCCGCGCCGACAAGACGAGCGTGAAGATCTACGCGGGCACGGACCTCATCAAGATGCATCCGCGCCAGTGCCCGGGCGGACGCTCGACCGACCCCAGCGACTACCCCTCGGGCAAGGCCGACTACGCCCTTCGCAGCGTCGACGCGCTGCGAGCGCGCGCTCGCCACAAGGGCACCCACGTCGGCATTTACGCCGAGCGGCTGCTCGGCGGACCGCTGCCCTGGGCGCGGATGCGCGCCGCGTACGCGCTGCTACGCCTCTGCGACAAGTACACCGACGGCCGCGTCGAAGCCGTCTGCCAGAGCGCCCTGGCGTTCGACGTCGTCGACGTCGCGCGCATCACCCGCATGCTCAAGGCCGCCGCCAAGCCCGCCGCCCCCACGAGCCACGACGGCAAGATCGTGCAGCTTCCGCTGCCGCGATTCGCCCGATCCGAAGCGCACTTCGAGACGCGCGCTCCGAGCAAGAAGGAGGGCATCTGATGGCCTCCCCACGATCAACCCGGAGCTCGTCACCGCGCTCAAGCGCCTCAAGCTCGGGCGCATCCTCGACACGCTGCCCGAGCGGCTTGTACTCGCCGACAAGCAGGAGATGTCGCTCGACGACCTGCTCTTGCTCGTGCTCACCGACGAGATTGCGCGCAGAGACAGCACCGCCGCCGACAACCGCGCCCGCGACGCCGGGCTCGACCCCGCGATGCGCCTCGAGCAGTGGGACAAATCCTCCAAGGTCACCTTCGACAAGCGCATGCTCGCCGAGCTGGTGAGCCTGCGCTTTCTCGAAGCCCATCGCCACGTGGTGGTCCTCGGGCCCGTCGGCGTCGGCAAGACGTTCGTGTCGCAGGCCCTCGGCCACATCGCCTGCCGCCACGGCTACAACGTCCGCTTCGTGCGCGCCGACGCCATGCTGCGCACGCTCCGGCAAAGTCGCCTCGACAACTCCCGCGACGCCGAGATGGTCTCCCTCACCAGCGTCGACCTGATCGTGGTCGACGACTTCGCCCTCGAGCCCATGACCAAAGAAGAGAGCAGGGACGTCTACCAGCTCTTCCTCGAGCGCACGGGCCGGGCCTCGATGATCGTCACCAGCAATCGCGACACCGCCGAGTGGCTCGCGATGTTCGACGACGTCCTACTCGCGCAGAGCGCCGTCGACCGATTCAAGAACGCCGCCTACGACTTCGTCATCGAGGGCGAGTCGTACCGGCCCAGGCTCAAGCCGGCGCTCGATGCCGCTAACCCACCACCCGCCGCGCCGGCCAACAAGACCCGACCCCACCCCCGCTCGCGACGCCGCTGACCTCGGGCCGTTCTCGCCCCGGTCGCCTCGCCCAACCGGGGTGACCGGGCCCCCTAGGCGGCGCTGGGGCGCCGTGAAAAATCGATCGACGCCGTGATCTGATACGAGGCACCCTCCCGCCTGGTCGTTTTGATTCGCCTCCCTGGTCCCGAGATGGGTCGGTCGACGCGGTTCGCGCGAGGAGGGTGCGCGCCATCGTCAACAAGTTGTGAGCTACGGTGGAGCACCAGCAGTACGCGCGAAAACGAATGAGCCCGGTCCACGTACATCTGGAGAGTCCAAATGAGCGCTTGAGAAACGAGATCGTGGCTTCGATGCCGGCGCGAAAGCTCTTCAGGATGCGACGCACGCGAGGCGTGGAAGTCTGCTCGTCGATCGGCACACCGGCGGGCTTCGAGAAACAGACTTCGCGCGTCCCGGACTGGCGAAGCGCTTCGAGATTCTTCTTCGCGGCGAAACCGCCATCGAAGGCCGCGCGCTCGGGAGCTTCGCCGAAGAGCGCAGCGTGTCGTTCGGCCGAGCGCACCGTCAGCGTGGAATCAGCGGGGTTGCCTTTCTCGATGACGAGGTCGAGGACGATGCCGCTACGCCCTGTCGAGAGCGTCACCTTGTGCCCATAATGAGTGTCTCGCCGATCTTTGACGATGATGTCGGTATGCGGCTCGAAGAGGCTGACGAGCTTCTCGGACGCCGGGACCGACTCGCCCCTCAGGACGCGTCGCTCGGTCTGGTCGATGATGCGTTTTACGAGCGGAAGAAAGTGCGAAAGCGTGGCGACGAAGCCGAGGGCCCCGCGGCGCGTGAGATCCGCGAGCGCCGTCTCCGCCGCGCGCACGGTCTTGTGCGTGATCTTGAGCAGGTCCTTGTAGAGCGGAACACGCTTCGTCATGGTGCCCGCATGGAGAATCGCTATGGCGCGTCGCTTCGCCCGTCGTCGATGATTGCAGGTGACCGTGCCGTACTCCTCGTGCGCCCGCAGGAGCGTGCGCGAGAGCACGCGTACGCCGTCAAACAAGAGCGATGAGTCGAGGGGATGGTGGATGTTCGACTCGACCACGGTGGTGTCGGTGCGCATCCATCGGCCGTCCTCGAGCTTGCGTTCGCGCGCCCTCAACACGAGTGCCTTGTTCATCGCCTCCCACGTTTCGTGGCGAATCGACGCAATGTTCGCCTGCAACGCAGACTTCTTCGGCGGTGCCGCCGACGGCGAAAGGCGACAGAAGCCGCGAAGCACGAGCGAGTCACTGAGCTGAAAGGCAAGCTCCTCGTAGCTGGACCCAAACATCTGCTTCACCAGCGCCGCACGCACGACCTGCTCGGCCGTCATGCCCTCGCGTCCCCTCTTCGCGTCGGCCTTTCTTTGGCGAAGCAGGTCAGCCTGAACGCGTCGGAGCACCCCAACGCTCGCATCGAGCAAGGCGCTCATCTCGCAGAGTTCCGCCGCGCGGGGGTGCGGGTTCGCGGACGTCAAAGGTAGCTGCGCGTGGTAGGTTTTCCGCATCGAGGGCTCCGAGGTTTTTCGAGGGGAATTGGCGTTTTCCTCGATAAAACAGCGGAACCCTCGGTCCTATTTCCATGACGCGCGGACCAAAGGCCCTTTGTTTTCGCGCAGCTACCGTTCCCGGACGAGAACTAGTTAAGCCTTTCGTCAGGAGCGGGTCTGCCCATCTGGTCGGTCGCCACTTAGGGTGCGCGCAGAAACAAGAGAGGCGATCACTACGCATGAGCGTGCGGGCTGATCTTGTAGTTCCACTCTCCGTGGAACCGACGCGGCGTGATCGCGAGAGCGCGCATTGTGGCATTCGGGACCTTGACCTTGGTCCGGTATCGGCGGCGATCAAGTCGGGCCTTCACCTTGAGTCCACTGGCGGTTGTCGTGTTCGCGATCAAGCTCACCACCGTCTGGTGGTCAACGAGGGGGCGACCGCGCCAGTTCTGTGAGATGTGAGAGAAGAGCCGGTGTTCGATCTTGTTCCACTGCGTGACCAGAGAAAGGCGGTGTGACCCAGCGAGTGAAAATCTCGACACGGTAACGGCCAGGGAGCCGTGAAGCTGAGGAGACACGTTGGAGTGGCGAAAGCACGGCGTGGTACCTCCTGACGAACCCGGCGGTGAGGCCGGGGAGCGACGCTGCGGGCCGCAGGCATCGAACGTTGTGCAAGCCCCGTGATGATCAGGTCCGGAAGCCGAGCCGCTAGTGGAACGGTGAAGGCCGCATCGGTTGTGGAAGAACGCTGGCTGATAGCCACGACCGATTCCGGCGGGGTAATGACGGCAGCACGCAGCGAAGGGTTGCATTGGAACTGGTGAAGCCCTCCTGGCCCCGGAGAGAAAGACCCCGGAGCAAGGTAGGCGCCGGCAACGGCGTCGAAGGCCAGAGGGTGGCCGCTGGGTCCGTCGGAGCGAAGAACCGCCGGTAACGCGGCGGGACGCTTGCCTGTAAGAGGAGCGACGACCGGGGAGTGAGCCCCGGCGTGCAAGGGGACCCGGCTGGTCGAGGGACCGCGAACGAGGAAAGGCACGGAGGAGATGACAAAGACCTCTATCGGTGTGCAGGAACTGAGAACGCGGATAGGTGAGAAGGCGAAGGCGGACCCGCAGCATCGCTTCTGGGGCCTCTACACGCACGTGTGGAAGCTCGATGTGCTGAGGGAGGCGTACCAACTCGCGAAGCAAAACCATGGTGCGCCTGGAGTGGACGGAGTGACCTTCGAGCAGGTCGAACGCGAAGGGGTCGAGCGGTTGCTCGACAGCCTGCGCCAAGAGCTGCGCGACAAGAGCTACGTCCCGCTCCCGTGCCGGCACGTGAACATCCCGAAGGAGGGGGGCAAGGTCAGGGGCCTGAAGATCCCGGCCATCCGAGACCGGGTGGTGCAGGGGGCAGTGCGCCTGATTCTCGAACCCATCTTCGAGGCGGACTTTCAACCGGGGTCCTACGGGTACCGGCCGGGCCGCTCCGCGCACGATGCGCTCGAGCGAGTCCGGGTGGGCCTGGTCAAGCAACTGCACCAGGTCATCGACCTGGACTTGAAGAGCTACTTCGACACGGTCAGGCATGACCTGCTCCTGGCGAAGATTGCCCGACGAGTCCGCGACGATGACGTGCTCTGGCTCTGCAAGAGAATCCTGAAGGCGAGCGGCAAGCGCGGGCTGCCGCAGGGGTCCGTCATCGGGCCACTGTGGGCGAACGTGTTTCTTGACGGCGTCGACCGGATGCTCGAACAGGCGCAAGAGGCCACGAAGCAGGGCGACTACGAAGTCGTGCGCTACACGCGCTTCGCAGACGACATGGTCGTGTTGGTGAGCGCACATCCAGCGGCGAGAGATTGGGCGCCGAAGGTTGAGCGCCGGTTGCGGCAGGAGCTCGGCAAGCTGGACCTCACCGTGAACGAAGAGAAGTCGCGCATCATCGATTTCGGAGCCGGAGAAGCCTTTGACTTCCTCGGCTACACGTTTCGCTGGGTAGACTACAGCGCAGCGCCGGGAAAGAAGATGGTGCTCGCGCGGCCACGAAGGAAGAAGCGAACCGAGTTTCTTCGGGCGCTTGGAGAGACGATGCGGAAGCGCTTGCACCACCCGGTCGCCGAGGTGGTGCGACGCGTCGTCAACCCGAGGGTCCGCGGATGGGTGAACTACTTCCACTGGGGCAACGCGAGTCGCGACCTCAGTTTCGTCGCGTGGGAGGTCGAGAAGAAAGTCCGTCGCTTCGCGAGTCGACAACGCCCCAAGCGACGCGGCGGTCGCGCCTGGACCACGTGGAGCGCCAAGGAAATCTACGGGACGTGGGGACTCTTCCACGACTACCGTGTCCTTCCGACGCGCAGCGAGTCCAGGATGCAACGCGCATAGGCCCGCTCACTGACTCGGCTGGCAACGCCGGATGGAAGAAATCCCCATGTCCGGTGTGAAGGGCGGGCGCCGGAGACGGACCACGGCTCGGATTGAGGCACCGACGCAGTCTCGAAAGAGGTCGGCTACCGCTACTCCCCGAACCTACGGCACCGCGCCGGCGCTCGACCCGAGTGCTGGTTCCGGGCGGGTTGCGCGCGACTGTCACGTGCAGGCCCAACAAACTCGTCCGCCGAAGGGCACGCCAAAGACCACCGCGATCAGCGCGGAATCCCATGTACTTCCGGTGTGTTAACGGTGGGGGGGGGGGGGTATCTCCGCCCTCGTGCGGTCTTGGAAGGCTGACAGTGGTAGCGTCCTGCACCGATGCGCAATGTAGGTCGAGGTCATGCGTACTGACGAGGGCAAGCACGCCGCGTCCGTGAAGGCGTGGCTCGAAGGGTCAGGCGAGAGCCTGTCCCCCGCGCAGTTGGTCACGCTCTTCGAACGCGCTCTGGGCGCTCTCTGGAAGCGCACCCTGGTCACGCTCGGCGAGGTCACGCTCAACGCGATCGCCGATCGCGTCCTTTACACCGCCTCCGAAAAGTACTCGGTTCTATCGACGCTGAAGATTGAGGGAACCGGGGTTCGCTTCGATGAGTTCCGCACGCAGGAAGCTGTCCGGAGTGACCGCAATCTCGCAGAGGTCGTCCGCTTCGTCCTCGTGGAATTTCTCACGGTGCTCGGCAACCTGACCTCCGATGTGCTGACGCCCGCGCTTCACGCAGAGCTCTCGAAGGTCGCTCTCGAAGAGCCGGGGCGCACGGGGAAGGCGACGCAAGACGAGCCCGGACCCATCGGGGGCGTCGATGACAGCGAGGAAGTCACGTCATGACGACGAAAGAACAGATCCCGCGCATTGAAACGGGCGTCCGTAACTTCGACGCAATCTTCGAGGGCGGGATGCCGAAGAATTCGGTCACCGTCGTCAGTGGTGCACCCGGTTCGGGCAAAACGATCTTCTGCCAACAGATTCTGCTTTCACGCGGCCTCGACGAAGAGCCGCGTTCTCTACTGCAATACGCTCTCGGAGCCGATCGCCAAGACACTGCGCTACCTCAAGCAGTTCAGCTTCTTCGACGCGAAGAAACTCGAGGACGATTTCTCCTTCGTCGACCTTGGGGTGCTCCTTCGCTCGAAGGGGCTCGAGCAAACCTTGTCGCTCATCATGGATGAGATCAGGAAGGTCAAGCCGGCGGTCATCGTCATCGACAGCTTCAAGACATTCGATGACCTGGCCAAGTCGAAGGAGGAGCTGCGCAAGTTCAGCTACGAAATCGCCGTGAACCTCATGGCCTGGGAGACCACTGGCCTGCTGCTGGGTGAGTACGCGACGGAGGAATTCGTCGCCAATCCGCTCTTCTCGGTCGTCGATGGACACATCATTCTTTCGCAACGCGAGTCAGCGGGTGAACAGCAGCGGTTTTTGCAGGTCGTCAAGATGCGGGGCACGCAGCACAGCCGCGATGAGCACTCGTTCGTCATCACCTCGAACGGGGTCGAGGTCTTCTCTCCTCGCACGACTATCCACCGCAAGCCCCGTGCAGAGAAGCCGGGGCCTCGGTGCAAGACGGGCATCGAGAAGTTCGATGACATCATCGGGGACGGCATTCCGCCTGGCAGCAGCCTTCTCGTTACTGGCGTGGCCGGAACCGGCAAGACGGTCCTGGGGCTCGAGTTCATCTATCGCGGCGCCCTGGCCGGCGAAAAGGGGATCCTCTTTTCCTTCGAAGAAACGACGGAACGGTTGCTGGCCGCGGCTCACGGCCTGGGCTGGGATCTCCAACGCGAGATCGACCGCGGCATGGTCGAGATGGTGTTCATCCCCCAGCCCGAGATCCTGGTGGAGGGACACCTCCTCATGATGCGCGAGCGGGTCGAGGCCTTGAGCGCCCAGCGGGTGGTGGTCGACTCGATCTCGGTCTTCCTCCACAAGATCAAGGACCCCCAGATCGTCCGGGAAAAGACTTTCCAGCTCGCGAGCATCGTCCAGAACGTCGGGGCGGTGGGCTTCTTTACCGCAGACATTCCTTACGGCAGCAATCAGATCAGCCGCTTCGGGGTGGAGGAAACCGTCGTCGACGGGGTCATTCTCCTGAGTGCGGTCGAGGAAGGCTCGGAGCGCCAGCGGTACATCGAGGTCTACAAGCTCCGCAACACCGCGCATCTCAAGGGACGACACAACCTGGTCATCGGGAAGGGTGGCGTGCAGATCTTTCCGCGTTATTCCGAAGAAAATGCCGAGGCGGGGCCGAAGCGAAATCTCGAGACATCGCGTCTGCCCACGGGGATCCCCGGTCTTGACGCCCTCCTCGGGGGCGGCGTGTTCAAGCGCAGCGCAACGATCATCGCCGGGAGCACCGGCATCGGCAAAACGACGTTCGGCCTCCAGTTCATTCTGGAGGGCGCCACGCGCGCAGAGCCGGGCCTCATCTTCACGCTCGAAGAAGGCTCATTGCAGCTCCTAGCGACCGCGGATGCGCTCAAGCTTCCGCTTCGGAAGTGGGTTGAAAAAGGCATCGTCGAGCTGGTCTACCTCGCGCATGAGCACGCCCGGGCCGCCCAGCTGCTGAGCGTTCTCGGAGACAAGATCCGCAGCCGCAAAGCGCGAAGGGTGTTTCTGGACAGCGCGACCTACATCGCGCGCGAGGGCATGGCCACTGAGCAGTTCTGGCAGACTCTCTACAGGCTCGTGGCCCGCTTCAAGGCCCTCGACGTCACCAGCGTCCTCGCCGTCGAATCGCCCTCGCTCTACTTCGGTGACGTTAGCGAGCGCGGGTTGTCTCCGCTGGCCGACAACCTGATGATGCTTCGTTACGTCCCGACAGAAGGTGGTGACCTGCTCCCCGCGCTCAGGGTGGTGAAGACGCGGGGCAGCGCCCATGATCGAGGCACGTACGCCACCCTCATCGGCGAGAAGGGCATGCGCATCGGCGACCGGCTGGCGGGAAGCACCCCCACGTCGCCAACCAAAAGCTCCCCCGTGCGCAAGTCGTCACGCAAGAAGGCAAACCGCCGATGAGCGCGGGCGATGGGGGGACGGTGCGCGACGAGACTCGTCTGCAAGAGCGAGCGCGCGCGAAGGAGGGGGCTGCCCAAGCAGACCGCGCCCAGCGGCGCCTCCAGAACCTCTACGAGATCAGCAAGCTTCTGACCCGGTTCGAGAGTGTGGATCGGACAGTGCCCAAGATCCTGGGCCTTTTCACCGAGACCGTTCCCGTGTGCATCGCGATCCTGATGCTCGATGAGCAAGGTGAGTACACCCGGACGCGCGCTGTCGTGTGGCACTCGGAGGGCACGAGTCAAGCCCGACTGCAAGCGGCGATGGCCCATGCGCAGACGGCCTATAGCTATCTCCGGGGGTTCACCGTCAAGCTCCACCTCGAAGCGGCGACCGGCGCGAGCCCGCTTTCCAGCCGGTCGACCACTCCACCGCCGCCCGACTCTGGAGGGAACGCCGGCTTCGTCGTCCTTCCTCTCATCGTCGAGCAAGGCAGGATTTTCGGCGCCCTGCAGGTGGAAAGCGCCCAACCGCTCGACGAAGCGGACCTGATGTTCGTCAACGCCGTCGTCAACCAGCTCGCCATCGCACTCGACCGACTGGCGAACGTTGCCGCAAGGCAGGCCGAAGCCGCGGCCGGGCAGGCTGCGGCGGAGAGGAGGGCTACCGACGCACGGCACGACGAGCAGACGCAGCGGTTCCTCGCCGAAACCAGCGCGCTTCTCTTCTCCTCGCTGGAGTACGCAAGGACGCTCGGTGCCGTGATCCATTCCGTGGTTCCGTTCCTTGCGGACATCTGCTTCGTCGACGAGGTCGCGGAGGACGGGCGGAGCCAGCGCCTCGATGTCGCATTGGCGGACCCGACCAAGCAGCACCTCGTGGACCGAATTAGGCAGTTTTCACCGGATCCCGGCGGGAAGTCCCCCCTGGCCGAGGTGATCCGATCGGGCAAGTCGTTCGTCCTCGAGGAGATTCAGCTTCGAGACCATCGCGGAGAACCAGGCCCAGGCGGAACTTCTGAGGGAGACCGGCGTCCATTCCATGATGTCGGTGGCTCTCGTCGCCCGCGGACGATTGCTCGGTGCGCTCACGTTCGCGGCGGCTGAATCCGGGCGCCGGTATTGCGCGCGCGACCTCGAGCTGGCCGAGGAAATCGGGCATCGTGCCGCCCTCGCGATCGACAATGCACGGCTCTACGAGCAGGCGCAGAGAGCCACTCGCATCCGCGATGACCTGCTCTCGGTCGTCTCACACGATCTCAAGAATCCGCTGAACGTCATCCTCTTGAACACGGAACTGATGACGAGGACCTCCGCAGGCGACGACCGGTCACGGAAACCGGTTGGGAGCATCAAG
>CAWKAF010000043.1:0-3520 GCA_963847465.1 uncultured delta proteobacterium | reverse complement strand
GCGACTAGGCAAACGGCGAGAAGTCAGGCCACGGAGCGCTAGCAATAATACGCGAGCCGGCTTGACGTCGCGGTGAGCGCACCGTACAAGAGAATGGCCGGCGACGCTGCAAACGTCCCGGCCTTGGCGCGGGCTTGGAGGGCCCACACATGAAGAAGCGTAGCCGATGATCAACGTGATCTGCTACTCGGGTGGGAAGGATTCCACGGCTCTTTGGCTCTGGGCGCGCAGAACAGGACTCGCCCCTCGGCGAGTCCTGTTTGCCGACACGGGATGGGAGCATCCCGCGACGTACCAGTATATCGACGAGATCGAGAAGCTTCTCGGCGAGACGATCGTTCGCGTGCGTGGGCCGGAGACTTTCGAGGAGCGGGTTCGTCGGTTGCGCGGATTTCCGTCGTCCGGCATTCGGTGGTGCACTGACGAACTGAAGATTCAGCCGACTGCGCGAGAGCTCGGATCGTATTCGGGCAGAAACGGGGGACGAAGTGCTCGTCCTCACCGGCATTCGTGCGGAGGAGAGTCGCAAACGCGCCGTCATGTCGGAGCGCGAATACTTCGACGCCTACGACTGCGACCGGTGGCGCCCGATCCTGAACTGGACGCTGCAAGACGTCATCGACGAGCACCATCGGGCCGGCATTCCGCTCAACCCACTCTATAAACTGGGCGCCGAACGCGTTGGGTGCTGGCCGTGCATCAACGCTGGCAAGACGGAGATACGCCTCGTCGCCGATCTCGACCCGAGCCGCATCGACAGAATACGAGCGATGGAGGCTGTATCGAAGAACTCGATGTTTTCCAAGGAGGCGCCGAAGGCTGAGCGTGACCCAACGCAGAAACGGCGTGAGTTACCTTTGCTCATCGACGATGCGGTGGCCTGGTCGCGCACGAAGCGTGGAGGCAAAGACGTCGATAGCTGATTCGTCCGTCAACGGGGTGTGAGAGGTGGGGCACCTGCGAGGCTCCCGTCAAGGAGTCGGCCGATGAATGACCTCGCCAAGCCCCCCAGCGCCGAGCTGCCCGCCCTCGTCGCCCGCGCCGCGTATTACGGCAAGTCGACGATCGCGGACCGGACGCGCAAGGCCTACGACACGGAGTTTCGGCTATTTCGCGAAGTGGGCCGAGTCGCGGGGCCTGCCGTCGATGCCGCCCGACGTCCCGACGGTGGCGGTCTATCTCGCGGCGCTCGCGGACGGGAACGTCGAGGTGACGTGGAACGAGTTCCGTACCGGCAAACCAAAGACGCACATGCTCAAGCGCAAGTACGGGGGCATCGAGCGCGCTTACGTCGGCCATCGTCCAGACGGTTCGCGCGGCCGGCCACGACTGGCCCCAGGCCATCCCGGCGATCACGAAGGTGATGCACGGCATCCGGTACCGCCACGGCTCGAAGAAGCGCCAGGTGGCACCGCTGGAGATTGCGGACCTGCGCGCCTGCCTCGCCAAGATGGGGGAGCGGCGATTCGAGGATCTGACCATCATCAGGGACCGCGCGCTGCTCTCGCTGGGCTTCTTCTCCGCGATGCGCCGGTCGGAGCTTGTCGCCGTCACGGTCGAAGACCTGGAGTTCGGCGAGCACGGCCTGACGCTCACCATCCCGCGCTCGAAGACCGACAAGTTTGCCGAGGGCCAGCAGCTCGGCATCTACCCGCAGAAGGACCAGAAGCTATGTCCCATCGCGCTCCTACAGCGGTACCTGGAGGTCAGCGGCATCAAGTCGGGCCCCATCTTCCGCCGCATCGACTCGCGGAGCGACTGCTATGGCGACAAGGCCATGACGTCGGGGGTCGTGGCCACCATCGTCAAGCAGTACGCCGAGCGCGCTGGGCTCGACCCTGAGCGCTTTGCGGGTCACTCGCTCCGGGCCGGCTTCGTCACGACGGCAGCGGGCAAGGGCATCCCGTTCGACCGGATCATGAGGCAGACGCGGCACAAGAACGAGCGGGTGCTCATGACGTACATCCGGCCGGCGACCATCTTTCGGCACAACCCGACCGAAGGGCTCGGGGACGAGGAGGACGTGAAGAAGTGAAGGTGCAATCGAGGACATCAATGCGCGCTGGCGCGCAGAGGACGGAGTGATGGTCGACGCGATGCTGATAGCGGTCCACGCGACCGGACTTTTGGTTGGCTTCTGGTGTGGGGGGCGCCTTGCGCGATCGTGGCCTCACAAGCTGCGTGGATTCTGGGGACTATGATGCGCGCCAACGACACCAGGATGTGCCCGACATGCGAGGGGACCGGCCGAATCGGTCTGCCGCCGCTGATCGCCGCAGAAGGTGACCCGCGATGCGACTACGTCAGCGGAATTGGGGCGCGGTGCGAGCTGACGCCGCACGAGCGAGTGTATCCGCACCGTGTGACAGCGCCTCCGATTGTGATCACGGACGAGGACTAACCATGCGCGCGAAGACGGGGCACGAGATCGAATGGTGGTTCGCCGCCGCTTGCCAGCATGCAGAGGCGGACGAAACGTGTGGACGTCCGTGGCAGTGCGCGTGCGGGCCATGTCCGCGCGAGCTCGTGAGGAAAGCGGACTCAAGACGCACTACGACCTCCTGAGGTACGGAAGTCGGAAAACAGATCGCGTACCAGCGCGCCATGCGTGGGCACGCGTAGACAGGAACGGTCGAGACAAATGCGCGCGAAGGAGGACAAGACGATGGCGAGCGACGAGAGGCTGCGAGGTTTGGCCGAAGGGTGGCTCATGCGGGTCAACCACATGAGCCATGAAGGAGCTGTCCGAGCGGCTGCTTGCACGGTGAGGTGGAGTCGTGGGTCGCCATGCTTCTGGAGGTGCGTGACGAGGCGCAGGGGCGCGACGCGCGGCTGCTGGAGGAAGCGCTGGAACGCGGTCGCGAGACACTGCATAAGGCGATTCAGGAGCGCGCGGACATGCAAGCGCGCACCGCGAAGCTAGCGCAGGTCGTCCGAGAGTGGGTCGGCCCGCGAGGCGCCCGAGCCAGAGCGCGTCATCGACGCAGTGATCGACGCGATTGACGAGTACGACATCGTGTCGACGAAAAGGCCGAGTAGCGTGCGCGCCTCCCGGCTAGGAGGCGCAGGAAGGGAACGGAGATGGGTACGCAGCGGGGTGAAGCTGACGCAGTCATGCGCGACAACCACGATCACCGCTGCCGCCCGTCTTTGCAAGGCGATCAACGACGACGACGCAAACGGAATCAACGACGAGACCCTGAAGGCGGTCGTTCACCTACGCCTACTCCTGTCACCATCTGGCGCGGTCAACCATCTCGTGGCGCCACCAATCCATCCCGGCGCCGACGAATGCGGATGTAGCGATGAGCGACCTACGGGCCATGTCGGATCTGATGGCGGAGGTAGATCGCCTGCGGGCTGTACTCGCAGCGACCGCCGAGGTGCCGTGCTACGGGCCGAGCTCCGCACGAGAGCTCAGATGCTTCCCGAACGACATGTGCAGCTCTTGCCGTGCCCGTGCGGCGCTGTCGTTGAGCGAAACGAAATCGGGAGCGTGGTGATTTCCCAAGAGGCTGCA
>CAWKAF010000042.1:0-16721 GCA_963847465.1 uncultured delta proteobacterium | reverse complement strand
GCCTTCCGCGGACGCGTCCAGCTCGGCGACGCAGGTTCCCCCGGCGCCTCCTACGCCGTCGTCTCGGACGGCGAGCGCTTCGTCGTGCTGCGCGCCACCGCCGCTCTGCGCGCCGCGCACGGCAAGACGGTCATGGTCACGCGCGACCCCAAAGGTCGACTTCTCGTCCGGCCCGATCCCGGCAAGGACATCGGCTCGTAGCGCTGAGCCATCGCCGTGGTCACGGCGTGCGCGCGCCGTTCTCCGGTCCGAGCGCCTTCGTCTCGGCTCGTTCGCATGGGCCGAAGGAGCACGAGACAAGCCGGCTCGTCTGAAGGAGCACTATGATTCGAGCCGCCAGGCCGCCCGGGTCTAGCCAACGGGTTGCTCGCGTTGTCTGCTTTGGCCCGGGGAAACCAAGGAGCGATTCGGAAAAGTTCGCCGCTCTCGCCGCGGCCGTGCGCAAGGCAAAAGGAGAACTCGTCGCCGCCCGGTCGAGGTGGCTCCGCGTGTCGCCAGCCGATGTACAGGCGTGCGCCGACGCCGAAACGGCGCATGCGGCTACCCGAGAGCACTATCTGGTTGCACTCGAAGCGTACTTTGCGCTCGCCGAACGCGTCCGGATGTCGCGTTGAAACCACGATACGCGAGCGAGGCCGTAGAGGGCTACCAATTTCCGGGAATCTTTGACCACGGAAGTCCGGGGGAAGTTGGCCAGGCGATTTCCGGGGAACTATGACCATGGGGATCCGAGCCCATTCGACCGTGAGCCGAGATTGGCTCTTGTGGGCAAAGAGCTGCTCGGCAGCCGCGCTAAGCACATCGAGCTCGACCCCAGTCCCAGGGCATGCTCGTCAGGGGCAGGGCCTTCTTCGAGCCAGCGCGTCCACTCGTGGTAAAGCGAACGGACGCGGTGCGGCGGGACCCGGGCACGCGTCACGGTCTCGCGCAGGATCCCGCCGGCGCCTCCTACGCCGTCGTCTCGGACAGCGAGCGCTTCATCGTGCTGCGCGCCACGCACGCTCTCCAGGCCGCGTACGGCAAGACGGTCATGGTCACGCGCGACGCCCAAGGTCGACTGCTCGTCCGGCCCCATCCCGACAAGGACATCGGCTCGTAGCGCCGAAGCCCGTTGCCGCAGTGACGGCGTAGGCGCGCCGTTCTCCCGCTCTCGCTCTTCCGTGTGTGTCGTTCAGGCGTCTCCCGGTCCGAGCGCCTTTGTCTCGGCTCGTTCGCGCGGGCCCCCCTGATGTCGCGCCTCGAGACCTCCCGGCCCAGTCTGAGGTGGACCCGACGTCAAGTGCGTGCGAGAGGTTTTTTTTGCAGCGGGCGACTTTCCGGAGGCGAGTGCATTCACGACGTTGTCTCCTTCCACCGTTTTTGCGCGAGGATTTCCCTCGACACAGGGGTGAGAGCTCCTGGGCCACGACCGTGTAACGTGAAGTGTGCGTTCTTGAGGCGAGACGCTGCGAGCCGACTTCCGTCCAGTCTTCGCTCTCATCAGACCGCCCGAATCGGGTACTTCGGTCTGCGGGCAGGAAGGCATTCAAGGTGGCCGCGGATGCGCATTTTCTTCGGCGATTCGATCCTGCCAGCCGGTCGTGACCCGGAGAGGCAGGATGCCAGGGGCCGGGAGCGCGCTTATCCTTGGCCGATCTTTGTCGCTCTCTTTTTCTCGCGTTCGGAGACGCTCGAACGACGTCTTTGTTCCGGCGATCGCCGCAGCGATCTGCGCGGTTGGGCCTACGCGGTGGACATGGTCGTGCTCCGGATCGCGTCGGCGTTTTTGGTACGTCTCTGGAGCACGGAGGTGCCCAGTTTGACTTTGGCTTCCAGTCGGCGAAACGCTTCCGCCTGGCTGGCCTGGACCTCGGCGCTCAGATCCAAGCCCGCAGCGGAGAGCTGCGCGACATGCGCTGGATCGTAGGCGACGCCCCGGCGCCACAGCGCCCAGAGTATGGCGGCCAGGCGCCGAGCTACGGCTACAACGGCGATTTTCCGGCTACGCCGCGTCGCGATGCTCAGACCCCAGAACGCCAGCGGGTTGTCGGTATTCTTCTGACGAACCATGTGCCACGCCGCTTGGATGAGCAGCGCGCGCAGGTACCGGTTGCCCTGCTTGGTGATGGATCCGAGTCGTTGCCCGGTCGTGCCCGAGCTGTTCTCGCGCGGCACCAGTCCAAGGTAGCTGGTGACCTGACGCGCGCTGCGAAACCGCTTCGCGTCGTCGATCACCGACAGGAACATCCCCGCGACGACGGGCCCGACGCCCGGCACGGTCATCATGCACTGCGCAGCTTTCTCGCCAGCACACGCTTCGTAGACGCGAGCGTCGAGCTCGCAGAGCTGCTTCTCGACGGTAGCGACCACGTCTGCCAGCGGCATCACGATCGCGGTCAGCGTCGTGGGAAGTTCCTGGCGCTTGAGCATCGCTACAAAGTTCTCAGGCTCACAACGCGCAAGCGGAACGCCTTCGCTCGTGGCGATTCCGCGTATCGTCGTCACCATTGTCGTGCGCGTTTCCACCAGCGCACGCCGGGTCATCATCAGGTGTCGCAGGCGCTGCCGCCCTACCGACAGCACGTGCGCTTCGGGGATCTGTCCCTTCTCCACCGCCATCGCGATGCACTCCGCGTCGATCGCGTCGTTCTTCTTGCCGTGCTGCCCGATGCCGATCCGCTTCACGCGCGTCGTGTCGATCATCTTCACGTCATGTCCCCACCCGCAAAGCTCCGCGTGAACCGCCCATGCGGACCGGCTCGCCTCGAAGGCGACGCGCGCCAGGCCGCTGCCCGGTCCCAGCAGTGGCTCGAGCTCCTTCACGCTGTCGACCGTGGCGCGCCGAATCACCTTGCCTCCCTCGACCTCGCACAGCGCGATCTTCCTCGTACCCAGGTCCAGTCCTACACTTCGCATGGCCGCTATCTCCTTGGGCCCCGTCTCGTTTGCGCCACCAGAGCGCGTGGGGGTGTCCGGAGCGCATAGTGCTTCGGGCGGAGCAGCGGCCGCTCCTCTCTTCCTCGCCCCTTTCTTCGGGCGAGCCTGAGGCTCCTTAGATCCAGGGTGCGCGCGAGCCACCGCTGTCTCCATCGACTCCGTCCCGTTTGCGCCATCGGAACGCGTGGGGGTGTCCGGAGCGCATCGTGTCTCAGGCGTAGCGATCACTCCTTTCTTCCCCGTCCCCTTCTTCGGGCGAACTTGAAGCTCCTTCGATCCAGGTTTCGCGGGGGCCACCTCATCCCTTCTCTTCGGGGTGCCCGGCTTCTGCTTTCCCCGCATCCCGCGAGCGGGAGCCCTCGGGGAATGCAGCCGGGGGCGCTGTCCTAATTCGAGGCGCTGACGCGGCGCGCTACGTCTGGCTTTGGCACGGGACGTGGCTAGGCTCTCGGCTATGGCCATGCCGCGATGGGTAATCGATCGGCTCGTTGACATCGGTCACGCCGTGAACGGTGCTGTTCGCAGGCAAAGCCCGTGGCTGGCCGACAAGCTTGAGAGCGCTTACGTGAACCTGTTGGCGCGATTCTGGGGGAAGTGAATGGACGACGCCGGACTTCCTGCCTTGCTCGACGCGATCCGCCACCTGGAGGGCTGCGAGGCCACGTGGGTCGAGAGCGTTCCGGTTCACGAGACGAGCGGAACCGAAACCGTGTGGGCGGGCGAGGTCCAGGTGTTCGACCTCGTGAAGCATCCGAAGGGCGTCCAGCGGGCCTACGCCTGGAGCCACGCGACGACGGGCACGAAGCGGCAGTTTCACGTCGTGCTGCACCTGCCGCCCGTGGACGGGCCGGTCATGGCGGTCAAGACGGCCGTGTACGCCGAGTATCGACGCCTCCAGAAGAACTAACGGCCCGGGGACCTAGCCCGTATTGCGGATGGTTGACGCGCCTGCAAGTTCAGGGAACACAAGTCTGCGCCGTCAAAGTGGTTCCATCGCAGATCGTGGCTGAGCCCATGAGATGGTAACCGGCGTTGCATGCAAACTGGCACTCGTTACCCGGTGGAAGGATGGATGAACAACCGCCGAGAGTGCCGTTCAACGGAGGATTCAATGCGCAGGGACATGCCGGGACCGCGCATGCCCATGCGCGGTCTTGGCAAGTGCAATTGGGGATCAGGGTCCCATAGCAGCCGGACACCTGCTTACCGCTGCACGACACGCCAGGGTCTAAGCTACAATTCGATCCAATTACGACCTCAGATAGAGCCGGACACGATCCACTCGCTCCTGCGCCGCCAGAGCTCCCGCTGCCGGCGCCCTCGCCCGACGACGAGCCGCCGCTCCAAGAGTGGCCCCATCCATTGCGGCGCTCCCACCCTCTGCCTTCTGACTGACCTGCCCGCCACACGACGCCACCCAGGCGAGCGTGACTATGGTCATCGACACCCTCACGTCGTTCATCCCCTGTCCGGCGATCGTCGCTCCATGCCGAGCCGCGTCAAGGGGTCGTCGGCCTGCTGGCTGCCAGAATCACGCTCCGGGCCCACTCCGACACCGCGACACCGGCCGCCTTCGCGGCGCGCTCGACACCCCGGTGCTCGTCCTCCGTGAACCGTACGGACAGGTGCGTAGCCTTGCGCTCCTTCTTGGCGAGCGGCGGGCGGCCCATACGCTTGGCCTTCATGGCGCCTCCGTGCGCGCCAGCGCGGCGTCCAACAGTTCGTCCATGCTCCAGACCGTCGAGGCCACGCCAGCCGCCATCGCGGGCGTACAGCGGATCGTGGAGTGGATGCGGACGAGGTTGTAGTGCGCGAAGTGCAGCGCAACGGCCGCGCCGTGATTCTCGAGTTTCTTTGAGTGCGCGTTCGTGAGCCGCGTGAAGCGGCGGATGCCCATGCGCATAGTGAGGTTCTGTCTCTCGACGTAGGACGTGGACACCAACTCTTCGATCGGGAAGCCGAAGATCGGCGTCTTCTCCGTCCCGGTCACCTTTGGGGGGCTGTACCGCCCCGGGCCCGCAGCCTCGGCCTCGTACGTTTTATGAAGCTGCGCGTAGTCCACTCCGCCGGGCCCGAAGGCTTCCGCGAGCGGCTCGACGTAGGCTTTTAGACCGTCCGTCGTGACCTGAACGCGGCAACGGAGACGCGCAGCCAGATCCTTGATGAATGCGTTAGCGGTTACTGCGTCACGCTTGCCCGTCAGGAAGGACGGAACAAGCTTCGTCTCGGCATCGATCGCGACCCACGTCCACTGGTCCCCGACGCGCGAAGCGTCGTCGCTCCACTTCACGTGGCGCTGCTTCTTGCCGACGAAGGCCCACAGCTCGTCCAGTTCCAGGCGCGTACATGGCAGGTCCCGCATCGTCTCGTCGAGGAGGTACGCACAGCCTTCGCCGACCCGCGCGCCGAGCCGCATGATCGTATCGCGGTGGATGCCAAACATCCGCTCGGTCGACCGGATCGAGCATCCCTCGACGAGAGCGCCGATGACCGCGAGCTGCTTGGATCGGGGAAGTACGTTAGCCATGTACTTATTGTAACCCCTAAAGTCTGTCCGTCAAGACTTTTTGGGTTACAGAATCCTCCAGACGAAGGTGGCGATTTTTTGCCAGCACGTCATAGGATCGTCCGTGATGTTGTGCTGAGCATAAAGATCGTCCAGGTGCTTGAGAGCCAACTTCGTTGAAGCCCTCGGCTTGAACGCCTTAATGAATTTCAGGAATGCCCCAATGCCAGACGCTATGGCAAAGCCCAGCACCCAAAGCTCGAATGGCTTGGTCGGCACATGCCATGCGTGCGTATCGGCATCCCATAAGAACCGGTTGACGACGAGGCCAGCAGTCCCGATGGCAGCAAGAGCCGTCACTAGATCCGGCTTATCCATCGGGTCTTTTACTGCGACCTTGATGGCCTCTAGGTGAGACATCTCGACCTGCATGTATTTTGGCGTTGCGGCACCAAACCTGGGGCTTGGCGCCTGGGGCTCTGTGAGCGGTGGGACCCGCCCAAGAGCGGCTGCCCCAGTTGCCACTCCAGTCGCCGCGGGCGGAACATACGCACCCGTAGGACCGACCGGGTTTTCGTCAGTCGCCATGTCAGCCCCCCATCGGCGCGTTCGCCCGGTCTACGATGTCGGCGTGGTACATCTCCGTGTAGCCGCATACCGAGCAGACGTAGAGGAGGAGCGTAGTTCCGCTCGACGGATCGAGAACCGCGCGTCGGTGTCGCAAGAATTCTTCAATCGTCCGAAGCTCTCGTCCGCCGCCCCCCTTGAGTGGAACTCCCGCGTCTGGGTAAGTCACCGTGACCACCGCGCGCGGTCCTTCCACGGCCCCCATCGTGGTCGGGATGCCCGTGAGCGGGATGACGTTCAGCGCACCCCTGTTGAGGTGTTCGGCCGCCGTCTTGTTCGCGTTGGCCTGTTCGACAACCTCGGACAAGCCCTTCGTCGTTGCGGGTACCTCGCAGCCGTTGATGCAGACGAGGGCAAGACCGCCGGATCGGTTCGGAATTAGAGGCATAGCGCCGGAGCGTACGCCCCGACCAACTTTCTGTAACCCACAATGTCTTACGACCGTCCCCTCGCGGCGGGACGGCAAAGTCGCCGCCTAATTAGCCGCGCCCACAGTGCGGGCATGCCCCCCCCGGCCAGGACCCGTCCAGCACGCGGTCCACGGGCTGGCCAGCCAGCTTCGCGGCCCGCAAGGCGATGACCGCGCTCGGTCTTTTCCAATCGGAGAGCACTCGCGAGAGCGTCGTAGCGTGCACTCGCAGCGCCCTCGCCAACTTGTTTCTCCCCCGACCGTAACGCGGAGGTAGACGAGCGACCGCTTCAGGGCCGCCGCCTGCGCGTCGGTCAGATCGGGCTCCCTCCGCCGCAGTAGCGGCGTCGTGCGACGCCAGACTTCGCGCTTCAGGAGGATCGCCATGACCGAAGGGTGATGCCGAGCCTGCGTCAAAGCCAGTCACCGGGGGCCCCGAATTAGGACAGCGCCCAGCCGGGCATCTCGAGGAGCTCCGGGGGCCCGCCTGGGGGCGAACGAGCCGAGACAAAGGCGGCTCATGAAGGAGAAGCCACCATGGACGACAAGACCCAGAACGATGCGACGGACCCCGACCTCATCAGCGCCTACAGTCGCGCCGAAGCTCTTGCGGACGGCCTGCTCGTCGACGTCACCGAGACCGCACGCGAAGCCGGCTTTCTCTACCCGGTCGCCCTGACACGCGCGGCGTGGGAGCTGTGCGTCGCCTTGAGCCCCCCCGCCAAGCGGGCCGGCAACGACGACCATGGACGGCTCTGGGATGTCCTGATCGATGATGCGCTGGGCCGTGGGCCGCAGCCGCGGCGGCCCCGACATCGCGTTCGAGCTGCTCTGCGTCACCACGAGTGTACGCCCCTCGCGCGTGGCGCTGCGCGCCGTGGTCGGTCCCGGCGACGACGCCGAGCCGGTCGTCACCGTGATGCTTGCCCGAGGAGTCATGAGCCACCTGCAAGTCGCGATGATCCGAAGCATTCAGGGCTTCGCGACCGAGCTCACGCGCACGCCCCTCTACGACTGCGGGCACGCGGACGCCTGGGAGCTCGTCGAGCGCGCCGGGACAACCGAGGACTTGCTGGTCGCGCTCGGGTACTGCGCCGGCTACGCCGACTGCGCACGGATCGCCTGCGCGTGGCACTCCCGGGCTTGGCGCATCGCGGATACCCTGTCCGTGGCCGCGAAGACGTTCGCGGTCGCCGTGCGGAGCCTCGAGCCCACCGACCTTCACGGTTGCGTCGGCTACCTACCGCGCCGAGCTGCATGGGCTGCTCGCAGCCGACGCCCGTGAGCAGCCTGCCACGGGCCACCGCTAGGATCTCAGCGGCCCTCCCGCGAGGCGCTGCATGTCGGTCTCCGCGGAGACGCACGAGTTGGCTGACGTCCCACGATCCCCGCAAGCCAGCCGAGGAGCAGTACTTTGGCGGACCTTCCTTGGGCGAGGACCTCCACGCCTCCGTCCGTTGTCGGTCGCCTCTCGAAGGGCGCATCGGCATTCCACATCACGCGGTCCAGGTCCGCGAGGTCGGGTGCCGCCACGGGAAAGATCTCTCCGCGCTCGTCCATTCGCCGCCGAAGAAGTTCGGGCTTCCACGAGGTCGGTGCGACGTAGAGCCGCCAGGCATCGCCGTCGCGGCCGATGAACAGATCGAGTACAGGGTCTTCGGCGCCATCGCGGCGGAGCGTAGCATCCGGGCTGGCGTCCTTTCTCGGGAGGCGGGATGGATCGACGCGCTGCAGTCGGGTGGCCGGACGTGTGGGCCGTCATCAAGGCGAGTGCCGAAAGGCGCCTGGGCAAGCCGCTCCTCAAGGCGTACTTCTTCCTCGCCGTCTTCGGAATCGTGGTCGTCGCGGTTGCCCTCCTCGTCATGCGCTTTTAGGTCGCGCGACCTGTTCCAGCAACCGATGCAACGTTATCTGGCCGCGCTGACGATCGTTCTGTTGCTGGGCATGGTGCTCGCGCGCGTCGCGATGCTGCGGCGGCAGGGCGTCCGGGCCATGAATTTCGGCAAGCAGGACAAGACGGACTTCCTCATCCCGCCCTTCGCCTTCTTCTATTTCTATCTGGTGTTCGCCGACGCCTTTGGCTGGCCGACCGTGAGCCGGCAGAGATTCTTCGCCTCGGGCGCCGCCGCGTGGCTCGGCGTGGCGTTCTGCCTCGCGGGATTGCTGCTCCTCTTCTGGAGCCTGGTGTCGTTCGGCCGCAGCTTCCGCGTTGGCATCGACGACGAGACCCCGGACAAGCTGGTGACCGGCGGCGTCTTCGCCTGGAGCCGCAACCCGATGTATGTCGCGTTCTGGGTGATCCTCCTGGGCCAGTTCCTGGTGTTCCCGAACTGGCTGCTGCTCGTCTACCTCGCCGCCGCGACCTGGCTGTTCCATCGCCAGGTCAGGCGCGAGGAAGCGTACCTCGCCCAACGCTACGGCGCGGAGTACGCGGACTATTGCGGGCGGGTGCGGCGGTATCTCTAGCCATCAGGTTGCACCTCGTGTGTGCTTTCGTCCGGACAGACATGGAGCGGTCGGAAAAGCTCGCCGTCCTCGCCGCTGACGTAAGCAAGGCAAGATCAGACGCAGCCTCTCGCACGCGGTGGCTCAACGTTTCGCCAGCCGATGTGCAGGCGTGCCCCATCGCCGAACAGCGCCGTGGCAGCCCGGGAGCGCTGTCTGGCTGCGCTCGAAGCCTCTTTTGCGCTCGCGGAGCGCGTCCGAATGTCCCGTTGAAAGCGCCGCGATGCAATCGCTCCCTCGCGGCGCGTGCCCGGGGGCCAGGATCTACAGCTTCGACGCGATTCCGATCTCGGAGGTCGAGTACGCGGACCTCGAGCACGTGACGGTCACACGCGACTTCTTGAACGACCCTGCGGGGTTTGTCGGGAAGTAGGGACCATCTCCCGCGCCGCACCGTTGACGCCGCCGAGCAGATGCGCGTTTGAGCCATCCCCGGGCGATGGACGGCCAGAAACACCCATGATGGCAGTCACGATGCCAGCGCCGTCAGAACAACGTCAGCGTCTTCCCCTTCGGAAGCTCCTCCACCGGATCGCTCACGCGCTCGATGAGCCTGGGGTCATCGTTGCGGACGCTGTTCACGGCACGGCTGACCGGGTAGCAGGTCAGACCGTCCGCCGACGCGTTCGCAAGGATCGGGCGCACGTCCTTCACGCTCGGATCGATCCACGCGTTGAATTTGTCATGGGCGAGGACGAGGGGCATACGGTCGTGCAGGGTGGCCACGATCCCCTGCGACGGCGTGGTGATGATCGCGCACCCGTCGGTCGAGTCGTAGATGCCGGCCATTACCATCGGCGCGTGGTCCTCGCGTGCGATGAGGTACGGGATCTTCTTCCCGCCCAGCGGGCACCACTCGTAGAACCCGTCCACGACCACCAGACAGCGGTTGTCGCGGATCTTGTCTCGGTAGATAGGCTTCGTCAGCGACTCGATCCGCGCGTTGATGCCCGCCATGCGCGGGTTCGGCATCGTGAGGCCCCAGCGGAGTAGTTCGAGGTGGTGGGGACGGCGAATGACGGGGATCGGCTCGCTGGGTGCCAGGTTGTATCGGTCGCGAAGGCCGTCGGGCGCCGACACGAGGCCGAACATCTCCCGCAGGGCCTCGACGGGGCTCGTTCGGATCACGCGACCGCACATGATCAGAACCTACTCACGGTCGCGCCTTCGCGCACTCCGGGCAGAACCACTTGCCGCTCCCATAGGTCGTCTGGTCGTTGCGGCTGTGGGATCGCCTTGAGTGGTCGATGTCCTGGTGCCAGCCGACCTTCTCGAACGAACGCACGGCCCGGAGCCATGCGTCGATGTCCGTCTGTCTCTGCGGGCACACCTCGGCGTCCTTGCCGCAGCGCGAGCAAACGACCCGGTAGTGAGTCGCGGACTTCGTGGTCATCGGCACGGCGAGCGCCTTTCACGATGCTTCGCGCGGCCAGATGATCGCCACCACGTGCTCGCCCTTCGGGTTGGTGCGGTACACGACCCTGTAGCCTGCCGGTGCGCCGTTCTTCGCGAGCGCCTCGGCGACGGCGGTGAGCATCTTCACGCCGGTGGCAGCCTGGTCTTCGACGGGTGGGTGGTCAGAGGGTCCTGCTTCCATGCCTAGACCCGATACCTGACCGTCCGTTCAGCGTCAACGACCGAGGCTTGCTTTCCCGCATCGGTCTGCGCCGTTACGCAAGCACGCGCCCGATCCACGCACGGATCGTGGCGAGGGCGTCGTCGAGGGCGATGCGCTCGCCCCAGAACATGGGGGCGGTCGCCGCGTACGCGCGCTCGATCTCGCGGCGTCGATCGCCTGCTGAAAGGACGAACGCAGGATCGGTCGGTGCGGGCGTGGCTCGGATGTCGCCCGCCGCGAGCATCTCTTCGGCGAGCCGCCCGGGCAAAGCATCGATTGGCGGGAGCAGGTTCGAATCGGCTGCGCGGACGATGCGGGCCGCGTCCTCATAGTGACGGACGAAGGTCGCCGCCGGCTTTGCTCTTCGGAAGCGCTCGGAGACGGCATCGAGCTTCTCGAGGAGGGTAACGAGCGGGTGCACGCAGCGAATCGCCGCCGGTCGGGTGTCGACGAACTCCGCGAACATCCCGCGCTGCCCGAGGGCCTCGTGCACCCACGACGCGATCGGCCGCTCGACGAAGGGGACGACGCGCGCGTCGCCGACCTCGAGAAGCACGAAGGGTCGCATCGGCGCAGGGAGCCTTTCGAGAAACGCTCCTGGATAGAGCACCCGGTACTCGGCGCTGCGCGCGTCGCGCCCGAGCGAGCCCTCGACCAGCTCGACCCGCGCTCCGCGGCCGGCGAGCTTTGCCGTCAGGGCGGCATAGAACGCCCGGCGTGCGGCGGTCGGGCCCTTATTCTTGCTCGCCCAGGAGCCCACCGCGGGCAGCTCCTCGAGCTGCCCGCGTTCGATCTTGAGATCCAAATCCTCGCTGAAGCGCGTAATGAGACCGAAGCCCTTCGATAGCGAGGTGCCCCCCTTGAACCACACGTCGAGCTTGGACGTCGAGAGGCACCACAGGGTGTGTGTCACCCAGTAGTCCTTCTCGACGAGCGCCTCCGAGACGCCGCGTTCGCTCGCGACGATCCGCAAAAGGTCGGGGAAGTCCCTGTCCTCGTGGGCGAAAATCGCCGCCATCACGCCCGCGCGATGGCGCGCTCCACGAGCTTTTTCGTGGCATGCGTGCCATACCGCGACGCGGCGCCGAGCAAGGCCTCGCGGCCGAGCCTGTGCGAAGCCACGCTGCGCGCGAGGCCTGCCTCGAGACTCGCGCGCGATGCGCCCGCCATCTCGGCGTGTTCGAGCAGATCGACGGCGAACCACTCCGCCGTCGGATGCGCCGGGAACGCCACGCGCCGGAGCAGAAAGCGACGGTTGCCGAGCTCGAACTCGCCGGACCGCTTGGTGTTGTAGACCAGCGTCACCGGAAGCACGGCCGTCGTTCCGAGGCCCAGCGCGTTCCACTTCTCCGGGCCCGTGACGACGAACGCCTCGTCTTGCAGGAACCCTCGCAGCAGTTCCTCGGTCGTCGGAGGCACCGTACCGAAGCGACCGGCCTTTGGATGGACGTAGAGCCCCGGCGCGAGCGGCCGAAGGACCGCATCGCGAACGAGGCGGTGCGCCAAGCGCGTCGGGTTTGAACTCCAGCGCGCGAGCTCACGCGTGCGGTACACGCGCCCAGGCTCCAGCTCAGGCTTTCGAGGGGCAGGCATTGGATGAATTTTCCTGAAAAAAACATACACCATCGTCGGGGCTACGCAAGGGTCCAGGAACCCGCACGAGGTGGCCTAGGAGCTTGGCATTACGCAAGCTGAGCGCCTACCGCGGACCCGCACCGGAGCAGCCGGGGCCCAGTTGCGCCCGGTAGAGCCTGAGCTAACGTTCAGGTTTGCCCGCCAGGGTGATCAACATGATGCCGCAGCAGCCCCTGACCGTCTCGATTCGAGTTCCCCTCCGCAAGGGCGGAGACCGCCCGCCTTATGAGAGGCCGCAACGACTTCATCTCTACGTCGACGAGACGGACTTTACGGCGGACGACGGACGGCACCTCCGGGGTGTCGGAGTCCTTTCGCTTTCAGCCCCCGTTCGACAAGAACTCATCGACCGAGCGTTGGACAAGCTCCGCAACGATCCCGACCGGGACTCGTCATCACCAAGGTTCAAACCGGCGTTCGCGAAGAAGGACCAGAGAACGCTGAACGAGCGCTTCTTTCACGCGTGCGAGGACAGCCAGAACGGTCACAGTCCGTTGGCCGAAGAGATTCAATGCGTGTATTCATGGCAACTTCGTTGCCGCATTTGTAGAGAGCGGTACACGAACCGGAGAGGAGGCGTATCGAACCAATGCCATGCGTGCCTTGTTGTCGACGTTGAAGGGACGCACTCCGGCGAGTTGCACGTTCGAGCAATGGGGACACTTCAAGGAGCTCCAGGCAAAAGACCTAGTCGAATATATGAACGAGGGCCTTCGCCAAACTGCCTACGAAATGACGATGTTGCGGACCTTCTATCCAAGGATCGACGTCGCCGTTGAGGGCAAGAAGAATCCTGGGCTTCAGATTGCGGACTTCCTCCTTTGGTGCCTTGTGCAGAGAGAGTTCCGTCCTTCTGCCACAAAGAAGGGCGAATGGGGAGATTGGTGTGGTTTGTTTTGTTGGGCCAATCCAGGGATCCCAGAGGCCGAGGCTCGATGGTTTCATTGTACCGTCAACGACGGTGCGCCTGCGGACGGGTATGACGCAGACTTCTTGTTGCCGTATCCGGTCGGCATTAACGACATCGGGGTTGCGGCCTCCCCGGATTTGTACGCCCTCGGAGAAAGGACGCTTCGACTGTACGCTACCGGTCTGCTTCCTGCTCACGCCGAACACCTTCGGGCTGACCTCGTGCGTGTGGTAGGTAGACTTGACGGGGAGGACGTCGGGCCCCAGCACGTCCGAGACGTCGCGACGCAATTTCTACGACTCTTCGATACTGTTCCCATCTATCGAGATATCGCAGACGCCGATCCGGTCTGGCTGTCCTTGATGCGGGCCAAGCGTTTCTTTGCCTTTGCGTTGAGAGAGATCCTCCTCTACGGAGGTCTTTCTGATTTCTTTGCGGCAGCTCGGAGAGACTATCTGCGGGACGACCCGTCCGCTCTCGGCTTGTCGGCATAAGTCGTCACCATGTACGTCGCAATCGCCCTGGTCTTTCTGTTGGCTGCCTGTGGCTGACTTTCCTCCTCCGAAGGGGCACACCGCGGCGGTCGGCACCTCCGCCGGTGAGGCTGGTTTGATGAGGCCACTGGTGATGCGGCGTACCTCGCCGCTAGGAATTTCGTGACATGGCGCCCGGTACGAGAGGCACTTGAGCAGGCATGGAATCGTGTATGGCAGCTCTGCCCTGATTGACCAGAGCAGTTCGCCTGCCAATTCCGGCAGGACTTCCACGGGCGATCTTGGGAACTGTTTCTCTTAACCGTGATTATTGATGCCGGATTGACGGTCGAGCTGACCGGAGAGGCCGGCCCGGACATCTGTGTTCGTCTGCCTTCCGGAAGGAGGCTCTGGATCGAAGCCGTTGTGCCCCGCCCGGGTACCGGCCCCAATGCAGTTCCTCAGCGGGGTCCGAACTTTGGCGGGGGGTCTCTTCCGCGTGACTCCACCGTCATCCTCCGATACACCCAAGCGCTGCGTGAAAAGCTGCGTCAACTGAATGCTCACAAGGCTGCCGGGATTGTTGCCCCCGACGATGCCTACCTCATCGCGCTATCGCAGGGCGGCATTCTAGACAGTGACCTGCAAGACGACGAGCTTCCCCTAATCGCCCGTGCTGTGCTGGGCATCGGACAGACCACGTACAACTTCGTCCCGTACAGCAACCAGGCTGGATGGATTGAAGTGCCGAGGCGCGAACACGTTACCACCGCAAGTGGCAGCCCTGTCTCTACGACGTTCCTCTTGGAGGCCGAAACGGAGTTCGTTTCCGGCATCATCTTTGCTCGTCAGGCCGTGTACAACTTGAGGTGGTCGGCGGCGGAATCCCTTGGGCTGCTGCATAGGCCCCGCGCGAGGGTTCCCCTCCCTCACGGCGTTATCCCAACACGGTGCGAGATGTGGGTTAACGAAGATGGCACTCTGCTTCACCGTGGCAAATGCGCGATGTTCGGCGACTACGCGCGAGAGGTTATTCCGTTGCATCGCAGGGTCCTCACTTCGCTGCGATCCTTGGGGCAGCTAGGGATCCGCTTTCGCGTGTGGCGGCTTACTCGCCATCGTCGACTCGACCGGCGTGGACACCGACCCAACCTGGATGCAGACCTGTTCTAGGCGGAGGGATACTTGCATGGGTGCGTTCGACGCGGCCCTGGGCCTGGCCGGTCGGTTTGCGCACAGCAGGACCGTCGGACGACGACCGCCCCCCCAATCCCGCCGAGGACCCGGCGCGACCGCTTGCATGCGAGCCCGAAGGTCATTCCACGCTTACCCGGTTGCTTGCCAAACGGGGACGTGGGAGCAATGAGTCTCGCACCCCACGTGGCGCGTCGTACGATTAGCGAGGAGACCCAGTGTACGCCTCATGATCCAGGTGTATTTCGACGACAGCGGCACCGGTAACCGCTCGATGGTCTCCATGTGCGGTTTCGCAGCGCGCGACTCAACTCAATGTGCGAGAGCCTCGCGAGGCAGCGGGTCGATCTGCTGCGAAAGCACGGCATCGACAGCCTGCACGCGTCGGCATTTCTCGCCGGGCGAGGCCCATACCAAAGGTTAGGGCTCACCGCAGAACGAGGGCGGGAGATCGCGCTGCAGTTCGCGGTCTGTCTGAGGCGAAACGCGGAGCTGTTTGTCGCCGTCGCCGCAGAGAGTGAGGCTCTACGGAGCGTAGGCGCCGACCCATCGCCGTTTCAGTTCTGCATGTTCAGAGCTATCCGGCGAACGGTTGACGAGCTACGTGGATGGGGCGAAGGGACCATTCCGTTCGCGATGAACTTCGACGACTCGTCAGAGGCCTTGGAATGCCACAAGGCTGTGCTCGACCTGAGGCGGCACAGGACGGAGGTTGCGGATTCGGTAGGAGCGTATTCGTTCGCGAACGACCAGCACATACAGCCGCTCCAGGCGGCCGATCTGTTGGCGTGCATCACGACCAAAGAGTACCGCCGTGGTGACGCCGGTTGGAGCGATGGTCCGTTAAGGAAATCCTGTTTTCTGAGGATCAGGCGTTTCCGCAGCTGACGAGCGTCTCCGAACTGTGGACACGCGAAAGTCTCACCGCCGCCATGTACAAGGGGCTCACTGAGGAGCGGTCGCTGGGTCGCAGTGCGGACACGTCTCCGCCAGACAGGACCTCACGGTGAGCACGTCGTCCCACACGGACCCCTGCGAGACTTGGGCGTTTGGCAAGCAACCGGATAGGCATGCGTCATTCGTGAACGCACGCGTACACGCCGGGCGATCCGTCATCGCAATAGAAAGCCGCCCCGCACTGAGTCCCGCAGGACCCGCAGGTGGAAGGGGCCGACGGGCTGCTCTCGCAGCCGTTGGCCTGTTGCCGTCGCAGTCGAGGTAGAGGCTCCCGCCCGTACCGAACGGTGCGCACGACGTGTACCCGCACCCGCTGCTGGGCGAGCAGACGGCCCCGACCGCGTTGGCCGGCTGGCAGATCGACCCGCAGCTGCCGCAATTGGAGACGCCGATGGGCGTCTCGCAGCCGTTGGTCGTGTCGCTGTCGCAGTCGAGGTAGCCCGGATCGCACTGGGTCTCGCCGCAGGTGCCTTGACCGTCGCACGCCGAGGCCGATGCGTGGGCCGTCGTGCACGAGGTTCCGCGTCGTCGCGGGCGCGCAGGACCCCGCGGCGCCGCATGCCTCGCACATGGGGCAGGCGGCGGCGCTGCAGCAGACGCCATCGACGCAGTGGCCGCTCGGGCACTCGGAGGGCGACGTGCAGGCGCTGCCGAGCGCCTTGGTCGACGCGCAAACGCCCGCGACGCAGTAGGGAGTCGGCGGGGCGCATTCGGGGTCGCTCGCGCATGCCGGCGCCTCGCGGCGGAGCGGCCTCGGCTTCGACGCCGGCCTGGTCCGCGGCCCGGGCCTCCGGATTCGCTCTTCGGCAGCCGCGTCGCGCAGGCGCTCCGCCGTCCCCCGCCACCGCGGGCCACGCGGTGCACGACGCCGCGAAGGCCACGGGCAGGAGGAGCGACGCCGCCGCTACCGATCGCCGTCCCGGCAGCCGAGGCGCCATCGCACGTTTCGATGCCCTGCTTTCTTCGGTTCT
>CAWKAF010000041.1:0-4117 GCA_963847465.1 uncultured delta proteobacterium | reverse complement strand
ACGGATCCATCCGTCGGCCTCGTCCAGGTCGATGAGCTCTCCTTCCATCTCGTTGCTGTAGGCTTTCCACACGTCTGGATTGGACGTGTCGCACTCGACCAGCAGCACCTTCTCGCCTTGTTCGAGGAGGTAGTCGAGAATCACCACGGTCATCATCGACTTTCCGACTCCGCCCTTGCTTCCGCCAATCCAGTAGATGCGACTGGGCCCGTGCGGTTTGCCATTGGTCTCACTCATGGGTCATTCTCCTGTTGTCTCTCGTCTCACTTCGGTATTCGTCCGGTGACTGGTTCGTCTCGTGTCGGTCGCCGTACGGGTACGCATCTCGTGACGACGACGGACGCTTCCGTTGCGCGTTTTCAAACCGGTTCAGGGTGTCCACAGGTCTCACTCTGGGCTCACACGTCGATGGGCCTCGTCGCAGCCCTAGATATTCTTCCTGTCCGGTCGGACTACGAAACCAGATCGGGGCGCTGCAACCTGCGTCGCAGGAGGGGTCAGGCCTTGTGGCGGCGATGCGAGCGAGACCGAGGCTGTCCCGGAGCCGCTTCGAGGAGGCGTCGTCACAGCCGCGTCTGTGTCCGATGGCTGGCTTCTCGCCGGCGGGGCAGTGCAGCCACGTCCGTGTGCGATGGCTGGCTTCTCGCCGGCGCAGTGGCAGCCACGTCGGAGGACCTCGAGCTGTGACCGAGCGGCTTCGCAGGTGAGCCGATGGCCAGGCGGTCGCGCCTTCCGACGCGCGACGACTCCGTGACCTTCCTGGAACCGAGCCGATGCATGTACTGCCTCAGTGACGCCTCCGTCACGGCGATGCCCTTGTCGCAGAGGAGCTTGGTGATGTGAGCCAGTCCGTATCCCTTGGCCTGCATGGTCTTGATGGCAGGCACGAGACGTCGCATGGCCTCTACTTTGGCAACTTCGGTTTCGTCGCAGTCCGGTGCCTCTTCCACTGCACGCAGTACATCTTGAATGGTGGATATCGCGATTTTGGGCTGCTGCATGCCTCGTCCTCCAGCGGTCGTATGCGCGTCGCCGTGCTCCATCTGCCAAGAAGCCTTGACACTGGTGGACCGCGTGTCAAACGAGATTGTGCAAACCCGGAGCGAAGCGGAGGGCAAGATAAAGAGGTGGATCCTCGTGGTGCGTATTTGGCTAAAACGATTCATCAAAAGTGGGATCCACGCGACACCCATGTTGGATCCTCGATGTGGATAACCGCTGGAATGGTCAAATCAAATGTGGGATCCACCCGTGAACGATCTTGACGATCTCCCGATATTTCAGCCTCGGATGGGTCGCGACCACCGGGCGTCGTCGCGCAGCGCAGGCGGCTCCTTCCGCAACGCCCTGCTCAGCGCGGCGCGCCGCGGGGCCTGGGGCGCCCGGGCGCAAGGTCGGTGGCGCGCGCTCGCGGGTGGCGGTTGCCGAGGCCGGGGCAGGGCGCCCGCCGCGTGGTCGTCAAGGCGCACGTGGCGCGCATGAGCGCGGGCGGCGCCAAGGCCGCGGCGCTGCACCTGCGGTACATCGAGCGCGACGGGGTCGAGAAGGACGGCTCGAAGGGCCGGCTCTACACGGCCGAGGGGCCTGCGCGCGTCGAGACGCTCGACGCAGCCGCGCCGCGGCGAGCGGCATCAGTTCCGGCTCATCGTGTCGCCCGAGGACGCCGGCGAGCTCGACCTCACCGACTACGTCCGGCGGCTGATGGCCACGGTCGAGCGGGACCTCGGGCGCAAGCTCGAGTGGGCCGCGGTCAACCACTACGACACGGGCCACCCCCACGCGCATGTGGTCATCCGCGGCGTCGATCGCGAGGGCCGCGAGGTGCGCCTCGACCGCGCGTACATCTCGCAAGGCTTGCGGTGGCGCGCGCAGGAGCTGGCCACCGAGGAGCTCGGGCCCCGCCTCGCCGTCGACGTCCAGCGCGCGCACGCCAAGGAGATCACCCAGAACCGGTTCACCTCGCTCGACCGCGAGCTCGAGCGGCGCGCCAAAGGCAACGAGGTCGCGGTCCACGCGGGAGCCCGACCGGGACTCATCGACCCGTCCACGCTCGTCGCCCGTCTCGAGCACCTCGAAGGGCTCCGGCTCGCCGAGCGCGTCTCGCCCACGTCGTGGAGACTCGCCGAGGGCTGGCAAGAGCCGCTGCGCGACGCTCGGTGCGCGCGGCGACATCCTCAAGCAGATCCACGCCGCCATCTCCGGCGACCCGTCCCGCTACCGCATCGTGCGCGACGGCGACGCCGCTGCCGACCGATGCCGCGGGGCGGGCGCGGGTGATCTCGGGACGCGTCGCGAGCAAGGGACTCTCCGACGAGCTCAAGGGGACCTTCTACGCCGTCGTCGAGACGCCCACGGGGCGCGCGTACCACGTCCCGCTCGACGCGCGCGGCGCCGAGGCGATGCGTCCGGGCGACATCGTGTCGTTCACCACCAAGCCCGAGGCGCCCGTCCGTCCGGTCGACCGACAGATCGCCGAGGTCGCTCGCGCCCAGGGCGGCGTCTACACCGCGGAGCCCACGGCGGGGGCCCCTTCGCACCCGCACGAGCGACGTCTGCGCGAGCTCGAGCGCCTCGGCCTCGCGACCCCCGAGGCGCCCCACCGCTGGAAGGTGTCGCCCGACTTGCTCCAGCAGCTCGCGGAGCGGCAGCGCGACGCCCCCGTCCGTCACCGTCTCTTCGTTCGCAAGGAGCCGCTTTCGCTCCAGGCCCAGGTCCGCCATCCGGGCCCGGTCTGGCTCGATCGCGTCGAGACCGGCTCCTTGGCCCGCTACGGTTTCGGGGCCGAGGTGAGGCGCGCGGTCGAGCAGCGCCGCGAAGCCCTGCGTCGGCTCGGCGTCGCAGCCGGACGACCCGAACCGCTCGGCAAAGCTCCAGCGAGATCGAACGGCGGCAGCTCGGAGGGGAGATCGCTGCCCGCTCCCGCCAGGCCTTCCTTCCCACCGCCCCCGACGCCTTCCGCGGACGCGTCCAGCTCGGCGACGCGGGTTCCCCCGGCGCCTCCTACGCCGTCGTCTCGGACGGCCAGCGCTTCGTCGTGCTGCGCGCCACGCCCGCTCTCCGGGCCGCGCACGGCAAGACGGTCACGGTCACGCGCGACGCCAAAGGTCGACTTCTCGTCCGGCCCGATCCCGGCAAGGACATCGGCTCGTAGCGATCCCAAGCCATCGAGCGGTAGGATACGCGTCGGATGGGGGCCGTCGTCGACGTCGAGGAGGAGGAAGACGGGCCAGCCTCAGGCGTGGCGCTGCGTCATGACCTTAGTGCCGCCGTCGAGTGTGTGTGCGGCGCGAGCCACAGCGACCTTGCCGCACTCGCGAAGCGGGGATGGCAGGCGCTTGGCGGCGACGCTGCGCTCATGGTCATCTGCACGTGCGGCGCCGCCATCACCGCAGACATCGCGCGCGACGCTTGCCTCTGCGACACGTGCCGCCGCCTCGTGACCGGAAGCGACGATGACATCAAGGTGTGCGTCGTCCACGGAGGAGCGAACCTGGTGCTGTGCGCCGCGTGCTTCCGGCGAGACATGACGCGCGACGGCTGGCTCGAATGGCGCGTCGCTGGTTCTACTTACCTGCGGGCTGCGACATGCAAACGGATGGCCGGGTGACGCAGCCCTGCTGCTTGGATGGTTAGGCAAAGTAGAGGAGGTCATCGTGGCGAAGGTGAAAAAAGGCGCGAAGAAGCCTGTGCCGAAGGCGCCGAAGAAGTCGACCAAGAGAAACCAGAAGAAAATCGCCAAGAAAGCACCGAAAAAAATCAAGAAGCCGATTCGACAGAAGCGTGCCGTGCCGGCGCCTCAGCCGAAGGTGAGCGAGCACGTGAAGGAAGAGGAAGAAAAAGAAGACGAGGGAGACGAAGAAGAAGCGAAGAGGACGAAGAAAACGATGCGGACGATGCGGGACGCCGAGGACGAGGACGAGGACGACGAGGAGAAGGAGAAGGACGAGAAGGACGAAGAAGAGGGGGACGGTGGTGGAGGCGGCTACGACTGATCTCGAGGACGCAGCCCACGCCCTTCTGGATCAGGCATTTGAGGCAAAGCCTCGCGACGTCTCTCGTGCGCTGCATCGCCGCAGAATCGTTACGGGGCCCATCGAAGGGGCAAGCCGCGCGGCCC
>CAWKAF010000040.1:0-6677 GCA_963847465.1 uncultured delta proteobacterium | reverse complement strand
GTAAGCGTTCAGTGGGTTGGGTGCTCAGGTGAGCAGTGGCGCGGGGTCGCCGCGGGCGCGGGTGGAGAGCGCGTCTGCGAGGTAGACGAATAGCGAGCGCTGCTGCAGCGGCATGTGGTGTGCGCCGAGAGCAACCGGGCGGTCCGTAGCTCACCTGCCTCAGACTGGCTGCCGAGTGAGAGCTTGCGGTAGATGACTGCTGAGCGTAGGGCTCGCTCGGCGTGGTTGTTGGTCGGCTCCACGCGGGGATGGTGAGCGAATGTCCATAGCGCGGGCCAGGCCTTCAATAGGTTGCGAGCCATGCCGCGCCAGTGTTTGTTGCGCGCTCGTTTTGCGGCGTAGCCGGCGATGACGGCTTGTATTGACGCTGCAGGCGGCGGACGTGAGCTGCAGGACTCCGCGATCAGCGGTGTGCTGGAAGACCTCCCATGCCCAGAACACGCGCTCGCACAGTAAGAGGCCTTGCTCGCCGAACTCTTTCTCTGGGGAAGCCCTCGGCGTGGGCGGCGAAGTCACGCTTCAGGTGCGCCCAGCAGAGTTGACGACGCTTGAGGGGCAGGTGCGCGTAGGCCCACCAGCGGTCAGAGGTGACGATCGCGTCGGTGTCTGCGAGCAGTTCCTTGGCGTGGTCCTCGTGACGGTCCTTCGCGACGTGCAGGTAGGCGTGGCGATCGTCAAAGACGCCCCACAGCGCACGGCGCTGACCGGCGGTCCGCCAGCCGGTCTCATCCATGTTCACGGCATCAGCGCAACGCAGGCGCTCGAGCAGACCGGCGTGCGGGACGGCGAGCGCCTCGCTGGTGCGCGTGAGGATCGCGTCCACCGTGCCGGTGGAGATCCGTGAGCCAAACAGTTGTTCGCACAGCTCGACCACATCGCGGCGGGAGATGCGGTTGCGCACCGAGAGCGTCGCGACGGCCGCCTGAAAGCGTGGGCCGAAGGCGCTCTGGGTGACCTCCGCGGGCAACTGCCCGCGCGTGTGCTGACCGCAACCCGGGCAGCGCACTCGCTGGGCACGGTGCTCTGTGACCTTGACCGTGATGACCGGCAGCTCCTCGACCTGATGGCGCACGGGCTCACCGACCGTCACCTGCTCGCCTTCGCGAACACGTGCCCGCAGCCGCAGCGCTCCGGGCCAGTGCTCGATCACCTCATCAAGCGCCCATGCCGGCAACAGTGGTCCTCCCTTGCCCTCATGCCCGGGCTGTGCGCCCCGTGAGCGACCTGAAGGGTCCTTGCTGCGCACAGGAGCGCCCGGCCCATCCGCGCTCGGTGGCTGTGAGCTGTTCTTCGAAGTGCGATTCAGCCGGCGCTCGAGCTGGACGATCCGCTCATCCTGGCGGGCGACGCGCCTCGAGCTGTTGGATCTGCCGATCCATCCGCAGCAAGACCTCAACGACCGCCTCGCGTCCCGCGTCATAGATCGCTTCCGCCTCCGAGCGCTCCACGCCCAAATATTCGACGAAGCGGAGTTATGTCCCCAACCAACTGAACGCTTACGGTTTCCCGCTCTGCCTTGTTGTCCTGGTGGGGTTGTGTTGGGAGCGTTGTGTTGCTGCTGCCGTCCATTGCCGTCCATTCACGCCCCTCGATGAGTGCCTTTAGTCGCTCTGGCTCTCCGTCGCGGCGATCCATTTGGCGGGCGTAGATCGCCAGCGTGAGTTCCGGTGTGGTGTGCCCCATCTGCGCCATCACATAAGGAGGCGACTCGCCGATAGCGAAAAGCAGCTGAGGCGTACGTGCGGCGTAGCGAGTGCGGTGTCAGGTTCTCGGGCAGCGGCTCGATGTGGTCTTTGGCTAGCGCGTCGTTGGCCTTCTCGACTGTCTTCGCTAGTACCCGGCGGCGGATGTTGCTCGCGCTCTGCTGTCTGCCGGCTGCCGAGCCGAAGACGAGGGCGCCAGGTGCTGGGTCGAGTCGCGCTCGATACTCGCCCAACTCGTCGCGAAGGACCGCGAGAATGTTCACGGTGCGCTCCCCCGCCTTGGTCTTCGCGGCACGGACAGTGATCGTGCCGCGCGCGAGGTCTACGTCTCGCCACTGCAGCGACAGCGCCTCCCCGATCCGTAGACCGGCGAAGGTGAGCGTCGCGAGTAGCGCCCGTCGTTGACCCCGACGAACCTTCGCTGCCTGGTCGAGCTTGCCTGCAGCATCGAGCATGGCCGTAATGTGGTCTGCTCTATCGAGATGGAGGTTGTCCTGTAGCTCGTAGAAGTTTGTAGGTGGCGGTCCTTCCGCCTCGTCCGGTCCCGTTGGGACTGTGGCGAGTGCGAAATCATCCATCGAGACGAAGGGACCGCCATGAAGACCGTAGTGCAGGAGCAGGACGAGTGCCCGCAGGGACTGCCGCCGCGGGTGCAGGACGCGCTGGGGGAGCTGGCCGGGGCGGCGAAGGAGGGGCTGCTGGCGCTCAGCGTGGGTGTCGGGCTGGGCGTGCTGAGCGAGATGATGGAGGCCGAGCTCGATGAGGTCGTCGGCCCGAAGCACGCGAAGATCAAGAGCGCACCGCTGTCCGTCATGGCCACGAGGACGGCGAGGTCACCCTTGGTGGCCGGCGGGTCGCGGTGAAGCATCCTCGTGCCAGCAGCGCCGATGGGGAGCAGGAGGTGCCGCTTGCGACGTATGAGTATTTCGCTGACCGTGACCCGTTGACGCGGGTCGTGTTGGAGCAGATGCTCGCGGGTGTCAGCACGCGCCGGTTCGCAAGGACCCGTGAGCCCGTCGGTGAGGAAGTGGCCGGGACAGAGCGCTCGGCGTCGAAGTCGGCGGTCAGCCGCGAGTTCGTCGGCCGCACACGGGAGCATCTCGCCGCGCTGATGAGCCGTGATCTCGCGACGTGCGCCTGGCGGCGTTGATGGTCGACGGGATCGAGCTGAAGGGCCGCTGCTGCGATCGTCGCGCTCGGCGTCAGCACCGAGGGGGTGAAGCTCCCGCTCGGGCTGTGGGATGGCTCCACGGAGAACAAGACCGTCACCGCGCATCTCCTCGCCGACCTCGTCGACCGGGGCCTTGACGTCGAGCAGGGTGTCCTCGTTGTCCTGGACGGCGGCAAGGCGCTCAGAGCAGCCGTCGATGAGGTCTTCGGCCCGGTGCCGGTGCAGCGCTGTATTCGCCACAAGGAACGCAATGTGCTCGATCATCTCCCCGAACGCGACCGGCCGCGGTGAAGACGCGCCTGCGGCGCGCGTGGGCCAGAGATAATCAGCTCGCGCTCGACGGCCTGCAGCCCCTCGCCGGCGAGCTGGAGCGCTCCCATCCCGGCGCAGCCGAGTTCGCTGAGCGAGGGCCTGGAGGAGACGCTGACCCTCACCCGCCTGGGGATCCGCGGACGGCTGAAGACGACGCTCAGCTCACGAACCCGATCGAGTCGATGATCGACACCATCCGCCGAACCTGCCGCAACGTCAAGCGCTGGCAAAACGGCGACATGTGCCTGCGGTGGACCGCCGCCGGGATGCTCGAGGCCGAGACCCAGTTCCGCAAGATCATCGGCTACAGCGACCTCGCCAAGCTCGCCCTCGCCGTCGAACGCGACCTCGCCACCCGGCGCACGCCGATTCACACCACGACCCAGGAGGCGCCCATACCCGTCACCGTGTAACCATCACACCCGGCCGCCGCCGCGAACTTCCACGGCGAACGGGACAACCTCCTAGGCGGCGGTCGACAAAAGCTGCGTGCGATGAGCTTCGATCTGATTGCAAGGAGCTTCGTGAGAGTCCAGCTACCGCTAGGTGAAGGCGAATCGGCACATGAAGTGTTCGCCGTGCTGTGGGCGGTCGGTTGCGGGCGCGTCTGAGGCGACCGTCGCCAGAACATCTCGGCAGCCATTTGGACGGCGAGCATGGATAGCCGTCCAAAGGTCGCAAGTCGTGCGACCATCACGAGCCCATGAATACAGCGAGAAAGCGTCGATCTGACTTCTTGCTACGGCAGCGACGGGTCGGCGTTGACTCCGCTCCATCGTATGGGGAAGGAATCGACAATTGCGCTAAGCGTGCATGCCGATGCCGCTACCCCGCGTCGCTCAGCAGGCGCTCCGACCAGTCGCGTACTGCCGACACCTGCTCTTTGACGAAGGCGCGGTCGAGCACTTCCTCAAACGTGCTCTCGTACCGCGCCGCGACCGCCCACGGCGTCAGCTTCTCGATCTGCTCACGGCCACCGGGAAGCTCGATCTCGTGATGCTCCAACAGAGACGTGAGATAGCTAATGCTGTGCGTTCGCTCGTAGCCGATCTCGTGGAGGGCGAGCACGGCCTTCAGCCGCTTCTCGACAGCTTGCTCAGCGTGGAAGCCCAAGATGTCGTCGTGTACATCAGGATCATCCAAGAGCTTGTCGAGAAGCCCCTCATCCCCCTCAGCCTTGCGCACCAGCAGCAGTGCCAGCTCGCGCGCTTCAGGACTCGGCAATGACCCGCCCTTGGCTCATCGCCTCGTGGATCATCGTGCCCTTGACCGACTCCCATCTGCGCACGTGTTCCTCGCTGACGACCACGACATCTGCCGGAATCAAGAGCCGCCCGAGGATGCGGTCCAGACGCACCATCTCCCCAAAACGATCATCAATCCCCCGCTCGATCACCAGGAAGTCGAAGTCGCTGCGATCGTCCCCGTCGCCGCGAGCATGCGACCCAAACAGGATCACCTTCGCCGGCGCAGCTACAGCCTCGATCAACGCGCGGCCGGCACGCTCGATGGTGGTTCCTTCCTGACTCATGGTCACTCCGATTGTAGGCCGCGAGACAGCCAGGTGGCTCGCCCCCCGTTGAGCCCGCGTGCGTTTACGCCCCCAGACTGGCCCCCAAGCGTGGAGGCTATGTTGTTCTTGAGCCGCCCTGTGTTTCGCGGAGACGGTGTTTGTAGGTTTCCTATCTTCAGGCTGTCTCTCTCGTTGGCCTGATTTTCACAGCGTAGAGTTCCTCGATCTCTCGGGGTGGCTGGTCGCCGAGACTTTCGTGTAGACGCTCGTTGTTGAACCAGGCGACGTACTCCAGGACGGCGAGCTCGAGCTGCGAGCGCGTCGCCCAGCTGCGGTCTGCGATGAGCTCGGTCTTGAAGCTGTCGACGAAGCTCTCGGCGGCTGCATTGTCGTAAGCGTCACCCACGGATCCGATAGAGGCGAGGACGTCGTGGTCGTCCAGGAGTTGTGTGTAGTCGAACGACGTGTATTGACTGCCGGCGTCCGAGTGTGCCACGAGCGAGACGTCTGCTCCGGGCGCGCGCTGATGCAAGGCCATCCTGAGAGCATCGAGCACGAGATCGGTACGCATGTGCCCGGCGAACTGCCAACCCACGATCATCCGGCTGTAGGCATCGATCACGAAGCTGAAGAACACCAGCCCCTCCCAGCAGCGCAGATACGTGAAGTCCGCAAACCACTTCTCATCCGGCCGGGACGCCGTGAAATCACGCTGCACCCGGTCAGGGCTGCGTCTCGCCGCCGGGTCGGCCTTCGTGGTCCGCCACGGCTTCCCGCGCCGCTTGGCGCCCTGAATGCCGTTCTGGCGCATCAACCGTTCCACACGGCTGCGGCCGATCCGCTCCCCGGAGCGTTGCAGCGCCTTCCACATCCGGCGTGAGCCGTAGGCGTAGTAGTTGGCGGCGTGTAGCTCGTTGATGAGGGCGAGCAGCCGCTCGTCATCCACGGCTCGGACCGAGCGCTGGCCTGTAGCGCGCTGGTAGTAGGCGGACGCCGACACGCCCAGGGTCTCGCAGATCGGCTCGACCCCGAAGCGCTCACGATGCTCGTCGATGAACACGCTCACTTCGGACGGTGTGGATCGAGCTCGCCCGCGAAAAACACGCTGGCGGCCTTCAGGATCTCGTTCGCTCGACGCAACTGCGCAACCTCTTTGCGCAGCGCTTTGATCTCCTCGCGCTCCTGGCTGCTCAGGACGTCTTTGCGCCGGCCCTCATCAGCTTCGGTCTGCCGGACGTGTTTACGGAGCGTCTCGCTCTCGATGCCCAGGTCCCTCGCGACGTGCGCGATAGGACGCCCGGACTCGAACACCAGACGCGTCCCGCGATCCAACAACTCCTTTGAATACTTCCTCGCATATGCCATGAGCCGAGACTTCTCCCTCCGCCAGGCAAACCCTGGCCTCGAAGTCTCCGTCAAACACAGGATGGCTCACGTGTGCCGCACGTGTATTCTGGTGCGTGGCTGTGCGTCTCGATGAACGCGGCGATCCCGCCGATGACGAGGGTTGCGCCAGCGAATGCGTGCCGCATGTCGGAATCCTACCGAACGGGGTGCCCGACAGGCGCTCGTTTTGCGAGGTCGAACATCGGGGAGATGCGACCTACGCGGCTTCGTCATCTGGGATGGCGAGTTGGTGTGCTGGCCATAGGTCGATCGTTGTGTGGGGTAGGGTGCGGTCGGTTGCCCAGTGGCTGTGCGCTCGGGCGTGTACCAGCGTCCTCGCCGCGTCTTGCGCGCTCTGTCGGCATTGGGTTGCCTGGCACGATGATCTTCACGGCGCGACTCACGATCGCGACCTAAGCAAGAGGGATGGCCGTGGAACGTTTGGTGGCGTTTGGACGGCAGTCGCTTTCTGCCGTCTCAATACTCCCGGTTTGTGCCGTATTGCGCCTGATTCGCAGCGTCCGCTAAGGGCCAGAATCCCCGATGGGGGCTGGATATATTGGCCCTCACGCCCACCTGTCCTGCCGCCTCC
>CAWKAF010000039.1:0-41626 GCA_963847465.1 uncultured delta proteobacterium | reverse complement strand
GGACTGCGCGACCACCCAAGCACAGAGTGCGATGGCATGTTCCCAAGCGAACGGACGGCCGGCCTTGAGAGCCTCCGTGGCGCCTTCAATGATTGCTCGCACGTACGTCGGGTGCAGGCTACGCAGGCGCTCCCAGTTCCCAATGAAGCGCTCGGGTTTACGAGCGACGAGTTTCGTGAGGGAGCGAGCCGCGCCTTCACGAGAAGGGGTCATGAACTCGTTGGTCGGCCGCCATTCGTGCAAGTACGTGAACAGCTCGTCGAGGGACATCGCCGCCATGTCCGAATCGCTACGCGGACTAGTTGGTCCAACCCAGACTCCGTGGACGTAGCCGAGAAAGTCAGGGTGCTGCGGCTCACCGACTTCCTTCACGATGCGGTCCATACTCTGCACGGCGTTCACCAACGAGTGCGTCAGCGACAGGTGCCAGGTGATGAACGTGCCACTGGTTCAACCTACGCTCGGCGTCGGAGTCGGGGGCGCCACGAAGATCGTCGGGTCCGGCCCACAGTTGCACCGAGAAGCTGTGCCTGGTCGGACGGATCGAAGGTGAGGATACCCGTGGCGTTCGAGGAGCCGTCGCTCGTGCCAAAGCTTGGCCGCCTCGATGTCCTGCGCTGCAAGCAGATAGCGTCGTAGCGCGGCAGGATCGGCAGTCGGATACCTGTGCGAGGGCGTAGAGCCGCTAGCCGGCGAAAAGACGAGACCCTCATGACGCTCAAGCTCGCCGATGATCCCGTCGGCATCTGCGATTGATCGGCGCTGGCGATCCGCTCTGCGGTGTCGCGTACCGCCTCGATGAGCAGGGAAAGAGCCCTCTGCGACCCCGGCCTGTTCTGTCCGTGGTCCTCGATGGCGGAGCGAAACGCGCATCCGTCGTCTCGTCCTTCACCTCCCGAGGTCCGCAGCTTGGCGGCCCTCTCTAGGGCATCGCAGACGACTCCAAGGGCATGTAGCCCCCCGACGGCGACAACGTCAGGCAAGCACCTTCCTGCACGACCTGCTCGAACTCGAACTCGTCGTAGCAACTATCGACATCGACCTCACGGTCGCCAAGTAGCAGGAGTGCCCGACGTCGTGGCGAGCAGCGCTCGCAGGAGAGTTGTTGCGCCCTCCGGCTCACTCCCCCTGCCAGAGTCGGTGTGCGACCCGACCCGCGAGTTCTGGCACGGCCAACGGACATGCCGAGGATAGCCACTGCGAGATCGTCGGCGCGATCCTGACGACGACGCTCAGCGGGGTGTGGAGACAAAGCCGAACGATGTCGGTCTTCACCCACGGGTTTCCAGTGGACAAGATGTCGAGGGCAACCTCCCCGACAACCTGCCGGGTGGCATCGTCTGCTTGCTCCGACAGTCGGACAAGATACTTGGAGGCGGCCCAGGCGGGGTACCAAGCCCGATTGTCTCTCGTTGCGGCGGGCCTTCGGGGGGGACGTGAACACCCCCTTCTTTCGGAGCGGTACCAACCATCGCGCCGATGCGCGACCAAAGAAGTACTCCTCGGTCACGTCGTTTTGCGGGACCCGTGTAAGGAACTGGCTGACGTCACCATGCCCGGGTTGCTCCTTTCGGAGCAGCTCGTCGATGAACGGCATGTGCTCGGCGAAGCGGCCCTCAAAACGATCGAGCACTGCGTCCAAGAAGTCCTCCTTCGATCAAACCCCAAAGCTCCACCAGGACGCCATCAAGCCCGCGAGGGGTCCGGAGCGCGTTCCGATGAGCAAGACGGTGGAGGGACAGGTCATCGCCCTGGTCGCACAGGCGCAGCCACACCTTCGCTACCGCGTCGTCCTTGGCAAACCCGTAGGCCGCCAGAATGGCGCGCACCTCATCCTTGTGGCGCTCCGAGCGGACCCCGCAGGCACCGCATGGTGCGGGGGGTGAATAGCCTCGCGGAAGCAGCACGCTCCGAAGCGAACTCTCGATTTCTCGCAGGCAGTGGGCCACGAGGTGCCCGGCTGCTTGGAAACGCGCCTCCTCGTCGAGCATCGCGCAAGCGTCACGATAGAAGGCAGCCGGGCCTTCACCGACGAGGGCAAGGCGCCGCAGGATGCTCTTCTGCCGAGGACTCTTGATCACGCGGGTAGATCCGTAGCCCATCCACATCCCGTCCGCGATTGCCCCGGTGCGCTAGCTCGGCGGAGCAGCCGCGGTCCGACGTGACGACGACGGGCACGTCGCGCGGCTTGACCGCGTCCTCCGCCGAGATACCATGTATCTCCACGTAGCCCGGAGTGGAGGACGACGGATGTCAGGCATCGTTAGAAAGGGAACTGGCGGAGGCGAACTCACGGACGTGATTTCGATGAGGCTTTCGCCCGACGACCGGCAGTTGCTCGACTGTGTGTCGGCCCTAGTACCAGTGATCCCCTTGGCTCACACTCGCCCGGCTTGCGCTGCGCATCGGACTCGAAGCAATTCGGCAGAATCCAGCGAGGGCTCCTCACTCCGCCCGCGCGTAGGGCAAGCCGGTAACACTGGACCTGAGAAGAGAAGAGCAATGGCAGTCGCAGAGCGGTACGAGCTTCTGGCACGGCTCGGTGCAGGCCAGCTTCGGCGAAGTCTTTCGAGCCATCGAGCGGGCTACGGGACGCCACCGTCGCCCTGAAGGTGCTGCATCGCCAGGACGGCGACTCGCTCCAGCGCTTCTATCGCGAGGCCGTGGCCCTTTACAGCCAGCTCGGGAACGAACACGTCGTCGCCCTCCTCGATTACGCCGGCCTTAGCGACGAGGAGCCGCACCTCGCCTTGGAGTTCTGCGAGCTGGGCTCGTTGCGCTCCTGGGTCGGCGCTGGCACGAGCGTCGTGCAAATCGCGACAGCGCTCCTTCACGCCTCGCTCGCGGTCTGGCCGGCGTGCACGGCGCCAACGGCTTGCACCGCGACGTCAAGCCCGAGAACTTGTTGGTGGCAAAGATGTCCGACCGCCTCGGCTGGCGCGTGAAAGTGGGACATTTTGGACTCGCGGGGTTCCCGGACCCCGTGACAGGGACGATGACCTTAAACGCTTGCGGGACGGAAGGCTACATCGCGCCCGAGGTCCTGGCCGGCACACCGTTCCACCCCTTGGCGGACGTCTACTCGCTGGGCATCGTCGGAATCGAGCTGCTCGTCGGGCGCATCGACGTAAGCGCATTCGCGGTGACCGCCACGCCCGCCGTCTTGAAGGCGCTGCTGAAGTCGATGGTGAGCGGTAGCGCGGGGAATCGCCCCACGGCCGCTCAGGTCGCGGAGGAGCTTGAAGAGTTCCTCGCTCCAACCCCGGCGGCGTCGCCATCCTGGACTTGGCCCAATGCAGCGACGCCCACAGCACCACCTCGCCAGCAAGCGTCGTTCGGAGATGCGCTCGCGAAGACTGCACTCGCCGTTGGCGCTGCCGCGCTTGTGGGGGCCGGGCTCAAGGCCCTCTTCGGGGGCGGCGGCCCGACCGCGGGCCCGATGGACGCTTCCGCTAGTTCTGACTCTGGAGCAAGCGGATGACCGCCGGTAACCATGCCCAAGTGCCTCTACTGCCACGAAGTCAAGGAAGCCGACGCGTTCAACCGCGAGCACGTGATTCCCGAGGCCTTCGGCAGGTTCGAGGAGAACATGGTGCTCAAGCTCGTCGTCTGCGAGACGTGCAATACCTACTTCGCCAACCACCTCGAACTCAGGCTCGCTCGGGACAGCATCGAAGGGCTCGACCGATACGAGGATGGGAATCAAGATCCCCAAGTCCGACACGACCTTCGGACGCGCGGCCCTTCTCCGAGCACGTGTCAACGACGGGGGCTTCTACCGGGGCGCTGGTCTGCTGGGTCCGTCCGACGACGGCAAAGGCCTCGTTCTCCAACCTGTTCCCCAGTTCGGCGTCTCCGATGAATCGGGCAAGCAGGTCTGGTTGGAGTTCGACGAGTTGCCGCAAGGTCTGAGCTTGAGGCCCACGGCTTCGCGCGGGGAGTCCCGCTCACGCTGAAGCCTTTCGGCGTGGGACCGACCGAGGCCGAGGTTCAGCTTCGTGAGAAAGGCTACGCCCCCTCGCCGATGGAGCAGGTCGGGTCCCCGCCCGCAAAACCGATTGACGTCCACATCCGGGGGGTCATCGATTGTGTCCTCATGCGGTGCATCGCGAAAATTGCCTTCAACTACATCGCCTACCACTATGAAGGCATTGCTCGAATGGAACAGTTTGACGCGATCCGCCAGTACATCCGGTACGACGTGGCTTCATCAACGAGCCCAGTGTCGCTGTCCTCGGACGAATTTCTCGCCGGTCTGCCCGCGGACAGAGCACCGCTCGCTTACGGCGTCGGCGTCTCCTGGAATCGGGGTCGGGTCGTAGGGCAAGTCACGCTCTTCTTTCGGTTCCACTACCGGATCGTGCTTGCGGATGGGGGCTTCCTGTTCGCGCCAACCGTTGTCGGGAAGGGGAACCTATTCGACCCGATCAATCGGCAGATCGTGGAACTGACCCCCGATCCAGGCGGGGCCGGCCGATCGAAGTGCCGCCACGCGAAGGCTGAGGGACGACGCCGACCGCCACGGCGCGGACGCCGGGCACAACAGCCGAGGCGACTGCGATGTCGCCGTCGAGGGGACGCCGTGGGCTGGGGCGGCTACGGACGAACCGCGCGGTGTATCGACATCGAGCGGTTCCCGCCCAGGCGGGACCAGGCACGCGGTTTGCGCGGGATGACGGCCCCACGCTGTCGGATGCAGCGTGTACGATGTCCGCGTCCACATGGAGATATCCGAAGCGGAGCTGCGCGTCGTACGCGCTGTCGAGCGACTTCTGCGGGAGGAATCGGACCTGCTCGTCCGGGACCTGAACGAACGGACAATCACTCACCGCCTTGCGGTCCAGCTCGGGCAGGAGTTCAAGGGTTGGCACGTGGACTGCGAGTACAACCGCGACGGCTACGACCCCACCCTCGTCGAACCAGGGGGCATCCGTGCGGTAAGGCGGTCAACGTGATGCTGCCGCGCCAGCGGACCTGTGGTCCGCCGCCGGATCGGCAATTTCGCTGCGGATCGCGCGCTCGGCAGCCGCCTCGCGGCAGCAACCGCGACGGCCCCCGAATCCGCCACCCCGAATGCCGCCTGGACCCCTGCGAATGCGGCCGGGCCGGGGTATGACTTGGGCGGGAGCGCCACGATGTCCAACGCCGTGAGCAACGACAGCGTCTTCACCAAGCCGCCGCCCCGCGACTCGGTCGGAGGTGCCTTCCAACAGCGCAAGCAGCTCTACATCCGCGTGACGGTTGCCCCCGGGAAGCGTGTCGCCGAGCGTGCGCCTTGGGCGACGTCGCTGACCGAAGCAGACGCTCGCGGCAAGATCGTGCAGACCTGGGTCAACCGGCTGCGCCAGGCGGGACTGGCCAACCTGGCGCCGAAGTTCGTGGAGGCGGGCGCGAAGGCGAACGAGACTACCGTCGAGAAGGATCGCCGCGCGCGTCGACAGCCTCGTGAAGAATGACGGCGCCTACCGTGTCGAGAAGTCCAGAAGACGACCAAGACCGGGCGACACGGTCACGTTCCGCACGTTCGCGGAGCGCTGGACGAGCGGCGAGCTTGCGCGCGTTTACCCCGACCATGTCCCGGTCAAGTCGTCGGTCAGCGACGACATCGAACGCTTGGAAAAGCACGTCTATCCCCGGGTCGAGGATGTACCGCTCGCAACGTTCACGCGGGAGCACGCCGACCACGTCATGACGCAGCTCCCAGTCACCCTCCGGCGGGCCACACGGCGTCATGTCGCCCAGCTCATCAACCGCGTCCTGAACCTGGCGGTCTTCAGCGGGGCAATCGCGAGCAACCCGCTCCCCCGCGGATGGCTTCCGAAAGCGCCGAAGGCCGAAAGCGTCGGCGAAAGAGTCGCTGCTCCCAAGCGAGGAGGCGAAGCTGCTCGCCGGCCGCAACGCGCGGGGCGAGACCGTCGTTCCCCTCGCCTGCCGCGTCGCTGTACGCGTTCTTCCACCGCGAGGGGATGCGCAAAGGCGAGAGCGAGCGCCTCGACGTGGGCCGACTCGACCTTAAGAAGGGCCTCGTGTCGCTCGACGAGAACAAGACCGACCGGCCCCGCTCCTGGGTCCTCGACCCTGGCGTGCACCGGGCCCTCGTCGTCTGGCACGAGACCCTCGGCAAGCCGGCGCAGGCCGCGCGATCCCCGTCTTCCCCGGATCCGCGTGGGAGAAGCTTGCGCCCCTCTACCGCGGCCACTGCGAAGCCGTGGGCATCGACCGCGCGCGGCTCTTTCGAGAAGAAGCGCGAACAAGCTCCGCCTGCGCGCGCACGACATGCGGGCGTTCTTCGTGACGGCCGCCATGTACGCGGGCAAGGACGCGCTCTGGATCACGGACCGCACCGGCCACACGTCGCTCGGCATGCTCCGCACCTACGAGCGCGACGTGCGCCGCTGGCGCGAGCTCGGCGAGGCCCCGGTCGACGCTGGCGGCGGCAATCCCCGAGGTTGCTGCCATGCTCGCGCAGCGATGGCGGCAGCACAAGTGGCAGCAACTGCTGGACCAACCAGTTCCGCCGCCCACGGCAACTACGCGAAAGTGCACGGGAAGGGAGTTGAACCCTTACGCCTTGCGGCGGCGGAACCTAAATCCGCTGCGTCTGCCAGTTTCGCCACCCGTGCGGTGATTTCGTGGGGTATTCGTGAAGCAAGCGTAGCCGATCGTTAGGCCCCTCCTAGCTCGGGATGGCGACGAGTGACGGACACAGGATCGAGCCAACCCATCCGCCCGGGCGACGTCGTCGCCGGAAAGTACCGCGTCGACCGCGTCCTCGTCATGACCTCCCCCAAGACCTTCCTCCGGCACATCCTCGTGCCCCACGACTTCAGCGAGACCGGTGAGCACGCGTTGACCTTCGCGCTCGATCTCGCCGAGCCACTCGTTGCACGCGCAACCGTGCTGCACGTGTACGAGGTTCCAGTCTTCGCGTTCCCGGAGAGCCCGGTCGTGACCACGGACCTCGCAGGTCAGATCGAGCAGGCGGCGCGACGCGCTCTCGACCGCGTCGTGGCACGCGCGCGCCGGCCCGGCGTCACGATCGACGCTGTACTCAGGCAGGGCACCATCTGGAGCGAGATCCAAGCCGCTGCGGGCGAGGCCAAGGTAGACCTCATCGTCATGGGCACCCACGGGCGCCGCGGCCTATCGCGCGCTCTCCTCGGAAGCGTGGCCGAGAAGGTGGTGCGAACCGCCCCCTGTCCCGTGCTCACCGTCCGGGGGCCGGAAAGCGACCGCTGACCGCGCCCGTCCCGGTCAATGCGCTTTGGCGTGCACCACAGCGACAGGAACGCTCGAAGCCCGCACGATGTTCTCGGCCACGCTGCCCAGGAGCGCCCGCGCCACTCCGCGCCGCCCGTGCGAGCCCACCACGAGCAGCCATGCGCCCGACGACACCGCCAGGGAGGGGAGCACGTCGCGCGCGTCGCCCTGGTGCAGCGACCCCTCGACGGGGACGCCCCGGTCGTGGACTCGGGCGATCTCCCTGTCGAGGCCCTTTTGCGCGTCGTCCGACATGTGCGCGGCCGTCGTCGGGTCGACGATGAACGACGCGTCGGGGAAGCCCACGATCGGCAGATCGTAGACGTGTGCCACGAGGATGCGGGAGCCGAGTGGTCGCGCGAGATCGATGGCCCAGTCGAGCGCGGCGCGCCCCGTGTCGCTGAAGTCCGCTCCCACCAGGATCGTCTCGAAAGCCATGAGCTCACCCTACCCCGGACAGACCAAGCACGCAGCGTGCCGTAGATCTTTGCCGGAGACTCTCCCCTCGCGGCGGCTGATGCGCTACTAGCAGTCGAAATGGTTGACACGGCCACCCTCCGAGCGGCTCTCGCGAATTGCCTCGTGCACACGGATTTCCCTGCCCTCGGGGAGAAGTACGAAGGCAAGGTCCGCGACAACTACAGCCGAGGCGGCAGCCGCTTCATCGTGGTGACCGATCGCATCAGCGCGTTCGACCGCGTCCTCGGCGCCGTGCCCTTCAAGGGGCAGGTGCTAAATCGCCTCGCGGGGTGGTGGTTTCGCCACGACCGAGGACGCCGCGCCCAACCACATGGTGGACCTGCCCGACCCGAACGTCCTCGAGTGCGTCGAGTGCACGCCGATCCTGGTCGAGATGGTGGTGCGCGCCTATGCGACGGGGACGACGTCGACGAGCCTCTGGACGCACTACGAGCGGGGCGCCCGCATCTTCTGCGGCCATCGCTTGCCCGAGGGGTTGAAGAAGCACCAGAAGTTGCCTGACCCGATCATCACGCCCACGACCAAGGCCCCCAAGGGCGAGCACGACGTCTCGGGCTCTCGCGAGGAGATCCTCGCGACCGGCAAGGTCAATGCGCAGTGACTTCGACGAGGCGGCGGCCATCGCGACGAAGCTCTTCGCGGTAGGACAGAAGACATGCGCCGCCAAACGCGGCCTCATCCTCGTCGACACGAAGTACGAGTTCGGACGGACGCCGGACGGCAAGCTGGTCGTCATCGACGAGATCCACACCCCCGACTCGTCGCGCTTCTGGAAGGCCTCGACGTACCAGCAGCGCTTCGAAGCGGGCCAGGATCCGGACCCGTTCGACAAGGACTTCGTCCGCCGCTGGTACATCGCGCAGGGGTACAAGGGCGACGGCGAGGCTCCGCCGATGCCGGACGACGTCCGCGTCGGCGCGGCCGAGCGCTACATCGCCGCCTACGAGCAGATCACGGGGGAGACGTTCGTGCCGGACACCCAGTCGCCCCTCCCACGCATCGCGAAGAACCTCGGGCTATAAGGCACTCCATGAAAGCGACCGTCGTCGTCAGGCTCAAGCCCGAGGTCCTCGACCCGCAGGGCGACGCGGTACGGAGAGCTCTCGACAAGCTGGGGTTCGAGGGGGTCAAGGGCGTCCGTGTCGGCAAGGTCATCGAGATCGAGATCGACGACGCGCAGGCTCGCGCCCCCGGCCTGGCAGGCCGCCTCGCGAAGATGGCCGACGAGATGCTCGCGAACCCGGTGATCGAGGACTACGAGGTCAAGGCCTAGGGACGCTGCGTCACAGCGCGATTGGCGTGGGCATGAAGAGCAGCACGAAGAACGCGAGCGTCACGATGGCGATCGCGGCGCGACCCCATCGGAGGGGCTCGCGGCCCGTCGCCGGGTGATCGAGCAGCCTGCTCGAAGGGCGCAGCGAGCCTCCGCGCACTTCCATGAGCAGGAGCACCGCGAGGCCCATGAACCACGCGCCCCAGGCCAAGGTCGACGTCTCGTCGCGAAGCATTCCCGCGATGATCGCGAGGCCGAGCGCCCCGAAGACGCGCGTGCGAATGCCCAGGCGATCGTCATTGTCGGCCCGCCCGCGCGTGGGCGGAGACGACAGGAGGCCCAGCACCGAGAGAACCTCGAACCACACCAGCCAGGCCAGGGAATTGCAAACGTGGTGGCCGATGTGCCAGAGGCCCAGCCCTGTGCGGACGTCGCGCTCGACGAAGCTCGCCAGGCTGACGAAGAAAAAGGCGAGCATCGATCGATGCACCCACTGCGCGATGCGGTTCTGCCTCGGCCCGAAGAGGGAGAACGCGACGTGCCCGCCGTCGAGCTGACCGACAGGGAGGAGGTTGATCATCGTGACGAACATCCCCGTCCACGCAGCGAACGCGACCGGCGACAGCACGATGTCCATCCCGTCCTGCACGGCGGGTCCGAATGCGTGATCGAGGGCACGAAGGATGAGCGAGTTGCCGAGTTCCATCCCTCCCCCGTCGCCGAGGAAGGCGAGCGGGACCACCCGAGAGCGAGCAACCCCCCAGGCGTAGAGCGGCAACGCGAGGGCAAGCCCCGCGAGCGGGCCCGCGGCCCCAATGTCGAGCAGCGCGCGCCGCGTCGGGATGACCGAACGCATGCGGATGACGGCGCCCATCGTCCCGAACGGCGACAGGGGATAGGGCAGAGGGATGAAGTAAGGGAGAGACGCGTCGACCTTGTGGAGGCGAGCGGCGATGAAGTGCCCGAACTCGTGCGCGAGCAGGATGCCGAGCAGGGCGCACGTGAACTGCGAGGCCTGGCGCAGCGGCCCCCCGTACAGGTCACTGGCACTGCAGTAGCCCGTGAAGAACACGCTGCCCACGGTGACCGCAAAGAGCCACGCGTTCGCCCGCCACGCGAGGGGAGCGGTGGCCGTGCGGGGGGGCGGCGACGGCCCCGCCAGTTCACTCGAGGGCGTCGCGGAGGGCGGCGGAGAGTCGGTCGAATCGGGGGGCAAGGCGGGCATCGATGATTCCAACGTCGGTGTGCAGCCGAAGTTCTCCGCGCGCAAGCGTCGCGTCTTGTCGGACCTCGATCGACTGGATGTCGAGGCCCGTCACGTCCAGTTGAGTCCGCAGCGGCCCGGCGTCCAGGGGGTGAGCGTCGATCACCGCGCGCCGTGCTCCTCCCGCCTCGGCGATGACCGCCTGTGCGAGCCCGCCGATGCGGGTCGGATCGAGCTCGAGCGACGCGACGAGGAGCCGCTCGGCCAGTACGACCGCCATCGCGACGACGCGCTCGCGTTCCTGCTCCCGACCACGGTGCTCGGCCTGGCGTAGGGCGAGCCACTGCGCCACGAGCCGCGTGTGGGCCTCTTCGCGCGCGCTCTCGACGGCCGCCTCCGCGGCGCCCATCGCGTTGGACCGGGCGTCGTCGAGCATCTTCTGCGCCTGGGCTCGCGCATCGTCCACGATGCGCTCCGCGTCGAGACGCGCCTCGAGCTCCTCGCGCACCATGCGCTTGCGCTGGCTCTCGCTCGGCCTGGCCGCGAGAAGAGGCCGAGCCGGAGGCGCACCCACCGCGCGCACGATTCGTGCCCGAGGGATCATGCGAGGCTCACGGCATCGACCGCGCGGGCGACCTCGGAGACGGCATGTGCCAGGGCGTGTGCACGTGTCTCGCGCGACGGGGACCGTAGCGCGTCGATCAGCTCCCTTGCGTGAGCCGTTCGCGCGGCGCCCAGCGCCGCCACGACCACGTCGAGCGGTTCCCCCAGGACCACGCTGATGGCGAGGTAGGCCGACTCCCACGAGCGAAAGGTTGCGCTCATGACGGCGCACTATAGCGCGCGTCGCCCCCGATGCTCACGAGGCCGTCGTCGACCAATTTCTTCAGATGAGCCTTCAGGCTGAGGAGAGCGAACGGCCAGATCCCCGCCGAGACGTCGTCGTACGCGTCGGGCAAGAGATCCTCGGCGGTGCCCGGGGCGGCCCCACGCTTCACGACCGCGGCCAGCACCTTGGCCTCGCGCATGAGTCTGTGCGTCACGTAGCGACGGAAGAGGGCCGTGGGATCGTCGATCGGATCACCATGAGCCGGAAGAGCGACGCGCGCGTCCAGCGCCGCGAGGCGCTCCAGTTGCTCGAGGTAGACGCGCATGTCGCCGTCGACCGGATCGATGAGGATCGTCCCCACGCTCGCCACCATGTCGCCGACGACGACCGCGCGCTGCTCGTCGTTCCACAGGCACACGTGGCCGGGCGCATGCCCGGGCGTGTGAAGGACGCGCCATTGCTCGGGCACAGGTCCGGCGAGGTCGATCGACTCCCCGTCGACCAGGCGGCGAGCCACGGGGGTTTCTACGCGCACCGCGGTCTCGGCGTGGGCCCACAGGGGCAGACCCAGCTCGCGCGTCAACACCTCGAGCCCTCCCACGTGATCGATGTGGTGGTGCGTGGCGAGGATCGCGATCGGCGTACGTCCCGTGGACGCGAGGGAGCGTGCCCAGTCGATCCACGCCCGCTGCTCGTCGGCGTACGGCGTCGCCGGCTCGACGAGGAGGACGTCCCGCGCGCCGAGGGCGTAGCTGTTCGTGTGAGTGGCCGGCGGGAGCGTCGGCGTGCGCGCTCCGAAGAGCGACACCGAGCGTCCGATCTCGCGCGGACGGACCACGACGTCAGCGCTCGACGACGACCGCGAGGGCCTCGCCGCCGCCGATGCAGATGCTGGCCAGGCCGCGCTTCGCACGACGGTCCTTCATGGCGTGAACGAGCGTGGTCAGGATCCGCGCGCCCGCGCGCGCCGATGGGATGGCCGAGCGCCACCGCGCCGCCGCGCACGTTCACCTTCTGCGGGTCGAGGCCGCACAAGCGTGCTGCAGACCATCGCGACGACGGCGAACGCCTCGTTGATCTCGTAGAGGTCGATCTCTTCCTTCTTGAGCCCCAGCCTCGACAGGGTGCTGTCGATCGCCTTCGCCGGCGCGGTCGTGAACCACTCGGGAGCCTGCGCCGCGCCGCCGTAGCCCACGATGCGCCCGAGCGGCTCGAGCCCGTGCTCCTTCACCGCCTTCTCGCTCGCGAGGACGAGCGCGCTCGCGCCGTCGTTGATGCTCGACGCGTTCGCGGCGGTGATCGTACCGTCCTTCGCGAACGCCGGCCTGAGCGCGCCGAACTTCGATGGGTCGCCCTTGCCGGGCCCCTCGTCGGCTTGACCAGGAGCGGCTCGCCCTTCTTCTGCGGGATCGCCACCGGCTCGATCTCGGCGTCGAAGAGCCCCTCTTTCTGCGCGGCGAGGGCGCGGCGGAAGCTCTCCTTGGCGTAGTCGTCCTGCTGCTCGCGCGTGAACTTGTACTCGGCGGCGCACTTGTCGCCGCAGCTTCCCATGTGCACGTTGCTGTACGGGTCCCAGAGGCCGTCGTAGATCATCCCGTCGACGATCTTGGCGTCGCCCATGCGGTATCCGGTGCGCGCCTTCTCGAGGTAGTAGGGGACGTTCGACATCGACTCCATCCCGCCCGCGACGACGACATCGGCGTCGCCGAGCGCGATGGTCTTGGCGCCGAGGATGACCGCCTGCATCCCGGATCCGCACACCTTGCTGACCGTCGTCGCCGGCACCGTGTTCGGGATGCCCGCGTAGATGGCCGCCTGCCGCGCCGGGGCCTGACCGATGCCCGCGGAGAGCACGTTGCCCATGAACACCTCCTCCACGGCGTCGGGAGCGAGCTTCGCCCGCACGAGCGCCGCCTCGATGGCGGTCGTCCCGAGATCCGGCGCACGCACGGAAGAAAGAGCCCCAAGGAAGGCCCCGATGGGCGTCCGGACGGCGGCGACGATGTAGATGGGCGGGAGCTTGACCGGCATGCCAGGCAAAATGGCACGCGAGCCCGCGCCTTGCGAGCGTCCCGGGCCTTCGCTAGGGTGCGCCCGCCCACATGGCCGACACGAAGTTCGCTCAGTTCCTCGCCACGAAGAAGCTCGACCGCCGCCGGATCCTCTCCGCCTCCCGCAAGCTCGAGGCCCTGCACCCCGAAGACCGCGGGATCAAACTCAAGAAGCGCCAGGCGCGCGCTGCGGCCGACGGTGCCGCGAGCACCGCCGACAAGGAAACCCGCAAGCCCCGCTCGGGTCGCCCGGTGACGCATCGGGCCATCGACGCCGCCCTGGTCGGCAAAGCGGTCAGCGGCCCCACAAAGACGCGTATTCTCAAGGCAATCAACCATCTCCTCGAGCTGAAGAAGCAGGAGAAGGTTGACCTTCGCGCCCTCTTTTGATGGGCCACCTCTTGTGGCTGTGATCGTCTGACCGCGGTCGGACACACTCTACAAGTGCACCATGCCTCTGACGGGCCCACATTTCGCGCAGTCGAGGCTGCTGAATGTTGCCGCTGAGGCCGCACCTCACAGTGCACAGTGGGAGCAGCCATTGCAGCGCAGTCGACGGCGGGTACGCTCATCGCGTTCATCGCCCCGCCGACGTACGACACGGCGCGCAAGGTAAGGCCCCGCATGCCGGACGAAGATCGGCTGATTGGCAGGGCGGCCGCCGGCGAGACAGCCGCGTTCCGTGAGCTCTACGAGCGCCACCGGACAGACGTCGCGCGCCTCGTCTACCGGATGCTGGGCAACCGAAGCGACTTCGAGGACGTCATCCAGGAAGTGTTCGTCCAGGTCTACCGGAGCCTGAAAGACTTCCGCGGCCAGGCCAAGTTCAGCACGTGGCTCCACCGCGTCACGGTCAACGTCGTCCTCATGCACCGCCGCTCCGCCCGGAGCCGCCCGGTGTTCGCCGATGAGCCGCCGGGCGATGGGCTCCTTCGCAGCGACGACGTCCGGCCCGACGACGACGCCGAGCGCCGCGAGCGCGTCCGGGCGTTCGGCCGCGTACTCGGTCGGCTCGCGGACAAGAAGCGGATCGTCTTCGTCCTGCACGAGCTCGAGGGCATTGCCCCGGCGGAGATCGCCCGGATCGTAGGGGCTCCCGTGCTGACCGTGCGAACGCGCCTCTTCTACGCCCGACGAGAGATCGAAGGGATGCTCCGGGAGGAGCCATCGCTCGCCGGCCTGGAGACAGGGTTCTCCAAGGGCACCCCCGTCGAGGAGGACGCATGAGCGCCTTCGACAAGGCGGTGCGCGAAGCTCGCAGGCACCTCGGGACCGACGAGGCCAAGACCGTCGACTGGGACGAGGTCGATCGCGGACTCTTCGAGCGAATCGCCGAGGAGCGGCGCGTCGAGCGAGCGCGCTTCACGCCCCGGAGGATGCGCGCGTGGCCGGGCGTGGCCCTGGCGGCAGCAGCGGCGGCGATGGTCTTCTTCGTCTCGGAGCGGGACGGGAAGCGAGCGCGCGTGGTCGACGTCGTACCCGGGGTGGACGAAATAGCGGGCACCCTCGTGTCGATCGACGGCGACGGGCAAGTTCGGGTCGACGGGGCTCCGGTCGCCCGCGGAGCGCAGCTTCGAGTGGGGGACGTCATCGAGGCGCGGGATGCTCAGGCCACCATCGAACGCGCGGGCAAGCTCACGTTGAGGATCGAGGCCGGCTCGCGAGCCACGGTGACCCATACGCAGGGCGCGCTGGTGCTCGCGCTCGCACAGGGTGCCGTCGAGGCCCAGGTCGTCCCCGTTGCGAGCGGCGAGGCCTTTGCGGTCGACGTCGACGGCTCGCGCGTGGCCGTCCACGGGACGCACCTGCGGGTGGCTCGCGACGGAGTGCACGTCGCGGTCGACCTGAGCGAAGGTGTCGTGTCGGTGGGGCCGGCGCCACGCGTCGGATCGGTGCTCGGCACGCTGGTGACGGCTCCGGGTCATGCGGAGTTCATCGCCACCAACGCCAGCGAGACGCTCACCGTGACGCACGATCCCTCCGCGGTTCGCTCGCCCGTGGCGCTGGCATCGGCGGCCCCGGGCAAGCCTTCCCAGATGGCACCACCGCTCTTCGCCCCGCCCAGGTCCGAGCCCAGCGTCCCGCTTCATGCGACCGCGGTCACCGCGCCGGGGTCGGCCCACGCAGAGGCTCACGCGACGGGCGATCCGCTGCCCGGCGTCCCGGCCGACGTGCACCCCGAGGACGCTATCTCCAGCGCCGTCCGCGGCTGCATGGCGGAACGTCCGCGCGCCGAGAACGTGACGGTCGTCGTGCGCACCACGTTGCGCCTCGAGCTCGCGGACGACGGCACCGTCCGCGCCGCGCGCTTCGAGCCTCCGGTAGCCCCTGACGTGAACGCCTGCGCGGCCGCGTCGATCTACAAAGTCCGCTTCGCCCACGGCGGCACCCAGGCCATCGCGATCGACTTCGAGAACTAGGACGAAGCCTACGTCTGCGCTTTCGTCAACTCGGTGATGGCGTGCGTTTCGCGGGCACCGATGAGGCCGAACTGGATGCCCATGCCGTCTTTGCCCGACCAGCGAACGACCGCGGGCAAGACGAAGGGGGCACGCTGGCCAGGGAGGGTCGCGTGCACGACGAGCTCTGTCGAGAACGGCAGGGGCTCGGTCGTCTCGATGAACATGCCGCCGACGGAGACGTCCCTGGCATGGCCTGACTTGCGATCGCTGGCTCCCTTGGCGACGAACTCCACTGCCACGTCGATGGACGCGCGCTTGTGACGACGTAACTCGGGCACGGCAGTGACTCCTCCTTAGGGCACGTAGAAGGATTGGTATAGCATCCAGCAAGTGCTTGCGAGGAGCAGCCTTTCCGGAAAATCCGAGCTCCGAGATGCCATGACGCTGGCCCTCGTGCCAGTCGGCGTCGCCGTTCTCTTTGGCCTCCTCCTCCTGCCGCGGGCGGTGGTTCCGGAGGGGGTCCCGGTCCCGATCGCCGACAATCGGGAGCTCGCGCGCACAGCCACCGCCGATCATGAGCTCGCGGAGCGCGCACGGCGCGAGCCCCTGCCGGGGTCGGTGAGGGCACTCGGCTCCGCGCTGCGCCAGTTTCACGCGGTCGAACTGCGAGACGACCTGCGCGCGGTCGGCGACGCGCGGACGGTCGTGGACAACGCCTTGCCCGCCGCGCTCGAGGCTGGTGACGAGCCTCTCCTTCGCCTGCGTGCGGTGCAGCTCGAAGGCTTCCTCGAGGAGGCGCGTCGCTTCGAGGCCACCGGCGTCGAGTCCCCCGAGCTCGTCGCCCTCGCCGGCGGCTTCGTCCGGTCGATGAGGACCGAGGGCTGGATCGAAGGCCATACGCTGGCCGCCGGACCCGGGGCGCTCGCCGCCCTCTACAAGCAGATGTGGAGCTCGTTCATCGGCCTTGGGGCACGCCCCGCGTTCGCGCCATCGCTCGACGAGGAGCGCGCGCTCTATGCGCTCTACCTGGCGCGACCGCACGCTCCCCCCCGGGTGAGGACGATCCTCGAGGCCCGGCGTCGGGGCGCCCGGGACGCCAGGGACTGCCGGGACGTCGCCGAGGCCGAGAGGAAGGCCGTCGCCCGGTGGACCCTCGACAAGATCACGCAGCTGGGCGCCCTCGACGCGGCCTATCCGCTCGCGTACGCGCGCGGCGTAGCAACCTTCGGGGCTGGGGACTACGTGACCTCGGCGTCCTCGTTCCGCGAATGGCTGAGCGACCACCCGGACGGTCCGCTCGCGCTCCGGGCCCGAACCTACCTCCGCGCCGCGGCGCTCTACGCGCGTCTGGACTGAGGCCATGCGCGCGCTGCTCGTCGACGACGACCACGAGCTCGCGCGCTTGCTCGGCGACTATATGGGCTCCCACGGCGTATCGGTCGATCACGTCGCCGACGGCCATGCGGCGCTCGAACGCCTCGCCGGCGGGAGCGAGCCCCCCGACATCGTGCTCCTCGACGTGATGCTGCCGGGCATCGACGGCCTCGAGGTATGCCGCCGCGTGCGTGACCGGCACGACGTTCCCATCGTGATGCTCACGGCGCGTGGCGAGGGCGTGGATCGCATCGCGGGTCTCGACATCGGCGCCGACGACTACGTCCCGAAACCATTCAACCCTCGCGAGCTGCTCGCGCGCATGCACGCGGTCCTCCGGCGCTCCCGTCCCCGCACCCCGCACGCGGCCGAGCGCATCGAGGTGGGCGACCTCGTGGTCGACGTCCCCGCGCACAAGACGACGCTCGCCGGGCGCGACGTGTCGCTCACGTCCTTCGAGTTTCGTGTCCTCGTCGTGCTCGCCCGCCGCGCCGGGGACACGGTCACCCGCGAAGAGCTGGCGGACGCCGTGCTCCCCAAGAGCGCTCCGTACGACCCGACCGTCGACCGCTCCCTCGACGTGCACGTGTCGCATCTGCGCCACAAGATGGGCGACGACGGAGCGTCGCCCAGGCGGATACGGACGGTGCGCGGCGTCGGGTATTCGCTCGTAAAGCCTGCGTAAAGGGAGTGACGCCGCGGCGACCGTCGCGCAAGACTAGGCCGGGATGCGCCACCGGCACCGCACGCTGAGGTCTCGCCTCTTCGTCTCCTTCGTGGGGGCCATCCTCGTCGCGATGGCGACGAGCGCGCTCGTCGTGGTGACCACGCGGCCCGAGCCCATCATCGGCGCCGAGGCCGTGGCCCGCAACGTGGCCACCCGGCTGGCGGCGGCATGGGACGACCCCGAAGCCATGCGCGCCTACCTCGGCGAGGTCCACGACGTGACGGGGTTCGAAGTTCGCCTCGTGCACGACGCTCGCAGGCTCCCTCAACACGTCCGGCGTGTCGCCGAGCGCGGAGGCTTCATCGCCTCGGACGGGCCGCTCCACATCTTCGTCCCCGTCCTCCGCGGGGGCGAGCTCGTCGGTGCCCTCGAGATGGAGCGCTTCGGCCCCCGTCCCCTCGCCTGGGGGTGGTGGAGGTTCGCCCTCGCCCTTTCCCTCGTCCTCGTCGTCCTCTCGGCGATGGCGGGACGCGTGGCCAACCAGATCGCGCTCCCCCTCGAACGCCTCGCCCAAGCGGCTGACCGCTTCGGCGGCGGCGATCTCGCCTTCCGGACCGATGTCGCGGGCGGCATGAGGCGGTGGGTCGCCCGCGAGGTGCGCGAGGTCGCCGTCAGCTTCAACCGGATGGCGGAGCGCGTCGAGGCGATGGTGCGAGGGCAGCGCGAGCTGCTCGGGGCGATCAGCCACGAGCTGCGGTCCCCTCTGGGTCGAGCCCGCGTTGCGCTCGAGATCGCCCGCGACCGGCTGCCTCCCGACACCGGCGAGCGGTCGCCCAGGCTGGCGCTGGACGACGTCGAGACGCAGCTCGGCGCCGTCGATTCGGTCCTCGGCGATCTGCTCGACGTGACCCGCGCAGGCCTCGCGGACCTGCGCAAGGAGAAGCGCGACATCGTCGAGTGGCTTCGCGGCAAGATTGCCGAGGAGCCGAAGCCACCCGCCATCACCTTGAGCGCGCCTGACGGCGAAGACCTCTCTCTCCCCTTCGATCCCGTCCTCCTCGCCCGCGTCGTGCACAACCTCTTCGTCAATGCCCGCGCGCACGGGCATCCGGTCGATGCGCCGATCGACGTCCACGTCTCGGTCGTTCCAGGCGGCGAAGAGAACGGGCCGTGGGTCCGGGTGGTCGTCCGCGACCGCGGACCGGGCCTCCCCGAGGGCTTCGCCGATCGGGCCTTCGAGCCCTTCGTGCGGGGCGACGCCTCGCGCGCCCGGCCGTCGGACGGAGCGGGCTACGGGCTCGGGCTGGCCATCGTGCGCCGCATCGTCGAGGCCCACGGTGGCCGTGCCTTCGCCGGCAATGCTCGCAAGGACGACGCCGCGGGCGGCGCGGAGGTGGGCTTCGAGTTGCCCCGCGCGTCGCCGAATCGATAGGCTTCATCGACCCTATGCGGCTGTGGTTCCGGATCGTGTCCTGGGTGAGCGCGATCGTGGGCGTCGTGATCCTGGTCCTTTACGTCGGTTTCTTCGACGTCTGGACCGTCCCGTCGGACGACCCCCTGCTCGCCGCGGCCATCGAGCCCACGCTCCATCCCGGGGACGTGGTCGTCCTCACGCGCCGCACGACGGTGGACCGCGGCAATCTCCTACGGTGCGCCGACCCGCAAGCCTCCGGTCGATACGTCGTCGCGCGAGCCATGGCCAAGTGGGGCGACCACGTGGACCTCAGCGACGAAGTCGTCACCATCGACGGACGCACCGTGCCGCGGCCGCGTGCCTGCGATCAGGCGATGGTGACCGTCCGAAACCCGGCGAGCGACGAAGACATCGTGCTCGGGTGCTCCGCCGAGGAGTACGGCGAGTCGTCCTACTCCGCCCTCCGCTCGAAGGACCACCCGGAGCCCGCGGCGAAGGTCACCATCGACGTCGGCAAGTGGTTTCTCGTGAGCGACGACCGGCACATCCACCTCGACTCGCGCGATTTCGGCGAAATGGACTCCACCGCGTGCCAGCACATCGTCTTCCGCCTCATCGGAGGCAGCGGCTTCTTCGACAGCAAGACGCGCTTTTCCATCATCTGGTGAGCCGCGCGAACATGACTTTTTGATACGCTGCGACTCCGGGCGCGCATGGCATTGGAAATCGGAGTCGTCTGTGCGCGATGCGAGAGGTACAGCGTCATCGGGACCACGGCGTGCGCGTGCGGCAACTCGCTGGCCGTCGGCGAGCCGGCCCAGAAGGTGGCCGAGGCCGAGGGCGGGCTCGACGGGCCTCCCTCGGTGCTGTTTCACAAGGACGAGCTCAAACCACGGCGCCCCCCCCAGAGCCAGGGGGGTATCCCCTCGGTCGCGCCGCCCGCCGCCCCGGCGCCCCCGGACCCGACGACCCGCGCACTTCGTGCCCAAGGGGCCCAATCGGCTGTATCGTCGTCCGGCGGGGCGAGCGACGGGACGGCTCCGGCGCTGGAACGACAAGGCTCCGAGCCTTCTCTGGAGGAGTTGATGGATCAGGCAAAGAACTACGTTTGCAAGTCGTGCTCGACCCCCGTGCCGATGGGACACAAGTTCTGCGGTCGCTGCGGGGCCGCCATGCCGCCGGAGATCGTCGCGGCACGCACGCAGTTCTTCGGCCAGCTGCAGGTCCCCGGCCGGGCCAAGCTCATTCTCATCCGCGGCGAAGGCGTCGAGGGGCTCAGCTACCAGCTCAACGCCGAGCAGCACATCGTCGGCCGAAACGGCCAGCTCGTCTTCTCCGACGACCCGTTCGTCTCTTCCCGCCACGCGAACCTCTTTTACCGCAACAACAAGCTCGTCGTGCGCGACGAAGGGTCCCTCAACGGCGTCTTCTGGCGGATGGGCGACCCCGTCGAGGTCTTGCCGGGCGACTGCTTCCTCGCCGGCGAGCAACTCTTCCGGGTCGAGGGCCCTCCCCGCCCCAACGACGGGCCGGCGCCCGACGGCACGTACTTCTACACGTCGCCGAAGCACCAGACCCAGTTCAAGCTCGTGCAGGTGCTCCAGGCGGGTGCGGCCGGGATGGCCGTCTGCGCTCGAGGCCAGACGCTCCAGGTCGGCCGCGAGGGCAGCGACCTCAACTTCCCCAGCGATCTCTACATGAGCGCCGCCCACTGCAAGGTGGACGAGGCGGGCGGCAAGCTGACGTTGACCGACCTGCACAGCCGCAACGGGACGTACGTCCGGCTCAAGACCGAGAAGGAGCTGGGCCACGGCGACTACCTCTTCATCGGGCGCAAGCTCCTGCGCGTGGAGATCATGGCGAACTAGCGCCATGCCCAATCGCCTCGCGGGCGAAGCCTCCCCCTACCTCCAGCAGCACGCGCACAACCCGGTCGACTGGTACCCCTGGGGGCCCGAGGCGCTCGAGCAAGCGAAGCGCGAGGACAAGCCCATCCTCCTCTCGATCGGCTACTCGGCGTGCCACTGGTGCCACGTCATGGAGCGCGAGTCGTTCGAGAACGAGGCCATCGCGCGCGCGATGAACGAGCTCTTCGTCAGCGTGAAGGTCGACCGCGAAGAGCGGCCCGACCTCGACCACGTCTACCAGCTCGTCGTGCAGCTCATGGGGCGCAGCGGCGGCTGGCCGCTCACGGTCTTCCTCACGCCCGACCAGAAGCCCTTCTTCGGCGGCACGTACTTCCCTCCGACCGACCGCTACGGGATGCCCGGCTTCCCCAAGGTGCTCGAGGCCGTCGCCGAGGCGTACCGCGCGCGAGCGCGACGAGGTGGACGCGCAGGCGGCGCGAGCTGACGCGCGCCATCGCGGAGGTCGGCCATGCGACGGCGCGGAAGCGCCGGACGCGCTGTCGCCCGAGCTCCTCGCAGCGCGCCGCGCAGAAGCTCGCCGCACGCTTCGACGACGAGCACGGAGGCTTCGGCGAGCGCCCCAAGTTCCCGAACACGATGTGCCTCGAGGTGCTCCTGCGCGCGCGCCGAGGACGCTCGCGCGCGCGTGCGCAAGGCGCTCGACGCGATGCGCGCGGGCGGCATCTAGGACCACCTCGGCGGCGGCTTCCACCGGTACTCGACCGACGAGAAGTGGCTCGTGCCGCACTTCGAGAAGATGCTCTACGACAACGCGCTGCTCCTGCGGCTGTACGTCGACGCCTGGCGCGTGACGCGGCGAGCCGCTCTACGCAGCGCACGGCGCGGGAGATCGCCGCGTACGTCGCTGCGCGAGATGACGCGACCCGAGCGGCGGCGTTCTACGCGACGCAGGACGCCGACAGCGAGGGCGAAGAGGGGAAGTTCTTCGTGTGGACGCCGGCCGAGATCGACGACGCATGCGCCGGCGACGCCGACGCGGCGCGGGCGGCGAAGGTCGCGTTCGGACGTGACCGACGAGGGCAACTTCGAGGACAGCGGCGCGACCGTCCTGTCGAGGCCCGACGCCGATGGACGAGCGTGGCCGACGGCGCTGGGGATGAAGCGAGAGGACGCCGAGGCGGCGCTCGAGCGGGCGCGCGCCAGCATGTTCGCGGCGCGGGAGAAGCGCCCGAAGCCGTTCCGCGACGAGAAGATCCTCGCGAGCTGGAACGGCCTGATGATCGGCGCGCTCGCGGACGCGGGGGCGGCGCTGGCGACACCGGCGCTCGTGGCCGCGGCGCGCGGCGATGGCGTTCGTCGAGCGAGTGCTCGTGGTACGAGCGGACGATGGGCGCGCGCGCGTGCTGCGCCACTGCAAGGACGGCGTCGGTCGCAGGGCCCGGGTTCCTCGACGACCACGCGTTCGTGGCGGACGCCGCGCTCGACCTCTACGAGGCGACGGGAGAGCCCGCAGTGGGCGAGCCTCGCGCGAAGCCTGGCGGAGTCGATCCTCGCGCACTTCCACGACGCGAAGGACGACGGGCTTCTTCTTCACGCCGGACGACGGCGAGGCGATCCTCGTGCGGGCGAAGGACCCGTACGACCACGCGGTGCCGAGCGGCGCCTCGGTCGCGTGCCGGCTGCTCCTCCGGCTGGGGACGCTCGTCGACGCGAAGTACGCGGATCCGGCGACGCGGGCGATCGAGAAGCTGGCGGGTGCCGCGGTCGACAACCCGTTCGGGATGAGCGTGACGGTGTGTCTGGCGGACCGGCTCGTGCGGGGATCGGTGGACGTGGTCCTCGTGGGGCGGCGTGACGACGAGAGGACGGAGGCTCTCGCGCGCGCGGTGTACGGGGCGCATTTGCCCGACCGCGTGCTCGCATGGGCAGACCCGAGTGACGCGGGCGCGATGGCCGCGTGCCAGGCGCTCGCCGAGGGCAAAGTCGCCCACGCGGAGCCGGTGGCGTACGTATGCCGCGGGCGGACGTGCTCGTTGCCGATCGGGGACCCAGTGGAACTGGGGAAGGCGCTGGGGGAGACGCTCGGGTAGAACGGGACCACCGGCTCACCCTACCTGGGGCCCACGGGCGACTATCCGTCGCTGCGGATCAGGCCTCGGGCGATGATGATCTGCTGGATCTGCGTCGTGCCCTCGTAGAGGCGGAAGAGGCGGACGTCGCGGTAGAAGCGTTCGATGCCGTAGTCGGCGATGTAGCCGGCGCCGCCGTGGATCTGCACGGCCCTGTCGGCGACGCGTCCGACCATCTCGGACGCGAACATCTTGGACGCGGAGGCGTCGACGTTCACGTCCTCACCGAGGTCGCGCCGGCGCGCCGTCTCGAGGACCATCGACTTGGCGGCGAGCGTCTCCGCGTAGCTGTCGGCGAGCATGGCCTGAATGAGCTGAAAGTCCGAGATGGGCTTGCCGAACTGCTTGCGCTGGTTGGCGTAGCGAACCGAGTCCTTGATGAGGCGCTCGGCGACGCCGACGCACACGGCGGAGATGTGGAGGCGCCCGCGATCGAGGACCTGCATGGCGGCCTTGAACCCCTGCCCTTCGACGCCACCGAGCAGCGCGTCGAGCGGGACGTGGACGTCGTTGAAGACGACGTCGCTCACGTAGGTGCCGTGCTGGCCCATCTTCTTCTCGGGCTGGCCGATCTCGATGCCGAGCAGGCCCGCCGGCACGAGGAACGCGCTCATTCCCTTGGCGCCCGGCGTCTGCGGGTCGGTCCTCGCGAAGACGGAGAAGACCCCGGCCTTCGGGGCGTTCGTGATGTAGCGCTTGGTGCCCGTGATGACGTAGTGGTCACCCTCGCGCCGGGCCTTGGTGCGCACCGATCCGGCGTCGGACCCGGCCTCGGGCTCGGTCAGCGCGAACGACCCGATGATCTCGCCGGACGCGAGCCGCGGGAGGTACCGCTTCTTCTGCTCGGGGGTGCCGAACATGATGATGGCCTGCGAGCCGATGCCGTTGTTGGTGCCGAGAGTCGAGCGAAAGACGGGCGAGGTGTGTCCGAGCTCGAAGGCGACGCGGACCTCCTCTTCCATCGTGAGGCCCAGGCCGCCGTGCTCTTCGGGGATGGACATGCCGAAGAGGCCCATCGCCTTCATCTCGTCGACGACGGCGTCGGGCACCTTGTCTTCCTCGGCCACCGAGGCCTCGAGGGGCACGAGCCGCTCCTTCACGAAGCGGGCGACGACCGCGAGCAGGTCGTCGAGACTTTCCTTGGAGAGGGGCAAGGTCAATCCGCCGTGCGCCGTGGGGGTCTTCGCGCGTCGCGTCTCGGGGGCCGCGTCGAGGGCGGGCGGCCTGCCACTTCGGCCGCTCGCATGCGCTGCACCATTTCGGCTCCGCGGCCGGAGGCGAGGAGCTCGGCTTCGAGCACGTCGAGCGCCGAGCCCATGAGCTCCGTGCGGCCGAAGCGGCCCGCGCGGCCCGCGGCAAGGCGGGGCAGGATGGCCACGATGCGCCTCACGCCGTCCGCGATGCGGCGGGGAACGGCCACCCGTTCGATCACCGGATCGAGGAAGTCGGCCGCCGCGCTGACCTTGTCCTTCTCGCCCGCGCACGCCTCGTCGAGCGGCTCCTTGAGGAGCACCGTCCACAGGACGATGTCGTCGAGCGGCCGTCCGCGCGACCGCGTCATCGCGTCGATGGCATCCATCTTTCGGTAGAAGCGCTCGGCCCCGCCCTCGGTGGCCTCCTCGTCGTCGAGGAACGCGGCCAGCTCGGGCAGGACGACGGACATCGCGCCCGTCTCCCACAGGAGCCACATCGACCGATGGGCGGCCCCGCCCCGGAGGAGCCGCAAGAGCTCCTCGAAGAGCCGCGGGCGGGCGGCCTTGCCCAGGTCTTTGCGGGTGCCCACCATCGCGTCGTACACGTCGGGCGCGATGCCCAGGTCCAGGCGGGCCGCGAACTTCACCGCCCGAAGGATGCGGATGGGGTCTTCGCGGAAGCGGACCGTGGGGTCCCCGATGGTGTGAATCGCCCGGCGCTTGACGTCGGCCAACCCCCCGCACCAGTCGAGCACCTGGCGGCGATCGAGGTCGTAAAAGAGGGCGTTCATGGTGAAATCGCGGCGGAGGGCGTCTTCGTGGGCCTCGCCGAAGACGTTGTCGCTGCGGATGAGAATGTCGTCGACGACGTCGGTGCCCTCTTCCTCGGGGGCCTCCATGGCCGGATTGCGCCGGAACGTGGCGACCTCGACCACCTTGCTGCCGAAGAGGATGTGCGCCAGGCGGAAGCGCCGGCCGATGATGCGGCAGTTGCGGAAGAGGCCCCGCACGTCTTCCGGGCGGGCGCTCGTGGCCACGTCGAAGTCCTTCGGTTTGCCCCCGAGGAGCAGGTCGCGGACGCACCCTCCGACCAGGTAGGCCTCGAAGCCGGCCCGATCGAGCCGCCGGACCACCTTGGCGGCGTCCGGGTCGATGCGGTCCTCGTCGAAGACGACGTCGTGGCGCACGAGGCCGGTCCCGACGTAGCGCTCGGTCATGTCGCTGCGATCGACCCGACGGCGCGCCTGAAGGGGGGCCACGCTGGCGACTTCCCCGACCGTGAACGAGGGGAGATCGGGGGGAGCTGGAAGATTGTCGTCGGGAGGAAGCATGGGCTCGCTCGGCGTGGGCCGCAGCGATCGAAGATCTCTCGGGAACACCCTAACACGCTGGGCGCTGCGCCTCCAGCCTCAGAGGGGCAAACCGGTCAATCTTCGTGCCGTTGACGCCGGTGCCCCGGTGGTTAGGTTGCCCAACGCGTATCGGAGGACAAAAAGGACCATGGGCAAGATCATCGGCATCGACCTCGGCACGACCAACAGCGTGGTCGCGATCATGGAGGGGCGTGAGCCCAAGGTCATCGTGAACGAAGAGGGGGCCCGGACGACCCCCAGCGTCGTCGCCTGGGACGACAAGGGCGAGGTCCTCGTCGGCCAGATTGCCAAGCGGCAGGCCGTGACCAACCCCGAGAACACCGTCTTCAGCGCCAAGCGGTTCATCGGCCGGCGCTTCGAGGAGGTGACCGAAGAGATCAAGCGCGTCCCGTACAAGGTCGTCCGCGCGGCCAACGGCGACAGCGCGTTCGTCGTCCGGGGCAAGCAGGTCTCGCCCCAGGAAGTGAGCGCGAAGGTCCTCCAGAAGCTGAAGAAGGCCGCCGAGGACTACCTGGGCGAGAAGGTGACCGAGGCGGTCATCACGGTCCCCGCCTACTTCAACGACTCCCAGCGCCAGGCCACCAAGGACGCGGGGCGCATCGCCGGGCTCGACGTCAAGCGCATCGTCAACGAGCCGACGGCCGCGGCCCTCGCGTACGGCCTCGACAAGAAGAAGGACGAGATCATCGCCGTCTACGACTTCGGCGGCGGCACCTTCGACATCTCGATCCTCGAAGTGGGCGACAACGTCGTCCAGGTCATCGCCACCAACGGCGACACGCACCTCGGCGGCGACGACATCGACAATCTCATCATCGACTGGATGGTCGCGGAGTTCAAAAAGGGCAACGCGGTCGACCTGCGCAACGACAAGATGGCCCTCCAGCGGCTGAGAGAAGCCGCCGAGAAGGCCAAGATTGAGCTCTCGAGCGTGCAGGAGACGGGCATCAACCTGCCGTACATCACGGTGGGCACGAGCGGCCCGATGCACCTCGACATGCGCCTGTCGCGGGCGAAGCTGGAGCAGATGATGGGGCCGCTCGTCGAGCGGTCGATGGAGCCGGTGCGCAAGGCGCTGGCCGACGGCAAGAAGGCCCCCAAGGACATCGTCGAGGTCGTCCTCGTGGGCGGGTCGACGCGCATTCCGCTCGTCCAGGAGACGGTGAAGAAGTTCTTCGGCAAGGAGCCGAACCGCGGCGTGAACCCGGACGAGGTCGTCGCCGTGGGCGCGGCCGTGCAGGCGGGTGTCCTCTCGGGCGACGTGAAGGACCTCGTCCTCCTCGACGTGACGCCGCTCAGCCTGGGCGTCGAGACGCTCGGCGGGGTGATGACCGTGATGATCCCGCGCAACACGACGATCCCGACGCAAAAGAAGGAGATCTTCTCGACGGCGACCGACAGCCAGCCTTCCGTCGAGATCCACGTCCTTCAGGGCGAGCGCACCGAGGCGAAGTACAACCGCGCCCTCGGCAAGTTCCACCTCGAGGGCATCATGCCGTCGCCGCGCGGCGTGCCCAAGATCGAGGTCACGTTCGACATCGACGCGAACGGCATCCTGAGCGTGCACGCCAAGGACACGGCGACGGGCAAAGACCAGAAGATCACCATCACCGCGAACTCGGGCCTGAACGAGGCCGAGATCCAGAAGATGGTGAAAGACGCCCAGGAGCACGAGCGCGAAGACAAAGACCGGCGAGAGCAGATTGAGCGGAGAAACAAGCTCGACAACCTCTGCTACACGATCGAAAAGACGCTCTCCGACAACAAAGACAAGATCCAGGGCCCTGACCTGGCGACGCTCGAAGGCCTCATCAAGGAAGGCCGCGAGGCCGTCGAGAAGCAGGACGACACGAAGGTGCAAGACGTGTCGGCCCGGCTCGAGAAGGAAGCGCACCGCCTGGCGAGCGTCATGTACGGCGCGAGCGGCGGACCTCCGGACGGCAACGGCGGCGGCCCCACGCCTCCCGGCGACGGAGTGGACGGCGTGCCTCCCGGCGGGGCTCCGGGCGAGAAGAAGGGCGGCGTCATCGACGCGGAGTTCGAAGAGACCGGCGGCTGAGCAGCGGATGCGTGATGCGGCCTCATGACACGAGCGCGAAGGCTCACGAGGTTCAGGTGGCGGTGTATCGGGCGATGTGGCCGGAGCGCCGGGTCGCCATCGCCGTCGAACTGAGCGAGGCCGTACGCAAGCTGGCGATCGACGGAATCCGGCAGCGCCACCCGGAGTACTCCGAGGGAGCCGTCGTGCGCGCCCTAGTGGCTCTGCTTTACGGCCGTGACCTCGCACGCCGGGCGTGGCCCGAGGGCGAAATACCTTCGCCGTGAGCAATCCCGCGGCGTTCCTCGCCAGGCTGATCGAGGCCCTCGATCAAGCGGGCGTGCCCAACATGATCGCCGGCTCCTTCGCGAGCTCCCTTCACGGGTTGCCGCGTGCCACACAGGACATCGACATGGTCGTCGACCCGACCTTTCAGTCCCTCGACCGGCTGCTCGTGCTGCTCGAAAGCGACGACCTCTACCTCGACGCCGAGGTCGCCCGCGAAGAGTTTCGGCGGCGGGGTCAATTCAACGTCATCGAGGTCGAAAGCGGATGGAAGGCGGACCTGATCTTCCGGAAGGCTCGCCCCTTCAGTGTGTCGGAGCTCGAGCGACGGGCCCCGTCCATCGTCCTTGGCGTCCGGGTATTCGCCGCATCGGCGGAGGACACCGTGCTCGCGAAGCTCGAGTGGGCCAAGCTCGGGGAGTCCGAGCGCCAGCTTCGCGACGTGCGTGGCATCCTCGAAGTGAAAGGCGCCACGCTGGATCGCGTGTACATCGAACGGTGGCTGGATCAGCTGGGTGTTCGCGAGCTGTGGGATCGCGTGCGGCAGTAGCCGGCGTCAGCGACCCTCAAGGAACTCGCGCACGTCGGCGGCCGTCCGGACGCCGTCTTCCTGCATGGGGACGTGGCCGAGCCGCTCGTAGGTGCGCACGCGGGCGCCTGGAAGGTCGGCGGCGAATCGTTGGGCGTCGGAGACCGGGATGAGCGCGTCCTTGTCTCCCCACAGGATGAGCGTCGGAACGTGCAGCGTCCGCAAGAGCGCCGTTCGATCTTCGTAGGGCACCGACGTCTCGGCCCCGAACGCCTCTCGGTTGCCCGGGGCCAGGGTGAGCTCGTAGTTCTGTTCGATGAGCTCGGGGGTGACGAGGGTCGGATCGCCGTAGATCTGCTTTAGGGTCCTCGTGACGATCATGCGGGGATCCAGGTGCTTGAGGACGCTCCCCACGATCGGCAACCCGCCCAGCCGGAAGACCATCAGGCGCTTGGTCTTGCGCGGGTAACCGCCCGCGTCCACGAGGACGAGCGCCGTCACCTCCGAAGGGTGGGCCACGGCGAACCTCCACGCGAGGGCACCCCCGAACGAGTTGCCCGCCAGCGCGAACTTGCCGAGCCCCAACCGCGCCGCAAAGTGCTCGAGAAACTCCACGTACGTGTCGAGCCGGTAGTCCCCGTCGGGGCGCGGTCCCGTCAACGCGAACGCGGGAAGATCGAGCCTCACGACGCGATGCGACGGCGAGAGCTCGGCGGCCCAGGTGTCCCACGCGTGCAGAGAGGCGCCGGTGCCGTGCAGGAGGAGGAGGGTTGGCCCCGCTCCTTCGTCGCGGTAGTGGACGCTCATCCCGTCGACGTCGACGAAGCGAGACGGGGGGCCCGCCCATCGTGCCTTCAGTGTGTCGAGCGGAAGGTCGCTCTTCCACTGCCACGCGACGAGGAGCCCCAGGAGCCCGAAGACCACGAGAAGCCCGATACCGATGCGACGCATCCACTGGCGCATGGGCCGACTATGGCACAGTCCCAGTGACCACCGCACTGAGCCCCACGTACGTGTCCGAGGGCTTCACGCGACTTGATCGTGGGTATCGCGGGATCACAGCGTGGTGGGGATCGCTCTTGTGCGTGGTGGGGGTGCGTCCCCATAGCGACAGGGATCGATGATGTGCCCGGTGGGGCTTCGTCCCCACCACGATCAAGTTCGATCCATACCGTGGTGATCCATGGAAAGGCCGATGCACAAGCCTGGGGAAGCCGCACCACAGGATGCACTAGGCCCACGCTATCTCTTCGCGTGAGTCACGATGGCCTCGAGGACCTCCGGCCGCCAGCGATCGAAGAGGTCGTTGTGATGTCCGCCCGAGACGACGTACAGCGTCGCGCCAGGGATGGCATTGGCTACGGCCTTACCCATCGCAAAGGGGATGATCTCGTCGGCATTCCCGTGGATGACCAGCGTGGGGACATGGATGTCGCGTGCCCTGCCCAGCGTGTCGAACCGATCTGGACATAGCCCCGACGGCAGGAAGGGAACGGCTCGGTGCGCCATGGCCGAGATCGACGTGTACGGACTCACCAAGATGAGCGACGCGCCACGCCCCCGCTTCGCCATCTCCGAGGCGACCCCCGTTCCGAGCGAGATGCCCGCCAGGAGGACACGCTCCGGGCCGATGCCCTGCGTGGCCAGCGCGTCGAGCACCGCGGACGCGTCGGCGTAGAGACCCCCCTCGCTCGGTCGCGGGGCATCGCGCGAGACCCCGTAGCCGCGGTACTCGACCAGGACCGCACCGAGACCGCGGTGCCCGAAGTCCTCCGCGAGGTCGACGCCGTTCGCGATGGTCTCGCCGTTGCCGTGGAAAAGGACGACGGTGCGTGCACGGCCATCGGGCGGCGGGAACTGCAAGGCGTGGACGGGGGCGCCGTCGGCGGCGCGAAGGGTGAGCATCGTGGCCCCGCGGGGGACGACCGGTGCAGGGTCGTCCGGGGCTGGGTAGAGGAGAGCGCGGTAGCCGAGCCGGGCGATGACGCACACGGCGACGTAGACGGCGAAGACGGTGACGAGGACGAGGGGCACGATGGGGCGGCGGGAGGGGCGAGAGGGAGGTACGGGAAGCATCTCGCCTCTCGGGCTTCAAGGGGTACCACCCGGTGGTTATGCCCGCGGGCGGGGGGGGCGGTGACAGGGGTGACCTGTGCGGGCCCCTTGCCGGATCATTGGGCGCGTGCGACAGAAGACGCCCAATACGCGCCACTAGCTCAGCTGGATAGAGCGACGGCCTCCGGAGCCGTAGGTCAGAAGTTCGAATCTTCTGTGGCGCGCCGCGAATCATTGACGTTTTCGCCCAATCCGCCTCGCCCTTACCGCGGGCCGCGGTAAGAACCGCGGTAAGACCTACGGCCTGCGGGGGGTCGATCGCGGGCTTCGAGTGGGACTCCGGCAGAGCGATCACCCGCGCCGTCGTGAGGTCGAGCTTGATGCTCTCCACGGCGTCGCGGAGCTTCGCGAGGATGACCGCCGTGTAGTGCTTCTCGGCCGTGCTGGTGGCCGCGTGCCCCATGAGCCGGTCGCGCGTGTGGCTGTCTACACCCGCCTCCGACAACCACGTGGAGAACGACCGTCGCATCGCGTGGGCGGTCAAGTTGTGCCCCTGGCACGTGTCGGGCAGGCCCGCGTTGCGGAGGTCGGCCCGCAGCATTGGGGCCATGTTCGGTCTCCACGCCTTGCCATCCTCGTTGGCGAAGACGGGATCGGTGGCATTCGGGGCACGCCCCACATGTCTCGCCCATCCCGTCGCGTACCAGGCCCGAAGAGCGCGCGCCGCGAGCGAGTGCAACGGGAGCGTCCGCACCCGGTTGTCGGTCTTCGTGGGGCCGATCGTCGCCCATCCGTCCGGCCCTTCAAGGGCCAGAGCCTTCGTCACCTTCACGATCGGGATGTCGGCGTCGAGAATGATGTCCTCGAACGTGAGACCCGAGATCTCCCCCTCGGCCATGCCGCTGGTGAAGGCGAGGAGGTAGCGGATGCGGCGCCACTCAGGCACCGTCAGTGCGCTGACGAGCCGCTCTGCCACGGGACGGGAGAAGTGGATGATGGTGTGCTTGCCGGCGAGCGTCACGGCCTCGGGCACTTCTCGCCGAACCGCCTCATGCTTCATAGGGTTGGCGGGCAGACCGATCTTCTCCTCCGCCAGCATGTCCGAGAAGAACGCCGTGAGGCTGTTCACCACATTGCGCGTGCTGAACGGCGCGAGCGGTCCGCCTCGAACAACCGTCCGCATCTTCTTCCCGTCCTGCCCCCTCTGCCACCGCGATCTCGATCTTGCCGTTGTCGCGGACCTTGCGGACCCACGCGCGGAGCACCGCCGACCCGAGGCTTGCGACCGGGACGTCGGCGACCTCGGGGTAGTGGAGGACATGCACGCGCATCGATCGCGCGTGCTGTTTTCTCATCGCGGGCGACAGCTTGGGATTCTTGTCGCAGAGGGCGACCCACGCATCGGCGAGCGAACGGATGGTCGGGCTCTTCACTTCATCGGGCTGCGCCAGCGCAGCCTGCGTGCCCGCCATCTTCCGGTACTCCGCGAGCCAGGCGAGCGCGTAGCGCTCCGCCTGCTTCTCGGTGTGGTGCTCGCGAGGGATGCGCGTCTCATGCCACTCCGACCCACGAGGTCCCGTGCGAAATTGAAGGACGTGCTGCCCATCCTTGCGGCGGTAGATGTTCCACCCACGGTCTTCGTGGGGCCCGTTCTTGCCCGTCCTACCCGATCGTCCAGGCTCGTCCATCACGACTCCTCCAAGGTTACTAGCGTCATCCAGGCGCCTCGCCCGCGCGCGTCACCTGCCTGCTTTCGCGGCGCGGCGAGCAGACTGTCGGGCTGACCGCTCGATGACGTCATCGACGGCGTCGCGTTCGTTACGCAGCCACACGTCAGCACGCTCGACGTCAACCCGGCGGGACCTCCCCGACCCGATCGTCGGCAACCCACGGGCGACCATGTTCCAGACCGTCCTTTCGGCAAGCGACACGCGAGCCGCGTACGCGGGCACGCGCATGAAGAGCTGGGCCGAGGGCCCATGCGGCTCTGATGCTTCTGCGCCGAGCAAGGTGCGAAGCTCGCGCGCGAGAGCGGGCTCCTCGCGCAACGCGGCCACGATGTCGACGAGGATCTCACGCCTGACGCCGTTGATCATCTAGCCCGACTCACCCTTCTGTCATCAGGTGGCGCGGCATCGGCTTCGGCGGAGGCGCGCGTGCGCTCGGATGAGTTCGTCATGGTTGTGCCCTCCGGGTGCTCCAAGAGCGCTTTCCCTCGGCAGACGCGGTGTCGTCGGCGTGAGGCGAACCGGACGGCTCATGCGGATGGGGACGTAAAGCTAGTTCTGGCGCGCCGGGATCGCCGACGGTGGGGGCCGAAGTAGCTTGCGCTAGCAGCGAGACCAGGATCGTGTGAGCGGGCAGCCGCCCGCCGAGGACAGCGCTGACCCGAACGTAGAGAGGGTCTGCCAGGCCCGACGGGTCTCGCCCCGTCCGACCGAGGTATGCGAAGAGGTCTCTCCCTCGCCGAATGCGTCCGGCGGTGCGCAGCTCCAGGAGCAACTGAACGCGAGGCCGCACGCCGGGGACGCGCGCGGCAAGCCGATCGTCCACGTCGAGCGTGCGGAAGACAAAGAGGCGCCCGCGTCGGCGGCCTCGAAGCAGGTACGCGACGATCTCGCCCGGCCGGAAGAGGGCGACCGGACCCATGGCGCCCGAAACGACCTCGCACGGCACCCCTGCGAGAAGCTCGCTCCGGGGCAGGTCGTCGCCTGCCGCGAGGCGCAACTGTACGCCGGTCCTCATCGGTCCCGGTCCGGCGAGCGGTTGCGAGGCTTCGGAAGGGCGGCGTCCACCCCGCCGGGGGCCGGGCTCCAGTCGTAGCGGCGTCGCGCGAGTTCGGGTTTCTCGCTCCGCCCGATCGAGCTACTCCGATCGGTCGGCGGACGCTGGGGGGGAGCGATCGAGGCTTCCGCCGCTCAATCGATGGCCGCCTCAGAGGTGGGCCGCGGCTCGGGTCGTGTCGCGGAGCTTGGGGACACCTGGCGCTGATCGTTCGCGGCCTGGGCGTCGCGCCATTGGCGCAGGCGCCGTTCGACCTCCGGGTCACCCGGAGCGTCCTCGGGCGGCGCCCAGTCGTAGCGACGCCGATGGAGGTCGGGACTGGAGCGGCGGACACCCGCGTCGCCGGACGGGATGCGATCATCGGACCCCGGGGCGCCGCGCTGGGGAGCGAGAGACGGCTCGCGGGGGGTGCCGTAGGGCGGCGGGCGCAGTGCGCCGTCGAAGTCGAGGGGAAGCCCGGTTGCACGAAACTCGCGCACGCAGGATCTCACGCGATCGAGCGCGACTTCGCCGCGGCGCGCCGTCCAGTCGCGCTGCTGCACGAACTCCACCATCGATCCCTTGTCCTTCGCCCGGTCGATGGAGTGGCGCAGCCTCGAGAGCGCCTGCTCGGCCGGCTCGCCGGGCGCGCGCGGCGCGTAGTCCGTGACCGACGCATACATCCAGGGACCGCTTGGACTGCACGCGACCACGACGCGGTCGCCGTTCGGATGATCGAGCACGGTGAGCCCGAGCGCGCCGTCGTTCGGTCGGGGCTCGTAGCCTGTCTTCTTTGCGTACTCGACGAGGTCGATAGTGCGTTTGAACTCTTCGAGCTCGGGGTCGTGTGTCTTCATGACGGGCCTCCGTAAGAGAGCGGCGCCGCAGGAGGTGCGGCGCGGGTCGAGACTGGGATCGCGCGGGAGAGAGCGCGCGCGGGGACGTCGAGCCACGCTCATCGCTCACGCTCGAAGCGCGTGACGCGAGAGGGCGAGAGCGAGCGGATGAAGTCGTGCTCGACCCGCTGAAGGACGTCGTTCCAATCCTTCGCGCCGTCCGGCGCATCCCGGCGGAAGGCCAGGCTCGGAACGCGGCCGACGACGGCCCCGATGCGGATGGCGAGCTTATGGCCCGCCTCGTCGGCGTCGACGGCCGCGACGACGGTGCTTGCCGGAGGAAGTCGGGAGAAGATCCTCTCGAGGAGCTCGAACTGCCCAGGGCTGGGCGCGCCGGCGGTGCTCATGTACCGGACGGCTTCGCTCGTGCCGGCGTGGAGCTGGTGGTAGCTGAGCGCGTCGATCGCGCTCTCGGTCACGACGAGTGCACGGTCCCCGGTCCGCGCCGCGCTCTGCCAGGCCGTCTTCGTGCCTCCGGGCGCGAACCCCGTGAAGCCGCGGTTCTTGACCTCGAAGCCGGTGAGCACGCCCCTGTCGTCGGTGTGGGCGAAGAGCACGTTGCCGCGCGCGTCCACGCGCCAGCTGCCCGCGAAGCGCGGATGGCAGAGCGTCTCCGGGCGAAGGCCCCGCGCGCTCAGGTAGGCGCACGTTCCGACCATGCGTGCCGCCTCGAACACCTCGCCCACGGGGCGCGGGTCGCGCGGCACCTCGCGCGCCCGAGGCAGGGCAAAGTCCGGCATCGGCCGGGGGGTGCCGAGCCACTGCCGCAATTCCTCGCGCACCGAGCCGAGCGAGAGGTGGCGGCCGCGCCGCTGGACGAAGTCGATGATGGTGCCGTGGTCGCGATCGTCGCGGACGGAGAAGTACGTCCAGTGCCCGTCCGCGGTCCTTGCGAACGACGATCTTGTCGTCCGTCGCGGGATGCCGGAGCACGTGGCTCGAGACGCTGCTCTCGCGCCGGTCGCGCTGGTAGCCGTAGCGATCGACCGCGAAGTGGACGAGGTGAATGTCGCTCTTGAATCGGTGCAGTTCGTCGTCGTGCATGGGCTCCTCGGTCCGAGAGAGAGAGCTGGGGCGTGTGTGAGCGCGCCGGTGCGCCGAGGCCCCGCGCTGGGCCCCGGCGCTCGGCGGCAGCGCGAGCTATTCGCTCTGCGCGCGTGCTCTTGGGATCGATGTCCCGGAGCTGGACGGTGGTCTCCGCGTGAGCGGTCGGCAGGTAGTCGAACCGCAGGTTCCAGCTGCCGTCCTTGTTCTGGAACGCCGTGCCGATCCGGGTCCAGAAGCTCTTCTTCTCTTCGCCGACGGTTCGCTGCACGGCGCCGACGATCTGCATCATTTTCTTGTCGTTCATGACTTCGTTCCTTTGTGTTGAGAGCCGCTTGCTTGCGGCTGGCTCGTTTCGCTCCACGGCGGGCCTCCCGGAGCTCCTCGAGAGGCTCGGCCTGCATTCACGGAGGGCGTCCCCGTCCGGGGAGACCGTGAAAGCAGAAGGGCGAGCCCCCGAAGGGCGGGTACGTCTCGAGGCGCGACCAAGGGGAGGCCCGCGCGAAACGAGCCGGCCGCGAGACGGCGTCGGCCCGCAAAGGGCGAGCGCGTGGGACAAGAAAGGAAACGATTGACAGGGCCGAAGCGCAGTCGTGAGCGACGAGCAAGAGCCGCATGCCCGGTCGTCCGGGTGTGACCGACTGCGCCGGAGGGCTGCTGCAATGCGCTGGGGCCGCCCGAGACGGGAGACGCTGCCCGGCTGTCGGTGACTTCGCATCACGCCGAGACTCGGTGCTTGCCCTTCGGTTCGGCCTGGGGGGCGAGCTCGGAGCAGGCGGCGCGCTCGATCGTGAGGAGAAGCGACCGGCAGACCTCGTCGAGTGTCGCGCACTGCACTTCCATCGAGAGGACTTCGAGCTGCATGGCGCGCAGCCGCTCCTGGCCGACGGCCTTGCTACGGGCGAGCTCGCGCCGCGCCTCCGCGAGCTCGCGCTCCAGGTCGCCGACGTGCGGCGGCCCGCTCCCTAGCGGGCCACGCGCGCGGAGGCGCTCGAGCTCGCGCTGGAGGATGTGGCTCCGCCGCTCGGAATGGCTCGCGCGCTCGAGCGCGTGAAGGAGCTCGATCTTGAGCACCAGGATTTGATGCGCCTCCGAGAGCGGAGTGACGGACCGAAGGACGTCACGGAACTGAAAGAACGCGGCATGGTGGGCGTGCATGGGCGGGGCTCCTTATCGGGATTGCGGACGGACAAGCGAGGGCGGCATCGCCGCGATGGCCTCTTCGAGTCGGCCCACGTCCCGCACGACGGGCAGGCGCGAGAGCTCGGCGAGCGAAGCGCGCACGCGAAGGAAGATGGGCGTCGACGACCCGGAGCCGCCGGGTGAGCCGTGGCCCCGGGTGAGCTGCGCCAGCTGGACCGATGGCGTGAAGAAGGAGAACGAGCTCCTCGAAGTGCTTCTTGGTGAGACCCGACGTCAGCGCCGGCGGTTGCCACGCCCCCTCCGGGTCGTCACCTGGGCGAAGTGCGCCGCACGCAGCGCACCAGGTTGCGGCAACCGCAGCGAAGTCGACCGAGACGGCGAGGTGGCCACCCTGCGGGTGGGCGCACGTCGCGAGGGTCGCTGCAGCGGTGCCGAGCGAGCTCGGAGCGAGCGGCTCGGCCAATGCGGATTGGGACGCGTTCATCATGGTCTTCTCCTTGCGTTCTTGGGGACTCGGTCGTGGCGAGCGGTGGCGCCGCCTGCTCGCGGGCGGGCGGAAGGTCGGGCAGGCGGCGAAGGCACTTGGGGTCGAGGCACGGCGATGCGGCCGAGGGCGCGGCCCTCGGCGACGAGCTCTGCGAGCTGCACCCCGACGCGGCCGAGAAATGCATCGAGCGTCTGGGCCCCCTCGGTGATGGCGCGCATGGCCGCTTCCCACACGGCGGTCATGTCGGGCGTGGTCGCGACCTCGGGCAGGCACTGGACAAGTGCGCGGCCCGTCTCGGTCGAGACGATGGCGCGCTTGACGCGCTGGACGTATCCGCGCTCGAAGAGCGTCTCGATGATTGCCGCGCGCGTCGCGGGGGTGCCGATGCCGTCGGCCTCGGTGAGGATCTTCTTGACGGCGGGGCTTCGCACGAACTTCGCCACGCCGCACATCGCGGCGATGAGCGAGGCGTCGGTGAAGGGCTTGGGAGGACTCGTGCGCTTGTGGACGACCGCCGCGCTGTCCACGGTCACCGGCGCGCCCGGCGTGAGGTGCGGAAGCGGAGCCGCGCTTTCGAGGTCCTTGTCGGCCTCGGCCTCCTCGGGCGGGCCCGCGTTCCCGGGGTCGGCGTAGAGCGCCTTCCACCCGGGCACGACGGTTCGGCGGCCGCTGGCGGCGAGGCGCTCGCCCCCGACGTCGAGCTCGATCTTCGTCTGCACGACCTCGTGCCCCGCAAGGAAGAGAGCGAGGTAGCGCCGGCACACGAGCTCGTAGACGGCGCGCTCGCTGCCGGTGAGTGAGGCCGCGTCCAATCGAAGCGAAGGGGTCGGAACGATGGCGTGGTGCGCGGTGACTTTCTTGTCGTTCCAGGCCTTGGTCCACCGGGGCCGGTCGGCCCTGCGGGCAACATCCTCCAGGGCGGGGGCGTGGTGCCGAATGGCCGTGAGGACGTCGGGCGCTTGCGCGAGCTGCCCCTCGGGCAAGTACGCGCAGTCCGAGCGCGGGTAGGTCAGAAGGCGATGCGTCTCGTAGAGGCTCTGGCACGCGTCGAGCACGGCCTTGGCGCTCAAGGACAGCCGCCGCCCCGCGTCCATCTGCAAGTCGGCGAGCGCGTACGGCAGCGGGGGCGCTTCGGTTCGCGTGTCCTCGGTGCACGCCGTGACGCGGCCTTCTTGCCCGACCAGGCGCTTGCAGGCGGCTTCGGCCACCTCGCGCGACAAGAGGCGACCCTCCGGGTCGACCTCCGCCCCGTCCGGCGGGACCCAGAACGCCCGAAACCTCTCCCCTCCCCCCGCCCGAACTTCCGCGCCGACGACGTAGTACGGAACGGGCCGAAACTCGGCGATGGCGCGATCGCGCCCGACGATGAGCCCGAGCAGCGGCGTCTGCACGCGGCCGACCGAGAGCACGCCGTCGTAGCCGGCCCTACGCCCGAGGAGCGTGTAGAGGCGCGTCATGTTCATGCCGTAGAGCCAGTCGGCCCTCTGCCGGGCGAGCGCCGACTCGTAAAGCGGGCGGTACTTGACGTTCGGCTCGAGGGCAGCGAGCTGCGCGCGCACGGCCTGCGGGCTCAAGTCGCGGACGAGCAGCCGATTGACCGGTCCCTCGTAGCCGAGAAAGTGCAGCACTTCGTCGACGAGGAGCTGCCCCTCGCGGTCGGGATCGCCGGCGTGAACGACACGCGACGCGCGTTTGAGCAGCCGCGCGATCGATTGGAGGAGATCGGGCGCGGAGACTTCGAGTCTCCACTTGCTCGGCGCGATCGGCAGGTGCTCGAGCCGCCAGCTCTTGTACTCGGCGCCGTACGCCTCGGGCGGCGCCGTTTGCAGGATGTGCCCCGCACACCACGCCACGACGTCGCCGTTGCCGCACTCGATAGAGAGGCGCGCGCGCTTTTGGGGCGAGGGCAGCGCGTCGGCGATGGCGCGGGCGAGGCTGGGCTTCTCTGCGATGAAGACGCGCATTGGGCAAACGGATCCCTTCGCGGCTCGCCGTGGGCGGCGGCCGGGGCAATGGGAGAGGGCGAACGAAAAGGGGGGACGAGCTACGGCATGAGAGCTGGGCCCGCGGCGGTGGGCGCCGCTGCGAAGGGCATCTGGACGAGGAGTTGGTCGGAGCCCCAATGGGGGGCACGGGCGGGGGAGAGAATGGGCGCGTCCGCGATTGAAGGGGTGAGCGGGCGCTGCACGGACAGCTCGAGCAGAATCACCTCCTCGAAGTCGTCCGAGCCGATCGCGGACTCGTATCTGCGCAGGACGCAGGCGCGCCGGTTCACGCGCTCGAGGACGGGAGCCTGCCCTCGGCTCCGCGCGCTCACCGCGCACTCGTGGTCAAACTCCGAGAGCATGGCCGAGCCGATGGCGATGTTGGTGCACGGATCGAACGCGCTCGAGAGGGGTCGGCCGAAGAGGTCGAGCCATGCCGGGGGCAGTTCGAGGAGGCCGAGCAAGGGCCTGCCGCCCTGGGCCACGAGGCCCTTGGCTCGGGCCGTCGCTTCGGCCTCACTCTTGGGCGAAGGGGGCGCGCCGGTCTCGGCCACGTCGGCCACGGGGTCGAGGACGAGGTAGGGGTTGTTCCCGCTCGGTCCCTCGGCAATGGCGCGCACCATGGCGTCGTCCGAGGCGTAGAGGCTGCAGGTCAGGATCGTGGTCAATAGGTCCATAGGGGCGTCACCGTTCCTCGGATGTCGGTCAGCGGCACGGGTCCAAACGTGCGCGAGTCGAAGCTCGTGGCGAAGTGCGATGCGACGAAGACATCGCCCTCGGGCACCGGTCCACAGCGCTCGTCGTGAGGCAGGGCCCTGCCTCGGGTGTCTTCCGTCGCGATGGCGCCGAGCGGCGCGCCGTTGACCGTGAGCGTCCCGCCGTCGGTGCACACGCGATTGGCCGCCGTCGCGACGACGGGTTTGACGAGCAGCGCGCCGGGCGGCAGGTACCTGCGCTCGAGGACGAGCGCGCGCACGTGCGCCGGGACGGGGAACGCGACGAGCGCGCCGACCTTCACGCGCCCCGAGCCCCCGGGCGAGACCCAGTAGAGTCCAAGAGGCAAGCTGGGCGTCCAGTTCCAGAGAAGGTGCGCGCCGGCGAGGCACGCGAGCGCCGACGCCAGGACGGTTGCTGCTGCCGAGCCGAAGAGCGAGCGCTCGATGCGCCGCACGGTCACGGCGCAACGGTTCGGAGCGTCACTCATGGCGGAGCCCCAGGGCGGTGGGCGGGTCGGGGTACGGCGGCACGATCATGTCCTTGGTGACGACGACGTTGACCGAGAAGCCAGGCCTGACGGTGATGGTCGGCTGGATGCTCAAGTTGTTGCGCGTGAGCTGCGCTCCCACCGTGCCAATCTCCCCCGAAGCGCTTCGCGCCGCGACCTGACCGACCGTCGGGTTGTACGCAGTGGTGTCGCCCGCCGCGTAGGCCGTTCCTACCGAAAGGAGCGTGGCGACACCGGCACCCTTCAAGATGCGCCACCAGTGCTCGTCGACCTCGTCGGCCAGGCCCGCGGCGCCCTTCAGATCGGCCGCCGGCATGCACTGCAGATCCATCGAGTCGCCGTTCGGCAAGACGAGCCGGTTCCAGCAGAGCAGCACCCGCTCCTGCCCCCACGCGACCATCGAGTCGTACTGCGCGATGAGACGACTGCCCTGCGGGACGAGCAGGGTGTTGCCCGAGACTGTGTCGTAGACGTGCTCTCGCACCTGCGCGATGACCGGGCCGGGCAAGTCGCTGTTGATGGCCGTGATGAGGACGGCCGGAAGGACCGTGCCCGCTTGATCTCGTAGGGGCTTCGCGGGTGCTGCAGGGCGACGTCGAGGTAGTCGGCGTGCTTGACCCCTCCCTTGCCGCCCAGAAAGGCGTTCTTGCAATCCTGCATGTTCGGATCGACGGAGGCGGACGGCGCCGGCGCGGCGCTGGACGGCTGTCCTTCGAGAGACCCCGCCCGCGGCGGCACCTCGGGGGACGTTCCTCCGGGCCGGCCGGCGACGCGAAGAGAATCCCCGCCCCGCGCGCTTTCTGGTCGAGCTCCCGCGCCTGCCGCTCCGCGGGTCCTCCGGGCCCACCGCTCGCAGCTCGCGCTCGCCGCATCCCGCGTCGCGCATGGACAGGACAGAGGCGCGGTTCGCGCCCGCGTTGCGGATGGTGTCCGGCACGGCCGGCGGCGCGGGCGCGGCGCTCGGCTCCGCGGCGCCCTGGACCTTGCGCGACGGACTTTCGAACGCGAGCGCGACGGCGAGCATGACGGCACCGAGCAGGCATCCGACAAGGATGGCGATCGGACCCGAGCGCAGTGTGCGCGCCTGGGGGCGCGCGAGCCGCAGGCGCGGGTCGTCGGGCGAGAGCTTGGGCGCGTGCGGGTCGACCGCGGTCGCCGGGCACGCCTCGGGGGTCGCGATCGATGTCATGACTTCCCCGAGTGAACCGGTCGCGCCGGTGCGGCGCCCGCGGGCCCCATGCGCACGATGCGCACGATTCCCTCATCCTTCTGCCCGACGCGCAGCTCCGCCGCATCGATGAGCCGGTCGATGACGTACGTGTCGTTCTTGACGCGGTAGTTGACGAGCTGCGTCTCGGCGTCGCGAAGAACGAAGAGCGCGGGCGCCTCGCGCAGCACCATGGCGGAGGGAAACCGCACAAACGTACGTCGCCCGTCGTCGAACACCTGCACCGGCGTCCACGCCGGGGCGCCTTTGACGACCTGGATCGTGTAGCCGAAGTTGAGCGCGTCGATCCCGACGACGGGGACCGCATTCTTCTGCTGGTCGGCCAGCCCCGAAGCCTGCGCTTGCAACCGCGCGAGCTCGTCTTCGGGGTAGTGCCAGACGATGGCCGCCATGTACGTGTCCGCGTAGCTGTGAAGCTCGAGCAGGTAGCT
>CAWKAF010000038.1:0-21517 GCA_963847465.1 uncultured delta proteobacterium | reverse complement strand
CGACGTTCTTCACCGGGAACTGCGCCGCGTGAGCGGCTCCGGAGTCCCCTGCATCCTGACCGGAGCCCGCCTCTCCGCCCGCGCGTCCGCTCCCGTCCTGGCCGAGTCTTCCGCCCTCCGTCGTGGAGTCGGAGCTTGCGTCGGTGGCCCCGTTCTCGTCGCTCCCGCTGGATCCGCATCCCGCGATGGCGACGCCCGCGACGCCGAGAACGGCCCCTCCGAAGGATGCCAGGGTGAAGATCCTCGAATGGTCCATTGCGCCGACCCCGCTCGCGCCCTTGCTACGGCCGTGCCGCAGCGAGGCACACGAAGAGATACGTGCTTTCATGGGGCTGCGCGACACCCGTGGTGGACGGCTGCCTGTCCCCCGGCTGGACGTCGTCGCGTTCAGTTCCGGGTGACGTGACACTTCACGGCATCCCTCTTCGTTGGAGCGCTTATTGGAGCGCGGCGGGTCCGATCGGAACCTTCACGCCCGTCGGCTCGCCTATGGCCGACGGCGACGAGCCGACTTGATGTCGGCTCCCTATCTCCCTCTCCTGCCCCGCATTGACAGGTCCTTCGTAGGGCGGGAGACTTTCGTCGATTTGGCACGGAGAGGCCATGAAGCGATACGTCATCGAGCGCGACATCCCCGGCGTGGGCGCCAACAACGACCACCGTGAGGCGGCGCGGAGGTCCAACGCCGTCATGCGCGATCTTGGCCCGGACATCCAGTGGCTCGAGAGCCATGTCGGCACCGACAAGGTCTACTGCGTCTACCTCGCCGAGAACGAGGCGATCATCCGCGAGCACTCCGCGCGAAGCGGAATCCCGATCACGCGCATCACTGAGATTAAGTCGGTCATCGACCCGACCTCTGCGGACTGACGGGCCAAGTGGAGCTGGCCCCGCAGCCTCGCGCCCAGCGTCGCGGCTCCAACCGGCGAATGATGCCAGGCGAAATTGGTGAAGCGACGCCTTAACCGTCGATGTCCAGCCGTCGTCCAAACTCCGGTACGTGACAACCTGCCGACCTCGTTGAGCCGCGAGGTGCCCGTTCCCTGTGCTCCGCGTGCGGCGTGAACGGTCGACTACATTTCATCGGCTTTCGACCGTCACGTACGAGCAAGGCCCGGTGGCGCGTCCTTTGCTCAACGTCCTCGCAGATACGTTTCGAGGCTCGACGCCGCATGTTCCTCAGGAGTGCCCTTCTCACGGCGGTCATCAGCTCCGCGGCACTCTCCGGCTGCAACCAGAACCAGTGCCCGAAGCAAGGCGACACGATGTGCCAAGGGGCCCAAACACTCTGGTGCGAGCCTTATGACAGCGAGACGATCGCCGGGACGTATCTCGAATGGATGCCTTATCTGCCGCGCCCCTGCCCGCACTACTGCGTCGAGGACCAGGGGCAGGTGGAATGCTCGCAGTCGCCCACACCCGTCCCGGAGTGCGCGAGCGATGGCACGTCTTGCTGGCAAGGGAACGCCGTTCTGTGCAAAGGCGGGTTCCCGGTCGAGAGTTACATCAGTCCTGACGTCGACCAGTGCCGCGTGGACGCGGGGGAAACGTGTACGACGACCGACGATCAAACCTGCGCTTTCTGCCTGGCCGCTGGTGTCGTCGCCGTGCCGGATCCGGTTTGCACGACAGCGAACGCGACCTGCGTCGGCAGTTCGCTATTTCAATGCGGCTGCGGCCTTCGCCTCGCCGAGGTCGCTGACTGCAGCAGCGACGGGGGTGCCTGCGTTTCGGCGTCGGGAAGCAGCGCATGCGCGCTCTCGAGCGTGGCCGACCCGCTGTGCACCTCCCAGGATATTCCCCATGGGAGCTCGATTGCGCCTCCTTCGGAGGAGGGCCCAGCATGGTCTCGCTACTGCGAGCAAGGGGAGTCCGTGGAGTGCTTCGGCGCGTTCGAGTGGCAAGTCATGCCGTGCCAGGATTGTTTCTTGACGGCATGTGACAGGAACCAAGCGCGCCGCGCGGAGACGATCTCCGAATGGGCCTACGACCTTGCGCTCCTCCCACACCTTTCGCTGCAGGCGGGTGAGGTCGATGATGCGGGCGATCGCGGACTCCTGCTCGTGACCTCGAGCGGGGAGTAGCGCTGCTGCATCTGGTCTGTGAGTTGGCCCGAGATGCTCCTGACGACGACGTTGGCGACCTGCGCCTCCGCATCGCGTCCTGAAACGAGCGTCGCATGGCCTTCAAGGAGGGCCGCCAGAAGCGCGGCCGGGCCGTGGCTCACCTGTCGCATCCGCGCCCACCCGTAAGCGTCACCGCCGGGGTCAGGGTATGTTCGGGCTCGGGGGCTCACCGGGCCTCGGACGGAGCAGGCCACTTTTCGCAAGGAGAACGGACATGGCAACGAGGCTGACAGGCACTCTACCGTACGTTGCTCTCCTTGCGGCCGGTGTCCTCGCGGCCTGCGGCAGCTCTTCCTCCAGCGCTTCCGATGATGGATCCGACGGGGGAGCCGACTCGAGCTCCGGGTCGGGCTCGGGTTCCGGCTCAAGCTCTGGGTCGGGGTCCTCCTCTGGCTCCGGCTCGAGCTCCGGGTCCGGCTCGAGCTCCGGGTCGGCGTCCTCCTCTGGTTCCGGGTCGAGCTCCGGCTCCGGCACCTCGGACGGCGGCTCGGGCCCTTCGAGAATGAGGGCCGGAACCAACCTGTGGAACCTGGGCTGGGGCATCTACAGCAACGTCTTCAGCATCTCCGGAGACAGCTCCACCTGGAGCGCGCTGGTGCCGCCGTTCACCGGCCAGAGCGGGAAGGCGAGTGTCCCGTGGAATCCGACGTTTCTCCAAGAGATGGGCCACTACGACACCATTCGCAGCATGGACCTCGTCGCCACCAACAGCGACACCAACGCGGACTGGTCGACACGCATTGCGCCCACCGTGTCACCCCTCGACGGGAGCGCGAATCCCAACGGCATCCTGGCGTGGGAATGGATCATCGATCTGGCGAACCGGGCGGGGACGAACCTCTGGCTCAACATTCCCGTGGATGCGAACGCCACCTATCTGACCTCGCTGGCGAATCTGGTGTTCGCGAACCTGCAGGCGAGGAGCGGCCTCACCGTCTACATCGAATGGGGCAACGAGGATTGGTGGGAATCCATACCGAACGCCGCGGCGAAGTCGCTGGGCGGAGGAGATGCCACCAAGGGGACGGTGATTGGCTCGACCACGATGTTCGCGGCGTTTCAAGCAGCCCTGACCGCCAGTGGGCGGAGCGATATTCACCTGGTCCGGGTCCTCGGGGGCCAGTGCGTGAACACCTACCTGACGGGCCAGCTCCTCGCGGACTTGCCGAGCGGCGGCGCCGATGCCTTCGCCATTGCGCCCTACGTGGGCACGGCGACGACGGTCACGTCGTCGGATTTCGCGAGCGAGTACCAGGCGGTGGTGAGTCAGGTGGCCGCGCAATATGCGCTCACGGAGAAAGCGGGCTTGACGCTGGTCGGCTACGAGGGTGGCCAAAACAGCTCGTCCGAGACTAGCGCGATCACCGATGATCCGAGCTACTACGTGCCGTACGGCCAGTTTCTGCAGGGCCTGAGCCAGTACATGACTGTCTTCAACAACTACATGCACTGCAATGGGGGAACGACCGGCGGCTGGGCGGCCGAGGAGAACGTGGGGGATGTATCCTCGTTGAGCAAGGCGTTCAGGGTTCACGCCCTGTTCGATTGGAACTCCGGGTACACCCCCTCCGCCGGCTCGGTTCCGACATCGCCGGCCGCGTACGCCGACGTGATGCTTCCCGTCGTGAACTACTGATCTGTCGCGGTCGAGCCGGTCACAGGCCGCCGCGTCCTCCCAACCAGGGTCCGCGAACATGGCAAAGAGAGTGCTCCCTGCTTCGCTCTACGTCGCTCTGGCCGCGGTCAGCACGGTTGCTGCTTGCAGCAGCAGCCCCGCCGCCAACCCGCAATCTTCTCGCGATGGTGGCGAGACCGGCCCGAGCTCCGATTCCGGCTTTCAGGCTGATTCGGGTTCCGGTTCCGGTTCGAGCTCCGGTTCGAGCTCGGGGTCGGGGTCGAGCTCTGGCTCCGGGCCGATGGGCTCGGGCACCCTCGTGTTCAGCTGCGGTTCCTCCCAAGCCTGGAGCACGGCGGCCTTTCCCGCCAACGGATGCGGCGTAAACAGCAATCCTTACCCGAAGCCATCGACCGATTTCTTCATGAACAATACCGGTAGCGGCAATGTCAGCGCGTCCAGCGTCGAGCTCGTTCCCGCCAACGGCGGCCATGCCGGCTGGAGCCTCATTTACGGGAAACCTGCCAATGACCAGGCCTTTTCCACGACGTTCGCGTTCGTCCCCAACGGGTTCAACGTGGCGTTCACCCTGAACAACGCTTACAGCAACGGCTACAATGGATCGTGGGACTTTCCCTGGGCACTGTCCGGGGGCGCGGGGGGTGAAGCTGGCTTCAGCCAGTTCGCCGGAGCGTCGAATTACGCTCCATACAACGTGTTTGCCGTCGAGCTGGACTCGTACTCGCCGCTGACGGCCAACGGGTCATTCACCTACAGCTCCGCGCAAATCTACCAATCGAGCCAGGCCCCGGCGTTGCCCCCAGCCGTCGGTTCAACGTACCCCACGTATCTCCCGGAATATGCGACGAACAAGATCAGCACTTCTCCGGTTTCTCTGAACAATCCGGCCAATGGTCAGGCATCCGCGTCCACGGACACCTTCGCCGCGACCATCATCTACACTGGGACAAACCTCACCGTGCGCATGGTCGACGTCACGGCGGGCGGATCGTGTCCTGGTTCGAAATGCTTCACCTACACATGGCAGGGCGTGAACGTTCCGGGTATCGCCGGAGGTCCGTGGACCGATTCGATTGACTCGACGAGCGGCGTAGGCGGTACAGGTGCGTACATCGGACTCAACGCGGGGACTTCGTTGGGCACGGGCCCCGCGCTCCAGATCTTGTCGTGGAGCTATGAAGTCCTCTCCGCCGCCGCGACGCCTACGTTCTCGATACCGACCGGAACCTTTGCCGGCACGCAGTCCGTGACGATTTCGGACGCTTCTCCCGGCGCCATCATCTGTTACAGCACCACAGGCCAGCCATCGACCGATGGAACGACCGGCTGCACGAACGGAACGCGTTACACGGGCGCGATCTCCGTGTCTTCCGGGCAGACGATCTATGCCGTCGCAGGAGGAGACAACTACGGGGACAGCGCCGTGGCCTCCGCCGCCTATCAAATTGGCTCGACCGCTTCTCAGCCGACGTTCAACCCGCCTCCGGGAACGTATCAAGGCACGCAGACGGTCTATCTGTCGGCTCCCTCCGGGCAGTCGATCTACTACAACACGACGGGATCACCGACGTGCAACGGCACGGCGTACTCGAATCCGATCGCCGTAACGTCGAACGAGACCATCTACGCGATCGCTTGCGGATCGGGCCTGACGAACAGTCTCGTGGGTTCGGCGACCTACACGCTGAACCCGTTCGCGGGCTCGGGGTCACCCGGCGCCGCCAACGCTCCCACGTTCTCTCCGCCGCCGGGAACGTACTCTGGCTCGCAGACCGTCACGATCTCGAGCACGACCCCCGATTCTTATGTCTGTTACACCTTATCATCCGCTCCGCCGACGATCCTTCCTCAACCGGATAACGGGAGAGCGGGGGTTCCTTCCGCGGCGGCTCCTTCGAACGGCAGCACCGTGATACCGGGTGCGTGCAACGCTGGCACCTATTACGCGGGGCCGATCACCGTATCGTCGTCGCAGACTCTCTACGCGATAACCGGGACGACGTTCTCGACGCTCCCGAGCTCCGTGGTCGCGGCGCCGTACATCATCCACTGAACCGATGGGATGAAACAGCGGGCGGCGCGGCTCAGAAGTCCGCGCAGCCTGGCACGCCGCGCGCGGGGAGCAATTGAGGGGATTCGTCAGGTCATGCTCTTGATGCTCATGGTTGAACGAACGGCGTGCCTGCATCCCAGCGCGCCTTGGCCGGCAGACCCGATCCGCCGCAACTGTTCGTCTGTGCTCGCGTCGTTCCGAGACGTCGACTGCGATGAGCAAGCCATGGGCAGGCCCGCGATGAGGAAAAGGGGGGGCCACTTGCGAGAGAGTCGGACGGGAGGCATCGCTACCGGCCCGTCGCAACCGGTGTGCCGGATGAGTGACTACGGATCCGCGCGTAGTCGTGGATGTACTGAGGGTTGCCCCCCCCACTCGGGCACTCACAAGAGAGGTGTGCATGCCTCAAGCGATAGGCCGACCGGTTCCGGGGACCCGGACGTCCATGTGGCTTCACGGGTTCTAGTTCGGCGTTGGATAGAGGAGGACGCGGGTCACGGCGCCCGCCCGGACGTAAGCGGTTACGGTGCCCGAAGGCTTCCCGAGGGCCATCGGAGTCGCGGTCAGCTGGATGGATCCCGTAGGTACGTTCTCGCAAGCGATAGCGCCGGTGTAGTCCGTGGTCGTGGTCATCTGGGACGAGGTGGAGCCTTCCCCCCAACAAGAGGGGATCGCCCCCGCATCCACATCCGTGGAGTCGAGAGTCACCACCACCCCCGGCGCGTACTGGCCCTGGCAGTCGAGAACCGAGACGATGACGACGCCGAGGCTCGGTTGCTGCGTCACGCCCGTCACCTGCTCCACACCCTCGCCGTCGGTCGTCGTGAACAACCCCCCCGCCCCATAGACCTGAGGCTGGGAGAGCGGGAATCCCCAGTAGTAATAGTAGGGCATGAGCGATAGCGAGGGCCCGAGGAACTGCAGGTAGCCGCTGGGCCCGGGGGCATTCCCCGATCCGCCTATGGGGAAGGGGCCGAGCGTCACGGCTCCCGCATCATTCGTCGTTCCCGTCGCCAGCGCCCCCGCACATGGCGTTCCCGCGTCGTCGCTCGGTGGGCTATTGCAAACGCTCGCGGTCACCCCAGGTATGGCGTAGCTCTTCTCCAGGTCCCTCACCCAGAAGTGGTACGTGGCATCGGGCGATTGCGGGGACGGCCAGCTCACGTGCCCGACACAGCTCCAGTCGCCCCCGACCTCACAGGGGGTCGCGCACGCCGAGCGAGCCTGATCGTACCTAAGGGGCCGCGCATAAATAATGGAACCGGCGGGATATGGAAAGACCATGGAAACCCAATGGAAATGAGCGGCATGGCGTGGTCGACGGATGGCAGTCGATCCTGGACGAGTCGAGGAAATCCGCTTGAAGCATGATGCGCTGGCGCCGGTGCTGGACGAGCGCACGATGCGATTGTGGGCGGCGTCGGAGGCGAAGGCGCTGGGCCATGGCGGCATTGCGACGGTGACGGCAGCGACGGGCATTCGACGCAAGCGAATTGGCATCGGGATCCGAGAACTCGCCCAACTGGAGAAAGAGCCCACGTCGTTGCCTGCGCGGCAGCAGCGCATTCGTCGACATGGCGCGGGTCGCAAGGCCCTCGCGGAGGTGGACGGCACGCTGTGGGCGGACCTGGAGGGCCTGCTCGATCCGGTGACGCGCGGGGACCCGGAATCGCCACTGCGCTGGACCGCGAAGAGCACGCAGGCGCTGGCCGTGGAACTGCGCGCGCGAGGCCACAAGGTGAGCGCCCGCACCGTGGCGAAGTTGCTGCACGATCACAAGTACAGCCTGCAGAGCACGCGCAAGACGATCGAGGGCCGGCAACACCCCGACCGCAACGCTCAGTTCGAGCACATCAGCCGGCAGACCCGAGCGTTCCACGCGACGGGGCAGCCCGTGATCTCGGTCGACACGAAGAAGAAGGAGCTTGTCGGCGAGTTCGCGAACAAGGGACATGAGTGGCAGCCCGCCGGAGAACCGGCCAAGGTGCTCGTCCACGACTTCCCCAGCGACGCGGTCGGCAAGGCGATCCCCTACGGGGTCTACGACGTGGGCCGCAACGAGGGATGGGTCAACGTGGGCGTCGACCATGACACGGCCGCCTTCGCCGTAGCGAGCATCCGAAGCTGGTGGAGCACGATGGGCAAGCGGGCCTACGAAGGCGCGCGCGACCTGTACGTCGTCGCCGACGCGGGCGGCAGCAACGCCTACCGTAACCGACTCTGGAAGGCCGAGCTGCAGAAGTTTGCCGACGACACGGGTCTGCAGCTCAGCGTCAGTCATATGCCGCCCGGAACCAGCAAGTGGAACAAGATCGAACACCGGCTCTTCTCGCACATCTCACAGAACTGGCGCGGCCGCCCCCTCGTGGACCACCAGACGGTGGTGAGCTTGATCGCGAACACGACCACCGCCAGCGGGCTCAAGGTGAAGGCCCGACTTGATCGCCGACGATACCGGACCAAGGTCAAGGTCCCGAATGCCACAATGCGCGCTCTCGCGATCACGCCGCGTCGGTTCCACGGAGAATGGAACTACAAGATCAGCCCGCACGCTCATGCGTAGTGATCGCCTCTCTTGTTTCTGCGCGCACCCTAAGATGAAGATCCCCCCGTCCGGGGGGTCTTGCTCGAGGCCATCGGCGGGGTTGAACCCGTTTGCGAACTCGCAAGCATAGTCTTGCTGGTCGTTGCCCGCCCCGAAGCAGCGGTTCACGGCGTCGCAGCCGATGGATTGCGCGCATGCGGTGTTCACCTGGCACACGGTGCTGCTGCCGCTCGTTGCCAGACACGCCTGGCATGCGGCGGCCGCGTCCGGGGCGATGTGGTAGCCCGCCAGGCCGCCGCACTGCAGGCCGCACTGGCTCGCGCACGACATGGCGATGCACGCGCTCAGCTCCGACGCGGCAGGCGTGGCGTTCGGGTGGTTCTGCTCGCAGGTCGCAATGCACGTCGGGTCTCCGTTGCACGGCCCAACGCAGGACGCGTAGGCCGCGCAGGTCGGATCCTTCGCGCATTCGTTCGACTGGCTGCAGCAGTTCTGGAACGCACACGAGGCGCACGCGCTCGTCCCGTATGGCAGGCCGCAGAGAGTCGAGGTCAGGTTCGTGGGCGGGTTGTCGGTGATGCCGACGAGCTGGCGGCACGAGAGCGCGCCGCCGACCGCACCTATCGTCGCGATCGCCACAGCGCCGAGCGCTCCGCCCTGCCACCATGACTCGAGACTACCACCCATCGCGCCGACGCGTGCCGCGACGGTGGCCGCCTCTGCTCTATCGGGTCATAGTAGGGTGCAGTGAAGCGCGCATGGATGTGGGGCCCCCCCGCGGCGCTGGTCACCGGCTGCGGGGGCCTCGCCGATGAGGGGATCTTCTCCGAGGCGCCGGCCCGGAGGCCGATCGCCGTGTTGTCATGCGACGCCGTGGCGAACGTCTCCCCCTCCGGGGCCAATCCAGACGGTCCCTGGTCTTACGGTGGGTCCTCGACTCTCGGGTCCCCGTTCGACCGATATGGCCACTACTTCGCCTACGCCATCGGCTACAAAGGGCTTCTCGACGCGTGGAGCGCGGCAACCCAGGTGGGCCTGGACGACCCATACAGCTGTCTCCCCGGGGCGTTCTACAATCCCTTCCAGACGCCGGTCCAAGTAAGCACCCTCACTGCGCGGCCGGGTCAGTTCTTCCTTCATCCCGGGCCGCAGGGCCAGTACTCGATCGCGCGCTGGACGGCGCCGCGGGCGGGGACCTACGCCGTGCAAGCCACGTTCGAGGGCATCGACGTCGGTCCGACCACGACGGATGTTCACCTGCGGCACAACAGCGCCGACGCGGCTCCCGCCGGCTACATCAACCTGAACGGCGGCACGAACTCGTTCTCGTTCGCGATGAGCCTGATTGTCGCGGCCGGCGACACGGTCGACTTCGCGGTCGGCGACGGGGGCAACGGCTTCACGAACGACTCGACAGCCCTCGCCGCGAGCGTGTGCGCGGTGAGCATTGAGCCATTGCCGCAATGAAAGCTGGGGGTTGCCGTTTTCGTCCAAGAACCAAGAACTCGACCGCCCGGAGCACGATGGGGATCAACGCGGTGAAGCCGTCAGTCGGCCGCACCCGTCGAGAAGGTGCACCTCGTGCTCGAGCCGGGCAGCGACCCGACCGCTCAGGCCACCCAGTACGCGTCCGTCGCAAAGGGCGTGGGCACCCTCCCACCGGTTCTCGACTTCGAGGTTGCCAAGGGGCTGACGGCGGTAGACGCTCTTGCGCGCGCCGTGGCCTTTCTCGATGCCGTCGAGAGCGCATGGGGCAATGGGTGCTCGGGGATCGTTTACGCAAGCCCGTCCTTCATCTCCCAGCTCGCCACCCTCGCGGGTCCCGCGGGCCAGCCGTCGCTCGCTGCACTTGCGACCCGGCGGCTCTGGGTCGCCAACTACGGGGTACCCGCTCCCAGCGTTCCGGCTCCTTGGACCGCATGGACTGTGTGGCAGTTCGCAGGAGACGGCGGTTACCAATTGAGCAATGGTACCGTCGTCGACGTCGACTGGCTCCCCGGCGGGCCCGCCGGCCTGTAATCATGCACCCCTTCGGAGAGAGCGCACGATGAAGTTGTCGCTGACCCGTACGCGAAGGCAGTTGCATTCTTGTCGGGACCTTGCCTGGCTGGTCGCTGCCACGTCGCTCCTCTCGGCATGCCCCGCGAACGTCGTCCTTCAGATCCCTCCCAGCGCGGATCCGGGAGCCCTCGGCGCGATGCAGCGATGCGAGGCACCCCAGAAGCCGTGCGTCACCGATCCCGTGCAAGACGGCTCGCGCTTCAACGCCTCGAATACGGCGTTTCTCAATCTGCCGAATTGCCAATTCGGCATCGAAAAGCTCCTCGTCCAGAATTCGGGCTCGTCGGATGCCGTTGCCATCGTGCAGTGCGCGGCACCCCCTCCGGCTCCTCTTTCGGCGGACGGTGGAATCCCGACGATGGCGCCAGGCGGCGGCACGACCTCGGGGCACTAGGACGCTCGACCCGATTCAAGGAGACCCATCGATGCGACCGCTACCGACGCTTCCCGTCACGACCTCCGGCCCGATCCAGCAGTGGTCCAACTTTCACCACACGATCGCGGGTCGCGCCGTGCCGGCGTACCTCACTCCCGGCACCCCACAGTTGCCCGCCGGCGCCGCGGGGGCAGCCGCCCTGACGCAAGCGCTGAATGCGATCTTGACGTACTGCGTGGCCGACCCGCCGGAGCGCCTATGCACGATCGGGTCACGATTGTCCCTTTCGAACATTCTGGACCCGGGGGACCTCATTCTCGACCCCGGGATCTGGAACCAGATCGTGGCCGTTCTACCGGCTTGGCTGACGGATGACTACAAGAGCGACGCCGCGGCTCGCGGAGGCGTCCCGGTGTGCGTCCAGGGCGGAACGAACATCCGCACGCTCAACGACTATTTGGGCAAGTCCAACCTGGCGCTTCAGGCCTCGGGCGCAAGCGACAACCATCGCATCGCCGGGTGCATCGCGACGGGCACGCACGGGTCGCATCTCAAGGTCGGGGCGGTCCACGACACCGTTCTCGGCATCTACCTGGTCACCGGGCCCAACCAGGCCTTGTTCCTTCAACCGAGCCGCCGGCGGTTCACGCCCGATGTCGCGCAATGGTTTCAGCAGGGGACGACGCTCGCGACCACGGACGTGGCGGACGACGACATGTTCAATGCCGCCAAGGTTGCCCTCGGCGCGCTGGGGTTCGTGCACTCGGTGATCGTCGAAGCCGTTCCGCTTTATCAGTTGCACGGGCAGACCATTGCGCGGCCGCTCCTCGACGCGGACGTCTGGTACGTGATCGAGACTCTCGACACGAGCCGTCTCGATCCCACTCCCTCGCCCGACTTCTTCACCGTCGTCTTCAGCCCGTTCGCCAAGAGCGGAAGCGTCGGGTCGTACACGACCTTGCTCTGGAAGCAGCCTCCTTCCCAGCCGTACACAGGGGCGGGTCCCGTGCAGTCGGCGGCGTCCACGGATCTCATGCGGTTGCTCTCCGGATTGATCTCCGTGGTCGATTCGGGCGCTACGGGGGGTCTCATCGACGACGTCGTGGCGGCTGAGACGGCCCAGCAATACAACGCGGGGACGATCGCACCGGTGTTCCCGGGAACCTATTTTGGTCCAACGACGCTCCCCGAGGGGGACGGTCGCAGCTCGGAGGTGGTCGTCGACCATGCCAACGCGCGTGCGGCCGTGCAGACGGTCATCACGACCATCCAATCCGAGGCGGCGGCAGGCAGGACTCTTCTGGGCGGCATCGGCGTTCGCTTCGTCCCTGCGACCGACGCGCTGCTCGGAATGAACATCCACGCGATGAACACGTACATCGAGTTTCCAAGCATCAACAGCGCGGAGACGAGCGCGATCCAGGGGGCCGTATGGAATGCCTTGCGCACAGCGGGCATTCCGTTCACGTGCCACTGGGGACAGGAGTACGGAATGGATATCTCGAGCGTCAACTCGTACTTCGGTGACCGCGTCGCTCGCTGGAAGGCAGCGCGCGCAAAGATTCTGCCAACCGCCGCAGCGCGCGCCGTGTTCACGAACCCCTTGGTCACGCAGCTTGGCCTCGATCAGTAGGTGAGGGGAGAGCCGACGTTACGACGACGACGCGCCCGTGGTATCGAAGGCCACAGACCCATGGCCGCAACGCCATCCGAGACCACCGCGCGCCTCATCGGTCCTGCGCTCGCCTTCACCGCTGGGTTCGCCGACGCCTCAACCTTCGTGGGGGCGGACGGGATCTTCTGTGCCCACGTCACCGGCAACTTCGTCGTGCTCGCGGCAGACCTGGCCCGGAACGCACGCGCCGACGAGTGGCTCAAGCTCGCCACGTTCCCCATCTTCGTAGCGGCGGTGCTGATTTCAACTTGGGTTCATCGGTCCTACGCCCCGGACGTGAGCGGGCGATCCCCTCGCACCCTCCTGGCCGTGAAGAGCCTGCTCTTCGGCACAGCCGCGATCGTCGGGGGATTCACCCATGCCTCCGCTTCCGGCCCTGGACGCACCGCAATCGTCACGCTGCTCGTCATCGCGATGGGGATCCAGAACGCCATGCATCGCCTGACTCCGACGTTGGGGCCGATGACCACCGTCATGACCGGCAACGTTACGAGCTGGTTCGTCGAGACGCTCGCGCCTGTCACCCCAGAGGGCGCCCGCAAACGCCGTCTCCTCGGGCTCGTCATTGCATCGTTTGTGGCTGGCTGCGTCGTCGGGGCTCTCGGCGTCGCACGCTCTGGTTTCTCGGTGCTAGTGGTTCCGACGGTGGTCACACTCTTCGCCCGGTCGCAGGTCGCGGACAGGCCTGCGTGAAGAGGTCAACGTCACGCCGCTCGCCGTTGCGACGCGCTCGCGATGATCTCCTCGGTCAGCCCCCAGAGGCGCTCTTGCTGCTCCTCGTCGCGTGCGTCCCGCGACGCGGGCTTGGCGCGCGACTTCGCGAAGTACGCCCCCGTCGTGTCGGCGAGGTCCGGAGAAGTCGCCACGTAGAGCGAGCATTGTGCCCCGCGCTCCGGGGAGATGAGAAGGAGCTTGAAGATGGCTGCGATCGCCCTCGGGTAGTCGCGAGTCAGCTCCGTGGCCACGACACCGGGGTGCAAAGCGTTGACCGTCACGCCTTTGCCCTGGAGGCGCCGGGCGAGGGCATTGGTGAACAGAACGTTGGCGAGCTTGGACTGGTTGTAGGCCGCCAGACCGCGGAACGGACCCTCGGCCTGCTGCAGATCGTCCCATGCCATCTTGCCCCGGTAGTGCAGGTCGGATGACACGACGACGATGCGTGCCGGCGCGCTCCGCTCGAGCACAGGCAAGAGCTCGCGCGTCAAGAGCGCCGTGCCGACGTGGTTGACCCCGAAGGTCGTCTCGAGCCCGTCCTTCGTGGCTGCGCGCTTGCGCGTCGTCAAACCGGCGTTGTTGACGAGGACGTCGAGGCGCTGAAAGCGTTCGGCGAAGGCCGCGGCGAAGGCACGTATCGACGCGAACTCGCCGAGATCCAGGGGCATCACGAGGACCCCGTCATTGCCCGACTCGGCGACGATCTCGGCGCGGGCAGCGTCGCCCTTGGCCTTGTCGCGGACCGCCAGGACCACCTGGAAGCCCTGCTTGGCCAAGCCGAGCGCGGTGGCCTTGCCGATGCCCGTGTTGCTGCCCGTGACGATCGCGGTCTTGGTTGCCATGCGGAGTACGATGCAGGGCCCGCAGAGGACGTCTCGCACCACTTGACGGGGCCGGAGCGGGCTCCCCCGAGCGCCCTGTGATACTGCCAATCGTCTTCTTCTCGCGCAGCGCTCCGAGGGTCGTCATCCATGGTCGATTTTCCCGCCGACATCTATACGGAACCCGACGCCGACGTTGACACGCTGAAGAACCTCGGTCCGCTGACCGGCATGGCCGGCATCTGGAAGAGCGCCAGCGGCAAAGACGTCCATCCCACGGCCGGAGGCCCGGGGCAGCAGGCTTTCATCGAGCGGTACGAGCTCCAGCCGATCGATCCGCAGACGAACGGCCCGCAGCTCCTCTACGGGCTTCGCTACCACACGCACATCGTCAAGCCCGACTCCGTGGAGACGTTCCACGATCAGGTGGGCTACTGGCTCTGGGAGCCGGCGAACAGCACGATCTTCTACACATTGTCCATTCCGCGCGCGCAGATTGCGATGGCGGTCGGCCACGCCGCCTCTGACGCGAAGACGTTTAGCCTCGAAGCTGTCCGTGGCTCGGAGACCAATGGCATCGTTTCCAATCCGTTCCTGGAGCATGCGTTCAAGACCCTGCGAGTCACGATCGACGTGACAATCCATCCCGATGGCACGTGGTCGTACGAGCAGGACACCGTGATGGTCATCCCCGGTGCGCCGAACCCGTTTCATCACACGGATCGCAACACGCTCAGGAAGATCGGCGAACCCACGCCGAACCCCTTGGCCGCGCAGCGCGTGAACCCGACGGCAGAGCCACGAAGCCTCGGCATCGGCAGCCTCCTATCCAAGGGACCGGGTTGATCGCGGGGAGCATGATGGCCCACCCTGCCAAGGTCCATTCGAGCGCGACGTTCTACCCGCGCTGCCGCATAGGGCGCCGGAACAACGGGAGGATCGGCAAAGGAGGCGCGGCCAGCTCGAGAGGCGGCGGGGCGGCGTGAGCGGGCCTTCGATCGTCAGCGCCGTCCGACGAGTCCTCCAACAAGTCCCTGCCCAAGCGATCGACTCTCGTCGCGGATTCATTCGCGGCGTGCGCCCATCTCCCATCGCCGTGCCCGCCCCCCGAGAAGCCGTGCCCACCGCCTCCTGCCGCCCCCAGGTGCCCACCCCCAGCTCCACCTCCTCCGAGATGCCCTCCGCCACCCCCACCTCCTCCTGCCAGGTGCCCTCCGCCACCTCCGCCACCCCCGCCTCCTCCGCCGCCTCCGCCGCCCTTCGCCCCAAGAATCACGACCACCACCACGACCGCGACCAGGGCGGTCACGAGCACCACGGCTCCGAACGTCTTCAGCCCGTCGAAGTTGTCGACTTCGACGCCTTCCACATCGGCCCACCGCAGCGCGATCCCCTCCGCGCCGTCGCCCGCGCAACGCGCCACGACCTCTTCGTTGACGCATACCTCACGGCCGTCGACCTGCTCGGTCCATGAGCCATCGTAGAGAAGAAAGCGGAGCCTGCTGTTTTCGCCAATATGCAGCCGATGACCGTCGGGCGTCCTGACCACCAGTTCTCCGGCACGACCGGGGACCCGAAGGGCCGTCGCGGCGGGGCCATCGAGGAGCGTCGTTGTCCGGCACCCGGTCACCGCGATGCACAGCGCCGGCACCAAGAACCAACGCGAAAACCTGCCGGGTCGCCCGAAAGCCATGATGCCAGCCTTCGCAAGACGCGTACCGTCACAGGAGAGCGCTACGCGGAACCAAAGACCCAGGGGATCTCATCGGATTGCGCGGCTCGATGGAGTGGACGACACCGGTCCGCGCCGACGTCGAGAACTCGAGTTCACAACTCCAAATTCAACACGAGGTCCCCGGCGGCGACGGGTAAGACCGCGGGGAGCTTCTCGCGGGACGCATCGCCCCGCATGCGGCGTCTCGAAGTCGCACATCGCTCCCGGGCCGTGGAGCGCGTGGGGCGTCAGCCCGGGTTACACTGTGTATTGGATACCGTGATGGCTCCAAGCTCGAGCAGCGCGCGAGGACTTCCAGCGCTTCATCCTCGTGCCTAGCTGTCCTTCGCGACCTCCGCGAAGACCTCGCGTGTCCAGCGCTGCGCCGGGTCCGCGTGCGTCCGCTCGTGCCAGACGGCAGACATGGTGAAGCCATCGAGGCGCAGCTCGGACGGCGGCTTGAGGATCACGAGGCCGAGCGGCGCAGCCAGCATGTTCGCGACCCGGGCCGCGAGCGTCAGGATCAGGTCGGACTGCGCGACGATGTGCGGCGCGACCAGGAAGTGCGGGACGGTGACGGCAACCCGGCGCGACAGGCCCAGACGGGCAAGCGCGTCGTCGGTCTGCGAGCCCTCCTTCCCGCGAGGCGAGATGAGCGCGTGCGACGCCTCCACGTAGCGCGCGAGCGTCAGCTTCTTGCTCGCGAGCGGATGGTCTCGCCGTACCACGCACACGAAGCGCTCGTCGAAGAGCTTGCGCGCATACATTCCCGGGCCGACCTCCGCGGCGAACACGGGGCTCAGCAGGAGATCGATGTCGCCCGATCGCAGCATCCCGGCCGCGTTGTCCGCCTGGAAGACGACGCGCAGATCGACGCGGGGCGCCTCTTTCGCTAGGCGCTCGAGCACGCGCGGCAGCAGCACGATCTCGCCGTAGTCGCCGGTGCCGATGCGGATGCGCCGCTCGGCCGTCTTCGGATCGAAGGCTTGTGGAGGCCGCAGCGCGGTAGCCACGCCCTCGAGCGCCCGGCGTATCGGGGGGCCGAGCTCCTCCGCGCGGGCCGTCGCCACCATTCCGCTCGTCGTGCGCACCAGGAGCGCGTCCCCCGTCACGGCGCGGAGGCGCGCGAGCGCGTGGCTCATTGCGCTCTGCGTGATGCCGACCCGCTGAGCCGCCCGCGTCACGCTCCGCTCTTCGAGGAGCGCGTCGAGGGCCAGGATGAGGTTCAGGTCGAGGGAGCGAAGATGCAGTTCGTGCATGCTGGACATGTATCTCATCCATTGTACACATGGCCCCTCCGGACGCATGTTCCTCCGTGCCGGCGGGATTGTCGGCCCACAACGACGGAGGGCGCCATGTTTGCAGTCGCGGGAGTCTCGGGTCACACGGGCAAGGTCGTCGCGGAGACGCTGCTCGCGCAGAACAAGCCGGCGCGCGTGATCGTGCGCGACGCGGCGAAGGGCGAGGAGTGGAAGAAGCGCGGAGCGGAGGTCGCCGTCGCGGACCTGGACGACGCCGACGCACTCACCAAGGCGCTGCGCGGCGCGACCGGGGCGTACCTGCTCCTCCCCCCCATGATGAGCTCCACCAACGTCCGCGGCGACAACGCGCGTAAGGTCGCGGCCATCGCGAAGGCCGTCGACGCGTCGGGGGTCAAGCACGTCGTTTTCCTGTCCTCGATCGCCTCGCAGCACGACGCGGGGACGGGCCCGATCGTCAGCACGCACGACGCGGAGGTCGCCCTATCCAAGGTGCGCGCCGACGTGACCTTCCTGCGCGCGCCGTACTTCATGGAGAACCTCGCGGGTAGCTTGTACGCGCTGGACAAGGGCGAACTGCCGACGTTTCTCCAGCTCGACAAGCCTTTCCCGATGGCCGGCACGCAGGACATCGGGACCACCGCGGCCAAGCTTCTTCTCGAAGGCGGGCACGGAAAATCGGTCGTCGAGCTATACGGTCCGCGGGAGTATTCGCAAGAGGACGTCGCCGTCGCGCTCTCGAAGATCACGGGAAAGACGGTGACCGCGAAGCAGGGACCCGAGGACGCGATGGTCCCGGCGCTCACCGCCGCGGGGCTGAACGCGCACTGGGCGGCGCTCTACAAGGAGCTGATTCACGGCATGAACACGGGCCACGTGGCGTTCGAGGGCGGCAAGGTCCGCACGGCGAAGGGCACAACCGAGGTGGACGTGGTGCTGCGGAGGCTGGTCGCAGCCAAGGCATGACCGTGGCGGACGTCGATCAGCTTCGCAGCGGCCACGCAACCACATCCTGCTTGGCTTGCAGGGCGGACGCGACCATCCGGATTCCCGTTTCCCCGAGGGCGAGCACGTGCTCGCTTGTGTGCACCGAGTAGTAGCCGCACACGAGCGGATGCGGATGCTTGGGCCGCGGAGCCGAGGGCGAACTGCGTCGGTCCCTCGGCGCGCGCTGCTCATCGTGCAGCCAACCCTGCTGGAAGGGCGGCGTCAGACGCACAGGCGTCGTGTCTCCCCAACGTCCAGGATCCACAGTTCGCGCTCCCGATCGCCCGCCGCGGTGAAAGCGGCGCGCGCCCGCTCGGGAGGTTCGGCGATGGGCTCGTCGGTGAGGCGGAAGGTGCCCCAGTGCATGGCCACCATGCGGCGGGCCTCGAGCAAGCGGGCGGCCTCGACCGCTTCCTCCGGGGCCATGTGCTGGGGCTCCATGAACCAGCGCGGTTCGTAGGCGCCGATGGGGAAGCATAGCCCAGTCGATGCGGCCGAGACGTCTGCCAATCTCGGCGAACCCGTCGAAGAAAGCGGTGTCTCCCGAGTGGTACGCCGTCCCCTCGTTCGACCGGAGCACGAAGCCGCCCCAAAGCGCGTCGTTGCGGTCCCACGGGTAGCGCATCGACCAGTGGCGCGCGGGCACCAGCGTCACCTCGAGCGCGCCGAGGTCCGCCCCTTGCCACCAGTCGAGCTCGATCACCTTTTCCGCGCCGAGCGCGCGCAGCAGATCGCCGTTGCCGAGGGGCACCACGTACTGCGGGGCGGGCCCGAGCCGCTCGAGGCTCCACGGGTCGAGGTGATCACGGTGGTTGTGAGTGACCAGCACGACGTCGATGGGCGGAAGCGCGCCGATGGCGAGCCCCGGCGGTGCGAGGCGCGCGACCGGGCCGAGGCGGTGGCGGAAGATCGGATCGACGAGGATGCGCTTACCCCCGAGCGTGAGGAGGAAGGTGGCGTGCCCGATCCAGGTGAGCTGGGGCCCGATCCCCTCGACGAGGGCACGATCGGGCTCGCGCCGCGGCGTGGTGTAGCCGCCCGGGTCCTTGCGGTTCTTGCCGGCAAGGGCGTCCAGCACTTTCCACCGGAGGATGTCGCTCGGGCCGCGGCTCGGGCGGGTGGCGAGGTGATCGAAGCGTCCCATGCGGTGCCTCGACTCACGCGACCCGCGGCCGCAAGCCATCGCAAACGATCGCCAGAAGCCGCTTGCGGGCCTGGGCCGCGTCCTTGCCGAGCCAATCGAGCGACCCGAACGCCCCCGTGAGGAGGGCGTGAACCTCGAGCACGCTGACGTCGCGACGCACCGCACCGGAGTCTTGGGCGCGTACGAGAAGGACGGCGAGCGCGGCGCGGTAGCTCGCTTTGATTCCAGCGAGCGTACGGCCGAGGTCTGCCCCGCTCCCCGAGAGCGCGTCCATGAAGTCCCTCTTCGCCAATCCCTCGCGGACCATCCGCGACAGGAACCCGAAGAAAGCCTCTCCAGGGTCGGGCGCACGGGCGAGGGCCCGCGCTTCGGCGACGAGATGCTCCATGCGATCGACCACGATGGCCAGAAACAGCGCTTCTTTCGTGGGGAAGTGACGGTACAACGTCCCGACCCCGAGCCCCGCGCGCCTCGCGATCTCGTCGATGGGGACGGCGAGCCCCTCGGTGGCGAAGACCTCCTGCGCGACCTTCAGAACGTGCTCCCGATTGCGCTCGGCGTCGGCGCGCAAGGCCCTCTTCTTAGCCACGAGCGCGCTCGTCACGGCTCGGGTTGACAACCGGAGTGATCGTTCCGTATATATCCGTAATCGGAGGCATCGTTCCGATTGTAGCTCGGGAACGTGCCGGAGAGGAGCCCCTCATGTCGGAGGTCGAGACTGCACGCCGTCTTTTCGAGCGCCTAAAGGACTGCGCCGAGCCGGAGGACTTCGCGAGCCTCGTCGGCGAGCTCGATGCCGGTGCGAACCGGGATGCGTCCGCCCTCGCGGCAGGCGCCGAAGCAAGCCGGGGGGTCGTCCGGCGTTACTTCGAGATGTGGAACACCGGGGACCGAACCGAGGCGGACGCGGTGCTCGGGCCTACGTATCTCAATCATGCGCACCCAAGCGTCGTGGGTCCGGCGGCCGTGAGGTCGCTCGTGCGTCGCTTCCGGGCGGAGAGCCCCGAGGCGCGGGTCGTGGTGGAGATCGTGGCATTCGATTCGGAGTACGTGATTGTGCGGCGAGCGATTCGGTGGAGCGCGCAGGGGGCGATGGAGGCGTGTGGCGTTGCGCTGTTTCGCGTCGTGGGGGGGCAGTTGGCGGAGCAGTGGAGCTGGCCGGCGACGGGGGCGCGGGGGGCTCGGGTGAGCGAGGAACGCACTACGCCGGGCAATTACCTCTAGGTCCGCTCGCCCAGCTGAATCGGAGTGCTCATGGAATCGACGTCAGTACTGGTGGTCGGTGGCGGTCTGGTAGGTTTGTCTGCTGCCGTGTTATCTCCGTAACGCCGGGGACGCATTGTGTCGTATCTCCGCAGGGCGCCACCAGCACGTCGACGAACGACGGCACAGCCCGCGTTTTCTTTGCAGGCGTGCATGTCTCGTCGAGAGGCGCACTCGCTACACGAGGTACCTGGACGCGTCACGCAGAGGCCCGCACCGACAAGCGGGACGGACGCACCCGACACGCATGACGAATGCAGTGACGAGCGTGACGAATGCGCCGACAAGCGGGACGGACGCACCCGACATGCATGACGAATGCAGTGACGAGCGGGACGAATGCGCCGACAAGCGGGACGGACGCATCCCACACGCATGACGAACGCGGTGACGAGCGTGACGGACACGCCGACAAGCGGGACGGACGCATCCCACACGCATGACGAACGCGGTGACGAGTGTGACGGACACGCCGACAAGCGGGACGGACGCACCCCACACGCATGACGAATGCGGTGACAAGGTTGACGGATGCGCGCATGAGCGTGACCGCCGTCCTCACGAGCCGGGCAGGCGAGCCCGTCTCGCTCGTTGGCGTGCCTCTCGGCGAGACGCACACGTCACTCACGCTCATGACCCGGGTCGTCCGCGTGATCCGGGCAGGGACGGGCATGGCAGGCACGCCGTCGAGGACGATGGCCATGCCTCTCGGCAAAGAGGGGACGCGAGAGACGCGCAGAGCCGCACGTGCGAGCGATGCCAGCCCGGTCCTCGTGCTGGCGGCCGCGCCGCAAGACGTGACGGTCGCGCCGGTCGCCGCTGCGAGAGGGGCGTGCGTGGGGGACGCGAGAGCAAGCGGCCTCGCAGTCCCGTGGTTGTGGCGAATAGGAAACGCTAGCTCGTATCGCCGGGCAAGAGCCCGTTCAGCCCGTTCGAGCTGTCACACGGGGAACCATGTGTGACAAGGTCGCGGTCCAATTGGAGTTGGGGTCCGTCAGTGCGACCATCGAGCTATCGTGATGTAGGCGCCAACATGCGTGCGACCTGGGCTGCCAGAAAAGTTGCCCCTCGACGACTGACGCGTCCCTCGGAGGCCAGCTTGGGAGAGCATTGCACGACCCGATGCGAGCGGGCCCCGCGGCG
>CAWKAF010000037.1:0-32394 GCA_963847465.1 uncultured delta proteobacterium | reverse complement strand
TCGATTCTCACGACCATGGGACCCCTGGTTTTTACGAGCATTCCCCCCTGGGTCCCCGTCGCGTGATCGTGGATTGAGTCTCGTTAGTTCTTCTTCTCTGTCCAGCCTTGTTCGCCTCCTCGGTGCGCGCGAGCGTGGGCTTGAGGCGGCGCCGGTAGCTCTCGCCTTCGACGACGAGGTCGTAGGCGTTGCTGGTGAAGCGGTCGATGGCGGCCTGGGCGCGGACCGGGTCGGCGAAGGTGGCGAGCCCTGTCGGGGCCGCGGTTGCTGGTCACGATATCGATCCGGCTCGATGCCGCTCGGTCAGGATTTCGTAGGCGTCACGGCTCTCGGTGGGGATCCATCGCATCGAGTCCGAAGTCATCGACGACGAGCAGATCGACGGCGATGAGTCGGCGCAGCTCGGCGTCGTAACTGTTGTCGAGACGAGCGTGGCGCAGACTTTTGAGCATCTTGTCGGCACGCACGGCGAGGACGGAGTGCCCCCGCCGACATGCCAGGTGGCCGAGCGCGTGAGCCAGGAACGTCTTGCCGACGCCGACGGGACCGACGATGGCGACGTGCGTCCGCGCTTCGACGAAGCGCAGGCTCACCAGCTCGTTGAGCAGGGCTTGATCGAGCGTGGCGTTGGCGCTCGGGTCCCAGCGCTCCAGGACAGAGTCGATATCGAGGCCGGCCTTGTCGGCCCGCACGGTGGCCGAGACGCTGTCGCGTCGCGAGACTTCGTCGCCGAGCGCGAGCAGCAGAAAGTCCTGGTGCGGCATCTTCTGCGAACGTGCCAGGACGAAGCGCTCGGGCAGCGTATCGAGCAGCCGTCCGAGCTTGAGTCGCCGGAGCACGGTTTTGAGCTCCGGTTGGATGATGTCAGTCATGTGTTTCCTCCTCCTTCTCCTCCACGACGGAGGGCGAAGCTTTGTGCGGGCCGCAGGTAGCGGCCGAGCGGGATGACGTGCGCGCCGTCGGCGGCGGCGTCCGGGGCCGGCACGGCGAGCGAGAGCATCCGCGCCAGGCGATGGACGCTCGTCATGTCGTCGCGCAGTGCGCGAGCGCAGGTCTCTTCGACGCGCTCGTCGCCGTAGCGACGGCACAGCGAAAGCAGCGCGCGTACCGCGCGCATCTTGGTCCACGGCAGGGGCGAGTCGAGCAGTCTCTCGGCGAGCAGGCCCACGCTCTCTCCGTGCTCGCGTGCTTGGCATTGCAGCCACGCGACGTCGCGCATGGCGTACGGAGCGCGCTCCTGGGGGAAGTCGCTCGGATCGATCGCGCGGCCGCCCTTGGGCTGGCGTGCGTGCGTCTTGACGATTGTCGTGCCGTCGTAGAAACGCACGAGCTGACGGTCGGCGCGCGCCCTGAGGCGCTTTCCGATGAGGCGTGTGGGCAGCGTGTAGAGCGCGCCGGCCACCTGCGCGAAGTGATCGCGGGCGACCTTGGGCTCGCACCACACGGGCACGTCGAAGGGCTCACGGGGCGCGGGCAGCAGCGTCGGTTTCTCGACCGTGTCGAAGTGCTCGCGCGGCAGCCGGTGCGTCGTCGAGTGCCGGCGCATGCCGTACTCGTGCTCGCACCAGCGCAGGGCGATCTCGCGGGCGTGGCCGACGTCGCGCACGACCTCGCCACCGAAGCAGTCGTCGCGTACGTCGCGTACGCCTCTCTCGACGCGCCCCTTGTCGGTAGGCGTGCGTACGCGCGCCGGGTCGATGACGAAGCCGCGCGCCTGCGCGTACTCCAGGAACGCCGTCGCGATCTGGGCTCCAGCGGGTCGGCCGTCTGCACGATGACCTTGGTGTTGTCGGGGACCGCGACGCGGAAGACGCCGCCGTAGAACTCCCACGCGGCCTCGAACGCCTCGATGGCGGTCTCGGTCGTCTCACGCAGGCACGGATACACGAAGCGGTAGCGCGACACGTGGGGCGTGAAGATCCACGCGCGGAATCGACGTCGGTGCCCGCGCGCGTCGGGGGCCAGCATCGTCATCCAGCCCGTGTCCACTTGCAGCTCCTCGCCCGGCTCGCCGTCGATGACGGGCAGCGTCACCTGCGCACGACCGAAGCCCAGCTCGCTCGACGCGAAGCGATGCAGCGTCGAATACGGGACCGTCACGCCCTGGCGTTGAAGCAGGCGCCGAACTTTCGACAGCCGCACGCTGTGACTGAGGTGTCCCGCGATGAAGCCGCGTTGCTCCTCGCAGCGGCGCCACGCCTCGCCGTACTCGTGCGCCATCGCCGTGCCGATGCCGAGCGTCCCCAGGACCGCGGCGAGCCGCTCGTCGGTCAGCGCCGCCTCGCCCGCGCCGGCGGTCATCGCGCACGCCTCGGCGGCCCGCGCGTAGCGACGCACCGTCTTCGGATCGAGCCCGAGCCGGGCGGCGATCCGTTTCTTGCCCACCCCGGCCAGCCACTGCCGGAGCACCTCCTTGATCTCGACCATCGTCACCTCGCGGAACGCCATCGATGCCTCCGGGCACCGCGGCCAGCGCGGTACACGAAGCGCGTCGTACAGGGGCGATCACGCGAGGGGGGGAATGCTCGTGAGAAACTTCAGCCGAGAGGGGGGAATGATGCTGAGAAACTCCCCGCTCGGTGGGGGGAATGCTCGTGAGAAATCTGCCGCGAGGGGTCCCTACGTCGTGAGAACTGACACGAGTACGTCGAGATCGGTCGGCTTTGGGAGGCACGAGAATGGGTCGACGTACGATACTGCGAGGACACCCGCAGGCGGCATCCGACCGGCCATGAAGACGATCGGTACACGGCGAAGAACGTGATTTTCGCGGAGGCGACGCGCCATCGTGAGACCGTCGAGCCGTGGCATGGCGATGTCGGCAATGATGAGATCGGGCGGCGGCGGTTCGTTGGCTTTCTCGTATCCGTCGAGACCATCGACGGCCAAAATCACGCGATACTTGGGCGAAAGCGCTTCGTATATCGCCGTGCGCGTCCCCTCGTCATCGTCGACGACGAGGATGCATTTGCGCGGTGGCATACGCGCGTCGTTAGCTCGCGCATTTCGATCGCGCTTGCCCGGCCGGGTGGTATCTTTTCTTGGTGAGCCCACGCGGTCTATGAACCATCGAGCGCACACCGCCGCCGGCGTCTCCTTGATTCTCGCCGCGCTTGGGTGCGGGGGGTCGAGTTCCGTCCTCGCGCGTGGCGACGGCTCCGCGGATGGTGCCGACGCGCTGGCCCAATCCGGCAGCATGTCCGGCGGGGGCTCCAGTAGCGGAGGCACGACGAGCGACGCTGGCGAAGAACAATCGGGGGGCGACGGGGCGTCGCCCAACCGCCCAGACGCGCAGGCGGACGCGGGAATCGCGGAGGGCGGGCGCGACGCCGACGCGGCCACGAACGCGCAAGACGCTGCGGCGCCGACCTGTCACTCGTGCGCGGTCAAGAATTGCCCGACCCAGGTGGCGGCGTGCGGGACCGGAAGTCCGTGCAGCGCGTTTCTTCAGTGCGAGCTCGCATGTTCGGCCGACGGCGGGAGCAATTGCTCGAACACGTGCGACACGATGGATCCATCGGGCGAGACGGCCTACGCGGCGTTGACGCTGTGCGACCTTGGCCCCTGCGGGGCCGGGTGCGTGGCGCTCCTCGCGGCAGAAGGGCCCTGAGAGGCAGCAGAGCACGGCTGGCTTCGCTGCAAGGGGCCGCGAGACCCTTCGGGCCACGCGTGAGGCGCCGTACATCCGTCGTGGACCGGAACGAACCTGCGTGGAGCCCTATCCTTGGTAGGGTGCCCGCCTTCCCGCCCTCGAAGACGACGGCCCTGGAGCGTCCTGGTCGCGGGCGGGGGCAGCGACTCGCGTCGAACCGTCGTCCCGACCTTCGACCCTGCAGCTTTCGCTCGTGACTCAGAGATCAAGCAGCGAGCGGCATCGGTGGTCGGTGGTGAGCCCACGATCGATCAGGCCCGTCGGCTCCATCTGGACGGCGAGCACGAGCGCGCGCTGTTTTTGCTCGCAGGCCTGATCGAACTTGCACCGCTGCACCCCGAAGCCACGAAGTTGTCTGTCGCCTGCCGCAGGGCGCTCGAACGCGAGTGTCTGTCCTCCGTCGGTTCGGAGTCGGCCGTCTTGATCCCGGCGGTACCCTCCGAGGAATTGAGGCGCTTCGCGCTCGACAACGTGAGCGGCTTTCTGCTCTCGCTGATGGATGGGGCGACCAACGTGGAGGCCATTCTCGACATCTCCGGCTTGCCGCGACTGCTCGCGCTCCGCCACCTACGCAATTTGCTCGAACGCGGGATTGTCGTCGGCGCGTCGGTCCGAATGCCCGGTAGCTGACCCGGGAGAGGCGACGATCGGCGTCCGGCGCTCGCGGCACCTTCGACGCGGCTTCGGGGTCAGACCCGCTTGAACAGATCCGCGAGCTTCACCCGGTGAGCGTCGACGTGGACGTCGGCACGTCCGACTCACCCGCGCGACCGTGGCGACCTGCGGCGGTCAAGCCGGGCGACGAAGCCTCAGCGTGGTTGATACAACGTGGCGGAGGCCCTGGTACTGCAACTCAGCCATGACCTGCGAGCCTGAGGGCGACAACTTGGCGCGATTGTCGGGATGCACGCCGGTGGTCCGTCTCGGCGATCATATCGAGGCGAAGATTCTGCGCCTCGCGCACGGCCGCCAACTCCTTGGCAGAGTGGGCAACGATTTCATTCAGAACGACGGCGCCGCACTCCGAGCACTCAATGGCAGGCGCTCGTACGGTGCCGCTCGGGTGGGGCATGACGTATTCGGTCATGTGGAAGGTGTCCGCGCTGTTGCAGATAGGGCAACGCATGATGGTTGCGACGGCTACCTGACATGATCCGGTAAGGGTGAATGCGACTCAGCCATGGTTTTTCTTTCTCGGTTGAGCTTCGCCAGTCGCTCGCGGTAGGCGCGACTTCATTCAAGGAGTCGGACGGAGACCGTGGAGAGTGCGAGCGCACGCCGCTCCATCGCTTGCTTGGTTCGCGATGGCCACCAGCCGCTTTGCGTCGAGCACGACGCCCGTCTTCAGGTGCCGCGGGAGCAGCCAATCCGCCAGGTCCTCGACGCCATCGAGCACGGCCATCTCGAACGTCTTCGTCGAGGCGAGGTGCATGCCCGTGTGCGCGCTCTGAAGTGCGCTCCGCTGGAATCCGGCGCCCTTGATCACGACCGCGAGGCAGCCGACCTGTGCGCCATTCGCGTTCATGAGCTCGAGGATGCCGGCCCGTGCCTCGTCGGTGGGCATGGGAAGACCGGCCGCAATAACGCTCACACATGACCGAGGGCCTGGGCGCGATTTGGCTATCCGAGCAAGACTCACCTTCAACCGACCGATCACCGTGTCGTCCGCTTGGGCGGCCCAGGCGAGGAGGATGACGTTCTTCCAGGCGCCGAAGAGAAATTTCTCGGGCTCCTGATCGACGACGAGCAGCGTGTCATCGCTCCCCGCAGGCATGTCCGGCCGGTGGGTGCTGTCTGGTCGGCGCGCCTCTTCCGCCCGCGCGCGACTCGGTCCTATTCGCGCAAGTTCGCTCCGGCCCACGATGGGTGTACGGCGCAGAGCGCCTAGGGCGTAAGAGTCGGCGATCATCAGATGATCGAGATGAGGCATGACCGACGCCGTCGCTTGCAAGGTCTGCGGCTATCCGGTCGTCTCCGCCAAGAACCACGACATACCGGCCGCGAGAGCGGCCAAGATGTTTCCGGTGTTCACGTGCAAATGCGGCAAGCCCGCCCGCATCCGATGCTTCAACGGACTTGGGACCTGCTGGGTCGAGTGCGAGGATGGACATGGGAGAGGGCGACCGGCGTAGGCGAGTCGTCCATCATCAAGGCGAAGAATGCGATCCGGGGACACGGTAGGGCGACGCCGCCCACGTGTGCCCGCCCGCCGTACTAGCAGCCCGTTCGCGGCGTTCGCGGTGGCGGTGGAATCGTTGGCGGCTCGCTGTCCGAGGGCGGCGGCGGCCACGTGATGGGCGGCATGGGAAAACCCGGTCGGCCGAGCAAATACCCCTGGCCGTAGTGCGCGCCGGCGTCACGCACCGCGCTCAATTCGTCGCGGGTTTCGATTCCCTCGGCCACGACCTCCGCTCCCAGCTCCCCGCATAGGCGCACAACCCCGGAGACGAGCTTGTGCTTGCGTGGATTGCGGTGAAGGTTCTCGACGAGCTTTCGGTCGAGCTTGACCAGCTTGGGGGCGAGGTCGCTGATGAGCTCCAAGTTCGAGTAGCCGGCGCCGAAATCGTCGACGACCAGGTAAACGCCCGTACGAGCGCAGGCCGCCGCGAGCACGCTCTCGCAAAGGTCCGAGTGGGTCATCGGCACCGATTCGGAGATCTCCAGGTAGATGTCGTCATCGTGAGCGAAGATCGGATCGTCCGGACGCACGAGCCACCCTTCCTCCAGTTCGCTCGGATGCAGGTTCACGAAGAGAGGCGTGCCGCTGCACAGGGAAACGGCGATCTCGCGGATCATCCGTCCGAGCCTTCCGGCCGAGTGCGAGGCGGCGGCTTGGGCGAACAGCCCGTTGGGCGAGAGGCGCGGGCACCGAACGAGAGCCTCGTAGCCAAAAAGGCCGCCGTCGTCCAAACGCACCACGGGCTGGAAGACCGTCGAGAAGTCGTCCAGGTTCACGAGCCCGCCGAAGAAGCGCGCTTCGCGATCGTCGCGGGGGCCCAGCGCACTGGGCGCATCCGACAGCCTGTTGGAGCGGGGCGTCGGTGGGTCGGTCAAGGGAGGATCTCCAAGCTCAGCGCGAGAGATGACCGACTCGCGCTGCGGACGAACAGCGGGCAGGTAACGCTCCCACGCAAGCGGCAGCGGACGCAAGATCCCCCCGGCCGCTTCTTCGCAGATGTGTACGTGTGTCGCACTCGACGGCCCGCTCACTCACGCCGGCCGCACCCGGCAAAGCTCGGGGCCTGGCTGTCTGTGGCGAAGCTGGATCGGCACGCGCCGGCACGAAGCTCGTGCGCGGCTTCCGGTTGTTGCCCAAGAAGCGCGGGGTCGCCTGAGGGGTAAGCCTCAGCAGAAGGCGAGCCGTAAGCCGCGTATGTGGGCTCTTCGCATCGCAGCACCCCGTTTCCCGCATCGTTGTCGCCCCCAAGGGGCGGCCCCGCAGTCGCCCACGAGAGGCTCGGCTTCGTCGTGATGCAAGAACGCGGGCCGAGTGGTCGGCGGGGACGATCTCCGTGCCGCGGCAACGGTGGTCATCCCTGGCGCCACGGCTGGGCTGTCTGCGGCGCGACGAACGCTCGTTGCTTGACCTCGGCAGCCGTCCCGATCGACGCTGGGGATTCGCGCGAATCTCCTTTGGGCGCTGCGGAACTGGAGGGGATCGTCGAAGGTGCAATGCACCTCGCATAGGGGGAAGGCCATGGATCGCATCCGCAAGAGCATCGACGAAGGGCGCGAAAAACAGACTCCAGCCTTGGCGCCGAACGCGCGACCTCGAGCGTCGCTGCGGCGATGGAGACCCGAACTCGGCGGGAGTTTAGTGATCTCATCGAGCACGACCGGCTTATCGTCGACCAACAACTGTTCAAGTTCCGTGACAGCGCCGACCGTCTTCTCGCCGGCGAACGGTTTGCCGCCCCATCGCCGGACGCCTCTGTTGCGAAGGAGCGGAACGCAGCGGACAAGGCGATGCGAGGCGAACGCGAGACGACCGATGCGATTCTGGAGCAGGAGCGCCAGCGGTCGGACGACGCCGTCACGTCGCGCGATCGACGCGACCTGGAGGGTGAAAGCGCAACAACTCACGAGCGTCAAATGGAGACGGATGAAAGGCTTTCCACGGAGCGTCACCGCATGGACGACGCGGTCCGCGCGTTCGGTGAAACAAAAGAGGCCCTTTCACGCGCGGTGATCGAGAAGGCGCGCCATCAGGATGTGCTGGCGATGGTCACGCACGAGCTACGCAACCCACTCGCCGTCATTTCGATGAACGCGCAGTTTCTCGCGGACAGCGTCGATGCGGAAAGGCGTGAAGCGGCGGTGGAGGTCCAGCATGCGGCGGCGCGGATGACACGCCTCCTTTCGGATCTTCTCGATACCGCACGTATCGATGCTGGAACGCTTCGCATTGTGCCGGCGCGACACGACGTCGGCGCACTCTTGCGCGAGATCCGCGCTTCGTACACCCCGCTCTTCGAGGCGCGCCAATTGAGCTTCACAGTCGACGCACCGACACCGCCCGTGCCCGGGCTCATCGCGTTCGATCACGATCGCATCGTGCAAGTGCTCTCGAACTTGCTCAGCAACGCGATGAAGTTCACGCAGGCCAAGGGGACCGTCAGCCTTGTCGCAAACTGGCATGGTGACTGCGTTGAATTCGTCGTGCGAGACAGCGGTCCCGGCATCGCGAAGGACGCGCTGCCGCACGTGTTCGAGCGTTTCTGGCAAGCCGGCACTGAGTCGCGCGACGGGCTCGGCCTGGGCCTCTACATCGGCAAGACCATCGTCGAGGCGCACGGGGGTCAGATTGGGGTCGAGAGTGAGCGCGGAAACGGGGCGACGTTCCGATTCACGGTGCCGGCGCGGCAACCCGCGAGCGATGCCGGTGTGGAAGCGACGATCACCCTCACGCCGAGCAATGGTCGATGGAGACGATCGGCGAGAATCGCGGAGTAGGGCCTTACCGTCGAGCACGTCGTCGATCAGGCGCTCGCACTCGTGCGGCGGAAGTCGAGAAAGAGAGTGACAACGCTTCTCCGCGGGCGCCACCGGGCTCAGCAGCGTCGGCCAAAGGTGCGCAAGCTGGTCGTGCAGACCTGGACGACGCGGACCCGTCGCTGCCTTGACCAAAGTGATGTCGTCGTGGATCCGTAAGGGTTCGTCCATTCGTCTCTGTGCCAACTCCTATGCGTGACGCAAGGTATGGCCTCTCTTCGCCGGAGCCATGAAGGGGCGAACGATGTACGTCGTGCCCTACCTCATGGGCCCGGCCGGTTCGAAGTACAGCCGCGTTGGCGTGCAGCTCACCGACAGCCGGTACGTGGTGGCCAGCATGCGCCTGATGACGCGCATGGGCGAGGTCGCGCTCTCGCAGCTCAGCGCCGGCGGATCGTTTGTGAAGGGCGTCCACAGCCTGGGCGATCTGTCGCCGGAACGTCGGTTCATCTGTCACTTCCCCCAGATACGGACGATCTGGAGCATCGGTTCGGGTTACGGCGGTTACGGCGGCAACGCTCTGTTGAGCAAGAAATGCCATGCCTTACGCATCGCGAGCGCAGAGGCACTCGACGAGGGCTGGATGGCCGAGCACATGATGATCGTCGGCATCACGAATCCGCAGGGTGCGAAGCGCTACGTCGCCGCCGCCTTTCCGAGCGCGTGCGGCAAGACCAACCTCGCGATGCTCGTGCCCAGCCTGCCGGGTTGGAAGGTCGAGACGGTGGGCGACGACATCTGCTGGATGCACGTCGGCGACGACGGCCGCCTCTGGGCGATCAATCCGGAAGCCGGCTTCTTCGGCGTTGCACCGGGGACGAGCGCGAAGACGAATCCAAACGCCCTCGCGGCGCTCTCGCGAGACACGATTTTCACCAACGTGGCGCTGCGCGCGGACGGCACACCCTGGTGGGAAGGGCTGTCGCCTCTGCGCGACGGCGAGACGCTCACCGATTGGCGCGGCCGCGAATGGCAGAAAGGGGCGAGCGAGCCGGCGGCGCACCCGAACTCGCGCTTCACGGTCGCAGCTCGCCAATGCCCGACCGTCGGGCCGAACTTCGACGATCCCATGGGCGTGCCGATCTCCGCAATCATCTTCGGCGGGCGACGCGCGCGACTGACGCCCCTGGTCTACGAGGCTCGCAGCTGGGCGCACGGGGTGTATGTCGGCGCCACGCTTGTCTCCGAGACGACCGCTGCGGCAACAGGCGCGGTCGGCGTACCGCGCAACGATCCGATGGCGATGATCCCCTTCTGCGGCATCAACATGGCCGACTACTTCGGGCACTGGCTCTCGATGGGCAAGCGCCTCGTCCATCCGCCGCGCCTTTTTCACGTGAATTGGTTTCGCACCGACGTCGACGGAAAGTTCATGTGGCCCGGCTTCGGCGAGAACATCCGCGTGCTAAAGTGGATTCTCGAGCGGCTGGACGGAGCGAGCGGGGCTCGCACCACCTCCCATCGGGCACGTGCCGACACCAGACGCGATGGATCTGCGCGGGCTCGACATCGGTCCGGGACGATTCGAGCACCTCGTTGCGATCGATCCGGCGGCGTGGATGGAGGAAGCCGAAGCGCAACGGGAAGTTCTTAGAGAGGTTCGGCGATCGGCTGCCGCGCGCCCTCAAGCGAGAGCATGAGACGCTCCTGGCAAGACTTCAGGCGACGGTTTCTTGATCCCCGTAATCCCCGGACCTGTTGCGGATACGGCGACGGCCGGACCACCCTATGCCCCGGCCGACGACGTCTCCGCGCAAGCGTCGGCCATCCATCCGGCGGAACTTGGTCGTCTGTTGTCGCGTCTTCGCGAGGGGTCCGGCGTTGCCGACAGCGCCTTCGATGGGGTGTTTCCTATTGCCGCTCGCAAGGCATCGTCTACTTTCTGGACCCCCGTTCGGGTGGCGCAGAGGGCAGTGCGGCTTTTGGTCCGGGGGACCACCACTCGCGTGCTCGACGTCGGCTCAGGCGTCGGGAAGTTCTGCATTGTGGGTGCCGCGTCTACGGACGCCACGTTTGTGGGGGTCGAGCATCGCAGGCACTTCGTCGACGTGGCCCGTCAGGCCGCGCGACGTGTTGGAGTGGCTTCGGCGCACTTCATTCACGGAACCATCGACGTCGTGAACGTTTTGGAGTTCGATGCGCTCTATTTCTTCAATCCGTTCGAGGAGAACCTCTGGCACTCGAACGGCCAACTGGACCACACGGTCCACCTGTCTGAAGGCGCTTTTCCGCCGGCATAGAGCTTGCCCAACGGATGCTCATCCAGGCCCGGGTCGGAACGCGCGTTGTAACGTATCATGGTTTCGGAGGCGCGATGCCTGAGGGCTACGTCCTCTCCCGTCGAGAGCCGCAGCGATCAGGCCACTTGACCCTCTGGGTTAAGACGGATGGGTGACGCGCTGTGCTATTCGCCAGATCCCGAACGAAGTGCCCCGGTCTTCGTGAGCGAGAACCCAGTAGACGGACCAACGCATCCGCCAAGATGCCGCAACGCCGTCGAGCACCGTGTCTGCACCGCGCCTCTGCGCGAGAACGGCGTTTCCATTCCAGACCAATCCCCACCAACACGGTGCAGCGTCGGCGTATGCCCTTCGTGGCCGCTCGCAGTTGTCCGAACCTAGCGGCACGGTACTTGCGCGGGTTCCTCGGCTTAACGCGCGAGAAAGAGTGACCATGCAGATCGTCCCAGGCAGCACCACCGACCGAGAACTGATCGCACGCGGCCTGTCGAAGGTGCTTGGCGATACGCACGCCCTCTGCGCGAAGACACGGAGATTCCATCGGGATATTACCGGCTCCTCGTTCTCGATATTGCGTCTCGTACTCGAGCAACAACGCGTCGCACTACAGCGTGCTACGGGTGTCATCGCCAAACACATGCGGGCCCGCGGCCTGGCCGTCTTGGGTCCGAAGGAAGGCCTCCGTACACAGCCACAGCATCAAGGCCGACTTTGGACAGCCCAAGAGATGATTGCCAGCCTAACGGAAAGGCACGAGTCGGTCGCCCGCCGGGCCCGCCGTGTCCTCGGAATCGCTGACCGGGCCCACGACCAGCCCACGTGCGAGCTGCTTGTGCAGCGGATCCAGGCCCATGAGAGGACCGCCTGGCTGCTCCTTGCCATTGGGACTGCCGAGTTGATTCTACGTGAACTCCAGGCGTCTCAATGACACGCCATGTACGACGCCGCCGAAACGCACACCGTCTTGCCGTGCGTGACGACTCTCTTGGGCGATTTCCCCGAGCGCTTCTGTTGAGGACGGCTGCCGGAGTGTTCGCGATCGTGAGCCTTCACCGTCGCGGGGGCCTGATATCAGTTGTCCGGAGCGCGCTGCGAGTCGCCGCACGTGAACTTCGAGGGCGGGGCGAGCTTCATATTCCGTCGGCCTGGTTTCACTCGCCAGCGGGGCGCGGGCACGAGTTTCAGGTGACGATGTGGCCGGTCGTCCTGAGCATTCGTTGCGACTGGACGTTGCGCATCACATCGCCCAGCGATCGCCGTGTCGCCAGCAATGGGACGCCTGACGAGCCGTGACAGTGCGTCCGCTCAAGACCGCGTTGGTGCTCACGGGCGGTGGAGCGCGTGGAGCCTATGAGGCGGGGGTGCTCAAGTACCTACGCGAAGAGCTACCGCGGTATCTGGGGCGTCGGGTGAGATTCGAGATCATCTGCGGCACCTCGGTCGGCGCGATCAATTCCGCGTTCATCGCTGCGACGGCCGACCGCCCCGACGAGCAGGCGTCGATGTTGGTCGCACACTGGAGGTCCCTTGCCATCGGGGCAATGTTCGATCTCGGCATTGTCAATCTGATGAGGGCGGCATGGCTGGTGCTTGGCGGTCGTCCGCGGGCACGGCGCTCGGGCGAGCAGCACCGAGGAGGGATCCTGGACACGTCAGGGTTAGAGCACTTCGTGACCAGTCGAATCCCGTGGAGTGGCATCTCTGCCAACCTCAAAGCAGATCACCTCGAGGCGCTGACCGTGTCGGCCACCCAGGTCGCTACCGGCCGAACGGTTGTCTTTGTCGACAACCAAGGGGGAACGATTCCGACGTGGAGTCGGGATCCATTCGTCGAGGCGCGGGCAACGGCGATCGAGGCGCACCACGTTCTCGCCTCTGCTGCAATTCCAGTATTGTTTCCGTCGGTCGCGATTCGCGGTCGCTTCTATTGTGACGGAGGTCTTCGACACAACACACCGCTTGCCCCCGCGCTGCGACTCGGTGCGGACCGAGTGCTGGTCATTTCGCTTCGACATGTGCCGACGCCGATGGAGGAGCAACAGGAAGCTCTGGACAACGAAGAAAGTTACCCAAGTCCGTGGTTCGTCTTCGGCAAGGCGCTCAACTCGATGTTGCTCGACCACACCGACTACGATCTCGATCGCCTTCACCGCATTAATGCGCTTGTCGCGAGCGGACAGAAGGCGGCCGGGCATCCCTTCGTCGAAGAGCTCAACGCAGCGATCCTACCGATGCATGGCCAAGGGGTTCGCGTGATTCGGGATCTGCTGATTCGACCTTCCAAGGACATTGGAGCAATCGCGGCCGTTCACGCGCGGCGACCGCACTTGTCCGCGATTCACAGCCTGACAGGCCACGCTCTCCGTCACCTTGCCGGTGAAGCACACGAAGCCGACCTGCTCTCCTATCTCCTCTTTGATGGCGAGTACGCCAGCGATCTTATTGACCTCGGCCTACACGATGCGCGCGCTCGTGAGGAAGAGTTTGGGCGCTTCTTTACCGAGCCATCCGGGAGCTCAGGACGATGACGTCACGAAAAGCGGGACCAGCCCGCCTAATTCGACGCCAAGGTAACGGCCAGCTCTTCGATACCGTCGAGAATCGCCCCGTCACCCTCGACTTCGTTGCTGGTCTCGTTTGGCTGGGTGAGAACGTTTGCATTTTCGATGAAAGGACTCGCGAGGATCGGACGGAGCATGTGCTCGCGCCGGCGATCCTTTCACGACTACGGAGAGACGTAGGGTCACCGCTGTCCGTCGAGGGGGTCGCCCTCGCGCGCGCCATCAAAGCACTCGTTGACGTGCGCGCCGATTTCGAGCGTATGCACGATCAGATCGCTGGGCTTGAACGCCTGCTGCAAGCCGCCATTCATCCAAGCGTCGACGCGGCATCGACGGGCGCCGGAGCGGGCACGTCGCACGGCAGGGTATCCAGCATCGACCCCATCAAGCGTGCGAAACCGGGGGGAGCGGGATGACGGCCGCGCATTCGTTCGCGGGGCCCTGCGCCCATCCGGGTGAATGTCGAGGAAGTGGTCCCTGTTTGAGACATCCGCTGGCCCGGTAGTGGTCGAGCCTGGAGACGATCCCTGACCTCCGCCGCTTATGCCGTGCTCCGCACTGCTGCGGCGTCGAACCTCCTGGAGCTGAAGCGATGCAATTGCGTTTGCCGCAGTTTTTCGGCGAATGCGGCATACGCTTCGTGTCATGCGGCGATGTCCTTGCTCGGCGCTGGAGCACCGCGGGGGCACGCCGCGCAAGCCACTTGACGGTTGCGCACCACGCGCTGCTGGCGCGCCTCGCGTCGCCGGAGGGCGAGGTCATCGGGGACCTGAGCACCGCGACCGAAGTACATCTCGTGCTGTCCGGAAACTGGGCCGGGTATGAATTTGGGGGCGTTCGCAACCCTGCTACGGCGTCGAACCTCCTGGCGCTGAAGCGATGCAATTGCGTTCGCGGCAATTTTCCGGTGAATCCGGCGTACACTTCATGCGGCGAAGTCCTCGCTTGACCGTGGCGAACCGCGGGGGCACGCCGCGCAAGCCACTTGACGGTTGCGCGCGCCCCGCTGCTGTGTAGGTACGGGCGGCACACCCTGTCGCCAGAAGTAGCGATATTGCCAGCGGCGATGTGGCGTGACGCTTCGCAACGGCGCTGCTCAGGCGCGGCCAGACGATTCGACAGCTCATGGTGGGGGGCAAGGCGACTCTTCCTTTTGCTCGGAGTCAAGTGGTCGATCTGCGCGTCGAGCTGGTGAGCGTCACGATGCAGCAGGCGGTGCAGGGCGGTAACTTGGCACCCGTCCGTGCTTGGCCCGTAAGTACGCTATCGGGTCACGGGCGGATCGGGGGAGCGTCGGCCACCGCGAGCCCTTGTTGCCAAAGCTCTGTCGAGGTTGCCGTCCTGGCAACTTTTCGGGTCAAATGCTTCGCGCGACCATGATCGACGCGACCGAGTCGGCGCTTATCACCCGATGCCGAGCCAGAGCGCGAGCAGTCTCGTGATCTCGGTCATCTGGGTGTCCTCGAGCCGTCCTCCCGTTGGTCGAAGCGTCGCCGCTGGAAGGCCGATGATTCGGTCGATCATGATCTGGGAAACGCGACGCAGGCCGTTGACGGGCGACGGATCGATGGTGAGCCGTGTGAAGGGCGGAGGGCGCGCGTCGATCTCCGACGTGAACGGGACGACGATCACCATGGGGTACGGCAGGAGGTGGTCCGACTGCACGACGACCGCAGGGCGGGGCTTGCCGGAGGCGACCGCGACGACGTCGCCTCTCTTCACGGACCCCAACCGGGAGCGCGGTCGAGCGCTTCGCGCGCGAAGTCGTCCCACTCGGCATCCGGATGGGCCACGAGAAACTCCCGCGTACGTCGCACTGCGCCCCGGAAGCCGGGCGCAGCGGGATCGGGCACCCAGAGCTGCACGAGCCTGAATCCCCGCCGTCGCATCTCGGAGCGATGGCGCTCAAGCCGGCTCGTGGCCTTCTTGCCGCTCCGCATGGCGCTCACTGTATCATGAAACGGTCGCAGATAGTCGACGGCCTCGATGCAACCCTGCGACAGACGCAGCTTGGCATCTTTGAGATTTCTTTCGGTGCGTTTGTCGTCGCGGTGGGAACACTCGGCGTCGACGAGGAGGCCGAAGCGCTCGTCGAAGGCGAGCGCGGCACTCTTGGGATCTTTCTCCTGGTCAGCACGACCCAGCAGGTCCCCGACACTGCCGGGGCTGACCCCGAGGCTGGCGGCCACCTCGCGGTGGCTGCGCCCCTGCTTCCACTTCTGTCGCAGAATCTCTCTCGCTCGCATCATGGACAGCCTCTCGGTCGACATCGCGCCTCCTGGCGGAGGCCGACGGGCTCGGGACCATCCAGCGTCGCGGCGCTTCCACTGAAGCGAGCACGGCGTTTCAACGGCCGATGGGCGCGCATGGTAACTGCTGGTTTACGTGATTTCGCAGATCGGACCACGCTACGAGGGAGACTCCCGCCGAGCGTCTGCGCCAAAGCGCGGCGGCCACGTTCGTCCTCGGCGCCTTCGAGGACGGCGTCTTGGCAGGGATGCTGGGCGTGTTCCGCCAGAGCCAACGCAAGGGCGCCCACCGCGCGAACGTCTGGGGCATGTACGTCGCACCGGAGGCGCGCGGGCGTGTCGTGGGTCGCGCGCTGATTGACGAGGCGGCCTCGCGGCTGCGGGCAGCCGGCGTGGAGCAAGCGCACCTCACCGTGGCAACCACGGCCGATGCCGCGCGGCGGCTCTACCTGCGAGCCGGGTTCGTCGTCGTGGGGACGCTGCGCGAGGCCATGAAGGACGGCGAGCGCTACATCGACGAGGAGATCATGGTGCTCCGGCTGCGGTGAGGCCGCGCGCGGACGTCGGGCTAGCGTCGTGTGAAGCCGACCATACGGTGTGTCCCCGTTCGCGGTAGGCTTGTAGCGTTAGGGCGGCCGGCCAAAGGAGCTTTCATGCAACGGTCTTCGTCGAAGAAGAGCCCGGCGATGGCAAGCGTGAGCGCCACCGCGGGTTGCCGCATGCTTGCTAACCGGCTCGCTGCTGTCCTCTGCGGCGCGCTGATGGGGTGGAGTTGCGCCAGCGCATCCGGCAGCGGCACCGAACTCGAGCCGGCCGACGGTGGCGCATTCGTCGGGAGCAGCACCGGCGGTGGCGGCGGCGGATTCATCGGGGGCAGCGCCAGCGGCGGCACCTTCCCCTTTGAGGACGGCGGCACCCTGTGGCCACGCTCTGCGGAGATCCTGTGTGCCCACCGCTCCCCGGCGAGGACGCTTCGACAGACGACATGGAGGCCGGTCGTCCGGTCATGGACGGCGGCGGCGAGGCCAGCGTGGACGGGAGCATGGCCGATGGTGCCGGCCAGGAGCAGGACGCGTCCATCGACGGGTCCCGGTCGGACTCGGGAGGAGATGGTGGATCTCCCGATTCGGAAGCCGCAGGGGACTGAGCTAAGCCACGCCGCTCCCAGGGTACTTCTGAAGCCAGTCGAGCACGCGGCGCACAATGAGTTCCGCCGTCGCCTTGGCCTCGCGCGCCTCCTCGGGACGGAGGTCCGGTACACCTGCGGGGTAGTCCGAGATCATGCGGCCAGCGTGGATGCGCTGGCGGATCCTGATCAATTCGTCTGCCCGCGCCCGCGCGGGCGCATCCAGGATTGCCGCGTCTCGCCCTGCGCTCGCGCCGGAGATGAGATTGTCGATCCTCCAGGAACGTGGGTCTCGGTCGAAGTCCTTCGACGCGAAGACCCCGAGCCCAAGACCGCGCGCATGCTTCACGACGAGGGTCAGAGCACCTTCAACGAGAGCGGCAGCAAGCACCGCAACCGCGACGGGTGACACGCTGGTGTCGAGTTGCCGAAGTTCGGCCACCGTCTGCGTCCACCAGAGACGAAACGGGTCGTACCCGAGCTTCTCCAGATCACCCGCGAAGGCGTCGAGCGGTTCAGCGGCCGACGGTCGACCGTCCGTTCGACGGGCGATGACGTCACGAACCACAGGGTACGCGCGTGCGCGCGCCTCGTTGCGCGGGAGGCCATCTACCCGACTGCCTCGCGTCTGGTTCACCTGCTCATTGGGCAGAAGGTAGTGCTCGCGACCAGGCGCTAATCGGAGCACGCCCTTCTGCTCGGCCATGTGCTCAGTCATCACGAGGACCGTCACGGCCACCTCGACGTCGTGTTCGGGCAGCCCGCTTGCTACGGCACGGGCCACCACCACGGAGCGATCGAGCTGAGCGTGCTGCGCGCCTTCCGACCGCGCAAGGGCCTGAAGTTGCCTGCAGACGAAGTCGAACGCGGCGACGTTCCTGTAGTCCGGATTCCTTGGGAAGTTGAAGTCGCTAGACACCGAGGTGGCCTGGGGCATCAGCCGCGCGTCGCCGAAATACATCGGCGCGGCGACCATCTGAAGCACCCCGCCGACCTCGCCTTTCTCATAACCCAGTCTGCCACATACCTCGAATAATTCTGCGTGTGTCAGTCCGGGCTCCCTAGGCGCCACATACACGCTGCACTCCAGCGCCGCATTGGCAATCGCTATGACTTCCTGTCGACGCATCATGCTCCGAGAGCCCGGGGCGTCGATTCGCTCGGAGCCGTCGCGTACAGGCTGCCCACCCGCGAACCTATGCTGCTGCCGGCGACGCAATCGATTCTCATTTGCGCGTCCCTGGCCGCTTGAATGGCGCCGAGGTGAGCGATGCAGTTGGGCCCGCCCACCGACAACACCAGGCACGTCCGGGCGTAGCGGGCCTGTGGAACGTTGCTTCCGGCGCATCCACCCCCGAGCACCACCAGGCCGACGAGAGCCCCGCCGATTTGCCAGCGCATCATCTTCTCGTTCCCCCTCCGCGCCGCCAGGGGCGCGATCGATTATGAGAAGGGAAAACCTCGCCGCAGGCAAGCCGTCTCGCGCGGACGGCACCCAGTGGGCGATGTGCTGAGTAGAACACAGCGCGCGAGGCATGCCCCCCGAACGCTCGCGACTGGGATACCTTCGATCCCACCGCCATGAGCTGGGATTGGCAGCACGTCCTTTCCGAAGCATGGAAGTTCATCATTGGGCCTAGTGCGGGCTTCATCGGTCATCGTCGTCGTACTCAGTGTCGTCCCACCCTTCGTCGGTCATCCGGCCCATCAAGCCATCGTACCGGGGAAGGGGCCAGGATGAGGCGGCCTCACGCCACGTAGCATCTCGAGGACCGGTGCCGAAGCCTGGGCCCGAGCGACCGGTCCGCAACGTGAGGTTTCAGGCCGCCCTCGAGGCCGCGGACGAGCACTGGGGGGACCTGCGTGAGGCCCCTGCGCCAAGAAGGCGTCGAGCCCTGGCGAGGTCGAAATGTTGCCCAAGTGGTTGCCCAACCTGGTGGGGTTCTCTGGGGTTGTCTGGGGTTCTGCCGAGCGACCGACTCGCTAGAAAAACAGGGATTTCCGCAGTGCCAGATGCCCCACCCCCGCCTTGACACGGTAGGGGCAGGAGGTTCGAAACCTCTGCCCGTACCGGAACGTCTTCGGGGACTGCTCACGTGAGGGAGGCCCCGTGCCCTCCATCGTCGAGCGCCCTGGCCGTCGTCGTGCACGCGCCGGGCGGCGTCGCCGTGCCGGTGCCATTCGTCATCGCGGAGGCGGGAGAGGATGCGGCACGGTTCACCGGGGGATAATTCACTCCGGGTTTCCTTCGGGGGGACCGCCGCCCCCGCCGAGAATGACGGCGAGGATTGCCGCGGCGATGAGCGCCCAGACGATCCACGTACGCGCGAGGAACTCCGCAACGTCGGCGGAGAACGCCCGCGCCGCCGCGCGGGCGACGGTCTTGTGCCCAGCGTCGCGCGCGTGCTCGGCGGCGATCTCCCGTTGCTCGTCTTCGTCCATGGGATCGTGACCCACTCGCCAACCCTCGTGGTGCTCGAGCTCGTGGGCGATGGTCTCGTCCAGCTCGGCCTCCCAGTCGTAGGGGCCGTCTTCCGTCCATATGGCGACGAAGGTGCGGTAGTAGACCGCGAGCTCGGCCAAGCCCACGGGGGCCTCCGGGTCGCCTCCGCGGGGAAGGTAGCTGCCGAGCAGAGGGGTGCCCCCCGCGTCGCACGCCGGTACGCCTTCCTCTACAAAAAGCTGGATCTCGGTGGCCCGTGGCCCCGCGTGCCGCTCGAACAGTGTGTGGGCCCGCTGCGCGAAGGTCTCCAAATCGGGCGGCGGAGGCGCACCCGATGGTTCCGAACCGCGCGAGGGCTCGAGCTCGCGCTCGTACGGCGCGTCGACGTCGTTGCGAGCGCCGCAGCGCGGACAGAGAGCGATCGACGACAGCCGCGGCGGATAGTGAGCCTGGAGAAACAGATCACCGATTGCCTCCCACGCCGCGTCCGAGCAGCGCGCCAGCGCGCCCGCGATGCGCCCCGTGTCGCGCTCCGCCCCCAGGGCGGCGATCCCCATAGCCCGAACGACTCGAGGGGTGAGGACGAGACGTCGGCGGCGGAGCGCTCTGTGAAGAGGCCGTGCCTCTGCGGCCGTGATTGGCGCCAGCGTGACCTCGCGGGCCGCGCAGCCGTCCGGCAGCGTCACCTCGGGTACCGGGTGCGCGACCGACAGGTCGAGGGTCGCGTCGAGCTCCGGGTCGTGGAGCTCTCCATCCAGGAAGGGGCCGAGCTCGAGATGAGCGCAGGGCACGTGGCGCATGGGCTCGCCGCAGTTGTGGCACTGAATAATGATCGGCTCTTCGGCCAGCCACCCGAGGCGTGCGGCGATGGCGCGCAGAGCGTGAAAGTCCCGCAGCTGCAGCGTACCGGGGTCCACGGCCTCGCTTTGCTCGACCACGGCCACGTCTCCGCTGGCCGCTAGGTCCGTGAGCTCCGAGAAGAGCAGGCCACCCGGAGCCCTGCGACGAGGCCGAAGGTCCCCGCGCGCCTTCAGCTCGACCACGCGACCGGTGGGGAGATGAACTCGCTGGGGCTTCGGGCTCGGGGCGTCGTGTTTCGGGCTTCCAGACTCCATTCGGAAGGCCGAAGCCTGTGGCCGGAAGCCTCGCGGGTAAAGGGCGAATCCTCCCGCGATTGGCGAGGTGGCGGATGGCAAACGGGGAGGGTCAACGGCGGCGGCGGCCGTCGGACAAGGGCGATGCTGGCCCGCAGCCCCTACGCCGGCAAGTGCGCGTGGAACTGCTCCGTCGAGAAGGACGGCTTGCCGGGGAAGAAGCCGTCGTCCTTGAGCTCGATGAGCGCCTCGCGAACGTCGAGCTTGCTCACGCCCAGCTCCCCGGCGATCTCCTCGTAGAAGACCGTCACCCGGTTGCGCCGGTCGACGCGCTTGCGCAGGGCGTGGACGATCTTGGTCTGCAGCGGGGTCATAACGGGGCGCCCATAGCGCACCCGTAGCCGCACTCCGAGCCCGAGTCAGTCGGTACGGAAGTACCTGGGGCCATGCGGACTACGGCCACAGCGGGCGTACGACCGTCTTCGTTGACCACGCCGCCGTGAGCTCGTCGGGCTTGTAGACCAGGGGGTCTGGAAGCTCGGGAGCTGCCGCAGCGTGGTGCAGTAGGTCCCATCGCTCGTGCAAAGCACGGGCAGCATCAGCGCGAACGTCAGGGTGAAGTCGATCCCGTCGTTGCGCTTCTTGTGTGCTTCCGGATTGTACGGGTCCTTCGCACGGGTGCGGGCCTCGACTTGCCGCTGCATCTGCCGAAGGGCAAGGTCGAGACGCACCGAGAGCTTCGGCTCGACATTGACCTTGTCGTCGATCGCCTCGCGCATCTTGGCGAGGATGTCGTCCGAGTGCTTGGGAAGCTCCCCCTTCGGAAGAAAATCGAGTGCCGCCAGCCAGGGCGGCTCCTTTCCGCTCGCGGCACAGGGCAAAGCCCGTCGGCCCAGCCTCGTAGCAGCACCGGACCGGCCCTTGTCGCTCGAGCTTCCTCAGCCATTTCATCAGAAGCGCAAAGTCGTTCGCGACCGTCGTCACCGTCTGCGGCGCGCTCCCATCGCCATCGGCCACGGCCACCGCAATGCTCTCCTTATGGACGTCAAGCCCTACGAATCGTACGTTTCCCATTGGACCAGCCTCCCGCATGCGGCTCTGCGCCGACTTGCTTTCCAGCTGCCAGCGTAATCCGCGCCCCTGCGCGAAAGCTGGTCCAATCATTATGTCTGAGCGGTTCCTCGGTGGACCTCGAAGCGGAGATTCGTTGCCAGTGGAAGATGAGCGGGGCGCACACTCCAGGTGAATGCACCGCGCCTGCTCCGTCTCCGCCATCCTTTCGTCGTACGGCTTCGGTAGTCCGGTTGTTCAAAGTCCGCCGTGGAAGCGACCGAATGCATGGGCAAGCATGACCGACATGAGCAGGATGCCCGCCCCGAGCACGAGCACGTGCTGGGTCTTGCGCAGATCGAAACTCCCGACGCGACAGACGAGCACGTAGCCGACAGCCAGGTTGAAGAGGCCCCACAGGACGTTGACCGTCGAGGACGACAAGCCCTCCCCGGAGGTGACGCGAACGGACTCTGAAAGGCGTGTCCCGGAGATCCCGTTGCCGAGATGGGGAAGCGTATTCGCGAGAAAGGCGCCCCCGAAGAAGTACGCGACGTAGTGGTACCAGCGCATCGATGCGTCCATTTTCGAGCGCCACTCTCCCGCCAGCTCCGGTCGAACGCAACCGCGTAGCTCGCTGAGAATCACGCCGCCGACGCCGACCCCCGCCCCGTGGTCGTCGCCGATTGCTGCTCGGACCGCGACCCCGGACTTACTGGGGGTGCTCGTCGAGAAGGTCCTCCCGACGCAGGCGACGGTGACGACCGCGCAGGCGGTCGTCGTGGCCACCGACCTGAGCGGGGTCAGGGGGAGTCGGCTCCGCGTGGGAGTGATCGAGCCGGCGCCGACCGTTGACGGTGTCGAGGCCTGCGCTTTCCTACGGCTCGCACCGGGTGAGGCCTCGTCAACGGAGCCATTGTTCGATGCTTTCCAGCGTGGTGAACTCTGACCTCGCATATGGCCTCGAAGAAAATCTCCGAGAAAACCACGCTCAGCAAAGCCGCCTTCATCCGCTCGCTTCCTGCCACGATGCCCGTCAAGGAAGTTATCGCTGAGGCCAAGAAGAACGACCTCTCGATCTCGAACGCCTACGTTTCTTGGACGCGCTGTCAGGCCAAGAAGAAGGCCACGAGGGCGGCGGCGAGAAGAGCCGCGAACGGGAGCAGGAACACTGCGGTTCCGAGACCGAGCGCGTCATTTGCCGAAGACCTGCCCATGGCGCGCTCGCGCTGAGCTGGGGTTGCCTCGGGCGATCGAGCTTCTTTCAGTAGGGCGAGCGCGCGAGGGTGCGCGCCGTCTTGAGGAGGCGACCGGCCGCGGCCCGGGCCGGCACGCGTCGAAGCCGGACGCAGTGATCCGATAGTCGCCCCCGTCACCACTAGGCGCGTGAAGCGCATTGAGCCAGGGCGCCCCTTGCTTCGCGCGTCCGACAAGCAGAGGCACCCATGAATCACGCGAAAAAACTCCTCTCCGTCGCTGTCGTGCTCGCCCTTGGCTGCGGCGACCGAAGCGCCCTCGATGTGCTCGATACCGCAGCAGGATCGAGCGGTGGAGGCCAGAGCGCCGAGCAGCGCGGTTCGAGCGACAGCGGGGAGATTGGCGCGTCGTCGGGCAGCGGATCCTCGTCCGGCACGACGAGCGCATCCTCGTCGAGCGGGGGCTCCACGACAGGCACCACCGCGTGCGGCAACGCCACATGCGACAACGCGACGCAGGTGTGCTGCGCGACCCTCGGCGGCGGGGGCGGAGCGGCAGGAGGCGGCTCCGGAGGCGCCGCCGCCACGTGTACGGCCATTGGAGCGTGCACGGGCGCGACGATCCCGTGCACCAGCTCGGCCAGTTGCTCGAACGGCCAGGTGTGCTGCTTCTCGTTCGGCATGGGAGGGTGCTTGGCGGGGGCGCAGGTAGCGCTGGAGGCGTTGGGGCCGGCTCGAGCGCCAGCTGCCTGGCGGCATGCGCAGCGGGCGCCTACCAGCTCTGCGCGACGAATTCCGAATGCCCGAAGGGGGACACCTGCATGGCTTCGCCCATCGGAGGCGGGAGCTACTGCACGGGCGCGGCGGCGGCCTGGGTGGATTACTCGGAGGCGGGTCAGGCGGCGGTCTCCGTGGTCTCGCGGGGGGCCTTGGCGGACTGGGCGGACTGCTCGGGGGCCGGGTCAGGTGGTGCCACCGGCGTCAGATTCACCCTGCCGGTCGCCAGCTCCAGCTTGAGGCGGCGCGTTCGCGTCAGAGCGTCACCCGATGCGCGTGCGCGCCGAAAATTAGCCGTCCGTATCCGGGGCCCCGTGTCCTCCCGAACGGCCTTTTGCGAAACCGCACCAGGGCCTCGGTCCAATTGAGCTACGGGGATCTTTGCCCCGCGAGGACGCGACACTCGCTGACGTCGGGCGTCCTTGCTTGCGCAACGCAGCTTGCGTACGCGGCGCGCGCCGCTCCGCCATTGCCGGAGGCCTGGTAAGCGGCGGCAAGCGTCAGCCATGCGTCCGCGTCCCCCGGGTTGGCGGCGGTCGCCTGACGCCCCAGATCGACGGCGTGCGCCGTGGCCCCCTCCGCGAGCGCGTGGCTCGCCTGGACCACGAGCGATCCACCCCCGGCTCGCGCCTTCCCGTTGATGGGCGATCTTCGCTGGGCGAGGCGGCGCAGCCACCACGGCCCTCGACATCGCCGCGCCGACCGCGGTTGCGGGCATGGCCGCCACCGGCGGAACGTCAGCAACCATCGGGGCCGTACTCGCCGTCGGGTTCGCGGAGGACTCGCGGTACCTCGCCGATTGGCGTCGATGGACGGCGTCGCGGAATCGCTCTCGCGCCCCCTGCGCGCTCGCCATCGCCGGACCAGTGGGCGGAGGCGGAGGCACGTCGATGGGCTTCGCCGTCGCTACCAGCGTGCTTGCCACGGGCGTCCTCGATGCTTCTGCGAGACGCTCCTGACGAGCGCGAAGGACACGCAGACCGCCGGCAACGAGAATGACCGCTGACCCCGCGAGAACCGCAGCGACGATGCGCTTGGTCGCAGGCCTGATTTGACGCGGCACCCCGGCGATGCGCTCGTGTTCGAGCGACGGCTCCGCGCTCGTCTGCTGCGCTCGGCTCTTCCAGCCACTGGTCGAGATCCACTTCTTTCGTGCGCGGTTCTTCACGCACCAGAGTCGGGGCCTTGTTCACATGAATCTCTTCCGATCCCGCGTTCGAGATTTCCTTGTCCTTCCCGACGGCCGGAGCCGGCGGAGACTGAGCCTAGCGCGTGAGTCGGCTGCTCTTGCGGAGGGCCCGAGTGGAGCACTCGCCCGCCGTCTCGCATGCCCGCGCTGTTCCGCTCCGTCACCGCCGTCAGCCCGTCCTCATCTTGCGTCGATGGCACGGACTCGTCGATCTGCGTAGGGGAGGCACGACGCATGCCCTCCAGCACAAGAGCCTCCGCCGAGCGACCGATGACGTCCTCGCTCGCGACCGGCCTGAACTCGATCTCGAATGTCCCTTCGCTTTTGGCGAGCGCTCGGTAGACGGCCTCCTCGCCGCGAAGCGGACCCAGCTTCGCATCGACCAGCTGGCCTTCACGAAAGAAGATGCTCCCCTGGTCCGGCTCCGCTTTGGAGGTGCAGCACGCCAGCGCAGCGCGACAGCCTCGAAAGTCTGCAACAGGCTCTCGACACCAATGTCGCGTGTCGTGCCGGCGAAACGGCCCGTCGTTGGGGGCCTGCCCGCGGCGAGTTTCTCCAGCATTCGCCGATCGAGCAGCAGTCTCACGCGAGCGACGACCTCGCGGACGAAAACCGGTTTGGTCACGCAATCGTCGACGCCAAGTTCGAGGGCCCGGATCCTGTCCTCGGTCGACTTCTGGCTCGTGAGAAACATGACAGGGATGGTCGCCCACTGCGGCCGCTCCTTGAGCTTTCTCACCAGCGCGAAGCCGTCGACTTTGGCAAGCGCTGTGTCGCTTATCACCAGGTCCGGCGCACTGGACTCGATCTGCGCAAGCGCTTCGCCCCCGTCAGCGGCCGTGGTGACACGATAGCCGGACGTTCTGAGGCTGACCTCAAGCACGCGCAACAGTGCGCGCATCCGCATCGACGACAAGCAGTCTCTCGTTGGCCATGACGACAGTCGTGCTGCTTCAACCGGTGGGCGCCGCAGTACGCATTGCCCAGCGCCGAAGCCAGTGGAATTCGACGCGTTCCCGCACGCGTGGATCGCCTCGAGCGCGGGGACCACTGGCCGCCAGGAGGACGGCCACCAAGCCGGAGTTCAAAATACGCTGCGCCAGATTCATGGGCCGATCGCTCTCCGCGCACCACGTCGCCCAAGCTCACCACCGAACGGGCGAGAATCGGGAGCTTGGCTGATCATGACTGCGTACGCCGGGACGACCCTACCAAAACCAGAGCGCCACCGCAGCGCGAGGGGACGCGAGTGCTCCCCGAACTGACACTGGATGCGGTCATCGCGTCATTGCGGAACGATCATGACCTGCTGCGGGGGCGCGCTGTCGGGCACCACACACGCTGACAGATCGAACAGCATGAACTCAAGCGCCTTTTCCTGGGGCGAAAGATCGGCCGTCGAGCACTCCTGCGGGACGGGCATCGAGGGGGTGTCGTTCGACGCTCCGCCGACGTGCAGGTCACTGTAAACCACGCGCCCGCATTGCGATTCGGTCGCCGTGCCGAGCGGCGTGTTGAAGGAGAAGTACTGCGTGGTGCCCGCGGACTGCCTCGCATTGGAGTCGGGCACGATCCAGGAGGTCGACGGCGTATTGGCCGTCGTCAGGTTCGCGTTGTGCCTCGCCGCCACGATGGGCAGCTCGCCCGCCGGTGCCCCTGCCACGCCGAGGGCGCCGGACGCCCAGCCATTGCTTCATCGTAGTGCGGGGCCCGTGGGACCTGGGGTTGCGCCTTGAGGAACGCGCCAGTTGCGCGAAGGGAAACGAGGAAACCCGCGACGAGCCTTGCGGGGACTCCCGCAGGATTTGCGCGCAACGGGTTCGGTTATCGCCTACAGCTGAAGGGGCGCAAAGCTTGCTTGTTCTGCGTCGCAGGCCGTCGAAGCGCAGCGCCTTGATAAGCGAACCCCATTGCAAAAGTCTCTCCTGCACGGTGAAATGCCCGAGCCTGCGTCACGGCCACGATGGGCGCTGGCGGCGAAAGGCTTTCGGCCCTTCTTTCTGCTCGCCGCGGTGTTCGCCAGCGCGATCGTTCCCCTCTGGATTCTCGCCGTCGCGGGCGTCCTGCGTCTCGGCGGCTATCTCGACGCAACGAGCTGGCATGCGCACGAAATGGTGTTTGGCTACACCGTCGCCGTGCTCGCCGGATTCTTGCTCACCGCGGTGGGCAACTGGACTCAGCGCGAAACGATCGTCGGGAGGCCTCTGCTTGCGCTCTCGGCCCTCTGGGGCCTCGGCCGGGTGACGATGGTCTTCGCGGGCGCCCTGCCGCGAGAACTGCCCGCGCTGATCGACCTCGCCTTCTTGCCGGCGCTGATCCTCGTCCTTGCACGACCGCTCGTCGCCGCGAGAAACCGACGCAACTTCATCATGCTCGGAGTCCTCGGCGCGCTGTTCGCAGCGAACGTGGTCGTCCATCTCGACGCCCTCGGCGTGATGGCTAGCGGCGCGGCAAGACACGCCTGCTTGGTGGCGATCGACGTCGTGGTGCTCGTCATTCTTGTCATCTCGGGCCGGGTGTTCCCGACGTTCACGCGCAACGCGACCGGTGTGACCTCCATTCGCTCGAGTCTCTCGCTCGACGTCCTCACGATCGGTGGAATGGCCATGCTCACGGTGCTCGATGTGCTCGTGCCGGAGCGCGCGGGTGCCGCCGGGGTGGCGGGAGCCGTCGGAGTGCTCGCGATCGTGCGCGCGGCACGCTGGGGAACTCGGCATACCGCACGCCAGCCTCTCGTGTGGATCCTGCACGCAGGCTACGGCTGGCTGGCCCTCGGTCTGCTGCTGCGAGCGCTTGCGGGCTTCGAATCGGGCCGTGCCCGGATCCCTGGCAACGCACGCGTTGACGGTCGGCGCTATCGGTTCGCTCACTCTCGGCATGATGGTCCGCGTTTCCTTGGGCCACACCGGGCGCGCGCTCGTCGCCTCGAGGCCGATCGTATGGGCGTTCGGTGCGATTACGTCGGCCGCGTTTGCCCGCGCGATCGTCCCACTCTTCGCGCCGGGCTGGTACTTTGCCGCGCTGGTCGCGGCCGCCGGCCTCTGGACGGTGGCCTTCGTCCTCTACTTGGTCTCATACGTCCCGGTGCTTCTGATGCCCAGGGTGGATGGAAAGCCGGGCTGAGACTCCGCGCCGGACAATGCAAACGCTCTACACGCTCTCCGTCTTCGTCCACATCCTCGCGGCCTGCGCTTGGATCGGTGACATGATCTTCTTCGGGGTGGCGGTGGTCCCGGTGATCCGCCGGCCCGAGTACAGGAGCGTCTTCGCGTACCTCGTCCGTCACGTTGGTGCTCGGTTCCGCGTGCTGGGGTGGGCGTGCCTCCTCGTGCTGGTCGCGACAGGAACCTCAAACCTCGCGCTGCGCGGATTAGAGCCCCTTTCGCCCGTCCTGTCCGAAAACTCGATCGGCCGCTTTATGCGGCCTCCCGCCGATAGTGGTTCAGTACGCCGCCGAGGCGTTCGTGGCGTCGGATCGCTCCCTTGCCGGGTTGCCCGAGCGGCAGCGGGATGACGTTGTCGAGGCCTTGATTGCGCTCGTGGTGATAGTGCTCGACGTATTCCCGCACGACGCCTCGAAGGTGCCGCTCGCCAATCGGCACGATGTGACGCAGGCACTCATCCCGGCGAGGTTCGCGCCGGCCGCCGCCCCTGTCACCAGCGAATCGCTCCGGCCGACGCGGTATGCTGGCCCTCGGCCATTTGCGTCGAAAATGAATTCCTCGTCATCACAGGCTTCGCGCGAAACGAGTATTTCGCAGATTGGTCCCCCGCACTCACCGCGGATGCGTCTTGTCTGGCCGTGCGTCAGTTCAGTGCGGCGATGATGTCCGGTTCGGTCGCGTTCGCCGGGTAGTAGTCCCCCATGTAGATGCACATGATGTTGCTCTTGGCAGAGTCGCCGAAGGTGAGCGTCATGCCCGTGTCGTTGTAGTAGCTGCACGACCAGGTGATGCTCTGGCTCGACGTCATCGGGATGACCGGGCTGTGTATGAAGAGCGGCGGCGCGCTCCAGTCCGACTCGGTATAGAAGACGCTGTTGTTGGTGCTCGCCGTGAAGCCGAGCGACCACTGATGCATGTGGCTTATCGACGCGTAGATGCTGTAGGTGGCGGGGAGAGTGGCGTCGCCGTTCCACGTCGCGGTCGTGGGCACGGGGCTGGACATGGGCACGGGATTCGGGACCGAAAGCGACGTCTGGTTCAGGAAGAGCGTGCCGACGTGGGTCTTGACGACGCCGGGCTTGGCCGTCTTGATCGTGATTGACACCGACGGGCTGATCGCCTCGGACGTCGTGTTCAGGTAGTGGATGTTGACCATGAGCGAGTTGGCGGCCACGAGCGGGTAACCCATCGGCGATCCGTCCGACGCCGTCGGATAGTTCACTGTCCAGTCGGGCTGCTGCGAGAGGAACGGGAACGGATGGAACTCGAGGCCGCCGCCCGGGCATACGGCAAGCTTGCCGATGTTGGCAGCGTAGACGACCGACAGCGCGGTCGCGTTGGGGTCCACGTTGAAGAGGAAGAAGTGATGCGACCCGACACTCATCGTGCCGTGCATCGAGATGATGTCGGCGTTGGCGCCGTACGGGTTGGCGAACACCTGGCACATGAAGACCTCGGCGCCGGCGGCCACCGTGAACGGGTCCGCCGTCAGCGTGATGGACTCTTCGACGTCGCTGTCGGGGATGTTGGCGTCCGCGAAGATGCCTGGGCCGCCGCCGTCGTGCGTGCCCACGCCGCTGCCGCTCCCCCCGCTGCTGCTGCTGCTTCCAGTGGCGCCGCCCGTGCTGCTGCCGATCCCACCGCCGCTGCTGCTGCCGCTGGCGACGCCGCTCGTGCCACTGCCTCCGCTCCCGCCTCCGTCATCGTCCGTGCTGCCGAAGCCACCGGGGCCCGTGTTGCTGCTGCACGCGAACAGAAGCACGCTCGCCAGCGTCACGACCCAGGCTCTGGTACTCATGTGGTCCTCTGTCCGTGTGGCGCAGGCACTTGGATTGCTTCGCCCATCCTCATTATATAAGACTCCGCGAAGAACCTGCCGCGCCAATGACTTGTCCGAGCGCGCCTGCGGCGGGCTCGCACATTTGGGGTCGTATGGCTCCGAGGTGTGGGTACCTCCCGAACTGAATCGCCGCCCAGGATCAGGTGAGCCGTTGTCGGGGAGAGCGTTGGCGAACATCCCTCCCGTTTGGAAGGAACCCCTTCGACACGACCCGTACTGACTCCCATGCTGGTCCGTCGAGAAGCGCGGAACTACGGTAAGCCATCCACCAACGACGTCGGGGAGGGGATTGCGCGGGAGATCGCCTCGTGGCAGGCGGGGGGGGGCGCGGTCGCGGAGGTGAGCGGGAGGCTCAGGGCGCGAGAGTGCGCGGGACGGGAGGCATGGGCAACGCGTCGGGGTCGCCGACGTAGAGCTCGGGGTGTTCGGCGAGCATACGATCCGGCAGAAGGTCACGAAGCTTGGCCTGTGGCCATCCGTGGACGATGCGGTGAACGACCCGGTGCAGATAGGCGCGCGGGTTGACGTCGTGAGCGATGCACGTGGCGACGATCGACAGGATATCGCCGGTACGCTCCCCGCCTTCGTCGAGCCACGTGAATAGCCAATTGCGACGACCTAGAACCAACCGCCTGAGCTCACGCTCTCGTCGATTGTTGGTGGCTTCGATATTCCCATCGTCGAGAAACAGGAGCAGTCGGCGCCATTGGCGATCGAGATAACCGAGGCCTTTGCCGAGCGGCGTCTTGGGCGGGACGAGGGCCTTCTGTCGCTCGATCCACGCTCGCAACTCGTCGAGGATCGGCCGACTCAGCTTCTGTCGTCGATCGCGACGCTGCTCCGCGTTGTCGCCGGCCGCCGTCGAGTCGCGCTCGACGGCGAACAGGCGCGCGATGATGCGCACGCCTTCGAGCGCGATGCGGTCGCCGCCGCGTGCGGCTTCGACGAGGCGACGCCTCGCGTGAGCCCAGCACCCTGGGCGCTTTCCGCCGGTGCGTTCGAGAAAGCTCGTGATGCTGGTGCCGTCGCATTGCACGGTGCGCGCGAGGTCCTCTCCGAGAAAGCGTTTGACGCTGTCCGAGTCGCCCGTGCGCGAATAGAAGAACGTCACCCAACGCGCGTTGGTCCAGGCCCACATGGTGCCGTTGCGGATGCCCTCGGGGGCGTCGGGATCGAGCACGGGGATGCCGGTGGCGTCGGTGCCGAGCAGACCCGGGGCCCGCGTCTGATCTTCGATGAGCCGAGCGACGGGGGCGAGCAGATCGATTGCGGCCACGACGCTCCGGCCGAGCGTCTGCGGAGCCACGTCGATACCGGCGCGAGCGAAGCGGGTGCACTGCCGCTCGACGGGCTGATGCTCGATGTACTTGTCGCACACCGCCTCGACGATCAGCGTATCGGCCAGCTTGCCGCGCTCGACGATCTGCGGAGGCGGGGACGCGGACACGATCGTGTCGTCGTTGGGGCACGCGATGGTCTCGTCGAGGCGCTCTTCGACGAACACGCGGGCGGGGACCACGTTGAGAATGAGGCAGCTCGAGTGACTGACGGTGGTCATCATCGCGCCGCATTGAGGGCAGACGCGCAGCTCGGGCGGCACGCGATTGAATACGGGCACGCGCGGCAAGTGCGCAGGCGGCGCGCCGCGGCCCGGGTGGCGCCCGCGGCGCCTCTTCCTCTCGTCGTCCGAATGCGTGTCGTCCTTGGATTTCGCAGCGGCGTGCACGATGAGGCCGTCGATGGGTAGCACGAGCTGCCGCTCGAGGCGCTGCAGGGCTTCGGATCGAGGGCGCGCGCGACGCAGGTGCGCGAGCTGCGCAACGAGCTCGGTGTTGAGGTCGCGCATGCGCCCGATGAGCGCAACGATAGCGGTCACCATCTCCACGAACCTCAGCGTGGCGATCATCTTCTGCAGCCACGCGCGGATCTCGTCGAGATCCGGTGCGAATGCCGAAGTGACCCTATCGTGCGAAGCCATCGTCGCTCGGTGCAACGAGGGGGCCGATGGGAAATTCCCGGTCGCCGACGTTTTCTACGTCGAAAGCGCGGCGGGTTGCCATCGCGGCCGACGCCGCGCCCCCGCCAGCTCGATCCCCTCGACGATCAAGCGCCAGCTCCGCGGCCTCGATGGCGACCGACGACAAGCGCCCCTCGCGCGACAAGGTCGGGCGAAAACGCCCTTTCTCCAGACGCTTTGTCCACATGGCGTATCCGTTGCGATCCCAATACACGATGCGCACGCGGTCACATCGTTTGGAAAAGAAGATGAACAGGTGACCGCTCAACGGGTCGTGGCGAAGCACGTCCCGAACGAGAGCCATGAGACTGTCCGGGCCTTTGCGACCGTCGATCGGCTGCGTCGCGACAAACAGTCGCACGCTCGGCGGCAAACTCAGCACGCGCGGGCCTGCGCCAAAACCTTGAGCAGACGCGCCAGCGTCGCGGAGTCGAACGACGGCGGCACGCGAACGACGTCGCCGGAGACGAGCACGATCTCGAACGCAGAGCCCTGCGTCTCAGCCCCCCACCGCCGTGCAGGCGGTCGAACAATCACCTCTTGGAAAGTGGTACGCTCGGCTCCGCCGAGCCGGCGCCGCCAGAGATACACGCGCTGAGGGTCCAGCCCGTGCTCGGCCGCGAAAAGGCTCACCGGCTTGCCCGAGCGATCCAGAGCGGCAATCACCTCGCGTGCATCCCCCTCGGTCCAGCGCGGGCGATTGAAAGGCGAACTATGGGCCGTCGGCATTGGCGGTGGATCTCCTCGACCCCTCGCGTGCCATGCCCGCCATCCCCCCTCTACACGTCGCTGCTGGAGGGCTTA
>CAWKAF010000036.1:0-13313 GCA_963847465.1 uncultured delta proteobacterium | reverse complement strand
CCCTTCGTGCCACGCGCGGCCCATCGTGCCGTCGTGGGCCGCGGGGCCCGGATCGCACACCACGCCGTAACGTGTCTCATGCCGTGGAGGCTCCGGCGAGCGCGTCTTTCTGCCACGCGGACGAGCATGCTCGCCGTCCTGCGGCACCATCACGCCGTCGATGCCCACCTGCACCGTGACCGCCTGCTCGGCAATGGCGTGCGCCTCGCGTACCGCTGTCGCGATGACCTCGCGACCTTGCTCGTAGCGCGCCGCCATGGCGCGAGACAACCGGCCAATCGTGGAGTTGCTGAGCGTCGCGGTCCCCACCTCGCCGAGCAGATTGGCCGCCTCCTGCTCGGGCACCGTTCTACGCATTCGCCACGAAACGCCCTCCGCATCGTAGCCGGCTAGGGGAGCGGGATCGCGCACGAAGACTCACATCCCCTCTGCAGTTTGCCGCTCGAGGCCAAAAACCGTTGCGTCCGAGCCCAACCGTGGGAGGCTATCGACCGCGTGCACGGCGCCATCAAGGCTGCCCTGGCAGGCGCGGGGGAGGATGCGTGATGCGTCGTCTGCGTTGGCTGCGTGCGACTGGGTTCGTCGTTCTTCCGTGGGCGGCCCTGCTTCTCTCGGCGGGAGGGTGCACCTACGGCACGGTCACTGACGCTTCGACCGGAACTCCACCGGGGAGTGCATTTGGTGCCACCCCCATTCCCGCGCTTCGATAGTCTTTGAAGCGCTCGACACGAGCACACCACTCGTGATTCCTCCCACACCCGCGGTTGTTCTTGTCGAAGAGCAGTTTGCTTCTCCTGCGCAGACCTGGACGGCTGCAGAACTGGCGAGCACCCAGCCGCCGAGCCCCGTGACCTACGCGGGTTCGTACTGGCTGAATCCCTACGCTACTGAGCGCGCAGGAGATACGACCGGCACCTTGGTCGGAGAAGGCTGGCTACGCGCCACCGTGAGCGCTCCAGGCTTTGACACCACATTCGTCTATCGAAACCACCAGTACGCGCAGTCGCAGGTCCAGACGTCATCCCCATATTCGGGGCCAGGACAGGGCGGACGGAGTCCATACCCCGTCCCGGCTACCTTCACTCTTACGAGTACCTCGACTCTTGCCGGTCTGCCGACCCTGGCGGCAAATGAAGACTTTGCCATATGGAAGACCACGATCGAGATCCTCCCTCCCCTGTGCATTCTTGGGCTTTGTAACGTCGCCCCTGTTCTTGCAGGTTCACCCGCTGCTCCCCGACCTCATCGTCGATGTGCGCTCGCTGCTCCCGACAGCTGCTGGCGCTGCCGTCGCCTCGCCGCAGCAAGTGCCTATTAACGGAATTCCCGCGGGACAGGATACGGAGGGCTTTCCATGCAGCGTAAGCTTGCCAGGGGGCCCATTGCCGCCAACTACCACGGAGTGTTTGGCTTTCCCGCTCAACGTGGCAAACGTCGGAACCGGCAAATTTGAGCTAATCTCCAACACCGCATCGTTGGATATTGTGAACCAGGTGACTTATGATACAACAGGGAAGTCGTCGCAGCAGGTGGCTCCTGGTGCCACGATGATAACGCCGGGCGGCACCGGCGGCTTTCATGCGAGTCTGGTGGAAATGCGTTTGCGTGGACCGATCGTGACGGGGTGCATGCTGGTACCTCCCACTGCGGGCTGCTGCGACACAGAGGCCACCGCATCCACCTGCTCACCTGTCGCCTCGGCTCCGAAATCCATTTGCCTAGATACCGGCGTCCAATTTGATCAACAAATATATCAAATTTATGGTGGAAGCGTCAGGGGTATACTGGGTCCCCTGAACTGCCAAACTGTTGGGGCCACTACGGCGAAGCCTACCGATAGTATAGATATGGGGCTCCAGCCTGGAACTTCGGAGTTTTACCCATGGGAAACCCTTTCGATTACTTGGATATTACGAACCTCAGTTCTGGCACCTACTGGCTGGAGGCGGAGATCAATCCTGCTAATTCGAACGGCGTTCGCAGTTACGTAGAATCCGACACGAGCAACAACATTGCCCGCGCGCAGATCCCGATTGTCGCGACATCTGCGGGGAGTCCTCCGCAATGACGTCGGAAGTATTTGGGGTGCATTCTACTAGATGAGACTGCCTCTCCTAGGACTCGCACTTAGCAACACGGTGCTCATCGGGTGCGGTGGTAGACTTCGCGGATCGCCGGGCAATGGTAACGGCGGAGAGTCGCCCAGCGCCGTCAGTGCTTCAGGAGGAGGGGGTGACGCCAACTACGTAGACGACGGCGCCGCGGATTCGGATGGGAAAACCTTGCGGGGCTCACAAGCAGAGTGGGCCGACAGCGGCTATGCCGATTCGAGTGGCGGTGGCACCGGAGGCTTCCAGATCGTGACGCTTGCCGCGGAGCAGAACACGCCTTGGGGTCTTGCCGTGGACGGCACAAGCGTGTACTGGGCGAACCAAGGCAACCCACTGCAGGCGCATAGTGGATCAATCGCGAAGGTTGCGATCGGCGGAGGGGCGATTACCACGCTTGCCATTTCGCAAGAGGCACCGTCGGCCATTGCCGTGCAGGGCGCGACGGTCTACTGGGTCAACGGGGACATCATGAGTGCGCCCATTAGCGGGGGCCCCGCGAGGACGCTCGCGAGCGACCCGGGCCCTTTGGGTATCGCGGTGAACGCGACAAATGTGTATTGGACTAGCGAGGCGGGCGGCGGCTCAGTGGTGAAAATGCCAATAGGCGGCGGTACGCCGGCGACACTGACCGTTGGCCAAGCAGGCGCCTTTGGCATCGCCCTCGACTCGACGGACGTTTATTGGACAATAAACAGTCCGTACGGTAATGGGGGCGTGATGAAAATTGCGCTGGGGGGCGGCGCGGTGAACACGCTTGTTTCGTTTGCCCCATATGCCGCTGAGGGCATTGCTGTTGATTCGAGAAACGGTATATTTCACTACCAGTGATAACGGGGTGGGTGCCATTTTGGAGGTCCCCCTCGACGGCGGCGCACCTAGCACGCTGATTTCTCAGCAGGCGCTCCGTGTCATCGCCACAGACAGTACGGATGTATTCTGGGCAACGGCCAACTCGGTGATGAGCGTTCCGCTAAAGGGCGGAGGCGCTACCACCCTCGCCACGGATCAGGACGTCCCTAGCGGCATCGTGGTCGACAATACAAGCGTGTACTGGACAACGCAGGGAACTTGCCCGGGCGACGGTGGACTTTGCACTGGCACCGTCATGAGGCGGACTCCGAAGTGAGATGTACGGCGCTTCCGCGCCCGCGATTCGTGGGAGAGGTTCAGTTCAGCTACGACCCCGGTCGGTAGCTGCCAAAGTAAGGCGCCGTCCGAGCATGGGGAATACCGCCGATCTTTCCGCTCGCGAAAACGAGGGCGTCCAGAGGCTATCGGCCAGTGAATCCGTTCCTCTGTTCTTGGACGGCGCCTACAGATTTTCACTTCGGCGCGCACCGATCGCGGATGAACGCAGCCAACCTGTCAATCTGTGCGCGCAGGCCGAGGAGGCTCAGCCATTCGGTTCCCGCGTTGGCCTTCATGTACGCCACGGCCGCTTTTGAAAAGCCTACCTTCCCCCCGCGGTCGGTGCCGCCGGCCAGCTTGACCCGTTCCTCGAACTTCGTGAAGGCAGCGTCCGACCGCTCGTCCAACGGGACCGCGCACTTGCCGACTGCCGCAAGGACGGCGTCGGACAGGTAGTTCTCCATCTCGCGTCCCTCCGTAATCCAGACCCGAGTGGCCCAGCCGTGCTTCCCAGCGTCCTCGACAAAGCGCGCGACGTAGGGCTTCCCCAATGGCGCGTCCGGGGCGTCCCGGTCCGAATCGATCACGACGCATGATCCCGGGTGAACGCGAAAGAGTGCTACGAGGCTCTCAGCAAGTCCGGCAGGATCGATCGACGCGCCAGCGTGCTTGAGAAGGGAGCCGCCGAGAAAGCCAAACGTGAAGTCGCGGTACTCGAGCAACTCTGGGTACGCGGCGCGAAGGAAGTGGCGGATATAGGTGGCGTCGCTCGGCCCTTCGACCCAGATGAGCGCGTTTGGCTCGTTCAAGCTGCTCGGGCGAACGCCAAGTGCGTCGAGAATGCCGTGGATGGGAGCGCGACGAAGCCGCGACGCAGGGGAGGAGAGCGCTCCCGTCGTCGAGATCACGGTGCCGTCGTGTCCAACCTCTCTGCCGCTCCCTGCGGGTACCGACCCGAGCGCCATGCTGGATATCCGCATCACCGGACCTTGCTCCAGGTACTGCTCCTTCGCGCCGACGATTGCCTGCAACGTAACCCATCGGCGACCGACGTCCTTCCGCGCTGCTCCGCCGCCGGCTACCCGGGTGGGACGGAGGCCAGGGGATGGACGAGGAGTCGAAGACAGCGGACGGACGTCGGCGATGGCGGCACTGGACTGAGGAGCAGGCCCAGGCTGCGTTGGGGGAGCTCGCCCAATCCGGCGTGAGCGTCGCGAAGTTCGCGGAGATCAAGGGCGTCTCCGTTCAGCGTCTGGCGTACTGGAGGAAGCGGCTGCGCGCCGCGGCGCCCCCGCGGTTCGTTGCCGTCGACATGTCGACGGCGACTCGGTCTGCCGATCCGCGCATCGAGATCGTGGTCGACGGCGTCGTGCTGCGCGTCCGCGAGGAGCTCGATGCCGACAGGCTCGCGGACCTCGTGGACGCCCTCTGCCGCCGACCGCGTCGATGCTGACGCTGCCGCCGGGCGTTCGCGTGTTCGTCGCGACCGGCCGGGTCGACGGGCGCAAGGGGATCGACGGACTTTCGGCGCTCGTTCGCTCGCAGTTTGCTCGAAGACCCGCTGTCGGGCACGATGTTCGTGTTCTTCTCGCGGCGCGCGGACCGCGTGCGCGTTCTTTACTGGGATCGCGACGGCTACGTGCTGGTCACGAAGCGGCTCGAGAAGGGGCACCTACCGCCTTCCCTGGCCCGCCGAGCAGGGGCGCGTGGTGATCGAGGCCGCGGAGCTGCTCCTGGTGCTCGAGGGAATCGAGCTTCGCGGAGCGGCAGCGTCGCGCGCGATGGTCGCCGCGCTTCGCGTGTGCGCGCGTTCCCCACTTTGTGAGATCGATCGCGCATCGGTCGAGTCGAATTCTGCTTTCCATTGACGCTCGGCGCTGCGGCATAGAGAGATCGCCGTGTCCGCACCGAGCGACAAGCCTCCGGCGATCACCAGCGCGATCGATCCGGATCTGGGCGCCGTCGAGACGTTCATCGCGGACATGATCGCCAAGGGCGCCATCGCCGCGCTGGTCGCGGCCATCGTCGCGCTGCTCGGTCGAGATGCGCGACCTCAACACGGAGCTGATGAAGAAGCTCGCGAGCAAGTCGCGCAAGCGCCCGCCCAACGAGGCGATGCGCCGCCTGCAGATGGAGCTGCCGCTGCTCTGTACGGCCGCCGGCCAACGACGCGAAGCCCGCGCTGCCGCCGGAGGACAAGAAGCCCAAGAAGCGCGGCGCGAAGATGCCCACGGCGCACGGCCGCCCCCAGCTGCCCGCGCACCTGCCGCGCGTACCCGACGTGCGGCGGGTCGCCGGCCGACAAGCGCACGTGCCCTCACTGCGACGTCGAGGTCGCACGCATCTGCATCAAGACGACGGCCGAGAAGCTCGACGTCCGAGCCGTCGGAGTTCATCGTGTCGCAGACGCAGCTCGAGACGTGCTCCTGCCCCAAGTGCCACCAGTACGTCGTGACCGCCGACAAGGGCGACGAGGTCCTCGACCGCGGCATCCTCGGCAACGAGCTGCTCGTGCAGGCCCTCGTCGACCACTACGAGGACGCGGTGCCCTGGGAGCGCATGGAGCGAAACGCCCGCGCACGAGGACGTCCCCCTCGCCGCCAACACGCTCGCCTCCTCCGTCGGACGCGTCATCGACCTGTTCGACCCGATCGTGCGGCCACATCCGCGAGCGCTGCCTGTCGTCGAGCTTCACCGCGCTCGACGCCACGCGCATGCCCGTGCTCGACCCGCTCCACCCGCTCGGGCATCAAGAGCGGCGCGCTCTGGCTCATCGAGGGCGACCACCGCTACGCGTGCTTCCTGTATGCGCCGAGCGGGCACGCCGAGCACCTGAAGAAGTTCTTCGAGGGCCGCACGCTCGGCAGCGTGATGTGCGACGGCTCGCCCACCAACAACTGCGTCGAGAAGGACGCCGGCGGCCGCCGCGGCGGATGCAACGCGCACGGCCGGCGCGGCCTGGTCGAGGCTCTTCGGCATCGGCGACGCGCGCGCCGTCGAGGGCCTCGAGCTCTACGCGCAAGATCTTCCACGTCGATGCCGAGTCCAAGCGTCTGGGCGAGAGCCTCGAGCAGCGCTTCGAGCGGCGACTGCGCGACAGCGCGCCCCTCGTCGACGAGCTGCGCGCCTGGCTCGATCGGCGCCGGGGCGACGTCGAGCCCAAGAAGCGTTCTGGGCACAAGCCCTGGGCTACCTCGATCGGCAGTGGCCCCGCCTGACGGCGTTCCTGCGCGACCCGCTCATGGAGCTGACCAACAACGAGGTCGAAGGCGGCCTTCGTACCTGGGTGCTCGAATCGCAAGACATGGCTCTTCGTCGGCCACGAGCTGAGCGCGCGGCGTGCCGCCGACGCCCTCACGCTCATCACGCACGTGCAAGAGGATGGGCATCAACCCGCGCGCCTACTTGCGTGACACGCTCGCGAAGATCCTCGCCGGCGAGAAGAACCTCACGGCGCTGCTGCCCGAGACCTACGCCGCCTCGCGCGCCGACCACGCGCGCCGGCCGTCGCCGCGTAGACCCGCCCGCGCAGGCGAGGGCTGACGCGCCGCCGCCGACGTGCTTGGTTGCCGCCCGATGCTGCCGCTCGAAGGAACGCTGCTGGAGAAGCTGCGCAAGATCGAGGCCCTCCACGCCGGCACCACCGTCGACGGCGAGCGCGAGGCCGCTCGCCGCGCCGCCGAACGCATCCGCGCTCGTCTCGCCGAGCTGCGAGGGCGCGAGCACGGACGAGGAGCTCCTCTACTCCCTTCCCGACCCCTGGAAGCGTAAGCTTTTCGTCGCACTCTGCCGACGCTACGGGCTCAAGCCATACCGCGAGCGCGGCCGTCGCTACAGCACCGTGCATCGTCCGTGCCCCGAAGGCGTTCCAGCATGAAACCCTCTGGCCTGAGTTCCTCGCGCTATCCGAAGAGCTGCATGCGCACCTCAACGAGCTGACGGACAGGGTCATCCGCGAGGCCATCAACGAAGACGTCAGCGAGGCGACCGAGCAGCCCGCCCCCAAGGCGCTGCCCGAGACCGACGACGGTTGACCACCCACGGGCCCGACGTGGATCGTCGCGTCATCGCCGAATACGGCCCTCCTCCGTCAAGGCCCGCTTGCGTCTCTTATGACGTCGCTCGCCGATGGCTTACTCGGCGAGCGAGTCGAGCCAGAAGGTGCGACGCAGGGGGCTGTCGGTTTCGAGGGCGCGGTCGACGCACTCGGCGATGACATGGTTGACGTCGCTGTTGGCGACGACGGCGTCGCGGTCGGCGACCATGGCAGCGAGCATGCGGTCGCGCATCTCGATCCGAAGGTCGTACAGGTTGCGTGCGAAGTGCTCGCCCTCGGTCTGCGCGTCGACGTTTTTCACGATGCCCAGGAGGTAGCGCGCATCGACGCCGTCGGGCAACGTCTTGGCCGTGAGCTTCGCGTCGAAGATCGCGATCCCGGCGAGGATGGCGTGGAGGGAATGGCCGGCGATGGCGACGCGAACGGAGCGCTGCGGATCGAGCAGCCCGAGGCGCGCGAAGTGCGAGTCGAGCAGGTCGAGCACCTCCGGTCGGCACCGGGCTTCGCGCGTGCGTCTGGCGCGCTCCAGTCGCTCGACGGTTTCTCGCAGCTCGCACCGGGCTTGGGCGATCTGCTCGTCGGAGGGCTGGTCGGCGTAGAGGTCGACGCGCGAGCGTCCGCCGCGGTCGGCGCGGGGTCGATGATTGGTGGTGCGAGCCCAGACCTGCACGACGACGCTGACGAAGGCGGCGGCGAGAGCGAGGGGTCCGCTGCGGGTGTCGAGGACGAGATCGGGCAGGACCTGGGAGAACAGGCCGAAGGCCCCTTCGACATGGGCTTTGTTTTGCGGGCCGCGCGGGCGTGGCGCGGATGCGGAGGGTGTCGCCGAGGGCGAGGTCGACCTCGGGGGTGTGATTGGAGGGACGGTTGTCGAGCAGCAGCGCGAGAGGGGGCTGGCCCGTGGTGATGACGCCGTCCTGGAACGCCTCGACGACGGCGGCGGCGTCCTCCTCGCGGCGCACGCAGGCGCCGGTGAAGGCGCCCGTGTACGCGTCGACATCCAGCTCGAAGTTGAAGTGTGAAGCGCTGTCCGTCGACGAGGACGGGCACCTGCATGCCGTCGCCGACCCACTGGGCGCCAGGGAAGAAGGTGCGGAACGAGCCGCGCAGTGCGCTTTCGTCGGGGGTCCTGCCCTTGCGGTGCGCCGGGCGCCGCAGACCGTGGACGTGGAGGATGCGCGCGACCGCTTCACGCCCGAACGGCACGAGCAGGCCATCGCGCACGTGGTCACAGAAGCCGATGAAGGTGCCGTCCCAGCGCGTCCACGCGTCGAGCACGGTCTGCATCTGCGCGCTGTCGGCGTCGGGGGGTGGCGACGGCTGCCGACTCGGCCGACTCTGCGGCCGCGATCGGATCGCGCAGCCAGTCCTTGAGCGTGCCCAGCGGCACGTCGACGGCGGAGGCGAACGGCTCGACGTCGAGCGCGGCGTGCTCGGCGCGCAGCTCGACGATGAAGCGCCGGAAGCCGTCGGAGTAGTGCTGGCGCACCGGGCCGCGCTGCACGCACCCGGCGTGGTGCGTGACGTAGCCGAGCACCGCTCGGGTCAACGCTGCGCCCTGGTCGGTCGCTGCGGGCGGCGGCTTGGCAGGACGACCTCGCGCCCGGATCAACGTCGGCAGCAGCTCGACGAGCACGTCGTGCGTTTCGTAGGCGGTACTGCGCGAGACGTGCGTGGCTGCGAGGATCTCGACGACGGTCGGCGCCGGTAGCCCGAGCGACGCGAGGATCGCTCGCGCCAGGATGAGCAGCCCGGTCACCACGACGGGGCACTGGGACAGCAACTTGTCGGCGATGCCGGTCACGCCCGCTCCGGAGGGGGGATGCACGCTCTGCATCCCCATCCGCGGGCATGGCCGCTCGGCAGGGCCAACTTCCAGGATCAATCGGAGGGTAGGAAGCCCAAAGCCGATCCCATGGCGAAGCGGACCCCTGGGATCCCCGGGCCCACGCACCTGTCACGAACCGTTCGGTTCGTGACAACCTGCCGGCCTAATTGGAATCTTTCTCTCGACCCGATTCATCATTGGTACCTTGTGCATGGGCGTCCCTCCTGCGTTGGGGTGTTGGCACTTCCCAAACAGCAGGGGCGGTCGCCCTATTTCCATCTACGCGTGATCGACAATTACGCTCGGTGAGTTTTTAGCACGCTCTCTTCTCAGTTTTCATGCGATCCCGCGTCGCCGAAAGAGCAGTCCTCCTCGCCGCTGAAGACATACGTACCGCCGTCCGTGCACATGTAGACTGCCGTTGGACATCCTCCTTGCGTAAGAGGCCCCGAGCCGGGCCTGCACGAGCACCCACTATCGACCCACGGGAAACAGACCGACGGGGGGTCAGAAACTTCATCGTGGGTCGCGTTGCTGCACGCGCAAAGCGCGATCGCAAACAAGAGCGGCGTCGTGTTCATGGGGATACCTCCATGCTGCGTACTGGAAGCAAAGCATAGCTCTTCGGGCACCGTGACGCACGGCGGCGGGGCGTGGCTGCAAAACCTCGAGCTGCGCCCCGCGCCGCTTTTATTGTGCGAGTAGGTCCACCTCGGGCGAGCCTGCGCCTACCTGACTCATGTCCGGCTCGACATTGACGATCCCGATACCTGTGAGCCGATGCGTGCGCGCGTCGATCGTCATCGTGAAGACGCTGCCCTGTGCCGGCGCGACGCCGGGCGGGTGAGACATCGCCGTGAAGGTGCCGCCCGTCATTTCGATCACGTACACCGGCGAGTGATCGTTGATGACCGCGCCGCTTAGCACGGTCTCGGCCGCTTGAGCGTCGGAAGCGTACACCACGACCACCTTGCTCGGCGACGGTACGCCCGTGACCATGCCCGCGTTCATGGCCATGATCTTGAGCGCCGCGCGTTCGTTCGGGTCGGAAAGGCCCGCGTCCGGATCGCCTGGCTCCCCTCCCTCGGGAAGGGTCGTCCCCCCGAATGCGGCGGGCGTCGCCACTGTGGCCACCGCCGACGCAGGGCGCAAGACGGGAGCCGCCTGCACGTTGAATCCGGGTGGGGGCGGATCCCGATCGGATGAAGCGCACCCCGCGCCGATGATCACGGCCGCCGCACACAGCAGCGCGCCGCCGCCGAGCGCCACTTTTCGCGCCACTTTGTGCCCGGCGCGCACCGCTTGGTCATCATTCGGACTCATTGAACCACTCCTCGCAATAGTCGTAGCCGAAGTTCGGCGGCGGGTTCGGTGTGGACGGGTTTGTACAATTGATGTTGGGCGGATTATCATTCCTGCCGATCGACGGTGGGGTCCACCAGGGGCTTTCCCCCCAGCCGTCCGTCCAGTTCCAATCGTTGCCGGCTTGCTGCCAAGCCGTCTGCCAACCTTTCATTTCGGGGGATTGGTCGACGCTCTCGATCCCGGCTTGCGGCGACCGGGTATTGGTACCGCCGACACAGTTGCTCGTCGACTGTCCCTCCGTGTACCCGCCTAGAAAAACCCACCAGGTGCACAGCGTGGTATCGGTCGCCTCGATGTGGGCTTGGTACCAGGTGTCAAAAGACCAACTGCGGCCGGGGTACCACTGGTGGTAGCCGCCGCCGTTGGGGCGCGAGTCGGCCCAAAATCGACGCCGCCGCCGCACTGTCCGTTGTACATACGACCCCATTCCCATCCGACCTCGATCCAGGTGTTTGCCGCTGCGTCCGTGACGTACCAAAACTCATGGTTTTGGAAGTTGCCGGTAGAACATAGGGGTCCGAACGCGTTGTCGATGTCGAGCCAAACCGCACCGCCATAGTTGGCGTTTCCGTTTGTGGTCCCCATAGCTGTTGTCGCGTAGTAGTGCGCCGACGCGTCGCGTGTCATTAGCACGGAGACGGCCACGCCTACCGTGCTCAGTGCGGTTAGACCGAGTAACTTCATCGCGATTTCCTCCCTTTACCCGCGGTATGTGTATGTGGAGACGACCTCAGAAACCGCCGCGCATCGGTTGAGGCAGCCTTGCGCGCGCAGGGCGACGGTCTTCGGGTCGGGGATCGTTCGCGCTCAGGCGAACGTTTCAACTCGCGCGGGCTCCCGAGGGAGCCCGCGATACATGGATGACCTCAGGCCTTGTACAATGCAGTTTCAACTCGCGCGGGCTCCCGAGGGAGCCCGCGATGATGTCGCCTGTGTAGGCACGACCATGCGGCTTATCGTTTCAACTCGCGCGGGCTCCCGAGGGAGCCCGCGATGGCTACGTTGCAGCACCGCAAAATCATACAGCTTCTCGCCCGCGATCCGCCGACTCGCCCTGCTCGCGGTCGGCCACCAAGTTCGTTGCGGCCCGGGCGCGGCGATCTCCCGACCGTTTTACCGCCGCCGACCGCCCGACGTTCCAGGATCGCTGACGGTCGGCGGCGCTCAGACGATGAGCGGCCCATCCGGGTCGAGAGGCGCCTTGATGCCATAATGCTCCGTCTTCCGCGCATCATCGTCGCTGACGAACCATATCCGAAGACTGTCCTTCGCTGCATCGATCACGTCGAGCAACCGCGCGCGCATCGACACGAGCTCCTTCGCGCCGACCGAGCACTCGAAGACCGAGAGCTGCACCCTCACGCCGAAACTCTTGCACACCTTCGCGATCCGACGAAGCCGACTTCGACCCTCCTTCGTCAGCGTCTCTACATCATACGTGACGACGACGCGCATCGAGGTTTCCCTTCACTTTACGAGGAACGGCACATACTCGGCCTCGCCCCGGATCGCCCGCGCGAGGAGCCTCGCTTGGACGTGCGGAACGAGGGCCCAGCTGATGGCCTCCGTGGCGAGCGGGTGGCTGACGAGATCGCGCTTGCGCGTCTGGTACTCCACAAGGAACGCTTTGCGTGCCGGGTCCTTGAAACGGACCTCGCCCGTCTCGATCGTCTCGAAGTCATCCGGTCCGATCTGCCCCAATCGCACCATGGCCAGCACCATCCGGTCTACGACGATTGATCGCAGCTCCTCCATTAGGTCGAGGGCAAGCGAGGGTCTTCCTGGCCGGTCAGCGTGCAGGAAGCCGACGGCCGGATCGAGCGCCGCCGTTTGCGCCGCCGCCGTGCAGTCGACCGCGAGCAGTGAGTACCCGAACGACAGAAGCGCGTTGATGGGGTTGCGGGCGGCCTCCGGCTGCGCTTCTCAAGCGCATCTCCTCCTTGCCGAGCATGCGATCGAAGACTCGAAGTACCGCGCCGCTCCCTCGCCCTCGACCCCGCGGAGCGCATCGAGATCCATGGTGTCGACCACGCGCCGACCGAGTCCGCTAGCCGCGACGCGCAGAGGTCGAGCGCGTCGTCGTCGTCGCCGCGCGTCCTGCCTGCGCGGCGGACGACAGTGCGCGCGTTCGCAATCTTCCCACCCACGAACCCGCGCGCATGGGCGAGCGTGCGTACGGATCGTCGGCCGCGCGGTACTGCTCGCGCCGGAGCGCCGAGTGCACCATCGCGCCCTCAACGCGTGCGAGGAAGCGCCCCGTTGGTCCGAGAATGCGACAAGCGTCCCGCCTCGGCACATGCCCGCATGGCCTCAGGCGTCACGCAAGTAGGTCCAAAGCAGACCAGTGACGAGAGGTGGTGGAGCGGCACTTGCATCTTGAGCCCCCGCTCGACGAACACGCGAGGCTCTCCCCTTCGAGGTGAACCCGCGCGTTCTGCGTTGTCACGTACAGCGTGTTTAGGACGTTGATCATTCGAGCGCCATGCGGAGGTGCGCAGCGAGAGATCCGGGCGGCAGCAGCGCGCTCGGCTGGCACGGGCCGATCAGAGCATGACGGACAGCGCTCGTCGGAGACAGGCGGAGGCACCTCACTCGCGCCGATGATCGCGTGCAGACGGGCCGCGGCATCGGCGGTCACGCGCCGCAGATCGAAGCGAAGCGGACGATGCGGCGCCGCTTCGACGCGTCGTGAAAGATTGCCCCTTCGGCAACCTCCGCCCCCGTCATCTCCTCGAGCGCGATCGCTTGCGCGCAGAGCTGCACGTCGTCGCGCGCCCACCGACGTCGCGCGCCCCGCTTCGTCTCGACGGGTACGAACCGGGTA
>CAWKAF010000035.1:0-6074 GCA_963847465.1 uncultured delta proteobacterium | reverse complement strand
CCGCGCGGCGGAACTCTGCGAGATGAGCGCCTTGCTCGATGCGAGCGTTGGGGTGCTCCGACGCGTTCAGGCTGACCTGCTTCGCCAAAGAAAGGCCGACGCGAAGAGGGGACGCGAGGGCATGACGGCCGAGCAGGTCGTGCGTGCGGCGCTGGTGAAGCAGATGTTTGGGTCCAGCTACGAGGAGCTTGCCTTTCAGCTCAGTGACTCGCTCGTGCTTCGCGGCTTCTGTCGCCTTTCGCCGTCGGCGGCACCGCCGAAGAAGTCTGCGTTGCAGGCGAACATTGCGTCGATTCGCCACGAAACGTGGGAGGCGATGAACAAGGCACTCGTGTTGAGGGCGCGAGAGCGCAAGCTCGAGGACGGCCGATGGATGCGCACCGATACGACCGTGGTCGAGTCGAACATCCACCCTCCGCTCGACTCATCGCTCTTTTTGACGGCGTGCGCGTGCTCACGCGCACGCTGCTCCGAGCGCACGAAGAGTACGGCACGGTCGCCTGCAATCATCGACGGCGAGCGAAGCGACGAGCGATCGCGATTCTGCATGCGGGCACCATGGCCAAGCGTATTCCGCTCTACAAGGACCTGCTCAAGATCACGCACACGACCGTGCGCGCGGCGGAACGCTGGAGGAGCTCACGCGACGCGGGGCCCTGGGCTTGGTCGCCACGCTTTCGCACTTTCTTCCCCTCGTAAAACGCATCATCGACCAGACCGAGCGCCGCGTCCTGAGAGGCGAGTCGGTCCCGGCGTCCGAGAAGCTCGTCAGCCTCTTCGAGCCGCATACAGACATCATCGTCAAAGATTGACGAGACACGCATTACGGGCACAAGGTGACCCTCTCGACGGGGCGTAGCGGCATCGTCCTGGACCCCGTCATCGAGAAAGGCAACCCAGCTGATTCAACGCTGACGGTGCGCTCCGCGGAACGACACGCTGCGCTTTTCGGCGAAGCCCCGGAGCGGGCAGCCTTCGATGGTGGTTTCGCCGCGAAGAACAATCTCGAAGCGCTCCCAGTCCGGGACGCGCGAAGTCTGTTTTTCCAAGCCCGCCGGTGTGCCCCTCGACGAGCAGACTTCCACTCCTCGCGTACGTCGCATCCTGAAGAGCTTTCGCGCCGGTATCGAAGCCACGGTCTGGTTTCTCCAGCGCTCCTTTGGACTCTCACGCTGTACCTGGAACGGGCTCTTCGTTTTCGCGCGTACTGCTGGTGCTCCACCGTCGCTCACAACTTTTTGACGATCGCGCGCGCCCTCCTCGCACGAACCACGCCGGCCTGACCCATCGCATCGCGATCGCCATCCTCGCAGTCGACGATCTACGCCGATGATGTGCTCGTTTGTCCGCAGTCCAGCCTCCTCCCGCACGACGCCAACTTCGAACGGCGGTCACGCGCAGATTCGACCCAACGCGACCGCACTGAGGAGCGCCACCGGCCTGCGGATGCCCGCATCCGGCCTTTCCGGACGAACTAGCTAGCTCTGCCGTCGAAGTCAATTCGACTGCCTGAGAAGGCAAACCGACCGCCGCGGCAACGATTTGATCGTGTCCGGACATGACCGCCGGCCGTCCTTCGCGGTGGCCTCATCGATCGCGGACGCGCTCGTCTTGGTCAGAGGTGCATGACGGCGAGGGAAGCCACGACAACGCCGAGCCCGAAAAGCGCGAGCCCGAGGTAGACGCGGAGCAGGGACCGTCCGAGGCGCCGCTCAGCGCTCGCCTTGATCGCGACCCCCACGTCCTGCCATGTGACTGTCACTCGTTGGTCCGTCATGGCCGCGCAGTTGATCGGGACGAAGGGACCGCAGCGCCGTTGGGACAGGTCATGGACGCGGCGCGCCAGGACTTCCTTGCCGGTTCCGCTCTCTCCGGTGAGGGTAACGACGATGTCCTTGCCGGCCACGGCCCGCACGACACGATCCAGCTTCCGCATCGCGTCCGACTGCATGACCGGCTGAAGAACTACGTCAAGTTGTCGTTTCGCGGGAGACACGTGCGGACTGATAGCGCGAACGGCGGTCCCGGTCACACAAGACTCTGCCGCCGCGCTTCAGGTTCGGGGCCATGTCGACCACGGCGATGCCGACTCTCGTGAAGACGATGCCAGGATGACCCAATTCAAAATTCTATGAGCCCACGGTCTGTGTCAACCTCGAAGTGATCTTTTTTTCTCTTTTCCTTGATCCTCTTCTTGCTCCTCGTCGCGGCGATGGTCGAGGTCATGGTGCACAACCCGCGTTGTGCCAACTTCTATCCGTGTGCGGCTGCGGCCGCATCACCTAATGTCGAATACGCCTTGCGGCTCGACGACCTCGAAGCAAGCAGACCCCATCTAAGAAACCGGGCTATCTGGCCCCAACACTACTAGGGTCCACATCCGTCGCGGGCATGATCACGCGGCCTGCTGCACGCGCGCCTCGTAGGTGGCGCCAAGCTCGCGATGCAGTGCCGCGAAGCGCTGGCTGAGCTCGGGCTCGCCCTCGAGCATGGCCATGAGGCGCCCCTCGACCTGGGACCAGAAGACCTCCTGTTTCCCGTTTTGCTCAGGGGTTGCAGGCAGGGTGACGTGCTGGACGATGGAGAGGCGCTCGAGGCCCTCCTGGGTTTCTGCAGCGGTCATCGCCGCCCCTCTGTCGCTGAGGACGGCGCGAGGCAGTCCGCGCTTCTGGAAAGCCTGGCAGAGGCCGTGGACGAGCGACTCGGTGTCCTCCTCTACGAGGTACCACTGGGCGTGGCAGCAGAGGCGCGAGTGATCGTCGAGGATGCCGAGCAAGAGTGGTTTGCGCAGCTCGCCGCTCGGCAGCGAGATCGCGCGCTTCGCCTCGTGGAAGTCGAAGTGCCAGAGGCCGTGGACGTGAGCGACCTCGAACGAGCGGCGCTCACGGGGAACGAAGTCCGGCTCGGTCTCGTGACGGCGCGGCTTGCGGCGCTTGCCGAGGCCGTGATGCTTCATGTACCGGCAGATCGTGGCGTAGCTCGGCACGGGCCCCATCCGTGGATCCTCTCGCGCGATCACGGCGAGATTGTCCCGCACGAGCTGGTAGCTCCACCGCGGGTGGTCGCGGCGCAGCTTGCGGATCTCCGCGGCGGTCGCGTCCGAGACGGCGGGGTGGGTACCGGCGTGCTTGTGGACCTTGCGCTCGAGGGCGCGGATGGGATCCTGCTCGGATCGAGCCGCATCGACCATCGCTCGATGGTCTTGGCGCTGAAGTGGACGACCTCGTGCGTCGTCGGATGCCGCCACCGTTGCGCAGCGAGGTCGGCGAGGTGCGCCCCGAGATCGCCCTTCTCGGTCGGCATGCTCAGGAGCGGGCCGATGATCGCGAAGCGCAGTCGTGCCCAGCGCACGCGCGTCGGCGTGCTCGTGTCGTCGCTCATGATGGGGAGCGGCGACGGTCAAGGTCCGTCGCCACGCCGGGCACGCTAGGCGACGTGGAAATCCAGCCAAGATCACATCTTCTGCGTGAATCTCACGACAGCGAAGGCTTCCACACGAAACGTGCGGAGTCGGGCACCGACCCAGTCGTCGCGGGGGCGAGCCACCGGGCAGCGGCGGTGAGCACGTCGGCCGCGGTCGATTCCTTTGCGTTGCCCATCTCTGCTGCGAGCCGATCCAGCAAAGACAGCGGCAGCTTCGATGCGTCGGGCGGGGGCGGAGCAAACCGAGCGCGCATGACTGCCCAGAGTGGCGACTGCGGGAACTCCCCCTGCCACCACGTGCGCCACCGGTGGAGCGTCCGCCGGGGGACGCCTGTCACTCGCTCCGCCTGCCGGATCACGCCCATCACGAGCACCCGGACGGAGGCGAGCAGCACGACTCCCTCCCAGTAAACCCGCCGCCCGAGAAACCGGACGGATGGTGGCAGCGCCCGCCGCCGGCACCCCCGTCGCCCGCAGCAGAGCGAGAACCGGATCGCCTCGACCTCGTCCGCGACGATCCAGCCACCACGCGGCTTTCGCAGGTAGTTCCCCCCGTGCAGCGGGCCCCCGCAGACCGGACAGCCCGCAGCGGCCACCCCCACTGCGATCTCCTCGTCGATCTCCGCGAGCATCGTGAAGAACTCCACTCCGAGCAAATGCTCGTGCATCATTGAACACCTCCGAGCCTGAAGACCCCGGAGACGAGCCCCCTCGGAGACTTCTCGCAAGTTTCTTGAGGGGGCTCGGGCTTTCTCCCTCAAGAAACTCGATCAGGACACCCGCAGCGGCCCCCTAACTTTCGCGCGGCTGCTCAGTAGCTGCCAAAGTAAGGCGCCGTCCGAGCATGGGGAATACCGCCGATCTTTCCGCTCGCGAAAACGAGGGCGTCCAGAGGCTATCGGCCAGTGAATCCGTTCCTCTGTTCTTGGACGGCGTTACAGATTTTCACTTCGGCGCGCACGATCGCGGATGAGCGCAGCCAACCTGTCAATCTGTGCGCGCAGGCCGAGGAGGCTCAGCCATTCGGTTCCCGCGTTGGCCTTCATGTACGCCACGGCCGCTTTTGAAAAGCCTACCTTCCCCCGCGGTCGGTGCCGCCGGCCAGCTTGACCCGTTCCTCGAACTTCGTGAAGGCAGCGTCCGACCGCTCGTCCAACGGGACCGCGCACTTGCCGACTGCCGCAAGGACGGCGTCGGACAGGTAGTTCTCCATCTTGCGTCCCTCCGTAATCCAGACCCGAGTGGCCCAGCCGTGCTTCCCAGCGTCCTCGACAAAGCGCGCGACGTAGGGCTTCCCCAATGGCGCGTCCGGGGCGTCCCGGTCCGAATCGATCACGACGCATGATCCCGGTGAACGCGAAAGAGTGCTACGAGGCTCTCAGCAAGTCCGGCAGGATCATCGACGCGCCAGCGTGCTTGAGAAGGGAGCCGCCGAGAAAGCCAAACGTGAAGTCGCGGTACTCGAGCAACTCTGGGTACGCGGCGCGAAGGAAGTGGCGGATATAGGTGGCGTCGCTCGGCCCTTTAACCGAGACGGCGCGTTTGGCTCGTTCAAGCTGCTCGGGCGAACGCGAAGTCGTCGAGATGCCGTGGATGGGAGCGCGACGAAGCCGCGACGCAGGGGAGGAGAGCCTTCGTCGTCGACATCACGTGCCGTTGTTCCAACCTCTGCCGCTCCCTGCGGATACCGACCGAGCGCGACGCTGGATACCGCATCACCGGACCTTGCTCGAGGTTCTGTTCTTTCGCGCCGACGATTGCCTGAACGGACGCCGGGGTCAGCTGTCCACGTCACACTTTGCTCGTGCGACGCCGACGCCTCCTGGGCATGCGTGAGCGACGGTCGCCGACGTAGAGCTCGGGGTGTTCGGCAGCATACGATCCGGCAGAAGGTCACGAAGTTGGCCTGTGGCCATCCGTGCACGATGCAGTGAACGACACGATGCAGATAGGCGCGTGGGTTCGTTTGCGCGATGCACGTGGCGACGACGACAGGATACGGCCGGTGCGCTCGCCGCCCTCGTCGAGCCACGTGAAACGCGTATCCCGATGTTGAAACGAAAACGCTCCGAGCGGGTAGCTGTCCTTGGAGCTGTTCGTGGCTCGAGCTGCATCGCGGCGGTCTTGCTGTAACGGCTCCAGCGGCAGGTCGGGGTCCACTCCATCCACGGCGTGATTTGATCGCCTGACTGCAAAGCGACCGGGCGTGTCGGTCTTTGCTTGCAGCGCCGTGGTCGGTCTGTGACAGGCGAGCATGACGAACCGGGAAGATGTCGAGGGCATCGAGCGGCGGATGCTCGAACTGGGCGAGGAACTTGGAGGCTCAAGGCGCACGAGGTGGACGTAGACGTGGTCGAGGGTCGGGTGCTGGAGATGGCCAAGGCGTGGGGTCGAGCGCAGATGGCCATCGCGATGAACGCGCCGACGCGGACGCGCCCGAGGTGGAAATCAACGGCGAGCGCTGGGGGAATCGTCGCGAGACGCCGCACGACTACGAGACGGTGTTGGCACGGTATCGCTGGAGCGCGCGGTCTATCAGCAGTCGGGTCGCGGACGGGTCGCGGTGCCGCTCGATCTTCGGCTGGGGATGGTCGAGGGCACGTACACGCCTCGGCTCGCGCGCGTCGCGACGCGAGCGCTTGCGAGCATGC
>CAWKAF010000034.1:0-770643 GCA_963847465.1 uncultured delta proteobacterium | reverse complement strand
TCTCACGACGTAGGGACCCCTCGCGGCAGTATTTCTCACGAGCATTCCCCCCACCGAGCGGGGAGTTTCTCAGCATCATTCCCCCCTCTCGGCTGAAGTTTCTCACGAGCATTCCCCCCCTCGCGTGATCGCCCCTGTACGACGCGCTTCGTGTACCGCGCTGGCCGCGGTGCCCGGAGGCATCGATGGCGTTCCGCGAGGTGACGATGGTCGAGATCAAGGAGGTGCTCCGGCAGTGGCTGGCCGGGGTGGGCAAGAAACGGATCGCCGCCCGGCTCGGGCTCGATCCGAAGACGGTGCGTCGCTACGCGCGGGCCGCCGAGGCGTGCGCGATGACCGCCGGCGCGGGCGAGGCGGCGCTGACCGACGAGCGGCTCGCCGCGGTCCTGGGGACGCTCGGCATCGGCACGGCGATGGCGCACGAGTACGGCGAGGCGTGGCGCCGCTGCGAGGAGCAACGCGGCTTCATCGCGGGACACCTCAGTCACAGCGTGCGGCTGTCGAAAGTTCGGCGCCTGCTTCAACGCCAGGGCGTGACGGTCCCGTATTCGACGCTGCATCGCTTCGCGTCGAGCGAGCTGGGCTTCGGTCGTGCGCAGGTGACGCTGCCCGTCATCGACGGCGAGCCGGGCGAGGAGCTGCAAGTGGACACGGGCTGGATGACGATGCTGGCCCCCGACGCGCGCGGGCACCGACGTCGATTCCGCGCGTGGATTTCACGCCCCACGTGTCGCGCTACCGCTTCGTGTATCCGTGCCTGCGTGAGACGACCGAGACCGCCATCGAGGCGTTCGAGGCCGCGTGGGAGTTCTACGGCGGCGTCTTCCGCGTCGCGGTCCCCGACAACACCAAGGTCATCGTGCAGACGGCCGACCCGCTGGAGCCCAAGATTGCGACGGCGTTCCTGGAGTACGCGCAGGCGCGCGGCTTCGTCATCGACCCGGCGCGCGTACGCACGCCTACCGACAAGGGGCGCGTCGAGAGAGGCGTACGCGACGTACGCGACGACTGCTTCGGTGGCGAGGTCGTGCGCGACGTCGGCCACGCCCGCGAGATCGCCCTGCGCTGGTGCGAGCACGAGTACGGCATGCGCCGGCACTCGACGACGCACCGGCTGCCGCGCGAGCACTTCGACACGGTCGAGAAACCGACGCTGCTGCCCGCGCCCCGTGAGCCCTTCGACGTGCCCGTGTGGTGCGAGCCCAAGGTCGCCCGCGATCACTTTGCGCAGGTGGCCGGCGCGCTCTACACGCTGCCCACACGCCTCATCGGAAAGCGCCTCAGGGCGCGCGCCGACCGTCAGCTCGTGCGTTTCTACGACGGCACGACGATTGTCAAGACGCACGCACGCCAGCCCAAGGGCGGCCGCGCGATCGATCCGAGCGACTTCCCCCAGGAGCGCGCTCCGTACGCCATGCGCGACGTCGCGTGGCTGCAATGCCAAGCACGCGAGCACGGAGAGAGCGTGGGCCTGCTCGCCGAGAGACTGCTCGACTCGCCCCTGCCGTGGACCAAGATGCGCGCGGTACGCGCGCTGCTTTCGCTTTGCCGTCGCTACGGCGACGAGCGCGTCGAAGAGACCTGCGCTCGCGCACTGCGCGACGACATGACGAGCGTCCATCGCCTGGCGCGGATGCTCTCGCTCGCCGTGCCGGCCCCGGACGCCGCCGCCGACGGCGCGCACGTCATCCCGCTCGGCCGCTACCTGCGGCCCGCACAAAGCTTCGCCCTCCGTCGTGGAGGAGAAGGAGGAGGAAACACATGACTGACATCATCCAACCGGAGCTCAAAACCGTGCTCCGGCGACTCAAGCTCGGACGGCTGCTCGATACGCTGCCCGAGCGCTTCGTCCTGGCACGTTCGCAGAAGATGCCGCACCAGGACTTTCTGCTGCTCGCGCTCGGCGACGAAGTCTCGCGACGCGACAGCGTCTCGGCCACCGTGCGGGCCGACAAGGCCGGCCTCGATATCGACTCTGTCCTGGAGCGCTGGGACCCGAGCGCCAACGCCACGCTCGATCAAGCCCTGCTCAACGAGCTGGTGAGCCTGCGCTTCGTCGAAGCGCGGACGCACGTCGCCATCGTCGGTCCCGTCGGCGTCGGCAAGACGTTCCTGGCTCACGCGCTCGGCCACCTGGCATGTCGGCGGGGGCACTCCGTCCTCGCCGTGCGTGCCGACAAGATGCTCAAAAGTCTGCGCCACGCTCGTCTCGACAACAGTTACGACGCCGAGCTGCGCCGACTCATCGCCGTCGATTTGCTCGTCGTCGATGACTTCGGACTCGATGCGATGGATCCCACCGAGAGCCGTGACGCCTACGAGATCCTGACCGAGCGGCATCGAGCCGGATCGATCATCGTGACCAGCAACCGCGGCCCCGACGAGTGGCTCGCCACCTTCGCCGACCCGGTCCGCGCCCAGGCCGCCATCGACCGCTTCACCAGCAACGCCTACGACCTCGTCGTCGAAGGCGAGAGCTACCGGCGCCGCCTCAAGCCCACGCTCGCGCGCACCGAGGAGGCGAACAAGGCTGGACAGAAGAAGAAGAACTAACGAGACTCAATCCACGATCACGCGACGGGGACCCAGGGGGGAATGCTCCTGAGAAACGAGGGGTCCCATGGTTGTGAGAATCGACACAAAACACCACGCCGTGCGGAAACGCGTGTTGCGCGGCTGGATCGGAGTGCGGGAATGCCGCTGTGAGCCTATGCTGCCCGACCGGACAGGCGGGATGTGGCACCGTGTGTTGCGCGTCCGGGATGCAGTGTGGAGATGCGACTGTTAGTCTCTGCTGCCCGACTGGACAAGGAGCATGCCCTGGCACTGGCGCCTGTTGCCCTGCCAACCAGCCAATGTGCGCGTCCAACACGACCTGCTGCGACTCCAATACCGTTTGCAACGGCGAGTGCTGCACCGGAGGGGAGTGCGACCATCAAAATAACTGCTGCTTGACCAACGTTCTCGATGGCAGCGGGAATTGCTGCTCAACCGGAGTGGTCGACGCCCAAGGGAACTGCTGCGGTGGAGGGTCGGTCGTATGCAGCGACGGTCTCTGCTGCGAGGGAGCCTGTACGTCAATAGGGTCTTGCTGCACGGGTGGAACGCTGGCCGTCTGCGGCGAGGGCTGCTGTACTGGTACCGACGTATGCATCAACGCATTCAATTCCACCTGCGGCCCGGCGACACAGCCGACGCTCATCTTGCAGGACGACTTGGGAAACAATCTAGCTATGTCCCCAAACGGCACATCCGACGCAATTGTGACTCAGGACTACGTTATCGTTGTGGAGGGCTTCCCTAGCAGCATCGGTAGCGCCTGGCTTACAGTCACCATCGGTACGACGGTGATCGACCAGTTCCCTGCCACGGCCGGCGTCGTCTACACCATTTCCTGGGTCCCCACGTTGGCAGAAGAAGGCCACGACGTGCAGCTCCTTGCTGAGGAGGGAGCGTCGCAGGCAAGCATAGCGGTCAACGTGATACCGCTTCCGTAGCATGCGGGCTGATTCTATGAGAAGCGCAGCCTTTTGGTTTTCGTTGCCACTAGCTGGTGCAATCGCCGTTAGCTGCTCCAACTCGAACGGCGGCGCCGGAGGCGCTGACAGCGGCACAACGGGTGCGACGTCTTCCTCCTCCAGCTCCTCCAGCGGCGGGTCGGGAAGCGAAAGCGGCTCAGACAGCTCAAGCGGCACCACCTCCAGTAGCGGCAGTGCGAGCGACGGTAGCCAAGGCGACACCAGCGACAGCTCAGGCGACGGGGGCAGTGGCGGTGCCCTTGTCACGCTCGCCTCCGCACAAGACGACCCTGGAGCCATCGCCGTCGACAGCACGAGTGTGTACTGGACAAACTTCAACGGAGGCACGGTAGTGAAGGTGCCGCTCGGCGGTGGCGCACTTACCACGCTGGCCTCTGGGTTGGCGGGCCCAAGTGGAATTGCCGTCGACTCAACGAGCGTCTACTGGGTCAACTACGGATCCATTGCCCCCACGAGCAGCAACGGCACCGTGATGAAGGTGCCCCTCGGCGGTGGCGTGGTCGTCACGCTTGCATCGGGGCAGAGCCATCCCGGCTTCATCGCTCTGGATGCGACAAACGTCTACTGGACGAACAGCAGCAGCAGCGGCAGCGTGATGAAAGTGCCCCTGAGCGGGGGCACCCCGACCGCTGTCGTCTCAGGGCTTGCCAACCCGAACGGTATCGCGGTGCAAGCCATGAACGTCTATTGGGCGAACCAGAGTGGCACTATCGCGAAGGTGCCCACGACTGGGGGCACGGTGACGACGCTCGCTTCGGGACAGAACCTGCCATGGGCTATTGCCGTGGACGGTGCGAGCGTCTACTGGACGAACGTCGGCGGCGGGGCGGTCGCCAAGGCGCCTATCGGCGGCGGCCTCACAACCACCCTTGCGTCAGTGCCGACCTCGGCCAGCGGCATCGCCATCGATTCCACGAGCGTGTACTGGGCGTCAACTAGCTCGGTGATGAAGGTGCCACTGAACGGTGGTACCCCCATAACGCTCGCCTCTGGGCAGAGTCCAGACGCAATTGCCGTCTATTCCACAAGCGTCTACTGGACGGACACCCCCCCCTGCCCTAACGACGGGGGTGCGTGTAGCGGCACGGTTATGAAGGCGGCCACACAATAGGCACGACAGACACACCTCGGTAGATCGCGGCCCAAAACTGAAGGCCCGAAGATGCTGAAGAGCTTGCTATGCGCGCTCGGTGAGCAAGAAGAGAAAGCGATCTGTGCTCTGCCACCGCACGCCCCGGTGTGCAACGATGCGTTCGAGGACAAAAAAGAGAGCGCGCCGATGAAAGGTCACGCCAGGGGTCTGTCCCTCTTCGCCATGCTTTCCCTCGCGCTCGCGGCTGCATGTTCTTCTTCGTCGAGCCTAGGCAGTCTCGCCTGCGTCTTTACCGATGGCGGCCCCCCGGAATGCTTCGCGATCACCTACTCTACCGAGGCTCAGATGACGTCGGCGAAAGCCTTGTGCAACCAGCAGCAAAACGTGATGTTCGTAACCGCCTGCCCCACCGCTGGCCTCGTCGGCTGCTGCACGACCACCTCCGGATCCGTTCTTGCCGAGTGCTACTATGCAGTCGACGGTGGCCCATCGGCTAGCACTACGGAGGCCACCTGCGCGCAGCAGCCCGGCGGCAAGTGGTCGACGACCATGTGACACCGATCGCTCGCCCAACCGCATCTCGGCGGCGACGGGATGAGTCTTCTTGACAGTGCCCTCCATCGCCTGCAACTCGCCCCATGGGGGCATCGGTCGGCCTTACCTTACCGGCGTCGCCTCGCGGGGCTTCCGACGAGGACCTCCACGTTGCGCTGCGAGCTGGGCGTCGACGCAGTGCCAATGGAGGCCTGGTCCCACGTCGCGATTGCCGCGGATTTGCACGTCGCTCTACACGTACAGCGTTAGCAGTGCCTAAGCAGTGCCTACTCTCTCGAGTGCGTCGCTCGGTCTACAGCTTCTGCACGCCCGGAAGCTTGCTCAGATCCTTGTCGAACGTTCCGAGCGGCCCGTGCCCCGCCTTGCGGGCGACCTCGAGCACGAGACAATCGGAGAATCCCAGCGCCGGCTTGCGGCGGTAGTGCACGAGCGCCGCGGAGACAACGCCGGCATCCTGAACCGTGAGCAGCTTGTGCTGAAGCAGCATGTCGATGGCCTGGGCGATGGCCGCGTGACCACGACCATACGCGGAGGCCAGCACCCACGTCGTCTCGGCGAGGACGAGATGCGAGACCCAGGCACCTCGTTCGGTGAATGCCTCCGCGGAGGCGACCTGGCCTGCGTCGTCACCCGTCAGCAGGCGCACGAGCACGTTGGTATCAACGGCGCGCATGCTTGGCCCGCGCGTAGCGCCGGACCGATTCCGTCAGCTCGTCGAGCGTCCGGGCTCGGGGACGCTCCTGAAACAGCACGTCGCGGATGTCCCGCGAGGAGAATCGCCCCACCTTGCGGACCACGACTCGTTCGCCCTGCTCGTCCCACTCCAACACCGAGCCGGGCCCAATGCCGAGCTTGCGCCGGATCTCGGCGGGCACGGAGATCTGACCCTGCGCAGTGACCTTCGACTGGGGCAGCGACATGCGCATCATAGTACCACGGTAATGTAAACCGGCAACTACAACCGGTGGCGACGCACCCATGTTGAGTCTCACGTTGAGCTTTCGATGAGGTGGACCCCCTCTCGCCACTGACTCTCGGCTGTCCGTCGCCCCGGGACCTACGGAGGGGGGGAGATCATGGGTTCGGCGTCGGAAACATTCCAACCTCGGTCAAGGTCCCCGCAGCGACATTGACTGTGAACTGGCTCGACGGCGTACCGAGCGTGTTGGGCGTCGCCGTCAGGGAGAGCAGGCCAGGAGGCACGTTGATGAAGACCGCGAGACCGTTCGATGGCGTCCCTGTCGCCTCGCTGCCGAACTGATAGAATTCGAGTATCCGTGGATCGCTGTTGTCGGTCGTGACCTGAACTCCGGGCGCATACGAGCCCAGGCAGTCGTGGACGACGACGTAGATCGCTCCAAGCATGAGGTCTTGCGTGACGCCGATGGAGGAGGCCATCGCAGCAACCGCGTCGGGGGTGATGACCGAGGTCCATGTCGTCGAGGACGTCCTGTCGGTCGCTGGCTCGCTGATTGGCCACCCCCAATATGCGAACGTCGGAAGAAGGCAATCGCGAGCTGTGCCCACGGTGACCCCGCGCGATCACCGTGGCATGATCCGATCGACCCGCTGGTGAAGACTCGGGACCATCGCGGTCAAGTCTATCTCCTTCGTGATAGGGTCCCCCCGCCGTGTTCGACAAGGACGCCCCGTCGTCGAAGCTGGTCCTCGAGCAGCTCGAGGACAAAGGGCTCTCCTCCTCCCTATATAAGTACGCCTACTGGCGCACTCACACGGAGTGGGACGCGAAGGATCTCGTGGCCGACGCCATCGTCTGCGCCTGCGACCCCGACAGGAAGCCGTGGGATCCCGCCAAGCGCACATTCTTCCGCCACATGCGGTTCGTGATGGACGACCTCGCGGTCGAACGAGCGCGCAAGGGGTACGCGCGCTTCGAGGGAGTGGGCGCCGAGCTCGACGTCGAGGAGGTCCTCGTCGATCCGCGCCCCTTGGCCGACGAGGCGCTCGAGGACGTCAGTGAGGCGGAGCGCCGGGGTCGCTGGGGAGATCGGCTTCGAGCTCGGATGGAGGGGAGCGATCCGCTCGCCGTGAGGGTCTTCGACGCGTGCAGTCTGGGCATCGAGGGCGACGAGGCACGTGCGGCTCACGCGGGCTGCACCGAGAAAGAGGCGCACGAGGCGTACCGGCGGCTCATGTACCAGGCGGCCAAGATCGTCGAGGAAGAGGCCGAGCTGGAAACGCAGAGGAGGAACGAAGCGCAAAGGAAGGCTAAGAAGAGGGGAGGCGCCTGACCATGCCCGACGACCCTGAGCCCGACCACGCCCGCGGATGGATGTTCATCGAGAAGCTCCTTCGCGAGGAAGACCTCGCTCGTCTCGACAAGACGAGCGACGAGGAGGTCAATCGCCAGATGCGCGCCGCCGGGATCGAGCCGGAGCACACCCCGACCGCCGACGAGCTCATCGCGCGTGCCCTCGAGCGTGCGGGGAAGCGCAAGGTCGCCGCCCTGCCCGTTCAACCGAAGAGAAGCACGTGGTCCGTATGGTTGGTCGCGGCCGCGATGGGCGCGGTTGCGATCGCGCTCGTGGTCGAGAAGAAAGAAGTGGTCGCCTGGTTCCATCACGAGCCGGTGCAGATCGGGCCGGACCTGGAGGGTGAGAAGCCAAGGCCGCCCACGCCACAGGAGCGCGCTGCGGCGCTGCGCCAAGAGGCGTTCGGCGCCTGCGGCGACCGGCTGTGGGCCAAGTGCGAACGCAAACTCGACGAGGCGAAGCAGCTCGACCCGGCCGGGGAGAACGACCTGCAGGTCCAGGGAGCGCGCAACGCGGTGAAGGACGGGCTGACTCCGCAGGATCTAGAGGGGAAGCCTCCCGGGAAGTGACTCGGCGGGCGAGGGCATTCTCTGGCTCGAGGCCGGTCGCCTTCTCGTAGAGACCCTTGGCGACAAGGAGCTCGGAAGAGCTCTTGCTCGTGACACCCTGGCGTGTGGTGCGAGGGTGTTCTTGCGCGCGCTCGTACGCGTGTCTGGCCAAGCTCCCGAAAGCCAAGGCAAATGCGAGCGGCGGAAGAAATGACTATGGCGTTGGAGAGAGAACCCGTGTTACGCGAGTGGGTTTTAGGTAATCGGGATCGCAGGCAGTTTGACGGGGAGGGCGTATATGGTGATCAAGCTAACCACACGGGGATTCTGGATGTTGTCACTGGTCGGGGCTGTCCTATGCACGACACGCTCCGCCGCGGCGTTCTCGATCACCTGGAACAGCACCTGGTACTGGCACACGCAGACCGCGTGCCCCTCGGGCTCCACTTGCGCCAACCAGGTGACCGACCTCGATTACGCCCCGACGTGCCTGGACGGTTCAGGGACAGGTATAGGGGTCTATGCTCCCACGACGTGGAACGGCAAGATCATGTACTGGTTCGACGGCGGCGGTTATTGCTTCGACAAGACGACATGCAACACGAACGTGGCGCCCAGTTCCACCACGTGGGCGGCCGACGTCGCGCTGATCGCGTTCGGGTCGCCCCCAACCCCTCCTCCAGCACCTTTCGTGGTCCGCACCAACTTCCCGTATTCGAGCTTCAACACGTACCTAACGGCCGATGGGAGCGACGATATCAACGGGATGTACGAGTACAAGCCTAGCTTGGGGCAAGGCATCTTTGATCATACGGGGACGATCAATCCGTTCACCGAATACCTTCAGGTCTTCGTTCCGTACTGCACGGGCGACCTTCACATCGGTGACCGCGATGACACCGCGAGTTCTTTCAGGACCCCATCGAATAGGAACTTCACGGGATTCTCCAACGCGACCCAGGCGGTTACCTACACGGACAAGTCGGTCCGGAGCTACGGGTTCTCTCCGACCATGAGCGTCGTGACCGGCGGCAGTGCAGGAGGATTTGGAGCCCTCCTCTTGTACGGCGCATTCAGGCAGATCCTGCCGTCGAGCGAGACGATGATCACGATTTCAGACGGCGGAACCCCGTACTTCACGGGCACGCCGAACTCGAATGGCAAGACGTGGGCATCGCAGGGCTACCTGGGCTTCCCCACAGGCCCTCGCACGGGCTGCCCCGAGTGCGTGTCGCCGACCACGGTGAGCTATCAGGAGGCTTACATGGCCGACGCGTGGGGCCTCACCTGGATGCAGGACTACAACTCGAGCTTCGTTTCCCAGGCGACTCCCGCCGGTAGCCCCGGCCCGCTCGTCTCGATGCAGGAGGTGCTGTCCGACGAGGTGTTCCACAACACCGTGGGCGACTCCTTCCATGTTTTTGACGGCAACGATGACTACGTCGACACGTGGTTTTTGAGCATGTACTTCAACACGAGCAGTTCCGTCACCGTGGCCGACGGGCAAGCGCAGATCTTGTCGAAGTTCGGCGGGTGCACGCTCGGCACGCCGCCGGCCGTCAATTGCACGACGATCTCTGGCGCCAGCGGCCCCACCCTGATGCAGATCACGGCGACGACCTCCGGCTACTACTCGGGCGCCTTGAAGTGGAACGAACACCACGGGTTTCTCACGAACGACACGTCCACATGGGACGACACCAAGACGACGGGCGGCCAGAGCGGAAGCGGCGTCTTGCAGTTCCTTGGTGCCATCGCGCCGTCGGGCGGCTGGTGAGCTCACAGCCCTCCTCGCCGATAAAAAAGACATAAAGACGACACGCGGCGGACGTCGGGCCGAAAGGTGAGGTGCTTACGCTCCCGACGCTGGTGCCCCTTCGCCGCGTTAGGCGGCGCGTCGCGCAGTGGCAAGGAAGTAGTTCGTCATGGAAAATCAACGCAATCCGCTAGCGGCGACGCTCGCCCTTGTGCTGCTGGGATGCGGCTCGGTCTCACCCGAGGTCCAGGCCGCAGGTGTGGAGAAGATGCAGTGCGACGGCAGCGCGACCGCACAGGGCGAGGCGCAGCTGCTGAGGTCGACTCGGGTGATCTCCGTCGAGCCGCTCTATTCGTTCGTTCACGCCTCCTACAATGGCGGCGAGCAGCGAGTGAACGGCGCCAAGCTGCTCATCCGCCCCCCCGAGGGGCTAACCGCCGACACACTCACGCGAATTCTGCAGTGCCGTGGTGCGCGCCGGATCCTCGAACGCGAGCACGCTGCCATCGCCGCAGACGACCCGTTCTTCTTGCCAGGCGCCTGGGTGAACGTGGATGTCCGGTCGGAGAACGGCAACTTCGCGGTCATCCTCAGCGCGGACTCGGTGGACGAAGGCCTTCGCGTGCTGAGTAGGGCAAAGCGATACGCCGACGGACACATGCTCTCGGTCCAACCGGACCTCCCTTGATCGATGGCCGCGGTCTCACCGCGGTGAGCCGCTCGAACTGCTCGCCGGTGAACGCTGCGTGGTTCGGGTTTGCCGTCGCCGTCGACGCCTGCGACCCTAGAGGCCGCAGCGATGACCTCCCGCTACGGGATCCTGTCGAGGGCGCGCACGGGCGCGCTCGCGCTCGTCGCCCTCGGGATCATGATCGCGACCAGCTCGGGGCACGCGCCGTCCGGGTCGGAAGGAACGTTCGCATCCATGGTCCCGCGGGGCCCGAGCACTGCCCGCTCGCCCATCGAGCACGACTGGCAGCAGATGGAGGGCAAGTACTGGCAGATTGCCTCGTCCGGCATGGAGGACGTCGACGTCACGGACGCGGCAGAAGGCACTCGGGGGGTCTGCGCCGCGGGCATGGTCGAGGTACGTGGGCGGATGAAAGTCGAGGAATCGCCCAAGCGCGAACCTATCGAGGACCGTCAGAAAGACGCTTGCATCGACTGGATTGCCCGCGAATATCCCGAGCGGTGCGCGCGATACGACCGCAACCGATGGCTCGCGCTGTCGCGAAGCTTCTCGGAGGTGCCCATGCATTACTGCATCGATCGCTTCGAGTACCCGAATCGTCGCGGCATGTATCCCTGGATCGTCGTGAGTTTCACCGAAGCGCGCGATCTCTGTGCGCGTGAAGAACGGCGGCTGTGCACGGAGGACGAATGGACCTTCGCTTGCGAAGGGGAAGAGGCCACCCCCTTCCCGGAGGGGTACGTCCGGGACCGGGACGCGTGCGTCATCGACCGGCCATGGCGTCCGGTTGACCTGACCCTCTTCGAGGTTCGTAGGGGTCCCCGCTTCGAGGCCGAGATCGACCGCCTGTGGCAGGGCGAGGAGTCCGGCTCGCGCCCGCGCTGTCGAAGCACGCTCGGCGTCTACGATACGACGGGCAACGTCGACGAGTGGACGACCTCCGTCCGACCGGGCGAGCGTCCGTCGATTCTCAAGGGCGGCTACTGGGGCCCCGTCCGCACGACGTGCCGGGCGACGACGCGTGCTCACGGAGAAGGCTTTTACTTTTATCAGATCGGGTTCCGCTGCTGCGCCGACGCCCCCTCGGCTGCGACTTCGCACAACCCGCTTTCGGGCGATCCCTAGTCTCACCGCACGCGCCCTTTCCATTCGCCGATGACCTCAGAGGCGACCACGCATGAGTGGGGCGAGCGCACGGCTCTGATCGTCGCCGCTTTCGAGCCACGTGACCACGCGAGCCTGATCGGCGAGCGAACGGTTCTGGCTCAACTTCCATTTGCCTTCGACGTGGAGAATCTCGATCTCGAAGCCCGCAATCGCGGGAAGCATCGAGCTTACGAGTGGCTCGTTCGCCTCCGGGCGCCATCCGGTCCTATCGAAGAGCGTCACCGTGTCGTCGAGGATCACCCGAAGCCCGGCTTCGTCGACGAGCCGCGCCCTGCCACGCACGTGCACCACCACGTAATTCCAAGTCGGCACGCCCGCTTGATCGGCGTACACCGATGGAGACACGTACCCGTGAGGACCGTGGAAAATCGCAAGCACCTCCGCACCGGCCGCGAGGTGCGCATACTGCTCGTTCTTGCGTGCGAGGTGTCCGCGCAAGCGATCCCCCGCGACGTCTACGAGAAGCGGTAGGTGGCTCACCCCAACGCTGGTCTCGCCGCGCGTGATCACGGTGGCGAACGGGTATGCCGAGGCGTGCGCAAGCAGAGCAGCGTGGTCGTGGAGCCGAAACGCATCCGGCACGTACATGGCGAGTCCTCCGTCGAATCCGCATCTAACACGGGAGTGAGTCGGGCGCCGGCGCTTGGAACCGACGACGATGCGTGGACGAGATGGAGGGGGAGAAACCAAGCGAGGTCGCCGTTGCCGAGGCCCTGGCGGAGATGTACAAAGTGTACATGCAGCTCCCCATCAGCGACGCTCGCAGAAGGTTGCCAGAGCTCGTGCAGAAGGCGCGTCGCGGCGAAGTCATCGAAGTCACCGTTCGCGGCGAGGTCGTCGCGAGGATCGTCGCGCCGGAAGCTGCAGCCGACGACGCGGCCCGGCGACTGCTGGCCGCGATGCGCAAGATGGGCCAGCGTCCGTCGGGGCGCCGTCCGCGTGACGTCTCTTCGCGCAAGACCGAGCACCTGACCGGTCGCGTGCGCTGAGGTGCTTCATACCCGCGACGCTTACGTCGACACGTCCTTCTGGTTCGCGGCCCTGTGCCCGGACGATCGGAACCACGCGCGAGCGGAGGCTCTCACGAGGGCAGCGGCGGCCGAGGGGACTCGCCTGCATGCCACGCGAGAGGTGATCGGCGAAACCCTGACGCTCCTCCGCTACCGAGCAGGAGCGCGCACGAACCTGTACCGTGTCGTCGCCTTGTCCCCTCGGCGAGCGAGCATCCCTTCGTCGACGCCTGCTCGTAGATCGCGGCTGGCGGTCGGCGCCGAGATCGACGGGAACAGCCGCGCGTAGTCGGCGCGAGAGAACTCGCGTCTCCCGAAGTGCGCGCGCGCCCGCTCGAGACGGGTCGCCGCCGTGGCCGGTTCGGGGCGCAGCTCCGTCATCAGCTCGATGAGGGCGTCGCGCATGGCGGTGAGCGAGAACATCAGGAAGGGGGTCGCATCGCCCGAGCGATCCGCTTCTCCGAGGGCAGCGTAGTAGGCAGCCTGTCGCTCCCGCACGACGGATTCCACCGGCACGTGCTCGAAGACGGGATGGACGTCGAGGAGGATGCGGTGCTCCCAGAGGCGGCCGATGCGTCCGTTTCCGTCCGAGAAGGGGTGAATGAACTCGAGCTCATAGTGAGTCAGCGCGGCCTTGACGATCGGATGTGTCTCGCGGTCGCCGCCGACGAAGCCGAGCAATTGCTCGACGAGCCGGGGCACCTGCGAAGGGGGCGGCGCCACATGGGCGACGCGGCTTCCCTCCAGGACCCCGACTCCCCCTTTGCGCAGGCGCCCCGCGTCCGCGACCAGGCTGCCCATGAGGATTCCGTGAGCGGTCAGGAGATCCTTCACGCTGCTCGGATCGAGGTGCGCCACGCGGTCGTAGGCCGCGATCGCGTTTTTTACTTCACGAACCTCGCTTCGTCCGCCGACGACGCGCTTTCCCTCGAGGAGCGCCGTGACCTGCGGCTCATCGAGGCCCGCACCCTCGATGGCGAGCGTGGCCTGAACCGTGCGGATGCGGTTCCGTCTCCGGAGATGCACCTGGGGCGTGGAGCTTGGCAGGCCTTCGATGCGCCCCACCAGCCGAGCGATCTCGGTGCACGTGGAGAGAAGCGTGCCCGTGAGCGTAAAGGGGGGCCGGTACACGGGCGCGCGGGGCACGTGGAGATAGTATCATATGATACTATCGGATCGTCGTCTTCCGGAGGCTCGTCCTCGGGGGGTTCTGGTCGCAGAGCAACATCGACAATCCCGTCACGTCCTGGCAGTCGCCGGTGACCGACAAGTGCAGCACGTCCGGCGAGATTCAGAGCGGCACGTGCGACACCGGCTTCGGGCAGGACCCAGGCAGCACGGGCTTCTAGGCCGACGAACCTTCGTCAGTCCGCTGACGAACCCTCGTCGATCGGCCGGCGCTCGGCGGCGCCCGACGCGCACTTCCCCTTGATTCCTCGAGCCATTGACCGCCCCGCGTCGTTGGCCTCCCCTTTGCTCTAAGCCTGGTCATGGACATCAAATTGGGGTTGGTGGTGGCGGCGACAGTGGGCTCTTTGGGTTGCGCGACGAGCGGCATGGGGCCAGGCCAACCGGCGGTGGCCGGTGTCGATTCGGACGGCATCCCGACGTCATGGGCCCCGGGCACCGTCACCGGTGCTGCGGCGTGCCACGCCACGGGCCGGGCGAAGGTGGTGGCCAGGCGGGTGTTCGCGCCGGGCGGAGTGGAGGCGAGCGAGAAGGACGGAAGCTTCTCGGTCCGGTTCGCGACCAAGGCGTCCCGCTGCGTCGTGGCCGACTTGCTGTCCACCTCCGACGGCCCGCATCCGGCCTCGTGCCCTTCACCGGGAGCGCACTCCACGGCTCGCGCCGACAGCTCCGACGGGACCCTGCTCGCGTGGGAATCGCACGACGACGTAGAGTCGCAGATCAAGCTCGGCGTCGTCACGTACGACGCGCCGCATGCGTTCTTCGGCGTCGGGATCGAAGGGAAGAGGCAGGTCGTCGAGCGTACGTTCTACGCACCGGGGGAGAACCGAGCGGGCGAGATGGCGCCCGAGCTTGCCCCGATAGGCCACGACCGCTTCCTCCTCGCGTGGGTCGAAGGGGGCGTGGAAGGCCACGAGCTGCGCGCGCAAGCCGTGACCGGCTGGGGCGACGCTCTGGGGCCCTCGATGGTCCTGTCGCCGCCGGAGGCCAGCGTCATCGGTCGTCCGAGCGTCGTCGTCGAGCCCACGGGCGACGGCCTGGTGACCTACGTGGCCTCGATGGGCGACGAGTTCGACGTGCTCGCTACGCCGATTGCCTGCGCGACGAACTGAATTGCGCCTGCCCGTTCGACGGCAAGCGGGGCCGGAACGCCCGGTCACTGCGACGTGTAGTCGAGAAAATTGGCGCTCATCATGAGGAGTGACATCGTCGTCCACGAGTCCTCGTAGTACGTGCCCCCTGCGAGGTACGTCCGCGTCGCGACCCCCGCGTACGCGTCGTCGACGAACTGCGAGTACGTCGGTGCGCTCATGGCGCCCACTCCGGCCGTGCCCACGAAGGCCGCCGAGTGGCCGCCCGGATGTTGGGGCTCGGGCGTTCCGTCGATCGCGTAGGTGTCCGCGATGTTCTGGGCGCCGACGGCGGAGAAGAACGAGCTCGTCAACGCCACGTACGCCTGCGCGCGAGGCTCGCCGTTCCAGCACCAGTCGATCCCGATGCGGAACGGCGTGCGGCAAGAGTCGTACTGGTAGCCCACGTCGTTGGCGATGCCCATGTCCACGGGCGTGCACGGCGACCCGTGGCTGTCGTCGCACCAGGCCGGGACGAGGCCGTTGTCCTGGTTGCCGTTGGCCGCCGTGACCGCGTAGTTGATCGTGTCGTACACGGTCTGTATGACGGCCGCCCAGTCGTGGCCCGGGTCGAGGGTCGCGAAGACGCGATAATACGCGGGAGCGAAGTACGATATGTTGACCGTATTCCATCCGCCCCATTCCCCGGGCAAGGGAAGCTTGCTGTCGAGGATTTCGTGCGCCCAGATGTTCCCTATCTGCTGAAGGGCATACTGGCTGTACGTCATGGGCAGCGTCCCCTGCCCGCCCCACTGCAGGTTGGCCATGACGAGGGCGAACGCCATGTCCTCGTCGGCGTCGGTGGCGCCGCCGCTGCCGTTCGGGCCGAGGCCGCTTCCGTCGGCCAGGATGTACCAGTTCATCAGGCCGTTATTGTCCGCCCAGTGCTGCTCGTACTGCCAGAGATTGTCGAACAGGTTCTGGTCGTTCATGTACACGGCGATGAGCATGCCGTAACCGATCCCCTCCGAGACCGTGGAGTTCGGGAGGAGGCCGGGGTCGTTCGGACGCTGCACGCGGAGAAAGCCGTTTGCCCCTGACGAGGTGACGGTGTCGTTCGTCCACTGCTGATAGGCGGCCTGGACGTCGTCGTTGTCGTAGCGGGCGGGGTAGGTGCACCGACTGCTCTGGCGGTTCTGGGGGAACGGAAAATTCGTCCCATTGCTCGGTGGCGTCGGCCCTCGCGTCAGGGCGGGAGGCCCGCTGTCTGCCGGGCCCGTCCCCCCCTCCGTCGTCATGTCCGTCGCGAGGGCATCGGCGGATGCCGAAGCTTCGCTGCCGTTGGCGCCGCTGTCCGCAGACGCAAAGCCGGACGGAGGGCCGGAGGCGGGTGACGTCGGAGACGAACCGGAGCACGTCGCCGCCGCGAGCCCTACGAGAGCGGCGCCGAGGAGCGTCCGCCATGAGGCGTGATGGTGTCGCGACTCGGCGGAGCGGAGAAGCATCGGGATGGGCGGGCCGCGCTTGGCGCAGACCTGGCCAGAAACGTAGTGACGCCGCTCATGCCGGACGGCTCACCAATCGGAGCTTACGGGGCTCCGCCGTCGGCGGTGCGCGGACCGATCTGGCAATAGCTGGGATACACCGCGGGTATCGGGGGATACGGCTGGGGCGACACCTTGAAAGGATGGTCGACCATGAATTGCCACATCCCAGGGAGGATCTGCGGCGGCCCGCTGACGTGACCCCCACCGGTGTTGCAGTCCATCGAGAAACCCCCTTTCTTCGCGATGTCGGCCTCCCACGCGGCGCTCGCCACCGCGAAGTCGATGATGACCACGTCCACGCCTGTCGCTCCGTGCACCGCCATCACCGAGGGGACGTTGGTCGGGTCCTCCAGCGTCGTCGGGGTCAGGTACGTTCCGTCGAGTCCGTCGAGGCCGCCGGAGAGGGTCACCGCGGCTGCGACGTAACCGGAGCGCGCGTAAGACATCCACGTCGTCTGCAACCCGCCTGCGCTCGCGCCGGTCACGAAGATACGGCGCGTGTCGATGTGGAGCTGCTGGATGGCGCACGCGACGACCTGATCCGCCGTGGCGAAGTCGCCCGTGAACCAGACGTCGTCGCCCGTGTTGGTGCCCATGCCGTTGGATCCGTTGAACGAGGCGACCATGCCGCCGGCCGCTGTGACGGCGTTGATGTTCGTCTGTCCGAAGAAGTCCGTGATGTCGGCCGAGGTGCCGCCGGTCGGGAACCAGTAGAGAACGAGGGGCCCGCTCTGACCTGCGGCGGGCGAGCCGGTCCAGACCTCCACGGGTTCGCCGGCGAACGTGAGCATCGTCGCGCTCGCCCCGGGCGTGATCGTGGGGCACGTCCCGCTGACCGTGGGAAGCATCGTGGGGCTGTTCCCTGCGCTCCCATCGGAGCCGCCACCGCCGCTACTCGAGCTGCTGCCACCGCTGGAGCTGCTGCCACCGCTGCTCGAACTGCTGCCGCTGCTCGAAGCGCTGCCGGAGCTGCTGCTGCTACTGCTGGCGCTGCTGCCGCCGGAACTGCTGCTGCCACCGGAACTGCTGCTTCCGTCGGGGTTGCTGCCGCTCGATGTGGTGGCGTCGACGGTGCCCGAGTCATCGCCCCCACCGGAGCTGCCAGTGCCGCTGGAGCCGTTGTATTGCGATCCGCTGCTGCTCGAGCTCGTGCTCTGCTGACCCGAGCTGCCGTTCGAGCCACCGCTGCTCGTCGTGGCGTCCTCGCCGGTGTTGTAACCAGATCCCGAGCTCGTGTTGCCGCCGGAGCTTCCGCCGGGGGTTTGCTCCGAGGAGGACCCATTGCCGCAAGCAACGAAGAATCCAATCCCGACAAGTCCAATGGCTCGCGACCGGTGCATGGGGTACCTCCCTCGCAACACGCGTAGGCACGGTGAAGCATGCCGTTCGCTCGCGCAACACCCTTGCGCCTCCGCAGAAACACGGATGGGACATAATTCCGTCAGAGCGGGCCACCAATCCGGTTGGCCTGCAAAAAGCCGTTTTGGATGGCCAACCCGTCAGCCGCGCGTCACGCGAAACCAACCCCCGTGCGCTGGCGTAGACGGAGGGGGTCCGAGCGCAGACCGAACATTGTAGACCCTCGGTTTCGCTCCGTTCCCACTACTCTTCGACCTTAATCGTTACACGGGGTATGCCATGCGCGAAGTACCCCCGCGAATCGTCGTGGACACCACCGAGCCGCCGTCCGACGCTCTACTGGGCCGCACAATCGCAGGCAAGTACGCCGTCTTACGGAAGCTCGGCGCAGGCGCCATGGGCGTCGTGTACATGGCCCGACAACTGGCGCTCGAGAAGACGGTCGCCATCAAGATCTTGCACCGCGACCTCGCGGTCGACGAGACCTTCACCGAGCGCTTCCGTCGAGAAGCCAGGGCTGCCTCGCGCCTCGACCACCCGAACTCGATCCGCGTCTTCGACTTCGGCCAGGAACCCGACGGCCTGCTCTACCTCGCCATGGAGTACGTCGAAGGGCGCGATCTCTTCACGCTCCTGTCGGATCGCGGTCCGCTGTCCCCGGCAAGCATCGTCGAGCTCCTCTCCCAGGTCCTCGCGGCGCTCGCCGTCGCGCACGATCTCGGCGTCCTGCACCGGGACCTGAAACCAGAGAACATCATGATCGTTCGCGGCAAGGGCGACGACCTTCAGCCCGTCGACATCGTCAAGGTGTGCGACTTCGGCATCGCCAAGATCGTCGACGCTTCCGCGGGCCCTTCCGATGACGCCGCGCGAAAGCACACGACCCGCGGGCTCATCGTCGGTACGCCCGAGTACATGTCTCCCGAGCAGGCTCGCGGCGAGGAGCTCGACGGTCGCAGCGATCTCTACGCGGTAGGGGTCATCCTCTACGAGCTTCTCACCGGGCGTGTCCCCTTCGTGGCCGACACTCCGCTCGGGATCGTGCTCAAGCACGTCGCCGAAGAGCCGGCGCTTCCGTCCTCTCGCCTGGCGAGCGCGGATCGTGCGCTCGAGGCCATCTGCATGAAGGCGCTTCAGAAGAAGCCTTCCGAGCGGTTTCAGAACGCGCGTGAGATGCGGCTCGCCTTGCGATCGGCCCTGGGCACGTCACCTGCCCCCGCTCCGTCCTCGGCGTTGCTGGCGCTCGCGGACACGTTGTCGGATCGCGGTCCCGATTCGAGCAAAGAGACGTTCGAAGGGCTGACGCCCGTCGGCTCGGTGCACCCTCCGAAGCGGTCTCGCTCCTGGGTCGTGATGGCGTTCGCGGTGCCGGCGGCGGCCATGGCTCGTCGTCGTGAGCCTGCGGGCCCGCATGCCCGCCGAGCGTGCGTCGAACCTCCCCACGGCGTCGCAGGCGGCGGTCCTTCCCCGCGCCAGCGAGCCCCCGTCGCAGCCCGTCGATTCGCCTGCTCCGCCTCCCACGGCACTCCCCACTCTCCCCACGGCGACCCGCCTGCCCGATCCCGTGCGCGCGACGGATCGCGAGACGAAGACGCACCGGCCGAGGGGGGAGGTGTCGCCCCGAGTCCAGATGGAGTCCGCACCCATCCCCGCGGCGCAAGTCGAAGCGAACGATGTTCCCGCTCCCGCGATCGCGCCCCCGCCTCCAGTCGTGGCAGCACCCCCTCCCGCCGTGGCGGTGGCCCCACCGCCAACCCCCTCGCCTCCGCCCGAACCAGCCGCACCCGCCTACGACCTTGCCACCGCCCACGTCGAGATCGGGCAAGCCGTAGGCACCGTGGGGGCGACCTCGTCGAGCATGACGCGCGCCGTCTCGGAGGCAGCCGCGCAGCTGACCGGCTGCTACAGGGCGGCCCTTCCCCGATTGAGTGGGACCATCGAGGGACGCGGTAGGGTCCACATCGAGACAGACGGCGCGGGGGTCATCACGGATGCTCGGCTCGCGGCGCCGCTGGACGCGGTCGTCGCTCGATGCGTCGCGGCGGCGATACAGGGTCGCCGCGTCGCGAACGTCGATACCGGAAGCGCGAGCGCAGACGTCCCCCTGGTCTTCAAGGCCCATTGAAGACTGCAATCGTCGCCATCGTCGTGGCAGGGCTGCTGGTGGTCCTCGCCGGTTGTTCGGGCGGCCTCGCCGGAGATCCGCGGCAGGGCGACACGCTCTCCGCCGAAGCCCGGGCCGACTACACCCTCTTCACCTGGCGCTGCTCGAAGTGCCATTCGCTCTCGCGCCCGCTCAATAGCGGCATCGACAGCGACGAGTACTGGCAGATCTACGTCGCGAAGATGCGGAGGCAACCGGGCAGCGGGATCAGCGCCGAGGACTCCGTCGCCATCCTCAGGTTTCTGCATCGCTACTCGGTCGAGCAGCGGCGCAAGAAGGAGCTGAAGCTCGGCCCGCCAGAGCCACCGCCACCGGAGCCGGATGCGTCGGCCCCGATGGGGACGCCGTGATGCGCGCTCGCGTCCTCCTCTGGGTCGTGCTTGCGAGTGCCATCGCGGCGCTGTTCGGGCGTCGTCCGGCGTACGCGGACGAGGAGCGCACGTTCGCCGGGTCCGCTCAGCTCGACTACCACTTCGTGGCGAGCGAGCCCGCGGCGGTGGCAGCACCCGGGCCGGCGACGACGTTCGAGGGGTTCACGCTGGAGGCGGCGGTCAAGACCGCGGTCGACATTTCCGAGCACCTGTCGGCGAACGTGAAGGTTTGTTACGGGTGCCACGGCTTCGAGCTCGACATGGCGTACTTCGACTACCGCGTCGTCGACGAGCTCAACCTGCGCTTCGGTCGATTCAGCCCGAGCTTCGGCGCGTTCAACCTCCGTCATGACCCGGCCAATCACATGACGAGCGACAAGCCACTGCCCTACGACATGGGCCGCATGCTCCGGAAGGGCGACTGGAACAACGGCGTTCTTCCGTCGCCGTTCCCTTCGAACGGAGTCGAGCTGAACGGCACGCACTGGATGGGGGGCGTCGCCCAGTTGGACTACGCGGCGTACGCCGTGATGGGGTTCAAGAACGATACGGATCCGAACCCCACGGACTTCAACCTTCAGGAATCCCATCTTCCGTATTACCTGACGAGCGACCCCCGCCCGGAGAGCGGGTCGCGACTCGCCCTCACGCTGAAGGCGGGCGCGGCGACCGACATGACCCTCGGCGCGAGCGGGCTCTTCGGCACCTACGACCCCGAGAACAAGTTGACCTACGCCATCGTCGGGGGCGACTTCTCGCTTCGCATCCAGCACACGGCCCTGCGGATGGAGTATCTGGTGCGCCGGCAAGAGTTCGACACCAGCAACCCGGACATCTTCAAGTACGCCATCGCCCCCGCGGGCGGGGACTTCTTCGCCAAGCACGGGGCGTACGTCGAGGTCGAGCAACCGTTCACGGACGCACTCGACGTCCTCGGACGAGTCGACGGCATGTACAGGGTCGGCAACGTGAGCAACGTGCCCGTCGGAAGCGGGAACGAAACGGCGGAATCCAGTCCGCTGACGTACAGATCGTCCGTCCTCCGCGAGACCCTCGCCTTGGCGTACGCGATCGAACGAAACTTCCGCCTCAAGGGCTCCGTCGAGTTGTGGGAGTTCAGCTACGCCGACGCGGCGGGACGAGAGACCGAGCTGAGCTTCCACCTCGGCGCCGTAGGGAGCTTCTGACGCCATGAAGACTTCGTGCATGGCCCGGTGGCTCGCGCTGCTCGCCTTTTCCACGGTGGGTTGCGCCGCGATCGATCCCGAGGTGGGACCCTCGCAGGAGTCGTGCGGAATCGATGCCGCCAGCCCCAGCGCCGCCACCAACAACGGGTACGGGCCGTCCCCCGAGCCCCCAGCGTCTACGCAGACATGCGGGCCCGATGCGGGGAGCCCGTGCGACGACTGCGAGAGTAAGTATTGCTGCGCGACGCGTCTGGCCTGTTACTCGGACCCCGTCTGCACCTGCGCGGACAACGCGATGGACATCTGCCTTGCTGCGACCAACGAGGGAGGGGCCGTACTGTCTCCGCAAGCGGCCAGCTGCTGGAGCGCGTTCTCTGCATTCGGCACGGTCGAACGCACCCGGGTCGCCTGCGAACGAACGTGGTGCACCGCCGCGTGCACGGTCCAGTGACCCGCGAAGCGCAGCGCCAAGCGCTACGGAGCCGTCGTCTGCCAGGTGTTCCCGGCGTCCTCGCAGTTGCCTATCGCGATCATGTCCGCCACTGAGCCACCGTCGCCGTAGGCGCAGGTGGCTTGCGTGAACCCCATGGGCGAAAGGACGCAACAGCCGAAGAGGTCGGCGGAGGGGCAGTGGCCGGAAACGCGGGTGCTCGTGCAGTTGGAATCCTGGGACCACACACAGGACGAGGGCGGGGCGCCGTCCTCGAAGGCGAGGATGAGCGCGCACCCGGGTCCGCTGCCTCCGCTACTGCCGTTTCCAGCGGTGCTTGCGTCGCCTCCCGTACCTCCACCGCCCGACGAGGAGCTGCACCCGAACGCCGATGCCAGGGCGACGGCCGCCACGAGCGGCGCCAGGACGAGATATCTTCTCATGCGAGCCCTGAGGCTAGGCGGAGCCCAAAACCCGCGCAAGCATGGCGCTCGCTCACTGGAGAGGCGGGGGGGGCGGTGGCTTGTTGGGCGGCACGTACGGGACGTAGGTGTAGACCCATTGCGCGCTGTGGTTGCCCGTGAGCGTGCCGACTCCGCCGCCTGCTGCCGCAATCGAAGGACGGGTCCCGCCGTCGTACGTGATCTCCGGGGTCGCGCTGTTCTGGAGCGGAAGCCACACGGGGGAGTAGCTCGGGTCCCCGGAGAGCGGCGCCGTCGGATCGACCACGACGCCCGCAAACCAGAGCTGCGGCGAGGTCGACCCGTCCGTGGATCCCGACAGCGTCCCTCCGTAAGGCCGCCTGGACGAGAACGTCACCCAGTAGAGCGTCTTGCCCTGGAATGTGCCGTGCTGCGGAGAGAAGCGCGACCAGGAGTTTGCCCACGTATCGGTGGTCGGCCAGCCGCTCGTTCGCCCGCTCGCGCGATCGAGCTCGGCGGGGGTACCTCCCGCGGAAGCGATGAGCCGAAGCCTCGCCGAGGGGTCGTCGTATCCATCGCACGGGCTCGCCCCGTATCCGTCGTTGCTCGAGGTGGGCGGGCCACTGCACGACGACTCGTTGAAGACGACGTAGGCGCTGTCGTCGGAAATGGCCGGGTAATATTCGGTCGCACCGGACACTCGAGGCACGAGCTGCGTCGGTGTCCCGAACGTCGTGCCCGTCACGGGGGCCGTCCAGATCTGGGCCCCTTTGATCTCGTTGCCGTTCAGGTCGACGGGGTCGTACGAATACGACTCACCGGTCGAGTCCCAGCTCGCGAACGCGAGGATGTCGCCCTTGGCGGACCAGTACGGGTCGGTCAGGCTCTCGGTGATGGAGGGGAAGAGCGCGGGCCCGCTCGTCAGCTGCGCGGTGGCGTCACGGAGAAATAGCTGCCCCTGAAGCTCCTGGACCATCGTGTTGTCGTCGGGGGCAAACGTCGTGTAGGTCGCGAAGCCGGCCGGCAAGAATTGCCCACCGCTGTTGACGATGGCTGCGGCGAGCGGCGTTCGTGTCGCGATGTCGACCAGCGCAAAGAACGACCCGTTGCCGCCGCCCGCCTGGCCCATCGATCCAGGTCCGAGAATGGCGGACCCTCCGATGGCGATGCCCATGTACTTGCCGTCCTGCGTGACCGCATGACACCCGACGCAGGCCCAGCCGCCGCTGAACATGTCGTTGTAGTTCTCCGCGTCGAGCCACTGGTAGAAGACCTCGGGCGGGGTGCCTGGTTTGGTCAGGTCCATGCGCCGGATCTCGCTTGCGCCGCTGGCGCCTCCGCCGCCCGAGGGGGGGCGCTCCAGTAGTAGACGGTGCCCGGCAGCGAGAGCGAAGCCCACCGAGCGTCGATTGCGGCGCTCTCGCCGAGGCTGGCTCCGGTGGCGGATGCCATGCGGACGGTCTCGGTCAGGTTCGCCGCTTCGCTCGCGCCCGCCAGTGACGCTTCGAGGTCGGGGGGAATCGCGACCGAGCAGGCGCCGGCGATGGCGGGATTCGCGATGGGCGTGCAAGGCGCGTACACGTTGAGGTCGATTGCGTCTCCCACGAAGGCGATGCGCGCGATGGTCTGCCCCGCGGCCGGCACCATCTGGAAGGCGAGATCGCCGAAGTGATAGGGGAAGAGGGCGCCATCCAGCGGGTACGCGATTGTGGGTGCGGTACCGCTCGGGGTCGCATCGAGGAGCGACGTCGTGAGGCCACCGGCGTTCGCCGTCCCCGTCAGCTTGATGGTGATGACGGCGCTGCCGCTGATTTTGTCGGAGGTGGCCGTGACGGTGTACTGGCCGGCGGCCCCTGTCGAGAAGGCCCCCATCTGGGTGATCGACCCCACCGACGGCGAGACCGTCCAACCGGCGCACTGGGTCACGTCTCCCGTGGTGCCGTCTTTGCATTTGCCGCTCGCTGCGAACTGCTGTTTCGTCACGGGCAGCGGGTTGGCGTAGGCGACGGAGACGCTCGTGGTCGCCGGCGTGACGGTGATGCTCATGAGGTCCGGCGAGCACGTCCCCTGGGGCGCTCCGGCTTCGAGATCGACGGGCAGCCCGGTCATCGGATTGAGCACCACGCCCCCGTCCTCGGAGAACGCCGACCCACCGTCGCCCACCCCGCCGGGGGTCGCGTGGAGCTCCCGCGCGCACCCCCCCGCCGCGGCGGCGAGCGAGAGAGAGGATACGAAGACGGCCTGGCAGACGCTGCGCACGCAAATGTGCATGCGACGATAGTCGCTCGGGACAGCGTTCCCGGCGCATCGATTCTTCGCCGTCAGGTCATGTGGGGAGGGGAAGGCGCAGCGGCGTGCGAGCGGGCGTACCACCTTGCCGCTTCGCGGGACGGCTGGCTACGATGCGGTCCTTTCCCGAGCAGGAGCTCTTCCACATGAAATCGATCGAGATCGCCGGCTTCGTCGCAATGGCTACGTTCATCTTCGGCTGCAGCAGCAGCAGTGGCGGCACTGGCGGCGGCTCCAGCGGGGCCGACGCGGGTAGCAGCAGCAGCGGGGGCGGCTCCAGCGGAACCGACGCGGGCAGCAGCAGCAGCGGAGGCGGCTCCAGCGGGATGACCAAGGTCATCTGCTACACGCCCAACGCGACCACGCCGATGTGCGACATCACCGAGGTGCCTTCGAACGAGGCGGCGCTCCAGGAGAAGGACTGCACCACCACGGGCAGCGCCCCGGGCACCATCGTCACCGCCTGCCCCACCCAGGGCCTGACCGGATGCTGCACGATTGGCGCCAGCGAGATCTGCTACTACAGCGGTGGCGCCAGCGACAACGGCTGCGTTGGCGGGGGCTCAGTGTGGACCACGACGCCGTGACAGGCGCATGGAGGTGGTCACGGCGCTTGACCGGAACGTAAGACGAAGGATGCGCGGCCGCGTCTTGGTTGTACTCGCCTTGGGTTTCGGCGCGATCGGGACGCCGTCGGCCGTCCTCGCGCAGGGTGTCGACCAGCCGTCCACGCCGCCGCCAGTTCCCCCGCGCTCGCCGCCTCCAGCACCGGCGGTCCCCAATCAGTGGATCGTGCTCGAAGGATGGATTGGCGCCGGGGCAACCGCGGTGGTCGACCGAAACCCCACGGCCATCGCGGCGCTCGGGGTCACTGGGCTCTACCACGGCGATTGGCTTGAACTCGGCGCGGGTCTCACGTGGCAACCCGACCGCACCGGGCTCGCCAGCTCGTCCGTGATCGCCACACTACTCGCCGGGTTCAAGGTCGACCCGACTCCCAGGGTGCGGCTCGAGTTGCTCGCGGAAGGCGGCATCGACTACGTCGCCTTCGGGGGCGGTCTCTCCCAGACAGTCGACTCTGGCGGCAGCGCGACACTGCCCTATGCCGGGGGACGCGTCGGCGTCTCGTTCCCCCTTGGGCACACGCGACGAATCGTCCTCGGATGGTGGATGAGCGGCGGCGCTGCGATTGGGCCTGTGGTCGTCAACTCGGTCGTGACCAACTGCAACAGCGCCATGATGTGCAGTACGGCGCCGCAGACCGACACCATCGGGGGAGCGACATGGAGCACCGGGCTGAGGATCGGGGGAGAGGTCGGGCAGTGGTAGGCGATCGTGGAATCGTAGGGATCCGAGGTGGCGAGGACCGCGCAGCGTCACGAGCCAGAGCCCTGAACCGTTACCTCTAGAAGAGAGCCGTCCGTCGATTCCACGAACACCGAGGCGCTGGCCGCCCCCGTGCTCGGCGGCGAGAAGGTCACGTCGAAGGTGCACCGAGTTCCGGGGGCGAGCGTGCGGCCCGAGCACGTGTCGTTCGTGAGGGCGAAGCGACCCGGAGTGACGTCCGACACCGACAACGGCTGCAGCACACCGGTGGCTCCGGGTCCCGCGACCACGGTGAAGGTCGCGGGCGGGGATGTCGATCCGACGGCGATGGCGCCGAATTGGGCGCTCAAGGGGGCAACCGAGATCGTGGTGGCCTGCCCGAACAGGAAGGTGTAGCCGCTGACATTCGCCGGACCCTGCAGCATGAGGGTGGCCGTCTTGGTTCCCCCGCTCTGCGGCTGGAACGTGACGGCCAGCGAGCACGTCTGGCCGGCGTCGAGCGCGCTACCGCTGCAGGAATCCTGCTTCAGCTTGAAAGAGCCGGGATCGGCGTCAGGGCCGCCACCCTGGATGGCCACCTGGAGCGGGCCGGTTGTAGTCCCCGGATTCTGGACCTCGATGATCGTCGGCGCGCTCATCATGCCAACGCTCAGAGGGTCCGGGCTGAAGGCGACACTGTCAGGCGTCACGAGCAGCTCACGGCCAGTCGGTGGGACCGGTTGCGCCGCCGGGCTGCTACTCCCGCAGCCTCCCTCGACGGTAGAGAGAGCCGAGATGGCAACGACGATCGTGGCGAAACGCCAATACGAGGAAAGCATGTGGTCGTACTTCAGGCGGGTGGGACGATGGGGCTGCACGTTCTATTCGGCGCCGGCGGCATCCGTGGAGGCATCGGCCAAGCATTCGTTGTCGGCGTGGCATCGGCCGCCGCGGCAGCACGGAGGAAAGACCTCCTCGCTGGGGCAGCCGCAGGCGGCGACACCTCCCGGCGTCTTGTCCACGTCGACCGCGTACTGCGCCATGGCGCCGCCGTTGATGGCGCCGACGCTGATTCCGCACGCAAACACGCACTCCTCACACGCGTTCCCCACGTTGACTTGCAGCAGTGGCGCCGGGACCGACGTTCGCGCAAAAGGCTACGCCTTGGACGCATTGCCCGCCCGCGGCGACGCACGCAGCCGGGCCGGAGACGTCGGAGCCCCCCCCTCCCGATTGGCAGGCGCCCGCGACGATAGCCAGCACCGCGACCGCGCCCCCTGTCCGCGACATGACCGAACCGTAGCACTGGCGGGGGAGCGCCAGGCGCGGCCCCCGCGCTGGAGGCAGAGCTAGGGGGCGATGACGTCGTGTCCAGGACCAGGTCGTGGTCGCGGTCGTGGTCATTCCGCTCGGAGCCGCAGTCCCTTCGAATGCACGTCGACGACTTTCGCTCGATCGCGGACTCGCTACGCTCGCTGCCCAAGTCCCTTTCGAGGCGCCCAGACACCCTCCGCTCGGAAAGGCACTCGCGAAGCTCGCGCGGCCGTCGGCACGCCTCGCTGCCCGACGACGTTCGCTTGACCGCGCATGTCCTTCGCTCGGAGCCTCCGCTGCTTCGCATGGGAGCGAACGACTTTCGCTGGGTCGCGGACTCCCTACGCTGGCTGTCCGACGATCTTCGTTCGCGCACGCGGTCCCTTCGCTCGCGCGCTGGGTCCTGAGCGAGGCGCACGCGATCCCATCGCTTCCATCCCACGAGAGCGAAGCAGAGGAGTCCGAGAGCGAGCTTCAACACCCGGCTCCTTTCGTTCTGGACCGCGATTCCTCCGTTCAGGAACGCGTTCCTGACGCCAAGGAGGTCCCTCCCTCCGTTCGCTTGCGCGCCTCCTTCGCTCCTGGGTCGGCTCCCGAGCGAAGCGCACGCGATGCCTTCCTTCGATCCCACGACAGCGAAGCAAGGGAGTCAAAGATAGAGCCTACGGAGTCAGCTCCTTTCATTCAGCACCGCCATGGCTTCGCTCAGGGGCGCGCTCTCGACGCCAAGGAGGCCGCTCGTTTCGTTCGCGTACGCGCGTCCTTCGCTCGCGCCCCGGTTCCTTGGGCGAGCGCACGCGATGCCTTCCTTCACTCACGCCACGGCGAGGCAGGGCAGTCCGAGAGCGAGCCGAAGGAGTCAGCTCCTGTCGCTCGGTCGTCGGGGTCCTTGGGTCGGGAGCCCACTGCTCTGCGAGACATGCGACCGTCCTTCGCCCGGGTCCGAGCCGCCGAGCTTCGGGAGTGGGCGGGCGAGGCCGGGTCGCACGGTTCCCTGCCGACGGTGCCGACCAGCTCCCAGCGATCCCCGTAGACCTTCGCCATGGCGCTCGACCGCGGTCTGACGGAGCTAGAGGGCGAGTTAGGAATCGGGAAGGGCAAGCGATGACGCCCGTGTGCCCTGCTCTCAGCCGGCGGCCGGTGCGTCCGGAGTGCCGGTGTTGGGGCCACCGTCGTCCGCGCTACCCTCGGCATCCGTGGCCGCGTCTCCCGCGGATACGCATTCGGCGTGGCATTGGCCGCTTCGGCAGCAAGCGGCGGGAACTGGCTCCTGGAATTCGCAGCCACAAGAGACCACAGCGGCCGGTATCTTCTCGAGGTCCGCCGTGTACTGAGCCATAGCCCAACATTGATAGCTCCGGTCGGCACGGCGCAAAAAAAAGCACACGTCAGGGGATCTTGCTCGCGAGAAGCTCGGTCGTGGGGGCGGCTTCGTGGTGTAGCCGGGAACTACTTCTCAGCGATTCGGCTTTGCAGCTGGTCAATCATGGCCTGGCCGACCAGGGCGTACATTCCGTCCAGTTTCTCCGCCCCTTCCTTCTCCGCGGCGTCGGCCTCGCGAAGCGCAGCCTCGTATTCCTTGCGTCGTCGCGCGATCAGCGTTGGCTCGGCACACCGGGGATCATTGCGCCAAAGTCGATGGTCATCACGAGATAAGCAAGAGCTCGCGCCGTTCGCCCGTTTCCACCGGCGAACGGATGGATCCAGTTGAACCGCCAGAGCGCGTAGGCCGCAGTCCGAATGACAATCATGGTCCCGACAGGATCACTCTTCTCCTTCGTACGGCTTTCGGCGAGGCGCCGGTTGATCTCGTCCAGGGCGTCTCGTACCAGAGCGACAACGAGCGCCGGTTCGGGCGGCACGTGCGTGACATCGCCTCCTTCAAGGTCGGCGGTACGCGTAATGGTGCGGAACTCACCTCCGCACGGAAAAATCCCCTCGACCGCTAGCCGGTGAAACTCGCGCACGTGCGACTCGCGAAGCGAGCGCGCCCCCATTCCCGTGAGCTCTTCGATGTACCCGAGTTGCTTCAGCGCGTTGCGCGTCTCGCGCTCCGCCTTCTCCTCGGGTGCGCAGAGCAGCGGATCTCTTGACGGGAGGCAGACGTCGCCTCCCGGTAGGATCCGTCTATTCTCCGGCAAGCTCCGCGGCCACGGCACGCTCAGCCATCTCGGGCGTCACGTTGTCGTTTTCGATCACCGCGTTGCCGTACGCCCAGTCCGCGCGCTCCTCGGCCGTGAGCCGAGTCGGGAGATCTCCCTTGGCTCGAAGGTCCTGAACCTTGCGCTTCAGATCGCCGTAGGTCATGGCTTGGCGAATGTACGCACGGGGGCCGGCTGCTGGCAAATCGGTGGCGAAATCACTGCTGTTTTTGCGCCTCTGCCATTCCGCGTAGGCCGCCCGAGCTCTGTTCTTCGGGCCCGAGCATCGCGAATATCGGGGCCGCCCTGATAGCGCATCTGCCAGCGTCCGCGAGCAGCCTCGCGCCGTCCTCTCGGGAAGGGTCCGCCGCATGCGGAGGCACTTCACCGTCGACTTCCCGACGGCTGTCGGTCCTTGCAAGATCACTGCTGTCGGCTCCACGCCCGCCCAGTTGCGCTTCTCGCGAGCCGCTATCGCCCCAGCCCGCGCCTGCCCGTTCGTCGAGCCGCACCACGCCGGCCTCCCCCTCGTGCAGCACGCGAAGCTCGACGCGTAGCGATGCTCGCTCGGCAACGAGATCGGGGACGTCGCATCGTCGGCCGTGGCAAGCGCCCGCGTGAGCCTACCGATCGCGGCCTCGATAGTCTCCGCGTCGAGGGGGTGCAAATGGAGGTGCAAATGGCGGGGTCCGCTCTCGAGCAAGAGCGTGGATCCCCGGTAATTCCCGGGAGGTGAGGACGGGATTCGAACCCGCGTATGACGGTTTTGCAAACCGTTGCCTAACCGCTTGGCTACCTCACCGCTTGCTCCGCGCCTGCGAAGGACCCGGAAGATGCCACAACCCGCCCCCTCCGCAAAGCGCCACATGAACCCCTTGGAACGCGCCCCAGAAGCGCGCGAGACCGAGCGAGCCCCGTGGCGGGGCGAGGAGCCGTACTCCTGTACGGTGACGACCCCCGACGCGGGGATCGCGAAGGTATCGCGTGCTTATGGGGCGCGTTCTATGCGTTCGCAGACGGCGGAGCCCATCTGGTGCGTCGAGATCCGCTCCGGTCCACCCATGTCCGCCGTTCGCGCGCCGGCCGTGATCGCCGCGTCGACCGCGCGCTCGACGGCGCGAGCCTCGTCTTCGAGGCCCAGAGAATGGCGGAGCATCATGGCCGTGCTGGCAATCGTGCCCAGGGGATTCGCGATCCCCTTGCCCGCGATGTCCGGCGCCGAGCCGTGGATGGGTTCGTAGAGGCCGCGCTTCCCGTCCCCGAGCGATGCGCTCGGCAAGAGGCCGAGCGACCCCGCGAGCACCGATGCCTCGTCGGTGAGAATGTCTCCGAACATGTTCTCCGTGACGATGACGTCGAACGACTTGGGCGCCGTGATGAGCCGCATCGCGCAAGAGTCGACCAGCTGATGCTCGAGCGTGATGCCTGGGTGCCCGGCGGCGACCTCCATCGCGACCTCGCGCCACAGACGCGACGACTCGAGCACGTTGGCTTTGTCGACGGACGTCACGAGCTTGCGCCGGCCCGCGGCGAGACGGAACGCGAGGCTCACCACCCGACGCACTTCCTCGTCGGTGTATTCGAGCGTGTCGACCGCGCGGACCCTATCGCCGACCTTCTCCCGGAGCCGGGGCTTGCCGAAATAGAGACCGCCCGTGAGCTCGCGGATGAAGAGGATATCGACGCCCTCCACCCGATCGGCCTTGATGGGCGAGGTGGCGGCCAGCGCCGGATGAACGCGGACCGGCCGGAGGTTGGCGTACAGGCCGAGTGCCCGGCGAATGGCTAGGAGCCCCTGCTCTGGGCGAACCTTCGCGCGTGGGTCGTCCCACTTCGGACCGCCGACGGCACCGAGAAGTACGGCATCGGCGCGCTCGCAGGCCGCCAGCGTCTCCTTCGGGAGGGGATCGCCCTTCGCGTCGATGGCCGCCCCGCCGATGAGGTGCTCCGAGAATGCGAACTCGTGACCGAAGTGGGCCGCGACGCGCTCGAGCGCCCGCTTGCCCTCGGCGACGACCTCGGGACCGATGCCGTCGCCCGGCAAGAGGACCACGTTGGCCTTCGTCATTGCGCGGCGCCCTTCTCGCCGGCACGCGCCGCACACGCGACCGCCAGCCCGTATTCGATCCCGTCTGCGAGCGCGACCCACGTCGCCTCGAGCACGTTCGCCGACGCACCCACCGTCATCCAGCGCTCTTCGCCGAAGCCGCTCTCGATCATGACGCGCGTGGTGGCACCTGTGCCGGAGGTGCCGTCGAGGATCCTGACCTTGTAGTCCTCGAGCCGGATGCCCTTCACCTCCGGATACGCGGCCACGAGCGCCTTGCGAAGGGCCGCGTCGAGCGCGCTCACCGGTCCGTTCCCCTCTGCCGCCGTGTGCACGATCTCGCCCCGCACGCGGATCTTGATGGACGCGTCGGACGAGGGCTCTTCGCCGTCGCGCTGGCCGACGATGACTTTGTAGTCGACGAGCTGGAATGGCGGCACGTAGTCCGGCGCCTGCCGTCGCATCATGAGCGCGACGGAGGCCTCGGCGGCTTCGAAGGTGTAGCCGCGCGACTCGCGCTCCTTGAGGCCGCGAAGGACCGCCGCCTCGGCCCCGGCTTCGAGCTCGACCTCGTACTCCTCCGCCTTCGCGAGCACGTTTCCGCGGCCGGAGAGCTCGCTCACGACGACGCGCGTGCGATTGCCGACGAGGGTGGGATCGATGTGCTCGTACGATCGCGGGCTGCGGCGGATCGCTGCGACGTGCACACCGCCCTTGTGCGCGAACGCGCTGCGGCCAACGTACGGGGCATGGGCATCGGGGGCGAGGTTCGCGAGCTCCGCCACCTGCCAGGCGACGTGCGTCAGCTCGGCGAGGGAACCATCGCGGAGGCAGTGCCGCCCCATCTTGAGTTGCAAGGTCGGGATGATCGAGCAGAGGTTCGCGTTTCCGCAGCGCTCGCCGTAGCCGTTGATCGTGCCTTGCACGTGCGTGGCACCGCCGCGCACGGCGGCGAGGGCGTTCGCGACTCCGCAGCCCGTATCGTCGTGCGAGTGGATGCCGATGGGGCGCTTGAGTGCCGCCGCCACGGCGCGCACGCGCAGCTCCACGTCCCAGGGGACCGAGCCTCCGTTCGTGTCGCAGAGGACGATTGTCTCCGCGCCGCCCTTCGCGGCAGCCCAGAGCGTCTCCATGGCGAACTCCGCGTCCTCTCGGTACCCGTCGAAGAAGTGCTCGGCGTCGAAGACGACGCGGCGGCCGTTCTCCACGAGAAAGCCCACCGTTTCGGCGATCATGCGGAGGTTCTCCTCGGCACTGATGCGCAGGACGTCGCGGACGTGGAGGATCGACGACTTGCCGAAGATCGTGCATACGGGCGCGCGCGTCTCCAGGAGCGAGATGACCTGGGCATCATCTTCGGGCGAGACGCCGGCCCGCCGTGTCGACCCGAACGCCGCGAGGCTCGCCGTCGTCCACTGGACGTCGCGCGCACGCTCGAACGCCTCCTCGTCCTTCGGGTTGGACCCGGGCCAGCCGAGCTCGATGAACGCCACGCCCATTCGATCGAGCAGGCGAGCGATCTGAATCTTGTCCACCGCGGACAGGCTGATGCCTTCGCGCTGGCTGCCGTCACGCAGCGTCGTGTCGTAGACGAGAACGGGGGTGCCGGAGTCAGGGGTGCTTGGCTTCATATCGTTCGATGTCCGCGGCACGGTCGAGCAGGTAGCCGAGCTCGTCGACTCCGTGCACGAGGCACTCCTTGGCGAAGGGATCGATCTCGAAGGGCACCGACGGGCCGCCGGCCAGCGTGAGCGTCTGCGCCGGCAGATCGATGGTCAGGCGCGCGTTCGCGTCGACGTGCCGGGCCTCGACGATCCGGGAGTGGACGACGGCGTCTACCTCGACCGGCAAGAGGCCATTTTTCATCGCGTTCTGCCTGAAGATGTCCGCGAAGGAGGGCGCCACGATGGCGCGCAGCCCCCAGCCTACGAGCGCCCACGGCGCGTGCTCGCGCGAGGACCCGCACCCGAAGTTGACGCCGGCGACGAGGATATGGGCGCCTGCCGCGTCCGGGCGGTTCAGAGGAAAGTCGGGGTTGGGCGTGCCGTCGGTGCGCAGCCGCCAGTCGGCGAAGACGTTCTGTCCGAGGCCGCGCTTGTCGATCACCTTGAGGAATCGCGCCGGGATAATCTGATCGGTGTCGACGTTGTCTGCGGGGAGGACGACGTACGTCGACGCCAGGGTGGTGAACGGCACTCTCGCTTCGACTGTCACGAGGCACCCCCCATCAGCGTCCGGGGGTCGGCCACGTGGCCCGACACGGCTGCCGCGGCTGCCGTGAGCGGTGAGGCCAGAAACGTTCGGCCGCCGCGTCCCTGCCGCCCCTCGAAGTTGCGGTTGCTCGTGCTCACCGCGTACTGGCCGGGGCTCAGCTGGTCGCCGTTCATGGCGATGCACATCGAGCACCCCGCCTCGCGCCACTCCGCGCCGGCCTCCCGGAAGACGACGTCGAGGCCCTCGGCCTCCGCCTGGGCCTTGATCGCCTTCGATCCCGGCACGACGAGCACGCGCATCCCCGTGGCCACCTTTCGCCCGCGGAGGATGCTCGCGGCGGATCGCAGGTCTCCGATGCGGGAGTTGGTGCACGAGCCGATGAAGACGACGTCGACCCGCTGTCCCAGGATGGCCGCACCGGAGGTCAGCCCCATGTAGTCGAGCGCCTTCGCCAGGGCCGCACGCTCCGCGGGGTTCTCGGTCGACTCGGGCCCCGGAACCCGCCCCGTGACCGGAATGCCCATGCCGGGGTTCGTGCCGTAGGTGATCATCGGTTCGAGGGTGGCCGCGTCGATCTGGACGGACGTGTCGAACTTCGCCCCCGCATCGGTCTTCAGGGTGCGCCAGCGGGCAACGGCAGCGACCCACGCATCGCCCTTCGGCGCGAACCGCCGCCCTTCCAGCCACGCGAAGGTCGCCTCGCTCGGCGCGATCATCCCGGCGCGCGCGCCGGCTTCGATCGACATGTTGCAGATGGTCATCCGCGCCTCCATGTCGAGCGCGTCGATGGCGGTCCCTCGGTACTCGATGACGTGCCCGGTGGCTCCCCCCGTACCAATTTTCGCGATGAGCGCGAGGATGACATCCTTGGCGCCGACGCCGCGCGGGAGCACGCCGTCGACTCGCACCTCGAGGGTCTTCGGCTTGCGCTGGAGCAGGCACTGCGTCGCGAGCACGTGCTCGACCTCGCTCGTGCCGATTCCGAAGGCGAGCGCTCCGAAGGCGCCGTGCGTAGACGTGTGGCTGTCGCCGCACACGACCGTACGGCCAGGCTGCGTGACGCCGAGCTCCGGCCCGATGACGTGAACGATTCCCTGCTCGGCCGAGTCGAGGTCATAGAGCGACACCCCGAACTCCGCGCAGTTCTCCTTCAACTTGCGGAGCTGCGCCTCGGCCTGCGGGTCGACGACGGCGAGCTTGCGCGGGAGCGTCGGGGTCGAATGATCCATCGTGGCCACGGTGTGATCCGGGCGGCGCACGCGCAGCCCTCGCGCACGCAGGCCGTCGAACGCCTGCGGCGACGTGACCTCGTGGACGAGGTGAAGGTCGACGTAGAGCATGGCGGGCGCGCCGGTGTCTTCGCGCACCACATGCTCGTTCCAGACCTTCTCGAAGAGCGTCGTCGGAGTAGACGTCACGGTCTACCCTCCTGAGCGACGCCGGCAGGCGCGTGGGACGGCGTGGCGCGTGCGGCCGCTGGCTTCGCATGGCCGAGCGCGGCGAGCATGCGGTTCAACGCCTTGAGGTACGCCTTGGCGCTGGCCACGATGATGTCGGTGTCGGCGCTGTTGCCGTGGAAGACCGGCAGCGCCGAGCTCTCGTGCTGCGCGCTCTGCGCACCGCGATCGGAGGTCGCGCGCACGCGTACGGTCACCTCGCCCAGCGCGTCGATGCCCTCGGTCACCGATCGCACGGAGAACTCGAGGAGCTCGGCGGGGGCATCGAGCAGCACGTCGATGGCCTTGTAGGCGGCGTCCACCGGCCCTGTGCCGACCGACGCCTGCATCCGGACGATCCCGTCCGGCGCTCGCAGGCGCACGGTCGCCGTGGCCATGCCCTGCGTACCGCAGGCGACCTGAAGCCCATCGAGCAGGTAGAACTCGTCTTGCGGCTTGGCGTCGTCGTGCACGAGCGCTTCGAGATCGGCGTCGGCGACGGACTTCCGACGATCGGCGAGGGCCTTGAAGCGCGCGAAGATCCGGTGCAGCGCAGCCTCGTCGAAGGAATACCCGAGCTCCACCAGACGTGAGGCAAGGGCCGCGCGGCCGGAGTGCTTTCCCAGCACGAGGCGCGTCTGTGTCACTCCCACGCTCTCCGGGCGCATGATCTCGTAGGTGGACTCGTGCTTGAGCATCCCGTCCTGGTGGATGCCCGACTCGTGCGCGAACGCGTTCGAGCCCACGATGGCCTTGTTCGGGGGCACGACGAAGCCCGTGACCGTGCTCACCAGGCGGCTGACACGCATCAACTGCGTCGCATCGACGCCGGTCCGCAGGCCGAACTTGGCCGACCGGGTCGCGAGCGCCATGACGATCTCCTCGAGCGGCGTATTGCCTGCACGCTCGCCGATGCCGTTGATGGTGACCTCGGCCTGGCGCGCCCCGGCGAAGATCCCCGCGAGCGAGTTCGCCGTCGCGAGACCCAGGTCGTCGTGGCAATGCACCGAGATGATGACGCCGTCGATCCCCGGGACATTCTCGCGGATGCCGCGGATGAGGGCGCCGAACTCGTCCGGAGTCGTGTACCCGACGGTGTCGGGGATGTTCAGCGTCGTAGCCCCTGCACGGATGGTCGCCTCCAGAACCTCGTAGAGAAACTCGGGCGCCGAGCGACCCGCGTCCTCCGGGCTGAACTCGACGTCGTCGCAGTAGCTCTTCGCATGGGCGACCATGTCCGTGGCTCGGGCGAGCACTTCCGCCGGGGTCATCCGGAGCTTGTGCTTCATGTGAAGCTCGGACGTGGCCAGGAAGGTGTGAATGCGCGGGTGCGCCGCCCCTTTCACGGCTTCCCATGCCCGATCGACGTCGGGACGGTTCGCCCGAGCGAGGCCGCAGATGATCGGCGGCTCGCTCGACGGCCTACCTTCGACCGGCCGAGTCCCGACCCGCTCGGCGATGGCCTGGACCGCGGCGAGGTCGTCGGGGGACGCAGCAGGAAAGCCTGCTTCGATCGCGTCGACTCCCAGGCGCGCGAGCGCGCGGGCAACCTCGAGCTTCTCCGCCGACGTCATCGTTGCGCCGGGCGATTGCTCGCCATCGCGCAGCGTCGTGTCGAAGATGCGTACGTAGCCGTCAGCTTGGTTGCCCACAGTTCACCTCACTCTTGTGGTTCTACCGTGACAGGATCGAGAAACGGCATCATGGCGCGCAGCTTCTCGCCCACCTTCTCGACGGTCAGATCGCGCTCTTTCACGCGCTGCGCCGAGAAGCCTTTTCTGCCCGTCTCGTTCTCTTCGATCCACTTCTTCGCGAACGCGCCCGACCGGATCTCCTCGAGCAGTTTGCCCATCGTCTCCCGAACGTGCGCGTCGACGATGCGCGGACCGGAGACATAGTCGCCGTACTCCGCCGTGTCGCTGATCGAGTAGCGCATGTAGCGAAGGCCACCGCGGTACATGAGGTCGACGATCAGCTTGAGCTCGTGGAGGCACTCGAAGTAGGCCACCTCGGGCTGGTAACCCGCCTGCACCAGCGTATCGAAGCCCGCCTTGACCAGCGCGCTGGCTCCACCGCAGAGCACGGCCTGCTCGCCGAAGAGGTCTGTCTCGGTCTCCTCGGCAAACGTCGTCTCGAGCACGCCCGCGCGGGCGGCACCGATGGCGGCCGCATACGACAGCGCGTTGGCGTGCGCCTTGCCCGTCGCGTCCTGGTGAACGGCGATCAGCGCGGGCACGCCCTGCCCTGCCTGGAACGTCTCGCGCACCCGATGGCCCGGCCCCTTCGGCGCGATCATGCTCACGTCCACGTCGGCTCGCGGCGTGATCGTCTCGTAGCGGATGTTGAAGCCATGGGCGAACATGAGCGTCTTGCCCGGGGCGAGGTGTGGCGCAATCTCGGCGCCGTAGACCTTGGCCTGCGAGGTGTCCGGGATGAGGATCATCACGACGTCCGCCCAGGCCGCAGCCTCGGCGACAGCGACGACCTTCAGCCCCGCCGCCTTCGCCTTGGCCACGCTCTTGCTGGTCGCGGGCAATCCCACCCGCACATCCACCTTGCTGTCCTGCAAGTTGAGCGCGTGGGCATGGCCCTGCGAGCCGTAGCCGATGATCGCGACCTTCTTTGCGCGGATGAGCGCGAGGTCAGTGTCCTTGTCGTAGAAAATCTTCGCCATGGTTCTATCGGTCCTTTCCCGTGTCGGTTGCTCACGCGGCCTTCACGTCGCCCGACGGAGACGGCGGCGGTGAGCTCAATCGGATCTTGTCGGCGTCGACGGGCTCCGTACTCCGGAGCATCGCGACCGCGCCGGTGCGAACCATCTCGACGATGCCGAACGGGCGCAAGACGTCCACGAGGCCGTCGATCTTGTCGTCGGTCCCCGTGATCTCGGCCACGAGCGCCTCGGGCCCCACGTCCACCACGCGAGCGCGGAAGACGTCGCAGAGGCGCATGACCTCGCTGCGACTCGCGGCGTCTGCGCGCACCTTCACGAGGGCGAGCTCTCGCACCATCGTCGCGACGTGGCTCGTATCCTCGACGAAGAGCACGTTGACCAGCTTGTAGAGGTTGGCCTCGATGCGGCGGGCCGCGTCGTCGTCCGCCTCGAGGACGATGGTCATCCGGGACACGCCGGGCTTCTCCGTCCGCCCCACGGTGAGCGAGACGATGTTGTAGTTGCGCCGGCGGAAGAGCGACGTGATGCGATTGAGCACCCCGGGGAGGTCCTCCACGTAGGCGATGAACGTTCGAAGCGTGGATTTACTCATGACTGCGCGTCCTCTTGGCGTTCGGGCGAATTTGCAGGAGTCGAAGGGTCAATCATCGGTGGCGGTCTCGACGATGGGGCTGGGTCGGCGGATCATGTCGTGCAGGTCCGCCCCGGCGGCGACCATGGGGTAGACGCTGTCTTCCTGCTCGACGCGGAAGTCGATGACGACGGTCTCCTTGGCCGCGCGCGCCGCGGCGACCACGCCGGGGATCTGGTCGCGGTCGGTGACGCGAAGCCCCATGAGGCCGTGCGCTTCGGCGAGCTTCACGAAGTCCGGCCCGCGTAGGGGCGTCGCCGCGTAGCGACCTCCGTAGAAGAACTGCTGCCATTGGCGCACCATGCCTAGATATCCGTTGTTGATGACTGCGACGTGTAGCTTGATCCCCTCCTGGGCGCACGTCGAGAGCTCGGCTGCCGTCATCTGAAACCCGCCGTCTCCCACGACGACCCAGACTTCTTCGCCCGGGCACGCCATCTTGGCGCCAAGCGCCGCTGGAAGGGCAAAGCCCATCGTGCCGAGGCCGCCCGAAGTGATGAGCTTCCGCGGGAAATCGTGCTTGTAATACTGCGCCTCCCACATCTGGTGCTGGCCGACGTCGGTGACGACGAGGGCCTTGCCCTCGGTGATGCGCCAGAGATCGTGCATCACGTGCGCCGCGAAGAGGCGCCCGCAGTGCGGCATCGTCTGGATGTCGAGCACGGCCGAGTCGCCCTTCAGCGAGTGGATCTTGTCGAGCCATGGCGGCACGAGCACGGCGGGCCACCGCAGGGACGAGCGCGCGCAGCGTCTCCGCGACGTCGCCGACCAGCGCCACATCGACGCGAACGTTCTTGTTGATCTCCGCGGGGTCGAGCTCACAATGGATCTTCTTCGCGCGCGGAGCGTACGTCTCGAGCTTGCCGGTGACGCGGTCGTCGAAGCGCATCCCGAGCGCGATGATGAGGTCGGCCTCCTGGATGGCTTTGTTGACCCAGGCTTCGCCGTGCATCCCCATCATGCCGAGGCACAAGGGGTGCGTCGCGGGGAAACCGCCGAGGCCGAGCAGAGTCGACGCCACGGGGATCCCGGTCTTCTCGACGAGCTCGCGAAGGAGATCGCTCGCCCCTGCAGCGATGATCCCGTGGCCGGAGAACAGCACGGGCCTCTCGGCGGCATCGATGAGCGCGATGGCGCGCTTCAGATCGGCGTCGCTGGCATGGTGCTCCGGACGGTAACCGGGCAGCCGAACCGGGCTGTCGTCCCATATGAAGTCGGTGGACGCCTGCTGGGCATCCTTCGTGATGTCGACGAGCACCGGCCCGGGTCTACCGGACCGCGCGACGTAGAACGCCTGCCGGAGCATGGGCGCGATGTCCTCGGCGCGCGTGACGAGATAGTTGTGCTTGGTGATGGGGAGCGTCACGCCCGTGATGTCGGTCTCCTGAAACGCGTCGCTCCCGATGTACTTCGACGCGACCTGGCCGGTGACGCACACCATCGGAATCGAGTCGAGCATCGCCGTCGCGATGCCGGTGACGAGGTTGGTCGCGCCCGGACCGGAGGTGGCGACGCACACGCCCACGCGGCCCGACGCGCGCGCGTACCCGTCGGCCATGTGAGCCGCACCTTGCTCGTGCCGAACGAGGACGTGACGGATCGACGACTTGAGCATCGCGTCGTAGGCCGGCATGATCGCGCCGCCCGGATAGCCGAAGACGACGTCGACGCCTTCTCGGGCGAGAACGTCCCATAGAATCTCGGCGCCGGTGCGCTTGCCCTCGTGAGTCATGCTGCTCCTCGTTTTCGCGCCATGAACATGAGCGGAATGTTCACCCGCGACATCGGCGGTCTCGCCACCTCGGACGCGCGCTCGCCGGACACGGCCACCGCACGGAGCCGTTCGTAGTAGGTCAGCGTCGCCTCATCCGGCTCGTGGCTCTGGTTGGCGAGGACGCGATCCCATTCGGCCAGGAGCGCGGGCAATCCCCCGCGCTTGGCGACGAGCTCCGAGATGTCGGCCCTCACCTCGGAGTCGAGCGTGGTGGTCCCGATCCGGGATGCGCCGAAGACGGCCCGGGCGAACGCGGTGGCACGCTCCAGGGCGTGGCCCGTTGCGTCGCGGTGCACGGCGACGCGACAGCTACCGTCCGGCTCGCGCCGGTCGCCCCCCGCAACGAGCACGACGTCGAAGCCCGGGTCGGGGTCGAGAGCCCCGGAGTAGAGAGCGCTTCCGTGGGCGAAGACGACGAGAGACCCTGGCGCCAGATACGGCGCGATGCTGTATGCCCAGACGGCCGGCTGCTCGGACTCCGGCAGGTGAACGGCGACGACGTCGGCGCGCGTTGCGGCCTCGGCGGCGGGCACGGGCCTGAGACCGTCGGCGACAGCGCGGATCCAGCTCATGCCTCCGGGACGGACGACGACGTCGACGAGCCACCCCGCCGCTCGCAGGCGCACGGCTTGCTCGCGCGCCTCGGGGCCGTAGCCGATGATCGCGACGCGGGCGACCGGCAAGGGACCTGAATCTCCGCGATAGGTCTCACTCACGAGCGTGACCTCCGGGCGATACGGCCTCAGGCGGCCGAGTGACCGCTCCCTCCGAAGCCGACGAGACGAGCGCCGCGTACTTCGCGAGCGCACCGCCCACCCGTCTCGCGGGGGGAGGGACGAACGCGCGTGCTCGCGCGGCCAGATCCGCGTCGACATCGAGACGCCGGGCCGCGACGTCGATCGTGACGACGTCTCCGTCTCGCACGAGGGCGATCGGGCCACCCCGCTCGGCCTCGGGCGCGACGTGCCCTGCCATCATCCCGTACGTGGCTCCGCTGAAGCGCCCGTCGGTCACGAGCGCTACGGAGTCGCCCAGCCCGCGCCCGACGATCGCCGCGGTTACCGCGAGCATCTCGCGCATCCCCGGACCACCGCGCGGACCCTCATAGCGAATGACGACGACGTCCCCCGCATGAATCGACCCCGCCTGCACCGCCGCGAATGCCGCTTCTTCGCCGTCGAAGACGCGAGCGGGGCCGACGTGCTTCTGGCGATCGTGGCCCGCCAGCTTGAGCACGCAACCCTCGGGAGCCAGCGTACCCCGCAGGATGGCGAACCCTCCGCGAGGCTTGATGGCGGACGCGAGCGGCAAGATCACCCGCTGGTCTTTCGTCTCCTTGGCCTGATCGATCTCTTCGAACAACGTCCGCCCCGAGCAGGTCGGAGTGTCGCGCAAGAGGCCGGCCTCGCGGAGCCGCGCGCCGAGCAGCCGCTCGCCTCCCGCCTTGTGCATGTCCACCGCGACGAAGCGTCCAGCGGGCTTGAGGTCCGTCGTCACGGGGGTGCGCGCCGAGATGGGATCGAAGTCGTCGATCTCGAGCGGCACGCCCGCCTCGCGTGCAATCGCCAGGAGGTGCAGGACCGCATTGGTGGAACCCGCCGTCGTCGCGACCGACGTGATGGCGTTCTCGAGAGAGGCCCTCGTGATGAGGCTGCGCGGCCGGACGTCCCGCTGCACCAGCGCGAGGATCGCGCGACCGCACGCCCGGGCGACGTCGGCCTTTCGAGGGTCCGTCGCGGGCACCTCGTTCGCTCCGAAGGGCGACATCCCGAGAAAGGCGACCGCCGTGGCCATCGTGTTGGCCGTGTATTGGCCGCCGCATGCACCGGCCCCGGGGCATGCGTGGTCCTCGAGGACGCGCAGGTCGCTCTCGGTCATTTTCCCGGCGCCGTGGGCGCCGACGGCCTCGAACACGTCCTGGATCGTGACGTCGCGCCCTTGAAAGCGACCGGGCGCGATGGCGCCGCCGTAAAGCATGATGGAGGGGACGTCGAGGCGGGCGAGGGCCATCACGGTGCCCGGTATTGTCTTGTCGCAGCCGGAGAGGGCCACGACTCCGTCGAGCGAATGCCCCATCACGAAGAGCTCGATCGAGTCCGCGATGACTTCCCGCGAGACGAGGGAGGCCTTCATCCCTTCGGTGCCCATCGAAATGCCGTCGGAGATGGCGATGGTGTTGAACTCGATGGGCGTCCCGCCCGCCTCACGGATGCCCTCTTTGACCCTCTCGGCCAGGGCCCTCAAGTGCATGTTGCACGGCGTGACCTCGGTCCACGTGTTGGCGATGCCGATGAGAGGCTTCTCCAGATCGGAGTCCGTGTAGCCCGCCCCCTTGAGCATCGCGCGCGCCGGCGCGCGGGAAGTTCCTTTTTTCAGCGTATCGCTTCGCATCGGGGGGCTTCTCTGGTCGCAGCGTCAAAAGTGTCAAAAAAAAGCCCCCGCTCCCTTCCGGGTGCGGGGGCCGAGTTTGGGAGGCTTGGCCTCAGCTCGGCGACCCGCACCCGGGCACAATAAGCCCGAGTACGAGTACGAGCCCGAGGATCCCGACCGGCGCTCCAACGCTCGCCGACTCCGGGTGGAACCCGGCGAAGGAGAGAGCGGCGAAGGGGCGGGGATCCATGCGCCCCAAGGGTACGATCATTGTGCGTCGCGTCAAGCAAGATTGCACCAGATCGGCACCCGCGGCCATCGGCCGCTGTGCAACGTAAGAATAAGAATATGTAGCAATTTCAGTCGATTACGATGCTTGGGACCGGACCAGCCTCTCCCGTGCGCGCATGTAGGGGACAAGAGCTTTTGGAAGAGTGATCGAGCCATCCGCATTCTGGTGGTTCTCGAGGAGCGGGATCAAGATTCGTGGGCTCGCGATGGCGGTGTTGTTGAGGGTGTAGGGGTAGCCGAGCGATCCGTCATCGAGCCGGATACGGATGTTGGAGCGACGCGTTTGGAAATCGCCCAGCGTCGAGCACGAGTGGGTCTCGCTGTAGGCTCCCCTCCCCGGCATCCACGATTCGACCTCGTGCTTGCGTGTCTGGCCGAGGCCAATCTCGCCGGTGCAGGCGAGCGCGACCCGGTACGGGATCTCGAGCTTCTCGAGTACGGCTTCCGCGTTGCCGAGCAGCCGGTAGTGGTGCTCCTCGGCCACCTTCTCGTCGGGCGCACAGAAAACTACCTGCTCCACCTTGGTGAACTGGTGGACGCGGTAGAGGCCGCGGGTGTCCTTGCCGTGGGCGCCGGCCTCTCGGCGGAAGCACGGGGAGATGCCTGCGTACCGCAATGGAAGCGCGGACGCCTCGAGCGTCTCGTCGCAGTGCATGCTGACGAGGGGAACCTCGCTCGTCCCGACGAGAAAGAGCTCGTCGGCCGGAATGGCGTAAGCCTCTTCCCTGCCGAGAGGGAAAAACCCGGTCCCCGTCATCGCGCGCTCCTTGACCATCACGGGCGGCGCGACCAGCGTCATGCCTCGCTCGATCAGCGTGTCGACAGCGAGGCGGAGGACGGCAAGCTCGAGCAATGCCCCGTCGCCGACCAGGGCGTACGATCGAGCGCCCGCGAACCGGCGCGGCCCGTCCCAGGCGACGAATCCGAGCGACGTCATCAGCTCGACGTGGTCCTTGGGAGTGAAGTCGAATTTGCGAGGCTGGCCGACGCGCCGGACCTCCACGTTGTCAGCTTCGCCCTTGCCGATCGGCACCTCGGGCCGTGGCACGCTGGGAACCCGCAGCATCAACTCTTGGAATCGTCGCTGCGCCTCGGCGAGCTTCGGCTCGAGCCCCTCGATCTCCGTTCTGACCCCCTTCGCTTCGTCGACGAGCGCGGGGCGCTCCTCCTTGCTCGCCTTGGGGATGAGTGCGGAGAGCTCGTTCTTGCGCGCCCTCTTGAGCTCGAGCGCGGTCGTCGTCTCGCGGCGTTCCCGGTCGGCCGTCAGGAGGTCATCGAGGTCGAGGTCGAACCCTTTGTTCGTGATGGCGGCGCGGACGAGATCCGCGTTCTGGCGAATGAACTGGATGTCGAGCATGGGTCAGGGCTGGCTGAGGGGACCGCCCGGGGACTTTGCGGGGACCTCGGCCCGAACGCGATCGGCCCTGCTACCGCTCGCCAGGGCTTCGAGCCGCTTGTTGGTCTCGGCGCGCATCGCTCCGAGCTCTGCGAGCATCTTCTCGATGCCGACCTCGTTCTTGAGGTTGACGCGAAAGTCCGTCTCCGCCTGCGCCCGGTCCTTCGAGGACTGACGGTTCTGGCTCATGACGATGAGCGGCCCCTGGAGCGAAACGAGGATTGCGAGGACGAGGTTGTAGAGAATGTACGGGAACGGATCGAACCCTCCGACGATCTTGCCGTCGTCACCCACGGACGAAAGGCCGAGATGGGGAGCGATGGCCGGCATGTTCACGATGCACCAGAGCGCGGTCAGCCCGAGGAGCGCGAGGATGAAGGCCCAGCTTCCGTTCAGCTCCGCCACCTTGTCGGCGAGGCGCTGTCCCCAGGTGAGGTTCTCCTCGAACTCCTTGACGGTGTCCTTGGCGGCGCGCTGGCTCAGCATCGCGTTCGTCTCGCGCAGGCGCTCGGCCATCTCGCTCAGGATGGTCATCGCGGCCTTCGTCGAGCGACCGAGGTGCTCGCCAAGCTGCTCGCGCGTCAACTCGAGGAGGACGGTGTCGACGAGGGCGCGAACGCTCGCGCTCCGCGGCTTGTCGTCGAAGATCGCGAGCTCGCCGAAGTACTCTCCCGTACGGAGATCCTTGAGGACGACCGGCGGCAGGTCCTTGTCGGCGCTCGGCAAGTAGATCTGCACGGCGCCCGACTGCACGACGTACATGGACGAACCCTTTTCGCCCTGGGAGAAGACGATGTCGCCGGCCTTGAAGTTCTTCTCGGTGAGTCGCGTCGCCAGCGCGTCGCGGTCTTCGTCGGCTAGCCCTTGAAATAGGGAGATCTGGGCGAGCAATTCAGAGGGTCGCATCGTCGGCGGGGGACGGATGTTAGCATCCCGGCACCCCCGCCGGGCACAAGAGCTGAGCGGCTATGTTCACGTGCGCGACGCCGGTGCCGGTGGCGCCGCTCATGTCGGCGAGCGTCACCGTGATGTCGAGCGGCTTGCCGAGAAATAGGTGGTAGTCGGCGCCGTCGATGTCGACCTGGTAGCGGAGGCCGTAGAGCTTGCAGAAGCCGCCCTCGTCCTGGACGAAGGTGAAAGCAAAGCTGATGAGCGGGCCGGCGAGTCCGGTGCCGGGCTGAACGCTCGTGATGGTCGTCGTCGTCCCCGACTGCGAGAGGTTCTGCTGGCGCACGGCGACCCAGACGTGATGACCTCCTTGCGGGCCCTGCTCCATCTGGAGCGTCTGGCCGTCGGTGACGGGCAGATAGTCGGTCTCGCCAGTGCCAACCTGAACGATCGGCGGCCCCGCGTTTGCCGGCTTGCAGATGTCGGGCGTGTTCGCGGCCCACTGAGCCGTGTAGGGCTCGAGGCTCTGCGGGAGGACGACATCACTCTGACAGAGTCCGTCGATGCAGGTTTGCGGTGGCGTGCAGGTCGGCGCACCGGGAGGGCCACCGGGAAGGGCGAGGAAACAGTCCCCCTCGAGCAGAATGCGGAGGAGCTTCGTCTCACCCGGGACGAAGTGCGTCTCGGCTGTCCGGGAGAGCAACAGTGGGCCGGCGTCCGCCGAAGAGGCAGGCTGTCCATAGCCGTCAATCGCCACTGCGATGGCGGCGCCCGCATCGCCGTCGGGCGGTACGAGCTTCACCTCGTAGGGCAAGGCGCTGGGCGCGATCGTCGTGTCGGTGTTCGGCTCGCCGCCGAGCGTCGTCACGACCCTCAGCGATCCGAGGGCCCCGTTCAAGGGCTCGCTTTGGACCCCGACGATGACGGCTGTCTGCGGCAGAAGGGTGGTGCCCGATGAGCACGCGGTAACGGCAGCAAGGGCGAGCGTGCCCCTATTGAACGGTCGCGAGCGCCGCAGCCAGCCGGTCAGGAGGTACGAACTCCGTAAAGCGCACAGCTTCTTTGCCGTCGCTTCCAAGGAGCACCACCACCGGAAGGCCCTCCTTCGCTCGGTACTTCTCACGTACTCGGGCCACCTCGGGGTCATCGTCATCGGTCGCATCCACGTGAAGCGCGACGAACCGCGCACCTTGCGCCCTGACGCGCGGGTCGGGGAACGTCTTCTCGTCGAGCTCTTTGCACGCGCCGCACCAGCTTGCGCCGAAGTCGACGAGGAGCGGCTTCCGTTCGGATGCTGCCCGCGCCAGCGCCCGGGGTTCGCTGGACTCCCATTTGACCGCCGAGGGGCCCTCTGCATTCGCCGTGTCGGCGAAAACCGTGTTCGTTCCAGGTATTTGCAACCATGTGACCACCATGAGTGAGCCCGCGACCGCCGGGAGGATCGAGGCCAGTTTCATGGGCCTCGAGAGGTGCGCAATCTTCGATCTACGCCGCTCGGCCGCGATGTGAACGGCGGCCAACACAAGCCCCACCCCCAGGATCAGGGCGCCCGTCAAACCGTAGGCGCCGCCAGAGTGTGCCAGCTTGTGCATCGTCTCGCTCGGAAGCGCATCGCGGACGTAGGCGAGAGCCATGTACGCGAGGGCAACCCCACCCACCCACTTGATCCCCACCATCCAGGCGCCGGCCTTTGGGAGGTTCACGGCGAAGGCCCCGACGACGAAAAATAGCGTGCCAAGACCCAGCCCGTAGAACGCCATGGCGGAGGAGCCCAGCGCGACGTTTCGGGTGGTCGCGATCCAGCCGAGGAGACCGAAGAGAAAGGGCCCGACGCATGGCGCGGCAACGAGGCCGCACACGAGCCCAAGGAGGAGCGCGCCCCGGTAGCCCGAACCTCCGACGCTGGAGAGGCGATTGTTCAGGCTCGCCGGGAGCGCGATTTCGAAGGCCCCGAAGAGGGAGGCCGATAGGGCAAGAAAGACGGTAGCGATGCCCGCAACCACCCAGCCGTTGCCGAGCGCGCTGCCGAATCCCTTGCCCGTGAGCGCGGAAACGACGCCCATCGGGGTGAACAGGCACACGATCCCCGCCACGAACGTAAGAGAGAGGAGCATGCCTTCGAGGCGGCTCTTCGCCTCCCGAGCGCCGAAGACCGAGACCGTGATCGCGATCATCGGATACACGCAGGGGGTCAGGCTCGTCGCGAGGCCGAACGCATAGCTCGCCGCCAGAGCCACCAACGGGCCACGCGCAAGCGCCCGCTCGAACGCCCCGGTGTCGGAGCCGCCACCGGCCGCGTGGCCCACGAGGGGCCAAAGGAGAATGCCGACACCGGCAAGTGTGGCAATGAGCGACTTCGATCGTGATGTCACGGGCTTCTCTCGTCGTACGTCATGGGACGGCTGCGCGTTACGCTTCAGTTGGCCGACATCTTCGCAAGCGTGGCTCGCGACATCTTGAGCTCTCCGTCGAGGGCCAGCGCCAGAGCTGGCCGCGCGCCCTCCGTGCGACTGACGAACGCTTCAAGATAGCGCCGAGCAGCGTCCCACGCCCCAGCGGCGTAGGCGAGGTGCCCGAGCACGAAGCGTCCGTAGCCCTGGCCGCAGGGAGTCGAGGCGAGTTCGTCGATCGTGGACTGCATACCGTCGACCCTGTCGCCGGCGGCGACCCGGACGAGAGCAAGATGTGCGCGGTAGAGAGGCTTGTCGTGCGTGCCCCAGCGGACGGCGCGCGCGAGCGCGGCCGCGGATTCGGCGTACCGGTGAGCGAGAAAGAGCACGCTTCCGAGCGTCCAGAGATGGAAGGGCCGCCGCGAAGCCGGCCCGCGCCGCGCTGCCACGCGAAGATGGATGACGGCGGCCTCGATGTCCTTCGCGCCGAGAGCAGCCCTGGCCGCGTCCTGGTGCATCACGTCCACGAGCACCCCGAGCTCGAGCGCCTGCAAGGCGACGTGGCGCGCCTCGTCGAACCGTCGCGCTTCGTAGTGCGAGAGGTGAAGCTGCCGCAGGAGCATGGCCTGCGTCGTTCTGTCGAGCGGATGGCGTGTCGCCAGACCGCGGCGAGCATATCGGGCGCGCGCAGACGACGATCGCGCCTGGGTAGCTTTCTGCAGCAGATCCTCGGGAGTCGGCGATGCCACACGCGTGGACGAGGCGTCCGCCGCCCGGACAGGCGGTCGCGATGCCATCGGCGCACGCCTCTGGGACGTCACGCCCCGGAGTTTACCATTCGTCCTCGTGCCGGCAAAAACGTGCTACGCGTGCGCATGCGCCAGGTCGCGCTTCTGCTCCTCGCGGGTTCGGCGTCGTCCGCCGCAGGTTGCGGCCGACGCGCCACGGAGGCGGACTGCCAGCTCATCGTGAACAAATCCGTCGAGCTGCAAATGAAAGAAATGAGCCGCGCGGACTCACCGTCGATAGAGAAGCGGGAACAAGAGGTGCGTGCTCAGCTGGGCGACGAGATCAAGTCGTGTGAGGGCCGGAACGTGACGGAGAGGACGTTGTCGTGCGTGCGGTCCGCATCCACCACGCAGGGGCTCGACGCATGCCTGCGATAGCACGCGCCAGCAGCGTGTCGGCCGCACTGGCGGCCACGTGTGCTCTCGCCGCGCTCTGCGTCGCGTGCAAGACGAAGGCGAGCACGGCACAGTGCGATCAGATGCTCGACCGCTACGCGGCGCTCGTCGTCACCGAGAAGTACCCCGACGCCGCCACCTCCCAGATCGACGCCGAGCGCACTCGCGAGAAGAGCGAAGCCCGCGGAGACGACGCGTTCAAGAACTGCAGCTCCGAGGTGAGCCAGAGCGAGCTCGAGTGCGCGATGCGCTCTGCGAACGCCGAGGCGTTCCTGAAGTGCCTCGAGTGATACGTTGGGGCTCGTTCACTTCGTGTGCGCCGCGCGGCCCTGCATTCGCTGCTTGTTCCCCTCCCTCGCCGGGCCCTCCAGCTGCCAGAGGACGTCGCCGCCGAGGCGGCAGACCTGATCCTCCAGCTCGCGCAGGCACACCTCGCGTGAGTCGTCCTCTGCGCAGATGGCGGTGACCGGGCCGATATTCTCCGTTCGACCGGGGGGCGCATCGGTGAAGACCTGCACCGGGCAGCCGCGATCGCGCGGCCCTTGTGTCACTCTCCGGGTGTGCGCCGCATGCACGAGGAAGCGAGTCGCCGAGATGGAGTTGCTCGCGAGGCCCCAGGCGACGTCGCCGCCTCGCCTGCACACAGCGTCGAGCACCTTGCGCTCGCACGCGTCGCCTGCCACGTCGCAATCCACCGTCACGGCCCCGAGCTCGTCGACGGGCATGCTCGGTTCTTCGGGAAACGACTTCACTGGGCAGCCCTGCTCGCGCGCCGGATAGCGAGCGTCCCCGCCCGACACCGTGCATCCGATGCCGACGACGGCGAAAAGGACCGCGGCAGGCGCCTTCATCGTCTTGCGGATGGTACTCGACTACTCTGCCGCGGCACGCGCTTTGAGGAGCGGCAGGCCCATCGCGTGACGCTGCGCTAGCCACGCCTCGGCAACGCCCTTCGCGAGGCCGCGTACGCGTCCGATGAAGCGCTGCCGCTCGGTCACGCCGATGGCGCCCCGGGCGTCGAGGACGTTGAAGGCGTGGGCCCCTTTGACGACGAAGTCGTAGGCCGGCAAGACGAGCTTCTTGAGCGGGTCGTCGCTGATGGCGAGGAGCCTCTTGCACTCCTTCTCGCACTGATCGAACTGTGCGAAGTGCGCGGCCGTATCCGCCTGCTCGAAGTTGTACGTGGACCACTCCCACTCGCCGCGCTTGACGACCTCTGCGTAGGATACCCCCGGTGCCCACTGCATCTCCCAGAACGACTCGACGTTCTGCAGGTACATGCAGATGCGCTCGAGCCCGTAGGTCAGCTCGCCGCTCACGGGCTTGCAGTCGATACCCCCCACCTGCTGGAAGTACGTGAACTGCGAAATCTCCAGCCCATCGAGCCACACCTGCCAGCCGAGCCCCCACGCGCCTAGGGTAGGCGACTCCCAGTCGTCCTCGACGAAGCGTACGTCGTGATCCTCGGGCTTCGTGCCGAGCGCCAGGAGGGAGGCGAGGTACTGATCCTGGATGTCGAAGGGCGAGGGCTTGAGGATGACTTGGAACTGATGAAACTGCTGGGTGCGATTCGGATTGTCGCCGTAGCGCCCGTCGGTGGGCCGGCGCGAAGGCTCGACGTAGGCGACGTTCCACGGCTCCGGACCGATCGCGCGAAGGAACGTGGCCGGATTGTACGTGCCGGCGCCCACCTCGCTGTTGTACGGCTGCACGATGAGGCAGCCGCGCCTGGCCCAGAAGTCCTGGAGAGCGAGGATGATCTCCTGGAAGTACATGACGGGCGAGTCGTAGCACGGAGACGGGCCGTGCGTTGAAGGTCACGGCGCGTCACCTCGGTGGTCTCTTTCTGTCGTGAAACCAACTCCGGTACCCCTGCATCTTGGCGACTTGCGCGGCCGGCGCATGCGCGTGGCAGGTCGCGGCCTCGTCTCCTGTCGACGCCGCCGCCCATCGCTGCTCCACGCAGTCGTTCGGGTTGTACGCGACCTCGAGGGCCACCTCCCGGCTCAGCACGTCCTCAAGTCTCAGCTCCCACTCGGAGCCGTCACTGCGCAGATAGCGGAACGTACGCTGGCGGAGCTCCTGTGCGAGGCGGGAGTCGAGATCCGCTCGCACCTGGTCGGGGCTCTTGCCTGCGGGCATGGCGTACCGTTCGGGGCGGCGAGCAACGCGCGCCGGCAAGCCGCGGGCAACGTCGATCGCGATGAGCAGGCGCAGGTCGCGTGAGGGGGTCGAGAAGTCCTCCCAGTCGCCCGTGGCCTCGAAGATCTTGGCGCCGTCCGGCATCTCGACCACGCCCTTGCCGGAGGCGAGAAACTTGCGGCCGTTGTCGACCGAGTTGACGCGCGTCTTCACCTGCTCTTCGAGCGCCTGGATCGTTTCGAGCAAAGCCTGCATCGGATCTCTGAGGTGCGGGGGAGAGCACGTCCTCGACCTTGTCGTAGAATCCTTCGACGCCCCCGGCGTACTGGTCGGTCGCCGAGAAGTCTGCGAGCTCGGCGTTGCCGAGCCGCCGAAACTTGCCCGTCGCTCTGTCGCGCTGGATTGGCCTGAACCTCTTGAACCCTGGTCCTCCTGCGGTGGGATCGACGGCAAAGAGAAAGTTGCCCCGCCAGAAGCGCTTGCGCGCCACGGTCCCGTCAGGCTGCCCGTCGACCGCGAGGAGCACGCCGCCCGCCGCGGCGCTTTGTGGGATTCGCTGCGCGAGCACGAGCACGTGACCGTACGGATCCGCGAAGATGGTCCCGGGCCGCAACCTGTCGACCGAGAGCGCTACAGGGTAATAGTCGCTGCTCTCGTCGTCAGGCAGCGTCCGCCCCGCGCCGGACTGAACGGCGTCTGCGAGCGTCGTCCGAAAGAGCTCACCCACGCGCTTGACGTTGCTCTCCCACGGGCCTGTTTTCTCGCGATTCGGATCGGCCCATGTCGGGAACGTTTGCGGCTTTCCGTCGATGGCAGGGAATGGCTCGGAGCTCGTCGCGAAGTCCGAGCAGGTCGGCGGCACACCATTGTCGCCTCGCGAGCAGCGAGACCACCCGAAGGGGAGCCCAAGCTTGAAAGAGAAGTAGGCGCGAAGAAAATAGGGCAGGTCTGCGCAGTCGGGCCGGATCGCGACACCCTGCTCGTCCTCCCCCGCGCCCAGGTGGTCGAAGAGGAAGTTGCGCGAACGATCGCGTAGGACCTCATGAAGAACGTTCCAGCTCGGTTGGGCATCGAGCGGTAACTCGAACAGGTGCTGGACCCACGCCGAGTACAGGTTCTCGAGCCCCGGACCCCACGCCGCGCGCGTGAACCACAGCGCGTTGCGCGGCGTCCGTGGCGGGGCCCTGCCATTCTCGGAGACGACGATCTCCTGGGACACCGCCACCTGCACCTCGCCGCACGCGGCGCTTCGCACGAGTGTCGCCCGCCAATGCCCCGACGCCGGCGCATCGATCTGGGCGAACCAGAAATAAGGAGGGCCCCCGTGTCGTTCGCTCGCAATCGTCGGAGCACCGGCCAAGGGCACGACCGAAAGCTGCGCGTCAATCGCATTGTCGATCACGGCGACGACGCGCATCGGTTGCCCGCGAACGGGATGCTCGGGCGAGGTGAAGATCATCGTGCTGCCCGGATCTCCGCAAGCGGTCGCGGTCGCGGTTGCGGTTGTGGTCGCGGTCGCGGTCGTGGTCGCGGTCGTGGTCGCGGTCGCGGTCGCGGTCGCGGTCGTGGTCGCGGTCGCGGTCGCGGTCGTGGTCGCGGTCGCGGTCGCGGTCGTGGTCGTCCCACCCAACTCCCGCGCCGGGCGCGCACACCCGCCCAGGACAACCACCAACGGGAGCCACGTCAGTCCCACCGCGCGCGAGAGCCGCATCCTCGCTACTCACACGATGGCGGCACGCGCGTTCTTCGTGGCCTCGTCGCGCTCTTTGAGCGACTCGAGAATGATGACCGCGGTCTCCTCGATGGCGCGACCGGTCACGTCGATGACCGGCCAGCCGGGGTGATCGCGAAATATCCGCCGTGCGCAGTCCAGCTCCAGCTTGACCTGCTCGCGCAAGCCGTAGCCCGCGTCGGTCGGCATGCCGAGCTGCTTCAGCCGAGCCTTGCGGATCTCGACGAGCTGGTCGAGTTCGATGATGAGGCCGACGACCCGATCTTGCGGGGCTTCCTCGAGCTCTGGCGGAAGAGACGCTCCGAGAACGATCGGCTGGTTGGCGACCTTGAGCCCACGCTGGGCGAGCAGCGTCGAGAGGGGCGTCTTGCTCGTTCGGCTCACGCCGCAAAGGACGATATCCGCCTTTTTGAAGTTTCGCGGCTCCTTGCCGTCATCGCTCTTCACGGCGAATTCCACCGCCTCGATCCGGCGGAAGTACTCCTCCGTAAGGGGCAGCATCCCTCTCGGCGTGTTGATCGGTTGCCGATCGAGGAACGTGGACAGCTTGCCGATGAGGGAGCCGATGAGATCGAGTGACTCGACCTTCAACTCGTAGCTCGACGCGTGGATGAACTCCCGCAGCTCTGGGCTGACGACAGTGAATACGACGAGAGCCCCGTCGCTCGCCGCGGCTTCGAGGATGGGCCGCGCCGACTCGGGCGTGCGGACGCGCGTATGGAGTCGGATGTACGAGCCCGAATGGGGAAACTGGAGCATCGCAGCCCGCACGACCTTCTCCGCCGTATCACCGGTCGAGTCGCTCAGGATGTCGATGCGTCTGGGTTCCAAGACCGTCTCCGTCCCCATGGGCGGCTCAGGCGCGAATGAAGTCGTCGCGTGTGTAAAGCGCAATCAACGTCAAGCCATGTGCCTCGATCGCCGCGCGTCCTCCTTCCAGGCGATCGACGAGCGCAGCGACGCCAACGACAGGGTATCCCGCTTCGCGCAGCTTGTCGGCCGCCTTGAGCGTCGAACCTCCGGTAGTCACCACGTCCTCGAGAAGCGCGACGGGCGACCCGGCCGGCAGGCGCATCGACCCCTCGACCAGGCGCCGCGTACCGTGATCCTTCGCGTCCTTGCGCACATAGAGCGCGTCGAGCGCAGTCCCGCGGAGGAAGCTCGTGAGGGCGACCGCGCTAGCGAGGGGGCACCCACCGAGCTCGACACCGGCGACGGCGACGCATGTTGGCAAGCTCGACTGGACGACGTCCAGCATCGCGTCGCCCACGAGAGCGTGACCCTCGGCGGAGAGGACGGCCTGCTTGCAGTCGATGAAGAAGTCGCTCTCGCGTCCCGAGGCGAGAACGACGCGTTTGCGCTCGAACGCTCGCGTCCGCAGAAGCTCGAGGAGCCGCCCGCGCGACTCATTGGCCACGCGTCAGTGCTCCTTCTTCTTCGTCATCTGCCCCCTGGCCTTCTTCAGAGCTGGGACGATAGGGGGGGGAGGACGGCGGGCGCCTTGCGCCCGGCCGGATGCCGCGGGCCCCGAGGCGCCGGCGACGCGAACGACCGGGGCAGGAGGCTTCGGTGCGGGCCGTACCGCACCCACGGCCGGGCGAGCCTGAACGGCAGTCTTCGTGGAGGAGGTCGCGGCCTGTGCCCGAGACCCCGCCGCGCGTGCCCCACCGGCTTGCCCGGTCTGTACGTAGCCGCGCACGAGGGCGCCCGGAGCGATTGCTACACGAGGTGCACGGACGTCGCCGACCACGCGCGAGCCATCCTCGAGCAGCACGGCCTCTTCGCCGACGAGATCGCCCTTGACGGCGCCGCGCACGACGAGCTTCCGACCGTGAACACCCGCGCCGACCATCCCGGTGGCGTCGATGGTGACGTCTCCGGTCACGGTGATCTCACCCTCGACGAAGCCCTGCACCTCGAGGTCCGCTGCACCCGTGAGGCGACCGCGTACGCGCGTCGTCCTTCCGATGATCGTGACGTTTGCCGCCATGACTCACACGTCCATGTCGACGTTGCCCTTGAACTGGGCTCCGTCCGCGATCGTCACGCGCGCGGCCTTCACGTTGCCCACCACTCGCGCTCCCGACTGAAGGTCCACTCGCTCGACGGCAGTCACATTCCCGGTGAGCGATCCGGCCACGACGAGCGACCCTCCGACGACGTCGGCTTCGACCGTCGCGCCGTGCTCGATCGTGATGGCTTCCTTGGCGGAGAGCTTGCCGCGCACCGTCCCCGCGACAACGACGTCCTCGTCTGTCGTGATTTCGCCTTCGATCGTTATTCCCGCGCCGATGACCGTGCTCGCCATGAGGTGCCTCCCTGTTAGAGCGCTTTCAGCGGCGCGCCGGCGCTCGAGGACGCACCTCGCCGCGAGGTGCCCCTCCGAGTTCCGGTGGTAAATCGAAATCGCAGTCGAGCCTTCCCGCGTAGCGCGCCCCGTCGTCGATGGCGATCGCGCTGCCGCGCAGGTTACCGCTCACCTGCGCGCCGGCTGCCACCCTCACGGGACCGGTCGCTACGACGTCGCCGTCGAGAGCTCCGGCGATCGTCACAGCGTGAGCCTCGACGGCCTCGCTCTTCACGCTCGCGCCCTCCGCGATCGTGAGGTCGCCCTGGATGGCAAGATCACCCTCGATGTGGCCCTCGACGACGAGGCTGCCCTCGCCGCGGATCCGGCCGCGCACGTGTGCGCTGCTTCCGATGCGTGCCTCACGCGCATCCGTGGCGCGGGAGATGCGTCGTCGTTCGTGCGTGCGCCATGAGGGTAGGCGCGCGAAGCTAGTACAGGCGCCGCGGCGTGTCACCTCCCGCAGCCCCCTTCGGACTACACTCCCCGGCGCCATCGCCATGCCGGCCGGAAAGCCCCCCTTCTCTCTCTGGTACCTCCTTCTCGGAGTGCCCTTCGTTGGGACGCTCTGGGTGCCGTTCTACAACACCATCGAGCCCCGGGCCGGCGGAGTTCCGTTCTTCTACTGGTACCAGTTCGCGTGGATCTTCGTCGGCGCCGTGCTGACCACAGTCGTCTACTTCGCGACGCGTGACGGATCGTGATGCAAGGGCTCAACGCGGTCGCCCTCGCGGTCTTCATCGCGTTCTTCGGGCTCGTCACGGTCCTTGGCTTCGTCGCCGCGCGGTGGCGTCAAGGAGACCTCGACCAGCTTCACGAGTGGGGCCTCGGCGGGCGGCGCTTTGGGACCGTTGTCACATGGTTCCTGCTCGGGGGGGATCTCTACACGGCGTACACGTTCATCGCCGTGCCGGCGCTCGTCTTCGGGGCCGGAGCGCTCGGCTTCTTTGCCTTGCCCTACACGATCATCGCCTACCCGTTCGTCTTCGTCGTGATGCCGCGCCTGTGGAGCGTATCGAACAAGCACGGGTACATCACGGCGGCCGACTTCGTGCGAGGTCGCTTCGACAGCGGCGCTCTGGCCCTCGCCATCGCCGTGACGGGCCTCCTCGCCACGATGCCGTACATCGCGCTCCAGCTCGTCGGCATCCAGGTGGTCCTCGGGGCGATGGGCATCGAAGGGCAGGGAGTCATGCACGACCTTCCGCTCGTCATCGCGTTCGTGATCCTCGCCGCGTACACGTACCAGAGCGGCCTGAGGGCGCCGGCACTCATCGCCGTCGTCAAGGACGCAATCATCTACGTGACGGTGATCGCCGCCGTGGTCGTCATTCCGATCGAGCTCGGTGGGTATCGCGAAGATCTTCGATGCCGTGCCGACCGGTAAAGCTCATCTTGACGCCGCCCAAGCAGGGAGACCTGGGTCAGTACAGCGCGTATGCGACACTCGCCTTCGGCTCGGCGCTCGCGCTCTTTCTCTATCCGCACTCGGTGACCGGCGTCCTGAGCTCCAGCGGGCGCACGGTCATCCGGCGAAACGCCGCGATGCTCCCGGCATACTCGTTTCTCCTCGCGCTCATCGCGGCGCTCGGTTACATGGCACTCGCGGCGGGCGTGAAGGACAACCCTGCGTACGCGGCCGGCTTCGAACGGTACGGCACGAACTTCGCGGTCCCGGCGCTCTTCCTGGGAGCGTTCCCGGCGTGGTTCGCCGGGTTCGCCTTCGCAGCCATCGCCATTGGCGCGCTTGTGCCCGCGGCCATCATGTCCATCGCGGCGGCAAATCTCTTCACGCGCAACGTCTACAGGGAGTTCTTTCGCACCGACGCCAGCGGCAAGGAGGAGGCCGCCGTCGCCAAGCTCGTCTCCCTCGTAGTGAAGTTCGGCGCGCTGGCGTTCATCGTGTTCGGGCGGCAGAGGTACGCCATCCAGCTGCAGCTCCTGGGCGGAGTGTGGATCCTGCAGACTTTGCCCGCGATCGTGATCGGCCTCTACACTCGCCGCCTTCATCGTTGGGCCCTGCTCGCGGGCTGGGCGGTCGGCATGGCTACGGGGACGTGGATGGCGTTCCAGCTCGAGTTCAAAGGGACCGTGTATCCCGTCCACCTTGGCGGCGTCGCCGTCGCTGGGTACGCGGGCCTCTGGGCGCTAGTCGCGAACCTCGCTGTCGCGACCGCAATGAGCGCCGGCCTCAACGCGTTGGGCGTCGACGGCGGGAACGACGCAACGCAGGAGGAGGACTACGGCGGGGCTTGAGAAGGGCCCTGAGACGGCCGGCGCATCCCGGAGCTTCGCACCTTCTGCTCGAGGTCGCGGAACCTCTGCGCCAGCGCGCGGACGAGCGCCCCGGTCCATCCACCGATGCCGAGGCCTTCTGTCATCGTGCTCTTGTCGAGGACCAGGACGGTTACCCGGTCCACCGCCTCGACGCTCGCTGCGCGTGGCTCGTCGAGCAAGAGCGCCATCTCCCCGAAGACATCGCCGCCTTGCATGACTACGAGCGTTTCCTGCGTATCGCCGACTGTACGGAACGCACGACAGCGCCCACTCACGATCATGTACGCGGCGTCGCCGATATCGCCTTCGCGAATGATGAGAGCGCCGGGTTGAAAGAGCTTTCTCGGCAGATGGAGGCCGCCCCGCAAGAACGAGACGACGTCTCGTTGGAGCTCGACGACGCTCGGGTAGCGATCGGCGGGCTTCGGCGCAGTAGCTCGCGCCACGATGTCGCGTAGGCGCTTGGATACGCCGATCGCCGCGGCGGCCTGCTCGATCGGCACGATCGCGCCGGCGCGCGCCAGCTTCATCGTCACCTCCGGATCGGCGCTGTCGCCGAACGGCGTCTTGCCGGTCACGATCTGGTAGAGCACGGCTCCCAGCCCGAAGACGTCCGAGCGCTCGTCCATCTCGGCGGGATTCCCGCGGGCTTGCTCCGGTGCCATGTAGCCCGGCGTCCCCACCGGGCCCGGCGCCTCCATCTGCGCCATCCTGCCCGAGGCCGGCTTGGTCCTCGTCAGGCGCGCCAACCCCCAGTCCATGAGGTAGACCTGGCCAAAGCCGGCGACCATGATGTTCTCTGGTTTGAGATCACGGTGGATGACGCCGCGGTGATGTGCGTAGGCCATCGCGTCGCACACCTTGACGAAGATCTCGAGTCCATCCTCGATCCGCTCGGTCGACCCGAGGGTCCGCGACGGATCGCGGAGCCAGTGCTCGAAGGACACTCCCTGCACGAGCTTCATGGTGAAGTACGGGACGCCGCTGGGGTCGATCGCGAGCTCGTGCACCGGAACGATATTCGGGTGCTCGAGCTGGCCGGTCATCTGCGCCTCCGCGACGAACCCATCGCGGTAGAAGGGCTCTCGCGCGAGCTCCTTGTCGAGCCTCTTCAGCGCCAAGTGGCGGAGCAGGTTGCGATCGGTGGCGGGGTGGATGCGGCCCATTCCTCCGCGCCCGAGCTCCTTGAAGATGCGCAGGTGAGCCGGCGTCGGGATGCCCTCGGCCTGCACCTCGGCGGGCGATACTTCGTTGGCGCCGCCGACGGGAATCGACTCGATGACGTAGACTGGGGGCGGCTGGCTCGGGGATTTGGTGCTCACGGAGGGTAGGTCGAAGCGTAACCGCCCTCGGCCCGCCTGGTCACGAAGTCACTGTGGCACGATCGTGAGCATCGGCGGGGGCGCGTTGTCGGGCACCACGCACGCCGACAGATCGAACAGCATGAACTCAAGGGCTTTTTCCTGGGGCGACAGGTCCCCCGTGGCGCACTCGCCAGGCACCGTCCCGCCCGTATCCTTCGAGCCGCCGCCGATGTGCAGATCGCTGAAGACGACGCGGCCGCATTGGTTCTCGGTCGACGTGCCGAGGGGGGTGTTGAACGAGAAGTACAGCGTCGTCCCGGCCGAGGGCGCCGGCGTCGTCTTCGAGTCGGGCACTATCCAAGACGTAGACGCGACGTTGGTCGTCGACAGATTCGCGTTATGTTTGGCCTGCACGATCGGGAGTTCGCCAGCCGGTGCGCCGTTTACGCCAAGAGCGCCGACGGTCCCCAGCCACTGCTCCATCGCGACGCCCTTGGCGAACGGCCCGCCGTTGAGCAAGGTCTGCTGAACCACTGCGTTGATGTTGCCGCTCCCGACGGGGTTTGCGCCCGTCGTCCACGTCGCGAGATTGGCGGCCGCCGCAAAGGGCCCAGAGTTGAACCAGGCGTAGTGGAAGTGCGACGCGAACACGCGACCGCCCTTGGCCGCGTAGTCGAAGAGCACCTGCTGGTCCATGTTCGTCGTCTCGCTGCCCTCGCACGAGAGCATCACGATGTCGAAGTCGTCGATGTCGGCGTCGGAGTTCCACAGGCCGGCGCTGCTCGCCGGCCCCGGAGGCGAAGTGTTGGGGGACGCCCCGATGGTGAGGCCGAAGAACGTGCCCATGGTGCCGCCGGCGAAGATGTGAATGCGCCCCGGCCCCATGGCGCCAGGCTCGTACTCGGCCGGATCGACTCCCATGCGAAGGAGCAGACACTCGAGGGTGTCGGCGCCGCCTGTCGAGACGGCGATGTTCGGGATGTCGCCCTCCATGTGATTGGCGGGCAACGTCAGCGACTTGTCGGGCTGCGGGTTGGGCTCGCAGCTTTTGACGTTGCTGATCTTGAGTTGCTTGCGCCACTTCCCGAGCTGGATGACGAGGGGTATGTCAGTGCCCGACGGCGCATTCTGGATGGTGAAGCTGCCCGTCGCATCCGTCTGCGCAGCCGCGATCGGCTTCCCCGTGTAGAGCGAGTCGCACGTGTCGCACGTCGCGCCGAGCTGTAGCGCGGTGACCGGCTGGCTGGGCACGTAGGCGACCGCGCCGTAGAGAGCGTCCTTCCCCGCGGGGTCGTAGATCTTGCCGCTGATCGTGGTCGACCCGCCGTTCGTGCAAGCGCCGCCGCTGACGACGCCGCCGTCGGTGAGCATCAACACCAGGCCGGCGCCGCCACCACTGCTGCCTGCGTCGCTACCGTTCGGGGTGAGGTCGATACCTCCCTCCTCGCTGCCGCCGCCGCCGCCATCGCCGTCCGGTCCATTGCCAAACGGGAAGGGAGAACCTGTGCGGCCTGCGCCGCAACCGAACCAGCCGACGAGACCGCACGCAGCGACCGCAGTTGAAGCGGTGAGGAAATGACGAACGGCGTTCATCTGCAATACCTCAAAAGTAAAGAGTTGCCGCTAGGCACACTAGCGCTAGTGCTTGCGGCGGCTCGCCGAAATGCAGGCTACGGAAAGATAGGTGCGACAACTTGGGTATCCTCGCACCCAAGTCGGCCGACGTCCTTCTTATGTTGCCTCTTTCGCGTCGCTTTGCACGTGGGTGGAAAAATTCGCTGATGCCAACCCCGCCTCGCGGACGTCAATCGTTGGCGTCATTCTTCTTCAGCGGGCGGGCGAAGCCGTACTCGGTGAGCCGCGCTACGAGCGTTCGCCTCGAGATTCTGAGGAGCTGAGCGGCTCGTGTCTGGTTCCCGCCGCACCGCTCCATGGCCTCGGCGATACGGCGTCGTTCGATGACCTGCCCTGCCCGCCGCGCGGCTTCGTGCAGCCCGAGGGTCGCTTCGGGCGTGGCGTGCGGCTGGGGGGGACGGGCAGCGTGACGCGCTGCGGCAGATCCGGTGCAGGTGGCTGTCCGAACCCGGCCTCGGGAGGAGGGATGTGGTGCACGTCGATCACCGTTCCTGTGCACAGCGTCACGGCGCGCTCGATGACGTTTCGCAGCTCGCGGATGTTGCCCGGCCAGTCGTGCGCTTGAAGCAACTTCATCGCTTCGTCGGTGATCGAGACCAGGCTCCGACTGGCGTCGCGGCACGCCTCGGCGATGAAAGCCCGAGCAATCGGCGCGATCTCGGCGCGGCGCGCGCGCAGCGGCGGGATGACCAGATTGATCCCGTTGAGCCGGAAGTACAGGTCTTGCCTGAACGCTCCTGAGCGCACGAGCGAGAGCAGATCGCGGTTCGTGGCACAAACGAAGCGCACGTCGATGGATCGGGATTTGAGGCCACCCACGCGCGTGACTTCGTGGCTCTCGAGGACGCGCAGGAGCTTGGCCTGCATCGGGAGAGGCAACTCGGCGATCTCGTCGAGAAAGAGGGTGCCTCCGTCTGCGATCTCCAGGAGGCCGGGCTTCGCCTGCACGGCGCCGGTGAAAGCGCCGCGTTCGTAGCCGAATAGCTCACTCTCGAGCAGCGCATCCGGAAGGGCGGCACAGTTGACCCCCACGCAGGCAGCGGATGCGCGAAGCGAGCGGCGATGGATCGCGTCGGCGACAACGTCCTTTCCAGCCCCCGTCTCGCCGAGAAGGATGACGGAGAGGTCGCCCTTCGCGACGAGGTCGACGACGCGATAGAGCTCCTTCATCGCCTCATCCGCGACGATGACGGGCGGGCTATTCCGATCGGTGCGCCGGGGCGGAGGCGCCGAGGGGGTTTCCCGTTCGAACGTGTCGCGCACGACGATGACCGCCGCCCCGACAGTGACTACCTGCCCGCGCTCGACGGGAACTCGCGCCCCTCGCGCGACGCGCATACCGCCCACGGTCGTACCGTTCGTGCTACCGCAGTCCTCGAGCGTGACCGGACTGCCGGGGTGGAAGATGGCGTGGTCCCGCGAGATCGACGGGTGGTCGATGCAGAGGTCGGCCCGCCTCGAGCGACCGACGCTTACGGTCCCGGTGGCCGGAAGCTCTTTGACCGCGACACCACCGGGCCACATGGCGACAAGGTGAGGCTGGCGCAACCCCCCGCGCAGGTCGGGCTCGGTTCCGGAGAATTCGTCTTCCACGGTGGGCATCGGCGGCAGCATCGGCAGAGGGTCCCAAGCGATTCGCGCGCCAGCTCTTGTGCGTATGGGTGCGCAGCGCGCGCAAGGAAGACAGGGCGGGCTGGCGTGCATCTTTATGCAGGGGCCCGAGGCGGGTGGAACATTACCTTGAGAAGGCAACTACGCGCGTGCGCTTTTGCATGCCCACTCTGCGCACGAGGTTGCACAAATAGGTGGCGAGCATGCTAGGATTGGCTGGATTGTCATGAGTGCGCCGGGTGTCCGCAACGTGGAACGCCTGCTGCACTGACAGCGGAGCGAAGGGGGGCAGCTTACCCGCCACGGAGCAGAAAATGGTGACTCGACTTCACGGGCGTACCGGGAAAAAGACCATCGCTCTCTTCTGCGACGGGGGCTTTCTCGCGCACGTCACGCGGTCATTCGAAGTGGGCCGGGCGCTCCGCCGGTGCTTCGGCCACCGCGTCATCTTCTGCTGCGACGGTCCGTACGCACACATCCCGAAGGACGCGGGCTTCGAGGTCGTTCCGGTCTTCACGGTTCATCGGGACACGACGATGAAGGTGGCCCACAGCCTTCTGCCGCCGAGCATGAGCTGGTGGAAGTCTATCTGCGCTCAGTCCGTGGCGTCGGACATCCAGGCGATCGACACCATCAAGCCCGATCTGGTGGTCGGTGATCTTCGCTGGTCGCTGTCGACGAGCGCGAGAGCGCGCGCCGTCCCGTACGTCTCGGTGACCAACGCATGCTGGACCGACAAGTTCGCCCACGTGGTCGAGATGCCCGAGGGGCACATCATGGGCAAGATCCTCGGCAAGAGGCTCGCACAGAAGGCCTTCCCGAAGTTCACGGCAACGATGATGAAGTACGGCGCGCGCGGCTATCTCGAGGTGCGAAAGCAGCACGGCCTTAAGCCCGTTGAGAGCATGTACGAAGCGATCGAAGGCGATATCACTCTTCTCGCGGATCTGCCGGAGTTCATGCCCGTCGTGCGCGACACGCCGCCAAGCTTTCGCTACACCGGCCCGCTCCTCTGGGATGCGACGATCGGGCTGCCGCCGTGGTTCTCGAGGCTCCAGAAGGGGAAGCCCACGGTCTACTTCACGATGGGCTCGACGGGCGACACCAAGTTCTTCCAAGAGGCGGTGCGGGTCTTCGGGAACACCGATTTCCAGATTCTCATCACGACGGGCGGCCTCGCCGAGATTCCCAACCCCCCGCCCAACGTCTTCATCGCGAAGTACGCGCCGGGCGAGGCGCTGATGGCCGTGAGCGACGTCGTCGTGTCGCACGGCGGCAACGGCACCATCTACCAGGCGCTTTCGTGCGGCGTACCGATCATCGGTTTTCCGACGATCTTCGACCAGGAAGTGAACATGCGCCGCGTCGCCGCCCTGGGCGCCGGCATGCAGATGTCCAACATGGATTACGACGGGACCTCCCTGGAACGCGCCGTCCGCACGGTACTCGGCGACCAGGGATATCGAGACCGCTGCAGGCAACTCGCCGCGCGCATCTCCCGGTACGACGGCAGGCGTCGCGCCGCGCTGCACATCCACGACTTCCTCGAGCACAAGGATCCGATGGAGCACCCGATCACGGCGACCGAGGTCCTCAAGGTGCTTCCGCCACTGCCGGCGGAGAGCGCCGTGGCCTGACACCCTCCATTCGCATGCTGTTCCGATTCTTGCGCCGATCGAACGACCCGAGCCGCCTCCCATTCGACATGTTCGACGCGGCCTACTCGGACGCGGAGGCTCGTCGTGCCCGGCGCATGGAGAGCATCTACCACGCCGGACAGTCGAAGATCTGGGACGGCCGGCAGGTCCTCTCGCAGCTCATCGCCGAGCACGGGCAGCCGAAGCTCTCGCCCGACAAGCGCCGCGCGCTCGGGCGGATCTTCGGCATCATCATGTGGGGCGAGCTGGCGGCGTGGAAGATCAGCGCACAATTGTCCGACCGACTGGTCCCGCTCGAGGCGAAGCTCGCCGCGGCCAGCCAGGTGCACGACGAGGCGCGTCACTTCTACGTGATGCACGATTACCTGGAGGCGATAGGCGAGAAGCCCGGAAAACTGGAGTTCTGGGCAGGGCGGGTGCTCCGAAAGACACTCGGAACGGATGACCTGCTGAAGAAGCTCGTGGGGATGCAGCTCACGGTCGAGACCATCGCGCTCGTCGCATTCCAGCGAGTGCGCGAGCTGGAAATCGAGCCAGTGCTGACGGGGCTCATGTCTTACTACGAGCGCGACGAGGCGAGGCACATCGGCCTCGGCGTGCAGCTCGTGCCGCACCTGATGAGCGAGCTCTCGATCGCGGGCGCGGTCGACCTTGCCCTCTTCCAGCTCGATCTGCTCACGACGACTCTCTTCAGCGTCAAGGCGATCGAACGTGACCTTCTCGCCCTAGGTGTGGATCCCCGGAGTCTCCTAGGGATCGCGTTCCGCAAGCAGTCGGACATCGACGAGAGGATCCAGGTCGAGTTCCCGAACTGGCCGAAGGACCCCCCCGTACGCCGCGCCTTCGAGGCGGCATGCGAGATCATGTTCCCGAGCGAAGGCCTCGACGCCAAGGTCCCGATGAGAACCCGGATGAAGCACGCGCTCGAAGTGGCGCGGCGGGTCCGGCCAAGTGTCTACGAGCAGTGGGGCCAGCGCGAGCGCTCGCGGGCACCGGGGCCCACCGGGTTGACGATTCCACCGCCACCGCCCGGATGACACCCAAGGCGGAAACATACGCGCGGGTCACAAGCCGAGAGAGGAGTACCGCACATGCGATTCATCGCCTGCGGGGCCCTGCTCGCGTGCGGCCTGTTAGCGCTCGCGGGGACGGCACGCGCCCAGAACGACTACGTCGATAGCCAGACTGACAAGGGCCGGGAAATCACGTTCGAAGACAACCCCCTCAGTGCCCTGGCGGGTCAGCCCGTCGGATCGCAGTTCAACGGGATGCACCCGGCGAGGCGATTCGACCTGATGCGGCCACGAACGAGCTTCGTGGGAGCGATGCTGAAGAGCGTGGAAGCGATGTAAAAATTGAGGCGAATTGAATGTCGAGCCGCGAGGGGGGTCTAGAGTCCACCAGTTGCGAGACTCGATGCGTTCGACAGCCACTCTGCTGCTGGGCCTGACGTCCGTCGCGGCGGCCTGTGGGTCGACGAAGTCCACGCCGTCGCCCGATGGGGCATCGGGATCGGACGTCGATTCCGCTGCTGCTACCAGTTCCGGCTCCGGTCTCGCTTCGAGCTCGGGCTCAGGCTTCGGGAGCGGTTCCGGCTCCGCCTCCAGTTCGACCTCCGGTTCGACGTCCAGCGGGATTGGGAGCGCCGACAGTGGCGGCCCGGTCGACGCCGGCGAGCCAGCGCATGGGGCGGAAGGCGGCGCCGCATGCCCTTCGCTGACGGGTCCTGCCGACAACGCCTATCCCCGGTGGCCCATGCCCAATCCGCCGGCGGCCGCCCTGCCCCACCCGTTCGATTACACCGATCAAGGAAACGGCACGGTGCTCGATCACGTGACGGGTCTCGTCTGGCAGAAGGAAGTGGTGAAGGCGACTCAGGCATTCACCTGGGCGGCGGCACCGGGATATTGCTCCGGGCTGACGCTTCCGGCACCTGCCACCTTCATGTGGCACGTTCCCACGCGAATCCAGGCCCTCTCGCTGGTCGACTACACCACCCTGGCAGCGATGGATGGTCCGTTTCTCGGGTCAGGCCAGCCGCCCGGCGGAATGTACACGTGGACGTCGACGCCCTGGGTCGTCTCGCAGATGCCGGCCAAAGACCAAGACGCCTGGATGGTGAACTTCGGCGGGGGCGGCGGCCTGACGAGCAACGCCGCATCGCAGAGCTCCACGGAGTACGTGCGCTGCGTGGCCTCCCCGGCCGTGACTCCCCTTCCGTACCCTCACTACGTCCAGGTCGACGCCGGCGAAGTCCAGGACGTCGAGACGGGACTCATCTGGGAGCAGACGAGCAACCTGACGTTGCTCTCCCAGTCGGCCGCGATGAGCTCCTGCGCGGCCCTCGCCCTGAACGGCCACACGTGGCGACTCCCCAGCGTCAACGAGCTGTCCTCGCTGGTCGACGACAACCCGGACATCAAGAAGGTGTCCCCGGCGATCGACCAGTGCGTATTTTCCGATACCCCGGCGAACGGCTATTACATGTCGTCATCGATCGTCGGCAGCACTCCCTGGGCCCTCAACTACGAGGATGGCTTCGATGACAACGCCCAGACGTCGGGGTACGTCCGGTGCGTCCGTTGACCTCCAGGGCCTAACCTGCACCCAGCTTCAGCGTGCGGGCCTGGTACTCGAGGAGTTTCACGAAGTACGAACGCACGTGTGGGGTCGTGATCCCCGTGCCATCGAGGACCGAATCCGTGTTCGTCTTGTCGAACATGAACTTCGTCCAAGCGTAGGGGAAGTACTTGTCGGCCTTGAGCATCGGTTCCCGCCTCTTGCCCCAGATGACCGAATGGAAAAACGGCCGCAGGAGATACTGCCAAGCGTGCCTCGAGATGTATCGGGGCGGCGGCACCCGCGTGAACTCGGCGGTCATCCGCATGAGCTCATCCCACGTGCACGTGTTGCCTGGGCCGGACGTAAGATGAAACACGCGGCCGATGCTCTTCTCGGAGTGCATAAGCCCGAAGAAGGCGTCGACGACGTAGTCGATCGGCACAAGGTCGATGACCGCGTTTGGATCGGCGGGGAGGATGAGTACGAGCCCCTTCGAGTAGAGCTGCCTGTAGAAGAGGAGTGCCTGGTAGAAGCCCTGGAAGGACGTCGTCTCGCCGGTTCGGGAGTCGCCGACGACGATGCTCGGACGGTAGATGGCGGCGGGACGACCCTGGGCGAACTCGCGCACGAGCGTCTCGGCTTCCATCTTGGTCCGCTCGTACGAGTTCGAGTACTGCTGGCCAACGTCGAGCTCGTCCTCTTTGACGAGTCCTTCTCTATTCCCGGCGACATAGGCGGTGCCCACGTAGTCGACACGGCGAAGTCGCGCGATGCCTCCGGCGAACGTCAGAACGTTGCGCGTCCCTTCGGTGTTGTCGCGCCGCGCAACGTCGAGGGGCAGGTCGAACCGAATCGTCGCCGCGCAGTGGATGACTTGATCGACGCGCGACTGAAGGGATGCGACTCTTTCGTTGTCCATTCCGAGGCCGCGGAGGGAGATGTCCCCGTTGACCACGTCCACGCGTTCGCGGTAGCGGCTTGCCTCTTCCTGGCCGAACGAACGCAGGAGCTGCCGGTCGAGGCGCTCTCGCGCCGTCTCGCGGTGGGTGGACCGGACGAGGAGGGTGAGCCGCGTCTTGGGATGGCTGCGCAGGATCCGCTTCATGATCTCGGCACCTAGAAAGCCGGTACCGCCGGTCAGAAAGACGTTCTCCCCCACTCCGGCCGCGCCGCCAGCGGGGCCTCGGGTCGTATTCGTGGTCATGGTTTACGAGAGTACGGTCCCCGGGCCCGCGATTCCAAATCGTTGCGAAGCGTCTCCGGCGTCCTGAACGATGACGTCTGCTCCACGGAGCTCGACCGAGACCGGGAAGCGCCCGGGCGGGTCCTCCGACCGGCCCTCGGAGCACGACGCGTCCACCGTCACGTGTGCCGGGTGAACCCGCAGTTTGTGAGCCACGTGGTCCTTGATGGCGATGACGCGGTTGTCGATCGGCGCCCCGCGCTGGAGCCCGTAGACGAGCGCGACGCTCCCCGGCATCCAGTTCATCCGCTTCACGTCAGCGTCCGCGAGCTCCGTCCGATCGGCGTGGAACCGGGAGAGGCATGCGCCTTCGACGTACTTCTTCTCGACGAGAAACGGCACGCGCTGATGCCGGAGGGAGGCCTCGTGGCCCGTCGGGACGAGGAGCTCGACATGGCGCAAGCTCGCCCAGACGCGACCACTTGGGTCAATCATTTGGATGCCGAAGGTAGGGAGGGCGGTGCCGCCGTCGAACCCGACGAAGCGCAGCTCCAGCCGGACGATGCCTGATTCGGGCGGCGGACCAAAGAAGCGCGCGGACGTTCGCACGGGAACTCCGACGTGGCCCTTCGGGATCTTGTCCGACCAGCGCTCCAGCTCGTCGTGCGGGATCGCCTGGAGGGCGCCGTCCAGAAGCACTTGGTGAAGCGTTCCGATCGGGGCAGCCCCTCCTCCCGCGTCGAGCTCGGCCGACGCGCCACGCGATCCGTAGGCGATGCGCCGGATGATCTGGAGCGCCGGACCGTGACCGATGGCGCCCGTCTCGTACGGAGTGCCGACTTGCACGGCATCGGCGAGTAGAGACCACGCGCGTGGGGCAGCGGCATATCGCCTCCCCACTCGCACTCGACCGCTGGCGACGCGGCGCGGTGAGGCTCCGTCGTCGGTGACTTCGTATAGGGTCGCCGCCGCGTCGAGCTCGTCGACCCGTGTCGACGCACGCCCCTTGAGCAGCTTCACCTCTGTCCGCAGCCGCTTCTGCACGTCGCAGACCAGCCACCCGTGGGCCCGAAACTCGTCCCCACCGACGATGACCCATTCCGGCGACCCGCTGATCGCGGGATATGCCGCGCGCACGTACGCGAGCGACGCGCCGGCGAGTCGATCGACCATGCTCATCATCGGCATCACCGGAACCGTGTGACTCGGCCGGTGGTCGGCGACCCAGCGATCCGCGGCCGTGGGATCGATCACCGACTCCACGACGCTCTCTGGTCGGACGGCCACCGGGCGTCCACCGCGGATGCGCACCCCAATCCCCTTGGCCTCGTAGCAGCGCACACCATCGACCCACAGAGATCCGTTGCCGATGAGTGTGACGCCGTCGGGGAGGGACTCGAGCGAGACGATCTCGACGTCGACGATGACGTGCAAACTGGACGGCCGCACCTGACCGCGGAACTTCCACGAGACCGGTGAGTTGGACGCAAGCGGCTCGAAGTAGGGCTGATCGATGCCCTTGCCGAGTTCCTTGTCGATCATGAAGAACTGCATGAGCTGGAGCATCATCTCCAAGCCGAGAGAGCCGGGCTGAACCGGGTCGCTGTAGAAGTGCGCCTTGAAGAACCAGTCGGACGGCTTGACGTCCTTTTCGGCGCGCAGGAGGCCCTTGCCCGCGGCTCCTCCCGTCTCCCAGTAACCCGTCACGCGGTCCATCATCAAGAGGACGGGACCCGGCAGGCGCAGCGGACCAGCAAAATACCTGGGCTGCCTCTCGGACAGGTCGACGCGTAGAGAAGACTCGTTGGTCAGGCGGCCGCGCTGCTCGTCCGTCGTCGCGAGGCCGGCCTGCATCGCCAGGGCCTCCTTCGGAAAGTAGCCGAAGGTCGCGTCCAGCTTGCAGACCGGACGGTCACCGAGGGTGCACTCGATCCGGTACGAGAGGATCATGATGCCGGAGACGTGAGTCACCGACGTCACTCTGGCTCGGGTCCGGAGGGTGCCGCTGTCCGGGCGGACCTCGTCGACGATGGCCATCTTGCCACCGTCGAGGTTACGGAAGTAGACGTCCTCGGCCGTTGCGAGCGGGCAGCCGACGTACACAGAGAGCCAGCCGCAGGGCTGGAGCGCCGCCTCGAGCAGCACGCAGAAGGGCATGCTTCTCGTGCCGCTCTCGTCGAAGTACCAAGCGTCCGGCGGGACGTCGTATTCGAAGGTCCCCTCGGCACCCGGGCGCATGCTCAACCGCTCGCCGGCCACCGCGGTGATCCGCGTGATGAAATGGTAAGGCGGCCCGGGGAGTCTCGGCATCGTGCGCTCACCCGTCTCAAAGAAACCGCCGGGCTCGCGAAAGGCCTCCGAGGGGCGTCCGAGCGCGCCGGCCAGCAGCGACCGGTATCCGATGCGGAAGCCTTCGATCTCGGCGGCGGGTCGCCCGAGGGCTTCTTCCGCCGCGCCCTCGGCCTGAAGGTCGAGGTCACTGCTCAGAGGGAAGTCTGGGACGAGGCAAAGAGCGAGTCGCTCGCCATGAAAGACGAGAGTATCGCCCGCCCAGGCCTTTACGTCGCCCATGATGGTCGCCTTCGGCCCCGGGCCTAGGCGTTCAACGACCAACTCATAATCGAGTGGTACCTCGAGCGAGGGATCGGCAAGGAACCAGAGCCGGCTCACCTGACCTTCGGGCGGCTCGAATCGCCATCCGTCACGGTCGATCGTCCCTCCCGACGCCGCGACGAAGAACGCGAGCGTCTGCAGCGCACCCTGATAGACCCGCGCGAGACCGAGACCCTCTTCCCGGGATGGCGGCAGGTCTTCGATGACGGGGGTCACGTGCGCTCGGAGGCGCCCCGCGTCGTGCTCGCCGCCCGCCGGATTGATTACGCTCACGCTCGTCAAACGGACGAGCGCCGCGCCGGGGAGAGGAGGGGTCCTCGTATGGCTAGCGGTGCGCTCGAATCCCTTGCCGAAACAGGCGAAAAGGTCACCGGCGAAGACGGCGGCGAGATTGGGTTCGCTGAACTGGCGCTTGGCCGTCCACGTTGGCGCCGGCGGTGCGTTCGCCGGGGCGTCGGCCCAAAGAGCGGGGCTGGCCGTACCGGGCTTCTTCGCAACGAGACGACCTCGCAGGCGAACGACGGGCCGGGAGCTATCGCTGACAGAGCAGTCGAGCTGGAAGCGCACTTCGCCCTCGCCGTCGATGCGGGTGAGCTCCGTGACGATGGTGTCTCCGGGACCGGGAAGCTGGCCCAGATACTCTGCGTCGCATTCGAGCACCTCCGAGCGCGCACTGACGACACGCGCGAGGGAAGCAACGAAAAGGCCTTGCGGCACGACATGGGAATCGATGAACCAATCCCCGCGGCTGACGTCGCGCGTGTGGACTGTGACCTCGGAAGGAAGAGCCGCCACGGCCGCCTCCGCGTGCCTTCGCGTCAGTAGCTGATCGAGGCCTTCGAGCAAGCGCTGCCGGTGCGAGAGAAAATCGCCGTGGACCTGCTCCTGAAGGCGAAGAAAATGGGTGTGAACGGACGCCACTCGATCGTGGTGCACCTCCACGGGATGCGCGTGGGATGGCGCAGGCAGGCCCCGCGGGGGCAGCGGTGATTCGGGCACGACGGCGGGGGCCGCCGGCATTCGCTGGACGACAGTGCCGGTAGGGGGCGGTGGGCTTGCTCCTCGGGTCTTCTGCATGGTGGTTCCTACTAGGCTCCTGGTTCGGTGGGCCGGCGCGTCGCGGCGGCCGGCAAGTGGAAGTCCAGATCATGCATGGTGCAGACGACACGGCCGTCCTCGCGAAGGTACGCAACATCGGCGAGCACGCGGTGCTGGCCCATCCGCTGACCGCGCACCAGACAGCGTACGGGGGTTGCGACAGGGCCCCGCTCGTAAAGGTGAAACGACCCGATGCGGGTGGGCAAAGGCAGGCGACCGAGGATGTGCGTCCCCCATAGGGCGGCGACCTGGACCCCCCCGTCCATGAGGGCAACGTCCGTCACCCAGCTCCCTTCGGGCCACCCGACGGAGCGCATGCCAACAGCGCTGCCGTTCGCGCCACTTTCGGAGACGAGACCGAGCGATCGCACGGTTGCAAAGGGGCCGCGATGAAACAAAATCTCGGAGTACGCGTGCTCGAGGGTCCAAGGCCATGCCTTGCCGTCGGTAGGAACAGCCGGTAGGCCCTCGGGTGGCCGAGCCGGCGCCCGGGCCATCTCGACGATCGCCGCATAGCGTGGCCTTTCCTGGTCGTCGAAGAGCTTCGCCTCGAGCTCCGCCTTCCCCGCCTCATTGCCGATCGTACGCAGGTGCACCACTAAACGAAGGCCCCGCTGGTCGAAACCGTCGACCGGGATTCCGCGCAACACCCTGAGGTCGCGACATCCGGTAACCACGAGCTCGGCGCGCAAGGCGGAGGCGGCGCGGGCGAACCATTCCAATGCCATGACGGCGGGCACGACCGCCGCCCCCTTGATGCGGTGGCCGTCGAGGAACGGATGCGTGCTTGCGTTCACCAGAATGTCGAATCGCGCCTCCCCGCTGGGCTCCTTTGCACCGTGGAGGGGCTGGCCATTGGCCGGAGGCTCTCCGTTCATCAAGACCACCTGCGGCCATTCGTCGGTGCTCTCGACCTCGCGGGCCAGGGTCTCAGCGCCCGCTTCGAGACCGACGAGCTGCACGCCTGCTTTTTCGAAGATCTTCGCGAGCCCCGGGGTCACCATCCCTCCGGCCCAGGGGCCCCAAGCAAGGGAGCGAACGGAGCATCGCGGACCTCGCCGGACGCGCTCTCCCGCGGCGACGCAGCTGAGCGCCTCGTTCGCCATCGAGTACGCGGCCTGCCCGGAGTTGCCGAAGCGCCCCGCCACAGACGAAAAGATCATCAGGAGCTCCAACGGATCCCCGGCCGTCGCCGCAAGCAGATGGTGCAGGCCGTCAACCTTGGTGCCGAAGACGAGATCAAACTGTTCGTCCGTCTGGGCGGCCAACGCCGCATCCGCCAGGACCCCCGCGCCGTGGATGATCCCTCCGATCGGCCCCCAAGCGCGGCGCACGTCATCGACCGCCGCGCGGACGGACGCCGCGCTTCGAACGTCGACGGGATGGTACGTCACCTCCGCGCCTGCGCGCTGCAAGACCGCGACGTTCTCGCGGATCTCCCGGCAATCGAGGATAAGCTTCGCCTCGCGCGCGAGCTCCTTCGGCTGGATTGCGACGCCAGCCACCTTGGCACGGGCAAGGAGGACGCGACGGATGTCGGCGTCGGTCCCGGCCGACCGCGTGTCACTCTCTTCGGCGACGAGCGCCGTCCGGCCGAGGAGGGCGAGACGGGGCCCCTGCTTGCACAGCGGCGTCAGCGCGGCCGCCGTGACGCCGCGTGCCCCGCCCGAGACGACGACGACGAGGTCCCTCCGCATTCGTGGCGTCTCACGAACCGTGGGGCCGTAGGCCGCGGGGCGCATCTCAACGACCGAGCGCCGTCCCTCGCAATCCAGGCCCACCTCGAGGCCCGAGCCCCCGAGCAGCAGCTCGGAGACGACGTATTCCGCGACGAGATCGGGCGACGCGCCGGCCCTCGCGACGTCAATCGCCCTGATCCCGGCGTCAGGCCACTCGGCTGCGGCCGTCTTCGCGAGCCCCGCCAGGCCACCTGTCCACGCCCGCTCTCCGGCGCGCCCGGAGAGACCGAAGTCTCCCCCGGTGCCCTGCAACGTCACGAAGACGCGCCTTCCGGCACGCTTTGCGATGGCCCTTGCCGCGCGCAACGCGGCGCGCTGAACCGCGACGGCCTCTTCGAACGAGTGAGCCTCGCAGAGCCCGCGCGCGAAGATGGCGCCCACCGCATCGCCGGAGACCTCCTCGACGACGTGGGCATCGACACCCGACGCGGCGAGGCGCGCCGCGATGGCGCGGGCGATGCCGCTCCCTTCGTCCACGACGTCGATCCGCCCCGTCGTCAGGAGACATCGCAACGCGAAGCCGCTGGGCGGAGTGGACCTGAGCACCGGCGCGTAGCGTGTGATGCCGCCAGGGAGCGGTGCGCCACGATCGGCGACGGCGGTGACGAGGGTCCCCGCACTACTGGTTATTCTTTTTTTTTGCGAACCCGAGCTTGTCGGCGTACCGATCCATGAAGCCGAGGACGTCGCGAAGGGTGTTGAGCTTCGTCACTTCCTCGAGGTTGACGTCCTTGATGTCCGGAATCTGCCCCTCGAAGGCGGACAGGATCTCGACGCGCTTGATCGAGTCGATCCCGAGATCTGCCTCGAGCTGCTGATCCAGGTTGAGGATGTCGACGGGGTAGCCCGTCTTCTCGGAGACGATCGAGAAGAGGTACGTCTTGAGGTCGCCATCGGCGGGCATGGCGATGGCGGGGGGCTTGGCGACGACGGGCGCCGCTGGTGCGTGGACTGGTGCGGGCGCGGGTGCAGGCACCTCAGCGGACACAGGCGCACGCGCCGAGACGCGCTCGGAGCGCGCTTCGGGAGCAGGCGCCGGCGTGGATGGAGCCCTGGCGGGCGCTGGTCTCGGGATCGGCGCCGGGGGGGCGGAGACCGGGCGCCTCTGCACCGCGGGGGCCTGGACCATCGGCGAAACTGCGAACGACTCCACCGAAGGCGGCGGCGCGGCGACCGCGCGCGACGACATCGGTAGCGCGGGAGCGCCAACGGCGATGGACGCAAGCGCGAGGGCCGACTGTTCGGCGGTGCGGAGAAAGGCCATGTGGCACTGCGCCATAGTCTGTTGATAGACGGCGTGCGCCTCGGCGGTGCGGCACTGGATGGACTCGTAGGCGTTGAGCCACGCCGACGCGTCGCTCTGGCCCCATGCGGGCGCGTAGTCGCGGGACGTCACGAGCCCGGCTAGCGCCATCTCGGCGACATCCGGCATCGCGCGCCTCGCGACGCCATTGGCATGAGAAGCCACCCCGTTCTCGTGGGGTGTGGCGGCGTGAGCCGTGGGCGGCCTCGGCATAGACGCCGCGGCTCCGTTGGTCGTGGACCCTCCTCCCGGGGACTCGCTGACGCCGGGCGATTTATGTTCCTTCGTATCCATGACCTCTCCGTTCAATCGCTTGTCGATCTGAGCTCGTACTGGGTTTGGGGGAGGTAGCGACGCCGCGCCTCCCTCCGGAGGATATCTCTTGCCGTAGTTGGTTCCGCAGATGCTGACCGTCATCGCGGGCTTCGGCTGCTTGCGCGGATCGGGACCGAGATCGAACTCGGCCCACAGAGCGGCGAGATCAATCGGATGACCAGCGACCGCGATCTGGCCGAGGCTTTGCCACAGGCTCGTCACCCCGTCCTTTCCGACTCGATCGAGCGGGATAGCCCGGTGTGACCGATCGCCGCAGATCCTCCCGATCATCGAGCTGAGAACGCTGCCCGGGCCAACCTCCACGAACGTGCGGACGCCGCGAGCGTACATGGCCTCGATGACGTCCACGAAGCGCACGCGACGAGCGATCGACGACGACAGGAGAGCCCGCACCGCCGCGGAATCGTCAGGGTAAGAATCCGCTGTCGCGTTCGCGACCACGGGCACCGATGCGCGCGCAAACGCGACGCCGTCGAGAAAACGCGCGAACGGATCGACGGACCCCGCCACCACGGGCGAATGAAACGCGGCGGCCACGGACAGCCGCTGCACCTTCAGGCCCGCGCTTTCGAAGCGACGCTCTGCCTCTTCGATCGCAGTCACGGTTCCCGAGACGACGACCTGCCGCGGGTCGTTGTGGTTCGCGACCACGACGTCAGTCCCCACGAGCAGCTTCTCGACCTCCTCGAGGGAGCCCGTCACGGCCGTCATCCCGCTGCCGCTCGCACCGGCCTCCGCGGCATGCGCCATCAGCTCGCCTCGCTGCCGCGCCACCCGGAGGAAACTCTCCCGGTCGAGCGCGCCTGCCGCGTAGAGGGCGGACAGCTCGCCGAAACTGTGTCCCGCGACGCACTGAGGCTTCAGTCCGATTGACTGCAGTAGCGCGAGGAGGGCCGCGCTCACTGCACCGATGGCCGGCTGCGCCCACTCGGTCGCGCGCAGCCGCCGCGCGCATCCCTCGCGGTCCGTTTCCGTGAAAACTGGCTTGGGGAAGACGACCTCGTGCAGCCCCAGGTACGCGACCTTGTTCGCCGCGTCTTCGTCCCAGACGGCGCGCGCCGCGTCGAAGGACATAGCGATGTCCGCCCCCATCGAGACGTACTGGCTGCCCTGACCCGGGAAGACGAAGGCAAGGCCACCCTGTACCGCTTGCTCGGAGTAGTGCGTCCCGCCCGGCGCGGACAAGGTAGTGCTCTTGCCCTTCTCAATCGAATCAGCCGCTTGCACGAGGCGCGCGCGCAGATCCTCCTCGTCAATCGCGACGACGGCGAGCCGTGCGGGGGCATCCGCGCGAAAGCTCTCCTGCGTCTCGCGAGCGATGTGCGGCAGCGATCCGCGCTTGGCCAGCGCGCTCCCGAGCTCCCGCGCACTCTGGACGACCGAGGCCCGATCGGGACCCGAGAGAAGGACGAGCTCCGTCGGGAACGCCCTCACCCGTCGAGCCCGCGCCCGTTCGCCCGTGTACTCCTCGATCGTGAGGTGGAAATTCGTTCCCCCGAAACCGAACGAGCTCGTGGAGGCGCGGCGCGGATGATCTTGCCGAACGGATCCAGGGACGAGGCTCGGTGTTCAGATAAAAAGGCGTCTTCTCGATCTCGAGCTTGTCGGCCGGGCGGTCGATGTTGAACGTGGGAGGAAGCACTTTGTGGTGCAGTGCGAGCACGGTCTTCATCAGGCCGACCGCGCCCGCATTCGCCTTCGTGTGCCCGAGTTGCGACTTGATCGAGCCGACGGCGCACCACTGCCGATCTTCGCGGCCGCTCTCGTTGTAGACCTCGCGCAGGGCGTTGAACTCCGCCTGGTCGCCAGCCTTGGTGCCCGTGCCGTGGGCCTCGATCATCTCGACCGTCTCTGGCCCGTAGCCGGCTTCCTCGTAGCAGCGTCGCAGCGCCTTGACCTGGCCCTCCCAGCGCGGCGCATAGATGCTCTTCGCGCGCCCGTCTGACGAGCTCCCGCAGCCGCGAAGGACCGCGTAGATGCGATCGGAGTCCCGCTCGGCATCCGCCAGCCGCCGGAGTGCCAGCATGGTGATGCCTTCGCCGAGCATCGTGCCGTCTGCCTTCTCCGAGAAAGGCGCGCAGACGCTCGACATGGAGAGCGCGGGCGTCTTCGAGAAGCACATGAACGTGAACGGATCGTTCGCGGTATCGGCCCCGCCCGTGATGACGAGATCCGCGTCGCCTTTGCGGAGCAGGTTGGCCGCCATCGCCACTGCAGCGAACGAGCTCGCACATGCGGCGTCCGTCGTGAAGTTCGGGCCGCCAAGGTCGAAGTGGTTCGAGATGCGCCCGGTCACCACGTTGCCGAGCAGGCCCGGGAACGTGCTCTCGTTCCAGACCGCGTGAAGACCGGTGATCGAGCTCGCGATCGCCTGGACCTCGTCTTCGGGCAGGCCGTGCTCCCTCAGCACCTTGACGTACGACGGGCGCTGCAATCGGCCCGCCATCTCGCCGACGAGCTCGAGCCCCGAGCAGATCCCCAAGATGCAGCCGATGCGATCGCGGTTGACGTGATCGAACCTGGCGCCCAAAGAGTCGTGGAGCACCTGATCGGCCACCATCAGAGCCAGGAGCTGGCAGGTGTCGGTGCTCTCGAGCAGCTTCGGGGGGACCCCGTACTTCATCGGGTCGAAGTCCACCGGATCGATGAACGCGCCGCGCTTGCAATAGACCTTGTCCGGAGCCCGCCAGTCCGGATCGTAGAAGTCTTCTGGCAGCCAATACGTCGGAGGGACCTCGCGGATGAGCTCGCGGCCCGACAGCAAGTTGCGCCAGAAATCGGCCGCACCCAGAGCGCCGGGAAGGATCGCGCCTATGCCAACGATCGCGATTCCGTCATCTTGGGCTCGAGGGCTCATGGTCTCCGGTGGCTGTGTGGCTGTGCTGTCGAGGAACTAGGATGCGAGAAAGCGGGGCGAGTACTGAAAGGCGGCGTCGGGGACGGGCATGCCGACGCTTCGGAGTTGCTGTGCGCGGGTGAAAACGGCAGCGCCCTCGAGCAGGTTGAGAGCCACCTGCACCACCGTCCGGTGCTCCAGGTTTGCGAGAAACGAGCCACGCACCCAGCGATTGAAGGCGCCCATGGCCGGGCCGCACCAGATCTGGTAGTCCATCTTTCTTTCCGGCACGCCAGAGATGGCCCAGTGGCTCCCGAGACCGATGTACCATCGGAAGACGAGCGCCATCTTGTGCTTCGGGTCTCGCTCCGCCCGCTCAACCTCGCCCGGCATGCGTGACGCGAAGTAGCCGCGGGTCTCGGTCCAGACGTCCGCCAGCGGACGCTGGAAGATCTCACGCTCGATCTTTGCCACCGTCTCGGCGGGTATCTCGTCGAGGCCTGCGTGAACGCGGTATAGCTCGCGCAGCAAGGTTGACCGTGAAGCAAACAGAGTGCCGCGCTTGAGCACCTGCACCTTGACCCCCATCTCGAACATGTCGGGGGACGGGCACATGGCCACGTCCGTCGGCTCAGCCCCGGCGAGCATCTCCTTGGCAAGGTCCGAAGTGCCGGCTTCTACGGTCGACTGATTGATGGAGCCGGTCATCACGTACGCGGCCCCCAGCGCGAACGCGGCGGCCACGGCACTCGGCGAGCCGATGCCCCCCGCGGCGCCGATGCGTGGACTCTGTGGGTAGCGGTATTTCGCCTGCACTTCTTCGCGCAGAGCCATGAGCGTCGGCAGCATGGCCGTCAGCGGCCGATTGTCCGTGTGGCCCCCGGAATCCGCCTCGAACGTGATGTCCTCCGCGACCGGCACCCTGGCGGCGAGCTCTGCCTCGGACGGAGTAAGAGCGCCCCGATCGACGAGCGCGGCGAGGATCTCCGCCGGCGCCGGGGACATGAAGAGCTGGGCCATCTCCGAGCGCGAGAGCTTCGAGAAGAGATGATTCGTGCGGCGTACTGAGCCGTCGCGCTCCAGCGTCAACCCCGTGCAGGCGTAGCGCACGACTGCGGGGGTCAGGCGCATGAACGCAGACGCGGAGACACGGCGCACGCCGCGGGCGAGATAGATGTCGACGAGCTTTTCTTCGATCGACGGGTCGTGCGGCGTGTGGATCAAATCCGAGCCCCACGTGGCGCCCGTGCCCTCGAGATCGCCCTGGATCCCAACGATATTCGCCTCGACATCGTCGGGCGAGAGCCCCGCGGCACCGAAGAACGCCAAGGCTTCGGCTCGCGCCATCGCGACGACCAGCCGCCGCGTCGCAATGCCGTGGGCCATCGCCCCGGTGACATACGGAAACCGCAGACCGTGGGTTTGAAGGAACGCAGCCGAACCAAGCCATTCGGGATACACGGGCGGCAGCGACGCGATAAGCGCGTGCGACGCCTCGAGCGACCAGGGCGCGCTCTCGTCGAAGCAGACGCAGAGCTCGCCCGTCGTCCGGCTTCGCAAGACGTGGATACGCTCTCGGAACCTCGCGGCAGCGGCCGTGAAGGCGTCCGAGGAGGAGTCCACCTGCGCCGCCGGTGCAGGTTCCCCGCCCGGCCACGCCCCGAGCACGTCGGTCTGCTCCCCGATCGGTTCGGACACGCGCGATGCCTCGGATAGGAAGTTTGTCATTGGGAGAAGACGCCCGTCCAGGTGGAGCGCCGCGTCATTCGGTGGTGTCGTCCCCCGAGCGAACTTTCCAGTTCTGCAGTGGACGTGCCGCCCGCCCAGCCCCGTCGGGAGGCCTCTGGGCAGCGCAATCGAGAATGCGCTTGCGCGATTCGCGCGCACCTCTGCGCAGCCCGCTGCGCATTGGCTTGATCGTGATTGCAGGAGCGCCGGAGGTCAATGCCCTTGTCGCGCCGCACGCGCACAAGAACCCACACGTTCGGACGCCCCCCCCCGCCCGCCCTCCGCCCTTCGGACGGGCGCCGACTAGCCGCCCATCCGCTGGGCCACCATCCACCCTTGCTCGGCGATGGGGCGGGCCATCGCGGCGGTCTGGACGGCGTGCGGGCTCGCCGCGGTGCCCTGCTCGACACGGCCCGCGATGCCCTGGAGGATCGCTGCCAAGCGGAACATGTTGTACGCGAGGCAGAAGTCCCAGTTGCCGATGCTCTGGCGCCCCGTGCGCCGGCAATACGCCGCCACGTACTCGGCCTCTGACGGGATACCGAACGATGCGGAGTCCGCCCCCGCGAGCCCGCGCCCCGTCTCGGTTGGGAGGCGCCATTGCATGCAGTTGTAGGAGAAATCTGCGAGGGGATGACCCAAGGTCGAGAGCTCCCAGTCGAGCAGCGCCAGGATCTCGGGCCGGTCGGGATGGAACACCATGTTGTCGAGCCGGAAATCGCCATGCACTATCGTCGTCTCGTCACCTGCGGGTACGTGCTGTGGCAGCCACTCCATGAGGCGATGCATCGCCTCGATCGGCTTCGTCTCGGACGCCCGATACTGCTTCGACCAGCGCGCGATCTGCCTCGCGAAGTAGTTGCCGGGCTTGCCGTAGTCCGACAGGCCGACCGCCGAGGGATCGACTCGATGGAGTCGCGCGATGACATCGTTCATTGCGTCGTAGATGCAGGCGCGATCGTCTGGCGAGAGCCCCGGCAAGGTTGGCTCCCAGAAGATGCGCCCCTCGACGTAATCCATGACGTAGAAGGGCGTCCCGATGATCGACTCATCTTCACACAGCACGTGCGTCCGCGGCACGGGCACGTCCGTCGCAGCAAGCGCCGTGATGACTCTGTACTCTCGGTCCACGGCGTGCGCGGACGGGAGGAGTGTGCCGGGCGGCTTGCGCCGGATCACGTAGCGCTTGCCGCCGGCCGAGACGAGAAACGTCGGGTTCGATTGCCCACCCTTGAACTGCGCCACGTCGACGGTCCCGCCGAAGCCCTCCACTTGCGCCCGAAGGTACCGGTCGAGCGATCCCACGTCGAAGCGATGCGCCTCTCGCACGGCCATCGTCCCCGTGAACTGCTCCGTCCGATTCGTCATGGTGACAAGCTAGAACTAAACTGGGATCGCCACGACTACCGCGGTCGCGTTGTGCCAGCCGTCGAGCTTGTCGTTGCTCCGAGCGATCTCGCCGTACGTGAGGAACCCAACGATCGGGACGTCCCGGAAGGCCGATCGCACCGCCTCGACCTCCCGATCGAACTCCTTCTTCAGGATCATCCCACGGCAAACACAGTCGAAAAGGAGGACCCCCGCGGCTTCCCGCTTCCCGAGCGCCACGCGGGCTTGTTCGGCCGCCGAACGGGCGGCTGCGACCATGCTCGTCACCTCTCCATCGAGAATGCTTACCAGGGAGCCTTTGGGGATATCGCCGGCACAGACGAGAGAACCGTCGTCGCCGACCTGCAGGGGTGCCCGGGCGCGGCTGATGCGCTCGAAGAAGTGCATCCCGAGCTCGTTCGCGATGAGGTAGGCGCCGGTGTTGGCCTTGGTGAGGCTCACGCCACGATCGGCTGCGTGTTTCTCGTAGACGGCGAACGCGGGCTGCCCTTCGATCTCTCGCAATACGTTGCCCTCGGCCTTCGTCACGCGCATCGCCTTGGTGGTCGGGCGCAGCCCATGATCGACGCCAAGTCCCCAAGGGGCCGACCCGAAGACATGAAGGGCCGCGGCCGCATCGGAGCCCGCTCTTCCCGCGGCGCCCACGGACGTCGCCGCGAACCGTCCCTCGTCCCCCGCCGCGCCGCCGACAATCTGCGTGCCGCTCTGGATCCTTTGCTCGTAGAGCTCGCCGACGAGCCGCTCGCCCGTAGGCACGAGACCGTCCGTGAGCAAGACGCTGGTGAGGTGTCGGTGATCCCGGGTCGCGGCGCGCTTCTTGACCTCGCCCATGCCGGACCAGAGCTCGCCCGCGAGCTTACGCGGATTGGCCTTCAGTCCCTCCGCGTACCTCGCCTCGATCGTGACCTCCGATGAGACGAGCATGACGGCCACGCTCTGATGAGCGAGCCCCAGTTCCGTGATCTCACCTGCCGTCGTGCAGCCGACCATCTCCGCGCCCGATGCCTCGCGCGCGGCCTTGAGCGCCTCCTTGAGATCCAGGTCGGGCGCCGCGAACAAGAATCCGTATGTCGGTTTCGCACCGCCGAGCCGTCGTTTGGCTCGCTCGGTGGCCTCGGTCCCCGCCGCCCCCGGCAATGCATTCTTCGATGAGCCGGTCGCGGTCGTCGTCTGCATGAAAAACCTCCAGCTTTACCCAAGGAGATATCGTACTCGACGTCGTGCGTCAGCTACGTTGCCGCCGTGTTGCCGCCTCGCACGGAGCGGGTATCGTGAACGTCGTGGGCGCAACCACCCTTGTCGCCCTCGCTCTCGCAACCGTATTGGTCGGATGCGGCTCGTCGAGCGCCAGTAAGGGTTCGCCCGTTGATGCGGCAGGCGCAGCCGGCGATGGGGGTTCTCCCGGCACGGGGACCGATACCGAGGAGCCCGGGACCCCGGAGGCGGGTGCGGAAACCGACGCGACCACTGCGACGCCGACCGATGCGACGACACCGACCGTTGCCGGCGAGAGCGGCACACCCGACGGGGCAACCGCCTCCGGCGCGTGGGTCATGGGGTACTACGCCGTGTGGGACGAGCCCGCGAACGGGGGCTTCTACCCGCTGTCGGCCGTCGATTGGAACGCACTCACGCACATCGCTACGGCGTTCTATCTCCCCGACGGAAATGGCGGTCTGGCGTCCGGCTCCTTCGACGCGGCCACCGCAGCCGAGGTCATCTCCGCGGCTCATGCTCACGGCAAGAAGGCGCTCGCCTCGGTAGGAGGATCGGGTTCCGGACCAAGCTTCGAGGGCTCCACGCAGGCTAACCTGTCCAAGTTCGTGACCAGCCTCGAGAGCCTCATCACGATGGGCTACGACGGGCTCGACATCGACTGGGAGGGCGGCAACCTCTCCGTCGCCGAGGACCAGACGCTGGAGCAGTCGCTCATCACGTCCATCCGCAGCGCGAGCCCTCATATCCTCTTGACGATGACCGCCGGCTACGAGAACGAGAACTCGCTCGACGACCTATCGTTTTACGGAACCATCATTCCCCAGCTCGACCGCCTCAACCTGATGACGTACGGCATGTCCGGCGCATGGCAGGGTTGGGAGAGCTGGCATTCGTCGCCCCTCCATTGGAATAAGAACAGCTCGACTCCGACCGGAATCGATTCGAGCGTGAGTCACTACCTGGCAGCGCACGTACCCGCGTCGAAGCTGGGGGTAGGTGCGGGCTTCTACGGCGAGTGCTACACGTCGCCCGTCACGGCGCCGGTTCAGAGTCTCGGCGGTTCCGAGGTCGCCGCGAGCGACGGGACGATGGCCTATCGCAACATCATAGCGTCCTACTACTCGGCGGCGGCCTACACCTACGATTCGGCCGCGGATGTCCCCTATCTGGCGCTTTCGGAAAGCAACAGCGAGAACTGCACGTACGTCTCTTACGAGGACGCGACGTCGCTCGCCGCCAAGGGGGCATGGGTCAAGGCTCAGGGCCTCGGGGCCGTCATCATCTGGACGATCAGTGAAGGATACATCTCGTCGGGCGCGACCGTGCAGACGCAGAACCCGCTCCTCGAGGCACTGAGCACGTCCATGCAGTGAGGTCTTGTGGGCGGTGGTCAGGCGTACTTCGCGATCTCGATTTTCGCGATCGTCTCCCTGTGCACCTCGTCGGGGCCGTCGGCGAGGCGAAGCGTCCTCGCGTGGGCCCAAGCGCTGGCCAGCGGGAAGTCGCTCGATACGCCTGCGCCGCCGTGGGCCTGAATCGCGCGGTCGATCACTCGCAGAGCGACGTTGGGAGCAACGACCTTGATCATCGCGATGGCCGCGCGTGCCTGCTGGTTGCCGACCGTATCCATAAGGTAGGCCGCGTGGAGCGTGAGGAGCCTCGCCTGGTCGATTTCCATCCGGCTCTCGGCAATGTCTGCGCGAATGGTCCCGTGCTCGACTATCGCTTTGCCGAACGCAACGCGCGACTTCGTTCGCTTGATCATGGCCTCGAGGGCTCGCTCGGCGACGCCGATGGTGCGCATGCAGTGGTGGATCCTGCCCGGACCCAGCCGCCCCTGCGCGATCTCGAAGCCGCGTCCCTCGCCCAGAAGCATGTTCGTCGCCGGGACGCGAACGTTTTCGAAGCGGATCTCGCCGTGGCCGTGGGGGGCGTCGTCGTACCCGAAGACCGGCAACATGCGCTCAATGTGAACGCCAAGCGTATCGCGAGGGACGAGGATCATCGACTGCTGCTTGTGCTTGGGACCGGACGGGTCGCTCTTCCCCATGAAAATGAAGATCTTGCAGCGAGGATCACCCGCCCCCGACGACCACCACTTGCGGCCATTGATGATGTAGTCGTCACCGTCCCGGACAATGCGGGACTCGATGTTCGTGGCGTCGGAAGAGGCCACCTGGGGTTCGGTCATCGCGAAGCACGAGCGAATTTCGCCGGCCAGGAGTGGTTTCAGCCATTTCTCCTTGTGCTCTTCGGTCCCGTACCGCTCGAGAACCTCCATGTTGCCAGTGTCGGGCGCCGAGCAGTTGAAGACCTCGGGGGCGATGGGCGAGCGGCCCATGACCTCGCAGAGAGGGGCGTACTCGAGGTTCGTGAGACCGGCCCCTCGCTTGCTTTCGGGCAAGAAGAGGTTCCAAAGGCCGTCGGCGCGCGCCTTCTTCTTCAGATCCTCGACGATGGCGGTCGGCTGCCAGCGATCTCCCTTCGCAACTTGCTCGTGAAACGTCTTCTCGTTCGGATAGACGTAGGTCTCCATGAACGCCCCGAGGCGACGAGCGAGGTCTTTGACCTTGTCGGAGTGCGTGAAATCCATCGGCGCGTGCCTCCTCGATGTACGGTCGCACATTACGGTGGAGGTGCGCCCGGGCACAAGCGCGCGACGGATCGTGCTCGGCGCCATCGTCGTCGCGATGGGCTCGCCGTGGGCGTGGAGCGCGTACGCCGCCGACGCAGACGCGGGATCTCAAGCCCCTGCTGCGTCGACTGAGCCGAGCGCAGCGCCCGGAGCTCCGTCCGAGTCGCCTTCGGCCGACAGTTCTGACACGGAGGCCGTCGTCGGTCCTCCCCAGGGCCCCCACAAGCCGCGAACGCCCCGCCATCCAGCCGCCGACCAGACCGACTACTTCACACGACGCTACGAGCCCGCGGGGTTCCCGCTCATCGGAGGCGACAGCGATATCGGGTTCGAGTTCGGGGGCGTTGGCACGCTCTCGTACTTCTCCGACGGAGTGAAGCCCTATCGGTGGAACATGGACCTACTCCTCTCTGCGAGCGTCAAGGCGGGTCCGAGCGGGCCCGAGCTCACGCAGCAGGGTTATCTCTGGCAGATCGACGTCCCCGAAGTCCTCGGGCCGGGCGTGAGAATCAATCCCGAGGTCTCGTATACCCACACCATCAACTACGGTTACTTCGGACTCGGCAACGCCTCGAGCGGCGGCCCGGCGCCCGCCACGAACCCGAACCCGGGGCGCTACCACGAATGGATCGAATCGATGGCACAGGTGCGGTCGTCCGCGCGCGTCAACCTGGTGGGACCGCTGGCGGCCCTGTTCGCGGCTCAATATCTGTACGTTGACCCGACGGCCTACCCTGGGAGCGTGCTTGCGACCGACGCCGCGACGACGAAACCCGACGGTTCGCCGCTGATTTACGGTACGACCGCGCTCAGCCTGCCATCGTTGGCGGGTGGCCTCCTCTACGACTCACGGGATAACGAAATCTTCCCGCATTCCGGCATGCTTCACGAGGTCGGCGTGCGCCTCGAGGAAGGCTTCCCTCTGAACGCCAACGCGCGCTACGCGGAGCTCGGCGCGATCCTTCGGGGGTACGTTCCGCTCGGACCATTCGTCGCGGCCGCGCGCTTAGTCGCCAACTTCCAGTTCGGGAACGTGCCTTTCTACGATCTGTTCCAAGCAGGTCCGTTCGACCAGAAGGAGATGCCGGGCGGTTCCGCGGGAATCCGCGGCGTGCCCGTCGGCAGGTACCTGGGCCCGATCAAGATCCTGGGCAACATCGAGCTCCGCGAGATGCTCGTCAGCTTCACCGTGCTCAAACAGAAGTTCACACTGGGGAACACCATCTTCTTCGACACGGGCCGCGTGTGGAGCGACTACACTTTTCACTCTTCGCTCGACGGTCAGGGTGCCGGGTTGAAATACGGCGTGGGCGGGGGGCTCTATGTCCTGTGGGGACAGGCGGCGATGCTGCGAATCGAAGCCGCCTATTCGCCCGACGCGGTATCCGAGAACCCGACTCTCCCGATCGGCCTCTATGTCGAAGACGGAACGATGTTCTGAGCGCTCAGAGCCCCGCGGTGAACGACGGCAGCGAGGCGAATCGGGCGACGTGGTGCTCTTCGTCACCGTAAAGGGCCGCGATGATCTGCATGCGCTTGAAGAAGAGACCCACGTCGTGCTCGTCGGTAACGCCGATGCCACCGTGCAGCTGGATGCCCTGGCGCGTCACGAAGAAGCCGCCTTTCGAGAGCTGCTTCTTCGCGGCCGACACGGAGCGCTTGCGCTCGACTTCGTCGTTGGAGTCCGCGCGGATGACGGCCAGAATCGCGGTCCCCTTGCACAGCTCGACCTGGACGAATACATCCGCCAGCCGATGCTGCAGGGCCTGGAAGCTTCCGATCTTCACGCCGAACTGCTCTCTCTGGGACATGTATTCGCGCGTCATCGAGAGCGTCGACTGGACGATGCCCGAGCCCTCCGCACACACGGCCGCTGCTCCGTAGTCGACCGCGCGCTCTAGGATCGGGACGGCGTTGCCCTCCTCGCCGACGAGCGCGCCCTTCCCCAGCTTGACGCCGTCGAGCTCGACGAAAGCAGCCTTGTGGCTGTCCATGCAGGCTACAACCTTGATCTTCACGCCCGGTGCGCCGCGATCGACGACGAAGAGAGACACCCCGCCGTGGTCGCGCTGGCCGCCGGAGGTCCGCGCGCTGACGAGGATGTGGTCTGCCGCCTGGCCGTTCAACACCCACTCCTTCTTTCCGGAGAGCTTGTAGTCACCGCCGACCTTCTCGGCGCGCGTCGTCACGTCGGCGACGTCGTAGCGGCTGTCCTTCTCGACGTAGGCGAGCGCGAGCGACGTCTTGCCCTCGATCATCGTCGGAAGGACGTTTTGCCGTTGCTCGTCGCTCCCGTGCCGCGCGAGCGTGAGGCCGGCGACCATGACCGACGGAACGTACGGCTCGGGCACCAACGTGCTGCCGAGGCGCTCGATGATGAGTCCCGCGTCCAGAAACGACCCTCCGATGCCACCGACGCTTTCGGGCAGCGCGAGGCCAAGCCACCCGAGCTCGCCCATCTGCCGCCAGACGTTCCGATCCCACCCGATGTCCGACTCACGAATCTTGCGCACCCGGTCCACGGGCGACTCTTTCTTCGTGAAGTTCGTGACTGTGTCGACCAGCATCTTCTGGTCGTCGTTCAGCGTGAAGTCCATCGTGCTTCCTCTTCAGGTGCCAGGCAGGCCAAGGATCAGCTTGGCGATGATGTTCTTCTGGATCTCGTTCGAGCCGGCGTAGATCGTCGCCGCGCGCAGGTAGTTGTGGTCCGAAGCGACCGCGTCCTCGCGGGCGGGAATCGTCCCCGGGGCGTTGAACCAGCTGAGCCCGTGGTGGCCCATGAGGTCCATCATGAGCTCGAAACACTCCTGCTGGATCTCCGTCCCTCGGAGCTTCAGGATGCTCGATTCGGGGCCGGGGGCCTTGCCGAGCTGCGCGCTCGCGACGGTACGGTAGTTGGCGATGCGAAGGGCCTCGAGATCCATCTCCAGTCGCGCGATGCGGCCGCTATACCCGGGGTGCTCGAGAGCCGACTTGCCGTCGATGATGGTGCCCCGAGCGATCCGCTTGATGCGCACGATCTGACGCGTCGACCGGCCGACGCCCGCGACGAGCGTGCGCTCGTGGCCGAGGAGGGCCTTGGCGTACGTCCAGCCCATCGTCGGCTCGCCGACTACGTTCTCGGCGGGAACTCGCGCGTTCTCGAACCATGTCTCGCAGAATGCGAGGGTGTTGCCGGTGGTCAGAAACGGCTTCGCCAGGACGCCGGGGGTCTTCATGTCGACGAGAAAGAAACCGATGCCGTTTTGCTTTTTGGGACCGGCCTCCGTCCGCGCGAGGACGAAGATCCAGTCGGCAAACTGCGCGTAGGTGGTCCACGTCTTCTGCCCGTTGAGCACGTAGAAGCCCTTGCCGTCGGCCTCCGCGCGAAGCTTGAGCGACGCGAGATCGCTGCCCGCGTTCGGCTCCGAGTAACCCTGGCACCACACCTCTTCGCCGCTCAGGATCTTCGGCAGGAAGCGGTCCTTCTGCGCCTTGTTGCCGAACTGGATGATGAGGGGCCCCACCATGCCCAGGCCGAAGGGACTGAGAGTGGGCGCCCCGGCGAGCTCGAGCTCCTCGCTCAGGATGAAGCGCTCGGTAACGTCCAGCCCCGGGCCACCGACGTCTTTCGGCCAGTGAGGGGCGACCCAGCCCTTCTTGTAGAGGATCTTGTGCCACTGCATCATCTCCTCGCGATGGAACGAGGCATCCGCAGCGGCCTTCACCTTCATGTCGGGCGGCATGGCCGACTGGATCCACTCCCGCACCTGCGTGCGGAAGGCGATCTGCTCGGGGGAGAAGGACAAATCCATGTGGGGTCTCCGTTCGGGCTGGCGAGCCTAACGTGACACCCTCACCGCGTCGAGCGCGGTTCGAATCCGTCCGTCGCGAATGCCACGTTGAATGCCGGGAGGCGCTCGGTCTTCGCCCCGACGCGGATGTCACGGCGAGCCGCGTGGATGGCGTCGAGGACGCCGACGATGTACTTGAACTCGGTCTCGTCGTCGGTGTGCAGGACGGCCTGGTCTAGCTTCGGATCTCCTGCACTGGAGTGCTGGCCTTTGGCCTTCCACTCGCTCCCAATCCGGTCCACGAGGCCCGGAAAACGCACGACCTCGACGTCGCCCTGGCGCACGACCACCTCGTTACGTGGCACGTCGACCGAGTCGACTACCGTCTTCCCCTGCTTCCACTCGAGGACGAACTTGCCGAAGCTTCGCATCTCGACGTGAAGCTGCTTCTCGGGGGGGAGCGGGGTCGAGGGGACGTCCGGGCGGCGGCCTGCGACTTGGGCGTCCATATCGACGCGCGCCATGTGGGTCCAGACCGCGGTTATCAGGAGAAACGAGATCGTCACCATCAAAAGGTCGATCATCGGGATCATGTTGATCTCCGAGTCGAGCGCCCTACGCCTTCCACCTCCGAGCCCGACGTCAACTCCACCCATCTGGCCTCCCTTCCACGGAGTAGGACCCCGGGAAGGGTGGACGCCTTGGCCCGTGACCTAAGGGTGCGCGCAGAAACAAGAGAGGCGATCACTACGCATGAGCGTGCGGGCTGATCTTGTAGTTCCATTCTCCGTGGAACCGACGCGGCGTGATCGCGAGAGCGCGCATTGTGGCATTCGGGACCTTGACCTTGGTCCGGTATCGTCGGCGATCAAGTCGGGCCTTCACCTTGAGCCCGCTGGCGGTGGTCGTGTTCGCGATCAAGCTCACCACCGTCTGGTGGTCCACGAGGGGGCGGCCGCGCCAGTTCTGTGAGATGTGCGAGAAGAGCCGGTGTTCGATCTTGTTCCACTTGCTGGTTCCGGGCGGCATATGACTGACGCTGAGCTGCAGACCCGTGTCGTCGGCAAACTTCTGCAGCTCGGCCTTCCAGAGTCGGTTACGGTAGGCGTTGCTGCCGCCCGCGTCGGCGACGACGTACAGGTCGCGCGCGCCTTCGTAGGCCCGCTTGCCCATCGTGCTCCACCAGCTTCGGATGCTCGCGACGGCGAAGGCGGCCGTGTCATGGTCGACGCCCACGTTGACCCATCCCTCGTTGCGGCCCACGTCGTAGACCCCGTAGGGGATCGCCTTGCCGACCGCGTCGCTGGGGAAGTCGTGGACGAGCACCTTGGCCGGTTCTCCGGCGGGCTGCCACTCATGTCCCTTGTTCGCGAACTCGCCGACAAGCTCCTTCTTCTTCGTGTCGACCGAGATCACGGGCTGCCCCGTCGCGTGGAACGCTCGGGTCTGCCGGCTGATGTGCTCGAACTGAGCGTTGCGGTCGGGGTGTTGCCGGCCCTCGATCGTCTTGCGCGTGCTCTGCAGGCTGTACTTGTGATCGTGCAGCAACTTCGCCACGGTGCGGGCGCTCACCTTGTGGCCTCGCGCGCGCAGTTCCACGGCCAGCGCCTGCGTGCTCTTCGCGGTCCAGCGCAGTGGCGATTCCGGGTCCCCGCGCGTCACCGGATCGAGCAGGCCCTCCAGGTCCGCCCACAGCGTGCCGTCCACCTCCGCGAGGGCCTTGCGACCCGCGCCATGTCGACGAATGCGCTGCTGCCGCGCAGGCAACGACGTGGGCTCTTTCTCCAGTTGGGCGAGTTCTCGGATCCCGATGCCAATTCGCTTGCGTCGAATGCCCGTCGCTGCCGTCACCGTCGCAATGCCGCCATGGCCCAGCGCCTTCGCCTCCGACGCCGCCCACAATCGCATCGTGCGCTCGTCCAGCACCGGCGCCAGCGCATCATGCTTCAAGCGGATTTCCTCGACTCGTCCAGGATCGACTGCCATCCGTCGACCACGCCATGCCGCTCATTTCCATTGGGTTTCCATGGTCTTTCCATATCCCGCCGGTTCCATTATTTATGCGCGGCCCCTAAGTCTTCGGCGCCGGCGTCAGGAACGAGCCCGCTTTCACTCGTCGTCGCGGCCGACGTTGCACAGCTCGCCGTAGATCTCGCCGTCGAATCCCGTCTGGTCGTTCACCATCGCTCCGGAGATGAAAAACACGTTGGTCGCATTCGCGAATCGGCCGGTGCCCGACGTCGGGCGCTCGAGCTCCGTGAAGTTGGCATGGACGCCGTCGATGACGCCCAGGTCGTGCACCACGAGCGTGCCCTTCTTGGTGTCGATGGTCAGCTGGCCGGAATAGGACACGTTGGCCGCCGGCTCCACGGTGGGCATGCCCGCCGACGGCGCGGCTTCGAACGCGAGGAAGGTCGCCGCCGAATCGAGGATTCCACCCCCCGTGATCGTCCCCGAGGCGCACAGGCCGATCGGGCTCGTGCAGTTCGTCGTCGTGAAGGTGGTCTGCATCCGTCCGTGCACTCTGCGGCAGCCGTCCTCGGCCTGAACATTCCGGCTGGTGGCGACCGCTCCGACCACACCAGCAACAAGGACAGTGGCGACCATCGCAGCAGCAGACTTGGGCATTGGTACCATTGGTCTATCTCCTTTCTAGGGCCGACGAAGGCGAGGGCGATTCAAAGCGCGAAAAAGTCCACAATTGTAAAATCACCCAAGAAGGCCTTCTCGCGCAATCAAAAGTTGAGACGTACGAAAGATTGATAGGAGAGAACATTACAAGCGCATGAACACGGAGCCGCTTCGCTCATCCCGCCACCGGTTACGCTCTCAGGTGTGCCTTTCAGCGCAGCCGTGTCCCCTCGGCTCCCCCCGGCGGACACGCGCTTGCCCGGATCGCCTGCCCGCGCCTCTTGCCGCATCGCCAGAAGGGATTCGCGGTGCTTTTCTCTCAGCCGCGGTATCCTGTGACCGTGGATGCGGCGAAAATCCCGGCTGGATTACCGCGGCCTGGAGACACGATCGAAGGGAAATACGCGATCGTCGGTGTCATTGGCGAAGGCGGAATGGGCGTCGTTTACGAGGCGACGCACCTGCGGTTGAAGCGGCGTGTAGCCGTCAAGATGCTATTGCCCCACATGCTCGCCGCATCGACGGATCTCGTCGCCCGGTTCGAGAGGGAGGCCCGCGCGGCAGGGCAACTCCGCGATAAGCACATCACGAAGGTGCTCGACGTGGACACGACGTCCGAAGGTCTCCCCTACCTCGTGATGGAGTACCTCGAAGGGCACGATCTCGAGGCCGAGCTGGTTGCGCGGGGTCCCTTGCCCATCGCCGAGGCCGTGGGGTTCGTGCTCCAGGTTTGCGGAGCGATGGCGGAGGCGCACACCGCGGGCATCGTCCATAGGGACCTGAAGCCGTCGAACCTGTTCCTTACGCCCGATCGCGACGGGTGGCTGGTCAAGGTCCTCGACTTCGGGATCTCGAAGATGGCCGACGAGGCGGACGCGAAGCTGACTGGCACCCAAACGACGGTCGGAACGCCTCTCTATATGTCTCCCGAGCAGGTTCGTTCGTCGCGAAATGTGGACTCACGTAGCGACATCTGGTCGCTCGGGGTCATTCTCTACGAGCTGCTGGCGGGACGCACTCCCTTCGAGGGGAGTACGACGGCGGCCGCCGCCGCGATAGTGGCCGATCCGACGCCGCCGCTACACGAGTTCCGGCCCGACGTGCCGCCCGATCTCCAGGCTGCGATTCACCATGCGCTCTGCAAGGATCCGAGAGGTCGCTACGGCACGGTAGGTGAGTTCGCGTACGCGATCGCCCCGTTCGCCGGTCCGATCCGACCGTCGATGATGCCGCCGAGCTCTCAGCCCTTCAGCGGCTCGCCGGCGTCTCGCCCGACGCCCGCACCGTCGTCTCCATCCTACCCGCGGGCTCCCGAGGCCGCGGCAACGCTAATGCCGGAGATCGCCCCGCCCATCCCGTCGGACCGGTCCCTTGCTCCGGCGACTACCGGAGAGGGCCCACGGAGCTCGACCCGCTGGGGTCTCGTCGCTGTCGGAAGCCTCGGCACGCTTCTTTTGATTGGGGTCTCGCTGGCGGTGGCCGGCCGTGCGGTCACGAAGCACGCCGCCACGTCGGCTTCCCCCGACCCCAGTGCATCCGCGAGCGTTGCCGTCCAAGCACCCAGTCCAAGTACGGCCCCGGCGCCCGCCTCGGACTCTGTTCGCGCTGCCCCTGCCCCCCAACCTGCTCCCCAAGCCCCGTCCGCGCGGCCGGCAGCCCCCCGTTGGTTGCCCCCCTCGCCACCCCCCACTCCCAGGCCCTCTGCCAAGCCTGCCGCCCCGCCCAGCCCGCCCGCCCCGCCCACGCACGGTTCAACGAACCCGCTCTTCCTATAGTCTTGCTCCCGTGCGATCGCCTACCGCTGCCGGACGGGCCGCTGCGTTCCTCGTCGCCGCCGCTCTCCTGACCCTCGCCGCGCGTGGGGGGGCAGACACGCCGCATCCCCAGCCCGGCGCTGCGCCCGCAGCGCCCTCGTCGACTGCGTCCTCCCCGCCCGACGCGGCCGACCTCCGGCAACGGGGAAACGAGGCGATGGCCGCGTTCAAGCCAGGGGAGGCGTTCGAGGACTACAAGCGAGCCTACGAGATTACCCGTGACCCCGCGCTTCTCTACAACATGGGGCGCGCGCTCGAGGCCCTCGAGGACTACCCGTCCGCGCTGGCCCGCTACGAGGAGTTCGCGCGCCTCGCCTCGCCGGACCTTCGCGCACGCGTTCCCAAGCTGGACGAAGCGATCGCGAGCCTTCGCCAGCGAGTCGCGAGGCTCTCGGTCGCGTGCAACGTCCCCGGTGCTCGCGTCCTCGTGCGCGACCGAACCGTGGGCGATACCGCTTCGGCCGGCGAGCCGCTGGTCATCTCGCTCGTCGCGGGCGCGGCGACCCTGGAGGTGGACGCGGACGGGTACATCCCGTTCGTGCGTTCGATCGTCCTCCCGGGGGGCAGCTCGCTCGCGGTCGAGGTCCAGCTCGTTCCGAAGGCGATCGGGGGGCTCCTCATCGTGGAGACGCTGCCGGCGGGCGCCACGGTGCTCGTCGACGGGCGAGCGCTCGGCAACGCTCCCGTCGAGGCTTCGGTCCCGTCGGGAGCCCACGAGGTCGTGGCGCGGCTTCCGGGGTTCGTCGAGACGAGCACCAGCGTGGTCGTCGGTCTAGGCGAGCGCCGCACGGTGACCGTGAAGCTGGGGACGACGACGCCCATCACGAAGAAGTGGTGGTTCTGGGCGGGCCTCGGGGCCGTGGTCGCTGCCGGCGCCATCGTGACATACGCCGCCTTCACCGAGCGCTCTCCAGGAACCGGGACCATCCTGCCGGGTCGGACGCAGGTGCCCTGATCAGTTGCAGGCGCCGCCGCACGTCGCAATTGACAGCCAAGAGCACTGCGGTGCCACCGTGCACACCGGGCCGGTGCACTCGCACGAATTCGTGCACGCCTGGACCGTGCTGAAGTTCTGGCAAGAAGCCTTGCACGTGGTCGTGTAGCTGTTCCCGACCGTCGTGGAACCCACGAGGCAGCACACATTGCCCGCAGTGCAATCGCCGACGTCGCGGCACGCGAGCGCCGAGTACACCGTTTCACCCGTCGCAGTCGTGTCGCATGACGCAGGGGAAGTGCAGGAATACGTGGGCGAACCGGTCGTCGGCAGGGCCACGCAGCACACGTCGCCATGCGCGCACGTCGCGCTTCCGCACGTGACTCCCGCGGACGTGCCGACGCCGACACAGCTACCGAGGATGCTCGCGTCGCCCGGACCGCTCGCGTCCTGGGGCGCGGCGTCGAGCTGAGAGCTGTCTGGACCGGGGGCATCGGGACCTGGCGCGTCGGCGACGGTGGCGTCTCTCATCGCGGCATCCGGAGGCGCAGCGTCGAGCATCCTGCCGCCAGAAGACGCCCCGTCGGACAGGGGCGCATCCGTCGTCTGTCCGTCGAAGACGGTTGCCGGAGCGTCGGCCAGCCCCTCGTCGCTCTCGGCTCCGTCGGACAGGAGAGCCGCGTCCTCTGGGCCGGCCTCGATTCCGCCGCCTTCGAGAAGCGTCGTCTCGGAGCAGCCGGCGCTCCCCGCGCAGTGATTGGGGTCGGGAATGATGGAGGGGACGCACTCGCCCTCGACGCAGGTCTCCTGTGCGGTGCACGGAATGTTCTCGCATTCCTTGCTCATCACGATGGGCAGGGTGAGCGGTGTATGGGGCACGAAGGCCAGCTCGCGGCGAGCGACGATGCAGCCGGAATAGTCGGGCGTCTGCCCGCCCCCTGGCGCACAGTCGGTCGCCAGCCGGTCCACACCGGAGACGATTCGGACCGCGAAGGCCGCGCTGCGCCCCTGGCTGGGAACGAGGACGAAGGTGCCGATGGTGTTGAGCCCCGAGCTTCCCGCGATGCATTTACCGGTCTCTGCGACAGGGGCCTTTTCTTCGATCTCGTCGGCCGTCCCGACCGTGATCGTGGTTCCTTGCAGCGTCGCGCAAGGAAGATTGGTCGTCAGGACCAGGGTGACTTCGGTCGGATTTTCGCATGCGACGGCGCCCACGAGGCCGACGAACACCGCGACGCTCGCGACGTGGAGCGGGACGCTTCGCCTGCGCATCCTTCGAAGCATAGCAATTGCTACGCCTACCCTGTCGTTGTGCCCTTCGCGATGGCCACTGCCACGTTGTCCGCGCTCCGGTCGGGCACGATATTCGGGTCGTGCAGGATGGTCCCCATGAACTTCAGGACGTCGGAGGTCGCTATCTCGCTGGGCGAGGTGCCCACGTCGCTGTCCTTGCATAGGGCGACGCCGGCCTTGCGAAAGCATCGCTCGACGTACTGGGAGCAGAAGAGGGCGTGCGGGTTGTCGCTGTCTTGGGGGAGACTCACCCCGAAGAGATTGTGCGCCGCGACGCGCAGGAGGTCACTCGTTGCGTAAGTGAGCCCCAGGTCCGCCCGCGCCTCGGCGAGCAGGGCGGCAATGTCGAGCTTCGCGCGCACCGAGGGTACGATCTTGTACCAATCGACCTGCCCCTTGTACGTGCCCACGGCGACGCTCATCGGCACGGCCTGGATCCCGCCCATCAGTTCTGCCTGGAGGATCATCTTGCGCTCGCTCCAGTTTGCGGCGATAGCGCAGTGCGAATAGGCGCCGTGGGAGATCTTCTCGATGGCGCGCGAGAAGAAGATCGTACCCCGAAAGAGGAGGACGTCCGCGTCCTCGACCTGGTCTCGAATGTCGCCGTAGTTCAACGGCACCGTGGGAATAGCGCCCGTTTCGCTCGGCAAAGTCATGACCGAACGATACGCGGCCCTAACGGTCAGTTGCAGTGAAAGTTCGTGCAGCCGTTGAAGCAACCCTGCAGCGGGCAGTCGAACACGGGGTCGACACAAATCTTCGTGGTGCACGCCCCGCCGTCATCCGGCGCGGGCGTACCGCCAAGCCCTCCGTCAGGCAGAGTCAACGGCGGCAAGCTGATCGGCGTCGTCCCCGAATCCTCGTTGCCCACGGGGGGGGCGGACGCGTCTTCCGCACCCCCAGCGCCGTCAGGTGTGGAAGATTGGCTGGGCGGTGATGTGGTCGCGTCGTCCGTCGAACATGCCGAACAGCCGCCGCTGCCATCGTCCCCTGCCGCCGAATCGGCCGCGGGCTGAGCGCCGAATGAATGCACTTCAGGACCCGTGCTGCTTGAGCCCGCGGCGCACGCCACCACGGCCGGTACGCCCAGAACGACGAGACTCGCCCGCATCCACGCTCGCATCCCCTTCATCGCACCCCGTGGTAGCACCCGGCCGCCACTCCGCATTGAATTTTCCAACGCGCCCGCAATGAGAGGCTCCGATGAGACGGCGGCGGAGTATGCCGCCCGCGACGCAGGTGCCCTCTGGGCTTGACGTCACGCCGTCCGATCGCGTTCGAGGCCGGCGAGGGCTCGAAGAGCGAGGATGGTCATGGCGACGAGAACGACCAGCCGAGCCTCGAGTGCGACGACCCCCAGAGGACGCATGTCGACCACCTGATCGTAGAAGCCGCGAAGGTAGGTCTGCGTTATGGCCATCGCGGCAATGAAGAGGACAGTAATGCGCCGATCGGACACGAGGACCGCAAACGGGATGGCCCACGTCATGTACTGAGGCGAGAAGACCTTCGCGAAGAGCCAGGCGAGCGCAAGCGCCGTGAGCCCCGCGCATGCCATCCGGTTTCGGCGGGCCGATTTGGTCTCCGGGGCATCGAGCCTGGCGAGCGCGAAGGTGAGCGCGAGGACCGAGAGAACAAGAAGAACCGTCGAGGCGCTAGCGAGAGCGTCGGCGATGTCTCCGGAGAGATTGAACGACCCGAACGACAGCGTGGAGCCACGCGGACCGCCGCCGGCGAGCTCCACGAGGGACATGATCGCCCCGTAGGTGGACTCCACGTGCAGGCCTCGCGCGCGGTGGTAGTCGAGAAAGCCGACGAACGCCGAGGGCGACAGGGCGATCATGGGCAGGATCCCGAAGGCGAAGCCGAGCGCGAGGCCGGTCGCGACCCTCGCGACGGCCCGCATCGACGCGAAGGTCCCGCGGTCCGCGGCCATCAGGGGCAGGAGGACGACCGCCGGCAATATCTTTGCGGACGTCGCAAGCGCCACGGCGAGGCCGAAGAGAAGGGGCTTTCGCCTGGCGGCTGCCCAGAAGGCGATCGCCAGGAATAAGGCGGCGACGGCGTCGACGCGCTGGACCAGAAGCCCTCCCTGAGCAAGGAAGAGCTCCGCCGCAAGCCACCACTGCGTGGCGCGCTCTTCGCGCGTCGCCTCGGGATCGGCGCCGACCGCGAGCGCGACCGAAACCAGCATCAACGCCCCCATCAAGACTCCGAAGTAAACCGCGAACGCGGAGAAGCTCGAGGCCATGGCGGCGGGCAGCACGATGAATGGCAGTACGAGGGCCGGATACTCGAGCGGGACCTCCGCATAGGGCAGGTGCCAGTGGCCATCGGGCGCGGGGAAGTGCTCGAAGGCCTTCGACGTCGCTCCCCGCTTCGTCCGGAGAAGGTCTTCGTCGTAGGGGACCCCTCGCATCGCGTTGGCGGTCGCAAAGTAAAGCTCTTCGTCGCTCGACCGCTGGTAAGCGAAGGCGATGGGGAGCCACGCCCGCAGGAGTGGATGGGCCCCGGCCTCGCTCGTCAGCTCGTTGCAGCGCCGGATCGACGGACCCTGATTGAGCCACACGCAGCCGACCAGTGCCGCAACGACGAACGCGAACCGTGGATTGCGGAGGAACGCGAAGGTTGTCACCGAGATTGGATTCCGGAGGGAGAGGTCTCGATTGCCAAGGCAGCTGCGGCGAGGAGCAGGGTCTGGCAGACGACGTAGTAGTAGTTGCAGAATGCCTGTCTCCCCAGGACGTAAAAGAGGAAGAAGGCCACCGTGCTTGCCAAGAGGAGAGCGCCCAGTCTGCGCGGCATCCACGGGAGAACGACGAAGAAGCCTAGCGTCGCCGCCATGCCCACCCAGCTGGGGAGAACGAATCCCGCGCGCGCGATCATCGCCGTGAGGGACAGCGAGTCCGCACGGAATGCTCCCGTCGCGTGAAACTCGACGAGCCCCTGCCAAAGGCCGTGCGGCGACGCGATGGCGAACGGGAGGTATGTGGCCGCCGCAGTCCCCAGGGCAAGGAGCGCCCCGGAGACGCCGATGCCCGGGGCGAAGGCGAGGACTACGCCGTAAATCGCGAAGTGCTGTTTCACCGAGCAAAGGAGACCGAGGAGGACAGACGCCGTGCGATCTCGCCCGGTCGTGACCGCGAGCGCAAAGCCCACGAGGAACGGCACCGCCAGGGGATTGCCCCAAGCTTGCTCGAGGACGAAGAGGCCGCGCGGATGGAAAAGAGAGCATCCGAGGAGAAGGTCGGGCCACGGGGCTCTCGGCTTCGCTCCGCCGCGCGCCACGAGCCAGAGGAGATAGGCGCCCGTCACCATCGCCACGAGGACGGCCCACCGAGTGTCTCCAGTGAGCGCGTACGCGCCTGCAGTGAGTATGAGGTTGGTTGGAGGATAGCCGTAGGTCGCGATCCACTTGCCGTCATGGTCGTAAAAGGTGTCGCTCGTCGCGATCGTTCCCGTCTCGTACGGCGACTGTCCTGCCAGGAGTGCCCGGGCGCCTTGCTGGTGGATCGGCCACACGTCGATGCGGGGCGAAGGCGAGGCGTGGAGCATCCACGCTCCAAGCGCGAAGGCCACGACGAGCATCCCGTACGGCCGAAGTCCCGCCAGACGGCCCGCAGCACGCGTCCCCGTGCGAACCTCGCGGGCATAACTGGCGATGAGGCCGACCGCGCAAGCGGACAGCGCGTAGTACGGAGCGAGCGACGTCGAGACGAAGTCGCCGGGCCGGCGAAGGAACGCGCTCAAGGTCGACGCGAGCGCCAAGCAGAAAGCGAGCGCCTGGACTCGTCCGGCCGATGCGCCCCCCGGGAACGGAGCTCGGAGCAACGCGCTCCCCGCGGCGGTGCACGACGCGAGCAGGAGAACCCCGTCGACGAGGTGGTAGTGCCCGTTGCCCAGAAAGAGAGCCGTGACCAGAAAGAAGTGCGCGACCAGGGCCCAGGCGACGGCGCTCACCCGGAAGCGAGCCTCCGACGCATTGCGTGCCAGAAGACGACCGCGATGACCAGGTGCACGAGCGACGTCGCGAACGCGATGCCGCGAAGACCGGCGACGCGGACGAGGACGAGGTCGAAGACAATGTTCAGCGATGCGTTGAGCACGCCGAGCGGCAGCATGATTCGTGTATTTTGAAGGGCCACGTGCGCACGCGCGAGGACCAGAAGTACGCCGAACGGAATCGACCCGACGGCGGCCCACGGCAGGATGGCTGCCATCGAGTCCACCGCGTCAGCGTCCATTTGCCCGTGCAGGAACACGGCCCTTAGCACGCCCCTTCTGACGAGGACGAGGACCCCCGCCAGGAGTGCGAGGAGCGCGGCCGCGGTGGTGATCGCCCCGAAAACGGTCTTCGCGAACGTGCGCCGAGACTCACCCGCCGCTTCCATCGAAAGGCGGCTTAGCAAGACCGGAAGGACCGTGGCTTGGAGCAAGGTCGTCGGAATCGCGCCGACTTCGGTCGCATACCGGAGGATCGTGCCTCCTCCGACCGCGCCCACGGTCCCTGCGACGAGCTGATCGATCACCGGGTTGATGCGGGTGATTGTGGCTCCCGCGACATCCGACAGCACTAGGCGAAGGAACCTGCCCACCGGTTCGGGGCGCGCCAGGGAGGGCCATAGCCGCAGCCCGATGGCGAGCCTCGCGAACGGTGCGAGCATGGCAATCGCGAGGGTCTCGCCCGCAAGCAGCCCGAGGGGCACGGAGGCAACGCCGAAGGTGTGACGGCCGACCGCAATCACCAAGATCGCGAGCCCGAAGCCCGAACCGCTTGCGACGGGGTGAGCGAAGTAGCGCCCGTGCGCGTTGAGGAGCGCAACCAGGAGGGAGCGAACGCCGACCGCGACGAGGTGCAGACCGAAATAAGCCGACAAGGCGGCGGCCGTCGCAAAGAGGGCGACGGGCACCTTCAGAGAGGCCCACGCGACGGCGATTGCGCCGAGGATCGCGGCGAGCACGGTACCCACCGCGAGCACGTGACCCAGAAGCGACGACGCCACCGCCTGCATGCCGGCAGGGTCCGATTGCCGGACGCCCGCGACGATGGGCACCAGCACCGAGTCCTGAAATCCACCCGAGACGAGCGAACCGGCAAACGTGAAATAGACCGAAAATAGAAAGAAGACGTCGGTAGCTTCGCTGCGCCCGAACCAAGCGGCCAGCAGAATGGGCATCGCGGCCTCCCCCGCGCGAAACGTCAGCTGCACGGGGAGCAAAAGCGCTGCCGTGCGAGCAATCGACCAGTCTCCCGTTCGAGGCATGTCCTGTCAGCGCCTCGTTCGACTTAGGATGTAGATCGTGCGCGTCGTGCTCGCGTGGATGTCGACGCGCGGCCAGAAGCTGTCGTCGTATCTGGCCACGTGCGCCTGGACGTAGCCGCCCTTACCCGAGAAGAGGGAAGAAAAGAAGGCACGCCCTTCGAGATCCTCCTTCAGTGCAACCTGGACGCGAGAAAGCACCACGGAGCTTCCAGGGGTGGTCTCTAGATTCATCTGGTAGCGCCAGGACCAGCCCTCGCTCATCACGATCCAATCCGGTGCACGCTGGTCGATATCGGCGTACGGGGCCACGATCTCCTGCATGCCGGGTATCGGGCTGCGCTCCGAGATAGGCGAGCGATCGACACGCTCGACTCGAGCGCGGCTCGGCAAGCGCGGAAGGTGCGCGTTATTCCCGTACACCTCGATGAGATCTCCCGCCAGCACGTGGGCATTGAGCCACGCTTCGGCTTCGTACCGAGGGTCGCGCAGCAGGGCGACATCCACCGCGACGCAGTCGAAGAGCGCCCGGCAGCCGATGAGGCTGGCGAGGGCCCAAGCGCACGCCTTCACCCGGGACGCGGTCCGCGTCAAGGAATCGAGCGCCGCACCCGCGTACAGGCTCATGAAGAGCGACTGTGGCAAGAGGAAGCGCGCCTCGGTCCTTCGAGCGACGCAGTTGAATGCGACGGTGAACGACAGAACGCCGAGGGCGGGAGCGAGGCCGGCGATACGAAGGGCCGGATTGGCGCGAGCCTTGACCAGATGCAGACCGAGCCCGTAGAGGACGAAGGGGACCAGCCCAACCGGGTAGTAGCGGCCGAAAGAGAGCGCGCCATCGAGGATGACGTGCACCCAGCCGGCGGCGCTCCCCGCATAGTAGGCATGGTCCTGGCTGGCCGGGCCGGTCAGAAACCGCAATCTGGCCGCGAAGCCCGTCGGGTTGACGATGGCCCCGTCGATGAGAAGGAGGAGGAGCGCTGCGCCGAGGGCCGACACGGCCGCTTCCCGGAGAACGGCGATCCGTTTGCCACGCCGAACGTCGAGCCCGGCCCAGAGAGCAGCGGTCACGGGTAACGCGACCAGGAACGAGGCGTACGCTTGATCCTTGGTGGCGATGGCGCACACGGCGAAGAAGGCGCAGCCGCGGAGCCTCGTGGGTTGGTGCCGAACGATGGCTCGGACCATCCAGAGGTAGGACAGAAGCGTCCAGAAGAGATACGGCACGTCGAGGTTTGACGTGTGCGCGTAATAAACGAATACGGTATTCAGGGCTGCGACGGCTGCCGCCCAGTGGCCGGCTCGCCGCCCCCAGAGCTCCTCTCCGGTCGACGCGACGACGCAGACGATTCCGGCCGCCATGCCGTCGGTCACGAGTCGCGCCACGACGGCGAAAATCGTCATGTAAGGCACGCGGGTGATCTCCGCGATCACGTCTGGCGGAGCCAACGACGCCGACCGCGCGAGCGCGAGCAGCGTCGCTGGAAGCGTCAAGACCGTGAGGACGACGAGGTGAAGGGGGGGATACGTGAAGTAGTGCCCCGGCCGGTATGTCATGTATGTACCCACGAGAAAATCGCGGGGAGCGATTCCGTCGTCGTCCCATCCGTCGGAGGCTGGCAGTCCCCAGCCGATGCCGATCGTGTGGAGGACCAGGGCCCCAAAGACGACCCAGGCGAGAGGCGAGCGCACCGCCCGACGAAGCCACGACATCGGCCGTTCACGCTATCATGCTGACTTGGACGCTCGACGCGGCGCCTCGGGATGGGCGTGGGGGGCTCTTGCCCTCGTGGGGATGGCGGCCGTCTCCGTTTTTTTTGCGTTCGACGCGCTGCCCTTCATGGATCTTCCCGCGCACGCGGGGCTCTTCGCTCTCCGTGCTCGATACGCGACATCGCCGTTCGAGCAGCGGTTCTATGTCCTCGCTCCGCACATCGGCGGGTATTCGATGTTCAGGTTCGTCGGCGGAGCGCTGACGTCCGTAATGGGACCGCTCCACGCGGCACGCGCTCTCGAGGCGGCGGGGGTGGTGATGCTGCCGGTCGCGCTCGTCGACGCTAGGAGGCGCCTCTACGGTCGGGCGTCGGTGGGCTTCGGATTCTTGGGGATCGCGCTGGGCTTCGGGCTGATGACCATCTTCGGGTTTGCGTCGTTTCTCCTCGGCATGGCGCTCCTCTTGGAATGCACGGCGATCGGCCTCGAGCTTCTCGCCAAGGTCGACGCCGGAGAGCAGGCCTGGTCGCAGGAGATCGCTCTTGCGGTAGTTGCCGTACTCCTTCTTCTCACGCACGGCTTCGCCTTCGCCATCTTCCTCGGCGTCGCCGGGACTGCCGCCATCGCCCGCCCTGGTCCCGGAGCGCGGTTCGTGCGCGCACGCGCTCTGGTTCCCGCCGTGGCCCTCGCGGTCTACGCGGTTTGGCTCGAGCGCCCGTCGACGCTGCCCTCTGGTTCCGTGCCCGCACCGCAGCCGCGGGTGGGGCCCCTCTTCCAGTCCCTCGCCGACAAGCTGAGTCTACTCCTGACTCCGACGCTCCTGACACGCACCGGCGTCGACATCGCCGTCGGCCTGCTCGTCTGGGGCGTCGCGATCGGCGGGGTGGTCTCGACGGTCGGCTGGTTGAGGCGCACTCGACGCGAAGCCGTGTCACGGGAAGTTCAGAGAGCCGTGGCTCACGCCCGCGCGCTGCTCGCCTGCTTGCTCCTCCTCTGCTGCGCGTTCCTGATATTGCCCCACGAGATTGGGTGGTTCGGTTTCATCGACGGGCGGCTGGTGCCCGTCATCGTTCTCTACGCCCTCCTCTGTGTCCCCGACGTCGCGATGGGTCGCCGGTTCACGCTGGCGCTGCGGTGGCTGGCTCCGCCGGCAGCGAGCGTTCTCGTCGCGCTCGCGCTCGTGGCGTCGGGCATCTTCCAGCGGGAGGCCGCGGGCTATCGCGAGGTCTTCGCCCGCGTACCCACCCAGGCCCGGGTCTTGAATCTCCCGATCGATCCGGATAGCGACGTCTTCGCGGGGCATCCTTTCGTCCATTACGACATGTTGATGGTCGCGCAGCGACCGTTGCTCGTGAGCGACGTCTGGTTGCACCAGGGCTCGGCGATCTTCCCGCGCCAAGGCAACCCGGTCCTCCGGTTGCCGGCCGACTATCGGTCGAGCGACATCCGCCGCATCGACTGGCCCGCGTTCGCGCTAGCGGATTGGGACTACGTTCTCTTGCGCACGAAGCCGAAAGCCCCGCCGCCCGCGACGCCTCAGACGTTGCGTCTCACCGATCACGTGGGGGGCTGGTGGCTTTATTCGACCGACGGTCGTTCCGACTTCGGACGTTGATGCACATTCGCAAGCACCAAGTCGCTCGGATGCTTACGTTCCGGACCTCATGAGGACGGCCGAAATACCGCTACCAACGGAAGCGTTGCAGGGTCACACCACCGTTCGTGAGTACCAAAACGCCACGAAAGACACCGGCTGAGATGTGGCAGTTTTGCCAATTTACCTCTCCTGGTGCGTTTGCCGGAGCCTGCGTTGCAGCGTGCTGCCGCATCGGGAGCGGGAGAGTCGCCGCAACTCCCCAAGCACGGAGGTTGCATCCGTCATTTTGACGCGTTCGAGAGATGCCTTTCGCATCGGAGGGACGAGCGATGAAAAAGAAGAAGGTCGACGGCAAATCGTCCAAGAGTTCGACGCGACGCCGCGAGCACGAGGCCGAGGGCGGAGCGTCGGGCGCGATGGTGGGCGCGATCGTGGGAGCGTCCGCCGGACCCCCGGGAATGGTCGCCGGTGCGATCATGGGCGGCATCGCCGGGGCACTTGCCGGCGGGGCGCTCGACACGGAGTCCGCTGCGAGCGAGAAACGGACGCGGGAGCTCGACGAGGAAATCGGCGTGAGCGGCGGGGAACTCGGAGCGCCGAACCTGAAACATCCGCCACCCACGGGCGGTGCGTACTCGGCGGCGTCGTCGGGGGTGAGTCCGGCGCAGGAGACTCCGGCCGAAGGCCCAATCCAGACCCCCGACCCTTAGAAACCCGAGTTCGGTCGCAGCGGATGGGGCCGCGCCCGAGCTTCTCGATCGGAAAGTGAAGGACCATGGGTATAGCGGCCTCGAACACTCGCCTCGATATCAACCCTCAGGGGCATCGAATCCTCCTGTGCCTCGACGGCTCACCGTTCTCGGAGGTGTGCTTGCCCTACGGCTTCTCTCTCGCAGAGACCTTCGGGAGCTCGCTGACGCTCGTACGGGTCATGGAACCTCGACATGAGCACGCAGGGCCCCAGATGACCGACGCGCTCGGCTGGGAGATCTCCCGCCAGGAGGCACGCGGTTATCTCGAGAGGCTCCAGGGAGAAGCGACGAAGACGCTCGGCCGACCGGTTGAAATCAGGCTCGAGCAAGGCCGCGCCGCCGAACGCATCGTCGACCTGGCGCGAGAGCTCAGCGCAGATCTCACGGTGCTCGGAAGTCACGGCGAAGGCGGCGTGACGGCGTGGAACCTGGGGAGCACGGTCCAGCAGGTTCTGGCCGTAGCGCGAGGCTCGGTGTTCGTCGCGCACTCGTCGTCGGTCGCGCCAACAGCGGTGTCCCCGCGGCGGATCCTGGTCCCGCTCGACGGATCGCTCCGAACCGAGAGCGTGCTGCCCACGGCCTGCCGCATCGCGAGCGCACACGGTGCCGCTCTGCTGCTCGTACACGTCGTTCAGGAGCTCCCTCCGAGCTCGGTGCTGCGCGCCGCGGAAGACATCGAGCTCGCGCGCAAGCTCGCCAGCCGGATGGAAGCTGCCGCCATCCGATACCTGGAGCCGCTGCGAGACCGGCTGGCCCGCGAGGTCGGGTCGGTGCGCACGCTCGTCGTGCGTCACACGAACGAGCGGCTGTGCCTCCTCGAGGTCGCTCAGAGAGAGCGATCCGATCTCATCGTCCTGTCGGCGCACGGCTCCGCGTGCGATCCCGGACGGTCCTTCGGTAGCGTCACGGTCGACATCCTCAGGAATTCGACCGTGCCGGTGCTGGTCCTGCAGGACCTTCCGGCGCGCGATCTCCAAGCAGTTCGAGAAGCCGGCGGCTCGCTCGCACCACCCCTGCGGGCGTCCTATCCGCCGGAGGGCTTGTGACGGCCGCGGGAATCGCCGCGACCCAAGAAAATGGAACGCAGAGTACGGCCCTCGAAACCGAGGCCCGGGCACTCGCCGAGACACAACAGCGGATCGAGCGCGCGGCGCTCATAGGTCGCGTCTTCGAGCCTGCGCCCGTCGCACGTGCCCTCGAGCACGCCGAGAAGCACCTTGCCTCGCGGTTTTCCGGGGACACCACCCTGCCGAAGGCAGCCGAATGGTTTCTCGACAACTACTACTTGATCCGTCGCGTCGCACGGCAGATCGCCGAAGAGCTTCCACGCGGCTTCGTCCGCCATCTTCCGCGACTGGCGTCGGGCCCCTCCAAAGGAATTCCGCGCATCGATGCACTTGCGCGCGTGATCGTCGTACGGAGCGGGATCGAGCTGGACGTACCGGCTCTGCGCCGGTTCGTCGAGACGTACCAGGAGGTGTCTCCACTCACCATCGCGGAGCTCTGGGCCCTTCCGACGATGCTGCGCACCTGCGTGCTGCAGCACCTCCTGCACTTTCTCGACGAGCTCGAGATACCCACTCGCGTGAGAGGCGGCCGCGGCGAGCTGGCCGAATCCCTCGACCTCGAGCCCGGAGCAGGCGTCGAACGAAGCATCCGCGCGTTGCGCCTGCTCGATGCGATCGACTGGAAGTCCTTCTTCGCAAAGACCAATCGAGTCGAAGCGATTTTGCGGAACGACCCCGCGGGTGTCTACCAGCGCATGGACTTCGAGACTTGCGATTCGTATCGCAAGGTGGTCGAGACGCTCGCGTGGGGCACCGACCGCGCGGAGGAAGACGTCGCGGATCTTGCCGTCGCCCTTGCGCGCGACAGCGCCGCCGACGAACGCCGCGGACACGTCGGCTATTACCTCCTGGGAGGAGGGCGTCCCACGCTCGAAGCGGAGCTTGGTTATCGTCCCTTCGGCCTCGATCGCCTACGCCGCACGCTCACGCGCTGGCCAACGGTCTCCTACCTTCTGCCGATGGCTCTGCTGACGTTGGCCCCGCTGGTCATCACCGGTTGCTACCTGGGGCGCGACGGCCTGCACCCCTTCTCGATCGCGATGGCCATGGCGGTGGCGGCGCTGCCCGCCTCCGTCGTGGCGGTCACCATGCTGCAGTGGGCGATGGCGCGCCTCCTCCCTCCCAGCTCGTTGCCCAAGCTCGACTTCACCAAGGGCCTACCTGAAGAGGCGCGGACGCTCGTCGTGATTCCGACCTTGCTCGGGCGCGCGGAGGACGTGGAACAGATGATGAGACAGGTGGAGCTTCACTACCTGTCGAATCCCGATCCGCGCCTCCGGTTCGCCCTTCTGACGGACGACGTCGACGCGAAGGCGATGCCCGAGAGCAACGCCCTTCTCGAGAGCGTCGCGCAGCGGGTGGCGTCGCTCAACGCGCGTCACGGGAAAGATGGGCATGGTCCCTTCCATCTCTTGCACCGTGAGCCTCGCTGGAATCCGGCCGAACAGCGCTTTATGGGCTGGGAGCGAAAGCGGGGCAAGCTCGAGGAGCTCAATCGCCTCCTTCGGGGGGACACGCGAACGAGCTACACCCGCCAGGTCGGCGACCCCGAAGGCCTCGCCGGGATCCGCTTCGTCATCACGCTCGACAGCGACACCGAGCTTCCGATGGGGAGCGCCCATCGCCTGGTTGGCCTGCTTGCCCACCCGCTGAACCGTGCCGTATTCGACGCCGCGAGCGGCCGCGTCGCATCCGGCTACACCATCGTCCAGCCGCGCATCGAGACCTCTCCGTCGAGCTCACGTCAGACGCGGTTCTCGCGGCTCTTCGCCGGCGACATCGGCTTCGACATCTACACGCACGCCGTCTCCGAGCTCTATCAAGATCTCTTCGGCTCCGGGATCTACGTCGGCAAGGGGATTTACGACATCGATGCCTTCATGCGCAGCGTCGAGGGGCGCGTCCCGGAGAATTCGCTCGTCAGCCACGACCTCTTCGAGGGGGTCCACGGACGGACGGCGCTCGCCACCGACATCGTTCTGTTCGAAGGCTACCCGTCGAACTACGCCACCTTCGCGAAGCGCATGCACCGATGGGTGCGTGGAGACTGGCAACTTCTTCCGTGGCTATTTCCGAAGGTGCCCTCCGCGAACGGCGCCCGCCTTCCGAACAAGCTCGCGCCCATCGATCGATGGAAGATCGTCGACAACCTTCGACGGAGCTTGACCGGTCCATTTCTCCTTCTGCTCCTCGTTCTGGGCTGGATCTGGCTGCCGGGCAGTCCGCTGCTCTGGACGCTGGGAGCCCTCGCGATCCTGCTCGCCCCGATCGTGCCGGCGCTCGCTCGGGACAACCGAATGCGCCTCATCGCGCTCGCTCGATGGGCACTGGCGGTCTCGTTCTTGGCTCACGAGGCTTCGGTGGTGGTCGACGCGATCGCTCGCGTCCTCGTGAGGATGGCGATCACGCGAAAGCACCTGCTTCAATGGACGAGCGCTGCGCACGCGGCGTTCGGAATCGACGCGAAGTCGCCGCGGAGAGTGTTCTGGCGGACGATGTTCGGGTCTCCCGTCTTGGCCGCGGCGGCCGGGATGCTCGTCGCTTGGGTCCGGCCCTCCGCGCTCGTCGCCGCGGCACCGCTGCTCGTCGCGTGGCTTCTCGCACCCGAGATTGCGCGCTGGGTGAGTCAGCCCCTTCGCTCCGGCGCCGAACAACTGGGCCCTGCCGAACGCAGGAAGCTCCGGCTGCTCGCGCGCAGGACGTGGCGCTTCTTCGATGCCTTTGTCGGACCGAACGACCAGTGGCTTCCCATCGACAACTACCAGGAGGAGCCGCGAGAGCAGACTGCCCATCGCACGTCGCCGACGAACATCGGTCTGATGCTCGTCTCGACGCTGTCGGCGTACGATTTCGGTTACATCGGGCCGAGCGAGCTGTCGCTTCGCATCCGGAGGGCGTTCGACAGCATCACGCGCCTGTCCCACTACCAGGGGCACCTTCTCAACTGGTACGAGACGAAGAACCTGCAGCCACTCCTGCCCCGGTACGTGTCCACGGTCGACAGCGGGAACTTCGCCGGCTGCCTTCTGGCGCTGAAGCAGGGCTGCAAGGAAGTGGCGTCTTCACCGGTCGTTCGTGCGGCGGTGTGGCGTGGTCTCGAAGACTCGATCGGCCTCCTCGAGCAGGTCGTTGCGGGCCTGCCCAAGACCTCGGCGAATTCGCTCTTGTCGGTGATCGCCCGAATGCAGGATCTGGTGACACACGGTCACGACAACCTGGGAGACGCGCACGCGACGCTCCGGACTCTGTGCGACGATACCTCCACCGAGCTGGGTCGCGAGCTGCTCGGGTTTCTGGAGACGGGTGCGCACAGGCACGAGGCGGACGTGCTCCGGGCGCTTCGCATGGCCATCGATACGCTTCATCAGCAGCTCCACCAGACACTGCGGGAAGTGGACACGCTGCTCCCGTGGCTGGCGCTGAGGGGCGAGGCGGCCGCGCAGGCGATCGACCTTCCGACACAGCTCCGCCTCGACGAGATTCCCGAAGCCTCACGGCGGATGCGTGCCGATCTCGAGGTGTGGGTGGATGGAGAGCGGCGGCGACAGCCGCTGTCGTCGGAGCTCGAAGCCTCCGCGCATCGACTCGACGAAGCGTTTCGAACCGCCGACCTGAACGCTACGACGTTGAGGACGGAGCTTCTCGCCCTCGCCGCCCGAGCCGAGGAAGAAGTACGCGGCATGGACTTCCGGCTTCTCTACGACGTCGAGCGCAAGCTCTTCCACATCGGCTACAACGCAACGGCCGACCAGGTCGACGGCCACTACTACGATTTGCTCGCATCGGAGGCGCGGCTCGCCAGCTATCTGGCCATCGTCAAACGCGACGTCCCGGAGTCCCATTGGTATGCGCTCGGGCGACCGATGACGCGAGTGGACGGCGCTCCCGCGCTCCTGTCGTGGGGCGGGACGATGTTCGAATATCTGATGCCCAGTCTCCTGATGAGGAGCCAGCAAGACACCCTGCTCGATCGAACGGGCGAGCTCGCGGTCGTCGCGCAGATGGCTCACGCCGAGCAGAATGACGAGCCGTGGGGCGTATCGGAGTCGGCTTACGCGCGCATCGACGCTCACCAGACGTATCAGTATCGGTCGTTCGGCGTACCCGGGCTCGGCTTCAAGCGCGGACTCGAGGACGATCGCGTCGTCACCCCGTACGCGTCGATGCTCGCCGTGTCGTTGCGGCCCGGTGCCGTCGTCGCCAACCTCGACAGGCTCGAGTCGATGGGCATGCTCGGAGCGTACGGCCTCTTCGAAGCGCTCGATCTGACGCCCGAGCGCGTGCCCGAGGGCCGTTCGTTCGCAGTCGTGCGCTCGTACATGGCGCACCACCAGGGGATGCTTCTCGTCGCGCTCGGCAACTACTTGAACGACCACGACATGATCCAGCGGTTTCATTCCGACCCGCTGGTCCAGACGGGAGAGTTGCTGCTGAACGAGCACGCCCCGCATACGGCGCCACCCGAGTGGCCCGTCGGCGAGGGCGCGGAGAGCGCCGGCGCCCTCGAGATCGCGCCGACACCGCGCGCGCCGGGGCCCTGGTCCGATGGCGAGCGGGGCCGACCCCACGCCTTCGTGTTGAGCAATGGCCGCCTGACCAGCCTCTTGACGGATTCGGGCGGCGGGGGGCTTCTCTGGCACGGCCTCGCCCTCACCCGCTACCAGCCCGACGCCACTCGCGACGACGATGGCCTCTGGATCTACCTGCGCGACGAGGACACGGGGAGCGTCTGGCTCGCGACGTCCGCCGAGGGGCGGACGACGTATGCGATGCACAAGGCCGAGTTCCATCGACGCGACGAAGGCATCTCGGTTCACGTCGACGTGGCGATCGCTCCCGCCGATGACGTCGAGGTGCGCCAGATCACCTTGCACAACGAGACCGGGCGGGCGCGGCGTCTCACGGTGACCAGCGCGGGTAGGCCGGTGCTCCTCGACGCGAAGCAAGCGCCGACGCATCCAGCGTTTTCGAGCATGTTCGTCGAAAGCGAACGAGTGGCGGACCTCGACGCACTTCTCTTCGCGCGGCGCCCCCAATCCGCCGAGGAGGAGCCGGCGGTGCTCGTGCACAGGCTCGTCCGGGAGGGAGCCGCGGTGGTCTTCGCCGGGTACGAGACGGACCGCTCGGCCTTCTTCGGCCGCTGCCGAAGCCCGGCCACGCCCCTGTCGCTCGCGGTCGAGCGGGGTGCCCTTCGAGGTCGCGTCGGAGCGGTGCTCGACCCCATCATGAGCCTCATGGCGAGGGTCGAGCTGAAGCCCCGCGGCTCGGTGACGCTCGCGTTCGTAACGACGGTCGGCCGATCTCGCAGCGCGTCGCTCGAGCTTGCCCGCCGGTACGGGTCGATGCACGCGGTGCGATGGGCGTTCCGCGACGCCGATCAGGAGTGCGCCCGACGACTGCAGCGGACCGATGTCGAACCGGCCCTCATGCCGGCCATCCAGCGTCTCTTCTCCGCCCTTCTCTTCGCCGAACCGACCCTCCGTGCGCCCCGCGATGGGCTTCCGGCGGCGCGTCCGTGCAAGAGCCGCCTGTGGGGGCGCGGAATCTCCGGCGACGATCCCGATCCTGCTCGTGCGAGTCGCCGACCCGGAGGCCCCGCTCGTCTCCGAAGCGCTGGCCGCGCAGCGCTACCTCCGATCGTGCGGTGTGCGGATCGATCTCGTGCTCTTGGACGAGCAGCCGTCGGGATACCAGAGCGAAGGCTCGGGGACGCTCCTTCGTCGACTCGCCCAAACCGAGGCCGCCGACTGGCTCAACAGGCACGGCGGCATCTTCGTGGTCGCGACCGATACAGCTCGCCGACGAGGAGCGCCGCCACCTCGAGGCCAGCGCGCGGGTGGTGCTGGACACGCGAGATGGCTCGCTCGCCCATCGTATGGAACGAGCGTCGGAAGGGCCTCCGACGCTGCCACGGTTCGAGCCGACGCTCGTGGACGAGCCCCCCGAGCCCGCGCGACCGCGACCCAACCTGCTGTTCGACAACGGCACGGGCGGATTCACCGAAGACGGCCGCGAGTACGTCGTCTCCGTCCGGCCCGGCAAACCGACTCCCGCGCCCTGGTGCAACGTCCTCGCCAACGACGAGTTCGGGTGTCTGGTGAGCGAGTCGTCGCTCGGTACGACCTGGTCGATCAACAGCGGAGAGAACCGCCTCACGCCTTGGAGAAACGATCCAGTCTTCGATACCCCATCCGAAGCCCTTTATCTGCGCGACGAGGAGACGGCAGCGGTCTGGTCGCCGACGCCCCTCCCGGCGGGTCGCGACGGCGAGACGCTGGTCCGTCATGGCGCGGGCTACACGACTTACGAGAGAGGAAGCCACGGTCTCGAGCAAGAGATGACCGTTTTCGTTCCGCCGGACGCCCCCCTCAAGGTCGTCGAGCTCCGGGTCAGGAACACGCTCGCGCGGCACCGGCGGCTGACGGCGACCTACTACGCCGAATGGGTCTTAGGGTCTCGACGGGAGGAGCAGCGACCCTACATCGCGTCCGAGTTCGACCGGGGCCGCGCTTGCTTGCTCGCGACGTGCAACTGGAACGCCGAGTTCGGTGAGCGAGTGGCGTTCCTCGCGTCGAGGAACAAGCCCCACGGGTTCACCACGGACCGGCTGGAGTTTCTCGGTCGTCGCGGCGACTACGCGCGTCCCGAGGCCCTCGAGCGTTGGGGCCTCTCCGGATGCGTGGACGCGGGCGTCGATCCCTGCGCCGCGCTGCAGGTGCACATGGAGCTCGCGCCGGGCGAAGAGGTGGAGACGCATTTCGTTCTCGGACAGGCGCGCAGCCGAGACGAGGCGCTCGCCCTCGTGACGCGATTCCGAGATCCCGCCGCGGTCGATGCCGCGTGGATCGGCTGCCGCGCGTTCTGGGACGACGTACTCGGGGAGCGTGCGGGTCAAGACGCCTGAGCCGGCGATGGACCTGATGCTCAATCGATGGCTTGCTCTATCAGACGCTGTCCGCTCGCGTATTCGGTCGCACCGCCTTCTATCAGTCGAGCGGCGCGTTCGGTTATCGCGACCAGCTCCAGGACGTCATGGCGCTCCTTCACGCCGCGCCCGGGCGCGCGCGCGCGCACATCCTCGAGGCCGCGGCGCACCAGTTCGAGGAGGGCGACGTCCTGCACTGGTGGCATCCGCCCTCGGGTCGCGGCGTACGGACGCGCTGCTCCGACGACATGGCCTGGCTCCCCTATGTCACCGCCGCATACGTCGCGGCGACCGGCGACGTGGCGGTTCTGCGAGAAGTCGTGCCGTTCCTCGCTGCCGAGCCCCTCCGCCCGGACGAGCACGACCGCTACGCGCATTACGAGACGTCGGGCTCCGCCGACGCTTCTCGAACACTGCAGAAGGGCGCTCGAGCGCGCGGTGACGGCAGGGGACCCACGGGCTCCCCCTCATGGGCGCCGGCGACTGGAACGACGGTATGAACCGCGTCGGCATCGAGGGCCGCGGCGAGAGCGTCTGGCTCGGGTGGTTCCTGTGCGACGTGATGGACCGCTTTGCCGCGCTCTGCGACGCGCATCGATGACGCTGCGGAGGCATCGAAGTGGCGAGCCACGGCGGACGCCCTGCGCCGCCGGATCGAGGCCTGCGCGTGGGACGGCGCGTGGTACCTGCGCGCCTTCCACGATGACGGCTCACTCGTCGGCTCGGCGAAGAGCCGCGAATGCCGGATCGACTCGATCGCCCAGTCGTGGGCGGTTCTCGGCGGGAGGCGAAGATCCGAGCCGCGAGCGCGCGCGCGCAGCGATGCGCGCCGCCGAGGGTCAGCTCGTGCGCGAGGCGGACCGGCTCGTCCTCCTGTCCTGGCCGCCGTTCGACAGGACGCTTGCATGACCCGGGGTACATCCGCGCCTACCCTCCTGGCATTCGGGAGAACGGAGGCCAGTACACCCATGCCGCGACGTGGCTCGGCTGGGCACACGCAGCGCTCGGGGACGGCGAGCGCGCAACGCAGATCTTCCGGCTCCTCAACCCGATCTTTCGCACGCGCACGGCCGCGGACGCCGGTCGCTACCGCGTGGAGCCTTATGCGCTGGCCGGCGACGTCTACAGCTGCCCGCCGTGGGTGGGCCGCGGCGGGTGGACCCTTGTATACGGGGGCTGCAGCGTGGATGTGGCGGCTCGGCACCGAAGCCATCCTCGGTCTGCACTTGGAAGACGGTCACCTGCGCATCGACCCGTGCATCCCACCCGAGTGGAAGGGATTCGAAGCGTGGATTCGTCTGGGTGAGGAGCGAGTTCACGTCGTCGTCGAGAATCCCGATCAGGTGGCCACCGGCGTCGCGTCGATGACCGTCGACCGTACCCCGCTCGACTCGAATCTACTTCGGCTCGTTCCGGCTCCGGGTGCCGCCGGCGAGCGCGAGGTCCACGTACGGCTCGGCCGAGCGCTCTACTTGCCCGGCCGGGGCGACCGCAGCGCCGTCTGAAGCGAGGCCCGCGCTTCTTCCTGAACGCGAAGAAGGTGGTCTTTTCCCTTGAAGCTCTCTGCGTAGAGCTTGTACACGGCCTCGGTACCGGACGGCCGGGCGGCGAACCAGGCATGGTCGGTCATCACCTTGATGCCTCCGATCGGAAGACCATCCGCGCCGGCCGTCGTGACGGCGGCCGTCACCGGATCGCCCCCGAGGCTGCGCAGCGCCAGATCGCTTGCGGTCAGGCTCGCAAGCGCACGTTTCTCTTGATCGCTCGCCTCGGCGTCGATTCGTGCGTACTCGGGGTCACCCAGCTCGCGCGTGAGGTCCCCATAAAGCTCGCCCGGATCTCGCCCGAGGCGCGCGGTCATCTCGACCGCGAGGAGTCCCATGATGAGCCCGTCCTTGTCGGTCGCCCAGGGGGACCCGTCGAGACGGAGAAACGAGGCGCCCGCGCTCTCTTCGCCTCCGAAGCCGAGCGAACCGTCGAGCAGGCCGTCCACGAAGTATTTGAAGCCGACCGGAACCTCGGCGAGTCGCCGGCCAAGACGAGCCACCACCCGATCGATCATGCTGCTGCTGACGATCGTCTTGCCGACGGCAGCCGTCCCCTTCCACCCTCGGCGGTTGCGGAAGAGGTAGTCGATCGCCACGGCCAGGTAGAAGTTCGGATTCAGGAGGCCCGCGCTACGGCACACGATGCCGTGGCGGTCGGCGTCGGGATCGTTCGCGAACGAGATGTCGTATCGATCGCGTGACGCCACGAGGCGGGCCATCGCGTATGGCGAGGACGGGTCCATGCGGATCTTGCCGTCCCAATCCAGCGTCATGAAGCGAAACGTCGGATCGACCGCTGCGTTCACGACGTCGAGGCGGAGCCCGTACCGGGCGGCGATGGGTTCCCAGTAGTCGACGCTCGCACCGCCGAGCGGATCGACTCCGACGTGCAACTTGGCGCCCCTGAGGACGTCCGCGTCGAGCACTTCGTCGAGAGCGCGAACGTACGCATCGCGGTAGTCGTATCGGCGCGTCGTCGGCGAGCGCAACGCCTTGGCGTACGGGAGGCGGAGAACTCCTCGGAGGTTCGCCTCGAGCAGCTCGTTCGCCGCCTTCTCGATCGCCGTGGTGACCGCGGAGGCGGCCGGGCCACCCGAGGGAGGGTCGTACTTGAAGCCGCCGGAGTCCGGTGGGTTGTGGGACGGCGTGATGACGATTCCGTCGGCCATGCCTCGCGACCGGCCCCGGTTGTGACAGACGATGGCGTGCGACACCGCCGGCGTCGGCGTGGGAGCATCGCGAGCGTCCAGCATGACCTGCACCCCGTTGGCGGCGAGGACCTGGATCGCGGAGGCGCGCGCCGGCTGCGACAGCGCGTGCGTGTCCCATCCCAGAAAGAGCGGCCCGTCGATCCCCTGCGCCTTGCGGTACGTGCAGATCGCCTGCGTGATGGCCAGGACGTGCGACTCGTTGAACCCGATGCTCGACGACGACCCGCGATGGCCCGAGGTACCGAACGCGACGCGCTGAGCCGCGATCGACGGATCGGGTTCTTCCTCGTAATACGCGGTCACGAGCCGCGGCACGTCCACGAGGAATGACGGAGGTGCGGGTTGCCCTGCAAGCGGATGGGTCGTCATGGCAAACCGCCGCGGACAGCCTCACCTACCCGCCGAGCGCAGCCATGGCGAGCCCGGGCACCTTGAGCCAGCTCGGCGAGGCTTCGAAGGCGACGAGCTTCTGGCCCAGCTGATTCAGCGTCTTGTGCGTCGGGAAGTAGACCTGCTTGGGCATCGGTTTCAGCGGCGCGCGCACCACGCACTTCTCGATCCCCTCGAGCATCACCGTGTTGTGCACCCAGCCGATGCCGCTCTGAACGTTGGCGAGCGTCGCGCTCGGGTGGCCGCCCCAAGGGGTGGTGACGAACGCGTAGCCGAGCGCCGGCCACGCATTCACCGATACGGTTCCGTAGCGAAGATCGCGCAGCGCGCCGTCGATGGCGCCCTTGACGCTCGGCGACGCCTCGACCTTCGGGTGGACGAAGAGCATCGCGTTCAAGGTCCCCCATACCCGATCGTTCGCGAACGGAACGGCCGCTTGGATGAACTCGAGTGGATCCGTGCTGCCGATGGATACTTCGCTGAGGATCGCGCAGAAGGGCTCCGTGAAGAAGTTCGTCTCACGAGTGTCGTTGGGGTCGAGGCCGACGACGAGGGTCCACGGCAGTGCCTGGTCGGTACCCTGACCTATCTTTCGTACGTCGGAATGGCCCGCCGTGAGGGCCTCGTAGCGCTGGAATGCGCCAGGATAGTAGGCCTTCCTCGGCGGCACCGCCGAGAGCACCTGCGTGAGCTTCTGGATGAATGCGTCGCGCTGCGTCCATCCCTTGGGCAAGACGAGGAGCTTGGCCGCGTTGCAGTTGAAGGAGCCATTGTTGGTGACCATGCCCGCGGCGTTCTCGGCCATGCTCGAGAGCTCGGCGTCCGTGTACGGGCCCGGGATGACGATCACGGGGCTCACGTTCCCGAGCTCGCTCGTGATCGGCTTCTTGAGGAGAGGGTCGTTGCGACGCTTGCGATCGTCGCGCTCCGGGCCGGCCGGACCCCAGACGATCAGATCGTGCGTCTTGTCCGAGCCCGTGATGTGCACGTCGCCGATGCTCGGGTGGTACGAGAGATACGAGCCCACGTCGGCGCCCCCGTACACGATGGCGAGGTAGCCCTTGTCGATGAAGGTCTTGAGGGCACGCTCGAGCAGCGGGCCGAGGTACTCGTTGACGGGGTTCATCTTCAAGATGCAGACGGACCCGTCGACGAACATCTTGTAGAGGATGTCCATCGGCGGAATCGACGACACGTTGCCGGCGCCGAGCACGAGCGAGACGCCACCGTCCGGATCCGTCTTCCGGTAGAACGACGCCTGGTGCGCGGTCACGTCCTCGCGGCGGATGCCGGCCTCGAGCCAAGACTCCGCCGAGACGCCGCCGTAGAGGGCGGCGTCGAAGGAGTCATACGGCGTCACACGGACCGCCGTCGCGCCGTGACTCAGCTCGCGCATGTGCTTCTGGGCAAGCGCCGGCGTGCCCTTCGCCTGGATGTCGCCGAGGGCGTTGATGAGAAGCCGAATGTTCCTGAGCGTCAGCGCGGGGCCTGCGATCCACTCCTCGCCCGCGACAGGTGCGTCCACCGAAATGCCCTTCGCCTTGCACGCGGCAACCACCCAATCGGATGCGACGTCGCGAGTCCCGGCCAGCGCGTCCTGGAGGAGCGCGATCTTTCGCCCGATGGGGAGGCGCGCAAACTCCTTCGCGTGCTCGCCCAGTCGCTGGACCGTACGGTCGAGATCGCTCTCGGCCGTGGGCTTGTGCGCTTCGAACGAGCGGGCCGGGAGGGGACCTACGGACGGGCCGAAGTCTTGCTGGGTAGCAGCCATGGGAGAGTCATAGCCCCGCGAGACGCCGGTGACTACGGGCGGCGTAGCCATTCAAACCTCCCTTACGAGCACGAAGTAATGGTCGAGAGCCTTCTCGCCCCGGAACGCGGCACCGATCGTCACGAAGTTGGATACGCGACGCATGAAGTCGCGGGTGCGATGGTAGACGAACCGCTGCAACCCCCTTGTGTTTGGCAAGACGGCCGGCCAACCGTCCGCGACCTTGCCGTCGGGCACCTGGAAGTAGTCCACCACCACCGCACCGCGCGCTCCCCACTCCGGGTTGGGTGCCGTCGGAATGGCAACGAAATAGCCGGGCCCTATCAGGCCGCGCGACGGCGCGTCGTTGTAGCCAAAGAGGCGCGGCGTGCCGTCCTCGGGGCGGCAGAAGCACTTCTTGAACAGCTTGTGCCTCGCGGTGAAAGGCAACGTGTTGCGCCCGCGATGGCGCACCGGGTGACCCGGCGCTCGATCCGGCGGGACGAAGTCGTCGAGCGTCAACGGGGCGGCCGACTCGGCTTTGTTGAACAGGGTTCGCTGTCCCGCTCGATCGAGCGCGAACAACGCATCGACCCGCTCCTCCTGAGCTGCCGCGTCGAGGTGACCGGCGATCTCTTCGATTCCCGTGGACTCCTCCGACAAGAGGGCCTTCAAATCGATGGCTGCCATGACCGTCCTCCCTCCCACCTCGCGGACGAGGTGCATCCCCGCCTGGGCGAATTGGATAATCCAATTCTGTGGGTCGGTCAAACCACGACGGCGAGTGGAGACGCCCGGGTGACGGTGCGATTCTGCCAGGCCATCCGCCGGATCGTACGGTCCCCCAATGGCCAAAGGGATCGAGAAGGGCAAGAAGGAGAACAAGCCGAAGCTCTCCACCAAGGAGAAGCAAAAGAGGAAGAAGGAGAAGAAGGCCAAGTCGGCAGCGATGTAGGTCCGGATGCAGCCGACCGCGTGGACCCTCGCGTTCGCGGCAGCGCTCTGCGCCCTCGGCGTGACGGCAAGCTGTTCGAGCGGCGGCGGGGGGCAACCGATCTCGTGTGTGGCCCCCGGGACGGCGTGCTGCGCCGGCAACGCGTGTGCGGTCGGACTCGAGTGCCAGAACGCGGTGTGCGTGCTGCTCGAAGCCGATGCGGCGAGCGACGACGCACCAAGCGATGCCAGCGCAGGCGACGGCGGCTGAGAAGCCGGCGACTACCCGAGGCTCGGCACGTACACCAGCGCGACGTACAGAAACACCGTGCCGAAGGGCACGAAGATCAGGGTCATCAGCCAAAAGCGCAGAAACTCAGGGACGACGACGCGCGGAGGCTCCGAGCCCGGCACCTCGAGAACGGTCACCTCTTCATCCGCCGCGTAGCGGTTCCAGGGGCCGGTGTCGGTCGCCTCGACCGCCTCGCCGTCCTCGCCGATCCAGCGCACGGTCAGCTTCACGTAAGAGCTGCCACGGTAAACTCGTTGGTGCAGATAGCTCACCGCGGTCGCGCGCCTGCGCTTCCACCGGAGCAGCATTCCGAGTCGCCACGATGCCGAGCCGAAACCGATGAGCAGCGCGATCGACCCGACGATCGAAAGGGCTATCGAGAGGCTCGCCAGGACGCCCGCACCTCAGGAAACGACGCGAACGTTGTCGGCCTGCGGGCCCTTCGGTCCTTGCTTGACGTCGAACTCCACCTTCTGCCCATCGGACAACGAGCGGACGCCCTGGAGGGCCGTCTGGTGGCAGAAGACATCTTTGCCCCCGCCGTCCGGCGCGATGAATCCGAAACCCTTCGTCTCGTTGAACCACTTCACGGTGCCGGTAGCCATTTCTCTGCTCCTCTTCACGTAAGACGTACCACGCCATCTGCCCGCCCGAGAGCGGACGACGTCGCGGCAAGCCCTCCAAGTTGTTATCGGAAGATCGTCACCGTGTCGTGCAGATTCGGATCCCCCTCGCCCCGCTAGCCCACGGAACGCGCGGGGGGGGAATCGTGGGCGGAAGCATGCCGCCCGCGGGCGGGGGCCAGGTGATGCGGGGCTTGGGGAAACTGGGGCGGCCGAGCAGATACCCCTGGCCGTATTGAGCCCCTGCGTCCCGTACCGCGCTGAGCTCGTCGCACGTCTCGATGCCCTCGGCGACGACCTCCGCGCCGAGCTCCTGACAGAGACGCACGACCATCGAGACGAGCCTCTGCTTGCGAGGATTGCGGTGAAGGCCCTCGACGAGCTTTCGATCGAGCTTGACGAGCTTGGGAGCCAGGTCACTGATGAGCTCCAGGTTCGAGTAGCCGGCACCGAAGTCGTCCACGACGAGGTAGACGCCCGTGCGAGACCGCGCCAAAGAGAGCACGCTGGCGCAGAGATCCGAATGGGTCATCGGCACGGATTCGGAGATCTCGAGATAGATGTCGTCATCGTGAGCGAAGATCGGATCGTCGGGACGCAGGAGCCAGCCCTCCTCGAGTTCGCTGGCATGCAGGTTGACGAAGAGCGGGGTGCCCTTGCACAGCGAAACGGCAATCTCGCGGATCATCCGCCCGAGGCGGCCGGCGGACCGCATCGCTGCGGCCTGGGCAAAGAGGCCGGTGGGCGAGAGGTTGGGGCTCGGACACCGGACGAGCGCCTCGTAGCCGAAGAGGGCTCCGTCTTCGAGACGCACGACAGGCTGAAAGACGGTCGAGAAGTCATCCAGCTTCGACAAGCCGTCGAAGAAGGTCGCTTCGCGGTCCTCGAACGGGGAGAGCGCGGTGGGCGCGTCCGAGAGCCTGTTGGACTGCGTCGCGGGCGTGGGCAGATCGGTCACCGATGAACCTCGGGGTGAGCACAGGAGCGGCCGCCCCGCGCTCCGCCAGACGAAGAATGGGCAGGTGACCGTACCATGCCAATTCCCGCGCACCAGGACGAGTCGATGCGTGCCTTCTCACCGGGTATGACTCTCTACCCTTACTCCCTACTTGCGACGACGCGGTTTCTGCCACCTCGCTTCGCCTCATAGAGCGCTGCGTCGGCGTCCGCGATCACCTGCAGAGGGGTATCGGCATTTTCTTTCCACACAGCGACGCCGATACTCACCGTGACGGGGATCTTCTTTCCGTTGTGCTCGAAGGCAAACGTCTCGACCTTGGCGCGCAGCCGCCCTGCAAGCAAGGTTGCCTTGCCCAGCTCGGTATCTCGGCAAAGCACGGAGAACTCCTCGCCCCCGTAGCGCGCGAAGAGATCCTCGGCTCGGAGCGTGCCCCGCACGATCTGCGCGATCGTGGCAAGCACGTGATCCCCCGCGACGTGGCCGTGGCGATCGTTGACTTGCTTGAAGTTGTCGACGTCGAGCATGAGGACGGACAGCGGCGTCACGCGACGTTTTGCGTACGAGATCTCGACCAGCAGCCGATCGAGAAAGTGCCGCTTGTTGTACGCCTTGGTGAGCCCGTCATGGAGGGCGGCGTCGTACATCTTCTGTTGAAAATTCTCCTCTAGTTCGTCGGCGTACGTGAACTTGAGGATGGTGGTCGACCCCATCCTGATCTTGTCGCCGTCTCTGAGCAGTCGCCGCTCGACGCGTGAGTCGTCGATGTAGGTGCCGTTGGCGCTGCCGAGATCTTCGATCCACACCTCGCTCCCCGACTGGACGATCTTGGAGTGCCGGCGCGACACGCCGTCGTCCTGGACGCGGATGTCGGCGTCGGATGCGCGGCCAATCACGGTCTCGGTGCGATCGACGCGGTACATCTGGCCGAGGCTCTCGCCGGCCAGAACGATGAGGTGCGCGCGGTCTCGACGTGTGCTGACCGGGATCTTGACGTTGCCGATCGCGGTGCGATCGTCGTCAAGGTCATCGTCCTTGTGGGCTCCACGCGGTGGTCGAGACATGGACCCCCGTCCGCCAGAGACAACTATGGCCGATCTTCGACCGCCGACGTGCAGCACGTCAAGAGCTCTATGCCCAAGAAGTATTCTCCGCACAACCCGCTAGTATTCGTGAAGCCAGATGCGCACGCTCGATCCAATCATCGCCCGATTCGTCGACGACCTCCTTGCCCTCGTCGAGGAAGCGGCGGCCGACGGCCTCCGGACGTTGCTTGCCGAGGAGACCCGCCATCGGCGGACGCGCCGTCTTCAGGGGGAGCGCGTCCCGGCGGCGCAACCGATGGCGAACGGAGCCATCCCCCGCCCAGCGCGCCCTCCGCTCGAGCCGACGAGACGACCGGGCGCCGGGAGGGCGAGCGCCGACGTCGCTCCGCCCCCGGCAGCGGCCGGCGAGATCACCGATCCGCAATGGCTACTGGCGATGGGTGCACCCGCGCCGGCCGGCGTCGGCGAGGCCGACGTCGAGGAGATAGCTAGCGCCTCGGAATCGCTCGAAGGTCCTGCCAGCACGGTTCGAGAGGTGGCCGCTCGTCCCCCCGTACGGCTGCGCGCGAACGAGACGCTCGCGCGGGTATCGAATGCCGGGGTCGTCATCCGTCGCTCGCGATGAAGCTCCTTGAGACGTGGCGCCGTTCGTGTCATGGCACTCCCCATGCCCCTCACCGATCAGCGACGCGCTGAGCTCGACCGGCTCGTTCGAGCCAAGAAAATAGTCCTCTTCATGAAAGGCAACCGCCGGTTCCCCGCGTGCGGGTTCTCTGCAACCGTCATCGGAATCCTGAACCAGGTCGCCCCCGACTACGAGACGGTCAATATCCTCGAAGACCAGGCCATCCGCGACGGCATGAAAGAGTTCTCGAGCTGGCCCACCTTCCCACAGCTCTACATCGACGGGAGCTTCGTCGGCGGCTGCGACATCGTCAAGGAGATGCACTCGCAGGGTGAGCTCCAGAAGCTCCTCGGCGTGGAGACCAAGCCAAAAGAGGCGCCGCGCGTGACCATCTCGCCCGCGGCCGCGAAGGCATTCCAGGCCGCACTCTCCGACGCGGGGGATGACGTTCTCCGCCTCGACATCGACCCGCAGTTCACCTGCGACCTCCACTTCGGCCCCAAAGAGGACGGCGACATCGCGGTGACTTCGGGCGACCTCGTTCTCCACGTTGCGCGCGCCTCGGCCGGACGCGCCAACGGGATCACCATCGACTTCGTCGAGAGCGCGAAGGGCGGCGCTTTCAAGATCGACAATCCCAACGAACCGCCTCGCGTGAAGCCGATCGACCCCAAGGCGCTGAAGGCGCTCCTGGATGCCGGGAAGGTCGAGCTCTTCGACGTCCGCCCCGATGACGAGCGCGCCCTGGCCTCCATCGCGCAGGCAAAGAAACTCGACGCCGCGGGTCAGGAGTACCTGCTTGGCCTGAAGAAAGAGGCTGCCATCGCGTTCCACTGCCACCATGGGGGGCGCAGCCGCAGCGCCGCGGAGCGGCTCCTCGGCGAGGGGTTCACGAACGTATACAACCTCGAAGGCGGAATCGAGGCGTGGTCGCGCGAGGTGGATCCGTCGGTCCCGCGATACTGAGCGGCGATTGGCAACGTCGCCCCGCAGCGATCCCGTCAAGCGACTCCTGCCGTGGCTCGTCGCGGTGGCCTTCTTCATGGAGTCGCTCGATACGACGATCCTCAACACCGCCCTGCCGGCCGTCGCAGGCGCCCTCCACGTGGCGCCGCTGAGCATGAAGGCGGTGCTCACGAGCTACACGCTCAGCCTCGCCGTCTTCATCCCCGTGAGCGGCTGGGTGGCCGACCGGTTCGGGACGCGCGGCGTATTCTCGGCCGCGATTGGCCTCTTCACCCTCGGCTCGGTCTTCTGCGGGCTCTCGAACAATATCCACGTGCTCGTGGCATGCCGCATCCTCCAGGGCTGCGGAGGAGCCCTGATGGTGCCGGTAGGGCGCCTCACGATGGTGCGGGCCTTCGCAAAGTCCGAGCTCGTTCGGGCGATGAGTTTCGTCGCCATCCCCGCGCTGATAGGTCCGATGGTCGGCCCCCTCGTGGGTGGACTCATCGTCTCCTTGCTTCACTGGCGGGTGATCTTCTTCGTCAACCTCCCCATGGGTCTGGTCGGCCTGTACATGGTCCATCGACACCTCCCGGACTACCGGGCCGAGCGCACCGATCCGCTCGACCTCGTCGGCATGGTGCTCTTCGGCTCGGGCGTGGCACTTCTCTCGTGGATCCTCGAGATCTTCGGAGAGCACACGCTGAGCCGAACGTCGGTGCTCGGCCTCATGGGAGTGTCGATGGTCCTTCTGGCGGGGTACGGCCGGCACGCCATGACCGACGCGCATCCGCTCCTCTCCCTCGGACTATTTCGCATCCGCTCGCTGCGGGCGGCGATCGGCGGCAGCTTCCTGACACGCCTCGGCGTGGGTGGAATACCGTTTCTCCTGCCGCTCCTCTACCAGGTGGGGCTCGGCTACACGCCGATCCAGTCGGGCTTGCTCATCATGCCGCAGCCGCTCGCCGCGATGAGCCTGAAGATCACCATGCCCCTCATCCTCACCCGCTTCGGATATCGGGCGGTGCTGCTCGCGAACACCATCGCCGTCGGCCTGCTCATCGTCCTCTTCGCCACGATCGCACCGGGGTCGCCCGTCTGGCTCATCGTGGTCCTCGGCTTCGCCTTCGGCTTCTTCCAGTCACTTCAGTTCACCAGCATGAATACGCTCGTGTACGCGGACGTCGGCCCAAGCGACACCAGCATGGCCAGCACGATCGCCAGCACCGCGCAGCAGATGTCGATGAGCTTCGGCGTCGCGACGGCGTCGCTCGTGACCGCGCTCTTCATCCCCGATCGCTTTCACACCGACCCGCCGCAGCTCATTCACGGCATCCACCAGGCCTTCTTCGTGCTCGGCGGGCTGACCATCCTCTCGGCAGGCGTGTTCGTCGAGCTGCGCAAGGACGACGGGGACAACGTCAGCCAGCACAAGGCCGTCGCGGCGTCGGGCGCCGCCGTCGCCTAGGCTCCTCGAGCCTCAGGGCGTGTGCTCGAAGTCGCCGACCTGCGAGTACTTGGTCCGGAGCGCCGTGAACGCCGCGTCGCGGTTGGTGCAGTGCAGCGTCTCCTCCAGCGCGGCCGTGGTCACGTAGCTGACGATCGCGGGCCCGATGGTGGGCGGCGAGAGGTCACCGCACTTGGCGAGCGCGGCGAGGACGCCGGCGCCGCAGATCCCGTACTGGTTCGCGACTTGAATCGCCGTCTGGCCGCTCGAGTTCGTCTCCCAGCAGAGGTCCGTCACGTCGAGGTGATCGCCGCCGGTGATGCCGACGAGTCGCTTCGGCGAGGGAGACCCGCTGTACGCGGACTGGTCGCTCGAATAAGCCACGACGCTGTCCGACATGCCTGCCGCGATCAGCACGGACTTCAGCGCCGACGTCGAGGGGACCACCGTGCCGCCGAGGTCCGCGAGGGGCATGTCCACCTCTACGTTGGGCTTCGTGGCGTAGGACGCAGCGTCCGAAGCGCCCTGGCTATGACCGCTGATTCCAATCCGCGACATGTCGGCGTTGGCCCCGAAGAACGCGAAGTCGCCGGTATGGTTCGTCAGCCCCGCGATCATCGCGTCGACGTCGGCGCTCAGGTTCTCCGACCCGTACGCGACGCCCGTGCCGCCCGTGCAAGAACCGAGGCTCGCCGTCACGAGAAAGTCGGTCAGGAAAAGGCCGGCGTGATCGGCGGCGACGGCGATGAAGCCTCGGCTCGCCCACTGGACCATGGTGCTGAGCGACGCGGTTCGAAAAGAGCCCGTACCGTGAAGGAAGATGACGACCGGATAGGGTCCGTGCGTCGAGTCGATGGGCAGATCGCGGTAGCAGTCGCAGTCGGCGAGCTTGTTCGCGGAGGCGGGTATCTTGCTGGCCTGCCCTGACGGGAGGTAGTCCTCGACGTTGTAGGTGACCTGGGTCTGGCCCGCGGCGCTTCCGAGCGAGGCCGGATACCAAACCTCGACCGGCCTGCTGCCTCCGGTCATCGTGACCTGCACCGTCTTCACGCCGACGGGCCACGGACCGGGCACGGACGTGTCGTCGGCCATCTGGTAAAACTTCGCCGTCCCGCAGCCCGGAGCCTCCGCCGGTGGAGCGGCCCCGTCGGCCCCCGTGGTCGCGCCACCCGACGAAGCTCCGGAAGAACTGCCCGATCCACTCGAGGTCGACGCGTCTTCGCCTCCAGAGGAGTTCCCGCCGCCCGAGCCCGACCCGCCGCTTGCACCGAGGCCCGAGCCGCTGCTTGTCCCGCCACCGGAGCCCCCCTGTGATCCGCCGCTGCTCCCCGTCGAACCCGGGCCTAGCTGCCCGCTCGGTCCCGGTTGCCCGGAGCATGCCAAAGCGATCGTGACGGCTCCGCCGATTGCTGCTCGCGCCCAGTCCATGCAGTGGCCCCTTCTCCCGTCCCTCGTGTCCCTACGTGGCGGAATGTGCCTCCCGAAGGGCGGGCAACGGAGGACAATTCGTGTGCGGCCGAGGCCACGAACTGGTTATTTCCAGTGTCGATGTCGCCCGCGAATGACCTGGCGCCTGGCCGCCTGCATGTCATCTTCGATACACTCGCACCGATGCTCACACCCAAGCTCGTGACAGTGGAAAAACACGTCCACACGGTCCCTGTCGCGCTCGCATTGCAGCTGGTCGAGCTGCTGAAGCGCTGGCACATCCCCGATGTCGAGCTCCTCGCCGGCGTCGGCCTCGGTCCGAAGGCGCTCGAGGATCCGCTCGCACGACTGCCGGTCACGACGATGCACGAGTTGCTCGAGCACGCGCGGCTCCTGACCGCCGAACCCGGCCTTGGTTACTACCTTGGCCTGCAGAAGCGGGTGTCGCTCTACGGCTATCTGGGGTTCGCGGCTCTCAGCGCGCCGTCGATCCGGCAGGCCCTCGAGCTCGCGGTGAAGTTTGCTCCCATCTTCTCGACTGCCCTCGCGATCGATCTCAAGATCGACGGCGAGCTCGCCGCGCTCCGCGTGGAGGAGCAGGCAAGCCTCGGCAGCGCCCGGGACATCGTCCTCATCAGCCTGATGCTCGGGCTCCAGACCATCGGCTTTGCCCTCACCGGGCAGTCGACACGGCGGAGCATCGACTTCGCGATGGACGAGCCGCCGTACCACGCGCGGTTCGCTCACCTCACGCCCAATTGGCGGTTCGGACAGCCATCCACCCGGCTCCTCCTCGACACGGCGTCGCTCGACGCGCCGATCGTCACCGCAGACCCTGCCGCGCTCGCGCTCGCCCGCTCGCTCTGCGAGCGCTCGCTCGACGAGCTGGGGTTCGACGCCGGGCTCGCAGACCGCGTGCGCCGGCTGGTCGCCTCCGACACCGGCGGGTTCCGGTCGCTCGAGCACGTGGCCGCGCTCGTCCACCTGTCGCCTCGTACGCTGAAGCGCCGCCTCGCCGCTCAAGGGATCTCCTTCTCGAACGTGGTCGATCGCGAGCGCCTGGAGCGGGCCCTCGTCTTGCTCCAATCGTCGCGGCTTCCGATCGAAGACGTCGCCCAGCAGCTCGACTACGCGACGGCATCGACGTTCGTGCGAGCGTTTCACCGCTGGACCGGCACCACGCCCTCGGCCTATAGGCGCGAGAAGTGGTACGGCGCTCGCGCGGGCTGACCTAGGCCGTGCGCCACCCGGGCCAGACTCGGGTAGTCTCTTCCTCGTGAGCCGCTCGCTCTCGGCCCTGGTGCTGGTCCTTGCCGTGCCGCTATGGACGGCCTGCGGATCGAGCGGAGCGGGCAAGAGCACAGGCGTCGGTGCCACGGGCAACCCCGTGGACGGCGGGACCGGCGCCGACGGGAGCGCAACGACCGAAGCCCCCGACGGCACGACGGGCGTAAGCACCGGAGGCGACGGCGGCACCGACGCAGGCACCGGAGGAAACGACGACGGCGGCGAGGGAGGCGTCATCGGCGATTCGACGGGAACCGTCGCCGTCCGGGCGAACGATTTCCTGAACTCCGTGGGCGTGTGCGTGCACGTCGCCCAGGGCGTCGACTCGCCGTCCCAGAGCGCCACCGCCCTCTCGTACGCGGGCATCCGCAACATCCGGGACGACGGCAACCCTGCCGTCGTGACCGACTGGATCGCGATGCACCAGAGCGCCGGCGTCCACGTGGACGTCCTCAGCAACCAGAACGTGTCGAGCACGATCGGCATGGCCACGCAGTTGAATGACGCCGGCGCCCTGCTCGCCGTGGAAGGGCCGAACGAGCCGAACAACTTCCCCGTCACCTACGAGGGGCAGACGTCGAGCTCCACGACGTTCGTACCGGTGGCCGACTTTCAGAGAGACCTCTATGCCGCCGTGAAGGCCGACACCAGCCTGACGGGCATCCCCGTGTTCCACTCCAGCGAGGCGGGCGGGTCCGAGCCGAACAACGTGGGCCTCCAGTTTCTGACCATTCCGGACGACGCCGGCACCTTGATGCCGGCCGGGACGCAATATGCCGATTACGGCAACATTCACAACTACGTCTGCGGACACAGCAACGACCTGGTCGACAACGCCGCCTGGAATGCGTCGGACCCGACTCTGAACGGGGACTGGGACGGGCTCTACGTTGAATACGGCCACACGTGGAACGGCGGGTTCACGGGCTATTCGAACGCAGACCTCATGACCCTGCCGAGGGTCACGACCGAGACCGGATGGCTGACGATGGGAACGGGCGCCATCACGGAGGAGCAGCAGGCCAGAGTCTTTCTTGACCTCTACCTGTCGGCCTTCAAGCGAGGCTTCTCCTACACGTTCATCTACATGCTCAGGGACGACCCAGTTCAGGGTTACTGGGGTCTCTTCGACACGGGCTACAACGCGAAGACGTCCGGAACGTACGTGCACAACCTGACGACGATCCTCGCCGACACGGGCGCGCGCACGCCGGGGAAGCTGAATTACTCGATCGCAAGCGAGCCAGCGACCGTCCACGACCTCCTCCTGCAGAAGAGCGACGGCACGTTCGACCTTCTCGTGTGGGACGAGAGGCTCGCGGGCGGCATGGACAGCGTCACGGTGGACCTTGGCACTTCGCGGGCGACGGTGACGATCTACGATCCCACGACCGGAACGGCGCCGACTCAAACGATGAGCGACGTGAGCTCCGTGCCCCTGATGCTCACCGATCATCCGGTGGTGTTGACGCTCTAGGGGGACGGTGGTGCTGGTGGCGCCGGCGGCGTTTCTGCGGGCACCCAGTGACCGGGTATAAGTTGCCACGTTCCGTCGGCAAGTCGCTCCCAGTGCGCAGGTGCCCACGCGTAGCCTGGTCGTAGCGCCACCCAGCCTCCGTCGACCCATGCCCACTGGCCGTCTTGCAACGTCCAGTACCCGGACTGCCAGGCATATCCGGGACGGGGCTCTGGAACGTAAATCACTCGAGGAGGAGGAGGCTCGCTCGCGCTCACGATCGCCGCGGTGATGATGGCCGTGTCGAAGGCCGCGAGGAACAAACCTCCGCCCCCGCGCCCGAAGCAAGCGACGGTGAGGACCACGAGAAGACTGGCGAGATGCCGGATGGTGACCATTTCAGTGCGTCGATTCTAGCAGGGCGCGCGCCGGGACTCCGCAAAGAGGCGAACTCCGACGGTGCCAAGCGCTCCAATTCCGCGAGGGGCCACCCCGCGGAGATACAGAAGGAAATCTCAGTCGCCTGCCGCTTCCGAATCGGGAGATCCGCCATCTCCTCCCGAGTCCGACCGGGACCCGTCGGCGGACGCGTCCTCTTGCGGCCCGGCACCATCGGCCATGCTCCCGTCGGCGCTCGCCTCGCTGCCTCCGTCCACGGCCAGACGACCTGCCTCCATGTCCTCCGTCGAAGCGTCCTCGCCGGGGAGTGGTGGGCACATTGGGTCCCCGCAGAGCGTGGCCACAGGGAGGCCGCCGTCCTCGAACGATCCACCGCTGCTGGCGCTGGTCCCGAATCCGCCTGCGCTGCTCCCGATGACTCCGCCGCTTCCGGCGCTGAAGCTGGGTCCGCCGCTGCCGCCGCCGCCGCCGCAGCTCCACCCCATCAGCGCGCCGCAGAGGACAGCAGCGACGCGGTTCGCGAGCATGCGACAACCCAGGGTAGCGCTCACGGGCTTCGAAGGCATCGATGGGCTCGAGAGTACCCCCTGAGGCCAACGGGCGCGCTGCCTTCGCCCGCGAGCCGCATACGCACGCGCCTGGGGCGTGTGAGTGCGCCAGTAGGCGTACTTGTATAGGGAGGAGGAGAGCCCTTTGTCCTCGAGCTGCTCGAGGACCAGCTTCGACGACGGGGCGTCCTTGTCGAACACGGCGGGGGGACGCTATCACGAAGGAGATAGACTTGACCGCGATGGTCCCGAGTCTTCACCAGCGGGTCGATCGGATCATGCCACGGTGATAGCACCCTCACACCGCGGGCATCCCTCATAGGCACGACGGTCATGATCGAACATGACCATGGCAATCCCGCACGATCGCCGCGCACAGGACAGATCCCCGCGACGGCAAGGGCGTGTGATCGCCGTGGTCATCTTCGATCCATGCAAGGGTGATCGCGCACGATCACCATGGGCACAGCTCGCGATTGCCACGGACATCTCGCGGTGGTCCCCGAGCGTGGATGCCTTTGCACCACGGTCAAGTCCGGCCGTGGCCGTGGTCATGGGCTCCGATTCCCGCGGTGATCGTGCCCGATCACCGCGGACATCGTTCGCGATCCCCACGGTGATCTTTGCCCAGTCCCCATCACAAGTCCGCCCGGTGCAACGACCTCACGCAGAAGTACCCGAAAGAGCTCGCGTTTGGACCCCACTCAAAAAAAGTGAAGTATTTTTCGCAAAACGGCCTTCTCGAAGCGGTCAGTCCTGTGAGAGGCGACGATGCGGCGCAATGACGCTCCGCGGGAGCGGCTCTCGTATCCGAATGACACGAACATGGAGAAGGCATCATGACCACCAAGAATACCAAGAGCCGTACAGAGCAGCAGACCGCCGATCAGGACCTGATCGACGGCCTCACCGAGCATGAACAGGACATCACTTCCTTGACCATCGGCGGCACGTCCTACAAGACGGCCGACATCCTTGCGATCCTGCAGGCGCGCATCGCGTCTGCCAACACCACGCTCTCCACCAGGGCCACCTGGCAGAGCGCGGTCTTGGCGGACAAGGGCGAGCGGACGAAGACCAAGACGATTGTCTCCGGTGTTCGGCAGGCCATCCAGGTGATGTTTGCCGGCTCGGTAACGTCGCTCGCCGACTTCGGGCTGCAGCCGCGGAAGGTTCCCGCGGTCCGCACGCCCGCGCAGAAGGCCGAGGCCACTGCCAAGGCCAAGGCGACGCGCGCCGCGCGTCACACGGCGGGGAGCAAGCAGAAGGCGGGCATCAAGGGCACGGTCACCACGATCGTGCCGGCGACCCCTCCCGCTGCCAACACGCCCGCGACCGTGACTCCGACCGCGACCGCGGCCGGCGCCCCGGCCACGACGCCGCACCCGCAGCAGTAGTCCGCAGTCCGAGAGAGCAAGCAGCGCGCGGAGGCAGGGTCCGGGCCCCCGGAGGTTACGGCCTGCCTCTGCGCGATTGCGAGCGCGATGCAGGCGTTCTGCGACTGGCTTGCCCTGCAGGGCGTGCTACGGGTCGGGGACACCGGCCGACGGCGGAGTGGGGTAGGTCTGTCCTCGTCCACGGTGACCGGCGGGGAAACAGATGAGAAGAGGAACGCTCGCGTGGCTGGCGACCGCGATCACAACTGCAGGCCTTCCGGCGAGCTGCTCTAGCTCGGGCGCTGGCAATCCCCCCGGGGCCGACGCGAAGTCCGACGCGGGCGGCATCGGGACCGTGTGCTCGGGCGGCCCCGGAGAGTGCGGGGGCGGCACCTCGTGTCTGGCGCGGTCCGAGTTCCCGGCGAGCTTCGACGGCGGCTGTGATGCGGACACGAATTTCTGTTCCATCACCTGCAAAGAGGACCTCGACTGTGCTCCCTTCGGCACGCAGTACAAGTGCAAGCCGGGGTGCAATCTCCTGCCCTCGACGTGCGATACGCCGTAGGGAAGGGATAGGTACGCTTCGTGGAGCCCAGGTGGCGGCCCTCAATGGATGTGCGTCGACACCGGGTATCCCTGCGGGCCCAACTGACGCCCGAAGGTCACGTCAGCGACTTCCGAAGGTGCACGCAGCGGTCGACGACCTCGAATCCAAGTGCGGTATGCGCAAGCTGCGATGGTTCGTTGTCGAGCCACGTGTCGGAGGCCAGCTCCCGGGCACCGCGCGAGCGCGCCCACTCTTCCGCCGCGAGCATCAGCGCTCGTCCGACGGCCCGACGCTGGAACGGACGGTCTACGCACCATCCTTCGATGAAACCGACCGGATGGCGGGAGTCGCAGCCGTCGGCGTGCGAGCGAAGGCCGACCTCGATGAAGCCGACGACGCTTCCCTCGACCTCGGCGACGATGAGGACGAGCGGCAGGGTGCTCGGCGGCGTGCCCGCCAGAACGGAAGCCGCATGAGCTTCGTGTTCCGCCACTGGCTCGTCGGGCCAGAGGGCGGCCGATAGCCGGGTCACGGCACCGAGGTCGGAGGGACGTCCAGGGCGTGTCTGGACGGGGAGCTCGGTCACGCCGACTACCAGGTCGTCTGGGAGTCGGGGACGCACGGCGTGTACTCGTAGCCGTTGTCGGTCGCCCCGACGAGGTCCAGGTCCGTGAGCTGGGCGTTCATGTGGTTCTGGTCTGCCTGCGTGCAGTCGGGAGACACGTTGTACTCGACGTCCCAGACGGCTTTACCAGCGGGCAGGAAGCTGCCGGCCGCGGTGTACGCGTCGCACTCCGAATACTCGAAGCATTGCTCGTTGAGCGCCCAGTCGAACGTGGCGAGGAAGGTCGCGTACTGGCTCGAGTCGATCTCGGTCATCACGTTCTTCAGTCCGATGGACAGCGGCAGCGAGTGGGCAAGCTGGCCGATCGCCAGATCGTAGGCCACGTTGTCGCTCTCCGTGACGTTCGAGATGTTGGTCCACGCGTCGAGGTTGTCCGGCTCGATGGCGTCGAAACCCTTGGCCTGGCACCAGTCGACGAACCTCGCCCGCATCAGCGGCAAGATGATGCTCTGGTTCGCCGCCGTGACGAGAAGCCAGTTCTCGCCAGGCCAGCCCTGGTCCGCCGGACCGATGACGGACGACGGAAATGAAGCGTAGTCGGGGCGGCCCTGTTCCAGCGTCCCGACGTCGACGTAGCAGACCGCGATGGCACCGGCGGCGTGAATGGCTGCGACGTCGCTCGCGGTGGAGCCGGCTCCGTCGATGTCGTAGACGACCTGCCCCGCTTGATTGGGCAGGATGTCGGCCGTCGTGAAGCCACCGATCATCCAATGGAAGTGAATCGGCGCCGCGCTGGTGGGCCGCCAGACTCCACTCGCATCCGCGGCGGAGCCCGACGCCGAGTCGATCGAACCATCCGAGCCCGAGCCGCTGGAGGAACCGGAGGTCGAGCTGCCGGAGCCGGAGCCGCCGGAGCCCGCGCCGCCGGAGCTGCTGGAGCTACCGGACCCACTCGAACCGGCGGTCGACGTCTCGGACCCACCCGAGCTCGAGCCACCGGCGTCATCGATCTGACCCGTGCTCCCGTGGGTCGAACCGTTGGACGACGCACACGCGATCGACAACGACGACGCGACGGCCCCCAGCGCCAAGAGGGGTGAGAGGCGGCGCTTGACCATCCGGCGCATGCGGCCCCTAGAACCGACCGCTGAAGATGGGGATGCCCAAGGCGGGTGGCGAGTCCTTGCGCTCATTCACCCCGATATTCCAGGTGGGCGCACCGGTCAAGGAGCCGGGCAAGACCAGGCCGGCCTGACTCGCGGTGGCGTCCTGGTTCACCTTCGTCTTCGCGTTGGACAGGGTCAGAACGAGGCCCGCGACGGCGGCGATTGTTCCGCCGAGGACGAGCGCCGCGCCGGCGGTGTTCGAGCCACTGCTATTGGTGTCGTCAAAGCCAGCCGACACGTCGCTGAAGGAAACCACCAGAAGTCCCACATAGGCGGCGATGCCCCCGACGATCATCCCGACGACGCCGATGACGAAGCTGCTCTTGGAAGCGCCATCGACGACCACGGTCTCGCGGGTGCCGGGCGACGCATGGATCGCGAAGTCAGCGGACGTCTTGATTCCGCCCCCGGTGACTCGGTAGTAGAACCCGGTGGGCAACGGCCTGTCGCACGGCGCGGCGCACACGGTCACCCAGTTGTCGTCGTTCGTGGTGTCCTTTTGGATCAGGACCCCCGGGGGAGCCTCGAAGTGCACCCAGACCTCCGACGGCGGAGGCGCAGGGTTCGCGGAGGGAGGCGCCTGGCGTGCGGCTCCGTGCTCGATGTGATCGATCTGTTGCCAGGGGATGGTGGCGATCTCTCCGGTCACGAGCTCCACACGGGCCTGCACGTCTGGCAGAACTTCGATGATTGTCCCGCGTATCAGCCCGCCGTTCTTCAGGGAGATGACGTCGTCGCCGGCGGACCGTGGGGTGGCCGGCGAGGCCACCGTAGCCGGCGCGGGCGCGGGGGCGGACGCTGGCGCCGGGAGCGCCGGGAGCGCCGAACCCTTGCTCTGCGCGAGAGCAGCGGATGGGGCTGCCATCATCGCCATGTGGACCGTGGCGGCGAGCATCAAGGCATTCGATGAGCCGCGCACCGTCTCCCCGTTGAAGGAGGATGCACCGGGAGCGCCATCGGAGGGAAGGGAGGAATCGGGGCGAGGCTCATCCCCGTCTAGCCACGCGCACGACGCCTCTCAGGAATACAATTGTCCCATATGTGAGGGTTACTCGCCCCTCAGCACCATATTGCAGTGAGGGAGGATATGGCACACTCTCTCTATCGTGAAGCTTAGCTCCAATATTGTTGCTGCAACGGTCCTCGCCGCGGCCACCGTCGCCAGCATGATTCCCGGATGCGGCAGCTCCGGAGACACCAGCCGCTTCCACGTCCTCGACGGAAGCGCCGATGCGTACGGCGGCTCCGACGCTCCTTTGATCCTCGGCAGCAGCGGAGGCGACGGGGGAGACGGTTCGGCAGGGCAGCAAGGCCTTCTGACGATCATGCCGCTGATGCCGGTGGTCAATGTCGTCACTGGACAGCCGCTGCCGACCGCTCAGTTCACCGCTTATCTCGGGACGACGAAGACGGCCGTGGTCTGGTCGATCGACCGCGGCGAGCTGGGCACCATTGGCACCACGTCGGGCCTCTTCACGGCGGCGGGAACCATCGCCGGAACCGGGAACGTCACGGCAGCGTACGGCCAACAGAAGGCGACGACCACCATCACGGTGCAGATCCAGACGACCGCGCAGGGAGACCCCGCGTGGTCACCGCCGGACGCGGGAGGTCTGGACGCGGGGCCCGGCGGTTACGGCGGGGTCGGTGGCAACGGCCCGGGGGGCCCCCCCTCGATGGAACAAATGACGACGCTGAGCGGGACGCCCACCGCGGACGCGACCGTTTCCATCATCTATCCCTATACCGGCACGGTCTGGCCCCAGGGCCTTCTCGCGCCGCTCCTTCAGTGGAATCCGGGGGCCAACAACTTCGACTCCGTCTACGTGGACATGGTCGAGAAGAACTACGAGTACAAAGGATACTTCGCCGCAAACGACACACCGTTCTTGAACCTGCCTATTCCCCAGCAGGCGTGGGACGCGATGACCCTGTCGAACGGCGGCGATCCGGTCACGATCACGCTCGTGTTCGGGCAAGGCGCGAACGCGGTCGGGCCGTACACGGAGACGTGGACCGTCGCGCAGGCGAGCCTGCAAGGCACCATCTACTACAACTCGTACGGCACGGCCCTCGTCACGAACTCGGACACCAACGACCACTACGGAAAGCAGTACGGGGCAGGGACGCTCGCCATCCCGCCCGGGGCGACGTCGCCGACACTCATCGCGGGCGTCCCCTCGGCCGGCACAGGCACGGGTTGCCGCGTGTGCCACACGGTATCCGCCGACGGGAAGTCGCTCGTGACGCAGGCGTCGAACGGCAACGCGTCGGACTATTCGAACACCGTGTTCATCGACCTCGCCAACGACACGACGGGCGGCGCGGGGACCTCGCTCGCGACGCGCGACCTCGCGTTCCCGGCCCTCTACAAGGACGGCAGCCTCCTCGTGTCCGGCTCGGGCGGCATGATCAACGGCGATAACTCGAGCAAGCTCTATGCGTTGCCCGCAGGCACTCCCGTGGCGGGGGTGACCGGCCTTCCGGCGGACTTGCAGGCGTCGCTCCCCGCGTTCTCGCCCGACGGCAACCACGTGTCGTTCAACTTCTGGGCGGGCTCGTTCCCCATGGACGCGGGGGCGCTCATGAGCGACCGCATCTCTCTCGGCATCCTCGACTTCGACGGCACGGCGACCTTCTCGAACCCGCGAATCCTCTACACGCCGGCGAACAGCACCGGCGGTGAACCGGCGGTGACGTACTCGTCGTTCTTCCCGAACAGCGCCGGCGTCGTCTTCGAGCTCGAGCTGGCCAATCCGGCGAACGCGTGGGGCTACACGTGGAACGGGAACACGGGGGAGCTGTGGTGGGTCGACGTCGCGAGCGGGATGGCGCATAGGCTCGATCAGCTCAACGGATACGACGCGATGGGCAACATCTACCTCCCCGACAACGCAGGAGGGGCCGCCACCCATACGGCAGCGCAAGACGTCACCCTCAACTACGAGCCGACGGTGAACCCCATCGCGTCGGGCGGATACGCGTGGGTCGTCTTCACCAGCCGGCGCATGTACGGCAACGTCGCGCAGCTCACCCCGTGGGTCAGCGACCCCCGGCAATATCCGTGGCTCGACGAAGTCACGGACAAGAAGCTCTGGGTGGCGGCGGTGGACCTCAACGCAACGCCGGGCACGGACCCGAGCCATCCCGCATTCTACCTTCCCGCGCAGGAGCTTCATGCGGGCAACGCGCGCGGCTACTGGAGCGTCGAGGCATGTCGCGCGGACGGCCAGACGTGCCAGACGGGAGACCAGTGCTGCGGCGGCTACTGCCAGCCCGGAGACGGTGGGGGCCTGGTCTGTTCGTCGCAGATGCCTTCGTGCTCGGGCCAGTACGAGAAGTGCTCGACCACCAGCGACTGCTGCGGCGCCGCGCAGGGCGTGACATGCGTCAACGACGTCTGCAGCCTGTCGCAGCCGCCACCCCAGTAGCGCGTTCGCGATGGACGCCTTGCGCCGCAAGGATGACTCGACCACTATTTGCGTCATGAAACGAAGCGCGCCCGCGTCGTCGGTCTTTGCCGTGCTCGCGTTGGCCTCGTGCGCGTGGGGGTGTAGCTCCGCGAAGAGCACGGCGAGCGCCGCCGCAGACGCCGGCAAGCCGCCGATCGTGCCCTGCGTGGCCGACGAATCCGCCCCGGTCCCCGCGAGCCGATGCACGACGGATACGACCAACACCACCCTGCCTCAGTGCAATACCTGGCTGAAGGTGGAGATCCCCGGCACCGTCTGCAGCGACGGGAGCCAGTACAAGTTCTTCGTGAATTACTCGAACACGAGCAACGACCTGGAAGTGAACTTCGAGCCGGGAGGCGCGTGCTGGGACTACGACAGTTGCTCGGGCGCCGACGGCGTCCGAGGAGCGGCGAACACGACCGGCATCCCGGACGATCACATGACCGACTACCAGTATTTGAACTTCCTGCGGAGGACGACCGACAACCCGGTACAGAACTACAACATGGTCTTCGTCTCGTATTGCACCGGCGACGTGCACACGGGCGACAAGGTCGCCACGTACACCAGCACCGAGCCTGTCGACGGCGGCACGGGCGACGGGGGCGTCGGGGAGCTCACGTACATTCACGCCGGGCACGCGAACACGCTCGCCGTGATCGACTGGATGCAGAAGACCTTCGCCACGGTGCCCAGGTTGTTCGTCACGGGCTGCAGCGCGGGCGGAGCAGGCGCCATCTTGAACTATGCCTTCATCAGGCAGGGGATGGGCAGCAACGTGCAGTGCAGCTACCTGCTCGACGATTCGGGGCCAATCTTCCACAGCAATGGGCCGTCGATGCAGCTCGACGAGACGATCAAGGTCGCGTGGAACGTGGATGGTGTACTCGCCACTCTCGACGGGCAGCTCCCGGTCAGCGTCAGCGCCATCGAGAGCGATTATGGGCTCATCAACGTGGCGGTGGCGGAGAAGTACCCCCACGACCGCCTGAGCCTCGTCGCGTACCGGATGGACCTCAACTACTCGCTCTACTCGTATCAGCGCTTCTTCCCGGGCTCGACGGAGGCGCAGATCCACGCGCTCTGGTGGGAAGACCTGCAATCGCTGATGGCGACGTACGACGCGCAGGCGAACCTCTCCTATTATCTGCCGTTCTTCCGGTCGGACAATTGCAGTCACTGCGTGTCGATTCCCCCCATCGGGAACCCGCCCATCGTGCCCACCAACATGACCGAGGCCCTCGACCAGCCTTGGCTCGGCTCGGGGATCACGGAAGACATGATCGACTTGAAGCAGTTCTCCATCGATCTCCTCGACGACACGATGCCCCTCAAGAGCTACGTCGAGGGCGTGGAGAACGAGGACTTCACGCCGGCCGTGGCGATGCAGTGCATGGCGGGGGGCTGATCCGCTACGGCTTGGAGGCCCTGGTGCTTTGGTCGAAGACTTCGACGGAGAGCACCGCGCGCCACTCGGGTGCGCCGAAGTGCGGGCTGATGCCTCCGCCCGTGCCAAGCTTCACTCGCACCTGGGCGCCGTCGTTCGCCGTGCCTTCGATGCGGCTGGTCAAGAGGGCTTCGAGGCCGGTGGTCGCAGATCCAAAGAAGGCCTTGAACGCCGTTTCTCCGTAGAACTCGGGCCCGATCACGACGGCGGCGTCGTGAGCGAGGGGTACTTTCGCGCCGGCGGCGAGGCCGTAAAGAAGCTCGCTCCCCTGGGGGCCTCCAGGCGTCGGCGCCTCGTCGAGCGGTCGGATGTGGACGCCGAGTTGCCCTGCGTAGACGAGGGGACCCTGGTTGCCGGCGACGAGTGCGCGGAGCATGGCGCGGACCGTGCCATCGCTGTCGTAGTCGCTGCTGATGCCCTCGGGCACGAAGAGCTGCGCGCTCGCGCCCACCCGGAGGGGGCTCGTGGCGTCGCCGACGAGGCGTGCGTCCAGGCCGATGCGAGCGTCCGCGAGAGCGTCCGGCTTCGATCCGAGGTCGACAGAAGGGGGGATGAACTTGTAGTCGCCGACCGTGCCGCTCTGGCCCTTGTTCAGGAGCGGCGCGTCGAGATTGAGGTACAGACGCCATCGGTCGTACGTCACCGCGAAGCCGAAGTCGGCCATGGACTGGTTCGACACCACGGCCAACGGCTGCGAGCCGCCGGTGAGGCGCAATGGGTCTCTCGCGTAGTCGGTCGTCACCGCCATCGCGCCGCCGAGGCCACCGTGCATGGCAAGGTCGTCCATGACGAACCAACCTGCGCCCGGCGCAGAGGTGTAGAGGCGATCGATCGCGAAGCCCTGGGCTTGCGGCTGGGCTCCTGCGCGCGATGCGAAGGCGCCCACCGACAACGTCAGGACGGCGCAGCCGAGCGTACGACGCGCGTTAGAACTCGCCATGAATCCTCACGCCGAAGATATTGACGGGCCCGCGGTCCGCGTTGAATCCAGGATTCCACAGATACTGGTAATCGGCAGAGAGCCAGATCGCCTTGAAGAGGTTCAGGCTGTAGAAGACGTCGACGACGCCCTCGGCGGCCTGGTTCAAATGGCCATCTCCGATGAAGTTGTCCACGCCGCCCATGGCCAGGTACTGAGCGTGCACCTGCGAGATCCAGCTCATGGCGAAGCCGACGCCGGTGACGTCGAAGGGGCGATGCCAGGCGGAGCCCTTGCCCACGGATCCGAACGAGAGAGAGCGGTCGGCCGAGTTGAAGGCGTCGACCTCGCTCTGTCCGTCGGAATACATTCCTCGAAAGAACACCCCGATGTCGTCGGTGATGTGCTGTTCGAGGTTCACTCCGATGCCGACCTTCACGTTCGGCTTCCGGACCCAGCAGAGGTCCGGCGCAGCGGCGTTGGTCGAGGTGAAGTTGTAGAGACTCCCGCACGCGGCGGCGTTGTCGGCCGGATCGGCCTCGAACGCGGCGATGGCGTCGGCAAAGCGCCCTGAATAGACTCGGTTGCGATAGCCGAGAAGGCGCACGGCGCCCGGCTGTCCGAGCAGCACGTGATCGTGCTCGAGCTCGAGCTGGTCGCCGTAGAACTCCCAGAACCTGAAGTTCATCGGCTGTGAATTCGGCTCCTGCGGCGGGAGCATGCGGCCGAGTCGCAGTGCCCACTCGTCCCAATAGATCTCCATAGCGCCGCCATACGAGTAGCCTCGCTGGTCTGCGGGGAAATCCCACGACGCGTGCGTCATGAAGGCCATATTGAGAAACGTCTGACGGGGATCCCACGTGACGGTGTTTCTGTCGAAGAAATCGAGGACCGTGAAGTTGCCGGCCGTCAGCACGAGGCGCCGGCTGTCGACGGTGGTGGCGAGCTGCATCGGGTCCGACGTCTTCTCGATGCGGGCGCCGCCGAACTCGATCGTATGCCGAACATACGTGCGTGACCGGTACAGCTGGCCGGTCGGCGAACCGGTCTTCTGGAGCTCGAAATTCTCGATGGCCCCTCCAATTCCACGCAGCTGCGAGAAGGGAACCTCCGCGATGAACTCGGGAACGAAGTACCCCTCGCCGCCGGGCCACAGCCGAAGGCCGAAGAACAGCGTCGCAGAGCCCGTGTAGCCCCGCTCCGCGTCGGGGAGGAGCGAGTTGACGCTGCCGTTCGCGTTCGTATAGGGAGCCGCGAACGATGGGTGCCAGCTCGAGATGTACGTGAACTGCCCGTAGACGTTCCACGTCTCGTCCTTGATGTCGTGCAGCCCGTTGCGAGCCAGGACGTTCATCGCGTCGAGCGCCGCGTCCTCGTGGGCCGCCGGGGGTGCGGCCTGTGCCCTCGCTCGCACGGAGGCGAAGAGGATGCACGCGACCAAGCAGGCGGCCACAGGGCGCGCGGCGACGGACATCGGCGCGAGACTTCTCAACCCGCGAACCGACTCAGAATCCGCCCCCGAACGTGACCATCGCCGGCGAGGGCTGCGATCGACGATGAAACGAGCGCCTTCACTTGTCTCGGGCCATTGTCCACCGAAAGGAGTGGGTTCGCCAGTGGTCCCGCGCGCCGCGGGGCGCGTGCGAGTAACATCGACACCGTGACCACTACGCCCGAGGACGCCCTTCCGTTCGAACGTCTTGGCGAGTACGACGTGCTCGCGCCCATCTCGGAGGGGGGGATGGCGAGCGTCTGGCTCGGACGGTCCAGCGCCCATCCCGAGCAACTCGTCGCGCTCAAAGTCATCCGGCCGGAGCACGGCCGGAACAAGGAGTTCATGGCGATGTTCGTCGACGAGTCGCGCATCGCTTCGCGCCTCACGCATCCGAACATCGTCTCGATCGCGGACGTCGGATACGACGGGAAAAGGCACTTTCTCGCGATGGAGGTTCTGCGGGGCCACACGCTGCTCGCGCTCTCGAAGGCCGCTCATACCCAAGGGAAGCGCTTGCCCTACGACGTGCTCGCCTGGATCGGCGCGCGCATCGCCGACGCCCTCCACCACGCTCACGAGCTCGTCGACGACAAGGGCGCGCTCGAGCACGTCGTCCACCGCGACGTCAACCCCGCGAACATTTTCATCACCAAGGGGGGAGTCCCCAAGCTCATCGACTTCGGTCTCGCGAAGGCGCGGGACCGCATCGCGTCGACGGCCTTCGGCATCGTGAAGGGCAAGCTCGCCTACCTTGCGCCGGAGCAGGCCCATGGCCACGCGGCAGACCGCCGCTCCGATGTGTTCGCGCTGGGGGTGACCTTGTGGGAGACGACGCTCGATCGGCGCCTGTTTCTCGACGACACGGACGTCGAGACGATACGGCGGGTACGCGAGACCGAGGTCCCGGACCCGACGACGCTGGACGAACGGTATCCCCGTGCTCTTGCGGATGCGCTGGACCGCGCGCTGATGCGCGATCCAAAAGACCGCTGGCAGACGGCCGCGGAGCTACGTGACGCGCTCGACGCCTTCGTCGCGAGCGAGGGCCACGCAGTCGATGCCGGCAGCGTGCGCGCCCTGCTCGCCGATATTTTTGGAAACGAACCAACCCTCGCGTGGGAGCGCCTCGTCGACGAGGCGAACGCCGACAGGGAGAAGACACGCGTGTGGGAAGGGCAGCTACCGTTGCCTGCGCCGCTGGCGCTCGAGCCTCCCGCGGCGTCGCGAGGTATGCCGACGCTGTCGGCGTCATCCCTGCGGCTCCTCGGCGTCGCCACCGGATTCAGCCTCGCGGGTGCGCTTCTCGTCGGTCTCGCGATCCGCGGGTGTCGCAACGGCGATCGAGTCGGAGGCGTCGAGCAACGCCTCGCCCGAGTCGAGGACCTCCTCGGCATCGGCGACGCGGGTTCGACGGTGCCCGGCCCCTCTTCCGGGACTGTCGCGAACGCGGACGCCTCTGCGTCCGCAGACGACCGGTCCGTTCCTTGCGCGCTGGCGAGGGTGGCCGTCTATCAGGCCTGGCAAGACGCCCTCGTACGAGCAAGAGCCAACGCGAGCAGCGCCGAAGCGACGTGCGCTTCCATCCGGAACGACCGGAGGAAGCAAGGTTGCTACTACGCGGCGATGTCCTCCGTCCGGACGATCCAAGCGGCCCGCGACACGGTCATCGCGGGGGGTGCAGCGGCCCGAGACGCCGTGAGGAACGTCAAGGAAGACCCGAAGAACGACAGCGTTCCCCGGGCCCGCGCCGCAGCCGAGACCGCGTTCGCGGCCTGCGCAGACGACGGCGGCCCGTAATCTGGGTCCCTCGATGAAGCCCAGCCGAGCGATCGACGAGGGGCCCTCCCCGCGCTCCGTTCTGGCGTACAGGGACTTCCGCCTTTACCAGGGCAAGAGGCTCCTCTCGACCCTGGCCGACCAGATGCTTGCGGTCGCCGTCGGCTGGCAGGTCTACGATCGGACGGGGCGCGCGTTCGACCTCGGGCTCGTGGGCCTCGTGCAGTTCTTGCCGGCGATTGGTCTTTCGCTCCTGACGGGCCATACGACCGACCGCTTCGACCGACGCAAGGTCGTCATGATCTGCAACGGCTCCCTGGCCGTCACGGCGATGCTCCTGTTCGCATCGACCCGCGCGGGCTCCGCCACCTGGCATATCTACGCGTCGATGTTCCTCTTCGCGACCGCTCGCGCCTTCCTCGCACCGGCCGAGCAAGCTCTCTTGCCCGACCTCGTTTCGACGGCACACTTCGCCAGCGCCGTCGCGTGGGGTTCCACTGTGGGCGAGGCCGGTGCAATAGCAGGCCCGGCGCTCGGCGGATGGATCTACAGCGCCGGACAGGGAGCCGGGCCCGTGTACCTCACCGGCGCGGCCTCGTACCTCCTGGCGATGCTCCTCGCCGGCGCCATGGCGGTTCGAACGGGGCGGATGGAAACCCAGGCCGCATCGTTCAAGACGGTCGTCGCAGGCGTCGTGTACGTCTGGAGGAACAAGATCCTCCTCGGGTCCATCTCGCTCGATCTGTTCGCGGTTCTCTTCGGCGGGGCCGTCGCGCTCCTCCCGATCTTTGCGCGCGACGTCCTCCACGTCGGACCGTCGGGGCTCGGTCTCCTCCGCAGCGCACCCGCGGTGGGCGCGGCCGTCGTCGCCGTGGTGATCGCGTTCCGCCCGCTCAAGCGCCGCGCGGGGGCGATGATGCTCGCGTGCGTGGCCCTTTACGGCGTGGCAACGGTCGCGTTCGGGGCATCCCGGAGTTTCTGGCTCTCGCTCATCGCACTCGCCATCGTGGGGGCGTCGGACATGGTGAGCGTGGTCGTTCGCTCGACGCTGGTGCAGATTGTGACACCGGCCGAAATGCGCGGCCGCGTCAGCGCGGTGAACATGGTCTTCGTGGGTGCGTCGAGCGAGCTGGGCGCCCTCGAGTCGGGAATGACCGCTGCCTGGTTGGGCGCGGTTCCATCCGTCATCTTCGGAGGACTCGCGGCCTGCGTGGTCGTCGCGGCGTACTCCCTGCTCTTCCCTGGCTTACGCCGCGTCGACAAGCTCGAGGGCCCGGTCCCTCTGGCATGAGCCGCCTTGGCCGTCGTGTCGCGGTGCCACAGGGTGTGGCGCAATCGCTCACCCGAGGTCGGGAGCCCGGCCGGCCTCTACGCGAAGAGCGACCACCCGGTCCCCGATGACGACGCCGATGAGGGAGAGCAGGATGACGGGCAAGATGTGCCCGATGACGATGTGCGCCGGCGCCGTGTAGCCGCAGATGGGAAGGTGGGCCGCGTCGCCCCAGGCCCCAGCCGTCGCGCCGAGCGCCGCTCCCGTCAGCCGGGGGCTCACCGGATCGCTGGCGCGACGAAGCCGGGCGAAGGCGATGAGCGGGCCGGCTGCCAGCGCCAAGGTCATGCCGATGCAGATCAGATGAACGCGTAGCCCGGACGTGTCGACCAGGGTCTGCGGCCACGCGAACGCCACTGGCAGCCAGGCCGCAAGCATCGCGGCGGGGGTAAGCGCCGCGACGGCGATACGCCAGGCCCGGGGTCGTCCGAGCATCGACTGCCCTCGGTCCACCGCCGCCCAGGTGGCGGCGACGGCCAGCGAGAGCCAGAGAAGCTCGAGCGAGACGATGCACCCGAGCGGCCGCGGGGTCTTCGCCTCCGACCCGTGAATGCCGGCTGCGACCGCGATGGCCGCGGCCACACCGAAGCCGCGCAAAAGGACAGCGGCCCGTCGCCCTGCGCCCTCCCCACGTGCAGCCACGGGCTCGCGCCTTGCGGCGTCGAGGACGCGCGCCCGGAGCTGCGCCGTCGGTAGCGGCGCGCTCACCGTTCGCCTCCTTCCAGGTCCCCTGCCCCATCGCCGAGGGCGAAGCGAAGAGCCTCGTAAGCCCGATGGGCGCGGAGCTTCACGGCAGCCACGGTGGTACCCAGGACATGAGCGGCGTCCGCGACGCTGAGGTCATGGTACTTGATGAGTTCGAACGCCGCGCGCTGAGACGAAGGGAGCCCCGCGAGCACCCGCTCGATCTGGGTCGCGAACTCCCGGGCCTGCAGCAGGTCCTCCGCGCTTCCGCCGGGGGCGGGCCGTCCGTCCGGATCGCCATCGTCTGCCACCTGCACCTCGCGCCTCCCGCGACGAAGGCCGTCGAGAAACAACCGGCGAGCGATGGCGAACGCCCAGGGCATGACCCTGGCCCCCGGAATGAATCGCACGCGGGCGCGATGAATGTGAAGCATGGTTTGCTGGACCAGATCTTCGGCGCGTGCCGAGTCGCGAGTCTGACGTAGCAGATAACCGTAAAGGCGCGGGGCCAGCGCATCATAGACCGCAGCAAAGGCGGCTTCATCGCCACCGCTGTAGCGCTCCATCGCGATGTCGACCTCGGCGCGTGAGGGCACGCCGTCGTCTCTACCACGCGCGGCCGATGCGACCGCTCCGGGTGTGCCCGTGAGGCGCCCGCGATCGTGCGCAAGGGCCCGCCCGCGCGCATCCACGAGAGGGTCTACGCGGGAGAACATGCCCGGTTTCAACGGCGCCGTTGCCGGAGGGGACCGTCATGTATCCCGTTGGGACGGGCGGGCCGTTCGCTCGAACCTCGCTAGTGCAGCGCCGTCGAGATGCGATCAATGGTTGCTGCCTGAGCGACAGCGAAGGACCCCACGGCGCCAACGGATCCTCGGCCGATGTGGGGTCCTTCGGCCTGCGGCCTCAAGGATGACAGCAACGGGGAGTAGTGACCGCATCTCGACGGCGCTGCACTAGAGGCGGAACGAGCATTGCTTCCCAAATGGGAATGAGAAGTGCGGCTGTGATCGCTTGCGCGCCCTTCCGGCCCGTTCAAGCTGGTGGCGCGTGACCTGCCCGCATTGCCGGACTTCTGACGCCTATCGTTCCCGTCGTCGCTGGTACGAGCGTCCACTGGCGGCGCTGGGAGTCCTTCCCTACCGGTGCGCCGTGTGCGGCAAGCGATACCTCGCACGGCATGCGGGCGGCAACGAGCCACCCGTCAATGCGCCGTCACGATCGCCACTCTCCGAGTCCAGTTAATCGTTCGATGGTACCCTCGGCCCGGACATGCTCGCCCCCTCGACGAACCGCCGTCGCATTGACCTGGCGCTGGCCGTCTCGCTGGTACTGATCGCCGTCGTCTCTCGCATCGTCCCGCACCCGTGGAACCTGACGCCTCTGGTCGCCATAGCGCTGTTCGGCGGTGCAACGATCGAGCGCACGGGGCTGGCGGCCGCGATCATGCTGGGCGCGCTCGCGCTCGGCGACGCGGCGCTCGGGTTGTTCCCCTACGATGGAATGGCCTGGGTGTACGGCGCGTCCGTCGCCGTCGTGCTGATCGGCCGCCTGCTTGGCCGCCATCGCGGCATTGCGCCGACTCTGGTCGGCGCCCTTGCCGGTGGCGCGCTCTTCTACGTCGTCACGAACTTCGGCGTCTGGGCAACCGGGCACCTCTACCCGCACACCGCGGCTGGCCTGGTCGCTTGCTACGTCGCCGGCGTTCCGTTCTATCGTCACCAGGTCATCGGCGATTTCGCGTACACCGCGCTCCTCTTCGGCAGCCTGGCGGCGGCTCGCAAGCTGGGCGCCACGCTGGGCGCACACCCGGCCAGGTGAGATGCGCGTCGTCTCGCTCCTCGCGAGCGCGACCGAGACGGTCTGCGAACTGGGTGCAGGCGACACGCTCGTCGGGCGATCGCACGAGTGCGACCACCCCGCATGGGTCCAGCGCTTGCCGTCACTCAGTCGTCCGAGCTTCGACATAACCGGATCCAGCGCAGACATCGACCGCCGCGTGCGCGAGAGGCTCGCGACCGGCGCCCCGCTCTACGAGGTGGACGAGCGAGCGCTCGCTGCTCTTGCGCCGGACGTGCTGCTGACGCAGACCCATTGCGAGGTGTGCGCTGTGACCCCGGGGAACCTGGCTCCCGAGCTCTGTCGTCAGCCCGTCGCCGCGCTAGAGACCGGGACCCTGCAGGGGATCCTCGACGGCTTCGTGGAGGTCGCGCGCGTCCTTGGCGTCGAGGACCGTGGGGCGGCTCTGGCCCTGCGTTGTCGCGCGACGCTCGAGGCCGTGCGCGATCGCGCGCGGGCCCTTCCACGCGCACGTGTGGCATGCCTCGAGTGGATCGACCCCGTCTTTGCGATGGGCAACTGGGGGCCGGAGCTCGTCGAGGCCGCAGGCGGAGAGGCGGTGCTCGGGCGGCCCGGGGCGCACTCGAGCACGACTCCCTGGGAAGCCGTCGTGAACGAAGATCCCGACGTCATCGTCATGGCTGCGTGCGGGTTCGCCATCGAGCGCACCGCCTCGGAGATGCACGTGATGGAAGCGCGTCCTGGGTGGAGCGATCTGCGGGCGGTGCGCCAAGGTCGCGTCTTCGTCGCGGACGGCAATCGTTTCTTCAATCGATCCGGACCGAGTGCCTTCGAGACCGCAGAGGTTCTCGCCGAGATACTCCACCCCACCTCGTTCGAAGCGAGACACGAGGGACGGGACTGGCGTCTATGGCGGTAAACATGCGCCACGGGTACGGGACGCCCGCGTAGGCGCGTCCCGGATCCGTGGGGCGGCCTGCCCCAGCGGCACGTGACGGGCTCCTCTGGGGCGCCCAACGGGAATTGGCTCGTATTCTGCTGTGCTGTTAAGGCCGCCCCGCATGAAAGTCGCAGCCCTCGTACTCAGCGCGTTCGGGAGCCTGCCATCGAGCCTCGGCGGGCCCAGTGTCTCCTTCCCGCCTATGACCACCCTCGGATTGTCCGAGGGCCTCCTTCTGCTCGCTCCCGACGACTCCGACGACGGCATCTTCCCGGAGGCGTCCGCCTCCGACGAGGTGGCCTACGATTCGCCTTCCGACGCAGACCCTGGTTCACGCTACCTCTTCGTCGGGTGCGAGCTTGCTCTCGCAACGAACCTCGTCGCGGACGCCTGGGCGCGGGACCCGTGGGCGGGCGCTCCGCGGCCGCTCCTCGTGGACAACGGCCACACGGAGAAGGGCGGGCACTGGCTCGACTACGAGCAGATCCCCCGGCGCCCCGACCGTCCCAAGTCGTACGAGGCGTATCTGTACCCACTCGCGGATGCGCCGGTCGTCAGCGGATACGATCTCGACAAGCCCGACGACGAGCAGCGGCGCGGTCGCATGAACGCCGTGGGTCACGGCGGAGTCGACCTCGTCGCCAAGATCGGCACCCCCATCGAGATGCTGCGCCTCGACCACCAGGTTGGCGAAGCCGAGGTTCTCTACGTGGGCCCCCTCTACGGCGAGACGGTCGTCACGCGTCACGTGGTCCGCGAGGGCGGGGCCGACCGTGACTACGTGTTGCTCTTCGGCCACCTCGATCGCGTCGCCGACGACGTGCGCCGTGGCCGGCGCCTGCGCGAGGGAGACACGGTGGGCTTCGTCGGCAACAGCGCGTCACCCGCCTTCGTGCACCTGCACCTCGAAGCCCGGCGCGTGCGTGACGGGACCGACACCTGGAGCTTGCCCGGTGTGCTCCTCGCGGCACGCGAGTACACGGTGGTCACCGATCCGCGCAACGTCCTCCCCCTGCGTACGCCGCGGCTGCCGTCGCCTCGGTGCGTGCCGCGCTTGACGTCAGAGCCGCGCCGGTACTGGCTGGGAGACGCGTGGACGCTTCGGCTCGAGTGACGCGTCGTCCAGGCCGCGCAAGGCATCGCTCGATCGCCCTGTTGCTCTAGTCGCCGGACACTCCCACGCCGCGGAGGAGGATGTCCACGATCCGGGCGATGAGCACGTCGTCGACGGGCTCGTTTTTCATGAAGAGCCGCACGTGAAGGGCACCACCGAGCATGTCGAGCACCAGCTTGACGTCGACGCCCCTCGCCAGCTCGCCGCGCTTTATCGCGGCCTCCCCGAGCACACCTAGCTGGGCGATGTGCTTCGCGTGCAGATCCTTCGCGATGCTCGCAAGCTCCGGCTCGGGGTGCTGGAGCAGACGCAATCGCATCAAGCACTGGCCCTCGAACGACGTCGAGAAGTCGACCATCCTTCGACCGACCCGGATGAGATCTTCACGGAGCGTCCCCGCGGAGGCCTCCGGTATGACGGACTGCGCGACCAGAGAGAGCGCGGCGCGAACGAGATCGGCCTTCGTGTCCCAGTGGCGGTAGACGGTCGTCTTGTTCACGCCGGCCCGCGCGGCAACGCGTTCGAAGGCCAGTCCGCCGTAGTCGGACCGCGCCAACTCCTCGATCACCGCCCGCAGAATCCTGTCTTCGCGAGGCGAGTGATGCGCCACTGCCTGCCACTTCTTGTTGCGGTCGAGCGCGCCAACCGTGGCGCGCACCCCTTGCGGGCGGGAGGCTCGGACCATGGGCCAAGACAGTACCACACGCTATTCCCGCCGCATCCGGCGACCCACGGAGACGGATTCTGCGAAGTGGGATTGTGAGCAACGCCATACGGCGGTATGCATCGAAGCGTGCAACGAGAAGTTGCGTCTGAATCGATCACGCAATGACCTACGCCGTCCCGCCCTCCCTCGGACGCCGCCCGCTCGCGGCGGCCGCTCTCGTGGCGTACGCGCTTCTGGCGCGGCCCGCGCTCGCACTCCAACCGGTGACCGAGTTCCTCGCGCACGCGAGGACGTGGAACCCACAGAACCGCGCCGCCCACGCCACCACGGCCCAGCGCGACGCCGAGGTGGGTATCTCCACCGGCAACCTCATGCCGAACTTCGCGGCCACCGGGATGTACACGCAGAACCAGTACGAGGTCACGACCGCTGCACTCATCCCTCGCCGGATCCCTGCCGAAGGGAATCACCTTCCCGAACGCGGTCATCCAGCCACAGAACCAGTTCGACGGCAACCTGATCCTCAACGTTCCGCTCATCAACATCGCCACCTGGGACCGCCGTTCGGCCGCCGAGGCCACGCTCGCGGTCGCACACGCGGACGAAGCGAACAGCGAGGTGATGGTGGAAAAGAGCGTACTCGCGCGACTACTACACATTGCTCGGCGACGAGGCGGTGCTGCTCTCGGCGATGAAGAATCTGGAGGTCGCGCAGCACAACGTGAAGCTCGCGCGTGACCGCAAGGAGAGCGGCACCGGCTCCGAGCTCGACGTGCAGCGGGCGCCTGGCGGACCAGGCCAAGGCCGAGCAGAGCGTGACGGCGGCCCAGCTCGGCGTGACGAATATCGCGGCGCGACCTCTACTCGCTCTCGGGGCTCATCGCCAGAGCCCGCGTCCAGCTTCCCGGAGGACGATCTGCACGAAGAGGAGCCTCTCGGCTCGCTGGACGGGGCAGATGAACACCGTGCCGTCGGTGGAGAGCGCTGCGGCGAACCGCGCAACTGTCGAGGAGGAGGCGCGCGCCGTGAAGGCCGTCTTACTCCCGACGCTCTCCGGTACGGCAGAGGAGAAGTTTACCAACGCCACCGCCTTCACGGGCGGCCACAGCGCCATCTACCTGTTCCAGCTCACGGCGCACTGGAAGCTCGACACCACCCTCTTCGCCCAGGCCCGGGCCCAGAACGCTGCCGTCGCCGCCGCGCGCGCCAACGAGGAACGCGCGCGGCAGGTCGCCGAGGACGCCGTGTTCCGCGACTGGCAGCAGATCCGTGCGGACATCGAGTCGGCCCGTTCGGCCCGCGCGCAGGTCGTGGCCACCAAGCTCGCGGCATCCCTCGCCGAAGATCGCTACGAGAGCGGCGTCGCGACGCAGCTCGACGTCCTTGCAGGCGCGCCAGGACGCCTTCTCCGCCGACGTGGCCCGCATCCAGGCCGACGCCGACCTCGCCTACGCCCGCGTGGCCCTCCGGCTGGACGCAGGACAGCTCGTCAAGGGTGACGCGATGAGACAGGCACACTCGTTCGCCCTTCGTGGCCTTCCGCTCACGCTCGGCGTCCTGGCCGCTGGTTGCTCGCACGAGTCGCGCGCCGGCACCGAGGTCAAGCCGGCGACGGCAAGAGTCCACGTGGAGACCGTGCCAGTCACCGAGCAACCGGTCCCCAAGCTCCTCCGACTGACGGGAGAGCTCTCGTCCAACGAGCGCACTGACCTCGCCGCCAACGCCGCCGGGCGGGTGGTCAAGACGTTCGTCGAGCGCGGCGACCACGTCGCCCAAGGGGCCATCCTCGCCCAGCTCGACGCGCGCTCCGCCGCTCTGTCGCGCGCCGAGGCCGAGGCCAACGTGACGAGCGCCACCGAGCAGCTCAAGAACGCGCGGGCCGACTGCCAGCGCTACGTGAGCCTACTCGCCAAGGGGGCCATCACCCAGCAGGAGTACGACAAGCAGACGCACGAGCTGCCAGACGCAGGCCGCGAGCGAAGAGGCCGCTCGGGTGCGCGCCGCCGAGGCCGTGCAGACGCTCACCGACTCGTCCATCCGTGCGCCCTTCGGCGGCGTCATCGCCGAGCGCTTCGTGCACGTCGGCGACTACGTGCACGCCGACACACGCGTCGTCACCCTCCTGGTCGACGATCCGCTCCGCCTCGAGCTCACGGTACCCGAGGCCAACGTCGGCAGCGTGCACCCCGGCCTCGCCGTCTCCTTCGAGACGGTCGCGGTCCCCGGCCGGGTCTTCACCGCCACTCGTGAAGTACATGGGCGGCGAGATCCGCGAAGCCACGCGGGACCTCGTCGTCGAGGCCGATCACCGACAACAGCGATCATGCGCTCTCTGCCAGGCATGTTCGTGACGGCCCAGCTCCCCATCGGCGAGGTGACCTCGCCGGTCGTGCCGGCGAAGGCCCTCGTCCACCACGACGAGAACGACAGCGTATTCGTGGTGGTCGACGGGCACCTCGTGGAGCGCGTCGTGCAGCTCGGGCCCAAGAGTGGAGGACCTCGTGGCGGTCGCCGACGGCGTGAAGAAGGGCGAGCAGGTGGTCGTCTCCCCCCCTCCAGACGCGGTCGACGGCATGCAAACCGAGTAGCCGAGAAACGAGCGACCAGAAGCATGCAATGGCTCGCGTCGCTCTGCATCCGGCAGCCGGTCCTCACGTGGGTGCTGATGCTGGTGTTCATCGTCATCGGCGTCTTCGGGTACTTCTCGCTGGGCGTCGACCAGTTCCCCAAGATCGACTTTCCCGCCATCGTCGTGACGACGACCGAGAACGGCGCCGCGCCCGAGGAGATCGAGACCGAGCTGACCGACAAGATCGAAGGCGCGGTCAACACCATCAGCGGCATCGACGAGCTGCGCTCCACGTCGAGCCAGGGCGTGTCCCTGGTCATCATCACCTTCAGCCTCGACAAGGACCCCGACGTCGCCGCGCAGGAGGTGCGCGACCACATCAACAACGTCCTCCCCGACCTGCCCAAGGGCATCGACCAGCCGGTCGTCTCCAAGGTCGACCCCGACGCCTCGCCCATCCTCTACGTGACGCTCAGCAGCCCGGGGTCGATCCGCGACACCACCGAGCTCGCCGACAAGCGCGTCCGCCGCCAGATCGAGAGCATCAACGGCGTCGGCCAGGTCAACATCCTCGGCGGCAAGAAGCGGCAGATCAACGTCTGGCTCGACCCGCTCAAGCTCGCAGGCCGCCGGGCTCACCGCGGTCGACGTGGAGCGTCGCGCTCGCGCAGCAGAACCTGAGCGTCCCGGGCGGCCAGATCGAGACGGGGCCGAAGAGCCTCTCGCTCCGGGTCGAGGGGCGCGTGGACGACGTGGCCAAGATCGGCCGCATCGTCATCAAGGAGAGCCAGGACCATCCGACGCGCATCGGCGACGTGGCGCGGGTCGAGGACGGCGTGGAGGAGCCCAAGACCTCGCCTCCGAGGACGGCAAGGAGAGCGTCGTCCTGTCCATCCGCAAGCAGTCGGGCGAGAACACGGTCGCGGTCGTCGACGCCGTCAGGGCGCGGCTCGGCGAGCTCCAGAAGTCGCTCCCCCGGGCAGCGAGCTCGAGGTCGTGCGCGACGAGTCCGCCTCGATCCGCACGAGCGTCAACGCGGTCAAGGAGCACCTCGTGCTCGGGCGCGTTCTTCGCCGCCGTGATCGTGCTCATCTTCCTCGGCAACTGGCGGAGCACGATCATCGCCGCGCTCGCCATCCCGGTGTCCATCGTCGGCACCTTCGCGCTGATGTGGGCGATGGGCTTCACGCTCAACATCATCACGCTCCTCGCCCTGGCGCTGGCCGTGGGCATCGTCATCGACGACGCCATCGTCGTGCTCGAGAACATCGTCCGCTTCATCGAGGAGAAGAAGCAGAAGCCGTTCGTGGCGGCGGTGCTGGCGACGCGCGACATCGGCCTCGCCGTGCTCGCGACCACGCTGTCGCTGATGGCGGTGTTTCTTCCCGTGGCCTTCATGAGCGGCATCGTCGGCCGCTTCCTGAAGAGCTTCGGCCTGACCATGGCGTTCGCCATCCTGGTCTCGCTGCTCGTCAGCTTCTCGCTCACGCCCATGCTCGCGCGCCCGCTGGCTCGAAGGCCCCGCCGCGGAAGGGCACGCGTGCCGAGAAGTCGCTTCTCGAGCGGTTGGTCGACCGCTTCTACCGGCCGATCGAGTCGTTCTACATGGTCGTCCTGCGGTGGGTCATGGGGCACCGCTGGGTCGTCGTCGTGGTCGCATGCGCGACGCTCGGCTCGTGCTTCCCGCTCGCCGGCGCGGTGCCGAAGGGCTTCACGCCGCGCAACGACGTGGCCGAGTTCGACGTGAACATGCGCGCGCCCGAGGGGACGAGCCTCGCCGAGACGCGCCTCGCAGGCCGAGCGCGTCGCGCGCGAGATCCGCGCCGTGCCGGGCGTCGACCACACGCTCGTCACCATCGGCAACGACTGCGTCGGTGACGCGCAACCTGGCGAACATCTTCGTCCACCTCGTCGACCCGCGCCTGCGCAAGGAGGACCAGTTCGCGATCATGGACCGGGTGCGCAAGGAGATCGTCCCGCGTCAGCCGAAGGACCTCCGCATCGACGTCTCGCAGACCGCGCAGATCTCGAGCGGTCAGTCGCAGGCGCAGGTCCAGTACACGCTTGAGCGGCCCGGACCTCGGCCAGCTCTCGCGGTACACGGGCAGGATCCTGGAGCGCTTCCGGAAGGCCCGGGGCGCGGTGGACGTCGACTCGAACCTCGTCGTCGGCAACCCCGAGGTGCACGTGGAGATCGATCGCGATCGCGCCGGCAACCTGGGCGTCAACGTGGCGGACGTGGCCAACGCGCTCGAGCTTCTCGTCGGCGGGCTCAAGGTGTCGACCTACGAGGAGGGGGGCAACGACTACGACATCCGCGCCCGCGCCGACGCCGAGTACCGCGACGACATGTCGGGCATCTCGGCCATGACGCGTGCAGACCAAGACGGGCAAGACGGTGCCGCTGTCTTCGGTGGTCAAGCTCGCTGCCCACGACCGGCCCCTCGCAGATCAACCGGCTGGCGCGGCAGCGTCAGGTCACCATCACCGCCAACGTCGCCCCGGGCATCGGCCAGAGCGACGTCTCCGACGCGCTCGTGCAAGATCATCAAGGACCAGCACCTGCCGCCCGAGTACCGCGCGCGTACCCGCGGGGCTGACCAAGGAGACCGGGCGCGCGGTGCGGGGATTCGCGATCGCCGTCGGCCTGTCGTTCATCTTCATGTACCTCGTCCTGGCGGCGCAGTTCGGGTCGTGGCTGCACCCGATCACGATCATGCTGTCGCTCCCGCTGACGGTCCCGTTCGCGCTGCTGTCGCTGCTCCTCTTCGGGCAGGAGCTCTCGCTCCTGTCGATGCTGGGGATCATCGTGCTCTTCGGCGTCGTGAAGAAGAACGCCATCCTGCAGGTCGACCACACGAACCACCTGCGCGCCGAAGGGAAGCCGCGGCTCGACGCCATCCTCGAGGCCAACCGCGATCGCCTCCGCCCCATCCTGATGACGACCCTGGCCTTCGTCGCCGGGATGATTCCGCTCATCACCTCGCGCGGCATCGGGGCCGGGTTCAACCGCGCGACCGCCGGGGTCGTCGTCGGCGGGCAGACGCTGTCGCTCGCCCTTACCCTCCTGGCCACGCCCGTCGCCTACTCGCTCTTCGACGACGTGACAGTATGGGTCAAAAGGCACTTCGGCTCGCGCGGAGCTGCCGACCGCGGCGAGCACGAACTGGACGCTCTCGAGGCCGGTCGACTGAGCGCCAGCGAGGCGGGCTTACCTCACGTAGCAGAGTGACCCCAACGCACGCTGGGTTCACGCATCATGCTCGGCGTAGCGCCCCACTTGTCGGGGCGGTACCACGGCCGGCCTTTGCACGGCGCCGGGCTTCGGCGGCACCTGGCTCATGATGTGCTCGGCCATCGCGGTGATGGTCAGGCTGGGATTGACGCCGAGATTGGCAGGGATGACAGACCCGTCGACCACGTAGAGGTCTTCATGACCAAAGGCCCGACCGCTCGTGTCGACGACCCCGTGCTCGGGCGACGTCCCTATCGGGCATCCCCCGAGGATATGAGCCGTCGTCGCCTTGTCGAGCAAGACCTCGATGATGCCGCTTTGCGGAATGCCGTCCATCTCCTCGGCCATTCGCCTCGCGATCTGGTTTGCGACCGGAAAGTAGACGGGCACGGGTTTGGCCGTTCCGCGCTCGGTGTCGAGATGCTTGCCGAAAGGCCATATGCGGCTGCGGCGCATCACGTAGCGAAGGTGACTGTCGATCGGCTGCATGACGAGGAGAATCACTCCACGCTTGGAGGCGCCGAAGGGGATGAGCGTGCGGAGGAACGACGCCGGATGGCGTGCCGCGGTCCCCATCCAGCGCATCCAGCGCGGCCAGGGAGGGCCCCCATCGGTGAGCACCGTAGCAAGCGGCGCGAGAGCGTCGGAGCCGTCGCCGTATCGGACGCACTCGATGTGCGTCTTGTCGTCCACGTAGACGCCACTCGTGATGGCGATTCCGTGCGAGTGGTCGACGTCCTTCTTGCGCGAGCGTACGCCGAGGAGGGCTTCGCTGTTCGTGCGGACGTACGTACCGAGGGCCTTCGACAACCTCGGCAAGGATCCGGAGTCCCTGCTGCGCATCAATAGCTCGGCGGTCCCGAGCGACCCTCCCGCCATGACGACGGCACGCGCCCGTAGCGTCCGCCGGGCGTGCCGAACTCCCGTGGACTTCTCGATGGTCAGCTCATAGCCCGCACCCTCGAGCGCGCGCACGTCGATCACCCGCGACTCGGCGAAGATACGCGTGCCGCGTTGCTCGGCCAGGTAGAGGTAGTTCTTGTCGAGAGTATTCTTCGCACCATAGCGACAGCCGACCATGCAGCCGCCGCAGAGCGTGCACCCCGTTCGCTCGGGACCTTCGCCACCGAAGAAAGGGTCGGGCACCTTCACTCCAGCTTCGCCGAAGTAGACCCCCACGGTCGCGCGGTGGAACGTGTGGCCGCGCCCCATCTCGTCGGCGATCTTCTTCAGCATTCGGTCGCTCTCGACGACGACCTCGCTTGGGATGGCGCCCAACATCCGCAAGGCGGTGTCGTAGTGCGGGCGAAGAGCCTGCTTCCAGTCGAGACCGACCCACTGCGGGTCGTCGAACGCCTGGTCAGGCGGCACGAGCAGCGTGTTGGCATAGACGAGGCTCCCGCCGCCGACGCCGCACCCGTGGAGGATGAAGACGTCTCGTAGGACCGTCAGCTGCAGGGTCCCGTAGAGACCCTGGCTCGGGCGCCACATCGATTTACGCAGGTTCCAGTTGGTCTTCGGGAAGTCCTCCGTTTGCCAGCGCTTTCCCATCTCGAGGACCGCGACCGTGTACCCCTTCTCGGAGAGGCGCAGCGCGGAGACGCTGCCGCCGAACCCGGACCCGACGATGGCAAAATCGAAATCGAAATCGGGCATCGGGAAGGGGACGAAGATACCACTGGCGGTGTCGCCCGAACGGGCAACCAGCCCTTGGCGATCGTCCCCCTTCACACGCGTGAGAGCTGCTCCTAGTATGCGGGCCCATGCGCATCCTCTCCCCTTTTGGCGCCTTGGCCATCCTCGCCATCGGCACGGCTGGTTGCGGCTACTCGGAATCCGAGTGGCAGGCCCAGCTCGACAAGTACGACCACCTGAAGGCCGACGACGACGCGAAACTCGCCGAGGCTCAGCACAGAGTCGATGACCTGACTCGCCAGCTGAAAGAGATGGGGGTCGAGGTCTCGTCCACGAAGGCGGACCTCGCGGAACGACAGAAGGCCCTCGACGAGTACAAGGCGCGAGCGCACCAGCTCGAGCTCATCAAGGAGCGATTCGAAAAGCTCAAGAGCAAGCTCGACGAGCTCACCAAGCTCGGTCTGGCCGTGAACGTTCGCCACAACCGCATGGTCATCTCGCTACCGGGAGACGTGCTCTTCGATTCCGGGCGCGAGACGTTGAAGAAAGACGGCGAGGCCATCCTCTTGAAGGTCGCCGCCGTGATCAAGGCCGACGCGCAGCTCCGCGCACGGGACTACCAGGTGGCGGGCCACACGGACAACAAGCCCTTCCTGCGTGGTCCATTCAAGGACAACTGGGGCTTGTCGCTGATGCGCGCCCGCGAGGTTCTCGTATTCCTGGTCGACCCGGCCAAGGGCGGGCAGCTTCCGGTCGAGCACTGGAGCGCCACGGGCTTCTCGGATACCGATCCCATCGCGAGCAACGACACCGACGACGGCCGCCAGAAGAACCGTCGATGCGAGCTCATCGTGTCGCCCAGTGTCGAGGAGATGCTCGACCTCAAGGCCATCACTCAGTAGCCAGGCGGCGCAATCGAGCGAGCAATAGCCCGCCAACGGAGACGAACGACGCCGCCGCGAACGCGAGGGACGCGTGCACGCTCGCGACGCTTCCCAATATTGCCACGCGCGTCAGGGAGCCTCAGGGACGCTCGAGGAACGCGGCGGTCGACATGCCGCCGGCCGTGCACACACCTACGACTGCGCGGCGACGGCCACGCCGAGCGAGCTCGAGCAGCGTGGAGCCGAGGTAACGGATGCCAGACATGCCGTACGGGTGCCCAAGGGCCACCGCGCCTCCGTTGACGTTCGTGGTTTCCCACGGCGTCTCGAGCTGCGCCTGGTTGTAGAGCGTCGTGACGGCGTAGGCCTCGTGGAGCTCCCACAGATCGACGTCGGCCATCGCGAGCCGATGATGCTTCAAGACCTTCCGGATGGCCGGGGCGATCGCGATGCTCATCTCCTCTGGTGCCACCGCGGCGAGTTGCATGCCGCGAAACAGCCCGAGGATCGGCAGCCGGCGACGTGCAGCCAGGTCGGCGTCCATCATGACGACCGCACCCGCGCCATCGGATAGCTGCGAGGCGTTGCCCGCCGTCGTCGTGCCTTCCGGGTATACCGGCTTCAGTCCCGCGAGGCCGGTGAGGGTGGTGTCGGGGCGTGGGCCTTCGTCGCGATCGAGGGTGACCTCCTGCTCGTGGCTCGCCTTGGTCACCTTGTCGGTGACTTTCATCGTCGTCGTGAACGGCACGATTTCTTCGGCGAACTTGCCGGCGACCGCTGCCGCGGCCACGCGCTGCTGGCTTCGAACAACGTACGCGTCCTGCGCCTCGCGCGTGATTCCGTACTTCTTCGCGACGAAGTCGGCGGTCTGGTTCATCGTCCACCACACCGCCGGCATGCGCTGCTGCAGCGGTGCGTAGAAGAAGCCGTTCAGATTGAGGTTGAACTGAACCAGGCTGATGCTCTCGACGCCTGCGGCGATCGCAACCGTGGCTTCGCCAGCCGCGATCCGATTCGCAACGATCGATGCTGCGCTGAGTCCCGACCCGCAGTACCGATTCACAGTCATGCCCGGCACCGCTTCGCCGAGGCCGGCGTCGAGCGCAGCATTGCGAGCGATGTTGTGGCCGGTCGCGCCCTCGGGGAGGCCACAGCCTACGACGACATCTTCCACTTCTGCGGGATCGATCCCGGCACGCTTCACCGCATGCCGCAAGACGTGCGCCGTCATCGGGATGCCGTGCGTCTGGTTGAGTGCTCCGCGTTGAGCCTTCGCGATTCCCGTACGACAGTAAGCAACGACGGCGACGTCTCTCATGTATGGCTCCTCGGCCAGCACCGTAGCACCGGGAATTCGTCATGCCCTCCCTGCGAAGGCCTCGTGCAGCCCGTCGATGACGAGCTGGGTTGCGACGGCAGCGAGGATGAGGCCCATCACGCGCTCGACGATGTTGATTCCGGTCTTGCCTAGCACGCGCGCCACGAACGCTGCCGACCGGAGTGTCAAAAAAGAGATCGCGCTCACCGCTCCGATGGCGACGAAGAGGCAAGCGCGCTGCTCGATGTCACGGGCCTTGCCGACGAACACGATGACCGTGGCGATGGCCCCGGGTCCCGAAAGGAGAGGCAGCCCGAGGGGGATGATGCCTACGTCGTCCTTGGTCTCGGCTTCGCGAGCTTCTTCGTTCGTTCCCCGAGTGGCGCTGCGCTTGGCGCGCATCATCTCGAAGCCGATGCCGAACAGCAGAATTCCGCCGGTGATCTTGAAGGCCGGGAGCGTGATGCCGAAGAAGCTGAAGACGAGGCCGCCGGCGAGCGCGAATGCCGTCAATACGACGAAACATGTCGCCGATGCCCGCATCGCCGCACGGGCCTGCGCCGGGAGCGGCTGCGTCCCCACGAGGGCGAGGAAGATCGGCACGGCGGCAAAAGGATCGACGATCGAGAAGAGCGACCCGAAGGCAGCCAGGGTATAGGACGCGAGAGACACGGGCCAACCAGCGCGGGTAGGCGTACCACGGCTTACCTCGGGCGGCGGTACGTCGTGATCGCACCGTAGCCTCGACTCGAGCCGAGTGAGGCGTCGCTGAAACTCTGAGCAGCTTTCGCCTCGGGTGTCTCCGTGATCTGCTGCCGTCGACGATTCAGTCGAGGGGAGACAGCCAGATGACTCGGAAGGCGCAGGGGCTACAGGCTTACGGCTTGCTCATGGGGAAGGTCGTCGGGTCGCGACCTCGACGCGGCTCGGACCCGCACTGGCTGCTCCTGGTGCAGCCGGCGGATCCATCTCACCCGGTCTATCGGGTCGCGATCAACCTGCAGACTTCCGGCGACTCCGGCGCGTCCGGGATCCAGTATCAGGTCGTCGATCTGGGGAAGACCGTCGGCGCAGCGTCCCTGGTCGGGGCGCTTCGCAAACGGAAGACGACCGACTACTTCGTGGTCGCCGAAGACGATCCGACCGTCCCGCGGCTCGACTATGTGCGCGGTGGGAGCCTGCTCGGATTGGCGGACTTCAAGAACGTCGTGCCAGGCGCGAAGGGAGGCCCGAGTGCGCTCGAGGCAGCGCTCACGGCCGCCGCCGCGACCAAGGGGGCGACGGTCGCTGTCTTCGGCACCGGCTCTCCGGTCGACCACCGGACGGGGGCACGCCGTGCGACCGGGTATCAGGGTATCGACAACGTCCACATGAATCAGGGCAGCTACAACGCCGTCGGCGGAGACCTCCACTACCTGGAGAACGGGCCGAACCAGGACGGTGCGCTCATTTTCTTCCTGGGCGCGGCCGTGAAGGGCTTCTTCATCAAGTTCAGCGGACAGACGCTGGATACCGACCCCGAGGGCAATCCCGCCCACACCGGTGTCAAGAAACTCGATGCGACACCCAAGAAGGTTCGCGCGGCGATCCTGAAGCCGCCCACGCCGGCTCAGGCGCCGCAGGCACCCACCCCGGCCGCCACCCCGGCCAAGGGGGCAATGTCGCCACCGACCGCCGCCGCGTCGAGCTTCGTGTTCGCCGACACGAACCCGAACGACGAGGAGGGGCAGTTCAAGCCGGACAACGATGACGGGACGTACAAGACGCCGTTCGTCATGAGCTTCTCGAGCGGCAAGACCCGCGGCCCGGTGCCGACGCCCACGGCGTACCCGACGCTCGACCTCTCCACGGTCGTCGGCCAGGCTCCCCCGGGTTACGCGAAGACGCCCTCGGGGGAAACCATTGCCTTCGACGTCATCGGCGACTCCGGACCGGTCATCCAGGCGCAGCTGCCCAAGGAGCTCACCGTCACGGATTTGCTGGTGCGCAATGCTCAGGCCTCACCACCCGCGTTTCTCTTCCACGTCGGCGACGTGGTCTACTATTACGGAGAGGGGCCCTATTATTATGGCCAGTTCTTCGAGCCCTTCCGGAGCTACCCCGCGCCCATCTTCGCGATCCCGGGCAACCACGACGGAGTGACCTACTCCGCAACGATGGTTTCCCTTCAGGCCTTTCAGGCGACGTTTTGCGCGTCCTCGCCGGGCCCCGCAGAGTGGGCCGCCGGCATCAAGCGATCGACGATTACACAGCCCGGGGTCTATTTCACGCTCGATGCTCCGCTGGTTTCGATCATTGGCCTCTACAGCAACTGCAGCGAATCGATCGGATGGCTCGACGAGCAGCAGCTGCTGTTCCTGTACCACGAGCTCGTTCGCCTGAAGGCCCTCCGGCAGAAGGAAGGAAGGGCGGTCATCCTCGCCATTCATCACTGCCCTCGGTGGTTTCCCGGCCAGAAGCCGGCGGACTCCACCAGCACCGCCATCGACAACGCGTGCGCGCAAGCGCAGTTTTGGCCCGACGCCGTCGTCTGCGGCCACGCGCACATCTACCAGCGCATCGTCCGCCAAAGCGGCGGTCGCGACGTGCCGTACATCATCACCGGGGCCGGTGGCTACGGATTGAACGCCGGGCAGGCTCTCGCCAAGAACTATACGAAGACACTGCCCTCGAAGCTCACGCGATTGCTCGTCGAGTACGGCTACGTGCGGGCGACTGTCTCGAAGCCGAGCAAGGGAGCGCCGACGCTACGCTTCGAGTACAACAGCACGAGCCAGACGACCAACGAGCCGGATGACGTCTGCGTCGTCAATCTGACGACCAACAAGCTGATGTAGCTGCCCCGTCAACACCACCGGATGCATTTACTACTGGATAGTGCAGTAGCTCGGGAAGCCGGACGGCAGGCCGTTGGCGTATGGGTCGGGCTTGCCCTGACCGAACGGGTGATCTTTGAAGAACTGCCATGCGACGGGGGCGAGGTTGCTCAGACGGGCGATGTCGGTGTGATTGCCGCCGTCGTTGCAGTCGATGACGATGGGAGCGCCCGCCGCCTTGGCCGCCGACTCGAACTGCGTCGTCGACGTGGCGAGAAAGTCGCAGTTCGGCGCGGTGAGGGAGGTGCAGCCCCCATCGCCGAACGCGCCATGGGCGCCGATGAGCGCCGGTGCGTTCGATGAGTCCTGGAGCTGTCCGGCGCCGATGCCCGCCCCTCCCGAGTACACGATGGCGCTCGCGAGGTACCCCGATCGCACGTACCACATGTAACCGGTTTGCAAAGCCCCCGCGCTGTATCCAGCCGCGTGGATGTGGCTCGTGTCGATATTGAGCTGCTGAATCGCGCACGCGATGATGAAGTCGGCCCAGTCCATGTCGCCCGTGTACCAGACGCCGTCGCCCGTGTTGGTGCCCGTGCTGCTCGTGCTATCGGCCGCCGCGACAAGCCCTCCCAGACCGATGATGGAATTGATACCGTCGCCGAGCGCCGTCGCGGACTCCTGCGCATTCGTCCCGGTGGCGTGCCAGTAAATGACGATCGGGCCCGTAGGGGACGACGCCTTCGAATCCGACGTTCATCGACCAGGACATCGTCGTTCCGTTGAGCGAGATGCTCTGCATGGAACCGGTCTTCAACGTCGGACACGTGCTCTTTGCGGTCGGTAAGTCCGGCGGGATCTTGCCGCTTCCGCCGGCTGTCGACCCGCTGCTCGAAGCCGAGCCGCCGCTGGATCCCGATGAGGCCATGCCGCTCGACCCGCCGCTCGATGCGGACCCCATTCCCGAGCTGCTCGAGCTACCACCCGACCCAGAGCCGGTGCCGCTGCTGCCCGAGGCGGCTCCCGAACCTGATCCCGAACCAGCACCCGACCCGGAGCCGCTGCCGGAGCTTGCGCCGCTGCTGCCCGAACCCACCGGGCCGTTGAAAGGGCTGGTAGCCGCCGACCCACACGACGCAATGGACCCGAGTGCCGCTAGGAGGGCCGCGGTCAGCGCAACGCGCACATTGCTACTCGAACGAATGGGCGTCACAACGGCTCCCCTTCCTCTGCGGACGACGGCAGAAAACGTCGGCCGAGCGATCCTCATACCTCCTCAACTCGGCTTTGCAAGGTGTTCTCGGATTGCACAACGAAAGGCCAAGAGAGCTCCCGTGGGCTTGCTCTTTTTCAACATCGCTCCATGTTCGTTTACGTCCTCAGCGGACGGTCAACGGGTTTTGAGCCTCGTCCGATCAGTTGGACGCGTCGTAGTTGAGGTTCGGCGCAAGCCACCGCTCGACCTCCCCCACGGTCATGCCCTTGCGCAGGTGATAATCGACCACCTGATCGCGGTCGATCTTTCCTAGAGTGAAATACCTGGACTGAGGGTGGGCGAAGATGAGACCCGACACGCTCGAGCCCGGCCACATCGCGAACGACTCCGTGAGCCGCATGCCCGTGTTCTTCTCGACGTCGAGCAGCTTCCACACGGTGCCCTTTTCGGTGTGGTCCGGGCAAGCGGGGTAACCAGCGGCGGGCCGAATTCCTCGATATTTTTCTTCGAGTAGTTCAGCGTTGTTCAGATTCTCGTGCCGGCCGAAGCCCCATTCGTCGCGGACCCGCTTGTGCACGCACTCGGCGAACGCTTCGGCCAACCGATCGGCGATGGCCTCGGCCATGATGGCGTTGTAGTCGTCGTTCGCGGCCCTGTACCGGTCGCACACTTCCTTCAGGCCAATGCCGCTCGTGACGGCGAACGCGCCGATATGGTCTCGCAGCCCGGTCGCCTTCGGCGCGGTGAAATCGCCGAGTGAGCGGTTCGGTTCGCCCTTCTCCCTGGCAGTCTGCTGGCGCAGGAAGAAAAAACTACCGAGCACCTTCGCGCGCGAACCGTCGGTGTAGAGCTCGACGTCATCGCCGAGAGCGTTCGCGGGGAAGAGAGCGTAGACGCCGCGCGCGGTGAGGAGCTTCTTCGCGATGATCTCGTCCAATAGCGCGTTGGCTTCGGCGAAAATCTGGCGTGCCAGTTCTCCGTACTTCTCGTGCTCCAGAATGCGTGGGTACACGCCCTTGAGCTCCCACGTGTGAAAGAGCGGCGTCCAGTCGATGTATTCCCGCAGCGTGGCGAGCGGAAAGTCCTCGAGCACGCGCACCCCGGTAAACTCCGGGACGGCGATGTCCTGGACGCGCCACTCGATCGGGGTCCGATTTGCCCGGGCCTCCTCGAGCGAGACGAGCTTGTGCTGGGGCTGCGAGTGACGTCGCCGGAGCTGCTCGTACTCGGCGGTGTGCTTCGTCACGAAGGCGGCCCTGCCGTCCTCGCTGAGAAGGCTCGTCATCACTGGCACCGCACGGCTGGCATCGAGAACGTGCACCACGGGTTGGCTGTACTGCGGCGCGATCTTCACGGCCGTATGGGCCCGGCTGGTCGTTGCACCGCCGATGAGCAGCGGGAGCGTGAAGCCCTGTCGCTCCATCTCGCGGGCGACGTGCGTCATCTCGTCGAGCGAAGGCGTGATGAGACCGCTCAGGCCGATAAGGTCGGCCTTTTCTTCTTTCGCGCGCTCGAGGATCCTTTCGCAAGGAACCATGACGCCCATGTCGATGACCTCGTAGTTGTTGCAGGCGAGGACGACACCTACGATGTTCTTGCCAATGTCGTGCACGTCGCCTTTCACCGTCGCCAGGACGATCTTTCCCTGAGTCTTCACAGCCTGGCCGGCAGCGGCCATCTCGGCCTTCTCGGCCTCCATGAAGGGCGTCAAGTACGCCACGGCCTTCTTCATTACGCGCGCCGACTTCACCACCTGTGGAAGGAACATCTTGCCGGCCCCGAAGAGGTCCCCGACGACGCTCATCCCGTCCATGAGCGGACCCTCGATCACGGCGAGCGGCCGGCCGAGACGGGCGCGAGCCTCCTCGGTGTCGGCGTCGATGTACGTGTCGATGCCTTTGACGAGTGCATGCGACAGGCGCTCCTCGACGGTCCCTTTCCGCCACTCTTCCTCCTTCTTTTCGATCGCGCCCGTCCCCTCGCTGGAGGCCTTGAGCCGCTCTCCGAGGTCGACGAGGCGTTCGGTCGCGTCGGGGCGGCGATTGAGGAGGACGTCTTCGACGAGGTCACGCAGCTCCGGCTCTATCTCGTCGTAAACGGCGAGCATCCCGGCGTTGACGATGCCCATGTCCATTCCGGCTCGGATGGCGTGGAATAGGAACGCCGAGTGCATCGCCTCGCGAACGTGGTTGTTGCCGCGGAAACTGAACGAGACGTTCGACACTCCCCCGCTGACCTTGGCGTGCGGTAGGTGAGCCTTGATCCACCGTGTCGCTTCTATGAAGTCGACGGCGTAGTTGTTGTGCTCCTCGATGCCAGTACCCACGGTGAGCACGTTCGGATCGAAGATGATGTCTTCGGGGTCGAAGCCTACCTCGTCGACGAGGATGCGATACGCCCGTTCGCAGATGCGGATCTTCTCGGCGTACGTGGCAGCCTGACCCTTCTCGTCGAACGCCATGACGACCACCGCGGCGCCGTACTTTTGGACGACCTTGGCGTTCTGGCGAAACTTGTCCTCGCCCTCTTTTAGGGAAATCGAGTTCACGATGCCCTTGCCTTGCAGGCATTTGAGGCCGGCCTCGATGACCTCCCACTTCGACGAATCGATCATGAAGGGGACCTTCGCGACCTCCGGCTCGCTGCCGAGCAGCAGGAGAAAACGGGTCATCGCCGAGGGCCCGTCGATCATGCCCTCGTCCATGCAGATGTCGATCACGTTCGCGCCGCTTTCGACTTGCTGCCGCGCAACACTCACCGCTTCTTCGTATTTACCGTCCTTGACGAGCTTCGCGAACTTGGGCGAACCGGCGACATTCGTGCGTTCGCCGATGATCATGTAGACGCCCGCCTGCTGCGTGAATGGCTGCGAGCCGGAGAGGCGCAGTGGTACGAAGCTAGGGGCCGCGGCCGGGGGTCCCGACGGGGGTGCCACGACGAGCTCGCGCGGAGGCCGGCCGTCGAGGGCCTTGGCGATGGCCGCAATGTGCTCGGGAGTGTTGCCGCAGCAACCGCCCGCGATGTTGAGGAGCCCGGCCTCGGCGAACTCGGTAAGGTAGCGAGCCATGTCGGCCGGCTCCAGATCGAAGCCGGTGACGGATAGCGGATTGGGTAGGCCGGCGTTCGGATAACACGAAATCGCGGCCGTCGATCGCTCGGAGAGCTCGGAGAGCTCGGAGAGGAACGGATACATCAAGTCGGGTCCGAGTGAGCAGTTCAGGCCAACCGAGAGCGGCTTGACGTGGGCCACGGCATTCCAGAACGCGGGGGCGGTCTGGGCGGATATCATCGTCTCTCCGCCGCGCCCCACGGCTGCGGAGATCATCACGGGCCATTCCCTTCCGTTTTCGTCGAAAACCTCTCGAATCGCGACGAGGGCCGCCTTGGCGTTGAGCGAGTCGAAGATCGTTTCGACGAGAAGGACGTCGACGCCACCGGCGAGGAGGGCGCGGACCTGCTCGGCGTATGCAGTCTTCACCTGGTCGAACGTCACGACGCGGAAGCCGGCGTCGTCGGCGTCGGGCGAGTTGGAGAGCGAGACAGTGAGGGGCCCGATCGCGCCCGCCACGAACCGCTGCCGCGAGTCCTGGCTCCCCACCCGGTCGGCCCACTCACGACACTGCCGCGCCGACTGCTCGTTGATCTCCCAGGCGAGGTCGCGCAGGGACCGGTCTTCGATGATCTTTTGGTAAAATGCAGGGTCTTTCCGGCCGCCACGCTCGCGCGGATCGTCGACGAAGAACTCGCTCTGCGTGATGCTGGTCGCACCGAAGGTATTCGTCTCGATGATGTCCGCCCCCGCCTCGAGAAATCGCCGATGGATGTCGCAGATCATCTCTGGCTGCGTGAGGGAGAAGAGATCGCCGTTGTTCAGCAGATCCTTCTTCGAGTCGGCGAATCGCTTGCCTCGAATGTCCACCTCCTTCATCCCGTACGTGCGAATGGTCGTTCCCATCGCGCCGTCGATGATGGCGATTCGGTTTTGAAGCAATTTCTGCAGAGGATGACTTGGAAGCATTGGACCGGTTGTTGAGGCGTCTCGATCAGCGTGACTTGTTGCTCCTGGATGGCGGGGATCGCGGCTTGTCCGCGATGGCGAGCAAGACTTGAAAGTGAGGCTTCTTCACCTCGCGACAGACGATCTCGCAAGAGATTGTCTCTAGCCCCGCGCGGGATAGGAGCTTGCGAATCTCACGCGCGGAGAAGCCGGGGTGGCGCTCCCCATACGGCGCGGTGACGTCGCGTTGCTTGTGCTGGTCGAGGCAAAGAAGGACGAGCCGGCCGCCCGACCGCAGCACTCGGGCGCACTCTTCGAGCGCGCGGGCTGGACGCTCGGCGTACGTCAGCGTGTGGAACACGAGAACCGAATCGAAGGATGCGGCGCGGAACGGCAGTTCATGAACGTCGGCGACTTGCGCGCGTACGTGGGCGTGCTTGAGGAACCGCTCGCTCGCCGCGTCGATCATGCGGGCGCTGGTATCCACGCACGTGAGGGTGCGGCAGTGGGGCACGAGCGAGGCTACCGCCGCGCCGTCGCCCGAACCGACGTCGAGCACGTCCCCCAAGCGGAGTAGTGCGGCGAAGCCCATCGCCAGCGACTGCCAGGTGCGCCCCGGTGAGTAGTGCCGCTCCATCTCGCCGGCGAACCCCTCCGGCAGGCCCCCGCGCCGCTCGGCGTCGAGCTCGCCCAGACGTTGCAGGTCGCGCTCGAGCGTCGGGTCGGCGGAGCTCGTCGCGTCGTCGAGGATGACCTTCGCCGTGCCGGGCAGATTCTCGAGCGCGAGCGCGTAGAACGACTGGGGGCCCTCGCGGCGGTCGCGAACGAAGCCCGCCTCGCGAAGCCGACCTAGGTGTGTCGAGACGCCCGATTGCGAGATGCCGGTCACGCGCACGAGATCCGTCACGCGAAGCTCGCGCGTACGGAGCAGGGCGCAGAGGCGGATTCGGCTCTCGTCACCGAGGAGGTTCAGGGTTTCGACGCAGCTTGAGAGGGCCATGTATCGTTCTATGTGAATATCATGATGTATGGCCGTCTCGGCCCCCGGTGTCAAGCGCGTCCGGGCCGGCCCGTCTCGTTCGACGCCGTGCTAGGCCTTCGTTCATGCGCGCGATGATTCTGGAGGCTCCCGGGCCGGGGCCGTCTCGTCTTCGCTCCGTCGAGCTGCGCGATGTCGACCCCGCTCCGGGCGAGATCGCCCTGGATTTGACGGCCTGTGGGGTGTGCCGGACAGACCTCCAGCTTTGCCGCGGCGATCTCGCCGCCCGTCGTCTGCCGGTCGTGCCCGGACACCAGGCCGTCGGGCGTGTGTCGGCCGTCGGTGCCGGCGTCACGGAGTGGCGGGTGGGCAATCGTGCGGGTGTGGCCTGGCTTGGGCAAGCGTGCGGCCAATGTGTTCAGTGCCTCCGAGGACGCGAGAACCTCTGCGCCGATGCGGCCTTCACAGGCTGGGATCGCGACGGTGGCTACGCGACACGCATGCTCGCACGCGCCGATTTTGCGCTGGCACTTCCAGACAGCTTCGACGATCTGGACGCCGCTCCGCTTCTCTGTGGTGGAGTCATTGGCTACCGCGCTCTCGTCATCAGCGGGATCGAGAAGGGGCGCCGACTGGGCCTGTACGGCTTCGGGGCCTCGGGGCTCATCGCCATCCAGATCGCGCGCCACTGGGGCTGCGACGTGTACGTGTGTACTCGCTCGGAGCGTGAGCGACGCCGAGCCCTCGATCTCGGAGCGACGTGGGTCGGAGGCTACGACGATCGCCCGCCCGTACGGCTCGATGCGGCGGTCACCTTTGCGCCGTCGGGAGACGTGGTCGTGTCGGCATTGCGTGCACTCGATCGCGGCGGCACGGTCGCCGTCAACGCCATCCACCTCGACCGCATCCCTCAGTTTTCGTACGACCACCTCTGGTGGGAGCGTTCCCTGAAGAGCGTAGCCAATTTCACCCGGAGCGATGCCCGCACCCTCTTGGCCCTCGCCGCCGAGATCCCCATCCGCACGGCCTTCGAGACGCATCGATTCGAGGCAGCCGGTGCCGTGCTCGATCGCCTGGAAGCGGGGGAGATCGACGGGGCCGCTGTGCTCGCGACGAATTGACGGCCCCGCACTTCCGCGAAGAGAAAGTTGCCGGTCTTACTCGGCGCCAGCGGCGTCGTCGGCTGCCTCGGGGCTGGCTTCCGTAGCAGCGTCCAGCGCGAGGTCCAGAGGGGGAGAAGAGGGAGACGGACAGCCCTGACATGTGCCGCCACCACAGCACGCGTTTCCCATGCTGCCCGACGCGCCGACGACGCCCATGGGGCATCCGCAGATGGCCAGGTCGGGATAGCTGGCAACGTCCGACATGTACTGCGCGTAGCCGACGTCGGACTTCCACTGCGCGTAGGCGCTGGCATTGATTGCCGTCGTCACGCAGAATACCGTCTCACATTCGCAGGCGTACCCTATGCCGACTCCGACGCAATCGGAGTCCGACTCGCACGACTGGTTGTAGTTCTTGGCTTGGACGTCTCGGCTCGTGTCCGTGCACTGCTGTTTTGGAGCAGTACTTCCCGAGCTGCAGGCGCCGACGATGACGGCCAACGTGGCGATCGTCCCCGTCCGTGACATGACGAACATATAGCACTTGGCCGCCATGCGGAGATTGCCACCAGGCACCTGTCGCGACGTCGCGGCCGGGAGCATGCGCGACCGGCGGGCCCCGGCGCGCCGTTACTCCAAGTTGACCACGACGTACCCGTAGGCGCCACCGCCACCACCGCCGTCGTCATTTATGTTGTGCTCCAGAGCTGCGTTCCCAGGCGCGACTTGGGTCGTACCGTTGTTCGTGCCGGCCGTCCCCCCTGCCCCCGTGGCCGCCCCTCCGGCACCGCCGTTCGCGGCCAACGTCAGGGATGGCGACGCCGTCTGGGTGCCTTGCAGCAGGATATAGCCCCCCGACCCGCCCCCGCCTCCTCCTTTGCCAAACTGCCCTGTACCGCCGTTGCTGCCCGCGCTGCCATTTACCGTGATCGACCCGGTTCCCGTGATGGCACCCGACGCCGAGATCTGCACGGCGCCACCTCCTGCGCCCGCGGGGTTGGTCGGGGTGGCGTTTGGAAAGCTGGCCTCGCCAGCTCCCCCGGCGCAGCCGCCCGCCAGACCGGCAGCGCTCACGCCACCACCCGCGATGGTGTAGGGGTTGTTGCAGCTCTGGCCGCCGCAGGATCCCGTGCCACCGGCGACGGCCTTCCCGCCACCTCCCCCGCCTGAGGCGCCATTATTTCCACCGGTACCGGCGCTCGCCGCCACGCAGGCAGCGGTGTTCCCACCTGCGCCCGGCGTCGTTCCGCTCGCACTGGCGTTGATGGTCCCGCTGATCGTAGCGTTGCCGTAGACGGCGATGATGACCGGGTTCGTGCCGGTGAGTGTCAACGTGCTGCCATTGGCAATCGTGAGGCTCGCGAAGACCAGAATGTCGACGCTGGGTCCGCCGCTCTCGGCGACGTTCGAGTAGATGGCGGGCGCCGTTCCGGTGCACGCGCCCGTCGTGAACGAGTGTGAGGTGGAGCTGTACGTCGCGTTGCAATCCGTGCTGTTGCCCGACGGCGGGTTATAGGCGGTTGGCGTGAAGTTGCTCGGGGTGTAGCCAAAGGGGACGATGCACGCGCCGCCCTGGCACGTCTGGTCGCACGCCGCGCCGCACGCGCCACAGTTGTTGTTGTCGGTGGAGAAGTCGGCACACCCGCCGTTGCACGCGCTGTAACCGGTATTGCACGCGAAGGTGCACATGCCGTCGCCGCATGCGGCCGATGCGTTGGCGACCCCCGGCGCCGGGCAGACCTTCGTGCACATTCCGCAATTGCTCGCGTCAGTGGTCGTGTTCACGCACACCCCGCTGCACATCGTGGAAGCCGACGCCGGGCAGCTGCACATCGAGGCGGAGCACACCGTATTTCCGGTGCACGCGTACGGGCCACCGCAACCGCCGCAATTGCTGTTGTCGTTCGTGAAGTCCACGCACGCGCCGTTGCAAAGCGTGTATCCGCTGTTGCACGCGATGCCGCACGTGCCTGTGCACACAGCCGTCGCGTTGGCAATGCCCGTGGAGCACGCGGTGCCACACGTGCCGCAGTTACTCACGTTGTTCGTCGTGTCGACGCACACGCCGCTGCACAACGTGGGGGTCGGGGCGGAACATCCCGAGACGCAGGTCGAACCGGAGCAAACGGGCGTGCCGCCGCTGCACCGGTTCCCGCAGGTCCCGCAGTTGGTGGCGCTTACCGCCACGCAGCGCTGATTGCACATGATCGAGCCGCTGCTGCAGCTGCCCCCCTCGCTCTCCGCATCGCTGCCGGCTTCGTCCGACCCCGACTCGCCCGTGGAGCTGTCGTCGAAGAAGACGACGTCATCGCCCGCATCGGAGCCCGGGACGGTCGAGTCCTCGCCGAACGAGTCGTCACCGGAATCCGACGCATACGAACTCGACGAATCCGGCGTGGTCTCGTTCTCGCCACCCCCCGATCCCGAAGAGCTTGCCCCGGAGCTGCCTTGAACCGGACCCAAGGTGTCCGGCGACTCCCCGGAAGCGCACGAAGTCGCTATCGCAACCAAAGCAAGCGCGGCCGCCGATGGGCCCACAATCCGCCGAAGGGCGATCCCGAAAGACAAAGACATTGGAAGTCCTCTCCATGCGCCATCCTGGGCGATGGCAAGTCCTGGATGGTGACATCGCCGCGGCGTTCGGAGAAGGACCGACCATCGAAAGATCGCGAGAGACGGTGTGGGGCCGAGTCTGCGAGGGACCCACCATCGTCGTCGTGCAGAGTGCACGCAACCGACCTCGCGTAGGGCCGATCCGCTCCAGGCGTCGTCGTAGAGCGCGTCCCTTGACACGAGGCAGTTGAAGAACTATCTAAAGATACATCTATTCGACATGTCATGACGATGGGTCGCCACCAAGGCGTATGACCGAAGGGAGAAGCAGACATGCACGGACCACACTGGGATGCACACTTCGCGGGCCGAGGAGGCCCCTTCGGCCGGCCATTCCGTGGACGGCCAGACTTTTCCGAGATGTTCGGAGGCCCGCCCCCACGCGCCGACCGCGGCGTCGTCCGCTACCTCATTCTGGACGCCATCGTGAAGCAGCCGCGGCACGGCTATGAGGTCATCCAGGCCATCGAGGAGCGCAGCGCGGGCACCTATCGCCCGAGCCCCGGGGTAATCTATCCGACTCTTCAGATGCTCGAAGAGCTTGGGCACGCGCGTGTCGAAGATCACGAGGCGCGCAAGGTCTATGCAATCACCGCCGAGGGTAAGCGCGATCTCGGTGAGCACGCCGAGGACGTGCAGGAATTCTACGAGAACGCGGGCGACGGTTCGTGGGAGGACGTGGCCGACGAGGTACGTGACCTGAGCCGGCGCATCGGCCGGATGTTCAAGGCGATCGGGCGCTCGGCCCGACGCGGGCGTTTGACCCCCTCCACGATCAAGAAACTCCACTCCGTCCTTGACGACGCCATCGCCAGGATCGAAGCCATCGTCGACCCCGACAGGTGAAACGCCTCGAACAATGCGGCCGGTGCGGCGTGACATACGACGCCAACGCGTGGCGCGAGTTCCAGCTTGTCGATCGAATGACGAGCGAACAGGTTCGCGAGTTCGTCACGAACTGGCCTGACTGCGCGGAGATTGAAGTCCGGCGATGCGCGTGCGGCCAGGTCATTGCGCGAAAGTCCGGTTGTCCCCCGGAGCCGATGCACGGAGCCCAGTCACCGGCGTAACGGCCGGCGCGCGTCGTCGCCGGTAAACCTCGTCAGTGGTATCCTCTCTTCGGCGAGCCGATGCGGTCCATGAGCCGTCGAACACACACCGCAGCCTGCGTCTCGTTGATGCTTGCCGCGCTCGCGTGCGGGGGATCGGGTTCGGTCTTTGTGCACGGCGACGGCTCGGCAGATGGCCCCGGCGCGCCAGGCGAATCTGGCGAATCGGGCGGGAACGCCAGCAGCGGAGGCATGACGAGCGACGCAGGCGAAGAACGCTCGGCGGGCGACGGGGCGTCGTCGAACGACCCGGACGCACATGCCGACGCCGGCATCCCCGACGGCGGAGGCGACGGCGACGCGGCCTCGAACGCGGAGGCCGGCGACGCCGCGACACCAACCTGTCACGCGTGCGCAGTCAAGAATTGTCCAACCCAGGTGGCCGCGTGCGGGGCAGGGAGTCCGTGCAGCGCGTTTCTCAGCTGCGAGCTCGCGTGTTCGGGCGACGGCGGAAGCAATTGCTCGAACACATGCGACGCGATGTACTCGTCCGGGGAGACGGCCTACGCGGCGTTGACGCTGTGCGACCTTGGTCCGTGCGGGGCCGGCTGCGTGGCGCTCCTTGCGACCCAAGGGCCCTGACCGCCGTGCCAAGTGAGACCATCGGGGGGCAAGGCGACAGAACGCAAGTTGCCGGACGCCCCCGATGAGCCATTCGGGGCATCAGTCACCATGGGATTTTTCACTCATGGTCGTAAGCCAGGACATTTAGGGTCTGTGGATATGCACAACAGGCCATCGACCGAGTCTGGCAGTCGTCACGGGGCCCCAACAATGGGCAACCGACTGCGCATCTCTGCGCGAGAAGGAATGCGCAGCGTCTGCGTATGGCCGGAGGTATGCTTCGTTAGACTGAGCGCATCGCGGGACGAGATCCCAACGCGTACATCCCATACGGAGCGATCATGAAGTTCCCCCTTCTTCGTTGTTGCGTCCTGCCTTGTCTTGCCGTGGTCATGGCGGTGGCGTGCGGCTCGAGCAAGGGGTCTGGCTTCGGCAACTTCCCTTCCGGCGCCGAGGACGATGCGGGGGGCAGCGGCGGTGATGCCTCGGGCATTTCGTTTCTGGACGACGGTGGGGGGCCAAGCATTACCATCACGAGGAACGGCGGTGACGGCGGCGGTGGCGACGGTGGCGCGGGAGTAACCATCACCGTCATCGATGGCTGCTCGACTGGCGCTCCCAGCGGCCTGAGCCCGACGTCGGTGAATGCGCTCCTCGCAGGAGGTAGCGCGGGGAGCCTCCGATATCTCTACCCCTACGCGTCGACCATATTTCCGCGCGGACTCATCGCGCCGACGCTCATGTGGGACGGCGCATCCGCCGACTTCGTGTACGTGCATATCAAGTCGATGGTCTTCGAGTACAAGGGATGTCTCGTGCCCACCGCCACCGGTCAAGTGGCGCTTCCGGAGAATGTCTGGGACGCGGCGTCGGCGAACACGGCGGGCGCCGCGGATCCTTTTGCCATGTCACTGACTGTGATTTCGTCGGGGACAGTCACCGGTCCCGTGACCGAGCCGCTCATCATCGCCGGGGCGACGCTCAAGGGGTCACTTTACTACAACAGCTACACGACCAAGCTCCTCAGCAACGCCGGGGGCGGAGGTGCGGTGCTCCGCATCGTGCCGGGTCAGACGGCGCAGGTCTTCCTCGGACAAAGCGGGTGTACCGGGTGCCACGCAGTCTCGGCCAACGGGTCGCGGATGGTGGCCGACCCTTTCACGACGAGCACCAATGGCAGCGGCGCGACCTATGCTCTGACGCCGACGGTCTCCGTGAACCCGACGCCACTGGTTGCCAATGCGCCCAACGCGACATTCACCGGTGTCTATCCGGATGGCTCACTGTACGTCGGCAACGCTCACCCGAACGGCGGATTTGGCGGACCTCGACCCGGCGGGCCCCTGGCAACCGGCCCGGTGAACTCGGGGCTTTTCGAGACGGACACGGGAAACGCCGTGAGCAACTCGGGAATCCCAAGTGGGGCCATGATGCCGACGTTCTCGCCGGACGGGAAAACGCTTGTCTTCACCGATGATGCCATTGCGAGCGGCAGTGGCATGGCGACGATGAGTTTCGACGAGACGAGCCGTACGGCGACCGCGTACAAGCAGATATTTCAAACCACCTCCAGCGGCACGTATCCCGGATGGCCGTTCTTTCTGCCCGACGACGGGGCCGTGATCTTCGCGATCGGAACCGCGACCGACTATTCGGGAAGCGGCGTAGGACTGGGCGTAACAGGCTCGGCGGCGGCGTCGACCGCACCCACCAGCGATCTGTACATCCTCGATTCGGCCAGCGACAGCTCGGTCATCCTCGGCCAGGCGATGGGGTTCGCGACGGCCGCTGACGCGACGTCGAATACGACGTATCTCCCGTTCGGAGCATCGGAGGAGCTTCACCACAACTACTACCCCACCGTCTCGCCGGTCGCGGCCGGTGGCTACTTCTGGATCTTCTTCGACTCCTACAGGCATTACGGGAATTTCGGCTTGGTGCGCCAGCTCTGGGGAACAGCCGTCGACGTGCGAAGCGACGGGCAGAGCTACAAGACGGATCCAAGCCACCCGCCGTTCTTCGTGACCGGGCAGGAGATCGGCACGGGCAACCATCGCGCGTTCACGGCGCTCGACCCCTGCCATGCCAACGGCACCAGTTGCACGACGGGCGTCGACTGTTGTGGTGGATACTGCACGAACGGCACGTGCGGGCTCCCTGCGCCGCGCTGCTCGAACATCGATGAAACGTGCACTTCCGCCGCCAGTTGCTGCGACTCGACGGCGCAGTGCATCAATGGGTTCTGCGAGAATCCTCCCCCGCAATAGAGGGACACGCCGCCGAGGGACCCCCTTTAGGACGCGCAGACTCTACCTCGGGTCTTCTCCACGTAGGATTCCCCGCACTTTTCGGATCAACGAGGCGGGCGTGAAGGGCTTTTGAAGGTACGCCACGCCGGAGTCAAGGACGCCGTGCTGGAGGATCGCATCGTCGGTGTAGCCGGACATGAAGAGAACCTTCATGTCCGGGCGCTCGGGGGCCAGGCGCTCGGCGAGCTGTCGACCGCTCAACCTCGGTAGTACGACGTCGGTCAGGAGCAAGTGGATGGTCGACCCGTGCTGTTCGCAGATGAGGAGAGCCTCACCGCCGTTCGGAGCCTCCAACACGACATAGCCGTTTTGTCGAAGGATGCCGCGCGCGACGGCGCGCACCTGATCGTCATCCTCGACGAGCAAGATCGTTTCACTGCCGTGGCCGAGGCCAGGCGTGACGCGTTCCGGCATGAGAACCTCGACGGGTCCGGCCACGCGTGGGAAGTAGGCCTTGAACGTCGTCCCCTTGCCCGGTTCGCTGTAGACCCACATGTGACCTCCACTCTGCTTCACGATACCGAAGACTGTGGAGAGGCCGAGCCCCGTGCCCTTGCCCTTCTCCTTCGTGGTGAAAAAGGGCTCGAAGATTCGCGCCTGCGTCTCCTTGCTCATACCAATCCCGGTGTCGCTCACGGCGAGCATGACGCAGGAGCCAGCGGAGACTTCCTGGTGCGTCCGGGTGTAGCTTTCACTCATTTCGACGTTGGCCGTTTCGATAGTTAGCTTGCCACCGCTGGGCATGGCGTCGCGTGCATTGACGACGAGGTTCATCACAATCTGTTCGATCTGTCCCGCGTCGGCCTTGACGTTCCCGAGATTGGTCGCGAGGAGCGTCGTCAGCTCAATATCCGCACCGAGCACGCGCCGGAGCATCCTCTCTACGCGGGCGACGCTATGGTTCAAATCGAGCACCCGTGCATCGAGCACCTGCTGGCGGCTGAAGGCGAGGAGCTGCCTCGTCAAGTCCGTTGCGCGTAAGCCCGCCGTCTTGATCTCTTCAATATCGGCCCGAAGGGGCTCCTCCAGCCCGAGGCGAGCGCTGATGATGTCCGCGTAGCTCAGAATCACGGAGAGCAGGTTGTTGAAGTCGTGCGCGATGCCCCCTGCAAGCTGACCGACGGCCTCCATCTTCTGTGCCTGTCGGAGCTGCTCTTCGAGCATGCGTCGGTCGTTGATGTCCTGAAACGCCCCTCGCAGCCTCGAGATCGTACCGTTGGCTCCCGGTTCAGCGTGGCCAATGGTGCGTACCCAGACGCGCCGGTTGCTCGCGGTGACGATCTGGCACTCGATATCAAACGACGTACCGTCACGAGCGCAGGACTCGATAGAGCGCCGAACGGTCTCGCGGAACTCCTGCGCGTAGAACGTGATCGCCTGCTCCAGGCTGGGCGTGGTACCGGCAGGGGCCTCGTGGATGGCGCACACTTCGTCCGACCACTTGACGCGGCGGTCTGGCAGATCGATGCTCCAGCCACCCAAGCGGGCATCGCGGCCAGCGATACGAAGGAGAGCCTCGTTATGGCGAAGCTTCACTTCGGCCGCCCCCTGCTCAATGGCCGCCCAGCATCGTTCGACGACCTCCTGGACGATAGCAACGTCGCTCGCCGACCAGTCGCGCGGACCCATTTGATGGACGGCCATGAGAGCGCGCAAAACGCCTTGCCTGACGAGCGCACAGCATATGAAGGCCTTGATCCCTATCGATTTGAGCGCGTCCGCCTCATCCTTTGCGAACTCTAGGTCGACGTCGCGTACGACGACGGGGTCACCCCCGCGCCGAAGCGCGGCCGCCACTCGCGGGCCAAAGTCCGAGAGGCGGTGCCGACCGACGATGCTGACACACCCGTCCGTGTAGTCATGCGGGACCGTGCAGTGGTCGCCGTCGGCATCCACCTCCGCGTAGCCACATCGAGAGGCGCCCAAGTGCCGCCCCAAGATCCGCAAAGCGACCGGCAAAACGAGTTCCGGAGGGGCCGCGCGCGTCGCCTCGCCGATGTCATGGAGCACGCGGAGGCGCTCTTCGCGCTCCCGCAGTTCCTTCTCGTTCCTCGACGACTCGATGGCGAAGGATAGGTTCTCAGACACCGCGCTCAGGACACGAACCTCTTCCTCGCGGAAGAATTCGGCCGTTTCGCCGTAGATCGCAAAGACCCCCAATACGCGTTCACGGAGTCGTAGTGGGAAGAGGGCGCGAGAGCGGAACCCGCGGCGGAGCGCTTCCTCCTTCCAGTGAAATTCTTGATCGCTCGCGATATCGTTGGTGATGGTCGCACCCGTTCGAATTGTCTTTGAGGGCGATTTGTCTCGACCGAGGAGAAGGACTGCGTCGATGTAGCCGTCGTCCTTGCCAAAGCGGGCCAGTAGTTCGACGCGGTCCTCGCCTTGGATGTAGGCACCCACGGCAGCGACCACGGCCAGGCCCTTCTCGACCACAATCCGGCATGCGATGTCGTAAAGTTGTTCCGGATCACGAAAGCGGACCAGGGCTTCGCTCACGCTGCTCGAGACGGCGTACAGACGCGCGAGCTGTTTGGCCCGCGCTTCGCTTTGCCGCAAGGTTTGCTCGGCGCGATCCCGCGCGATCGCGATCGCCGCGAGGTGGGTGGCCGTGCTTACCCATTCGATCTCTGCCCCGGTCGGTCCGCGAGGAGCTTCGCGGTAGTACATCGCGAACGTTCCAAGGACCTTGTGCTCCGGAGAAAGAATGGGGGTCGACCAGCTAGCGAGCAATCCGTACGGAAGGGCCATGTCGCGGTAGCCCGTCCAGTTCGGGTGCGTCGCGATGTCCTCTATGACTACGCGCTCCCGCCGATACGCCGCCGCACCGCAAGAGCCCGCATCAGGCCCGATCGCCGCGCCGTCCAAGAGACGTATGTACTCCGGAGGTATGTTCGGGGCGGCACCGTGCCGCAGGCACTGGCGCTCGTCGTCCAGGAGAAGGATCGAGCAAAGCATTCCGTCGGATTGACGCTCGATCAACCGAACGATCGCTTCGAGCACGTTTGACAGTGGCGTCGCCGTCGCAACCTGCTCCAGCACCCTGATCTGGGCCGCATTGAAGGCGTCCCTACTTTCCCCCATGACACTCAACGTAGTCTGTACCTTCGACTCAAGCCATTGCCATCGAGTCGCCCTGCGCTCGTGGTCGACCTCGGCCACGCGGCCGTTCCGCTATGCGGCCTGGGCTTCCCCGTCACCCGGCAGAACGGCGCGTGTCAGGCGAACAGTCCCGCGGAGGAACTCGACCTCGCAGCGCACTCCAATGCGCTCGGCGTCGAGGAGACGATGTAGATCGTCGATCCCCGCGATGGCCTCTCCCGCGAAGCCGACGACGATGTCCCCCTCCTCGATCCCGGCGCGCTCGGCGGGGCCACCGCGCTCGAGTGACGCCACGAGCACACCGTTCGGCTTAACGAGACCGTGGTGCACGACCAGGCGCCGCACTATGGGCACCGTCTGCCCGCCCAGGCCGAGGTGCGCGCGACGAATGCGGCCGTCTTTCATCAACTTGCCGGCGACGACCTTCGCCGTATCGATTCCGATGGCGAAGCAGATACCCTGTGCCGGAAGGATCATGGCGGTGTTCACTCCGATGACTTCGCCCTTCGAGTCCACGAGGGGCCCGCCCGAGTTGCCAGGGTTGAGCGCCGCATCGGTCTGGATCACGTTCTCCACTAGGCGACCGGTCGCCGTTCGCAGCGTGCGCCCGAGAGCACTTACCACTCCGGCCGTCACGGTCCATGCGAAGCCGTAGGGATTACCGATAGCGACCGCGATCTGCCCGACGCGCAGGTCGCTCGACGATCCGAGCGGGGCGGCGGTCAAGCCGACTTCGTGGACTCGCACGACGGCGAGGTCGGTGTGGGGGTCCTCGCCGACGAGGTAGCCCGGTGCCTTTCGCCCATCCGGCGTGGTCACCTCGATGCGCGATGCGCCGTGCACGACGTGGCTGTTGGTGAGGAGGAACCCGTCCGGGCGTGAAGAAAACCCCGGAGCCGCCACCCTTGCGCTCGACCTCGACCTTGACGACCGACGGGCCCACGCGCTCCGCCGCACCGGCCACTGCGCGCGAGTAGGCGTCGATCAGCGACTCATCCGTATCCACCATGGCCTCTCCTCTCGCGGGGGCGGTCGCTCCCTGCGGGGCTCGAACACGCGGGCAATCGCCTCGCGCTCATCCCAGCTTGCGGCGCGCAGCACCGATGTCAACCGCCCGTGCGAGCGAGCTTGATGGCCTTCTCTGGGCACGACGCCACACACTTCCCGCACGCCCGGCAGGCCGAGGCGAGTGGCGTGTAGGCGGTCTTGCGGCCGTGCGCCAAGTTCTTCACCTTGGCGAGGACGCCGAGCTTGGCGAAGTCGGCATCGTCGATGCGGCGAACCTCGAAGACCTGGAAGGGGCAGACCTCGACGCACTCGGCCTTTCCCTCGCATCTCGACCGATCGACGACCGGGGCGAACTCGCCAGCTTCGGCGCCGCATTCCGCCGAGGGCGACGTTGCCATCGACGGCTTGGATGTTCGCGCGAGCCGGGGCGTTTCGGATGTCGCAGTTGACGAGAGCGAGCCGTTCGTTGGTCGAAGGGCAGCGCGATTCGCTCCTGACGCGCCGCCACGTAATATTACGTCTTCAGCGTTGCATCGAAGAGCGCGACCATCGATTGCCAGTGCCGCTCCGCGGCAGCAGCGTCGTAAGCCGGGGTGTCGCGAAACACCCAGCCGTGCTTGGCCTGGTAGGTATCGATCTTGTGGTCAACACGGGCCTTGGTGAGGGCATCCTCCAACCGTGCTTTCATCTCGTCGGGAAACGACGGGTCCTCGGCCGCGCCGGCGATGTAGACACGTGACCTGACCTTCGATGCGAGCAGATGCGGACTGTCCGGCGCATCGGTCGCGAGCCGGCCCCCGTGGTACGACGCGGTGGCCACGACGCGATCGGGGTAGGTTCCCGCCGCGGTCAGGGACATCAAGCCGCCCATGCAGTATCCGGTCGTTCCGATCCCGCCGGGCTTCACGTCAGGCTGCGCCGCGAGGTAGTCGAGGAACGCGCGCGTGTCGGACATGATGTTGGTGGGGGTCGCGGGTCGCATGAACCTCTCCAAGAGGATCTTGCGCTTCTCCGGGTCCGTGAACACAGTCTGCGCATCCATCGGCTCGTACGGCCCCGAGCGATAGAACAGGTCCGGAAGCAGAACGAAGTAGCCGTAGGTCGCCAGCCGCTCGCCCACCTCCAGCATCGCGGGACGGATGCCGAGTCCGTCCATGAACACGAGGACGGCGGGCCAGGGGCCGCCGCCGGTCGGCCGATACACGTAACTCCGACAGGTCCCGTTCGCGGTCACGATCGCGGTCTCGCTCATGGGCGCAATATCGCACGCCCACCGGCGCATTAGAAAGTAAAACTTGCAAGTATGACTGCTAATCGGCACATTGCCCCGATGGCCCGAGAGACCACCAAGCGCAGCGAGATCGTGGCTGATGAGCTTCGGCAGGTCATCGGCGCTCTCACCCGTCGCCTGCGGGCCGAGTCCGCCGGGCACCCGCTCAGCGTGTCGGAGCAGGCGGTCCTGCGGCGCCTCCTGGAGGTTGGGCCTGCGACGACGGCGTCGCTGGCCCGCGCGGAGATGGTCAAGCCGCAGTCGATGGGCACTACGCTCGTCTCTCTCGAGGAGGCGGGCTTCGTCGCCCGACGTGCCGACGCCACGGACGCTCGATGCCGCAACGTCTCGATCACCGCGGAGGGCAGGCGGGTTTTCGCCGAGGGAAGAGCCGCGAGGCAAAACTGGCTCGCGCTCGCGATTGCCGAGAAGCTCGATGCAGAGCAACAGCGCACACTCCTGGCCGCCGTCGATCTGCTCCGGCAGGTCGTCGGATTCGTGACCTCCCCGCTCTCGACCCGGCCGAGCGAACCAGATACGGCAACGACATCCCGTGAAGGAGCTCGGTCACCTGCGTCGCTGGCGCTTGCACTGACACCGGGGACGCTCCTCGCAGGGATCGCAGGCGGGATCGCGTTTCCCATCCTGCCCATCGTTGGCTTGCGCCTTGGCCTCTCGCTCCCGTTCATCGGCTTGATCCTCGCGGCCAACCGCGCGATGCGCGTGGTATCGAGCCCTCTGGTCGGCGTGATGGCCGATCGGTTCGGCGGACGTCGGACGCTGCTCGTCGGGCTCGTGGTGCAGGTCGTCGTGCTGGCGCTCTACGCGCTGGGGATCGTGGCCCGCTGCGCCGGCCCTCTCTTTCTGGCGGGCCGATTGCTGCACGGACCGGGTTCGGCTTGCGTCTTCATCGCCGCCCAGGCGCTCGCGCTCCATGCGGGTGGACCCACGCAGGCAGGGCGGGCGGCGGGGACGGTGCGCGCTGCGATGGTGCTCGGCGTTCCGATCGGGCTGGCGGCGGGGGGCCTACTCTCCGACTCGGTTGGAGACGCCGCGACCTTCGCAATAGCGGCCGGCGCCGTCGTGCTGGCGCTCGTTGCCGCGTTCTTGTGGGTGCCCGACTGGCGCGGTCCCATCGACGGACGCCCCCCGCTCGTGGAGACGCTGCGCGCGATGCGGGACCGTCGCCTCTTCGCCGTCGGCGCGCTCAATCTGGTGCTCAACTTCTCGGTCGGCGGGATGATCCTCACCACGCTCGCGCTTCTCGTCCACGAACGCCATCTCTCGGTGCTCTCGCGCAACGAGCAGGGGACGGCCGGCATTCTCATGGGGTGGATGATCGTCGTCGATGCGGCGCTAACGCCGCTGGCCGGCCGCATCGGCGATCGGTGGCGCGCTCACGCGCGTGTGACAACCGGCGCCATGGTGCTCCTCGTGGCGGGGCTCGCGATCGTTGGTCTCTCTCATCAAGCGACGGGACTGGCGATCGGTCTCGCGCTCGTCGGCGCTGGGGGCGCGGGGCTCGGGCCGTCGCTGCTCGTCCTCATGGGGAACATCGTCCCGCGCGATCGACGAGGGACGGGCGTCGGTCTGATGCAGTTCTGTGGCGACGTCGGCGGGATGCTCGGGCCGCTCGTCGGGACCGCGCTCCTCGCGGGGAACACGGCGGCTCCCTACGTAGGCACCGCGGCGCTCGCCGCGTGTTTCGTGCCTCTGGCCATGTGGCTGGGGAGTTTCGAGGCACACCCGCACGACGGGCTCTAAGGACCGCCGCCTCCTCCGCCAGCGAGAAATGAGCGGCCCCCGTTCGATGCCACGATCGCAAGTTACCGACGAGCACCTTGACTTTTGTATACGTTCTGTATACCTTACAATCGTCACGCCGTACACCGCAGACACACCGTGACAGGAAGGCAACGGGTTCTCGTGCAGGCCCCCAGCTCCGCGAACGACCCGCGTCGTCCTCCGAACCGTTCTGGCGAGCCTCACGACGTTGCCAACGAGCCGCATCTCGTCGCTCATTCTGCGCCGCGCATCAAGCCCGGTCGGCTGCGCGAGCTCGGTCTAGTCAACTGGGTTCTCTGCAGGTTGATATCGCGGGGCGCGCGCGTCCCCGACGCACACCTCTTCAGCACGCTGGGGCGACAGCGTAGGCTCTTCCGTGGTTGGCTCCTTTTTGCGGCTCGACTGATGCCCGGCGGGAGCCTCCATCGGCGCGATACCGAACTGGTCATTCTCCGCGTAGCCCACCTGCGTCGCTGCCGGTACGAGCTGGAGCACCACACGCGGCTCGCCCGTCGCCTGGGCCTTGACGCCGCCGCCGTCGAACGCGTCGGCGTTGGTCCAACCGCAGACGGGTGGAGTCCGCACGAGCGTGCGCTCCTGCGCGCAGTCGATGCACTGCTCACGAAGCGCGATGTCGACGACGACTCGTGGCAAGCCATCCGCACCCACCTTGGCGAACCACAGCTCGTCGAGCTCTGCCTGCTCGTGGGTCACTACGATATGCTCGCCTTGACCGTTGCAGCGCTCCGCATTGCGCCCGATTTCGACGCCGCGAAGAGGCAGCTGCCGGATAGCTGATAGGCGAACGCTCGGCGCGCGCAGCCTATCCCTTGAAGGTCGATGCGCCGAAATCGCCGAACGGTTCGTCCCGCTCTCGGACGGCCTGCTTGAACCCGGCCTCCGCCGCGCGCTGCTGGAACGCGTACCCTTCGCGCGTGTGCCGCGCGATGCCGTCCATGAGCGTGCCGAGGATCTGAGTCGCGTGCAGGCCCTGCGCCATGACGGTTTGGTTCACGAGCAACTTCATCATGACAAGCTGGTTGACCGGGACGCGCGCGATGCGCTCGAGCAGCGCCTCGAAGCGCTCGTCCAGCTTGTCGCGGGGGGCACACTCGGTGGCGAGGCCCCAGGCGACCGCCTCGGCGCCGCTCAAGCAGTCGCCGGTGAAGAGCAGTCGCTTGGCTTTCTCGATGCCAATGCGGAACGCCCACACCGCGGTCGTCGGAACTCCCCAGACGCGGGCGGGCGGGTAGCCGATCTTGGCGGTGTCTTCGATGACGAGCAGGTCGGAGCACAGGGCCATGTCGGTGCCGCCGGCGACGCAGAAGCCGTGCACCTTGCAGACGACTGGCTTGTCGGAGTGAAAGAGCGACATGAAGCCACGAACGTTGCGGCTCATCATGGCGTAGTCGACCGTCGGGTCCCAGGTGGCGCCCGGAACGTGGTTGGCGAGCAGCACGGCCGGGTCGAGCGGCGAGCCGGTTGGTGCGTCCGTCACGGACGAGGCAGCATTGTCTCGGCGCTCGGCGCTTGCGACCAGGTCGTACCCTCCGCAGAATCCCTTGCCGCGGCCTGCGAGTGCGATCGCGTGGACGTCAGGATTCAGGTTGGCGTGCTCGACGCATGCAGCGAGCTCCCGCGGCATCTCCCGGGTGATGCCATTGCCGCGCTCGGGCCGGTTGAGGGTGATGCGCGCGATGCGTCCGGTGACCTCGTACGTGAGGGTGCAAAGGGGAGCGCTCATGCGCGTGCCGCGCCGCGCGCGCCCCCGGTCCAAGCGCGCGGGCGTGGCAACCCGCGCCCCGTGCCAGCCACATTGGCGGAGAAGGAGCGCGTCGAGATCTTGGACACCCTCTCGGCCGCCATCAGCGACTAGTATACTGTTCGTATACCTACGTCAACCATCTCTTGCCGGTGCGATGCAGACGCTTCGGTCATCGAGCATCGCGCGGCGGCCGGCGCGAGATTCCGGAGGCGTGCTCCTGGGCGGGCGCGTGAGTTGCGCTGTCGTGGCGGCGCTTGAAAATGGATGCAACCCACGGTATACGTTACATATTCAATGGCACGGAAGGCACGAAAACGTCGTGGCACCTCGGGCCTGCAGCTTGGCGACGACGTCGTTCGAGCCATGGTTCTGCAGGGCGCGGCAAAGGTCTTTGCGGCGCGAGGCGTTCGCTCTACGGGAGTCGAAGACATCTTGCAGGCGTCGCGGATCTCAAGGCGGACGTTCTACCGCGTCTACGAGAGCAAGGAGGACGTCCTCCTCGCGCTCTACCGGCTCGGTACCGAGGCGTTGCTTCATCGGTGTCGCGTCGCGCTCGAGCAGGAGGCCGATCCCCTACGTCAAGCGGAGCGCTGCATCGACGCGCACCTCCAGACTGCGAGCGCGCAGGCTCGGCTGGTGTTCGTGTTGGGAGGGGAGGCGCACCGTCAGGAGTCCTTGCTAAACGCCCGCCGAATCGAGGTTCACGAAGCGCTGGCCTCGATGATGGCGTCCCGCGCAAGAGAGACGTTCCCGAAGCCGCTGGACACGCTGCTATTTCAGGGGAATCCTGTTCGCGCTCGAAGGAATCACTCGACTCGTGCTCCAAGAAGGAGACGAAGGGCGTCGTGTATCGCCCGAAAGCTTCGAGCGCGCGCGCTCGATGATGCTCCGAATAGCCACAGCCGCCATCGCGGGCGAAGGAGCTGGCGTTGCGCCCCTTCCCACTCCGAAGCCGCGGACCGCGGTGGGCGCTGCGGGAGCCGTCGCCGCGCAGTGAGGGGAGCCGCTGGATGCGCGCGCGGGGCGCCCATCGTCCCCCGGCTGGCCGCGCATCGTCCGCTCCTCAGGGAAGGCTGAGGGCGCAGCTCGGCGGGAAGTCCGCCGGTAGCTGGCCCCCTTGGTACGGCGACGGCTGCCCCAGCTGGTGCGCCAGGAGGTACTCGTAGATCGCTTGGTTGCTGACGAGCGGATCGATCGCGTGACCGGCGGTGTGTGCGCAGTCGACGACCGTGCGGTCGTTCTTCAGCAGGAACGGCAAGGCCGCCTGGGCCGCCGTCTCTATACTGATGATGGTCGCGAAGTCGTTGGGACCGCCGTGGGTCATCAGGACGTCGCCGCGGTCCGCCGGATTGAGTGGCGGCCAATCCCACGGCACGGCAAATCCTAGGCCGGAGACGATTGCTGCTACCTCGGCCGGGTCGCTGAACCACGCTCCCGATTCGGTGACGATGGCCGCGAACAGGTGCGGCCACTGCGAATCGAGTAGGTTGGTGAAGACCGCCCCGGCCGAGAAGCCGAAAGAGTAGACGCGAGTCTTGTCGACGTTGAACTCGCTCTCGAGGCAGGAGAGCATGCCTTGGAAGTACGGGAAGTCGACGTTCCCGCTCGACCCCTCGATGAACCAGTCGAGCCCCTCCGGCAGGAAAAGCCCCGTGTCGGTGGGGGTGACGATGACCATCGGCATCGAGGCGCCGTTCGGATCGAAGCCGACCATGTTCTTGAAGTCGAGAGGCGCCTGGTTGTAGCCGTGCCAGGAGAACATGAGCGCCATCGGCCCCGACGTGTCCGTCGGGAGATCCACGTAGTACTGGCGAGCGGCCGCATTATTTACGCTCACCGCACCCACGCCCGCGGCGACCGGCGTGCACGTGATCGCCAAGGGAGCCGCGTCGACCCCGACTTCGGAGCGGCCAGCGTCGACGGGCGATCTCGAAGAATCCGGTGCCTCCGATGCGCTACCGCATCCGGCCACGAGCGCCACGGCTAGGGCGCTGACGGCGAAGCCGGCGGGCAAGCACCGCGCACATCCCCCGGCCATGCTCTTCATGAGTGCCTCCAAGCGTAAGTATACGAATGGGCCGCGCATTGTCCGCTCCTCAGGGAAGGCTGAGGGCGCAGCTCGGCGGGAAGTCCGCCGGTAGCTGGCCCCCTTGGTATGGCGACGGCTGCCCCAGTTGGTGCGCCAGGAGGTACTCGTAGATCGCTTGGTTGCTGACGAGCGGATCGATCGCGTGACCGGCGGTGTGTGCGCAATCGACGACCGTGCGGTCGTTCATGAGCAGGAATGGCAAGGCCGCCTGGGCTGCAGCTTCTATACTGATGATGGTCGCGAAGTCGGTGGGACCGCCGTGGGTCATCAGGACGTCGCCGCGGTCCACCGGGTTGAGCGGCGGCCAATCCCACGGCACCACAGATCCTACGGCGACGATGGCCGCGACCTCGGCCGGGTCGCTGGACCACGCTCCCGATTCGGTGACGATGGCCGCGAACAGGTGCGGCCACTGCGAATCGAGTAGGTTGGTGAAGACCGCCCCGGCCGAGAAGCCGAAAGAGTAGACGCGAGTCTTGTCGACGTTGAACTCGCTCTCGAGGCAGGAGAGCATGCCTTGGAAGTACGGGAAGTCGACGTTCCCGCTCGACCCCTCGATGAACCAGTCGAGCCCCTCCGGCAGGAAAAGCCCCGTGTCGGTGGGGGTGACGATGACCATCGGCATCGAGGCGCCGTTCGGATCGAAGCCGACCATGTTCTTGAAGTCGAGAGGCGCCTGGTTGTAGCCGTGCCAGGAGAACATGAGCGCCATCGGCCCCGACGTGTCCGTCGGGAGATCCACGTAGTACTGGCGAGCGGCCGCATTATTTACGCTCACCGCACCCACGCCCGCGGCGACCGGCGTGCACGTGATCGCCAAGGGAGCCGCGTCGACCCCGGCTTCCGAGCCGCCGTCGTCATCCAGCTGCGTCGCGCCCCCGCTGCTATACGGCTGCGTCGTGCCGCCGGCGTCCGGAGCCTGGTAGACGGACGAGACGGGCTGGCCGGGCGAGGAGTTCAGGCCCTCACCGGCATCCGACACGCGCGGGTTGGCCCCGTCCCCGTTGGGCGTGGACGCCGGGCCGCATCCCGTCGCGCTCCCCAGGGCCACTGCGCTCATGACGAGGCCACAGGCGAATGAGCGCGCAGCCCGGAGCACGCACCCGTCGCTCAGCAGCGCACGCGCGCCTGCCCGGCATCCTCGTATCCGCAGATCTCGGCTCATGGCGTGACCTCGCGATCGACTCCAAGTGTTTCCAGCACGCGGCACACGAGACCGTAGTAGCCAATCGCCACGACGAGCTCGACGAGCTGTCGATCGTCCAGATGCTGTCGAACGCGAGTCAGCACGGCGTCGGTGGCGCGGGCCCTGTCGAAGAGTTCGTCGGCAAGGTCGATCACGGCACGCGCGGCGTCACTGAGAGAGGCGCGACTCTCGCCCGGTCGAAGGGCAGCGATCTCCCCGCCGGTTAACCCAACTGCCCGGGCGATGGCGGTGTGCTTCTCGACTTCGTACGACGCACCAGCGAGGAGCCCGATGCGGACGATCGCTATCTCTCGGAGCCGAGGATCGAGAGCGGCGTCCTGCAGCAGCGCGCCGCCCAGTTTCGCGAAACCGGACATGACCGGCGGGCTGTGCGCCAGCATCCGGAAAAGGTTGAGCGGGTGGTCCGACCCCGGATTCCCGGCAGGAGCGTAGGGAACGCGAGCCATGTCACGCGCGCTCCTCGGAGAGACGGCGCACCTCATGACGGGGCCCGACCTGCGCGACACGGCTCAATCGGTCGTTCATGCGTCGCATCGCGCGCTCGTAGAGGAAGCCCAGGGTGCGCTGAAACCAGTGACCCACGCGGATGTCCCGCGATGTGAAGACCAGGTACTCGTTCCGAAGGACGCCGCGCAGAATGGCGGCCGCGGCCGTCTCCGGAGAGACCGCTCGCTTGCGGAATCCCGCCCTGAACTTCTTGGCTTCCGGAGTCTCGAGATCGACGCCGATGATCTGGACCGTTCCCGTGAGAGGGGTGTTCACCGCGCCCGGACACACGAGGCTGACGCCGATGCCGTGGCGCTCGAGGTCGAACCGGAGCACCTCGGAAACTCCGCGGAGGCCGAACTTGCTCGCGCTGTACGCCGCATGCCAGGGTAGCCCGAAGAGACCGGCGGCCGACGACACGTTCACGAGGTGACCGCCCCTTTTGGCGCGGATCATCGCCGGAACGAAGCACTCGACGACGTGAATCGGACCCATCAGGTTCACGTCCACCACTCGCTTCCAGTGATGATGTTCGAGGTTCTCGACGCTGCCCCAGATAGAAATCCCCGCGATGTTCATCACGACGTCCATGCTTCCGGCGCGGGCATGGATCGCGTCGGCGAATGCCTTCACCGATTCGAAGTCGGAGATGTCGAGCGCCTGATGATCGGAGACCCTCCCACCGGCCGCGCGGATCTCCGCGACGGTCGCGTCGAGGAGCTCTCCATTCACGTCCGTGAGGAACAGATCCGCGCCCGATGCAGCGGCCGCAAGCGCCGTCGCACGCCCGATGCCGCTCGCGGCGCCGGTGATGAAGCACTTCTTGTCGCGTAGGCCGTCCATGCACGTATAGTATACGTAGCGTCTACCACGCGCAAGGAGCTTTTGGAGCGGGCGATTCGAACCTGTCGTGAGGGGGCGATGCCCGGTGCGGAGGTTTGAGTCACGCTACGGGGCGGCGGCGAGCTGCGCATCGCAGAGGGCGATGGCAACGCGCAGTCGATCCCGGAGCGTGGTCTCGGCCGCAAAGCGCGCCTTGTCGGCCACGGGGCAAGGGAGGTTGGCCACGACGAGATCGGACAGGCGAGCCGGAGCGCCGATCGAGTCGATGAGGGCCACGACGCGCTCGGGCTGCGGCATCGCGCGCGCGAGGCGGTGGGCCCGTTCGCGCAGCGCCTCGAAGAGGGACTTACGCTCGGCATCCGGAAGGTCGTCCGTCGCCTCGAGAGAACGGACACGGACGGCGGTAAACGCCTCTCCGCCCGGGGGCTCGCTCGATTCTAGGGAAGCCCACGAGATGCCCTCGACCACGATGAACGTGCCGGGCTCCGCCGTGAGTCGCTTCTTCACGAGCGCGAGGCAGCCGACCGAGTAGAGGTCCGCGACGCCCGGCTCGTCGACCACCGCGTCGCGTTGCGTGAATACCGCGATCAAGGGAGGGGTCGACGCGAGAGCGGCGTCGACGGCCGCCAGCGACGAGGCGCGGCCCACGTGGATCGGCGCGACGGCCCCCGGCGTGAGCATCGCCCCGCGAAAGGCGAGGAGCGGCAGCGTGGCCGCACGCTCGGTATCCGCAGGCTGCGCGACGGGGGCTCGCGCATCCCACGCTTCCGATAGGGCTGCGGTTACTTCGGCGGGCAGGGGTCGGCCGGCGAGCGCGCGCAAGAGCGAGTCGGGCACCGCTTGGCTGCCGCGCCGCTGGGTCTCGACGCGCAGCTCGTGCCAGCTTGGAAAGCCGTACTCACGCGCAACGACCGACTGCGCGTCGTGGAGCGCGAACGGCGCGCGCGCCGCGTCCGTCTCGCTCACTTTCGCGAAGGCGGGCAGAGAAGCGACGATTCGCGCGAGGGCTTCAGCGTCGCCACGCCGGTGGCCCTCGAGCAGCTCCTTCGCTTGCTTCTTGAGATGATCGATGTGCGGATGACGGGGCAGCTCGCGTCGCATGGCAACCTCTTGCCTTTCGACCCGTGGTCCGCAACTCGGGCAGCAAGAAGTTGGTGGAGACCCAACGACTGAGGGGGGGTTCGACCCTTCCCGCGGACCCGGAGGCGCCCCGAACGCCTGTCGACAGGGTGGATCCGTACGCGCGCGCGGTCAAGCGCTGCCGCTTGCACGAGGCCGAGCCTCGCAAGAGGTTCTCTCTGAACCGGTTTGGCGGCCTGCGAGACCTTGGTTCGCAGAGTATGAATTGACGAGAATATAAACGGTCGGCTATATGTCCGTCGAATCATCGTTTGCCATCATCGCGGAGCAATAGACGGGCCATCTTGAGCGTGCTGCTCTATCTGGAACTTCTAGGATGAGAACATGAAAAAGGCGGGCGCGAGCCAAGGCCAGTCGGCATCGGAGCTCATCTCGAAAAGAATCGCCGAGCTCGGGGACTGGCGCGGGAAAACCCTCAGCAGGATGCGCAAGCTCATCAAGGAAGCAGACCCGGACGTCGTCGAGGAGTGGAAGTGGATGGGCACTCCGATTTGGTCGCACGACGGCATTGTCTGCACTGGCGAGTCCTACAAGAAGGTCGTTAAGCTTACTTTCGCCAAGGGCGCCTCTCTGAAGGATCCGGCCCGTCTCTTCAACTCGAGTCTCGACGGAAACACGCGCCGCGCGATCGACATCCACGAAGGAGAGGAAGTTGACGAGTCCGCCTTCAAGGCGCTCGTTCGCCAAGCGGTCGCCGTCAACAGTTCTGGCAAGGCGAAACCTTCTAAGAAGAAGACATGAGCAGCCGTGAGCAGTACGCGCCGGGTGCCGCTTCTGGCGCCGAGGTCCGAAAAGATGGAGAGAAGTGGACGCTCGTTCTCGTCCGCGACCTCTCCCACCCTCCCGCCAAGGTTTGGAACGCGCTCACGGACCCCGAGCATCTCCGCGAGTGGGCTCCGTTCGATTCCGACCGGAACCTCGGTACCCTTGGCGCCGCGAGGCTCTCGACAGTGGGCGCGCCGACGCCGCATGTATCCGAGACCCACGTGAAGCGGGCCGACCCGCCCAAGGTGCTCGAATTCACCTGGGGGGAACAAGAAATCCGCTGGGAACTGGAACCGCTGGGAGCCGGCGGCACCCGGCTCAATCTTTGGTTCAACATCGACCGCAGATTCATATCGATGGGCGCTGCGGGCTGGCACATCTGCTTCGATGTCCTGGAGCGGCTTCTCGCTGGTCGCCCCATTGGACGCCTCGTCGGCCCCGAGGCCATGAAGTTTGGCGGCTGGCAGCGATTGAACGCCGAGTACGCAAAGCAGTTCGGCACCGCGCTCTTCTGACGCTTCCGCCGTCGCGGTTGTTATGATTCGCCGGGTGCCATGTCGATGCGCGTCGCAGTGTTGATGCTGGCGCTCGCCGGCGGAGACCTATCCCAAAATGGTCGCCGGCCATCCGCTGCCGACGGATGAAGGGCGCGCGGCCGTCGCCGACTGGCTCGATGCAGGCTGTCCCTGACCTTCTATGGTTGGGCTAGCGCTTGGCACGGGCGCGCGCGACTTCCGCCGCGACGCGGGGGTCGCTGCAACGCCCTCGGCCTATGCGCGCCACGTCAGGGTGTAGATCGCGCCGTTGAGCGTCCGGCGCGCGACGGCGTGGGCATTCGCGCGCCCGGTCAGGGACAGCACGACCTCGAGGCCAGCTCCAATCGACCGAATGTCACGCGGCCCGATGCCGGGATACTGCGTCAGCTCGAACTCTGCGCGCCCACGTGTGTTGGCCTGCACCGCCATCTGGCCGACATTGCGCGTTCGCCGGTAGATACCGGGCGTGCGAGCGATGAGCGCCTCGTCGGACGTCAGGCGCAGCAGGACGCGCCAGATCGTCTTGAAGGAACGCGCCATCGCCGCGCGGAGCATCTGCTCGTGAAAGCCGAGGGGCTCTCGACCGACCACGGCGGCGATGGCGTCGTGCACGGTGTAGTCGGTGCTCGAACGCACCCACGCGATGGAGGTGAGCTGCTCGTACTCCGTGCGGACGTCAGGAGCGACGTGGACGAGCGCTCTGTCGATCGTCGAGGGCCCGAACTGCTCCGAGATGACCGCGCGCATGGCGAGGACGCGCGCCCCGGCAACACAAGCAACGACGGAGGGGTCGCGCGCGGTGACATCGTCCACGCCGGCATTTTACTCCAGCCTCGCCCTCCGAAGCGGGCCGTGTACCGTGGGCCCCAGCCCGCTCGAGGGCGAGAAGCGAAGCCCGCACCGGATGCCCAGTGTAAAGAATTACGGCAGGACGTGGACCTTCCGTCCCTCCACCGTCGCCTATCCAGAGAGCGCGGCGCAGCTGCAGGCGGTCGTCGCCGGGGCGCGCAAGGTGCGCGTGATGGGCTCGCGCCATTCCTGGTCGAAGGGCATCGTCACCGACGGCACCCTGGTGTCGCTCGACCGGATGAACCAGCTCGTGCGGGTCGACAGGGAGAACCTGCGCGTGACGGTGCAGGCCGGGATCAAGCTCCGGGAGCTGATCGCGCGGCTCGAGGAGCACGGGCTCGCCCTGGCCAACCTGGGATCCATCGACGAACAGTCGCTGGCCGGGGCGATCTCCACCGGGACGCACGGAACCGGCAAGGCCTTCCGCTGCCTGGCGGCGCAGGTCGAGAGCCTCGAGCTCGTCGACGGGACGGCCACGCCGAGGCGCATGAGCAGGAGCCATCCCGACTTCAATGCGGTCGTCGTCGGCCTCGGGTGCTTCGGGATCGTCCACGAGCTCACGCTCTCGGTCGTCCCGTCCTTCCAGATCCACGCCGTCACCGGCACGACGAAGTTCGACGAGCTCGTCGACCACCTCGACGACTACGTGGGCGGCTACGACCACTTCAAGCTCTGGTGGTTCGTCCCCGGCGACACGGTCGTCCTCTTCCAGAACAACCGGACCGACGCCGCCCGCAACGACAGCCATCTGAAGCGCTGGTTCAAGGACGAGTTCCTCGCGGTCACCGTCTACCGCGCCCTCATCGCCCTCGAGTCGCTCGACCGGAAGAGACTCGTCCCCGTGATCAACGACATCCTGACGAGAGAGACCGGCAGGCCTTACGACCGGATCTGCAAGAGCCCCGTCGGGTTCCTGGTCCCCTCGCCCCCCGTCCATCGCGAGACCGAGTGGGCCTTCGACTACGCGGACGCCAGGGACCTGCTCAAGGAATACCGGGAGCTGCTCTCGGGCAGCGGTCACACGTACAACTTCATCCAGGAGATCCGGTTCACGCGCGGTGACGACTTCTGGCTGAGCCCTGCCAGCGAGCGCGACTCGATCTGGCTGTCCATGTACAACATGGACCGCGCGGACCGCTGGCACGATCAGCTCGCGCGATTCGAAACGTTCGCCATGGCGCGCGGCGGCCGCCCCCACTGGGGCAAGGAGGCGAGCTTCGACCCGGGCTACCTGAAGAAGGCGTGGCCCAGGCTGGACGAGCTCCGCCAGCTGACTCGCGCGTACGACCCGGAGGGGAAGTTCGTGAACGCGTGGGTAGAGCAGATCTTCGGGGCTGTCGCTGGTTAGCCTAACTCTCCCCTGCGATCTGGCTGTGCTCCTGCACAACGCGTCGGACCGTTGCAAGCAGCGTCTGGAAGTTTAGAGGCTTGTGGAGGCGACCGATGATCGCACCGTGTTTGAGAGCCTCGGGGTGATCTTGTCTCCCTGAGGTTACGAGCACCGGAATGCTTGCGAGTCGTGCGTAGTTGCGAGCAATTGCCAGGAACTCCCAGCCGGACATGACGGGCATCCCCAGATCCAGAACGATCAGACACGGTCTCTCTTGCCCCTCCGAGACGAGCAGGTCGAGCGCTTGCTTCCCGTCTGCGACCTGGACGACTGAATATCCTTCAAGGGAGAGCATCGAGCAGATGGCTGCGCGACTGTCGCCATCGTCCTCCACGACGAGGACTGGGCTTGTGGTTTCGCGCACGGCCGCCGCACCCTCCGACTTCGAGTGAGTTGACGTTACGCGGCTCGTACTGGGACCTGCACTCGGTGGGAAGCCCCGTTGCTGCTCTTGGCCTTGGGCAGTCGGACGTGAAGGACGCTGTTCTCAATCGGATCGGATGTCGTCGCGTTCGTCGTTTGCATGGGGTAATCCTTCTCGGTCGGGTCCGGGCGGCCTCCGCAGTGCAGACTCCGTGCCCCGTGGGAAGTACCCGCCCGCCCGAGGAGTCGCGGCATTGCGGCTCTTTCGCGCGCTCGGTGCGTGGCGAGGTGCCTCGTACGTGACTTTTTTGTTCACGGCCGCGACCCACCGTGCGCCATCGAGGGACACGGGGGGCCTGTTCGCAGCGACGCACGCCGCGACGCTGCAGCGGATCGAGTACGATGCCAATCGTGGAGCGCACGCGGCTGGCACTCGCGCTCTCTGCGCTCGCAGTCGGCTGCGGGTACGACTTCGACCGGTTCAGCCCGGGGGACGCGTCGGTAGAGGCCCCTTCGGGAGGAGCCTCGGACTCGGGCGAGGACGCAACGCCAATCGACGCGACTCCTCTGGAGACTGCGCCCGACGCTCCGCTCGATGGCGGAGGGTCGCTCGATGCCACGTCGATCGACGCCGGCGTCCGAGACGCAGCGGGCGCCGATGTCGGGAACCCCGACGCGGGAAGCGCGGACGCCGGGAGCGGTGACGGAGCGGCAGTCTGCGCGCCGCCCTGCCCGACGGGGGCCACTTGCCTCGACGGAGGCGGGTGTTCGGTCGACTGCACGCCAACGGGTAGCTGTGCCACGACCGTGGTGTGTCCCGCTGGTGTGCCCTGTCAAATCTCGTGCGGCGTGAGCGGTTGCGCGGGAGGCGTGGATTGCCGCGACGCCAGCTCGTGCACCATCGACTGCACCGGGAGCAACTCCTGCCAGGGCGCGATTGCATGCGGAGGCAGCGGGTGCACGGTCGACTGCTCCGGCACGGGGTCCTGCACCGCGATCGCGTGCGACGGTCCCGGTTCGTGCCACATCGGTTGCGGCAGCATCGGCTCGTGCACCGGGTCGATCGCGAGCCAGGGGGCCCAGACGACGGTTTGCTGCAACGGCCTGAACGCGTGCAGCGGTCCGGTCGGCTGCGGCGGGGCGACATGCACAGTGGGCTGCACCGGGCTCAATTCATGTGCCGCCGGAACTCAGTGCGACGCGGGCGCCTGCCATCTGGATGGCGCCGCTTGCCCGTAGTGGCTCGACGGTGCGTCCGTCGTGATGCGCTGCCATCGAAGCACCTAAAGCAAGGCGAGACCCCTGCCGAGATTGACGATCTGACGTGTCCAGGCCGGCTCGCTGAGCGCGTGCAGTAGGCAGGCGGCACAGTCGGCAAAGGAGAGCGAGACGAGGGGCGCGACCGGTGCGCGTGGGCCGGCCAAGTAGTGGCCGACCGCCGGCGCGTCGCGCAGGACTACGGGGCGGACGATCACCCACTCGAGCGCGCTGGCACGGAGGACGCGCTCGCCCTCGGCCTTGTCGTGAATGGCGGCGGCGAACAGCGGGCGCCATACGCGCAGCACCCAGCGATTGGCACGTGACAGCTCGACGCCGTCGCTGAGCCCGATGCCGCTCTGGAAAACGAAGCGGCGAACGCCGGCGGCCTCTGCTGCGGCGACCATGTGCGCGGTGCCGGCGGACATCACCGTGCCCGGGCGGAGGTTGCTGCGTGGGCCGACGCAGCTCACGACCGCGTCGGCCCCGCTGCAGCTCTCGTGCAAGCTGGCAGCGTCGAGCACGTCGCCCGCGCGGGCGACCAGACGCGGGCGTGGCGCGACCTGGTCAGGGCGGCGCACCACAGCGGTGACGTCGTGGCCGGCGAAGAGCGACTGGTCCACGACCTGACGGCCCGTGGAGCCAGTGGCGCCGAATACAACGAGCCTCATGGTCTGCTCCGATCGCGAATAAAGCGCATCAGCGGGCTGCCCCCTGCACTCTGAAGCACGATCTGAATGGCGAGCGATGGTTCCCCTATGCCGAGGCGTCGGCTGCGACACCACCGAGAGAGGACTTGAGCGAGTCGTCGGCAAGGGCTGCCTTCGTCAGGACCTCGCCGCCGATGAGCGTGCCGTTCACGAAGACCTGCGGGAACGTCGGCCAGCCGCTCCAGAGCTTGATGGCCAGCCTCTCCCTCCACTTCGAGAAGTAGCTTCCGTACTCCAGGTAGGTGTACGTCACGCCCGCTTCGTCGAGCGCCTTGCGCACGTTGCCCACGTGCGAGTTTTGCGCCATTCCGACGACGACGACCCGGTTGCCGAGGACGGACTCCCTGACCTTGCGGACGACGTCGGCGTGGAAGCCCTCCATAGCTGAGAGCGCGGCGGAGGCGACGGACTTCTCGTCGAGGCGGGGGCGGCTGGGCATCGCTCAATCTCCAGGTGGGTTGGCGGCTCTGATGAGCGGCCCGCCGCCCGCGTTGCTCGGGGGGATCAGCTTGGATCGCTCAGCGCCCGTGATACCGCCGCGAGCAGCTGCGCCGGGGTGAATGGCTTGGGAAGGAGGTTGCCGTAGAGCGAAAGCTCCGTCGGGCTGTGCTTGCTGTACCCGGAGACGAACAGCATCCGCGGCGGGCTTGCGCGCTCGTGGAGGCGCTCGGCCAAAGACACACCTCCGATGCTAGGCATCACCAAGTCGGTCACGATCAGGTGAAATGGCTGTGGCTCGGCTTCGATGAATCGCAACGCTTCTTCGCCATCGCGCGCCACCATCACCCAATAGTGTGCACCCAGAAGCACGGTTCCGATCAGCGAGCGTACGGCCGGCTCGTCTTCGACCACCAGTATCCGTTGACTGTTCGGCGCGGCCGCCGGGAGAAGGGGGGCTTGGGCTCTCTCGACCTCTTTCGACGTGCTCTCGACCCGGGGGAAGAGAACGGTCACGGTCGTGCCATCTCCTGGCTCACTTTCGACGTCGATGCGCCCGCCGATCTCGGTGACGATCCGTTGAACTGTCGCGAGCCCGAGGCCCGTCCCTTGCGTGCCCGGACGTTCTGCGCGCGTGGTAAAGAAGGGCTCGAACATCCGCGCCTGAACTTCGGGGCTCATGCCGTGACCCGTGTCGGAGACGATGAGCGCCACACACTGCCCGGACCCCGGTCGCGTCCCGTCGAAGACATCCCGTGTGACGATCCGGATGCGACCGCTTTCGGCGAGCGCATCGCGCGCGTTCAGCAAGAGGTTCATGACAACCTGACCAATCTGTCCCTCGTCGGCGAAAATGCAACCGACGGCTGTCAGGGACTGTTCGACCTTGATGCTCGACCCGAGGATACGGCCCAGTAGTCGCTGCAGCTTTTCGACCGCATCCGACAGGACGAGGGTTCGCGGCGCCACGCGCTCGCGCCGCCCGTATGCGAGGAGCTGGGCGGTGAGGTCCGCAGCGCGCTCGGCGGCCGAGAGGATCGCCTCCAGGTCTTCTTGCAGATCCTGCACGGAGGGCGTCCCCACGCCATCGCCGAAACGGCGTTTGAGCATCTCGCCGTGCCCCACGATGACAGTCAGCAGGTTGTTGAAGTCGTGCGCGACTCCCGCGGCGAGGCGCCCAATGCCGTCGATCTTCTGGACATGCCGGAGCTCGGCCTCGCGCCGTTGGAGCGTCTCCGCCAACGCTTTCCGGTCGGTGATGTCGACGCCTTGGACCACCGCGAAGTGGAGCGCTCCGACCGGCGCCGCAGGGCCACCCGGGTCGTCGAGGATCGCGCCGAACGTGAGGAGCGCCCATCGGAACGAGCCGTCCGGACGCATGCACCGCTTCTCGACTCGATAGGAGGAGCGCACGCCGGATACCAGCTCTGCGAAGAGTTTCTGCTCAGCCACGAGCTCGTCCGGGTGGGTAATCCTCAGCGCCATCGAGAACGGATCGCTGTTGAGGATCTCTTCGACGGACATGCCGAAAAGCTCCGCCATGGCCGGGTTCGCTCGCACATAGCGGTTCTCGAAGACCGAGATGATGCCCAGCGCTACGGGCGAAGTCGCGAAGAGCACGTTGAGCCACCGGTCGAGCCGGGCCGCCTTGGCCTGCGCGTCGAGCAGCCCCCGGTGCAACGAGCCGACGTCACCGCCTGGCTCAGAAGTCGAGGCCATGTCGAAGGATCGAACCCCGACGGGCTCAAGTCAACGGCGCCGCGGACAGGGTGCTACATGTTGGTCATGTCGCGGACCGAGCTCGCGGGCACGGTGCCGTTCTTACTGGAAACGCGGACAACGTTGGTAGGCGTTCCGCTCGGTCCCGGCCCCGCGCGTGATCGAGAAGGTCGTCGAGCGCATCGTCGCGGCTCCCCGGAGCGACGGGGGCGCCGAGGTCCGAGCGCGCCGGGCGGTTCCAGAGAGCGAGGCCGCGACCTGTCCGCGATGCGCCTTCCCCCTCGTGGAGAGGCCCGTCGGGACGCATACCGTGCGTGGATGCGACACGTGCGGCGGCGTCTTCCTCGAACCGCAGACGGTCGCCGTGCTCGAGCGCGCTCGCGACGAGGCGATCATGTACTCGATCGCGCGCTTCCTGAGGGTTTTCGTGGCGTACCCGATGGACCGGCGCCCCATGCTCCGCTGCCCCTTCTGCCAGACGCCCCTGGTCCGGAGGGATCTCGGAGAGACGGGCTGCTCGATCGACTCGTGCGCGACGCACGGAACCTTCTTCGACCGCGGCGTGGTGACAACGTTCGTGGACCTCTGCGAGCAGCGGCGAGCAGGCGACATCAGCGAAGAGGATCTCGCAAACGCCGGCGTGAAGAGAGGCTTCGGCTGGTGGAAGAAGTGACCCTGTCGGACGAAGCCGCGCAGCGCGACGGGGCCGATCGGCGAAGGGGGAGCCTCTTCGCTCGGTCAGCGCCCGACGACCGCGACGATCCTGGCCCAAGTCGAGTCCGAGACGGCGCTTCGCGGCAGAGCACTCCTCGGGCTTGCCGACTTCGCATGCACCTGTCGCACGCCCGCGCTGGGGTCTTCGAGGTCGACGTATTCGTCCCCTTCGACCAGCCGCGGCTCGTCCTCCGCGCGGCTCACTTTCGCCACCTCGGCGTCGCTGAGGAGCGCCAGGATGGCATCGCGGGTGATCGCTTCCTTCTTCGTGTCAGGGCTCATGACTCGCCTCCGTTCGTGTCTGGGTCTCGCATCGTAGCCGCAACCGGGGTGCCATGCGCGCGAGGGTATCGGAGGGCTTCAAGTCCGCTCGAACGCAGCGCGGATCGCGCCCGACATCGCCTCTGCCTCACTCTGCGAGGCCGTCAGTGGGGGCAGTTGGGCCATGTAAGCCACGCCTCGAAGCTCTCCCACGTCCTTCTTCGGTATTAGCCAAAGGTGAAAGTGGGGTGCGCGCTCCATCAACGCCAGTAGGTAGACGCGCTGGACTCCAGTGGCCACCTTGACCGCTGGGACGAGTCGATGGACGGTCGAACCGAACTCCGCAATCTCGGCTGGCGTCATTTCTCCGAAATCCAAAAGGTGCCGCTTGGTCTCGACGATGACGGTTCCTGCACTGGATGACTGCAATGGAGCGTGCTCGACGAGGAGGTGCTCGCCCTCGACGATACCCCCCAGCACGGGGGACGTCCAAGAGCGCTGATCCCGTCTTGAGCCCGTCTTGTTTCCGGCAGATGTTGCAGTCCGACCGGTGATGATACGGAGCGGGGCCGACCTCGGCAGAGCCTTTGCTGCCTCCGGGCGCCTCAGGGAACGTGAACATGTCTACGTCCTTTCCTTTCGTGTCACCAACTACTTCGCCGGCGCGCTCATCATGCCTTACCGTCTGTTTCTCGAGGCGACGGAGAGCGTTCGGTACGACATCGATCGGCTCCGGCAACGCTTCGGGGTCGGCTTCGAAGTCGTCTGCCACCGCCTCAGCACACTGCAGCGCGCTGATGCCCGGGCAGGAGCCCTACTCCGCGGTGTAGGTCTACGCTTGGCAGGCGTATGCTGGGACAAGCCATATGTCCACAATTCGAACCCAACCCGGCCAGTCCGGCGGTCGGCGACACGCTTCGCGCGCCGCATTCTTCTCTCTCACCGTTGCGTCTCTCGTGGTCGCTTGCAGCAGCAGCGGCAACGACAAGGGCTCCGGCGCCGATGCGTCCCAGGCCGCACAGGACGATGGCGGGCAAGGCGCCTCAAGCAGCGGCGCGATGTCCAGCTCGGGCTCCGGCGCGAGCTCCGGAGGCGGCACCGCCGGAGTGGACTCGGGGAGCGACGGCACCATCGCTTCCGGTAGGGACGCCGCCGGCAGCTGCCTCGGCTCGTCCTTTCTGTCCGCGCTCGGCAAAGACCGACTCATCGTAGGCGTGAGCGGCTCCAACACCGCGGAAGGCGCGGCGCCGTACGACCTCCGCTACGTCTACCTCTCGGGGGGCCTCTTCTCGAGCTCGACGCCGTGCACTTCGTGCTCGTCGTGTGCCCCCTCGGGGAGCTGGTGGGGTTGCTACAACACGCCCCCGGGCATGTACGCGACGTACTTCCTCCAGGGCGCCGCGGCCGCGACCCCGCCGCAGATCCCGATGTTCACGTACTACGAGATCCTGCAGACGGCGCAGGCCACCATCACCAACTTCCAGGAGGGGACGGCCGAGGCGACCCAGGCGGCGACGAACACCGGGATCATGACCCGCTACTACAACGACTGGCGCTTCCTGCTGCAGACGATCGGGCAGGCGAAGGCCATCCTCCACATCGAGCCGGACTTCTGGGGTTACGTCCGGCAGGCCGGCGACCCGACGACGCTCCCGGCGGCCGTCGGCTCGGTCAACTCGACCGACTGCAGCTCGCTCCCCTCCACCATCGCCGGCATGGGGCAGTGCATGATCTCGATGGTGCGCAAATACGCGCCGAACGCGCTCGTCGGGCTCCAGGCGTCGGCCTGGAACAGCGCCGGCAACACCAGCGCGAGCACGGACGTCACCGTGGACGCGAGGGCCGTCGCCGCGGTCCTCGCCGCGTGCGGGCAGTCGAAAGGTGACTTCGTCGTCGTGGAGACGAGCGACCGCGACGCGGGGTACTACCAGATCGTCGAGAGCAAGGACACGTGGTGGGACCCGACGGACAAGACGCTGCCGGACTATGCGCAGGACCTGACATGGATCAAGGCGCTGACCGAGGCGCTTGGCGTGCCCGCGCTCTACTGGCAGACGCCGCTCGGCAACTCGTCTAGGACCAACACGAACAACAGCTACAAGGACAACCGCGTCGACTACTTCTTCGGGGGCAGCGCGTCGCAGGTCGAGAGCGGCGCGGCCGTGACCGTCCCCTCGCACTGGAGCGAGCTCGCGGCCGCGCACGTCGCCGGGGTCGCGTTCGGCGCGGGAGCCGGCGGTCAGACGAGCCCGGACACCGACGGGGGCAACCTCGCTGCGAAGACGAAGGCGTACATAGCATCGGGCGGACAATCGCTTTGCCAGTAGCCGGACGAGGGAGGCGACCCTCAACCGGCGCCCGAGAAGCGACAGTGCCCTAATGGCAAATAATGGCGTCGCACGACTCCTTGCACGACGCGGAGCCGGCGAACCCGCCTGATGGGAAGTCCTGGCAGCAGACGCCGTTGTCGCAATCCGCCTGTTCGTCGCATGCGACCGTGTGTCCCAAGCAAGCCGAATGCGGTGGGTTGCAGACCTCCGTGATGCCGTCGCGGGTCCATGTGACGCAACAAAAGGAGCCATGGCTCACGTCGCAAGGGGCACCGTTGCACGGGACCGATCCGGGAACGTGTGGGGCGCCTCCGGCGTCGGCCGGGGTGGCCGGCCCGCCGTCGTCGCCCGTCGGGCTGGCGCCGTCCTCCGGTTCCTTGGAGCTTCCGTCGTCCTGCGTCTTCATCCCGGAGTCGTCCTGCGTCTTCATCCCCGAGTCCTGCGTCTTCATTCCCGAGTCGCCCTGCGTCTTCTCGCCGGCGTCGGGGGGAGCCTTCATCTGGCCACTGTCGGCCCGCTCATCCATCTCCGTCGACTCGATGCAGTGCGTGAGGCCCATCGGTGCGAGAGCCATCAATGGGAGAAGCCACGCAATCGAGACGCTGTTGCTCGCCATGGGGGTAGACCTCCCGATTGAACAAGTCTACCGCGTAGAGGTGACCCGGTCCTCGAATGGCGTGTCGCAAACAAAGAAAGGTTGTCCTCGTCACCACGTGTCCCCACATGAATGCCGAATATCCGAGTTCCAATGGAATCTCATTGGATCGCAACACCGCTCGGGTAGGGTCGCGAACGCGCTTGTGGGCGTTTGAACGGGTGAGCGAAATTCGCACGCTCTTTCGAAGGTACGGACGCGAACGTACGTGTGGGCGCACATCGCGCGACGTGTGGATCGTCGTCAAGAGGAGCGCCTTGCGACTATCCTAAGGGTGCGCGCAGAAACAAGAGAGGCGATCACTACGCATGAGCGTGCGGGCTGATCTTGTAGTTCCATTCTCCGTGGAACCGACGCGGCGTGATCGCGAGAGCGCGCATTGTGGCATTCGGGACCTTGACCTTGGTCCGGTATCGTCGGCGATCAAGTCGGGCCTTCACCTTGAGCCCGCTGGCGGTGGTCGTGTTCGCGATCAAGCTCACCACCGTCTGGTGGTCCACGAGGGGGCGGCCGCGCCAGTTCTGTGAGATGTGCGAGAAGAGCCGGTGTTCGATCTTGTTCCACTTGCTGGTTCCGGGCGGCATATGACTGACGCTGAGCTGCAGACCCGTGTCGTCGGCAAACTTCTGCAGCTCGGCCTTCCAGAGTCGGTTACGGTAGGCGTTGCTGCCGCCCGCGTCGGCGACGACGTACAGGTCGCGCGCGCCTTCGTAGGCCCGCTTGCCCATCGTGCTCCACCAGCTTCGGATGCTCGCGACGGCGAAGGCGGCCGTGTCATGGTCGACGCCCACGTTGACCCATCCCTCGTTGCGGCCCACGTCGTAGACCCCGTAGGGGATCGCCTTGCCGACCGCGTCGCTGGGGAAGTCGTGGACGAGCACCTTGGCCGGTTCTCCGGCGGGCTGCCACTCATGTCCCTTGTTCGCGAACTCGCCGACAAGCTCCTTCTTCTTCGTGTCGACCGAGATCACGGGCTGCCCCGTCGCGTGGAACGCTCGGGTCTGCCGGCTGATGTGCTCGAACTGAGCGTTGCGGTCGGGGTGTTGCCGGCCCTCGATCGTCTTGCGCGTGCTCTGCAGGCTGTACTTGTGATCGTGCAGCAACTTCGCCACGGTGCGGGCGCTCACCTTGTGGCCTCGCGCGCGCAGTTCCACGGCCAGCGCCTGCGTGCTCTTCGCGGTCCAGCGCAGTGGCGATTCCGGGTCCCCGCGCGTCACCGGATCGAGCAGGCCCTCCAGGTCCGCCCACAGCGTGCCGTCCACCTCCGCGAGGGCCTTGCGACCCGCGCCATGTCGACGAATGCGCTGCTGCCGCGCAGGCAACGACGTGGGCTCTTTCTCCAGTTGGGCGAGTTCTCGGATCCCGATGCCAATTCGCTTGCGTCGAATGCCCGTCGCTGCCGTCACCGTCGCAATGCCGCCATGGCCCAGCGCCTTCGCCTCCGACGCCGCCCACAATCGCATCGTGCGCTCGTCCAGCACCGGCGCCAGCGCATCATGCTTCAAGCGGATTTCCTCGACTCGTCCAGGATCGACTGCCATCCGTCGACCACGCCATGCCGCTCATTTCCATTGGGTTTCCATGGTCTTTCCATATCCCGCCGGTTCCATTATTTATGCGCGGCCCCTAAGCCTCCGCGTCGACGACGGAGAGCTCCTCATTGTCGGCAAGCTGAAGCTCCGCGTCCTTCACACGCCCGGCCACACGGTGGACTCGATGTGTCTCGCCCTCCCCGACCGCATCTTCACCGGTGACACGCTGCTCATCGGGGGAACCGGCCGCACCGACCTACCGACCGGCGATCCGGAGGCCCTTCACGACAGCCTGTTCGAGAAGCTCCTGCGGGAGAACGACGACCTGACGGTCTTTCCTGCTCACGACTACAAGGGCCAGTCGTCCAGCACGATTGGCAAGGAGAGGGCCGAGAACCCGCGTCTCCAGCAGAAGGATCGAGGCGCGTTCGTCGAACTCATGCGCGGGCTCGACCTCGCGATGCCCACTCACCTCACCGAGGCGCTCCGCACCAACCGCTCCGGTGGCAAGACCGTCGCGCAACTCATCGCGGACGCCGCGCGACAGACCTCGTTCATGGGGATGGACGAGGTCCGGGCACGCATCGATCGAGCCGACGCTCGGCTGGTCTTGCTCGACGTCCGCGAGAAAGACGCCTTCGACGCCGCACACCTCCCTGGCGCCCGCCACATGCCCCGCGGGCAGCTCGAGCTCCGCATCGACAAGGAGCTACCCGATCCGACCTCGCCGATCCTCGCGTACTGCCAGTTCGGGATGATCTCCACGCTGGCTGCGGCGACATTGAGGACGATGGGGTACTCGCACGTAGTCGCGCTGGACGGCGGCATGCAAGCGTGGCTCGACGCGGGCTATCCCGTCGAGCGGCGCGCGGGCTGAAGACCACCGCCGAGTGTCGGGGTCAGCGGCCCGTTCGCTTCGAATAGGTCCGCGCGTAGTCGACCATGGAATACAGAGCGCCGCTCCTGGGCTGGAGCGCCGCCAGCAGGTACTGCACGTACTGGGGCGTACCGTCGGCGGAGGCAGGACGATCGAGCTTCAGCCGAGGCGGGCCTCCGGTCATCGGATTCACGTGGCGGCCGTGGACGGTCACGGCGTCGATCACGACCACTTTCGATGCCTCGGGCGGAGAGGGCGCGAACAAGTGCCATGGCTGGCGGAGCCCGAAGAATCTACCGAAAGAGGTCAAGACGGGTCGTCGGTTCAGCGAAGGCGCTTCGCCCAGGCCCCTGGTTTCCTGCGCCCATGTTCAAGTGCGACGAGGATCACGACGTCGTCGGCTTCGACGACCGTGAAGATCAGGGCATGAGGGAACTTCGCTCGGAGTCGCGCGCGGCGTGCTCGCGGGTGCTTTCGGTCGCGAGGAAATGAGTGCGGCGCTCTCGCGATCTCCGTCAGCGTTTCGTCCACGAAGCCGATGAGACGATCACCCAGACCTGGCGCCTTCGCGTTGTAGTACCGGCGTTCATCGCGGAACTCCTTGAGCGCCGCAATGTGGAAGACGATCTTCATTCGTCGCGAAGAATCATCTCCCGAGCCTGCTCCCAGGGGATCACCTTCGCAGTGTTGTGGTCGACCTCGTCGAGGCGCCGTTCGATCTCGCTGTCGAAGTCGTCGAAGCTCTCCGGCAGCGAGCGGATCAGCTCGCGTGCGAGCTCAGCGCGTTCCTCGTCGGAAAGCTCAACCGCAAGCTTCAGCGCTTCGCCAAAACGACTCGACGGCACGCCTACATCATGCGCGCGCGCCTTCAGGTTGTCGAGCAAGGGGTGGTGCGAGAACGGCGGCCCGCGCAATCGTCTCGACCATCCGGCGCGGGGCACGACGGGCATCCTCAGCGGTACGGACCTCAGTGGCAGGGGCGATGCACCACCGACGGCGACTGTGGGCCGGGCGCCCACTGTGCGATCTCGAGCCAGGCGTGCAACTGCTCGGGAACGGAAGCGGGCATTCCGCCGGACGCCGAGGTAGTGGGCGAGGCCTGCTCGGAGGCCCAACCACCCGGGCCGGTGTGCGCCAGCGATTCGGAATGTCCGACTCTCCCATCGATCTGCGATGCCGCGAGCACATGCCTCTGCTGGGGCGTTACGCGGTGGTGCCAGGTTCAGACGACCTCGTGCAGCAATGCATCCAGTTGCCTCACGGGATGGGCGTGCGGCTCCGGGACGTGCCAGCCCCCCAACTCGGACCTGGCGTACCAAGGGGGGTTCGGTGGCGGGACGCTCGTATGCGGTGTGGAGGGCTCGGGCGGAATCGGCGGGGGCTTGCCCGGGCTGCCCGGACCAGGCGGCGTCGAGCAAGGCGATTCCGGAAGTGGGACAGGGGACGGGGCGTCGGGATCGATGGAAGCGCCAAAGGGAGGCAACGCGGGCGCGACGTCCGGCGGCTGCGCGATTGGAGTGGCTCACTCGACGGATGAATCGTCATCCTCCGTCGCGCTGCTATGCCTCGTTGCGGCGTTGATCTCGCGGCATCGACGCGCCACTGGGCGAATAGGAAACGCTAGCTCGTATCGCCGGGCAAGAGCCCGTTCAGCCCGTTCGAGCTGTCACACGGGGAACCATGTGTGACAAGGTCGCGGTCCAATTGAGCGGGAAGTGCTTCTTCATGTGAAAGCGGGAAATTAGGGCGATGCCCAGGTCGCCATCCAGGTCCCGCTGGCCGAGCCCACCGAGGTGGTGCTGTTCATGGCAGTCCCGTAGACGGTGATCTGGCCGTTCACGAGCGTCGGCGGGTTCGAGGCCTGGTAGTCGGCGGACAGGTGCCCGTACATCTGGAGCATGAAGAGGGCCTGCTTGTACACGCCATTGGAGAGCGTCGCCTGCAAGTGATACGGGGGCCCCGCGTCAGGATCGCAATCGAGCTGCCCGTCCAGGTTGGCGAAGAACGTGCCCCCCATGGTGTCGCCGCCGTCGAGGACCCCGCCCTCCGCGATCTCCAGCTCGCTGGTGTCCGTCGTGAAGTTCTCGCTGTTGCCGCTGCCCGACGTCACGACAATCTTCCTGGCCTGCAGGTCGATGCTGAGATTCCCGTTCCACATCAGCGAGAAGAGGCCTGGGCTGCCGCCGTCCGTCCCCGCACCCACGTAGGTCATGAAGCTGCCCTGATAAACGCCGGCGGTGCAGACGCTCTTCGTGACCCCGCCCTCGTTGCTCTGGGGGGGGCCGAGCACCAGCGTCGATCCGTCGCCCAGCGGCGGGATCGTCGCATCCTCGGACGAGCCCGCCTCGTTCGTCGGTCCCTGGGTGGACGACGCTCCCCCGTCGCCGAATCCAGCCGACGAGGGGCCGCCGCACCCGAGCGCCAGACACGAGGCACCGAGCCACGGGACGCGGGACCACCGTTCCATGCTCCCTTCGTAGGCGCTGGTGCCCCTTATCGCTCACGGTGCGCGGCCGGCGTTACCCAAATGAGACCAGCCCTCGCTCGTGCTACTTGGACTTTCCGTCCCCGCTGTCCGGATGCAGCGCCGCTTGACCGACTCGACCGTCGTCACGCGTAAGATCGCGGCCACCCTGGTCGTTACCGTCGCGACGCCCGAGTACCTGAAATGGAGGCGGCTCGAGAGACAGACTACATTGAGCACACTCGTGGATGATTCCTTCGCCCGCGGCGCGCGTCTTTTCGAGGCTCACGAGGTATGGGAGGGGCGCTGGAGAGTCGCGACGGACAAGGGAGAGCGAGCCTTTCTCCAGGGGCTCATCCAGGTCGCCGCTGCGTTCCACAAGCTCCTCGTGATGAAGTCCCCGGACTCCGCGTCGCGCCTTCTTGCGCGTGGTCTCGCGAAGCTCGATGCGTATCCGGCACGCGTCCAGGAAATGGACCTCGCCGCGTTCCGCGAACCCTTGCGCGCGTGCGATTTTGCCGGGGGTCACCTCACGCGTGCGACTATTCCCACCATGAGCGTCGTGTCCAGCGCTCGGCCATGACGACGCGCATGCGCCGTGCCAGTTCGCAGGCCCATGGGGCCACCCCTTCGCAGGGTCATGGGGCCAGGGAAACGGATTGAACAACCGAGTCGGAGGGTGCCTCGAAATGGCGTCGGCGTCCACGGGTTGAAATTGCCGTTTCGAACAACCCCGGGTTTGACAGTTTCGCAGGGTCATGGGGCCACCCGGGCCGCGTCACGGGGGCGTGACCGGCTGCCGGGTGGTCCCGAGCAGGTCAGGGTCGGCGACGCGTTCGCGCTCGAGGATGGAGTCGTGGCTTGGTGGCGGGCGTGGCCGGCGGCGGGTCAGCCGCATCGAGTTGGGGTTTGAGCCTGGGCCTGTACGACTCGCCCTCGATGACGAAGTCGTAGGCTGCGTTTCGGAACCGATCGACGGCGCTCTGCGCGAGCAGCACATCGTCGAACATCGCGAGCCACTCGGCCGTGTCGCGATTGCTGGTGACGATCATCGAGGCGCGACCCGTGCGCTCGAGAAAGAGTTGGTAGACATCTCTGCTCTCCTCCTTGCTCATCGGCTCGAGGGCGAAGTCGTCGACCAGGAGAAGGTCGACGGAGGTGAGCGCGGTCATCTGCGCGTCGCGCGAGTTGTCGAAGCGGCTCTGCTTGAGGGTGCGAAGCATCTCGTCGGCGCGTGTAAAGCGCACGTGGTAGCCGTGCCGGCAGGCGATATGGCCGAGGGCTTGGGCAATGAACGTCTTGCCGACGCCGACGGGACCGAGAACGCAGACGTGACGGTGGGTTTCGAGGAAGCGCAAGCTGACGAGCTCGGAGAGCATCCGTTTGTCGAAGGTGACCTTCGCCGCCTTGTCCCAGAGCTCGAGACGCATGGTGGGGTCGATGCCGGCCTCGGCGGCGCGATTGTCGGCGGCGGTGTTGTCGCGCCGCGCGATCTCGTCGGTGAGGATCATCAAGAGCAGATCGTCGAACGACATTTCCTGCTTGTCGGCGAGGACGAGCCGCTCGGGGAGCGAGAGCGCGATGCGGCCGAGGCGCAGGCGCTTGAGAGCGTCGACGAGCTCCGGGTTGATCTGCGGAGTCGGCATCAGACGCCCTCTTTCTTGCTCGAGGGTGTACGCGTCCCAAAGCAATCGGCGGAACGTGCGAAGCGAGGCAAGGGCAGCTGCACGACCTTGCCATGCATGTCGGTGGGCGAGATGGGTTTGGCCGCCGACTTGAGCATGCCAGCGATGCGCGGGATGCTCACGACGTCGAACGCGAGGGCGCTCTGGCAGATCGCCTCGACGCGCCCCTCGCCGTACTTCTGGCAGAGCCCGAGCAGCGCGTACGCTTGGCGCATCTTGGTCCACGGCAGCGGACCGCCGAGAAGGCGCTCGGCGTAGAGGCCGATGTGAACGCCTTTTTCTTTGCTCTTGGCGACGAGCGCATCCACGTCGCGCAGGGCGTAGATCGCTTTGCCCGCGGGGTAGTCGCTCGGGTCGGTGGATCGACCGCCGGGTCCCTTGCGCGGGTGCACCTTAATCGAGCTCGGTGCCGAAATAGATTTTCACTTGGGTCTTGTCGGCTCTCACGCGCACGTGCTTGCGCAGGTACAAGTTGGGCACCGAATAGAGTGCGTGAGCGACTTGGATGTGATGGTCGGGATGGACCTTCGCCTGGTCGATCCACATCGGAACGTCGAACGGTGAGTCGGGCGGGGCGCGCATCGCGAGTTTCTCGACCGACTCGAACAGCTCGCGTGGGACGCGGCGTGTGGTGCCGTGCACGCGTGCGCCGGCGATCTCGCGGGACCAGACCTCCGCACTTCGGCGAGCGTCGTCGAGATCGACGAATGTCTCGCCGTCGAACCAACTCTCGCGCACGTACGGCACCTGGTTTTCGACACGGGGCTTGTCCTTGGGGGAGCGAACGCGCGCCGGATCGACGAACAGCCCGCGTGCCTGCGCGTAGTCGAGGAAGGATGCGACGAGCGTCGGGTTGAGCGCGTCGGGGTCCTTGATCATCGCCTTGGTGTTGTCCGGGATGATCGAGACCGGCATTGCCCCGAAAAACCACCACGCGCGGTCGAGCGCCTCGCACACCGCTTCGGTGGTCTGTCGGAACGTCGGCCAGACGAACTGCAAGCGGCTGAACGAGAGCGTGACGATGAGCACCCAGAGCGCGCGACGCTTGCCCGTCTCGGGGTCGACGAGCCGGCCCATCTCGCCGAAGTCGACCTGCGCCTCCTGTCCCGGCGGGGGGTCGTCGACCCGCACCGTTTCGGTCTTCTTGCGCCACCCGAGCTGCTGGGTGGCGAAACGCCAGAGCGTGTCGTAGCTCGCGCGCAAGCCGTAATCGCGCACCAGCAGCGTGTGGACCTTGGTCAAACGCAGAGGGCGAGTGTCCGCGGCACCGGCAAGCCATCGCTCGATGCGCTCACGGTGTTGCGTGACCTCGTTCCACTCGTCGCTCGGCGCCACCAGCGGTCGCGATTGCACGCACTGCGCGACGCCGTGCACTTCGTCGTCCGCAAGATCGTGGCCGCGCGCGAGTCCGAGACTCGCCGCGGCATCGGTGTATCGGGCAACGGTCTTGCGATCGATGCCGGCCTCGCGACCGATCCTTCTATCACTCTGTCCCGCCGACCAGCGGCGAAGCACTTCCTTCACGTCAATCATGGTTAGCTCCCTGTAGGGCATCGAGTCCTCCCGACGGCGACCCGCGCCGTCATCGAGAGAAACCCTGGCTCACTTCAGGTCGCTCAGTCCGTGGTGGCCCCATGAGGCTGCGAAAACCTCGTCGGAGCTGGCCCCATGACCCTGCGAAAGTCGGGTCACGCCTCCCTTGCGGGTGGCCCCATCATGCTGCGAAGGGGGTGGCCCCATGATCCTGCGAAACTGCCCGCAAGGTGGCCCCATGACCCTGCGAACCGGCACTTCAGGATGCGACGCACGCGAGGCGTGGAAGTCTGCTCGTCGATTGGCACACCGGCGGGCTTCGAGAAACAGACTTCGCGCGTCCCGGACTGGCGAAGCGCTTCGAGATTCTTCTTCGCGGCGAAACCGCCATCGAAGGCCGCGCGCTCGGGAGCTTCGCCGAAGAGCGCAGCGTGTCGTTCGGCCGAGCGCACCGTCAGCGTGGAATCAGCGGGGTTGCCTTTCTCGATGACGAGGTCGAGGACGATGCCGCTACGCCCTGTCGAGAGCGTCACCTTGTGCCCATAATGAGTGTCTCGCCGATCTTTGACGATGATGTCGGTATGCGGCTCGAAGAGGCTGACGAGCTTCTCGGACGCCGGGACCGACTCGCCCCTCAGGACGCGTCGCTCGGTCTGGTCGATGATGCGTTTTACGAGCGGAAGAAAGTGCGAAAGCGTGGCGACGAAGCCGAGGGCCCCGCGGCGCGTGAGATCCGCGAGCGCCGTCTCCGCCGCGCGCACGGTCTTGTGCGTGATCTTGAGCAGGTCCTTGTAGAGCGGAACACGCTTCGTCATGGTGCCCGCATGGAGAATCGCTATGGCGCGTCGCTTCGCCCGTCGTCGATGATTGCAGGTGACCGTGCCGTACTCCTCGTGCGCCCGCAGGAGCGTGCGCGAGAGCACGCGTACGCCGTCAAACAAGAGCGATGAGTCGAGGGGATGGTGGATGTTCGACTCGACCACGGTGGTGTCGGTGCGCATCCATCGGCCGTCCTCGAGCTTGCGTTCGCGCGCCCTCAACACGAGTGCCTTGTTCATCGCCTCCCACGTTTCGTGGCGAATCGACGCAATGTTCGCCTGCAACGCAGACTTCTTCGGCGGTGCCGCCGACGGCGAAAGGCGACAGAAGCCGCGAAGCACGAGCGAGTCACTGAGCTGAAAGGCAAGCTCCTCGTAGCTGGACCCAAACATCTGCTTCACCAGCGCCGCACGCACGACCTGCTCGGCCGTCATGCCCTCGCGTCCCCTCTTCGCGTCGGCCTTTCTTTGGCGAAGCAGGTCAGCCTGAACGCGTCGGAGCACCCCAACGCTCGCATCGAGCAAGGCGCTCATCTCGCAGAGTTCCGCCGCGCGGGGGTGCGGGTTCGCGGACGTCAAAGGTAGCTGCGCGTGGTAGGTTTTCCGCATCGAGGGCTCCGAGGTTTTTCGAGGGGAATTGGCGTTTTCCTCGATAAAACAGCGGAACCCTCGGTCCTATTTCCATGACGCGCGGACCAAAGGCCCTTTGTTTTCGCGCAGCTACCGTTCCCGGACGAGAACTAGTTAAGCCTTTCGTCAGGAGCGGGTCTGCCCATGGTCGGTCGCCACTTAGGGTGCGCGCAGAAACAAGAGAGGCGATCACTACGCATGAGCGTGCGGGCTGATCTTGCAGTTCCATTCTCCGTGGAACCGACGCGGCGTGATCGCGAGAGCGCGCATTGTGGCATTCGGGACCTTGACCTTGGTCCGGTATCGTCGGCGATCAAGTCGGGCCTTCACCTTGAGCCCGCTGGCGGTGGTCGTGTTCGCGATCAAGCTCACCACCGTCTGGTGGTCCACGAGGGGGCGGCCGCGCCAGTTCTGTGAGATGTGCGAGAAGAGCCGGTGTTCGATCTTGTTCCACTTGCTGGTTCCGGGCGGCATATGACTGACGCTGAGCTGCAGACCCGTGTCGTCGGCAAACTTCTGCAGCTCGGCCTTCCAGAGTCGGTTACGGTAGGCGTTGCTGCCGCCCGCGTCGGCGACGACGTACAGGTCGCGCGCGCCTTCGTAGGCCCGCTTGCCCATCGTGCTCCACCAGCTTCGGATGCTCGCGACGGCGAAGGCGGCCGTGTCATGGTCGACGCCCACGTTGACCCATCCCTCGTTGCGGCCCACGTCGTAGACCCCGTAGGGGATCGCCTTGCCGACCGCGTCGCTGGGGAAGTCGTGGACGAGCACCTTGGCCGGTTCTCCGGCGGGCTGCCACTCATGTCCCTTGTTCGCGAACTCGCCGACAAGCTCCTTCTTCTTCGTGTCGACCGAGATCACGGGCTGCCCCGTCGCGTGGAACGCTCGGGTCTGCCGGCTGATGTGCTCGAACTGAGCGTTGCGGTCGGGGTGTTGCCGGCCCTCGATCGTCTTGCGCGTGCTCTGCAGGCTGTACTTGTGATCGTGCAGCAACTTCGCCACGGTGCGGGCGCTCACCTTGTGGCCTCGCGCGCGCAGTTCCACGGCCAGCGCCTGCGTGCTCTTCGCGGTCCAGCGCAGTGGCGATTCCGGGTCCCCGCGCGTCACCGGATCGAGCAGGCCCTCCAGGTCCGCCCACAGCGTGCCGTCCACCTCCGCGAGGGCCTTGCGACCCGCGCCATGTCGACGAATGCGCTGCTGCCGCGCAGGCAACGACGTGGGCTCTTTCTCCAGTTGGGCGAGTTCTCGGATCCCGATGCCAATTCGCTTGCGTCGAATGCCCGTCGCTGCCGTCACCGTCGCAATGCCGCCATGGCCCAGCGCCTTCGCCTCCGACGCCGCCCACAATCGCATCGTGCGCTCGTCCAGCACCGGCGCCAGCGCATCATGCTTCAAGCGGATTTCCTCGACTCGTCCAGGATCGACTGCCATCCGTCGACCACGCCATGCCGCTCATTTCCATTGGGTTTCCATGGTCTTTCCATATCCCGCCGGTTCCATTATTTATGCGCGGCCCCTTAGTCGGAGTCGTCGCAGGTCTTCTTGTTCTCGTCGCGGTGGCGGTATCCAGTTGCGGCAAGTCGTCGTCCGGCGAGAGTGTCGCGGGCAACTGCTCGATCAACAGCGACTGCGATTCGCCCTTGGTCTGCGTGTTCGGGCGATGTCACGACCAGTGCGCAGAGTCGCGCGATTGCCCCTCGGGTGAGCGGTGCGTCTCGTCGACCACGGGGGGCGTTTGCCAGCTCACCCAGGAAAGCACGTGCAACGCCGGAACCCTTTGCGACACCGGCGAAGTGTGCGGAGCCGACATGCAGTGCCGCGTTCAGTGCACGACCGCGATGAGCTGCATCATGGGCGACTATTGCCTCACGACCGGCTCGACCGGGGCTTGTTACTCGGCGTCGAACTCCGACGACCAGCCGGCCCTCATCGCCGCAGGCATCCTCGCGGCAGACGGTGCGGTCATCAGTGACGCGTCCGTGGGCGTGCTCGCCTCCGATGGGGGAACGCAGGACGCCAGCGGATTCGAGCGGTGGCGACGGCGCCCGCACCGACAGGGGCGGCGACGGCATGGTCGTGGCGAACTCGTGTCCGAGTGCGCAAACGCAGTTCGGCAACACGGCCCAGGGAGACTCGAACCCGAACTTTACGTCCGGGGTGGGAGTACGGACATCCGACCAACTCCTCATTTTCAGCGGATACACTGGCGCTGCGGGCGATGCCGGAGATGCCGGCCCGGAGAATCTCGTCTACGTCCAAGCGTTCGACCCGACCACCGCTGCGAGCAAGGGCCCCGCGCAGCCGCTCTTCGCCGCGAACGACGAGGCTCCGAACATCTTGGTGGAGACGGCTTCCGTGGCGCCGACCGGCCAGATCGTCGTCGTATACAGCTTCTACGCGACGACCGGAGACACCGGCGGCGTGTGCTTCTACGGCGACTACAGCTACGGCGTAAGCACGTACGGCGTCGGCGATTGCCAGAGCGGGCTCTACGCGGCATTTCTAAGCCCGTCCGCCGATGCGGGTACTGGATTTCAGGTCCAGCAGACCGTTCAATTGGCGTCGTCGCTTACGTACGGCCAAGCACATGCCTTCTGGTCCCCCACGAGCCAGGCCTTCGTCATTTCGTGGGAATACTATACGTCGCCGGCCTGGTTTCTCGGGGTCAAGAACTTCCTTCCGAGCGGCCAGGCAGCCGGTGGCGACACGGCTGTCGTGCCGACGAACACTCCGAGCTCGGCTCCGGATCAGGATGCCGTGGAACAGGGAAGCATCGCTTCCCTCTCGGGACTGTTCGGTGTGGCCTTTGAAGACTCGAACACCGGTTACCCCTGGCTGAGCATTCTCGACTCCACGGGAAACCAGCTTGGAAGCTCCGTCCAGGTTGCGTCGGTTGCTGGCGCGTGGGTAACCATCGGGGCAACTGCTCAGGGCGTGGTCTACCTTTACGACGACGTAACGAAGGTCAGCGGAGTCTTGGTCCCGACGTCCGCGGATGCGGGTGCGACAGCAGGGATCGTCGACGGCGGCGACGCAAGCTCGTACGCGGGCTTCTCCTTTCCAGGCGCCATCCACGCGGTAGAGGGGCGCGCCCTCAGCGACTACGCAGGGGTCGGCGGCGTCGGCGTGGCGTTGCTCTACGCGGACGCGGTCAGTTTCGCCTACGTGAACGCCGGCGGCGCTACGTACGTCGCCCCTTCGTCGGTCATCGCGCACACCTACGCGGCCGGCGACCAGATCAACATCACGACCTTCGGTGGAAGCTTCGGCGTATCGCTCTACAGCGCGGCGACCCAGTCGACGCAGATGGCGGCGTCAGGGTGCCAGTAGGGTAGCGACTGCGTCGGCCTCAGTTGCACGTCGCGGTAGACAGGTCGATTTGATAGATGTGAACGCCGTTCGCAGAGAATGTGTCGGTGAAGCTGCCGGCCACGACGTCGATCATACGATTCTCACCCACGACGGTCGCGACAGCGTTGCCCGTCATGCCGGTGATTGCGTACTTCGAGCTCGCCGTTCCGTCACGCGAGATCGCGGAGAACACGTAGAGCGACGTGCCGTTCGCCTTCACCATCGTGTCCACCGTGGCGCCCGCGTCGCTCGTGGTCGTGACCGTGACCATGTTTGGCAGGGTCGCGCTGTTCAGCTCGGGGGCGAGTGACGTGATCTGCTTGTTGAGCGCCGTGACCGCCGTAACCATCGCGGCGCTTTCGAAGATGGCGTCCTCACGGAAGGACGGATTCCACGAGTCGATGAAGTAGATCACGCCGTTCGCCGAATGGATGAGCGCGAGCCACACTTCGGAGGCCGTTTGGACGGGGGTGGGTCCGTCGGTCGTGCCGGCGTTGATGACCGTCGTCTCGAAGTCGGTCCAGGCCGCCTGGTTGCGGTTGGCCCACTGATGCAGATTGTCGATGCCGAGGGCATTCAGCCAGAACTCCCCGCAGGTGACCTTCTCGTTCGTGTCTCCGCTGCAGTTATTGTACGGATAGATGTCGAAGGCGATGATGTCGCTGGCGGGGACGTAGCCGGATTCGGCCGGTGCGTCGCTGCCTCGCCCTTCGTAGTCGGGATAGGCGACGCCCTGGCCGAGGCCCAGGTAGATCGGGCGTGTGGAGTCCGCCGCCTTGTACGAATTGTATCGCGTGACGAGCGTGGCGGGAGGGACGTCCGGGCCGTAGCCGCCGCTCGACGCGGGCTGGGCGTTGTCCGGTTCGTCGGGAGTCATCCACCAGCCGATGATTGTCGTGTCGTCGATGTTGGCGAGGCCGACGGAGTCCTGGCCGATGATCGCGTACATGCCGAGACCCTTGAGAGTGGCGAGATCGCTCGCCATCAGGGAGTCCGTCCCGGCATTGTTTCCGATGTAGATATTGACCCCGAGGTTTGCGAGCTCCATCGCGTGACTGGGAAGCTGGAGCCAGACCCCGATGGGGAAGAAGCTCGGGTCCGTGGGGATGCCCCTCGACCAGCCCGCGTACGGGCTGGTCCAGGCGACCTTCGGAATCGAGGGGACGCACGACGGGGGCTGCGATCCATCGCTCCCGACCCCACCGTCGACGGTTGGTGGCGTCGACCCCGCATCGGAGCCGCCGCCGACGCCGGTGGTCGCGTCGAGGTGGTTGCCCGCGCCGCCGTCCGTTGCCGGTGACGCCGACGAACCGTGACCGCCGCATCCTTGTGCAAGTGCGAACACCGCCAAGACGACGCCGAAGGCGCGAGTGTGCGGGGATGTCGACGCGTTGGTCATGGGGCCCTCCAGCCCAAAGTGTACACCCTCGTGCGTACGCTGGTCGCATACGCCCGGCCGCTGAAGGTCAGCGCGCGAGGACGCGCATCGACAGCCCGTATCGAGGGCGGAGAGTAATGGCAGGGTAGGGTACGACGCGAGCGCCGGGCGCCATCTCGAAGCGGAAGCGCTGTGCGATCGTCGCGAGCAGCAGCGTGGTCTCCATGGTGGCGAATGCGCTGCCGATACAGAAGCGCGGACCCCCGCCGAACGGGAAGTACGCGAACTTCGGCAGCCGCTTCGCCAGCCCGTCGGCCCAGCGCTCTGGCCGGAAGGCGTCCGGGTCGACGAAGTGACGGGGATCGCGATGGACGACCCACTGACTCATCCACAGCGGCGTCCCCTTCGGAAAGCGGACACCTCCGATCTCGATCGGCTCGATGGCTTCGCGAGCGATGGCCCACGCCGGTGGATAGAGCCGCATTGACTCGGTGACGACGTGCTCCACGTAGACGAGGCGCGGAAGGTCCGCGAGCTCCGGCGCGCGTCCGCCGAGGACGGAGCGCAATTCCTCGTCCAGGCGCGCGTCGACCTCGGGAGTGCGCGACAGGAGGAAGAGAGCCCATGCCAGGGCGTTGGCCGTCGTCTCGTGGCCGGCGAGAAACAGGGTGAGCACCTCGTCGCGGAGCTGCGCGTCGCTCATGCGCCCTCCATCCTCATCCTGCGCCGAGAGAAGCATGGACAAGAGATCGCCCCGATCTTCGCCTCCGTCCGCGCGCCGCCGAGCGAGGATCCGGTAGATGATGGCGTCGAGGCGCCTCATGCCGTCCTTGAAGCGCCGGTTGACGGGCAAGGGCAAGCGGTGAAAGTGAGGGACGAGCACGACCAGCGGGTTGGTGAAGTGGTCCATCAACGCGTCGACCGCCGCCCCGACGGCTGTTGCGTCGTCGCCGACGTCCGAGCTGAAGAGCGTCCTCGTCACGACCTCGAGGGTCAGGCGCATCAGGTGATCGTGCATGTCACGAACCTCGCCTGGGCGAAGGGCCGCGGCCGACCGCTCCGCGCTGGCCACCATCTGCGCCGCGTAGGCGTGCAGCCGATCGCGGTGGAACGCCGGCTGTGCGAGGCGGCGCTGCCGCCGCCAGAAGTCTCCTTCGCTCGTCAGGAGGCCCTCGCCGAGCGCGCGCCGCAGGTCGCGAACGAACACGTCCTTGACGAAGCGCCTGTTGGATCCGACGAGCACCTCCTCGATGTCCGCAGGGTTGCTGAGCAAGACGCTGCCGATGCGCGGCAGACGCAGGTCGACGACGTCGCCGCGTGCGCCCGCCGAGCGGAGAAAGGCGAGGGGGTCGCGCAGGTAGTGGGCCATGGCCCCGATGAAAGGGAGCGATGGAGCGCGCGGGATCGACGCGAGCGAGATCACGCGAGTGCCCGTCGAGCACCACGCTTCGGGCGCCCTCTCTTCCGTGCGCGGGCTTGACTCGTTCGCGGTTCCACCACGGCGGGTGAGCGAATCAGGAGGCCCTCTCGAAACGCCGCCGTCTGTCGCCGTAGCGCGTCCAAGAGTGCGATCCGCACCGTGCCCTCGTCCGGTCGGGTCGCGGCGGCGACGCGAAGCATCTTCTTCATGCCGACGAGCGACGCCGCCACGTCTCCGGTCTGGGGCACGAGGCGCATGATGCGGCGCCTGAGCGGTCGCGTGGAGTTGCTCAACATGCGAAAGATCACGCTTCCGCTGATTCGAGCGAGTGCGTCCTGGATCTCGAGCTCCGCCTCGACGTAAAGGTCGGGGTCGTGCACGCTGGCGATCGAACGGTCGAGCAGCAGCTCGAGAGCGCGCAGATCCTCGAGGCTCATGCGCGCGATGGCCCGGGCCGCCGTCATGCTGAAGCTCTCGTGCCAGAAGTCGAGAGCCTCGACGAGGAAGCCGTCGTCGAGAGGCAGTCCCTCCAGCGCGAACATCGCCGCCAGCACATCGAGACCCCCGTGCGTGCGGTAGTCGTTCACCACGATCCCCGACCCGTGCTTTGCAACGACGAGATTGAGCCGCTGAAGCTGCTTGGTCGCCATACGGAGCGTCGTGCGGTCAACCCCCAGATCGACGGCAAGCTGCCGCTCGGGTGGCAAGCGAGTGCCCGGTGGGAATTCGCCCTTGAAGATCCGCGTCATCAGCGCATCGGCCAGGACCTCGGGCGATCCACGGACACTCTTGCGGCGATTCACCGGGCCTCGAACTTCTCCGTCTCGAAGCTCACGCGGTAGCGGTTGGCGCACGTCTCGTCCTTCTTGGGCTTCCACTTCTTGTCGAGGATGAACTTGCCGTCCTTGCACTCGACCTGTTTGCCCGACGTGGAACACGACCGCGCCGACTCCTCGGTGCAGGGCTCGTTCTCTTCGACGATGCTCTTGTCGCAGCGGACGCTGTAGTTGCCGGGCAGTTCGCATCCGAGGGCGCCCAGACAGTGGAGCTGCGTCTTGAAGTGGCCTCCCTGACACACGAGCACGTTCTTCCTCGCCCCATCGCACGCGCCGTTCCCTTCGTCACGGCAGTCCTCTCCCTCGAGGGCCTGCGTTCGGTCGCAGCGGACGCCTCCGCCTTTCTCGGTGTGACAGCCGAGTGCTCCGTGGCACGTGCGACGTGCGACGAGCTTGCCGTCCGTGCAATCGAGCTCCGTCTTCTCGGCGCCATCGCACACGATTGAGTCGGGCCTGCATGCGTCTCCTACCTCGCCCGTCGGAGTGCACTTGGGGTTCTGGTTCTCGTCGAGCGTGCATCCGCCCCGGCAGCTCCATTCGGTCGCGAACTTGCCGCTTCGACAGCGAAGCTCCTTGCTCCCGTCGGCGCTGCAGGCGCGCGCGCCTTCGTGGCCGCAGCCGTCGCCCAGATCCGCCTTCGTGTTGTCGCAGACGAGGACCTTCCCGTCGTCGTTGCACCCCGCGGCCCCCTTGCACGTCTCCATGACGTACTTCTTGTTGACGCACACGAGATGGGATTTCTTGTCCGAGCAGCTGCCCGGGGTGTCGGTACAGTCGTCCCCCGGTTTCGCGCAGCACGGCAAAAGGAGGAGGGTGCCCAGAAGGGCGAGCGGAACGGTGGCGAAAAAGCGCGATCGCATGGGGGGGATTGGTTTTACAGTTCGAGAAGGAGCCCTGCAATATGACGCCCGGTCGTATGATGGATTTCCCGTTGACGTTGACCCACCTCCTCGAGCGGGCGCGGAGATACTTCCCGAAGATCGAGATCGTCAGCCGCACGCCCGACGGGACCCTCCACCGCTGCACGTGGGGCGACGTCTACGCTCGTTCCGGCAAGCTCGCCCATGCGCTCGAGAGGCTTGGCGTCAAGCAGGGTGACCGGGTGGGGACGCTTGCGTGGAATCACTACCGCCACCTCGAGGCGTACTTCGCCGTGCCGATGATGGGGGCCATCGTTCACACGCTGAACCTGCGCCTGCATCCTACGGAGCTCACGTACATCGCCCGTCACGCGGAGGATTCGGTCATCCTGGTCGACCGCTCCCTGCTCCCGTTGCTCGACCAGTTCGTCGCGGGCGTGCCGACGGTGCGTCACGTCGTCGTGATCCCGGACGACGGTCCGACACCCGCCGGGAAGCTCGATTACGAGGCCCTCCTCGAGCCGGAGCGCTCCGAGTACGACTGGCCGCGCCTGGACGAGAACTCGGCGGCGACCATTTGCTATACGTCGGGAACCACCGGGAACCCCAAAGGCGTCGTCTACAGTCACCGTTCGAGCGTGCTCCACGCGATCGTGGCAGCGACCACGGACGCGAACGGGATTTCCGCCCGCGACACCGTGATGCCCGTCGTCCCGATGTTCCACGCCAACGCCTGGGGACTGCCTCACTCGTGCGCGGCGGTCGGCGCGAAGATGGTCTTTCCGGGGCCGAAGCTCGATCCCGAGAGCCTGCTCGACCTCATGGCGAAGGAGAAGGTGACGTGCTCGGCGGGCGTGCCGACGATTTGGCTCGGCATCCTCGCGCTGCTCGACGCCACGCCCAAGAAGTGGGACCTGTCGAGCCTTAGTCAGATGATAATCGGCGGATCGGCGGCGCCTCCTTCGCTCATCGACGGCTTCCAGAAGCGTCACGGGCTCGCCGTGACCCACGCGTGGGGCATGACGGAGACCAACCCGCTGGGGACGATCGCCCGGCTCAAGCCGCAACTCGCGACGAAGAGCGAGGAAGAGCGTCTCGCGGCGCGAGCGTCACAGGGGTTCGCGGTACCGTTCGTCGAGACAAGGCACGTGGCGGACGACGGCCGCGTCCTCCCCTGGGATGGCGAGACGATGGGTGAGCTCGAGGTGCGCGGGCCGTGGGTTGCCGCGTCCTACCTCGGGGACGAGGGGAAGGACCGCTGGGCGAAGGACGGCTGGTTCAAGACCGGCGACGTCGTGACCATCGACCCGGAGGGCTATCTGCGCATCTGCGACCGCTCGAAGGACGTCATCAAGTCGGGCGGCGAGTGGATCAGCAGCGTGACGCTCGAGAACGCGCTGATGAGCCACCCCGCGGTGCTCGAGGCGGCGGTCTTTGCGGGACGACATCCCAAGTGGGACGAGCGGCCCATCGCGGCCATCGTGACCAAGAAGGACATGCGGGTCACCGACGCCGAGCTCGCCAAGCACCTCGAGGGGAAGTTCGCGAAGTTCTGGATGCCCGACGCGTACGTCTTCATGGCGCAGATCCCGCGCACCTCGACCGGCAAGTTCCTGAAGACGAAGCTCCGCGAGCTTCACGGCGAGATGCTGATGAAGGGGAAGAGCTAGGGCGGGGGACTCTAGTCCCGGTCGCTCTCGTGCAGTGCGCCGGGCCGGACCGTATCCTTCGTCACCTCGACCAGCGCCCGCCACGTGCCGCTGTCCGGCTCTGCCGGGGCCATCTCGGGCATGGGCACCGGAAAGTCGGAGGGGGGCGGGAGAATGGTCGACGTGGTGCGGCTCATCGGGAGCGAATCGTCACCCTGGTGAACGGGGTGCCTGCGGGGGGATCAACGTCCCATAAGGCGAGGTCATGCCCGGGGCCAACTATTCGGCCGCGGCTCTCGACGTCCGCGTGCAGATTGTTCGTATCCACCTCAGGCGCCAGCACGTAGCAGTGACGAATTGAGGTCGACCGGCGGCAATGGCCCGCGTGGTCTTCCCCTGCCGACAGGAGGTCCTCCGTGCGCATGAACAGAATGATCGTGGGTCTTGGCGCTCTACTCTCCCTTGCCGCCGCGGCGGCCGCGTGCAGCTCGAGCAGCTCACCGTCGAACCCCGGAAGCGGCGGTGTCGACTCCGGAGGCAGCAGCAGCGGCGGCAGCTCCAGCAGCGGCAGCAGCAGCGGTGGTGTGGTCGGAGATGCCGGAGACGCCGGAGACGCCGGGGGCGACGCGGGGTCGACTCTCTACAGCCGGCTGGGCGGGCACGCGGGCATCCGCGCCGCGGTCGACGCCATCGTCGCGGCGGAGCTCGCGGACGCCGACATCAAAACGTACTTCTTCAATCAGGTTGCGACTCCCGTCCCGGCAGGTCACCCGACGGCCGATCAGATCGAGGAGTGCTTCACCGACCTGCTCGGGATGAACGCGGGCGGCCCCGAAGTGTATCCCACGACGGTCGTGACTCTCACCGACGCCGGGGCCGACGCGGGCTCCTTCCTCTGCCGCGACCTGGGGACCATTCACGCTCCCCTCAAGATTTCGGGCGGGACGTTCGACAAGTTCGTCATGATCGCCGGCGGCGTCCTGACCTCCGCGATGGGCATGGCCCCGTACACGTACACGACCGCGGACATCACGACGGTCGCCGGCGTGCTGACGGGTTCTCGAAGCGCCGTCGTCGACTCGAACCTCAACGACGCCGGTGCGCAAGTCTACCCGGGGCCAGATGCCCATTAAGTGGAGGAGACGCCTGCTCATCGGAGCGAGTGCCGTCGGCCTGTCGATTGGCGCGATCGGCGTCGCTCACGCCCCTTTCGCGCGCTCGCTCCTGATGCGTATGGGCGGCTGTCCCATGGCGGGTGCGCGGATGACTACGGTCGAATCGGAAGCCGCGCGCCACATGGCCCTCGGCGTGGACCACGGCAGCGTGCCTGCACCGGCGCGCCCGGCGCTCGGTTTCGCACTCGACATCACCACGCCGGTCGACGTTCGGGCATGGGCCAGACGCGAACGGGTCGATTGCGATGAAGTCCGCGTCGGCCTGATCAAATGCACGAACGTCCGGCCGGGGGCTCTTGGCCTGCCTGCCGCCGACGGCAAGATTGACGAGCTCTCGCTCGAGTTCAACGGGCACGAGCACCTCGTCAATACGACGACCTACCGCGAGCACCTGAATCCGGCCTCCGCTGCATCCGCAGCGCGCTCCATCGTGGGCTCCCTTCGCGACAGGCTAGGACCGGCGGCCAGGTCGGGAGGCGACTTCGACGCCGCGCAGTTCTCGGAGGCGGGGGCTCGCAGCATCTCGACGGTCACGTATCGCTTCACCGACTACCTCGCCGACGTCACGGCGATGAACGCGCCCTCGGGTGGTCCGGCGATACGCGAGCATTACATGTCCGCAAGAGACTAGGGCTTGCGTGACGGCGTCACCGGCCGACGTATCTGCCCGGGCGGCGCTCTCGGAATGACTGGACGCCTTCCCGCGCATCTTCGGTTTTCATGAGCCGGACGATCTCGGGCCGCAGCGCGTCGATGGCCGCTGCGGGTCCCTCCGAGCGGGCCCTCCGTGCGGAGGCGATTGTGGACCGCACCCCCAACGGAGCCTGGGCCGCGATCTTTTCGGCGATCGCGACGCTGCGATCGAGCAGGTTCTCGCGCGGCACGACCTCCTGCACCAGGCCGATGCGAAGGGCCTCCGCGGCGTTGAAAGGCTCTGCCGTGAGCAGGAAGCGCATCGCGTTGCCCCAGCCCAGCTGCTCGGGCGCGCGGAAAGTCGCTCCGCCGAACGGGAAGATACCGCGTGCGATCTCGAGTTGAGCAAACGTCGCATCTTCCGAGCAGAGCCGGATATCGCTGGCGAGAGCGATCTCGATCCCGAGGGTAAAGACGCGCCCTTGCATCGCCGCGACGACGGGTTTTTGCAGCCCGCGCCCCTCGATCGCCCAGGGGTCCACTCCAGTAGCCGGCCAGAGGGGTTCGCCGCTCTCTACGAGTGGAGCGACGTTCGCAAGGTCGAGCCCCGCGGTGAAGTCTTTGCCGTGTGCGAAGAGGACCGCACAGCGCAAGGAGTCGTCCTCGTCGTAGCGCGTGTACGCCTCGCCGAGCGCACGCAGCATCTCGGCGGTGAAGGAGTTCAGCTTTTGTGGACGGTTGAGGCCGATCAGCGCAACGTGACCGCGCGTCTCCGTCGTGACAGTGGGTTCGCTCATGGTGGGTGCGGCCGAGCCTATCGCGCGTGACGGCGGGAACAAGCGCCCGCACAGGGGCTAGCGTTGGGGCACATGCCCGTGCACATCTACTTCGCTGTCTTCCTTGCGACGCTCGGGACGACGGTGTTACCCGTCCCCGAAGAGGCGGCCCTTCTCGCCGCCGGGTATGCCGCACGGACAGGGAACGCGCGGCTGCTGCCGTGTATTGCGGTGGCCCTGCTAGCGGTCCTTGTCGGCGATATCACCGCCTATTTGGTGGGACGCGGGCTCCTTGGCCGCCTTCTGCGCACGGGCCTGGGCGCGAAGCTTTGGCCCGAACGGCGTCGCGAGTGGGCAGAGAGGCTCGTCGCGACGAAAGGGGCCCGTGCCGTCGTCGTCGCGCGCTTTCTCGTGGGCCTGCGAGGATTCGTCTACTTCGCTCTCGGTGCGTCGCGCTACCCGTTCGCGCGCTTCCTCGCCGTGGACACGGCGGCGGGTGTGGTGGAGGTTGGCGGTCTCGTCGTCATGGGATTTGCCTTCGGCGAGCTTCGCGGGCGCGCTGGCACCTGGGTCGACCTCGTCGCGGCTGCGATTCTCGTAGCAACGCTCTTCGGCCCGGCGACCGTGCGGGCGCTTGCGAAGACAGAGGGCAGGGCGCGTTGACGCGCTCGACGGCGATGCCCGACCCTTGCTATCCACGCTGCCACCGATGTCGGCCCAACCCGCGCGCGGCCTGGGCGTCATCGACGCATCGCTCATCGTCGTCGGGTGCATCGTGGGAGCGGGCATCTTCCTCGTGAGCCCGGATGTCGCCCGGGAGGTGCGCTCACCCGCCGCCTTTCTGTTCACGTGGCTTCTGGGGGGCTTCATCGCGCTGTCTGGAGCGCTCAGCAATGGCGAGCTTGGCGGGCTCTTCCCTCGCTCGGGAGGTGAATACGTCTATCTTCGCGAGGCGTATGGCCCTGTTCTCGGTTTTTTGAGCGGATGGACCAGCTTCTGGATCGGGTTCCCCGGATCCATCGCGACGCTCGCGGCAGGCTTTGGCGCCACGCTGGCCGCGCTCCTGGGCTTCGGCGGCCAACGAACGCCGCTCTTGGTCGGTGTTCTCGCGGTCGCTGGGGTGACACTCGTCAACACCCTCGGCCTTTACCCCGGCAAGTGGACCCAGAACGTTCTCTCGGTGACGAAGCTGGCCGCGTTCGCCCTACTCCTGGCGCTCGGGATGCTGGTGCGCCGTGGCGATTCCAGCGGGCTCACGCCGTTCTTCGTCGCGGGTGACAGCGTCGGTGGCATCGCCAGGGGGCTCGTCCCGGTACTGTTCGCCTATACGGGCTGGAACGCCGCGACGTACGTGGCAGGGGAGATGCGAGAACCGACGCGGGGTGTGGGGCGCGCCCTCGCCCTCGGGACGTTTCTGTGCGTCGTCCTCTATATCGCCGTCAACGTCGTCTACTTGCGCGCGCTCCCCTTGGCGTCGCTCGCCGACTCGACGGATCCGGCGCGCGCCACTGCGGTCCGTCTCGGAGGCGACGCGGTCGGGCGGCTCCTTTCGCCCCTCGTCGCCGTCTGCGTGCTCAGCTCCTTGCAGGGCACGGTGCTGGTCGGTCCCCGCATCTATCAAGCGATGGCCATCGACGGCCTCTTCTTCGCTCCTCTGGGGCGAACGCATGCCCGGACAGGAACGCCCGTCGTCGCGCTCGTCGTCCAGGGACTCGTGGCGATGACGCTCCTCGTCGTCGGGAGCCTGGGCAGTCTGGGTCGAGGCTTCGATCGCGTGTTCGATCAGCTCCTGACGTTCACGATGTCCGCCATCGTCGCCTTCTCGACGCTCGCGGTGGCTGCCGTGATCGTCCTGCGCATCCGTCGGCCCGACGCACCGCGACCGTTCCGCGTGCCGGGCTATCCGCTCGTCCCGGCGCTGTTCGTGGTGGTCAACGCATGGCTGCTGTGGAGCGAGCTTCAATACGCGGACCAGCAGGTGGCGAAGGGCGAAGGGCGGGTGGGCCTCTTCGCTTCTCTCGCCATCGTGGCCGCCGGAGTTCCCGCTTATTTTGCCTTTCGCCACGGGCAGGCGAAAGAGGGGGAGAAGGTCTCCTGATGAGCCGCTTTTCTCTGGTGTTCGTCGCTGCTGCTGTCTCGTGCGCCCGTGCCCCAGCGTCGGACGTGCACTCGACGACGGCCTCGGCCTCGACCTCGACCTCGACCTCGACCTCGACCCCGACCCCGACCCCGACCCCGACCCCGACCTCGACCCCGACCCCGACCTCGGATCCCCCCAAGGACGGCAAAGACTTCCTCCCCGAAGCTCGCGTCCTCTTCCGCGTGGCTGCCTGCGGGCCCTCGGGTGAGGTTCCGTCGCGCTTCGACGCGGCCGTGGTGGCTCGGCACTGCGAGGAGCTCGAGCGCGCGTACGAGGAGTACAAGAAGAACTGGGTTGACGCTGCGATGCCTTTCCTCGCGTCGCTCCGGCCGAAGGACCTGCCGCGCGTCGTCGTGTATCCCTTCGGCGGAGGCGACCTCGCGAGCGCGCTGGCGACGTTTCCGGACGCCACCGAGATCACGACCATTTCCCTCGAACCAGCGGGGGACGTGCGCCCCGTCGACAACATGGCAGCTGATCGTCTGGCGCACGAGCTCGCGGTTCATCGCGGCCACCTCGAACGGCTCTTCGAGAAGGCGCACTCGCGGACGGACAACCTCGAGAAGGAGTCGAAGACGGAGATGCCCGGCGAGATCGTCTTCGCGCTCGCAGCCCTCGTGGTGCACGGGTTCGAGCCCACCAGCCTGCGTTACTTCCGGCTGGGTCCGGACGGCGCGATCGCGTACGTGAGCCAGGCCGATATCGAGGCGGCGGCGCGCAAGCCGCGCGACCTTCATCGGCTCTTCGAGAACGTCGAAGCTCGGATTCCGGGCATCGTCGCCTGCCGACGCCGGCGGGGATCCCCCACGCGTTCTGCGTCACATCGCCTACAACCTGGACGACGACCACCTGAAGGCGGACGGCTCCCTCCTTGCCCACCTGAACTCGAAGGGGAAGGTCGTCGGCGATGACGAAGGCCGCGACGCACCTCCTATGGAGCGACCACTTCGGCTTGATTCGTGGCTGGCTTATCGATCACGTCGTCTGGATGGTGTCCGACTCGACCGGGCTGCCCCCGCGCTTCGCCGACCAGGCTGGGTTTGCCCAGGACACGTACGGCACCTTCGACGGCCCCGCGGCCTTCGGCACCCCGGGTGCGCGGGACGGGGAGGAGCTCCGGCGCCTGTTCGCGTCCCAGCCGCAGCGACCCCTGGTTTTCCGCTACGGCTACCCGGACAGCCACGGGCACGCCCATCTCATCGTAACCTACCGCAAGTAACGCGGAACTAGCGCTGACGGCGCCGTTTTTGCTGGCCAAAAGGCGCTTCATGATTAGGTTGGGCGCTGGCTACGGGAAGCCCCTCCGGGGGGCATCTGTTGTCCACCATCGAGAGCGACCCTACCTGCCTGCCTGGCATCTGACCCCCAATTCCAGTGAACGCACCGAGCCCCGCTCTCGCATCCCGGCGAGAAGACATCCAACGCCCCCAGCGTGAACCCCTCGAGCTCGACCGGCTCGGCCGGGCAGCCGCGGCCAACGATGCCGCGCCCGTGCTCACTGCGGCACGCCCGGTGCCCCCGCGAGACCGGCGTCGCCGGGTGCTCACTCACGACGAAGAGGTCGCGCTGTCGCAGCGCATCGAGACGGGCGAGCGAGAGGCGCTCCAAGCGCTCCTCGAGACGCCGCAGTCTTCGGAGTCGCTGCACGGGCTTGCCCTGGAGGTGCGTGACGGGCGGGCCCTTCCATCGTCGCTCCTCCGGAATGCACCCGAGGACGCCGACGAGCAAGACAACCAGGAGCGCCTTGCCCGGCTTTTGGAGCGCGCCTCCAGCGCCGCGTCGGCGAGGGCGGTGAGAGAAGCCGGCACGGCTCTCGGCCGCGAACGGCTGCGCCGCCGGCGCGCTCGCATCGCGGCGGAGCTGTCGGACGAGCGCTTCGAGCGAGCCGTCTTCGATCGCCTCGCCCGCGGCCTCGCGGTTCGCGGCGTGCCGACGACCGCGCGCGACGCGCCTTCGTGCGTGGCCGTCGCGAGTCTCAGATGGCCGTGCACGAGTTCGTCGGCGCGAACTTCGGGCTGGTCATCACCTATGCCCGTCGCTTCGTCGGACAGGGCCTCGACATGCACGACCTCGTCCAGGAGGGCCAGCTTGGGCTGATTCGCGCCGTCGAGAAGTTCGACTGGCGCCGCGGGCACCGGTTCTCCACGTATGCCGCTTGGTGGGTCAGGCAAGCGATGGCGCGGGCCCTTGCCGATCAGAGCAAGACCATCCGCGTTCCGGTGCACCTGCTCGAGAGCCGTCACAAGCTCGAGCGAGTCCGCCGGGCGCATGGAGCAGCAGGGTCGCTCCGACCCGAGCGACGAAGATCTCGCGCACGAGAGCGGGCTGCCCCTCGACAAGGTGCGAGCCATCCGAGGACTGGTGCGAGAGCCCCTCCGCCTCGAGGCGCCGCTCGGCGACGAGGGCGACAGCGGCCATCTCGGCGACCGTGTGGCCGACCCCGCATCCCCCGCGCCCGACGAGCAGATCGCCAACCAGCGCATGGAAGTGCAGGCACGTGCCCTGCTCGATCATCTGTCGCCGCGCGAGCAGCAGTTGCTGAGGCTCCGCTTCGGCATGGACGGAGGCCCGGGGCAGACGCTCGAGGAAGTCGGCAAGTCGTTCAACCTGTCGCGCGAACGCGTGAGGCAGATTGAGTCTGCCGCGTTGAAGAAGCTGCGGGCCCTCTCCGAAGAGCGAGACCTCGGTTCGTACATCGGGCGCTGATACGATTCGAGCGTGCCGGAGCTCCTCTGGAAGGGCAAATACCAGGGCGGCGTCCGAGTCGAGCCTTCCCGGACTGCTCGGCCGCTGCACACCGACGAGATTCTACGGGCCGCGCTCGGCGCCGTGGCATGACCGCCTTATCCTGGGCGATGCCGGGCAGGTACTGCCTGCTCTTCTCGAGGAGCTCGCCGGTCGAGTTGCGCTCGTATACGTAGACCCACCGTTCGACACGGGGGGAGCGTTCGAGTTTCGCGCCTCCGTTCCCGAAGCCCCACGCGGCACCCCCAGGATTGCCTTGCCGGGATATGGCGACGCTCGCGGGCTCGACGCTTGGCTTTCGTGGTTTTACGCCACGGCGACTCTCCTTCACGATTTGCTCGTCGAGGGCGGCAGTCTGTACGTGCACCTCGACGCGCACGCGGCCCATTACGCCAAGGTGGTCCTCGACGAGGTCTTCGGGGAGGGAGCGTTTCAGCGCGAAGTGGTCTGGCGCATCGGCTGGGTGAGCGGCTTCAAGTCGCGTGCCCGCGGATGGATACGAAATCACGACACACTGCTCTTTTATGCGAAGGGCGGTCGCGTGCGCACCTTCAACAAAGAATACATTCCGTATCCGCCCGGTTACACCCGCCGCGATGGCACTCCGGCGCGAGCGCCAGGTTACCCGATCGACGACGTCTGGAACGGCAGCGAGATCGATCGCCTGGACAGCATTCAGATCGTCTCGTTCTCTGGCGAGAAGGTCGGCTACCCGACGCAGAAGAACGAGGCCCTCTTGTCGCGCATCGTCCGCGCGTCGTCCAATCCGGGGGATATCGTCCTCGACGCCTGCGTTGGTTCGGGGACCACCGCCGTCGTCGCGCAGAAGCTGGGCCGAAGGTGGGTCGCCTGCGACAAGGCCCCGATCGCGATCCACACGACGCGAAGGCGCCTGCTCGCCGGTCGCGTCGTCGAGCCGTTCGTCGTCCAGCGAAGGCAAGCCGACGCGGCGCGTCCCGGCGGCAAGCTCTCCGCGCGGGGGAAGGTCGACGGATGCCGCGCGACGATCGAGCTCGGGTCGTTCGTCCTTCCCGCGCGCGAGGTGCCGAACGACGCAAAAGCCGGCGTCACGCATTGGTCGCAGTGGATCGAGGGGTGGACGGTCGACTGGGACCATCGCGGAGGTGCGCTGTACGCCGACTCGAGGCGATGGCGCACGCCCCGTCAGCAGCGATTGCCTTTGTCCGCGACGCACGCGTACGAAGCGCCCGGGGAGTACGTGGCACTCCTCAAGGCGTTCGACATCCTCGGTGGCGCGACCACGAAGGCGCTTCGCCTCGAGGTGAAGGGCTAGGGCCCCAGAGGAAGCTCGGGCCGCGTCTTCTCGAAGCGGATGATGGTGTCCCTGAGGGCGTCCGACCACGGCACCGGGCGCCGAGTGTCGAGCAGGACGTTGACGTAGACGATCTCGCCGCTCGTCAGGCAAAGGTCGCCGCGGTGCACCCCGAAGAGGAACTGCATCGACGTGCGCCCGATGCGGCCCACCCGGCAGCACAGCTCGACGAGGTCGTCGTACGCCGCCGAGCCGTGGAACTCGGCCCGTGCCGATACGGCGAACGTGTCGGTGCCGTGCTTCGAGAAGTCCTCTGGGTACCGGACGCTGAGGGCACGCCAGTATTCGGTCACCGCCACGTCGAAGTAAGCGAAGTACTGCGGGTTGAAGACGACCCCTTGCCGGTCGACCTCGGCCCAGCGGACCCGTAACGGGTAAGCGAACGTGAACTCCTCGCGCGGCATGACGAAGCGTAAAGCATGCTAGCGCCACACGACCCCGAAGGTCAGGGCGAGGTCGCGGCGCATGGGCTAGTTTGCCGCGGTGATCCCGCGGCTCGACCCGAAGGAGAGCAAGCGGCCGTTCCTGAGGCAGCTGGCGGAGAGCCTGTCGCATACGCGCATGACGCTCCGGCTCGTCTGGCGGTCGTCGCCGTCCATGACGTTCGCCCTTCTTGCGATGACGCTCGTCGGCGGCGTCTTCCCACTCGGCGTCGCCTACGCGGGCAAGCGAATCGTCGACGCGGTGGTCGCCCACGCCCGCACGACGACGCTCCACTGGGTGGGCGTCGAGCTCGGGCTCGTGATCGCCCTCGCGACGGTTCAGCGGGGGCTCGGCCTGGTGCGGAGCCTCCTCGGCGCGCGCCTGGGCATCGACATCAACGTCGCGATCCTCGAGAAGGCGCTGGGCCTCGAGCTGCGCTTCTTCGAGGACTCGGAGTTCTACGACAAGCTCACCCGGGCGCGCCGCGAGGCGTCGTCCCGTCCTATCTCGCTCGTCACCGAGAGCTTCGGTCTGGTCCAGAGCGTGATAACGCTCGTCGGATACGCGGCGCTCCTCGTCCAGTTCAGCGGCTGGGCCGTCGCGTTGCTCTGCGTGGCCACCGTGCCCGCCACGATTGCCGAGATGCGATACTCGAAGCTCGCGTTCAAGATCAGGAACTGGAGGTCGCCCGAGTCGCGGCGCATCTTGTACCTCGAATACGTCCTCGCGAACGACGAGCACGCCAAGGAGGTGAAGCTGTTCGGCATCGGGCCGCTGCTCCTCGAGCGGTACCGGAAGCTGTCCGAGGATTTCTACGAGCAGGACCGCGGCCTGTACTTGAGGCGCGCGAAGTGGACGCAGGTGCTGTCGCTCGTGGGTACCGGCACGTTCTACGGCGCGTACGCGGCGATGGCGATGATGGCCGCCGCGGGGCAGCTCACGTTGGGCAACATGACGATGTACGTGCTCGCCTTCCGGCAAGGGCAGCAGGCGTTTCAGTCGGCGCTCGGTGGGATTGGCGCGATGTACGAGCACAATCTCTACATGTCGAATCTTTGGGAGTACCTGGGGATCGCGACCTCGACCTCGACCCCGACCGCGACCCCGACCGCGACCGCGACCTCCATCCGTCTCGAGGACGTCGGATTTCGATACGGGGGCAAGGAACAGTGGGCTCTGCGCCATATCGATCTCGAGATTCCGGAGGGCGAAAGCCTTGCTCTCGTGGGGGAGAACGGGGCCGGCAAGACCACGCTCGTGAAGCTTCTCACGCGCCTTTACGAGCCCACGGAAGGGCGCATCGTCCTCGGCGGGCGGGACCTTCGGGACTGGGACCCGGACGATCTGCGGCGGCGGTTCGGGGTCCTCTTCCAGGACTACAACCAGTACCAGCTCAAGGTGCGCGAGAACGTGGGGCTCGGGAGCGTCGATCACCTCGACGACCTGCCGCGCATCGGGCGTGCGGTAGAGCGCGGGGGTGCGTCGGACGTGGTGTCGGCGCTCGCGGGCGGCCTCGAGGCGCCGCTGGGGCGCTGGTTTCAGGAGGGGACGGAGCTATCGGGAGGGCAGTGGCAGAAGATCGCGCTGGCGCGCGCGTTCATGCGCGAGGAGGCGGAGATTCTCGTGCTCGACGAACCCACGGCGTCCCTGGATGCGGAGGCGGAGCACGGCGTCTTCGAGCGGTTCCGCGCTCTCGCGCGTGGCCGCACCACGATCGTCATCTCGCACAGGTTCCCGACGGTGAGGATGGCGCGGAAGATCGTCGTCCTCGACCACGGCTCGATCGTGGAATCCGGTACGCACGACGAGCTCGTCGCCAAGGGGGGGAAGTACGCCCGGATGTTCGCCCTCCAGGCCGAAGGGTACCGCTAGAGCTCTCCGTTCGTTCCCACGGGGAAGGGGGGACAAGCAGGGCAGACCTGGGAGGCGATGCAACTACCGAAGTCGTTGTAGTCCTGGACGCTCTCTGCAGTCGCCGTCGGCATCTGCTCGCAATTCCCGACGCAATCGCTCGCGTTGTTGCCGCTGCAAGGAAGCGCGCACCTGACGAGGGCGGTGCAGCCGGGGTCGTCGGAGCAGGCCATCTCCGACGAACAGCAGGCGTTGGACCCCGCCTCGTTCGCCCCGAGGCACGCGAGGCAGGCGGGCGACAGGAGCAGGCTCACCTCGCCGCAAGCGCTCTGCGAAGCGATGCCGCTATCGACCTCGCCCGCCTCGCTGTGGCCGCCTCCGGGTCCGCCGCCTCCCGTCTGATCGGGAAGCTTGCAGCTGGCGTCGCCGCTGCCCAGGCAGTCGCCCAGCTGGGGAGGCTCGTTGATGTTGGTGGAGCACGCGGACGGGACGACGCCCGAGACCGCTGCGGCGACGACGACGAAACACCACGGCGTACGCTTCACGTCCCCATTATGGGCCGACACGAGACGCCGGGCGACTTTCGGGAGGTGTTCCGCTGGCGCACACTTCCGTAGCGATCGTCCGGTACCGAGCCGCTGCCCCTTGAGCCGTGCTCCGCGCTCGCGTCTACCTTTATAGGACACGCTCTGCGCGGGGTCCCCCGGACGGGGGCAGCTCCGCGCGTGCTACCAATCGCCCCATGACAAGGCTTTCGCGTTCGATGTGCGTCACGATCGGCGGCGTGGCGCTCTTGCTGCCGGCGTGCGGGGCAGGCAGTGTCCAGGGCGCCTACGCCGCGGAGGACACCGCGGGTCTCGTGGGCAATCCCGCGCCGGACTTCAGCGTCAAGCAGGTCTCCGGGTCGAAGGGGACGGTTTCGCTCCAGGGACTGCACGGTAATGTCGTCGTGCTCGACTTCTGGGGGACCTTCTGCGAGCCGTGCAAGAAGTCCTTCCCGAAGCTGCAAGACCTCTACACCCGGTACTCCGCGCAGGGGCTCCGCATCGTGGGGGTGAGCGAGGACGAGGTCGACGACAAGGACAAGATCCCGACGTTCGCCAGCACCTACGGCGCGAAGTTCGCGGTCGGGTGGGACGAAGACAAGGCGATCGCCCGCCGGTACAAGCCGGAGACGATGCCGTCGACGTTCATCATCGACAAGAGGGGAGTCGTTCGCTTCGCGCACGCCGGCTACCACGACGGCGAAGAAGTCCAGATCGAGAAAGAGATCGAAGAACTGCTGGGGCGGTGAGAGGCAAGAGCGGCGCGGATGTCAACGAGATGGTCGATGGTCTTCGGTCGCACGCTTCGCGTGCTTCTGGGCGCCCTTGCCATCTCGATGGCCGTCGCGAGGCCGGCGCCGGCCCAGGACCCCGCGGCCGCCATCCACGAGCTGAACGAATCGAGCGACTTTCGCATTCGGGTCAACGCGGCCCTCGTGCTCGGACGGAGCGGAGCCGAAGGCGCGCGCGAGGCGCTGGAGCACGCCCTGGGCGACGCGCACCCCGCGGTGCGCATCGCGGCCGCCACCGCTCTCGGCTACCTGGGCGATCCGCTCGCGCTCGCCGCGCTCGAACGCCGCTTGCCGGGCGAACCGTCGCCCGGCGTCGCCGCGCAGCTGCACGCGAGCATCGAGCGACTCCGTCAGGGCGCGGCGCCCGCTCAGGCGGCGCCCGATCCGTCGCCCCGCGTGCTCCCCCAGAGCGTGCGTTACGTGGTGCGTCTGGGCACGATGCGCAACGTCAGCGGCGTGCGCGGTGACGACCTGCGTCGCGTGCTTCGTGACTCGGCGCGCTCCCGCGCGAGGAGCCTCAGGGAGGCCGTGGTCGTCGAGAGCGACGCATCCCTTTTGCGGCAGGCGGCCGAACGGCACCTTCCGATCGTGACGCTCGACGCGAACCTGACGCAGCTCGTCGAGTCGCGCATCGGCGGGTCCCTGCAGGTGCAAGCGCGTGTCGAGTTCACGGTGCGGCGCGATCAGACCCTCCGCGGGACCCTCTCCGGCGGGGCCACGACGTTCGGCTCGGGACCGACGATCTCCGACCAGTCCCGTCACCAGCTCGAGGAGGACGCCGTGGACGGCGCAGTCCAGAGCGCACTTCGCGGCGCGGATCAGGGGTTGATGGTCGCCGCGCGCTGAAGCATTGGCTCCGGGCGCCCGACGGGGCGATGATGACGTCGATGGAGGCAGCTCAGGGTGTTCTGGTGGCGGGGTACAAGCTCGATCGATACGAGCTGCTCTGCCCCATTGCCTCCGGCGGGATGGCTACGGTCTGGCTTGCGCAGCTGCGCGGCAAGCGGGGCTTCGAGAAGCTCTTCGCCATCAAGACGATCCGGACCGAGCTGCTCGAAGACCCGCGATTCCAGGAGATGTTCCTCGACGAGGCCAGAATCGCCTCGGGCATCCAGCACCCCAACGTCGCCCAGATCCTCGACCTCGGCGAGCAGCGGGACGTCCTCTTCATCGTCATGGAGTGGGTCGACGGCGACTCGCTCGCCAAGGTCCGCAAGCTCATGGCCAAGCGCGGATCCAAGCTGCCCGTGGGGATCGCGCTGCGCATCCTCGCCGACGCGTGCGCTGGCCTTCACGCCGCGCACGAGCTGCGCGACCAGGACGGGGAGCCGCTGGGCATCGTTCACCGCGACGTGTCTCCGCAGAACATCCTCATCGCCGCGTCGGGCTCCGTGAAGGTCATCGATTTCGGGATCGCCAAGGCCCAGAACCGAAAGCAAGGCGAGACGCGCACGGGGGTGGTCAAGGGCAAGATCCAGTACATGGCGCCCGAGCAGGTGAAGAAGGGGCGCACGGTCGACCGGCGCGCGGACATCTGGTCGCTGGGCATCTGTCTCCACGAGCTCGTGGCGGGCAAGACGCCGAACGACGGCGACGACGACGTCGAGATCATCCGAAAGCTTCTCGCGGACGAAGCGCCCCGGATCGCCGATGGGCTGCCTGCGCCTGTCGTTCGAATCCTCGAGGCCTCGATCGTGCTCGACCCGGACGCGCGCTACCCGACCGCGGCCGGGATGCAGCGCGCGCTCGACGGAGCCATGAAGGAGCTGGGGGAGACGGCAACGAGCGAGGACGTTGCGGGTGTCCTGCGGGCCGAGCTGCCCGAGCTTCTGGACGGCCGACGCGGCGTCGTGAATAAAGCCATCGAGGGGGCGCGCGAGCGCGGGACGCCGCCGGTGGGCGGGTCGGGAGACGTCGCGTTCGCCGCCACGATGGTGAGTGAACGATCGCCGCGGGCCCTGGACGAGGCGCGGGCGATCGCTCTGACCAGGCGGAAGGCGGAGTCCGGTTCGCGCTCCGCACGCGGGCCGGCGTCCGGCGAAGACTCTCGCGTCCGACCGTCGTCGCCACCGGACCAGGAGCCGCTGAGGATACCGAAGCGAAGCCGCGCCGGACTGTGGGCGGTGCTCTTTCTCATCGCGGCGGCCGGGGCCTCCATCTACAGGTGGCCGGGCCCCGCGAGACGCCTCTTCGGCGTGGGTGGCGACACGCAGCAACCGGCTCGAGACGCGGCGTCGCGAGCGGCCGACGCCGTGCACACGGGGCCCACGTTCCCGCCTCCGGGAGCCGTGTCGGCAACGACCGCATCGTCGGCGGCGAAGGCGGTCGTCACTCCGGCCGGCGTCGCGGCGTCCGCGAGCGGCCATCACGCGGGTCCGGAGCCGAGCGGGCACCTGTTGTCGCACGGCGCACCGGTTCCTTCGGCGTCCGCGGCGGCTCCGAGTTGGGGACTGGTCCCGCACGCGAGCGCCTCTGCATCGGCGCCCCCCTGGCCCGAGCTCAGCGCCCTCCCGACACCGCCTGCGCCTCCGACGCCAAGCGCGCCACCCACGCCTCCGGAAGACTCGGCGAACCCCTACACCAACTGAGCCGGTGCGCCGCCGCGGCAAAGGCCGGCATGCTATATCGGCGCTCAGAATGGCACGGTCCACGTCCGCGGAGGTGCGCCGCGCGTTCCTCGACTTCTTCCAGAAGCACGGGCACGAGGTCGTGCCCGAGCTCGCCCGCTCGTCCCGCAGAACGATCCGACGCTGATGTTCACCAACGCGGGGATGGTCCAGTTCAAGGACGTCTTCGTCGGCAAGGAGACGCGCCCCTATCGCGCGGGCCACCTCGAGCCAGAAGTGCATCCGCATCTGCGGCAAGCACAACGACCTCGAGAACGTCGGCGTCACCGCGCGGCACCACACGTTCTTCGAGATGCTCGGCAACTTCTCGTTCGGCGACTACTTCAAGGAAGAGGCGATCGCCTACGCCTGGGAGCTCCTGACGAAGGACCTCGCGCTCGACCCGGCGCGAATGATGATCACCGTCTTCGGCGGCGAGGGCGGCGTCGCGGCCGGACGACGAAGCGCGCGTCGCTCTGGAAGAAGGTCACGGGGCTTGGGCGACGAGCGCATCGTCGGCCTCGGGATGACGGACAACTTCTGGCAGATGGGCGAGACCGGCCCCTGCGGCCCGTGCACCGAGATCCACTGGTTCAACGGCGACGCGCGCCGGCGAGCGTCCCCTACGGGACGTTCGGCGACGAGCCGCACGCCCGACGGCCGCGGGTGGATGGAGATCTGGAACCTCGTCTTCATGCAGTTCGAGCGCTCCATCGACGCCGTCGGGCGACGCGCGTCTGACGCCGTTGCCCAAGCCGTGCGTCGACACGGGCGCGGGGCTCGAGCGCCTCTCGAGCGTCCTTGCAGGGCGCGACGAGCAACTACGACACGATCTGCTGCGCGCGCTCGTCGACAAGGCCAGCGAGATCAGCGGCAAGCGCTACGGCGGCTCGCAGGGCGACGACGACGTCTCGATGCGCGTCATCGCCGACCACGCGCGGACGACGGCGTTCCTCATCGCCGAGGGCATCTTCCCCGATCGCGCGGGGCGCGAGTACGTCCTTCGCCGCGTCATGCGCCGCGCGATCCGGCACGGGCACCGGCTCGGCATCGACGAGCCCTTCCTCCACGAGGTGGCGCTCGAGGTCGTGCGCTCGATGGGCGAGCAGTACCCGGAGCTCGAGCGGCGCCGCGAGCTGATCGCTCAGCGTGACGTCGGCCAGGAAGAGGAGCGCTTCCGCGAGACCATCGAGCGAGGTCTCAAGATCCTCGAAGACGAGATCGACACGCCTGCGCGCGAGCGGCGGGACGGCCCTCGGGGGCGATACGGCCTTCAAGCTCTACGACACGTACGGGTTCCCGCTCGACCTCACCGCAGGTCATCGCGCGAAGAGCGGGGTCTCACCGTCGACGAGGCGGGCTACGAGCGCGCGCTCGAGCGAGCAGCGCGCCCGGAGCGAGGGCTCGAAGCTCGACGACGAGGCCGCGATCGAGCACGTCTGGCGCGAGGTGCTCGACGCGGTGCAGAAGAAGTCCCCGGGTGGCGACCAAGTTCGTCGGCTACGAGCGCGAGGAGGCCGAAGGTCGCGTCGTCGCCATCGTGAAGGACGGCGGCCTCGCCATCCGCGCGATGCAGGGCGAGCGAGGCGACCCTCGTCACCGACGTGACGCCGTTCTACGGCGAGGCGGGCGGGCAGGTCGGCGACCGGGGCGTCATCGAGCGTCGCGGCGCGGAGCCGATGCGCTTCGAGGTCACCGACACGCAGAAGCCGATCCCGGGCGTCGTCGCGCACATCGGGACGGTGACGCGCGGGGCGCGTCGCCGTCGGCGACGCCGTCCACCTCGAGGTCGACCACGAGGCGCGGACGGCGACGCGCCGCAACCACTCGGCGACCCACCTGCTGCACTGGGCGCTGCGCACGGTCCTCGGCGAGCAGGCGACGCAGAAGGGGTCGCTCGTCGGTCCGGATCGCCTGCGCTTCGACTTCGCGCACGGCAAGCGCGCTGACCGCCGGAGGAGATCGCGCGCATCGAGGACCTCGTGAACGGCAAGGTGCTCTCCGACGCGCCGGTAGTCACCGAGGTGCTCCCCATCGACGAGGCGCGCAAGCGCGGCGCCATGGCCATCTTCGAGGAGAAGTACGGCGACGTCGTTCGCATGCTGACGATGACGCCCGACTCGGTCGAGCTCTGCGGCGGGACGCACGCGCGGGCGCTCGGCGACATCGGCCTCTTCAAGATCGCTGAGCGAGCAGGGGCTCGCGGCCGGGCGTGCGGCGCATCGAGGCAGCGACCGGGTACAACGCGCTCGCTTACGTGCGATCCGTCGAGGGGTCGCTGTCGCGCCGCGGCGCGGTCGCTGAAGACATCGCCCGGGGACGTCGCGGAGAAGATCGAGAAGCTCGTCGAGCGCGAGCGCCGGGCGCGAGAAGGAGGTCGCGGACCTGAAGCGCAAGATGGCGCTCGGAGGCGGCTCCGACGGTGGCGGGATCGACGGGATGCTGGAGCGGGCCCGCGACGTGCCGGGCGGCAAGGCGCTCGCGGTGAAGCTGTCGGTCGGAGACGCCGCCACGCTGCGCGAGATGGCCGAGAAGCTGCGCGACAAGCTCGGCGAGGCGGTCGTGCTGGTGGGCGCTCCAGGCAAGGACAAGGCGATGCTGGTCCTCACGGTATCGAAGGGCCTGACGGATCGCTACAAGGCCGGCGAGCTGGTGAAGTCCATCGCGAAGGTGCTGGGCGGCTCGGGGGGCGGGCGGCCGGACATGGCCCAGGCGGGCGGGGCGAACATCGAGAAGCTCGATGAAGCGCTGGAGAGCCTGTACGCGCGACTGGCGTAGGCGCAATTGCCCCCTGCCGCTCCCGCGGCGAAAAGGCTCGAATCGGCCCTTCTGACCAAGGGAGTGGGCCCCTGCGAGGGAGGAGCGCGCTCCCGCGACTCGGGACCGGGCTCCTGCAAGCGAAGAATGCACTCCCGCGACCAGGGAGTGGGCTCCCGCGTGGAAGGAGTGGGCTCCTGCGAGTCGGGACTGGGCTCCCGCAAGAGAGGAGTGCGCTCCTGCGACCCGGGAGTGCGCTCCTCCGACGCGGGGGACCCTCCCCGTGCGGGATCCATGCTCACCCGGGCTTCGTTCGCGCAAGACCCGGCCGCGAGCGCGTCGCCGGCGGCTTCGGCCGCGGAAGGCGCGCCCCGAGCGACTCGATACGCGCGCGGACGAGCGGCGGCACGTAGACCGCGTCGAGATCGAAGCGCGCGAGGGCTCTGGCGAGCACCGCGATTCGGTCCTCGACGGGCAGCGAAGCGTCCATCACGACGAGCGGTCGCCCGCGGACCCAGCAGAGCCCCCCGCGCCCCGAGAGCAGGCCGCTCCCGAACGGCTCCGCGCGTACGACCAGGCCGATGCGCGCCGCGAGCGCCTCGAGCTCGTGCAGCACCCGTGGAGGGGTCACGGCCTCGAGGCTAGCACCCCCTTTGGGCACGCCCTCGACGCGGCCAGGTGTGGACGGACGCCTTGGTGCTGTGAGACGCTACGGTTTCCGGGTGAGCATGACCGATTCGAGCCGGACGGGTCTGCCGCCGCTGACGCACGGGACGGTCATCAACGACCGCTACGAGATCCGTCAGAGCCTCGGCAAGGGCGGGATGGGCGAGGTCTTCCTCGCCTACGACCGGACGCACCCAGCAGCCCGTCGCGCTCAAGATCGTGCGCGAAGAGTCCCGGATGCCGGGCGACGACGAGGCCCTTCGTCAGGAGCTTCTCCTCGCACGCTCGGTGAGCCACCCCAACGTCTGCCGCGTGCACGACCTCGCGCCGAGCGCGTACGGGCCCATCCTCGTGATGGAGTACATCACCGGGCAGACGCTCCACGCGCACATCCGGCGCAAGAAGGCCCAGGGCGGCTACACCGCGGACGAGTTCCGGCGGCTCGCGCACGACATCGCGTCGGGCGTCGCCGCCATCCACGCAGCAGGGTCTCGTGCACGGCGACCTCAAGCCGGGCAACGTCATGGTGACCACCAACACCGACGGCTCGTTCGGCAAGGCGATGGTGCTCGACTTCGGCTTCGCGAAGGAGCGCGCGCGCGTCGAGCGCGCGACGCCCCGGCGCCCCGCCCGACGGCGGGACGCCGAACTACATGAGCCCGGAGCGCATCCGATCGGGCGGCGCCAGCCCGGAGGACGACGTCTACGCCCTCGGCCTGACGCTCCTCGAGATGTGGACGTGCCGCGTGCCCGAGCCCGGCTACAAGCCGCGCGCGAAGACCATGCGCCAGCAGATCATGTTCGACGTCCCCGCCGGGCTGTCGCATCGACGAGATCAAGCAGGTCTTCCGCTGCCTTCTCGGACGATCCGCAGCAGCGCCTGCCGGCGCGTCACCTGCGCTTCTTCAACCCCGTCACGCTGACGACGAACCCGATCCAGGTCCCGCGCGAGCGGCTCGATCCCGGGCCCCCGCCGGGCCGCAGCGCGCATCGCAGTCCTTCGCTCCGGGCGCCCAGGCGCTGCTCGTCACCTTCGCGACCAACGCGCCCGAGTTCGTGGGCGAGCTGATCCCGCTCGACAAGCCGCTCGCTGACCATCGGCCGCCGCGCGGACAACGACATCGTCGTCCCCGAGGCGACCGTCAGCGGCCAGCACGCGCAGCTTCGCTGGCAGAACGCGACCTGGATCGTGGAGGACTCGGGCTCGACCAACGGCACGTACGTCGACCACACCTACGAGCGGAAGAAGAGCGTCAACCTGATGCACGGCGGCGAGGTGCAGCTCGGGGAGCTCCGCTTCAAGCTCGTGCTCGTTCGCGAGGGACAGCGCCGAGCCACAAGCGCGCGCGCGCGTACCTCGCCAAGCGCGACGGGCTGACGGGGCTGCTCACGCGCGACCAGCTCCTGCGCGCGCTCGACGAGGAGGCGTCGTTCGCGCGACTGGGTCGAGGCCGCCGCTGACCATCGCGCGCTACGAGCTGCGGGGGCCGAATCGCCTCGTGAGCGACCGGCCGACCATCCTCGAGATGCTCGCGCTGCGCCGCGCGGCGACGCCGCGTGGTCGAGCTGACCGACATGCTGCTCCTGTCGCTCATCGCCGTGACCGCCGGGCGCACGGGCCCCCTTCGTTTCTGCGTCGCGATGGTGGGCCCCGGTCCGCAGGAAGCGCGCAACCTCGTCGAGCAGGTCGTCGGCCAAGTGCAGGGAATGCTGCCCGAGGGGCTCGACCTGGCCGCCACGATCGCGCGCTACGAGGCGGGCGTCATCGCACGGTCGCTCGTCGACCCCTGAGTCCGGGCCGCTCGGCCGCTCGTGCGCGGAAAGAATCTGCTAGGGTGGCGCCCCCGCCCAAGCGCATGCCCCAGCACCGCGAGTCGTCTCACCCTCCCTCCGATCCGCACCCCGCGCTGACGCGGGGGAGCGCCGCGGGCTTCGCCGTGGACGATCGCCCGGCCCGCGCTCAGCTGGCCGCTGCCTTGTTCCTGGGGGTCGTGCTCGTGGGGAGCGGGCTGTACCTGTGGCGGAGGCCCCACGACTCGCCCGACGCCTCGTCCAATCCGGCCCTCTCCGCGTCCACGGCGGCGACGGACGGCGCGATCATCGTCTCGGCGATCCCTGACGCGGGGTCGTCCGCTCCGGTCAAGCTATCGGACGTGCGGGTGCTCGCCTGTCAGGACAGGGGGCCCAAAAAGACGCCGGCCGATCAGTGCGACCACCTCGAACCGGTCGAGCAAGCGCTCGCGCATGCCATCGAGCAGGCAGCCACGTGCGTTCCCCCGGCCGAGGCGGGTAGCACGATCGAGTACGTGGCCGACGTGAGCTTCTCCCGCCACAAGGTGCACGTCGCCGTGCCGCGTGCTGGCCGGTCGCTGGACGACCGCAAGGCCCTCGGCGCGTGCGCGGCCGCGGTGAGGGGCTCGATGCAGGGCTTGACGCTGGATAGCGTGACGCACGGCCACGCGCGCTACAAGATCGCGGTGACGGCAACGTACACGGGCAAGTCCTGAGAGGGTTCTGAGCCTTTCCTGGCTTCCGGGTGCCCCTGGCAAGAGGTCGATGGAGCGGTTAACTTGCGAGCTCCCAATGCCAGAGCCGAAGCGCCGAATGGTCGTGCTGGATCCTCCGCCCCGGGCGTCCCCCCCGCGCGCTAGCGAGGACGACGACCGGTTCCACGACGAGTGCGGCGTCTTCGGCGTCTTCGGGCACCCCGAGTCCGCCAACATCACCTACCTGGGCCTGCACGCTCTCCAGCACCGCGGCCAGGAGTCGGCGGGCATCGTCACGAGCGACGGCGAGCAGCTCTATCGCCCATCGGGCGATGGGCCTCGTCCAGGACGCGTTCACGCAGGAGCAGCTCGGCCAAGCTCCCCGGTCGGGCGGCCATCGGGCACGTCCGCTACTCCACCGCGGGCGGCTCGCACCTCAAGAACGCGCAGCCCATCGCCGTCGACTACGCGCGAGGGTCGCTCGCCGTCTGCCACAACGGCAACCTCACCAACGCCGACGAGCTCCGCGCGCGAGCTCGAGGCCCGCGGGTCGATCTTCCAGAGCGACAGCGACACCGAGGTGCTCGTCCACCTCGTCGCGGCCAGCAAGGAGATCGCCGTCGAGGACCGCATCGCCGACGCGCTCGACGAAGGTCAAGGGGGCCTACTCGCTGCTCTTCATGACGGAGGACGCGCTCATCGCCGTGCGCGACCCGATGGGCATCCGTCCGCTGTGCCTGGGCCTCCTGCCGGGGCAGAAGGACGCCCACGTCATCGCGAGCGAGCCGTGCGCGTTCGACCTCATCGGCGCCGAGTACGTGCGCGACATCGAGCCCGGCGAGATGGTCGTCATCGACGCGAGCGGCATCCGCAGTCGATCCGGCCGCTGCCGAAGGCGCCGCCGCGCATGTGCGTCTTCGAGTACGTCTACTTCGCGCGGCCGGACTCGAAGCTCGGCGGCAAGAGCGTCTACGAGGTGCGCAAGTCCTTCGGGCAGCGACGCTCGCGCGAGAGCACCCCATCGAGGCCGACGTCGTCATCCCGGTCCCCGACTCCGGGCGTTCCCGCGGCCATCGGATACGCGTCGGCGCTGCAGCGTGCCGTTCGAGATGGGGCTCATCCGATCGCACTACGTGGGCCGCACGTTCATCGAGCCGCAGCAGAGCATCCGCCACTTCGGCGTCCGCCTGAAGCTCAACCCGGTCGAGCCCGTCCTCCGCGGCAAGCGCGTCGTCGTGATCGACGACTCCATCGTGCGCGGCACGACGTCGCGCAAGATCGTCAAGATGGTGCGCGACGCCGGCGCGCGCGAGGTGCACCTTCGCATCTCGAGCCCGCCGACGCAGTGGCCCTGCTACTACGGCATCGACACGCCGACCCGGCGCGAGCTCATCGCTTCGAGCCACTCCGTCGACGAGATCGCGCGCTACGTGACGGCCGACTCCGCTCGGGTACCTGTCGCTCGAGGGGATGCTCGCGGCGCTCGGCGGCGGCAGACTCGTTCTGCCACGCCTGCTTCTCGGGGCAGTACGCCATCCCGTTCACGCCGACGAACAAGCGGCAGATGCGCCTGGTCGGCGTTTGACGGTCACCGGCAGCTGGCCGGGTCGGGAACGAGGCACTTCCCGCTGATGCACTGAGCGGGCGGGAGGCACCCCAGGCCGTTGTTCGGGTCGCAGCTGGCGCCGTCGGCCGCCGGTGGCATGCACCTGGCGCGGAAGCACGTCGCGCCGGCCGTGCATCCGACGAGCGAATTGCCGACAATCCCGCACGCCTGATTGGCCCCTGCGACGTGGGTCTGCGTGCATTGCCGGGTGAGGATGTTGCAATAGAGACCCTGGTTGCCGTCGCAGTCGGTCGGGGAGACGCAGCGCGCCCCGGCCGGGCTCGGCTTCTTGCACACGCCGCTAATGCACGTGAGGGCGCGCGAACACGCCGGCAATTCGCCGCCGCACGGGGCGTCGGGGCCGCCGGGCGCGGCACACGCTCCGCGGTCGCACACGAGGCCTGCCGCGCAGTCGCCGTCGACGGTGCAGGAGTAGCGCGATCCGACGCGCTTGACGCAGGTTCCGCAGACGCCTCCCGCGGCGGTCTTGCAATAGGCGGTCTGGCACTGCTGCCCGGCCGCGCACGGTGCGCCCTCGGCCAGCGCTCCGCCGATGTCGCACGCCGAAGGCTGCGGGTTGTCGAGCGCCTCGTCGCACCCTTCCGACGAGATGACCTTCGCGCAGAGCTCGATCTGCGGAGAGAGCGCCTGGCTTCCAGGTGCCGCGAGCATCGGCTTGCACTGCAACGACGATCGTGCGGCGCACGTCTTCGCGTCGCCGTAGACCGCCTGTAGCAAGAACGGGGTACACGCCTTCATGCGACCGCAGACGGCCGCGCTGAACTCGCTGCACGCGTCGTCCACGGTGACCGTCCGTGGCGCCGTCGCGACCTCTTCTGCCGTCCCCGCCTCCACCGCGGCTCTTTCCGCGACCGGGGTCCTGGAGCACGACGAGCATCCGGTCGCGGCCAACGCGACCGCCGCAAGCACCACCGCCCGCAGCGCTGTGGACCTCAGTTGCAGCTCGTCGGGTTCGGGATGGTGCACGTGCCCCCGGTGCAGACGGCCGGGCTTTCGCATCCGGGGCCCTTCGTTGCGTCGCAGGGCATGCCGTCGGCGATGGGAGCCTGGCACGTTCCGCTGGTACCGGTGGCGATGAGGCAGTTGCCACCCCCCGAACACTCGGTGACCTGACCGGCAACGAGACCGCACGGGCCTCCGGGTGCCGCGAGCGACACCTTCGCGCACGTGCCGGTCGTCTTGACGCCAGTCGTCTGGCAGTAGAGGCCGGCCAGGCTGTCGCAGGTGGCCGTGGAGCACGGCTGTCCCGCTTCGTCGGGCGCCGCGCACTGGCCGCTCTTGCACACGAGCGTTTTTTCGCAAAGGTGCGAGGCGTCGCAATCGGTGCCGCTCCCGGCAAGCAGCACGCACGTCCCTTGCTTCGCCGGCGAGGTAGTCGCGCCGTTGCAGAGGTCGCCGTAGGCGCAGTCGTCGTCGCGGTAGCACGGTGACCCCGTCGTTCCCCGCGCGGCAGCGCAGGTGCCGCAGACGCCCGTCCCGGTATTGCAGTAGGTGCTCTGGCACTGCGACGAGTCGCCGCATGGCATCCCGACGGCGAGCTGCCCGGCCGGCGCCTGGCACGCAGCCGGGGGGTCATGGCCGAGCGTATCGGCGCACGCGGCGGCGGAGAGCGCTCGAGCGCAGGTCTCGGCGGCCTCCGGAGTCCACCCGGTTCCGTTTGCCGCGAGCACATTGGCGAAGGACGTCGCGTCGCGGCTGCCGCATGTCGCCGAGTCGCCATAGGCGACATCGACGTAGAAGGTCGAGCACGAGCCGATCGTTGCGCAGAGCGCGTTGCCGAGGTCGGTCGATGCTTGGGAAGCACTGACGGAGCTCGCGCCGGTGCTGCCCGAGCAGGCGCCGGCACCGGCGGCGAGGCCGAGGGGTAATGCGAGGAGGACGGTCCGCGGGACCCAGAAGGAGGACGTTGCCATGTCAGGGTGCAATTCTACACGACCCCGTGCAACTCAAACCTCCACGTCTTCGTACCCCCGCACGGCCCGCAAAAGCCCGCTCTCCCCCCGCTCGTACACCGCCAACCCCGCTTGGGGCGGCACGTCCTTCCCGTGAACCCGAACGACCGTGTACTCGAGGGCGCAGGTGCTCCCGTCGTCCGCGCGCGCGCCCTTGAGTACCTCGAGTCCGCCGCCCTTCGCGGGGTCCGCGAAGAGCCTCTTGTAGTACTCCTCGAGCGCGCCCCCCTCCTCGGTTTTCGCGTGCGTCACGCCCCCCGCGTCGCGCACGGTTCCCCCGTTCTCGAAGCTGGCCACGAGCCCGCGCACGTCCGCCCGGGCGAGCGCGTCCAGGTGCGCGGCGACGGGTGGCGGCACGGTGACCTCGTCGTCTTTCGGGAGGAGGGGCGACCTCACGGCGCGCGTGCCCTTGATGGGCTTCGTGGAGTAGTAGAGCCTGAGCTCGACCTCACGCTCGGGGCGGCGCTCGGCCACGACCGCGACGGGGAACTGCACGCGGCGGCCGTCGAACGTGAGCGCGAGGGTGCCCTCGGTCACGTCACGGTCCGAGCCGGTGACGAAGGCGACCTTGTCGAACGCCCCCTCGTGCTTCTGAAGCCACGCCGAGACCTCTTCCACGTAACGCCCGAGCGCGGGCATGCCGCTCGTGCGACCGAAGATAGGATCGTCCACGGTCGCGCGATCGCCGAGCCTTCGCATGAGCTGCTCGACTTGAGCCGAGGCGAGGGACGAGAAGTAAAGATCCGAAAGCCACCCCCGCAGGCCGGATGCCGGACCGCGGTCTGGAGCAGACTGCATGGGGAGGGAGGATAGCGGGACGGGGGAGCGACGGTCTACCTTGCGCCGCACCCTCGCCGGACCGAGATTATTGTCGTGGCTCTCTTCGAGCACGCCCCCGACCGAGCGTCCGTCTACGAGGTATCCCCCCGGGATGGCTTGCAGAACGAGCGAGCGACGGTGCCCCTTCGCGGCAAGCTCCGTCTCATCGAAGCGCTCGCCGCCGCGGGGCTGCAGCGTATCGAGATCACGAGCTTCGTCTCGCCACGTTGGATCCCGCAGCTGGCCGACGCCGACCAAGTGGCGGCTCACGCGGTCGCCCCCCCGGGGGTGACGTTCAGCGCGCTCTGTCCGAACGCCACCGGCTTCCGCCGGGCACAGGCGGTCGGATTGCGGGAGGTCGCCGTCTTCGCGTCCGTGAGCGAGACGCACAACAAGAAGAACGTGAACAAGACGGTGGACGCGACGCTTGCCGTGTGTGCGGAGGTCGCCGGCATGGCTCGGGCCGAGGGCGTGCGCGTGCGCGGGTACGTCTCGACCGTGTGGGGCTGCCCCTTCGAAGGGGACGTGAACCCGAAGGCCGCAGTGGCCATCGCGAGGAAGCTCGTCGATATGGGCTGCTACCAGGTCTCCCTGGGCGACACGATCGGCGTCGGCACGCCGCGGCAGACCGAGCGCATCCTGCGCGCGATGCTCGACGAGGTCGCGTCGGACCGCCTCGCGATGCACATGCACGACACGCGGGGAACGGCGCTTGCCAACGTCCTCGTCGGGCTCGAGATGGGGATTCGCGATTTCGACGCGAGCGTCGGCGGTCTGGGAGGGTGCCCCTACGCGCCCGGTGCCGCCGGCAACCTGGCCACCGAGGATCTGGTCTTCATGCTCCAGGGGATGGGAGTCGAGACGGGGATCGATCTGGAGCGGCTCGTCGAGGCCGGCAGGGTGGCCGAGAGTGTCGTGGGACGCCCGCTGCCCGGAAAGGTGCACCAGGCGGGAGTTCGGAGCCTGAAGGCGTGAGAGTCACTCCATGTGGACTTCGATCTTTTCGCGGGTGCCGGCCGCGGTCTCTTCGGGGGTCTTGAGGAAGGCGAGGAGCGGGAGGACGAGAAGGAATGCGACGCCGGCGATCAGGAAGACGTGGTCGAACGCGAGCAGCGTGGCCTGGCGGTCGATGGTGCCGTCAATGGAACGGAGCGCGAGGCCTCGCGCCATCAACGCGTCGTAGCCGCGAGCGGTGAAGCCCGCCGTCGCCTGGCGCAGACGCATGAGTGCCGCAGGGTCCGCGCCGGTCACGTGCGCCACCAGGCCGGCGCGCGCCTGTGCTCCGTAGCGGGTGAGGAGCGTCGCCCCGATGGCGAGGCCGATGGAGCCGCCCACCTGGCGGAAGAGCGAATTGAGGCCCGTTGCGTCCGCCATCCTGTGGCGCGGAATCGCGGAGAGGGCGACCGTCGACAGGGGGACGAAGAGACAGGAGAAGCCGATCCCCTGCGTCGTGATCGCCCAGATGACGTCGCCCTGCCCGGTGGCCAGCGTGAAGTGGCTCATGTCCCAGGCGCCCCAGGCGATGAAGCCGACTCCCGCCGGCGATGACGATCCGCGGCGACACCGTGTTGTAGATGCGGCCCACGATCGGCGTGGCGATCAGCATCACGAAGACGCGCGGCATCAGCGCGAACCCCGCATCCGTGGCGGTGAAGCCGAGGAGCGTCTGCATGAACAGCGGCAGGAGGAACATGGTCGCCATGAGCAGCGCGAACATCAGCGCCGCCGATGAGCGTGCCCGAGAGGAACACGGGGTCCTTGAAGAGTCGGATGTTGACCGCGGGCACTTCGCACGTGAGCTCGCGGATGACGAAGGCCGCGATCACGACGATCGCCACGGCGAAGGACGACGGTGATCGTGCCCGACTAGAACCAGTCGTCGCGCTCGCCCTCCTCGAGGAAGTACTGCAGCGCGCACAGCCCGACGACGAGCAGCCCGATGCCCCACCAGTCGATGTTCTTGCGCTGCTTCTCGGCGAGGTCGCGGTTCTTGGCGATGATCTCTTCGTCCTCGTGGACGAACGTGGCGACCATCACGAGGCCGAGCATGCCGACCGGGACGTTGATGTAGAAGATCCAGGGCCACGCGTAGTTGTCGACGATCCAGCCCCCGAGCGTCGGGCCGAGGGCCGGTCCGAGCATGACGGCCATCGCGAAGAAGGCCATCGCCATGCCCTGCTCCTTCGGCGGGAACGTCTGCCGCAGGATGGCCTGCTCGGTCGGCTGCAGGGCGCCCGCGCCGAACCCCTGGATGGCCCGGTAAATGATGAGCGTCTCGAGCGACCGCGCTGTCCCGCAGAGGATCGAGCCCGCGAGAAACAGCGCGAGGCAGAACATGTACACGCGCTTCTGTCCGAAGAGCCGCCCGAGAAAGGCCGTGAACGGCATGACGACGACGTTCGCGATGATGTAGCCGGTGCTGATCCACGTGATCTCCTGCACCGTCGCGCCGAGAGACCCCATCATGTGCGGCAGCGCGACAGCGACGATCGACGAGTCGATCGCCCCCATGAGCGTTCCGAACGTGATCGAGACCGTGACGAGCCACTTGTTCGGTCTGGGGCGAACGCGGAGGCTCGCAGCCAGGGAGGGCAGGGCGGAGGGGACCGGGGCGGTGGCGGTCGTCGTCATCGTGCGGAGTCCGGAGGACTCCGATGCTATAGTGCCGTAAGACGCTTCGGGATTTGTCCACAGGTCGCCCCCAAGCGGGCTGTGAGGCCTATGTTTCATATCTGAAACATGGAGCCTCCACGATTGCGATCCCGAGTGGCCTTGCAGCGACCGAATCGTGGGCCAACTCCGCGGGATCTCTTGCGCCCCAGAGCTGGCACGGCCATCGCACCTAGACCCAACGGCACCGCGTAGGCCGGCTCTCCCCCCCGGGCCCCTATGTGGTGCCGTTTTCTTTTTGTCGTCCGAGGCAAAAAACCGCTAAGCGGGGCTGTGGTGCGTGTTTCCGCCGCTCTCTTTCTGGTCGCGCTGGCGGCCGAGTGCCAGCGTGCGCCGCCCGAGGAGTTCGCACCGCGTAGCTCGAGCCCGAACACGGACTCTGTCGCGAGCGCGCGTTCCGAGGCGCCGACTCGGCCGCTCGCGGCGGATGCGCCGCCGGCCCGCTGCGTGCACCCGACGCTGAGCGAAGCCCCGGCACAGGTGCCTCGCGGGCCCGCTGCGGGATGCCCGGCGGACCCGGAGGTAGCGCCTGCCAAGGTGCCCGTCGTCCGGGTAGCCTTTCCCGACGCGAGCGGCGCGTCTGTCGACGCGGAGTTCGTGCGCTCCGAGCACGACACGATGCGCGGCCTGATGTACCGGACGAGCATGGACGAGGATCACGGGATGCTCTTCGACCTGCGGGTCCGCGATGATCACAAGTTCTGGATGCACAACACCTGCATCCCGCTCGACATGCTCTTCGTCGACGAAGACGGCTTCATCGTCGGCATCGTCGAGAACGCTCCCACGCTCAACGACGCGTCGCGCGGCGTGGGATGCCCGTCCCGCTTCGTCCTCGAGGTCAACGCAGGCTGGACCCGCCGCCACGGTGTCAAAGCGGGCCAGCACGTAGGCCTTCCGTCCGACGCACGCTAGGAGGCCCACGGGCGGCTTCTAGTCCGGTTGGTAGACGACCGTCTGGCTTCCGTCGCGGTAGTAGAAGCGATCGAAGCGGGCCTTGTCGAACGTCACCGCGCCGAACGCGTTCCACGCGATGCTCCACGCGGCCGCCGCGGCGAAGAGGGTCCGCATCGGCCGCGCGCCGATCGCGAGCAGAATGAAGAGGAAAATCGAGTAGTCGTTCGAGAAGCGATAGCCGAACTGCCGCCATCCGGTGTTCTGATAGAGAAGATCCATCGCCGCCGGAATCGCCGCCGAAAGCGCGACCACGACGTAGAGCCACTTTCGGTCGGGCTGCCCGTCGAAGCGCCTCGGCCAGAGGAGCCAGAAGTACAGCGGCGTCGTGAACCAGAGCGCGAGGCCGTGCTCGTTGATCTTGAACGCGGAGCCGAATGTGCCTGCCGCGTCCTTCGGTGGAAGCCACGGCAAGGTGGTCAGCGCCACGCCGAGGTTCTTCCCGAGGTAGTGGTAGCCGAGGAGACCCCACTTCGCGATGCGCGACCGCCAGCCCACCGTCAGAAACTCGTGGTCGAACGGGAAGGGGCTGGCGCGGTTGTACCGCGTCCAGTTCATCCAGAGCATGGCGGCGAACGCGAGCAGGATCGGAACCGCGAAGAGCGCATAGCGCCGCCCCAGAGCGCGGAGGTCGAGGCGGGCAAACGTCTCCCGCACCCGCGCGAAGGGCGCGCCGTCCGACGGCAGGCCACCGCGGGTCGAGACGCGTAGCGCCTCGAGTGCGAAGAGCAGCGAGACCCACAGCACGGGCGGCCGTGAAAGGTACCCGACGCCCATCATGGCCCCGGCAAGCAGGGGATGCTCGGCGTCGAGCGCGCAGAGCGCATAGAGCGCCGACGCCGCGGTCGCGACGACCATCGCCGCGAACCAGACCGTCCCCTCGACCGCGGTGAAGAAGTACACAGTGCCAAACGCGAAGAGCAGGCAAAGGGCGACGTTCTCGAGCTCGGTACGAGGGGAGCGGCCCGCCCTTCGGAGCTTCTCGAGCACCAGCAGGAGCACCGCCGGGGCGATGCCGGCGAGCCAGATGACGAACTGACCGTCGCGGAAGTTCTCGGGGCTGCCCGCCAGCTTCACGAACGGCACCATCAGCACGGCGGGGAATGGGGGGAAGCTGATGTAGGTCTTACCTTGATACTCGGCGAAGTCGTTGTTCATCGCGTACGGCGGCGGCCCGTGCGCGAGGTCCTGCCGGTGATGGAGCCACGCGTCGGCGAGCAGTGCGTAGTGGTTGTACGGCGTGTGTTCCTTGAGTCGATCGGCGCCCGCGACCGCCGCGAACACGGCCGACGTCACGAGGTAAAGGGCCAGGGCCAGAAGCAAGCGGCGAGAGGCGGACCCGGCACGTACCCAGCGCGCGACGAGGCCCGCTGCTTTCGGATCCGAGGTCGCCATCCGGGCCGCGCACGCTATCACTGCTCGGCGCAAGGCGCGCAAATGCGAAGCTTCGTTCGCAAGCCTTTCGCGCTGCATGCGCAGGGTCTTTCGCACGCCGCATCGCATCAAACATGTTATTGCCGGGAGAGTTGATGCCTGAGCAGATGGCACGTGGCTTGTACGGTCCCAAGCAAGCACGGGCATCGCGCTCTCTGACAGGCGGGCGTCCGCGGTCGCACCATCGAATGGCTCTACCTTTTGGCGAAACCACAGGCGCACGCGACGCGCGTACGCTCGCGATCCTCGCGAGGACCATCTATCGGGAGCTCCGGAGCAGTGGCTTCGATGCGCGAGACGTGATCGCGCTGGCTGGTGAGCTTCTCGGCCAGGTAACGAGCGAAGTAAAGTCGCGGCCCGAACGCGGCCGAAAGTAGGGCTGTTGACAGGCTCTCCGGCCTGCTTCGACAATCCCCTCGAAGCACGTGTCGGCCTGTGTGGCCACGTGTGGAGCGACGCCAGGGCGCGCGTCCCCTCGAGGGCCCCGAATGTTCACGATCATCATCCACGAGAAAGGCGGGAACGAGCGCCGCGAGGGCTTCGAAAAGAACGAGATTAACGTGGGCCGGGTCCAGGGCAACGACCTGATGCTCCCGAAGGGCAACGTGTCGAAGCACCATGCCCGCCTGCTCTACCGGGACAGCCGCTTCATCGTCACGGACCTGAAGAGCACGAATGGGACGTACGTGAACGGCCGAAAGATCTCCCAGGCGACGATCGTTCGAGAGGGGGACAAGATCTACATCGGCGATTTCGTCCTCCGTCTCGAGACGGAGGCCAGCGCGAGCCCCGACGACGCGCGCGTGCGTGCACCCTCGCGTCCTCGTGTACCGACCCGGGAGGCCCTGTCGCCCATGCCCACGGCGCCGCACGAGCTGGCGGCCCTTCAGGCTGCGCTTTCGGGCCAGGGCCAGGGAGGGCCGACCATCGGGCCAGTCACCATGCCCCCCCGACAGGTCTCGGGGCCGCCTCCCCTGCCGCCTCAGGCGCAGAACGTGAGCCACTACCCGCTCGAGCGCGATCCCGACAGCGAGAGCGCCCCGGAGATGGTGGGCACCCCGTTGCCGAGAGTCCCGGGCCCTCCGCGTCTGCCTCGGACCGAGGGTCGCTCGCGGACGGGAGGGGGACCGCCGGTCGTCGAGCGCGGTGCGACGCCCGCCCGCTCGCTGACTTCCAGTGCGCCGGGCAGTCCGACACGGCCGGCGAGTGCCCTCGAGGTGCGTCCGGTTCAGCGGCAGTCTCCCGAGCAGGCGGCCCGGCGCCTGGCGCTGATCACGCTCGTCGATCGTGTCGCTGACGCAGTCGACCTTCTGCCGCTGAAGACCTCGCCCGTCGTGGACGATGCCTTGGCGCAGCAGATCGATCGCGCGATCCGCGAGCAGGCGAAGGCGATGCGTGACGAGGGTGAGGCACCGGAAGGGGTCGACCTGGAGGCGCTCTCCCGCGATGCCCTTCGCGAGCTGGTCGGATTGGGCCCCTTGGGGCCGCTCCTCGAAGACGACGGAACCCAGGAGATCCACGTCGCGCGGCCGGACCACGTGCTCGTGCTGAAGAACGGGGTGGCGACGCTCGCGGAGCCGTCGTTCACGAGCGAAGACGCGGTCGCTCGCGTGCTCATGCGCCTCGTCCGTCAGTCGGGAGAAGAACTGAGCCCCGGCGAGCTCGTCGTCGAGCGTCGCCTCGCGCGAGGAGCCTTCGTCGTGGCGATCTCGCCTGCACTCGCAGGAGGGTGGGTCTTCACCGTGAGAAAGCGGAGGCAAGTAGATGCCACCCTCGACGAGCTCACGCGAGCAGGGGCGATGTCCCGGCCGATCGCCTCTTTCCTGGAGACCTGCGTCGTCGCTCGGGCGAACATTCTGGTCGTGGGGTCGGGCGCGGGCGCGGCCGTGTCGATGCTGGCGGCGCTGGCCTCCGCGGCGCCGCCGGGCGAGCGGGTCGCCGTGCTGCACGACGTCGACGACATCGCCGTCCCGCACGCGCAGACCGTTTCGGTGACTCTCGTCGACACAGGGGCTCGCGGCGAGGAGGCTGTCCGGGCCACGGCCAGGCTCGGTCTGGACCGGCTCATCGTCGTGTCACTGGCGGGCGCGGTCGCCCTCGCCACGGTCGAGGCCATCGGAGAAGGGAGCGACGGCGTGCTGGCGGGGCTGGGAGCGCCCTCACTGAGGCACGCGCTCGCTCGGCTCGCCGCGCACGTGGCGCTGGCGCGGCCCGGCGCATCGATCGACGCTTCGCGAGAAGCGGTGGGAGAGTCGTTCGACGTCGCGATCGAGGTCGCACGTGCCTCCGACGGGTCGCTGCGCGTCCTGCGCGTCGTGGAGCTCGCCGGAGGGGACGCGAAGGGCGTCATCGCCCACGATCTCTTCCTCGGGCACGCCGACCGCGACGGACAGTGGGCGTTCGTCGCGACGGGGACGACCCCTCGGCTCGCGAACGATCTTGCCGCTCGTGGCGCCAGGCTCGACATGGCGATCTTCAAGGCCGGCTGAGCAGAGCGCCGTTCGGAGCGCTGCCCTCGCCACGGTCACCGCTCGATGTGCACCTTCAGCTTGCGGTGAAAGGACGGCAACCGGAGCTTGCGCAACGCCTTCGTCTCGATCTGGCGGATGCGCTCGCGCGTGAGCTCGAAGCTCTTGCCGACGTCCTCGAGCGTCTGGTCGCCGGGCGAGTCGATCCCGAACCGCATGCGAATGACCTGCTCCTCGCGGGGCGTCAAGAGCTTGAGAAGCTCGCGAGTCTCATGCGAAAGCTCCCGGTCCCCGACGGTATCGTCCGGGGCGGGGAACGACGGGTCCTCCACGAAGTCGCCCACCGTGGCGCCTCCGTCTTCGCCCACCGGCGCGTCCAGGCTGACCGGGTCGCGCGTCGCCTCGAGGAGCATGCGGATCTTCTCGACCGGTACGTTCATCCGGGCGGCGATCTCCTCCGGCGTAGGCTCCGACGCCGCCCTCCTGGACCATGTCCCGGAGGGTCTTGGCCATCTTGTTGTGAGTCTCGACCATGTGGACGGGGATCCGGATGGTGCGCGCCTGGTCGCTGAGGGCCCGACTCACGCTCTGACGGATCCACCAGCTGGCGTAGGTGCTGAACTTGTAGCCGCGCTTGTATTCGAACTTGTCCACGGCCCGCATCAGGCCGAGGTTGCCCTCCTGGATCAGATCGAGAAGGTGGAGCCCGCGATTTCGATAGCGCTTCGCGATCGCGACGACGAGCCGGAGGTTGGCGGCGATGAGGTCGGCTTTGGCGCGCTCGGATGCAGCCTCGCCGGCGCGGACAGCAGCGATGACGGCGTCGAGGGCGCGCCGTCGTGTGACGGGCGCGGCGTCGCGCGTGGCGCGGAGCTTGGCGCCGACGCGATCGAGCGCCCGCCGCGTCAGGCGAATCCCCAGGAGGCCCTCGACGATCGCGTCGCGCGTGCGAACCGAGACGCGTCGCGTGCGGGCCAGCGAGCCGGCCCGCTCGAGGGTCGCTGCGATCGTGCGAACGGTCGCCTCCTCGTCGTCCACGTCTTCGTCGAGGGTCGTGCGCGTAACGTCCCGCAGCCGCAGCTTGCGGTCGCGCAGCGCGCGTCCCAGCGTGCTCAGTTCACGAGCGCCGACGGTGCACCCGACGAGCGCGCGCAAGGCCAGACGCTCGCCGTCCTCGATGCGCTTCGCGAGGTGCACTTCGCCCTCGCGCGTGAGCAGCGGTACCCGCGCGAGTTGCTCGAAGTACGTGGTGACCGCGTCGGACGGAGAGCCCTCGCGGACGGGGTAGATTGGAAGGGAAGGATTCACTGCTTCTTGCGACTCACTGCTTCTAGCAATGGTACGGCCCGCCGCACCTTTCGGTCTCGTTACAGCCGAAACGCGTGTGGTGCACCAATATTTCCACGCTTTTGGACGAGCGCGACCTCAGCCGGGGTAGAATTCGCCCCATTTGTACCACTCACCCCGACGCGGTGGCACCTTCTGTGGCACGTCTCAGCATCTTCCGGTGGAGCAATCGCTTCTTGAGTGGCCCCAGCCGGTCGATCATCAGGATACCTTGTAAGTGGTCGTATTCATGCTGGATTGCGACCGCAAGAAGGCCCTCGACCTCGAGCTCGAACCAGCTGCCGTCCGCGTCTTGCGCCCGGACTCGCACCTTTTCGGCACGCTCTATCTCCTCGCGGGCGGTGGGGAAGCTCAGGCAACCCTCCTCGAAGAGGATCGAGCCCTCCCTGGCGAGAATCTCCGGGTTTACGAACACCCGGAGGTCGCTCTTCTGACCTTCCGGTGCGCAATCGACCACGAAGATCTGAAAGGGCTCCCCGATTTGCGTCGCCGCGAGCCCTACCCCGGGCGCCGCGTACATCGTCTCAGCCATGTCGTCGATGAGTCGTCGGAGCTCGGGAGTGAGAGCCTCGACCCTCTTGCCAGGCTCGCGGAGGCGGGCGTCGGGGTAGTGAAGGATGGTGCGGACTGCCATGCGCTCTCCCTCAATGTAATGTGCGGGAACGCCTCTGGCGAGAGCAGTCCACGACGCTAGCGCTCGGGATATCGAAGAGGGCCCCAGACGTGGGCGTCGAAGCCGCAGACCTCCCATTGGGGGTCTGCGATGGACGGCGCGTCGGCTGGCGTCGCCGGCCCCGCCCAGTCCACGGCGCCCGGACGCCCCCGGGGGCCGAGCAGGATGGGAGCGATGAACGCGTGAAGCTCATCGGCCACGGCTCCGGCGAGGATGCTCCCGGCGAGCTCGGCTCCCCCCTCGACCATCGCGGCGACGATCCCGCGGGCCGCCAGCATCTTCAGCGCCGAGAGCGTATCGATCCGGCCCTCGGCTGACGGGGGTGCCCGCAGCACCTCCACGCCTCGTTCGACCAGCTCTTGCTCGACGGAGGAGGGCGCGTCGGTGGTGCAGATGACCCACGTCGGCACCTCGCGCGCAGTCTGCACGAGCTTCGCCGGTAAGGGGCAGCCGTAGCTTCGTGTCGAACACGACGCGGAGGGGGCTTTGTCCGGGTGCCTCACGGACGGTGAGCTGTGGATCGTCCGCCAGTGCCGTGCCGATCCCGACGACGACCGCGTCGTGCTGCGCCCGAAGGAGGTGCACGCGCGCTCGCGCCTGCTGGCCGGTGACCCATTTCGACGCGCCCGTGCGAGCCGCGATCCGACCGTCCAGCGAGAGCGCGAGCTTCAGCGTGACGTAGGGAACGCCCATCGTGACGAACTTCGTCCAGGGCGCAATGAGACGCTGCGCGTCCGCCTCCCTGCACCCGACGTCGACGCGCAGCCCCGCATCCTGCAGCTTCTCGACGCCTCCACCCGCGACGTGGGGGTTGGGGTCGCGGCAACCGATGACGACCCGCGCGACCTTCGAGGCGAGGATGGCGTTCGTGCACGGGGGCGTCCGGCCCACGTGGTTGCACGGTTCGAGGGTCACGTAGAGGGTTGCACCGCGCGCGTGCTCGCCTGCCTCACGCAGAGCGAGGACCTCGGCGTGGTCCTCTCCGGCGCGTTCGTGGTGACCCGCGCCGACCACCGCACCTCGCTGCACGACGAGAGCCCCCACGTGCGGGTTCGGCGAGGGTGTCCCCCCGCCGCCTCGCTCCAGGGCGAGGCCCATCCACTTCTCGTCGTCCGCGGAGAAGGTCGTCTCGGTCGTCCGAGGGGAGATCATGCCCCGTCCCCCGCGACGCGGCCACGGGCCATTTTCTCGAGCTCGGAGCGAAACTCTTCGATGTCGCGGAAGCTCCGGTACACGCTCGCGAAGCGCACGTAGGCGACCTCGTCGAGCTCACGCAGCAGCCGCATGACACGCTCTCCGATCTCCTGGCTGCCGACCTCCTTGGCTTCCCCCTCGATCAGCTCGCGCTCGAGCTCGTCGATGAATGCCTCGATCCGGACCATGGTCACCGGGCGCTTGTTGCAGGCGAGCCGAACGCCGCGGAGGACCTTTTCTCGGTCGAACGGCTCGCGAAGCCCGTCCTTCTTCACCACGACGGGAAGGACGTCCTCGACGCGCTCGCGGCTCGTGAACCGACGCGCGCACCCCTCGCACTCCCGGCTCCGTCGGATGACGTCGCCCGTGGTCGACACCCGCGAGTCGATGACCTTGCTTTCCAGGTGAGAGCAGAAGGGACACCTCACGCGCGACACCCTCGCACGGCTGCCTCGGTCGCCGTCATTTGCAGTAGGCCCTCTAGCCTTCTAGCCGTCCAGGGAAGACAGCACGATTGCACAGTTCGTCCCCCCGAAGCCGAAGGAGTTGTTCATCGCGTGACGGACGCGTCGCTCCCGCGCGACGTTCGCGACGTAGTCGAGCGAGCACTCGGGGTCGGGGTCGACGAGGTTGATCGTCGGGGCGACCCGGCCGTCGGCGATGGTCAGCGCGCATATCGCGGTCTCCACCGCGCCGGCGGCCCCGAGAAGATGGCCCATCATCGACTTCGTCGAGCTCACCCACAGCTTCTTGTCGGCCGCCCTGGCGCCGAAGACGGCCAGAATCGCCCGCGACTCCTCGATGTCCCCGATGGGCGTCGACGTCCCGTGTGCGTTCACGTAGTCGATCGCGTCCGGCGTGACGCTCGCGTCCTCGAGCGCCATGCGCATCGCGCGCTGCGCGCCCTCGTGGTCGGGCGCGGGCTGAGTAAGGTGATGGGCGTCGCTCGACGCGCCGTAGCCCGTGACCTCGGCGTAGATGCGAGCCCCTCGCTTCCTCGCGTGCGTGAGGGACTCGAGGACGAGAATGCCGGACCCCTCGCCGCACACGAAGCCGTCGCGGCCCTTATCGAAAGGCCGGCTGGCGTGCGTTGGGTCGTCGTTCCGCCTGCTGAGCGCAAACATCGCCTCGAAGCCGGCGATACCGACGGGGGTTATCGTCGCCTCGGCGCCGCCCGCGACCATCACGTCGACCTTGCCCCGGCGGATCCACTCGCTCGCCTCGCCGATGGCGTGAGCGCCGCTCGAGCACGCGCTCGATCGTGCAGTAGCTGGGCCCCTTGAGGCCCTTGCGCGATCGACACCTGGCCCGCGGCGAGGTTCGCGATGATGCCCGGGATGGAGTACGGGCTGACCTTCGTCGGCCCCTTCGTGAGGAGGGTCTCCTTCGTCTTCTCGAGCGTGAAGAGACCGCCGAGCCCCACGCCGACGAAGCATCCGGCACGCAGTCGCGTCCCGCCTCGGACAGCTCGAGCTTCGCGTCGCCCACCGCCATTGCAGCGGCGCCCAGCGCGAACTCGGTGAAGCGGTCCATCTCCTTGAGCTTCTTCTTCTCGATCCAGCGAGTGGGCTCCCAACCCTTCACCTCGCCGGCGATGCGCACGCGGAAGGTCGAGCAGTCGAACTGCGTGATCGGCCCGATGCCGCTCTCGCCGGCGAGCAGCGCGCGCCAGGTCTCGGCCGTTCCGATGCCGACGGGGGTGACGAGACCGATGCCTGTGATGACGACGCGTTCCATGGAAGAAGAGAGCAATCGCTACTTCTTAGCGTGCTTCTCGATGTAGTCGATGGCGTCCTGCACCGTGCGGATCTTCTCGGTGTCCTCGTCCGGGATGTCGATCTCGAACGCCTCCTCGAAGGCAAGCACGAGCTCGACCAGCCCGAGCGAGTCAGCGCCCAGGTCGTCGATGAAGCTCGACTCGGGCTTGATGTCTTTCTCGTCGACGTCGAGCTGCTCTTTGATGATCCGCTTGACCTCGGCTGGGGATGTCGGTCGGCCATGGGTTCGTATCGCCTCGTATCGGAAAAACGGTTGAGAGTCGAGCTTGAGAGGGAGCGTACAAGCTTGCGCGCCGCGTCAGACGTACATTCCGCCGTTGACTCGAAGGACCTGCCCCGTCACGTAACCGGCCTCTTCGCTTGCCAGATAGACGCAGGCGGCCGCAACGTCCGCGGCGACGCCTGTGCGTCCTAGCGGGACGATTTTCACGAGCTGCTCCTTCTGCTCGGGTGTCATCGCTGCCGTCATGTCGGTGTCGATGTAGCCGGGAGCATCACGTTTGCCGTGATGTTGCGCGATCGCGTACTCGCGCGCGATCGACTTCGCCGCACCGATGAGCGCCGCCTTCGTCGCGGAGTACGCCGGTCTGCCCCGCGTTGCCCATCTCGCCGACGACGCTCGACATGAAGACGATGCGCCCCCACCTCGCGCGCATCATGCTTCGGCTTCCTGCGCGGGCGCAAGCGATGGCGCCGCGGACGTTGGACGCCCAAGAGCTTGTCGAGGTCGTCGTCCTTGAGTCGCAGGAGAAGGCCGTCGATGGAGATCCCGGCGTTCGCGACGAGGATGTCCAGCTTCCCGTGGCGCTTGACGATGCCGTCGACCGCGGCGTCGACGGCCTTCGAGTCGGCGACGTCGAAGCCTTGCGCGTCGGCCTTTCCGCCCTTGGCGGCGATCGCCTCGCACGACCTCTCGTGCGGCCGCTTCTCCCTTCACGTAGTTGACGACCACCGTGGCCCCCTGCGCGGCCAGCGCCTCGCAGCACGCGCGGCCGATGCCGCGCGAGCCGCCCGTGACCAGGGCGACCCTTCCGCCTAGTCGAAACATGGTGCGCGCGTATTCATAGTGGGTCTTCCCGTTCCCGTCACCCGCCGGCTGGCGTGCCCGCCGAGTCGAGGAAGCCCGCAATCTGCTCGATCGTCGCGGTGTCGGCCACGCTCAGCACCTTCACGTCCTTCGCGATGCGCTTCGCGAGGCCCGCCAGCACCTTGCCCGGGCCGATTTCGAGGGCGTGCGTCACTCCGTGGGCTGCCATGAAGCGCACCGTCTCCTCCCATCGAACGGCGCCGTCGACCTGCCGCACGAGGAGCTCCTTGACGCGTCCCGCTTCGCCGTTCGGGCTGCGCGTCGAAGTTTGCGACGACGGGAAAGCGCGGGTGGCCGATGGACACGCGCTCGAGCTCGGCGTCGACCACGCGCGCGGCCGGGGCCATCAGGGCGCAATGGAAGGGTGCGCTCACCTTGAGCGAGATGGCTCGGCCCTTCTCGGCCGCCACCAGCTCGCCCAGGCGAGCGACCGCGCCTGCGTGCCCGGCGACGACGATCTGGCCGGGAGCGTTGAAGTTGGCCGCGGCCAAGACCTCTCCCTGCGCCGCCCGATCGCAAAGCTCTCGAAGCTTCGCCGGGTCGATCCCCATGATCGCGCTCATCGCGCCCGTGCCCGCAGGAACAGCGTCCTGCATCGCACGGCCCCGCGCGCGGACGACGCGCACGGCGTCCTCCAGCGAGAGCGCTTCGGCCGCGACGAGGGCGGAATACTCGCCCGAGCGAGTGCCCGGCCGCGAAGGCAGGGATAGCCAGGGATGGCAAGCGCTCGCGGATGGCCGCGAGCACGGCGCAGCTCGTGGCGACGATCGCCGGCTGAGCGTTGGCCGTCAGCGTGAGCGCCTCCTCAGGCCCTTCGAAGATCAGCCTTTGAGAGAGGTTCACGCAGCGCGGCGTCCACGCGCTCGAAGACCCCGCGCGCCGCCGCCGAACCGGCGACGAGGTCCTTGCCCATGCCGACTGCCTGCGATCCCTGTCCGGGGAAGAACCAGGCGACGGTCATGCTCAGACCCGGACGATCGCGCTGCCCCAGGAGATGCCGGCGCCGAGCGCGCACATGAGCACCGTGTCTCCGGGGCGCACTTTTCCGGTGCGAAGGCTCTCGTCGAGCAGGATCGGAATCGACGCGCTCGACGTGTTGCCGACGCGTTCGATGTTCATCAAGACTTTCTCTTGTGGGACCTCGAGGCGCGAGACCACCTGGTCGACGATCCGCTTGTTGGCCTGGTGCGCGCACACCCAGTCGATATCCGCGGTCGTCATTCCGGCGCGATCGAGCGCGTCCTTGCTCGCCGAGAAGAGGTTCTTCACGGCGACTTTGAATACGTCCTGACCCTTCATGTGCACGTAGTGCAGTTTCTGGTCGACGGTCGTGTGGGTCGTTGGCGACACGCTCCCGCCTCCGGGAATGCAAAGCGAGGAAGCGAGGGCCCCATCGGTCATGATCGACGTCGAGAGAACACCCCTCGGACGAGCCTCGTCCTCGGCGAATTCAGCGGGCCCCACTACGGCCGCGCCGGCGCCATCGCCGAAGAGGACGCAGGTCGTCCGGTCGGTCCAGTCGAGGACTCGCGAGAGCAGCTCCACGCCGACGACGAGGACGTACTTCATCTGCCCGGTCTTGATGAACTGGTCCGCGATCGAAAGGCCGAAGAGAAAGCCCGCGCACGCCGCGCTCAAGTCGAAGGCGGGGCAGTGCCCGGCGCCCAGCTTTTGCTGCACGAAGACGGCGGTGGCCGGCATCGGCATGTCGGGGGTCACGGTGGCCACCATGATCATGTCTAGCTGCCGAGCCTCGACACCTGCCCGCGCGAGCGCTGCTCTTGCGGCGGCGGCCGCCATGTCGCTCGTGACCACGCCGTCGGGCGCGATGTGTCGCTCCCTGATCCCAGTCCGCTCGGTGATCCAGGCGTCCGACGTGTCGACCATCTTCTCGAGGTCGGCGTTCGTGCGGACGACAGGCGATAGGTAGTGCCCCGTGCCGAGGATGCGTGAACGTGGGGATGCGGGCTTAGGCATGTATCAGTCGGCCTTGCGGCCACCAAACCCGAAGGTTACAGCAAAACGCCCGCATGCGGGCCGGTGCGACCCTGGGGCCGCTGCTTCGTCCTACTCGGGCGTCGACGTTCCGCGTTTGACTGCCCGCCCCTTGTAATGGCCGCACGAGGCGCAAGCGCGGTGCGGGATGACGGGCTCGCCGCAGTTCGGGCACGGGATGATGTTCGGCGCCGAGACCTTGTCGTGCTGCGCCCGTCGCATGTCTCGCTTCGAACGGCTCTTGCGTCGCTTGGGGACAGCCACCGGTCACTCCTCGTAATGTGTTGGATTGCGTCGTGGCTTCTTAGGCCGTGGTCTTGCGCGTGAGCGCCAGGAGGGGGCGAAGCCGAGGGTCTATTCCACCGTCGTCGGCACCTTCGGAAGTCTCGGGCCTGATACCCGCGCACGCCTCGGAACACAAGGGGATCATGGGGATGCCAAGGAGAATCTCGTCCCGGACCAGGTCATCCATCACGACCGTTTCGCCGTCGTAGGGGAGCACGTCGGCCTCGTCCGCGGGCGTGTCGTCCGCGTCTCGAGAGTCGTGGCGCGCGGTCGACGCCGCGCTGCTCGGGACGAAGAGCGCGCTCAGGGGTTCCCGCACGACGACACGGGCTGGCTGGAGACAGCGTGCGCAGGGGACGCTGAGCTCGGCCGTGATCGTGCCTCGAACCACCACGTCGGTGCCGCTCTTCGACACCCGAACCTCGAGCTCGCCGTCGCGATCGCCCGTTTGTACGTCCGTCCCTTCGACCGCCCCGCGAATCCACGGCGCGCGCACCGCGAAGCGAAACTGTTTGCCGGCAGCATCGAGGTCGCGGGAGGGAACGAAGAACTCGCGGGAGGCCATCGGACGCACGAAGATGATGCGTGCGGGGCCGGTCCGCAAGGACGACCGTAGGCCTTCGAGGCTCGAGGGTTGACGATCCCAGCGTGTTCCCTATTATTTTGCACACGAAACATATTTCCGTCCCGAGGTGCCCTTGGCGATTCCCTCCGAGATCAAGCCAGAGGTCGACGCGATTCTCGAAGCCATCGTCTACCTGTCGACGGAGAGCCGCCGGATCACCAAGGAGCTGGCCCGGCGGGCCGACCTTACCGGCCCGCAGCTGACGGTCCTCAAGATGCTCGAGGGGGTGGGCGATCTTTCGCTCTCGGACCTTTCCGATCGCATCCGCGCCCAGAACAGCACGGTGACGGGGATCATCGATCGGATGGAGCGCGAGGGCCTCGTCGTCCGGACGCGGTCGACCGAAGACCGCCGGGTCGTACGCATCCGCCTGACCGAGAAGGGAGCGAGGATCGCGCGTGAGATCGCGGTCGAGCCGATGGAGATCTTCCGCAGCGCCCTGGAGAGCCTGTCGCCCGTGGAAATGCGCGATCTGCTCAAGATCCTCACGAAGATTGCGCGTCGCGTGCAAAGCATCGTCAAGCGCGACGTCGGTGCCGCAGCGAAGGAGTGAAGGCAATGTCTTCCGATCCGAGAAGAGACCCGGACCTCTGCGTCATCACGTGCGCCCTCACGGGCGTCCTTGCCAACCGCGAGCCAGTGCCCCGACTTCCCCTACACGCCCGTCGGAGATCGGCGAGGAGGCGAAGCGCGCCTACGACGCAGGGCGCGAGCGTGGTGCACATCCACGCGCGCAACGACGACGGAACCCCGACGTTCAGCCCGGCGACGTTCGCCCGCATCCAGGAAGAGGTCACGAAGCGCTCGCCCATCCTCCTGAACTTCTCGACCGGCACGATCTTCGACGACGTGAGCGAGCAGATGCACCTACATCCGCGAGAGCCGACCGGAGATCGCCGCCCTCAACATGGGGACGATGAACTACTCGAAGTACTCCGAGAAGCGGAAGGCCTTCGTCTTCGACATGGTCTTTCCGAACACGTACGGCAAGATCGTGAAGCTGCTCTCGGCGATGAACGAGGCGGGCGTGAAGCCCGAGCTCGAGTGCTTCGACACCGGGCACACGCACGGAGTCTGGCCGCTCCTCGACATGGGGGTGCTCCAGCCGTCCGCTCGCAGTTCTCGTTCATCGTCAACGTCCTCGGCGGGATCCCGCCGACGGTCGAGAGCCTGCAGCTCCAGAAGAAGATCGCGCTCGACCTCGCGCCCGACAGCGAGTGGGAGGTCATCGGCATCAGCCATTGCCAGTGGCGCATGCTCGCCACGGCGCTCGTGCTGGGCGGCAACGTGCGCGTTGGGCTCGAGGACAACCTCTATCTGCCCAACGGCACGATGGCGAAGTCCAACGGCGAGCTCGTCGAGGTCGCGGCGAGGATGGTGCGCGACGTCGGGCGCAAGGTCGCCAGCGTCGAGCAAGCCAGGCAGATCCTCGCGCTCAAGGCGAGAGCGTGATGCGCGAGTATGAGCGAATCAAGGTCACGCGCGCCGCGCCGACGTCGAGACGATCGCGCTCTCGTACCCGGAGCGACGCAACGCGATCGGCCCGCGCATGGCAAACGAGCTACTGTGGGCGCTCGACGACGCGCGCGGGGCGGACGAGGTGCGCTCGATCGTCCTGACGGGCGAGGGGTCGGCGTTCTGCTCCGGCGGCGACTTCGCCGAGATGACCAGCGGCGTAGCGGAGTCGAAGCTGCCGCGACAGGGGCGACTACGCGGACCTGCTCCTTGCGCTCGCGCAGAAGCGACAAGCCGGTCGTAGCGCGCGTCAACGGCCACGCTATGGGAGGCGGACTCGGCCTCGTCGCGGCGAGCACGTTCGCGGTCGCCTCGACCGATGCGAAGCTCGGGACGCCGGAGATCGACGTCGGCCTCTTCCCGATGATGATCATGGCGGTGCTGGCGCGCCATGTGCCGCGGCGGCGGCTCGTGGAGATGATGCTTCTCGGGCAGAAGTTCGGCGCGGAGGAGGCGCTGCGGCTCGGCCTCGTCAACCGCGCCGTCGCGCCGCGATCGCTCGACGCCGAGGTGACGCGCAATCACGGACGCGATCGCGACGAAGAGCCCGATCATCGTCCGCCTCGGGCTGCGCGCTTTCGCGGCGCAGGACGACCTCGACCTCGAGCGCGCGCTGCCGCTGCTGCGAGAACGCCTCGCCGAGTCCTCGCGACGGACGACGCGCGCGAGGGCCTCACGGCGTTCCTCGAGAAGCGCGCCCCTCAGCTGGACGGGGAAGTGAGACGGACCGATGCCGACGATGCGCGAGATGGTCGCCGGACCTCGAGGCGCGCCGCGCGAAGGTGCGCGAGATGGGCGGCGCCGACCGGGTCGCGCAAGCAGCACGCGCGCGGGAAGATGACGGCGCGCGAGCGGCTCGCCGCGCTCTTCGACGACGGCGTCTTCTTCGAGATCGGCATGCACGGCACGCAGATGGGGCTCGCGGCGGGGCCGGAGCGGCACGGACAAGCCGGCGGCCGACGCCGTCGTGACGACGTTCGGCAAGATCGACGGGCGCATGGTCTGCGCGGCGGCGTACGACTTCACCGTGAAGGGCGGCAGCATCGGCCAGACGGGCGAGGAGAAGGTGACGCGCCTTCGCTCGATGGCGCTCAAGGGGCGCTGGCCGATGGTGTGGCTCATCGACTCGGGGGGCGCGCGCATCGACCCCGGGTCGAGCCACCCCGACATGATCTCGCTCTTCGCCGGGTCGGGGCACCTGTTCCGCGAGCAGGTGCATGATGAGCGGCGTCGTCCCGCAGGTCGCGGCGATGGTCGGGCCGGGCGCGGCCGGCACGGCGTACATCCCGGGCCTCGCCGACTACGTGCCGATGGTGAAGGGCATCGGGAGTCGCTCGCGCTCGGCGGGCCCGCGCTCGTGAAGGCCGTCACCGGGCAGGAAATCGCGCGAGCAGGAGCTCGGCGGTTCGAAGATCCACTGCGAGGTGAGCGGCGTCGGCGACGGCGAGTTCGCGGACGACGCGGCGTGCCTCGCGGCGGTGAAGAAGTACCTCTCGTACCTCCCGTCGAACTGCGACGAGCCGCCCCCCGACGTCCCGTGCGACGACCCCGTCGATCGCCGCGACGAGTCGCTGCTCGACCTCCTGCCCGAGTCGACGCGCAAGCCGTACGACATGTACAAGCTCATCGCGGCCGTCGTCGACCACGGCGAGCATCTTCGACATCAAGCCGCGCTTCGCCCGAAGCATCATCACGTGCTTCGCGCGCATCGGCGGCGAGAGCGTCGGGCGTCGTCGCGAACCAGCCGATGCACCTCGGGCGGCATCCTCGACAACGACTCGGCCGACAAGGCCGCGCACTTCATCCAGATCTGCGACGCGTTCAACGTGCCGCTCGTCTTCCTCCAGGACGTGCCCGGTTTCATGGTCGGCTCGAAGGTCGAGCACGCGGGGATCATCCGGCACGGCGCCAAGATGCTGCACGTGATGAGCGCGGCGACGGTGCCGAAGCTCACTGTGGTCGTCCGCAAGGCGTACGGCGCCGGCTACTACGTGATGTGCGGTCGCGCGTACGAGCCGGACCTCATCGTGAGCTGGCCGACGGCGGAGATCAGCGTGATGGGCGCCGAAGGGATGGTGGGCATCGCGGCGCAAGAAAGCTCTTCGGCGACGGCGAGCCGCCGCCGGAGGTGAGAAAGGGCATCGTGGAGGCCATTCAGAAGAACATCGACATCTACAAGGTCGCCGGCTGGGGCCTCAGTCGACGACGTCATCGACCCGCGCGACACGCGTCGCGTCCTCGCATGGGGCCTCGAGCTCGCCCGGCACAAGCAGGTCGAGCGGCCGGCGCGGAAGCGGGGCGTGATCCCAGTCTAGGGAGCGGATCATCGATGACGGAACGAATACGCGTACTGCGGTCGCACCATGCCGTAACCGCCGGCACGGGGATGCTGCTCGCGGTCGCCGCGCTCACGTCCATCGGCGCATGCTCGAGCGGCGGCGCGGCGTCAGGCCCCGGCGCTTCGGGGAGCGATGCTTCCGTCGCTCGGGACAGCTCGTCCCTGGACGCTGCAATCGGCCCGCAGGATGGCGCAGGCGATTCGTCGGCGACCGCGGTCGAGGGGGGCACCGAGGCCGAAGCTGCGTCGCCGCCGCGCACGCTGACTGCCTCCGGCCCGGTCACCATCAGGGACCAGGACGGTGGCGTCCTCTCCGGGCTGAAGATAACGTCCGCTGCGGGTGATTGCGTAACGATCGACTCCACGTTTGGCTTCACGCTCCGAGCGAGCGAGATTGGTCCCTGCGCGGGCAACGCGGTCGTCGTAAGAGGCGGAGGCGAGATCACCATCGAGGACAGCTACATCCATCCCGAACATCCTCCCGCGCAGTGCTGCGACACGGGCGACGGCGTCTTCGCGACGGGGACGACGTCCCTCTCGATCCTCGGCAACGTCATTGCCTACGGCGAGGCGAACATCGAGGTGCAGCAGACGACCGGCGTCACAGTGATCGGTAACTTCCTCCTGAACCCGCAGAATGGCGGGTCGCGTGGCCAGAACTTCCAGTCGTGGAGCGGATGCAGTCAGGTCGACGTCGAGCGCAACTATGCCCTTTCGAGCCTGGATCCCGAGTACACCCTGCCGGCCAAGCAGGAAGACTCCATCAACTTTGGCCAGACGAACGGCGTGATCGCCCGGGGCAACTACGTGACGGGTGGCCTCAGCGTCTCGGGTTGCGGGATCATCGCCGATGACGAAGCCGACAGCGTGCAGTTCATCGACAACGTGCTGCTCGACACGGGGCAGTGCGGCATCGGGGTGGCGTCCGGGACCGACCAGACGATCAGCGGCAACCAGATCCTCGATCGCGATCCGGTCGACGGTGGCGGCAATACGGCGCTCTACGTGTGGAATCAATACCCGGGGGTGTGCGGGCCCGTGTCGATCGTGAACAACGTGATCAGCGGCATCAAGCCCGACGGGACGCCCTCGAGCTACTGGAATGGCGGCGGATGCGGGACCGTCACCCTGACGGGAAACACGTTCGACCAGGATGCCGCCGCGATGCTCACCCCACCCGACCAGAAGATTCCGCCGCCGAAGATCCCGCCGGTGCCCGTGGCGTGTGTGGCGCCGTCGCCGTACTCGACTCAGACGGGCTTCCCGTCGTGCGGGCAGCCGTAAACTCGCCGGTCGGAGGTCGCGAGCGTCGCGAGCGGGTCACGGCTCCAGCTTGGGGCGAGGAAGGACCTTCGGCGCGCGACCGCGGTGGAGTCGGACGACCGTGGGGGACGTGGCGGTCACCTCGCCGTCGAACGTGTGAAGGCCGAGCGTCGCACCCGAAGCCTCGCGCGTGTCGAGGCGAGCGACGACGAGATACAGGCCCGACTGATCCAACGCGTGAGCACCGCAGTACGCGACGAGCACTACGCTCAAGCTGGTTGTCCCCTTCGGCCGAATCGTCACGAACTGGTCGAGGATTGGCGCGCCGGCCGATGACGGCCACGCGCAATGGTCGACGCTTTCCGGGCCAAGCAACTCGAATCGTAGGGTCTCCGGACGAAACCGGACGACGACGGCACGCGTGCCCTCGTTGCGCAACGTCACGGGAATCTCGATCTTGCTCGCCGACTCCGCGTCGACCGACACGGCCGACCGCAACGAGAGCCGAGGAAGGTCAGCCAGAACGTCGGGGGTCGTTTGTGAAGGCGTCGGGGTAGGCTCGTCGGGAAGTACGATGGGTGGAGCGTCTATGGACGCGCGCCCGGCAATCTTGGGCTCGATACCCTCGATGGGAGAAACTTCGAGGTACCGCGCCGCATGGCCTCTCCAACCGAGGTGCGCCACGACGATCGAGCCCGGCGCGAGCGCGTCCAGTCTCTTTGCGTCTGGGCAATAGAGGCGGGGCTCGAAGCTCTCGCTGTACGCCCGGTGGGGGGGTAATACGAGCGGTCGCTCGAGGTCGTTCTCCGGCTTCATGTCCGCCGGCAGTTCGCAGTGGAGCGCATTTCGAGCGCCCCGAGGAACGACCTCCAGGGCCAGGAGGCGCGCGTCGGCGACGATGCGAACCGGCACGTCTCCTTCGTTGGCGAGGCGCATGCTCCAGGTGCCTCTGGTGGTGGGAGCTTCGATGCGCAGGGTCACGTTGGGCAGGAGATCGTTCTCGGGCTCCTTCGCCGTCGCGGCCGTCGTCACGTGCTTTGCAATCGCGGCGTGCCCGGCGAACTTGGGCTGCGCGATTGCCGGGGTGGTGGCCGACGCGAACGCAACGATGAGGGGTAGGGCGTGTCTCTTCACGGGCGGCCGGTCCTCGCGAGCTGAGCGACCGGGACGTTGCCTACGATGTTGCGCAACCGCTGGAGCTGCTGTTCGCCCACTTCGCCCTCTACCTCGAGCCGCGCTCTGTCCTTGGCGCGCACGATGCGAACGATCGCATGCTTGACCCTTGGGCGCGAGATAACGTCGCGCAGGTCCTCGAGCACACGGGGCGAAAGCCCACCCCGGGTCACGGTGAGCTTCCCATCGTCAATCTCGGCGACGGCGATGGTGATTGCCGCGCGCGCGTTCGCCCACACGAGCATGAGCCCAATCGCGACGCCTATGGCGCACGCAACCAGGACGGCCATCGCTCAGCCCCTCAGCGTCTCGAGGAGCTCGAGATCCGGGATGGCGATCGCGAAGCGGGTCTTTGCCACGGCCACGTCAATTTCCTCCAGGAGCTTGCAGAGCGCGATCCCATCGTACAGCGCAACGGGTGGCGCTCCGGTCGCAGCCGCCTCTTCGCGAGCTCCCGAGAGAACCTGCCCCGTGGTGATCAGCCAACCAGCCGTCGCCGGCCCGTAGTGATGCACCGCTCCGCGCAGGTCGGTCACACGCTCGCGGCCAATCTCGCGCCCGTCCTTGCGGACCACGATCGCGGTTGGAATCGAGTCGCCCCCGGTTTTGTGGATGGCGGAGAAGTGAGCCTCGCCCCCTGGAGATCCGGCCCGTCGGACCGCCTTGATGCTCGTCATCCCGACGCGCTCGAGCGCGAGGAGCGCGAGCTCGATGAGCGCGTGCCCGGGCAGCTCTTGAAGGCGGCGCAAGAGAGCACGCCGCGATGCCTCCCGGTAGCGTTCCACGGCGGCAATGACGTCTTGCTCCAGCCGTGGAAGTTCGCCTCCGAGCGACCAGTCCGTCAGCGCGACCCGTCCGCCGCTGGCAAAGCGGAAACGTGCCCGCTGCCCGCTCGAGGCGCGGCGCAGATTGTCCGCTCGCAACGCGGCTCCCGTCTGCGCGGTTGCGAGGATCGGGTCTCCCTGAAGCCGACCGCGGCGCACCAGAGCGTCGGCGATGGCCCGCATCGGCGCAGGACCGGCGTTGCGATCGAACGACGAGAGGACGAGCGCGATCGCATCGGCGAGATCGCGCCCCGCGAGCTCCTCCCCGTCGCCGAGGGGGATGTCGATCCCCGTCGGCTGTCCGCCCGCCATGATCTGGTTGCGATCCCGCACCACGGGACGTGGCAAAGCGAGGGGGTCCCGCCCCTCCGTCGTAGGGTCGGAGTCGACCGACACGATCGGGGTGGGCTGGATGGGACCATCGAGGCGAGGCTGCGACGACCGTTCGCCTCCAGGTCCCCCGAAGCTATTCTGCACGGCGTCGCCTTGGGGGCCCATTCCGCGGCCGCGGCGACGGCGTCGCCTTCGCCGGCGACCACCCTCGCCCTGGGGGGCCGCGCCAGGCTGCGCCAGAGGGGCGAGAATCGGCTGGTCGTCGTCCTCCTCGTCGTCGAACAGCTCGGCGCCAGCCGCAGCCAGATCGGCCCGGTGCGCCTCCTCGCCCGATACGGGGGTCTCCCGGTCGCCGCCGGCCTCGCCGTCGTCCCTGTCGTCGTCATCGCCATCGGCGTCCGCAGGGCGAGACTCCGCGGCGCTTCGAAGCGCGGCCTCGATCTCGAGCGCGTTCACCTCGAGTCCGCCAGTATCGGCGCCGTCGTCGGCCTCGGGGGGCGTTGACGGAGACTCTTTCTTGCCCTTCTTGTCCCCCCACTCTCGCAGGGCAAAGACGCCGGGCCTGACCTTCACGATCGGGACTTCCTTGTCGTCTTTCTTTATGGCCGACGTGAGCCGATGGCTCATCGTCACCTCGGGGGTCTTGCCCACGTGGGACAGGAGATTTTTCGCGATGGCAAGCTCGGTAATCTCCTTGTAGTGGAGCGGCTTGCCGGCATGGCGGAGTACTTCCGCGGCGGCTTCGATGAACGTCATGTTCTGCTTTCGTTGGCCCCCGTCGCCGGGAACTCTTCGTGTTCTATTGCGCCGACAGCTTGCGACCCGTATGGCCGCCCCGAGCGCGTTTCTTTCGAGTTTGGCGCGCCAGCGCCGGCTCTGCTCAACCCCGAGCGAACCGCGCGTCACGCGCTTCGAAAACTTATTACCGCGGGTCGGGCGGCAGGTCAAACCCGAGTCGCCAATGGGCCGCGTCGCCGCTCACGGCGTGGGGGTCGCGGTTGGCGTTGGCGTCGCCGGGTCTCCTCCGACGGCTGGGGGCGGAAGAGGGGCCCCGGCTTGCGCTGCAGGTTTGGTCTGCTCGAGCATTTTTTCGAGTGTCTTCTGACGCGTTGCCTCGTTCATCCCTGTGTTGAGCTTGCTAAGATCGAAGGTCAGAAGCGGAAGCTGCGTCGCGTTGTATTCGGGAAGCTTGCCGTCCCAGTGCTCGAGCGCGCGGTACTGAAGGATGGCTGGGGTCATCGAGAGCCGCACGATCTCGTTGGCCTGCGCCTCGGCGCGCGCGCGGATGAGAAGCGCGTCGGCATCCCCCTGCGCTTTCTGGCGTGCGGCTTCGGCCTGCCCGTGCGCCTGCGTGATGGCCTGCTGAGCCTCGGCCTCTACCTGCGCGACGCGGTTGTGGCTCTGGATGGCGTTTTGCGTCGCCTCCATCGCGCGGTTGATTGCGTCCATGACATTTTGCGGAAGGCGTAGCGTGCCGTTGATGGTGAGCTGGTCGATGATGATGCCGTCCTTGCCGAAGACGTCGCGGCATTTCTGCGTCACCTCGGCAAGCATCCGGCTCTTGCCCGCACCGTATACGTCCTGCACGGGCAGCTTCGACCCGACGTCGTTGAACGCCTCCCGCACGGTGTTCCGCATGTACCCGTCGGCGAGTCGCTCCATGTCGTTGAGGCGGAAACGCCCGTAGAGCTTCGGCGCCAGGCTCGGCTCGATGTGGAACGACAGCCCGACGTCGGCGTTGACGTTGACGCCTTCGCTCGAGCTGAACGTGATCGACTCGTCGAACGCCCTTCCCTCGTGGGCCGACTGCGTCCACACGACGTTCTGCACGCTGGTCGGAAAGAGGACGATCTGCTCGACGAGCGGGTTGTAGAAGACCCAGCCGGTGACGACGGGCATGTCCTGCACGCCGCGGTCGCTTCCGGCGAGCTTGACGCGGATGCCGACGTGGCCCGCGTCCACCCGCGTCGTCATCTGGCAGCCGAACAGGAGCGCCCCCGCGACCAGCACGACGAGGATGAGGAGCGAACGGAGCGCGCCCAGGGTGCTGCCGGGGTCGGACACGATGCGAGCCATTGGCGGCGAGCCTAGCTCATCGAGACCAGGCTACGGTGCCAACGTGCCCGCCGGCGGGCTGGAGCCGAAATACGCGAGGACTCCAGCTCGCGACGCGCCAGGGAGAGGACAAGTCACGAAGTCGCCCCCGGCAGCCCAGTAGGCACCGGTCGGGTCCGCCCAGGAGCCGTGGAGATCGGAGTGGGGGACGTCAGCGGAGTCGTCTTGCCACTGCTCGTCGACGAGCCGCTCTTTCAGTCCGCCCGATCCCACGATGACGATGTTTCCGGGCGTTGCGCAAGCCACCCCGTTCACGCTGTTGGTGAGCTGGACGTCGAGGCGCGTCCATGCCGGACCGCCGTCCGAGCGTAGAACGTCTTCGTTGCCGACCGCATAGACCTCCTCCGGTCCGCATCCATTTACAGTCAGAAGCGTGCCGGTCGCGACGGGTGGGTTCGACTCCAGCGTCCATTGCGTGCCGCGGCGGTGCCACACGGTCCCGGCCTCGCCGACGATGTAGAGATTGCTCGACGCGGTGCCCCAGACTTTGAAGAAAGCGCGTCCGAGGGGCTGGGGCCCCGGTCCCGCGCCCCAGCTCGTCCCGTCGAAATGCAGCACCACATCGTTCGGCGCACTTGTCCCGGCGCCGGGATTTCCGCCAACGGCCCAGACGTCGTCCGGTGCGGCGGCCCAAACGCCGTAGAGTGTGGCGGTCGTCATCCGGGGCGCCTGCTCGCTCAGTGTCGCGCCGTCGAAATGCGTGATGCGCCCCTGCTCTCCGACCGCCCAGACGTCCTTCGCCCCCGTTCCGTACGTCCACCAGAAAGTCTCGGTGCCGCCCGGGGCGAGATTGGTCCAGCTCGTACCGTCGTAGTGGAACATCGCCGACGGAGTCCCGTTACCGAGAGGTCCGCCGACGGCGAAGACGTCGTCCGGCGCGGACCCCCACACGGACAGCAGCGTGGGTTCGAGATTCGAAAGGACCACGTGCCATGAAGGCGTTGGCTTCGGAGCGCCTCCGCCGCACGATGGCAGGGCGCAAACGCAGCAGCAGAAGAGGAGGACGGCAGCTCGAGGCATTCGCTCATCCCCCCGCGGTCTCATGCTCCGTCTCCCGCGTCGTCGCTGCCCGCGTCGTCGCACGACTGACCGAGTACGTAGCCGGCCTTGCATATGCAGAGGCACTCGGCGAGGTTCGCGGGCTGTCCGCACTCCGGCGTCACGACGATCTTGTGCGTGAGTTCACGGCCTTCGCGATCCTGGACAGTCACTTCGAGCCCGTAACGGTTGCCGTAGATGTTGGTCGCCGACCACTCGTTCGGACACACGGGGATGTTCGAGAAATTCGAGATGGCGGTGGATACGGCCCCCGTGCCACTTGCGCCCCAGCCGCCGTCTTCGACCAGCAAATCGATCGTCCGCGAGTCGGGCCGCACTTCCCCGTTGCTCTCGTCGCGAAGTGCCGCCGTCAGCTGGAGACCGCACCCGTCGATGTTGGTCGCGCGCACTCCTACGAAGATGACCCGTCCCCCTTGGGGCGGCAGAAGCATCTCCACGGTCCCGCCGTCATCCACCGTTGAAATGATGTCTCCGGCCTGAAGGGCGATGATCTGGAACTCCGGGGGGCTCGCGTCGCTTCCCAGGAAACCAGCGGCGCATCCAGCCGCGCCCGCAGGCGGTGCGGGCGAGCACGCGGACGACTGGAGAACGGACGTCAGGAGGAGGGCGGGGAAGGCCGACGGGCGGGAGACGCGTAGTCTCACTGACACATCACGCTCTCCAGGGCCGGGTAGTAGTAGATGAACGCGTTGCAGTGCTCGTTCTCGTTGACGATCGGCCCGAACGTGTAGCAGCAGTCCTGCTCGGCGGGCGGGGTCATGTGCTTGGTCTGGTCCAGCATGTTCAGGGTGGCGCAACTCAGCGGGTTCGGCGGAGGCTCCCACTGGTACGCGCACGAGTACCAGACGCCGCCGTTGGCAGGGACCGTTTGCTCGAGCTGGGGCGAGTGCAGCATCGGTGGGTCGTCCCACGACAGGGACTGGTAGAAGCGCTCCGAGGGCGCCGGAGTCGTGGTCGACGTACCGTCCCAGACGTACATGTCGAATTCGGTGCCGCGTGAGTGGAAGTGCCCGTTGGCCCCGATGATGGTCACGGGGGTCGCGCTGTTGAACTGACAGCCCTGCGAGTAGGTGGGCGTGGGGTCGCTCTGACAGATGCGGATGTTCTGGTCGGTCGCGAAGAGTGTGCCGATCTGCGCCGTGACCTGATCCGCAGGGATGGTCCACAGGTTGATCGCGACCTCGCCGCCGTCCGGCGTCGTCTGCGTCGACGCATTGACGTAGTGGGTTTGGAGCATGAGCCATTCGGTCGGCTGGATCTCGTTTGCGACGCCGTCGGGGTACGACCAGTCCTCGACCTCGACTCCCCCCTGCTGCATGTTGGCTACGAGGGGCCAGTCGGCCCAGTTCGCGCTGTTGAAGCACTGTCCGGCGCCGTTCGTCCCCGTCTGCAGAGCCGCTCCGGTGGGGGGAGGGGCCAGGTTGACGATCGTTCGCACGCGGAAAAGGTTCATGTGATGCGTGCCGGCTTTCTGCACGATCTGTATGCGGTGCACGTCGATGGGTTGGGTGGTCGGCAGACCGGCCGCTTGCTCGAGGGCGCTCACCTGAAAGAAGTAGCAATCCTGAACCTCGGTGCCGGCGGGCACGGCGAACGGGCCCGTCGTCATGTAGACGCCCTGGCCGGTTGGGGGGGCCTTGAGGTCGGCCGGGTCGGTCGGCTCGCCCGAGTCCGCGCCGCCCGCGTCGAGGGACGCTAGCGGCGACGACGTGACGCTGCAGGCAGAACCGAGGACGGCGATGGCGAAGGTAAGGGCGAAGCGAAAACTCGGACCGAAGGACATAGGTTGGCTCCCTTGGACGTAGCGCCAGTGCACGCTTCGGGCCACCCACAACGGGCCAGACTCGCCCCTGGCGCGGGTTTCGGTGTAGGGATGGCCCACACGGGATGCGCCCTGCCGCTGCAGCCTTCGTCACGGTCGCCGTAGTCGTCAGCGCCGTTGCCTCTTACCTCGCCTTTTCCCCCGAGCGTTCGTCCACGCTGGCGTTCTGGCTGTTCGCCGGCGGCCCGACGTTGCTGCTGGCGGCTTTGGCCGCTGTGTGGGCGAAGCGCGAGGACTATCTCGTGGAGTGGCTCGCGCCGAGGTGGGGGGACTTTTCTCGCGGCTTGATCGGCGCGGTGACTCTCTTCGGGGCGGCGTGGGGCTTTGCGCGTCTGGTCGCGCCCGTCGGCTCATCGCGGGAGATCTGGCTCGTCTCGCTTTACTCGCAGATTGGCGATCCACGCGTCCTGCAGGCGCACGCGGCCGCGGTGGGAGCGGCCGTCGCGGTCGTGGCATTCGCCGAAGAAGTGCTCTGGCGCGGGACCGTTACCCAGCTTCTCGCGGAGCGAGTTGGCTCGCGCTCGGCATGGGTCTGGTCTGCAGTCCTCTATGCGCTGGCGTACGTGCCCACGATGTGGACGCTCCGGGCCGGTGCCGGCGTGGATCCCTTGCTCGTCGTTGCGGCACTTGGGGGAGGCCTCTTCTGGGGAGGGATGGCCCGCCTTTTTGGCAGGCTCGCCCCCAGCATCCTCGCCCACGCGCTTTTCGATTGGGCGGTGCTGATGATGTTTCCGCTCTGGGGCCCGCACGGCTGAAGACCCGCACGGCCGAAGAGTCGTGAGAGCGCTCCGATCGTGAAACACCGTTCACTGACGTTCGGGGCGTTCGTGGCATGGCGTCGAAGGGCAAGGTCGAAAGCAAGGAGGGGCTTGAGGCTTGCAAGCCGCTCACGCGTCCTGTTTAATGCGAAACCATGCGCTCCTTGTACTGGCTCTTCTCCCTTCTCGTTATCACTAGCAGCGTCCTTCTCCCGGCATGCTTCAGCAAGAGCAAGAACGGAACGGTGTCGTACGACGGCGGCCTCCCGGACGTCCTAGCCCCCGGCGTGAGCATTGGGGACGGCGGGACCCGAAGGTTCACGGTCGGCGGAACGGTCGACGGCCTTAGGGGTACCGGTCTGGTGCTCGTCGGCGACAAGATCGAGCCAGTCACCGTTTCTCCGGGGGTTAATGGCGCAAGCGTGTCGTTCACCTTCCAGACGGCGGTGCCCTCGGGCTTTCCCTACGACATCGTGATCCAGACGCAGCCGACGAACCCCTCTCAGAAATGCACGATCATGGCGGGGAGCGGCAAGGTCGGGACTGCCAACGTTCACAACATCGTCGTCAACTGCTCGACGGACACGTTCATCGTCGGTGGCAACGTTGCGGGCGTCGAGGGCAACCTCATTCTCGACGACAATGGTGGCGACTCGATCACCGTCGACACGAACGGGTCGTTCGCCTTTCCGACAGCGATCCCGAGCGGTGGCTCGTACAAGGTCACGGTCGCCGGCAACCCGCAATTCCCGGCTGAGACGTGCACCGTGTCGGGCGGGTCTGGAACCGTAGGCACCGGGAACATCACCACCGTCAGCGTGAGCTGCTTTCCGAACGTCTACACGGTAGGAGGCATGGTCACCGGACTCACCAGCACGGGGCTGGTGCTCACGGACAACGGGACCGACAACCTTCCTGTTTCGGCGAGCGGCATGTTCACGTTCGCGTCGCCCGTGACGAGTGGCTCGATGTTCACGGTCACGATCACCACTCAGCCGTCGGGCCAGATCTGCACGCCGTCGGGGGCCATCGGAGAGGTGGCGAGTTCGAACGTGATGTCCGTCGTGATCAACTGCACGCCGAACACGTTCACCGTGGGCGGGCAGGTCACCAATCTGTCCGGGGCGGGTCTCGTGCTCCAGGATTCGACGGGCACGCTGAGCGTCGGAGCGGACGGATCGTTCGCCTTCCCGACGCCCCAGGCCAACGGGTCTGCCTATGACGTTCAGGTCGCGTCGCAGCCTTCGAACCCATCGCAGACGTGCACGGTGACGGGCGGCAGCGGCAGCATCGCCGGCGCGAACGTGAACACCGTCCAGGTGTCCTGCGCGACGGCGAGCTTCACGGTGGGCGGCCAGGTATCGGGTCTGCTTCCGGAGACATCGGTGGTTCTGACGGACAACGGCGGAGACAGCGTGACGGTGGACGGGAACACTGGCTTCGTCTTCCCGACGGCGCTCTCCAGCGGCGCAGGTTACAACGTCGCCGCGGCACCGTCGGCCTCCAGCGGGAGCAGCTCGGGTGCGAGCGCAGAGCAGCAATGCGCGGTCACGAACGGCAACGGCGTCGTCGGCACCGCCAACGTGGACAACGTGGTCGTCGCTTGCAACCCCGTCTACACGATCACGGTCGAAGTCAACGCGAGCGACCTGGGTGGCGACACGCTGACGCTCGGCGACGGAGTGGACACGGTCGCCGTGAACGGATCGGTGCCGACGACGGTGACGTTCCAGACGGCGCTCCCGCCCGGGACGTACACGGTAACCTCGTCAGTGAGCGGATCGTGCGCCCAGTTGAGCTGCGGGTTCTCCGAGGACACCGTCAAGCGGAGCGCTGGCGTGCACGTCGACTCGGAGACCCTCACGTCGTCGACGAGCGTGACACTCGGTCCCGATGCGACGGTCACACTCGAGTGCATCGGAGACCTGAGTTGCTGCGACAACCCATGCGCGGACGACACCTGCGCGGCGTACTGCAGCCCTCAGTGCGGTAACGGGTCTAGCTGCACCTGCAACCCGGAAGGCTGCTGATAAGTCCCCCGCGTCAGAGTTCGTCGGCGTTGCCACGGACCCACCGTCTCTGGAGCCAGCATACAACGAGCGTGTCGATGAGCCCGTGCGGGGCGCGGCCCAGGCCAAACTTGGCTGCGCCGCGGCGGCGGGGTCGATGGTTGACGTCGGCCTCGAGGACCCGGCCGCCCGAGAGGGCGACGAGGGTAGGCAGAAACCGGTGCATCCCGTCGAACGGCACGACGTCCCGCAAGGCGTCCGTCCGGCACAGCTTCAGGCCGGAAGCGCTGTCGAGGACGGGACTGTCCGTCAGCACGCGCCGGACTCCGTTCCCGACTCGAGACGACAGCCGGCGAAGCCACGAGTCGCGGCGGTGAAGGCGTCGACCGCTGACACAATCTGCCCCCGTCCCCTGGAGCAACAGCTCCCACAGGCGGCCGATGTCCGAGGGGTCGTTCTGTAGATCCGCGTCGATGAACGCAACCACGTCGGCGCGAGCCGCACGGAGGCCGGTCAGCCATGCCGCCGACTTTCCCGCGTGACCGCGGAGAGCGAGCACACGAAGGGAACGATGGGACGCCTTCAGCCCGACGAGGATTCCTCGTGAGCGGTCCGTGGAGCCATCGTCGACGCAGATGAGCTCGTAGGGCCTCTGGAGCTCGTCGAGCGCCGCGCACGTTTCCGTCACGAACTCTTCGATGCACTCCTCCTCGTTCCAGACCGGGGCCACGACCGAGAGACGAGGGATGGCAGGGCGGTCCACGATTCGAATCTCGACGATCAGGTGCCCGCGGTGGAGGGGCGATGCAAGACCAGCACGTCGAGAACCCATTGCAAAGGCGCTTGGCGTCCGTAGAGGAGGCGGGCGCCCAGGTTGGGGATCGCGCCTATTCATCCGATCGATGAAGGCGCCCGCCTGATCGTATTCGCCAAGGAGAAGCAGGTAGTCGAGCCATGTGCGCGCGGCCCAGAGGTCGACCGGGTGGGGCCCCCCAACGAGCGGCGTGAGCATCGCGAAGGCCTCGCTGTCGCGCCGTAAGGCGATGAGTAGCCGGATCCGGTGGAGTGATGCCTCTTCGTCGGTGCCGTCGAGCGAGGCGAGCTCGACCAGCTTGGCCTCCGTGTGCAGGCTCTGGCCATCCATGAGTTCCAGCGGAGTGGGGGTCGTTCGAACCTCCGCGGGGAGCGGGCCATAGGCCACCGCGGCCGCCGCAAGCGCGACCGCGAGCGGCACCCACGCTCGCCGAAGGACCCGCGATCGCAAACGCTCGACGACGAGGACCATTCCGGATCCAGACAGGAGCAGCATGGGCACGACCGCGTGCAGGCGATAGCGAGCGGTGACCAGACCGAGCATGTTGACCACGAACACGGCCGCGACGAGGCCGCACGGAAGCCACAGAACCCGACTCGCTCGGGTCTCGAAAAGTTTCACGACCCCGAGGGATGCAAGCACGGCGAGTGTGCCGAATCCGACCGGTGCGCGAAGAGCCCACGCGACGCTGCAAAGCAAGCGAAACGAGTTCGCGTGCACCTTCTGCTCCGCGTCGTTCCAGAACAGGAGCACTTTGGCGCCGAGCGTCATCGCGGCCATGTAAGGATGCTCCGCGATGGATCGGAGCCCGACTGCGATCTGATGCGCGTCGGTTTCGGAAGGGGTGAGGGGTCGGCCGAGCTCCTGTTCCCCCAGAATACGAGTCATGAAGACGTGGTCCCGCCCGACGCTCGCGATGCCGGGTACGTTGCTCGGGCCGACGCGATCGGGACGAAACCCCTCGCGAAAGTGGATTCCAGCCTGGGGCAGGAAGGTATGTGCGGTCGACGGACCCAGTCGATCACGCATCGCGAAGATGCCGAGGCACGCGGCAAGGATCGCCGCTGCCGGTACGAGGGTCGCAAGCCGCTGGCGGGTCGCCGAGCTGCGATCGGTCGCGAGAAACAGCATGAGGGTCCCGATTTCCACGAGGGCATTGCGCTGGCTGAGGCAGAGTGTGGCAAGCAGGAGCCCCAACGCGACCCCGAAGGCCACGCGCCGTCGAGTGCCGGAGATTTCCTGAAGGGCCGACACCACAGCCAGGATTGATGCCAGGAGAAGAATCTCGAGCGAAACCTTCAACAGCATGGTGTCGAAGTAGATCAGGCTGGGAAGGAAGGCCGCCATGAGGCCCACGCCGATGGCCGCCCATCGGGATCGCGTGCGCGCGAAGGCCACTCGGTGGATGAGGGCCGCGGTCAGCGCCCCCACCGGCGCTGCGACGAGGCGGAGGCGGAGCATCGATTCGCCAACGAGGCTCTGCTCGATGGCGAGGACGAACGCATGCAGCGGCGCAGACATCTCCATCAGGGCGAAATGCGGCACCATTCCACGGCGAATCTCTCGCGCGGCTTGCAGGTGGAGATCGATGTCCGAGCCGGGGCCTGGCGTACGGAACGCGGGCACGCCCCGCGTCTCGGCGATGAACCACAGGCGCATCAGCAGCGCCACGGCCGCCACCCCGAAGGTCGCGCCCCACGTGGCGGGCGGCTTGCGGCTATTCTCCGCGGGACTGGCGTTCCCCCCGGCACCAAAGGCCACCGTCATGGCGTATAGCAACCCTCTCGTCAGCGATCGAAACGTCGACTTTCTCTTATACGAGATGTTCGATGCCGAAGAGCTCTGTCGCCTTCCGGCGTACCGGGACCATTCGCGCGAGACGTTCGACCTGGTCTTGCGAAATGCGAGGAAGTTTGCGCGCGAGGTCATATTCCCGACCTACAAGCCGATGGACGCGGAGCCCGCGCATCTGGAAGGCGGCGGGATCAGGGTGCACCCCGTCATGAAGGGTCTCTATCCGAAGCTCGTCGAGCAAGGCGGTATCGCGGCGACGCGCCCTTACGAGGTCGGTGGTCAGCAGCTCCCGCACGCGGTCGCGAGCGTCGTCGCTTTTTACGGGATGGCCGCCAACCTGAGCGCCGTGGGTTACCTCGGGCTGACCGCAGGCGCTGCGCGTCTCATCGAATCTTTCGGCAGCGACGCGCTCAAGTCCAACATGATGGCGCGCATGTACAGCGGCGAGTGGACGGGCACGATGGCGCTGACCGAGCCGCAAGCGGGGAGCAGCCTCACCGACGTCAAGACCCGCGCAACGCCCACCGAGCGAGGTCACTATCGGATCCGCGGGAACAAGGTCTTCATCTCGGGGGGCGATCAAGATCTCACCGAAAACATCGTGCACCTGACGCTCGCGCGGATCGATGGAGCGCCGCCGGGGATCCGGGGCGTCTCCCTCTTTGCGATTCCAAAAAAGCGCGTCGAGAACGGCGAGCTCGTCCCGAACGACGTTCAGTGCGCGGGAGCGTTCCATAAGATGGGCTGGCGTGGAATTCCGAGCATCGCCCTCAACTTCGGCGAGAACGGCGATTGCCATGGCTGGCTGGTCGGCGAGCCCCATCGCGGTATCTCGTACATGTTCCAGATGATGAACGAGGCGAGGCTGATGGTCGGCATGAACGCCATCGCCACCGCCTCGGTCGCATACGAAGAGGCGCTGGAGTATGCCCGCACGCGTCCGCAGGGCCGGCCCCTCGGTTCGAAGGATCCGGGCGCGCCGCAGGTTCCGATCATCGAGCACGCCGACGTGCGACGGATGCTCCTCCGGCAGAAAGCGATCGTGGAGGGCGCGCTCTCGCTCGGCGTCCAGACCGCGCGGTATGCGGATCTCGCGGCCCACGGTGTGACGCCCGAGGAGCGCCATCGGGCGTTCCTCCTCCTCGACATGATGACACCCGTCGTGAAGTCGTTTTCAGCCGAGAAGGGGTTCGAGGCGAACGCGCTCGCCGTCCAGGTTCACGGGGGCTACGGGTACACGAGCGAATACCTGCCCGAGGCGTGGTTGCGCGACCAGAAGCTCAACAGCATCCACGAGGGCACGACCTGCATGCACAGCATGGATTTGCTGGGTCGAAAGGTCGTCGTGGAGCAGGGCGCCGCCCTGAGCGTCCTCCGCGAGGAGATCGCAGCCGCCATCTCGCGGGCCGCCGCGGCGGGCGTGAGCTCCGAGTGGAGCGGCGCGGTCGGGCGAGCCGTAGGCATCGTCGAGGATCTGACGAGGTACCTTGCGAGCCTGGCTTTGGGCGGCAAGGTCCAAGAGATGATGCAGCACAGCGTCGACTACTTGGATGTCTTCTCGACCGTCGTCATCTCGTGGCAGTGGTTGCTGCAGGCCGCCGTCGCCCGGGAAGGACTCGCAGCGTCGCGGCGGCCCCCCGAGTTCTACGAAGGCAAGCTCTGCGCGGCCGAGTACTGGATGAGGACGGAGCTACCACGCATCGACCACCTGGCAAGCCTTTGCCGTTCGGGAGAAGACTCGTATGCGCGGATGTCTCCGGACTGGTTCTGATCAGCCTGGACCGCAAGTGAGACTAGGCTCGGACCCGTGATTGCGGATGACATCGCGCCCGGCGAAGCCGCAGATGCTCGCGCATGGATCAGCTCTCGACTCGCCGCCATCGGGGAGCCCCCCGTCGCCGAGCTGGTGGAGCTTGGGGCTCTGCTTGCGTGCGCTTATCCGGCCCTCGCCCGCGCCATCGATGCCCACCCCGAAGATCTAGCGGCCGTCGCTCAGAGCACGGGACGGTCTCGTGGCCCTCGAGCGTACCGGCGGCTGGCTGCAGCCGCCCTCGGCGACCTCTCCGATTCGGCGGGCATGATGAGCGGCCTTCGCCGTTTTGCCTCGCGCGAGAAGCTCCGTGTGGCAGCGCGTGAGCTCCTGGCGCATCCGGGGCAGGACGTCGACGTCACCGCGCGCGAGCTGTCCGACCTGGCGGACGTGTGCTGCGAATTTGCGCTGGCCGAGGCGCTCGGGTGGGCGGAGGCCCGTTTCGGGGAACCACTCACGTCCGCCGGCGAGCCGTGCGCGTTCGTGGTCATCGGGATGGGGAAGTTGGGTGGGCGTGAGCTCAATGCGGGAAGCGACGTCGACCTGTTGCTCTTCTACGAGACCGACGACGGCTTCGTTCGTCCGCGCGACGGGACCGAATCCAGCCACACGCTGCATGAGCACTTCACTCGCGTTGCGCAGCGCCTGATCGCGACCCTCGACCTCGCGACAGACGACGGCGTCGTGTGGCGCGTGGACCTACGCCTCCGCCCCGAAGGGGTACCGGGTCCGTTGGTGAACGCGCTCGTGGCGGCCGAGCGTTACTACGAGACCTGGGGGCGTACGTGGGAACGCGCGGCGCTTATCCGAGCGCGGCCTGTCGCGGGAGACCTTCGCTTCGGGCAGCGGCTCCTCGAGACGCTCGCACCGTTCGTTTGGAGACAGGCCGTGGATCCGAGCATCGTCGAGGAGATGGCGGCCATGCTCTTTCGAGCGCGCGCCGAGGCAGGGCCGGCGGCGACCCAGGATCTGAAGATTGGCCCAGGGGGCATCCGCGAGGTAGAGTTCTTCGCGCAGGGCCTCCAGCTCGTGTGGGGCGGACGCGAGCCAGGGGTGCGCGCGGCGAACACGATCGACGCGATGCGCCGCCTACACGGGAGGGGCTTTGTTACCGAGCGCGAGCAGCGCGAGCTGGTCGACGGCTATTTCTTCCTCAGGCGACTCGAGCATCGCGTGCAGTTCGCTACCGGCCTGCAGACCCACGAGGTACCGAGGGACTTCCAACTTCTCGGACGTGTAGCACGGTCGCTTGGTTTCGGAGGCGCGGCGGCTCTCACGCGTGAGCTGGCCGACGTGCGGGCGAGGGTCTCGGCACGATTCGCGACGCTTCAGCCGGCGGGAAGCGTTTCGGAGGACCCGTCATTCGAGAGACTGTGGGCCGCTCTCGATGCAGGCGACGAACTCGCCGTGACGAGCGCGGCCGCCGAGCGTTTCGGCGCCGCCGCCTCGACGGACCTGCCGCGCCATCTGATGGCCCTGGCGCGCCGACCCGATGGTCCCCTCGGAGCAGCGACGCGCGATCGCGACTCTGCCCTCGCGCGCCTACTCATCGAGGCGCTCGCCGACGCGGCCGACCCGGAGCAGGCGGCGCGATTGCTCGCGGCGTTCTTTGCTCGTTTTGTGACGCCGGGGACCTATCTGCGCGCTCTGACCGACGAGCCGCGGCTCGTCCGCGCTCTCTGTTCTCTGCTCGGCGCCAGCGCCTTTCTCGGCGAGGCGCTCGTCGCGCATCCCGATCTCGTCGACCGCGTCCTCTACACTCGCGCGCTCCCCACCCCGGAGGCCGCTCTCGCGCTCGTCAGCGAAGAGATCTCCGCCCTCTCGCCGGAGGCTTCGCGCGACGTGGGCGAGTTCGTCGGTGCGCTCCGGAGAGCGAAGCGGCGCGTGACGTTCGAGGTTGGCCTCGCCGACCTGGCGGGCCAGCTCCGGACCCGGGAAGTTGGACACGTGCTGACCGCTCTCGCCGACTCCACTCTGGAGCACGCGTTTCGCTTCGCGATACGGGAGCAGGCTCTCGAGCCTTTGCCCACCCCGCACGACGACGCGACAGGGTTCGCCCTCATCGCGATGGGCAAGCTGGGCGGTCGCGAGATTGGCTATGGGTCCGACCTGGACCTCCTCTTCGTGTACGAGGCGTCCGAGGATGCAGCGCCCGAGCGCTACTCGCGCGTGGCGCAGCGCGTGCTCCGGCTCGTCGAGACGCCGCACGGGGAAGGCCCCGGGTACGTTCTCGACACGCGCCTCCGGCCGTCGGGCAGTCAGGGTCTCCTTGTCGTTTCGTTGGCTGGCTTTGCGCGTTATCAGGAGCAGCGCGCTCAGGATTGGGAGCGCCAGGCTCTCGTCAAAGCGAGGGCATGCGCCGGGGACGCCGCTCTGGGTGCGCGCGTGGTCGCGATCGCGCACGAGGCGGCCTACGAGCGCGGCGCGCCGGATCCGGAGCGGACTCGCCGCCTTCGCGTGCGGGTCGAGCGGGAGCTGGGCCACGAGCGTATCGAGCCTCGTCCCGCCCGGTACGACGTCAAAGTCGGGCGCGGCGGGATCGTCGACGTGGAGTTTGCGGCGCAGTGGCTCCAGATGCTGCACGGTCGCGATCCGCGCGTGCGTACGACCGATACGGAGATCGCGCTGTCGGCCCTCGAGACCTGCGGCTATCTCGAACCGTCGCTTGCCGAGAGCCTCCGGGAAGGCTGGCACTTCTTGCGCCGGCTCGAACAGCGCCTGCGCGTGTCGCAGGGGTCGAGCAGCAGCCTCATCGAGGAAGGCGCACCCGGTCTCGTCACGCTCGCGCGTCGCATGGGAATGAGGGATAGCCCCCGGGCGCAAGCAGACAGAGCGCTTCTCGAGCGCTACCTCTCCGTCACCTCCGAGGTTCGGAGCGCGTTCCTGTCGGTGCTGGGCCTGGACCCGTGATGCGGGCTCTTCAGGCGAGCGGTCTCGAGGGCCGCTTCAGCAGACCCCCGAGCGGGCGGCGTGGTCTCGGGTCGTTGTCCCGCAAGAACCTTAGGTTGTGCAGGTTGATGGCGGCGTGAGCAACGAGGGGCCCCGCGAGGCTCCCTGTCGCGGCGAACACGGCCCCGAAGAGCAGCCCCATGAGCGTAGCCCACGCCATCCAACCCCACCGAGCCCGCCCGCGGACCTGGTGCAGGGCTCCGAACACGACGGAGGAGGCAGCGACCCCGATGAGCGGGACCAGAAGGCCCCTGAAGAGAAGCTCCTCCCCCGTGGCGCTCGCCAGGGCGACGAGCCACAAGCCGGCGTCGCCCGCACCGTGTACCGCTGGCCTTAGAGCATGATGCAGCGCGCGGGCCCATCGGAAGCGCCTGACCAGCACCCGCGTCGACAGGATAGTTAGCGCCCCGAGCAAGACGCCCAACCCGAGGCTCAGCAGCAATCCCGCTGATCCTCTCGCGCCGAGCCACCCGTCGCATGCGAACGGATTGCGCTCCAGAGTCAGCGATGCGGCGATGGCGACGGCCCCGGCGAGAGAGTAGACCCCTAGAACGAGCAGTATTCCGCGCAGGCGTCCGAAGGCTCCTCGTTCGCTGCGCATGCCCAGCCGCGCCGCCTGCGCGCTGAGCGCATGCCCCTCCCGGATGGCTGACATGAGCGCCGACATCCACGCTCCCACGCGTTCGGGCGCCTTGCAAGCCGGGCGGCTGGCGGATCTGGTAGAGTTCGTGCCCTCCCTGACGATGAGCACATCCGCCCCCGACGAGCGTCCGCGCGTACTCATCGTCGACGACGAGAAGTTCATCCGGGACATCCTGGCGGACTTCCTCGGCATGGAGGGATACATCGTCCGGACGGCGGAGGACGGCAGTGCCGCGCTCGCGGAGCTGCACAACGCCCACTACGACCTCATCATCAGCGACCTCAAGATGCCGCGGATGGGGGGCATCGAGCTCCTCGACGCCATCGGTACCGCTGCGCCCAGCGCTCTCACCGTCATCATGACCGGTTTCGGCACGGTCGAGACGGCGATCGACGCCATGAAGCGAGGGGCCTACGACTACATCCTCAAGCCGTTCAAGGTGGAGGAGGTCATCCGCGTCGTGCAGCGCGGACTCGAGAAGCAGCGCCTTGCGGCGGAGAACCTGCGCCTGCGCGAGGCGGTATCGCTCTACAAGGTCAGCGAGGCCATCGCCGCGAGCCTGTCCCTCGAGGAGGTCCTCGCGACCATCGGGGACACGGCCATCAACGAGATCAAGGCCGACCTCGTATCCACGTGGCTGGAGGACGGCGAAGGCGGCTACTTCGAGCGGCAGCGGCTCGTGGCGGACGGTCCGGGAGAATCGCCGCTTGCGCCAGACGGGCCCACGTATGGCGTCCTGTCGCCGCAGGTCTTCCTCGATCACTACGGCGCGCACTCCACGCTGCTCGAGCAAGGCACCAAGGGGGCGCGCTTCTTCACCCAGGCGTCCGACGTGCCCATCGTCTCGCTGGTGTCGGTGCCGCTCCGGATGAAGACCCGGATTCTCGGCTGGATTTGCGCCGCCAGCTTCACCAAGCAGAAGCGCTTCAACGAGGGGCACCGCAAGCTGCTCTCGATCGTCGGGTCGCGCGCAGCGGCGGCGATAGAGAACGCGCGGCTCTACGAAGACCTGCGGGCGACGTTCCAGCAGACGATCCAGGGGCTGGCCCGGGCGATCGACAAGATGGACCGCTACACCGCGGGCCACTCCGAGCGCGTCGCCACCTACGCGACGTACCTCGCGGTACGCCTGGGGCTCCCCGCCGAAGTCGTCGAGATTGTGCGCCAGAGCGCGCTGATGCACGACATCGGCAAGATTGGCTGCGTGATGAACCTGAACAAGCCGGGCAAGCTCACGCAGGACGAGTACGAGGTCTTCAAGCGGCACCCGGTCTACGGCAAGCGACATCCTCGACCCCATCAAGTTTTTGCACCCGCTCATCCCCGGCGTGCACCTCCACCACGAGCGATGGGACGGGCGCGGCTATCCGCTCGGCCTCAAGGGCAACGATGTCCCTCTCATCGCGCGGATCATCGCGGTCGCCGACACGTACGACGCGATGACGAGCGACCGCGCCTACCGCCGCGCACTGCCGCACGAGGTTGCGATCGGCGAGATCGAGCGATGCAGCGGCACGCAGTTCGACCCCGAGGTGGCCCACTCGTTTACGGGCGGGCTCGACGAGTTCCGCGACGAACAATCGCAAAGCGGGCAGAAGATTCCCGACTGAGCCCCCGACTGAACCGTCGTCCGTTCGCAAGAGGTCCGCGTCGAGCTATACAGTGGCATGCTCGACGACACGCTCCGCGAGTGCCTGACGTTCGACGACGTCCTGCTCGTCCCCGCGTACAGCGAGGTACTGCCCAAGGACGTCGACGTGAAGACGCGCCTCTGCCGCGGCTTCGACTTGAACATCCCGCTCCTCAGCTGCCGCGATGGACTCGGTCACCGAGAGCCGCACCGCCATCACGATGGCGCGCGAAGGCGGGATCGGCATCATCCACAAGAACCTGTCGATCGAAGAGCAGGCGCGCGAGGTCGAGCGGGTGAAGCGCGCCGAGAGCGGGATGATCCTCGGGCCCGTCACCGTCGCGGCCGTCGCAGTCGCTGCGCGTCGGCGCTCGAGGTGATGCGCGAGCACGACATCAGCGGCGTGCCGGTCGTCGAGGGCGAGCAGCCCGTCGGCATCCTCACGGCGCGCGACATCCGCTTCGAGCAGAACCTCGACCAGCCGGTCAGCGCGCTGATGACGAAGGAGCTCGTGACGGTTCCGCCGGGCGTGAACGTCGACGAGGCCAAGCAGCTCCTTCACAAGCACCGCATCGAGAAGCTGCTCGTCGTCGACGGACGGGCAAGCTCGTCGGGCTCATCACGATCAAGGACATCCTGCAGGCCGACAAGTACCCGCAGGCCGTCAAGGACGACCAGCGTCGCCTCCGCGTCGGCGCCGCCATCGGGCCCGGACCCGACCGGCACGAGCGCACCGCCGCGCTCGTCGGCGCCGGGGTCGACGTCATCGTCGTCGACACGGCGCACGGCCACTCGCAGCGGCGTCATCGACGCCGTGCGCGCGACGAAGAAGGAGTTCTCCGGCGTGAAGGTCATCGCCGGCAACGTGGCGACGGCCGAGGGCGACCGAGGCGCTCATCGACGCGGGCGCCGACGCGGTGAAGGTGGGCATCGGTCCCGGGCAGCATCTGCACGACGCGCGTCGTCGCGGGCGTGGGCGTTCCGCAGATCACCGCCGTGAGCGACTGCGCGCGCGTCGCCGATCGGCACGACGTCCCCATCATCGCCGACGGCGGCGTGAAGTACTCGGGCGACGTCACGAAGGCCATCGCCGCCGGCGCCAGCGCGGTGATGATCGGCTCGCTCTTCGCCGGGCACCGACGAGTCGCCGGGCGACCTCGTCCTCTACCAGGGCCGCAGCTACAAGGTGTACCGGGGCATGGGCAGTCTCGGCGCGATGAGGAAGGGCAGCCGCGACCGCTACGGGCAGGGCGGGACGGCCGACGAGAAGCTCGTGCCCGAAGGGATCGAGGGCCGCGTGCCGCATCGCGGGTCGCTCGCGTCGATCCTCTACCAGCTCGTCGGCGGCCTGCGCAGCGGCATGGGCTACACCGGCTGCCGGAGCGTGCACGAGCTTCGCGCGAAGGCGCGGTTCGTCCGGATCACCTCGCAGGGTCTGCGCGAGAGCCACGTTCACGACGTCATCATCACCGAGGAAGCGCCGAACTACTTTCGTTCTTGATGAAGCGCACCTTCGCGGCTCACTGGCTCGGGCGCGTGCGTTACGCCGACGGGCATGCGCTGCAGGAGAGATTGCTCGTCGCCCGGCTTCGCGGGGACATCGGCGACACGCTGCTTCTGCTCGAGCACGAGCCTGTCGTCACGCTCGGGCGCAGCGCGCACGAGGCGAACGTGCTTCTGTCGAGGGAGCGGCTCGGCGAGCTCGGCGTCGACGTGCACGAGACGGGCAGGGGTGGGGACGTCACCTACCACGGGCCCGGCCAGCTGGTGGCTTATCCGATCTTCGACCTCGCTCCCGACCGCTGCGACGTGCGTAGGTACGTGCGTGACCTCGCGCGCGTCATGATCGCGCTCGCTCGAACCTACGGTGTGGAGGCCGGCTTCATCGAGGGCGACTCGAAGCTCGTGGGCGTGTGGGTCGACGAGGCGAGTCCGCGGCGGTGGCCCGGCGCGGACGGCAGCGCACGCCTGGCCAAGATCGGCGCGATAGGAGTGCGCCTGTCGCGGTGGGTCACGATGCACGGCTTTGCCTTCAACGTCGCCACGGATCTCTCCGGATTCCAACTCATCGTGCCGTGCGGTATCGGGCAGCACGGCGTGGCGTCGCTGGCATCCCTTGGCGCAGAGGGGAGCACCCACGATGCAGCCGTGAGGACCATCGCCCTCGTCGCCCAGGTGTTCGAGGCCGACGGGGCCATGGCGGAACCCGAGGAGACGAAGTCGATGCTTGCTTACGCCTTGCCTGCGGGCCCCTGAGAGCCGGGCACCGCGGGAACGGCGGGCACTGAGCCCGAGGCGCGCGCCGCCGCGACCATGCGTAGGTACATCTTGGCTCGGGCGTTGTCTGGATCCGTCTCGAGGACCTTGTTCCACTGCTCCGAGGCGGCTTCGCTGTCACCCATCGAGAGGAGCGTAACCCCCAGCTGGATGCGCGCCGGAACGTAGGCAGGTCGCGCGATCACCGCGGCCTCGTACTGCTCCCGTGCGCGAGGCAGGTCGTTCATCTCGCGCAGCAGCGTACCTAGCTTGGTGCGGAGGTCGGCGAACTGGGGGCATAGCCAGACCGCCTTCTCGTACTCCGCGATCGCCTCGCGTCCAAGCCCGGCGTCGGCGTACGCTTGGCCCACCTCGGCGTGCATGTTCGCGATCTTTCCGCGGGCGAAGGGGTCGAGCCCTCCGCTGGGTGTTCCCTTGATGCGCTTGTAGACCTGCCGCGCCGCCTCGTACTTGCCTCGGTCGTTGTAGGTGACGGCGAGATTGAGGGCGGCCTCCGTGTAGCTTGGGTTTATCGCGAGCGCGCGCTCGAAGTGATATTCGGCCTGAGCGAAGTTTCCGCGTGAGTGGCATATGACGCCCAGCATGTCGTGCACGTCAGCGAGCCGATCGTTCTGCTCGACGACCTGGCGCAACGCTCCTTCGGCCCTGTCGAACTCGCGCTTGTGGTAGTGCTCGCGGCCTAGGAGCAGGGTTTGCTTCGTGTGCTCGTCCATCGCGCGTAGCCCGCCCCCGTTCCTCGGGCAGAATACGACGGATCACTCGGAGAGCGCGATCAGGATTTTTGCATCGCAAAGTGCGTGCTTGCTCGCGCGCGCGTCTACCGCTAAGGGCGATTGACCGGCAGTGGTGGAGGACACGGACCCGAAGACGCCGAGCGCCGGCGCGCCGCAGGCTGGGGAGGGAGAGCGCGCGGTCGTCATGGAGCCGGCGGAGAGCGCTCCCCCGGAAATCGAGACTCCCGAGGCGGCGTCCACGTCGAGCTCCGTCATCCTCGGGGAGAAGAGCCGCACGGGGCGCTGGAGGGCCCTCTCGCCGCGCGCACGCGCGGCGATCGCCATGGCCGGGGGTGCAGCAGCACTCCTCGGCGTCGTGGCGACGTCGTTCGCCGTAGGTGGAGGTGCGCGTGTGCCGTTGCCTTCGGCCAGCGCGGCGTCGCTTGCCGCGTCGTTGTCGGCAGACCCGTTCGTCGACGGTGCGGTCACCGACGCGACGGCCGAGTCGAGCTCCGACGCAGCTCCACCGCGGGCCATAGCCTGGCGCGTCGCTCAGCTCGCGGACGATCCCGGTGTGACGCTGGTGAACGTGGTGATCAATCGTCGACCGCTGCTCACGGCGCTCGCCGATGCGAAGGTATCGCGTCGAGAGGCGAAGCGTCTCGCGCAGTCGCTCGCCGCCGTGCGCAGCATCGAACGGTTCGGCCAAAAGGATGCTCTCACGATCGCCCTCGACGCTGCCTCCCGGCGCATCGTCGCCTTCGAGTTCATGACCTCGCCCGCCGACGTCTGGCAAGCGCGGGAGCAGGGGTCGGACGACGAAAGCTCCTCTCGACTCGAGGCAAGAAAGCTTCCGCTCGAAGTCGAACGCGTGCGGGTCGGCAAGGCCGTCCTCGTGGGCTCGGATCTGCGCGCCTCTTTCGTCGAGGCCGGGCTGGCACCGATCGACGACGTGCTCGCGCTACTCGACGACGCCCTCGAGGGCCACGCCGAGCTCTCGGACATCCGGCCCGGTTCGCGCCTCCGAGTCATCGCGACGCAGGAGCGAATCGACGGCAGCTTCGTGCGCTGGGCCTCGCTCGACGCTGTCGAGTACTTCCCCGCGACGCCCAACGCTCCGTCGGTGCGCGTCTACTTGTTCGGCGGCGGTGACGACGCGGGCGAACAGGCCGGCTCTTCCTCGAAGCGCCACGGCTGGTACGACGCGAAGGGACGCCAGCCGTATCACGGGGGATGGCGTTCCCCGGTGCCTCTCGCGCGCATCACGTCGCGGTTCAACCCGCACCGGATGCATCCCGTCCTACACGTCGTGATGCCCCACAACGGCGTGGACTTCAAGGCTCCGGTGGGTGCGCCCGTCTATGCCACGGCCGCCGGTGTCGTGGAGAGCGCGGGCAACGATGGACCGTGCGGGAACAAGATTGCGATAGCGCATCCGGGAGGCATGACGAGTATCTACTGCCACCTCTCGCGTTTCGCCCCGGGCCTTCGGGTCGGTGAGCACGTGGAACAGAGGCAGCTCATCGCGTACGTAGGACAGACGGGGCGCGTGACCGGGCCCCACCTGCACTTCGGAATTCGCCGCGCGGGGGCCTTCATCGACCCGATGACGTTGCGGCTGGACGGCGTGCGCATAGTGCCGAGGTCGTTGCGCGACGAGTTCGATAGGCGCCGCGCAGTCCTGGACGCGGAGCTCGACGGCGTCCCGCTACCCGCCGCGGGCGTTGCGGCGCCCGAGGTTGCCGAGCCGGACAACTTCTACGAGGAACCATGAGGCTAACGCTGGTAGCGTAGCCCGGGCGGGTAGATGGCGAGAGGCACGCAGGCGGCCAAGGTCGGGCTCTTCGTCGCGCTGTCGGGGGCGGCCGCCTACGGCATCTACCGCTTCGTCAGCCCCACCGTCAGCGGCGCCAATGGCTACACGGTGCACGCGTACATCCACGACGCCACGGGGCTCGCCTCGCGGTCACGCGTCACGATCGCGGGCATCGCCGTGGGGACGCTCGAAGCCATTAAGCTCGAGCGCGGCGAGGCGCGCCTCGACGTAAAAGTCCGCACGGACGTCGCACTCTACGAGAATGCGACCCTCGGGAAGAAGAGCGCGTCGCTCCTCGGCGAATCGGTCGTCGTCCTTACGCCGGGTACGCCCGACCACCGCAAGCTTCGCGACGGCGACGAGATTCGCGTCATCGTCGACGAGACGACGCCCGGGCAATTGATGGACGAGGTCAAGGAGATCGCCGACAGCGTGAGGGCCGTCGCGCAGCAGCTCGCGAACTCGATCGGCACGGAGCAGGGCGGCCAGAACATCCGCCTCATCCTGCAGAACGTTGCCGAGGCGACCGACGCCCTCAACCAGACGATCCGCGAGAATCGCGAAGTCATCCGCGACGCGCTCCGCAACGTCGACGCGATCACGCAGACGGCGAACCCGGAGCTAGCCAAGATCCTCGAGAACATTCGGGTCGTCACGCAGGACGTGCGCGAGCTCCTGGCGGCCGCGGGTCAGACGCCGCAGGGCCAGAAGGGCGATCTGAGGGACACCGTCGAGCACCTCGATCACGCGAGCAAAAGCCTCGAAAGCGCGCTCTCTCACATCGACAGCGTGACCGGTCGGATCGACCGCGGAGAGGGGACGATCGGCCGGCTGACGAAGGACGAGGCGCTCGTCAACGAGGTGCAGGGCGTGGCCGAGGGCGTAAACGACTACGTCCAGGACCTGACGCGCCTGCAGACCATCGTCGGCCTCCGCAGCGACTACAACTTCCTCGCGAACACCATCAAGAGCTACGTGGAGCTTCGCCTTCAGCCGCGCGAGGACAAGTACTACGTGGTCGAGCTCATCAACGACCCGCGCGGCCTCACATCGATCACCGACACGACGTCGACACGACGAACCCGACGCAGCCCGCGCACTACCGGACCATCACGACGACGACGACCGACTCGTTCCGCTTCTCGCTGCAGTTCGCCAAGCGCCTCGGTCCGTTCACGGGACGCTTCGGCATCAAGGAGTCGACCGGCGGCGTGGGCCTCGACATCCACTTGCTCCACGACCGTTTCGAGATCGTAAACGACCTCTTCGGCTTCAGCGAGGAGCCGACGCCGCGCTACCGCGTCTACATCGCCTACGAGTTCATCAAGCGCCTCTGGCTCCTCGGCGGCGTCGATCACGTGTTCGTGCCGAGCCAGCGCGACTACTTCCTCGGGCTCCAGCTCCGGTTCACCGACGAGGACCTGAAGACGATCCTGCCGTTCTCGGGCGGCGCCGCCGCTGCGGCAAAGTAGACGTCAGCTGCGCATGACGAGCAGCTTCGCGATCGAGCATGACGTCCACGGCGCGGAGCGCCTCGCTCGCCGTCGCGGTACCTCCTTGGGCCATCCCGCCAGCACCTCGCGAAGGGGTCTCGGCCGATCCGCGACACCGAGGAGGCGGCGCACGAGTGGAGGCCATGCTGCCGCACGGAGCTTCGGCGGCGGACCGTCCGGCGGACCGATGAGGCTGTCGAGGCGAGGGCGCCACGTGTCGAGCTGCACCTCGCCCTGAGCTGTTTCGAGGCCGGCGAGAATCAGCGGGAGGATCTCGAGGTCGAGGGGGAACTCGACGTGCTGGGCCGTCTGTCCCGCATAGAAGGTCAGCTCGCCGCTCTGCCACCGGAACAGATCGATGAGCCGGTCTCGGCCCTGGTCGCGGATCGCGCGGAAAATATCGAGCGAGCTGACGAGGCCGAGCGAGATGAGCGTGTCGCCCATCCGGCCGCCGTAGCGGGGCAGGACCGCGAGAGCGAAGTCGAGCTCTTCGCGCGAGATCACGCTACGGCGGACGAGGTACTCGCCCAGAAGCTCGCTCGCGTTGTTCGACGCGACGTGATGAAGCTTGCCCCTGACGATGTAGAGCTCCTTTCTGCCTCGTTCGCCTGGCCCCCCGCTGTGACCTTGGGCAAGGCCCGGGACTCCGTGGGGCCCTCGGCGAAGAGGACGCCGGTCGCTTCGGACTCGACCGCGCGAAGAAGCACCGCGACGAGCGACGGGATCGACACTGCGTCCACGAACTCCGGCGATCCCACGCCGCCCAGCCGGTTGGTCGTTGCCGTCAGAGCCGGCAAGAAGCGGGCGAGATGATCGATGGACTCGAGCGGGGCGGGGCCGCGTCCCATGTAGTCGACCATGTCGCCTCGGCCGATCTGGCCCGTCGCGATCGCTTCGACGAGCCTCGCGAACGCCCACGGCCCGACCCTCTCGCCTCCCGCCGTTACGACGAACGACGGTATCGCGGTGTACTCGCCCGTCGTGCGATCCGACGCGCTCGCGGGATCCGGGCGCGAGGCCAGACTGGACCGGAGCTGCGCGGCTCCTTCGCGCACGGCGTTGATCTGCTCGACGGAGGGCGCCGTTTGCACCCATCGCACGAGGGCCGCGAGCTCTCCGCGGGCCGTCGCTGCGTCGGCCGCAAACGGCGCCAGCGCCTCGGAGAGCGCGGCGGCCGTCTGGAACCGCTTCGCAGGGTCGCGCGCGAGAGCGCGCTCGAGGACCTCGAAGAGCCCCTTCGGAAACGAAGAGCCGGCCTCGCGGAGCGTGTCGATGCGGCAATCGCGGATGGCGAGGAGTACGGCCAGCTGCCCGCTTCCCGCGAAAAGTGCGTGGCCAAGTAGCATCTCGCTCAGAACCACCGCGGTGGAGAAGAGATCGGCCCGCTGGTCGAAGAGCTCTCCGGCGACCTGCTCCGGCGACAGGTAAGCGAACTTGCCCTTGAGCGCTGCGCTCCCCGTCGTGCGAAGCGTCGCACGGCTCGACGATCGGGCGATGCCGAAGTCGCCGAGCTTGACCCGTCCGTCGGCGGACAAATAGACGTTCGACGGGGTGACGTCACGGTGGATGATCCCCATCGGCTGACCCGACGGATCGCGGGCGGCGTGCGCGCTCTCGAGGCCGCGCAAGAGCTCGCGGGCAAGGTACGCGGAGATCGCGGGTCCGAGCGTTCGGGCCTCGCCCGACAACCGTCGGAGGAGCCTGAAGAGGTCGCATCCGTCGACGAGCTCCATGGCGAGCCATGGTTCGCCGCCGTCAATGCCGTAGGCGTAGACTTGGACGACGTTCTCGTGACGTACTGCGGCATGCAACGCGGCCTCGCGCTCGAACATCGTTCGTCCCTCGGGATCCGCGGCGAACTGAGGCAAGAGCCGCTTCACGACCAGCCTTCGCGGCGTGGCGCTTGGGTCGATGGGACGCCCCACGTAGACCTCTGCGGTGCCGCCCACGGCGAGGCGCGCGTCGAGCCAGTACGGGCCGAACTTGATCGGCCCACCGGAGAGTGGCCGCGGCAGGCCACGCACCCGAGGATTTTCGCCCGACGGCATCGCCGCCAGAGTGTATCTATGCGGGGCCCGTCGAACACTAAATGACGGAATCGACCGATCGTTCGACCATGCGTCACCTCATCCTTGCCCTGCCGGCCCTCGCGCTGGGGCTGGCCGCGTGTGAGGGGTGTCGATCCTCCCGGGCGCCCGGGCCGGCGGTCCCCGTCGCCGCTTCGACGGCGGGCCCGCCGACTCTGCGCCTCTATCTGACGACGGACGTGGCCGGCGCGCTCGAACCGTGCGGCTGCACGAGAGACCAGCTGGGAGGGCTTGGCCATCTCGGCGCCTGGCTGAAACAGAGCCGTGCCCAGGCCCCCGCGTCACTGCTCGCTTCGGCCGGGCCGCTCTTTTTCATGGACGACAAGCTCGATGCCGAGCGCGGCGATCAAGACCTGGCGAAGGCCCACGCCATCGCGCGCGTCCTTCACGGACTCGACTTCGTCGCCTTCGCGCCCGGGGCAAACGACTGGACCGCAGGGGCCTCGAGTTTGACCGCGCTCGCGGACGAGTCCGGCGCCGCCCTGCTCGTCGGCGTGGCGGCCCCTCCGCCCTTCGCGACGGCCGTCGTCCGCGACTACGGTGGTCTGAAGGTGGGCTTGATCGGTGCCGGACCGCCCGGATCGTCCGCCGGCGCGCAAGGGAGCGCGGAGGACGCCGTGCGGCGGGGCGTCGCAGAGGCCCGGAAGCAGGGCGCGAATGTCCTGGTCGCGCTGGTCGCCGTCGGCCGTGGCGAGGCGAAGCGGATCGCCGACGCCGTGCCGGAGCTGGCAGCCGTCGTCGTGGGGTCGGCACGCGCGAATGGCGACGGCAACACGACGGCCCCGGAGGTGGAAGAGGTCGGGGCCGTCCTCGTCGTGCAGGCGGCAAACCACCTGCAGTCGGTCGCCGTCCTCGATCTCTACCTGCGCGAGACTCCGGTGGTGGGTCGCCTCGTGAAGTTCGCCGACGCGACCGGGCTGGAGCTTGCACGCGAGCGTGTGGACCTCGCTCGCCAGATCGACGAGCTCCACGTCAAGATTGCCGGCTGGCAGCGGGACCCTGCGATCGCCCCGAAGGACGTCGATGCGCGCAGAGACGACCTCGCGCGCCTCGAGGCTCAGCGCGACGCCCTCGACGTCAAACGGCCGCCGGCCAGCGGGAGTTTTTTTCGATACACGGTCAAGGAAGTGCGCGAGTCGTTCGGGAGCGACCCCGCGATCGAGGCGGACATGCGCGCCTACTACAAGGCCGTCGACGAGCACAACCGCGTCGCTTTCGCCGACCGCATACCCCCGCCCCGAACACCCGGACAGGCTGGCTACGTGGGCGTCGAGGCGTGCTCGTCCTGTCACGCTCCCGCGCGGCAGGTCTGGAACAGTACGCCCCACGCGCACGCGTACGCGACGCTCTCGTCGCAGTTCAAAGAGTACAACCTCGAATGCGTGGGGTGCCACGTCACCGGCTACGAGAAGCCCGGCGGCAGCACGGTGACGCACGTCGACAAGCTCGAGAACGTGGAGTGCGAGGTTTGCCACGGGCCGGGGTCGAAGCACGTGGCGAGCCCGAGCGACGGCACCCTCATCGTGGCGAGGCCGGACGCCTCGACGTGTCTTTCGTGTCACCACCCGCCGCACGTCGAGGGATTCGACGCCGTCGCCAAGATGAGAGAGGTTCTCGGGCCCGGCCACGGAATGCGCGCGAACTGAAAAAACGGCAGTGGGAACCCCTAGGGGCGTCGGCCGAGCGAAGGACGGCCGCCGGACGATCGCCCGCCGTCGTCGGGTCGGTGCTCGGCGGAGGGCGGGGCCCCGCGTTCGGCCGGCTTGGCGGGAAGATCGTCATGTGTGGTCCGTGCCGGCCGAGACTTGCCCCACCCGCCGCCGAGCACCGACCGGACGACGGCGGGCTCTTCGACGCCGATGGGAGGGCGCGACCAAGCGAAGGGACCGAGATGCCGAGGGAGGGGACCGTACGACCCGACCTCGCCCGCCCACTCCCGAAGCTCGGCGGCTCGGACGGGGGCGAAGGGCGGTCGCACGTTTCGCCGAGCAGTGGGCTCCCGCGCCAAGGACCCCAACGACCGAGCGACGGCACCTGACTCCTTGGGCTTGCTCTCGGACCTCTCTGCCTCGCTTTGGCGTGAGTGAAGGAGGAATCGAGTGCGCCTCGCCCAGAGAACCGACTCGCGAGCGACGGAAGCCCGTGCGCGAACGAAAGGAGCGGCCTCCTTGGCGTCGGGAACGCGCCCGTGAACGAAGCCATCGCGGTCCCGAACGAAAGGAGCCTGTTGCCGAAGCTCGCTCCCGGACTCCTTTGCTTCGCTCTCGCGGGAGCGAAGGAAGCCATCGCGTGCGCTTCGCTCAGGAGCGAACCCGCCAGCGAAGGGAACGTGGGCGCGAGCGAAGGGAGCGGCCTCCTTGGCGTCAGGAACGCGCTCGTGAACGAAGCCATCACGGTCCCGAACGAAAGGAGTCCGTTGCCGAAGCTCGCTCTCGGACTCCTTTGCTTCGCTCTCGCGGGAGCGAAGGAAGCCATCGCGTGCGCTTCGCTCAGGAGCGAACCCGCCAGCGAAGGGAACGCGTGCGCGAGCGGACGTCGTCGGGAAGCGAGCGTAACGAGTCCTCGACCGAGCGAAAGTCGTCGGCTCCCATTCGAAGCGGCCGCGGTTCCGAGCGAAGGACATCCGCGACCGAGTGAAGGTCGTCGGGGCGCGAGGCGTGCGAACAGCCGCGCGAGCTTCGCGATTGCGTATCCGAGCAGCGCGCGTCGGACCGCCTCGCAAGGGTGTCGGGACCCTTGCGACGTGATCGGATGCGCTCCAGGTGTCCTGGGCTCTCCATGGCTTCGGCGTCAGGCGTCCTCCCACCGATGTCGAAGAGCCCGCCATCGTCGGGTCGGAGCGCAGGCGGCGGGTGGGGCAAGTCTCGGCCGGCACGGACCACGCATGACGATCTTCCCGCCAAGCCGGCCGAACGCGGGGCCCCACCCGCCGCCGAGCACCGACCCGACGACGGCGGGCGATCGTCCGGGCGGCCCGTCCTTTCGCTCCCTGGTGAAAACAGCCGCACCGGAGGCCCGTGCAAGACTCACGGGGCCCGTCACCGATGGCGGTTCGACCGTCTCGGTGGGGGGGTGAGCGCCGAGGGCGGTTCGAGAATCGGCCGGGCCCGGCCTCCAAGCCGAGCACGGGCGCTCCGGTGCAGCCGTGGCTCTCTGCGTAGCAGGGTGTGTGCCACCTAATCGACCGCAGGGAACTCGCGTCATTTCACGGAGGGCCCCGTGTCCCGGACGCCTCGGGTGTCGCGGGCCGGGTCAGCCGACGTCGAAGAGCAGGGGTACGGCCTCGCTCGCCTTGCCGAGGCGGCACTGGTCGAACGCGTCTGCATTGTCCGGCTCCTCCGGGCCCACATAGACGGTCGTCACCGCGCGGCCCCCGCGACGAGCACGCTCACTGACGGCCGAAACGAAGCCGGCGGCCGGATATACCGCGCCGCTGCTGCCGATCGTGACGAAGACGTCGCATGCCTCGAGCTCTCGCGCGATACGGTCCATCTCGAACGGGATCTCACCGAACCAGACGATGTGCGGACGGATGCGCGCCCCGCACGCGCAGGCCGGAACGCCGGGGTGAGCTTCGCGGTCCTCGAAAGGCGGACGAGCGCACTGCTCGCAGCGGCTCTTGAAGAGCTCCCCGTGCATGTGAACGAGGCGCGACGATCCTGCCTTCTCGTGAAGGTCGTCGACGTTCTGCGTGCAGAGAAAGAAGCGGTCACCGAGGACGCTCTCGGCGGCCGACAGGGCCCGGTGGGCGAGGTTGGGCTCGCAAATCCCGGCCTGCGCGCGCCGCTGGGCGTAGAAGCGCCAGACGACCGTGGGCTTCGCCCGCCAGCCCTCAGGCGACGCGACTTCTTCGAAGCGGTGCTCCTCCCAGAGACCGTTGGCGTCACGGAAGGTGCGGATGCCGCTCTCCGCGCTGATGCCCGCGCCGGTGAGGACGAAGACGCGAGCATCGCGGGAGAGTCGCAAGGGTGCAAACTCGTGAAAGGGGGCAGCGTGGGGCATGGGAGCACGTCAGCGGCCTGTGAGAGCTCATGCGGACGGCGTGAGTGGCATGGGGCCTCGGGCGGCGTTATCTTGGGGATAGAAGGATTCCCCCCATGGTCAAGTCGAGGCTTCTACCCCTTGTGGCAGCAATCGCGGTGGCTGTCGTGCCGGGAACAGCCCTGGCCCGGGGCGGTGGCGGTGGCGGCCACGGTGGTGGTGGCGGTGGGGGCGGCCATTTCAGCGGCGGCGGCCACTACGGCGGCGGCGCCTCCTATGGCGGGGGACACTACGGCGGCTACGGCGGTGGCCATTACGGCGGCTACGGTGGCGGCCGTTACGGCGGCTACGGCGGCGGTCACTATGGCGGGTTCTACGGTGCCGGTGGCCGCTACTTTGCCGGGCACGTGTATTTGGGGGCCGGCCGGGGGGCGTGGGGGCGCCCGGGCTGGGGGCGTGGGTACTGGGGCTGGGGCCCTCACGGCTGGCTCTGGATGGGCGGTCCCTGGTGGGCTTCCCCTGCGTACCCTGGCTTGATCTGGATCGGGCTCGAGCAGCCTCAGTGGGTGTGGGATGGGCAGCAGTGGGTCTGGCAGAACGGCTACTGGGCACCTTCCGATGAGGGTCAGGGGTACGCTCAGCCGCAGTAGGCAGAGGCGGCAGCGCGCCCCCTCGGCGCGGGAGTGTGGCCAAGAAGCGAGCGCGGTGCAGCGTAGGCCCGAAGTTTGGCGGCCCCTGCGCAGGCAAGGTATGGATTGAGCGTGAGTCCTCCCCCCAAGGACGCTCTCCCTCCCGCGACGCCCGCCGATGTCGCGCGGCCGTCGCGGCGTGACGTGCTCGTTCGCCTCGGTGCCTCGGCGGCCGTCCTTGGCGCGGCAGCGGCCGGCGCCCGTGCCCTGTGGGACAAGGGGGGCTTCGACGTCGTGCAGTCGAGCGCAACGCGTCAGGTGCGCGACTACCGCCTGGCCGAGCGCGACGCACGGCACGCCGAATTTGCGATCGCGCGCGCCGTTCCAAAGGAGGCCGGCGACGACTCGCCGCATCCGACGGCCACGCCCGAAGACCTCGTACGTCGCGCGGTCGATGCGATGGGAGGCATGGGCAAGTTCGTTTCGCGTGGCGACGTCGTCGTCGTCAAGCCGAACATCGGCTGGGACCGCATGCCCATCCACGCGGCCAACACGAACCCGGACGTCGTCGGCCGCGGTCATCAAGCTGGCGTTCGAAGCCGGAGCGAAGAAGGTCGTCGTCGCCGACGGTTCGTGCAACGACCCGAATCGCTGCTTCCAGCGCTCCGGCATCTGGCGCGCGGCCTACGCGCTCGGCGCGGAGGTCGTGCTCCCGCAGGAGCATCGCTTTCGGACGATGCGCCTCAAGGGCGACGTGCTCGACGAGTGGCCGATTTTCACGACGCTGGTCGACGCCGACAAGGTCATCAACGTCCCCATCGCCAAGCACCACAACCTCGCCAAGTACACGGCGGCGATGAAGAACTGGTACGGCGTCCTCGGCGGTCGAAGAAACCGCCTTCACCAGAACATCGACATCTCGATCGCCGACCTCGCGACGTTCATGCGCCCGACGCTCGTCGTCGTCGACGCGTGGCGCGTGCTCATGCGCAACGGCCCGCAAGGGGGCAACATCGACGACGCGCGCGACATGCACACCGTCATCGCGTCGGTCGATCAGGTCGCGGCGGACGCCTTCGGCTGCACCCTCATCGGCCAGAAGCGCGAGAACCTCGCCGTATCTCGCGATGGGCGAGAAGCGCGGCCTCGGCACGATGCGCTGGGAGAACCTCCGCGTGAAGGAGGTGTGAGGTGGCGCAGCAGCACGCCGTGCCGCACGCGGCGGTAAAGCTCGCGGCGCCGCCGGAGGGGCTCGCGGAAGAGCATCCGGAGGTGGAGCCGATTCCTTGGAAGACGGGGAGGGTGGGGGTCGTGGCCAGCCTCGATGGGGTAGCGTCGACCGCGACCCCGACCCCGACCGCGACCGCGACCTTGACCGCGACCGCGACCGCGACCTCGACCGCGACCGCGACCGCGACCCCGACCCCGACCGCGACCGCGACCCCGACCACGACCTCGACCACGACCACGACCTCGACCTCGACCTCGACCTCGACCGGGGGGCCGAAAGCCAAGAAGGCCTCCAGCTTTCCGGCTCTGGCATTCCTCCTCGGCGGATCGCCGTCGTGTTGAAGTGGGGCCGTCGCGGCGCGCAGATCGTTCTTCTTCGCGCTCTTCATGTACTTCCTCTTCCAGACGGCCTTCCGCGGCAGCTTCGCCGCGCGGGCCGATGCGCCCGTGCGCCTGCCCCTTCCCGTCGAGGCGTTCCTGCTCGCCGATCCGTTCGTCGGTGCGATGACGGCGCTCTCGACGCACACGGTCTATCGCGGCCTCTCGTGGAGCGTCGGCCTGCTGGCGCTTACGCTGGTCTTCGGGCGCGTCTTCTGCGGATGGATCTGCCCGTTCGGCACGCTGCATCACTTCTTCGGGTGGCTCCTACCCAGCAGGCATGGGCGAGGTGCGGCGCGGGTCGAGGCGAACAAGACGCACACCTACCAGCGGGCCAAGTACTACCTGCTCTACGCGTTCCTCCTCGCGGGCGTGGGCGGCAGCGCCATCGGCGGCCTCTTCGATCCCATCTGCATCGCCGTGCGCTCGATCGGCCTCGGCGTCATCCCCGGCGCCCAGTACCTCTCGCACCGCGCGCTCGGTGCCGCACAGGACGTGAACTCGCGCGTCGTGCAGGGCGCGGCCGACCACACGCAGGACTGGCTCGCGCAGACCGTCTGGCAGTCGCAAGCAGTTTTACTTCCACCAGACGTGGTTCATCGTTTTCTTGCTCGTCGCGGTTCTCTTCGCGAACCGGTTCATCCCGCGCTTCTGGTGCCGCGTCCTCTGCCCGCTCGGCGCGTTCCTCGGCGTGTTCTCGCGCTTCGCGCTCTTCGGCATGACGAAGGACCACGCGAAGTGCACCGACTGCAACCTCTGCCTCGTCCACTGCCAGGGCGCCGACTCGCCCGCAGGGCGGCGTCAAGTGGCGCCAGGACGAGTGCCACATGTGCATGAACTGCGAGAACGCATGCCCCGAGGACGTGATCAAGTTCACGTTCCTTCCCAATCGCCGGAGCACCATCACGGTGCCCGACACCGAGCGGCGCACGGCGCTGGCGGCGGTTGGCGCGGGCGCGATGTTCTTGCCCGCGGCGCGCGATCGCCGACTCGCTCGACGTCAACTACCACCCGAAGGTGATCCGGCCGCCGGGGGCCGTCGAGGAGCGCGCCTTCCTCGAGCGGTGCATCCGCTGCGCGGAGTGCATGAAGGTTTGCCCGAACAACGCCCTGCACCCCGCCTTCCTCGAAGCGGGTATCGAGGGGCTGTGGACGCCCATCCTCATCGCGCGCATCGGCTACTGCGAGTTCTCGTGCGTGCTCTGCGGGCAGGTGTGCCCGACGGGCGCCATCCAGAAGATCAGCGAGAAGGAGAAGATGGGCGTCGGGCAGCCGCCCATCAAGATCGGCACGGCATTCTACGATCACGGCCGATGCCTGCCCTGGTCGATGCAGACGCCGTGCATCGTGTGCGAGGAGTTCTGCCCGACCTCCCCGAAGGCGATCTGGGTCGAAGAGGTGGACGCGCCCGTACGCGACAGCAAACCAGGCCCAGACGGCGCCGCTCCTGCGATTTAGGTCCGTCCATCTTCAGCGCCCGCACGTCGACCCATCACTCTGCGTCGGCTGCGGCGCTTGCGAGAAGGTCTGCCCCGTTCAGGATGAACCGGCCGTCTACGTGACGAGCGTCGGCGAAACACGGAGCAAGACCAACGTCATCCTGCTCGAGAACACGAACTACAACCAGAAGAGCTAAGGTTGGTCTCGTGAAAGACCGTTTTCTCCGGGCGTGTCGGCGGGAGCCTGTGGACGTGACGCCCGTATGGTTCATGCGGCAGGCGGGGCGGTACATGCCGGAGTACCGGAAGCTTCGGGAGAAGCACTCGCTGCTCGATCTATGCAAGAACCCGGAGCTGGCGCTGACCGTGACGATGCAGCCGCTGAAGCTCGGCGTCGACGCGGCGATCCTCTTCGCGGATATCCTCTTGCCCCTCGACCCGATGGGAGCGTCGTTCGAGTTCGCCGCCGGAGAGGGACCCGTCATTCACGAGCCCATCGCAACCCGCGCGCAGATCGACGAGCTACGCGTCATCGACCCGGACGAATCGCTCGGGTACGTGATGTCGGCGATCCGGCTCATCAAGCGAGAGGTCGACGTACCGCTCATCGGTTTTGCGGGTGGTCCCTTTACGCTGGCCAGCTACCTTATCGAGGGAGGTAAGAGCGCCAACTTCGCCAAGACCAAGAAGCTCATGTTTGGCGCCCCGGACGGATGGCACGCGCTGATGAAGACGCTGTCCGAGGTCGTGCGCCTTTACTTGCGCGCGCAGGTCACCGCTGGAGCGGACGCGGTGCAGCTCTTCGACTCGTGGGTCGGGGATCTCGCGCCGGCCGACTATGTCGAATACGTGCAGCCTTACGCGCGACACGTGCTTCGCGATCTGGAGACGACGGGGGTCCCGGTCATTCACTTCGGCACCGGGACTGCCACGTTGCTCGAGCAGATGCGGCAGGCGGGGGGGACGGTCGTCGGCGTAGACTGGTGCACGCCCCTCGACTGGGCGTGGGAACGCATCGGGTACGACCGAGCGGTGCAGGGGAACATGGACCCGTGTGCTCTCTTGACGACTCCGCGAAATTGCGGTGAAATACGCGCAGCGCGTGCTCGATGCCGCCGGAGGCCGCCGCGGACACATCTTCAATCTAGGCCACGGGATCCTGCCGGAGACGCCCGTCGATCACGTGCGCGCGGTCGTGGATCACGTGCACGCTGTCAGCGCGCGATGACCGACGCCGTCCTCCTCGTCTCGCACGGAAGCGTCGACGATCTGGATGACCTACCCGCGTTCGTCACCAATGTCCGCCGCGGGCGACCTCCGCCGCCCGAGCTCGTCCAAGAGCTTCGACGTCGTTACGAGGCCATCGGCGGCACGTCTCCACTCAACGCGATCGTGGCCGACGTCGCGCGGAAGCTCGAGCGCAAGCTGGGAGTCACGGTCGCTTGGGCGAACCGACTCTTCAAGCCTGACGTCCACGACGTCGTCTCGGGGCTCGCGCGGAGGGGCGTCACTCGCATCGCGCTCGTACCCCTCGCGCAACACTCTGCGCACGTCTACTCCGAGGACGCTCGCCGCGCGGTGGAGGGCACGAGGGTCGCGCTTGTGTGTGCCACGAACTGGGGACAAGAGAGAGGGCTGTGCATGGCGTTCGCTTCGCGCATCGCGAGCATGCTTGCACCTTCGGCCGATGGGACGATGGTCGTGATGACCGCGCACAGCTTGCCTCGCTCCGTAATCGACGCAGGGGATCCGTACGAGCGCGAGGTCCGTGCCGCGGCCGACGCGATAGGTGCGCTGCTCCGCACGCACTTCAAGCGGGACGCGAGCTTCACCGTCGCCTTCCAAAGCCAGGGCATGGCCAGTCCCGGCCTCGCCGGACGCCCGGTCGAGTGGCTCGGGCCCGACTTGCTGTCGACGCTCGACGACGCTGCGAAGCGCGGCGAGCGGCGAGTCGTCTTCGCCCCCATCGGTTTTCTCGCGGACCACGTGGAGATTCTCTACGACCTGGACATCGAGGCGCGTCGTTTGGCCGAGGAGCGCGGCCTGTCCTGGGCGCGCGTCCCGTCGCTCAACGCCGACGCCGACTTCATCGACGTACTCGCGACGCTCGCGCGTCCCCTCCTCGGCAATGAGTGAAGCAAGGCGGCTCGTCATCATAGGTGGCGGCATCACAGGACTCGCCGCCGCGCGCGCGGCGCAGCAGCAAGCCCGGGAGCGCGCGTCTGCCGTGTCGGTGACCCTCCTCGAAGCGTCGCCGCGCCTCGGGGGCAACCTCATCACTGAACGGACAGGCGGCTTCGTGCTGGACGCCGGCCCCGACTCATGGGTTCGGGCGAAGCCCCACGCATCGGCGCTCGCTAGGGACCTCGGCCTGGGCGGGTCGTTGGTCGGAACGAGCGAAGAGGCGCGCCGCTACTTCATCGCGTGGGCCGGTCGCCTGCATCCGGTCCCTGAGGGACTCGTCCTCGGCGTTCCGACGAGGCTCGGACCTCTCGCCGCAGCGGGGCTGTTCTCCTGGCGCGGCAAGCTTCGCATGGCGCTGGAGCCGCTCGTGTCCGCCCGAGCCTTCGACGGCGACGACGACGAATCGATCGCCGATTTCGCGGCTCGTCGACTGGGAAGGGAGGCGGCCGAGCGTCTTGTCGCACCTCTGCTCGGAGGGATCTCGGCGGGAGACGCTTCGGACCTGTCGGTGCGAGCCGCCTTTCCTCAGCTGGTAGCGATGGAGCGCGACCACGGTTCGCTTGTGGGCGGCATGCGTGCGGCGAGGCGCGCCCGCGAGGAATCGGGAGCAAACGAGACGAGCGCGTTCGAATCGCTGGTCGGAGGTGTCGGAGATCTCGTAGAAGCGCTGGTAGACCGCCTTCGAACGGACGGCGTGACTCTCTGCGTGAGTGCAAAGGTCACCCGTGTGGGCCGCGAAGGGCCTTCATGGGTCGTTGAAACCGAGACGGGCGAGCGGCTGATCGCGGACGCAATCCTCTTGGCGACCGGGGCGCCGGCGGCTGCCAGCGTCCTCGGGCAGCTCGACGCCGGCGTGGGGCAAATGCTCTCGTCCCTTTCGTTCGCGTCGACGGCGACTGTATTTCTCGGCTACCGGAGGAGCGACGTCCGCCATCCGCTAATCGGCTCCGGCTTCCTCGTGCCGCGTGCCCTCGGCCGACCGATTCTCGCGGGCACGTGGGTGTCGAGCAAGTGGCGGGGACGGGCGCCGGAGGGACATGTCCTCCTGCGTGCTTTCGTCGGCGGGGCGCGTGGCGAAGAGGTTCTGGCTCGGGACGACAAGGCCCTCGTCCGGCTCGCGCGCGACGAACTGTGCGTCCTCATGGGCCTCGACGCTGAGCCGGTCCTTTCTCGTGTCTTTCGCTTTACGCGAAAAAGTCCCCAGATGCGCGTCGGCCATCTCGCCAGGATGCGCGCGCTCCACGATCGCGTCGCGCTTCTTGCGCCCGGCGTGCGGCTGGCCGGAGGCGGCTACGACGGCATCGGGATCCCAGACTGCATCAGGCAGGGGCAGGAGGCCGGGCGAGCCATGACGGCCCGTTGATCAGAACTCCGCCGGGTCCGTGTACGTCCCGAGCACCTCGCGGAGCACGTCGCAGATCTCCTGCTGCGTGCAGTACGCCTTCGCCGCCTCGATGATCGGCGGCATCAGGTTGCTCGCGGTCGTCCCCGGCTTCGCCGACGCGGCCGCGCGCACGGCGTCGAGGCTGGCCCGTACGCGCCCGCGTCGCGCGACGCCTTGACCGCACGCAGGTTGGCGATCTGCGCCTTGCACCACGCCTTCGTCGACGCGAAGGAGCGGGAATCGCCTGCTCTCTTTTCATCGGCATACTTGTTCACGCCCACCATGACGCGCTCGTCCGCCTCGAGCTGCCGCTGGAAGCGGTACGCGCTCGCCGCGATCTCGCGCTGCGGGTAGCCCTTCTCGATCGCGCTGACCATCCCGCCCATCTCGTCGATGCGTCGGATGGTACGTCGTCGGCCTCGTCCTCGAGGCGCTTCGTCAGGTCCTCGACGAAGTACGCTCCGCCGAGCGGGTCGATCGTGTTCGCGACGCCGCTCTCCTCGGCGATGATTTGCTGCGTGCGGAGCGCGATCGTCACGGCATCCTCCGTCGGCAGCGCGTAGGTCTCGTCGAGCGAGTTGGTGTGGAGCGACTGCGTCCCGCCGAGTACGGCGGCGAGCGCCTGGAGGGCCACGCGCACGACGTTGTTGTACGGCTGCTGCGCCGTCAGCGACACGCCCGCGGTCTGCGCGTGCGTCCGGAGCTTCATGCTCTCGGGCTTCTTCGCGCCGAAGCGCTCCTTCACGATGCGCGCCCACATGCGCCGCGCCGCGCGGAACTTCGCGATCTCCTCGAAGAAGTCGTTGTGCACGTCGAAGAAGAACGAGAGGCGCGGCGCGAAGTCGTCCACGTCGAGCCCGCGGTCGACGCACGCTCTGCACGTAGCCGATGCCGTCGGCGATTGTGAACGCGAGCTCCTGCGCGGCCGTCGCTCCCGGCCTCGCGGATGTGGTAGCCGCTGATGCTGACCGTGTTCCAGCGCGGCACCTCGCGCGAGCAGAACTCGATCATGTCGGTGACGATGCGCATCGCCGGCCGCGGCGGGACGAGCCACGCGTGCTGCGCGATGAACTCCTTCAGGCAGTCGTTCTGGACGGTGCCGCCGATGCCGGTCGCGCGGGATGCCGCGCATGTCGGCGAGCGCGACGTAGAAGGCGAGGAGGACGATCGCCGGACCGTTGATGGTCATCGACGTCGTGACCTGGTCGAGCGGGATGTCCGCGAAGAGGACCTCCATGTCGCGCAGCGTGTCGACCGCGACGCCGCACATGCCGACCTCGCCGAGCGACGCGCGGGCTGTCGGAGTCGTACCCCATGAGGGTCGGGAAATCGAAGGCGGTCGAGAGGCCGGTCTGCCCCTGCGCGAGCAGGTACTTGAAGCGCGCGTTCGTCTGCTCGGGCGTGCCGAAGCCCGGCGAACATGCGCATCGTCCAGAGCCGGCCGCGGTACATCGTCGGCTGCACGCCGCGCGTGAAGGGGTACTCGCCCGGGCAGCCCGAGGTCTCGCAAGTAGTCGATGGGGACGTCCGCGGGCGTGAGGACGTCGGGGACGTCGAGGTCGCTCCAGGTCGAGAAGCGAGGCTTGCGCGGCGGCATCTTCGCCTCGGCGCGTCGCGACGGAGCCGGCGCGCCAGTCGGCACGCGCCTTGCGGATCGCCTCGAGGCTCGTCGGGGGACTCGCCCTCGGAGGAGTACGCTCCGGCGATGCCGCCGTCGAGGAGCCGTACCTTCTGGGCCATGCTGAGAATCGTAGCCCGGTTTCGTCGAGAGCCGCTCTGGCCTCGACGTCGCGGCCTCGACCGCTCCGCTATTGTGCGCGTAGCCCTTGATTCGCGAACACACGAAGTAGGCGCCGGCCACCACGATGACGGCGGCGATGACCGCGTCGAACTTGTGCATGAACTTCTTGAGGGGCGAGTGCTCGTCGAGGAGCTCGATGCCCGAGCTGCTGCCCGACGTACGCGAGGCGCAAGGCACCAGGGCAGCGAGCCGACGAACGTGTAGACGTGGAACTTCGTGCGGTTCATCCGCGCGACTCCGGCGGGGAACGCGATGAACGTGCGCACGACGGGCAAGAGACGCGCGATGAAGATGATGATCTCGCCGCGGCGCGTCGAACCAGCGGTCAGCGAGCTCGATCTCGTTCTTGGGATGAGCAGGTACCGGCCGTACTTCTCGATGGCGGGCCGTCCGCCCTTCGCCCCGACCCAGTACGCGACCTCGCTGCCGAGGTTGCACCCGATCGCGCCGGCGATGGCCGCGAAGAAGAGGTTGAACGGCGGGCAGCTGCGACGTGGAACTGCGCGCTCAGCGCCGCGGCGACTCCGGGGTCGCTCAGCGCGCCCGCGTACGGCATGATGAGCTCACTCGGGAGCGGGATGCACGCGCTCTCGATGCCCATGAGCAGCGCCGACGCCGGCGTACGACGAGCGTTGCCATGACGTAGACGCAGAAGCCACCGAGGAGCGTGAAGAGCGCTTTGACCATACGGAGGCGCCTCGCTTACCCGGCGCAGCCCCCGATGGTCAAGTCATGTCCCGACGTGCTCGGCTTGCGACCGGGTCTCGCTATCGGCCCCCTTGGCGCCATTGGCGCCGGCGTGATGCGTATCCTCGGCGCTCTTTGGGGGGGTCGACGTGCCGGTCCGCAGGACGCCGGCGTCCTCGATCTTGATGAGGACCGCGGTGATGTTGTCCTCGCCGCCCCGCTCGTTCGCGCGCTCGATGAGCCGCTTGCACGCGTCACGGATGTCCGCCGCGCCGGTGACGATGTGCTGGATGTCGCCGTCGCTCACCATCCCGCTCAGGCCGTCCGAGCAGAGGACGTAGACGTCGCCCGGGCGGCGGGTCGTCGTGCTGGAGGTCGACGACGACGTGGTCCTGCATCCCGAGGGCGCGGGTGATGACGTTCTTGGGGAGCTCGCTCTTCTGCTCGTCGGTCAGATCCGGCATCGCGAGGAGGTAGTCGTTGATGAGCGAGTGGTCTCGCGTCAGCAGCTGAATCTGTCCGTCGCGGACGCGGTAGCAGCGCGAGTCGCCCACGTGGCCGATGTACATCCGCTGTTTCTTCGGGCTGAACATCGCCCCGACGACGGTCGTCCCCATGCCGTGGTACTCGCGCGATCGAGTCGATCGCTCGAAGATCTGGCGGTTGGCGACGCGGATGCCCGTCAGGAGGCGGTTCTCCTCTTCGCTCAGGTTCGTGTCGAAGTGGAAGGGCCAGGTGACGTCTTCGTTCGCCGTCGTGCGGAAGAACTCGGAGATCGTCTCCGTCGCGATGCGCGACGCCACGTCGCCCGCGCGGTGCCCACCCATCCCGTCGGCCACGACGAAGAGGTCGTACTCCTCCATGACCACGAACGAATCTTCGTTGTGCTCCCGCTGGAGCCCGACGTCGCTCAGCCCGGCCGCGACTGCCCGCATCAAAGCGCCGAACCCTCCAAGTGGAAAAGACTTTCACCCGGTCTACGACGTGTCAAGCGGGCCACCTCCGAGCGGGCTCGAGCCTCGGCCGCCTCAACGGGCTGCGGTACGGTCCCCCCGGGCGGGCTCAAACCTCGAAGATATCCTTCTCCTTGTTGGCGATCATCTGTCGACTGTTTTCACGGCCTCCTGCACTGCTTCCTCGGCTTTTTTCTTCCCACGGTCGACTTCGTCTGCGCTCGCTTCGCCCTCGGTCTCGACCTGGGCGAGCATGATCGAGCGCGTCGTGGCGGGCCTTGCGAATGCCGACCTTACACTCTTCGCCGTATTTTTGTGCGATCTTGACGAACTCCTTGCGCCGCTCCTCGGTCAGGGGAGGCAGCGGAATGCGGACCACGTCACCGTCCACCTGTGGGTTCAGGCCGAGGTCGCTCTCGCGGAGGGCCTTCTCCACCGGCTTCACCTGGGTCTTGTCCCAGGGCTTGACGGTGATGAGGCGCGGCTCCGGCACGTTGATGTGAGCCATCTGCACGAGAGGGGTAGGTGTCCCGTAGTAGTCGACCTTGAGTCCCTCGAGCAGGCTCGTATTCGCCCGGCCAGCGCGGAGCCGCGTGAGGTCGCGTTTCAGCGCCTCGTGGGCCTTGGACAGCGAACTGGCGAGGTCTTTCAGCACGTCTTGGATCATGTCCGCTCTCCAGAGCGGGTAAACTTAGCGCTGACCATCGGTCGGTGAAAGGAAGATGAGAAGCCTAGGTCGAAGCAATCCTCGTGGTACCGCTGGCGCCGCGCTGATTGGCGTCGTCGTGGCGCTCGCCGGCGCGACCTCAACCGAGCAAAGCGCCGAAGCCGACCCGACCTCCCCGACCTCCCCGACTTCGCCGACCGCAAATCCCGCGCCGCCGGGGGTGACCGACGGCGGGACCACGTCGCTATTGGTCTCGCACGCGCTGAAAGGAGAGGTCGTTCCTCCGGACCTGGGCGAGGTCGAGCACATGTGCGCGCTCCTGACCTCCTGCGACAAGCTTCCAATCCCACCATCCTTGATTCCGGCGGACTTCAAGTCATGCGTGACCATGATGGCCAACGAGATGACGTCGCCAGCGGCCGTCAATTTCTCCCTGATGATGCGGGAGTGCGGGCTTGGGGCGGGCTCGTGCGGAGCCCTTCGCACATGCGTCCTCCGTGGAGCGAGCCCCGATGAGTGCGCCGGTCGCGGCAGGCAGGGCGTGGTCGGCTTCTGCGACGTCGATGGCCGAGCCCTCGCATGCTGGCACGAACAGGTACTGTCGGTGCGTGACTGCCCGCGAGGAGGCGAGCAATGTCTCGTCGTCGAGGGACAGGCGACCTGTGCGCTCGGGCCTTGCCCTGCTGGGATGGTGGACGGCCAGAGGGCAAGTTGTTCCGCGTCAGGCACGCATGTCCTGCGGTGCGAGAAGGGCAAGCTCACGAGTCTCGATTGTGCCGCCTTCGGACTGAAGTGTGCGACGAGCGCCGACGGACTGGCCGCCTGCGCCACGGGCGGGCCCCCCTGCACCGCCACCAGTAACCGTTGCGAAGGGACGGCGGCGATTGGCTGCGTCAACGGGCACGAGGTCCGTGTGGATTGCGCCAGCGCGGGCCTTACCTGTTCCACGTCGGACGGAGGGACCTCGATTGGGGCGTGTATCGAGCCTCCGGCCCCGCCGGCCTGCGACCCGAGCGTGAAGGCGAAGTGCACCGGCGTCGACATCGACTACTGCTTCGCCGGCAAGAATCGCTCGTATTTCTGCAAGGCGCTCGGCTTCGGCCGGTGCGAAAGTGGACCGAGCGGGACTCGTTGCGTGCCTTGAGGGCGGAGGGGCTCATGATGCTAATCTCGCCGCCCGATGGCCGCCGACGACGTCGTCCTGCTCACGGGCTACCCCTCCATGCTCGCGCGCACGGTGTGCCGGGAGGTTCTTCGGTCGGACCCAGAGTCGCGTGTCCACGCCGTCGTGCGGTCGAAGTTCCTGGATGACGCGCGCGCATTCCTCGACGATCTGGAGGAGCCCGATCGCCGCCGTGTCCACGTCCTCGAGGGCGATGCCGCTGCCATCGACATGGGTCTGTCTGGAGCGGAGTACGGGTCGCTCGCCCGCGAAGTGACGCGCGTGCATCATTGTGCGCAGGTCACGTATTTGGGCGCCGACCGAAAGGTGGCGGAGAACGTCAACGTCGGCGGTGCCCGCGAGGCGCTCGAGTTCGCGTCCGCGTGCGATCGCCTCGAGTGTCTCGTGTACCACTCGACGGCCCATGTCGCTGGAGATCGTACGGGTCTCGTCAGCGAGGACGACCTGGAAAGTGGACAGTCGTTTCGCACGCTCGTCGAGGAGACGAGGGCCCGATCGGAGAAGGTGATTCGGTCTGCCATGGGCAGGGTCCCCATCGCCGTCCTCCGGCCGGCGACGATCGTCGGCGATTCAAAGACGGGAGAGATCGACAGGCTCGACGGGCCCTACCTGCTCGTGCTCCTCGTCGTCACGACCCCATCGGACATCGCCTTGCCGCTCCCCGGGTTGGGCGACGAGCCGTTGAATCTCGTCCCGATCGACTGGGTCGCTCGCGCGTCCGTCGCCATTGGGCGGGATGCGCGGGCTCCCGGGCGCACTTTCCATCTCGTCGATCCGCGACCGCTCTCCGCGCGTCGCGCTTTCGAGCTCATCGCCCGAGCTGGTGGACGTCGAGGGCCGCTGGGGTCGATCCCGGCCAATGTGGCCAAGGTACTGCTTCGCACGCCCGGGCTCGATCGCATCGCAAAGAGTCCTCGCGCTTTTCTGGAGACCCTGACGACGCCGGTGTCGTACGACTCACGCAACGCCGACGACCTCCTGACGGCGCTGGGCGTCGATGGGTGTCCACCGCTCGAAGCGTACGTCGACAAGCTCGTCGAATACGTACAGAAGCGCGTGCGGGATCGGCGAGCGGTCAAGAGGATCGCGGACGAGATCGAGGACCCCCTAGCGTGATGGCAAGAACACCGGTAGCGCCTTGCATAGGTGATGGGATGGTCGTACGCCGAGTCCTCGTACGCGCACGCGACGTTGTTTTCTTCAAAGGGGTCGTGGAAGCCAGCGAGGGCCTCGCCGCCGTCTATGCCGAGCGTGGCGGCGACCTCTTCGTCGCGGCGTGTGCCGAGCGCGCACGAGAGCTGGACGAGCTGCTCGACGATCTCTGCGTAGAGGTGAACGCGGTGAGGCTGACTTCGTAAGAGCGTCGTTGTCAGGTTGGCATCTTGGCGCAGTCGAGAAGCCGCAACGTCTCGGCGCCGGCGAGGCGTTCGACGACTGCGCGCAGATCGCCACCGAGGAGGGTTTCCACGACATGGCGCGCTCGGGTCGAGGGATGGTCGAACTCGAGGCGTACGCAGTGCAAAAACGTTCGATCGAGCCCGTATTTCTCGGCGAAGTGACGGTTCGTAGCGCGATTGCCGTAGCGCTCGTCCCCGAGCACGGGATGACCGATTGCAGCCAGATGGCGCCGAATCTGGTGCACCCGCTCGAGGTCGGGGACGACATGCAGCAAGCTATGCCGCGAGGCAATCGCGACGCGACGGAATCGCGTCCGTGCAGCGTAGGTCTTCCCCTTCTCGTGGAGCTTGCGCGTGACGATTCCCTCGCGGGGGACGACGCCCCGGACGGCTGCGATGTAGATCTTGCGAGTCGACGGCGCGCCCAGTGCGCGGGTCCAAGTGGGGAGGTGCTCGGCATGTCTCGAGAACATCACCAAGCCCCCCGTCCCGACGTCCAGCCGGTGGACTGGCACGGCCCCCTGCGCTCCGGCAATTTGCCGTACGCGTGCCAGAAGTGAGCCCGCATATTCACCTTGCGGCATCGTGGGCTCGTACGGGCCTTTCTCGACGACGAGTACCTGATCGTCCTCGTAGACGACGCGCGCCGCCGGAGGGCGGGTCCGGCGCAGCACGGCGACGCTCTCTACCTCCTCCGTGAGCGGGATCATGTCGAGCGGTTGCAGCGACGAGGCCGCATAACCTAGCCGAGCGAAGTGGTCGAGGTCGCGCGCGAGCGTCTCGGGATCGCATGCGACGTAGACGATGGTCCGCGGCTCCAGTCGTGCCAGCCATTCGCGTGTCACCGGGCTCGTACCTCGACGAGGCGGGTTCAGTACCGCGGCATCGAAACACTCGCGGCGTTGCCAGAGCGCGCGCAGGGACTCGGCGACGTCCGCGCATTCCACTTGAACGTCGAGCTCCTGGGCGCGCGCTGCGTCTCGTGCTTGCGCGACGGCGGGAGCAAAGGACTCCACCATGTGGACTCGCGCGCCCGCGGCCGCCAGGCCAAGCGCTATCGATCCGGAGCCTCCGTAGAGATCGAGGACCCGGGGTCGGGGCCCCTTGGGTCCATCTCGCGAGAGGAGCACTGCTTCGGCGACAAGCGCATGGATCCTTGCGGCCTGCCCGCGGTGCGCTTGAACGAACGAGCCGAACGTCGCCAAGTGCACGGACGCGCCGACGCGGTCCGGAGCGCTCGAGGCGCCTGCGAGCGCGACGGTGCGGCGGCCGAGGACTTGGGGTGCGTCGTCGTCGTGGAAGTTCGCGGCCACTCCGATGACCTCGGGAGCTGCGCGCATCAGGTCCTTGGCAGCACGCTCGAGCGGACCCATGCCCGTGACGCGCTCGCGTTCCACCACCAACGTGACCAGGACCCGCACGCTGACGTCGTCGCGGACCTCGCGCAGGTCGACCGCCCGCAGCGCGCCGCCCCGCGAGCGTTCGAACGGAGTTAGGTCGCAATCCAGCTCCGACGCAGCAATCATCGTGCGCACCTTTGCTGCGACGCCCGCTATCGAACCGGACAACACCCGGCAGAAGGGAATGTCGACCACCTCATGGCGTCCACCCTTCGCATACAGCCCGACCTTGCCGCCGGGGCTCACGATGAGTTTGGCCCGTGTGCGATAACCCACGATGGGTTCGGCCTGCAGGACGTCCTCTATTCGGACGAGTTTGAGCTCCGGGTATCGAGCGACGGCCGCCGCAACGCGGACGTATTTCCGGCCTAGCTGCTCGGTGTAGGCGAGGCCGATGAGAGGGCACCCCCCGCACTGCTCCGAGTGCTCGCAGACGACGTGCCCAAGCTTCGCGTCGCTGTCGGGCGCGGGCTCACGGCACGTGATCATCGGGGCGGTAGGTCTAGCACGCACCGGCAGAGGCCCGTCCGACGACACAAACCGGACGATGCGCGAAACCGAGCGCCGAGAACGGCGTATTCATGTGGATGCACGTGCGTGCGCTCGGCCCTGCGCACGCGCTCGCAGCCCGCCCGCGTGGTACAAGCGGCCACGTGCAGCCGCGCGCCGAGGTCGATGTTGCAATGGAGCGCTACGCCGCGGGCGATGATGCCGCATTTGCCACTGTGTACGACGCGCTCGCGCCTCGCCTCTACGGCTACCTCCTCCGTCAGACGCGGGAGCGCGGGAGCGCCGAGGACCTTCTCCAGCAGACGATGCTGCACATGCACCGCGCCCGTATCCGTTTCATTCCTGGGGCCGAGGTGATGCCCTGGGCCTTCGCAATAGCCCGGCGACTATTTCTGGATGGGCTGCGACGGGGCAAGCGCGAACCACGCGCAGACGAGGCAGAGCCCGACGCGGCCCCGTCCGGCGAACCGACGGCGGATGAAGTGGTGCACGCCCACGAGCTGGAGCGCCGCATCGATCGGGTCCTTGCAGAGCTCCCCGAATCGCAGCGCGCCGCCTTCCGACTCATAAAAGAAGAGGGTCTGAGCGTGGCGGAGGCCGCTGAGGTGCTAGGTACGACGGTGGCCGCGGTCAAACTTCGCGCGCATCGTGCCTACGAAGCGCTTCGCGCTGCGCTGGGAGACAACATGGTGGACACTCAGGGAAGCAGGTCATGAGCATGCCCCCCGACGCGCCTTCCGCCGATCTGCGATCCCGTGTGCTCGAAATGGTTGCGCGGGAGCCCGCCCCGGCAAATACGGTCGGCGCCCGTCGGCGAGTCTTCGTCGTGGCGCGAGGGATCGCGGTCGCGTCGCTGGTGTGGATGGCCGTTATGGCCCATGGGCCCGAAGCGCACGGACGTCCGCTCGCCTACGTGATTGAGCTCGACGGTCTTTGGCTGGTGCTGGCGGTCACGGCAACGTGGGCGGGTGTCTCTCGAGGACGTTCGATGCTGGGGCGGCCGACGTCTTGGAAGGCGATGGTAGCGACGCTGACGCCGGTCGCCTTACTGCTCACCTGGATCCCGATAGCCCTCGCGTGGCCCAAGACTCTGCATGACGGATCCGGGCTGCACGCCCATGTCGTCTGCGTGGTGATGACTTGGGTATTTGCCGCGGGGCCTTTGGTTGCGTTCGTCAGACTGCGGCGAGCGAGCGATCCGGTGAGCCCCCGGTTGGCCGGCGCGGCGTTGGGGGCAGCCGCGGGTGCCTGGGGGGCCGTGGCGCACGCCCTCATCTGCGGGTACACGTCGCCGGTGCACATCGTGCTGGGACACGTGTTGCCGGTGGCCCTCCTCGCGGCGGTCGGCGTCGTGGTGGGGGATCACCTTGTCGCCCTCGGGGCAGGAAACGTCTCACGTGGCGTTCGATGCTGACCTCGTCATCGTAGGGGGTGGGCCTGCGGGTACGACGACCGCCCTCGCGATAGCCCACGTGGCCCCCGACCTTGCCCGTCGCTCCGTGCTCCTCGAGAGAGCCCTTTACCCGCGCGACAAGCCGTGCGCCGGTGCGCTGGGGGCCCGCGGCGACGCGCTTCTACGTGGGATTGGCGTGGAGGTGGACGTTCCGAGCGTTCGTATCGACGGAGTCTCGTTCCGCGGTGCCGCAGCGGAAGCGTCGGCGGCCCCTGGTGCCATCGGGCGGGTCGTGCGACGGGTCGAGTTCGACCATGCGCTCGCCCGGTCGGCCGCCGAATCTGGCGTCAAGGTCCGCGAGGGCGTCTGCGTGGAGGCAGTGCTCGACGACGACGACGGCGTAGTGGTTCGTACGAGCGATGGCGACCTACGCGCGCGCGCGGTCGTGGGGTGCGACGGCGTAGGAAGCATCGTGCGCAGATCGCTGGGGGTCGGCACCGGTCGGCTGCGCGCGCAAGTCGTCGAAGTCGACACCGAGCCGACCCCCGGGGATCGCGAGAGGACGCTCCTCCATTTCGACGCCAGCGATCCAAAGTTGAGCGGCTACGCGTGGGATTTCCCGACGGTCGTCGGGGGCCGCCCGCTCGTGTGTCGCGGCGTCTACCAACTGAAGATGGGGGGTGAGGGACTCGAGGTAGGCGCCCTTCTGGACGCGCGGCTACGCAGCGTGGGCATCGACCCCTGCCGCTGTACCACCAAGCGTTACGCCGAGCGCGGGTACGAGCCCGCGACGCAGCTAGCGTCGGGGCATCGGATGCTGGCAGGAGAGGCCGCCGGAATCGATCCCGTGACGGGCGAGGGGATTGCCCAGGCCGTCGAGTATGGGGTGCTCGCCGGGCGCTTTCTCGCGAGAACGTTCGGCGCCTCGGGCGGGCGGAGCATCGTCCTCGACGACTGGCGAGAAGAAGTCGCTCGCTCACGTCTTGCTCGCGATCTACGCATTCGGCTGAGGCTGATGAAGCTCTTCTATGGCCCGGCGCGGCCCGACGTTGAGCGCTTCATCACCGGGTCCGACGAGGCGCTCTTCGTGGGATGCCAGCACTTCGCATCGCAGCCCTACGACTGGGTCAAGCTCGGCGACGTCGTGGGCCGCGGTCTGGCGGGGATGCTCGCGGTCGTCATTCGCGAGGCGTTGGCCCAATAGCCGTCACCTCTTCGCGAGACGGGCGACTCGTCTCTCCTCGGCGGCCGTCTGCGCTGCCTGATCGGAATCCGACTCGAGGAGGAGGGGCGGCACCGGAGTGGGTTGCTGGTCGTCGCTCATGGCGACGAATGTCGTCAAGCACTCCACCGTGGGCCACTGTTCGCCAGTCATCGTGTCCTCCCCGGTCACGCTCACCTCGATCTCCATCGATGTGCGAAACGTCGCCGTGACCTGTGCACGAAGGCGGACGACCTGACCCACGCGCACCGGGCGCTTGAAGAGAAGGTCATCAACGAATGCAGTCACGCAAGGGCGGCCCGCATGACGCTGCGCACAGATGGCAGCGCAGAGATCCACCCAGGCCATGATCTGGCCGCCGAAGACCGTCCCGAACACGTTGGCGTGTTGCGGAAGCACGTACTCGGTCATGTCCGTGATCGAGGCGGCCCGGGACTTGTGTGCGAGCGCCGTCACGTGGGGGCCCGTTCCCCGCCCCATGCCGGGTGCGGTTCGCCGAGCCAGTCCGCAAAAGCTTGGCGTGCGGACGGCGCTGCATCGCGCTCGACGACTACCTTGACTCGGTCCCTCTTCGGACCATCCAGCTTCGCTCGTTTCGTCACGACACGACCGTCGCGCGCGATCGTCACGTCGACCTCGTCGCCCGGTGTCCGCCCACGCAGCGCTGAATCGAGGGTTGTTCCCTCGATCCGCGTTCCGCCGATCGCGATAACCTCGTCGCCCGGGTCGATCCCCGCGCGCCAAGCGGCCCCCTCGCGAGACACCGAGGCGACCAGCGCACGACCCCCGTCTGGGCGAATGCGCACGCCGAGGGACGACGCGGGGCCGTCCGATCGGGCAGACCTCTCGATGGTCAGTCCCACGTGCGCGAGGCTCCGGGCGTAGTCGATTTCCGTCGCCGATCGGATCCACGCGTCGAACAGCTCTCCAAGGGGCAACCCCGCGACCCGCTCAAAAATTCTCTGCATCGCGTCCTCCGGCACAGGGCGCTCCTCGATCCCGTACGTCTCCCAGAGATGCGCGAGGATCGTGTCGAGGGAAGCCCGACCTCTGGTTCTCATCCGGAGCTCGATGTCGAGCAGCGCGCAGACCACCTCTCCCTTACGGTAGTAGCTCACGCTGCTGTTGGCCGAATGCTCGTCTGGACGGTAGAGCTTTATCCAGGCGTCGAAGCTGGCCTCCTCCAGAGCATGCACTAGGCGGCCCGGAGTCTGGTCGAGGTACGCGATCTCGCCACCAAGGTGATCGAGGTACTCGTCCACCGTGCAGAGCCGTGCGAGCCGGAGTACCCGCCAGTCGTAGTAGCTCGTAGCGCCTTCGAACCACCAGAGGAGTCGCGTGTAACATTCCTCGCCATAGCGATAGGGTGTGAGGCCGGCCGGCCGGATGCGCTTGACGTTCCAGGCGTGGAAGACCTCGTGGGCTACGAGCGACAGCATATCTAGGTACGAGTCCCGGGCGGCGAACGCGCCGGGTGAGGCAATGAGCGCGGCGCTGGACCGGTGTTCCAAGCCGCCTCGTCCCCGCAGCGAGAAGTGGAGCAAGAGCTCGTACGCGTCGTAAGGGAGCGCCCCTCCGAAGAGCGCCGCCTCTGTCTCGACGATGGTCTTCGTGTCGTCGACAAGCCGACGAACGCTGGCGTCCGCGATGGAATTGGCCGGCCAGATCGAAAACCGATGCGGCTTCCCTAGCGCCTCGAAGCGCTCCTCTTGGTGCGTACCAAGCTCGATCGGCGAGTCGACGAGAGCGTCGAACGTGGGCGCGTCGAACCGATGGACGCCGACGTCGGGTCCGTTGGTAGCCGTGCGCAGGGATGTCGACGAACGCCAGTCCGATGGTCCCGAGATCTCTACGTGCGCTCCCAGATCCTCGCCGCCCTCGAGGCCCAGAAACAAAGCGGCGCCCACCAGAAACGCGTGCGTCTCGTCGACGTGACTGGTGCGCACCGTAAGGTCGCCGGCATAGACGCGATAGCGAACGACGACGCTGGCCGCGCCGTGGACATCGACGCGCCAGGCGTTCTTGCGGATCTTGGTCGCCCGCGAAGGCTCGTCGGCCACGAGGCTCTCGACGTGACGAGCGTACTCGCGGACGAGGTACGACCCTGGGGTCCAGACGGCCATGAAGAGGACGATGGATTCGGGCAGCGGGCCCGTCGCGCGGACCGTCGTCTCCACGTGAACGAGGTGCGTCTTCGGCTCCGGAATGGAGACGCGGTGGGTGACCGACGGCGACGAGAGTCCCATCTACACTACCAGCGTCTCGATGTGCTCTCCCCAGACGCCGCGCAGCACGTTCGAGATCTCGCCCACGGTCGCATACGCCTTCACGGCTTCGAGCAAGAGCGGCAGCACGTTCTCCTGTCCGCGTGCGGCACGCTCCACCCTCTCCAGCGCCGTCACGTGAGCTCGCGCATCCCGCCGCCCTCGCATGGTTCGGAGCCTGCCCACCTGCTCCGACTCGATCCGAGGGTCCACCGTGGTCACGGGCATGGGTGCGGCGTCCTGCGTGAACGCGTTGACGCCGACGAGGATGCGTTCCTTGCGTTCGATCTCCAGCTGGTAGTCGTACGCGGTGCGCTGGATTTCGCGCTGCGGGTATCCCTGCTCGATCGCAGCGACCATTCCGCCCATGCCGTCGATGCGCCCGATATAGTCGCGCGCAAGTTTCTCGAGGCGGGACGTTTGTGACTCGACGGCGTAGCTCCCGGCAAGGGCGTCGACGAAGTCTGCTACGCCGCTCTCGTATGCGACGACCTGCTGCGTGCGAAGGGCGATGGTGGCGGCCTCGCCTGTGGGTAGGCCGAGCGCCTCGTCGTACGAGTTCGTGTGGAGCGACTGGCACCCTCCGAGCACCGCGGCGAGCGTCTGCACGGTCACACGCGCCACGTTCACGAGTGGCTGCTGCGCGGTCAACGTCATTCCCGCCGTCTGGCAGTGAAACCGAAGGGCACGCGCGCGGTCCGTCTTCGCACCGAATCGGTCCTTCATGATGGCGCTCCACATGCGCCGCGCGGCCCGAAACTTTGCGACCTCCTCGATGAGGCCATTGTGCACGTTGAAGAAGAACGACAGCTGCGCCCCGAACGAGTCGACGTCGAGGCCGGCGTCGACGGCCGCCTGAACGTACGCGATTCCGTCGGCCAGCGTGAACGCGAGCTCCTGCGCCGCGTCGGCTCCCGCCTCGCGAATGTGGTAGCCGCTGATCGAGATCGTGTTCCACTTTGGAACCTCGCGCGCGCACCAGTCGAACGTGTCCGTGATGAGGCGCAGCGATGGCCGAGGCGGGTAGATGTACGTACCGCGCGCGATGTACTCCTTGAGGATGTCGTTCTGGACGGTTCCGCGCAGGGAAGCCCGCCGAAATGCCCTGCTCCTCGGCGACGGCGATGTAGAGACACAGGAGGATCGCCGCAGTAGCGTTGATGGTCATCGACGTCGAAACGGTTCCGAGCGGGAGCCCTTGCAGGAGGACGCGCATGTCTTCGATGGAGTCGATGGCGACGCCTACGCGGCCGACCTCGCCGCGCGCGCGAACGTCGTCCGAGTCGCGCCCCATCTGGGTCGGCAGGTCGAACGCGACGCTTAGCCCCGTCTGCCCTTGCGCGAGGAGATACCGGTAGCGCTCGTTCGACTCCTTCGCGGTGCCGAACCCTGCGTACTGGCGCATCGTCCAGAGGCGCCCGCGGTACATGTTCGGCTGGACGCCGCGGGTGAACGGCGGTCGCCCGGGAACGCCGAGGTCGCGCGCTGCGTCGAACCCCATCGCTTCGAGGTCGTCGGGGCCGTAGAGAGGCTCGGCGTCGGCGTGCCCCGCGAGGTTGGCGACGCGCTTGCGAGGAGGGTCCTTCGCCTCGTTGGGCGCGAGGGTCTTCTCCACCCAATCGCGGTGGAGCTTGCCATAGTCGGACATGAGGGCACGAGATAGCTCACTTGCGCCGCTCGCGCAGCAGCCGCGCGAGGGCCTCACCGGCCGCCGGCGTCAGATCGGCCATGTGGCTCATCGCTCGGATGTTGTCGACCAGGTCTGCGGCGACGACGAGGGCTACGGGCTTGCCTTCGACGCGGACCGCCCCGACTGCGACGGCGCTCGTCGGAGCTATCCCAAGGAGGGTTGCCAGGGGGCCGTGTACGGCGTCATCGGGCAGGCGTACGAGGCGAATGCCCTCGTGGTCGAGCCCTTCGCTCATCGCCGTTCGGGAGGACACGGGCATCCGCAGGTCACGCAGGGCTGTGCAATCCCGAATCCCCGGGGACCCCGTCCAGCCCGCGATGACGTCGCGCCTCACCGCGAGGATTAAGGCGTTGCGCGCGACCGCTCCGACGCCCGAGATGAGAAGCTCGAGGATGCGATCACGGTCCTGCGCTTCGTGCATCTTCTCGACGATCGCCGAGGTGGGTTCCCATGATGCGGTGGGCGGGCTGGAGGCGAAGGGTCCGCGTTGCGTTGGAGGTGCCTCGCGCACGAACGCGTCCGACGCGGGACCGCTCACCTTTCGACGCCTGAGGTCAAGCACTGGCTCTCTCTCTCTGGGTCCACCCCGGGGGCCGTCGCGTTCGATGGCGGGCGGCCCCACGATGACGCTTACGCCCGGTGGCGGCAGGCTCCTTCGCGTGAGTGCGATTGGGATGTTGGGGCCGGCACCCATCTCCTGGATCGGCTCCGAGGGGCCGCCTGGCTCGGTGAGGACGGCCGCCCCCATCGGCGCCGCGAGCGGGCGCATGGCCAGGTCGAGCATCGAGTCGATACGGCCGAGCGCCACCTCCATCGAGGTCAGGGAGGTGCGCACCACGCGAACTGGCGCCTTCAACCAGTACGAAATCTCGTCCGCCGCGTGCGGGTCGCGTGCGTCGACCACCGCGACGTCCACGGTACCCGTGCGTGGATCGCGACGTACTGGGAGTGCCAGCAGACGCTCGCAGAGCCCCGGCGGCAGGCTTTGAAGGAGCGAGCCAACCGGAGCGATGTGCCGCATCGACGGCGCCTCGCCGCGTTCGAGATGCTGCTCGAGGCGCGGCAGGTCGATGGCGCGAGTCGCGAGGAGTGCACGGACCAAGGACGCTCCGCGTGTGGCCGAAAGGAGCAATGCGTTTCCGAGTGCCTCGGGTGCGACGGCGTCGGCGATGAGCAGCGAACGCGCGAGCGCGAAGGTCACACGGTGAGGCTAGCATTCAACGCGAGAACTGGGCCCTCGTTCGCGGACCATGCGATGGTGCGAATTCCAGTGAATCACCCGACAGCTCTGCTCGAGAGGACGCTTCCTATTGCGATGCTCTCCCTTGCGCTGGTGGCAGTGCCCGTCCTCGTCCTGGAGCCGGAAGGGCTGCCTCGGCTGCGGGGGCTGCAGACGGAGCTCGATGACGTGACCGTCGAGAACGACGAGCTCCGTCGAGAGGTCGACCGCCTCCGGGTCGAAGTGCGCGAGCTTCGAGACGATCCGGGGGCCGTCGAGCGCATCGCGAGAGGCGAGCTTGGAATGGTTCGCAAGAGCGAGGTGGTTTTCCAGTTCGGCAGGTAAGGAAGTTGCGCGCGCGAGGGCTTTCGCCTCGTGCTAAATCGAGCGCGATGCGTTACGAGGCCGTCATCGGGCTGGAGGTCCATGCGCAGCTTCTGACGCAGACCAAGGCGTTTTGCGCGTGCTCGACAACCTACGGCGCGGCGCCCAACACGCACGTGTGCCCTGTCTGCCTTGGGCTGCCAGGCGCTCTTCCGGTTCTCAACGGGGAGGCCGTCCGTCTCGCCGTCCGGACGGCGCTCGCGCTCTCGTGCACGATCCGGCCCTCGAGCCGTTTTGCGCGGAAGAACTATTTCTATCCGGACCTCCCGAAGGGCTACCAGATAAGTCAGTACGACGAGCCATTCAGCGAGGGCGGACAGCTCGAAATCGACGTCGAGGGTACCCGCAAGGTGATCCGCATCACGCGCGCGCATATGGAAGAGGACGCGGGCAAGAGTATCCACATAGGCCAGTCTTCCGTCGTCGATCTCAACCGCGCGGGCACGCCGCTCGTCGAGATCGTGAGTGAGCCGGATCTGCGCGGGCCGGCCGAGGCGGCCGAGTACCTGCGTGTCCTCCGGGACATCCTCATCTTCATCGGCGTGAACGACGGCAACCTCGAGGAGGGCAGCTTCCGTTGCGACGCCAACGTCAGCATACGTCCGTTGGGCGAGGCGAAGCTCGGCACGCGCGTCGAGATGAAGAACATCAACTCGTTTCGCTTCGTCGAGCGGGCCATCGCCCACGAGATCCAGCGGCAAGGTGCGGTCATCGACGCGGGCGGCCGCATCGTCCAGGAGACGCGGGGGTGGAGCGAGGATGACAGCGCAACCTTTAGCCTTCGCAGCAAGGAAGAGGCGCAGGACTACCGCTACTTCCCCGACCCGGACCTGCCGCCGCTCGTGCTCGTCGGACGCGTTCGTCGCGGAAGTGCGCGCGTCGATGCCGGAGCTCCCGCGCGACAAGCGGCGACGTTTCGTGAGCAGATGGGTCTGAGCGACGTACGCGGCGCAGGGTGCTGACCGGACATCCTGTCTTCGCCGCCTTCTTCGAGGAAGCGGCGATGCTGCATGGCAATGCCACGAAGGTCGCCAACTTCGTGCAGAGCGAGGTGCTGGGCGACGTGGAAGCGCGGGGATTGCGGGCGACCATCCCCGTCACGGCGCGACAGGTTGCCTCTCTCCTTCGGCTCGTGGATGACGGAGCGATCAGCGGAAAACAAGCAAAAGACGTCTACGCCAGGATAGCCGGTACGGACCGTTCGCCCGAGGACGTCGTCCGGGATCTCGGCATGCGCCAGGTGAGCGACGCCAGCGCGATCGAGGCGATCTGCAGGCGGATCATCGAACAAAGCCCCAAGCAGGCCGAACAGCTTCGGAACGGCAAGACGGCGGTCATGGGCTTTTTCGTTGGCCAAGTGATGAAAGAGACAAAGGGGTCGGCGAATCCTCCGCTGGTCAACGACATCATCAAGAAGCTTCTCGGTATCGGGTGAGCAAGTGGGCCCGGCGTCGCTCCCGCGCTTGCAGACAGCCGCGTTGGCCCGCGCTCGGGTGCTCATCGTCGATGACAATGTAGAGTTGGTGGGATCGCTCCACGCGGTGCTGATGAGCGCGGAGCTCTCGGACGGGCGGGCCGCATCGAACACGATCGAAGTGTCTACTGCTTCGCGAGGTGACGACGGTCTTGCGATGGCTCGTGTCCGCGGTTTCGACGTGGCGATCGTCGACGTAAAACTGCCGGACACGAGCGGGGTCGACCTCATCCCCAAGCTGCGGGAAGCATCACCGTTCGGCGAGGTCATTCTCATGACCGGCTTTGCCACGATGGACGCGGCGATTGGCGCCCTGAGGTCGGGAGCCTACGCGTTCGTACCCAAGTCCTTCCGCCCGGAAGAGCTCGTCTCGACGGTAGAGCAGGCTTTGGCCAAGGTGCGACTTGCGCGCGAAAGGGAGGAATTCGAGCGACGCTACCGAGCGCTGGTCGAGCTCACGGATGTTCTCGTCGTTGGGCTCGACGCGGATGACTGCGTCGCCCTTCTCAACCGAAAGGCGTCCACTTACGCGGGCGTCGAACCGGGCGAATCTGTGGGTCGGCCATTCGTCGAAAGCTGGATACCGGAGGAGGACAGCACCCGCATGAGGGAGGCGATTGCCCTCGCTCGTAGCGGACGGACTCAGGAGGTCGAGGCGGCGTTCGCAGACCCCGCCGCGGTGGGTGCGATCCGGAACGCGCCCCAGGTGTCGTCTCGCGAGCTACGTGAGACCCCGGCACGGCGACGCGTCCGCTGGCACCTTTCGATGGCTCGCGGAGGAGCGGACGGGGCGGATCTCGTCTACGGCTTCGGCATCGACGTCACCGAGCGGCGTGCGCTCGAGAAGCGTGCGGCCGACGCCGAGGCCCTGTCGGCGATGGGTACCCTCGCGCTCAACTTGGCGCACGAGATTAGGAATCCTCTCAACGCCGCGATCCTTCAGCTACATCTCCTCGACCGCCATCTTGACAGGCTAGCGATTGACCAAATCACCCGCGACACGCTTCATCACAAGGCGCAGATCGTTGGCGACGAGATTGGTCGGCTGAGTCGCCTGTTGACCGAGTTCCTCGAGCTCGCCCGGCCGCGCGGCGCCATTCGGCAGCTCGTCCATTTCGGGAAGCTTGTGGACGACGTGCTCGACCTAGAACAGGACTCCGCAGCCGCGCGCGGGGTGCACGTCGAACGGCGGTTCGCGGGAGAGTGTGTGCTTCTTGGGGACACCGAAAAGCTAAAGCAGGTGGTCATCAACCTGGTGATGAATGCCCTCGAGGCCATGAAGGAAGGGGGTACCCTGAGCGTCGAAGTGGCTGTCGAGGGCGATCAGGTTCGCCTTGGCGTCAACGACACCGGATTCGGCATCGACCCGACCCTGCTCGCCCAAGTATTCGACCCCTTCTTTACGACCAAGGAAGGAGGGACTGGTCTCGGTCTATCCATCGTGCGAAAGATCGTGGACCTGCATTGCGGAGAAGTGCGGATAGAGAGCGAGCACAACGTCGGGACGAGGGTAACCGTCTTGCTTCCGCGCGGTCGCTGAATCCGGTCTTCACCTTCCAGGCGGGCGGAGCGGGAGCGTCGGTGCGGATACCGGTGGCGTCGGGATCCTGGCCCCCTCGGGCTCGCCGGTCGAGTCGATGGCGGCGACGGCCGAGAAGAGGCGATCCATGCCCACCTCGAGAGCCCCTTCCTTCTGGAACAATGCCGCGACACGCACGAGCCGCATCGAGGTCGTTTTGCCGAGGTCAATTTCGCGCTCGACGAAGGCCTCGAAGGAGGGAAAGCGCTTGGCCTCGTAGAGCCGTCGCGCCTGGATGTTCTTCAGCACCACCCCGATGTCGTAGAAGGTCTTCGGGAGGTTCTTGCGGAGCGCCTTGATCTGCGAAAGTGCCGCGTGAAGCTCCCGCACCTTCTGCTTGATGTCCTCGGCGTCGATGGGGGTCCTTATCGTTGCCCGGGCACTACCCGGCAAGGGCGGCTCGGCCGCACGCGCACGGGCCTCGGCAGCGTGCTTCGCCGCGTGGCGCGCCGCCCATGGGGCGGCACCACGCAACCCGAGCTTGCGCTTGAGCGGACCGGAGTCCTCTTTGTTGGTTCCCGCCTTGGCGGGCGCCGCTTTCGCGGGTGTCTGCGGCTTTGTCGAAGCCTTCGTCGCCGCAGCCTTTTTCGTCTTCGCCATATCGCTCTCAGTTCGGGCAAAGCCCTGGAAATCGTTCGGCTTCCCGCCAGTGTCCCCTCGGCTGCGCTCGAATCTCCACAGGGGAATGCCGGGCGACGTGCCATGGGCCACTTACCAGAGTCGAGCGGCGCGCGTCTACACGGGAAATGCTTGAGGTCCGTGAGCAGGCTGGCGTTCGGGGTAGCATTGGCGATGCAATGGCGGTGCTCACAGCGATCACGGCCGACGACGCGAGAGCGCTCCTCGACCAGTACGGGGTGGTGGATTTCCAGACCGTCGAGGGCATCCCGGCCGGAAGTGTCAACTCGAACTTTGCGCTGCAAGCGGGCGGGAGGCCGCTCTTCCTGCGCATCTACGAGGAGCAAGATCGAGCCGGCGCGGAGGGCGAAGCGGCCATGCTCGAACGACTCGCGAGGGCCGGAGTGCCCACGCCTGCGCCGCTCCGTCGAGTAGACGGTGCCCTCGTCTCCACGCTTGGCGGCAAGCCGGCCGCGCTTTTCCCGTGGCGGGATGGGACGATCCGCTGTCAGGCGGGGGTGACGCCCGACGATGCGCGCCGTGTGGGGGAGGCGCTCGCGCTCGTGCACGTCGCCGGAGCAGCGGAAAGGCGCGACCAGGGCCGCTTCAGGCTCGCCGATCTCGCCCTGAGGCTGAATCGCATCGAGGCCAGCGGCGAAGGCCTGTTCGCGCCCATCACTCCCTCTCTCCGAGAGGCGCTCCGGGGCATGGATGCTGCCCGGGATCCAGGCCTTCCACGAGGATTGATCCACGGCGACCTATTTCGCGACAACGTTCTCTGGAAGGCGGACGGGCAAGTGGCGGCGCTACTCGACTTCGAGAGCGCATGCGACGGGACGTACGCTTACGATCTGATGGTCACAGTCCTTGCCTGGTGTGTGGGTGACGATTTCGACGGCGGTCTCGCCCGGGCGATGACGTCTGGCTACGAGGGGGTGCGCCCTCTCACCGAGCAAGAGCGCCGCGGGCTGTGGGCCGAGGCCGCCTTCGGCGCGCTGCGCTTCACAGTCACTCGCATCACCGACTACGCGTTGCGCGCTGAGGTAAGGGGGCCGCGGGTGGTCAAGGACTGGCGACGCTTCATGATGCGCTTCGAGAAGCTCAGGGCGCTCGGCGCCGACGGCTTCCGTGAGCGGATTGGGACTTGAGGGACACCGAAGGCGAGAGCCACGATGGGCCACGACGAGCACTTCCTCGAGCGTCTGGATCGGGTGGCGAGCGAGCACATGGCGCTTGCGCTCGGCCTCTACCGCGACCACGAGCTTGTGCGATACATCCTAACGCACGTACGACTGCCCGAGGCTGCCGAGCGCGTTGCCGTAGCGCTCGCCGACGGCGGGGAGGGACCGCACGTGGTCGTCGCGCGGGACGGCGGTTTCGTCACGTGTCTCGGACCGGGGATGAGCACGGGCGCGCTTCCAGTCGTCTCGCGCGCTCACCTCGAGGGGCTCGTCTCGAAGGTTGAACGCGTGCGCGAGGGGATGGCGCTCGCAAGGAAGCGGGGCTTCGACCAGACGCGGCTCCTCGAGCGGATCGAGTCGGCTGGTCCCGCCGTAGCACGCGAGGACTTCGTCGCCGCCTCGGCGATGTTCGGGCCTGCGGTTCCGCTACTGGCGGGCGTGTACGCGTCCTGGGCGCAGACGCTCGACGAGATCTTCCCGATTCTCCAGACCGGACGGAGACTGGATGCCTTCGCGCGGCGCCGGGCCGAACGGGATCTGGCGCGTGGCGCCTGGGCGATGGCGCACTCCGCGACCCTTCTCGTCGATTCGGCGGAGCGGGAGTGGGTAAATGAGTGGGCAAGCCTCCCGGCGCACGCCACCGGGTCTCCGTGGGAACATCTGACGATAAGGAGTGGCTTTGGGTTTGTCGTCCGCGCGGCATGGCTCGCAGCGCGCCTCGGAAAGCCGATGCTTGCGTCGTACAAGGCGAGGTTCGCGGAGGCGGCGAACCCAGTCACGATGCGCGAGGCCGGCTGGGGATTGCTCTGTATGGCCCTGCGGCACGCATCGCTGCGCACCGAAGCGCTGAAGGCTCTTCAGTCCCCCCCAGCGCCCAAGGCGAGTGCGGAGGCGTGGGTCGACGCGTCGCACCGGATCTTCAGGGAGGCAGTGGCAATTGTCCAAGCGAACGAGGAGGGTCTCATCAGCGAGGCGTTGACGCTGGGGCGCGACTTCGCGATCGTACGCACGTGCGACCTGCCCGCGTCGTCGCGGTACAGGTTCACCGAGCGGGCGCAGGTGCCCGACGATCTCGTGCTGCCCGCCCTTCTCGATGGGACGTACGACGTCAACAATGGCGAGCGTGGAGGGGACCTGATGCTGATCGCAATCACCGCGGTGGCACGGGCGAAGGCCGAGGACTTCTACTTTCCGGCCGCAGCGTTGCACGCCCTCGGTCCCCCGGACCTCGAGGAGATCGGAGCCTCATTGGTCGAAATGCGTCGCACTCTTTTCGGGGTGCCGAAGACCGTCCGACGCGAAGAACAACCCGGACGCAACGACCTGTGTCCATGCGGGAGCGGCAAGAAATACAAGAAATGTCACGGGCGCTAGTGGAGCGCCACGCCCACCCGCGCCGTGTCGCGGTGCAGTGCAATTTGGGCTCGCAACGTCTCGATGCGTTCGGTCACACCGGCGAGGGCGGTAGCCTGGGCATCGACCTCTGCGTTCACTTTCGCCGCGTCCTCCTGGCCCGCCCCCCGCGAATCCCTCGTCGCCCGAAGGATCTCGACGACCTCACGATGCACCTCCAGGCCCGCCGTGACGACCCAGGCGTCGAGCTTTTTCACGAAGTCGTCGATCAGCGACTCGAGCTTTGGCCCCACCTGCTTGGCCGTCTCGCGCATCACCTCGGGCCCGAGCTCCTTCGCACGCTTTTTGAATTCCTCGTGGATCTTTCCACGAGCAAACATCGCGAAGATCGCCGGGCCGGCGATCGCCAGCAGACCTCCGACCATTAGGTTGACGGCCATGATCGCCACTCCGCCGAACATGAGCGCGACCACTCCGATGTCGTATTTGATCGTGTCCACTCGTACGTCGAGGCGTTGCGAGTCGTTCCCCAGCGCAGCGACCACGCGCCGGGCACTGTCGTGCGCGTCCTCGCGAACGAGCGCGATCGTCTTCTCGGCGAGCTGCTCGAGCTGCGTCGCGATCTCTTTCGTCTCCTCCTCGGCCCATTTCCTGAATGCGTCCTCCAGGAACGCGGGAAGGTACTGCTTGAGGTCTTGCGGTTTGGCCGAGTCGATGACGTTCGGAAGCTGACGGCAGACGTCGTCCACGAAGCGATCGAGGTCCTTGCGCGCAGCCGCCTTGATGCCAGCGACCTCCTCGCGGATCTGCGAGCGCCGCTGCTCAATCGTCCCCGCCTGCCCCGCCAGGTCCTTCTCGATGCGCCGCGATGCGTCGGTCGATCTCTTCCGTCTTCATCTGGATGCTGCGGCGCCGGGCGTCGATGCCCTTGGAGAGCAGCTCGGCCACCGTCAGCCCCTCGCCCAGCGCGTTGTCGAGCAGGATCCGCCCGCGCTCCTCGGCCAGGAACCGCGTCAGATGGGCCACGAGCTCGGGCAGGCCGCTGCCGCGCATGTCCCCCGCCAGCGCCGCCTCGGCGCTCACCGGGAAGACGACGGGTTCTCTCACGAGCGTGGACAGGTGCTTGTTCGCGTATGCGAGCGCCTCGCGCTGCTCCTCGGAAGACAGCAGGTCCCACTTGGTGATGACGAAAACGATCTTGTCGCGCGACGCCTTGAGGAGCTTATCGTTGAGGAAGACGCGCTCGCTCTCCTTCAGGATCTGCCCGGCGTCGAGCAGGAAGAGCACGGCGTCGGCGCGCGGGATGTAGCTGTAGGTGATGTCCGCGCGCTGCAGCGAGAGGTCGTTCACGCCTGGGGTGTCGACCAGGAGGATGCGCTCCCGCAGGAGCGCCGCGGGATAGCCGATCTCGAGGTAGTCGACGTCGTCGGTGGGAGCCCCGCCGCCGACCGCGAAGCGTTTTGCATCGCTCGAAGGGAATCGCGTGATGCTCGCCGCTCGTTGTGACGACGATCGCCTGCGGCGTCTCTGCCCAGCGGATGTGGTGGATGGTCGCCGTCGTCGGGGTCACGCCGACGGGCAGCACCCGCTCGCCGAGCAGCGCGTTCACGAACGTGGTCTTGCCGTGGTTGAACTCGCCCGACGACGACGAGGTGGAAGCGATCCTCTTCGAGCTTTTGCACGAGCTCGCGGTCGACACGCTCACGCAGGCTCTTGGTGCCGAGCGCGACCGCGACATCACCGAGGCCTCGGAGGGCGCCGACCACTTCGTCTCGCTTCTGGAAGAATGCGTCGAGCGCTGGCTTCGGCGTCGTCGCGTCGTCCATGCGCCAATCATCACGCGTCCCCCTTGAGCAGCGCGGAGACCTGCGCGTCGACCTCGGTCATGGCAGCCCGGTCTGGCGGGCCGCCCGATGCGGCATGGTAGAGCTGACTCTCGCCGAAGACGCGCATCGCGAGGACGCGCTTCGGCAGCCAGGGGTGGGTGGCGAAGACCTCCATGTACTTGCCGATGCCCTGATTGCCCTCCTCGTGCTGCTCGAGGAACGCGTCGAGGTTGAACTCCTCGTAGAGCTTGCGCGAGCCCACGGCGAGCTTCGTGATGGCGCGCTCAGATGCGCGCTGGTCCTTGGCCACGAGCATGCCCGCGCGGTCGCACGTGATCTCAGCGCGGCGGGACCACGTCCGCAGCGCGACGAGCGCAGGCTGCAAGACCCAGGGCAGGAACATGCCGGCCATGTACGTCAGGTAGTGAAGCGCGGTCAGGTACGCGACGTGCGAGTTGTGGATGTGGCCGCACTCGTGACCGATGACCGTGAGGAGCTCCTCGTCGGAGTAGTGATCGACGAGCGCCGAGTGCACCATGATGAACGAGTCCGTCGTTCGTGCCGAGCGTGGCCGCGTTGAACGTCGGGCTGTTGACGATGAACACCTGCGGCATCGCGATCTGCAGCGTGTCGCAAGCTGTCTTGGTGATGCCGAAGATGCGCGGGAACTGCCGATCGCTCACCTTGACCGCGTTGCCGAGGAGCTGGTGTTGGCCCATCTGCTTGAAAAGCCGCACGCTCGCCTCGACGGCAAGGGCGACGGGCTTCGTGTTCTCGAAGGCGACGCGGGACTGCCGGTCGAACGTGTAGGTGTAGTCGTGTCCCGTCGTCTCGGCGCCGGCGCTCGTGCGATCGGATTTCTTCTTTGCGACAAAGGCTTCGAAATCGAGCAGGGGTACTTGGGCCATCTTTGCTCCTCGGACGAGCCTAGACACCCTGCCACGTATCCGCAATTCGCGAGCCGCTCACTCTTTCTCGAGACCGTTGTTGACGAAGCGTGTCTCGGGTTGCGCCGGCTTCAGCGCGTCTACGAGGATCACTACGGCGCCCGCCACGACGGCGGCGCCCGCGCCGACCGCACTCCAGGTAGCCCATGCGGGCCATCTACCGCTCCGGTCGCTCCCCTTGGGTCCGCTCGACGCGGGCGGTGTCCGTGTCCAGGGTGAAGGCGCGAGCCAGAGGAGCGGCGGCCCGCAGCCATCGACCGCGCAGCTCGCCAGCCGGACCTCCCCAGGTTGATTCCCGGGCGATGCGGCGACCCAGTGCGGGCAGCGTACGCCCCCAGGGTGGACCTCGCCGTCGAAGATCCGCGCCAGGCCGACGTCCGATCGGGAGCAACGCGGGGGCGAAGGGGCATCCACGGCAATGCTCGAGCTCCCGGCTGGCACCTCGATCCACTGCGCCCAGACCGGCGTACCCGCCCAGGTCACCACTAGAGCATGGGGCCCGGCCGAGGTCTCGACCGTGGCCGTCACCCCCTTGCCATCGAGCCATGCTTGCATGCCCTCGGCCGCGGTGAGCCCGATTCCGACCGTGGCAGCCGCAGGCCGCAGCGCGAACGCTTTCTCGGCGATGCCGGGGGTTCGCCCCCCATCCAGCGCCTCCGCGCGCGTCCACGCACGGCCCGCCGCCTCCGCGTCTCCCGGCGGTAGCCGGCTCCAGCGAGCCGATCGGCAGCGCTCCACCTCCGCCATGAGCCACGCGGCCTGAGGAAGCTCCGCATGCGCCCGCAAGAGGGACTCTGCCGAGGAGAGGGCGCGGTCCGCCCCATCCGTGTCGTGCGCGACGATCGCGTCGCGCGCATGGTCGATGAGCGTCTCGACGTCGTCCGCGACGCGCTCTCCGGTAACCGCTGCGACCGGGGTCGGACGCTGGTCGGTCGGCAGCACGAGCGTCAACGAGCGGCCGAGGGCCCAGCTCGAGATCGCATGCGACTGCCCGGCGTCCGGTGCCTCCGGCGCGATCCAGACCAGTGTCGCGGAGTCCATTGCAATGCGTGACCTTCGGCTCAGCCCTTGGCCTCGCGCAGCGCATCGATGACCTTGTCGGCGTGTCCGTCCACTTTCACGCTCTTCCAGGCGCGGGCGATCCTCCCGTCTGGCGAAACGAGGAACGTGGAGCGAATCGTCCCCTCTACTTTCTTGCCGTACATGTTCTTCGTTCCCCAGGCGCCGTACGCCTTGTGCGCCGCGAGGTCAGGATCGCTCAGCAGACGGAAAGAAATTCCCATCTTGTCGCGGAAGCTGCGGTGACTCTTCACCGAGTCTTTGGAGATACCCACGACCTCCGCCCCCAGCTTTTTCAGCGCTGGGGCGGCCCTCGTGAAGTCGGCTGCCTCGCGGGTACACCCAGGAGTGTTGTCCCGTGGGTAAAAGTAGACGATGAGCCACCCTCCGGCGAAATCATCGAGAGAGACCTGCTTTCCCTGATCGTTCTCCAGGACGAATTTCGGGGCAACGGGGGTGGCGCGGGAGGGGGATGGGGACTTTGCCTTGGGGCTCATGCGGTGAATTCTAGACGACGGGCGTCCTCTGGTAACATGGCTGACTGAGGCGACGTGCAAATCAACTTCGGCGGCCGGGAGGTCGCGCTCAAGCTCGTCTATTACGGGCCAGCCCTCAGCGGGAAGACGACGAACCTGCGATCCCTCCACCAGCTAACGTCGGAGGCGTCGCGCGGGCGTCTCATGACGCTGGAGACCAAGGACGACCGCACGCTCTTCTTCGACATGCTGCCGCTCATGCTGCGCGCCGAGACGGACCGGGGCTCGTCGCCCGGCATGACTCTGCGCATCAAGATCTTCACCGTGCCGGGCCAGGTGCTCCATGCGACGACGCGACGGCTCGTGCTTCAGGGAGCCGACGGCGTGGCCTTCGTCGCCGACTCTCAGATCAGCGAGACCGAGCACAACGCGGCGTCGTTTCTCGACTTGCGCCAGAACCTCAAGGACCTGGGCCTCAACCCACGGGAGCTTCCTCTCGTGATCCAGTTCAACAAGCGAGACCTCGATCGGGTCCGCTCAGACGAGGAGATCTCCGCCTTGGCTGGCAAAGGACGCGAGCCCGTGTTCAAGGCAAGCGCCGTCTCGGGGCACGGCGTACTGGAGACATTCTTCGGCCTCTTGCACCTTACGTGGGCCAAGCTCGACGGAGAGCACCAGCTGGCCAGGATGATGGGCCTGGACTCCACGGCGCTCCTGCCGATGGCCGCCCGCCAGATGGGCCTCACGGGCGACGTGACTACGCTGCTCGCAGCGTGTGTAGGCGGACGTCTCAATCGGGGACCGGAGGATCCGAAGTGAGCCTCGACGTCCCCAGCGTGAGCGCGGAAGATCTGGTCCTCGACGGGCGAATCCGGCTCGAGGATCTGGTCGATCGAGAAGGCCTCGACGAACTTTGCAAGAGCTTTCTCGCACTGTTCGGCATCCCCGTGCGCATCTATTCGAGCGACGGCGCGCTTCTCGCGGATGCGGCCGGCGAGCAGGAGCTGTGCGGCTACGTCAACACCACCCCCAGCGGACGCAATGCATGCGCCGCGACGGTCGGAGCCGTGAAGGTACGCGAGCCCGGCGAAGCCGGCGACGTCCTGCATCCGTGCTTCACCGGAGCGGCCTACCGGATCCTCTCGTTGGAGTACGACGGGAGAAGGATAGGCCGGCTCATCGTCGGTCCGTTCATGCCGGCCAACGTCACCGAGACGCCGGCCTCGCTGTTGGGGATCGATCCTGGCATCGCGAAGGAGCGCGCCCAGAAGCTGCTCGAGCGGATGCCGCGCGCGAAGGCCGAAACGGTTACACGCATCGCTGGCCACCTGAAAGCCTCCCTAGACCTCATCCTCTTCAGCGGCCACAAGGCGCTCGTCACGAGCAAGATGCACCTCGCGAGCGTGACCGAGAGCTACCGGCAGCTCGAGGACAAGACGGCGCGCCTCCAGGAGGCTTTCGATAGGCTGAAGGAGCTCGATCGGCTCAAGTCGAACTTTCTGGCGACTGTGAGCCACGAGCTGCGCACTCCGCTCACCTCGATCATCGGGTACAGCGAAATGCTGTCCGAGGGGCTTGCCGGTGAAATGAAGCCCGAGCAGGCCGATTTCGTGAAGACGATCCATCAGAACGGCCAGCATCTTCTCGCACTCATCATGGGCCTCCTCGACCTGTCGAAACTCGAGAGCGGAACGATGCGGTTGAAGATGCGCCCGATGAGCGTCGTACCCGTGCTCGAGGATGTCGTCGCGACGCTTACGCCGACCGCGCGCAAGAAGGGAGTCAGGCTCGAACTCGATGTCGCGCCCGACGTAGGCCAGAGTCGGGGCGATCCCGAGCGGCTGCGGCAAGTATTCCTGAACCTCACGGAGAACGCGATCAAGTTCACGCCGGCGTCTGGATGCATCACGCTACGGGCTCTGACGATGAGAGAGCAATCTGCCTTGGGCGATGACGAGGATGGGCTCGCTCTCCTCGCGCCGACCCGGGCGCGCTTGCAGGTCCGAGTCGTCGATACGGGTATCGGCATCCCGTCTCGCGAGCGGGACAAGGTCTTCGACCCCTTCTATCAAGTCGATTCGTCCAGCACGCGCGAGTACGGGGGGACCGGGCTCGGCCTGTCCATCGTCAAGAGGCTCGTCGAGGCGCACGGCGGGTCGATTCACATCGAAGACAACGAGCCCAGCGGCACGGCGTTCGTCGTCTCGCTTCCCCAAGGCGAGCCTGGTGCTGCAGAGCTCTCGGTGTCGTCGTAGGATGCGTTCGGACGATGGACGAGAGGGCTCGCGTCGCGATGCTGGCCCGCGCGTTCGCGTCGCGCGTACCGGGGGTAACGGTCGCAATTGGTGACGACGCAGCCGTGCTCGACGGATCGCGTGGGCGGTCTCAGGTCGTATGGACGATCGACGAACAGGTAGATGGTACGCACTTTCGCCGCGACCTCGTCTCGTGGCGGAGCATCGGATGGCGGAGCTTCATGGCTGCGGCGAGCGACGTGGCGGCGATGGGTGCGGAGCCGTGGTGCGCCCTGTGTGCCCTGGTCCTTCCGGACGACGTGGGCGACGTTGAGCTCGAGCAGATCGCCCTGGGCCAGAAGGAGGCCGCTGCCCGAGCTGGCGCCGCGGTCGTCGGAGGCAACCTCGCCCGCGGGACCGCGCTATCGATAGCGACCACGCTCCTCGGAACCTGCGACCGCGCCGTGCTCCGAAGTGGCGCTCGCGTTGGCGACACCCTGTGGTTGGCAGGCCACGTGGGACTTGCCGCGGCCGGACTGCGCACTCTAAGGATGGGCAAGGCGGACGATCCCCGGCTAAAAGAGGCAGTGACCGCCTGGCGCACGCCGCAAGCGCTGGTCGCCGAGGGTCTGGCCATGTCTCGAGCTGCGCATGCCGCCATCGACGTGTCCGATGGCCTAGCGCGCGACGCGGGCCACCTCGGCGAAGCGAGCGGCGTACGCGTCATCTTCGACGAGGACGCCCTTCGGGCGGACGATTCGCTCGTCCGGGCGGCTGCGGCCCTCAGCGAGGACCCGTTGGTGCTGGCATTGAACGGGGGAGAGGACTACGCGCTCGTCGTGGCGAGCCCCGAGCAAATCGAGGGGTTTCGTCGCATTGGGCAGATCGTCGAGGGACGCGGCCTGTCCCTCCGCGGACCCAACGGCGAGCGAGCGGTCGAGGCCCGGGGGTTCGATCATTTCGTGCGATAGCCCGGCGGGCACGTACCCCCAGAGCTAAAACCCGACCCACTCGGTATCGTAAACGCTCGTGTTGCAGTTTGCGCTGATCGTGACCTGCGAGTGACCAGCGGTCAGGGCCGCTGAGTTGTGATGGTCCTCGGGCCAGAGTCCGCATGACGCCGATACGATCACCTTCGTCTTCCCTCCGTCCGACGAACACTCCAGCGTACCCGTCGCCTTGCCGTCTGCTGGCAACGTGAGCCTCTGCCTGACACAACGCCACGGACTGTCGGCGGGCATCAGCACGTTCACGTCTTCGGTCATGTTGTCGTTGTAAGGCCAAACGCGCTCGTCGATCGCCACGACGAAGCTGAATGTCGTCCGCACCTCGCGGGCGTCGACCTGGCCGCTCGACAGGGTCGCCAGGGCGGCAGCGCCCAACGCGAAGAACGTCTTCATGGGTCCCCCTCTCCGTCCAACCAATCATGCACCGATCGCCCATCAGGCGCCATGCCACGAACGGGCTTTCCGTGATCAGGCAGATACGCGCGCTGCCTCTGCAACCGACGTCAGAATTGGCACGCGGCGGGCAGCTTGATACTCCTGAGCATCTGCCGGATCTGGTTGAATTCCGGGGCGTTGCCTTGCGACCCGATCTGGACGGCGACGGCATCGCACTGAGCCGCGAGAGCAGTTATCTGGAAAGCTTCTGGCGAGTTGCCGATCTGCTTGGCTTGTGCGCGCATCGCATTGCAGCACGCCTTGATCTTCGTCTGATTGGTGTTACTTCCGCCCCCGCCCGTCCACTTCCTGGTTGTGCCGGCCGCGTCGGCGTCCGCGCCGCCGTCGTCGGTCAGAGCCGCAAGTTCGGTGACTTCTGGAGTAGTCGCCGGTGGTGGGATTGCCCCGCCTGCATCCTCGACGGCAGGCGGAGCCTTCTTGGGACATCCCAGCAGGATAGCCGGCGCGCCAACGGCCACGGCAACTGCCAGGACTGTGCGCGACGAACGACTGCCGCCGGTCACGAACATCCCATCGAGTTGCCGCAGTTGAGGCACTTGTAGCAAGCGCCGTTGCGCACGGTGATGTGCCCGCAGACGTCGCATACCGGGCGCGTCGCCCATCATCGTGTCGAGCTGAGCGTCGAGAGGTGACCCTGCGGATTCGCCGAGCGTTTCGCTCATCGCTGCGCTCCGCGCGGTGGCTTCGCGCGTATGCGGGAGCGGCGTCGACATCCCTAGCTGGTGCCTCTGGCAGAACGCCTCATGCTCGGTGGCTCGGGCGGCGTCCCGAGATTCCGTGCGGCATCGAGCGGCGTGACGCGTCGATCTCCGGCTTGATGTGCGCCAGATCGTAGCGGTGCAGGTACTCGACGCCGAGCGTGCGGAAGATGAAGTCGACGATTGACGTCGCGAACTTCACGTACGGGTGCCCCTCGACGGGCCCCTGCGGCTCGAAGCGCGTGAACGTGAACTGGTCGACGTACGTCTGGAGCGGCACGCCGTACTGCAGGCCGATGCTGACGCTCATGGCGAAGCAGTTCATCAGCGACGGAACGCGGCGCCCTCCTTGTGCATGTCGATGAAGATCTCGCCCAGCGTCCCGTCCTCGTACTCGCCCGGTGCGCAGGAAGATCTTGTGCCCGCCGACACGCGCCTCCTGCGTGAAGCCCGTGGCGCTTCTTCGGAAGGCGTGCGCGCTCGCCGTAGATGCGCGTGTTCGGCGCCATGTGGCAGAGTGAGCTGCTGATGTGCTTCGGGGACGCTCTGGGGCACGGGCGACGAGCAGAGGGTCGCGGCAGGACGGTCGCCGTGCGAGGCTCGCGTCTTCTCTTCTTGCTCGTCGCCGCCCGTCGACAGCGGCTGGCTCGCCTTGCATCCGTCGCGGTAAAGCGCGACGGCCTTGAGGCCCAAGCGCCAGCCCTCCTCGTATATCGCCTGCGACTTCGTCGACCGTCGCTTCGCTCGGCAGGTTGACCGTCTTCGAGATGGCGCCGCTGAGGAACGGCTGCGCCGCCGCCATCATCCGCACGTGCGACATCGGCGCGAGGAAGCGCTCGCCGATCTTGCCGCAGCGGTTCGCGCAGTCGAAGACCGCGTAGTGCTCGTCCCTGAGGTACGGCGCGCCCTCAATCGTCATCCGACCGATGATGACGTCCTGCGCCTCCTCGATCTGCGCGCGCGTGAAGCCCAGGTGCTCGAGCAAGCGAGAAGCGCGAGCCGCCGCCGCGCGCCGTCCTTGGTCGACGCCCAGCCGCTCGTAGGTATCCTCGCCAACGACCCACGCGGCGAAGGCGCTGTCGAGATCGAACACGCCGGGAATGGCGGCCTCGACCTTGGCGAGTTCGGCGTCGGTGAGCCCCTTCTCCTTGCAGCGTGCGCCGGTTGATGTGCGGCGCGGCCAGCAGCGTATTCGTGCCCGAGATGTACGCGACGATCTCCTGCACCTCGCGCTCGCTGTACCCGAGGCGGCGCAGCGCGCGTGGCACCGTCTGGTTGACGATCTTGAAGTAGCCGCCGCCCGCGAGCTTCTTGAACTTCACGAGCGCGAAGTCGGGCTCGATGCCCGTCGTGTCGCAGTCCATGAGCAGACCGATCGTCCCCGTCGGCGCGAGCACGGTGGCCTGCGCGTTGCGGTAGCCGTGCGCCTCGCCCAGGCGTACGGCCTCGTCCCAGTCGTCGCACGCGGCCCGGTACAGGTCACCGGGCACCGTCAGCGATTCGCCGGGCAGCCGGCATGCGTCGCGGTCGATGTCGTACGCCGCGTCGCGGTGCATGCGCATCACGCGCAGCATCGGCTCGCGGTTCTTCGCGAAGCCGGCGAACGGCCCCTTCGCGCCGGCCATCTCCGCGCTCGTCGTGTACGCGTGGCCGCACATGATGGCCGTCAGCGCCGCGGCGATCGCGCGCCCTTCGCGGCTGTCGTAGGGCACGCCGAGCGACATGAGCAGGCTGCCGAGGTTGGCGTAGCCGAGGCCGAGCGGCCGGTAGTCGTGGCTGTTCTTGGCGATGCCCGCCGTCGGGTAGCTCGACAGGTCGACGAGGATCTCCTGCGCCATGAAGAAGACGCGGCATGCGTGGCGATAGCCCGTCGACTGTCGAAGGAGCCGTCCTCCCGGAGGAACTTGGTCAGGTTGACGCTGGCGAGGTTGCACGCCGTGTCGTCGAGGAACATGTACTCCGAGCACGGGTTCGACGCGTTGATGCGGCCGGAGTTCGGGCACGTGTGCCAGCGGTTGATCGTCGAGTCGTACTGGACGCCGGGGTCGGCGCACGCCCACGCCGCCTCGGCGAGCTGGTGCCAGAGGTCCTTCGCCTCGAACGTCTCGCACGACCTCGCCCGTCGTGCGATAGCGGGTCTGCCACTTGCCGCCCGCCTCGACGGCGCGCATGAACTCGTCGGTCACGCGGACGCTGTTGTTCGAGTTCTGCCCGCTGATCGTGTGGTAGGCCTCGCCGTTGAAGTCCGCGCTGATAGCCCGCCGCGATGAGCGCGTGCGCCTTCTTCTCCTCGCGCACCTTCCAGCCGATGAAGTCGGCGATCTCGGGGTGGTCCATGTCGAGGCACACCATCTTGGCGGCGCGCCGCGTCGTGCCGCCGCTCTTGGTCGCGCCCGCCGCGCGGTCGAACACCTCGAGGAAGCTCATCAGCCCCGAGCGACGTGCCGCCGCCCGAGAGCTTCTCCTGCTTGCCGCGGATCGTGCTGAAGTTCGAGCCGGTGCCCGAGCCGTACTTGAAGAGGCGCGCCTCGGTCTTCACGAGGTCGTAGATCGACATCAGGTCGTCCTTCACGGCCTGGATGAAGCACGCCGAGCACTGCGGTCGCTCGTACGCCGACTTCGTCTCCGCGACGTCGTCCGTGTCCCACGCCCAGTTGCCGCCGGATCCCGTGATGCCGTACTCGTGCCAGAGGCCCGAGTTGAACCAGACGGGCGAGTTGAAGGCGCCGTACTGGTTCACGAGGAGGTACGACAGCTCGGCCTCGAAGGTGTCGGCGTCGGCCTTCGTCGCGAAGTAGTCGCCGGTCGCCACACGACGCGGATGGTGTGCGCCAGACGCCGGACGACCTGGCGGACGCTCGTCTCGCCCTGGTCCTTGTCGCCGTGCAGGCCCGCCTTGCGGAAGTACTTCGAGATGACGATGTCGGTCGCGAGCTGGCTCCAGCCCGTCGGGACCTCGGCGCCCTCCATCTTGAAGACGATGCTGCCGTCCGGATTCGTGATGGTGCTCGAACGACGCTCGTAGACGACGGCGTCCAGGGGATCGGTGCCGGCGGTCGTGAAGTGACGCCCGACGCGTATGCCGCGCGAAGCACGCTGTTTCGGGGCACGGCCCTTCTTGGGTGACGCCTCCGTGTCGGACCGCCGGCGCGCCTTCGCCGACGCTTTCTCCCTTTCCGCCGCAGGTATCGCCTTCGCGTGACCGTTGCGCATCACCATTCCGATATCCATCGAGTGTGCCATGTTCGCTCTCCTTCGCTCGCCACTCGTACCCGCCAGCAAGGCAACACAACGCCCACCCGCGCTACCCGACTCAACGGGTAGCTCATCAGGCGCAAACGATTGACTGTCGTGGCAGCATCCACCTGACGCGCCGAGTCGCAATCAGGCCGCGATGCCGGCGTTGCCCAAGCTCGAAAGGTCGAACCGCGGTTCGGCCAAGGCCATTTGGGGGCGTCCGTTCAGACTGAACTGCTTCTTGGTCGACCCCGTCGTAAGACTGCCCGCACGTTCAGCAAACCATCAGACAAAACCAAACTGCCGCGCGCAGCCGTTCCCGGGTGCACGTCCGCTCTGCTCTCCTTGGAAGTCACTCCTGGTCCACGAACCGCAATGCATCTTCCGGTGGGTGGGGAGCGACGCCCGAGCTAGGGTAATAACCACAACATCTTGGGCCTGTCCAGCAAAAAGCCACGAAATCTTGTGGTGACACCCACTCCCAATGTCGGTCACACGTTGCCCCCCGATTGCCCCCCGAATTGGCCCCCAAAGCCCTCGAGCGGCCGACCCGCCCGAGGGCGTCACCCAAGCCCCAACTGTCCCGCCACTTCTCGCACTCCAGTGCGGAGGGGGCCAGCCGTTCACCCCAGGGCATTCACAATCCCTCCCCTGAACAGAGGCCGTTGTTCAGGGGTTCTCCACAATCAACGATGGAGGGCTTCCCCGCGAAGGATAGCGATGACTATTCCGTAGCCCTTGGTCGAAGCCTGGAGCTCGAGTCCCCCGAAGGCCGCGACCGAGATCGTGTCAGCGGCGATGCCGTCGGCAGCAAGCCGCTTGGCGACCGACATGGCTCGCGAGGCGCAGAGCATCCATTCCGCCGAACTCGCCCCCGCACTATGGCCCTCGACCTGAAATCGCCCGCCGGCCCTCCCTGACAGCACGCCCGCGATCTCCGACAGAGATTTGGCGCCCGCAGGCTTGACGTTCGCCTCGCCCGACGCGAAGAGGGCCTCGGTGGCGATCCTGAGCACCACGTGCCCGTGCCGTGTCGTCACATTAACAACGTAACCAACGTCGATGGGCTTCTTCAGCCCTTTCTCCAGCTCATCGAGGAGGGTCGTCTCGCTGTCCCTCGCAGGATGCAGCGCCTGCAGGCGCTGGAGCGCTCGCTGGGCATCGTCGAAGTAGTCCGTGACGAGGGAGGGCAAAGGAGGGGGCCTCTGCCGCGGGCGCGCTCTCGGACTCGACCGCGAAGGGTCATCACCCTCCAGCCACTCGGCCTGCACCGGGATCGTGTGTGGCCCGCTCGGCGAGTGTACGTCGGTCCCTTGGACGTCGATCGAGCCGATACCCCGCTTCGGAGCCCTGCTCGTGCGCGGAGGACGCCGGGACTTGGCCACGGCCTCTAGACTAAGACTAGCCCGAAGGTCACGCGGAGAGGAGAATCGCCGCTCCTCGCCCGGCCAGCTCAGAACAACCGAGCAGCCGTATCATCCACCCAGAGCCAGGCCGTCGGAGACGCGCGCACTCGCGAGCCTTCGCGGACGACCCGGCCACGCGAAGCGAGCCATGCGCAGGCGCGCTCGCGCGCTTGCGTCCAACCTTCTCGCTCGAGGCCGAGTTCGCGCGAAGCGTCCGCAAGGTCCACGCCCTCACGGACACGCAGCCCCAGCATGATCCGCTCCCGCAGCAGCGTCTGTCCGTCGAGGTCCTCTCGACTCTCCTGCACGAGCGCGCTGCCGTCCAGGTACCGCTCGGGAACGATGGCGTTGCGCCAGCGGACCCCTCGTCCAGGCTCGTCCAGCCCATGCGTTTGTACGAAGCCGTAGGCGCCGCAGCCGAGCCCCAGGTACTCGTCGCCCCGCCAGTAGCCGATGTTGTGGCGTGCCTCCTCACCCGGGCGCGCGTAATTCGACACCTCGTAGTGCCACGAAACCGCGCGAGGCCAGCGCCTCCTCGATGACAACGAATGACTCTGCGACGGCTCCGTCATCGGCGAGAGGCAGGCGACCACGTCTCGCGAGCTCACCGAAGCGCGTCCCTGCCTCGACTGTGAGCTGGTAGCACGACACATGCGAGAGCCCGAGGTCTGCTAGTGCCAGGGCCTCGCCCCTTGCCTCGGCGACTGCCTGGCCGGGAAGACCGAACATGAGATCCGCCGAGACGCGCGGCAAGCCGGCGCGAATGGCCCCGCGCACCGCCTCGACCGCGCCGCGCGCGTCGTGGAGTCTCCCGAGAAAACGCAGCCGCTCGTCATTCAGCGACTGTACGCCGATCGAGACGCGATTCACGCCGGCGGCCGCGAGCGCGCTCGCCACGCTCTCGTCGAGCGATGTGGGGTTGCACTCGACCGTCACCTCGACGCTGTCCGCCAGTCCGGTCGCGAAGGCCTCCCGCACACGGGCGAGCACACGTCCGAGCTGCTTCGCGTCCCAGAGGCTCGGAGTGCCACCGCCGAAGAAGATGCTTTCGACCTGCCGGCCCTCGATGAGTGGTGCGCGCTCGTCGAGCTCGCGAAGGACAGCGTCGGCATAGCCCCGGTGGTCGATGGCACTCGGGCTGACGTAGCTGACGAAGTCGCAGTAGGGACACTTCGCCAGGCACCAGGGGAAGTGCACGTAGACCCCTGCTCGCCGTAAGCGCCGCCTGAGACCTGGCGCCGGCGTGGGGGCCGATGGGAGATTAAGCGCTTCGGTAAGCATTGGGGCTAGATTGCCGGACCTTATCTTGAGTGTTACTTGTTTTTGCTGGGTCGCGCACGCATGCCGACGCCACCATGCTCCAGGCAGAACAGCTCATCGAACGCATCCGGGCTTACCAGCCCTCGGTCGACCCCGACCTCATCCAGAGGGCCTACGACTACAGCACCCGGATGCACGCCGGACAGACCCGGAAGTCCGGACAGCCATACATCGTTCACCCCGTGAGCGTTGCCGGGATCATCGCGGACCTGCGGCTCGACGCGGCGAGCGTCTGCGCGGGCCTCCTCCACGACGTCATCGAGGACACGCTCGCAACGGGCGATGAGATCACCAAGGAGTTCGGCGTAGAAGTTGCGGAGCTGGTCGATGGCGTCACCAAGCTGTCGAAGATCAACTTCACGTCGAAGGAAGACCGGCAGGCGGAGAACTTCCGCAAGATGGTGGTCGCGATGGCGCGGGACATCCGCGTCCTTCTCATCAAGCTCTGCGACCGGCTCGACAACATGCGCACGCTCGAGCACATGAGGCCCGAGGCGCAGGAGCGCATCGCCCGGGAGACGCTCGAAATCTACGCGCCACTCGCGAACCGTCTCGGTATCCAGGCGTTCAAGAGCGAGCTGGAAGACCTGAGCTTCAAGTACCTCGAGCCGGAGGCCTACGCGGAGCTCGTCGCGCAGCTGTCGAAAAGCAAGCGAGAGCGCGACAAGTACATCGCCGAGGTCTGCAAGACGCTCTCGAGTCGCCTCGCGGAGCAGGGCTTCGCCGCCGAGGTCAATGGGCGCGCGAAGCACCTCTACAGCGTCTACCGGAAGATGAAGGCGCAGCGAATCCGGGCTCGATGCCGTGCACGACCTCATCGCGTTCCGCGTTCTCGTGGAGAGCGTCAGCGACTGCTATGCGGCGCTCGGCGTCATCCACTCGCAATGGACGCCAGTGCCCGGACGCTTCAAGGACTACGTCGCCCTGCCAAAGCCCAACATGTACCAGTCGCTACACACGACGGTCATCGGCCCGGGACGCGAGCGCATCGAGATCCAGATCCGCACCCACGAGATGCACCGCGTCGCCGAGCGGGGCATCGCGGCGCACTGGAAGTACAAGGAGCGCGGCGGCGGTATCGCCGACCAGGACGCCGCAGCGCTTCTCGTGGCTGCGGCAGCTCATGGAGTGGCAGAAGGAGCTCAAAGACCCGGCAGAGTTCCTCGAGGGCGTCAAGGTCGACCTCTTCCAGGACGAGGTCTACGTCTTCACGCCCAAGGGCGACGTGCGTGTCTTCCCGCGCGGGCGCTACGCCCGATCGACTTCGCCTACCAGATCCACACGCAGCTCGGCGACCACGTCACGGGCGCCCGCATCAACGGAAAGATGGAGCCGCTCCGCTACAAGCTCCGCAACGGCGACGTGGTCGAGGTCTTGACCACGCCGCACCAGCACCCGAACAAAGACTGGCTCGACTTCGTCGGCACGATGCGGGCGCGAGCGAAGATCCGCAACTACCTCCGTCAGGAGCAGCGAGACAAGAGCAAGCGTCTCGGCGAGGAGCTGCTTGAGAAGGAGCTGCACAAGGCCGGCGTCAGCGCGAGCAAGCTCCTCAAGAACGACACCGAGCTCCGGCGTATCTTCGAGACGACCAAGGTCCAGAATCTCGAGGAGCTCTACATCGGGATCGGTTACGGCAAGATCGACCCCGGCGAGATCGTGAAGCTCTTTGCCCCGCTCGACGATCAGGGGCGCGAGAGCAAACCGCCGGCGTCGCTGCGCGAGGGCCGCATCGCTGGCCTTATGCGCAAGGTCATCAAGCGAGACGAAGGCGCGATCCGCATCAACGGCATCGACGACATCCTGGTCCGCTACGCGAAGTGCTGCAACCCGCTACCCGGCGACGACATCCTCGGCTTCATCACGCGCGGCCGCGGAGTGACCATCCACAGACGGAGCTGTCCCAAAGCATTCGACACCGACCCCGAGCGTCGGGTCGAGATCACCTGGGACAGCAAGGCGCGCATCAACCGAAGCGTGCAGCTTCGGATTGTGACGGCAAATCTGCCGGGCATCCTGGCGCTTGTCGGACAGACTTTCATGGCGCAGGGGATCAACATCAGCGAAGCGAATTGCCGCGCCAGCGACGACGGCCGGGCAGTCAACCTGTTCTCGTTCGTTTGCCAGGATCTGCAGCAGCTCAAGAACGTGATGAAGGCGCTGCAGAAAGTAAAGGGGATCGTGGCCGTCGAGCGGGCCTAGAGCCGCTGGTGAGCACAGAGGGCTTGCAACCGAGGCCGGTTTGGGTGCATCCAAGGCGGCGATGATCCGTCAAGCCGCCCTCCTTGCCGTCGTTGCCGTTGCCGTTCCACTTTTTGCCGCGGCCTGCGGCGGAGCCGAGCCCGAGCCCGCTCAGCCAGCGAATCCGCCCGCCTCTGCCAGCGCAGCGGCGCCGGCCGAAGCGCCGGCCTCAGCCAGCGCACCGCCAGCGGCCAGCGCACCTCCGGTGGCATCCGCGAGCGCAGCCAGCGGTCCCCCCGCCGCACCCAAGGACGGTGAATGGGACATGTGGTCGCACGACCAAAAGATGGCGTACATGAAGGCTGCCGTCATGCCGAAGATGGGTGGTCTCTTTCACGATTTCGACGGGAAGCGGTATGCGGAGACCAAGTGCTCGCTCTGCCACGGGAGCGGCGCGAAGGACGGCAGCTTCAAGATGCCGAACCCGGAGTTACCGAAGCTGGACGTGACCCCGGCCGGCATGAAGGCGATGCACGAGAAGAAGGCCGCCGTCGTGGAGTTCATGGCGAAGCAAGTCGTGCCGAACATGGCGCAGCTGCTCGGAGAGCCGCCGTTCGACATGCAGACCCACAAGGGGTTCGGCTGCATGGGATGTCACACGATGAAAAAGTGACGAACGGTCCGCTGGTTCTCCCGGTCGGGGGCCGTTGACGGCCGGGGCGATCCATTGGATGCTCTTCGGCGGAGGGAGCGGGGGTGGCCGGCTTGGACGCGCTTGAGGGGACGGTTTCCGCCCGCTTGCGCGGACCGGGCCACTTCGTACCCGACGCGCTGGAGCGCCCCTTCACCGTGCTTTCGGGGAGCGGGCGCCTACTCGAGGTCCGCGTCTTCGATGTCTGTCGTATCGACGACATCGCTTCTCTGACGGCGAGGTTGATTCGGGAGGCGCGAGCCCTCGCCGGACCCCCCATCATCTTCGGCGATTTCCGGGCGGCTCCCCCCTTTTCGCAGGCCGTCGCCGACGGCTGGTCGCGCGACATGCGCGGGTTCAATGACAAGGTCGCTCGGTCGGCCTTTCTCCTCAGCCCGGAGAACGAGACATTCAACCTTCAGTTCGCCCGCGTGGTCCGGTGCGCAGGGTCTGCGTACCGGCGGTGGTTTTGCGACAGCGGCGAGCTTCGTGAATGGCTGCGCGCCTTTCTCACCGACGTCGAGCTTGGCCGAGTTGACCAGCTGATGTGTCCCGCCGTGTTTGCACGTGCCTTCTGACCTCGGCTCGTGGCCGGCGACTGCTCTCCGGCGGCCGAAGTGTCGTCTCCCACTCTAGGGGCCCCACGACGAGCCGTTCCATTGAATGAGCGTGTCGTCGCCCCCGACTACCCAGGCGTCGCTTGGCCCACTGCTCCAGACCGACCAGAGGACGCTCGTCGTCTTCGTGGCTGAGGGAGACCACGTCTGGCCGTCGAAATGCAGCACCAGGCCCCCCAGGCCGACCGCCCAGACGTCGGTCGAGCCGCTACCCCCAATCCCGAGCAATGAGTCTGCAGCGGGTGTCGGCGTGGTCGCGGTCGTCCAAACCGTTCCGTCCCAGTGTCCGATGGGCCCCTGGTAAGGGGCGACCCAAACGTCGTTTGGGCCGGTTCCCCAGACTCCACGGAGCGACGGGCCGGTGTAGTCGAGCGTGTCGAAGGGATTGTCGGTCGTCCCGCTGCCGCGGACCACGAGGCCGGTCGCGGACGTGCTGTCGCCGACCATCCAGATATCGTCGGGCCCTGACCCCCAGACCTCCCAGAGGCTCGTGGCCGCGGGGACGTCCGAATCGCTCCAGCTCGAGCCATCCCAGTGGTTGACGTAGCCGTAGCTGTTGCCGCCCCCGCTAAGGTCGATGCCGACAGCCCAGACGTTTGTCGACCCACTCGCCCAGACGGCGAGGAGCTGTGTTTCAGCTGTCTGCGTGGCCGTCGTCCACGCGCTGCCGTCCCAGTGAAGGATGGAGCCTTCGCTTCCGGTGACCCAGACGTCGTCGGGTGCCGTTTCGACCACTCCGGTCAGGTCCTCCGTGACTCCGCTCGGCGAGGCCATCCACGCAAGACCGTCGTAGTGCTTGATCGTGCCAGCCGTGCCGACCGCCCAGACGTCGCTAGCGCTGGCTCCCGAGACGGCCTTGTAGCTCGGCACGGCGGGTCCGGAATCCAAGAGCCCGGAATCGTCGCTAGCCTCCACGGCTTGGGCGTCCCGAGCAGCGCCAGCCGCCGCATCCGGCGCGCCGCTCGCTCCCTGTGAGCAGCAGGGGAACGCCGCAAGGGCGCAAACCATCGGGAGAAATCGCTTCACGGCTGTAATTCGCCTCGTGAGCTGCTCGCAGGCCAAGGCTGTCATGTTTCCCCTTCAAGCGCCACGGCGTGCGTCGCGTCTACCCGAAGAGGGTCCTGCATGACGTTCGGGGTGCGAGACCGAGCGTCCAGGCATCTTCGGCGAGCGTGTCGAGCGCGGCACGGAGAGGGTCGCGCGTAAAATCTATCCAACGCCAGGCCTCTTTCATGAGCGCGACAGGCAGAGCCTTGCCGAGAACACGCTGAAGCTCGGCCCTGGCGGCCTCGCACGTGTCGTCCGGGAAGCGAAGGGCACGGTCGACCTCGTCGCCGACGGCGGCAACGAGCCGGGCGGCGAGTGCTGGTTCTTCTCGCACGAAGTCGCTCCGCGCGGCGACGATGGCGTTCGGAAATCGCCTGTCAGGCCAGAGGTCGCGCTCGTCCACCAGACGGACCGCCGGCGCATCTTGGACGACGCGAGTGGCCCACGGCTCCGGTAGCCAGGCGCCATCCAGCGCGCCGCGGAGAATCTCGGCAAAAATCGTCGACGAATCCAGCGCGTTCACCGTGACGTCTCCGCCGCGCTCTGCCGGCCTGTAACCGTGCGCTCGGAGGTACTTGCGAAGGGCCATGTCCTGCATCGTGCCCACTTGAGGCGTTGCGAGCCTCTTGCCACCCAGGTCTTCGGGCCCGCGGATTCCGGCATTGCGGCCGACAACGAACGAGGCACCCCCCGACGAGCAGCCGGAAAGTACGCGCAAGGCTCCGTCGTGGCGCGAGTGCGTGTAGATGATCGCCGCCGACCCCGCGACGCCGACGTCGATCGCGTCGCCGATGAGGGCCTCGACGACGCGTGGGCCAGCGCGAAAGTTACGCGGCTCGACGCGAACTCCGAGGGCCTGCTCGACTCGCCCGGAGGCGAGCCCCACGATCATGGGCGCGTGCGTCAGGTTGGTCATGAACCCGATACGCACGACGCCTTCGCGGCGTGACCTGCACGCCGTCGCGAGCGCCGTGCCGCAAGCGCCCGCGAGGATCTCGCGGCGCGAAAGCACCGCTCAGGCCTCCTTGGCCTTGAGGAACGTGTGCAGTCCGCACTCCGTCTTGCCTTTGCCCGCCCAGCGCCCGGAGCGCTCGTCCTCGCCGTCGGCGACGGCCTGAGTGCAAGGCCAGCAGCCGATGGACAGGAAACGCTTGGCCTTCAACGGGTGCTCCGCGATGGCGTGCTTCGACATGTACGCGGCGACGTCGGCGGCTGTCATCGTGGCGAGCGGATGCACCTTCACGGGGCCGTCTTCAGTCTCCTGGAGGATCGGCACATGATCGCGCGCTTTACTCTGATCTCGCCGCAGGCCGCTCACCCATCCGAGCGCGCGCGTCACCCACGGCTTCAGGGGGTCGATCTTGTTTCGGGCGCAGCAAAAGTCGGGGTCGCGCGCCATGATGTCCGCGCCGTTCTGCCAGAGAAATTCGTCACGCGGCATCTCGGGCTTCGCGATTTCCAGGCGCAAGCCGAGGTCCCGGACCATGCGGTCGCGATACTCGATCGTCTCCTCGAAGAGGAACCCGGTGTCGATGCAGACGACGGGAAGATGGGACGCGACGCGACTCCACAGGTGCAGGAGCACGCCGCTTCCCGCGCCAAAGGATGAGGTGAAGAGAAGCCTGTCACCATATCGTTCGACGGCAAACGCGAGGCGCTCCTCGGGCGTCATGCCCTCGAGGCGTGCGTTCTCGCGGTCGACGTCGATCACGCCGCGCATTCCCCGGCCCCGATGGCCACGTGGAAGCCGGCCTTTTCTCCGACGTCGACCTCCTCGCCGGCCTTCGGTGTCTCGGTAGCGAGGTCGCCGAGCGCCAGAAGGACGCGCTTGGGATCGACTCGGCGAAAGAAATCGGCGGGGGTTTCACCATCGGTGTGCTCAGCGTCGTAGAGCTTGAGCAAGGAGGCGACGGCGTCCGGCAAACGCCGGGCGACGACCTTGACCACCTGACGTCCGAACCGCGCCCCGTTTTCGTCGACGCCCCCTCCAAGGTGAAGCTGGTACATGGGGTACGCGGTGCCGTTTACATTCTTTACGGCCCCGTGCCAGCCGATGTCGGCGATGTGGTGTTGACCGCATGAATTGGGGCAGCCGCTGATCTTGATGGTGGTGGCGGCGAGCGCGCTCGAGCCCGAGACATCGGGCAGTTCGAGACGCTCGGAGATGGCGCTCGCGACGTTGCGCGACGAAGTCACCGCGAGGTTGCAAGACTCCGCTCCGGGGCAGGCGGTCACGTCGCCTGCCGTGTGCACGCCCGTGTTCGCCAGGCCGATCTCGCGCAGCGCAGCGTAAAGGGACGGGAGCGATCGCTTGTCGACCCAGGGAACGAGGATGTTTTGGTCGATCGTCAACCGCACGGTGCCGTCACCGAAGCGAGGAACTATCTCGGCCAAGGCGCGGAGCTGGGAGCTTGTGATGTCGCCCAGAAAGAGACGCAGGTAGACGGCCGCTTGGCCATCCTGCCGCTGGTCGACGACGGATGCACTGCGCCATGTCAGGTAGCCCGGCGGTGGTACTCCGCTCGGGTCCTCGACCGGTGGGGCCGGAGTATTGCGAGGTTGCTCCGGGAGCTTCAGCTCTGCGGTCGCTTCGGCGTCAACCTGGGCGCGGTACTCGGCATACTTCGCTTTGAACTTCTCCTCCCCCAGCTTGCGCAGCACGTACTTGAGGCGTGCTCGGCTCTTGTTGTCGCGGTTGCCGAGCGCGTGAAATAGGCGAAGGAGTGCCTCTCCGACCCGACCGATCTCCGCGGCCGGGATGAACTCGTGCAACGTCGTCGCAGCTTGAGGCGTGGTCGACAGCCCGCCTGCTGCGTAGACCTTGAACCCGCGCTGGCCATCCACGACCTTTGCGACGAAGCCGATGTCGTGGATCGCACCGAACGCGCAATCGCGACCGCATCCGCTGAAGGCGATCTTGAACTTCCGTGGAAGACTGGCTGAAAGGGGACCTCGAAGGAACAGGCGGACGACAGCCTCTGCGTACGGCGAAACGTCGAAAGGCGCGTGGGCGCACACCTCGGCGAGTTCGCAGGCGGTCACGTTGCGGACCGAATTGCCGCAGGCCTCGCGCGTCGTCATCCCCGCCTCGTCGAGGCGCTGCATGACCGCCTCGCAGTCCGAGAGCTTCAGAAAGTGAAGCTGGATGTTTTGCCGGGTCGTGACGTGGCAGAAGCCGCGCGAGTACTTGTCGGCGACGTCGGCGATGGCGACGAGCTGGTCTGGGCCGAGCAGCCCGAAGGGGATCTTGATGCGAAACATCTGAACATCGGACTGCCTTTGGCCATAAACCCCTCGAAGCAGCCGAAACGTCCGGAATTGTTCTGCATTGAGCTCGCCGCCCTCGAAGGCCTCGAGTTTCCTGACGAATTCGTCGATGTCGCGCTTGTCCGAAAACTTCGGGAGAAACACTTGCTTCGTCATGACGCTCCTCCAAAAACTGGAGCCCTGCACACCTTAGACGCTAGTCGACTCCGAGGCGTTCTCCCCCAAATAGCCCAGCTCACGGAGCTTCGCGAGGATTCGCGTCGCGCCCTCCTCGACCGTCATGACGCTCGTGTCGATCTTCAACTCGGGCGAGAGCGGCTCCTCGTAAGGATCGCTGATGCCCGTGAACTGCTGAATCTCGCCCGCGATGGCCTTCTTGTAGAGGCCCTTCACGTCGCGTTTGATGCACTCCTCAAGCGGCGGCGCCACATGAACCTCGACGAAATCACCTATCAAGGCGCGGGCCTTTTCACGTGTCTCGCGAAACGGACTGATAGCAGCCACGATCACGAGGACCCCGTTGCGTGCGAGCAAGTGAGCGACGAACGCGATACGCGCGATGTTGGTGTCACGGTCCTCTCGACTGAAGCCGAGACCCTTCGAGAGGTGAGTCCGGACGACGTCGCCGTCTAGGATTTCGATTTTCTTGCCGTGCGCTCGGAGCTTCGGCGTCAAAGCATCCGCGAGCGTCGACTTTCCCGCTCCGGACAGGCCCGTGAACCAGAGCACAACGCCTTCTTTTTTCTTCGACATAGAACTAGGCCTCCACTCGCGCCGCATCGCGATACGCCGCGATGAGGATAGCGGCCACTTCGGGTCTTGAAAACTCCGGCGGGGGGGACTCACCCTTGGACAGAAGCTCGCGGACGCGTGTGCCCGAAAGAATGAGGCGTTGGTCGTCGCCGTGCGGGCAAGTCTTGATCGACGCAACGCCCGCGCACCCGTGGCAATAGAAGCTGTGCTCGAAGAACAGGGTCTGGATGGCGAGCTCCCCCGGGGAGAGGGTCTCGAAGATCCGCTGCGCGTCGTACGTGCCGTAGTAGTTGCCGACGCCCGCGTGATCTCGGCCCACGATGAAGTGCGAGAAGCCATAGTTCTGCCGGGCGACCGCGTGCAGCAGCGCCTCCCGCGGACCCGCGTACCGCATCGCAAATGGGAAAACGCTCAGGAGCGCGCGATCCTTGGGGAAGTACTTCTCGAGGAGAACCTCGTAGCAGCGCACGCGCACTGCGGCGGGGACGTCGTCGCCCTTCGTCTCGCCGACGAGCGGGTGGACGACGAGCCCGTCAGTGATCTCAAGAGCGCACCTCAGCAGGTACTCGTGGGCGCGGTGGATCGGGTTTCTGGTCTGGAATGCCACGGTCCGCCTCCAGCCACGCGACGCGATGATCTCGCGGACCTCCGACGGGTCGCGGTGGTGGGCGGGGAACTTGCGCTCGACTGTCCTCTGCGCCAGGGTCACGCGGCCGGCCAACGCAACCTCGTCCTTGTGCCCGAGCAGATAGGCCACGCCCGGGTGCTTCGCATCGTTGGTCTTGTAGACCTCCTTCGCCTCGAGGTCGCGGTCGAGTTCGTAGACCTCTTCGACGGCGATCGTGCCCACGATCTCGTCCTTGCCGTCGACCAGCGCCGCTACAGCGCCTGCGCGGAATCGGGACGCTTCGCTGCGCGGGACACTCAGGGTGATGGGGATCGGGAAAAGCTGGCCCGACGACAGATGAACGTCTCGGATGATTGAGAGGTAGTCCGACCTGCCAACGAATCCGTCGAGAGGCGAGAGAACTCCGGTCGCGATGAGCTCGGCGTCGGCGCTCGTTCGCGCGTCGAGGCGCGCGCGAGGGAGCCCTTTGGCGCGGCCCAGAACGTCTGCCGCCTCGGCGCCCTGTACGAGTCGGTTGACGAGATGCCCGCCGTGGGGGGGTACCTCCCGCGGCGTTTGGGCCGAGGTGCCGGCGGAGGTCCCATTGGTCGAAGTATTCGCTTTGTCAGCCATTAGTCCGCTACAATGGAAGATGACGTGGCAGCGCGCAAGCCCATTCGCCCCCTCGCTGGACCTGGCGATGACGTCGGCGCCGCCGACCTAGGCCGGCGGGTCGCGGAGAACCTTCGCCAGCGCCGCAAGGCACGGGGAATGTCGCTCGACGATCTGGCTCGATCCTCCGGCGTGAGCCGCGCTGCCCTGTCGCAGATCGAGACTTGCAAGAGCAACCCTACGGTGAGCGTTCTCTGGAAGGTGGCCGTGGGCTTGGGCGTCCCGTTCGCGGAGCTCATCGGCGCCCCTCGTTCGGGCGCGATGTTGTTGCGCCGAAACGACGCGCAAGTCCTTCGATCTTCGGACGGAAAGCTCGAGAGCCGGCCGCTTGCACCCGCGGGCGCGTCCCCTCTCGTGGAGCTCTACGAGCTCCGTCTTGGGGCTCGCTCGACGCACTCGTCGGAGGCGCATGCGCCCGGTACCCACGAACTCCTAGTCGTCCTCAGCGGCCAGCTGAAGATGCACGTCGACGGAGAGACCTACGAGCTCGGCGCGGGAGATTCGGTGGCCTTCGCGGCCGATCGGCCTCATGCCTACGAGAACCCCGTAGGTTCCGAGGCCCGCTACCACAACATCATCGTCTATGAGCGCTAGATCGCTGGCGATCGCCATCGCCAAGCTCGATTGACGACCGGTCGTCCGTCTACTATAGAATCCCCGTGTTCGCGTTCGCGAAGGGCTGGGGGGACGCGCGCGTCATCCCGTCGGACGCGCGGGCTGCGGACGTGCCCGTCGTGCGAGCAGGCGCGAGCGTGGCGCTGCAAGGCGTCTCTCTCAGCATCGCAGCCCGCGACGGCGCGGTCGAGATCCTCCGCGATGTCTCGCTCCAGGCGGCTGCCGGGGAGTTCGTCTGTCTGCTCGGCCCTTCTGGAAGCGGCAAGTCGACGATTCTCAATCTTATCGCGGGCCTTGCAAGGCCGACGTCGGGTTGCGTGTGCCACGACGAGGTGGACGTCTCAGGCCCCGGGCCGGATCGTGCGCTCGTGTTTCAAGACGCCGCCCTGTTCCCTTGGCTCACGCTGCGCCACAACGTGGAATTTCCCCTGAAGCTTCAAGGGCTGGGGTCGGGTGCGCGTTCAGCGCGCAGCGCAGAGCTCCTTCGACTGGTTCATCTCTGGCGCTTTCGCGACCGATATCCGCATGAGCTCTCGGGCGGCATGAGGCAGCGAGGCGCGATCGCTCGAGCCTTGGCGACGGATCCCGCCGTGCTGCTCATGGACGAGCCTTTCGCGGCCCTCGACGCGCAAACCCGTGAGATCCTTCAAGGTGAGCTCGAGCGCATCTGGAGCGCGACGAGAAAGACAGTTGTCTTCGTCACTCACAACACGCGCGAAGCGGTTCGGCTCGCCGATCGGGTGGTGCTGATGGGCACGCGCCCCGGCAGGGTCCTGCACGAGGAGATTGTGGACTTGCCACGACCGCGCGCCGCGAACGACGAGCGGGTGGGCGTGCTCGCAAACGGCATCGCGCGCCGGATCGCGAGCGAAGTGGAGAAGGTGGCGCGCGAGGAGGCGGACGATGCGTGGGTCGCTCCGGGGGATCGCGGTCACAGCGATCCTCGTCGCAATCTGGGCCGCGGCATCTGAGCTCACTCGGACTCCGCTCTTTCCGGGGCCGCTCGACGTCCTGCGATCGATCGGCTCGGGCGTTCACGACGGGACGCTTCCGCGCGCGCTCGCCGTAAGCGCCGCGCGGCTCGCCGTCGGCTACGCGGTAGCGCTCGCGACCGGCATACCTTTGGGAATCGCGCTCGCGCGATCACGCTTCGTCAAGGAGGCCACGGGACCGATAGTGCTGGGGCTGAGCTCCGTTCCGTCCATCTGCTGGCTTCCGCTGGCGATCTTGTGGTTCGGGCTCAGCGAGTGGGCCATCCAGCTCGTCGTCGTGCTCGGCGCGGCACTTCCCATCGCCGTTGCGACCGAGAACTCGGTTCGGCATGTCCCACCGACCATCGAGCGGGCGGCCCGGACGATGGGAGCGCACGGGCCGCGTCTTATGCTCACGGTTACGTTGCCCGCCGCCCTTCCGGGGATCCTCGGAGGCGCAAAAGTGGGCTGGACGTTCGCTCTGCGGTCTCTGATGGCGGGTGAGCTGCTGTTCGTTTCGGGCGGGCTTGGTCAGCTTCTGGAAACGGGGCGGGATCTCGGCGACACGGCGCTTGTGCTGGCGGTGGTGGTGGTGATCGTGGCTCTCGGGCGAACCAGCGAGGCGGTGCTATTCTCCCCCGTGGATCGAGCGATCGCACGTCGCTGGGGGGTAGAGGAGTTATGAACCGTCCAACCGATGGAGTACGCAGCGTCGGTCGAGGGAAGGTGTGGCTGGTCGGGGCCGGTCCCGGCGACCCTGACCTCCTCACGGTCCGTGCGCACAGGCTCCTTCGGGGGGCCGCTGTCGTGGCGTTCGACGAGCTCGTATCGCCGGCAATTCTTGCAATGGCGCCGGCGGGCGCGGAACTCATCGCGGTAGGGCGGCGAGCGAACGGCTGCCGTCATCACGAGGCGCGTATACATCCGGTCGTCGTCGCGCGTGCGCTGGAAGGCAAGGAAGTTGTTCGCCTGAAGGGCGGCGATCCGCTCGTCTTCGGCCGTGGCGGCGAGGAAGCCGAAGAGCTCGCGGCCGTGAACATTCCGTTCGAGGTGGTGCCCGGTATTTCGGCAGCGCTCGGGGCTGCAGCGAGCGCCCGCATCCCCCTGACCCATCGCGAATGTGCCTCTGGCGTGACCTTCGTAACAGCGCACGCTGCCGTAGACCGTTTCGACATCGCCTCACGAGTGCCGCCCACCGGCACGCTGGTCTTCTACATGGGGCTTGGGAAGGTAGAGGAGATTCTGCGTGGCCCTTGTCGCGGCTGGGCGCAGCGAGGGAATGCCTTCGGCCGTCGTGTCTCGAGCGACTCTGGCCGACGAGCGAGTGGTCGTCGGAACCCTTGGCGACATCGCCGCTCGCGTGCGCGGGGCCCGCGTCGAAGGGCCCGCGATTCTCATCGTGGGCGAGGTCGTCGCGAGGCGAGTGTCGAGCGCCATCGTGCGAGCGGCAGGTGCGCGCGCGGCAGTGGGGTGAACGCCGTCATTGGTGCTTCGCCGCGAGCTGCCGGACCAGATCGCCGAATCGCTCCCCGACCGGAGTCTTCTCGGCGAGCCATCTTGCTCGCAACCTCCTAGCGTGATCGATCCAGGCCTCTCCGGGCAGAACCTCCTCGATCACTTCGCGCAGGAGCCGGGTGAGCGCCGGCGTTTCGCCGGAGGATGAGATCGCGATCGCGAACGGAGGCCGCCGGACGACGGCGCCCGAGTACGCGGTCGCGTGTCCCGGATCGTCGACGGCGAGGACGAACGTTCGATGAACCTCGCCGGCAATCGCAACCCGTTCCTGTACAGCGGGGTCCGCGGTCGCCGCGACGATGAGCCAGGCGCCGTTTGCGTCGGCGTCCTCGAACGATCGGGCGAGCCACTCGACGATGCCATCTCGAGCGAGCTCGCGAAGCCTGGCGGTTGCGCGCGGTGCGACGAGGCGTACGAGTGCCCCCGATTCGACCAGCGACTCGACCTTGCGTTCGGCGACCGCGCCCGCGCCGACGACGAGGACGCACCGATGCTCGAGTTTCAGGAAGAGCGGGTAGAGGCTCGCTTCGGTCTGGCCAGCCATTGGCTCGAGTCTACAGCTACCTCGTACCTGGCGCCCTCCGCGTCCAGACGCCGCCTGGACGTCTCGATGGCGAGCTGACCGACGTCGCATCCAGCGAAAGCACGTCCGAGACGCGACGCCGCCACGAGCGTTGTGCCCGAACCGCAGAAGGCGTCGATGACGAGGCCCCGGGTACGGCTCGAGGCCCGCACGATGCGCTCGATGAGCGCCACGGGCTTTTGCGTCGGGTAGCCGGTCGTCTCGCGGAGCAGGGGCGTGTTCGCGACCATCCCGGGGCAGTCGTTCCAGACGCTGCCAATTGCCCGACCCTCGTCGGCGTAATACCGGTAGGTGCGGCCCCCGATTGTCCGTTCCCTGTAGAGGCGCCCACTTGTGTCCCGTTGCCGAAAATGCATCGCCAGGCTCGTCGGAGCAAACGGCTCACGTAGGCCAGGATCCCGGGCGTTCCAGACGAAGTCGCGCCCGTTCGCGTAGAGAAGCAGAGTCTGGTGCGTGATGCCGGGACCGCGCCGCGGCCCGCGCGCTCCGTTGCCCGGGACCCACACGACCTCGCCGAGGAAGGCGGCGCGTCCGAAGACGCGATCGCATGCCGTCTTGGCCTCGTGGACCGCGCGGTGGTCCAGGTGAAGCCACATCGTTCCCTCCGACGACAGGCATTCGCGAACCACAGCAAGGCGTTCCTCGAGCCATGCCAGGTACGCGTCGATGGATGGCCAGCGGTCCTCGTAGGCGACGCGGCCTCGGGACCGCAAGCCGCCCTTCCCCGTGCGTGCTCCGAAGGATGCGCCTACTCCGAATGGGGGATCCAAGTAAGCGAGCTGCGCCGTTCGCGCGCGTACGTAGCCGCCCAAGTGGGCTGCGTCGCATCGGACGAGCAGGTTGCCTCGGCGCTCCATTACGGTGCGTCCACCGGCTTCATCAGAACCAGGGCGAGGTCTCTGTCGCCGTCCGACGGCACCGGCTGGTCGTAGGCAAGCCAAGGCCGACGCGGCCCCACAGGCTCGCAGCCCTCGGCCATTTCGTCGGCTGAGCAGGCGGTCCGCACGTGGATATGATCATCGTGCACTCCGCCCGGACTGGGCTGGCGCATCACCTCGCGGGCTCGTCGGACGATTTCGATCGAGTCGCCGCGCGCGAGCGCCCAGTCGACGAGAATGGCTTGCACGACGTCGCTCACGAAGACCCATTGGATCCTGGCATCGGGGTCTTCGAGCAGCGCCTTGACGAGCAGCCACTCACGCTCCACATCGAGGCGGAGCCAACGGCCGTGTCCGTCGTCTCGCGAGATCCCGTCTGCGGCGAAATGGACGAAACCAGGGCTCTCCACTGGGGCGCCGTCGAGAGTCGTGACGTAAAAGAGCAGGTCCGCGTCCACTCCGGAGCGGTGCGAGAAGTGGGGCGGCATGGGGCCCCCGCCGGTGCGCCTGGATAGATTGCCCACGCAGAGCGTCGCGCCCGGTTTCGCGCGTGCCACCTCGCCGGCGGCGTTCTCGATCGCCCTCGCGAAGCGCGGAAGACCCCAGTGACGGTCGTTTCCGCGCAACCACCGGAGCCGCCCGGCGACGGGCCGGAGCTCCGATCCATCCGTCAACACCCCCCTGTTGGGGGTTCCGATGGATCCGTGCCACGCCGGGGCGAGCGGAGAGGGAGCTCGCACGCAGCCGGCGAGGGCGAACGCAGGGATGGCGATGGCGACCGCCAGCTTCACGGCTGGCGTCCGCGAGCTGGCGCGCTCATGGCTACGACGCGGGACTCGATGGTCGCCACGGCACTCGCCGTTCTGTACGACTCGTTCAGCTCAAGGTCCTGTCCCTTGCGAGCGACGTAACCCTGATCCACGAAGCTGGTGTAGGCGTTCTCGAGGAGCGGCCGGCTGACCGCCTCGCGCCGGGCAATGTCGCCGGCCAGGAACATGCGCTCGCCTGAGGTAATCGCGCGATTGATCAGGTCTTTCGTGCCGAGGGGGCCGCGCAGAAGTGCGGCGAGACCGCGGGCGGCAACACGGTAGCCTTCGACGAAGTTCTCGAGAAGACGTGCGTAGAGATCGATCTGCCTACGTCCTTCATCTCCTTTCGGCAGGAGCCCGTCGGCGCCTTCGCTTGGCTTGAGCACGACGCGCGTGAGCTCGCCCTCCGCCTCCATCGCAGCCACTTCTTCCTCGAAGATACGCTCGAAGGCAGCGTCCGCGCGGAACGTGAATTCGTACTTGAACAGGCGCGACAGGGCCAGGACCCGCTCGCGCAACGTACTCATGGATAGCGGTGGCCCCGGACTCGCGAGGAGCCCCGTCGCGATGAGGGAGCGGGAAGCAAAGAAGTGGAAGATGACGTTCTTCGCGAGGTCGAGGGACAGCCGGGCATCCGGCGGTACCAGGTAGATGAGGTCGTCGGCGACGCGGTGGGCCTTGACGTGCTGCGCGCGCGCGAACATGTCGATTGCCTCTCGCAGCGCCGAGGCGCGAATGCCCCCGCGACCGCCCGCGTCGACCAGCGATGGACTGAAGCGGGCGCCGAAACGGTGGAGGGTGAGCGCAAGTCGCTCACAGGTTTCGATTAGCTCGGCCTGGGGCAGCCCCCGCTTGTCGTGGGACAGCAGAGCGGTCGCCACCAGCGACCCGGGCGTCACTGCCGTGACCGCGTTGATCTCGTTCATCACGCGATACGCCAGCCGGGTGATCACTGCGCGTCGCCGAGGGGGCGACATCTTCGCCAGATCCTCCGGAGTCGATGCTGCATCGATCTCCTTCAAGACCCCCGCTAGACTCAGTGGCTTTCCGAGCTGCACGCTGAGCCGCCCATAGCGGCCCACCATGAGGTCTATCGACCTAACCAACCCGCGCACGTCCTCTCTTTGCTTCTCGCCGCCCGAGAGCTCGCGAACGAACGCCTTCTCCTCGACGAAGCGCTCGTAGCCGATGCTGATGGGGCAGAACCAGGTCGTTCGGGTCGGGACTCCCAGCGCAGCGTCGACGACGATCGATAGGAGACCGAGCTTCGGCGGTAGAAGTTTGCCCGTGCGCGAACGTCCGCCTTCCAGGTAGAATTCGAGCGGCGATCCGTCTCGGATGAGGCGGCGAACATAGGCATCGACAACGGCGGAGTACAGGCGGTCGCCTGCGAAGCGACGCCGGATGAAGAATGCTCCTGCGCGCCGGAAGACAGGCCCGAGCGGGAAGAAATTGAGGTTGTCGCCGGCGGCCACCAGCGGCATCGGCATCTTCCGGCGGTAGAGGATCCAGGCGAGGACGATGTAGTCCATGTGCGACTTGTGCGACGGGAGCAGGACGAGCGTGCCCTCCTTCGCGTGCTCACGGAGACGCTCTATCCCCGGCTCGTCCACCTCGACGGCCGAGAACATTCGCGCGGCCGCTTGGGCGACCAGCTGGTCGAGGGCGGCAATTTCGTTCATGTCGAGCGCGGCCTCCATCTCGCGCAGCATCGCGATCGCGCGCGCGGTGATGACGGAGCGCTCGTTGGCGCCTTCGCCGGCCATGTCGGCGATCACCCGTTTCAGTTTGGGGCTCCGGATTACTTCTTCGCGTAAGCGGTCCGCCGGCTTCCGGGCGGGGCCGATGATCGCGCGCCGTTCGCGCTCGAGACGGCGAAGGAGTGTGTAGGTGAGACGGCGGACGAGTACGTCGTCGTCCGCGCTCGAACCTTCCTTGTCGAGAAAGTCAGAGAGGTCGATCGGCTCGCCCGCACGCAGGGTTGCGTCGCGCCAGTTCGCCAGAAACTGGGCGATCGACCGCATGTTCCCAGGCCACTCGCTGGGTCCGAACACAACGTCCGCGAGGTTTCCTCCCAGCGTACCCGGGCTACGCGACCAGACGAAAACCTGCGGGACGAGGAGCACGCGCCGGTTCGTTCGTCGCTGCACGTCGAAGAGGACGCGGATCAGCCTGTCGCCCTCGATCTTTCCGCGGGCCGAGCTCTCGAGCAGATGCGGTGGACGCTTGAGGAAGAGCGCCGCGCTCGCACCGCTCGTGATGGCGCGTTCGAGGTCGGCAGCATCCCCGTCGGGGGCACGACCTCGCAAAGCGCTGAGCCAACCACGTCCCATCGGTTCGAGCACCCACAGGCCCAGGTCGTTCGCGAAACGGATCCGCGGAAGCTTGTGTCTCTTGGTCAGGTAATCGAGCGCGAGAAAGTCCACGAACGACAGGTTCCGCAGCACGTAAACGACCGTGCCGCTCGCGTCCGCGGCACGAACGGCTCGCGCCCATGCCTCGTCGACCTCGATGCTCTCGAAGAAGCGTCGATAGAGCCGCGCCAGGATCGGGTTGGGCTCGTAGGGAGCGAGCGGACGGTCGTTCATCGCGTCGTCGTCGGGCGCCTCACCGTCCCTGAAACACTCTCTGCGCGATCGAGACTACCTTCTGGGATGCAGCCGGCGAGATTCCGGTCCGACTGTACGGCCACGCGAAGTTATAGCCCTGAACCTGCTCACACGAGAGAGAGACGAGGATCTCGGCGGGCGGCGCACCGGGCTCTGCCATCGCGAAGCCGAACTCGGCGAACATGCAATTTGACGTCGTGTCCTGGAAGTTCGATCCATGCCCGAAAAGATCGATGATGTCGCTCTTCGTGGTCGCGTCGTTGACGGGCTGGCCCTCGAGGATGCGAAACCCGTGGAACCGGGGTGCGTCTGCTGCGGGCGGCGGAGTGGCAGCCGCGCCCGGAAGGAGCCCGGGAGGGAGCAGGCCCGGGGGCAGTAGCGAGGCTCCCGCTGTGATCCATTGGGTGATCTGTGGCGGCAACGACAGGCCGGCGAGGGCGGGGCCCGCGGCCTGCGGCGCCTGCGGCGGCGCCTCGAAGTTCTGCAGGCGCAACACCGTCATCGACGCGTCCTTCATGCCATCGAAGGGCGGCGAGATGGACGCGCAGGCGGAGCTCGCCATGACGGCCACGACAGAGGGCGCAAACGACGAGAAGCGGCCGAGCATCGTCATCGAGTGGGCCTCCCAGGCGGTCCTGCGAGCAGCCTCCCATTATATCGCGCTTGTCCTCCACCCGCGGCGCGATATGGTCGTGGACTCTCGGTCCCCATGCTCAAGATCAAAAGAATCGACCACGTTGCCGTCTGCGTCGCGGACATCGACGAAGCCGCTGCGCGCTGGCATGCCGTCCTCGGCCTTCTGCCGCGCGAACGCGAAGTGGTCGAGTCCCAGAAGACGGAAGCCATTCTCCTTCCAGTCGGCGACACCAGCATCGAGCTCATCTCTCCCCGAGGCAACGATTCGTTGTCGCGCTTCCTCGAGAAGAGAGGCCCAGGGCTTCATCACATCGCCGTTGAGGTCGAGGGCATCGAGTCGGCAATCGCCCTTCTCAAGGGGCTTGGGCTGCCGATGATCGACGAGACGCCGAGGAGGGGCGCGCGCGGGCACAAGGTGGCCTTCGTCCATCCCAGGGCGACGGGCGGAGTGCTCGTCGAGCTCGTGGAACCCGTGGCCTCCGAGGCCGACGACGCAAAGGCAAAGCCTGTGGCGTGATGGGGAACGCGTAATGTATCCTGGCCGGCAGGCTTACCTGCAAAGGGAGGCGTAGCCTTGGACAAGCAGCCGAATGGATTGTGGACGAAGGTCATTGCCGGCGTCATCGTGGGCGCACTTGCGCTTGCCCTGACCCCGGATGCCCGGGCGCAGGGAACGCCAGCGAAGCCGGACCTCGCAGCTGCCAAAAAGCACTACGGCGAGGGAGACAAGAAGTACAAGGCGGGCGACTTTGCCGGTGCTCTCACCGAGTTCAAGGCCGCGAACGATATCAAGTCGACCCCCCAGGCGGAGCGTTACATCGGCATGACCGAGGACAACCTCGGGCACTATGCCGCCGCGGCCGATTGGTACGACAAGTTCCTCGCCCATGTACCGGACAAGCTGGCCAGCGAGGGCGACGAGATCAAGAAGCGGGACGCCGAAATCAAGGCGCTGCCGGGCAAGGTTCACATCGAGTCGACCCCGCCCGGCGCGAACGTGACCATCGATGAGAAACCTCAGGCTTCCCCGGCGCCCCTCGACGTCGACCTCCCTCCCGGGCCTCACACCGTCAAGTTGACGGAGCAAGGTCGCCTTCCCGCGCAGAAGCAGATCGACGTCGGCTACGCGTCGGCGCAGGCGGTGACCGTGACCCTCGATTCGGCTCCTCCGCCTCCCGTCGCGCCGCCTGCGCCTCCGACGCCCGTTGCGGTTGCCCCACCTCCTGCGCCAGCTCCGCCTCCGTCAGAACCGCGAAGCCAGGTCCCCGCGTACATCACGGGCGCCCTTGCGATAGCCGCCGCAGGCGTGGGCACGGTGTTTGGTGTCCTCGCGCTGAACGACAAGAGCAGCTTCGACAAGACCCCCACGACCCAGATCGCGGACAACGGCGACACCCACTCGCTCATCTCGGACATGTCGTTTGGCGTTGCAATCACCTTCGGCGTCACGAGCGCCGTGCTCTTCTTGACGAGGGACGAGGCTCCGGCCGCGGCAGCGTCTGCCTCGAAGGACACGCCTGCGAAGGCAGCGTCCTCCAAACACAGAGCGGTGACGATCACGCCGACGCCCATGGTCGGTGCGCACTCAGGTGGTGCGGGCTTCGTGCTGCAGTTCTGAAACGCCAAAGGGTAGGAGTGCGATGGGAAGGTCTGCGATGAACACGAAGCGCGCAATGAAGTGGAGCCTCCTGGTTGCGGCGGCTGGATGTGTGGGGGTGGCCAGCATGCCGGGCTGCGAGCTACTCGTCACGTTCGATCGGTCCAAGATTCCGTCCGAGGGGGGCCCCGATGGGACCACCTACGACGGCGAGGTCACGTCGGACTCCTCCGGTGCGAACGACACGGGGACTCAGGGGGACTCACCCCAAGGGAGCGCCGACGCTCCGGCCGAGGCAGCCCCCGGTACGGACGCGACAGCGGACGTGGCGACGAGCGATGCGCCGGCAGAGGCTGCCGAGACGGGCACTCCGGATTCCGCCGCAGATACGGGGACGGCCGACGTCGCTGCCGAGGCGACGGCGGAGGGTGGAGCGGACTCCGGACCGGCCGATGCGGGCAGCGGATCCGATGGCCCAAGCGAGGCGGCAGTGGACTCCGGCGACAGTGCCTCCGGCGACGACGGCGGCAACGGCTGATCAGCTCATCTCGGCAATCGCGCTCGCGATGCGCTCGACGTCCGGCTCCATGATGACCGGATCGTTGGCCCGTCGCGCGTCGACGCCGGCGATTCGTCGCTCGTGGTACGCGAGCTTGAACTCCGTGAACTTCAGTCCGTTGGCGGTCGACACGACCACGACGCGGTGCTGCGGCTCGACCAGGCCGCGCGCACGAAGCTTGAAGAGGCAGGCGAGGGCAACACCGGTATGCGGGCACGTGTAGAGCCCCGTCCTGTCCGCACGCGCGCAGGCGTCCGCCAGCTCTTCCTCCGTGGCTTGTTCGACGACGCCGTTCATGGCCCTGAGAGCGGCCATTGCACGCGGCGCGCTCACGGGGTTACCGATCTGGATTGCGCTCGCCATGGTTTCGCCCGCGACGATGGGCTCGACCACGTCCTTGCCGCCGATGAAGGCGAGATACATCGGGTTTGCCTTCTCCGCCTGAGCCACGCAGAGGCGTGGGATACGCGCGATGAGACCCAGCTCGAGCATCAACTTGAAGCCCGCGTACAGCGCGGCGGCGTTCCCAAGGTTGCCGCTCGGGAGGATGACCCAGTCGGGCGACTCCCATTCGAACTGCTGAACGATCTCGAGCGACACCGTCTTTTGCCCCTCGATGCGCAGGGGGTTCATCGAGTTCGCGAGGTAGACGAGGCCGCGGCGGGCAAGCTCTCTCACGACGGCCATGCACCCGTCGAAGTCGGTCTCCAGCGCGAACACCCGGGCTCCGTGCGCTAGCGGCTGGACGAGCTGTGCCGTCGAGACGCGTCCGCGTGGAAGAAGAACCGCGACCGGCAGCCCCGCGGCGGCACCGTAGGCTGCGAGCGAGGCGCTCGTGTCACCGGTGCTGGCGCAGCAGAGGACGCGGGTCGCGAGCTTGTTCTCCGCGATCGCCTGCCGGACGACGCTCACGAGGACGGTCATCCCCAGGTCTTTGAAGCTCCCCGTGTGGGAGTTACCGCAGAGCTTGATCCACAGGTCGGCGATGCCTATCTCGCGGCCCAGTCGATCTGCCCAGAAGACGTTGGTCCCGCCTTCGCCCGTAGAAACGATGTTCTCGTCAGGCACCTCGGGAGCGACCCATTCTCGCTTGCCCCACACGCCGGACCCGTACGGCCACTGGGTGCGCATCCACCGATCATCGAAGAGCTTCATCCAGGCCGCCGCGCTGCGGTCGCGGAGGGCCTGCACGTCGTGCGCGACCTCGAGCAGCCCGTCGCATTTGGGACAACGATAGAGGGGCTCCGTCAACGGGTACTCCCCATCGCAGCCGGCGAAGCAGCGGAAGACAGCGCGGTAACGTTTCATTCGGCTCGCAGGTTAGCTCCCGCAGGCAAGGTAGGAGAAGCTCGCTCCGCCCAGCACTACGACCTCGGGTCGGCAGCGCCATCCCTCCACGGTACAGTCGGAGTCTGCATAGCAGACGTCCGTGCATTGGTTCGCGGTGGCGTCGCAGAAGCCGCTCTGGCACCCGTTGTTGTTCTGGCAGCTGCTTCCCTCGGCGCCGGTGCCTAGCGAAGACGAGCACGCGGCGATGAGCGCCGACGTCGCGACGGGTGATATGGCGTACCCGCATTCCTGGCTCGGGCTCCCACAGTCCGCCGAGTTCCGGCAGGCGTCGTGGCAAGTGCCGCTGGCGCAGAGGTTACCGACGCATTGGCTGCTGCTCGTGCAGGAGGCTCCGTTCGTACCCGTCCCCGACGCCGGGGCACAATACGCAGCGTAGTGGACGTCGAACGTCTTGCCAGGGAACGTACCGAACTGGCAACTGGTGCCCGCGGAGCACTCGGTGGCGGATTGAGCCGTCGAGCAGCAGGTGTCCGCGCACGACGTCCCCGCGCAGAGTCCGGACCGGCAGTCCGAGTCGCCTGCGCAAGTCGCGCCGCTCGAGAGGGCCCCTAGCTTGGACGAGCGACCCAGCCAGCCAGGGCTCACGCAGTAGTTGCCACCGGATGCCGTGGCGTAACACACGGTTGCCCCGTCGCAGTCGGCCGAGGTGCAGCACGGCTTCGTGCAGAAGCTGGTCTCGTTCGCGGCGTCGTAGACGTCTGCGCTGACGGTGAGCTCGTCGCCGCAGATGCCGCTGGGGCAATCGGACGGACCGCTGCAGGGGCAGCCCAACGAATTGCAGCTGGAAGGCGAGCCTGCATCCACCGGTCTCGGAGCGCACGCGAGCGTGCCCGCGTCGCAGGACAGGCCGGCCTCACACCCGACGGCCGGGCACGTCAGGGAGAGCGCGACGCACTGCTTGGTCGCTGGCGAGCAGACCGCGCCGCTGGGACAGCTATCGGGGGCAGGGATGCAGCTGAAAGCCGGAACCGTGTCGGGAACGACGAGCTCGCAGCCGCCGTTGCTCGCGAACGCGGGCACTGCGACGGCCATGACTGCGGCGAGCAGGCCGGTCGCCCGATTCGACTCCGGAGAGCGCATCAGAAGGCAGCTTCCAATCGCAAGGCTCCACCTCGTGCCAGCGGGCTGGCGGAAATCTTGGCTCCTCTCGTCGCGACCGCTGGGCGCGAAAAGAACAAGTAGGCTGCCCCAGCGGCGCTCAGGGCAGAAATCGCAAAGCTCACGTCAGCGATGACTGCCTCCCGGTGAGCGAGGTCGGTTCGGTTCACGAGATCCGTGTACGAACCGTCCTGACCGGTCACGAAGGTGCTCCCCGGCTGGTCCTGTTTCGCCTTGGCTCCCAGGACGACCCCGAAGAGGAGCGTAGCGCCCGCCACCCCTGCCACGGTCACGGTCGCGGCGTCGACTCGGCCGACGGAAGGGAGCCGCTCCGGCTTCGCGGTCGGGGGGGGGGCGGCGCCGGGGTCGGAGGCGCCTGCGTGGCCTGCTTTCGATCGAGCTCGCGCTTTGCTCCTTCGAGCCGGCGAATGTACGAGTCGGCCCTTTCTTGCTCTTGTGGCGTCAGGCTCATCGTCCCATAGAGGTAGAACCACTTCAGCGCGTCGTCGACGTCGCCCAGCTTCTCGTGAACGATAGCCAGGTTGAACACCAGGTCCTTGGCGTTGGGATCGAGCGTGTGCGCCGCCTCGAGCTCGGCGATCGCCTCTCTGTAGGCGCCCTGCTCGTAATCGGCGCGGGCTCTATCGTAGTGACGCCTCGCAGCCGCCACGTTGGCGGGGGTGGTCTCGTCGGCTCGCGCCGCGCGCGGACTTTCCGCGGCGACGATGCACGCAAATAGGGCCAACGCGCGCAGCTGCCGCCGGGTGGGCATCGCGGCCAGCATACCCCACTCGTCGAGAAGGCGGGCCCACTCGTGCTAGGTGTCTGGCGCCATGTCCGAGGTCGCCGCCCTCTGCCGCCGGGCACGCGTCGCTGCGCGTGCCCTCGCCCCGCGAGACCGGGCCGCGAAGGACGCGGCCTTGAGCGACGTCGCGGCGAGGCTGCGAAGCCAGATGGCCGACGTTCTCGCCGCGAACGAACGTGATGTCGAGGATGCGCGGGCTCGTGGAACGAGCGGCGCTTTGATCGATCGCCTCTCGCTCGACCCGACCCGCATGGCTCAGATGGCCGACGCGGTCGCGCAGATCGCCGGGTTGGACGATCCGGTGGGCCATGTGCTCTTCGAGTCGACTCGTCCGAACGGGGTGCGCGTCCGGCGCGTCAGTGTCCCCCTGGGCGTCGTGGCCATGGTCTACGAAGCGCGCCCCAACGTCACGGCGGATGCCAGTGCCCTGTGCCTCAAGGCCGGGAACGCCGTCGTCCTGCGTGGGGGGTCGGAGGCCGCGCGGTCGAACGCCGCCATCCACTCGGTCATAACGCAGGCGCTCGAGGGATGCGGATTGCCGCGCGACGCCGTTCAGATGCTTCCGCCCGGAAACCGCGACGCGATTCGCGAGCTCTTGCAACAGACCGAGACTGTCGACCTGGCGATTCCCCGTGGGGGAGAAGCTCTGATTCGCTTCGTCCAGGAGAACGCGCGGGTGCCCGTCATCGCCCATGCGAAGGGCGTGTGCCACCTTTACGTCGACGGTGGCGCCGACGTCGAGATGGCCGCGCGCATCGCGGTGAATGGGAAGCTGCAGCGTCCGAGCGCGTGCAATGCAATCGAGTGTCTGCTCGTCGACACCCGGGACGCGGCGACGCTTCTCCCGCCCATCGCACGCGCTCTGGTCGACGGTGGCTGCGAGCTCCGCGGCTGCGAGCGCACGCGTGCGATTCTGCCCGGGACCAAGCCTGCTGGCGACGAAGACTGGGGCAAGGAGTACCTCGACCGCATCCTCGCCGTTCGGGTGGTCGACGGGATTGACGGTGCGCTCGATCACGTCGCCACGTTCGGCTCCGGGCATACGGAAGCCATCTGCACCCCGGACGCCGGCCACGCCGAACGCTGGCGTCACGAGGTGGACGCCGCCTGCGTCGTGGTCAACGCGAGTACGCGTCTGCACGACGGAGGCGAGCTCGGCCTCGGCGCGGAGATTGGCACGGCGACGAGTAAGCTTCACTGGCGCGGCACGATGGGCCTCCAGGGACTCACGACGTTCCAGTGGGTGATCGACGGCGACGGGCAAGTACGAACCTGATAGATAGGGAACGGTTTGACCAACAAGAGGCAGGGTGGACAAGGAAAGGCGGGTGAGCGTCCGCGCACGCGCATCAAGAGCTCGCACGAGAAGGTGAAGGCCGGACCCGCAGCGTCGCGGGCGAAGGGGCCGCCGCGAGCAAAGACGTCCGCCGTGCCGGCAGCGGCGAGAGACCGGCTGCGCCCTCTCAGGAAGCCGCGGCTCCTCGCGCAGTCGCCGCGCGAGGACGCGAGCGGTGGATGGAGCGTGGCGACCGAGTCGGCACGTGACACGGCGGCGGCCATCGCAGCGGCCGCCATCGACAAGAAGGCCGAGCGCGTCCAGATCCTCGATGTTGCAGGGAAGGTGGACTACGCGGACTTCCTCGTCATCATGACGGGACGAAGCGACCGTCACGCCCAGGCCCTCGCGCAGGGGATCGAGGAGGAGCTCAAGAAGAAGGGGGTGCGCCCCGTCGCCGTCGAGGGCCTCCCCCAGGCGAGCTGGGTGCTGATGGATTTCGGCGAGGTCGTGGTGCACGTCTTTCAGGACGAGGCCCGCCAGCTCTACGACATCGAAGGCCTTTGGCTCGACGCGCACCGTTTGCCGGCGCCGACGCCCGTCGCTTCGGAGTAGCGACGGGCAGCGCTCCTCGGGTGGCAGCACGGTCACCGGGGTGGCGTAGACGGCGGCTCCTTGGGGCGCGGCTTGAGCAGGTAGGCGATCGGGATCGACATGAAATAAAGACCGATGAGCGCGAGGCTGACCGCCAGCTGGCTCGTCACTTCGGGCCCAGGGGTCACCACCGCGCCGACTGCAAACGCGAGGACCGTCGCCCAGCGTCCGAATTTCAACAGTTGCCGGGGCGTGACGATATTGGCAAGGACGAGGAACGCGATGAAGAGCGGCAGCTCGAAGACCGCGCCGAACGCCAAGAGAAAGCGAGTCGTGAAGTCGAGGAAGAACTCGAGCGTCACGATCTGCGTCAGCTCCACGCCGTCGCGGATGGGCCCGAGCAGCGAGAGGAAGTAGTTGAACGTGAAGGGAAACGCGACGTAGTACGCGAAGGCCACGCCCGAGAGAAAGAGCACCGTCGAGAGCACGACGAAGGGAACGATGAGCCTCTTTTCCTTCCCGTAGAGGCCGGGCGAGATGAACGCCCAGAGCTGGTAGAAAATGACGGGCGCCGAGACGCAAACACCGGCCGTGAGCGAGAGCTCGAAGTAACCCAGGAACGCGTCCGCGGGCGCGAGGGTCTGGAGAACCAGCGGCTTGTGGAAGTGCGCCATCCATGTGCGCTGGTAGGGCGTGACCAGCCAGGCGAGCGCCTGCTCGCGGAAGCTCCAGGCGCCCACCGTGCCGAGCAGGACGCCTAGGGCGGCCTTGATGATTCGCCGGCGAAGTTCCTCGAGGTGATCCCAGATCGTCATGCGCACGTCGCCGGCTGGGCTCCCCAGGCTCCGTTCGGATCCGCGGGGCCGGGCGCCTGCGCGGCAGCGCTCACGAGGCGGCCTCGGCAGCCGCCGAAGAAGGCACACCGACGTCCGTTTCGCCGGCCACTTCACCGCGGGCGTAGAGAGGGTCTGCGGAAAGAGGCGACGCGGGCAAGTCACCCTCGTAGACCTTGGCGGTGTCGGGCAACGCGCCGTAGGCGTCTGCACCCTCCGCGGGGTACTCGCGCTGGCCCTCGAAGAGGGGAGGGGGGTGGAGGCTCGGGCGCGGCGCTCGAGGTTGGAGCCGCAAAGTCCCGCCGCAACGGATCGGTGGTCGAGCGCACCGCCGTGACGACGCCGTCGATCTCGCCGCGCGCAAGCTTCCGGATCTCCGCGATGTCGCGGTCGATGCCCTCGGCGCGAAGAACCTCGTCGATGCCGCTCTTCTCGCGCATGTCGAACGCCAGACGACGGAGCCTCCCAGCAAACTCGCCCGCCTTTCGCAGGTAGCGAGGCACGTCCTTGGGGCCGAGCACGATCACCGCCACCAGCAAAAGCACGAGGAGCTCGCCGAAGCTCAGGCCGAACACGTGTGCAACGTAGCACGCCGCGTGGTAACGGCAGGGCGTGCTGGCGCTTCAGGCCATCACGCCGGATGCGCTCTCGCGAGCCGTGGACATCGACCCTGCCGATGCGCGGCGTATCGTCTCCGCCGTTCACCGCGGCCGGTGGAGCTCAGGTCCTTTGCAGGGGGTGAGGCGCGCGTCCATCGAGGCTACCCGGACTCACGGACACGTCCCAACGCTCGACCTCATCGCCCTTCGCCGGAGCGCCCTCGACCCGTTCGTCAAGCTCGCGCTCCGAACCGAGGACGGTCATGTCGTCGAGTCCGTACGGATCCCTCTCGAGCGAACGGGTCGGTTCAGTGCGTGCGTGAGCTCGCAGGCTGGCTGTGCGCTCGGGTGCACCTTCTGCGCGACGGGCCGGCTAGGCCTCGTACGCAACCTCGAGACCTGGGAGATCGTCGAGCAGGTGCGCCTCGTGCGCCAGACGCTGGGGCTCGGGCAGCGGGTACACGGCGTCGTTTTCCAGGGCATGGGCGAGCCCCTCGCGAACGTCGACCGGGTAATCGGCGCGATTCGCGTGATGTGCGATCCATGTGCGCTCGCGATCGACGCGCGCGCCATCACCGTGTGCACGTCCGGCCTGCCGAGCGGCATCCGGAGGCTCGGCCGCGAGCTGCCCAAAGTTCGCCTCGGCGTCTCGATCGCCAGCGCGCGGAGAGAGGTGCGCAGACGGCTGATGCCGATCGATGACGTGCATCCGCTCGATGAGGTGATCGACGCCGTCGAGGACCACGCCAGAGCGACGGGTCTCGCGCCCATGTGGGCCGTCACGCCGCTCGCGGGCGTGAACGACACGGAGGATGACGCGCGCGCCCTGGCGGACCTGGCGCGTCGTTTCGAGGATCGCACGGGGGTTCGCGCGCGAGTCAGCGTCGTGCCGTACAACGCCATCGACGAGCACGGGGTCGACCCATTCGCTCGCGGCGACGTGGCGCGCTTCGTCGGATACCTGCTCGCGCTCGGCCTGCGCCCGCACCTGCGCTACAGCGGCGGGTCGGACGTGGCCGCGGCGTGCGGTCAGCTTGCCGGGCGCGCGTGATGCCGCGGGCGCGCGTTCAGTGCACCGCGGGAACCCCTCGCCCCCACAGGGCCTCGATGGCCATGCCTCGCGGGCCGGCATCCGTCGGAGGGAAGGTCATCAGCCTCGTCGGTGCGACGAGGCAGAGCACGGCGCTCTGAGCGACTCCTGCGCCCGGATCGATCCTCACACTCGTGCCAGTGACGCGACCGTCGCCGTCGATCTGTGCGACGACGCGAGCAGCTCCCTGGACGGGCGACCCCTTCTTCTCCTCGTCTGCAGCACAGGCGTCGACCGCGTCGGCCAGATGGTCGATCGCCGCTCGCGCGAGCGCGGGTTCCATCCCGCGGGCTTCCGCAAGCGCGACGACCGCGAGTGGTCGCCGCGCGACGTACTCGTATCCTTCGCCGCTTCGAGACGGCGCTCCGGCATCGGCCACGACGTCCGTCGACGACGGCACGGTGTCACGTCCCGCAGCGCCCGCGCACGCGGGGGCCGGAAGGACGCCGGCGAGGATCACCAGAAGGCGGCCTCCCCCTAGAGCGGTCATTCCCTGGCCCGTCGACGGCGTCGATCGATCTCCGCTTTGGCGGCGCGCACGCCGAGGACATAGCCAAGGACGATCCCGATGAGGAGCACGCCGGGAATGAAGATGAAATGCTCCGGGCCCGGCGTATTCAAGGGCTCACGTCTTCCGCGCGGCCGTCTTCTCCGCGGCGGCCTTGTCGAGCACGCGCTCGAGGTCGAAGAGGCGTGCGTTCAGGTCGCCCTGCTTGCGCCATATGAACGCGACCCACGCCAGGACCAGGACCCACAGCACCGCGTAGGCGCTTACCAGCAGCGTCTCTCCGCTGTGGTGCTCCTGTCCGCCCTGCACGGCCTGAAAGGTAGTGGCGCGGTCGGTCGTCTGCGGGACCGCGCCGGGGTCATCGCGATCGCTCATGCCTCCGTCCTAGTGTCGAGGCCCAAATCGATTGCGTCGTCCTCGGCGCGCAGTAGCCGGCTCCGGGCGAGCTCGACTCGCGTGCGCGCCCATACGAGCAGGATCGCGAGCATGGTGAACGCGAAGAAACCGAGGGCGAGGGCCAGCTTCATGTCCGGGTGCTGGAGGCCTCCGCCCTTGCCGGTGATGACCATGGGGTGCTGCCCGCCCCACTTCTGAACACTGAAGTGAATGATGGGCAGATTGGCCGCGCCTAGGACACCCAGCGCCGCCGAGAACTTCCGCTCGGCGGTCCCGTCGCCCGCAAACGCCCTCAAAACGGCGTACGCCACGTAGATAAGAACGCTCAAGAGAGCGGTCGTCAGACGCGGATCCCACGTCCAGAACGTCCCCCACGCCTTTGCGCCCCAGAGGGGCCCGGTCGTCAGCACGATGGCGCCGAACACGATGGCGGCTTCCGCCCCTGCGCGGGCCAAGGCGTCACTCGAGTCGGTAGGTCGGACGAGGTAGGCGACCGAGCCAACGAAGCACGCCGTGGCCCCGAGGTACATGGCGTACGCGCTCGGTACGTGAAAGTAGAAGATCTTCTGCACGATTCCCATTCGGAGCTCGATCGGCGTCCTGAGGAACACGAACAGAATCTCGGCGACGAAGGTGGCTGCCGTGAGGGCCACGAGCGGGTAAAAGAGGCGATCCGCCGGGTGCGTGCGCGCGCGAGCCACGGGGCCCACGCTAGTGCGGTGGCCTGCGCCGTTCAAGGACGCGGCGCCGCTCACTTTCGCTCCGCGAGCTTGGCCTCGACCTTGCGGAGCGCCGCCTCGAGGGCCTCGTTGCCGGGGTCCATGTGATTGGCCATGACGAGCTGCAACTTCGCTTGCCTGAAGTCGCCGGCACCGATCAGCTCTTCGGCGCGCCGCGCAAAAGGGCGCGCCGCCGGAGACAGCGATGAGTCCTCGAGCTTTCGTGGCCCGACCGACTGCCTGGACGGCGGCCGGGAATGCGCGAGACTCATCCTGGGTGGGCGCGCGACGCCTCTCGCAAGGAGCTGCTCGTCATAGCGCTCTCGCAGTCCCTCGTCTGAAAGGACCAGATAGGCCTCCGTTCCGCGCTTGAAGATGGCCGAGAGGGCCACCCGCTCCTCGGTGGAACGAGCGACGTGGCGGTCGGGGTGAAAGGCGTCGCAGAAGTCGTGGAATGCGCGGCGCAGGTCGTCGGCGTCGGCGTTCGCGGCGATGGCGAAGAGCTCATAGTACGTGAGGTCGTCGAGCACGCGGAGCCACTCGAAGACGAAGTCATCCGATGAAGCCGTGGCGACTACGCTCTCCATGTCGTCAGCTTACACGCATGGCCGCCTGACGCGCCTGCATTGCCTCGATGCCTTGGGCGCCGGCGATGCCCACGAGCTGAAGCACCGCATGGGCCTCGCGGCCCGTTGTGACGTCGATGGCAAAGACCTTGAGGGTTCCGCTCTCGTCGATCTCGAAGCGCACTTGGATCGTGACCTCTCCTCGCGGTGCCGGCCGCAAGCCGACGAGCTCGACCTGACCGAGGTAGGTGTTGTTGGCAAAGACGGCGTCCTCACCCTGGGCCACGCGGACGCGGACGAGAGTCTGCATGTCGCTCGACGTTGCGAATGCGCGGGTTCGTTCGCACGGGATCTTCGCATTGCGCTGCACCACGACGTCGCACCAGCCGCCGACAGTCTCGACCGCGAGCGCTCGGGGCGTGACGTCCACGAGCACCGGAGGCAGTCCCGATGGGACCGGCGGAGGCTCCGACCTGTTGGGCATGACGAGCGGCAGGTGAGGTTCGACCGACGCCGGCGCCGAAGGGACGCTCTTCGTGGGGGGAGCGATCGCCGGTGCGTACATGTCACGAGGCGGCTGCGGCGGCGGAGGCGTCGATCGAAGGATGTCCTCGAAAGCGATCGGCGTGGGAATCGTCGACGCCGGATCCGGTGCCGCCGGCGGCAACGGTGCCCCCAGCGGTCGGGTCGTCGACCCGACGTTCGCGGGATGCCGCGGCAGTGAGCTGGCGCTCGGCATGCGCGCCGTCGTCGACCCGACGCGGGGGAACCCCATCTTTTGCGTGGTCCGCGGCACGTCCGGTGACGACGGCGTGGACGATCGCGCTCCCCGAAGAAGCTCGGATACGTGCGCCGTGACGGTGACTTCGTCCTCTTGTTCGAGTGGTTCGGGGACGGACGGGTAGCTCTTGCGTGCCCCGCCCGGTACCGGGGGGGCGGGATGCTTCGCCTGCGCTCTACCTCGGTCAACGCGGCGGCCTGGATGGCGGCGCCGATGGCGACCACCTCGTCGGGGTTGACGCGATCGAGAGGTGGCGCCCCGAAGAACTGCTCGACGCGCCGCCGTACGAGGGGGATGCGTGTCGATCCGCCGACGAGAATGACCTTGTCGAAGGCGCTCACCGGAAGCCGCGCGATCGAGAGCGCCTCCTGGCAGACGGCGAACGTTCGCTCGACGAGAGGCATTGCGAGCATCTCGAGCTCGTCCCGGGTCATCCCGAAATCGAGATCGAGATGGGCGCCTCCGATCCCGAATGCGACCTCGCGCAGCTTCGTATGGGCGCGCTCGCTCGACGAGAGGTCTATTTTGGCGAGCTCGCCAGCCACCCGTAGCCGCTCGAACGCCTGCGGGTCCGATCGCGAGTCGTACCTATGAGCGTGCAGAAAGGCCTCCGACATCCGCTCGGCGATGGCGAGGTCGAGGTCATCGCCGCCGAGGAAGGTATCGCCGGCCGTCGCGAGCACCTCGAACACGTTGCCGGAAAGGTCGAGCAGCGTGCAGTCGAATGTGCCGCCGCCGAAGTCGTAGATAGCGATGCGCTCCTTGACGGTACGACCCAGACCGTAGGCCAGCGCGGCAGCGGTGGGCTCGTTGATGATGCGGAGGACGTCGAGACCGGCGACGCGCCCGGCCACTTTGGTCGCCGCGCGCTGCAGCTCGTTGAAGTTTGCCGGGACCGTGATGACTGCGCGGTCGACCGTCTCGCCGAGCGACGCCTCGGCGATGCTCCGAGCCCGCTTGAGGACGAACGCGCTGATCTCGGGGAGGGTGTACTCCTGGCCGCGGGCGACCACGAGCGGCCCCTGGCCGGGCCCTTCTTTGAGCTCGAAGGCAAAGCGCTGGCGCGCCCGTGTGATCTCGTCACTGGCCCATGCGCGCCCGAGTAGCCGCTTGACGCTCGCAATCGTATTCTTTGCGTCGACGACGCGCCGCTCCTTTGCCGAATGCCCGACAAGCACATCGCCGTTCGGATGGAACGACACCACGCTCGGCAGGAGACGTCGGCCGTGGTCGTCTCCGAGCACCTGGACGCGGCCGGCGCGCACGCAAGCGACGACAGTGTTGGTCGTCCCGAGGTCGATTCCGACGACCGCCATCGTCGGAAGGAGTTACCACATTCTCGGCGCAGCGACCTCAGGGCCGCGCCACCCCTTCCGCTTCCAGCGTCTCGATGACTTCCGCGAACCACCCCCGCACCGTTCTCGGGAACGGCCACATCCAGCCGTAGTCTGGGCCAACGTATCGCCGGACGATTTCGTGTTCGAGAGCGCGCGCTGCCTTTAGCCCGCTCACCTCGGCCGTGGCGCGGATGGTCTCGACGTACGCCTCCCACTCGATGCGCGCCCGACCCCACGCGAGAAAGAGCGGGAGAATGGGGAAAAGGTAGACGATGGCCATCATCAGGTCTCCCATGCGCCGGCGTTGTCGCAGGTGCACGCGCTCGTGGCGAAGGAGGACGTATCGGTCCACGTCCGACATCCTGTCCCACGCGTCGGGAACGTAGAGTCTGCCGAAGAGGACTGTGTGATACCGAGTGACGTACGCGCGCTGGCCTCCGAGCGTGACCACCGCGAGCGCGATCCCGATCGCCCGCTGAAACGTGCTGCCTCGCTTGGCTCGGATCTCGAAGGTGGGAAACTCGCGGCGAATCTCGTCGAGTAGACTCTCGTGGCGGGAGCTCACGTTCGCCAACGTCAGCCGAGGCCGTAAACGACCAGACCCACGAGGGTCACGACGACCAGCGCGCCGATCGCCCCGAGCGTGGCATGACGGGTCTTGCGTGCATCGATGTCGGCGTTCGCGCCGTCGCCGCGCGCGGCACGCGTCTTGACGATTGCGCGCGCGTTGAACATTTCTGCGTGCGAGAGACCGAGAAGGATGACCACGCAACCGAGCTTCCCGTGCATCCAGCCGAGCCTCAGCCAGGCAGGGTCGAGGGCGATGAAGGCAACGCCCGTTGCCACCTGCGCCATCAGCGCGGGTAGCTCGATTCTCGTGAGGATGGTGGCGGCGAGTCGCTCGTACTCGTCTCGGATGGCCGAGGCGAGCCCCGCTTGACGGGAGCGAGCCATGAACCGCTGTTGGGCAAATCCCGCGCCCAGGTACGCCGCGAAGCCGATCAGATGAGCAAAGAGAAGTGCCTTGTGGACCATCCTGGGCCGCGAGAGCATAGGCGCTGGGCGCGCCGCGCAACAAGCGCACCGCCCGGGACGATGAAATGCGAAGCCCAAGCTTGATCCGGCTGATCGCGCTCGCAGTGGCGACCGGCTCGCCGCTCGTCGTGGCGTGCGACTCTCAGAAAGGGCAGGCAGGGGGGACCGCGGCGACTGCGAGCGTCGCCGTCCCGGAGGTCCCGCCAGCCACCGCCGTTGCGCCGATGGAGGTGCCGCCGCTCGCGACGGCGCAAGCGGCGCGTTCGCACGGGTCGCCCGGTCATTCAGTCGAGGGGGGCGCTCCGTCGGTCGCCGGGGACGCGGCTGCCGCTCCGTGGGGCCTGCCGCCGGGGCTGCCGACCGCCCTTCCAGGCTTCCCGTCGGCCTTCCCTACGTCACTCCCCCCAGGGTTCCCCACGGCGCTGCCATCGGGCTTTCCTACGGCGTTGCCCACTGCGCTCCCGACAACATTCCCGACAGCCCTTCCAAGCACCTGGCCGACGGCATTCCCGACGGTCCCGCCGCCGCCTCCGTAGTGTTCTCCCGTGGCGCTACGTCGCGTTCTGACGTAGCTTCTTGGTCGCGATCCGGTCGAGGATCTCCTCACGCGTTACTCCGAGGCGCGCGGCCGTCTTGTGGGCGAGGGAAGTCCGCGCGACGCCGGGGACGAAGCGGTAAGTTGGTCGGTCTTCGGCGTCGAGCTCGGCCTGAAGGAACTCGAGCGGACCGTTCGGATGCTCCGCGGACAGCTTCGCCGCGAACTGCAGCAAGTGTGTCGTCACGAAGGCCCGCACACCGAGCTCGGGCAGAAGCGATAGGACGAGTCGCGCGATCTCCTCGCCCTCGGACGGGTTGGTCCCCGAGCAAAGCTCGTCCAGAACCACCAGGCCATTCGCGTCCATTTGGTCGAAGAGCCGCCGAATCCTCATGAGCTCCATGCCGAGGTGCCCCTCGGGCTGTCCTGCCCTAGCCTCCTCGAACAGCGACGCGAAGAGCCCCGATGCGCGCGGCATCCGCGCCGCGCGGACGGGGGCAAAGAGACCCGCGTCGCCCAGAAGCTGCGCCGTCGCCACCGCTTGCAGGAGGCGCGTCTTGCCGCCCGAGTTCGGGCCCGTCACGACGACGATCGCTCCGCGGCTCGCGCGAATGTCGCACGTGACCGGAGTCCCGGACGCGAGCAGAAGCGGGTTGAACAGCGCGTCGAGGTGGAGCGGCTCCTCCGCGCCCACCAGGACGGGGAGCGCGACGTCGAGCCCCGCGCCGCGCGCGCGATCGCGAAAGCAGAGGGCCCCCAGGCAAAGCTCGATGTCGCCCGAGACCTGGAAGAGCAACGCCACTTCGTCCTCGACCCCCGCGAACACCTCGGAGAGCAGTCGCTCCGCGATCTCTTCCGCCGTGGTGCGATAGCCGCGGAAAAAGAGGACGAGCCTCACGAGGACCCGCCGCCAAAGCGAGACGCGAAACGGGTTACTCCTCTCTTCGCGAACGCCGACGAGATCCATCGCCCGCACCTCGCCGTCGGCGCCCATCCTCACACGCAGATCAAGGGAGGCCCGGTGCTCGTCGTGATCGAGGAGGGACGCGAGGCGACGGAATGCGTCACCACCCACGACCGCGGCGCCGAAGTCACGGAGCCGCGAGAGCGCCGAGCCCGCGCCGTCGAACGAAGCCGCGAGCAGCTCGAACGTCTCGCGTGTAGCGCGCAGGATCTCGAAGCGCCTAGCCCGGGGCGCCGGCTGGCGCGGGGCGCAGAGCAATCCGCGCAGGGCGACGATTGCGAGGTAGATGCGCTCGAGCTCGCCGCGCATCTCCGGTGACGACTGCAGATCCACGAGGACGGCTCGCCGGGTCTCGGTGTCGTGCTCGTCGCGAGGAGGCTCGGCGATGACTCGCGCCAGATACCTCGAGCAGGTCCGGTATCGAGTCCCGGCAATATGCACGCGAAGGCAGGACTCGACGACCTCGTCGAGGTAAAGGTCACGCGCGAAGGCGGCGCGGTCCCATGACGACGCCGGGAGGGTGGCCTTTGCCGTGACCTCGTCGAAGACGTCGTACGAACCGCTGGACGCGAACGCGAAGACGAGCGCCTGCCTCAGCGTCGCGAGGTCGACCCGCACCCGCGCGTGCGCGGAGAGCAGATCCGGGATCGGCAAGACATCGCGCAATCAGTTGCAGCCCCCAAGCCCGAGGAGGCCGGTGCAACCACACTGGGTGCTGGTCTTGCAGCATTGAGCTGCAAGAAGACAGCCGGGGCAATCCGACTTGACGCAAGTGCACGTCCCGCCGCTGCACTGCAGGTTGTTGGTGCAGGCGAACGTGGACCCGCAGCCGCCGCAGTTGTTGTTGTTGGTGTCGAAGTCGACGCAGGCGCCGTTGCAGAGGGTATAGCTGCTGTTGCACGCGAAGGTGCACGCACCGCCGACGCACTCGGCGGTCGCGTTCGAGACGCCGGTGGAGCACGCATTGCCACAGGTGCCACAGTTACTCGAGCTGGTCGTCGTATTGACGCACGACCCTCCACAGAGAGTGGGCGTCGCCGAAGGACAGCCGGAGACGCAAGCCGAATTGGAGCACGCGGGCGTGCCGCTGTCGGCGGCGCAGACATGGCCGCAGGCCGAGCAGTTGTTGCTGTCACTGGTGAGATTGACGCAAGCGCTGCCGCACTTGGTAAAGCCGCTGTTGCACGTGAAGGTGCAGCTCCCGTTGACGCACGTAGGGCTCGCGTTGGCGACGGCAGGACACGAATGGCCGCAGCTGCCGCAGTTGTTCGCGTCACTCGTGGTGCTCGTGCACGCCCCCTCGCACAGCGTGGGCGTACCTGACGGACACCCCGAGCCGCACGAATACGAACTCCCCGAGCCCGAGCACACTGGGGTCCCGCTGTCGGCGGCGCACGACTGGCCGCAGCCGCCGCAGTTGGTGGCCGTCGTGTACTGAACGCAGGCGCCGTTGCAGGGCGAGTAGCCCGCGTTGCACGTGAAGGTGCACGCGCTGTGCACACACGCCGGCCCCGCGTTGGCGACGCCCGTCGTGCACGTGTGGCCGCAGGTGCTGCAGTTGGCACCGTCGCTCGTCGTGTCGACGCAGCTCCCGCTGCAGAGCATCGGCGCGGCGCTGGGACAGCCCGAGACGCACGAGTACGAGCCGCCGGCGCCCGCGCAGACCGGCGTGCCCGCCCCGGCGTTGCAGCTTGCCCCGCAGCTGCCGCAGTTGTCCGAGGTCGAGAACTGAACACAGGCGCCCTGGCAGAGGCTGTAGCCGCTGCTGCACTCGAACGCGCACGTGCCGTCGACGCATGTAGCCTCGGCGTTGGCGACGGTCGTCGTACAGGTATCACCGCAAGTCGCACAATTCGCCGGAGTGCCGAGGGTCACGCAGGCACCGCTGCAGTCGATCGTCCCGGGAGCGCACCCGCCATCGGCTCCGGCCTCGACGCCCGGATCGGCGCCGTCCGCACCGAGCCCGTCCAAGGGGTTCGACTCGGCGATCTCTCCGTCGACGGTGCTCCCCCCGGACGACGACGAGGCCGTCGCGTCGCCCGTCGCGATCACGGTTCCCCCGTCCCCGGTCGACGCGTCGGGGACGTTCGCCTCGATTGTCGCGCCGGAGGCGCAGGCGGCCGACAGCGCGGCCGCGCACGTCGTTGCCAAGAACCCCTGGACAGAGCGCCGCAATCGGTAGCTCAAGCTCCGCAGCTTAACCCATACCCGCCCCCGGCGCACCACTCGGCCGCCTACGGTCATGCATCCGTCATGCTGCCGACGGGTCGGTCGGGCTGGCCCCCGCCGCAAGAACGCGTACGCTCCCGCGGTCGTCCGCCACCGTCCGCGACCCACCGCCCATGATCGAGCGCATCGAAATACGTCCGGGAGTTGTCGTGGCCGCCGACGGGTTGGAGATGCGCGCGACGCGTTCCGGTGGACCGGGTGGCCAGAACGTCAACAAAGTCTCGAGCAAGGTGGAGCTCCGCGTGGACCTGTTGCGGATTGCGGGGCTCGATTCGGGCGCGCGTCAACGCCTTGTGTCCCTTGCCCGAAGCTTGCTCGACGCCGAGGGCCGACTCCTGGTCACCAGTCAGCGCACGCGCGACCAGCGGGCGAACCTGGAAGACGCATGCGACAAGGTGCGAGCGCTCGTCCTGCGTGCCTTGGTGGTGCCGCGCCAGCGAAAGAAGACGCGACCGACACGCGGCAGCGTCGAGCGCCGAATCGAAGACAAGAAGCGGCGTGCCCGGGTGAAGGCAGGACGGCGCGAGGACGGACGCTGATCGTCCGCGTCAGGGCCTATATGTCCCCCATCACTCTCTGCGGATCGCTCTCCCGGCTCGCGAGCCCGCTCGGCCGATCGATGCACGAGGCGGGCTATCGGGCCCTGGGCCTTCCCTTTGCCTACGTTCCATTCGAGGTGCGCGACCTGTCGGGCGCGCTCGCAGGAATGCGCGCGCTCGGAATTCGCGGATTCGGTGTGTCCCACCCATTCAAGCAAGACGTGATTCCGTTCCTCGATGAACTCGAGGGCGTGGCGAGGCGCATCGCTGCCGTGAACACGATCGTCAATGACGGCCAAGGGCGCCTCGTCGGGCACAACACGGACTGGGTCGGTGCCATCCGAGCGCTCGAAGAGGCTCGCCCCCTCCGAGGCGCGCGCGTGCTTCTCGTCGGCGCCGGAGGGGCCGGTCGGGCCATCGCTTTCGGCCTCGCCGAACGCGGCGCGCGAGCGACGATCGCCAATCGCGACCTGAAAAAGGCGCAGGCGCTGGCCTCGGAGACCGGTGCCATCGCGCTGGCCTTCGACGAGACGGCACGCGCGGCGGACTACGACGTGGTCGTCAATGCGACGACTCTCGGACAGTCGGATGTCGCCGATGCCAGCCCTGTCCCGCCCGAAGCTCTCCGCCCTGGACAGGTCGTGATGGACATCGTGTACAAGCCCGTACGCACCACTCTGGTCCAGGCGGCGACGGCGCGCGGCGCGTCGGTCGTCCACGGGGGACGGATGCTTCTCTACCAGGCCGCCGCACAGTTCGAGCTCTACACCGGGTGTCCCGCGCCGCTCGACGTCATGGATGACGCGCTTCGCCGGACGTTGCCCTAGGAGCAGCACACATGGCTAGAGGGCTCCGGAGCTGACGACCCTGACTACATCGGCGCCTCGAATTGTGGTCGACACGCGGCGAAGCCGCCCTCAGCCTGTAGCTTGCGAGGAGGTGCGTCGGTGCGCTTGAACTTTGCTTTGGCGGTGGGGACTGTCGTGATTGCCTTCGGAACGCCGCAGTGTGGTGGAGCTGCCTTCAGCAGCACCCTGGGAGGCGACGGGGACGCGTCCGGCGTGATGGGCGGGGACGACAGCGGGACCGCGAGCAGCGGCGCAGCCGGGAGCAGCGCGAGCAGCAGCGGGACTGGCAGCGGAAGTGGTGTCGGCGCCTCGAGCGGCACCAACAGCAGCGGCGGCCCGAGCAGCAGTGGCATGAGCAGCGGAGCTTCGGGCGGCAGCAGCGGCATGACCGGCAGCGGCTCGGGCAGCAGCGGCGTGAGCAGCAGCGGGATGAGTAGCAGTGGCGGAAGTAGCGGCAGCAGCGGTGCGCACGGGGACGCGGGAGGCGCGGACTCCGGCTCGGATAGCGGGCCCCGGCCCGACGGCGGGAGCAGCAGTGGAAGCAGCGGCGGCAGCACCAGCAGCAGCGGCGGGTGTGCTTGCGTGTCGGGTGGAACGTGTTGCGGGTCCGTTTGCTGCACGTCCGACGAGACGTGCTGCGGGCCCATAGGCACTCCCGGGTCCGGGACGTGCATCTCGAAGACCTCCGGCATCGTCTGCGCGCTCTGACGGAAGGTCCTCTCACTCCGGCGTCAGCGCGTGCACGTGGACGGGAACGCGCTCGAGCGCGCATGCCGCGGACCGCATCGCGCACGCGTTCTTCGAGGCCGGCGCATCATCCGGCGGGCGCCATCGTGCGAACGCTGCACGGGCGCTGGCGACGTCCTGCCCGTCCGCCCCGAGCGCCTCCAGCGCGAGCGCCTGAACGCGCAGCGCGTCGGCGTCTCGTGGACCCAGCGCGAGAACGTGCGTGGCCGCCGCGAGCGCCGCGCCCGGATTGCCTGCCGCACCGCGGGCGACGGCCAAGTGGCCCCAGAGGACGTCGTCGACCGGAGACGCGTACGCGGCCCGCTCCAGTGCGCTCGCCGCGTCGGACCATCGCCACACGCCAGCGAAGGCTTGCCCCCGAGCATGTGCAACCGCGGGGCGGTCGGGTGCCAGCCTGTCGACCCGGTCGAGGAGCGCCATTGCCTCGTCCGTTCGTCCTTCGCGATTCGCCACTTCCGCCGCGGCGTCGAGGAGCATGGCGCGTGCGCGTTCGTCGCCCGGCGGGGCGAGCTCCAGCGCTCTCTCGAGGCTCGGACGTGCGTCATCGACGTTCTCCTGGAGCGCGTGGAGCAGTCCGAGTGCGTGACCGTAGAGCCGGCGCCACGGAGGAGCTCCGTATGACCGGGCCATGCCGCTCGAACCCGCACCGATCCACGTCTCGCTCTCGGCAACGTCTGTCATCGGCTCTGTCTTGCAGGGATCGATCGGAGCCTCGGTTCGCGTGGCAACCTCCTTCGTGAATGCGGTCCCGCGCGCGGTCCTCGACTCGAGGCATGCGGCCCGCGATAGTTGCAGGTTACGACTCCGGTGCCGGAGGCGCGCCGTGACCTTTAGGGGCAACGATCGCGCCTCGAGCCCGCGAGGTACGTCGAGACGGTAGCGTACGACCTCGGCGTCGCGCGGAGCGATCGTGTGGTTGTAGGCCGTCGCACGGAAGCGGTCGGTCTCGCGCATCGTCACGGGGATTCCAAGCTCGTCGACCTGGACGGCGCGGAGCACGTGAGCCGTGTCGTCGTCCACCGCACTCTCGTGCGCGACGCCGCTCGTCGCGAGTCGCCTTCCGCGGGCGTCGTGCACCTGGATCTCGATCCACGTGTCCTGCGCGTCGAGGACGCCCCCGGGGAAGCGGTGTCCAACTCGTTCGTTTCGCACGACGACATCGAGGATCAAGGGCTCACCCGCCTTCACGGGTGCCCCGTCCGCCGGCAATGTTCGGGTCCCGTCGGCACCTACGGCGGCGGCGATGTCGATGCTCGCTGCGCCGCGCAACATCGCGATGTCGGCGCCGAGTTGGATGCGGTCGCCCCGCATTTCAGCGAGCCACGTTTGCCCGCCTGCGAACCTGTGCGAGTGAATCTTCCCGCCCTTCGTCGCCGCGTCGCCCCGCGTCGCGTCCTCGAGGGGCATGTGGCAGTCGCGGCACCCGGAAAGAGCGACCGTTTCGTCCACCCGTGTCGCCAGACTGCCCGCATAGGCCGATCGTTCCCACGCCCCAAGCTCGTCTTGACCGACGAGGTGCTGCGCTGTTGCCCGTCTCCGCGGAGAGAAACGAGCGGTGACAACTGCCGCACATCGCCGCGGTGCGCAGCGGGCCGAGCGCCATCCTCGCCTTGTGCGCCCTCAGACTCTCGTCGTCGCCGTCGCGCGGGATCGGGACGTTCGACGACGACAGCGTGTAGCTCCCGTTGCCGTCGGGGCGGGCGTCTCTCGATGCCGTGACAGACCCGGCAAGTGATGCCTCCATGTCCGCGCGAGTCGCCGGGCTTCACGTCGCCCGCCATCGCTCCGTCGACCAGCAGCGCGACGTCGTGGCACCCGGCACAGAAGCGACTGGCCTCTCTCCCGACCGTGGACGCGAAAGCGATCGACGGCGAGTCGATATATGGGGTTATTGAAGGACGCGAAGGCGTGCGCGCTCGACTGCCACTGCGCTGCCGCGTCGGCGTGGCAGCTCGCGCAGCTTTCGGTTTCGGTGAGGGTATCGCCCGTGAGAGAGCCCGATAGGAGGAGTTGAGAGGGGGGGAACGCGAAGACCGGGCCCGAGGTCGAGGTCGGCCCGCGCACCCCGAAATGGACCACGGCGAGTACCGTGGCGATGAGCGCAAGGAGGCTCGCTCGCATCCGCTACCTCCTTCGTCGACGCAGGCGAAGGGCGACGATCGCGGCGAGCCCGGCCAACGGGACTCCCGCTCGACAGCAGGCTCTCGGGGGGCATCGCGCCGCGAACGAACGAGGCCAGCGACAGCGCGCCCACCCGGGGCAAGAGGCCGATCTTCGACGCCGCCTTCACCTCCGGCCCGCCGCTGGACCAAGGGTCGCGTCCCGGCGGCCCACCCCAAACGCCGCGCACCGGATTCTTGCATGCCATCGGCCCGGCCCACGGATGGCGGATGACGTAGCGCGCCTGGAAATTGTTCGACGCGTCGGCGCGAGCCCCTCGTTCGAGCTTTCCGTCGCTCTGCATGAATTCCCGGCCGCCGACGATGGGCGGCGCCGCGCGGAAGACGAGGTCGTCGCCGAGCGCGTCCTTCGAGTAGCGCGCGTGCAGGCGCGTGATGACGAAGGTCCCGCTGGCCGGTCTAGGTCTCGATCGCAGGATGGGTGCCCCGCCTCCGGGGGAAGGGGCGGAGCGGTCGACGGGAGGACGTCCGCGCCGAGCGTCATCAGGTCCGACGGTTGCAGCGGCGGCGTCGGGCACGGGTCGCAGGAGTTGGCCGACCACGAGTACTCGGTGACGACAGAGCGCGGGTGGCGCTGGACGGTCTCGTCGAAGAGCGTCGCGTAGAACGAAGCGAACGCGTTGCGGGTCGCGTCCGACACGTCGACGTTCGTCGGCACGGCGACGTTGTCGTAGTTGGCCACCTCGTAGCGCTGACCGGGGGCGAGGATCGTGACGACGAGGTCCTGCGTGCCCGTCGAGTTGATGAGGCCGAGGCGGATCGGAAGATTGAACGAGTCGGAGTCGTAGTGAAACCGGAGCGGCGACAGCATGGCCTGCTCCGGGCCGTTGCCCGTGCGCTCGAACTTGACTTTGGCGACGTCGACCTTCGCGACGAAGAACTTCATCCCCATCTGCACGTACGGCCGCAGGTAGGGCTCGGCACCGGCGGGGATCTTGTAGCCATTCTGGTGAAGCCACATGTCGAGCGCCGTCGAGTCGGTGGCGCTGAGGACCACGATGTCGTACTCGCCGACGGTGAACTGAGCTTCGATCTTCACCGGCGGCGGGGCGGGCGCTCCCGCAGGCGCCCCGGCGGCCACGGCGCCGAGCCCGAAGGAGGCCGAGCGCGCATACTCCTGGATGGGCATGGGTTTGGGGCACGGGTCCTGTTCCCAGTACTCGACGAGGCGTGGCGCCGTCAGCCGGTCCACCCGCTCGAAGACGTCTCGTTCCAGCGTTTTGACGTTTTCCCTCTGGAGGACCACCGGCACCGGGACGACCATCGCGAAATCCTGTGGCGGCCCCTGGTAGCTGTTCTGCATCGAGAGCACGGTCCGCGTACCTTCGCGCATGAGCACCACCTGGGTGGCGTTGTTCGCGAGCGGAGCGCCGGAGCCGCTGACGTAAAAGCCGCAGAAGGCGTGCGCGTCATGCATACCCGTCGAACTCGCCGCTGCGACCGCGACCGCCAGCGCCGTCACCCATCGTCGTCCTGTCATGGTCCGCCTCCCTCGCCCGGCCTCGAAGCCGGTCCTTGCCTTGTAGACACCCTTCGTACGAACGGGTTTCCCGAATCGGTCTTGCGCGCGGTAAGTTTCCCGCGCGATGAGCGATGGGCCCCGTCCCCCCACCGGGGCATTCGAGTTCACGGAGGCTCAAAAGGACCGCTTCCGGGCGCTCGCGGCCTCCGTCAGCTTCGTCGGCGTATGCACGATGCTCTTCGGGGGGATGGCGGTGCTCTTCGCTTTCGGCGCCGTCTATTCGGGCTTCGCCGCGAACGGGGCGGGGCTTGCGGTGGGGGCGCTGCTACTGCTGGTGATGGCATGGTGGACGGTGTCGGCGGGGAGGTCGCTGTCAGGCCTGGTGGTCACGAAGGGCCGCGACGTCGAGCGGCTGATGGAGGCGGTGGAGCAACTGCGCCGCCTCTTCGGCTTCGCGCGCGTGGCCATCATCGTCGTCGCGCTGCTCGTCGTGGGGATCGCCGGGACGATCGTCTGGTGCACGTTGGCGGTCGACAAGGGCGGGAAGTGTTTGTTCTGGTGAGAGATTTGCTAGCTTCGAAACCATGGACGACGCCGGGGTGGAAGGGCTGCGCGCGGAGATAAAATACATGTACGGCTGCGACTCGAGCTGGGTCGAGAGCGTCGCCGTGCACGAAGAACATGACGGGCGCGTGGTCTGGGACGGCCAGGTGCAGCGCTTCGCCCTCGTGGGTCACCCGAGAGCGACCGAGTGCTTCGCCTGGTCCTACGTCGCCGACGGCAAGCCTCGCCGCTTCCACGTGGTGCTGCGCGTCCCGCCCGTGGACGGGCCGGAGATCGCCGTCCGGACGGCGCTGAGGGCGGAGGCACGGAGGACGGAGAGCTAGGAGAGCGTCTCGCCCTCGGCGACGCCACGCCCCATCACCCACTCCGTCGCGCGAATGGCGCGCTTGCCCTCGGGCTGCACCGTCACGATCTCGACGGTCCCCTCGCCGCACGCGACGAGCACCCGCGACTTGTCGGCGAGGACGACCTCGCCCGGCCGCCCTCTCGCGCCCTCTCGCTCGATGACCCGCGTCGTGTGGACCTTCACGGTGCGTTCCCGCAGGTGGCTGAACGCGCCGGGCCAGGGGTTCATGCCGCGGACGTGGTCGTGCACCGTCTGCGCCCCTCGCACCCAGTCGATCTGGCCGTGCTGCTTCTCGAGCATCGGCGCGGTCGTCGCTCGAGCGCCGTCCTGCGCCTCGAGATGGCACGCGCCCGCGACGAACCTCGGGAGCGCCTCGACGACCGCGTCTGCGCCGAGGCGGGCGAGGCGCGCGTTGAGCTCTCCGGCGGTCTCGTCGGGGCCGATGGGCGTCGCGACGCGGGCGAACGTGGGACCGGTGTCCATGCCTTCGTCGAGCTTCATGAGCGTCACGCCCGTCTCGGTCTCGCCTCGAAGGACGGCCCAAGTGATGGGCGCCGCGCCGCGGTACTTCGGCAATAGCGACGCGTGCACGTTGACGCATCCGAGTCGAGGCGCGTCGAGCACGTCCTTCGGCAAGATACGTCCGTAGGCGACGACGAGTGCGATGTCGACGTTCTGCGCACGGACCCACTGCCCGAATTCGCCGGTGCGAAGCTTCGTCGGTTGGACGACCGTTGCGCCGAGCTCGATCGCGCGGACCTTCACCGCAGGAGAGGTGATGGCGAGCCCTCGCCCGGCGGGCTTGTCCGGCTGGCAGACGACGCCGACCACGTCCGCGATCGCATGCAGGGCGTCGAGCGACGGCACCGCGAACGCCGGCGAGCCGAAGAAGATCGCGCGGAACCGAGCCGGCCCGGTCGACGACAAGCTCGTTACGGCCCCCCGACCTCGACCTGGGTGCGCGGCTGACTGAGCTCGTGATCGCTGCCCTCGGCGACACCGATGAGCGGCATGACGACGTGGACGACGTACTTGCCCTTGGGCAATGGCCCCGCCGTCTCGCGCGGGTAGTGCTGACCGGGAAGCGCGCCTTTGGCTCGGTCCGCCGAGGCCCACTTGTACTTCACCGCATCCCACGGGATGGAAAGCTTCGCCGTCCCCTTGGGCGAGAGTGTCACACGCGAGACGGTGCGTTCCGCCGCCGCCTGATCCGAGACGTTGGCGGGAAGCGCTGGTTCGGCCCCTGCGGGCTTGTCGGCTCGCGCGCCCTTTAGGGTGTAGGCCTCGACCTGGAACTGAGGCTCCGGGTCGGCCATGAAGTCGAGCGGAAGCTCGGTCGCCCCCTTGTTGGTGAAGGTCACGACGAGGTTTGCCCTCGCACCGGGGGGGACGCGCGCCGCGTCCGTGGTGACCTTGATGTCGAGCGCGCCCTTCAGATCCCGCTGCGGCAGGCTCTCCGGCGTGGCCTTGGGGACCTCGCATGCGGTCTGCGAGATGACGGAAAGGAGGTCGGGAATCTTCGGTCCGCCGCAGGGGGACGCCTTCTTCTCCGCCTCGTCCTTGACGGTCGCATGCTCCGCCTGGGGCGTGCTCACGCCCCCACCCGTGCCTGCGCCAAGCGGGCTCGTGTCGTCCGACCCCACGACGTCGTCCTTGTCTTTGGTCTTGCCCTTCTTGTTGTCCGAGCTCTCGTCCGAGTTCTCTGGCTCCTGAGGGGGCGGGTTATTCATGCAAGCGGTCAGCGCGATGAGAAGGGGGAGGCTTCCGGCGACGATCCGTTTCATGGCGCCCAGGCTATCACCGCCCGCCGTCGGGCTGCACGCACCCTTCCCATGCGGTCGTCGTCTTCGCGTCGGCGGCGCACGAGACTTCTCGTCTCGACACATCTTCGCAGTGGTCCTGGACTCTACGGTACGTCGGCTCGGCGCGCTTGAGGTCGCGTTTGATGTCGCGCACCGCCGCGGATTGTGCCGACGACATCGCCGAAGCGCCCGGAGTCTCCCTCAGCGCGAGGTCGATGTAGTGCTCAGTGATCTCCCTGCAGTCGTCGGGGGACGCATGGCCGCGGCACGCGAGGGCGAGCAGCGCGGCGCCTACCGCGAGGGCGATCCGGAGCAAGCAAAGGGTCCTATACCGCAGCTGGCCTCGGGCTACATTGCCCCCATGCGCCGCCCGATGAACTTCAACGCAGGCCCCGCGACACTGCCCTTGCCGGCGCTCGAGCGCGCCAAGGACGATCTCCTGGACTTTGCGGGGACAGGCATGTCGGTGATGGAGCACTCGCATCGCGGCGGCGACTACGAGAGAGTGCACGACGAGGCCATCTCGCTCTTGCGCGAGCTCCTCGCGGTCCCCGACGACTACGAGGTGCTCTTCCTCCAGGGGGGGGCCTCGATGCAGTTCGCGCTGGTCCCGATGAGCTTTCTGCCCCCCGGCGGCAGCGCAGACTACGTCGTGACCGGTGGATGGAGCGAGAAGGCGCACTCCGAAGGCGCCGCGTGGGCCCACGTTGCCGGGGCCCGCGTACGCGTGGCGGCTTCGACGAAGGAGGGCGGCTACCGCCGCGTGGCCAACCCGGACGACGCCGCGCTCGACGAGGACGCCGCGTACGTGCACTTCGCGACGAACGAGACGATTCACGGCGTGCAGTACGTCGACCTGCCGCGCTTCGGCCGTGCTCCGCATGTTTGCGACATGTCGAGCGACCTACTTTGGCGCAAGATCGACGTCTCCCGCGTCTCTTTCCTCTATGGCGGCGCCCAGAAGAACATCGGGCCGAGCGGGCTCCTCGTCGTCGTGGCGAAGCGCGACTTTCTCGAGCGCGGCCGGAAGGACCTCCCCAAGATCCTCCAATACCGCGCGCACGCAGAGGCTCGCTCGCTGCTCAACACGCCGCCGACGTTCGGCATCTATCTGATGCGCAACGTTCTTGTCTGGCTGAAGGCAGGTGGAGGGCTCGACGCCATCGAGCGGCGCAACCGCGCGAAGGCCGCCGAGCTCTACGCGGCGATCGACCGGTCAGCGGAGTTTTATCGTTGCCCCGTCGAGGTCGCGAGCCGTTCGGTGATGAACGCTGTCTTCCGGTTGCCGAGCGAGGAGCTCGAGAAGAGGTTCGTCGACGAGGCCAAGAAGAACGGGATGGTCGGCCTCAAGGGCCACCGCAGCGTCGGGGGCATCCGCGTGTCGCTCTACAACGCCGTGGAACCGGAGTGGGTGACCGCCCTCGTGTCCTTCATGAACGACTTCGCGAAGCGGGGCTGAGGGGGGGCGACCCGTCAGGCCGGCTTGGGCGCCTTGGCCGCCAGGGCCTTGACGGCGCCTTCGAGTGCACGGGCGATCTCCGGCGCGACCACGCCACCGCGGCTCCACTGGTGTGCCTTGACGAGCGTCGTCTGCGCGGCGCGAGCGAGCTTCGTTCGCCGGTGCCGGGAGAGGGCGCCGAAGGCGCGCTGGACGTCATTTGCGCGCAGGCGCAGAGCAGGTCGTAGAAAGCCTCGCATGGGACCCCGCTATTACCCCATGCGCGCCAGTGGTCAAGGTGCGCCGAAGAGCGCGACCTGACACTTCACCTCGGGCGTGAAGCTCACCGAAGCCGATCCGAGATCGCGCGAGTCGAAGGCGAGCATGCCCTGGGCGCTCACGCTGCCCGAGACCTTGGCCATCCCGGTGCCCTGGGCCAGCTTGCGAAGCTCGTAGGCAATGTCGAATGGCTGGCCCGGGCTGAGAGGCGTGTCGAACGCGGTGCAAGGCGCAGGGCCGCCGCTCCAGGCGAGGTCCACGCGAAAGCCGTCGTCGAACCTCTTGAGCATCCCGCGGACGTTTCCCACCAGGGGGCCGACAGCGAGGCGCGCCTGCTTCACGTCGATGCCCGAGCGCGGATCGCCGCTGGCCGACGCGTCGAGAGAGACGTCGAATCCACGCGGAATCCCGCGAGCCTCGACCCCGTGGAGCCCTCCCTTGGCGGTCAGCTCGGCCCGCGCGGGCCCGAGCGTTGAATAGTGGACGCTGGCGTCGAGCTGTAGATCTCGGCCACCCACACCCAAGAGCTCGGAAGGAATGCCGAGGCGTGCGACGGGTGAGCGCGCGAGAGTCACCTGCACGTCCGTCGTCGCCTCGTCGTTGCCGACGACGAGGACCGTGCACGTGTTGGGAACACCGGGGTCCAGCGCCACGCACGTGCGCGAGGACGCAGGGGCGCGGTCGATGTCGACCCGCCATGGCCCGAGCACGTTGCCCGGCACGGCAACTTTGACGTTCTCGGAGCTGGCGTGGACGACGGCCCCTCCCTCCGGCCACGAGATGTCCGCGTGCACACCCGCCGCCTCGACGCGGGCGTTTTCGCCGATGGGCCCCAGCCAGACGATGCGCGATCCGTCCGTGATCAGCGGCGCTACCGACGCCCATGCCGAACCGTGCACGCCGCGCGAGCTCGTGAGCCACTTGTCGAGCGCAGCGGCCACTGTGCTCCACCGGCCCGTCAACGTCAGCTCGAGCCCCTTCGCCGAGACTTTGCTCGGCTGCAGCCACTTCGTCTCGACCTCCACCTCGGGTGCCACGAGGCGCGCGCCAGGGATCTCCGCGACCGTCGCGGTCACGCCCAGCAGCCGGAACCCCGAGCCGTCGACTTTCACTTCGTCGATGGCGAGCGTGACGCCGTGTGCCTGCGCCTCGTCCGCGCACCGGCCACGCACGTACCATGGGAGCGCGTACACGATGGCTATGGCGGCCACGACCGCGGCGACACCCGCCCCGGCGAGCCCGCGGACGACCACGCGGACCACGGCCGCGCGCTCCGGAAACAGCGACGTCCAGGGCCTGACGGCCTCTTCCACGACCCTCGGCTCGGGCTTTCGCGCCGGCAGGTCGAGCTGCAGCGGGAGCGGCTTGTAGGGCTCGTCCGGAGGCGTCTCGTCGCTCACCAAAGGATGCTACAGCGGCGCCGCCGGCTGCGTCCAAGTCGAGCCCAGCCGACGCCTCAGCGCCGTCGCCTCTCGCGTCAGGGCGAAGCGGACGAGGTCGCCCCCGCGGGGGTGCTGGAGCACGGTGGCCAGGGCCTGAGGGCCGGGGGCAGCCAGCGCGGCTCGGAGAGGGGCATCGGTGATGGCCATCGTGTCGAGCACCGCGAGCAGATCACCTCCGACGAGGAACGCCGCACGGAGCTCGGCGCGCGTCAGGGCATCGACGAAATCGCCCATCACGGGCAGTCGCGCCTGGGGCGAACCAAGCCGCGGTGCGAGCTCCTCGAGGGATTTTCGCTGACGTCGCGACAGGGCGCGCCCGACGCTCTGGGCGTACTTGGAGACGAGCCCGGCGGTCGCGGAATCGAGATCGTCGGCCGCGTAGGTCGTGACCGCGTGGCGGGCGGCAGCGACGAGCAGGGCCTGGACGTTCGGCGCGGACAGCTCCTCGAGCCAGGGAACGCCCAAGGCGACGCGCGCCGCGGCTCTGGCCAGGTGCGCGAGCTGCGCGGGCTCAGGCTGCTCGGCGAGGGAGGCGGGAACGACGATCCAGGGTTCGTCCTGCGACACGACGCGTATGCGCGCCCCCTTCGGTGCGACGGCCAGCTCGATCTCTTCGATGCCCATCGCCTGGCTGATGCGATCGAGCACCCGGCGGAGCGGATGGCCGCTTCGCGGGGAGATGCGGTCGCGGGTCGAGATGCCCAGCTCGCCGAGCTCGATGCGCAATACCTTGGCCTCGACGCCCGCGATCGCGAGGGCCACGTCGACGAGGACGTGCCGAGCATCGACCGGGAGGACGTGCGACATGAGGGTCGCTCGATCGAGCACCGGCTGCGCCATGTCCACCGTGGCCGTCCTGCGACCGCGGAGCCAGGTACGCCGACCCTCGTCGAGCTCGCCGGCCATCGCCCGGAGCTCGCTCACGAGCACCGCTTCGTCCGCCCGGCGCTCGGCCGACAGCGTGCCCTCGAGGAGGGCGAGAGCCACCGCCGGGTCGGCGATGGACAGGAGCGGGTGGGGCAACGGCGAGAGCATCGCCAGGAGCACGCGGGCGGCTTCGTCGTTGGCCTTGAGATTCGCGTACGCGCTGGCAAGCTCGAACCGGGTCTCGTAGAGGGTGGGGTCGAGGGCGACGGCGTTTTGAAGGTGGGCGATGCCCTCGCGCAGGCGCGAAAGCGCGTGGATCTCGATCTGTCCGAGGGCCGCGAGCCACCGCGCGTCGACGCGCCCGGTCTTCTGGCCGAGGCCGATGACCGCGTTGAGAGCGCGCGCGTAGCCGACGGAATCGTCGGTCCCGGCGCGCCGGAAAAGGGCGGCGAGCCGCGCAAAGGCGCGGGCGTTCCCGGGAGCAGCGACCACGGCCGTGACGAGGGCTTGCTCGGCGGCCTTGAGGTTGCCCAGGTGCACCCGGACGTCGGAGAGCTCGAGCAAGAGGGCGGCCCTCTGCTCGGCGTCAGTCTCGACCTCCGCCAGCCGCTCGAGAAGCTGGGCAATTTCCTCTCGCCGCGCGCGCTCCGCGGTGGCGGTATCCCTGGCAGGCTGACCGGCGACTCGGCGGAGCAAGCCACGCAGAGCTCGCGCATTGGATGGCTCGAGCGCGAGCGCGGCGCGGAGCACCCGGTCGACCTCGTCCGAGCGCTCGAGCACTTTCTCGTAGATGCTGGCGAGCGCAAAGAGGGCCGTGAGCTTCGGCGGCACCTCCCGGCTCGTCGAGACGACTGCCTCGAGCGCGCTGACCGCCTCGGGCCAGGCCCGCTGCGCGATGCACATCTCGGCGAGCGTCAACAGCGAAGGAATGTGCTGCGGGAGCGCCGCGCGCACCACGCGCATCGCGTCGATCGCGACCGACAAGTCTTTCAGCTCGTCGCGCGCCACGCGAGCGACCTCGGAGCCGAGCATGACGATCGCGTCCGGTGACCTGGCGTTGGGGAGCGCAGTCCGGAACACACTCACGAGGCGCTCGCCCTGGCCCTCCTCGAGGGTCAGCGTCGCCAGACGGCCCGCCGCGGGGACGGAGTCGGGATCGGCGTCGAGCGCGCGCTCCAGCAGGGACGCGGCCCGGCGTCGCCGCTGCGCACGCGGTCCGAGGCCTTCGCCTTCGGCGGGGCCCATCAGCGCTTCGGCCGCATCGATCAGGTAACGGCAGCGAACCCGCGGGTCGGCGGCGAGCTCGGCCAGCGAGAGGGCGGCAGCCACTCCCGACGCCGCGTCGCCGAGCTGGGCCGCGAGGCGCGCGAGGCCCGTGGCCGCCGTCACCGAAAACGCGTCCATGCGGAGCGAGTCCCGGTAGCGGTCGAGCGCCTCGCGCGCGAGATCCTCCGTGGCACTCGTGTCGGACGCGTCGGCGGCGGCCGCCTCCAGCATGAGAGCGAGGCCCAGCTGGAGGGCCAACCGTGAATCGTCGTCCGAGGCGAAGGCAACGAGAGAGCGCTGCGCGTCCATGGCGACCTTGCGCGCCCTCGGGTCGGCGCCACGCGCGCCTGCCAGCTCGTGCCTCAGCGTGGCCCACAGGGCGCCGGGATCGGTCGGGTCGAGCTCGAGAATGCGGCGGTAGGTCGCCGCGGGGTCGCCCGTCGCCAGCTTCCACTCCTCCAGCGACGCCAGGTTCCACAGCGCGCCCAGCCGGGCACGGACGTCCTTCAGCTCGTCCCCCTCTGCCGCCAATGCGCGCGCAATCGGAGCGGCGTCCCCGGCCCGGCGCCGCAGCGTCTCGAGGGTTCGCAGCGCAGGCACGTGATCGCCCGGCTCCGTCAGGGCCGACTCCAGCAAGGACGTCGCGCGGGTCACTTCTTGACCAATCTCCGCGAGAAGGGCCGCGAGCTGGAAAGACAATGCTTGCGCGAGCGCGGGCGACGCCGCGCCTTCGATTCGCTTGGTGAGCAGCGCCGCGAGCTCCGCGAGCTCTCGGCCGCCGCTCTGCCGGGCGCACCTCACCATCACGCGGGCGAGCCGATCGGCGACGAGCTCGTCGTCGGGCGTCTCCTCGAGGGCTCGCCGGTAGGTGCGCATCGCTCTCGCGTCGTCGCCGGCAAGAAGCTCGTCGATCTCGGCGGCGCGGGAGAGGTGCCGGGCGCGCTCCTCGGGCGTCCTCGCCTGCGCGGCAAGCCTCTCGATGGCATCGCGAAACGCCCGCGAATCGCCGCGATCCTCGAGCACCCTGGCGATCTCCTCCGGAGGTACGGGATGGGTCGGGTCGAGCGAGCGAGCCTTTTCGAGCGAGGCGAGCGCGTCCAGCGGGGCGTGCAAGCGAGCGTCCTGGATCTGCGCGAGCGCCAGCCAGAGCACGACCTTCTCCGCGTCCGACCTCACCGCGTCGATCCGCGCGCGGATCGACTTCGCCGCCTGTTCCCAGCGCCCCGCTTCTTCTTCTAGCTGAGTCTCCAGGATCCTCGCAGCCCCGTACGTCGCGTCTCGCCCTAGGACCTCGCGCACGAGTTGCATCGCGCGCGAGGGGTCGCGCTTCGAGAGGGCCGCCGCGGCGCGCGTCCGCAGCGCGAGGTCCTCGTCACCAGGGCCCGCCAGGCGCGCCTCGTCCAGCAACGCGCGGGCGAGCATTCGCTCGTCGCCGACGCGGGCCGCGGTTCGCTCGAGGCCCAGGATCGCGCTGCGGCGGTCGCTCTCGAGGGCCAGCACCTGCTCGTACACGCGCGCGGCTCGTTCTGGATCGCCGAGGACCTCCTCCCAGAGGAGCGCCGCTCTTTCGAGATAGGCGACCTTGCGGCCGACGTCGGCGGCTTGCTCGGCTGCCTGGGCGTAGAGCTCGACGAGCGATCGGGCGCCGCCTTCCGCTTCGGTGGTGGCGGACGGGGCGAGCAACCTGGAGAGCCCGTCGAGCACGGCAGGGTCGCCCGGCGTGGCCAGCCAGGCCGAGCGCAGATGCCGGAGCGCATCCGCGGGACGCCCGAGCTCCTCGCAGATGCGCGCGGCGCGCGCCAACCCGGCCGAGCGTCGCGTCGCGTCGTCGGCCCGTGCGGCCTCCTGGAGCCAGATGGCGATGCGCTGATCGTGCTTGCCCGTCGAGGACAGGAGGCGATCGAGCGTCTCCACGAGAGTCGTGTCGGTCGCATCGACGACGAGAGCCTGCTGGACGTCTGCGATCGCCGCGTCCGTATCGCCGTCCCTCTCCGCGGCCACCGCCAGTGCGCGAAGCTCGTAGGCGATGGCGGCCGGGTCGGTGACGAACTCCAACCGCTTCCTCCGCGACCGTGCCGCCTCGGTCCAGCGTGCGTCCTTCTCGTGCAGCCGGACGCTCTCGTCGAGCACGCGGCGGTCGACGCTCGGGACCGTGGGTGCACGGGCGAACGCGCGCGCGAGCAAGGCGCACGCCGCGATCGAGTCGCCGAGCCGCCATGCCGCGATGGCCGCCGCATCGAGCTCGAGCCGGACCGCCCGCGCCGCGCTCGTCTCGATTTGCGCCTCTTCGTCGAGGAGCCGGTGAAGGCCTGCCCAGTCCGAGTGCGCCGCCACGTGCCGCACCAGCACGTCGCGGACTGGGCCGACGCCAGGGTCGAGCCTCAGCGCGCTCTCGAGAGCGCCTCGGGCCGCGTCGATGCGCCCGAGCTGCCGCTCGAGGATCTGGGCACGCTCCACCTGTAGCCACGCCGCGAGGCGGGTCTCCGTCCCGTAGGCGTCCGCCATGCGCCCGAGGTGCGTCGCGAGCGCGTCCCAGTCCGAGGGCGCGCCCCCGGAGAGGGCCAGGGCCATGAGCTCCGCCTCGAGCCCCGCGAGCGCGGCCGTGTGATTGGGCGCATGAGCGAGCACCTGCTCCCATGTGGCCCGGACTTCGGCGCCCCGCCCGCCGACCGCATCGAGCAGGCGCGCCTTCTCGGCGAGCAGCTCGACACGATGGGCCTCGGTAGTAGCCGCCGCGAGCTCGCACTCCAGGTGCGCGAGCATGGCGGACAGCGAGCTACGCGAGTGCTTCTTGCGTCGCAGAAAGGCGTGGGCGGAGGGCAAGCTCGGGTTCGCGCGGAGCGCGGCCTCCGCATGGGCCGTCGCACGGTCGTCGTCGCCGAGGATCGTCTCACTCGCGATGGCGATCTCCATGTGCGTTCGCGCGAGACCCACCGCGTCGACCTCGCCCTGCGGCGTCGCGCGGCCGGCGTTCTCGAGCACGACCACCCGCGCGTTCAACAAATCGACGAGAGCGCCCGCTTGCGCCATGTCGGCGGGCGACCGGACCGCGGCCTCTTGCGACCGCGAGCCGGTGGCCGGTGCAGGCGCGGGCGCCGGGCGTGGAAGGGGCGGGGGTCCCTTCGGGAGCCGTGACGGCGCCTTGACGCGTTTCTCGGGGATCTGCGTCGCCGCCGAAATCGAAGGGCGACGGCAACGGCACGGGGCGGACGGAAGGGGTCCCCGGGGCCTTCGCCTGGGTCTGTTCCGCGAGGGGTCGCGTCGCCGCAGCTTGCTTCAGTGTGAGGACCTGGGCATCCACGTCCCAGCCCTGATCGGTCTGCGCGAGCAGCCGGTCGATGGGTGCAAAGACGTCGTCGTCCTCGACGATGTCGGCGTCTTCGAGGACGGTCCCGGGCAGCGTTCCGGGCTCGCTCTTCATCCCGGCGCGTTGCGCCATGACGACCAGTCTCGCACAGAACTCAGTTCGCCGGCAGCGACGCGAGAACGAGCACGTGCAGACCGCGTCCGTCGTACGCGGCGTCGCCAGCGGAGAACGGCGAGGGGGCGCTGGGATCGCCCAGGACGACGGCAACATAGGTCGCGCTCGCGCCGAAGTAGGCGCGCGGATCGGCCGTCGGGTCGACGAGCGACTGCGCTTGTGCGAGCGACGTCCAGAGGTGCAGAGATGTAGCCGCGTCGAGCCCCACCGCGTCTACGCCGAGTCCAAGCTGGCCGAACGCAGCGAGATTGGTGCCGATCTGGAGAGGCGTGGGTGTCGGGGGCTCGATGTCGTCTTCGCTCGACAAGAGCGCCACAGTGCTCGCGTCTCCGGACGCGCCGAACGAGACGCGAAGCGAACCCCCGTCGCCCAGGCTCGTGGCCACTGCGGGCGAGACAAGGGCAGACTGGAAGGCGAGAAGGCCCGCGTCCGATGCCGCGCCGACACCGTCGGACGAAGAGAGCGCCACATGGAGCACCTCGGTGTGCAGATTGCCCGCCACGGCGTCCCAGCTCGAGCCGCAGCGAGCGGCGCTTGCGGCGGAATCGATGGCCGTGCCCAGGCATCCGGCGAGTGCGACGAACGTGGGACCGGATGCGGCGATCGCCGACGTGGGAAGGGTCCCCACGTGCCAGTAGTCCTCGTTCGGCCGGAGACACGGGGCCGAAGGGCTGGGGTTGGGATTCTCGAGACAGACGACGGCTTCGCACGACGAGGGCAAAGTGCTGCTCGCTTCTCGCGCCAGCACCTCCGCGTCGATCGCGTAGAGCTCGACGGGGCCCGCGGCCGAAGCCGTCGCGAGATCCAACGCCGGGGAGAGCTGGACGGCCCCACCCACGGGCAGCCCCGGGAAGTTGCTCGCGGGCATGGGCGCACCGGAAGGGAACGGCGCGGCGTTCGTCAGCGCGCCGGCATCCCCCGATCCCGGGACCGTCCAGCAGAGGCGCGTGTCGTTCAAGCTGGGCGAGGCGTGCACGAACGTGACGGTCGGAGGAATCGGGGGTGCCGCCTCGGCGCTCGCCTCGCTCGGAGGCGCATCGAACGGCGGCGATGCCCCGTCCTCCGACCCGGTTCCGCTATCCACCGCCTCGGAGCCCCCGAAGGCCGAGCCGCTGGCGCCCGCCGAGCAGCTGGCAATCCCGCCCGCCGCGGCGACCCCCGCCACCCCGCACAGGACGAGGGCATGTAACGGTATTCTAAGCATTGTGCCAATCGTAGCGTAGAGGCTCGCATGCGCTACGACCGCGAGCGAGATCGGGCGCTTGCAGCGCGCACCCGCGGCGCGCATGCTCCTTCGGATTGCGAGAAACGACAGGGAGGACACCGGTGTCCGAGCCCGCCCCGGGCATGATGGTGACGTCGAACGTACGCCTCGTCCGGCCGCTTGGCGCGGGCGGGATGGGCAGCGTGTGGGTGGCCGACCACCTGTCCCTTCGCACGACGGTGGTCGTGAAGTTCATGGCCCGCGACATGGCCGGCAACCCGGAAGCCACCGCACGCTTCGCGCGCGAAGCCGCGGCGGCATCGCAGGTGAAGAGCCCCCACGTCGTCCAGATGCTCGACCACGGTCTCGGCGAGGAAGGGAGACCGTACATCGTGATGGAGCTCCTCGAAGGGCGGGACCTCGAGCAGCGGCTGCGCGGGAGCGGAAAGCTCGACCCCTCCGAGGTCGTGGCCATCGTCGGGCAGCTCGCGCGGGCGCTCTCCAAGGCGCACGAGCGGGGGATCGTGCATCGCGACGTCAAGCCCAGCAACGTGTTCCTGCTCGACGCGGGGAGCGGGGAGCTCTTCGTGAAGCTCCTCGACTTCGGCATCGCCAAGGGGCCCGAGGTGGGCATCGTCGGGAGCACCACGCGCACCGGAGCGTTCGTCGGGTCGCCGTATTACATGAGCCCGGAGCAGGTGGTGGGCGCGAAGGAGATCGACTTCCGCACGGACCTCTGGTCGCTCGGAGTCGTCACGTATCAGGCGCTCACCGGCGAGCTTCCGTTCTACGCGGAGACGGTCGGTGCGCTCGCGCTGAAGATTCACCGCGATCCCCTTCCCGTGCCCACCACCGTGAATGCGGCGCTGCCGCCAGCCATCGACGAGTGGTTCTCGCGCGCGTGTGCGCGCGACTCCGGCGAGCGATTCGCGTCGGCGAAACAGATGGCCGATGCGCTCGCGAAGGCGGTGTCCGTAGAAGGGGCGCAGGCCCCGGTGCTTCCGGACGAGCCGGTCGCACCGCTCGCGAACTCGGGGGTGGATGCGCGCTCCGAGACCGCGACGGGCGTGGGCCTCGTAGCGAGTGGCGGAACGGTGACCGCGTCACGGGGCAGGTGGTGGCTGGTCGCGGGAGTCGCGGCGGCGGCGGTGGCAGTGGTCCTGGCATTGCCGGCGAGGACGACGAAGGGGACCGAGTCGATTGTGCCGGAAAGGGGTGCCGCGCCGGGGGCGTTCGTGGCGGGGGTGACGACCCCGACCTCGACCGCGACCCCGACCCCGACCCCGACCCCGACCCCGACCCCGACCCCGACCCCGACCCCACCTCACGCCAGGACGCGAACGACCCCGTCTCCTCCTCCCTCGACGACGGCCTCCGCGGTCGTGCCCCCTGCGCAGCGACGAGGAAGCGACGATGACATCAAGTAGTCGCTTCGCTCTCTCGCTTGTCGTGTGCGTGGCCGCGATGGCGCCCGGGCGCCATGCGGGCGCTCAGCCGTCCGCGCCGACCGCGCAGGAGCTGGAAACGGCGCGCACGCTCTACAAGCAGGGCAAAGAGCTTCGGGCCAGCGGGGACCTGCGTGGGGCGCTCGAGAAGTTCCAGGCGGCGCACGCGCTCGGGAATACGCCCGTGACGGGGATCGAGCTCGCGAGGACGTACGTGCTGGTCGGCCGCATCGTCGAGGCTCGCGAGGTTTGTCTCTACATCGCGAGGATGCCGGTGGCGTCCGACGAGACGGAGAAGTCGGCCGAGGCTCGCGCCGAGGCCATCAAGGTGGCCGACGATCTGAAGCCGCGGATTCCGACGCTCGTCGTCAGGGTCGCGGGGCTCGCGCCCGGAGAGGCCGCGCACGTCTCGATAGACGGCACTCTCGTCCCCGACGCCGCGATGAGCGAGGCGCAGAAGGTGAATCCGGGCAGGCACACCGTGATCGCACGCGCGACAGACGGTCGCCAGGTCGAGGGCGTGCAGGACGTCGCCGAGGGACAAGCAGCCGAAGTGACCCTCACGCTGCCGCCAGTCCGCGCCCTCCCGCTCGCGCCCGAGTCCGCGCTTACGCCCGCTCCCGCGCCCCTCGAGAGCGCGTCGTCGCCTCTCGTGAAGATCGGCGTCTCCGTGGCCGCCGTCGCTGGCGCAGTGGGCGTCGTGGCGGGCCTGGTCGCCTGGAACAAGCGGGGCGAGCTCGACCAGGTATGCAACGCTCACCAATGCGACACGGCGCATGGCGGCGCCGGTGATCTCGCGACGGCCTACTCATGGGCCACGTTGTCGACTGTCTCCTTCGCCGTCGCAGGAGCGGGCGTCGCGACTGCCGTGGCGGGGGTGCTGTCGAGGGGCCATCCGGCGGCACACGAACAAGGGGGCGCGCGGGTGATTCCGTGGATCGGACCGGGCGCGGCGGGAATTCATGGCAGGTTCTAGGGGGCGGGTCGCGGCAGCCGCGTTCGTGCTCGCTGCCGCCGCTGCCGGGTGCGACGCGCTGCTGGGTCTCGGACAGTTCAAGGACGTTCCGTGTGCGTTCGATTGCCCGGACGCGAGGATGGAGGCCGGAACCCCCGATGCAAGCGACTCGGGCGTCCCCAGCGATTCGGGTGACGCGAGCGATGCGAGTGACGGCGACGCGAGCGATTCGGCAGACGCCTTCGACGCGACCCTCGTCCCGGACGCCCTCGACGAGTTCGTCCCGCCGGAGGCGGCCAGCCCCCACCAGACCTGGGCGCACTGGCCCATGCCGAACCCGGACGCGGCGATAGCCCCAGACTCGTCCACGTTGCTTCCGAATCAGATGGCGTACGACGCGGGGGCCGACGGCAGCGCGCTCGATACCGTGACAGGGCTGACGTGGGAGGTCGGCTCGCAGGCGGCGTCGGACTACGTCGATGCATCGAACTATTGCCAGAGAATCGGCATGCGCCTCCCGACACGCATCGAGCTCGTGTCACTCGTAGACTTCACCAAGTCGCCATCCATCGACGACAGCGTGTTCCCCGACACCCAGCCGTACGCGTACTGGACGTCCTCGGTCGTCTGGGCAGACGGCGGGCCGGACTCCGCTGTCCAATACTGGTCCGTATCGTTCAACGACGGAACCGTCGCACCTGCGACCCAAGCGATGTACGTGCGGTGCGTCGTTGGGGGGTCGCCATGAGAGCGGCCCGACGGCTCCGGGTGCCCTTGGCCATGATTGGCCTTGTCGCGTTCGCCGCGACCGCGCGAGCCGATGCGCCTATCGATCAATACGCTGTCTTCGACATGAGCGCCGTGACCATCCAGGACATGCGGACGGGGCTCATCTGGCAGCGCGAGGCATCGGCTCAGAGCATGGACTTCTACGATGCGGCGACGTATTGCGAAGAGCTATCGCTAGCGACGCCGGAGGGCGGGACGACTGGCTGGCGCGTACCATCTTACAAAGAGCTTCTCACGCTGGTCGACGAGACACCGCACACGGAATACGTGGGTGACGGCCTGATCCAGCTGTGGATCGACGCGAATGCCTTCCCGCAGACGGCATTCCCGCAGACGAACGCACCTCTGCCGCTGCTCGAGTACTGGACATCCTCGCTGAGCTTGTCCGCGGGCATGGCCTATGACGTGGACTTCGGCAACGGCAGCGGGGGACAGGAGCAGGCGGCCGTATCCCTCTTCGTCCGTTGCGTGCACGACTGACCGCGTCAGAACGGCGTTCCGCGACCGTCCGCTTCGGCGAGCGACGCAAGGTCTCCGCATGCCTCGGGGCCGAGGTTCGTCCGCTCGTACGGATCGTGCGCGACGTCGAAGCAGCTCCACTCCGAGTCGCTCTGGGTGGCCACGAGCTTCTTGAATCCCCGCATCGCGCCCCAGTTCTTGAACGCGCACGAGAAGATGCTGCTGCAGTTCGTCATGACCGTGGCCCGGCCGGGCGTACCTCCCTCGAGCAGGCTCTCTCCGGGCATTGCGTGGCGGAGCGGGCCGATCTCGGGAGCGTTCCAGAGGCCCATCAGGTCGAGGATCGTCGGCAGCACGTCGAGCTGGGTCAGCGGCGCGTCCTCCAGCGCATGGAGCTGTGCGGCCTGATCGGCCGACAGAGTCTTCGCGGGCACGTCGATCCAGAAGGGCACGCGGACCTCTTCGTCGTACACGCCCCACGTGTGGCCGATGGCGCCGCGCTCACGGACCTGCTCGCCGTGATCGCTCACGAACGCGATGACGACGCCGTCCCCGCCGGGCAACGCCCGCACCGCCTTCACGAGCCGCGCGACGATCGCGTCCTGCCGGTGCACCGCGTCGCGGTAGCGATTGAGCACCTTCATCGCGTCACCCCGGCCGAACGCCCGCGACTGCGGCTGGAACGGCGCGTCGCTCTCGTCGATGAGGTACGGGAAGTGCGTGTTCGACATGTGGACGACGCCGACGAAGGGCGCGCGCATGCGCGGCAGATCGCGCAGCACCGCGTCGACGAGCTTCCCGTCGTCGGCCCCGAGCTCGTAGGTCGGATCGGAGTCGAGGTCGGTGGCGCTCACCAGGCGCGAGAAGGGCACACCCTCCAGCCAGGTCCCCGCGTTCGCGAAGAACAGGTTCTGCGAGGTCCAGTACGCCGTCTCGAAGCCCGCCGCGTGGGCGTACTCCCAGAGGAGCGGCGCCGTGTGGAGCGCCTCGCGCGACGACGTGGGCGGAAGGCCGCTCCACAGCACCGCCAGCGAGGCCGCCGTCGTCGAGTCCAGGGCTCGCATCTGCGAGAACCCGAAACGGGAGGGCAGAAGCTCGTTGGTGAACGGGGTCGTCTTGCAGCCGGGCGTGGGCACGCTGCAGGCGTCGGCCGCCCGCACGCTCTCCGTGACGACGAAGAGGACGCTCCGGCGTCCTCGGCCCGCTACAATCGCGGGCACATGGGCGGGGGTGCGCGACCCCGGGTGGACTCCCTCGACGGCGTCGTCATGGCGCCAGTGCGGCGGACGCGAGACGCCCCATCGACGCGAGGTAGAGGACGTCGGGCGGCGCCGCTTGCTCTCCGCCGCCGCGACCGACTTCGACGAAGAACATCGAGAACACGAGCGTCGCCAGCGCCACGTCGAAAGCGAGCCGCGCTCGCGATGGGCCGACGAAGCCCGAGCGCTGGACGCACGTGACGAGGAGCAAGGCGACGACGATGGGCGGTACGACCGCGCCGAAGAAGCTCGCGCGATCGCTCCAGAGCTGCTGGCCCACGCTGGGCATCATCGAGGTGCCGACCAGCACCGCGCGCGGGTTCATGTAGGCGTGGTACCGCCCGAAGAAGTAGACCTGCGCTCCGATCGCGAGCCCCGAACCGAGGACGAGGAGGGTGCGCGCTCCCCAGGCGCGTGGGATCGCCGACGCGGCCAGGAGGGCCGCCCAGAGCATTCCGCCGAGGCAGAGGGCCGCCACATAGGCCGCGACCGTCCTCGCGGGCCACGCGTGAATCTGGCCGCGCCTGGCCGTCCAGTCGAGCAACGCCACGGCGACTCCGGGGAGCGCCAACAACGCGGCGCCGAAGCGCCGGTCAATGACCCGTCCGCCCGCGCGGAGGGGCGGAGTCGAGCGCGCTTCGCTTGCGCCGAGCGCCTCAACGGTCCCCTGTGACACCATCGTCACCGCAAAGAGACGCCAAAGACACCGGCAGCGTCAAGGCGAGTGGGAGCCGTGCGTGGGGCCCTTGGCGAGCACGGGCAGGGGTTACTTGCGTCTATGCGTATGAATGTATAAATAAGGGTGTGACCGACGTCGAGCTCGCGTCCTCCCAGCGCTGGGAGCTCTATCGCGTCCTGGCCGAGCCGGCCCGCCTGCGGCTGCTTGCCCTCGCGGCGGAGGAAGAGCTGAGCATCGGCGAGCTCGCCGAGCTCCTCGGCGAGAGCCAGCCGAACGTCTCGCCGCACGCCGCGGCGCTGCGGCAGGCCGGCCTCTTGCGTGACCGTCGCGAGAGGGACGCGGACGCTCGTGCGCATCGCGGCGGACGCGGCGCGCGACGCCGTCGTGGCCGACGCGCTGGCGAGCGGCCGGGCGCTCTGCGAGCGCGACGGGAGCCTCGCGCGCGATCGCGCGACGTCTTGCGGGCGCGCGAGGCCGCGGCGCACGAGTTCTTCGCGCGCCCCGCGAAGAGCAAGGTCGACGGAGCTCCCGTCCGAGATGGGCGCCTACCTTGCTGCGCTGGCGCCGCTCCTTCCGCGCCGGGCGCTCGCGCTCGACGCCGGCACGGGCGACGGTCGCCTGCTCGAGGTGCTCGGCCCCGTCTACGAGCGCGTCGTGGCCGTCGATCGATCCGACGCCCAGCTCGCGCGCGCGCGCGAGCGCGTCGCGCGCGCGCGGCTTCGAGAACGTCACCCTCCTGCGTGGCGAGCTCGACGCCGAAGGAGCTGCGGCGAGCGGTCGGTGCCAGGGCGCGGACGCCGTGTTCGCCGTCGCGCGTGCTCCACCACGCGCCGCAGCCGGCGAAGGTCGTCGCGCAGCTCGCGTCGCTCTGCGCTCCCGGCGGGGCGCTCGTCGTCCTCGACTACGCGCGGCACGACGACGAGTCGATGCGCGATCAGGCCGACGCTTGGCTGGGCTTCGAGCCCGCGGAGCTCGCGGCGCTTCGCGCGCGCCGCGGGCTCTGGACGATCCGCGCGTGACGACGATCCCCGCGCCGCTCTGCGGCGACGGGCCGGACACGCACCTGCCGTGGCAGGTGATGGTGGCGAGGAAGAGCAACGGAAAGACGCAGCGGGAAGAGGAGCAAGCGAATGGCGGACAACTACAAGGTGAAGGACATCGGCGCTCGCCGAGTGGGGCCGCAAGGAGATCGCGATCGCCGAGAGCGAGATGCCGGGGCTCATGGCCCTGCGCGCGCGAGTACGGCGCGAGCAAGCCGCTCAAGGGCGCGCGCGTCGCGGGCTGCCTGCACATGACGATCCAGACCGCCGTCCTCATCGAGACGCTGACCGAGCTCGGCGCCGAGGTCACCTGGACGAGCTGCAACATCTTCTCGACGCAGGACCACGCGGCCGCGGCCATCGCGAAGACGGGCGTCCCGGTCTTCGCCTGGAAGGGCGAGACGGAGGCCGAGTACGACGAGTGCATCGAGCTGCAGCTCACGCGCCTTCAAGGGCGGCAAGGGGCCCGAACATGATCCTCGACGACGGCGGCGACCTCACCGCCATCGTCCACGAGAAGCACCCCGAGCTCTTCGGCGGCCCGGACCCCATCCGCGGCCTCACCGAGGAGACGACGACGGGCGTGCACCGCCTCTACGAGATGGCCAAGAAGGGGACGCTCAAGGTCCCGGCGATGAACGTCAACGACTCGCGTCACCAAGTCGAAGTTCGACAACCTCTACGGCTGCCGCGAGTCGCTCGGCGACGGGCTCAAGCGCGCGACGGGCGTCATGTTCGCCGGCAAGGTCGCCGTCGTCTGCGGCTACGGCGACGTCGGCAAGGGCTGCGCGCAGTCGCTCCGCGGCCTCGGCGCGCGCGTCATCGTCACCGAGATCGACCCCATCTGCGCGCTCCAGGCGGCGATGGAGGGCTACCAGGTCATCGACGATGGAGGAGGTCGCGCCGCCAGGCCGACATCTTCGTCACCGCGACGGGCTGCTCGAACGTCATCCGCGCCGAGCACATGCGCGCGATGAAGGACCAGGCCATCCTCTGCAACATCGGCCACTTCGACTGCGAGATCGACGTCGCCTGGCTCGAGAAGAACCCCGAGATCAAGGAAGTGAACATCAAGCCGCAGGTGGACCAGTTCATCTTCCCCGACGGCAAGCGCATCACGCTCCTCGCGCGCGGCCGCCTCGTGAACCTCGGCTGCGCGAACGGGCACCCGTCGTTCGTCATGTCGTCGAGCTTCTCGAACCAGACGATCGCGCAGATCGAGCTCTGGCAGAACCACGCGAAGTACGAGCGAAAGGTCTACACGCTGCCGAAGAAGCTCGACGAGAAGGTGGCCGCGCTGCACCTCCGCAAGCTCGGCGTGAAGCTCACGAAGCTCACGAGCGAGCAGGCGGAGTACCTCGGCGTGCCCGTCGAGGGGCCGTTCAAGCCCGAGCACTACCGCTACTGACGCTACTCGCCTTGAACGTCTCGCCTCGCCGCCATGGCGAGCTCCTTGGCCCACGCGTGGATGCGATCCTCGCGCGGGCCCTCGAGCATGATGCGCAGCTTGGGCTCGGTGCCGCTCCAGCGAATGAGGACGCGGTCCGTCGCTCGCCGAGCTGCCTGCGCGACCTTCGCCGTCGAGCTCTCCGAGGCGGCGCATCTTCTCGAGCGGGCGGCGCGCGGGGAGGGTCACGTTCTCGAGCACCTGCGGCACGCGCTGCATCGCGCTCTCGGCGAGCTCGCGCAGCGGCTTTCCGGTCCGCAGCATCAGCGCGAGCACCTGGAGCGCGGCGAGGATCCCGTCGCCCGTCGACGCGTGGTCGAGGAAGATGAGGTGCCCGGACTGCTCGCCGCCGAGGTTGTAGCCGCCGCCCGCGCATCGCCTCGACGACGTACCGGTCGCCCACCTGCGTGCGCACGAGCTTCGCCCCGATGCCGCGAGAGCGAGCGCTCGAGGCCCGAGGTTGCTCATGACGGTGGCGACGACGGTCTTCTTCCTCAGGCGTGCCCTCGCGACATCATGCGCGCCGCGCACATCGCCAGCATCTGATCGCCGTCGACGACCTGGCCCTTCTCGTCGACCACGATGACGCGGTCCGCGTCGCCGTCCAGCGCGATGCCGATCGCGGCGCCGCGCTTCACGACCTCGGCGCGCACGTGGTCCGGGTGAAGCGCGCCCGCGTCCTTGTTGATGTTCACGCCGTTCGGCTTCACGCCGATGGCCGTCACCTGCGCGCCGAGCTCCTGCAGCACCAGAGCGGGCGACGCGGTAGGCCGCGCCGTGGGCGGCGTCGACGACGACGCGCACGCCGTCGAGCGATAGATCGCCGGGGAACGTCTGCTTGAGGAAGACGACGTACCGCCCGCGAGCGTCCTCGAGCTTCTCGGCGCTTGCCGATGCCGGGGCCCGTCGAGCGCCTTCCGAGCAGCTGATCGTCGTCCGATCAGCCGCTCGATCTCGGCCTCCGCCTCGTCGGGGAGCTTGAAGCCGTCGGCGCCGAAGACCTTGATGCCGTTGTCCTGGTACGGGTTGTGGCTCGCGCTGATGACGATGCCCGGCGTCGGCGCGCATGCTCACCGTCAGGTGCGCGATGGCGGGCGTCGGCATCGGCCCGCAGAGCATCACGCGGCCCCCGGTGGCGCAGACGCCGCTCGCGATGGCCTGCTCGAGCATGTAGCCCGAGAGCCGCGTGTCCTTGCCGACGAGGATGCGCGGCGCGTGGCTCTTGCCACGCCCGGCGACGAACGTGACCGCGCGCCCCAGCTGCAGCGCGAGCTCCGGCGTCATCGGGTGCTCGTTGGCGACCCCGCGGATCCCGTCCGTGCCGAAGAGCTTTCGCGCTGGCGGTGCCTTCACTCGGTCAGTCTCGGAAGTTCACGAACTGCAGATCGATGCCGAAGTCCTGTTGTCGCAGTAGCTGGATGGCGGTCTGCAGGTCGTCCTTGTTCTTGCCGCTCACGCGCACCTGGTTCTCCTGGATCGACGCTTGCACTTTGAGCTTCGCATCTTTCACGATCTGAACGATGGCGCGGGCCTTCTCGACTTCGATCCCTTCCTTGATCTTGACGACGATGCGCGATCCGCCCTTGCCCGTGGGCTCGGGCTTGCCCGGGTCCGTGAAGCGAAGGGACACCTTGCGCTTGACGAGCTTGTCCTGAAGGACCGCGAGCGCCGCTTTGGCCCTCTCTTCGCTGCTCGACCGGATCGTGAGCGCCTCCTCGGTCTTCTCGAGGGTCGTCTCGGTATCTTTGAAGTCGAACCGCTGGGCAATCTCTTTGGATGCCTGATTGAACGCGTTGTCGACCTCGTTCCACTGGACCTTCGAGACCACGTCGAAGTTGGGCATGGCGACGGCGAACACTCTAGCAGCAACGTTCGATAGCCGGCCTGCCGCGTGATGCGCTCGTCGCCCCGTCCGGCGGACCCGCACGGCCTTGGAGCGGACCCGCGGGCCCGTCTGCGCGACCCGCGCTCGAGTCTTTCTGACGTGGCGCCGAATGAACGGGATACGGCGACAAGAGAGTGGCATGGAGCGCCAGATATGGCACATGCGGCGCCCGATTGAGATGAATGGGCGCCATATGAAGGTGAATGGGCGCCACTAGAAGCGAATGTGGCGCTGAATGCTTCTAATGTGACGCCGATTGAGGGGCAATTGGCGCCGCATTCACTTCATGTGTCGCTCTCCCCGCTGCATGGGGCGACAGGAACGCGAGATGCGGCGCCACATCGGCTTCATGGGTCCGCGTACCTCTCGCAGCGTCACCCCGCTCGCCATGACGAGGTAGCCTCTCGGCAACGCTCTTGCGAAGAAGCGCACCGGCGGTAACGATCCCTGGGTGACCGCCGGACGGGCGTCTTTCGGAGGCGGCCTCGCCTCGCTGGCGATGGCCAGCATGGCGTGCGGCTCGAACTCAACGAGCGGCGCTGCCGCCGCGATGGACGCGGGAGGCTCGACCAAAGGGGCGGCGGACGCGACTTCGATCGGACCCGGCGTCGACGGCGGCGGCCCGCAGGGGAGCGATGCATCCTCTGTTCTCGGCGACGCCCAGGGCGATTCGGCAGGCAACGACGCCTCGCAAGAGGGTGATGCGGCGACCTTCGCAGACGCGGACGTGTTGAAGCCCGTGCTCATGGGCGTCGATGCGACGGGCGACGCGGAGTTCAGCATGGCCACGGGGCTCACGGCACAAGTCGTCCGCGTATACCTGACGGGCGGCGACTCGATTCCGGACTCGGTGACGGCGGCGAAGCTCACGCAGTACTACAGCGCGGGCGAGAGCGTCGTGTACTCGATCAAGCCCGACCTATCGCCCGACAGCGAGGACACGAACAAGGCCAACCTGGCCGCGCTGGCCGCCAGCATCGTCGCCGGAGGCTACGCGCCCAAGACGTGGATCGCGCTCCACCACGAGCCTTACCACGAGCTCACCGGAGCGCAGTTTCAGACGATGTACGGCACGTACGCGCCGTCCGTGCGCTCGGGCGGCGTGCGCTGCGGCGTCATTTACCAGACCTATCCGCTCGCCCACGGCGAGCCGAACTACGCGTCCGACTACACCTCGGGAATTCTGGCGGACGTCGACTACATCGGGATCGACGTGTATCCGGATTCGACGGCGGGCGGCTACTCGACCGCCATCCTCGACGTCATCGCGCCGTTCACGACGTACGCGAACGCCAACGGCAAGCCGTTCCAGATCGACGAAGTCGCCGTGGACGACACGGTGACCGGCACGGACCAGCAGCAGGCCATGTGGCTCGCCGGCCTCGCGGGCCTGGGCCCGGGCGCCGAGGTCGTCATGTACTACGAGGGGACCCCGGGCGGCTTTCCGGACCTGGTCATCGAGAACAATCCGGCCGCGGTCACCGAGTGGCAGATGCTCTACCAGACGCTGACCACGCGATAGGGGCCGCAGCCGACCTTCGTAGAGCCGCACGCTCACAGCGCAACGGGTGGATCGCGAGGCAGTCCCAGGAGCTTGGCGCGCACTTCGCCTACGAGGACCATCGAGCCGGTCGCGATGGCGAGGCGCTTCTGCCCGTTCATGGTGGCATGCGCGAGTGAGACTGCCTCGTCGACCGAGCTTGCCACCACGCCCGCGTAGAGCTCGTTCATCTCGCGAGGGTCGATTGCCGTCCGTGCCGCGCCGGGCAGCGGCACGTAAATGCGCTTCGAGGCGAGCGGGGCGAGGATGGCGAGCATGGCGCGCCAGTCTTTGTCGCCGAGAGCCCCGAAGACGAGAACGACGCCGTCGGGAGGTGGGGCAGGAACCGCGGCGGCTCGCAGGTAGCGCGCGAGAGCCTCGGCGCCGTCGGGGTTGTGCGCGGCATCGAGCAGCCACCCGGGGTCGACTTGCTCGAGGCGCCCCGGCCAGCGCACGCCGGCGAGGCCTTCGTCGATCGCTTCGGGCGCGGCGCCGATCCGCGCGCCCAAGAGGGCGGCGATGCGCGCGTTGTCTTTCTGGTGCTCCCCCGCGAGCCCGATCCGCCTCGGCACCTCGACGTTGCCCGCGTCGCTCGTCGTCGCGCCATTCGCCCGCGCGACGTCGTCGATCGCGGCGCGGACGTCCGGTGACATGGGGCCGAGCACCAGGTCGAGGCCGGGCTTCGCGATCCCGGCCTTCTCGCGTGCGATGTCGACGAGCGTCGGCCCCAGCCGATCCGTGTGGTCGAGGGCGATGCGGGTGATCGCCGCCGCCCGGGGCGTCGGGATCAGGTTGGTCGCGTCGAGCCGTCCCCCGATGCCCACCTCGACGATGGCGACGTCCACGTTCGCCTCACGAAAGGCGAGAAACGCGGCGAGCGTCGCCGTCTCGAAGAACGACAGGTCGGGGCCTGCCCCGAGCGCGCGCTTCAGCAGCGACGCGAGCGCGTGGTCGTCGACCGGCTCACCGTCCAGGCGTATGCGCTCGGCGAACCGGCAAAGGTGGGGCGACGTGTAGAGCCCCGTGCGGAGCCCCTGGGCGCGGGCGATCGACTCGACCATCGCGCACACGCTCCCCTTGCCGTTGGTGCCCGCCACGTGCACCGCCGGGAACGCCTTCTCGGGGTGGTGCGTTCGGACGCACGCCTCCCGCATCGGCTCGAGGCCGAGGCGCATGCCGAGCGGAATGCGAGCGTAGAGGCCGTTCAGCGCCGCAGCCAGTTCGGACACAGGTCGCCGTCAGCCCCCCGTCGTGCGGTGACCGTTCGGACGCGCGTCCTTGCGCCAGGCAAGGTGCCCGATGACCGTGGTGATGTGCCGCTTCATCTCGAGGCGGCTCACGATGGCGTCCACCATCCCGTGGGCCAGCAGGAACTCGCTGCGCTGGAAGCCCTCGGGCAGCTTCTGCCGGATGGTGGTCTCGATGACGCGCGGCCCGGCGAAGCCGATGAGGGCCCGGGGCTCGGCGATGTTCACGTCGCCGAGGAGCGCGAAGCTCGCCGCGACGCCGCCGGTGGTCGGGTGCAAGAGGACGCTCACGAACGGGAGGGTGGCGTCCTTGAGGCGCTCGAGCGCGGCGACGGTCTTGGCCATCTGCATCAGGCTCAGGATGCCCTCCTGCATGCGCGCTCCGCCCGACGACTGCAGGAGCACGACCGGCAGCCGTTCGGCGGTCGCCCGCTCGAAGAGGCGCGTGATCTTCTCGCCGACCACGCTGCCCATCGACCCACCCATGAAGGCGAAGAGGAACGCCCCCCACGCGATGGGAGTGCCCTCCATGCGGCCGCGGCCGATCTCGATCGCGTCCTTGGATCGGGCCGTCTTCTGGGCAGCGGCGACGCGCTCCGGGTACGTCTTGCCGTCGACGAACTCGAGCGGGTCGGCGGGCTCCAGGTGCGCGTCCCACTCCTCGAGAGCGCCGTCGTCGAGAAGGAGCTGGCGCCAGCCTGGGGCGCCAAGCTTGTGATGGACGCCGCACTGGGGGCAGACCTCGTAGTTGGCGGCGAAGGCGTCCGCCGCGAGCGTCTCGCCGCATCCGTCGCACTTGCGGAAGACGCCCTTGCCGAGGGTCTTCTTCTCGGCGGCGTCGCTCTCCGGAGGCTTCTTCTCGGGCCAGGTCATGGGGTAAGGCGCGTCGCCCTCTACCGTCTAGCGGAAGATCGCGGCGGCGGCGACCCCTTGCTCTCAGTACACGGACGGCACGTACATCTTCGCCGGAATGGGCCCGCGCAGGTAGTTGGGGCTGTGCACGCGCTCGGGCAGACGAACCTCGGGGTGGGCGACCTCGGCGTACGGGATCTGCGAAAGCAGATGGTGCACGCAGTTGAGGCGGGCCTTCTTCTTGTCGACCGCGTCGACGATCCACCACGGAGCTTCGGGGATGTGCGTGTGTTCGAGCATGGCTTCCTTCGCCTTGGTGTACTGCTCCCACCGCCGGCGAGACTCCAGGTCCATCGGGCTCAGCTTCCACTGCTTCAGCGGATCGCGGATACGCATCTGGAAGCGAAAGTGCTGCTCGTCGTCCGTGATGGAGAACCAGTACTTGACCAGCACGATCCCGGAGCGCACGAGCATCTTCTCGAACTCGGGCACGGTGCGGAAGAACTCCTCGCACTCTTCTTCGGTGCAGAAGCCCATCACGCGCTCGACGCCGGCGCGGTTGTACCAGCTGCGGTCGAAGAGCACGATCTCGCCGCCCGCGGGCAAGTGTTCGATGTAGCGCTGGAAGTACCACTGCGTCCGCTCGCGCTCGCTCGGCGCCGGGAGCGCGACGACGCGGCATACGCGCGGATTCAGGCGCTGACTGATCCTCTTGATGACGCTGCCTTTGCCCGCGGCGTCGCGTCCCTCGAAGATGACGACCATCTTGAGCTTCTTGTGGACGACCCAGTCTTGGAGCTTGACGAGCTCGCCCTGCAATCGAAAGAGCTCGGTGAAGTAGACGTGACGGTCGACGCCCTGGGACTCGGGGCGGTCGCCGACGTCGGCCACGAGGCCGGCGAGTCGTTCGTCGTCGAGCTCCATCTCGAGCTCTTCGTCGAAGACGTCGACTCGCTCGCGGCGGACCCGCTCGCGTAGGGCGTCCGAATCGTTCTTGCTCGCTGTCATGACCTACCGGGAAGATTTCAGGAGGACATTCGCGTGAAGGCCCAGAAGAGGGAGCCCGAGAGCAGGATCGAGACGGGCAGCGTCAGCACCCACGCCAGGAGCAGGTTGCGCATCGTCGCCATCTGCAGGCCCGAGCGATTGGCGGCCATCGTTCCCGCGACGCCCGACGAGAGGACGTGCGTGGTGCTGACGGGGAGCCCGTACATGTCGGCCGCGCCGATCGTCACCATGGCGGTGATCTCTGCCGCGGCGCCTTGCGCGTACGTCAGGTGATCCTTGCCGATCTTCTCGCCGACCGTCACGACGATGCGCTTCCAGCCGACCATGGTGCCGAGACCGAGCGCGATCGCGACGGCGATCTTGACCCACAGTGGGATGAACTTCGTCGCGGTGTCGATGTGCTTCTTGTAGTTCTTCAGCACGGCCGCGTCGTCGGCGGAGATGGCGGGCTGCCCCGTCTTCTGGACCAGCCGCAGGGCCTCGCTCACGAGGTAGAGATCGTTCCGGAAGTTGCGGGTCTGATCGGCGGGGACGTTGCGGAGCTCCTTGTAGCGCCCGAGATCGGTCGCGATGTCGCGGACCATCCGTGCCATGGCGGGCGCCGTCTCCGGGGCCAGCGTCCTCGTGCGGACGTACTCGGTGACGTCCACGCGGGCGTCGGCGACGGTCACTCCTGGCGCCGAGTAGCGGCCGAGTGTTTCGCTCGCCTGGGCGGACACGGCGATGAAGTCCTGCACGTCGGCCGGGGTCACGGCGCGGTTGAGGGCATAGGCGGTCGGGACGGTGCCGACGAGGATGAGCATGATGAGGCCCATGCCCTTCTGGCCGTCGTTCGAGCCGTGAGCGAAGCTCACGCCCGTGCACGTGAGCATGAGCAGGGCGCGAATCCAGAAGGGCGGGGGCGCGGTGCCCTCGGGGGCCGTGTAGAGCTTCTTGTTCGGAACGAGGGCCTTCGTCAAGAGGAGCAACCCGGCGGCGCACGCGAACCCGACGAGCGGGGAGATGAGCAGCGATTTGCCGATGTTCCCCGCCTGCGACCAGTCGACGCCGCTCGTCCCCGACTTGGGCGAGAGGAGCTGATTGGCCAGGCCGACCCCGATGATTGACCCGATGAGCGTGTGCGAGCTCGAGGAAGGGAGGCCGAAGTACCAGGTGCCGAGGTTCCAGATGATCGCCGCGACGAGGAGCGCGAAGACCATCGCGAATCCGGCCCCGGCGCCCACCTGGAGGATCAGCTCGACCGGCAGGAGCGAGATGATGCCGAAGGCGACGGCGCCCGAGGACACGAGGACGCCGACGAAGTTCCAGACGCCGGACCAGAGGACGGCGGTGTGAGGCTCGAGGGAGTGCGTGTAGATGACGGTGGCCACCGCGTTGGCCGTATCGTGAAAGCCGTTCACGAACTCGAAGCCCAGGGCGATGAGAAGCGCGATCCCGAGCAAGATGAACGGGAACATCGACCGCGTGTGCACGTGCGATACGTCCTGCACGAGCTGGCCGCCCGCGTAGACGAGCCCCGCGCACAGGACCGCGCCGAAGACCAGCATCGCCGCCCTTCCGGGCGTTCGCTTGATCTTGGAGTCCAGATTCGATTCAGCAATTCCGGGTGCCGTCGTCATCGCCATGGTCCGAGTCTCCCGTTCAAGGAGCGCGTACACCGGGCGCGGCGGGGCGATTGTTACGTTCGTGCAACGTCGGCTGTCGGGCCGGCCGCAACGACAGGGGGGTGAGCCCCCAAGGACGTGGCGACGGCGTCAGACCGTCATGGCGTCGAGGTCGGGTCCCACCTTCAGCGTCGGCTCGGTCTTCTCCTGCACCTCGCGCGCGCTGACGCCCGGAGCGACCTCGCGCAGCACGAGCCCGTCGGGCGTGACGTCGATCGTCGGCGAGGTCGGTGATGATGCGGTGGACGACGCCGCCGCCCCGTGAGCGGCAGCGCGCACTGCTTGAGGATCTTGGGCGTCCCGTCCTTGGCGGCGTGCTCCATGATGACGACGACGCGCTTCGCGCTCGCGACGAGATCCATCGCGCCGCCCATCCCCTTGACCATCTTGCCGGGGATCATCCAGTTCGCGAGGTCGCCCTCGCTCGCTCACCTGCATCGCGCCGAGGATGGCGAGGTCGATGTGGCCGCCGCGGATCATCGCGAAGCTCTCGGCGCTCGAGAAGATCGGCGCTGCCCGGCGAGCATCGTCACCGTCTCCTTGCCGGCGTTGATGAGGTCCGCGTCGATCTCGGCCTCGCGTCGGGTAGGGGCCGATGCCGAGCAGGCCGTTCTCGCTCTGCAGCACGACCTCGACGCCCTCGGGGATGTAGTTGCGCGACCAGCGTCGGCATGCCGATGCCGAGGTTGACGTAGTAGCCGTCGCGCAGCTCCTGCGCGGCGCGCCGGGCGATCTGGTCGCGCCCGAGGCCTCGGGTCGCGCTGTCGGGCTCGTGGCCACTGCTAGCCCTTCCTCGTGGTGCGCCGCTCGATGCGCTTCTCGTAGCCCTCGCCCTTCGACGACGCGGTGGACGTAGATGCCGGGCGTGTGGATGTGGTCGGGGTCGAGCTCGCCGACCTCGACGAGCTCCTCCACCTCGGCGATCGTCACCTTCGCCGCGGTGGCCATCATCGGGTTGAAGTTCATCGCGGTGTGCCGGTAGACGAGGTTGCCGAAGCGGTCGCCGCTGCCACGCCTTCACGATGCGCGAAGTCGCCGCGGATCGCCGGCTCGAGCACGTACGTGCGCCCGTCGAACTCGCGCGTCTCCTTCTTCGGCGAGAACTTCGCGACCGATGCCGTCGGCGCCGTAGCGCAGGGGCAGGCCGCCGTCGCTGATCGCGGTGCCGGCGCCGGTCGGCGTGAAGAACGCGGCGATGCCCGCGCCGCCCGCGCGCAGGCGCTCGGCGAGCGTGCCCTGCGGTGCGAGCTCCACCTCGAGCTCGCCCGACAGATACTGCCGCTCGAACTCCTTGTTCTCGCCGACGTAGCTCGAGATCATCTTCACGATCTGCTTGTTGCGCAGGAGCAGCCCGAGGCCGAAGTCGTCCACGCCGCAGTTGTTCGACACGACGGTCAGGCCCTTGGTGCCGAGCTCGCGCAGCGCGCGGATGCAGTTCTCCGGGATGCCGCAGAGGCCGAAGCCGCCGGCGAGGATGGTCGCGCCGTCGGGGATGTCGCGCACCGCGTCGATCGCAGAGGGGACGACCTTGTTCACGCCGCAGTCCTATACTCAGCCGTCGACGTCGTCGATGGGCGCCGGCATGGAGGCCGGAGGCATCGAGGGTTCTCCCGACGGGTCGCTGCCCTCGGGCTCGCCTGCGGGCGGCACGACGGGGGTAGAGGAAGGAGGCGGAGGCGGACGCTTGTGCGCCGGCGTCGCGACGGACGACGCCGCCATGCTCCCGACGCGGACGGCCTCGCCGCGCCGCCCGTGCGCCAGCATGGGCTCCGGCCGGTGCACCCGCAGCGCGGGGTTCTCGACGCATCCGCTCATGTGCGAGGGACAGGCGATGCGGACGTGGAAATGGTCGTCGTGCGGGAGCGAGCCGTGGGGCTGCTGCATCACCTCGGCGGCCCGCATCCGCAAGCTGGGCGGCGCGCCCATCCGCTCGGCGTAAGCCAGCAAGCGGGCGCGAAGCGGCGCGGCGACGAAGAGGTGCGTCACGCGGGCCTCGGCGTCGCCCACCAGCGCGGCGACGAGGGCCCAGTTCTTGGCGTCGTCGAAGTACGCCCCGGGCCAGCCGACGGCGCTGCCGTCCGGACGGAACGGGACGAAGTGAGTCGGGAGGAGCGGACGGCCGCCGGCGGTTCGAATGAAGAAGCCGACGTCGGCGTCGCGGCCGCTCTCGTGCGAGCGGTGGCGCTCGATCTCGCCGCCTCCTTCGCGCGAGAAGTGACCGACCGACGTGACGGCGTCAGGGAACTGGCGATGCACCGCCCGCGCCGCGCGGTCGACCATGTTCACGAGCGGCTCGAGCCCCCAGCGCACGTCGCCCGCCGTGTCCGCTGGCGTGACCCGCAGGTAGGGCGACTCCTCGAGGTGCATGCCGCCGATGAGTCGCCCCTCGGTCGGCGACCCGAGGCTGCGCCCGAAGCGCAAGGCGGCAGGGCCCAGTGTTCCGGCCCGCGCCACGGTGGGGTGCTTGGGCGTGGCACCCGTGAGCGCGCCCGTCGACAGGGTGAGGGCCGAGGACAGGGCGGCGATGGCGAAGGAAATGGAGCGCACGACGAACTGTCTCGACCGAGAACACGCCGCGGGGGAGGGGGCCAAGTTTGGGGAGGGCCAGCTTGACCCGTTCGGTCGATCGAAGGTCATCGGGTGACGATTGAACCGGGAGCGAGGTATCCTGGGACACGGCCTTGCTCACCGACAGCTTGTTCCCCGGTCCCGGGTCTCCGTCCCGGAGCGCCGCGCCGTGCTCGCGGGGCGCACTGCCGAGATGCGCGACCTCGAGCGGGCATACGCGCTCGCGCGCGATACCAGGCAGGCGCGGACGGTCACGCGTCGTCGGCGCGCCCGGCGTCGGCAAGACGCGCCTCGTGCGCGACTTCCTCGTCCGCTCGCGCGAGGGCAGAAGGGCGGCTCCGCGCGTCTTCCGCGGCGCGGCGCGCGAAGGAGGGCCGGCGTACGAGGTCTTCGCCCGCGTGCTCCGCGCGCGCTTCGGCATCGTCGAGGGGATGGACGCCGAGGCCGCCAAGGCCCAGGTGCGCGCGCAGGTCGCCGCGGTGCTCGAGGACCGCAAGGTCGGGCGACGTCGCCTACTTCCTCGGGCAGCTCCTCGACCTCGAGCTTCCAGGACTCGCCCCTCATCAAGGCCGTCGAGGGCGACCCGCAGCAGATGCGGTCGATGCGGCGCGCGGTCATCAAGAGCTTCCTCGACACCGACGCCGGCAAGGGCGACGAGCCGCTCGTCCTCGTCTTCGACGACCTGCACTGGGCGCACGACGACTCGCTCGAGCTCCTCGCGTACCTCGTCGAGAGCCTTGAACGGGCCGATCCTGCTCATCTGCATGGCGCGCCCCGAGATGCTGCCCGCGCGACGGGTGGGCCGCTGGCACGGCGGGGAGCGGCACGTCGCCATCGAGCTCGGCCCCGCTGTCGGAGACCGACGCCGCGGCCGTCATGCGCGACCTGCTCGCGCCCTGCGGCGACGATCCGCGGTCGGTCGACGAGCTGGTCGACGCGGCCGTCAACGCTCGCGGGCGGCAACCCGGCGCTGCTCGAGCAGATCGTGCGCATCTACCACGACACCGGCGTGCTCGAGGTGACCGACGACTTCGAGGACGAGCGCTGGACGGCGCACCTCGACCGGCTCGCGAAGGTCAAGCTGCCCCTCACCGTCCAGGACGCGGTCCAGGCGCGCATCGCCGCGCTCGCTCCACGCGAGAGCGCGCGCTCCTCGAGCGCGCAGCGGCGATGGGCGGCGTCTTCTGGCTCGGGGGCCTGCTCGCCATCCAGCGGCAGGACGAGCCTCCTCCGGAGGTCTGGGAGGGCGGCGAGGCGGACGACGTGGTCGCTTGCCGCAGAGCGCTCGACGGAGCTGGTCGAGCGCGACTACGTCCTGCGCCTCCCCGACAGCACGTTCGCGGGCGACGAGGAGTACGTCTTCAAGCACAACCTCGAGCGCGAGGCCCTCGTCGGCCTCACGCCCGCGGCTTCGGCGCGTCGCTACCACCAGGCCATCGCCGAGTGGCTGAGCTTCCGGGAGAGCGCCGACGCGGGCGAGGAGTACCTCGAGATGCTCGCGCGCCACCGCGAGAAGGGCGGGGCCACCGCGCTCGCCGCGACGTCGTACGTGCAAGCGGGCGACGTGGCCCGCTCGCGCTACGCGAACGCGAAGGCCGCCGAGCTCTTCGCGAAGGGCCTCGAGCTTCTCGACCAGTGCGATCAGCCGGACGAGGACCTGCGCCTGCGGGCGCTCCACCACCACGGCGACGTACTGCAGTCGCTCGGACGCAACGACGAGGCCTTCCGGGCGTTCGAGGAGATGCTCGCCCGCGCCTGGCGGCTCGACCTGCGCAGCAAGGGAGGCGCGGCGCACTCGCGCATCGGGCGCCTGTACCGCGAGACGGGGCGACTCGAGGAGGCGAGCCGCCAGCTGACCGCGGCGCTGGCGCTCTTCGGGCAGGCCCAGGACGAGCGCGGCATCGCGAGCACGCTCGACGACATCGGCAAGCTCCACTGGCTGAAGGGCGACTACGCGCTCGCCCTCGAGTACACGCAGCGCGCGCTCGCCATGCGCCGCAAGCTCGGCGACCGCGGCAACATCGCGCCTCAGCCTGAACAACCTGGGCCTCGTGCACCAGGACTCCGGCGACCACGAGGCGGCGCTCGACGCGTTCGAGCAGGCGCTGCGCATCCGGCGCGAGATCGGCGACCTCGTCGGCGTGAGCATCACGCTCAACAGCCTGGGGACCGCGGCCGCTGCCACGAAAGACGACCGCAAGGCCCTCGCGCTCTTCCAGGAGGCTTACGACCTCGCCAAGGACACCGGAGACCGGAACCGCATCGCGCTCATCCTCAGGAACCTGGGAGAGACCCACCGGCGCATGGGGAGCTCCGACAAGGCCAACGCCGCGCTGAGGCAAGCGGAGGAGCTGGCCGGCGACGCCCGCGACGGTGGCGACAGGAACTGAACGTTGTCCATGACGGCCTGCCGCGCTATCTGAGCTGGCGTGGCCGCCATGACCAAAGCCGCCGAGATCGACGACCTCTTCGACGAGCTGGAAACCCTGCTGAAAAATCCGGAGGCCGGCGCCGAGCTCGCGGAGCGCGGAGTCAACGTCAGCCTCGCGATGACGCTCGCCGACGGGCTGCACGCTTACCTGAAGGGCGACAAGGCGAAGGCCCTCCTCGAGCTCGTGACGGCCACCGACGAGATCGCGGCGCGGATGACCCGCGCGGGCGGGGAAACGCCCTCGTGACGTTGCCGCATCCTCGACCGCTGAGCGGCGCGGCGTACTCGGCGGTGGAGCTCTCGCCGGGAGACCGCGAGGTCGTCATGCTCGACCAGTGCGCGCTGCCGGGCGAAGAGCGCTACGTACGGCTCGGGCGAGTCGACGAGGTGGCCGAGGCCATCGAGAAGCTCGTGGTGCGCGGTGCGCCGGCCATCGGGATCGCGGCGGCCTACGCGCTCGTCCTGGCAGCGGGCGATGGGGGAAGGGGAGGCAAGCCCTTCACGGCGTCGATGCGGGCTGCGGGCCAACGTCTGAGGCGCACGCGCCCGACGGCGGTGAACCTGGCCTGGGCGATCGATCGCATGGACCGCGTCGCGAGCGAGGTGGCGTCTCTGCCGAGCGAAGAGCGAGTCACGCGGCTGGCCGCCGAGGCCCGCGCCATCCACCGCGAGGACGTCGAGGCATGTCGCGCCATGGGCAGGGTAGGCGCCGCCCGCGTCCCGGACGGAGCCACGATCCTCACCCACTGCAACGCGGGCGCACTCGCCACCGGCGGATACGGGACGGCCCTCGGCGTCGTGCGCGCGGCGCGCGAAGCCGGCAAGCGCGTGCGGGTCATCGCCTGCGAGACACGGCCCGTGCTTCAGGGGGCGCGCCTGACGGCGTGGGAGCTCGTGCGGGACGGCTTCGACGTGACTCTCGTGACCGACTCGATGGTGGCGCAGCTCATGCGAAGAGGCGAGGTCGACCTGGTCGTCGTCGGCGCCGATCGCATCGCGCGCTCGGGCGACGTCGCCAACAAGATCGGCACGTACGGGGTGGCGTGCCTCGCGGGGGTCCACGGAGTTCCGTTCTACGTCGCGGCGCCGTGGAGCACCGTGGACCTCGGCTGCCGCGACGGCGACGCGATCCCGATCGAGCGGCGCGGCAAAGACGAGGTGCTGTCCTTCAGGGGCGTTCGCGTCGCACCCGAGGGGGCTCGCGCCGACAACCCGGCGTTCGACGTCACGCCCGCGCGGCTCATCGCGGCGATCTTCACCGAGCGAGGCGAGGCGTCTCCGCCCTCCGAGCAAACCGTGGTCGGGCTCGGGCGCTGACTCGCCCCGAATGCTAGTAGGCTTCGTATCCCATGGAGCCCAGGGCACGCTTCGCTCCCAAGCCGCCCTGGCTCAAGGTGCGGGCGCCCGGAGGAGAGCGCTACGGCGCGTTGAAGGAGACGTTCCGCCGACTGGACCTTCACACCGTCTGCGAAGAAGCTCGCTGCCCGAACGTGGGCGAGTGCTGGGCCGAGGGGACCGCCACCGTCATGCTGCTCGGCGACACGTGCACGCGCGGCTGCCGGTTCTGCGCCGTGAAGACGGGACAGCCCCGAGGCGCGGTCGACGTTCGCGAGCCCGAGCACGTGGCGCGGGCTCTTTCGAGCATGCCGCTGCAGTACGTCGTCATGACGATGGTCGACCGGGACGACCTGCTCGACGGCGGGGCCGATCACGTCGCGAAGACCGTCCGGCGTCTCAAAGAGCTCCGCCCGGACATGCTGGTCGAGACGCTCGTCGGCGACTTCGGCGGCCACATGCACGCGGTCGACACGACCGTCGACGCTCGCCCCGACGTCTGGGCCCACAACATCGAGGTCGTGAGGCGCTTGCAGCGCGTCATCCGCGATGCGCGCTGCAGCTACGAGCAATCGCTCGCCGTACTGCGGAGGGCCAAGGAGCGCGTCCCCGGGACAATCACCAAGAGCTCGATCATGGTCGGAATCGGCGAGTCCGACGACGAGGTCGTCGAGACCATGCGCGATCTCCGCGTCGGTGGGCGTCGACGTGGTCACGATCGGCCAGTACCTGCGGCCGACGACCCGGCATGCGGCAGTCGATCGGTACGTCGAGCCAGGGCGTTTCGACGCCTTCGCCGAGGAGGGCCGAGCGATGGGCTTCTCGTTCGTCGCCTCCGGGCCGCTCGTGCGAAGCTCGTACAAGGCCGCCGAGGTGTTCGTGCGGAGCGTGCTTCGTCCGGGCGACCCCGCAGGTGCGGATGCCCTTCTTCGCGAGCGCCTCGCCCACGCCCGTGCGCAGAGCACGAGCGAGTTCGCGGCGCACGAGGCCGCGTCGCTCATTCCGGCGCGTGCGCTCGTGCGTGGATGAGAACTAGGATTGCCCGAAGGGCAATGCCCTACGGCCTCTAGAGCCCGGCCGCCGTACCGCCACCGGCCAGGCCGCCCGCGAGGCCACCAAGGCCGCCTCCACCAAGGGCGCCGCCGCCCCCAGCAGCCGCGCAGTAGTTCCCTCCCCCGATGGGCGAAGCCATGCAGGTGTCCCCCTTCGGGCACTCCGAAGTCTTCGCGCAGAGCTGGTAGGAAGCCGCCGGGCACATCGCCATGCAGGTGGCGCTCGACCCGGCCCCGATTCCGCCGGCACCGCCTGCCGTACCCGTACCACCGGCACCACCGCCCAAAAGGCCGCCGGCACCCCCTCCGATGAGCCCACCCGCGCCGAACGAGAAGCAGCACACCTCGCCGGCCGAGCAACTGGCCGAGCCCGTACACGAGATGGTGGCGCCCATGCAGGCGCCGATGGCCGTGCACGTTGCGGCGGCGCCCGCGCCCCCGCCTGCGGCCATTCCGCCGCCGCCACCGCCCAGGTTTGCGCAGCACACTTGCGTCGCATTGTCGCAGGTGGCCTTGCCGCAAGCGGTGGTGCCGGTCTTCGCGCCGCCGCTGGACGACGTGGTGCCCGACGATGACCCGCCGCTGCCCGACGACGAAGAACCGGAGGACGAGGTCCCCGAGTCGCCTTCCGAGACCACCGAGCCGCTGTCATCGTTGCTGCCGTAGCCGCCGTCCGCCGTCAGAGGGAGGAGCTTGCCCCCGCAGCCCATGGCGAACAGGGCGGCCACGCAGAGAAGCTCTTTGCCGTGATTCATGGCGATTCCTTTGATTGACGCGGCACCCGGAAGACCGGAGGCGGCGGACGCTGGGGGAAAACCGTAGGCTGCGAAGCCCCTACCTGACAACCGCGGCGAACGCGGCCTTACGCAATTGAGACGCGGCCAGGGAGGCTACCGCAAAGGGACCCGACACGTTCCCTTCGTGCGCCTAGTGGCAACGAGGGCGTCGATCGGATCACCGCGCCCCCCCACGTCGAGCGCGATTCTCACTGCGTCCGCTTGATGATGTGGAACCCGAAAGGCGTCTCCACCACGTCGCTGACCTCGCCGACCTTCAGCGCGAACGCCGCGGCGCTGAAGGCCGGATCCATGGCATCGCGACGGAACTTGCCGACGCTCCCCATCCGGTCGACCGACCCCGCGTCGTCGGAGTAGCCCTTGACCATGTCCTCGAACGTCGCGCCCGCTCGGATCTTCGCCAGCGCTTCCTGAGCGCGTGCCTTCGCTTCCGCCTTCGACCGCGTGACGCCGGCAGGCGCCCGCCGAGCGGACTTGTAAGCGCAGAGAATGTGTTGGGCGATGATGGTGTCGGGGACGACGGTCGAGGTCGGGGTCGGGGTCGGGGTCGGGGTCGGGGTCGGGGTCGGGGTCGGGGTCGGGGTCGGGGTCGGGGTCGAGGTCGAGGTCGGGGTCGAGGTCGGGGTCGAGGTCGAGGTCGGGGTCGAGGTCGGGGTCGAGGTCGAGGTCGAGGTCGACCCCCCGTCCTTCCCACACGCGACCAGCGCCACGAGCACCACGATCGCCATCCTCATCCGGTCCTCCTCGTGTAGATCCGCCTCGTCAGCCCCGGCTCGTCCTCGTGGGGGAGGAGAGGACCTGGTTCGAACACTCGCTCGTCGATCGGCGGCGCGCGCACGGCGCCCGGAGCGTCGACCCGATCGGGCACGTAGGTCACGTCGATCACGTCTACGTAGTTCATCCCTTCTTCGTAGATGCGCGCGCCTCCGATGAGCCACACGTCGGCGGCGCCCGCTCGGGCGAACGCTTCCTCCAGACTGGGCACGCACTCGACGCCTGGTGCGCTCAGGCTGCCGCGCGTCACCACCAGGTTGCGCCGGCCGGGCAGGGGCTTTCCCATCGACTCGAAGGTCTTTCGGCCCATCACGACGGTGGTCCCCAGCGTGACTCGCTTGAAGCGCCGGAAGTCCCCGGGGTGATGCCAGGGGACCTTGTTGTCCAGTCCGATCACCCCCTCGGGCGACACCGCGTAGATCATTCCTCGCATCTACACCGCGACCTTGAAGGGGATGGGCGGATGCGGACGGTAGCCTTCGAGCACGAAGCTCTTCATCAGCGTCTCGGTGTCCGCGTCGAGCAGGGGCTTGAGGTCGTCGAGCGAGCGGATCGCGGGATCGATCGCGAGCCGCGGCAGGGGCCGTGGCGCTCGTTCGAGCTGCTTCTCGAGACCGGGCACGTGGTCGTACTCGGCCATCGAACCGTCCGGCTTGCTCGTGTAGACGTGCGCGTCGACGAGCGTATGTCCGAAGATGCCGGCGCGGATGCCCGTCATCCGCGAGAAGAGCTCAAGCAGGAACGCGTACCCGGCGATGTTGTACGGCACGCCGAGCGCCACGTCCGCGCTGCGCTGCGTGAGGTGCAGGCAGAGCAAGGGCTCGCCTCGCTCGTCGAGCTGGACGTTGAACACGAAGAGCAGATGGCACGGGGGCAGCTTCGACGTCTGCGCGTTGCCCGGAGCCCAGGCAGTCACCACCAGGCGCCGGCTCATCGGGTTTCGTTTCAGCTCGTCGAGGACCCACGCGATCTGATCGTTGAACGCGCCGTGCCCCGCGTCGTGGACCGGGAAGTGCCGCCAGAAGTTGCCGTACGCGCTGGGCACGCGTCCGTCTGCATCCGCCCACGGATCCCAGAACTTGCAGCCGTGCTTCCTGAGAAGCCCGATGTGCGTGTCGCCGCTCAGGAACCAGAGGTTCTCGACGACGATGTTCTTCCAGGAGATCTCCTTCGTCGTCAGGAGGGGGAAGCCCTCGCGCAGATCGATCTCGCAGTTCTCGTTGAAGGTCGAGATGGTGTCGACGCCCGTGCGGTTGGGTTTGCGCGTGCCCTTCGTGAGGACCGACCGAACGAGATCCAGATACTGCTTCACGGGCGCCTCGCGCCGTTCTGACCCCACGGCGAGTCGGCGTCAACATCGGGCGACTCGGCCCACCTCGCCCCTCGTCGTGGCAGGTGCCCGCACTCTCTTGCGCGTCTCCTCTACGCAACTCCTTGACGCTCCCCCTGTGCGGCGAAGACGCTTTTCCCATGGGGCGATTCTACGGGGGCGTCTTGGGGTCGCTGGCCATCCTGGCGTGCGGGTGCGGGAGCACAGGGGCGAGCGCCCCCGCGGACGGCGGCGCGGATGCCAGCGTGGACGGCACGGCTCCGCTGCTCACGACGGACTGCGATCCGCTGGTTCCCGAGTATTGCGGGTTTCCGTTCCCGTCGAACGTGTGGCTCGTCGACGACCCGACCACCGTCACCGGCAAGCACGTGGCCTTCGGCGCGAAGACGTTGCCGTTCTCGGCTCCCAAGAACGTCCAGACGAACCCGCAAGTCTGGACACTTTCGGACGGCTTCTCGCCGGGCGTGGGGCCGCTCACGTTCATCGCGGGAGCGACGGTCACGGGCCTCGCCAACCCCGACACGATTCCCGTCTCGATCGCCGCCTCTGGCTCGCCCCCCGTCCCGAGCTCGCCCACGATCGTCATCGAGGCGGACACCGGCACGCTGGTCCCCCACTGGGCCGAGCTCGACGAGTCGACCACGCAGGACGACCACCGCGCGTTCATGATCCGGCCCGTCACGCGACTGAAGGACGCGACGCGCTACATCATCGCCCTCCGCAACGTGGTCGACGCGACCGGCGCGCCGATTCCGCCGACGCCCGTCTTCCAGGCTCTGCGTGACGGCACGCCCAGCAGCGATCCGTCGGTCGCGAGCCGGCGCGCGCTCTATGCCGACATCTTCGCCAAGCTCAAGGCCGCCGGGGTGCCGCAGGGCAACCTCCAGATCGCGTGGGACTTCTCGACGGCCAGCCAGCAGAACAACACCGGCCGGCTCCTCAAGATGCGGGATCAAAGTCTCGCGATGGTCGGCGCCGGCGGGCCCGGGTACACGATCACCACGGTGACGCCGAACCCGGACGCGAACACGGCGTTCGAGATCGACGGGAACATGACCGTGCCCCTTTACCTGAGCAGCCCGAACGCCGGCGGCACGATGGTGCTCGGCCCCGACCACCTCCCGGTACAGAACGGCACGACCACGTACCCGTTCCTGGTCCTGATTCCGAACAGCGCGATGAAGGGCACTCCGGCGCCGCCGATGAGCTTCGGCCACGGGCTTTTGGGCGACCGCACGCAGGCCCGGAGCTTCTCGGGGTTCGCCAACCAGCTGAACTTCGTCGTCGTGGCGACGGACTGGATTGGCCTTGCGTCGAGCGATCTGGTCAACGTCGGCACGATTCTTGGGCAACGGCGACGCGAGCCTCTTTCGTTCGGTGGCCGACCGGCTGGATCAGGGCGTCCTCAACGCCCTCTTGGCCATGCGGATGGTGTCCGGCAACTTCGCGAAGGATCCCGCCGTCCAGTTCAACGGGCAGAGCGTCATCGACACCACCAAGCACTACTACTTCGGCGGCAGCGAGGGCGGGATCATGGGGGCCGTCTACATGGCCCTCACGACCGACGTGACGCGCGGGGTGATCGACAACCTCGGCCAGCCGTACAGCCTCTTGCTCGATCGGAGCGTCGACTTCAGCCCCTATCTGATGATCCTGCAGGGCACCTACCCGAACGCCTTCGACATCCAGATGGCCATCGCGCTCGATCAGATGCTGTGGGACCGCTCGGAACCGAGCGGTTTCTCGACGAACATCACGTCGAACCTGCTCGAAGGAACGCCGACTCACCAGGTGCTCATGCAGGTCAGCATCGGCGACCACCAGGTGACCACGCTCGGCGCGCACATCCTCGCGCGGGCCGCCGGCGCGGTGACGCTGACGCCCGCGCCCCGACCCATCTTCGACATCGACGAGGCGTCGCCGCCGTACATGTCGACGACGACGCCGGCGACCATCGTCGAGTACGACTTCGGCCTTCCGCCCGTCCCCATCACGAACATCCCGATGACAGAGGGGATGGACCCCCACGGCGAGCTCGCGAGCACGCCGGCGGCGATCAGCCAGGCGTCGAACTTCCTCCTGACGGGTCAGATCCAGAATTACTGCGACAGCGGGCCCTGCAATCCGGCCTCGGACGGGTTTGGCGGCGACGCCGGGACGGACTAGATGTGGCCCCGATGATGAAGCTCTATCAGCACCCCTTCTCGACGTTCTCGCGCAGGGTCCGAATCGCCCTGCTCGAGAAGAAGATCGAAGCGGAGCTCGTCCTTGTCGACATGATTGCTCGCGCTCACAAGGCCGAGCCTTACATCTCGCTCAATCCCTACGCGCGCGTCCCCACGCTCGTCGACGACGGCCTCGTGCTCTACGAGTCCACGACGATCCTCGAGTACATCGAGGCCAAGTACGCTGGAACGGCCCCGCTCGTGCCGCCGGACCTCAAAGGGCGGGCCCTGGTCTCGATGAACATGAAGCTGTGCGATCTCCAGATGACGCGGCAGGCGGGCACGATCATCTTCGCCAAGCGCTTCGTGCCCGAGGCGTCATGGCGACGCGACGACATGGCGAAGGCCGCCAAGGAGATCGACAAGCACTTCGCGATTCTCGACAGAGAGCTCGCCGGCAAGACGTACCTCGTCGCGGAAACGTACACGCTGGCGGACCTCTGCTACGTGCCGTTCCTCGAATTCCTGCCGCTCATGGACGTCGAGGTGCCGGGCAACGTAAAGGCGTGGAGCGAGCGGCTGCTGTCGCGACCGAGCTCGGTGGCGACGAAACCGGCGCGGTGAACAGCGACGCCTTTGGCCCTTCGCGCGTCGACGCGGCGATTGCCGTCGCCATCGCCGCGGGGGCGCTCACCGTCTACGCACTCACGCTCTGGCCCGACGTCACGGGCGGCGACGGCGGCGAGCTCGTCGGCGCCATCGCGTCGGGCGGCGTCATCCATCCACCCGGCTACCCGCTCTACGCGCTCCTCGGGAGGCTCTTCGTTCACCTGCCCTTCGGCACCGTCGCCTGGCGCGTGAACGCTCTGTCGAGCGTGTGCGATTCGGCCGCCGCGGCGCTGCTCTATCTCGCCGTCGCGACGTGGACGGAGTCGCGAGGAGCGGGAGTGGCGACGGCGGCGCTCTTTGCCTTCTCCCCGGCCGTCTGGCGCTACGCCATCTGCGCGGAGGTCTTCGCGCTCAACAACCTGGTCAACGCATCGCTGCTCGCGCTGGCCGTCCTCTACGACCGGAAGGCAGAACGGCGATACCTGCTTCTCGGAGCGTTCGTCGCCGGCCTCGGGCTCTCCAATCACCACACCATCCTTTTCACGGTCGTCCCTCTGGCCGCGTGGGCCGCGTGGCGCGGGCGGGCCAGTCACCCGACGGTCGAGGACGCAGGGCTGCTGGTCGCGTGCTTCGCTGCCGGGCTGCTCCCTTACGTCTACCTGCCCGTCGCCGCGGCCCGGTCGTCGCCGGTGACCTGGGGAACCACGGGAACGTGGTGGGGGTTCTGGACGCACGTCTTGCGGCGCGAGTACGGCACGCTCCAGCTCGCCGTCAGCGGAATTGCCAAGGGCGCCGCCGCCGGCGAGACGGCCGCCGGGTGGGCTCAGGACCTGTGGGCGCAGGTTGGAGCGTGGGGGCTGGTGCCGGCAGGACTGGGAATCCTGGCGCTCGCATCGTCTGCACGACGACGCCCGCTCGGGCTTGCGGTCCTCGCCGCGCCGCTCCTCTCCGTCGTCGTCGTCGTCGTCCTTGGCAACCTGCCCGTGAACCGAGCTCCGTACCGGGAGATCGTCTCTCGCTTCTGGCAGCAGCCCGACATCTTCGTCTTCGTCCTCTGCGGAGTCGGCGTCGCCGAGCTCGGACGCCGGTGGTACCGCGGGATACCCGTTGCCGTGGGGAGCGCGGCGCTTCTGCTCCTGCCTGCGCTGCGCTTCCGGGAGATGGACCGGCACGGGAGCACGCTCGTGAGGCAATACGGGGCCGAGATCCTACGTGCGGCTCCACCCGGCGCTCTCCTCCTCACGCGGGGTGAGCTCATCACCAACACCGTGCGATACCTTCAGCTCGCCGAAGGCCGGCGGCCCGACGTGAGCGTCGTGGACGTCGAGCTGCTCGGCTTCGCCTGGTACCGGCCGCGTGTCGTGGCCCGGTATCCCGACGTCGTGATCCCGGAGGGGCGCTACATGCCCGGCGCGTCCGACGGCTTCGTCATCAAGCAGCTCTTCGACGCGAACATCGCGCGCGCTCCGATCCTCGTCTGTGGACAGGTCAAGCTGGGCGACACCTCCTCCGACATGAGTTACGGCCGCTGGCCGTTCGGCCTGTGCGAGATCGTTCGCTCCGGTGCTCAGCCGGTCAACGTGGACGAGTGGATCCGCGAGAGCGAAGAGGCCCTGCCTCGCATCGACTTCCGCGGCCAGCCGCATCCGGCCGGATTGTGGGAAGACATCGTCTGGAGCGACTACTGGGAGGTCCGGCAGTCCCGGGCCGCACAGCTCCTGAACGTCGCGGGCGCCGACCCTTCGCGGAGGAGGTACATCGAGGCCGCGGCCGGCATCCTGCAGGGCATCGTCGACGACGATCCCGCCCCGCCGGCGCACTTCTACAAGAACCTCGCGCTCGCGCTCGGAAGGCAGGGCACAGACACGCCGGAGATGCGGGCCCGGACGGCCACCGCATGGAAGAAGTACCTAGCGGGAGCCAGCGCCAGCGACCCCCAAAGGCCAGCCATCGAGAGGGAAGTGACGCGTCTCACGGCGCCGTGAAGGGAAGGCGGTCGCTCGCTCGGATGGCCTTCTCCTCCTGGCCCAGGGCTGCGATGGCTTCGAGGCATCGCTCCGCGATTCGCTTGTAGGTGCGAGGGCTCTCCGGCGCGCCGAGCAGGTCGCCGAAGGCGACGGGAGCGCCGTAGACGACGTGGATAGGCCGTCCGTTCCCCCGGATTCCTTCCGCGATCTGCCTCGGCAGGTCGTTGCCCAACCCGTTGATGAACACCGGTACGACTGGGACGCGCGCCTTGCGGATGAGGCGCCCGACGCCGCTCTGGGGAGGCAGCAGGGTGTAGGGGTCGTCGTCCTTCTTGCGAGTGCCCTCGGGGTGCAGCCCGACGAAGAAGCCTCCGCGGCGCAGGAGGGCAGCCACCTCGTCGAGGCTCGCCAGGTTCAGCGCAGCCCGTCTTTTGTCGCGGAAGATGGGCGGGTACATCGCGAAGAAGCTCATGACCCCGTTGACGACCGGCCCGAGCGGGTGGTCGTAGAAGAACGCCGATCGCACCGGGAAGAGGATTCGCTGGGGCAGCCCGCGCGCCACGAGCTCCGCGGCCGTGACGTAGAGGTCGAAGAAAGACCGGTGGTTCGCGACCAGGACCAGGCTTCCCGAGGGGTCCCAGGGGGGCAGGCGGTCGAAGCCGTGCACGTGGCGCAGCTTCGCGATGGCCGCCCGTATCCACCACTGGCCCGCGGTCCTCTGAAGAAGGCGAATCCCACGGTCGAGCTTGCCGGGACGCAAGCTCGCCCGCACGAAGCGGATCTGGGCGCGTTCCAGGCGCGTGAGGGACGACTGGCCCATCTCGAGGAGGTCGAGATCAGCGGCGGCACGGGAATCGCGGTCGGTCATCGGTGCGAAGGAAGTTGACAGGTTCGCCAGCCTAGGCCAAAGCCGTCCTGTCGTGCCCGCCAGTTTCTTCGACGTCGACGGCACGCTCGTCCGGACGAACCTGCTGCATCCGACGGTCTTCTACCTCGCGAATCAGCCGAACCCCCTGCGCAGCGTGCTGTCGCTGGCCCGGGCCGCGGTCGGGGCTCCCCGGATGGCGCTGGCGGAGATGGTCGACCGGCGGCGCTTCAACGAGCTCCTCTTCGCGGTCTACCAGGGGATCTCGCGCGATCGCCTCCACATCCTGGCCGACGAGGCCTTCGACACTGTCGATGAAGCGGGCGCTCTATCCCGGCGCTCAGGACCTCGTGCAGCGGTGCCGCTCGCAGGGGCACGACGTCGTTCTCGTGTCCGGGGCGCTCGACTTCCTGATGGAGCGCCTCGCCGCCCACGTCGGGGCCACCGCCGTCATCGCCAACCGCCTCGAGTTCAAGGACGGCTACGCCACGGGCAAGCTGCTCCGGCCCGATCGTGGCGGGCCCCGAGAAGGCGCGCCTCGTGCGCGAGTGGGCCAAGAGCCACGGGCATGACCTGGACGAGCTGCTTCGCGTACTCCGACAGTTACTCGGACGTACCGATGCTGTCGGTCGTCGGTCACCCGTGCGTCGTCAACCCGGATCTGCGCCTCGGAAAGCTGGCGCGTACGTACGCCTGGCCCGTCATCCATCTGGGCAAGCGGCCCGCCATGTCGGATCTTCTGGAGCGCCTCCCATGACCACACCGTCCTCGTCCGCGCTCGCGGTCCGCTCGGGCAAGGCTCGCGGCGGCAGCCATCCTCTCGTCGTCACGCTCGACAAGCGGAGCGGCCCGCGCGTCCTCTTCAGCGGCGACCGGCTCCTCGAGGTCGACCTGCCCGCGGGGACGCGCGTCGTCTACCCCCGACCGCCGATCGAGCCGCTCAAGGACGTCGACGCGGCGATCCGCTACGCCCTCAACCACCCGCTCAACTCGCGACCCGCTCCACGCGAAGCTCCGCCCGGGGATGAAGGTCGTCATCGCCGATCGACGACATCTCGCTGCCGCTGCCGCCGATGCGCCGTCCCGACGTGCGCGAGCGCGTGCTCACCATCGTGCTCGAGATGCTCGCCGACCACGGCGTCGAAGACGTCGAGATCATCATCGCCACGTCGATCCACCGCAGGATGACCGGCGAAGAGGTCCGCCACGTCGTCGGCGACCGCATCTTCGACGCTTACTGGCCGGACCGCCTCTACAACCACGACGCCGAGGACCCGAAGGGGATGAAGCTCGTCGGCACGACCGACCACGGCGAGGTCGTCGAGCTCAATCGCGAGGCCGTCGAGACCGATCTGCTCATCTACGTGAACCTGAACCTCGTCCCGATGGACGGCGGGCACAAGTCCGTCGCCGGTCGGCCTCTGCGGCTACAGGAGCCTCCGCGCGCACCACAACCCGCACGTGATGCGCGACTGCTGGTCGTACATGGACCCGTCGAAGAGCGCGCTCGCGACCAGCGTCGAGCGCATGGGGCGCCTCGTCGAGAAGGCGCCTCAACGTCTTCCACATCGAGACGACGGTGAACAACCGCATGTTCGATCGGCCGCTCGAGTTCCTCGCACAAGAACGAGGACGACTGGTCGGGCGCGGAGCGCGCCGCGTTCAAGGGCGCTCTCGTTCACGCTCTCGAAGCTCCCGCAGTCCGCGCGGCAGGCCATCTTCCAGCGCGTCCCGTCGCCCTACGGCGTGACGGGCGTCTTCGCGGGCGAGATGCGAGGCCGTGCACGAGCGGACGCTCGAGCGCGTGCTACGCGCAGTACCTCGTGCCGCTCCAGGGTCAGGCCGACATCCTCGTCGCGGGCATCCCGTACATCAGCCCGTACAACGTGAACTCGTTCCTGAACCCGCTGCTCGTGCAGGTGATGGCGCAGGGGTACCTCTTCAATCTGTACAAGGGGGCGCCGCTCGTGAGGAAGGGCGGCGACGATGATCATCTTCCACCCGTGCACCGACCAGTTCGACAAGGAGCACCACGCGCCCTACGTCGAGTTCTTCCACGACGTGCTGCCCGCAGACGCGCGACGCCGTGGTGCATGCACAAGGAGTTCGAGGAGAAGTTCGCGACCAACCCCGCGTACATCGAGATGTACCGGAAGGGGCACGCGTACCACCCCGCCCACCCGTTCTTCATGTGGTACTGGGGCGAGGCCGGCCGCCAGCACCTCGGGCGGGTCATCGTCGTGGGCGCCGACAACGACTACATCCCCAAGCTCCTCGGCTGGGAGACGGCGCGAAGCGTTCCACGAAGCGCTCGCGATGGCGAGCGGCAGCCAGCGCGACCCCGAGATCACGATGCTCCACATCCCGCCCATCGTCATGGCGGACGTGGCAGTGCTGAGAAGCGGCGATGGCGCGAAGGTACACGCTCGACGTCTCGCGCGTCGTGCGAGGGCGCGCGCCTCGTCGTCCTCGGGGGCACCGGGTTTCTCGGGAAGGTCTTCTGGGCGATGCTCGCTCGACCGCTACCCCAACCTCGGCCGCATCTTCCTCGTCGTCCGGCCCAAGGGGAAGGCGGACGCCGGAGGCGCGGTTCTGGAGCGAAACGGCGACGAGCGAGGCGCTCGAGCCGCTGAGGCGGTCGCACGGCGACGGCTTCGAGGGCTTCCTCCGCGACAAGATCGTCCCGATCGACGGCGACATGGGGCGCCCGCTCTGCGGTCTCGACGACGCGCTCGTGCGCGAGCTCCGGGGCACGATTCGACGCGGTCGTGAACGTCGCCGGGCGTCGTCGACTTCAATCCGCCCTCGACGAGGCTCTCCATGCCAACGCCTTCGGCGCGCAGAACCTCGTCGGGCTGGCGCGCGCGCTCGGCGACGTCCCCGTCTTCCACACGAGCACGTGCTACGTCGCCGGCAAGCGCAAGGGCCCCATCCTCGAGGACGACCCGCGCGTCTTCCCGTTCCCGCGGGCCGACGAGCTCGGGGCCGACTCGTGGGACCCGGAGCGCGAGATCGCCGAGTGCCTCGACCTGGTCGATCAGGCCAATCACCGCTCCGAGGACGCCTTCCGGCAGAGCGAGTTCGCCGAGCACGGCCCGCAAGAATCTGCTCGCTCGCGGCGAGCCCGTGCACGGCGTGGCGTACGACGCCGAGCTCGCGCGCGTGAAGCGCAAGTTCGTCACGACGCGCCTCGTCGAGGCCGGCCTCGACCGCGCCACCCACTGGGGCTGGCCGAACATCTACACGTACACCAAGGCCATCGGCGAGCAGGTCATCGCGTCGAGCGGCCTGCCCTTCACCATCGCGCGGCCCGCGTGCTGCGAGTCGTGCCTCGATTTCCCCGTCCGCTCGTACAACGAGGGCATCAACACGAGCGCGCCGCTCCTCTATCTGATGATGAAGGGGCAGGTGCACGTCCTGGCGAAGCACGTGCCGCTCGACCTCATCCCCACCGATTACGTCGTCGCCGGGATGATCCTCGCCTTCGCGGAGCTGCTCGAGGGCTCCGCGGCGCCCGTCTACCAGTACGGCGCGAGCGACGTGAACCCGTGCACCGCGCAGCGCTTCGGGGAGCTCGTGGGCATCTACAAGCGCAAGTACTACCAGCGAGGAGGGGCGGGAAACCCGATCCTCGACGCCCTTCAGGCGCGGGTCGAGCCGAGCTTCGTCGACCGCAGCGCGCTTCGATCGCACGGGTCCTCCGGCGATTGCCGCGGTCGCGCGCGAGGTCGCATCGCTGATGAAGAAGACCTCGGCGGCTCTCGGGCCCACCGCGAGGGCCCTGGAGGACGTCGCCCGGCGCGAGTCCAAGATCGCCGAGATCCTCCAGCTGTTCGAGCCCTTCAGCTCGACGATGAACGGCCCCTTCGACTGCTCGAACACGCGGGCCGCGTTCGCGCGGGCCTCGGAGGGCGACAAGAAGAAGCTGCCGTGGGCTCCGGAGTCGCTCGACTGGGCCGACTGGATGATGAACGTCCACATGCCGGCGATCGAGACGCGGATCATGCCCGAGATGGACAAGCGGCTGAAGAAGGAGCCCAAGCCGCTGGCCGCTCACGCGACGCTCGTCTCCCTCGTCGACGAGATGGCCGAGCGGCACGATCTCGGCGCTGGCGCTGCAGCGAATGACCGACGAGGGACTGACGCGCACGACGTTCCGGGACGTGAAGCTGCGGTCGATCTGCGCGGCGGCGCGCCTGTCGGCGCTGGGGGTCGAGAAGGGCGATCGCGTGGCCCTCTCGCGCGCAGAACGACCCGGACTGGGCCATCGCCTACTTCGGGATCGTGCGTGCCGGGGCGACCGCGGTGCCGCTCGATCCGGCGCTCGATGCGCTCGGCGTGGGCCGGCGTGCTCGCCGAGAGCGGCGCCCGCGTCGTCGTGTGGGACGACACCGTGAAGGCTCGCGGCGAGGTCGCTGCCGCGTACCCGCAGCTCGCCGCGCTCGAGGTCGTCGCCCTCACGGACCTCGCGGAGGACGCCGCGCTCGGCCGCCGCAGAGGGGCAGGGGGTCTCGGTGTCGCCCGACGACGTCGCGAGCCTCATCTACACGAGCGGCACCACCGGGCGGCCGAAGGGCGTGATGCTCACGCACGCGAACTTCACGTCGCTCGTGGCCGCGCTCGCGCCGATCTTCCCGCTCTCGCCGGGGCGACGCGGTGCTCAGCGTCCTGCCGCTCCACCACACGTTCGAGTTCACGTGCGGCCTGCTCCTGCCCCTCTCGCGCGGGGCGCGCGTCGTCTACGTCGGACGAGCTGACGGGCGACCGCATCGCCGACGGGCTTCGAGCGTCGCGCGCCGACGGCGATGGTCGGCGTGCCGGCGCTCTGGCAGCTGCTCGAGCGGCGCATCCTCCAGCAGGTGGACAGCGCGCGGGCCGCTCGCCCGCGCGGCGTTCGACCTGGCGGGAGAGGTGAATCGCTGGCTCTCGGCGAACGTCGGTCTCGACGCCGGCCACGTCCTCTTCGGCGCCGTCCACGAGCGGATGGGCGGCAACGTTCGCTGGCTCATCTCCGGCGGCGCCGCGTTGCCGCGCGAGACGCACGAGCGCTTCGCCGGGCTTGGCCTGCGGCTCACGGAGGGCTACGGGCTGACCGAGGCCGCGCCGGTGCTCACCGTCACCGCGTCCGGGCAAGCGACTCGAGCCCGGCGTGGGCAAGCCGGTGCCGGGCGTCGAGCTGAAGATCGCGGATCCGGACGAGCAAGGTGTCGGCGAGGTCGTCGCGCGCGGACCCAACGTGATGGTCGGCTACACCGACGACGACGCGACGCGCGACGCCATCGACGCCGAAGGGTGGCTCCACACGGGGGACCTCGGCCGCATCGATCGGAAGGGGCGCCTGGAGATCGTCGGACGTCTCAAGGACGTCGTCATCTCGGCGACGGGCGAGAACGTCTACCCCGACGACGTCGAGAGGCGTCTCGGCGCCGTGCCCTACGTCGCGGAGCTGGCCGTCGTCGGTGTCGAGGTTCGCGGCAGCGAGCGCCTGGCGTGCCTGGCCGTCCCCGAAGCCGGCAACGGCGATCGTCTCGAACGCAACGAGCGCGCACGCGCTGGCCTCCGCGCGGCGATCGACGAGCTGCCGCCGGGCAGCGCCCGTCCGTCGTCCACCTGTACGAGGCGCGCGCTGCCGCGCACGGCGACGCGCAAGGTCAAGCGCGACGAGGTGCGCGCGATCCTCACGCGTATGATGGCGCGCCAGCGGGCAGGCGGGGGACAGTGCCTCCCAGGAGCGAGCCCCGTTCGTGTGGCCATCGCGGCCGCGGCGGGAGTGGCCGTCGATCAGGTGACGTCCGGCGCGACGCTGCAGGGCGACCTCGGGTTCGACTCGCTCATGCTGACCGAGCTGCTCGAGGCGCTCGAGACGCGCTTCGGGGCGGTGGACCCGCAGCGCTTGCAGGCGTGCCGCACTGTCGCTGACGTCGAGGAGCTCGTCCGGTCCATCGATTCGCGGCCGCGGCACGGCTCGCAGGTGGCCGCCCCTCGTGGCCCCGAGGTCGCCGATCGTCCTGCCAGAGCCCCTCCAGGCCGTCGGCAAGGCCCTCATCGGCAAGCTGCAGGACCTCTTCTACGGCGAAGTCATGAAGCCGCGCGTCCTCGGGCGCGCGTACATCCCGCACAACCGCAACGTCATCGTCGTCGCCAACCACTCGAGCCACCTCGACATGGGGCTCGTCCGTCACGCGCTCGGCAACTACGGCGAGGACATCGTCTCGCTCGCGGCGCAGGACTACTTCTTCGGCAGCGGCGTGAAGCGTGCGTTCTTCGAGAACCTGACGAACCTCAAGCCGATCGACCGCAAGGCTTCGCTCCGGCAAGCGATCCGCCAGGCCAGCGACGTCATCGAGCTCGGCAAGACCGTCCTCATCTTCCCCGAGGGCACGCGGAGCTCGGGCGGCGAGATCCTCGAGTTCAAGCCGCTCGTGGGCCACCTCGCGCTGGTGCACGGCGTCGACATCCTTCCGATCTTCCTCGGTGGGACGCAGCTCGGCGATGCCGAAGGGGCGCCGCTCTCCCGACGCACCGCGAGGTCCTCGCGCGCATCGGGCCGCCGCTCTGCGTGGGCGATCTGCGCCGCCTGACCCAGGGAATGACGCCATCGGACGCCGCGCGCGAGGTAGCGCGCCTGGCGCGCGAGGCTGTCCTTGCGCTTCGCGACGGGCAAGGTGCTCGACCTGGCGACGCGCAAGCGGAGCGAGCGGATCTCGCGCCCGAACGCGAGCATCCCCTGGTGAAGCTCTTCGCGCGAGCTCGAGTGCGAAGTTCCGCGCGGGCGAGGTCGAGCGGCCGGTCAGCTACTACGTGTCTCTCGGCAACGATGACCTCGCCAAGTGGACCGTGCGCGTCGACGCCCTGGCTTGCGACGTGCGTCCCGGCAAGCCCGAAGGCGGGCAGGCGGACTGCGTGCTCAAGACCAGCCCGGAGCTTTTCACGAAGATCGTGCGCGAGTCGTACGTGCCGAGCCCCGCAGACTTCGTGTCGGGAGCCATCAAGTCCAACGACGTGGCGCTGCTTATGACATTCCAGAAGGTATTCCACCTCGACTGCCGGTCATGAAGGCTCTCGTCACCGGAGCCACCGGATTCCTCGGCAGTCACCTCGTCCGCTCGCTGCAAGCGTCGGGGCACCAGATCGTCCCCTTCTCACGGTCCACGGGCGGGGACGTGCTCGACGCGGGTCGTGTCCGCGAGGCGGCCGAGGGGTGCGGCGGCGCGTTTCATTGCGCCGGCAAGGTCTCGCGCGATCCCGCGGACGCCGAGATGCTGTACCGCTTGCACGTCGAGGGCACGAAGACCGTGCTCGACGCTTGCCGGGCGGCCGGGGTCAAGCGCGTCGTCGTCGCCTCCAGCAGCGGAACGGTCGCCGTCAGCGACGACGGAGATCACGTCGGAACCGAAGACGATCCGGCTCCCCTCGGGATCATCGGGCGGTGGCCCTACTATCGGTCGAAGCTCTTCGCGGAGCGAGCGGCTCTCGAGCGCAACGGTTCGGGTCTCGAGGTCGTGTGCGTCAACCCGGCGCTTCTTCTCGGCCCGGGCGACCTCCGCGGATCCTCGACGGAAGACGTCCGCCTCTTGCTCGAAGGCGGCGTACCGGCGGTGCCCGCGGGCGGTCTGTCGTTCGTCGACGTGCGCGACGCGGCCGAGGCGATGCGCCTCGCGATGGAGCGAGGTCGCCCGGGTGACCGATATCTAATCGGTGCGTGCAACATGACTGTCGGCGACTTCATCGCCCGAATTGCGCGCATCTCGGGCGTGAACGCTCCGTGGCTGCAACTGCCGCGTTCGCGGGCGATCGCGCGCGAGGGGGCGGCGCTCCTCGACAGGGCTGCGGCGAAGATCGGATTGCGTGCGGGGGTCGACCCCGTGAGCGTCGAAATGGCCCAATCATTTTGGTACGTCGATTCGAGCAAAGCGACCCGTGAGCTCGGGTGGATCGCCCGCGATCCGAACACGACTCTCTACGACACGGTCGAGGACTTGCGCACCCGGGGTGTCGTATGGCCACGAGACGCGAAAAGGACAGGCGAGGGCCTGAGTTCGCGAGGAAGCCGGCCCAGCCAGAGTTGACGCAGTGCGTTCTGCCCGAGCCGACGGTGGGGGCCGGACCTTGTGCGTTGTCGTACACGTGACGCGCGTCAAGCTGCGCACTCTGCGCGCTGCGGAGCGCGACCCAATGCGGCGCACATAATCAAATGTAGTATGCCGTCGGGAACGCGTGCATCCGGTGGGAGGGGATTTGTTCGATGTTACGCGCCGATGTACGTGGACAGGCGGGTGCTCAGGCGCAATAGTTCTCTCAGATATTGCCGATTAGCTTCCGCTTCGCTTCGCTCGTCCCGGTTGAACCCGAGTCAACGCACTCCATGACCTCCCCGGCCTCCTGCGAGGCGCGTGCGGGCGAGTGTGACGCACGGTATGCCGGCGAGGCCAGAGCAGCCCCACGACGGAGGATCGAAATGCACACGAGAGCTTTTGTCGTCACCATCGCGAGCGCGCTGCTTCTTGCTTGCAGCAGCGGCGGCGATAACCAGGGCTTTCCGGCGAGCCAAGGTGGGTCGAGCGGAGCGGGAGGCAGCAGCAGCGGCGCCTATAGCAGCAGCGGCGGCTCAAGCGGCAACAGCAGCAGCGGCCAGATAGGCAGCAGCACGGGTGGCTCCAGCGGCGGCACCAGCAGTGGGCCGAGCAGCAGCAGCGGCGGCGCGGCAGACGGCTCGGCGCCCGGGATCTTCACCGACGCGAACATCCCCGACAGCGACGTCGAGCAGACCATCACGCTGACGGCAGACCCCTTCACGGTGGCCGCGGGCGCCGAGGTCTTCATGTGCCAGGTGTTCGCGAACCCGTACGGCGCCAACGCCGACATCATCTCGATGCACGGCACGATGAGCGTGGGCTCGCACCACTTCTTCCTCTTCAACATGGACCCGGACACGACCGCGCTCTCGGTCGTCTACGCCGCCAACATCGGCAAGCTTGCCGCATGCCCCGGCGGTGGCCTCGAGTTCCATCCGTTCCCGTTCCTCTCGCAGCAGCCCGACTGGACTGTGAACTACCCGACCGCGTCGGACGGATTGCCGATGGGTTATCCGCTCGTGGCGGCGAACTCGCTGATGGTCAACATCCACTACCTGAACACGACGTCGGAGGCGATCAGCCCGAGCGTGTCGATCTCGATCAAGACGGCGAGGCCCGGCGTGGTCAAGACATACGTCGGCACGATCTTCCTGAACCAGACGTCGCTGTCGGTGCCGAGCCCCGTGGCCATGTCGAGCCCCGTGCCCACGACCGGCACGTGGAACGGCGACCCGTCGCTCCCCAGCACCTACAGCCTCTACGCGTCGATAAGCCACATGCACCAGTGGTCGCTCGGCTTCACGGCGAGCACCAACAACAACGTCTTCTACTCGAACACGAACTGGAGCTCGCCGCCGCTCTTCCTCCACGACCCGGTCATCGCGATGACGTCGAGTCAGAGCATCACGTGGACGTGCAGTTACTACAACGACACGGGCATGACGCTCACCTTCGGCGACTCCGCGAAGAGCAACATCATGTGCATCTACATGGGAGACTACTACCCGGCCAACTCGACCGAACCGGACATCATCGCCGCAATCAACTGAGACGGGGCACGACATGCGATCCAAGTGGAACAGCGGGGGCAAGGTCGCCTCCTTGGGGTTCGCGGCCCTGCTTGCGGCGACCGTGGCCAGTGCGAGCTCGAGCTGTGGAGGGCAAAAGAACAGCGGTTTCCCGGCAGGCAGCAGCTCGGGCGATTTGGGCGATCAAGACGGCTCGGACGACGCGGGGCTCTGCCTGGTTCCCCCGTGCGGAATACCGCCCATCGGCGACGCGACCATCGGTACGCTGCCCGGTGCCGACGGCGGTCAGTCGAAGGTCGACGCCGGCCTCAGCATCGACGACTGCACCGGCAAGCTCGCCGCCGCCACGGTGACCTCGCTCGAGGCCGGCGGGCCCGTCGACTCCGCGATGAAGTGGCTCTACCCGTACGACCAGACGGTCTTTCCGGGTGACCTTTTGCCGCCCGTGCTGCAGTGGTCCCCTCAGAGCGGCGGGGCCGACGGGGTGTACGTGCACCTGAAGTCGCAGCTCTTCGAATACAAAGGGTGCTTCGGCAAGACGAGCCCCACGAATCTCACGTTGGCGAGCGACGCGTGGGCGGGCGCGTGGAACCAGAGCAACGGGTCCACCGATCCGCTCTCCGTCGAGATCACGACGATCGCGGGCGGCACGGTCAGCGGGCCGATCACCGAGCACTGGATCTTCGCGCTCGGCAGCCTCAAGGGCCTCATCTACTACAACACGTACACATCTCCGCAGGCGAACAACAACGGCGCGGTGATGGTCGTCAAGCCCGGGGCGGCCACGCCGACGCTCGTGCTCGCGATAACGGGGACCTCACCGTTCGGTCCGTGCATCTCGTGCCATTCGCTGTCGGCGGACGGGTCGATGCTGGTCGCCCAGAAGCACCTCTACCCGGGCGGCCTCACGTCTCCGGGGAGCATGTCGTTCAGCCTCGCGAACGGGGCGACGATCAACGCGACGAACCCGGTACCGCTCGCGTCGGATGACATGGACGACTGGGGGTTCAGCGCCGTGTATCCGGACGGCTCCCGCCTTCTGGCGTGCGGCGAGAGCCAGATGACCGGAGGCCTGTTTCCCGCGGCGCAGGGTAACAACCCCGGCATGGTCGGTCCCAAGTCGGACGTGATGTTCGACACGAAGACCGGGGCGGCGATCACGGTCTCGGGGCTCGCTGTGCAGTACGCGATGATGCCGATGTTCTCCCCGGACGGGACGAAGATCGTCTTCAACGACTACGACAACGGCACGGGCCATTCGCTCATGGTCCAGGACTTCGACGCGGCCACGAACACGTTCTCGAACCCGAAGTCGATCTACAAGAGCACCACCGGTTACCCCGGCTGGCCGTTCTTCACGCCGGACTCGGCCTCCGTCGTCTTCGCGTTGAACGCCCCCGGCACTCCGGAGACCGGGCAGACCCTGGACCCCGGGTCGAACTTCGCGAGCCTGAAGGCTCCACCGCTTCAAGCGGCTGCCACCGACATCAACAACGGCGACCTCTACATCGTCAGCCTGGCGACCGGCACGGCGGTTCCCATGGACGAAGCCAACGGGTACCACGGCTCACCAGCCACCTCGTACATGCCCTACCCGGGCCGCGACGAGCACTACAACTTCTATCCGACGGTCAGCCCGGTGGCGGCGGGCGGGTATTTCTGGGCGTTCTTCACCAGCCGGCGCCAGTACGGCAACGTGATGGCCGATTCGAACGGTACCGTTCCGGACCCCGTGTTCAACACGGAGACGAAGAAGATCTCGGGTCTCGGCGATCTCGATCGAGGCCAACGGGGACCCGAGCCACCCTGCCTTCTATCTCCCGGGTCAAGAAGCCCCCAGCGGCAACATCCGAGCGTTCGCGGCCCTCGCGCCGTGCACCGCCAACGGAGCCTCGTGCACGAGCGGCATCGACTGCTGCGGCGGCTACTGCACCAACGGCTCGTGCAACAAGCCGGCGACCTGCTCGACGGTCGACAACAAGTGCACGACGACCGCCGATTGCTGCATGGGCCTTGGCCTGATGTGCATCGGCGGATTCTGCTCGACCATCGTCCAGTAGTCGCGCAAGGGCCGCCGGCCGTCGGCCGCGCTTTGTCGCGCGCGCGGCTTGCCTACGCCCTAGAGTGCGTGCCGTGAGTCGGCTGCCCCCGCTGGTCGTTGCCAATCCTCTCTCCGGTGGCGGCCGGGTCGGCCGCACGCTGAAGGACGTTCGCGCGGTCGTCGAGCAGCGCATCGGGCCAGTCGACGTCGAGTTGACGTCGCGTCCCGGACACGGGATCGATCTCGCTCGCGACGGCGTGCGCGAGGGACGTGCGATCGTCATCGCCCTCGGCGGCGACGGGACCCTGCACGAGGTCGCCAATGGGGTTCTCGACGCAGGCGGCGGCGCGGCGGTGGGCTACATCGGCCAGGGCACGGGAGGGGACTTCCGGCGCACCCTCGGGATGCGGCACCGGCTCGACGCGTACGTCGACGCCATTGCGGTCGGTCGGGAGCGGCTGATTGACGTCGGCAAGCTTCAGTACCGCGCTCCGGACGGCGCCACGCGCGGTCGCTGGTTCGTCAACATTCTCTCGGCGGGGATGAGCGGTCTGGCCGACCGGTACGTGTCGGAGACCACGAAGGTGGCCGGCGGGACCGCGGCCTACTACTGGGCCAGCCTGCGTGCGCTCGCCGCGTGCCGGCGTGGGCAGCTGCGCTGCCACGTGGGCCTCCTCGACGAGGAGAGCGAGCGAACGATGTCGACGTTCATGATCGCCATCTGCAACGGTCGTTACTTCGGCGCCGGCATGCACGTGGCCCCGATGGCCGCACCAGACGACGGGCGCTTCGAGGTGGTGTCGATGGACGCGGCGAGCAAGCTGGCGTTCGTGGCGTACTCGCGGCGGATCTACGACGGGACTCACCTGTCCACGCCGGGGGTCGAGCACTTCTCGTGCGATCGCATCGCTCTGGAGCTCGAGAACGAGGACGCTCGCGACGTCTTCTTGCTCGACGTCGACGGCGAGCCGCTCGGCGGGCTGCCGCTCGACGTGCAGCTCGTGCCCAAGGGGCTCCGGGTGCTGGCGTGAAGCAGGTGTGTCCCGTTGGCCTCGTCGTCGCCGCCGTCGCGCTCTCGACCCTCGCGCCGCACGTCGCGGTGGCGGACGCCGGGGCCGAAGGCGTGGCAAAAGACGCGATCAAGAAAGCGGCATCCGACTTCGCCGCGACCGACTACGCCACGGCCGTCGCTCGCCTCGACAAGGCGGCGCGCACGTGTGGGCCGAAGCACTGCACTCGCGCCACGAGGGCCTTCGTGATGCGCGACCTCGGCACGATGCAGTTTCGGATGGGGGACAAGGCCGCGGCGGCGAACTCGTTCGCCGAGGCGCTGTCGATCGAGCCGGAGCTCGAGCCGAGCACGAAGTACGACGCCCCGGACCTTCGCGCGGCGTGGGATCAGGCGAAGGCCACGGCGCAGGCCGGGCCGGCAGAGCAGCAGCCGACGGGAGACTTCACCCACACCCCTCCGCCCGAGCAGAAGACCAACACGCCGCTTCCGGTCTACGTCGAGTACCCGGGGGACACCCCCCCGGCGCGTGTCGTCGTGAAGTACCGGGGCGCTCGCATGTCGGACTGGGCTACGGTCGATCTATCGGCCACCGAGAGCGGCTGGGGAGGCCTCATCCCGTGCGGCGACGTCGCGTCCGGGACGATGCGCTACTGGGTCCAGGGATTCGACGACGGCGGCGATCCGAGCACGAGCTCGGGCGATCCAAAGCACACCTACAGCGTGACGATCCGCGACGAGCTCTCCGGTGAGGCGCCACACCTTCCGGGCAAGCCACCCCCGCACACGTGCTCTGAAGGCGCGAGCTCCGGGGACGAAGGAGGCTATGCGCGGCTGTGGATTGGAGTGGCCGGGTCGATTCGACTTTCTGTCGATGCCCGAGGCCATCGACGCCTGCAAGCTCACACCGGCGGGCATCCCGGCCAATACGGCGACCCTCTATTGCACGACGCCCGACGGTCTCGACTTTCCGACTCGCAGCCTGCCGGCGGGGCCGACCGAGAACGCCGCGCTGGTGCCCGGACAAGCCGGACGCGTCGGAGGGGGCCTGCAAGGCGGCGACATTCGAGTCATGGTCAGCGCGGATTACGCGGTGCAGCCCAACGTCCTCGTCGGTGGCCGTCTGGGCTACGTGCTGAACGCGTATCCGGGGGACGCGGCATCCAAAGACGGACGGGCCGCAGGGTTTCGGGTGCACATCGAGGCGCGGGCGACGTACCTTTTCGGCACCGAGCCGCTGGCGCACGCGGGGTTCGCGCCGATGGGCTTCGCCGGGGCCGGACTGGCCGAGTTCGACGGCCACTCCTCAACGGCCGTGATGCTCGACAACGTCAAGGGACAGCAACCCGTCAATGCGTGGCGCACGGACGGCCCCGGGTTCGTCTTCTTCGGCGGCGGCGTCCGGTACCAGTTCTCGCGGCGGGCCGCGTTCACGGGGGCCTTCCGGCTGAACGTGGCGTTCGGAAACGGGGGCCTGCTCACTTACGGTCCGGAGATCGGGGCCGCCTACGGGTTCTGACATGGACGGCACGCTGCGCGAGGGGCGCTTCGTGTGCCTCGGCACTCTCGGCGAGGGCTCGCAGGGCCGAACGTTCGACGGCCTGGACAAGGTCGAAGGGAGACCCGTCGCGATCAAGCGGTTCGACGTGCGCGGGGCCAAAGGCTGGAAGGACGTCGAGCTGGCGGAGCGTGAAGCCCGGGTGCTCAAGTCCCTGTCGCATCCGAAGCTCCCCCGGTACGTCGACCACTTCGAAGAGGACGGGGCGCTCTATCTCGTGATGGAAAAGATTGAGGGGGAGAGCCTCGCGAGTCTGCGCAAGCGCGGTGTGCTCTTCGGCGAAGAAGAGGTGACGCGCCTTCTGCACGACGCCGCCGAGGTGCTCGACTACCTGCACTCTCTCTCCCCCCCGTCGTCCACCGCGACCTCAAGCCAGGCAACGTCATTCGACGTCCCGACGGTTCGTTCGCGTTCGTCGACTTCGGAGCCGTGCGGGACCGATTGCGCCCGGAGGGAGGCTCGACCGTCGTCGGGACCTTCGGCTACATGGCGCCCGAGCAGTTTCAGGGCCGCGCGCTGCCTGCCTCGGACGTGTACGCGATTGGCGCGACGGCGATGGCGATGTTGACGGGAGCCGAGCCTGAAGACCTGCCGCACAGGGGGCTCGGCATACGGGTCCGCGAAGCCCTGGGAGGGAGGGTGAGCGAGCGGCTGGCGCGCGCTCTCGAGCTCATGCTCGACCCCGATCCCGACACGAGGGCCCGCCGCATCGATCCAGCGTCCGGATACCGCGGCCGGCCGGCGCGCGACCAAGCCAGAAGCGCGAGAAGCGCGAGAAGGGCCGAGCGTCGCGCGCGACGGGCTTCGCGGTCCCGCGTTCACTGGCCGCTCGAGATCGTGTTCACCCTCGTGTTCGCGCTCGGCATCGTCTGGGTGTCGATCGCCACGCAGATCGTCGTGCCCCTCCTCCTGCGGATGTTGTCCCTCTTCTTCGCGCGAAGCGCGCTCGTCTCCGCCGCCGACGCGGTGCGCGATGCCGGGGCACGCGCCGTCGACGGGATGTCGCGATCGCGGCGATGGATGCGCCGGGAGAACGAACGCGAAGCGGGGTCGGAAGAAGAGAGCACGCCGGCTCCTCGAACGCGCGTCGGGATGGACGACGAGGCGGGGCAAGTCCGCGTCGCGGAGGGGGAAGACGACGCCGACGAAGCGCAGGAGGGCGAGGGCGGTCCGGCCGAGCGCCGGACGCGGGGCAACCGTTGATTGCGCTGCCGCGAGTGTCTTGCCCGCGCTACAAGCGCGCTATGGCCGTGGCCTTCGATGCCTCCTATTTCCGGCGCTACTACGAATCACGCCGTTCGCGCGTTTACAGCGACGAGCAGATCGACCACCTGGCCCGGGGCGTCACGGGGATGGTCCAGTGGTTCGGTGGAGCCATCGAGCGAGTGCTCGACGTGGGGGCCGGGACGGGGCTCTGGGGCCGCTGGTTTCGCGCCCACATGAGAGACGTACGGTACCGGTCCGTCGACGTCAGCGAGTACGCCTGCGCCAAGTACGGACACGAGCGGCGAGACATCGCCCGGTGGCGTGCCAGGGAGAAGTACGACCTCGTTGTGTGCCAGGGGGTCCTCCCGTATCTCGAGGACGGCGACTGCGCGAAGGCGATCGCCAACATGGCTTTCATGTGCAGGGGCTTCCTCTACCTCGAGGCCATCACCGCTCGCGATCTGCGTGACGTGTGCGACCGCACCCGCACCGATGTCCGCGTGCTCCCGCGCACGAGGATGACGTATCGGCGTCTCCTGACGCGCCACTTCGAATCCCTGGGATGTGGCCTTCACCACGTACGCGGCGGCCCCGCGCTGTTCTACGACCTCGAGCACGGCTGACGGCTACGCGAACACGGCGAACTTGAGGTAGCGGCCCTCGGGGAACGCTGCGGTGGTCGGATGATCGGGGCCGGCGCCGCGTAGCTCGAGCAGCGTGAGGGCGCGTCCGTCGAGCGAAGCGTCGTCGAGGGTGCCGAGAAACGCCGTGGCGTCGACGTGACTCGAGCAGGAAGCCGCGCAAAGGATGCCGCCCGGCGCAAGGACCTCGGCGCAGGCGCGATGGAGCGCTCGATAGGACGAAAGCGCGCGGGGGAGGGCCTTTTCGCTGGGCGCAAAGCTCGGCGGATCGCTGACGACGAGGTCCCATGTCTCCCGTTTCGCGCGAGCCGCGTCGAGGAACTGCCGGACATCCGCGGTCACGAACGAGTGGACGCCGGGGTTCACGCCGGCGGCGCGGAAGCTCTCCTGGGCAGTCGCGTGCGCGGCCGCGGACACGTCGACGCTCGTGACCCCGGTGGCTCCGCGCAGCGCCGCATGGAGCGAGAAGCCGCCGCTGTACGAGAAGAGATTGAGCACGCGCCTGCCCGCCGACAGCTCCCCGACGCGGCGTCGGTTTTCGCGCTGGTCGAGGAACGCCCCGGTCTTCTGTCCGTGCTCGAGGTCGACGAGAAATGGCACGCCGTGCTCCTCGACCCGGATGGTCGAAGGTGGCGGGTCTCCGCGAAGCAGCTCGAGAGCGTGAGCCTGCCCGCGTTCGCCCGTCCGGTGAACCAGAGTCCGGACGCCGAGGGCCTGGAGCGCAGGCCACAGCACGCCGGCGAGCTCGGGGATTCGCCTCGCTATCGCCGCGCCGTCCGAGCGTGCGACCGCCACGGAGGCGTAGCGGTCGACGACCAGGCCCGGCGTGCGGTCTCCCTCGCCGTTCACGACGCGGTAGGCATCGGTTGGTGTTCCGTCGAAGAGCCACCGGCGAAGGGCACACGCGTGCTCCGTCCGCGCACGGAGCAGCTCGTGATCGATGGGTTCCGATCGGCGCGTCCACATGCGGACCGCGATGGGCGACTCGGGGTCGGCAAGCCCGCGCCCGAGCGGCGTCCCGTCCGGCGCCGCGACCTGCACCTCGTCTCCCGCGCTCACGCCGTCCAGACCCCGAGCGATCGACTCGCGCCACACCCACGGGTGTCCGTGGGCGATCCTCTCGCCGGCCGCGCGGCGTCCGAGGGTGATCTCACGCACAGGGCGCGTCATCTCTGTCCCCCATCATGACCTCTTGGTTGACAGTGCGTGACGTCCCGGCTACGGGGGGAGCGTTCTCGCGGCGGCCCAGGCACGGAGGCCGCATGCCCGGAGGAGGTTTCCGCGCGTGTTCAAGAAGGTCTGCGTCTTCTCCGGGAACGCGAACCCGCAGCTTGCCGCGGCGATCGGCCAGTACCTGGAGACGCCCATCGGCAAGTGCCGCGTCACCCGCTTCAGCGACGGCGAGAGCTTCGTCGAGATCGGCGAGAACGTGCGCGGGGTCGACGCGTTCGTCATCCAGCCGACGAGCAGCCCCACGAACGACAACGTGATGGAGCTCCTCATCATGGCCGACGCCCTTCGCCGCGCGTCTGCCGGGTCGATCACCGCCGTCATCCCCTATTACGGCTACGGGCGGCAGGACCGGAAGGTCGCCCCCCGTACGCCCATCACGTCGCAAGCTGGTGGCCGATCTGATGCAGACCGCGGGCGTCAACCGCGTCGTCTCGGTCGACCTTCACGCCGGCCAGATCCAGGGCTTCTTCAACATCCCGTTCGACCACCTCTCACGCCATGCCGGTCTTTCTCGAGGACTACCTCAAGAAGAACTTCGACTGCGTCGGCGGTCTTCGTGTCGCCCGACGCGGGCGGCGTCGAGCGCACCCGGGCCTACTCGAAGCGCCTGAACGCGAGCCTCGCCATCATCGACAAGCGCCGCGAGCGTGCCAACGTAGTCCGAGGTCATGAACCTCATCGGCGAGGTGAAGGGCAAGGACTGCATCATCATCGACGACATCATCGACACCGCCGGCACGCTCTGCGGCGCCGCCCGGGCGCTCGCCGACGAGGGGGCCAGGAAGATCGTCGCCTGCGCTTCGCACGGGGTCCTGTCCGGCCCGGCGGTCCAGCGGATCGCCGACTCGCCGCTGACCGAAGTGGTGGTGACCGACACCATCGCCCTGTCCGACGCCGCGAAGGCCTGCCCGAAGATCCGCCAGGTCTCGATCGCGCGCCTTCTCGGCGAGGCGATCAAGCGAATCCACAGCTCGGACAGCGTGAGCTCCCTCTTTGCCTGAATCCGCTGCGCGCGCGATTTGCTTGAAACCGTCCGTCTGCTAAGAATCGCGCCCCCCAGATGACCGCCCCCAACATGCCGTCCCTCAAGGCCCAGGCGCGCGCCGTCGCGGGCAAGTCCGAGGCGCGCCGCGTGCGTCGCTCGGGCTTCGTGCCTGCCATCGCTTACGGCAAGGAGCTGCCGTCGACGCCCATCGCCGTCGCCCCCAAGGAGGTCGCCGCGATCCTCAAGAGCGAGCTCGGGCAGAACACCGTCATCCAGCTCGACCTCGACGGGAAAGCCCTCCTCGCGATGATCCGGGACTTCACCGTGCACCCCGTGCAGCGGTCGCTCGAGCACGTCGACTTCGTCGAGGTCAAGCTCGACAGGCCCGTCGACGTGGACGTCCCGCTCATTCCGATCGGCAAGGCCGTGGGCGTCGCCAAGGGCGGCGTTCTTCGGGTCGTTCACCGCATCGTCCCCGTGCGCTGCCTGCCGGACCGCATTCCCGTGAAGATCGAGACCGACGTGACGCACCTCGAGCTCGGCGAGCACGTGGCCACGAAGGACCTCAAGCTCCCCGAAGGCGTCACCGTGCGCCTCCCGGCCGAGCAGACCCTGGTCGCCGTGGTCGCGCCCGAGAAGGAGAGTCGAAGAAGTCGCCGGCGCCGCGGCGCGGTGGCGGCTGCGGGTGCGGCGGCAGCGCCTGGGCGCGGCCCCGGGCGCGGTCGCGGCTGCCCCGGCGCGGCGACGCGAAGAAGGAAGACAAGAAGGACGAGAAGAAGAAGTAGTCGCTCGTGGTTCTCGTCGTCGGACTGGGCAACCCCGGACGCGAGCACGAGGGAAACCGGCACAACGTCGGGTTCATGGTGGTCGACGCGCTGCGGGCGGCCGAGGGCTGGCCCGAGTTCCGGGAGAAGTTCAAAGGCCTGCTCACGCGCGGCGAGCTTCGCGCGAGACCGGCCGCTGCGACGTGTCCCTCCTCAAGCCTCAGACGTACATGAACCTCTCGGGCGAGAGCGTTCAGCCGGCAGCGGCGTTCCTGAAGGTGGCGCCCGCACGACGTCGTCGTGGTGCACGACGAGCTCGACCTTCCCTGGAAAGAAGTGCGCGTGAAGGTGGGCGGCGGGTCACGCCGGTCACAACGGCCTGCGCAGCATCATCCAGCGCCTCGGTACGCCCGACTTCGTCCGGGTGCGGCGTCGGCATCGGCAAGCCGCCGGCCGGCTTCCGCGGCACTGGCGCGGACTGGGTCCTCTCGGGCTTCGACCCCGTCGAGCGCGCCGAGCTTCCCGGACGTCCTCGTCGGACGCGCCGAGAGCCGCCGTGGCGGCCGGCGCTATGACCTTTCGGCCCGAGAAGCGTGACGAGCTCGCCGTGTGCTACAAGCCGCTGCCTCTCGCTCGTGGGCAGCACGTCCCACGGGCCCGCGCCCCGCGCTCCGGGACGAGCCCAGGAGGAAAGCCAAGTGAACGTTACCGCCCCGGCCGCGGTCGCCGCCGCCGCCAGAAGCGCGCGCAGGCCCGAGAGTACGAGACGATCTACATCCTGCGCTCCGACGTCGACGCAGAGACCGCCGAGCGCGTCCAGGCCCGCGTGGCGACGCTCTCGAGCGCGAGCACGGCAAGCTCGTGAAGGTCGAGGCCTGGGGCCGGCGCAAGCTCGCCTACCCGCTCGCGCAAGCAGCGCAGGGGCGTCTACGTCTACCTCAAGTACGTCGGCGGCGGAGGCCTCGTCGCCGAGGTCGAGCGCAACCTCAAGCTGCAGGACGCGGTCATCAAGTTCATGACCGTGCAGTCGGCCGACGAGGTCGACCTGGCCGCGCTCCAGATCGACCCCGAGGAGACGACGCTCGGCAAGTTCGAGCTGCCGCCCGAGGACGAGAAGGAGGAGTCGCGCGAGAAGCAGCTCGGCCTCATCGACCTTGGACCCGACGTGCCGCGGCCACCGCGTCCGACGCGAAGAGGTCGACGAGTTCGCGGACGCGCCGGAGAGGCGAAGCGCCCCAAGGGCGAAGCGCGAAGGAGGAGAGCTGAGCCATGGCCATGATGGACGACGACAAGGACATCACGCGAGGCCCGGACCTCAACGCCGAGATCGGCCGGCGCCGTGGCAAGAAGCGCGTCTGCCGCTACTGCGCCGACAAGGCCGTGGTCATCGACTACAAGGACCCGCAGGCGCTCAAGTACTTCGTCAGCGAGCGCGGCAAGGTCGTCCCGCGCCGCATCAGCGGCAACTGCGCGCGCCACCAGCGCAAGGTGCAGCTCGCGGTCAAGCGGGCGCGCAACATCGCGCTCCTGCCCTTCACCGTCACGCACTGAGTGACCCACCCATGCCTGCCAACATCCAGGTCATCCTCCATCAGGACGTCGACAAGCTCGGCAAGAGCGGCGATCTCGTGCGCGTGCGGCCCGGCTTCGCGCGAAACTACCTGCTTCCCGCGCCAGCTCGCCGTCCCCGCCACGACGGCCGCCGTGCATCGCATCGAGCACGAGAAGGCCGTCGCCGTCGCGCGCGCCGAGAAGGCCAAGAAGGAAGCGCGCGAAGCCGCCGGCAAGCTGTCGGCGATCGCCATCACGATCGCGCAAAAGGCCGGCGACGACGGCACGCTCTTCGGCTCGGTCACGGCGAAGGACATCGAGAGGCGCTGCAAGGCGCAAGGGCTTCGAGGTCGACCGCAAGAAGATCGCAGCTCGCCGAGCCCATCAAGGCGCACGGGCACGTTCGAGATCACAGTGCCGCTCGTCTCGGACGTGGCGGCGACGCTTAAGGTAGAAGTCGTAGCCAAGTAGTGCGATAACGATAGTTGCGGTTTCGTCTGTTGGGTTTCATCCCAGTGCGCCCCGGCCTCGATCGAGGTCGGGGCGCAGGCGTTTGGAGGTCCTGGCCTGTGGAGAAGCTGCGGGTCCTCGGTGGGCAATCGCAGGAGCCGGTAGCCGTCGAAGGGCGGGTGCCGCCGCACGACCTCGACGCCGAGGCGGCCGTGCTCTCGGCCGTCATGGTCGATACGCTGGCGCTTCGACAAGGTCAACGAGTTCCTGAGGCCCGAGCACTTCTACTCGGAGGCGCACCGGCGCATCTTCGAGGCCGCCAGTCGAGCTCAGCGCCGTCGGGCAAGCCGGTCGACGTCGTGCAGGTCGGCCACGTGGCTGCGCGACCGCGAGCGGCTCGCGCAGGTCGGCGGCATGGCCTACCTGACCGAGGTACTGAACGCGGCCCCCGCGGTCGCCAACGTCGTCGCCTACGGGCGCACCATCCACGAGAAGTGGCGCGTGCGTCAGCTCATCCTCGCGTGCCAGCGCGTCACGGCGCAGGGCTACGCCGGCTACGGAGAGGCGCAGCAGTTCATCGATTCCGCCGAGCAGGCCGTCTACGACATCGCGCGCACGCGCGAGTCGAGCAGCGTTCACCTCGCTGCGCGACGTCATGCAGGAGACCTTCAAGCGCATCACGAAGGCGACCGAGCGCGGCGCACGCATCACCGGGATCCCGACGGGCTTCGACCGCTACGACCGCATGACGAGCGGCCTGCACGACGGCGAGCTCACGATCGTGGCCGCGCGCCCCGGCATGGGCAAGACGAGCCTCGTCGCTCAACATGGCCACCAACGTCGCGAGCCCGCAGCAGCTGGAGAACGCGCGCGACCCGAACGAGCGCTGGGAGGAGCCCGGCTACGGCGTCGTCGTCTTCTCGCTCGAGATGCCGCGCGAGCAGATCGTCAACCGCATGCTCTGCTCGGAGGCGCGCGTCGACGTCAGCAAGGTCCGCACGGGGATGCTGACGCCGAGCGACTGGAGCAAGCTCACGCAGGCGGCCGCCCACCTCGGCGAGCCTGAACGTCTGGGTCGACGACACGCCGGCGCTCTCGATCCTCGAGCTCCGCTCGAAGGTGCGGCGCCTGCAGGCGGAGTTCGACAAGGTGGACCCGGCCACCGGCGACAAGAAGCAGCGGATCGGCCTCGTCGTCGTCGACTACCTGCAGCTCATGAGGGGCCGCGAGAACGCGCGCGTCGCGCGAGCAGGAGATCAGCGAGATCTCGCGTGGCCTCAAGCAGCTCGCCAAGGAGCTCAGCCTCCCGGTCATCGCGCCTCAGCCAGCTCAATCGCGCCGTCGAGACGCGGAGCGAGAAGAGCAAGCGCCCGCAGCTCTCGGACCTGCGCGAGTCGGGCGCCATCGAGCAGGACGCCGACAACATCTGCTTCATCTACCGCGACGACTACTACAACAAGGAGACGGCCGACCGAGAACGTCGCGGAGCTCATCATCGCCAAGCAGCGCAACGGCCCGACCGACACCGTCGCGCGTCCGGTTCGACGCGCAGTACACGCGCTTCGACAACCTCGCCGACGGCGAGTACGACGAGGACCGAGCGGCGAGCGCGACTGACGGCCGGTGGCTCGCGGCCGAGACGCTCGATCGCGCTCGTGATGTCGCGTCGCGTGCTCGTCGCCGTCGGCGCCGGCGGCGTGGGCAAGACGACCACGGCGGCGGCGCTCGGCGTGGCGGCGGCGCGCGCGGGCAAGCGCGTGCTGTGCCTGACCATCGACCCCGCGCGGCGGCTGGCCGAGAGCGCTCGGCCTCGAGACGCATGTCGAGCCGAGGAGCAGGTCGTCGGCCCGGCGCTCTTCGCGCAGGCGGGCATCCCGCTGAAGGGGTCGCTCACGGCGATGATGCTCGACACGAAGCGCACGTTCGACGAGCTCGTCGTCAAGTACTCGTCGTCGCCCGAGCAGCGCGCGAACAGCTCCTCGACAACAAGCTCTACCAGTACGTCTCCACGTCGCTCGCCGGCACGCAGGAGTACATGGCGATGGAGAAGCTCGTCGCCGTGCAGAAGCGATCCGCGCTTCGACCTCATCATCCTCGATACGCCGCCCACGGCGAACGCGCTCGACTTCCTCGACGCGCCCGAGCGCCTGGTCGAGGCCCTCGATTCAGCGACGATGCGCTGGTTCGTGCAGGCGTTCGAGTCGACCGGCAAGCTGTCGCTCGAACCTGCTCGCGCGGTCGGCGGCGCGTCGTCCTCCGGGGCCTCGGGCGCATCACGGGCGGCGGCTTTCTCGAGGCGATGGCCGAGTTCATCACTGAGCTGAACGACCTCTTCGGCGGCTTCAAGCAAGCGGGCGCAGGCGGTCGAAGCTGCCGCTTCGGTCGCCCGAGGTGTCGTTCGTGCTCGTCACGAGCCCCGCCCCGATGAGCATCCAGGAGGTGCTCTTCTTCAGCGACCGGCTCGAGCAGGCGCGAGATGCCGCGCGGGGCGTTCGTCGTCAACCGCTTCCGCCTGCCGCCTCCGGGCCCCGAAGCTGCACCGTACGGTGACGGACGCGGCGCAGGCTGTCGCGATCGCGCGGCTTGAAGCTCGACGACGACGCTCCGCAGCGGCTCGTCCAGGCGCACTCGGACGCCGTCCGCCTCGCGGCGCTCGATGCCCTGCACGTCCACGGTCTCGACGCGCGCGCCAAGGGCAAAGTGCCGATCGTCCGCGTGCCGGAGCTCACCACGGACGTGCGCGACCTCGTCACGCTGAATGACCTGGCGGGGACGCTGATGCGCGGCGGGGTGTGAGCTTCGGGTCGAGCGCCCGGCGCGGGTGGTGCTTTCTCCGCCTCTCCTCGGATGAACAAAGCTCGTCGAGTCGGAGAAAGCACCACCCACTCCGGGCTCGGTGGCTTCAGACGGCGTTTGCGCGCCTTCTGCGCCGTTCGCCACGGATTCGGATGGCTAGCGAGAGGGCCACGAGGGGCGCGTACGGAGCGCCGCCGCCCCCGTCTCTTAACGACACGGCGCAACCGCCCCCGCCTCCATGGCCCCACGGCCCGTGCGCCGAATCGCTTCAAAGGGAAGCAACTTTGGGTGTCGGTGGGGTCGATAGGGGGTTGTGAACCGCAGAGGCGCAGAGGGCGCGGAGGGTGAGAGAGGGTGGGCCGAGCCCGATTCGCCGCGTCGTTCGCACACCGAGTCCTTCAATCCACCCCTCCGCGACCTCTGCGCCTCCGCGGTTCCCAACAAAAAAGGTCAAGTAGGAGCCGGTGCCAACAAGCGCACTCTCAGGTCGGTGCGTCTCGCCGGCGGCGCGCGCGGTAGTGGACGCGGATCGGGACACCCTCGAAGGCGAATCGCTTGCGGAGCTGGTTGGTCACGAAGCGCCGGTAGGAGAAATGGATCGAGTCAGGGGCGCTGGTCATCGCCGACGAACGTCGGCGGGGCGACCTCGCGCCTGCGTCACGTAGTAGAGCCGCGGCGCGCGGCCGCCCATCGTGGGCGGCGGACGGGTCTCGAGGACCTGCTCGAAGAAACGATTGAGCTCGCCCGTCGTGACCCGCTTGCGGAACGCCTCGCGCACGCGCCCCATCGTGGCAAAGAGCTCCGACAGGCCGCGCCCCGTCTTCGCGCTCGTGCGCACGATCGGCACGTAGCTGACGAACGCCAGCTTCTCGCGCGCGTTCTCCTCGGCCTTGACGAGCGCCGTCTTCGACGAGCAGATCGCACTTGTTGAGTGCCACGATCATCGCGCGGCCGCGCTCCTCGGCCAGCCCCAGGATCTTCGCGTCCTGCTCGGCCACGCCCTCCTTGGCGTCGCACACCATCACGACGACGTGCGCCCGCTCGATGCTGCGGATCGCGGCGAGGACGCTCAGCGACTCGACGGCGCTCTCCTCGCTTGGCGACCTTCGCCTTGCGCCGGATGCCGGCGGTGTCGATGAAGACGTAGCGTTGGCCGTCGCGCTCGACGAGGGCGTCGATGGCGTCGCGCGTCGTGCCGGGACGTTCGTCCACCAGCACGCGGTCCTCGCCGAGCGACCCGGTTCAGGAGGCTGCTCTTCCCCGCGTTCGGTCGACCGACGAGCGCCACGCGGGGGGGCGCGTTCTCGTCGTCCGGAAGCTCTTCTTCGCTGTCCGGAAGCGCTTCGACGAGAGCCGCTTCGAGGTCGCCCGATGCCGCGACCGTGAAGCGCGCTCACGGGGAAGATCTTGTCGACGCCGAGGCGATAGAGATCGAAGGCGTCCGCGTCCACGCGCGGAGAGTCGGCCTTGTTCGCGGCGCAGAAGACCGCCTTCGCGTTCTTGCGGAGGAGCTTCGACCGCCGCGCGGTCGGCCTCGGTAGGTCCTGTCGTGGCGTCGGCCACGAAGATGACGGCGTCGGCCTCGCGCGACGGCCGCGAGAACCTGACGCGCGATGCCGGCCTTCATCGGATCGTCGTCCTCCGGGTCGAACCCGCCCGTGTCGACGAGCGTGTACCGCTTGCCGAACGCGCTCGTGTCGGCGTACTTGCGGTCGCGCGTGACGCCCGGCTCGTCGTGGACGATCGCGATGCGCGCTCGCGCGAGGCGGTTGAAGAGCGTCGACTTGCCGACGTTTGGGCGGCCCACGATGGCGACGATGGGCGTGCCGCCTGACCCGCCGGGGAGCAGGCGGCGGGCAGCGGGAGGGGTGGTGCTTGGTCATCCGTGTCCGTCGTCCGGGCCGTAGCCGAGCTCGCGCAGCCGCGATTCGTCGTCCATCCAGCCGGGGGTGGCGCGCACCCAGAGCGCGAAGTGCACCTGGCGCCCGAGCATCCGCTCCACCCGGGCGCGAGCTGCCACTGCCGATCTGCTTCATCATGCTCCCGCCGGCGCCGACGAGGATCTTCTTGTGGGCCTCGCGCGCGACGTGCACCGCGGCCTCGATGCGCGGAACCTTCCCGCCTTCGTCGAACCGCTCGACGACGACGGCGACGCCGTGCGGGACCTCCTGCGCGATGCGCTCGAGGATCTGCTCGCGGACGAACTCGGCCACGAAGAACCGCATGGGCTGATCGGACAGCGTGTCGGCGTCGAAGAGGAACGGCTGCTCGGGGAGCAGCATCCGGACCTCGTCGAGCAGCCGCGCGAGCCCGTCGGCGCCCTTCGCGCTGATCGGGACGGTGGCCGCGAAGGCGTGCCCCTCGGCGAAGGACGCGATGAGCGGCAAGAGCATGCGACTTGTCCTTGAGCCGGTCGACCTTGTTGATGGCAAGCACCGTGGATCCGCCGGGCAACGTGGCCGCGAGCGCGATGTCTGCCCGGTGGGCCACCTCCTGCTCTCGCCGCGGGGAACTTCGACGAGCAAGACGACGACGTCCGCGTCGCGAGCGGCCCCGCGCGCGGACGAGTTCATCCGCTGGCCCAGCCGCGTGCGGGGCACGTGCACGCCGGGCGTGTCGACGAACGACGTACTGCGTGTCCGCCGTCGTGAGGACGCCTCGCACGGCCTCGCGCGTGGTCTGCGGGTGGGGGCTCGTGATGGCGATCGGCTCGCCCAGGAGGGCGTTGAGCAGCGTGCTCTTGCCGACGTTCGGACGGCCGACCAGGGCCACGCTCCCGGCGCGGATCGGATCGGCTGAGGCGCACTCGTGGAAGCTGCAGTTCTAGCATGCGGCGGTTGCGCTGCGCGTTCCCTTGGAAGTAGTGTCCGCGCGCGCGTTCACCGCCGTATACGAGCCGTCGCTCCCATGTCCGACGACGCGAAGAATCCAACGGCGCCTCCCTGAGAGCCCCCCGGCGCTCGCCCGGTGAGCCGCGCCCGAGCGTCGGCCCGATGGGCGCTGGGTTCCTCTGGCGGTGGCCACGGCCGTCCCGGCGCTGCTCTTCTTCGCCGTCCCCCCGCTCACGCGCAACGGCCTGTGGGACCCCTACGAGCTGAACGTCGCCGACCTGGCGCGACGCATCGCGCTTACAACCTCTTCCACGCGAGCCACCTCGCCCTCGACGGGGCCGACAACTCGCCTCCCTCACCTGAACGATCTCGGCCGCCCGCAGCTCCCGTTCTCGTCGATCGCCCTGGGCTTCAAGCTCTTCGGCCTGCACGAGTGGGCCGGGCGGTTGCCGCTCGCCCTCTGGGGTCTGCTCGGCGTGCTCGCGACGTACGCGTTCGTCGCGCGCCTCTTCGACCGGCGGGCCGGCGTCTACGCGTCCGTCGCCCTGTCGACGATGCCGCTCTACTTCGTCCAGGCGCGGTCGATGCTGGGCGACGTCTGCACGATGGCGGGGCTCGCCATGGCGTTCGGTGGCCTCGCGGTCGCGGCGTTCGACCGCGACGACGCGGGGCCCACGTCCTTCAAGGCGCGCGCGCCGTGGCTGGGCATGGCGGGGGTGGGCCTCTTCGTGGGCTTCGAGAGCCGGGGAGGGCTGCTCGGCCTCGCCGTGCCGCTGCTCGCGGTGGGCCTGGCGTGGAGCGTGGGGCGAGTGTCGTCGAAGCATCGCTCGTCGGACCGCCTCGGCGACGTCGTGGGCGCGGTCTCCCTGCTCGCGGGCGCTGCCGTCGCGGCGATGGCCGTGCGCGCGGTCGCCGCGGAGGCAAAAGACCTCGACCTGTGGGTCGGGCACGCTGTTTCACGTGCAGACCAAGTACCCGACGTTCGACTTCTACCTCGGGCCCATCGGCCACGCGCTCGCGCCGTGGAGCGCGTTCCTGCCGTTCGCGTTCGGCCGGCTGTTCTCTCGCCGGCTAGCAACGTCGTCACCCCGCGTGCGAGCGCGAGAGCCTGGGACGCGTCGCGATCCTCGTCGGAGCCGCGGTGGCGCTTCGTGGCGCACGCCTACCTCGCGGCCCGGACCGATCTCATCGCGTTCAGCGGCGCCGGCTCTCTGCGCCGCCGCGTGCGCCGTCGCCATCCGCGACTTCGAGCGGGGCGCGCACGCCTCGATCGCGGTGGGGCTCGGCACGCTGCTCCTCGCGGCCGTGCTTCACCACGACTTCCACGAGCTCCCCGAGAAGGCCTACCAGGCGTTCGGCGTCGCGGGCGCCACGTTCCCCGAGAGCTTCAAGGACGACGGCGCTGACCCTCTGGTGGGTGGTCCTCGGCGGCTTCGGGCTCTGCGCGTTCCTCACGTGGGTCGAGCGCGACGCGGAGCGCGCGCCGTTCGATCCCGGCAAGCTACGCGAGGCCTGCTCCGCACGCTGCGCGAGGCCTACGACGGGATGCTCGTCTTCGTGTACTTCGCGATCGTCGCCGGGCGCGTCCGCATGGCCGGCGTCTTCGTCTTCATCGGCACGCAGGACCCACGCGCACTGGTTGCCGCCAGATGTCCGTCCACGATCCGCGACGTCGTGCTCAACTGCGTGGTGGGCCGTGGCGTTGGTGCCGCTCGCCGTGATCTTCGGGCTCCTCTTCGCGTGCGACGTCTGGCTGTGGGCGTTCGGGCGCTCGCAGCCGCTCGTCGCAGGCATCGCTGACCCGCGGCTTCGAGCCCTTCGAGGAGCTGGTCGCGCAAGCTGCGCCCGGCGGCAGGGGACGCCCAACCGAAGGGCGAAGAGTGGTGGGTCGCGCTGCTCGTGGTGCCCCGCTCATGTTCCTCGCGCTGCCCGTCGGTGTCCTGGCGTCTGGGCCACGTTGCCGGATGCAAGCCTGGTACTTCGCCGTGCTCGCTGGCGTTGCCCTCGGGCGTCGCCTTCTTCCTCGTCATGGGCGTCGTCGGCGACGTTCTCCGGCATCGCGCGCCGGGTCTCGCGCTCGGCGGGCCGGTCGTCGGCTTCGTCCTCTGCTTCTCGTACTACCCCGCGCTGGCCAACCAGCTCTCGCCCAAGGAGGTCTTCGAGAGCTACCGGCACGTGTGCCCTGGCGCGCCGCTGGCGCTCCTGGGCGTGGGCGGCCGCACGGCGGCGTACTACGCGGGGGGCCAGCCGCAGACGCTCACCGATCCCGCGGGCGCCTACCAGTGGCTCGCGGCAGGTGGGGGCGGGTCCGAGCGCCGCTGCCTGGCCATCAAGGCCGAGGAGCTCCCCAAGCTCAACCAGCTCTGGCGCGAGCACGCGACCGAGCCCCGGACCAACCTGCCCATCCTCGACGCGCGGTCGAGCCAGATTCTGCTCGCGGCCTCGGCGCTCACGCCGGGCGAGAAGAACGAGAACCCGCTCGTCGTCGATGGTCCTTTCGGTGCCGCCGCCGCACCCCCAGCGCAAGATCGACGCGAACATGGACGACAAGCTCGAGGTCCTCGGCATCGACCTCCTCGACGACCGGGGCCATCTGGTCGACGCGATCGCGCCCCGGCCGGACGTACCACCTGCAAGACCTACTACAGGGTGCTTGCGCCGGTGACGACGCGAGTGGGAAGCCTTCATCCACATCGACGGCTTCCACCGCCGCCACAACGGCGATCACAAGCCGATGAACGGCAAGTACCCCATGTCCCTGTGGCTCCCGGGCGACCTCCTGGCCGACGACCACGAGTTCAAGCTCGAGCCGAACTTCACGCCGGGCACGTACACGATTTCTTCGGCTTGTTCGTGGGCGATACGCGCCTCAAGGTAAAGAGCGGGCCGAACGACGGCGACAACCGGATCAACGGAGGCGCGCTGCGCGTGCAGTGAGCGCGCGGAAGGGAGGCCGAGGATGCCGACGATGGCCGACACGAAGAAGCCGAAGGGTCGACCGCTGCGGCCTCGCTGGACGAGCCCGACCCCATGCCGCCGCGCGACGAGCGACGCAGCCACGATCGCTTCGACGTCGAGTGGGCGGTCGACTGCGTCGCGGACGACACGTTCCTCTATCGCGTCGATCGCCAACATCAGCGCGATGGGCATCTTCGTGAAGACGACCGATCCGCTGGCCATCGGGACGCGTCTGGTCCTGTCCTTCGCGCCCCCGGGCTACGAGCCCTTCAAGCTCGAGGGGAGGTGGCCTGGATCAACCCGGTGCGCCCGGACGGCGACAACCCGAACCCGGGCATGGGCCTTCGCTTCGTCAACCTCCGCCCCGAGGACCGCGAGCGCCTCGTCGAGGTGGTCCGCACGATCGCCTACGTGCGCGACCCTTCCTAGGGCAGCCGTCCATTGATTGGGACGACGGCCCGTGCGCCGAATCGCTTCCAAGGGAAGCAACTTTGGGTGTCGATGCGGTCGATAGGGGGTTGTGAACCGCAGAGGCGCAGAGGGCGCGGAGAGGGAGAGAGGCTGCTCATCAACTTCAACGTGATCGCGCTTCGGCAAGGAATTCGCCGCGTCGTTCGCACGCCGAGTCCTTCAATCCACCCCTCTGCGACCTCTGCGCCTCTGCGGTTCCCAACAAAAAGGTTGAGTAGGAGCTGGTGCCAAGGAGCGTTCCTGCCCACACCGGGCGATCGCGCCGCTTCTCGGCTCTCCTTCACCCTCACACTAGTCGCGTGTCGATCCCGGCCACGGTGAGCGCTTCGGCGAGGGCGGCTCGTGGGCGGTCAGGGCCGGCGACGATGGCTCGGCGCACTCCCTTCAACGCTGCCGCGTTCGCCACGCGGGCGGCCCATGCGGCGAGGACCTCGTCGTCGTCCGACGGATGACCCGCTGCGAGGGCGAGGGCGCTGTCGCCGATGGTGACCGCACACCCGGGGAACTCCCAGCCCTTGGCCGCCTCACGCTTCGCCTCTTCCGTGAGCGCCATCGCGAAGCCCTCCGCGACCGCGGCGCGGGCGGGAGCCATCCAGGGCGCTTCGCGTGCACCGAGGGCGTCGCATGCGTGGTCGATCGTCAGCGAGGCGAGCGTCGGCGAGCCGCCGCGCTGCGCGATGAGCCGCCCGAGGACGCCGCAGGCATCGTAGATCTCGTCGTCGGCGCCGCCCGACAGCGCGAGGTCGACGATCAGCGCGCGGAGTGAGGTCGACGCATCCACGATCCGATGGTCGGAGGGGAGGACGGCCCCCGATCGGTCGCTCTCGCACCAGGCGGTGAGGATGGCGTCGGCGTCTTGCACTCCGCATGACGTGGCGCACTCTGGGCAGTCCGTCAACTCATTGCGATGGGCCGGCCCCGCTCGGTGGTGCCGCCGCCGCAGGTTGCGACCGCGGGGCCGCAGCCTTCGCGGCAGGCTGAGCGAAGCCGCCTCCCTGCGACTGCATCTGGCTCAGCCGATCGAGCTCCGCGCGGGCGCGGTCCTTGTGGGAGTCCACGGAAAGAAGCGCATTCAGGCGAACGCGCGCGTTCCCGTAGTCTCCGTTCGACCGATAGCAGAGCGCTCCTTCCAGCAACGCATCCCAGCCCGGGGAGGTCCCCGACGCGCGCTGGGCTACCTTGTCGAAGCGGGCGACCGCCGAACGGCACCCCTTTCCCTCGCGGAGCGCGCGAGCGGTCCACAGATCGGCGCTCGCGTCGCCCGCGGAGAGCGCGTCGAACGCGTGCGCCGCCTGATCGTAGTGGGCCGACTGGTACAGCTTGAGCGCGGCGTCGAACGGCGACGCCGCTTGCTCTGCCGCAGCCGCGGGAGAGGCAAACGCCCTCGAGGCTGCGCCACCGGCGCCCGCCATCGCCGCGGGTGGGGGAGCGGTAGCAAAGGCGCCCGCGGATTTCGGATCCTCGGCCACCCCGTCTTCGTCCTTGGCGAGCGCCTGTGCGTTGGAGGCGCTCCGGCGACGCAAGTCATCGGGCGCCATGTCCGGGAGAGGCGTCGCGGCCGCGACCTGCGGGGCTGCGGGCTTCGGTTCGGCTGGCCGCCGCGCGATCGGTGCTCCGCCGTAGGCCTCGGACCCCTTGCCTTCCGGAGCGCCGCTCGCGACCGACGCCGCGGGTGCCGGCGTGCCCTGCTCGGTCACCCGTACCTCGGCGCTCGCGGGCGCCCGAGAGGACTTGCCGCGCAGGAGCAGGAGACTCGTCCCGAGCATGACCATGAAGACCGCCGCCATCGCCGTCTGCGGGCGCATCGCCCAGTCCCCGGCGATCGAGATCGATCGTGCGATCCGTCGCCCGAGGGGAACCCTCGTGGTCACCTGGCCAGCCGCCGCGAGGATTCTCTCCTCGAGGCCGGCGGGCGGATCGACCCGTGGAATGGCCGCCACGCGTCGCGTCGCGCGGAGGCCGCCGAGCAACGCCGTGCAGCGAGCGCACCCCGCGATATGGCGAGCCGCCGCCGCGCTCGTCAGCTCGTCGAGCTCGCCGTAGAGCTCATCCATCATCGCGGTTTCGAATTTCTCGCAGTCCATGGATCGTCAGCGCAACGCTCGCGCGTACTCCTCGAAGTCGCTCAGTGCCACCTGCAAGCGCTCGAGCGCGTAGCGCATGCGGCTCTTCACCGTGTTCTCCGGAACCCCCACGATCCGGGCGATCTCCTTGAACGGAAGGTTCGAGATCTCTCGCATCAGGAACACCTCCCGCTGGTCGTCCGGCAGATCGGCGACCGCGGCCAGCACCTGCTCGCGGATCTCCCCCGATGCCGCGGCCCGCTCCACGCTGGGGCGGGGGTCGGCGGTCTGCTCGCCCAGGGTGGGGCCTTCGCCCTGCTCGCCCTGCTTCGGCGCATCGAGCGACGGGTGCCGCCGGAGCGCGCCCTTTCGCAGGTGATCGATGCAGAGGTTGCGTGTGATCGTGTAGAGCCACGTCGAGAAGCGCGCCTCGTGCTTGAAGTCCGCGGCGCTCTGGACGACCCGGACGAATGCGTCCTGCACGACCTCCTCGGCCGAGGGCGCGCTCCGGAGGTGGCGGAGCGCAAAGTTGTAGAGGGGCGACTGGTGCCGCCGCAGGAGGACAGCGAACGCCGACCGATCGCCGCTCTGGAAGCGGATCATGAGGGCTTCGTCGGTCGCTTCGGAGGGTTGGGAGGCTGACACGCCTTGGCGGTGTAAAAGGGGCTTCGCGCGGCCAGCATGGGTAGGTGCACCTCGGGAGTTCGAGGAGATCCGACGCGCGAGGCTGGGTCTTCGATCTTCGCTCATTGTCGCCCTGGAACGCCAGAGATGGGGAGGGCGGCGCCTACCTGGGCGAAATTGGGTCGATTTTGGTCCTTTTCGTGCCAAAAGCCATCAGTTGCCAAGGCCAAGCCAGCGAACATAGACTCGGGGGCGCCGAAATTGCCGGGGCGACCAAGTAAGACGTATGGATACCTGCCGTCCGCACCCCCCGAGGGTGTAGGACCCAGGGCACGAAGAAGGGGAATTCGCATGCGACTCCGAGTCACGATGGGTCTGGCCTTGGTGCTTCCGCTGGCTGCGTACACGCTGGCGGCGAGCGCGCAGCCCAACGCGAAGAACAAGGGCGCGGCCAGCGCCGCCCCTGCCGCGTCCACGGCCCCTGCTGTCGCACCGCCCGGGGCCAGCGCGCCCGCTGCCCCCACGGCGGTCACGGTCGACATGAGCGCCAAGCCGGCGGATTCGGCGATGAACGGCGCGACCTACGCCGTGAAACTGCGTGACCTCGAGCAACGGGTCGACGAGCTGAAGGACCAGATCCGCCGCAGCCACACCCGTCTGGCGCTGCTGAGCGACACCATCATCGGTGGGGGCACCGCGGGCTCCCGGGCTTCGGTGGAGTTCAAGAACGAGATGTCGAGCGCCTTCCTGCTTGACGCGCGCGCTCTTCGTCCTCGACGGGCAGATCCAGTACAACCGCACGGACGACTCGGGTGCCCTCGCCGATCAGAAGGACATCCCCATCTACACAGGCTCGGTGCCGCCCGGGGACCACACCATCCAGGTGGGGCTGACCTTCCAGGGCAACGGCTACGGGGTCTTCTCGTACCTGCGCGGGTACAAGTTCGAGGTGAAGTCGAGCCACTCCTTCACGGCCATCGAGGGCAAGAGCCTGACGGTCTCGGCGACGGCGTACGAAAAGGGCGGCGTCACGACGGCGCTCGAGCAGCGCCCGACCGTCGACTGGCACGAGAAGATCGAACCGCTCACGGTCGGCGCGGCGGGCGCGGGGTCGGCCGGCGCGGCACCGGCTCCTCCCACAGGCGCGGTCGGAGGCAAGAAGTGAGACTGGCCCGGCTCGGCGCGGCGGCGACCTTCGCCGTCCTCGCGAGCGCGCTGGCGAGGGACGCCCGCGCAGGCTCGGACGACGCGGTGTCGTCCGCTCAGAGCGATCTTGCGTTCGTCGGTAGCCACGCGGCGGGCGTTCACGCGGCCGTCGAGCAGGTCAAGAGCGAGCAGCAGTCGCCCGAGCAGCGGCTGGCCAACGGCGAGCTCCTCTACCGGATGAAGGACTACAGCCGCGCGAACGTCGTCCTCAGCGAGATCCTCGAGGAGTTCCCGAACACGACGAGCTACCCCGATGCCCTCTGGCTTCGCGGGGAGAGCTACTACGCCTCCCACGACTACCTCTCCGCCCGCCGCGACTACCGCGTGCTGGTCGAGCGCGGCGCGGAGCCCCGCTTCCAGACGTACTTCGGCCGGTCGCTCGCGCGGATCGTCGACGTGTCCTTGCGGCTCGAACGACCCACCGGAGAGCTCGCCCCGCTCTTCGAGAAGTTCAACCAGGTGCCCCCCGCCCAGGTCGACGCCGCGCTCCTCTACGCGAAGGGCAAGGCCTACTTCCGGCAGGGCTCGTGGAACGACGCGATGACGGCCTTCGGGCAGGTCCGCGTCGGCAGCGCGTACGCCCACCAGGCGCGGTACTTCTCGGGCCTCGTGGCGATGAAGATCGCGCGCGCGGGCATCGACCCGACCAAGAAGGGCGGCGCGAACTACAAGCAGGCCATCGAGACCTTCCGTTCGGCGACCGAGCTGCCGCCCGACACGCCCGAGCACCAGCACGTCATCGACCTGGCGTGGATGGCCGTGGGGCGGCTCTTCTACGAGATGGAGCAGTACCAGCAGGCGAGCGAGGCGTACTCGAAGGTCAACCGCGACAGCGCCGAGTTCGACACGATGCTCTACGAGCTCGCGTGGGTCTACGTGCGGCTCGGCGACGTGCGGCCGCGCCGAGCGGGCCCTCGAGGTCCTCATGATGAGCGACCCGAACAGCCCGTACATCGGCGAGGGGACGCTCCTGCGTGCCGACCTTCTGCTCCGGTCGGGCGCGTTCGATCGGGCGCTCAAGCTCTACGAGGGCGTGCGCGCGCAGTACGACCCCATGCGCGCGAAGGTCGAGTCGTTCCTCGGGTCCACCAAGGACGTGAGCGTCTACTACGACAAGCTGGCCGACCAGGAGATGGATCTCCTCGACCAGAACGATCAGCTGCCTCTCCTCGCCGTTCGCTGGGCCCGCGAGGCCGAAGACGGGCCGCTCGCGTTCGCCGTCATCGACGACGTCGACGAGTGCAAGACCCTCCTCCGCCAGTCGGTCAAGATCGTCGACATGCTCACGGCGCTCACCGGAGCGTCCAACCGCGTGCGGGCCTTCCCCGAGCTGGCGGCCGGCGAGCAGGCGGCGCTCGGCTTGCTCAACCGCATCTCGCGCGCGCGGCTCACCCTCGCACGCGCGCTCGACGGCGAAGAGCCGGGAGACCTCAACGGCGATATCGGTCAGGTCCGCCTCCAGCGACGGACGCTGATGGCCGCCATCGAGGGGCTCCCCGTCAGCAACGACGACTTCGTCGAGCGAGAGCAGCAGGGCGTCACGCAGTGGAACACCCTGTCTCAGGAGCTGACGCGCCGGCTGATGGAGGTCGACTCGCTGCAGGCGACGGTCAACGGGCTGCGCCGCATGCTCAGCGACGGCCCGCAGGCCGGCGTCGCGCGCGATCCCGCCACGGTGGCCACGCTTCCAGGCCGAGCTCGACGCAAACGAGCACGACCTCAAGCGCTACCGCGACGAGGTCGCCGAGCTCCGGCGGCAGATCGACATGGGCCGCGCGCAGATCGGCCTCGGCGACGCGCGCTACCAGAACGACGACGCCGCGCGCGACGAGTTCCGCGACGCGCTCGATCGCGAGGTGCAGCTCGCGTCCGGGGGTGCTGCCGGTGGGAGTGCGCAGCCGCTTCGCAGGGCAGATCGCGCCGCCTCCTCGCGCAGGCCCGGCAGTACGAGATGCAGCTCACCGACGCGCTGCAACAGCTCGACGCGCAGGTGGCGGCGCGATCGGGCAGCTCCAGGCAGAAGATCGACGCCGAGCGAGCCAACATGGCGAAGTACCAGCAGCAGCTCGACGCGCTTCGACGACGAGGCGCGCGACCTCGTCGGTCACGTCGCGCAGCGCAACTTCGGCTTCGTCCGGGACGAGCTGGGCAAGATCGTCCTCCGCGCCGACGTGGGCATCACCGAGCAGGCCTGGGAGGTCCGCGAAGAAGAGCTCGACCGCGTGCGGACCCTGCAGTCCGAGCGCGCCCGCCAGGAGCAGCTCCTCGACGAAGAGCTCAAAGAGGTCCGAGACGACGGCGTCGAGCCGGGGCAACAGAGCGCCATGACCGCTGCATCGCTCGAGCAAGACGATGGCGACACGAGCTTCGACGCTGGCTGATGGTCGCCCGCGTCAGCGTGCGCGGCGCGTCGCGACCGCGGCGAACGCCGGTGCAGCGAGCCGCGGACGCGGGGATCCGAGAAGGCACCCGCCGCCGCGAGCCCGGCTCCGGCCGATGCCGGCGCGATCGGTGAGTGCCGATGCGGCCCCGGCGAGCCCGCCGCACCCGTGGTGACGGAGGCGCCCGTCCGGCCCCGGTGCCGACGTTCCGACCCCACGCGCCCCCGCTGCCCCCGCCCACGCCCGAGCAGACCGCAGCGCTGCGATGCTCTGCGCCAGGAGGCCGAGGCGTACGAGAAGGGCGCGCGCGACTACAAGGACACGATCACGACGCATCGTCACGCTGCACTACGAGGAGAAGAAGAAGGCCATCCTCGGCGGCCTCGATCACGAGATCGGCATCGAGAAGGACGAGCTGAAGAAGGCCCGCGAGAACGCGATCAAGCAGCTCGAGGTCTTCGTCGACCAAGTACAGCGGGGCCAACGCGCAGCCCGAAGCCACGCCCGACGCGATGTACCGCCTCGCGGCCCTCTACGAGGAGCGCGCGCGCGGCGACGAAGACCCGAACACCGACTTCGCGGTCACCCTCAAGCCCGCCGTCGCGCTCTACAAGCGCGTCATCCGCGAGTTCCCGAAGTACGGCGAGCTCGCGGGCATCTACTATTTCCTCGGGCACGCCCTCAACGACTCGCGCCGGGTGGACGAAGCGCAGCAGGTGTGGCGATCGCTCGTCTGCCACAACCACTACAAGTACCCGCCTCCGCCCGATCCCAAAGCCGATTCCAAAAACCCGGACGTCGACACGGTCGCGCCGATGCCGCAGGATCACGACGAGGCCTACTGGAAGACTTGGCGGGGGAGGTATCCGCGGTTCGAGGCTCTGAAGAAGGGCCCGAAGGAAGACACGTCGTTCGACGATCCGTACTCCCAGGACTGCGAGATTCTCGCCGCAGCCCAACGTGCTGCCGGGGCAGGAGCCGAAGTACGTCGCCGAGGTCTGGTGGCGCATCGGCGACTGGGAGTTCGACCAGCTCGACCTCAAGGGCGGCGTCGTCGAGTACGAGCCGTACGCCGTGTGGGACTACAACCGCGCGGCCAGCGCGTACACGCACTCGATGCAGTTCAAGAAGCCGCCGCTCTTCGGCGTCGCGCTCTACAAGTACGCCTGGACGCTCTTCAAGCAGCAGCGCTACGAGGCGGCGGTCCGCGAGTTCGTCCACCTGCTCAGCTACACCGACGAGCAGGAGAAGCTGACCGGCGATCCGGGCGCGGACTTCCGCCAGGAGGCGTTCACGTACATCGCCGGCTCGCTCGACAACTTCGACTTCACCGGCCCGCCCGCCGAGGAGCCGTACATCGCGCGGCCGGACATCCTCGACACCGCCAAGAGCCCCGCCGAGGCCGAAGGCGAAGCTGCGCGTCGCCATCGATCGGGTGCAGGACCCGAGGCTCATCCCGCAGGACAAGCCCTGGACGATCGAGATCTACAAGGCGCTCGCGCTCGAGTTCCGCGCCATCAACCAGTACAAGAACGCGCTCGACCCTCTACGGGACGATGCTCGACAAGTGGCCGATGGATCCGTCGGCGCCCGAAACGCAGAGCGCCATCGCTGAGGTCTACGAGCTTCTGACCCAGCAGACCAAGGTGGGCGACGAGCGGCACGAGTACGAGCGCAAGGTCCTCGAGGCGCGCACGGCGCTCGCGAAGTACATCGGCGACACGCCCTGGGTCGACGCGAACAAGGACAACCCGGCCGCGTTGCAGCGCGCCGAGGAGCTCGTCCGGACGGGCCTCAAGGGAGCGGCGATCACCCACACCCGCAACGGCCAGTCGGCGCTCGAGCAGGCCGACCAGACGGGCGATGCCAAGGAGAAGCTCCGTCTGACGAACTACGCCCTCCAGGAGTACAAGCTCGCGGCCCTCGGCTGGCTCGGGTACCTGAAGCAGGACGAGAACGCGCTCCGACGCCTACAAGAGCCGCTACTTCTACGCGGACTCGCTGCACAACCAGGTCCGCCTCGAGGTCGCCCTCCACCAGTTCGATCCGAAGCAGTTCCCGGAGCCGACGTCGCAGGAGATCGCGACGGCGGAGCAGGCCGCCATCGACGTGCGCGACTCCGACGAGGACGACCAGTTCATCGACAACGCAGGCCTCTTCGTCGTCGACCTCGTCGGACGTCGATCGCGACGTCGCGTTCCAGCGCTGGCAGGACACGAGCGGATCGCAGGGCGTCGAGCCTCGGAAGGAGCCGAAGCTCGCGGGCACAGACGGGCGAGCAGACCGTCGTCGTCGACGAGATCCCCGACGTCATCCAGAAGTCGATGAAGGCCCGCGACGAGTACGTCCAGCGCGTACCCCCCGAGCGCGACAAGCAGAACCGCGCGCTCGAATACGCCTTCTACGCGGCCGATCAGTACTACCTCTACGGCCACTTCAAGGAAGCCCGCGAGCGGTTCGAGCCCATCTACAAGGAGCAGGTGCGGCAAGAGCCCCCTCGGGTACGAGGCCTGGAAGCGCCTGCTCGTGATGAGCAACCTGCAGAAGGACGCCGAGCGGTCACGGCAGCTCGCCGAGGCCGAGAAGAAGCAGTCGTGCGCGATGACGGAGGCGGCAGAAGGTCGAGGCCAAGAGCGGTCTCGTCGACGCCGTCCTCCAGAACGCGGCCTTCGAAGACGCCAACAAGGTCTTCGAGCAGGCGAAGAACTGCCAAGCCCGGGCCGGCGCAAGACGCCCTCTGGCGCAAGGCCGGCCAGATGTACGGGCGGCGCTGGAAGCCGCGCCGGCTCACAAGGACGCCCCCGCCGCCGCGATCAACTCGGCCTTCTGTTACAAGCAGATCGGCGACTTCGCAACGGCGATCAAGCTCTACAACCTCTTCATCGGCAGCTACGGCAGCGAGGACTTCCTCGACCGCCTCGAGCGCGGCGGCACCGACCCCGCGAGCAAAGCGAAGGTCGGGCCGAACCCCGAAGAGTACAAGGAGCGCATCAAGTACCTGGGGATGGCGTACGACGCGCTCTCCACGACGTACTACGGGTTCTTCGAGTACCAGCAGGCGGCGGAGTCGTTCGCCAAGATCGCGAACAACACGCGCTTCGACGATCCGCGCCGCGAGAACGCCGCCCACATCGCGATGGCGCTCTACTCGAACCTCGGCGACCGCTCGAACATGGCCCGGATGTACGACATCGCTGGTCGATTCGAAGATGCACCTCCCCGTCGACAAGCGCGCCGAGGCCGACTACCTGAAGGCCAGCTTCGACTACGGCCAGTGGAACCCGAGCGCTCCCGATTCGGGCGGCAACTCGTCGGCGCGCCACCAGGCGATCGCGACGCTCACGCAGTACCACGCGGCAAGCAAGGACAAGCCCGAGTCGGCGCGCTACGCGCTCGAATCGGCCTACCGCATCGCCAAGATGATGCAGGCGGCGGGGGACAACGGCTTCCGCACCTGGTTCAAGACGACGATCGCCGACTGGGAGTACTTCAAGTCGCACCCGGTGACGACGAGCGCGGGCGGCAAGCAGTCGCAGATCGCGGCCAGCGACGCGCCGTACTCGGACTACGGCGGTGAGGCGGACTTCACGCTGGTCGACGAAGACGTGCGCGGCGCGTTCGACTACGCGACGGGCCACCACCACTACGCGGGCGAACGTCAAAGACGTGGCCGCCGCGGTCGACAAGGACCTCGGCGAGGCCGAGAAGAAGTGGCGACCGCTGCTCGAGCACGTCTCGACGCAGTACGGCTCGTTCGAGTGGGCCGCCGCGGCGACGGCGCGGGTCGGCACGCTGTACGACTCGATCCGCACGGGGCTCGATCTGGTCGTTCCGAAGTACTTCACCCCGCAGCAGGAGGCGCTCCTCAACAAGCTGCAGAAGATCGTCCGACCAGCTCCAGGACGCCGGCCAGAACGACAAGGCCGACCAGGTCCAGCAGCAGATCGACGACACGAGGGATCAGGTACGCGCCAAGTGGCGCGAGGCCAAAGACAAGTACATGGACGTCTGCAATCAGAAGATGATCCGCGAGTACGTCATGGCCGCGCTCATCGCCCGCAAGTACAACGTGAAGAACTCCACCGTACAGAACGCCGTCTCGCGACTCGCGTACTTCACCGATTACCTCGGCGACGACAAGATGAAGCCGTACGTCGAGGCCGCGCAAGATCCGCTGAGCCCGGGCAGCAAGCTCGTCGTACATCAACGGCGAGTTCTTGCAGTGGCGCTCGGGCGTCGTGGCCACTCCGCCGCCGAGCGGGCAACCCGCGCCGTTGCCGGCAGCGCCGTGAGGGAGAAGAGGGACCCGATGAAGCGCCGCGCATCCGCTGTTTGGCGCATTGGCGCCTTGGCCTGGCCAGCGCCACGCGGGGCGTGCGGCGGTGCCAAGCCCGCAGCGAATACCGCGGCTCAACCGGCAGCCACGACCGCCGACGCTGTGGCGGCCCCCGCCGCGGCCACTGTGGCGCCCGTCGTCGGGGTGGCGGCCCCTGCCGCGGCGTCGGACGACATGCCCTCGGGACGCCAAGAGCGCCTACACCAAGGGCTTCCGGCCTGGGCCGCGGGAGATCTGGCGGGCGCGAAGGCCGCTTTCTCGGACGCCGCGAGCCGCGCACCCAAGGCCGGTGGGCCTCGCTATTCGCTCGGCTGCGTGCTCGAGCGGCTGGGAGACGCCCAGGGAGCGCTCGACGCCTATCGCGCCGCGTACGGCGCGAACCCGAAGTACGAGGTCGCCATGGGGGCCTACGCGGTGGGTCTCGCGCGGACTGGCCGCGGCCCCGACGCCGAGCAGTTCCTCGCGGACAAGCGGGCGCAGAACCCCGACTCCGCCCGGCTGACCACGTACCTCGCCGAGGTGAAGTCGATCGAGGGCGACAGCCCCGGCTGCCAGCAACTGGCCCAGCAGGCGCTGACCAAGCAGCCCGACTTCAAGGACGCGATGATCGTCATCGCGCGCGACTTCTACCGGAGCCACAGGTGGGACCTCGCGCAGCTACGCCCTCCAGGCCATCCTCGACGGGGCCGACGACGGGTCGATTCCACCCCGCGACAAGGGCAACGCCGACGCGCTGCTCCTGCGCGGCTTGATCGAGCGCGAGACGGGCCAGCGAAAGGCAGCGCTCGGGGACTTCGACGCAGGCCATCGCGAGGCGCCCCGATCTCTTCGAGGCGTACATCAACCTGGGCGAGATGAAGCTCGAGGCCGGCAACGCGACCGAGGCGCAAGGCCCTCTCGAGAAGGCCATCCGCTATGCGCCGAACGTGCCCGTAGGGCACCTCGATCTCGGCGACTGCTACCGGCTACTGGGCCGTCCGGCCGACGCCAAGAGCGAGCTCGACACCGCGCTGCGCATGGACTCGACCCTCGCCGGGCGCGCACTACGATCTCGGGCTCCTCTACCTCTTCTCGCCAGTCCGTCCCCGGCGCGTCGGGCCAGGACGATCAGATCGCCAAGGCGATCCAGGAGCTCGAGACGTACCGATCGATGCGCGGCGCCAAGACGACCAAGGGGCCGGGCGACGACGTCGACGAGCTGCTCAGCACGGCGAAGCGAAAGCAGAGCGAGCTGCAGATGAAGAAGCAGGCTGCGGCGACCGCGGCGGCCGCTCCGCCGCCACCCGCCGCACCGGCGAGTGCGCCGAAGCCGGCTCCCGTGGCCTCAGGCTCGGCCGGTGCACCGCCGAAGCCAGCTCCCGCACCCTCGGGCTCGGCCGGTGCACCACCGAAGCCAGCTCCCGCAGCCTCGGCGGCCGCCGCGCCGGCGCCGGCTCCTGCAGCGAGCGGGAACATCGTTCGGACGCTCCCCAAGTGACGAGGAGCGACCATGAGTGAGGGATCCATGAAGAGATTGACGATGGCCGGGGCGGCGCTTGCAGTGCTCGTGGGGTTTGCGGCGACCGCGGAGGCGCAGAACAAGCCGACAGCAGGGCGTGCTTCAGATAGGCGAGATCACGATCGTAGGTCGCGTCCAGAAGCCGATCGCCGCCGTCGACGTGGCCAAGATCCAGCCCAAGCTCACCCTGGCCGAGCTCCGCCAGCCTTTCCTCGATCGCATCGAAGAAGCCGTTCACAAGGACCCCTTCTGAGCGTGCTCTTCGCCGGCCTGTCGTGCCTCGTCGCGGTCGCGTGCATCGTGGCGAGCGCCCGTCGCCTGGCGCAAGCGGTGGCACTCGACGTCGCTCCACCCCGGCCTGCTTCTCGATGCGCTCAAGGGCGACGATGCCCCGGCCGTTTGCGCAAAGCTATATGACGCCGTCGCCACCGACAGCCGCTTCGACTGGGAGCGGGACCTGCTTTCGGCCTTCACCGTGGCGCCGCCCATGCGGGAGGCCCTGGTCAACGAGCAGCTCACCGAGCTGGACTGGCGAGCGCAGCGCTGGGCACGGATTCCGCGCGTTTGCGCGAGCGTCGCGACCAGCGCGGGCTTCCTCCTGGCATCCATCGCCCTCGTCCAAGGCCTGTCCGCCCCGGCGGACGACGACACGCCGCTGGGCACCCGCGAGGCCATCGTGGGCGCCCTCAGCGCCCTGGCCATCGGCATCGCCGGAACCTCCTTCTGCTACGCCGTCCACGTCCGCGCGCGCCGGATCGTCCGTGACCGCCTCGCCGCGGTCGACCGCCTCATCGTGCGTCTGGAATCGGTGTCGTCCTGGCGATTTACCCGCCCCTCGTGTTAACGTTGGGCACCCACGGGGGAACTTCGCGTTGTCGCGAGCGTCCAATACGAGTCTTCTGAGAAAGGCGCCTACCGGATGTCGCAGATGAACCAGGGGATGGGACCCGGCGGGCAGCCCTCCGGCCGCCCGGGCCAGATGACGGCCGTCATGCGGGCGATGCAGACGGCCGCGGGCCCCAAGGTCTTGCGCATCGGCCTCGTGGTCAGCGGCCGCATCCTCGAGGAGCGGGTCGTCAAGCAGCGCACGCAGCGTCACGGTGGGGCCGAGCGAGAAGTCGACCTTCGTCGTCCAGGCCAACCTGCCGGCCCAGTTCAAGCTCTTCGAGCTCATCGGCGGCGACTACTACCTGAACTTCCTCGACGGGATGACGGGTCGCGTCGCCCTGGCCACCGGCATCACCGATCTCGGCGCCCTGAAGGGCCAGGCCAAGCGGGTCGGCCCGGCCTATCAGGTTCGGCTGACCGAGGAGGCGCGCGGCAAGGTCGTCATCGGGGAGACGACGTTCCTCTTCCAGTTCGTCGCGCCGCCGCCCGTGCAGCCGCGGCCGCAGCTCCCGCTCTCGGTGAAGGGCGGCGTCGCCAGCCAGATCGACTGGAACCTCACGATCATCGCGGCCTTCAGCTTCCTCCTCCACTTCGGGCTCGTCGGCGCGATGTACAGCGACTGGATGGACCCGGTCGTCAACGACGACCTCAGCGCGAGCCTCCTCGAGTTGGTAGCAGAAGACCGTGCCCCCGCCGGTCGAGAACCCCGAGATGCCGACGTCCACCGCCACGTCGACGGACACCGCGCCCACCCCGACGCAGGCGCCCGAAGCAGCAGGTCCAGGCTCCGTCGCAGGCCAACGCTCCGAGCGCCAAGGTCGTCCAGGGGCTGCTCAACGAGGCCGACCAGGCGCGCATCGCGATCCTCGCGTCGCTGACCGGCGGCGCGGCGCTCGCGGGCGCGATGAAGGACGACAACGGAGCCCCGGTCGACCTGAACAGCCTCGCCAACCGGCAGGGCGGCATCAGCAACCAGAGCGGCAACGGGTCTGAACCTGCCGGGCGGCGCGGGTGGCCCGATCCATCCCGGCCAGAACGGCGGCGGTCTGCAAGGCCTGCGAGGGGGCGAAACGGGCGGCGCTCAGCAGGGCGCCGGCGTGGCCGTGAAGGTCGTCCCTGTGGGTGAAGTGCAGTACGGCGGTTCGTCGATGAGCGTCCCTGTGTCGAACGCCGAGGCCATCATTCGGAGTCAGATTCACCCGGGCGCCAAGCGCTGCTACCAGAAGGGGCTCGAGTCCGATCCGACGCAGGCCGGGCGCATCGTCATCATGATCAAGGTCGCCCCGAGCGGCGAGGTGGACTCGGCCAGCGTCGCCAGCAACAGCGGGATCTCGCCGGGGGTCGCGAGCTGCATCACGTCGGTGGCGCGCAGGGCGAAGTTCGATGCGCCGGGGTCGAACGGGTCTACGATCAGCGTGCCGTTCAACTTCGTGAAACAAGGCGGGTGACGATCGCCCGGCGTGGGGGGCGCGGTGCTCGCGGCGGGGTGAGGCACCCCGTGCCGGGGGCCCCCCTCACCCCGCCGCTGCGCGCCGCGCCCCCCACGCCGGGCTCGGGGCGTTTGAGACGAGAGATGGGGGCGGAACGCAACCTCTGAATGGGGTAGGCGCGCCAGGCAACGGATAGTGCGGTCGTCAGTAGCTCGGCTGTCGAGTTCGCTGTCGGTCTATGTGGCAGCCGGGGCTACGGACGTAGGTTGACAAGCCCGTACCTCGGCCGCTAAGTTTGCGACGGAAGGCAGTCTTTGGGAGGCCACGAATATGCGCGCTGCCGCGATTCTTAGGGGGTTGGCCGTAACGGCGCTCGTGCTTGGCGCGGCGGGGTCGGCGACTGCGCAGTCGGGCGGCGCGAGCGGGTCTGCGGACGCCCAGGTAGGGTTCCAGCAAAAGGTGCAGCTGTCATCGAAGGACGAACTCGCGCAGGCAGACGCCATTCTGACGAGGATGGACCAGGCGTCAGGTGCAGTTCGCCGACAGCTCGAGCGAGCGAGAACCGCGCGCGACGTCGTGAAGTCGTTGTGTCTGAACGACAAGCTGTCGCAGATCGACGTGGCCGGCCGTACCGCGAAGGATCGCCTGAGCGCCCTTCAGGCGGCGGTCCAGCGCAGCGACGCGGAGCTGGGGAATCACGAATTCACGATCATGACCGTGCTGCGCCAACGTGCGGAGCAGCTCGTCGCCGAAGCAAACCAATGCCTCGGCGAAGAGGTTGCGTTTGTTGGGCAGACGCAGGTCACGACCGAGGTGAACCCGAACCTTCCGATTGAGGAGACCGCCACGTATCCGATGCCGCCTGGTGCTCCCGTCGTGGGGGGCCCTGTGACGCCCCCGCCCGCCGCCTCGCCAGTCAAGTAACTCTAGGCCATGGCCTCGTGGTGGTCCCCTTTGCGAGCATCCGGCTCGCGTTTCGCAGTAGCTCTGCTGTAGCTTGGTGTACCCTCGCCCCCGCCTATGACGAAGAGAGGCCTAGCATCCTCCGCTGGCGTAGCAGCCTTGCTCGTTTCGCGAGCGGTTGCAGCGCAGCCGCAGTTTACGGCGCAGGCTGACACTCCGCAGTGGCTGCAAGATCGCCGCTATAACGAGGGCATCGGCATTCGGACGGGTGACCTCGAGCTTCATCCTGGAATTGCAGGCGAGTTCGGATACGACTCGAACTGGTTTCTTCGAACCACCACGCAAGGCGCCGACAACGGTCCCCCGAATGCGCCTGTGGTTCCCGCCCTAGCCTTTCGAGTAACGCCGTCGCTCTACCTGTCGACTCTGGGCCCTCAGCGTCGAGAGGGTGACGTGGGCGCCCAGCCGCCCAGCGTCGCCTTTCGGGCCGGGGTGAACGCCACGTATCGGGCATTTGTTGGGCTGGGGAGCGACGCGTCTCTGCCGCAGAACGACGTTTCGCGGCAGGACAATATCGGAGGCGCAGCTGATGCGCGCCTGGACATTCTACCCAGTCGCCCCTGGGGGGCCGATCTCTTCGCCAACTACGCGCGCGCCATCATGCCGAACTACGTGGATGCGGACCCGAACCAGTCGTTCAATCGGGACGACGTGGGAGTAGGCGGCGAGATCGTTGCGCAACCGGGTGGCGGAACCGGAACGCTGGACTGGCGTTTCGGCTACCAGTTTCACGACACGATCTTCGAGGAAAGCGCCGGTGCGGCCTACGACAACACCACGAACGAGGCCTATACGCGCGGGCGCTGGAAGTTCCGGCCGCGAACAGCGCTAGTTTACGATGCGAGTCTCCGCTTCATTTCGTACGCAAACGAGAGTCAGGCACTCGCGGCCGGGCTGGTCAACTCAACACCAGTTCGTGCTCGGATAGGGCTCAATGGTTTGATAACGGATCGGTTCGCGGCTCTGGCCATGGTGGGTTGGGGGTCGAGCTTCGAGGCCACCACGTTGGCTCGCCAGCCTCAGTACGACAGCGTCATCGGGCAGGCGGAGCTGAAGTGGTTTCTCGCGGCCACTCCGGGCGTTGCGGCGGTTTCGGACGTGGGCCTCGCCCTTTCGTCGATTGCTCTCGGTTACACCCGCGATTTCGCCACCAGTTACCTCGGCGGTTTCTATGGCAGCGATCGCGGCTACCTGAAGTTCTCGTACTTCTTCGCAGGGAGGGCACTTGTCACGCTCGAGGGCGGTGTGGCGGCCGTCGAGTATCCCAACGTCATCTGGGGTAACCTGGGAGGCCCGCTGGACGGCCAGGTGCGAAATCCGGCTTTCACGGACAAGCGGGTCGATGCGACGCTCTTCAGCGAGTACCGATTCACGGAAACCTTCGGGCTGAATGCGACGGTGCGGTACACTGCAAACTTCAGCGATACTCATATTTTCGACAGCGAGGCGGAGACTGGCTTTTACGACATGTCCTGGACGCGGCTCGAAGCGTACCTCGGAGTGCGCTGGTTCATGTGATTCTGGACGTCGTCCGCGCGGATTTCTCGCATGGACCCCGCTTGCCGCGCAACGAATCGAAGGTAGCCGTGGTTCGAAATGTCTTGTCCGCGTTGCTCGTGGTGGCGCTGGGCCTCGGGTGCGGGCGCGCGCATCCGGGGCCCCCGCACCTGCCCCCGCCGTCTCTGAGCACAGTCGTCGGCCCGGGAGACCTCTTCGAAGTCTCGGTCCTCGGCGAGAAGGAGCTTCCGAAGGAGTACAGGGTCCAGCCCGACGGAACGATCGACTTCCCCTACGTAGACCGGATCACCGTCGCAGGGCTCGAACCCCAGCAGATCGAGGAGCTCATCAAAAAGGAGCTCGAGAACAAGAAGATCCTCGTCGATCCGCAGGTGACGCTCGTCGTCAAGCAATACAACTCCAAGAAGGTAAGCGTCATCGGAGCGGTGCAGAAGCCGGGCAGCCTGCCGTGGGCCGAGGGAATGAAGCTCGTCGATGCCATCTCGCTCTCCGGCGGACTGACATCGATCGCGGATGGTGATCGCGTGGTCCTCACTCGAGTGGTCGGCCCCAACAAGACCGTGACCGCGACCGTCAGCCTCGACGACATCACCGACGGAAAGATGGGCGACATCCCGCTTCAAGCAGGCGACACGATCAAGGTCACCCAGCGGGTCTTCTGATACGGTGCAAGCGATGCCTGTGTCACAGGGCAAGCGCGGATGAGCCAGGCGATTGCCGCGACCGTGCTCGACCTCGTCGGTCGCACGCCTCTGGTCCGACTGGCCCGCGTCGGTCCGCAAGGGGCGGCCGCAGTCGTCGGCAAGCTGGAAGTAAAGAACCCTGGCGGCAGCGTTAAGGACCGCCCCGCACTGGCGATGGTCGATGCCGCCGAGCGCTCGGGCACCCTCTCGAAGGGCGCCGTTATCGTCGAGGCCACGAGCGGGAACACCGGCATTTCGCTGGCCATGATCGCAGCGGTGCGCGGTTACCGCTGCGTGCTCGTCATGCCCGAAGACATGAGCCTCGAGCGACGCTACGTCCTGCGCGCATACGGGGCCGAGATCGTGCTCACTCCGGCCGACCAGGGGATGTCAGGCGCGGTTGCTCGCGCCGAGGCGATCGCGCGCGCGACGCCCGGCTCCTTCATGCCGCACCAGTTCGAGAACACCGCCAATCCAGAGTCCCACGAGCGCACGACCGCCCGTGAGATCATCGACGCGGTCGGCGACGAGTTGGTCGCGTTCGTCGCCGGCGTGGGGACCGGGGGCACCATTACGGGCGTCGGCCATGTCCTTAAGCGCGAGAAGCCAAACGTCTTGATCGTCGCGGTGGAACCCGCCGCAAGCGCGGTCCTCAGCGGCAAGCCCGCCGCCATGCACGGCATCCAGGGAATCGGCGCAGGCTTCGTTCCGCAGATCGTCGATCGAGCGGTGATCGATCGCATCATCACCGTCACCGACGTAGCCGCCGACCGCATGGCAAAGCGCCTCGCACGCGAAGAAGGACTGCTTGTGGGTCCATCGTCTGGCGCCAACGTGCACGCGGCCTGCGAGGTCGCGGTTGGCCTCGCAACAGGCATCGTCGTCACGGTGCTCTGCGACACGGGGGAGCGGTACCTGTTCTGACGCGAAAGGGAGCAACCTTGCGCGGAATCCCTTCGCCGCCCCACAAGCGAGGTCACGCGCGCGCCCCTGCACGAGAAACCGTCAGGTATCTGTAATCATGGCGGATCGCGTCCCTCGACGGGGCGGCGCATACTTGATCGCATGACTGGGTAGGTCGCCACGCTTGGCAAGCCGATCCGCCACGTCTGGAGGGCCTACGCTCCAAGCTTGGCGGGTAAACCTACGAGGTCTGGCCGGACATCCGGCTCACGCTCGCCGGCCATCATCAAACGCCTGGTCAGCGTGTCGCCGAAGTGTGTCCGGTGACCGCGCCACGCGTGGAAGGTCGTCCCGCTACGCGTGGCGGACCATCCTTCCACGTGTGAGGGCCGTCCCGGCGCGGCCTGGCAGTCGTCCCGTGCACGAATGGCGATCGCCCCGTCGAGCCCATCCCCGTGCCCCGCCCCAGCGTGAAGGAGGCTCCGTCGAGGGTACCTAGATGCGCCATCCACGCTTGGCGCCCGCGCCGTCCAGCGAGGAACGCCCCGGCCGCCACGTCATACTGCCCAATCGTCGACGCTTGGCAATCTCTCGAGCGAGCTCTCGTACCCTTCGGTGCGAGAGAACGCCATCGTGGACGCCGTTCGTTCCGTCTGCGTCGGCAACATCGAGTGAAGAAGGGCGCCAAGCCGCCGTCCAACCCAACAAGCGATGCGACACAAGCCGCGGGCCCCAGAATCTCTTTGCGGCTTTAGGGGAACACCCCTCCGACCCCGACTCCCATCGCTGACAACCGCCCGAGCCCGCCGTCGTCGGGTCGGAGCGCAGGCGGCGGGTGGGGCAAGTCTCGGCCGGCCGCTCCCGCCCATGACGAACTTCCCGCCGAGCCGGCCGACGCGGGGCCCCACCCGCCGCCGAGCACCGACCCGACGACGGCGGGCGATCGCCCCGCTCCACGCGCGCGCTCCCTCTTCTTCCCCGTGTCACCCCGCCCCGTCCACCGGCGCGTCCCGGTAGAAATTGGATCCCAGGTACGCCTTCACCGTCCGCTGCACCAGAATCTTCACCACCGCACCGAGCGGCACCGCCATGAGCACCCCGAGGAACCCGAACAGCGTCCCCGCCGCCATCATCGTCAACAGAACCTCGAGCGGCGCCAGCCCCACCGAGCGCCCCACGATGCGCGGCGTGATCACCAGCCCGTCGAGCACCTGCACCCCCAGCATCACCGCGAGCACCGCCAGCACCCGCCCCGGCCCCTGCCAGTCGAGCGCCGCCATCGACAGCGCGAGCGAGAGCCCGCACCCGAACCCGATGTACGGCACGAACGCCAGCATTCCTGTCATCACCCCGATCGCCACGGCGAGGCGAATGTCCACCAGCCGCAGCCCCGCCGCGTAGAGCGCCCCGAGCACGATGTTCGCCGTCAGCTGCCCGCGCACGTACCCGCCGAGCGTCCGGTGCACCTGACGGGCGACGTCCGCAGCTTGCGGGTACCACCGCCGCGGGACCAGCTGCCCGGCGTGCGCGACGATGCGGTCGAAGTCGATGAGCAGATACAGCGCGAAGACCGGGATGATGAGCGCGCTGAGGACGACGCCCAGGTAGCTGAGCGTCCCGAAGAGAGCGACGCTGGCCGCGCTGATCAGGTCCGGGAACTGCGCCTGCACCTTGTCGCGCAGCTCGCATCCCGAGCTCGGTCATCGTGTGCGGCGGCTTGAAGTGGAGGTTTTGCCAGAGCCACGGCTCGACGCGGCCCTCCAGGCCCCGGAGCTGGGACGGCAGATCCGCCGCCGCCGCGCGAAGCTCGTCGATGAACATCGGGATCGCGTACATCAGGACCAGCCCGAGGACCGCGGCGATGCCCAGCATCACCAGGGGCGCGGCGAGCGTTCGCGGCACCCGGCGGGCCTCGAGCAGATCGACGAACGGGTCGAGGGCGTACGCGACCAGGAATGCGAAGAAGAGCGGGACGAGGACCCCGCGCAGGACGTACGCGATGCCCAATAACGAGCGCCCCGGTCCCCAGCGCAATCGCACGGCGGAACGTGACGTGAATGACCGGCGGCCTGGACGAATGGGGGGCGGACGTATGTCGACATTCGCCGGGGCCAATGTAGCCTGCCTCACGCCATGCCTGAAGGGAAGCCTGGGCCCGACGGGGGAGTCGACGCCGTTTCGACGAAGACACGGCGCGTCCGGTGCCTCCACTCGCGCAGCAGGACGGCACGACGCTCGCGCGCCTCGTCGGCCGTGATGCAGCGGCTCCTCGGCGCCGGACGGATGCCCGTGGGACCGCGAGCAGTCGCTCGAGACCCTGCGCAAGTACGTCCTCGAAGAGGCGTGCGAGGTCATCGACGCCATCGATTCACGGGACCGGGCCGCGCTCCGGGAGGAGCTCGGAGACCTGCTCCTGCAGGTGGTCTTCCAGGCGGAGCTCGCCCGCCGCGAGGGGAGCTTCGCGATCGACGACGTCGTCGAAGGCATCGTCGACAAGCTCGTGCGCCGCCACCCCCACGTCTTCGGGGACCTGAGCGCCAAGGACGCCGACGAGGTGCTGCGCAACTGGGAGAAGCTCAAGGCGCAGGAGAAGGGCCAGCGCGGAGTCCTGGGCGGCGTGCCGCGCAGCATGCCGGCTCTGACCCGTGCGCAGCGAATCGGCGAGAAGGTGTCCCGCGTTGGCTTCGACTGGGACGACGCGGCGAGGGTCGCGCGCCAAGGTGGCCGAGGAGCTGGCCGAGCTCGATCGCGCGATCGACCTGGGTGAGCCGGGTGCCGTCGAGGACGAGATGGGGGACGTTCTCTTCGCGCTCGTGAACCTGTCGCGGCACCTGGGGCTCGACGCGGAAGGGGCGCTCCGGCGGACGATCGACAAGTTCACGACGCGGTTCGCGCACGTCGAGAAGCGGGTGCGCGAGGAGCACGGCGGCTGGGGCGAGGCGGGAGGGGGAGAGCGTCACCTGCCGCTGGAGGTGCTCGACGTGTACTGGGAAGAGGCAAAGCGGAACGGATGAACGAGCCGCTTGCTCTCACGCCGGAGGAGTGGACGGAGGCGATCCGCCCTCTCGGTGGCCGCGCGTTCCACGGCCGCCAGGTCTTTCGATGGATGCACGCGCGGGGCGTGCTCGATCCCGACCGGATGACCGACCTGCCGGCCGCGCTGCGGGTCAAGCTCGGGGCGCTCGGGATCGCCGGAACGATCGAGGTGGCCCAGGAGCGTCGGGCCGCGGACGACACGCGCAAGCTCCTCGTGCGATTCCGCGACGGCGCCACCGTCGAGACCGTCCTCATCCCGAGCGCTCCCGGAGCCAAGGGGGCCCTCCCGTCCCCGGTGACCGACGCGTCGAACGACGAGGACGCCGATGCGGCCGCGGCGGTCGACGACGAGGACGACACCGATCCCACTCCGGAGGCCGGGGGCCCGGTCCGCGTCACCCAGTGCATCTCGACCCAGGTCGGCTGCGCGATGGGGTGCGTATTCTGCGCCAGCGGCGTGGCCGGCCTGAAGCGCCACCTCGGCGCCGACGAGATCGTGGCGCAGGTGGCGGTCGGCCGATCGCGGCTCGGGCCGCACGAGCGCCTGCGCAACGTCGTGTACATGGGCATGGGCGAGCCGCTGCACAACTACGCCGCGACGTCGCGGTCGCTGCGCCTGCTGACGCATGCGGAAGGGACGGCGCTCTCGGCCCGCCGGATCACGGTCTCGACGAGCGGTCTCGTGCCCGAGATCGCGCGCCTGGGAGCCGACTTCGGAGGCAACATCGGCCTGGCGGTGTCTCTCCACGCGGCCGACGACGAGACGCGCGGTCGGCTCATGCCCATCAACAAGAAGTATCCGCTGCCCGTGCTCATGGACGCGCTGCGCGCTTACCCGCTCCCGCGCCGGCGGCGCATCACCATCGAGTACACGCTCGTGGCGGGCCGGAACGACACGCCGGGTGAGGCCAAGAAGCTCACCGCGCTTCTCCGGGGCCTCCCCGTGAAGGTGAACCTCATCCCGATGAACCCGATCGAGGCGAGCTCGCTCGGACCGCCCGACCTTGCGAGCGTGCTCCTCTTTCAACGGGTGCTCTGCGACGCCGGCTACTCCTGCTTCATCCGGAGGAGGCGAGGCGACGACGTCAGCGCCGCGTGCGGGCAGCTCGCGCTGCTCGGTGCCAAGCCGAAGGTCCGCGTCAACCGCGCCTGAGCGCTCGTCGCGACGATCGTGCGCCCCTCCGGGGAATGCGATAGACGTCGGGGCACCCTTTTCATGATCCCCTACATCCACGTTCCCGACTTGCACGTGGGCCCGCTGCCCCTTCATCCGTTCGGCATCCTCGTGGCCACCGGAGTGCTCGTCGGTACGTCGGTGACGACGCGCCGGGCGCAGAAGTTCGGCTACGACGTCGTGAAGCTGAATTCGTTCATCACGTGGATGCTCGTGTCGGCCTTCCTGCTCTCGCACGTGCTCGACTCGATCTTCTACCACTGGGACGAGGTCGTCCGGGCGCCGTGGTCGCTCCTCTTGCCGTGGACGGGCCTCAGCTCGTTCGGGGGCTTCGTCGGCGCCTTCGTCGGGATCGCGCTGTGGAAGTACCTCGTGATAGAGGACGGTCGGCTCCGCAAGCGGCCCGCACCCGTGCCCATCCTGCCGTTCGCCGACCTCGTTCTCTCCGTGTTCCCGATCGGCTGGGTCTTCGGCCGGGCAGGCTGCGCCACCGTGCACGACCACCCCGGCGCCCGGGCGGCGGCCGACACGCTGCTCGCGGTGGCCTATCCGATGCGTCCGGGCGACGGCGTCGTCACGAAGTTCGGCTTCATCGAGTTCATCCAGGGCCACGACCCGCGCTTCGACCTGGGCTTCCTCGAGTTCCTTTTCACCCTCGTCCTCGTGGCGTGCTTCATGGCGACCTGGAGGCGCCGCCTCGCGATCGGCACGTACGTCATCGCGTCCGCGCTCGCGTACGCGCCCGTCCGTTTCGCGATGGATTTCCTCCGCGTCCCCGAGAACCAGGGAGGTGACCCCCGCGACGCCGGCCTCACTCCGGCCCAGTGGTCGTGCATCCTCCTCTTCGTCTACGGCCTCGCGATGATCGCCTACGTCCGCAAGGTCAACGCCCGTGGCATCGACCTCACGCCGCTGCTCGAACCGCCGGCACCGGACGATAGGGGGGTGTGAACCGCAGAGGCGCAGAGGGCGCGGAGGGCGAGAGGGCGAGGGTCCTCAATCCACCTTGAGATCGTCGGCGAGGCTGGCGAGCGTCTCTGGTCGAAGGGTAGATCGGGCCACGTAAGTGGGGTGGTCGATCTCGAGGGCCAGTAGCAGTCTATCCTGGGTAGCTGCTCGGAGGGCCGTCGCGATCGCTGTCGGGAGCGCGAACTTCAGGTAGTGCACCGCCGTCGTCCGCTCCGATGCTTCGCTGCCTCGCGTGGGGCCGTGAGCCTGGACGCGCTGGCCACCCGCGACCAGCCAGACGTGGTTCTCGAAGCCGACCGCCGCCTGGAGGAAGGCCTCGCGCTCGGCGTGATCCTCGATCTCGATCATCAGCGTGATCGACAGCTCGTCGTCGCCGGGGATCTGCTCGTTGTAGGTGTCGATCTCGTGCTGGATCGCCTGCAGGTCGCGTGATTCGCTCGGTGCGGAGCATCTCCTGGATCTGAAGGAGCACCGTGTCGCGGTTCTCGAAGACGGCGCTCGCGTGGGGGCCCACGTCGACCCGCCGGATCTTCTTCTCGGCGATGACCCGCGCCGCGGAACCGCTCGCGGATCGCCTCGTAGTCCGCGAGCCCCAGGATCTCGCCGCGATCGATGGGCTTCATCGTACCTCGCGTACTCGGGGAAAGGCCGTAGGCCTCGGCCAGGGCCTCCACCGGGTGCAGCGGTGCGAGCCCGTTCTCGGCCAGGATGCGGCGTGCCGAGAGCGCGCAGTCGGTGACCACGATCCGCGGCTCGACCCGCTCGATCCCGCGCGTGAGCTTCTGCGCGTAGCGCCGCCCCATCTCGTAGTGCTGCGCCTTCATCCCCCAGGTACCGTCGACCGCCGAGCATTGCTCGACGACCTCGACCTCGGTCTCGGGCAGCGCGCTCGAGCACGCGCGCCGCCGGGTAGCCGATCTTCTGCGCCCGGAGGTGGCAGGCCGCGTGGTACGCGACGCTGCCCCAGGCCCTTCTTGAAGTCCTGCGAGAGCGTCTTCGTCGCGCCGCTGCTGCTCGAGCAGCTCCATCACGTCGACCGTCGCCGCCGCGACCTTGCGGGCCTCGTTCGTTCCGAGGAGCTCGGGCCACTCTTTGCGGACCATGTACCCGCACGTCGGCTGGAGGGAGACGACGGTGTGTCCCCGATCGATCTCGAGTGCGAGGGACGCTACGTTGACGCGGGCCTTGGCTGCGGCGGCGTCGATGTCGCCGCCGTCGAGGTTCGGCATCCCGCAGCAGGTCTGCTCCGGGCGGACGACGTTCCAGCCGTTCTTCTCGAGCACGCGGACGGCGCTCGCCGCGATGTGGGGGAAGTTGTAGTCGGCGAGGCACGTGGCGAAGAGCGCCACGGTCCCTTGCGACCCGGCGCTCGGGCAGGGGTTCGTGCCGCTCGAGCCAGCGGGCGAAGCTCGTCTCCCCGAACGTGGGCAGCGGGAACTCGGCCGCGATGCCGGCGGTCACCGCCATGACCTTCCGGACGAGGCGATTCGCGTTCACGAAGTTGGCGATGCGTGCCGGGGGCCCCGCCGTCAGCCGGCCCATGAGCTGCGGCTCGCCGAGGACGCGATCCTGCAGGGTCACGCCGTTGCGCCGCGCGCGCTGCGCCTTCTCGCGCGTGAGGAGGCGCGGCACGTCGAGCATCCACTCGTGGCCTTCGTCCGTCGTGTACGGGCACTTGATGTAGCAGAGCTTGCACTGCCAGCAGAGCTCCGTCGCGCTCGCGAAGGCCTCGGCGTCGAGCAGCTCGGCGCCTGTGGCGCCGCGTTTCTCGATGTCGCGATCGACGCGCGCGAAGACGTCCGGGAACGTCCCGCAGTAGCCGACGCACATCCGGCAGTTGTGGCAGACCTCGAACATCCGCCGCATCTCGGCCTCGAGATCGCGCGCGTCCCAGTACCGCTCGTCGTTCGGGTCGAGCGCGGGCCGTTGCGACGGATGCGGGTCGATCTTGGCCATTGACATTGGAGAGGGCCACCAAGGCGCGGAGGCGCCAAGAGAAGCAGAGGTGCTGGAAGAAACCTCTCTTGGCGCCTCCGCGGGCTCGGCGGCTGGATTCTCAGCCCTTGAGCACGTCGAGCATCTTCGTGAAGCGCCCCGCGTGGCTCTTCTCGGCCTTCGCGAGGGTCTCGAACCACTCGGCGATGTCGTCGAAGCCCTCGTCGCGCGCCGTCTTCGCCATGCCCGGGTACATGGTCTCGTACTCGTACGTCTCGCCGGCGACCGCGCTGAGCAGGTTCTTCTCCGTGTTGCCGATGGGCTTGCCCGTCGCCGGGTCGCCGACCTGCTTCAGGAAGTCGAGGTGCCCGTGCGCGTGGCCGGTCTCACCGTCGGCCGTCTCCTTGAAGTTGCCGGCGATCTCGGGGTAGCCCTCCACGTCGGCGACCTTCGCGAAATAGAGGTAGCGGCGGTTTGCCTGCGACTCGCCGGCGAAGGCCTCCTTGAGGTTCTGGTGGGTCTTGGTTCCCTCTAGCGACTTGGTCATGAGTATCTCCTTTTCGTTGCCATTTCCGGGTGCTGCCGCGCGCACGTTGCGCAGACGCCGCGGTAGATGCGCTCCACGGCGCGGACCGAGAAGCCGGGTGCGGCCCCTCGAAGCTTCTTGACGGCGCCGGGCGCGGGGGCGAGCGTCCCCGCCGCGATGTCGAGGACGGCTCCGCATTCGTCGCACACCGCGTGGTGGTGCGGCGCGGTGTTGGGGTCGAACCGCGCGGCGTCGCCTCGCTTGCCCGGCAGACGCACGGTCCCCGCGAGCCCCGTACGCGCGAGCGTGTCGAGCGTGTTGTAGACGGTGGCGAAGCTCATCGAGGGAAAGCTCGGGCGTAGCCGCTCGAAGAGATCCTGCGCGGTGGGGTGCGACGCGTCCCCGGCGAACAGCCGCACGATGGCGATCCGCTGCGGCGTGAGCTTGAGCCCGGCTCGCCTCAGACTGACGCAGCATCACGTCGGCCCTCTCCGCGTTCGCGCATCGCGCGGACGAATGCTAACGATAATGATTCTAAGGTGCAAGGAGTTCCAATGTCATCGCGAGGGGCCCTGCACAGCGGGGGGGTCACTCCTTGCGCTTTCGGCCCCCCAGCACCGCGAGCTTGAAGTAGCTGAGCTGGCTCAGCGCGGCGTGCTTCGCGAGCTCGACCTTGTTCGCGTCGCGCGTCGGCGTCCGGCCCATGAGCTCGCCCGTCTCGTAGAGCTCGCGCGTCTTTGCGCGCTGGAGCTTGCCGCTCGACGTCTTCGGCAGCGCGCCCGGCGGCAGCGCCACGACGTCGTCGAGCGTCAGCCCCATCCCCTCCTGCACGGCCTTGCGCACCTCGGTGCAGAGCTTCGCCGAGCTGCGCGAGGCGCTCGGCGTCCTGCACCTCGAAGGCCAGGACGACGCGCTCGCGGTCGCGCTCGACTCCACTGGGGTCGCGCGCGCCGAAGGCCACGACGTTGCCCTTGCGAACGCCCGCGACCTTGCTCGCCTCCCACTCCATGTCCTGCGGGTAGTAGTTGCGGCCGTTGACGATGACGACCTCCTTGCTGCGCCCGCAGATGAACACGTGCCCGTCGTGCAGGAAGCCGAGGTCGCCCGTCTTGAGGAACGGCCCCGGCGAAGGCCTCGCGCGTGCGCTCGGCGTCCTCCCAGTAGCCGCGCATGACGCTCGGGCCGGCGATGCGAAGCTCGCCCACGCGGTCGCTCCGGCAGCGGACGGTCGCTCGTCGCGTCGTCCGGAGCGAAGACGCGGATCGTCGTGGTGCGGGAAACTCGCGCGCCGCACGAGACGAGGCGCACGGCGTTCTCGTCGTCCTCGGGGACGAGCGTCGCCTCGCCCGTCTCCCAGAGCGTCGGGCCGTCGACGCTCGATCGTCTTCATCCCTTCGCCGAGCTCCGTGAAGGCGATGGCGAGCGACGACTCGGCCATCCCGTACGACGGAAGGAGCGCCTCCTTGCTGGAAGCCGACGCGCGCGAACGCGCTCGGCGAAGCGCCTCGAGCGTCTCGGGGCGGATGGGCTCGGCGCCGCAGCCGGCGACGCGCCAGGTCGACAGGTCGAGCCCCTCGAGCTCCGCCGCCTTGATGCGCTTGACGCAGAGCGCGTAGGCGAAGTTCGGCGCGTACGCGATGTGCGCCCTTGTGGCGCGTGAATCGCCTGAAACCAGGTGACGGGCCGCTTGAGAAAGAGGAGCGGCGGCAGGATACGCGACGGGCACGCAGTGGTAGAGCGGCGCGAGCACGAAGCCGATGAGCCCCATGTCGTGGTAGAGCGGCAGCCACGAGACGCCGACGTCGTCTCGGCGCCGATGCGCAGGCCGTCGTTCATGATGCACTTGATGTTCGCGGCGAGGTTCGCGTGCGTCAGCGTCACGCCCTTGGGGCGCGACGTGGAGCCGCTCGTGAACTGGAGGAAGGCGATGTCGTCGAGGCCGATCTTCTCGGCGCTTGAGCGGCTCGGTCGACTCGCGGATGCCCTCGACGGCGACGACCTGCTCGAGCGCGGGACACGCCGCCTGCACGGTGCCGAGCATGCGCTTGATCTTCGACGTGCGTGACGAGCGCCCGCGCGCCGCTCTTGGCGACGATGTGGCGGGTGTTGTCGAGGTAGCGCCTGGAGCTGCCCGAGGGCCAGCGGCGGGTAGATGGGCACGGGGACGATGCCCGCGCGGATGGCGCCGAGGAAGCACAGGACGAAGTCGTCGTTGTTCGGCAGGATGAGCGCGACGCGGTCGCCCTTGCGCAGGCCGAGCGCCTGGAGCGCGCCGCCGAAGCGCGCGCTGATGCGCTCGATCGCCGTGTATGAGAACGAAGCCTCGCTCTGGTCGAGCACGGGCTCGATGATCCGCGCGCCGCCGCTCCCGCCGGTGGTCGGGGGCCGCACGGAGTCGCCGGGGCTGCCGAAGCCGGGGACCCCGGTGTCCGGGATGAAGCGGAAGCCGCGCGTGGGCTCGGCCTTCGCGGCGTCCTCGATGGCCTGGGGGATCGTGCGGCTCATGCATGGGATCGTCAGCCAGCTTTTACCAGAGCTCGGAGTCCAGACCAACGCAAGGGGGGCGACTTTGACACGGCCGCGGCAGCGCGCGATCATCGTCGCCATGCCCCTCATCGAGACCGAAGAAGCCGCTCGGCGCCTGGCGCGTGCCATCGCAAGCGACCTGTCGCTCTACAACGAGGACAAGATCGTGGGCGGCATCCAGAACGACAACCTCTTCGACTCGCTGGCCGAAGAGATCGAAGAGGGCCGCGCGCTCTACAAACGGCGCGTCTCGCCCGGAGCTCTTCCCCCGCAACTTCTACGACCGCGCGCTCGTCGACATCCTCGTCAAGGCCAAGGGCCACATCAAGTCGAAGCTCTGGTGACGCCGGGCGCGGCGCCCCCGGCATCGACCGACGCCGTGCATCTCCTCGTGTCGGACGAGGCCGCGGGTGCGCGCCTCGACCGGTTCGCCGCGAGCGCCCTCCGGGTGTCGCGGTCGGAGATCCAGAGGTGGATAGGGCGCGGGCGCGTGACCGTCGACGGCGTGCTGGGCGAGGCGAGCACCACGCTGCGCAGGGGTGAACGCGTGGTCGTCCGACCCGAGCCACCGGCAGCCACCCTTGCGAAGCCGGAGGCCGGCGTCCACTTCGACGTCCTCCACACCGACGAGGACATCGTCGTCGTCGACAAGCCGCCGGGGCTCGTCGTCCACCCGTCTCGCGGGCACGCCGGGGGGACCCTCGTGAACGGGCTGCTGGCGCTGGGCCTCTTCCGTCGCGAGGACTTCGCGGTCGAGGCGGACGCGCCCGAGAACGCGCGCCCCGGCATCGTGCACCGCCTGGACAAGGGCACGAGCGGCGTCATGGTCGTGGCCCGCACGCGCGGAGGCGCGCGAGAAGCTCAAGGCGCAGTTCCAGGAGCACACCATCGACCGCGCGTACGAGGCGATCGTCGTCGGCGTCGCTCGGTCGCGCACGTTCTCGACGCTCCACGGCCGGCATCCGGCGCGATCGCATCCGCTTCACGGCACGCGTGCACCGGGGCAAGCGGGCGGTGACGCATGTCCGCGTGCTCGAAGGGCTGCGACGGCGCCACCCTCGTGGAGTGCACCCTCGAGACCGGCCGCACCCACCAGATTCGCGTGCACCTGTCGGAGAGCGGGACGCCGGTCCTCGGCGACCCTCTCTACGGCAAGCCTCCCCGTGCCGCGCGTTTGAAAGAGGTGGGCGAACGATTGGGCCACCAGGCCCTCCACGCCCGCCTTCTTGGCCTCGTCCACCCCCGCACGGGCGAACGCCTGCGCTTCGAAACCGCCCCCCCGGCCGACTTCGCCGCGGCGCTGCAAGCTCTGCAATCCCGCTAGGATGACACGAGGCGGGCGATGCGCTCGCGCTGGCCCCCAGCAGCCCCGGATACCGCCGCTTGAGCAACGACAGCGCCACGAATCCCACGAGCACCGCGAACCAGAGCGTCGCGAAGCGCACGAGGATCATCGCGGCCGTGCTCGCGGCCGCCGTCACGTGCCCGAGCTCCTGCATCTGGCCTTGGAGCGACGCCTCGGTGACCCCCAGCCCACCCGGCACCGGCACGAGCGCACCGGCCAGCGTGCTCGTCGCGTAGAAGAACGTCGCGAGCCCCATGCCCGTCGACTGGCCGAAGCCCCTGCAGGACGACCCACAGCGCGGTGCACTCGAGCGACCAGGCGCCGATCGAGAGGATCGTCGGCGACGACGAGGTTCGACGGCCGGACCAGCGTCGCGAGGCTGTCGTATGCCTCGTGGAGCTTCGGGCCGATGCGCCGGAGCGGCCCCGGCAGCCGTCTCGATGCGCGCGATGAGCGCGTGCGACAGGCGCCGGCTGGACACGACCACGAGAAGCGTGAGGACCGCGGCCGAGCCGAGCCCAGCCCAAACGAGGCCCCCGGAGAAGCCGAGCGAACCGAGGACGATGAGCACGACGACGCCGATGACGTCGGTCACCCGCTCGGCGACGACGATGGGGGCCGTGCGCGCGACCGGTACGCCGTGGGTCTCGAAGAGGACCAGCGACTTGAAGACCTCGCCGACCTTGCCGGGCGTGACCGTCAGCACGAAGCCGCTGAGGAACGTGAGCAGGCTGTCGACCTTCGCCCACGCCCCGGATGTCGAGGCGCGCGAGGTAGAACTCCCACTTGAGCCAGCGCACGAGGTAGTTGCCGAACGCGAGCGCGCACGCGGCGGCGAAGGCCCACCATCGAAACCGGGCGAGCTCGCCGCCCATCTTGCCGACGCCGCGCCACACCGCGAAGCCCCCGTAGACCAGCGACCGCGAGCAGCATGGCCAGAAGCGCCGCGCCGGAGCGTGATCGGGCCGCGGCCACGCGACGGAGCGCTCATCGAGCGACCCTGCGCGACCGCACGACCGCGACGACCCACACGACGGCCCCGACGATGGCCAACGCGGCGACCAGATAGAACACCCAGGCCGGCGCTTCCCAGAGCCCGCGCGCGAGACCGGGGTCGGGCCGGACGACGGCCTCGCGGGGCGGCGTCCCGGGAAGATTCACGCGGGGGGATGTCTAGCACTCCTGGCCGGCGCGTGGGCTCCAATGGACCTTTTGACAGGCGAGGTGGCGCGTGCGAGTCCTTGCTCCGCAACCCGCACTATGGAAGCCTCGCCCATCAGCGTCCCCGCCTCGAGCGACGCCGAGCTGCTCGAGAAGGCACACGAGGCGAGCCGCAAGCTGCGCGAGGCCATCGCCGTGCGCGTCGTCGGGCAGGAGGGCGTCATCGAGCTGATGCTCGTCGCGCTGCTCGCGCGCGGTCACGCGCTGCTCGTCGGCGTGCCCGGTCTCGCCAAGACGCTGCTCGTCGCGTCGCTCGCCGAGGCGCTCGACCTCGTCGTTCGGCCGCGTGCAGTTCACGCCGGACCTCTTGCCCGCCGACATCACGGGGACCGACGTCCTCCAGGAAGAAGCCGACGGGGGCGCGAGCCGGCGCGTCGTGCGGTTCCTGCCGGGGCCGATCTTCCACAACCTCGTCCTCGCCGACGAGATCAACCGCACCCCGCCGAAGACGCAGGCCGCGCTGCTCCAGGCGATGCAGGAGCGGCGCGTGACGGTCGGCACGCAGACGCACGCGCTGCCCGACCCGTTCCAGGTCTTCGCGACCCGCAACCCCATCGAGCAAGAGGGCACCTACCCGCTCCCCGAGGCGCAGCTCGATCGGTTCCTGCTCGAGGTGCACGTCGACTACCCGAGCGCGGCGGAAGAGCGCGAGATCGCGCGCCGGACGACGAGCGTCCAGGCCGACGCACGTGCCGCGCGTGCTCTCGAGCCGACGAGGTGCGCGCGCTCCAGGCGCTCGTCCCGCGCATGCCCGTGACCGACGCGGCCGTCGAGCTCGCGGTGGCGCTCGGCCGGGCGACGCGCCCCAGGCGACCCCAAGGCACCGCGAGAGGCGCGCGAGCTCGTGCGCTTCGGGTCCGGCCCGCGTGGGTCGCAGGCGCTCGTGCTCGCGGCGAAGGCGCGGGCGGCCCTGCGCGGGGAGGCAGCGGCCGACGTCGACGACGTGCGCGCGCTGGTCGTTCCGGTGCTGCGTCATCGCCTCGTGCTGAGCTACCGCGCCGAGGCCGAGGGGGTTCGCGACGTCGACGTGCTCGAGCGCGTCGTCGCGGCCGTCGTGACGCTGAGAACATGCCCGCGGCGCTCGTGAGGCCGAGGAGGCCGCCGACAAGGCCGAGGCGTCGCCGCGGAAGGCGGATACCGCACGGAAGCCGAGGCGGTCCCGTCGATCCCGCTCCGCTCGCCGGCCCCTGGCGCAGCTACAAGGAGCTCGTCGCGCAGCTCGCGGACGCGCATCGTCGAGGCGCAGAGGCCGATCCGCGTGCTCCAGGCCCTCCGGTGGGACGACTCGGTCGAGGAGCAGTTCCTCAGGTCGAAGCAGCGCGAGCTGCCCAAGATCGACGCGGCCTACTACGCGAGGCGTCGACCTCGGCTTCGACCCGCGCCAGAAAGAGCGAGGAGTTCGAGCAGATCGCGCGCGACATCGACCGCGACCTCGGCGCAGACCGACGCCATCGGCCAGCATCATGATCGACGACGGCGCTCGAGTACCGCGACGTCGTGCGCATGCTCGCCGGCGCGCGGCACGCCCGCGTTCTACGCGTGGTCGCGCAAGCTCTACGGCTCGCCGAAGGACAAGTTCCCCGACGGCCGCTCGACCGTGCGCGACCTCGGCCAGCTGCTCTACGGCCTCCTCACGCAACGTCGACGAGTGGCTCCAGGGACGCGCGCACGACGTCGCCTACGTACGCGAGGACGCTCGATGCCGCCGAGGCGGCGCGCCAGCTCGGCGAGCGGCTGGCGACGCTTCTTCGGCGAACGCACGTTGCGCGTCGAGCCGGACGACGGCATCCTCGCCGACGCCGCCGCCGGCAGCGACTACGTCAAGGTCCGCACCGGCGCGAAGTTCAGCCCGCGCGACATCGACATCCTCGAGGTGCACGAGGGCTGGGTGCACGTCGCCACGTCGCTCAACGGCCAGGCGCAGCCCGTCGCCAAGTGGCTCGCGAAGGGCCCGCCGCGCACGACCGCCGTGCAGGAGGGGCTCGCCGCGCTCCTCGAGATGTTCACGTTCCGCACCTACCCGCGGCGCGCCCGGCGGCTCAACGACCGCGTCCTCGCCGTCGACAAGGCCGAGGACGGCGCGAGCTTCCTCGACGTCTTCGAGTGGTTCCGGACCGAGGGCTACGAGGAGGACGAGTGCTTCCACAACGCGCGGCGCGTCTTCCGCGGCGGGGTGCTCGAGGGCGGCGCGCCCTTCACGAAGGACGCCTGCTACTGCAAGGGCATCGTCCTCAACTACGCGTTCATCCGCAGCGCCATCCAGCACGACCGGCTCGACCTGGTCCCGCTTCTCTTCGTCGGCAAGGTGGCGCACGAGGACGTCCCGGTCCTCGCGCGGCGCGTGTCCGACGGCGTGGTGAAGCCGCCCCGGCTACCTGCCTCCGATGTTCCGCGACCTGAACGGCCTGGCCATCTGGATGGCGTACTCCACGTTCTTCTCCCAGCTCGGCGGCGAAGCCATCGCCGCCCACTACGCCCGACTCTTCGATTGTTGAGGCGTGGGTCCTACCGCGCGCGAAACGTGGCCTTGCGCTTCTGGATGAGGGCGGCGATGCCTTCCTTCGCGTCGTGGGACGTCGAGAGCCGCTGCAAGAGCTCTCGCTCGAGCGCCAGCCCTTGCTCGAGCGACGACTCACCGCTCGCCTGCGCCGCACGCTTGGTGAGGCCCACGGCCATCGCCGCGTAGTTCGGCGGACAGAACTCGTGGGCGTAGTCCAGCACCTGGCGCATGAACGCGTCGTGCGTGTCGGTGTCCCAGGCCTTGTGGACCAGCCCCGCGGCGCAGGCTTCGTCCACCGACAGCGTGCGGGCCTCGACGAGGAGCTCCATCGTGGCGCCTTTCCCGATGAGGGCCGACAGCCGCTGCGTCCCGCCCATGCCCGGCAAGACGCCGAGGCTCACCGCGGGGAGCCCCACACCGAACGGACCGGCTCGCGCGATTCGGATGTCGCACGCGAGCGCGAGCTCGAGTCCGCCGCCGACGCACTGCCCGTTGATGGCCGCGATGACGAGCTTGGGCGTGCTCTCGAGCCGCAGCAGGGTCTCGTTCGCGTGCAGGTAGAAGTAGTATTTGAAGGTCTCGTCGGCCTCCCTGAGCATGTTGAGGTTCGCGCCCGTGGAGAAGTGCTTGTCACCATGTCCGGTGACAATCAGCACGTGCACGTCGTCGTCGAAGCGCGCCTCGAGGAGGCAAGCGTCCAGCTCCTTGAACATCTCGTGCGTGAACGCGTTCTCCGGTGCGTCGTTCAACGTGAGGAGAGCGACCCCCTTCTCCGTCGCGTAGTTCACCAGAGTCCCCATGGTGTCGCTCCTGTCCCGCTCGGTCGGTCTTAGACCCAAGGGCGATGGTACACAAACAGGCGTTTTGGGGCGCCGCCCGGCGTGCCTGTGCTAAACGCCACGGGAAACCATGCACGATGGGGACGTTGGCGATCGGCGGCGTCTGCGCTCCGAGATCAAGGCGCTAGTAGTCTCGGAGCTCAATCTCACGGGCCGCGATCCGGCGACCATCGAGGACGACGCCGCTCTCTTCGGCGGCGCGGCCGGCAGCCTCGGTCTCGACTCGCTCGATGCCCTGCAGCTCGCGATGTCCATCGAAGAGACGTTCGGCGTTCGGATCCCGGAGGGAGACGAGGCCCGTGCCATTTTCAAGAGCGTGCGCTCCATCGCCGACCACGTGGCGAAGGTGCGAAGCGGGTGAGCGATCGCCTGTGGATCACGGGGCTGGGGCTGGTCACTCCCCTCGGGATGGGCGTCGAGCAGACCTGGGCCGCGCTCGTTCGCGGCGACAGGGCGATAGGTCCGATTCGCCTGTTCGACGCCGTGGGCCAGCGAGTGAGCATCGCGGGCGAGGTCGCGGGCATTCCGTGGCCCAGCGATCTTCCCGGGCACTCGGCGGCGTGGTCGCGAACGAGCGTCATGGCGGAGGCCGCGGCGAGCGAAGCGATGCACACGGCCCGCCTCGACGCGCACGAGTCGCGCGTGGGACTCGTCGTCGGGGGCACGACGGGGGGAATGCTCGAGACCGAACAGTTCCTGGCGCAATTGCTGGTGGAGCCCGCGAGCCGCGAAGCCCTCTCCGCGTTGCTCTCTCACCCCCTGACGGCGACGGGGGACTGCCTCGAGCGGAGCCTCGGGCCCTTCGCGCGCGTGCGCACGCTGTCCAGCGCCTGCTCGAGCGGCGCGAACGCGATCGTCGTCGCGGCGTCGTGGCTGCTCACGGGCGAGGTGGACGCGGTCGTCGCGGGCGGGAGCGACGCGCTGTGCCGCTTGACGCTCAGCGGCTTCAACGCGCTCGCGGCTCTCGACCCGACCCCGTGCCGGCCGTTCGATCGCCGGCGGCGTGGCACCAGCCTGGGTGAAGGCGCGGGCTTCGTCGTCCTCGAGCGTGCGGCACACGCGAGTGCGCGCGGAGCCCGACCGATCGGCGTCCTCGCCGGCTGGGCGGTCGGTTCGGAGGCGCACCACATCACGAACCCCGCCCCGGATGGGGGCCTCGTCGCGTCGCTCGTCGCGCATGCCATCGCCCGCGCCGGCCTCGCCGCGAGCGACATCGACTACGTCAACGCCCACGGTACGGGCACGCAACAGAACGACGCGATGGAAGCCGCCGCACTTGCCCTGGCGTTCGGGAGCGAGAGGAGGCGGGTCGCGGTCTCGAGCAGCAAGGGACAGATCGGGCATACCCTCGGCGCCGCTGGCGCCATCGAGGCCGTGATCACCACGCTGGTCGTGTCGCGGCGAACCCTCGTGCCCACCGCCGGCCTGGACGAGCCCGACCCCGCGCTCGATCTGGCGCACGTTCCCCACGTGGGACGTGAGGTTTCGCGCGTTCGTGCCGCGCTGTCGAACGCGTTCGGATTCGGAGGCATGGACACGGTTCTCGTGATCACGGAGCCCGACCTGCATCGGTCCGAAGCTCCGGCACGGCCGTCTGCGGTCGTCGAGGATCGCTCTGTCGTCGTGACCGGTGTCGCGGTCTTCGGTCCATGCGGGCGACTTGGGGCGGCAGAGTGCGCCACTCTCCCCGGCAAGTGGTTCGCGCTCGATGCGGCCGTCGATCCCGACGCTCACCTCGACGCGATGAAGGCGCGCAGGCTCGACCGGGCCGCCCGTCTCGGCGCCGTCGCCGTGGACCAATTGATCGCGCAATCGGGCGCACCGACTGTCGACACGGGGCTGCTGCTGGGCAGCGCTTTCGCCAACGTCGACCCCTCGGCCGCCTTCATGCGCCGCGTCTTCGAGAAGGGTGCGCGCGCCGCCAGCCCGGCGGAGTTTCCCAACCTCGTCCCCAGCGCATCCGTCGGCCACGTCTCGATCTACACCGGGCTGCACGGGCCCGCGTTCGCCACGGCCGATCTCGAAGCGAGCGGCGAGAGCGCGTTCGTCCAGGCCTCGCAGCTCGTCCGGTGCGGCGAGGCGCCCCGCATCGTCGCCGGGGCCGTCGAACCGCGCAGCGGCATGGTCCAGCGGGTCCTGTCCACGCTGTTCGAGCAGGCCCCCTCGCTCGCGGGCGCCATGCGCGCGGACCTGGCGGTGGCGATCCTCGTCGAGGCCGAAGAGGAAGCGCGGGCACGAGGGGCGCGGATCCTGGCCAGGATCGAACAGGTTCTCGAGTGGCGGGGCGATGGCGCAGGGGCCCTTGCGTCGCTCCGGGGACCCCGGTCGGCGCGTGCTCAGGTGCTGCTGCCTCGCGCGAGCGAAGAGGCCGACCGGGTCCTCGCTTCGACGTCCTGGACGGAATCGGAGCGCGTCGTCTGTGCGCCCGTCCTGGGCGAGAGCGACGCCCTTGGAGCGGTCGCCATCGCCGTCGCCGCGTCACGCATCGGTGCGGGCGTCGTCGAAGAGGCTCTGATGCTCGGGCTGGCGAAGGGGCGTGGGTTCGCGATCGTCCTCGCGGGCGCCGCGCAGGGCGGGACATGAGCGCGGTGGCGATCGTGGCGTTCGGAGCCGTGTCCGCCCTCGGCGAAGGCACCGACGCCGCAAGCGCCGGCGAGGTCGGGGCCCCTGGGCGCGTGGCGATTGCACGCGACGAGGAGCTGGTCCGCGCGGGCCTTGCGCGCCCCTTCGCAGCGAGGGCATGGCCCGTCGACGGCGGCGATTGCGTGACCGCGCTGCTCGGTCGCGCTCTGACCTCGTGCTCGTCCGATCTCGATCGCGTGCGCCCGGGGTGGCGTACAGGACGCGTCGGGCTCGTTCTCGGCACGTCGGCAGGCGGGATGCGCGCCGCCGAGGCGGCGTTTGCCACGATGGCGAGCGGGCACGCTGTCGCCGACGTGGAGGGGCCCACGTACTTCGGCCCGATGGCCCGCGCGGCGCGCGGACTCGGATTGCCACTAGACCCGTCGCTTCTCGTGCTCGGTGCCTGCGCGTCTGCCGCGGTCTCGATCGGGCTCGCGACCCGCTGGCTCGAGCGCGGCGCGTGCGACCTGGTCCTCGCGGGGGGCTTCGACGAGGTCACGGTCTTCGTTGCGGCGGGGTTCGAGTCCCTGAGGGCGACGACGGCGTCGCCTCCGCCTCGGCCCTTCCGTACGGGTCGCGATGGAATGTCGCTCGGAGAGGGAGCGGCGGTGCTCGCGCTCGCTCGTGCCGACGCGCGCCCGGCACGCGCGTTCGTCGTCGGGTTCGGGGCCGCGTCGGACGCCGTGCACCTCACGGGACCCGATCGCGAAGGACGAGGCCTGGCGCGCGCGGCGGCATCGGCGCTCGAGGACGCCGGCCGACCGCTGGTGGATCTCGGTCAGCGCCCACGCGACCGCGACGCCGTTCAACGACGCGGCCGAGTTCCGGGCGATCGCTACGGCGCTGGGAGCCGAGCGGGCACGCGATGTCGCCGTACACCCGTTCAAGGCCCAAATCGGCCACACGCTGGGGGCTGCGGGTGCGCTCGAGGTGCTTGCGTGCGTCGATGCGATCCACCGCGGGGTCCTCCCGGCCGCCGCGGGCGAGGGTCCGCTCGACCCGGACTCGCCTGCGCGCCTCCTCGAGCGGGCCGTGGCCGGCGACCCGAGAACGGTCCTGAAGCTCGCGTCGGCCTTCGGTGGGGCCAACGCGTCCCTCGTCCTCGCGTCGAGAGCCGGCCCCTCGGCCCGACCCCGCAGACCCGCCTTCGTGCACGCGGCCGTGCATGTTGCGCTCGAGCCCTCGCCCGAAGAGCTCGCGGCGACCGCCCGCACGAGCGTCGATCGCCTCGCCCGCGCCGACGGTCTGGTGCGTCTCGCGGTCGCCGCGGTGGCGCGCCTCCAGGCCGCTTGCGGGCCGCTCGCCGGGTCGGGAGTGATCGTAGGGTCTGCCTTTGCCACGATCGAGACCAACGCCGTCTTCGCCGAACGGATCCGGCAGCGCGGTGCGAGGGCGGCCGAACCACGTCGCTTCCCCTACACGTCACCGAACGCGGTCGCCGGAGAGTGTTCGATCGTCTTCGGCCTGACGGGCCCGAGCTTCTCCGTGGGGGGCGGCATGCACGCGGCGATCGAAGCCGTCGCAGTCGCCGCTGTGCTCGTGGAGGCGGGAGACTGCGACCGAATGGTCGTCGTGGCAGCGGACGACGTGGGCCCCGCGACCCGCGCACTGGCCGGCGACGCGCTGCGCTCGGGGGCCGTCGCGGTCCTCGTGAGCGCATCCGGGGGCGAGGGGGCACGCGCCCGGATCGGCGACATCGCTCTCCGTCGAGGGGAGCCTGCGTCCGCGTCAGCGGCACCGGGTCATCTCGCCCTGCTCCCGTTGCTCGGGGCATCCGTCCCGGCGGAGATCGCCTGCTCGTCGCCCCCGGACGCGTTCGCCCGGGTGGTCTTCGAGCCGGCCTGACACTTTGACACTTCGACATCGAGGGCGCGGCTCTCCCCCCTTTCGCTGCCAACCTGACAACGCGCCTGCGGGCGTCGAACGCGCGCAGCGAAGCCAAAATGAAGCAAATCGTGGCAGCGAGGCGCCGGCGGTCCGCAAGTTGCTCTAGGTGGCAGTCGGAGTTCTCCGTCCACCCATGATGCGGCCGTCCCTTCGCCTCGCTCTCCTGTGCGTCCTCCTGGCCATCGTCGGCTGCGCCAGGACGTTCATTCCCAACACCGACGTGCCGGACACGAGCGAGAACCGCGAAGTCATCGCGTTCTGCGAGGAGTACCGGCACGATCTCGAAGACAGGAAGGTCGGCGCGCTGATCAAGATGATGAGCCCGGGCTACTTCGAGACCGGCGGCAACGCCAAGAGCGAGGACGACGCCGACTACGAGAAGATTCGCGAGTTTTTGACAGGCGACTTCCTGAAAACGAGCGGCATCCGGTACGAGATGCGCTACCGGCGCGTCACGTTCACCGAGCGCAGTCACATCTACGTCGACTACACCTTCGCGGCCGCCTGGAAGATCCCCGGCGCCAAGATCGACGAGTGGCACCACAAAGTGGCGGACAACCGCCTCGACCTTGTCCGCGACGGGGAAACCTTCAAGATCACGCGCGGGATGTGACGGAACCTCCCGTCACTCCGCGGTGTCCTCGGCCGCGTCGCTACCCGCTTCGGCAGGGGCATCGGACGTGGCGTCGGTCGTTGCATCGACCGTCGCCGGCGGCGCCGGTGGGATGAGCCACGCACAAAGGGGGTCGCTTTGCGGGGTTGCGACGACGGCGCATCCAACGCTGTTGGGGGGAGCGTTGACGATCGCAGCGACGCATTGGTTGACCGCGTTCTGGCCCGGGTTGGGCACGTCGAGGCCGTGGAGGCAGGCGGTGTCGTAGAACCGGATGCACGCGTCGATGTCGGTGCCGCTCGTCGAGTACGGCGGCTCGAGCGGGATGTTGCAGGCAGGCGCCTTGCGGCAGCGGGCCTCCTCGATGGCGCGGCACGAGTCAGGGCTGCTCGCTCCGTTACCGCAAGCGACGGAGACCGCGAGCCCGGCGACGCTGCAAGCCAGCGCGAGCGTCCAGCGACCTGCCATGCGGACCGTCGTACTACGCGGTGCGCTGGCGGACCAACTTTGCTTGAATTGGCCCGGATGCTTCCCGCGATGCTCCTCGCTGCCGGCCTCGGCACACGGCTACGGCCGCTCACCGACCGGTGCGCCAAGGCGCTGGTCCCCGTCGGCGATCGCTCCGTGCTCGCCCAGATCCTCGACCGCGTCCGCGAAGCCGGTGTCGACCGGATCGTCGTCAACGCGCACCATCGTGCGGACGACGTACGGGACTTCGTCCGCCGCGAAGGCCGGGGGGTCAAAGTGTCCGAGGAGCGCGAGCTGCTCGGGACGGCAGGGGGGGTCGCGCGCGCGAAGGGACTCCTGGGGGCAGGGGACGTCGTCGTGTGGAACGCCGACATCCTGGCTGGCATCGACGTGCGATCGCTCGTTCGGGCGCACTCGACCTCGGCCGCCGAGGCGACGCTCGTGGTCAGGCCTCTCGCGCCGGGTGAGGGCAACGTTGGGGTCGACGGTGCCGGCCGCATCGTTCGTCTGAGGAGCGAGCGCGTGGCGGACGAGGTGCAAGGGGGCGAATTCGTCCCGGTGCACGTGCTCGGTGCGGCGCTGCGGGGAGGGCTTCCCGAACGCGGCTGTCTCGTGGGCGACGTGTACATTCCGGCTCTGCGCGCGGGCGCGACGCTCCGCGCGTTCACGCACGAAGGCCCGTGGCACGACATAGGGTCGCTCGAGAGCTACCTCGCGGCGAACCTGGCGTGGCTCGACGCGCGCCGTCTCGAGAGCTGGGTTGGCGACGACGCCCAAGTGGCGCAGACCGTGGCGCTCGATCGGACAATCGTCGGGCGCGGAGCCTCCGCCGGCGGCACGGGTACGCTCACGCGCTGCGTGCTGTGGCCCGGGTCGGTAGCAACTGCGCCTCTCTCGGACGCAGTGATCGCCGACGGCCTCGTGGTGCTGGCTTCCTAGAGCAACCGATCCATTGATCGGGACGATGGCTCGTGCGCCGAATCGCGTCAAAGGGAAGCAACTTGGGGTGTCGGTTGGGTCGATAGGGGGTTGTGAACCGCAGAGGCGCAGAGGGCGCGGAGGGTGAGAGAGGGTGGGCTGGGCTGAGCCCGATGAGGCTTTGAACCGCCTGAGCGCCACTGGACTGACCCTGGGGCTGCTCATCAACTTCAACGTGATCGCGCTTCGGCAAGGAATTCGCCGCGCCATTCGCACGCCCAGTCCTTCAATCCATCCTTCCGCGACCTCTGCGCCTCTGCGGTTCACAACAAAAAAGGTCGAGTAGGAGCTGGTGCCAGCGAGCGTTGCTGTCGCCGTTGCGCCGCTCCATAAGAGAGACGATTGTTCTAGGGCGATGGTGAGGCGGAAGAGATCGTCGCGGGCAGGAACGACTGGATGTCGTTCGCTCCGCCGACGACGACGATGGAACCCACGGGCGACAGCGTGGCGGTGGCGTTCGTATGTGGTGGGGTCATCGGGACCTCGGTCGCCGTGGTCGTCGTCAGAACGAACGCGTGCGTTGCTCCCGAGAAGGGCTCGTTGCCCACGACGAACGCCGAGGCCGCGCTGAGCTCGAACGCCTGCGCCGACATGATCGGCTCGGGAAGGCTGGTCTCCCAGGTGGTGATGGGGCATGGGGCCCCGGGGCATCCGATGTCGATCATTCGCACACCCGCGTCCTGAAAAGCCAGAGGGTCGCCGCCTGCGACAGGCGCGATGCCACCAGCGAGAAGGACCGAGCTGCCACCGAGCGACGTCGCGCCCGCGCCGACCGACGCGTCGGGCGGGAAGGGGAGCCCTTTGCCGTTCGAGACGTCCCCCGTGGTGGTCGTGCTCGACGTCGATGTGGTTGGCGGGAGCGCGAGTAACTCCGCGCCGCTCCCCGTGTCACTCCCCGCGGCCACGACCAGGCCGAACCCGCTCGCCCACGCAGCCGCTGCCCCGCAGCGTGGCTCGGTCAGAAACAGCCACGTGAGGTTGCCGTTGGGGTAGTTCGAGTTGCTCGTGTCGTTCGGGTTGATCTCGAGCACCGTGCTGCTGCACGACGTGCGCGTCGCCCCCACGATGAACTCCGTACCCAGGTCGGAGATCACGGTCTCGCCCCCCGCCACGTCCGAGAACGACGCTCCGGCGGGCGGCGTCACGGTCGTCGGCGTGTTGCTGGCAAAGTCGAAGTAAATCGCCGCTCCGCTCGCGTCGATCAACAGCGCCACCGTCCCGACGAACGCGCTCGAGACGGGCGCGAGAGGCAGGGTGGGCGGCTGGGGTAACAGCGCGAACTGCGAGAAGTCGTAGATCTGGGTGGTCGGGGCGAGCGAGGTGTCGCTCCCGCCGCCGATGAAGAGGTACTGCCCCTGGAACTCCGCGATCGTCGGCGCTGGTCGCGAGTCTCCCTGCGTGCCGGGGGGCAACGGAACGAGCTGTCCGAGACGCTGCACGAAGATCGGTAGCGAGATCCCCGCCAGCCCCCCGAACTCGACGGGGAGCGAGGCGCCTGAAATCAGCTCCACGCCGTTTGCGTCCGCCCCGGTGATCTGGAGCGCGGCGATTTCGTTCTCGTTCTGCAACCCCAGGTCGATGGTCGTGGCCGGAAGGGCCGCGGTTTTCAGTGTCGTCGGCGGGTCGCCCGCCGTGTCGATGGCGATGACGCTGAGCGTCGTCACCGCCGGGGGTCCAGTGAACGTATCGGCGTTGGTAATGAGGATCTGGATCGTTCCGCTGTCGGTGGACGAGCAGGCGGCCGCAAGGCTCGAAAGAAGCAAGAGAAACAAGAGAAGGACGGGTGCGAAGACCACGTGGCGGCGCATCGACGCTCTTCTAGCGCAAGACGGACGCCGCGTAACGCGCATGGGCCGTGAGCGGAGGCTCTTGCAGGCGCGCGGGAGGTTTGGTGTTCTGATACGAGGGACATCATGTGGCGTTCGCGTCCAAACCTCGGACGGGCGATCATCGGCACACTATTGGGGTCGATCTGCGTGCTCAGCGCGTGCAGCCAGACCCCTCAGACTGGGCCCGGTCAGCTCGTCGTCGCGATCGACACGGACATGGCGCTGCCCGATCAGATCGACGAGATCGAGCTGACGGTCATCGCGAACGGCACGACGGAGCTGGATCTTCCCATGTCCGTCGGGCCCGGTCTCGACGCGCAGCAGATCCCCGCGACGCTGACCATCGTGGCCGGGTCCGACCCGACGGAGCCGGTAACCGTTCGCGTCATCGGCTGGAAAGACGGCGTCCCCCGGACCCTGCGCCAGCTAATCACCACGATCCCCACCGACCGGGTGGCCATTCTTCGGATGCCCGTGCAGTGGCTGTGCGACGGCACCGCGCAGCCGACCTCCGGCAGCGGCGACGGCGGTAGCGACTACCAGTCCGCGTGCGGGGCCGGGGCGACGTGCGAGGCCGGCGAGTGCGTACCGTCGCAGGTCAGCTCGACGACGCTCGCCGCGTACCAGCCGCAAGCTGTCTTTGGCGGAGGCTCCGCTCCGACCGGGAAGGCGCCGACGGCGGGGACGTGCTTCGACACGGTCGCCTGTCTGGTGTCCGGCTCCGTCGAGACCCCCGATGATCAGTGCACGGTGCCCACGCCCACGGGAGGCGCGGGCGTCAACGTCGGGCTGCGTGTGGCCGACGACGGGATCTGCGACACCACGGGAACGACGTGCTTCGTGCCGTTGGACGGCGACAGCGCCGAGGGCTGGATGCCGGAGAACGGTCGGATCGCCCTTCCGACCGCGGTATGCACGAAGCTGCGCACGGGCCTCGTGGCGGGCGTCGTGGTCAGCACCACGTGCCCGACGAAGACCGACTCGGAGCCGCCCTGCGGTGCGTGGTCGAGCGTGGCCCCGGCGGACGACGCGTCGGCCGGGCCCGCGGACGCGAGTGTGCCGCCTACCGTGCCCTCGCTCGTGGCGTCGGCCGTGCCTGACGGCGGCACGGCGAGCGCGTGCTGCCCCTTGATGGCCGACAGTAGCCGGCTCTACACGTGCCTGTGCAACGGCGCCGGGCCCGTGCAGATCGTCGCGGTCGATGCGTCGACTGGAAGCACCACCGCGGTCGGAAGCTTCACACCGCAGTCGCTGCGTGCCAGGTACGCGGCGGTCTTGGCGGGCGGCGAAGTCTACTGGATCGATCGCACCACGGGGGACGCCGGCACGACGTGCCCGGTCTTTGCGACGTCCGTCGCGGACGGAGGCACCGGGAGTCCCATCGCGATCATCGACGGCGACGTCTATGACGGCGCCGACCTGCTCGCCGACTCCGCCAACCTCTACGCAATGGCCGACAGCGTGAGCGGCCTGGCCGCGACCGCCTCTCCGGTGCAGCTCCTCAGCATTGCCCGCGGCACCGGTGTCGTGACTCCGCTCGACACGGGCGGGGCGCAGACGATTCTCCAGTTCACGCAGGACATGAACGCGCTCTACGTCGGGGTCGACACGGACGTCGCCCAGGGAGACGCCAGCGTCGAGCGCGTCTCAAGGGTCGTGCAGTTTCCAAAGGCGGGCGGGCCGTCGGCGACGATGGCAGAGAGCACGCTGACGACCCCGAACGCAGCCTACGGCGGGTACATCGGCCTCGCGGACGACGGGACGACCCTCTTCGCGCTCTTCCAGCAGACGCCGGCCGCCGACGGCACGGTCGACACTCAGGTGTTGAAGCTGGGCGCCGCCGGGACCACCCCCTCGGTTGCCTACGACGAGGTTCTCAACCCCACCATCTCGACGCTTCGCATTCTGGGCGCGGTCGACGGGGCCGTCGTGCTGGCGCGCGACGTGGCGCCCCAACCCGACGGCGGGGACGCGGCCTACGGGAGCTCGGCGTCCGAGAGCTCGGTCCTGGTGATCCCGGCGGGGGGCGGAGCTCCGCGGATCATCGCGAGCTTCGTGAACGACAGCCCGATCTTCGAGCTGCAAGCGCCGGCCTTCTCCGCCGACACGTTCTGGGTCAACGGCAGCGGCCGCATTTTCAGCCTGCCCGCCGGGGCGCTTCGGTGAGCGGATGATGGGCCCTGGGTCGAGGACACGAAGGCCGTTCGCGGCCGGCCTGTTGCTGTTGATGGTGGTCGAGACGCCGGCGTTCGGGCAGGCTCCCCCAGCCGCTCCGCCGTCCCAGGCCCCCGTGACGCCCCCGTCGCTCGGCGATGCGCTCACCGGGCAGGCGAAGAGCGAGTACGACACCGCGCGGATTCTCTTCGACAGCGGGGACTACTCGGGCGCCCTCGTCAAGTTCCAGCACGCGTACGACCTCTCGCAAGACGCTCGCCTGCTCTGGAACATGGCCGCCTGCGAGAAGAGCCTGCGCGCCTATGCCCGTGTGCTCCGGCTCGTCGAACGCTACCTCCACGACGGAGGGCCACTCCTGACCGAAGCCCAAAGAGACGATGCAACGGCGGTACTTCGAACCGTGCGCACGCTCGTCACCTCGGTCCGGTTGATCGTGAACGAGAGCGGTGCGTCGGTGTTCGTCGACGGCGAGCCCGTGGGGACGACTCCACTCGCCGACCCGCTGCTCGTCGACCTCGGCGAGAGGCACATCCGCGTGACGAAGCCGGGCTTCAAAGAGCAAGTCATCACGCAGAACGCAGCGGGCGCGTCCGAGGCCACTGTCAGCATCGCGCTCGAGCGCGAGGCGCAGGAGGGGCATTTGTCGATTTCGACGGCTGCCTCCGGAGCCATTCTCGTGGACGGTGCGGCCGTCGGCGTCGGACGCTGGGAAGGGGCGGTAGCGCCCGGGACGCACTCGATAAGCATCACGGCACCGGGAATGCGCGCGTACTCATCGGTGGTCGCCGTTCGCGAGGGCGAGTCGCGCACCGTCGAGGTCGATCTTCAGCGCGAGTCGAGCGGCATCCCCGCGATCGTCTGGATCGCAGGGGGAGTCCTCGCCGCCGCGGGGTTGGGAGTCGGCGGGTACTTCTTGTTTCGTCCGTCGCAAAGCGCGCCGGCGCCCACGGCGGGGACGATTCCGCCGTTCACGCTCATGCTTCAGTCTTGGCGCTGATCGCGCTGGGGGAGGTCCCGATGATCGTTCGAACCCGGACCGTGTCGAGGGCTCTTCGCTTTGCGGCGCTGCTGAGCCTGGCGGCCGCGCTCGAGGGCGCGTGCAACCACGCGAGCACCGGCCCCCTGACCAGCGGGGGCCTCGAGATCGTGGTCGACACGGACATGTCGATCCCGAAGGACATCGACCACGTCCAGCTGGACGTCACCCAGGACGGCCGATCGCTGTTGCACGTCGCCGGGGACGTGGGCCCCGGTGAGCTCCTCATTCCGGCGGCGTTCGAGGTGAAGTCGACGGGTGATTCCTCGCCCGCGACGATCCGGGCGGTCGCGTACAAGAGTGGGCAGCCACGCGTCGAGCGCGACGCGGTGACGCCCATCCCGGACGATCACCTGGGCGAGCTCCGGCTGACGCTCGACTACCTCTGCGTGGGGACCGCGCAGACCGACGCGGACGGAGGAGTGAGCTCGACGTGCCCCTCCGGCCAGACATGCGTGCAAGGCTCGTGCGCTTCGTCCGTCGTCCCCGCGTCGTCGGTGCCAACGTACGGGCCCGGTTCCGGACTCGACGGAGGGCTGGGGGAAGGGATCGACGGGAGCATCGCGGGCGGATGCTTCGACGTCCAAGACTGCTTCGCGACCGCCACACCGGCAACCGTGAACCTGACGAGCTGCACGGCGGCCCTCCCGTCGGGGGCAGGCGAGGCGAAGCTCAACGTCGCGCTCCAGTTCCCGATCGGGGGCGCCGGTGTCTGCGGCACCAACGCCTGCTGGGTGGTGTTCGACGAGGGGTCGGACTGGACTCTCAACGGCTCGCAGATAGCCCTTCCGGCGGGAGCGTGCACCAGCGCTGCGGCGCAGGGCGCGATGATCGTGGTGACCACGGCGTGCCAGCCGAAGACGGCGGCTGTGCCCGATTGTGGGAACTGGTCGTCGGTGACGACGCCGTCAGTGCAGCCAGCGACGACGTCCCCGCTTGGTCAGTCGTGCATGGGGCCCACGAGCCAGGCGTGTGGCCTGTGTGGCACGCAGACGCGTACCTGCGTCGACGGGAGCTGGAGCGCCTGGGGTTCGTGCACGGGCGAGGGCGTGTGCCAGCCCAGTTCGACGCAGAGCTGTGGGACCGGCGGCACGCAGACGTGCTCGACCGCCTGTCAGTGGGGAGCGTGCGCTTGCGGAGGTGACTTTCTCACATGCGGATCGGCCGGCGACTGCTCTTCGCCGACGGCCGTCACCAGCTGCGCCACGTGCGGCAACGACTGCTCCCAGCTGCCGAACGTCAACGCGACCGGGCTCGCGTGTACGTCGGGGCAATGCTCGTACCAGTGCGCGCCGGGCTACGCCGACTGCGGCGACACGGGCACCGGCTGCGCGACCGACCTGTCCAAGCCCACGAGCTGCGGCGCGTGCGGCAACGATTGCACCGATCTGCTCAACGTCAGCGGACCGGCGACGTGCAACGGCAGCCAATGCGCGTTCGCCTCGTCATCGTGCGCGCCCGGCTACGCCAACTGCAACGGAGCGTCCGCCGACGGATGCGAGACCAGCATCACGCAGGCTGACCACTGCGGCTCGTGCAGCACCGCCTGCTCGGGGAGCACTCCGATCTGCGACGCCTCGGGTGCGAACGCACAGTGCGTGGCGGGCTGTACCGGCACGACGACGCTCTGCGGCTCGACGTGCTCCGACACGACGAGCGACGCGAACAACTGCGGCGGCTGTGGCCATTCGTGCACGACGGGCGTCTCGCACGGGCAGGCCGCCTGCGCGGCGGGCGCCTGCACCTTCACGTGCAATAGCTCTTACACCGCCTGCGGGGGCTCGTGCGTCGACGTCACGACCGACAGCGGCAACTGCGGGACGTGCGGAAACGCCTGCCCGACCGGCTCGACCTGCCAGAGCGGCCAGTGCACGTGCAGCGGTGCGTCGTCGCAGGCATGCGGCAACTGTGGCATGCAGACGCGCACGTGCACGGGAGGCACATGGTCGGCCTGGTCTGCGTGCGCGGGCCAGGGCGCGTGCGCGTCCGGCGCCACCCAGATCTGCGATGCCAGCGGCTCACAGACCTGCAGCGTCTCGTGCCAGTGGGGTGCCTGCGGATGCAACGGCGGCTTCTCGATGTGCGGCAACCAGTGCGTCGACTTCTTGAACGACGCGAACAACTGCGGCGGGTGCGGTGGCGCCTGCCCCATGGGGGGCACCTGTCAGAACGGGCAGTGCGGGTGCAACGGCCCCGCGTCGCAGGCGTGCGGGAACTGCGGCACCCAGACGCGCACGTGCTCCGGCGGCGCCTGGTCGGCCTGGTCGGCGTGCTCGGGCGAAGGGCCGTGTCAGATGAACGCCACCCGAAACTGTGTCGGAGGCGGTGGCACACAGATGTGCGACGGCAGCTGCCAGTGGGGCGCTTGCAGCGGCTGCATGGCGCCGACGACGCTCTGCAGCGGCATCTGCGTGAACGAGGCCACCGACTCGAACAACTGTGGCGCCTGCGGCAACGCGTGCACGACGGCCGATCCGAACGCGTCGGGGGCCACCTGCAACGGGACCGGGATGTGCGTCACGAACTGCAACTCGAGCTACACGCTCTGCAGCGGCACCTGCGTCAACGAGCTGACCGACGGCAACAACTGCGGCTCGTGCAGCCACGCGTGCACGACGACCGATCCGAACGCGTCGGGGGCCAGCTGCAACGGGACCGGGACGTGCGTCACGAACTGCAACTCGAGCTACACGCTCTGCAGTGGCACCTGCGTCAACGAGCTGACCGACGGCAACAACTGCGGCTCGTGCAGCCACGCGTGCACGACGGCCGATCCGAACGCGTCGGGGGCCAGCTGCAACGGGACCGGGACGTGCGTCACGAATTGCAATTCGAGCTACACGCTGTGCGGCAGCACCTGCGTCGACGAGTCGACCGACAGCAACAACTGCGGCTCGTGCGGACATGCGTGCCCGACGGGCGAGAGCTGCAACGGCAACGGGACGTGCACCTGCACCTCGCCGACCAGCCTCTGCGGGAGCGCGTGCGTGGACGAGCTGACCGACAGCAACAACTGCGGCTCGTGCAGCCACGTGTGCACGACGAGCGACCCGAACGCCTCGGGGGCGAGCTGCAACGGCAGCGGGAACTGCGTGACGGCGTGCAACACGGGCTACTCGATCTGCGGCGGCATTTGCGTGAACGAGCTGAGTGATAGCAGCAACTGCGGTACGTGCGGTAACGCTTGCCCCGGCGGGGAGACCTGCGACGGCACGGGCCACTGCGCGACGAGCTGCACCTTGCCTACGACCCTCTGCGGCACGACGTGCGTCAACGAGCAGAACGACCCCAGTCACTGCGGCACGTGCAACAACGCCTGCACGACGACCGACCCGAACGCGTCCGGGGTGACGTGCAACGGCGGGGTCTGCACCTCGGTCTGTGACGTCAACTACACGCTCTGCGGCGGTGTGTGCGTCGACACGCAGACCGACGGCAACAACTGCGGGCAGTGCGAGACGCAGTGCCCGTCCGGCCAGAGCTGCGGCGGCGGGCACTGCCTGCCCAACTGCACCTTGCCGCTGACTCTCTGCGGCAGCATGTGCGTCAACGAGGACACCGACAACGGCAACTGCGGGTCGTGCGGGCATACGTGTACGACGAGCGACCCGAACGCGAGCGCGAGCTGCAACGGCAGCGGCGCCTGCTCGTCGACGTGCAACACGAACTACGTTTCGTGCAATGGCACGTGCGTCGACGAGCAGACGGACGTCAACAACTGCGGCGGGTGCACGACCGTCTGTTCCACCAACAACGTCTCCTCGGTGGCATGCACCTCCGGCGCGTGCAACGACACGTGCGCGTTGGGCTACGCCAACTGCAACGGCAACACGCAGATCGACGGTTGTGAGGTCGACACCCAGAACGACATGAACAATTGCGGCACCTGCGGACACGAGTGCAGCGGGGGAACACCCGTGTGCTCCGGCGGCGTCTGCGTCTCCGGCTGTCCGATGAGTACGCCGACGCTCTGCAACGGCATGTGCGTCAACACGGCGACCAACCAGACCTACTGCGGCGGATGCACGACGCCCTGCACGACCAGCATCGCGAACGCCACGGCGACGTGCAGCAGCAGCACCTGCTCGGTCACTTGCAACATGGGCTATAGCTCGTGCTCGGGCGGCTGCGTCAACTACACGAACGACCCGGCCAACTGCGGCGGCTGCGAGGCCGCATGTTCCACGACCAACGTCTCCATGGTCGCCTGTACGTCCGGCTCGTGCGTCGACACCTGCGCGGCGGGTTATGCCGACTGCGACAACAACATGCGGGCCGACGGGTGCGAGACCGACACCAACACCGACGGGAACAACTGCGGCGGATGCGGAAACAACTGCGTGGCGCTCCAGGGCGCCGGGTCCACGTGCCAGGGCGGCGTGTGTTCGCCGCCGGCGTGCGGTGCGCCGAACACGATGTGCCCCAGCGGGTGCACCGACACAGCGACCGATCCGGCCAACTGCGGCGCCTGCAGCACGGTGTGTTCGTCGACGAACGTCTCTCAGGTCTCGTGCGGGTCCGGCATGTGCACGAGCACGTGCCTGGGGGGATTCCGAGATTGCGACAACGACCTGCAGGCGGACGGGTGCGAGACCGACATCGACACCGACGGGAACAACTGCGGCGGATGCGGAAACAACTGCGTGGCGCTCGAGGGCGCCGGGTCGACGTGCCAGGGCGGCGTGTGTTCGCCGCCGACATGCGGTGCGCCCGACACGATGTGCCCCAGCGGGTGCACCGACACAGCGACCGATCCGGCCAACTGCGGCGCCTGCAGCACGGTGTGTTCGTCGACGAACGTCTCTCAGCTCTCGTGCGGGTCCGGCATGTGCACGAGCACGTGCCTGGCGGGATTTCGTGATTGCGACAACGACCTGCAGGCGGACGGGTGCGAGACCGACATCAATACCGACGGCAACAACTGCGGCGGATGCGGAAACAACTGCGTGGCACTCCAGGGCGCCGGGTCCACGTGCCAAACGGGAGTGTGTTCGCCTCCGACGTGCGTCATGCCCGACACGATGTGCCCCAGCGGATGCACCAACACGCAGACCGATCCTGACAACTGCGGGACATGCGGCACGAATTGCGTCACGCAAATGGGCGCCGGGTCCACGTGCCAAGCGGGAGTGTGTTCGCCGCCAACGTGCGCTCCGCCCGACACGATGTGCCCTAGCGGATGCACCGACACGCAGATGGATCCAGCCAACTGCGGCACCTGCGGAAATAACTGCATGGTGACCATCGGCCCCGGATCGATGTGCGCTGGCGGCATGTGCACCCCGCTGATCGACGCGGGATGCATGTTTCCGCCCTGCCCCCCCTGATGGAACTAGGGTAGGGGCACGATTGCCCGCCGTCGTCGGGTCGGTGCTCGGCGGCGGGCGGGGCCCCGCGTCGGCCGGCTCGGCGGGAAGTTCGTCAAGTGGGGTGGGGGCCGGCCGAGACTTGCCCCACCCGCCGCCTGCGCTCCGACCCGACGACGGTGGGCTCGGGACGCGGGGGCGCCGCCTTCCCCGAAATGGCGAGGCCTAGATGACGCCAGCCGCCACGAAGACCGGGAAGAGCTTTTACCGCTCGCCCACGATCACCGCGAGGATACGTATCATCTCACCCACCTCACTCTCCGAAGGACAGAACGAGTGACCGAGGTCGCCTCGTATCCTGTCGCAGAACACTGAAGGTCGTACACCACTCCGTTGAGGCGTGCCCGGTCGGGTTCTTGGACTCGAAGCACGACCCGCTGCTCGGCGAAACGTTGGATTGTTCAGGATCTCGCCATCGGCTCGAAGAAGGCTGGCGGCGGGCGACGCGCAGAGCAGACGCAGCACATCCAGGGGGCCGACCTTCGCGGGGACGTGGGCGAACGTCACTCGCTCCACGGCGAACCGTCGGTGAAGGGCGCTTGCCAGATCGAAAGCTCTTAGAAACTCTCCGCGCAAGACGGCTGTGACTCTACCTCGCCGCACCGACCTCGCACGCGCCGCATGCCACGAACGCGAGTCGCCCTGAAGGCGGGGCAGGGGCGACACCTTACCTTGCTTCCTCTCCCCGAGGGCGTCCCGCCGTAGCGTTCGCGCCTACCAAGTCCCCGAGCCCGCGGTCGTCGGGTCGGAGCGTAGGCAGCGGGTGGGGCAAGTCTCGGCCGGCCCCTACCGCCCATGACGAACTTCCCGCCGAGCCGGCCGACGCGGGGCCCCGCCCGCCGCCGAGCACCGACCCGACGACCGCGGGCGATCGTGCCTATCGTCCAAGGTCGACGATGAACACACGCCTCACTGCAGCCCCATGTTGAGCGGGTTGGCGTGAGGGGTCGGCGCTGGGACCGCAACGGCAGGAGCCGGAGGGGGTGCCTGCGTTCGCACCGGTGGAGGCGCAGCTTGCGGTGCCGCGGGAGCACCGATGGGCGCCGCCGATCGCTTCCGCGAAGGCGCCGAGGACTTGTCGGAGGCGGTCGGGGTCGATGCGGGGGTTGCTTCCGGCGCGGCGGGTTGCGCGCTCGCGATTGCCGTCGGCGAAGGACTCGAGGGCGTTGGCATGGGTGTCACCGACGACCCGGACGCCGCGGCTGCCCCTGCCGCCCCGACACTCGCATGCCCACCGGCCCGCGCCACCATGAACGCGCCACCTGCAAGCGCCGGCACTCCGATGCCCGCTGCGACGAGCCACGCCCAGCGGCGACCGGTCGCCTCTGGTCCTGGCACCGTGCGGGAGGCCCCCGGGTAGGTGGCAGGTGGGGTCTCGGACGGCGGGCGGGGCGTCGACATCGCAGGGGACGGCGTTCCTGCACCGGCCGACGGAGCCGGTGTTCCCTGCCGCCGGTCGAGCCCAACCGAGGCGACCGTGTCCGCCTGGACCGTGGCCGAGTGGCTCGCCGGGTCGAAGAGCGCGATGAGGGGAGCCTCCGAGAGGTTGGTCGAGAACTCGCCCAGATACGCTTCGCGGACGGCGTCCCGCATCTCCGCGGCGCTCGTCCAGCGGCTTGCCTTGTCGAACGCGAGCGCGCGGTCCACGAGCGCGACCACCCGGGGCGAGGCCTGCGTCACGGTGGCCAGCGAGCGCGCCGGCTGGGTCGCGGCCTGCACCATGAGCTGCTGAGGGTTGTCGCCGACGTGCACGATGCCGCCGCTCAAGAGCGAGAACATCGTCGCGCCGACGGCCCAAACGTCGGTCAGTCCGTCGATCAGGCTCGATTGCGCGAGCGCCTGCTCGGGTGCCATGAACGCCGGCGTCCCCAGGAGCATGCCCGTATTGGTGGCATGGTTGCTCGTCGCGTCGCGAAGGCGGGCGATGCCGAAGTCGAGCACCTTGAGCTTCCCCTCCCGCGTGAGAAAAACGTTCGCGGGCTTGATGTCGCGGTGAACGATCGACCTCGCGTGGGCGGCGGCAAGGACGTCGAGGAGCTGGTGGGAGAGCGCGAGGACGACGCGCGCCGGCAGGCGATTGCCCTGCTGCTCGCAGAGCTGTTCGACCGCGACGCCGTCGAGCAGCTCCATCACGAGGAACGCCGCTCCGTCCTCGGCGACGTCATCGTCGAGGACGGCCACGGCACCGGGGTGTTCCACCGAATTGGCGACGTACCCCTCACGAAGGAAGCGGGTGCGAATGTCGTCTCTGATCGAAAGCTCCGGGTGGAGCATCTTCACGGCGAAACGCTTCTTGTTCCGGTGCGTCGCCGCATACACGACGGCCATCCCACCCACGCCGAGGACGCGGTCGATATGGTATTTGCCGCGAAGGACGGTGCCGATGCGCTGCTCCGCCCGTCGCGTGACCTCGTCGTCTCCGGACAAGCCTGGCGTCCCTCCAGCGCGTGCCAGGAGGCCACGCACACCCCACAAGGGTAGCGCGGAGCCGCTCCGCGCGGAAGATGTGGTGCTAGAGAGTGGTCCGTGACGGTCGTCAGAAGTCTGAGGCTGCCGCCCGACCCGCCGCTCATTGCTCGTGCCCTCGCAGGCCATCCCGGACTTGCCGTCCTCGCGAGCCGCCCGGAGGGAGCGACGCGGGTGGAGGACGCTCGGTGGAGCTTCGTCGCCTGCGAGCCTGACGGCGCGAGCGACGACCTCATGCCACCGCCGGAGACTGGAGAAGACGGGACGGGTTGGAACGGCGCGCCTGGAGCCCCCCGGTGGATTGGCGTCGTGCCGTACGAAGCCCTTCGAGGGCTCGAGCGTGGCCCGTGGACCCGGAACCCCGACGAACGTCCGTCCTGCGCCCTCCGCAGAGCCGCCTGGAGGCGGTATCCCGCCGTCGTCCGGGTCGACCACCTCACAGGGTCGGTGTCCGTGGAAGCCGACGACGAGTCGAGCGCCAGCCGCCTCTCGCGCGCGGTCGAGCGCGGACTTCGCACGGCTCGTGGAGGATTCGAGCTCGACGTGTTGGCCCCCGATGAGCCGGATCGCGCCCACACCGATCGCATTCACGAGGCGCTGCGGCTCATCGCCGCGGGAGATCTCTACGAGGTCAATCTCGCACGCAGGATTCCCTTGTTGCTGCGGGGAGATCCCCTCGCGCTCTTTGAGTCCCTTCTCGACGCTGCTCCGGCACCCTGGGGCTTCTTCCAGGACCTCGGCGAAGCCCTCCTGTGCGGTGCCAGCCCCGAGCTCGCCCTCTCGGTGAGGGACGAAGTGCTACGTACCTGTCCCATCAAGGGAACTCGCCCGCGAGGCACGGACGCCGTCGCCGACGCCGAATGGATGCGTGAGCTGGAGGCAGACCCCAAGGAGCGCGCCGAGCTCGTCATGGCCGTCGACGTGCATCGCAGCGATCTGGGGCGCGTGGCGGTTCCGGGCAGCGTGCGGGTCCTCGGCCAGCCGCGCGTCGTCGCCGGCCGAGGGGTATGGAGCCGCGTCGCGGAGGTCTCGGCCCGCCGCGCACCGGGCATGAGCCTCGACGACATCGCCACGGCGGTCCTCCCTTGCGGCAGCGTCACGGGCGCTCCGAAGGTCCGCGCGATGGAGGTCATCGCGACGCTCGAGCCCTGGCGGCGAAGCGCGTACACGGGCGTCTTCGGGTACGTCGGACGTACGGGGGCGCTCGAGCTCGCGATGGCCATCCGGACGATCGAGGTCGCGAAAGTCGGCCGGGAGCAGCGAGCGTGCTACTTCGCGGGAGGGGGGATCGTGGCCGACAGCATCCCCGAGCGCGAGCTCGAGGAGACACGCTGGAAGGCCGCGCAGCTGTCGTCGCTGAGCCGTCCATGAGCCTCCCCGAACGCGTCCGCGCCGCTCTGACCTCGGTCCTCGAGTCGATGGCTCGCGCGGGCGAGCTGGGCCAAGACGGGGCACGGGCGCTCGAAGGGGTGACGTGGGTCATCGAACGGCCGAACCGCCCGGAGCATGGGCATCTGGCGACGAACGCCGCGATGGCGCTCGCCAAGCGTGCCAGGAAGCCGCCACGGGCGATCGCCGAGGCCCTCGTGCGCGGCGTTGACCGCGAGCCGCGTCGTCGCTTCGGCGGAGGTCGCCGGTCCCGGCTTCGTCAACCTTCGCCTGCACGCCGAGCGCCTTTCAGGAGGAGGTCGCGGAGATCCTGCGCGCCGGGCGCGCGTGGGGCCGCGCTCCCGCAGCGACCGGGGAGCGCATCGACATCGAGTTCGTCAGCGCCAACCCCACCGGCCCCATCACCGTGGCAAGCGGCCGGAACGCCATCCTCGGGGACGCTCTGGCGCGACTTCTGGAGGCCCGAGGGAGTCACGTCACGCGCGAGTACTACGTCAACGATCGCGGCAACCAGGTCCTCGCCTTCGCCGCGAGCGTGCGAGCCGCTGCAGAGGGCCGCGAGCCTCCGGAAGACGGCTACAAGGGCGCCTACGTCGCCGAGCTTGCCGCGTGGTTGCGGAAGGTCGACGGCGAGCTTCTCGTCGGCCGCGACGACGACGCTCTCGGGCGCGCCTGCGTCACGTGGATGCTCCGGGGCATCCCGGGCTCGCGCACGTTGCCCGGCATCCGCCCGAGCCTCGCCGCCCTCGGCGTCTGCTTCGACGTGTGGTTCAGCGAGGAGTCGCTCTACCGGTGGGGCGCCGTCCCTGCCGTCATGCGTCAGCTCGAAGAAGGCGGGCATCTGGTCCGCAAGGAAGGCGCGCTCTTCTTCAAGGCCCCCGAGGGCGCGCTTCGAGGACAAGGACCGCGTCGTCCAGAAGAGCAACGGAACCTGGGCGTATTTCGCCTCCGACATCGCCTACTTCGCCGACAAGATCGCGCGCGGATACGACCGGCTCATCAACGTCCTCGGCGCCGACCACCACGGCTACGTCGCGCGCGTGCGCAACGCGCTCACGGCGCTCGGACTCCCGGAGGACCGCTTCGAGGCGCTTCTCTATCAGCTCGTCTTCGTCACGAAGGCGGCGAGGCCGTCAAGAGCAGCAAGCGCGCCGGCAACGTCGTCACCGTCGACGAGGTGATGGACGAGATCGACGAGGCGGCCGCACGCAAGGGAGCCGGTGCCGACGCGCTGCGCTTCTTCTTCCTGTCGCGCAGCGCGAACTCCAACGTGGAGTTCGACATCGAGCTCGCGAAGAAGAAGAGCCTCGACAACCCTGTCTTCTACGTCCAGTACGGCCACGCGCGCCTCTGCTCCATCCTCCGCAACGGCGTCGCCCTCGGCCTGTCGCCGGGCAAGGACCTCGACGAAGCTCGTGCACCCGGACGAGCTCGCGATCGTGCAGCGGCTCGGCGATTTCCCGGACGTCGTCGCCGAGGCCGCTCGCCAGCGCGAGCCCCACCGCATCGTCTTCTACGTCCAGGAGCTGGCGCGCGACTTCCAGAGCTACTTCACGCGGCTCGGCGACACGGACCCCATCCTTCCGCCACGCAGCGTCCGCGCGCGCGCGGGCTGGGAAGCGTCGTGGGACATGGACAAGACGCGCGCGCGGCTGGCGTGGGTCGAAGCCATCCGCACCACGTACGCGCAGGCGCTCGAGCTCGTCGGCGTCAGCGCTCCGGAGCGCATGGATCGACCGCCCGAGGAGGGTCCGGCCGAACCGCCCGAAGAGACGACGGACGGGCTCTGAAAGTTGGCCTGACGCCGGTTCCGGCGGTAAAGCCCGAAGACGGGCCATGAGCGATCCGAGCAACCTCCGCAACCTCGACCAGCTTCAGGAGGACGACGACGAACGCCGCATGCCGAAGGCGTGACGGCGGCTCTGGTCGTTCTGGGGGGTGCGTGCGTCGTGTTCGCGGCGCTGGCGCTCGGCGGGCGGACGAGCCAAGTCCAGGCACCGAAGGCCGATCCGCTCGGCGATCTCGTCTCGCAGCGCTCGCCGCGAGCCTCCGGCGCGTCGAGCGCTCAGTCGCAGCGATCTCGCAGCCCCGCGACGTCACGTTCCCGCAGATGCTCAGCGACGAGGACAAGCCGACGACGGCGCTCGCGGCGGTGCGACCGATGGGTTCGTCGATGGTGCAACCCGTCTCCGTCGCCGCGCCATCGAGGCCTCCTCCGCCGACCGACCGTCTTCCCGTCGTCCCCCTTCCCGCGCAGGCCGTCCTCGAAGCGACGCCGATCGTGACGCGTCCGCGCGACGCGATGACGAAGACGGCGAGCGACGCGGCGCAGATATCGACTCCCGCCGCGGCCACCGCAGACACGGCACCTGCCGGGCACGAGGGCGGCTACCAGCTTCAGGTCTCGAGCTTCCGTACCCAGGGCGAGGCGCAGGCGTTCGCCGATCAGCTGCGCGCTCGCGGGCACAAGGCCTACGTGGTCGAAGCGCACGTTCCGATGCGCGGCACATGGTTCCGCGTGCGCATCGGGCCCTTCCAAACGCAGCACGCAGCAGCGCAGTACCGGACGGGCTTCGAGGCGCGGGAGCACGTCGTGCCCTTCGTCGTGCCGCCGGCTGCTCCGACTGCGAAGGGGTCGACTACTCCGTAGGACGTGCGTGGATGACGCGTCGTGTCGGGGCACGGCGCACCGACTTTTCGATCCGGGTGTGCCGACGAGCGGCGGGCGTCAAGGAGGGGCCTGTGGCATAGGCTCGCCGTGGCCGATGTCCCGGTGTGGCTTGTTGCGCTGATCGTCGCATGCGCTGCGCCGTTTGGAGTTGCAGCTCTGCAGAGCCTGCTCGAACGACGCCTACGTCAGCGAACTCTCGAGACAATCGAGCGAGCGCTCCCCCCGAGCAGCGGAACGGACCGCCACTAGTGGGATCCCCGATCGCCTTGCGCCGAGCGGCCGAGCGCTCGGCCGGCGGACCGGGGAAGAAAAACCACAATCCACTGGTACAATGGGTGCACAGTAAGAAGGATCATGGCCCGACTCTTCGGCATCATCGGCAACCGGCCCGACCTCACGTCGCGTGTGCTCGCGTCCGAGGAAGCGACGCTGCGGGCCCGCTCGAAGGGCGTGCCGCTCGGCTGGGGGCTCGGGTTCTATCAGGGCGGCGAGGTGCTCATGCGGCGCCGTCCGATCGACGAGCGTCCCGAGCTCGACGTCTCCACGCTCGCGGCCGACGTGCGCGCAGACCTTCTCATAGGGCACGTTCGTCACGCGACCGTCGGCGCGCTCCGGACCGAGAACACGCATCCGTTCCGGTATCGCCAGTGGCTGTTCGCTCAGACGGGGACGCTGCCAGGGTTCGATCAGATCCGCGAGCGACTGGTCGCGAGCGTGCCCGATTTCTTGCGCGGCGACATCCGCGGCGAGACGGACGCCGAGGTGATGTTTCACGTGTTTCTGTCGTTCTTGCACGACGCGGGTCGACTCAACGACGGCCTCGTCGAGGCGCCGCTCGTGCGAGAGGCGCTGCGTTCGAGCCTCGCGGTCGTGGACGGAATGACAGCCGAGGTGGGCGGGGAGGCAGGTCAGCTCAACCTGGTCATCTCGAACGGCGAGTACATCGTGGCGGTGCACCGCAGCGATGCGCCGATGCGGCTGCGCGTCTTGAGCGGCAAGGCCGACGCGGAGCTCCTCATCGCCGAGGACGCGCAGCTGAGGCGAAAGATCCCCGAGCTCGCACGAACGCACTTCTCCCTCGCGGCGAGCGATTTCGACGAGGCGCCGCCGAACGGGCGGTGGAAGAGCGTGGCCGAACGTGCCATCGTCACGATGTCGCGTGACGATGATCCACGCATCGAAGCGCTCTGACCGGTCGCTGCTCCTGCTGCTCTTGCCGTTGGCCGTGGGCTGCGGCAGCGGGCCTGGCTCTACGCTGACCCCGAGCACGCCCATCGCCCCGGCTGCAGTCGCGAGCGAGACTCCCAGGAAACCCGACGCCGTCGTTCTCGACCTCGCCCCCGCGTTGCCTCGCGCCACATCGCGAGCCAAGGCCGATGGTGTCGTGTCGCTGCGGGAGCCATTGGGGGCCGCCAAGGTGACCGACCTCGTGGAGTCGTTCGTCGCGGCGTGGCAACACGATGCGCTCGATGCGTTGGTCGCCCTTCTAACTCCCGATGCGGGGCCCATAGAGGCCAGGTCAAGGGGGAGGGCGGGTCTCGTGGAAGGTTGGCGCCAGCGCATGCACGCCCATGAATACGCGCGGCTCGCCGGCATGGAGCTCGTGCGTCCCGAGCGCATCCAGCGCTGGGACCGGGACGAGCTCGCGGCCGCTGGCATTCTCAAGCCCTCGCAGGAGCTTCTGCCGGGTGAGGTCTACGTGCGCGTGCCACTCGAGGTCACTACCGTCGCTGGTGAGAAGCTGTTCGACGATGTCCTCGTGATGATCCTGCGGCCCGACAACGGCAGGTTCCTCATCGCCGCATACGGCGAGGCCGACAACTAGGGTGGAGCCAGGACATTTACTCGAGCAAGAAGGGCTTTGCCCCCACGGACTCCATCATGCCGTCACCGTGAAAGATCAGGGCGCCGCCGGTAGGGATCCCGACGAAGCGAGCCTTCTCGTTTTGGCGGGAGCAGAGCCTTGCGACCAGGCGGAGCTCGTCCCAGTCGTCCTCTTCGTTGTGCGTGTCGAACACGTGGCCGGGGACGGCTCCGACGCATCCGAGCAGCTGCGTTCGTGCGAACTCGGCCTCGGGATCGGACGGTGAGGCGTCCTCCGCGGGCCAGTCCGCCCAAAAGGCACCGAGCGCGATCGCGCCCGCGCTGACGCCCATGAACGGCACCCCGCGGGAGTTCGCCTCGCGGAGCCACTCGGAAGCTCCGGCGCTCTCGAGCACCTTGGCGCCGAGCGAGGGATCGCCGCCGCTGACGAAGACGAGATCGGCTCGATCGATGACCGCCCGCGCCGCGGCCGGGCTCATCGCGGCGTCCTCGCCGGCCACGGCGAACCTCTCGATCGTGGCTCCGGGAAACAGCCACGCCATGCGTCCGCTCATGAACTTCAGCCCGCCTGCGTCTCCGGCGACGGGCGAGTACGTCACGGCGACGCGCGCCTTCTTCTTGCCGAGGGCATCGTAAGCACGTCTCGCGATCCGGGGCAGCAGCCCATCCTGCCCCGACGCGACGAGGTAGACCGCGCCCTTGGCCCGTCGTGTCTCTGGCGTCACGGCTCGATCTCGTAGCGCATGAAGCCGACCCCTAGCCGGTCACATACGGCGCGGAGGACCTCGTCGGTCCGTCGCGCGTTGTCCTCGATGGATCCCGTCGTATCGATCACGAAGTCTGCCGCCGCGACCTTCTCGGCGAGCGGCTTCTGTGCACGCATGCGCGCGAGCGCGTCTTCCACCGACGCGGCGTCGCGAGAGTGGATGCGGGCAATCTGCACGTCCTCCGGACACGAGACCACGACGAGCGGCCGGAACCCGTCGGCGACGCCGTTCTCGACGAGAAGGGCCGCCTCGTAGCACGCGAGCGGTTCGCCGCGGGCGCCAAGGTCGCTCGCCGCTTGCATCGTGCGGATCGTGATCAAGGGGTGCGTGATCGCGTTCAGACGCTTGCGGGCCGCGTCGTCCGTGAAGGCGATCCGGGCGAGGCCCTTTCGGTCCAGCAGGCCGTCGGGCCCAAGCACCCCGTGACCGAAGGCGTCGACGATGGCCCGGAGCCCTTCCGTCCCGCGCTCGACGACCTCACGCGCCAACACATCCGCGTCGATGACCGGCACCCGCCGCGTGCGCAAACGCGCCGCGACCGTGCTCTTGCCAGAGGCGATGCCGCCAGTGAGACCGAAGAGGTGCACGCGTGCTGCTTCCGACCTATACATTCCCCCTCGGCGCGATGCGAGCGGAGTCGCCTCTACTGTCGCGCCGGCGGCTGCTCGGCGCCGCTGCAGCAGCGGCCGTCGTGGCCGGGGGCGCGCTCGCCGTCGTACGAACGCGCGGGTACGGCGTCGGGCTCGGTGTCCGCCTGATCGCCATGTCCCCGTGGCAGTTCGTCGTCGTCGAGCATGCCGCGAGGCGCATCGCTGCACCCGACCGTGACGACGACGAGTCCATCCCCAGTCCGGACAGCCTCGGCATCGCAGCGTTCGTCGACACATGGATCGCGCGCTTGCCTACGCGGATGCAGCGGGATCTCGGTCGCTTCCTCGCGTACCTCGAGCACGTGGCGCCGCTGGGCGTGGGCTTTGCTTCACGCTTTACTCGCCTCGGACCGGAGGCTCAGGATCGCGTGCTCGCGAGCGTCGAGAGGTCGTCGCAGGACCTCTTGCGGGCGGGGTTCGACGGGCTCAAGGCGCTGGTCTTCATCGGCTACTACCGGGACGCGCGGACGTGGGGCTTGCTCGGCTACGACGGTCCGCTCGTCGCGCGGCCCCCTGGGGGATGGCGATGAGCGGAATCGTCGTCCCGGGCCGCGAGCTCGACCAGGATCTGGTGCTGAAGGTCGACGCCGTGGTCGTCGGGACGGGAGCCGGAGGCTCGATGGTGCTGCGCGAACTGGCGCGAGCCGGGCTCGACGTCGTGGCCCTCGAGGAAGGGGCGTACCTCGCTTCGCGCGATTTCGACCAGCGCGAGGATCGCATGTTGCCGCTGCTGTTCCAGGGGGCGGGCGGTAGAACGACCGAGGACCTGGCGATCCGCGTCCTGCAGGGCAGGGGAGTAGGTGGCAGCACCATCCACAACACGAACCTCTGCAAGCGGACCCCAGATTCGGTTCTCGACCTGTGGGCAGGGAAGTACGGCGTCGTCGGCGCCCGCGCGGGTGACCTTCGCGGCGCATTCGAAGCGGTGGAGCGTGACCTGACGATCTCCGAAATCGACCCCGCGATGCGCAACGCGAACAACGAGGTCCTGAAGCGGGGGTGCGAAGCGCTGGGTTGGCGCGGTGGTCCGCTCAAGCACAACCGCGTCGGTTGCCAGCAGAGCGGCTTTTGCGAGCTGGGATGCGCATACGACGCAAAGCAAAACGCACTCAAGGTGCTCGTTCCGCAGGCCGTCGCGGCGGGTGCGCGTGTGTACTCGGACGTCGAGGTCGTTCGCATCGTGCACGAGGCCGGCCGCGCAACCGGCGTCGCCGCCGTGGCGGTCGACTCCGCGGGGCGACCGCGAGCGCGCGTGCAAGTCTGGGCGCCCATCGTCGTTCTTGCCGCGAGCGCGGTCGGGAGCGCGGCTCTGGCGCGGCGGAGCGGCGTGACGGATCCTCACGGGCAAATCGGACGTGGCCTGCGGCTTCACCCGGGTGCTGTCGTGGCCGGACGCTTCGACGGCGCCATCGACGGCTGGCGTGGTATCCCGCAGAGCTACGAGTGCACGGAGCATCTGTCGCACGAGGAGGGCAGCGACAGGCGAGTCTGGATCGTCCCCGCGTTCGCACACCCGATCGGCGCCGCGGCGACGCTGCCCGGTTTCGGCGCGGCGCACATGGCTAGGATGCGATCCTACCCAAACCTCGCGGTCCTCACCGCGATGGTGCACGACGATACGAGTGGTGAGGTCGACGTCGACGAAGCCGGTCCTGTGCTCCGATACGTCATGTCGGAGGCGGACCGGCAGCAGCTCGCGCGGGGACTCGTCGCCGGTGCGCGCATCTTGCTCGCGGCGGGTGCCCGCGAGGTGACGATCCCCGCGATCCCTCCTCTGCGCGTGACGAAGGCGTCGGAGCTCGAGGCTCTCGACCTGTCCGTCGTGCGTCCGCACTCGGTCCCGCTGACCGCCGTGCATCCGATGGGGACCATGCGCATGGGCGAGGATCCGCGCACCAGCGCGGTTCGCTCGACGGGGGAGCACCATCAGGTGCGGGGTCTCTTCGTCGCGGACGGCTCCCTTTTCCCGACCAGCATCGGAGTTCCGCCGCAGGTCAGCATCTACGCGTTTGCGCTGCATCTCGCGCCGCACATCGTCGAGAGGGCAAGACGCGGATAGAGAAGGCATACATCGCCCGAAGGGGCGCGAGAGCGCTAGGCTGGACCGCGGAATGAAATACGTACGCACGCCCGACGCGCGTTTCGAGAACCTGCCGGGCTACCCGTTCGCGGCCCACTACGTGAATGTCCCCGACGACGAGGGCGGGCTCCTTCGATGCACTACCTCGACGAGGGTCCGCGCGCCGGCGCGGTCGTGCTCCTGCTGCACGGCGAACCGTCATGGTCGTATCTCTACCGCAAGATGATCCCCGTCCTGGCCGGTGCGGGGCTGCGCGCGATCGCGCCGGATCTCGTGGGTTTCGGGAAGTCCGACAAGCCCACTCTCCGGAGCGATTACACGTACGCTCGGCACGTGGGGTGGGTTTGGTCGTGCCTCGATCAGCTGGGGCTCAGCGACGTGACGCTCGTCTGTCAGGACTGGGGCAGCCTCATCGGACTGCGCCTCGTGGGCGAGCATCCGGCGTCCTTTGGGCGCGTCGTCGTGGGCAACGGTGGAATGCCGACGGGTGATCAGCAGATGCCCGAGGCATTTCTCGCGTGGCGCAAGTACTCGCAAGAGACGCCTGTGTTCGATGTAGGGAAGATCGTGAGCCGCTCGTGTGTGACGAGCATGTCGCCCGAGGTCGTGGCCGCCTACGACGCCCCATTCCCCGACGATTCGTTCAAGGCCGGCGCGCGCCAGTTCCCCGCGCTCGTGCCCGCAACGCCGGACGACCCCGCTGCCCCCGCGAACCGCGCCGCGTGGGGGGTGCTGACGAAGTGGGAGAAGCCCTTTCTCACGGCCTTCAGCGACAAAGACCCGATCACGAGCGGAGGGGAAAAGGTGCTGCAGAGGCTCGTCCCGGGCACGCGTGGGCAGACGCACGTGACCATCCGAGACGCCGGCCATTTCCTTCAGGAAGACAAGGGCGAGGAGCTCGCGCGAGTCGTGGTCGACTTCGTGGGGAGCGGCTGAGGGCCGTCGGCCCCGACGCTTGCGCCCGCGACGGATCGCACGTTACCGATACCTTCTCATGCCGGCCGAGTTCGTCCACCTTCACGTCCACACGCAGTACTCGCTCCTCGACGGGGCGGTGAAGGTCAAGGACCTCGTCAAGCGCGTCGCCGCGGCCGGCATGGGGGCTGTCGCCGTGACGGACCACGGCAACATGTTCGGCGCGATCACCTTCTACAAGGCTGCGAAGGAGGCCGGCGTTCAGGCCGATCCTCGGGTGCGAGCTCGACGTGGCCGGCCGTGGCGGGCACGCCCATCACTTGCCCGCTCCTTGCGGCGACGCTCGAGGGCTACAAGAACCTCGTCTGGCTCGTCTCGCGCGCACACGTTCAGCGGTGTCGCCCGTCGGCGTCGCGGATCTCGCGGCTCGAGCGAGAGGGGCTCGTCGCGATGACAGGATGCATGGGGGGCCTCGTTCCGCAGGCCATCCTCGAAGAGGGCGAGGGGCGAGGCCGGGAGGTCGCTCGGCGCTCTGCGCGACGCCTTCGAGCCAGGGAACCTCTACGTCGAGCTCCAGGACCACGGTCTTCCCGAGCAGCCGGTGCTCAACGGCATCCTCCTCAAGACGCGCGCGGGCTCTGGGGCTGCCGCTCGTCGCCACCAACGACGTGCACTACGCCGAGCGCGCGGACGCCGAGGCGCACCTGTACCTGTCGTGCATCAAGACGGGCAGCTCGCTCGAGGAGGCGACAGGAGCGCCACCACGGTTCGAGCGAGATGTACCTGAAGTCGCCCGACGAGATGGCGACGCTCTTCTCCGCGTACCCCGAGGCCGTCAAGGCGACGCTCGAGATCGCCGAGAAGTGTCGGGTGTCAAGCTGCAGGCTCGACGAGCCGATGCTCCCGAGCTTCAAGGTCCCCGAGGGGTACGACACCGAAGGGCTACTTCCGCCACGTCGCGCGCGAGGGGCTCCGGACGCAGGCTCGAAGAGCTCGGACGCTCAGGACAAGCACGTCGACGGCGCCGCGTACGGCGCGCGCCTCGAGACCGAGCTCGACGTCATCGCGAAGATGAAGTTCGCCGGGTACTTCCTCATCGTCTGGGACTTCATCCGTCACGCGAAGGAGAGCGGCATCCCGGTGGGGCCCGGGCGCGGCTCGGGCGCCGGGTCGCTCGTCGCGTACGCGATGCGCATCACCGACCTCGACCCCATCCCCTACAACCTCCTCTTCGAGCGCTTCCTGAACCCCGAGCGCGTGAGCATGCCGGACTTCGACATCGACTTCTGCATGGACCGGCGCGACGAGGTCATCGCGTACGTCCAGCAGAAGTACGGCGAGACGAGCGTCGGGCAGATCGCGACGTTCGCGGAGCTCAAGAGCAAGAGCGTCGTCAAGGACGTGGCGCGCTGCCTGGGCATCACTCCGACCGAGGCCCAGCAGATCGCCAACCTCATCCCGCGGAAGACGCCGGCCGAGACGTACACGATCGCCGAGGCCTCGAGGTCGAGCCGAAGCTCAAGGCGATGTACGAGACGCGACCGCGCGTGTACGCGAGCTGCTCGACCAGGCTCGAGAAGCTCGAGGGCCTCACGCGGCACGCCGGCAAGCACGCCGCCGGCATCGTCATCAGCGAAGGCCCGCTCTGGGACCACGTGCCGGTCTTCCGCGACGCGGGCAAGTCGACCGGGGCAGGGGCGGACGACAAGGCCGGCGCCCTCGTCACGCAGTACTACAAGGACGACGTCGAGCTGGCCGGCCTCGTCAAGTTCGACTTCCTGGGGCTGAAGACGCTGACGGTGATCGACATCGCCGTGCGCCTCATCAACGCGCGACCGGACTTCGCAGCGCGAGAGCAAGCGACTCGACATCGCGCGGCATCCCGATGGACGACTCGCGCGACGTTCAAGCTCCTCGCGTCGGGCGAGACCAAGGGCGTCTTCCAGCTCGAGTCGAGCGGGATGCAGCAGCTCTTCAAGGACCTGCGGCCCGACGGCTTCGAGGACATCGTCGCCGCCGTCGCGCTCTACCGGCCTGGCCCGCTCGGCAGCGGGATGGTCGACGGACTTCGTCAACCGCAAGCACGAGCGCGCAGCCATCGCGCAGCTGCACCCGCTCGTCGACGAGCTCCTCGCGCCGACCTACGGCGTCATCGTCTACCAGGAGCAGGTCATGCAGATCGCCCAGGCGCTCGCCGGCTACACGCTCGGCGGCGCCGACCTGCTCCGGCGCGCGATGGGCAAGAAGAAGCCCGAGGAGATGGCGAAGCAGAAGAGCGTCTTCGTCGAGGGCGCGAAGAAGCAACGGCGTCGACGAGAAGGACGCCGAGCGCATCTTCGGTCTGCTCGAGTACTTCGCCGGCTACGGCTTCAACAAGAGCCACTCGGCGGCCTACGCGCTCATCACGTACCAGACCGCGTGGCTGAAGGCGCACTACCCGGTCGAGCTTCTCTGCGCGATCCTGACGAGCGACAAGGACGCGCATCGAGAAGGTGGTGCGCACGATCGCCGACGCGCGCGCGATGGGGGTCACCGTGCTCCCGCCCGACGTCAACGAGAGCGACACGGACTTCAAGGTCGTCTACACGCACCCCGCCGGGGACAGGCCGGCGCGCCGCTCGCGACGAAGGTCGAAGGACGTTGCTGGGCCCGCAGATTCGCTTCGGGCTCGGCGCCGTTCGCGGGCCTCGGCGGCGCGGCGCTCGAGGCCGTGTTCGAGGCGAGGCGGCGAGGGGCCGTTCCGCGATCTGTTCGACCTCGCGTCGCGCGTCGACGCCAAGCGCGTCAACAAGGCCGTCTTCGAGGCGCTCGTGCAGTGCGGGGCGTTCGATTCGACGCTCGAAGAGCGGGGTGTCACCCGAGCGCGGGCGTTCGCGTCGATCGACGTCGCCCTCGAGCGGTCGCGCGCGGCGAGCCGTGACCGCGACGCGGGCCAGACCACCCTCTTCGGCCTCTTCGACGCCGCTCCGAAACAGGCTTCTGCGGCGCCGACGGCTGGCGACTACGTCGAGGCCGAACCGTGGGACCGGCGCGAGCTGCTGGTGCGCGAGCGGCAGGCGCTTGGCTTCTACGTCTCGGGGCACCCGCTCGAGCGCTATCTCGGGCGCAAGATCGAGCGAGCGGCGGGGCCGGTCGGGGCGAAGGCCGCGGGGGACGCTGGTCTCGCGAAGCTCGGAGCCGCCGCGATTCGAGAGTGCGCCGCAATGGAGGACTGGGCGCAGGTCAAGCTCGTCGGCATGGTCGAGGGCTACCGCGAGCGAATCTTCAAGGACGGCGGCGGCAAGGTCGCGTTCTTCGAGCTCGAGGACCTGACCGGACGCGTCAGCGTGAAGATGCGACAGAAGGAGATCGATCGGTTCGCGCACACCCTGGCAACGGGAGACCCGGTGCTGGTCACGGGCAAAGTCAGCTTCCCCCAGCGCTCGGACGACCCCGACGACGACCCGGACGCCCCGCGGGAGCCCACGATCCTGCTCAGTGAAATCAAGCCTCTCGCCGAGGCAATCCGCGCCGACACGCGGTCGGTGGCCATCCGCGTGAGCGCCGAGCGAACGCGGGCCGCCGATCTCGCGAGCCTCGCGCGGGTGCTCTCGGAGGCCAAGGGCAACTGCCCCGTGGCCCTGTACCTCGGCTTCGACGGGGGTGCCGAGGCCGTGCTCACCCTCGGGTCGAAGTGGGGAGTCGAGGTAGGCGACACGCTCCTTGCGGCCATCGAGCGAATCTTCGGGGAACAGGTGGCCGAGCTGAGGTAGTCTAGGTGTGGCATGGAGGAGAGGGAGGCCGCTGCTAGCGGCGGCGACGACCCGGTCGTCATAACGCGCGCCCTCGAACCGCTGGCTGCTGGTGCCACCGACATCGGCCAGCGCGATCACAACGAGGATCATGTACTGCTCCGTCCGGAGCTCGGCCTCTTCCTGCTCGCCGACGGAGCGGGCGGCCACGCGGCAGGCAACGTCGCCAGCGCGCTCGCGACGACGACGGTCGCGAACGTCTTCGAGTCGACGGCCACCTCTCTGGCGGAGCGGCCGGAGATCGATCGTTTCGGCCTCTGGACCGTCGCGCGAAGGCTCTCCGCGGCTATCCACCGCGCCAACGCCGACATCATCGATATCGCGAAGAAGTCGTCCAAGTACCAGGGGATGGGCACGACCATCGTGGCGCTCGCCTTCTCGCCGGGAGGGGACATCGTTCATCTCGCCCATGTCGGCGACAGCCGCTGTTACCGGCTGAGGGGCGACGTCATCGAATCGCTGACCGTGGACCACTCCTTGATGGTCGACGTGCTCGAGAAGCATCCAGGGACTGACGATGCCCTCCTCGACAAGATGCCGCAGCACGTCGTGACACGCGCGCTCGGCATGGGGGAGAGCCTCCGCGTGAGCCTTCGTACGCTCGTCGCGACCCCGGGCGACGTGTATCTTCTGTGCTCCGACGGGCTCAGCGACGTGCTGGACGACGCCAGAATCACGGAGCTCCTCTCGGAGGACAGCTCGCCGGATAGCCGGGTCCGCGCCCTGATCGATGCTTCGCTCGCGGCGGGTGCGCAGGACAACGTCGCCGCCATCGTCGTCGTGTGCCAGGAGACCGACGCGCCCCCGGCGCGGCGTCCGTCCGCGCGGCCTCCCGAACCGCTCGTCATGCCGCCTCGCGCGCGGGCACCGATGGGGTCGGCGCCGGAGATCATCATCGTCGGCGTCGAGACCCACGTGGTTCCGGCCAACAGCGCCAACGCGGGCCTCCTCGACGCGCTCGGACGGTTCGCCCGTCTGCGCCAGCAGAGTCTGCCCGAGATGGCCGAGCCAAAGCCCGGTCGATGTGCCGACTGCGGCCAGCCGCTCGAGAAGGGCGCCGCGGCGTGTCCCACGTGCGGAACGGCCGTGAAGCGCTGAAACAACGGACGGGCGGCTGAATCAGGGCCTGGCCAGAGTCCCGAGCTTCGCCTCGACCTTCGCTCGATCCTCGCCGTGCTTGAGCAGCACCCCCAGAGTGGAGCGGGCGAGCTCCGGGTCGATGGCGCTTGCTCCGAGCAGGACGAGCGCCCGCGCCCAGTCGATCGTCTCCGAGATTGACGGTGGCTTGCGAAGGTCCATCTCGCGAACGTCGCGCGCGAACGCCGTGAGCCGTGCGGCGAGATGGTCGGCGATGCCGGGCACGCGAAGCTCGACGATGGCTTGCTCGCGAGATGGAGGCGGATAATCGAGGAAGGCGTGCAGGCAGCGCCGTCGAAGCGCGTCGGTCATGTCGCGCGTACCGTTGCTCGTCAACACGAAGAGGGGAAGGCTCTTGGCGCGGATGGTGCCAATCTCCGGGATCGTCGCTTGCCCTTCTGCGAGCACCTCGAGCAAGAACGCCTCGAACTCCGGGTCGGCACGGTCCACCTCGTCGACCAGCATCACGACCGGCGCGGTGCTCGTCAGGGCCCGCAAGATGGGTCGCTCTACGAGGAATCGGCGGCTGAAGAACGTGGTGTCCGCTCCCGCCACGCGATCGGCCGCCTCGCCCAGCGATTCGGCGCCCGACGTTCGGGCGGCGACCGTATCGCGCAGAAGCTGCACGTAGAGCATCTGCTTGGCGTAGTCCCACTCGTAGAGGGCCTTGGCCTCGTCCAGCCCTTCGTAGCATTGCAGCCGAACCAGCTCGCGCTGCAGCGCTTCTGCGAGGGCTCGCGCGAGGTCCGTCTTGCCGACGCCCGCGGGACCTTCGACCAGCAAGGGCCGTCCGAGCGCCAGCGAAAGCCAGCACACGAGGGCGAGATCGTCCCCGGCCAGGTAGCCGACCTGGGCGAGCCTCCGCGAGAGCTCGGACGCGTCTTTCACGTCATCCATGCCGAGAATGTCCCTTCGACCAGGTAAGATGCAATCCGATGACGCAACCGCAAGCCGACTCCCCCAGGCCGAGGAAGGAGGAGATCCTCGAGGTCGCGACGGGCCTCTTCGCCGAGCGTGGATACGACGGCACGAGCATGAACCATGTGGCCGAGCGGGTGGGCATGCGCAAGGCCTCGCTTTTCTACCACTTCACGACCAAGGACGCGCTGTACGCCGCGGCGCTCGACCGACTGGTCTCGCGACTGGCCGCGCCGCTTGGAGCGGCCTATTCGAGCGAGGGGACGTTCGCAGAGCGGCTGGACAGGGCGGCCGACGCGGTCACGGCGGTGCTGGGCGAGCGACCTTTCGCCGCCCGGTTGCTGCTACGCGAGGCGATGGACTGGGGCCCGGTAATGCGCGGCGAGCTTCTCGGCCACGTGCTTCTCGTCCTGGAGGGAGGGGCCGCGTTCGTGAAGGCGGGGCAAGACGCGGGCGCGTTCGTGGACGGAGATCCCAAGCAGCTCGTCCTCACGGCCCTCGGAGCCCACTTCCTGCCGTTCGCCCTTGGCCAGATCGTGCAGCGCTACGTGGGGCTCGACCCATTCGATCCGCGCTTCGTCGCCCAGCGTCGCACGGCGTTGCGCGCTCAGGTCCGTGACATGATCGTGCGCCGCGACTAGACCCCGTGACGCCCGGCACCGCCGGAGAATCGCGCCGCACCCTCGAGGGTCTCGCCCGACGCAATCGTGGCCGCCCCGAGCGCCAGCTCGTTGGCAATCGCTCCGTCGAGGGGAAGCGCCCATTGCTCGAGCGCGCTGCGACGGTCCGATCGCATGCACACCTGGGGGAGCATCGAGATCTCTTGCGCGAGAGCCTCCGCTGCCGCTCGCGCGCCTCCGGGAGGTACGACGCGATTGGCCAGACCCCACGCGAGAGCCTCGACTGCTCCGACGGCGCGCCCAGTCAGGATCATGTCGAGCGCCCTCGACATGCCGACGATGCGCGGCAGGCGGACCGTACCGCCGTCGATGAGGGGCACGCCCCAGCGCCGACAGAAGACGCCGAAGGTCGCGTTCTCTTCGACGACGCGCAGGTCGCACCAGAGCGCGAGCTCGAGACCGCCGGCGACGGCGTGCCCTGCCACGGCCGCAACGACGGGCTTCGTCAGAGCCATGCGAGTTGGCCCCATGGGCCCGGGTCCGTCGGGTTCCACGCGGTTCGGTCGCCCCTCGGCGATCGCGCGGAGGTCGGCACCCGCAGAGAACGTGCCGCCTTCGCCCCAGAGGACGGCGACGTGCGCGTTCTCGTCCCGGTCGAACGCTTCGAACGCCGCTGTCAGCGCGTCGGCCGTCTCCCGGTCGACCGCGTTGCGCCTCTCGATTCGCGAGAGGACGACAGTCGTCACGTGCGCGGATTTCTCGATTCGAACGCTCATGAAACGTTGCTCCCTGATTCGGGGCGCCCCCTTTGCCGTACGGCTTCGTAGAGCGCTATCGCTACCGCCACCGACGCGTTCAGCGATGCGACCGGACCGGGCATGGGTAGGCGAACGATCGCGTCGCACGCGCGCTTCACTGTGCGTCGCAATCCTTTGCCCTCGGCTCCCGCCACCAGCGTGACGGGTTTCGCGAGGTCGACCTGGTCGATCGTGACCTCGCCGCTCATATCGAGGCCGACGACCGCCACGCCACGGGCGCGTAGGTCGTCGAGCGCGTGGGGGAGGGAAGCAACCCGGCAAAGCGTGGCATGCTCGACGGCGCCCGCCGATGCGCGGAACGTGGCAGGCGAGAGCGGCGCCGAGCTGTGCTCGGGCCACACGATCGCGGTCGCCCCCATCGCGACGGCGGACCGGATGACGGCCCCGAAGTTCTGCGGATCCTGCACTTCGTCGAGCGCAACCAGGAGTGTCCGATTCGCCGAGGACGATGTCGTCCAGCGAACCGACCCGGAGCGCGGGAGCAAATGCGATCGCCCCCTGGTGACGTACGCCGCGAGCCATCCGGTCGAGATCGCCCCGGGCGAGCCGCTCGACGGAAGCGCCGTGATCGTGCGCGAAGCGGGCGAGCGCCTCCAGCTGGGGAGCTTGCCTTTCAGGCGCCGATTCGACGACGACGCGAGAGAGCTGGGCCCCGTGTTTGCGGATGGCTTCGCGGACGGGCTGCAGCCCGCAGATGATTCGGCCTTGGGGATTCACGAGCGAGATGACGCGGTGAGCTTACCGCATGCGCCGTGAGGCGAGCGCACCGTCCACCTCGGCGGCGATGTCGCGCGCGGCGCGGAGCGGGTCCGCGGCGTCCCGGATCGGACGGCCGACGACGACCCAGTTCGCCCCGGCTTCGATGGCCTCGCGGGCGCTCATCGTGCGTTTCTGGTCATCCCTGCCCGCCTCCCCCGCGGGTCGCACCCCCGGCGTGATCAACGTCGCGTCGGGGCCGAGGGTCGAGCGGAGTCGGGTCGCCTCATGTGGCGAGCAGACGAACGTGCGAACCCCTTGCTCCCACGCCACCCGCGCGAGCCTCTCCGCGTGCGATGGGATGTCTTCCGTTATGCCGATTGCGTGCAGGTCGTCGATATCGAGGGACGTGAGCACCGTGATGGCGACGATCTCCAGTCCCCGACCCTCCTTCTTGGAACGCTCGACCGCGCGGCGGAGCATCTCCCGCCCTCCGCTCGCGTGCGCCGTGAGCATGCGGACCCCGAGCGCGGAGGCGCGCGCGACGGCCCGCTCCACGGTCTCGGGGATGTCGTGCAGCTTCAGATCGAGGAAAACAGGGCGGCCGGCCTCATCGCCGATCGCTACCGCTCGAGGCCCCGCTTCGACGAAGAGCTCGAGGCCGACCTTGACCATGCCCACGGCCTCCCGCACCGCGAGGGCCATCTTTCGGGCGCCCTCGAGGGTGGGGAGATCCAGAGCAAAGACGACGCGAGAGTCGGACACTTACAAGCACGAGCAGAGCGGGTCGCCGGGCGTGCAATTGCAGGGCTTTCCGCTGCCACCACCGCCACCGCCGGCCGGCTTCGCACCACCGCCGCCACCGCCACCGCCACCGCCCGCGGGCTTCTTCTGGGCTGGGGCCTGGTTGTTGAGCTGCTGGAGCTTCTGTTGCTGGTCCTGCAGCTGCTTCTGAAGTTCCAAGATCTGCTCCGGATCCTTCGTGTTCTCGAGGTCTCGTTGCAGCTTCTGCCTTTGCGCCTCGGCCTGGTCGATCTTGTCCTGGAGGTCGCGCGCCTGCGCCTGAGCGGCGTTCGCCTTGTCCATGGCCCCCTTGATGGCAAAGCCACCTCCGATGAGGCCGGCGAACAGGAGTATTCCGAGGCTCACGAGGAAGATCTGCAGACGCTTCTTGTGCTTGTCGTGGGTCAGCGCGTGAAGCTGTCGCTCGTGGTCCTGCCGGGCCGTCATCTCGGCGAGCCGCGCCGTGGATTCGGCCTCCATACGGGCCCGCTGGACGGCACCCTGCTGCAGGGCCGCAAGCTCGGTCTGGCGCCTCTGCTCCTCGAAAGCCTTGCGGTCGCGTTCGTCTTCGATCGCGCGCAGCTGGGCGGCCTCCGCCTCCTGCTGCCGGCGGATCTCGTCCATCCGGCGCTGCTCTTCCTCGCGCGCTCGGCGCTCGGCCTCGACCTTCTCCTCCTCTTCGCGACTTTGCGCGTCGCGCAGGATCTCCTGGATGGAGACCATCACCGAGGTTTCTTGCCGTTCCGCCATTGTGCTCTCCTGGGCCGAGGGGCATGCCGCCACACGCCTCAACCAAGGGTACCGATCTGTGCCCTCGTTCGCAAACGGTCGGTGCGGGGAGGCGCGAATGCATCATGCCCGCCCCCCGCGGGTGCGCTAGCTTCATTCGGCATGGCAAGCGTCAACGCGCACATCACGGGAACCATCTGGAAAATCGAAGTCAAGGTGGGCGAAGAGGTCGCTGAGGGTCAGGTGTGCGTGATCCTCGAGTCGATGAAGATGGAGATGCCCGAGGAGGCCCCGCAGGCCGGCAAGGTCGAGAAGATCCTCGTCGTGGAGGGCCAGGCCGTGAACGAGGGCGACGTGCTCGTGACGCTCGCTTGACCCCCGCAGGCGGCGGTAAGCTCATCCGGGTGAGGCATTTCAGGGTTGCCTGTGCTGCGCTGGCCGTTGCTGCTTCCGGAGTGGCACCGTTCGCGTGCAGCTCGCCTCCCGCGCTGCTTGGCGCCGGGGGCCAGTGCTTTCAGACAACGGACTGCCAGGAGGGCCTCTTCTGCGTGCAGCAGCCAGGGGGGAAGGCCAGCACGTGCTCGGCGGATCTGGCGTCGACCGTGAGTACGGAGGAGGGGGGAGCGACGCTGCGATGCAAGTCAGCGCGGATGGGGGTGACGCCACCTCCGCCGAAGGAGGCGGCTCCGACGGTGCGCAGGCCCCTCCGCCCGCTGATGGTGCGTCCCCCGACGTCGGCACGCAGCCGACGCCGGACACGGGGGCGCCGCCAAAGGACGCGCAGTCCCCCCCAAGGAGGCCGCGCCCCCTGAAGCGGCGCCGCCGGACGTCGCCCAGGGGTCGAGCTCCGGGGGAGGAGACTCGAGCGTTCAAGACAGTTCGGGCGAGTGAATGGTTCGTCGTCGGACTCGCTAGGTCATTCGCGCCACAGGAACTTCCAGGGGTTGTGCTTGAGGTCGCGAATCATCTCCTGCATGTCGTCGTAGATCTCTTCATCCATCACGAGGGCGCCCACGGTGCCCTTTCCCGTCTTGATGTGCGACACGATGGCTTGGGCGTCGGCCGCGGTGGCGTTGGCTCGCTCGGCGAGCTGCGCAACGTCTCCCAGCGCCTTACGAATCTTCTCCTGTTCCTGCGCGTCCCCCACGGTCGCCGAGAGGCGATTGAGGTTGGCCAGCGCCTCTCGCGCGTCCTTGAGCATCGGCCCGGCGTCCTCTTGGATCTGCGCGGTCAGCTTGTCGATGTTGTCGACAGTTCGTAGAAGCTTGGGGCTGTCGACGTAGTTGACGCGTGCGTCGTGGGCGAGCTGCTTGGTCTCGACCGTCGTCTCTTCGACGTTCGCGACGATCCTGTCGATGCGCTCGCGGTTGCCGCTGACGATGATGTTGAGGCCCTTGAGAAGCCCGGCCGTGTTCGCGATGATGTCGCCCAGCGCGTCCCGGTTATTTCTGAGGCCGCCGAGCGTCGTGTCGAGGAGCTCGTAGGCCTTGGCGAGGAAGAGATCGAGGCGCGGCGGGTCGATGCCCTTGACGATGGCCCCTTCCGCGAGCAGGGGCTTGTCCTGGCTCCCGGGATCGATGGCGAGGAACTGTTCGCCCAGTACGCCCTGTGCGGTGACGTAGAAGTCGGCGTCTGCGTGGATCGACTCCTGTACCCGCCGCTCGATGGCAACTTTCGACCGCACGAGGACTCGGCGCCCGGTGCCGGGGTCGATCTTGCCGATGAACTGGAGATTCTCGACACTGCCGACCTTCACGCCGGCGATGCGAACGGCGGCTCCCGATTGAAGCGATCCCGGGTTGTCGAAGTCGACGTACACCGCGTACGTCTTCTGGAAAGTTAGCCCTCCCATGACGAGGATGAACCCGCCCAGGATGGCCAGTGAGACGAGGATCAGCGCTCCGACTTTGACCTCGATTGAACGCTCCTGCGCCATCGCCGTGGCCTACTGCCGTCTCGGGCCCATCATGGGATTCACCGGAGGCCCGCCGGCCGGGGCCGTCATGACGTCGGCCGGTAGGAACAGCTCGACGACGAAGACCAGGTCGGTTCTCGGCTGAATGTCGGGGGGCCTGCCGCCCTCGCCAAAGGCGACACGCCATGGAACCTGGACGCGCCGTTCTCCCCCCGCGCGCATTCCGAGGAGCGCCCTCTCGAAGCCGCAGATCATCTTCGTGCTGCCGATGATGATCTCGATGGGAGGGCCGCCGTCGCGGGTGTTGTGCACGGTCGTGCCGTCCGCCAGCTGAGCCGTGTAATGAACCCGGACGGTCTCTCCCTTGCCTACCGGCTTCCCGCTTCCGGCGGCCAGCTCTTCGATGTGCAGGCCCACGTCGTCGGGAGCATCCACGGCGCACTCTGTCCCGTCGAGCCAGGGGTCGTCGGTTCGCCCGTTGCTGGCGCGCGTCTCTCGAGGAAATGGAGCCCCCGCGCACGACAGCGCAAGCGACCCCGCGAGGATGGTCATCCAGTGACGGGTGGCTCCCATTCGCAGCGACGGCATCATGGTGGAGGGCCCGATGGACCGTCAAGGCCGCCGGGCGTTCGCGGCCTTCGCGCAGCGGTGCGCAGGCGACCGCGCCGTGCGCTTCAGAGGTCCATCGGTCCGGTCGCGTGGCCGCGGATGAACTGCAGCACCACCCCGTCTTCGCTTGCCTTGAAGGCGTCCGGCGTTCCGAGGAGGCGTACTTGCCCCTTGTAGAGCATCGCGATTCGACTCGCGATCGTGAAGGTGCTCACCAGATCGTGACTCACGACGATGGACGTCACTCCCAGGTTGTCGGATAGCTCCCGAATGAGGCGATCCACGCGCCGCGCGGATACGGGATCGAGCGACGTCGTGGGCTCGTCGAAGAGGACGTATCGTGGCTCGAGCGTCAGCGCTCGGGCAATGGCGACGCGCTTGCGCATCCCGTCCCCGAGCTCCGAGGGATAGTGGTCTGCGAACTCGTGCATGTGGACGAGCTGGAGCCGCGCTCGTGCCTCTGCGAGGGCATCCTTCATCGAAAGCCCCTTGTGCTTGCGCAAGGGCAGCGCGACGTTCTCGAGGCAAGTCATCGAGTCGAACAGCGTCGAGTGCTGGAAGACCATCGCGCATTTCTTGCGAATCGGCTGCATCTCCCGCTCGTTCTTCTTCGAGATCTCCTGTCCGTCGAGCCAGATCTCTCCGGTGTCGGGGCCCAGAAGGCCGACGAGCTGCTTGATGAGCACACTCTTGCCGACCCCGGATGCACCGATGATGAAGAACACTTCCCCAGCGTGAACTTCGAACGAGACGCCCGAGAGGACGGCCTTGGGACCGAACGACTTGTGGACGTCCTTGAACTGAATCACGCGGGCCGAGCCGAGAGGATACTCGTCTACTTTACGATCTCCGCGTGCTTGATCGCATCGAGCTTGGGGAACCTGGCGTCGAGGTAGGCATTGCCCTGGGCCTGGATGCGGCCCTGATCGGTGCCCTCGCCGTAGCCCTTGTAAAGGGAATCGACCACATCCATCCCTTGGACGACCTGCCCGAACGGAACGAAGTGCATCCCGTCGAGCCGCGCGTTGTCGACCAAGTTGATGAAGACCTGGGTCGTGCGCGAGCCCGGAGTGTTGCGCTGAGCGTAGGTGATGAACCCCTTCTTGTTGGACTGCTTGCCGGACTCGTCCGCGATTGCGCTGTCCTGCCACTTCGCGTTGACCGCGGGGTCGCCGCTGATGCCGAACTGGACCATGAATCCGTCCACCACGCGAAAGAAGCGCGTGTCGTCGTAAAACCCGAGCTTCACGAGGTTGTAGAAGCGATCGGCCCCGATGGGTGCCCAGTCTTTGTGCACCTCGACTACGAAGTCGCCATTGGTCGTCGTGAACTTCGCCTTGAAGACGGCGGGCGCAGTGTCTTTGGCGTTCGCCGGGTCGAGCAGCATCGGGTGGAGTGTCGACGCGAGCGGGCCCGACGACGTGAGCGCGGGCGCGGGCGGCGTCGGGGCAACCGTCGGAGCCGCGGTCGTGTTGGCGGCGGTCGGTGTGGGTTCAGGTTCGTTCTTCGCGCACGCCGTCGACGCGAGCGGCGCGAGCGCGAGCATCACCATACGGAGCGAGGCCTTCATTCCCGCGCTAATAACTCACTTCCCGTCGAAGGTCAGTACCGATGCTCCTTCTACAGCCCCAGCCACTCGATCCCCGCTGCGGCGCCCAGCTCGGCACCGAGGGCGCCGAACACGACCGCGGCCAACCACGACAGGCCGAGGAGAACGCCGGCCACGCTGCGGCGCGTGCGCGAGAAGTGAACGAGGACGCACAGCGGATGGACCCCCATGAGCCAGAGGCCAAAGATAGCGGCATCGCGCGACTGAGGCGGCCATGCTCGCTCGAGACGTTGCCCCGTCAAACGTCGCTCGTCACGAACGACGATCGTCACGACCGCCGGGATTGTCACCGACCACGCTGCGAGGACCTGGACGAGCTCGAGGTCGCCTTCGGTCACCGCATGGCCCCCGATAGGACGATTTCGATGCGCATCACCATCGTCAAACGGCGCGGCTTCTCCGTCGAAGGCTGGCTCGAGACGACCATCGTCGTGGTCCCGTCGAATTTCGACTCGGGCGCGAGGCGGGACAGGTCGAAGTGCGTCTTCGCGTCGCCTGACGCGAGCATCGACTCGAGCCGTGCTTGCTCTCCCGGCCCGCCCCCGGGGCCTGCCAGCGTCTGCGGTGGAGCCGTCTGTGCCAGCACGTCGTCGAGCGTGCCCTTCTCGCCCGCGATCTCGAGCAGGGAAAAGGTATCGGTCTGCGTGATGCGAGCGTCCCTAGAAGCGAGCTGAGATATTTTCTCCCAGCGTGCGCCTGGTCCGACTTCCTCTTCGGGGAACGGTGCGGCGAGGTCACGCAGGATCTGGCGGACCTGCTCGATCATCTGCCCAGTCGTTCCTGCATCGGCTGCCGAGCCGGGATCGATCGCGACGTCCGGCGCCAGGCCCTGCGCCGTCACCTCGGCGGTGCCCGACAGGTGCTCTATGACGGAGACTTCCGCTCGCATGCCGTCTGCCACTTGAGAGGGGGTGCCTTGGCTCTCGGCGACCGTCGCGGACGTGACCCTCCACGAGTAGACGAGGCTTCCCTCAGTCGACACGCTCTGTGGGTCGATCGCGATGACGAGGTGGAGGGGGGGAGGGGAATCTCCGCAGGCTTCTCGCCCGGGATCTCGGTAGACGTGGCCGTGCGCAGATCCACCGCGAGCCGCTCCTTGCGGTCCGCTCGCCAGGCGTAGCGGAGCTTCTGCCGAGGGGTGCGGCCCGCGTCGAGGAGTTTCACCGTGGCCATCGGAGAGCCGGTGGATGCCAGGCTTGCCGCGGAGCTCGCGGTGGCCGGCGCCGTTGCGATGACGTTGCTCGCGGATGGCGAGGCAGGGGCCTCACCCGGTGCCGACGATTGCCGCGAGCAGGCAACCGCAAGCATGAGGACGAAGAGGGCTCCGCGGCTCACAGAGGGCCTTCCGTCAATCCGTGGACGAACTGGCGTACGCGGGGTTCGGCGCTCGACCGGGCCTCGTCCGTGGTTCCGTCGAAGATCAGCTCGCCCCGGTACATCATGCCGACGCGATCCGTGACCGTGAGCAGGCGATCGAGGTCGCTCGACACCATCACGGCGGTAGAACCACTCGCACGCTGTTCGGCGCGCAGGAGATCGAAGATCTTCTGCGACGTCACGGGGTCGAGTCCGGCGGCCGGCTCGTCGTAGAGCACGACGGGCGCGCGCGTCACGGTCGCGCGAGCGACGCCCACACGCTTCTTCTGGCCCCCGCTCAGCCCCGAGGGCATGCGCTGCTCGAACCCTGGCAAGGATACCCGTTCGAGCCGCTCGGCCACTCGCGCGCGCACCTCTTCCTCGGCAGGTGCGTAGAGGCGTCTCAGCGGGAATGCGACGTTCTCGAAGACCGTGAGGTGATCGAAGAGAGCGTTGTTCTGGAAGACCATTCCTATCCGCTTGCGAATCTGCTCGAGGCCGAGCTCGGACGTGTCGGTGAGAACGTCGCTTCCGATCTGCACCGTGCCTCGGTCGGGCTTCATGAGGGCGGTGATCATCTTCAGGACGACGCTCTTGCCGCTCGCGCCCGGACCAATGAGTCCATAGAGGCATCCCTCGGGCACCTCCAGAGTCACGTTTCGCAGGATCGATCGCGATCCGCCGCCCGGCTGATGGAAGGACTTGCTGACCCCGGCGAGGCGGATCACGACGGTCAGCGGGGGAGAGGCGAAGACTCTTGCATCGAAGCGATTCGCGCGCGGGTCAAGCGTGAGTACAGCACGAGAGTGGCGGCAGCCAGGATCGCGACCAGCGCGACCAGCCCGACGAGCGCGGCCTGGAGCTTTTGCACCGATGCGCGTGCGACGGCGATCGGACCGACGTGCGCGAGGTCGCCGCCCGCGGAGGTCGCAGCGGACGCGTGAGGGACCATGACCACGACGACGTCGGTTGCCAGCAGGCCGGTGACCCCGCCGGCGACGAGGCGCTGAACGGAGTCGGCGCTGATAGGCGGCATCGCCCCTCGTGCTCGACCAGCACGCTTGCCGTTCCCCGCGGGGGTGCCAGATCGCGAAGGGGGCTCGCTGGCGGTACGTTCAAGTGCACCCGCGCGACAAGCACCCCGTCGATGCTCTGGAGGGAGCGCTCGAGCTCGGAAGCGATCGCGGCAATGAGCTCGGCGTGCTCTGCCGCCTCGCTCGGCACGAGCGAGCCTTTGCCGACGGCCTCGAGGACGCCTGGCCTGTCCTGACGTGGCAGCCCCTCGTCGCGCATCACGGTCAGGGCCCGCGCCACGTCGGTCTGGGCGACGCTTACCCGCCATCGCCCTTCGGTCGCCGGATCAGGCTCCTTCGACGCTTCGATGCTTGCGTGGTCGAGCGCGACGAAGACGCGGTTTGCCTCCGCATCGTCCAGCCCGGCCTCGATGGGCACGGCGCACGCTCCGAGGCCGAGCGCCAGACATGGGATAAAGCAGATGGCATCGAAACGCATGGGCGAGTCGGGGAGTGTCGTACCGCCGAATGGCCGGGGCCTCAATCACGCGTGGTACGCGTGTCGGGCTGCATCCCAAATCGTGAGGATGCGAGAGAATCCAGCTATTGCGAAGTCCTACGAGGGATGCTACGCACCATAGACAGAGTATCGCGCGCTCGCGGCATCGGTGCCCTGCACCGGACCGTGCCCGATTCTCCAGTCGCGGACGGGTCCGAGGCTTTTGCCGCCGGCCCCGGCCTCGCAGGCCAGCCAAGCCCGTTCGCGTTCTTCCAAGGGCCCACGGCATCGGCCGCAAGCAGAGAAACGAACATCGAAGCAGTGAAAAAAGGGCACGCCCCGGCGCGTGCGTCAAGCCTTTGGCCTCACCGTTCACCGAAGCACTGTCGACACTCAATGATCGCGCCCTCCGGCGTTTGCTCGGCGCGCGGGCCTATCTTCGCGGGTACGACTACGTACGGCGCCATGCCGTGGAAGGCATCGTCGTCGAGGACGCGGGCGCTCGCGGCAATGTCCGTGGAACCGATAGCGAGCCCTACAAGGTCACGCTCCAGCTCACGCCCGGCGGGTTCGTATCGACCTGCACGTGTCCGGCGTTCGCCTCGAGCAACGGGGGGCACTGCAAGCATGTCGCGGCGCTACTCATCGCGTTGAGAGACCATGCGCGTGGGGCACAGCCGCGTCCGGTGCAGCCATCGTCCAGCAATGGTGTTCATTACACGGTGCACGGCGGCACCGTGCACGTCGCCGGCGTCGAAGGGGAAGGGCGGCGCAGCAAGCGGGCGCGGGCACGTGCGATGAAGGCGACACATCACGCGGGCATTCCTCCGCGCGGACTTCCCCCTAGTGGAACGGGGGTGGATGCATGGCTTCCGGAGCCGCTGCCGCCCGCCCCCAAGCAAGTCGAATACCGTTTTCAGGTCAAGCAGCTGGGCCATTCGCCGAATTCGGGCGGGGGAGCGCTCACGATCACGCTCATCGACCCCGACGCTCGCGTCGCCGCTCCTGCCGAGCGCGCTGCTCGTCGCGCAAGATCAGCATCCCGACCCCGGATCGCGATGCGATGCGGCTGCTCGCTCGCTTCGAGAACCAGGGGCCCCGCCGCGTCGGCATCGACGTGCGAGGCGAGGACGCGAGCGACCTCCTGCCGCTCCTGAAGGGCCGCCGCGTCATCGTCGAGCCGCAGATGATGGAGCTGCGCTTCGGAGACGAGCCGCTGCGCCTGCGGTTCGATCTCGAGCTTTCGCCGGACGGGACGCAGATCCTCGTGAAGACGCTCCTTCCAGCGCCAAGGCGACCCGCGCAAGTTCACGATGACCAGCGGGGCGTGGTTCGAGGGCAGCCCGGGCTGGTACGTCGACGCGCAGGAGGGCTGGGCGCGGCCGATCGATCGCCGCGTCTCGCCTGCGGCCGTCCGGCGGCTCCTCCGCGACGCCGATCATCACCGAGCCGGTCGACAAGCTCGCCGGAGCTCGTCATGCAGGGCCTGCCCAAGGTCGCGCTCGGAGGTCGGCGCGGAGCTTCCCGAGTTGTCGCAGGTGGCCGACGTGGTCGATCTCGGTGCCGACCTTCCGCGTCGCGGCCGGCGGGTCGCTCATCGAGGCTCAGGTGAGCCTTCGCGCCGCCTACGAGGACGTGGAGATCGACGTTCGCGCCGACGGGATGACGGTCCCTGTGATCGTGAAACCGCCGACCGGACCTCAAGGTCGCACCGAGGGAGTGCCGCTGAACGCTTCGAGCCGCCGCGCGAAGTGCATCCGGTGCGACATCGCCGCGCAGCAGGCCGCCGCAGCCAAGCTTCGCGATCTGGGGCTGGTCCCCGCCGAAGACGGCAACAAGTTCGTGGCCCACGGCGACGACGCCATCCGCTTCTGGACCGAGGGCATCGCGTCGCTCCCTGACGACTGGGACATCTTCGTCCCGGACGATCTGGTCGACGTGCAACTTCGCGACGAAACGCTCAGCGCGAACGCTCGCGTGTCGAGCGGCGTGGACTGGCTGTCGCTCCGGCTCAACTTCGAGAGCGAGGGGGTCGCCGTCACGCAGGAGGAGCTTGCCCGCTGCCTCGACGGAGGGCCGGAAGTACGTTCGCCTGGCCGACGGCTCGTTCGCCAGGCTCGACCCCCAGAAGGTGCGCGAGGTGCTGCAGCGCCAGGCCGAGATCCTGGCGACGGGCGGAGGCAACGGCGGCAAGCTCCCGCTCTCGCAGGCGGGGCGCATCGAGGAGCTGCTCGCGCAGGTCGGTCGTGTCGAGCGTGACCGCGGACACGAAGGAGCTCTTCAAGCAAGCTCAAGGACATCGACGAGATCAAGGGCGCGCGCAAGCCGCGCAACCTCAAGGCGCAGCTCCGCCCGTACCAGGAGCAGGGCTTCCACTGGCTCTGGTTCCTCCACGAGATCGGCTCGCGGCGGCGTCCTCGCCGACGACATGGGTCTCGGCAAGACGGTGCAGACGCTGGCGCTGCTCCTCGCCGTGAAGAGCGAGGACGCGAAGGTCGAGGGCAAGCGCAAGCCGTTCAAGGCGCTCATCGTCGCGCCGACGAGCGTCGTCACCAACTGGCTGCGCGAGATGGACAAGTTCGCCCCGTCGCTGCGGCACGCGCTCTGGCACGGCGGCCGAGCGCAAGGAGCGCCAGGACGAGCTCGAGGACGCCGACGTGGTCGTGACGAGCTACGCGCTTCTCCGGCGCGACGAGGAGCTGCTCAAGGAGATCGACTGGCGCTACGTCATCCTCGACGAAGCGCAGCAGATCAAGAACCCTCTCAGCGCGACGGCGCGTGCGGCCAAGCGCCTAAAGGCCGACCGGCGGCTCGCTCTCACGGGCACGCCGATCGAGAACCGGCTGAGCGAGATCTGGTCGATCTTCGACTTCGTATCGCCGGGCCTCCTCGGGTCCGCTCGACAAGTTCGAGGAGCGCTACTCGCGCCCCATCGACGCCGGCGACAAGAAGGCCGCGGCGAGCGCCTGCGCGCGACCATCCACCCGTTCATCCTGCGGCGCACCAAGTCCGAGGTCGCGAAGGACCTTCCCGAGAAGATCGAGACCGATCAGTTCTGCGAGCTCACCGGCGAGCAGGCGGCGCTCTACGCCGCGGTGCTCAAGGAGGTGCGCGCGCAGGTCATGGGCGAGGTCGAGCGCCAGGGCCTCGCGCGCAGCCACATCCAGATCCTCGCGGGGCTCACGCGCCTGCGTCAGGCGGCGTGCGATCCGCGCCTTCTCGGCCTGCCGCGCCAGTTCGGCGACGAGGACTCGGGCAAGCTCGTCGCGCTGCGCGAGCTGGTGCAGACGTGCGTCGAAGGCGGCCACAAGGTGCTCGTCTTCAGCCAGTTCGTGAGCATGCTTCAGCTCATCAAGCGCGCGATGGACGAGGACGGCGTCAAGTACGAGTACCTCGACGGGTCGACGAAGGACCGGCAGAGCGCGTCGAGCACTTCCAGAGCGACGACGGGCCGCCCGTCTTCCTCATCTCGCTCAAGGCGGGCGGCAGCGGCCTGAACCTGACGGCGGCCGACACCGTCATCCACTTCGACCCGTGGTGGAACCCGGCCGTGGAAGACCAGGCGACGGACCGCGCGCACCGCATCGGCCAGACGAAGGTCGTGACGACCTACCGACTCGTCGCGAAGGGGACGATCGAAGAGAAGATCCTCGAGCTCGGCGGAGAAGAAGCGCGAGCTCGTCGGCGCCGTGCTCTCCGAGGACGTCGGCGGAGCGAAGAAGCTGACCAAGGGCGATCTCGAGGACCTGTTCAAGTTCGACGACTGACGGTGTAGGCTGGATTCATGATCTGGCTCTCGAACTCCACCGTCGCTCGCCTGCGTGACCAGTTGAGGACGCGAGGTCAGCGTCCCTCGATCGCGCTCGGGGATCTCTCCAAGCTCACGCCGGACGCGGCCGAGCTTGCAGCGGTGACGATCGAATTCGGGCCCATCTGCGAGGCCATGTATTTGATGATGTCGGCGGACGGAAAGATCAGCGACGACGAGCGAGAGGTGCTTCGAGGCGCGCTCCGGAACCTCTCGGAGGACTCAGTGCGTACTGCGCACATCGAGGCGATGCTCGATCAGTCGGCAAAGAACGTCGCCGAGCAAGGACGGGACGCTCGGATGCGAGAGGTGATCGCCCAGCTTCACGACGATCCCGCCCGCTGCGAGGTTGCGTTCGTTCTGGCCGCTGCAATCGCCTTTGCCGACAATGCCATTGCCGACGAAGAGAACGAGCCCTGAACCTGTTCGCCGAGGGACTCGGAATCGACGACTCGCGAGCGAACGAGCTTCTCGACAGCGTCGAGGCCGATCTGACCGATCGATCGACCTAGCTTGGCGCGGCACGTCAGAAGCCGTCGTCGACCGGACCGTTCTTCGACGGGCGCGGGGCCGGCCCGGGCGAAGGGGCGGGCGTAGGAGGCGGCGGGGGTTCGGGTGCAGGTGCCGCGGGCTCCGGAGTCGGTTCGGGCTCTGACTCTTGTGAGGTCGGCGTCTTCCTGGGTGCGACCCAGCGTTGTGGACGTGGGCGTACCACGGGCTCGGGTGCCAGTGGCGTGGTGGCGGTCCCCGTCGCCTTCGGGAGGGCGCTCGCATTGACTGTGGGCAGCAGCGACCAGGAGGTCCCCGTCGAGGTGGGCGCCACGGTGACGGTAGGAGTGGCGGACGGCACAACGACCGGGGGCGGTCGGGTTGCCATCACGGGCGACGGGGTCGATGCGTGGGAGGGAGCGGCGTCGGGCCGCAGCACGTCGAGTCGCGCCGCCGCCGCCACGGCGACCGCGATGAGCAGCAGACCGACAATCGCGAGGGGGCCCTTGCGAGATCTGGGCGATGGCGGAAGGGGAACGGAGGCGTCGACGGCCGCGAGACCGAGGGTGGCGTAGGACGATGGCTGCGGTGCGTCGGAGAGTCGCGGCGTGAGCTTCGCGATGAGTTCGATGGGTGGAATGAGCGCTTCGGGGGTATCCGCCAGCGTCATCGAGTCGCGAGGCTGACCGAGGGACGGGACCGACGACGGCGGCAGCGAAGTATTGCTGTCGGGCGCAAGGGCAAGCGTCGCACGGCCGCGAGCCTCGAGTCGCTGCTCGACACGCATGCGCTCCGCGGCGATGGCGAGGGCATCGTCGATCGCGCTGCGTCTCTTCTCCGCGCGATCGCCTAGATGAAGTGCGGCGAACGCCGCGACGTCTCCGGAGGTCGTCGTCAGTCGCGCGGTGACCATCCCCTGCTCGATGGAGTCGCGCATTTCGGCGGCCGTCGAGCAGCGGGCGTCCGGTGCATACGTCAACGCGCGCCGCACGATCGCCCCGATGACCGGGTGAACGCTCGATGGGAGGGGTGGCGGGGGACGTCCGGACCCGAGGAGATGGAGCGTGGCCAACTGATTGTCGGCCTCGTAGGGCGGTCGCCCCGCGAGCAGGTGATAGAGGATGGCGCCCACCGCCCAGATGTCCGCGCGCCGGTCCATGGCGTGGCCGAGCGCTTGCTCGGGCGCCATGTACGCGATCTTGCCTTTGAGCACGCCGGAGTTCGTGTCGCTGCCCATTCGCGACCTCGCCTTGGCGATCCCAAAATCGATGAGCTTCGCGACCCCCCGAGAGCTTACAAGGATGTTGTGCGGGCTGACGTCACGATGGACGATTTCGAGAGGCCGGCCCACCCCGTCCTTGAGCTCGTGCGCCTCGTGCAGGCCGGCGCAGGTGTCCGCGAGCACCCGAAGGATGACGCCAGTAGGAATCTTGATGCCTTGCCGAAGGCAAGCTCGATTGAGCTTCGACAGCGAATCGCCGTCGACGTACTCCATCGCGAGGTAGAGAATGTCGTGCTCCTCGCCCAGGTCGAAAATCTGCGCGACGTTGACGTGCTCGATCCGCGAAGCGATCCGCGCCTCGTCAAGGAACATCTCCTGGAAGCGAACGTCGGTGGCGAACTTCGGAAGGATCGTCTTTATCGCGACGAGCTTCTCGAACCCGTGCTTGCCGCTCTGGCGCGCGACCCAAACGCTCGCCATTCCCCCTTCTGCAATGGGGCACAATAGCTCGTATCGATCGAGCCGGGAGCCAGCCGCCAGGGGCAACGCGGAAGGGACAGCGTCCGTCACTGCTTTGCCAGAAGCCTACCGCGTTTGTGTGTCCAGGTGCAGTGATAGGCGAATGACGCACACGTGACTACCTCGGTGCGCGACCGGGCCCCTTCCGGGCGATCTTGGCGCGCTGCGTCGCGGTGGCAAGCACCGCGTCGAACATCGCCGGAGTGAGCCTCCCCGTCTGGGTATTTTGCTGGCTCACGTGATAGCTGGCGAGGAGCAAGGGTGCGGGCTTCGTCATCGCGACGGCGAGCTCGAGCTGGGCCCCGTGCACGAACGGTGGCCTCGGTCGGGGGACCCCGATGCCCCTACGCTCGAGGTGGTCCAGGTAGGTCCGCCAGGCGATGGCTCCGAGGGCGATCACGACGCGCACGCGAGGTACGAGTGCGATCTCCGCGTCGAAGAACGTCGAGCAACACGCTATCTCGCCAGGCAGCGGAGCGTTGCCGGGAGGGGCGCAGCGGATGGCCGCCACGATGTACGTGTCGAGGAGCGCGAGGCCGTCCGCTCTATCGACGCTCGTCGGCTGGTTGGCAAGTCCTGCGCGGTGAAGCGCGGCGAAGAGGAAGTCGCCCGAGCGATCGCCGGTGAACATGCGCCCGGTTCGGTTGGCGCCGTGAGCACCGGGCGCAAGGCCAACCACGAGTATGCGGGCGTTGGGGTCGCCGAAGCCGGGCACCGGCTTACCCCAGTAGTCGGCTTCACGAAAACGAGCGACCTTCTGGTGCGCCACGCGGTCGCGCCAGGCGACGAGACGCGGGCACGCCGCGCAGGCGACGATCTCCCGGTGAAGCCGCGTCAGTGAGCTCACGGGGAGCATCGTACGCGGTCGCGCTGCCGCTGGTCGTCATCCCCCCTTCTGGTATGCCTTCCTCGTTCTTGGCATGGGAGACAAATGACGGCGCACCGCCCGCGCGAGGGCCGCCTGCGGCGCGCCGTGGGCTCGATCGTCGACGCGAGCGGTCGCCATCCGCTGCGCGTCCTCGGGCTCGCGGTCTGCGTGCTCGCGGTCACCTGGTTCTTCGCCCTCCGTGTCCTGATGAATCCGCGGACCGATCTCCGGGAGCTCCTGCCGCAAGACAACCCTGGGCTCAAGGCCTTCGAGCATCAGCTCGGTCGGGTCGGCGGCGGGGCAACCCTCATCGTCGTCGCCGAATCACCGGATAGGCAGGGAAACGAGCGATTCATCGACGTTCTGGCCGCCCGGCTCGCCGCGATGGCCGCCGCGCAGGAGGGGAGTGGCCGAAAGCTCATCGCATACGTCGAGAGCGGCACGAAAGACGTCCATCGGTTCTTCGAGGAGAGCAAATGGCTGTACGCGGACAAGAAGGACCTGGACGCCGCCTACGACGCCCTTGACTTCCAGATCGCGGTGCGGAGCGGACTCGTCGCGGACCTGGGCGAAGACGACCACGTACGCGACGGCATGGCGCCCGCGCTCGGTCTCGACGGATACCGCGATCGCTGGAACGCGGAGGCCCGGCGCCGCGACGACTTTCCAAGCGGCTACTTCGAAACGAGCGATGGCGGGATGGTCGGCCTGCGCGTGGTCTCCTTCACCACGGGGATGGGCGAACCCGCGGGGGACGCTCTGCTCGACCAGGTCAAGAAGCTCGTCGTCGACCTCGAGCCGGCGTCGTACCACCCGCTGATGAGGGTCGGCTTCGCCGGAGACGTCCCGAACGCAGCGGCGGAAAAGGAGTCGGTCGTCAGCCAGGCCGCATGGGCGAGCGGGATTGCGCTCGTCCTTATTCTTGCCGGAGTCGTTTGGTTCTATCGGTCGCTCTGGGCGCCGGTCATCGTCGGTTTCCCGGCCGTCGTCGGCGTGGGCGCCGCGTATGCGTTCGCCTGGTTTCGCTTCGGCCATGTCAATACGACCGGGATGTTCCTCGGAGCCATCATTCTCGGGAACGGCGTCAACTACCCGATCGTCCTTCTTTCGCGGTACGGCGAGTTCCGGGCAAGGGGCCAGGCGCCGGCGGACGCACGGCGCGAGGCTGTACAAGACGCACTGCGCGCCGAACTCGTGGGGGCGGCGGTGGCGTCGATCGCCTACGGCTCGCTGACGGTCACGCAGTTTCGGGGCTTCAACCAGTTCGGCTGGATCGGCTTGTGCGGCATGCTGTTCGTTTGGGTAGCCATGATCCCGTGCGTGCCGGCTCTCATAGTCGTCACCGAGTGGATCCAGTCCAGCCTCGGGGCCGCGCCGTCGGGGTCGGGACGGGGCTTCCTCGCCGATGGGACGCGACCAGCAGCGCGACGGTTCGCCCGCGCCACGGCGCGGACACCGAGACTCTATGTCGGCCTGGCCATCGTCGTGACCCTCGTCGCCGCGTGGCGAATCCCCGGGTTCCTGCGCGATCCATGGGAGTACCACTTTGACCGCCTCGGTTCGCGGGGCAGCAAGCACGGCGGCGCGGGCGAGTGGTCGAACAAGGCTGAGAAAGTGTTTGGCGGCAAGATGAACGTGTCCGGCGCGCTGATGCTCGCCGATGCCCCCGAGCAAGTGCCGAGGCTCAAGGCACGGATCCTGGCGAAGGATGCGGCCGACCCTGATGGCCCTCTCATCGCTGAGATTGCGACGATTTCGGATCTTCTCCCGGGGTCGCTCGAAGAGCAGAAGGACAAACTCGAAGTGCTCGGCAGGATCCGCGATCGCCTCACGCCGGCCGTACTCGAAGGCCTGTCGGTCGCCGAGCGCGCGCGGGTGGCCGAGCTGAGACCACCGGAGAGGCTGCGCGTCGTCGAACCGAGGGACCTCCCTCCGCTCTTGCGTCGGCGATTCGAGGAGAATGACGGTCGCATCGGTACGGTTTTCTACGTGAAGTACAGGAACGACGTATCGCTTTCCGACGGCCGTGTTCTCCTCCGCATCGCGAAGGCCACCGACAACGTCGATCTCGGGGACCGTACCGTGGTGCGAACCGCGAGCCGCGCGACGATCTTCGCCGAGATGATCCGTTCGATGGAAAGGGATGGGCCGCGCGCGACGGCCGTGTCGCTCCTGGCCGTCTCCGCCGTCGTCATCCTTGCGACCCGCAACCTGCGGGGAGCGCTCGCGGTGCTCGCGGCTCTGACCATGTCGGTGACGTGGCTCGTAGGAGGCGCAGCGTGGTTCGGCGAAAAGCTCAACTACGTCAACTTCATTACCCTGCCCATCACGTTCGGCATCGGCTGCGAGTATCCGTTCAACGTCTACGACAGGTCGCGGCTCCTGGGCGGCGACGTCGTGGCCGCGGTGGGGCGAGTTGGCGGGGCGGTGGCGCTGTGCAGCTACACGACGGTCGTCGGGTACGGCTCGCTCCTGTTTGCAGACTTCCAGGCCTTGCAATCCTTTGGTCGCCTTGCCGTCTGCGGCGAGGTCGCGTGTCTCAGTGGCGCGCTACTGACGCTGCCCGCGCTCCTGCAGCTTGCTCGGCAGCGCGGTCCTGAGACCTAGAAAAGGTCGCTCGATCTCGCGACGATGTCCCCTTGCGCCCAAGCCAGGAGACTTTCGATCTCTCGCCGAAGAATCAAGAAGCGCATGTCTGCAGGATGGATGGCGATGCGTGCGGGCATCACGGTGCGCGCGTGCTTCGCGCCGCGGCACCACGCTACCGTCGAGAGCAACCGCGTGGGAGATCGGCTCGCCCAGTTGAGCACGACGCTCGAGCGGGCGCGCCTGGTGGAGGGATCGTGGATGCGAAGGTGGTCCTCCGCGAAGCGGTATCCGCGGTCGGAGAGATGAGCGAGCAGCCATCCGGGCATCGACCATGCCGGCGCAACGTAGCCGTCGACCCGGAGTCCGGCTTTGCGAAGAACGTTCTCCCCCTCCGCGATCAGGTGCCGGCCTTGCTCCTCGGAAACGCCCCGCATCTCGGCTTCTCCATGCGAAACCATGCGTTGCGCGAAGATCCATTCGACGCGACCGCGAATGTTCGCGCCGTCGTAACGGCTGCGCCCTTGGTGAAAGAAGCCGTGAAGAAAGACCTCGTGGCCATTCGATTGAAGATCGCGCAATCGCCGGCAGAAGGGAGCATCGTCGAGGAGCGGCGCGCGCCCATGGAAGTCGGGAACCACGAGGAGTGCGGGTCTGGCGCCGGCTGCGGCGCACAGAGACAGGGCGTCCTCGAAGTCATCGGCGCAGGCGGGCGATACGTCGTGAATGGAGACGTGAACGGGCATGGGGGGGCTCAGGCTCGCTCTCGCAATAGATCGTCGTATGTCGCGAGGACGCGAGAGAAGTGCTGCGCGGTGGTTGGAACTCGCGCGGCTGCCTCGCGGGCGCGCATTCCAAGCTCGATGCGGTCTCGGAGGAGCAGCCGCTCGATGGCCGTTGCGCACGCCGCCGCGTCGAGGCTACGGTACGTCTCGCTGCACGATGGGTCGGCGCTCTCGGCCGCGCCACCCGCGTCGGGAACGACGACGGGTAGTCCGCTGGCGACAGCTTCCGCCACGGCGAGCCCAAAGGTCTCGTACGGGCACCCGTGCACCAGCAGGTCCGCGCTTGCCAGAGAAGTGGCCAGACGCGTTCGGTCTCGATCGAAGCCGGGGAAGTGGACGCCCGGCGGCGCCACTCGCTCCAGACGAGCACGGTCGGGCCCGTCGCCGAATAGGACGAGGACCGCCTCACGGTGGGAGCGGAGTCGCCCGAAAGCTTCGAGCACGACGTCCCAGCGCTTCTCGAAGGCGAAGCGACCGACCCCGACGAGCAGCGCCGCCGAATCTCGCGCTCCGCCGAGCAACTCGCGTCGGCGTGCGGGGGTCGCCGCAGCGGGGCAAAATGTCGCGACATCGATACCGAAGGGCACGCGAACGATCCTGGTTACGCCGGCTGCAATCAGTCGGTTGGCCTGTGCGAGTCCAGCCACGAAGATCGCGTCGAATGGCGCGAGCAGCGCGCGTATGGCCCGCGACAGGCGCGAGACGACCGCTTCCGAGGTGCGATCGCCGAGCAGCCTGGCGAGCGCGGGGCCGAGGTACACCCCCAGGTGGTCGGCATGCCAGAACGCGGTTCGGACTCGTCCGATCCCTCTGCCACATGCCAGAACGGCTGCGGCTCCGAGGTACGGCGAGTGTGCTTCCAGCACGTCGGGCCGCTCCGCGTGCACCGTCGCTCGAACCTTGTCGAAGCGGGCGAGTAGGTGGTAAGTGCGGTCGTACGGAAGGGCAGCGCCGGCGATGCGCACAATCCTTGCTCCGCTACTACCCGCAGGAGCAACGCTTGGCCCCGCCGAGACATCTTCGTCTCGTGGCCCCGGTGCGATGACGACGTGATAGTGGCCGGCCTTCGATAGAGCGTGACTTCTGGTTTCAAGATGGCTTCGAATTCCACCACCTCGATCGGAATAGAACTCGGTCACGTCGACGATCTTCACCCCGATGCTCCCGAGGTTGCCGGGGCTACCGCTGGGCGTTTTCGGAATGGGATGGCAGCCGTCGGGCTCCCTTCACGGGATGAGCCGCAGGGGCCATTCGCGTCGCTCGCTGCGCGCCACGGAAGGCCGCTGCGTGTCGCGATCCTCAGCGACTTCACGCGCATCCCGTACGCGAACGGAGCAGTCTTCCAGACACGATTTCTGTACCAAGAACTACGACGCTGCGGCCACGAAGTCACTGTCATCGGCCCCGAGGACCCTGACGCCTCGCCCGATGAGATGGCGCCGAATACGGTGAGTCTGCCCAGCGTGCCCGTGAAAGCGTATCCGGGCGTGCGTCTTCCGATGCCCCTCGCACCGTGGATCTTCGACCCGGCCCGCTGGAACTTCGACATCTGCTTTGCTCAGACGACCTCCCTGTTGCTCGAGTTCGGTATCTGGTTGCGCGCGATGAAGGGAGTCCCGCTCCTCTGCGTCAACACGACACACCTTCCCGCGGCGTACGAGGTCCTCTTGCCCGAGAGGCTATCGAAGAGCGAGGTCGTGCAAGCCGGTCTTCTGGCACTCCGGCGGCCGTTCGAGAATCTCTTCTCGAATATCTACAACCAGAGCGACGGGCTCGTGGTCCTCAGCGAAGGGCTCGGCGAATACTGGCGTGAGCGGGGCGTGACGGTGCCCATTTACGTCATCCCGCGCGCGGTGCAGCCGGCGATCTTCGATCGCCCCATCGGGCCAGATCCCTACGTACATCTCATTCGGCAGGGCCTTTCCCAGGGAGGCCCGCGGGTCCTCTGCGCAGGACGCCACACTCGAGAGAAGTCTCAAGATCGTGTGATACGCATCTTCGCGCGGCACGTCCTACCCCACGAGTCGGAGGCGACGCTTACCCTCGTCGGAGAGGGCCCGGAAACCGAAAACTACCGTTGCCTGGCGAACGAGCTGGGCGCCGGCCATCGCGTATTTTTCGCCGGTGAGGTGCCGTGGACGACGATGCCGGATTTCTATCGATACGCGGACGTGTTTGCGCACGCCTCGCTGAGTGAGACGTACGGCAATGTTCTCGGGGAGGCACTGTGGTGCGGCACGCCAGCCGTTGCATTTGCCGACGGTATGGGCGTTTCCTCGCAGATCGTCGACGGAAGGAACGGCATTCTGTTCGGCCCCGGCCGCGGAGACGATGGCGAGGCCGCGGCAGACGCCGCGTTCGGCGCGTCGATTGTCGAGCTGACTCGAGATCCGCGAGAGCGCGCGCGCTTGGGCATGGCCGCGGTGAAGGCGTCCAGGGAACGCTCGTCGCCCTCCGCGGTGCATCGTCGTCTTGCAGAGGCCTTCCAGCTCGCGCAGGACCACGTTGGCATGTCGGGGATGCGAGCAGCGGAGCACCGTCCGAAGATATTCCAGTGGTTGACGACGCTCCGCTACGCGCGCCCGTGGACCGCCTACAATGGGCTCATCTACCTGGGTGGCCATATGCGACCGTGGACGAGCCCGACTCGCGACCGGATTCATCCGTCTTTCGGAGACATGGAACCTGGCCGTCAGGGGTGAGCCGTCACCCAGTCGACGACGGTTTCGAGTCCCTCCCTCAGAGGGACGCGAGGTTCCCAGCCCAGCTCGTCGCGGGCGCGCCCGATATCCGCGAACGTCGCGTCAACGTCGCCTAGCGGCACCGGCTCCTGCTCGATCATGGGCTCTACGCCGGTAGAGTCGCCGATGGCGCGTACGAGGGCCCGAAGGTCTACCGGGGCACCCGAGCCGAGATTGTAGGCTCGAAAGCCGCGTGGCGAACGCTCGACGGCAGCGAGGATGCCGCGAACGATGTCGTCGACATGGGTGAAGTCACGGCGCATCGAGCCGTCGCCGAAAATCGTGATCGGTCGTCGGTCGAGCAGGGCTCGGGTGAAGAGAGTGATGGCCATCTCTGGACGCTGCCGCGGACCGTAGACCGTGAAGAAACGGAGCGCAGCGCAGCTCATCGCGGGAGTGCGGCGGCAGAGGGCGCTCGCGACGAGCTCCGCCGAGCGCTTGCTGGCCGCGTACGGGGACTCCGGATCGACCGCCGGCGCGTCCTCGCGGGCAGGCAGCGGAGTCGCGTTGCCATAGACGGAGGAGCTCGAAGCGAAAAGGAAGCGAGTGATTCCGCGTTCACGGGCGAGCTCGTGGACGATGGCCGTGCCCTCCACGTTCACGCGAGCGTATCTGGCAGGGTCGGCGAACGACGGACGAACGCCGGCGAGCCCGGCCAGATGAATGATCACGTCAGCTCCGTCGAGGAGGGAGCCCATCACCGCACGGTCGGTGACGCATGCCTCAATCACCCGGACGTTGGCGAAGTCGGCCCGTAGATCCCGCTCGTTGCGCTGTTTCTCAGCCCGCGGATAGGGAGCGTCCGAGAAGTCGTCGACGACCGTGACTTCGTCACGCCGGGCGAGAAGGGCGCGCGTCACGTGGTACCCGATGAACCCCACGCCTCCGGTGACGACGACGCGCGCCAAGCGGCCCTCAGCGGTGTGGCGTCTTCGACGCGCGCTCCGGCAACGAGACCGCCGGGACACCGATGCCCTGGTAACGCAGCCCGGCACGGGTGACGTCCCACGGCCGCCAGACGTTGCGCGCGTCGACCACCACCGCTACCGCGCCATCATCCCCGTCCCGCAGGCGGGCACGAATCTCCGCGAAGTTCGGAGCGCGATAGCTTCGCCATTCGGTGAGGAGCACGAGCGCGTGCGCCCCGTCGAGGGCCTCGTAGTCGCGATCCACCACCCGCACGAGCGCGCCGTGCGCTGACATGGCCGCGGCGAAGTTCTTGCCCGCCTCCGGATCGTTCCCGACGACGCGGGCCCCTCGAGCGATCAGCGTCTCCGCCAGCTTGATGGCAGGCGACTCGCGAACGTCGTCCGTCTCTGGCTTGAACGCGAGCCCCCACAAGGCCACCGTCTTGCCTTTCAGGGAGCCGACGGCCCGCGCCACGAGCTCCGCGAGGAAATGGGCCTGCTCCGCGTTCGCGACATGGGTCGCCTCCGCGAGGCGCATCGGGACCCCGTGCGAACGGCCCAGGTGGAGAAGGGCCTGCACGTCCTTCGGGAAGCACGAACCGCCGTACCCGGGCCCTGCATAGAGAAATCGCTTGCCGATCCGCGTGTCGCTACCGACCCCCAGGCGGACGGCATGCATGTCGGCGCCCGTGGCGTCGCAGAGACGGGCGAGCTCGTTCATGAAGGAAACGCGCATCGCGAGCATCGTGTTCGCGGCGTATTTCGTGAGCTCGCTCGAGCGAGTATCGGTCACGACGACGCGCTCGCCGGAGAGCTGCAAGGGCGCATAGAGGGCGCGGAGGGATTCCCGCGCCGCGTCGCTCTTCGCTCCGAGCACGATGCGATCCGGACGGAAGAAGTCCTGCACGGCCGAGCCTTCCTTCAGAAACTCGGGGTTCGAGACGACCTCGATGGCGACGCTGGCCGCCGCGTCGACGCGAGCCTGTACCGCATCGCACGTGCCCACCGGGACCGTGCTCTTGACGACGGCGAGGGCAGGACGCTTCGCTATCTGGCCGATCCGGTCCGCCACGGCGAACACGGCGCTGACGTCGGCGGCGCCGGCGGCGTCGGGGGGCGTCCCCACCGCGATGAAATAGGCATCGGCAGAGTCGAAGGGTGAACTGACGTCGGTAGCGAAACGAAGCCGCCCCGCTCGCTGATTCCGACGGACGAGATCAGCAAGACCTGGCTCGTAAATTGGAATGACGCCGTCATCGAGCTGCCGGACGCGAATGGGATCGATGTCCACGCAGAGGACCTCGTGACCAAGCTCCGCGAGGCCCGTCCCCGTGACGAGGCCCACGTAACCCACCCCAAAGGCCACAAGGCGCATGTGCCCCTTTTCGTACCCTTCTTTGGTCTCGCAGTCACGAGGCTCAGGGGGCGATCTTCCGAGCTTGAAGCGCGAGCCTGGCGCGAATGGCGCGAACTTGGCCTAGGTCAGGCGGCCGCGCTCCAATCCCTCCGCGCGAATGTCTCCTCTTCGCTTCGACCCTCATCGGGCCTTCGGATGGTTGCCCGCGGGCCTCGGAGGCGTGCGCGCAGGGCTCCGGTGGGCGTCCCATCATACGGGCCTACCGCTCATCCTTCTGGCAGCCATCGCTCTCGTGGTGTCGTGGCGGCTCGTCAAGCGAGGGGCGCGCTTCGGTGTGGAGATCGCAGTCGCGCTAGGGCTCCTCGCCGCGGCGACGCGCCTGGGCTGGGTCACCTGGTGATGATGACGGCGACGCGGGCGACTACTTGACGCCTGCAGCGACGAGCTCCTTTGCGAGCTCTCCGCTCTGATGCAGCTCCGTCACGATGTCGCAGCCGCCGACGAATTTTCCCGCGATGTAAAGCTGCGGGTACGTCGGCCAGCTCGAGTATTCCTTCATGGCCTGACGCACCTCAGGGTCCGAAAGGATGTTGAAGGTTTCGAAGGGTACGGCCTCCTTCTTGAGGATTTGGACGACCGCGTTCGAGAAGCCGCACGCTGGGATCTGCTTCGACCCCTTCATGAAGAGCATGACTTTGTGGTTTTTGACGAGCTCTTCGATCCGGGTACGTATGTCTTCACTCATTGGTTCCCTGCCTCCTAGCGCACGCCGGGGTCGGGCGCTCGGGTGGTCAGCGCGAGCGCATGGATGGCGCCGTTCATCAGCTCCCCCAGCGCCGCATAGACGAGCTTGTGCTGCTCGAGGCGCGATTTTCCGTCGAAAGCACTGGCGACGACGACGGCCTGGAAGTGATCCTGGGTGCCGGTGAGGTCAGTCACGTCGACGCTGGCATTGGGAAAGGCCGCCAGAAGGCGGGATCGGATGACATCCGGGCTTGGCATGATCTTCGGCACAATCTAGCACCGCAGCGGCAAGGGACCATGGATCGACTGCGCATCTGGCCGGATTTCGATGGCGCCTGGATCGTCCACGAGGATGAAGACATCATCGTGGTCGACAAGCCGGTGGCCGTGCCCTCGCAGGCCGCGGATCCCGACCGGCCGGACGACATCGTGACGCGGCTCCGGAGGCACCTCGCGCGGGGCGCGACCGCCCCCTACCTGGGCGTCCACCAGAGACTGGACAAAGACACGAGCGGGCTCCTCGTCTTCGCGCGACGTCGGGAGGCGAACGCGACCCTCGCCGCTCAGTTCGAGGGCCGGACCGTGGGCAAGAGGTACGTCGCAGGGGTTGCCGACTGGAAGGGGCGCGACCGGGCGACGCTCCGGCACGCCATCGCGTCCGATGGGGATGGCGGCATGCGCGTCGTTCCAGGACGGACGAGGGGGGCGAAGGAAGCGGTCACGCGCGTGCGGGTTCTCGAGCGGAAGGGCCACCGGGCTCTGCTCGAGCTGGAACTCGAGACGGGGCGCACGCATCAGGCACGTGTTCAGCTGGCGTACGTCGGGGCGCCCATCGCAGGGGATGCGCTCTATGGCGGAGCCACTGCCCCGAGGCTCATGCTTCACGCCAGTGCGCTGGCATTCGCGCACCCGTCGGGCGGACGGCGCGTACACTTCCAGGCCCGCACTCCGCGCGAATTCGCTCGATGGCTGGACGCCGGCGACCGGGGCGAAGCCATCTACGATGACGACGAGGCTTTCGCCGGGGTGCTCGATCGGGCTCTCGAGCGACGCTGGGGGCTGGGTCGTGGAGAGTCGGGCCCACGTGCGACGACAGCTTTCCGCCTCCTCAACGAGGCCGGCGACGGAACCCCGCGCCTGGCGGTCGATGTCTACGGCGACTGGCTCGTCGCGCAGCTGTACGGTGACGACGGCCTCTGGGCCGACGGCGTCCGCCGCGAGCGCGTGCTGGATCGACTCGCTGCTCTCGGATTCGATGGCGTCTACCTCAAGGTTCGTCCCAAGCAGGCGAACGTCCTCGTCGATACTCGTCGCGAGGAAATCGCGCCGCGCCTCCCCGTGCGCGGCGTCGCGGCACCCGAGGAGTTCGCCATTCTCGAAGAGGGGACGCCGCTTCTCGTTCGCCTTGGCGACGGGCTTTCCACAGGGCTCTTTCTCGATCAGAGAGCGAATCGGAGGCGTATCCGCGAGATGAGTCCGGGCACGAGCGCAGCCAACCTTTTCTCCTACACGTGCGCATTCACCGCGGTCGCCGCGATCGCGGGTTGGCCGCACACGGTGAGCGTCGACGTCTCGGCGGCCGCGCTCGAGCGCGGCCGAGCAAACCTTGCCAACGCTGGGGTTCTCGAGAGAGGCAGCCACGTCTTGGTCGCCGACGACGTGTTTGCGTGGCTGGCCCGCACGAGCAAGCGCGGCGAGCGCTTCGATCTGGTGATCGTCGATCCGCCTAGCTACTCGACCACGAAAGCAAGCCGGTTCGTGGCCGAGACGGACTACGTCGACCTCGCCGCGTCTGCGCTCGGCCTTCTTGCGTCGGGTGGTCAGCTGCTCGCGTGCACCAACCACCGCGGGACCTCGGCGGCGCGCTTCCGCCGGACCCTGTTCGACGCCGCTAGGAAGGCATGCCGAGACGTAGTTCAGGTAAAAGACCTGACCGCCTCCCTCGACTTCCCGGAAGCCCCGGGCGCAGAGCCAAACATGAAGAGCGTGCTAGTCACGCTCCGCACATGACGCCGCAGCAGCATCCGCGCGGTCTGTATGCCCTCTTCTTCACGGAGATGTGGGAGCGCTTTTGCTACTACGGCATGCGAGCGCTCCTCGTCCTCTATCTCATCCAGTACCACGGGTGGCAGCCGTCGCAGGCGTCCACTGTTTACAAGTGGTACACGAGCCTCGTCTACCTGACGCCGATCCTCGGCGGCGTCATCGCGGATCGAGTCATCGGGCTACGTGCGTCGATCATCGTCGGCGGCGCCCTCATGGCGGTCGGGGAGCTCTTGCTGACGTTCCCGTCGATGCCGACATTTTACGTCGGCCTGGCACTTCTCATCGTCGGCAACGGATTCTTCAAGCCGAACATCTCGACCATCGTAGGCAAGATGTACCGGCGGGGCGACGCGCGTCGCGATCGTGCTTTCACGATCTTCTATATGGGGATCAACATCGGTGCCGGACTCTCGCCGTTTCTAGGTGGCTACCTTCGCGTTCATTTCGGTTTCCGGTACGGCTTCGCGGCGGCGGCCGTCGGGATGGTTGTGGGTCTCGTCATCTTCCTCTCGACGCAAGGGCAGGTTCTGCGCGACGTGGAAGCCGCAGGCAACGACCTGAGAGTCGCGGCAGCGAAGGCGAGGGAGGCCTCGAAGGACGCAAATGAGGTCGGCGAGGACCTGCCGGCGGCAGGCGGTGCGGCGGGTGTGGTCGCCCGCATCTTTCCGATCGCGATGCTCGTCGCCGCCGTGGGCCTTCCAGCGGAGTATCTGTGGCGCGCGGTGCGGGGCGAAATCGCCTGGACCGACGTCATCATGCCGGTCGCCTTCGGCGCGATCTCCGGCTGGATGGGCCTGACGCTTACCCGTATTCGAGGGGCGGCAAGGGACAAGAGCATCGTCATCTTCGTCTTCTTCATGTTCGCCGTTCTTTTCTGGATGGCGTTCGAGCAGGCCGGCAACGCGTTGAACCTTTGGGCGCAGTTTCATACAGACCTTTCCGTCGGCGGACTGCGGTACCCGGCAGAGTGGTGGCAGTCGGTGAATGCGGTGCTCATCGTGGTTTTCGCGCCCGCCTTCGCGCGCGGATGGACCTGGCTCGGGGAGAGGGGAATGGAGCCCTCGACGCCCGCAAAGATGCTCGCGGCGATGGTCCTCATGACCCTCTCGTTCGCGGTGATGGTTGTCGGGGCGCGAGCCGAAGACCGGGCGGTGACCGAAGAGGCAGTCGATGCGGTTCCACCCGAGGTCCCGACGAAGGCTCTCGCCAACCAAGTGGTGGAGGTGGGCGATGGCGATGCCGGGAGGCTCACCTTCGATCTCGCCACGGGTAGGCTGCGGGCCCGCGGTGTGCTTCCGCGCTACGTGGTCAACCATTTGCTCGAGCCAACCGTGCCCAGGTTGTTCGTGCGTCAGGTGGAGGCGCTGGAGGGGATGACCCGCAGGGCATCGTCAAGCGCGCCGGTCCGCGTGCATCTCGACGTGCCGTCGGGGTTCGTGTTTCCGTTCGACCCCGGAGACGCGGGCGAGCGCGGCATCTCATGGGACCCCGATTCGAAGACCCTGACACTCACGCAGTGGATGGAGACACCGACGCGCGCGGATCTCGTTGCCGCGGGAGCGCCGCGCGGGTGGCAGGCCCCTCTCAGGGCGCTTCAGGCCAAGACCGATGGCGCGCGAGTGAGCGGCCTTTGGCTATTCTTGAGCTATCTGTTTGCCACCCTCGGCGAGCTTTGCCTGTCTCCTGTCGGACTGTCGATGGTCACCAAGCTTGCCCCAGCGAGGTTCGCGTCGCTCTTCATGGGCGTCTGGCTCCTCGCGAGCTCGGTCGCGCAGTACGCGGGCGGGAGCATCGGCGAGACCTGGGGCATCATCCCGCCGGCGCGATATTTCCTGCTCTTCGTATGGACGTCGGTCGTCGGTGCCGCGGTTTTGACGCTTCTCGTCAGGCCGCTCAAGAAATTGATGCACGACGTCTCCTGACGAAACGTCGGAAAGAGAGCTCAGCGGGGGGGCCGACGGGGCCGCGCCGCCTGCGAGGGCGACTGAGCGTCGCCCTCGGATCTTGGCCCCGCCGACAACGCGGGCCGGCCCGAGCCGGCCCCCTTCGAATTGGGTGACGAGCGCTGTGAGGTAGGGGTTGGGGGGCCGTTGCCCGACGCCGCTGCGCCCCGCGAGCGCTTGAAGTTGCTCCAGCACGTCGGGCACCGCCACTCGATGAGCAGACTGCCGTCGGCGGCCTTGCTTCGGCTCAGCCGCCATCCGAACTGCGCGCTGATGAGCGTGTAGTTCGTCTCGGTCTCAGGCGACTGCTTGCCGCACTCAACGCACGTCTGACGGTCGGGCACTCCCTTGGAAGATCGCACGAATGCCGCCAGCCGGCAAAGGATCCGAGCCCGGCTTTGTTCAGCTCGTCGGGCACTGTGCGCGTTACGGTACGCGATGTGCCGGCGATTCGGGCGCGACGAGCGAAAGGCGAGGCAGAGCTCCAAAGGCGACCATGTGACCGCTTTCCTCTGCCACATAGACGTCGCAGCGCTCGTCGACCCGCAGGAGATCCGGAATCGCTTCCGTCGGCGCGATCGTTCCGATGACTCTGCCATCCGAAGGCCGGAGGATAGCCACGCCGGCTGCCGCCCCTTCTCCGCGATCGATCGATACGAACGAACATGGGACGAAGAGGGCACCGCACCTGAGCACGGGCTCCAGTCGCCGCGGCACGTCGGCCTCGAGCGGGCGAGGGCCAAGCACATGACGCCACCGTAGCTCTCCGCTCACCGCGTCGACGGCGACGAGCTCGCCGTTCGCCGCGTTGCCGATGAAGACGTCGTCGACGGCCAGCCATGACGTCCCGCTCGGCGCGACGATCCTGGCGCGCGAACCGCGTCCGTCGATGGAGGTTCCGTCTTCGCGACGGAACGCCGCGAGAGCGATTCCGCTCTTGTGACGAACGGCCACGGCGACCGAATCTCCCGTCACGAGGGGGGGGCCTTCCACCGTGCACGGCGCATGGGCGTCGGCGACGGGTGACGACCAGTTGACGCTGCCGGAGTAGGGGTCGATTGAGTAAAGGCTCGCCATGCCGTGCGCGCCGCCAGCCACGGCAAAGAGCGCATCGTGCGCCACGGTCGGCGGAATCCGAAACCGCAGGCGATCGCGCATGCGCCAAACGACTGCGCCGCTCATGACGTCCAGGGCCGTCAGGGTGCCATCCCCGCTGGTGAAATAGATGAGGCGCCCCGCTCGCTTCATTCGCGGGGCGCTCCGCGCGGAGCCCCGAGTTGCGCCACGGCCCGTGCCCCACGACCACCGCCAGCGTGGCTCTCCACTTGAGAGATCTACGGCGACCAGATGGTGTTGGCCCTCGGTCACCACGACGATCTTGGGCAATCCGGGCAGGTGTACGACGGCCCCGGCCACGGGTCCCAGGCGTGGAGCAATCCGGGCTCGAAGAGCCGGTTGACCGGATCCGAAGTCGTACACGGTGAGGGTCCCGTCCGCCGCGAGGCGGGCGACTCCGCCGGGGGTGACGATGCTCGTGCCGCGAGCGACATCCGTGTGCCAGAGCGTCCGACCCGTCGCGCGATCGAGCGCCCACATCTCGGCAGCGGCTCCGACGACGAGGCGGTCCCCGCAGAGGTAGGTCGCGCGCAGATCGAAGCCCGGAATCACCGCGCGCCATCGCGGGGCATAGCGAAGGCGTGTCGCGGGAAGGGGAGCGGTGGGCGCTAGTCGGGACGCGTCGAGGGTCGCGGCATAGGCTCGATAGGGCTCGGGCGCGAGGTTCACCTTCGAGTCCACCTGGCTGGCTTCGCGCAGGGCCTCGGTCGCCTCCCGCACGGCGCGACGGAGGGCGCTCAGCCGAAGGTTCTGCGACTGCGCCCGGTCGCGCCGCAGAATGGCCCGAGCAAGAGACCGCCCGAAGGCCAGCGCCGCCTCGAGCATGTCGGTGACCCCCAGGGCAGGGAAGGTATGGACCGTGCGTCGTGGCGAGGGAGCACCCGCTCCGAGGGTGAGCGCGAGCTTGCCATCGGTCGTGACCTGGACGCCTACGAGGACGCCCGTGGCGTCGCTGCGGGATGTCATCGGGAGTCCACGCTCCCAGGCGTCGAACGCACGACGCGCCATATCCACGAGGGTCTCGGCGACGAGGACCGGATGGCATTCCCCGAGGTCCACCGCGCGGCCGCGGATCTCAGCCCGGACGCGCCCACGGAATAGAAGCGCGTGCAGGTCCGCGCGTTCGACGGCTTCGAACGCGGCGAGAGCGTCGGGTCTATGCGGTTGCCTGCTCGTGCCGGCCTCCGGCAAGGACGCACCGTCGCGCATACTGAACTCGGCCCCGAAAGCGACCGGCGTGTCCCTGTCGGCTTCGATGACGACGGGAGAAGGCTCGGGCAGCCGGACGTCATCACAGAGTATCGTGGGCGGGATGGCTTCGAGTTGCATCGCCGCCGACACGAGCTCCATGCGTGCGCCGGCCGTGGCGCGTCCCCTTCCGGACCGGACAAGGCCGTCGATGGCCTCGCGAGCTGCGACGACCACGTCATCGAACGGGACGGCGCGGTCATATACGGCCACGAGGGGGCTGGCTCCTGAACGGTAGACGCTCAGGCACGCCGTAGCGCCGAAGCGTTCGACGCACAGCTCCCACGGTTCATCGTAAAAGCGGACGGTGGCCTTGGCGCGCGGACTGCGCGCAAGCTCGACCAGGGCGAGGGCGAGGTCCCGGAGCACGAACGCCCCGTGGGTTTCGCGCACGCGGGCGGTGACGTTGGCGCCATCGATGAAGATGTCGAGCACGTCGCGCGCGTGCCCTGCGCGCTCGCGCCGAGCCAGGTGCGCAGCTCCGTCGGTGCTGGCCGTGGTCGGGGGGAGCGACGGCTCGGTGTCCGATGGATGAGGGGCGACGACAATCTCGAGGCGCATTCGGTCGGCTTTGTCCGGGCGTTTGTCGTCCGCGCCGGTGAGTCCCGGTGCGGGCGAGATCGAATCGTAGAAACTGGGACGCGTAAGGACGTACTTTTCGGCGGGATGTCACGGATTGGACACGGCGTTGGGCCACTGCTAGCGGCCACCTGCTGGCCTGCGATCGGTGCCATCGCCGCGCTGGCGCCCGCGCTCGCCATGCGCGGGTTCACAGTGGACGACGCGCTCATCGCTGTACGGTATGCGCGGCACTTGGCTGATGGGCTCGGGGTGGTGCTTCAACGCGCACGGACCCAGCACCGACGGGGTGACTCCGCTTCCGTGGCCTATCGTGCTTGCGGCCTTCGCTCGGGGGGAGCCGCTCGCCGTGCTCGAGCGCGCGCAGGCGCTCGGGCTCGTCGTCTGGGTGCTGACGGGGACGTTGCTGGGCTGGGCGGTAGCGCGAGTGCCTCTCGCTCCGGCGTGGGCAAAGCTGGGCGTGTTCTTCGCGCTCGCGCTCTCGGTCCCGGTCGCCGCACACGCAGTCAGCGGGATGGAGACGCCCGTCGCGACCGGGCTCGCGACAGTGGCCGCAGTGGCGTATCGTCGTCCCCGCCTCGCCGCGATCGTGGCGGGGCTCGCCGCTGCGTTTCGACCGGAGATGGCGCTCTGGGCTGGCACCCTCGCGGTCGGGATCGCCGTCGCGTCGCGCAAAAGCGTGGCGCTCGTGGTTCTCTGCGGTGTGTTCGCGATCGCACCCTTCGCCTTCTGCGGGCTCGTGCGAGCCATCGTGTGGGGGCATCCGGCACCTCTCTCTCTCATGGCAAAGCCAGGTGACGTAGAGCAGGGGATCAACTACGCCACGGTGGCGTGCGTCGTGACTCTTGTGCCCGTGCTCGTGGTCGCGCCCGTCGCTCTCGTTCGCGCGCCCGTCGCTCTCGCCCTCGTGGTCGCGTCGCTCGCGCACGTCGGCGCTATCATTGTCGTGGGCGGCGACTGGATGCCCTTCGCAAGGCTGATGGTTCCCGTGGTCCCGAGTCTCGCCTGGGCGGCGGTCCTCGCGAGCGAACACTCCCGTCCCACGGCAATGGCGTTGCGCACGCTGGCGGCGATCGTGCTTGGGATGGTGCTCCTTCGCATTTCGGCGCGGGTCGTAGAGGATGGCCGGACGGTGATGGTCGATCGCGCCGCGCTCGTCGCGTCTGCCCGGCCCGCGCTCGCGGGCTTCGCGCGCGTCGCAGGCTTGGACATCGGATGGCTCGGGGCTGCGACCGAAGCAGACGTCGTCGATCTCGCGGGGCTGACGGACCCCGAGATCGCGGCGCTCCCGGGCGGCCACACGTCCAAGCGAGTAGACGCGATGTTCCTGCTCTCGCGCAGGCCGGATGCGCTCCTGCTCTTCGCGCCCAGAGGCCTACCGAGTGGCGGCCTACCTAGTTATGCCCTCGCCGACTACCCACGGGTGGTCGAGGCTCGCCTTGCACGCGACGAAGCCATCGCCGCGCACTTCGCGCCCGTGTCATGGTTGCCGCTCGGTGTGCGAGGCGCTGGATATGTCATCTTGCGGGCTCGTGGCTCGAGCGCCACGGAGCCCTGAGCGGCCAGGGCAGGTTCAGCGCCGGGGCCCTCGGTCGCGCGGCGGCCCGTCGCGACGGTCGCGGTCACGCCCTCCTCCGCTGCGGGGTGGCGGGCCACCGACTTCGCGAGCCTGCTGGATTCGCTGCTTCGCGCGCTCGCCTTCCTCGCCCTCCGGGAAGCGGCAAGAGCTCGCGCCGCGTGAGGCGGATCTTGCCGTCGCGGTCGACCGAGATGACCTTCACCTCGACTGTGTCGCCTTCCTTCATCACGTCCGTCACCTTGTCGACGCGGTGGTGCGCCATCTCGGAGACGTGGAGGAGGCCGTCGGTGCCCGGTAGAATCTCGATGAACGCGCCGAAGTCGGCGACGCGCGTGACGGTGCCCTTGTAGACGGCGCCGACCTCGGGCTCCGTCGTGAGGCCCTTGATGATGTCGAGGGCCTTCTTCACGGCGTCGCTGTCGGCTCGAAGCGACGTTGACCGTGCCGTCGTCCTCGACGTCGATGGCGACGCCGGTCTGGTCGATGATGCCCTTGATGGTCTTGCCGCCGGGGCCGATGATGAGGCGGATCTGGTCGGGCTTGACCTTGATCGTGCGTGATGCGCGGCGCCCACTTCGAGAGGTCGGTGCGCGGCTCGGCCGAGCGTCTCGAGCATCTTGTCGAGGATGAAGAGGCGCCCCTCGCGCGCCTGCTCGAGCGCCTGCGCGAGGACGTCGCGCGACAGGCCGGCGATCTTGATGTCCATCTGGATGGCGGTGACGCCCTTCTCGGTCCCGCAGACCTTGAAGTCCATGTCGCCGAGGTGGTCCTCGTCGCCGAGGATGTCGCTCAGGATGGCGGTGCGCGTCTTCGGGTCCGTCAGCGAGCCGTCGCTGATGAGGCCCATCGCGATGCCCGCGACGGGCGACTTGATGGGCACGCCGGCGTCCATCAGGCTGAGCGTGCCGCCGCAGACGCTCGCCATCGACGAGCTGCCGTTCGACTCGAGGATCTCGCTGACGACGCGGATCGTGTAGGGGAACTTGTCCTCGTCCGGGATCATCCGCAGGAGCGCGCGCTCGGCGAGCGCGCCGTGGCCGATCTCGCGCCGGCCGGGGCCGCGCAGCGGCTTGGTCTCGCCCGTCGAGTAGGGCGGGAAGTTGTAGTGGAGCATGAAGCGCTTCCAGCGCTCGCCCGTGAGCGCGTCGATCTTCTGCTCGTCGCTCGAGGTGCCGAGCGTCGCCGGCGACGGCGGCCTGCGTCTCGCCGCGCTGGAAGAGCGCCGAGCCGTGGACGCGCGGGAGGATGCCCACCTCGCACACGATCGGGCGGATGGTCTTCATGTCGCGCCCGTCGATGCGCTTGCGCTCGCGCGAGCACGTACTCGCGGACGACGTGGTACTTGCGCTCCTCGAACTCTTCCTTGACGAGCTTCTCGATCTCCGCGAACTTCTCGGCGCCGAGCTCGTGCGGTCAGCGCCTCGACCATCTTGGTCTTCGTCGCCTTGTAGCCGTCGTAGCGCGCCTTCTTGTCCTTGATGAGCGAGCTCTCGAGGATCTCCTTGTCGCAGAGCTGCTTGACCCGCGGCGGCGACCTCGGCCGGCAGGGTCTTCTTCTCGAACGCGCGCTTCGGCTTGCCGACCGCGGCGCGCATCCGCTCGATGAGCTCGAGGATCGGCTGCGCCGTCTTGTGCGCGAACATCAGCGCGTCGATGACGTCGGCTTCGGGGGCCTCGGCGGCGCCGCCCTCGACCATCACGATGGCGTCCTTCGAGCACGCGACGACGAGGTCGATGTCGCGACTTGGCCTGCTGCTCGAACGTCGGGAACGCGACGAGCTCGCCGTCGACGCGCGCGACGCGGACGCGCGGCGATGGGCCCGGCCCACGGGATGTCCGAGATGTGGAGCGCCGCGCTCGCCGCCGGTCATCGCGAGGACGTCGGTCGGGTTGTCCTTGTCGCTCGAGAGGACCGTCGCGATGACCTGCGTGTCGTTCTTGTAGCCCTCGGGGAAGAGCGGACGGCACGGGCGGTCGATGAGGCGCGAGGTGAGGATCTCGTCGTCGCGCTGCCGCCCCTCGCGCTTGAAGAAGCCGCCGGGGATCTTCCCGGCGGCGAACGTCTTCTCGACGTAGTCGCAGGTGAGGGGGAAGAAATCGATGCCCGGGCCGCTCGTCGCCGCTGACGGCGGTGACGAGGACGACGCTCTCCCCGTAGGTGACGAGGACGGCGCCGTGCGCCTGCTTGGCCAGGCGGCCGGTCTCGAAGACGAGGGGCTTGCCGTTGACGATGACGGATTCACGGACGAATGCGGACATGGCTGTCGTGCGCTCCCTGGGCGCAGTGCCGCGTGCGTGCGGCGAGACGCCGAGCGCACCGTCCGCCTTTGATCCTCGGTTCGCGGGCGCCAGCGGGGTGCCGTGCGTCGGGGCTGACGAGCGCGCGAATCGAAGAGCAAAAGGTCGTGTCCGGTTCACTCGGGTGGGTGAAAATTCAGTGTAGCTCACTTGCGGAGGCTGAGCGCACCGACGACCTTGCGGTATCGGTCGAGGCTGATGCGCTTGAGGTAGTCGAGCAGCCGGCGGCGCTTCGACACCATGCGCAGGAGGCCACGGCGCGAGTGGTGGTCCTTCACGTGCGTCTTGAAGTGCTCGGTCAGGTAGGTGATCCGCTCCGTCAGCAGCGCGATCTGGACCTCGGGCGAGCCCGTGTCGTGGTCGTGCGTGCGGAACTTGGTGACGACGTCGGCTTTCTTTTCGGTGTCGAGGGGCATCAATACTCTCTGCCGTGGGGCGGCGCGGAGTATAGGCGTAGAGTTCCGTTCGTCAATTCGGGTCTTTGGCGGGCCTTCCTCAGTTGCCTTCCTGCTCATACGGAGCGTCCTCGTCGTTCCCGGTAAGGAGGTCGAAGAGACCTGGCGCGAAAGTCCCGGCGACGAGCTCCTCCACGGCTTCGGCGGTGTCGAGCTTCGAGCGCGGCCTCCGCGGCGCCGCTCGCACTCGGCACGGTCGTGACGCGGCGCATGGCCTCCTTGATCTCGGGGATGGCCGCGGCCTCCATCGAGAGCTCGCGCAGCGCCGAGCCCGACGAGGAGCACCGCCGCGAGCGGATCGCTCGCCATCGCGCCGCAGAGCGCGACGGGCACGCTGTGCTCGGCGGCCGCGCGCACGACCTGGCGGATCATCCGCAGGATCGCCGGGTGGAACGGCGACGCGAGCGGCGCGAGCGAGCGGTTGCCGCGGTCGATCGCGAGCGTGTACTGGATGAGGTCGTTGGTGCCGATGCTGAAGAACTCGGCCTCGCGCGCGAAGACGTCCGCCATGACGACCGCGCTCGGGACCTCGATCATGATCCCGAGCGGGATGTGCTTCGGCCGCGGGTGGCCCGCGGCGTCGACCTCTCGCAGTGCGCGGTCGAACAAGCGTTCGCACCTCGCGAAGCTCCTGCACGCTCGCCACCATCGGGATCATGATGCGGAGGTCGCCGTGGGCGCTCGCGCGAATCATCGCCCGGAGCTGCGTCAAGAAAACGTCCGGACGCGACAGCGCGAGGCGAACGGCGCGTAGGCCGAGCGCGGGGTTCATCTCCGCGGGCAGCTGGAAGCTCGACGCGAACTTGTCGCCACCGATGTCGAACGTGCGAAGCGTGACCGGTCGCGGCGCGACGGCCTCGACGACCGCGCGGTAGAGCTCGTACTGCTCGTCCTCGGTCGGCATCGTCGTGCGGTCGATGTAGATGAACTCGGTGCGGTAAAGGCCGATGCCCTCGGCGCCGTGATCGAGCGCGAGGATCGCCTCGGCGGGCAGCTCGACGTTCGCCTTCAGGCACACCGGCTCGCCGTCTCGCGTGACGCAGGGCTGATTGCGCGCGCTCAGAAGCCCGCGCGCGAACGCGAGGTGGCGCGCTCCGCGACCGCGCGGCCTCCGCGATGGTGATCTCGCTCGGGTTGACGACGACCTCGCCCCGCAGGCCGTCGACGATCACCGTGTCGCCCGTGCGGATCGTCGAGAGCGCGTCTGCGGCGCCCGACCACGGCGGGGATCTCGAGGGCGCGCGCCATGATGGCCGTGTGGCTCGTCCGCGTCCCGATCTCGGTGACGAACGCGATGACGGGCTCGCGGACCATGCCGGCCGTGTCGGCCGGCGAGAGGTCGCGCGCGATGACGACCATCGGCTGGTCGAGGCGGGGGACGATGTGCTTCGTGTCACCCGTGAGCTCGCGAAGGAGCCGGTCGCAAACGAACTCGATGTCGTGGCGCCGCTCGACGATGTACGCGTCGCCGCTCGCCCGGCTCCGCCGGGCAAGAACAGCTTGGCGATCTCCTCGCACGCCTGGGCGACGGCCCACTCGGCGCACTTCTTCTCCTCCCGGATCTTCTTCTCGACCCGCTCGATGAGCATCGGGTCGCCGATCATCGTGAGGTACGCGTCGAGGATGCGCGTTGGTCTCCAGCGGTCCCGGCGGCAGCCGTGCGCTCACCTCGCGGACGTGACGCTTGGCGTCTGCGACCGCCTGCGCGAGGCGCGCGACCTCGGCGTCGATCTGGGCGCTCGACGATGTGGCGCCGCGTGTACGCCGTCTCGCGTGTCCCCGACGACCAGCGCAGGGCCGACCGCGACGCCGGGGCTCCCGGCGATGCCCCTTGAGACCACGCCGCGGGGCGCGCTCGCGTCGCTCGGCGGCGGGCGCGGGTCCCGAGCGGCGGGGCGGCGTGCGCTCGCTCATCCGGACTCCCCGAACCGGTCGGCGATGAGGTCTCCGATCGCCGTCACGCACTCCTCGGCGCGCTCGCCGCGTCGCGCGCACGTCGATCACCGTGCCCTTGGACCCGCAGAGCAGGAGCACTCCCATCACGCTCTTGCGTTCGCGCTCTGGTCGTCGCGCGCGACCTCGACGTCGCAGGGATACTTCGACGCGAGCTGGACGAGCTTCGTCGCGGCGCGGGCGTGCAGGCCGAGCTGGTTGACGATCTTGAAGCGCCCGGTGGCCTCGCTCATGAGCCCTCCCTCGTGCGCGCGCCTGCGAGGGATGCAGGGGGCGGCGTGCGTCGCGCCCTTGAGCTCGAGCGCGCTCGCGCGGTCGTCGTGTACTTCGTCGTCGGCGATCGCCGATTCGCTGACCGGTGCCGTCGGGTCCACGGCGGCGGTCTCGCCGCGCTTCACGTCGCGGTGTACGACAGCCAGGTCGGCGCCCCGAGCGATGCCGACAGTTGCTGCGCGAGGGCGTCGGCGATGGCCACCGACCGGTGACGCCCGCCCGTGCAGCCGATGGCGATGGTCAGGTAGCTCTTGCCCTCGCGCTCGTACTTCGGCATGACGTACTCGAGGAGCGAGCGCGTGCGTCGCAGGAACTCCTGCGTCTCGGGGGCCGCGAGCACGTAGCGTGCGACCGGCTCGTCCTGCCCGGTCAAGGCCTTGAGCTCCGGGACGAAGTAGGGGTTGTCGAGGAAGCGCACGTCGAGGACGAGGTCGGCGTCGACCGGCGTGCCGTACTTGAACCCGAACGAGACGATGCGGGTGACCATCCGCGGCGCCCCGCCGGAGGCCGGACCGAAGTGCGCGACGAGGATGCCGCCGGAGGTCGTGGACGCTCGTGTTCGTCGTGTCGATGACGCGGGTCGCGCGCGCGCGCAGAGGCGCGAGGCGCTCTCGCTCGACGCGCACGCCGTCGAGCACCGCGAGCGCCCCTTCGGAGTCGGCCCCGGTCGCCTCTGCCGAGAGTGGGTGCGGCCGACGCGTCTCGCTGAAGCGGCGGAGAAGCGTCTCGTCGTTGGCGTCGAGGAAGAGCACGTGAAGGTCGCGCTGGCCGCCGGCCTCGAGGAGCTGCGAGCACGCTTCCCGACCTCGCCGAGGAACGCGCGCACGCGCACGTCGATGCCGAGCGCCACGCGCGTCATCCCGCCACGCTCGCAGAGCGCGACGGCCTGCGGAGCCAGCGCTGTCGGCAGATTGTCGACGCAGAAGAAGCCGAGATCCTCGAGCGCGTGCAGAGCCTGGGACTTGCCCGCGCCCGAAAGGCCGCTGACCACCACCACGTGCGGGGTGCGCGCTCGCGTGCGCCGGCTGGTGGCTCACTCGTCGTCCTCCTTCGGAGGGACCCGCGCGACGGGGATCCACGCCGAGCTCTCCGTGCCGGTGGCGTGCGGCATGAGCGTCGACCAGGAGGACTTGCGTGGTCTTCGCTTCGCCCGGAGCGGGGCTGTCGAGGGGGGCGTTGGCGTCGTCCGTGAACTGCTCGGGCTCCGGGACGATGTGCCCCTCGATCCTCTGGAGGAATTCGTGAGCGGTGTGGCGGCCGTCGCGGCGAAGCAGCTCGTTTCGCGCGGCCATCTCGATGATGCTTCCCATGTCGCGGCCCGGACGCACCGGGACCCGGTGCTCGCGAATGGGTGTGCCGAGGATCGTGTGGTGACGCTGCTCGACCCCGAGCCGGTCGAACTCCTCCTTGTCGTCCCACTCGCAGAGCTGCACGACGAGGTCGATGCGCTTGCGATCGCGGATCGCACGTGACGCCGAAGAGCTCGCGGATGTCGAGGACGCCGAGGCCCCGGATCTCGATGTGGTGGCGCAAGAGCTCTGCAGGCTGCCCGAACACCAGCCCCGGCGGGCGCCAGTCGCAGCGGACGACGTCGTCGGCGACGAGGCGATGGCCCCGCAGGACGAGCTCGAGGGCGCACTCGCTCTTGCCGATGCCGCTCTTGCCCAGGAGCAGGATCCCCACGCCGTACACGTCGACCAGCACGCCGTGGAGCTGCGTCTGCGGGGCCAGCCGGTCGTCGAGGACGGCGTGGAGGGCGTTGATTGTCCGGCTGGACCGGGCGTCCGAGACGAAGAGCGGCGTGCTCGTGGCCTCGGCCGCAGTGACGAACGCCCTCGCGCGGGTCGTGTCCGCCCGTCACGACCACGCACGACAGCCCGAGCGAAAAGAACCCCCGTGCCGCGAGGCTTCGTGCGTCATTGCTCAGCGAATCCAGGTACGAGAGCTCCGTCTCGCCGAGCAGCTGCACCCGCGTCGGGACGACGCCCTCGTGATGGCCCGCCAGCGCGAGGCCGTTCTTCTGCACCCGCGGGTGGCGCAGCGGGCGGTCGAGCCCAGCCTCACCGGCCAGTCGCTTCAACCCGACCGAGAGCTGAGGGTCTTCGGCGAGCTGCCCGACGGTGAGCTTGGGAATCGTATCGTTTTGCGCGCCCTCGTCGTGGCTCTGCTCCGCCATCAATCAGCCCCCCGACTCCCCCGCAGAAGCCCTCGAAGCGCTCATCGGCGCTCCTCTTCCTCGGCGGCGATGAGAGAGTACGCCGCTTTCGAATCGGGTGCCGAGACCAACCTGTCGCGGAACGCCTTGTTGCGGAGAAGCCGCGAGACGCGTGCAAGGGTCTTCAGGTGCTCGCCGGTTGCGCGCTTGGGGCCGATAACAGCGAAAAGGATGTTCACCGCGAGGCCGTCTATCGCCGCGAAATCGATGCCTTCGGGCACGATTAGGAGGCTCGCGTACTGGGTCTCCAGCTGGGCTAGCGCCCCGTGCGGAATCGCCACACCCTCCCCGATCCCGGTCGACTGCAGCTGTTCGCGCTCGGTGAGGACGCGCTCGACCTCGTCCGGGTCGATGTTCGTTCCCCGGGTGAGCATACCCGCGAGCACTTTCAGCAGCGTGTTCTTGTCGAGGGGCGCCCCACCGTTGCGGTGTATGGCCACCCGCTCGGCGGTGAGAAGATCGGTAAGGTGCATGGTGAAGGATCTCGGGCGAGACTCTAGATCACCTCACTCTTACACGCCTCTGGCAGTTCGGGGATCACCCCTTGCCGACGCCCGAGACGAGGCGCGTCGAGGCGCGCTCCGCCCCCTTCTTCTTGGCCGTCACGGACCCCTTGGCCGAGTGAATCTGCCGCTCGATCTTGTCGGTCACCTTGTCGATGGATGCGTACATGTCCTCGCTGGTCTCGTGCGCGTGAAAGTGAGCGTTTCCCGCGTGGATGTCGACCTCGACCGTGTGACGTCGGTCCTGCTGGCAATCCAGCGTCACCTGACTCTTCATCGGAGAGCGGAGGAACCGCTGCAACCGGGCGATCTTTTCGCTCGCGTAGGCCTTGACGGCGTCGGTCGTTTCCATGTGGCGGAACGTGATCGAGATGTTCATGAGGGCGCGCCTCCTGGCTGGACTGGTGAACTCGTTGCCAGAAGCTACGGACAAGCGAGGCGCGCTCTTCCCGCGCCTTGGCCTTACCGTACCACTTTGACCATGGTTCGGCGCGGCTCCCCGCTGCCCGATCGCACTCGATTTCGGCGAGGCTGCTCTAGAAGAGCTTCTTGCGCTTGCTTGACGACAGAATGCCAAGCATTTCACGGTACTTGGCTACCGTTCTTCGAGCGATCTGGATGCCGTCTCGCTTGGCGAGAAGCTCGACGATCTGCTGGTCCGAAAGGGGGTTGGCCTTTTCCTCGTCGTCGATGATCTTCTTGATGGCCTGCTTGACGCTCTCGCTCGCGATGTCGTCGTCGGCCATCCGGCGAATCGACGAGTTGAAGAAGTACTTGAGCTCGAACAGCCCCTGGGGCGTGTGAACGTACTTGTTCGTCGTCACGCGGCTGATCGTCGACTCGTGCATCCCGACCGTCTCGGCGACGTCGCGGAGGATCATCGGCTTGAGGTACGCGACCCCCTTCTCGAAGAAGTCGCGCTGCTTGTCGACGATGCACTCGGTGACGCGGATGATCGTCTTCCGGCGCTGCTCGATGGCGCGGATGAGCCACTGAGCGTTTCGCAGCTTCTCGCCGATGAACTCCTTGGCCTGCGGGTCCTCTAAGGAGCTGCTTGGTGAGCGACTCGTTGATGTAGAGCCGCTGCACCCCGCGGTCGTTGTCGGTGACGACGAACTTGTCGCCGTCCTTGATGACGTAGACGTCCGGGCGTGATGGCGATCGTCTTGTCGTCGGTGTCGGTGAAGTTGCGCGCCGGGCGGCTCTCGAGCTTCTGGATCTGCTTGACCGCCTCGTAGACCTCTTCGACCGTCACCTTCAGGTCGCGCGCGATGGCCTGGTAATTGTGCTTCTCGAGGTTGTGCAGGTGCTTGTCGATGATCGCCGTCTCGAGGTCGTCGTAGCCGTAGACTTCGGCCTGGACGTGCAGGCACTCCTGTAGCGACCGCGCAGCAAACGCCGACGGGATCCCACTCCTGCATCTCGCGAAGGACGCACTCGGCGTCTTCGGGGTCGATCGGGACTTCGCGGGCGAGGTCTTCGATCGTCAGGTCGGGCGTCTTCTCGCCGCCGTCGCGCTCGGTGCCCTTGAGATCGAGGAAGCCGTTGTCGTCCAGGTTACCGATGCACGAGCTCGGCAAACTTCTTCTCTTCGTCGGTGAAGTCGCTCATCTGCAGCTGCCAGCGCAGGTGATCGACGAGCGACGCGCCCTTCGTCAGGTTCTGCTCGATGGGCGGAAGCTCGTCGAAGCCGCCGCGGTTGCTGGGCAGGGGCTGCTGAAGGGTGCGGTTCTCGAGGAACTGCTCCCAGTCGATGTCCTGGACCTGCTTTTCCTCGGTGCGCTTGCCCAGGTCGGCAAGATCGCGCTTCTCGGAGGCGGTCGCCGGCGAGTCTGGCGGTGGAGGTTCGATGGGAGACTCGCCGTTCTTGGCCTCGCCGTTGGCGCGCGCGCGCGGGTCGATCTCCTCGTCCGCCAGCACCGGGTTGGCGTCGAGCTCCTTGCGGATCTCGTCGATGAGCTCGAGCCGCGAGAGCTGCAGGAGGCGAATCGCCTGCTGCAGCTGGGGCGTCATGACCAGCTGCTGGCTGAGTTTTAGTTGCTGCTTTATCTCCATCGCGTTCCCGAAAGCCGTGACCTGAGACGGAAGCTGCCTTCAGGTACAACTAACACCGACCCCGCCGCTCGGCAGCCCGTTTCGGCGATTTTCGTGCCAGCTACTGAATTTGCTTCGAATCGAGCCGGTCACGGCTTTGCGGCTTCGCGTCCGGACGATGCATCGACCCTGCCCTCACCGGTCGCGTCGGCCACACCCAGGGTGCCCAGATAACGCCCTCGGACGAGCGGATGGTCACGGAACTCTCCCGCGGGCGCGATGGCGGCGACGGCGCCATCGAGCAGCAGCAGCGCTCGGGTACAGACTCGGAGGGCTTCCGCCACATGGTGATCCGCCAGGAGGACGGCGGCGCCGCGTCCGGCCATCTCGCTGAGAAGGTCGCCCAGCCGACCGGCCGCGACCGGATCGACTCCGGCGAACGGTTCGTCGCACACCAGCACCCTCGGGTTTCGGGTGAGAGCCCGTGCCAGCTCGAGTCTACGACGCTCGCCCGCTGACAGCTCGCCGGCGCGAACATCGAGGCGGTGATCGAGGCCCACTCGCGCGGCTTCGGCTGATTCGTCTGTCGATGGAAGCTCGGCGATCTGCTGGAATGTGCGGAGGTTTTGGCGGACCGTCAGATCCCAGAGAACGCTCGCGCCCTGGGGGACGTAGCCCACCCCGGCGCGAGCGCGTCGCCAGAGAGGCCACCCCGTCATGTCTTGTCTGCCGATCCGAACGCTGCCTGCGTCGGGCGCTGTTTCGCCGACGAGGACCCGGAAGAGCGTGGACTTGCCCGCACCAGAGGGCCCGAGCACGCCCAAGACCTCCCCCGAGTGAGCGTCGAGGTCCACGCCGCGCAGGATCGCCTTGCCCCCTCGAACGACCCGGAGCCCTCGTGCAGCAAGAGTCGACCCGCCTTCATCGGGCGACAACTACGGCCCCTTGGCGACCGGGATCGATCCCTTGACCTGCGTCAGTGACACCTTCGCCGTCGTGATCTCGATGCGAGCGCTATCGGCGGCGAGCCAGCCCTGGCCCCGCGTCAACTTGACGCCACCCCGGAGGTCGAGCACTTGCTTGATGAGGTCGAACTCGACGGACGGCGCCTCGGCATGCACGCCGCGTACGTCGGCGGTGACGCCCCCCGACCCGCGCGCCCATGTGACGTGAGGAGCGTGGTCGAACCGAAGGTCGATTCGGGGGCAACTGACGGTCAGGTCCCCCTTCGAGAGGGTCACTTTGCCTGTCAGCGTTGCATCGCCGGCGAGGATGTCGATGTCGAGTCGGTCGGCCTGAAGCGAGACAGCGTCGCTGCCGATGCCCAGGATCTCGGCGCGGGCGAGGGGCGCCGGGGCGACCCAAATGACGACCCCCAGAGCAGCGCAGCGAACGGCTCGCATCCGCCTCTCTTACTGCAGCGCGCGAGCGAGCGCCTCCAATTCCCGCAAGGTGCCGGCAGTTCGGGTGGGCTCTAACGGCGGGTGTCCCAAGAGGAGCAGGAGGTCGACGAGCGTGCCCACGGCTGCGCGCGCGATGGTCTCGAGGATTGCGTCCAGATCACGCGAAGGGTACGAAACCGCGGTCCTGACAATGGCTCGGGCACCAGCGCTGAGCCGATCCGGTGGGAGCGAGGCCTCGGGCGCCAGCGACGCCATGGCTCCTGAGAGGGCCGGAGACAGGGCCACGAGCGCCCGATCGACGCGGTAGCGCGCAAGGACTGGGTCGACCAGGGCGTGTTGCTCGTCCCGCCCGACGAAGACCAGCTCGAGGTCCCCCGCCCACGCCTGGGCTTGCGGGCGAAGAGAAGCGGCGAGCTCGCGGGCGATCGCATCGGCGTCCCGCTCGATCCGAGCCGCCGAGTGTGTCGCAGCGCGAGCCTCGGCGGCGTGCACGTTCGCCGTGGCCTCTTCGCCCGCAAGCCGCGCGAGATATGCCCGGACGAGGTCTGCAACGAGCCTGGCGGCGCGCCGCCGCAGGGCTCGCTCCTTGAGCTCGCCGCTTCGTCCGACGATTTGATCGTCGAGCAAGTTCTCCACTGCTGGCCCAGCCCGACCGCTCGAGGGCAGCCGGATCGCCCAGCTTCCCGGTGAGGGCCGCTCTCGCCGAAAAGGCGAGCGGAGGCGCCCACGACGCGACGCCAATGTCCGCGAGTCCCCCGCGCACGCTCTCGAGGACGCGGTCCGCGTCGGCAGGCGTGAGGCGGTCCACCTTGTTGACGAGGATCTGTACGGGGAGTCCCAGTCGCTTCGTCTCCTCGAGAACGTCGCGCTCGGTCTTCTTCATCGCTTGGGTCGCGTCGAGCAACCACACGGCAACGTCCGCCTCCTCGAATGCGGCGCGGGCCGCCCGGGCGTGCTGAGGGTCGCTCGCGTTGAAGCCGGGGGTATCGAGGATCTCGACGCGGACGAGGGAGGCGATCGGCATGCCGATCTCGATGCGGCCTACGGACGCAGGGTCGACCGCGCCGATCGCCGATCGCAAAGCGTGGAGCGAGACGATTCGCTCCGCGGGTTCGCGGCCCTTGGCGAAGAGGATCTTCGCGAACGGGTCCGGGGCCCATCGGAGATGGTGCAGGGTCGCCGTGGTCGGCGAGACGCCGGTGGGCGCCACTTCGGCGCCCATGAGGGCGTTGATGAAGGTGCTCTTGCCCGCGTTGAACTCGCCGACGATGGCGAGCCGCACGGGGCGCGCTCGCTCGGTCGCGAGGTCACCCACGGACGCGGCCGTCGCCAGGTCTCCGATCGCATGCGCATGGGCGTCCAGACGTGCCAGGAGAAGTGGCCAGTTGGCGGGCTCGCCCGAGGACGGTACCCATGCCAGCGAGACCTCATCCACCACGGCTCGGGCCCACGCCGTGAGACGAGGCCGCGCCACGGGCGCCACTGCGTCCAGAGCGGTCATCCCGTGGTCGCCATCGATGGGGAACGCGCGCCCGAGCAGAAGGGCTTCAGCGATCAGGGGATCGCGGGGGTCACCTGGCAACGCGCGGATGGCGGCGCCCAGCGCGTCAGGGTCGTGATCCTCGATTGCGGCATCCAAAAGGGCGCGGGCCGCCGCCCCGTCGCCGGCGCCGACGCCTTCGCGGAGGGCCTTCCTCGCGGCTTCGCGGTCTCCCTCGGCACGGGCGAAGGCCGCTCGCCATCGGGCCAGACCCTGTTCTCCCGTTGCGTCGACGACCGAGCGCACGCGGGTGCGCGTCTGCGTATCGCTTGGGACGTACGCGAGAGCCGCGGAGAGCGCCTCGCTCGCTCCCGGGACATCGAGGACCATGGCGCGCAAGAGGGGGGCGAACGCTCCGGCGTCCGTGAGCGCGGCGAGAGCGCGCCCACGCGCGAGCGCGGCACGGCCGTCCATCGGCGGCGATTCGGTCGCATCGAGGAGCTGCCTCGCGGCCAGGGCGTCTCCGAGCAAGAGCTTCGCCTCCGCGCGCCGCACCACGACGTCGACCGACCTGTCGTCGGCTGTTCTCTCCAGCCAGAGCTGAGCGCGCGCTCCGTCCCCCTGTGCGAGGTCTACGTCGGCCAGACCGATCAGCGCATCGCGACGGCTCTCGCTGCCCGACTCTGCGACCGCAAGAGCGCGCACGAGTGCGTCGCGCACGTCTTCGAGCAGCGCCCCGGTCGTTCGTCGCGCGCGCGACAGGCGCAACCATACTTCGGGTCTCGAGGGCGCCCGTCGCGCGAGCTCCTCGAGGGTCTGGGCAAGCTCCGCGTCGAGGTGTGCGGCTTCGCAAGCATCTGCGAGGAGCGCGAGCCCCACCGGCGAATCGGGAGCGAGCGCGAGTACCCGGTGCGCCGCCGATCGCGCGCGCATGGCATCTCCGGAGACCAGCGCATCCTCGCCCTCGTTCAGGGCGTCGTCCGCCCCGGCCAGCACGATCTCGACCTTTCCGATCCAGCGTCCGATGACGTCCGCGAGGCGCATCACTCGACCACCTCTCTTGCCAGCAGGCTTTTGAGTGTGGCTTCTTCCCGGCGCAAGAGGATGACCTTCTCGCGGTCGACCACGACCAGCCCCGGCGCACTCCGCCGGGGCTTGCGGACGTATCGGCGCGGCGCGTACTGGACCTCGACGACAGGCTCTTCCCTCGCGTCTGAGAAATGAGCCGCGAGATGTGCGGCCTCGACGAGCACGTCGGGCGGGCAAGAGGTCCCTTTGTCGAGCGGGACGATGACGTGCGCGCCGGTGTGTCCCTTGGCGTGGAGCCACAAGTCCCGGGGCCGGGCGACGTGCAACGTGAGAGCGTCGTTGTGCGCTGCGCCTCGGCCGACCAGGATGCGGGCGCCGGAGGCGCCAAGGAACGCGCGGTAGGGTGGACGCGGCAGGTCCCTGCGGGCGCGGCCGGGGGGCGAGGAAGCGCTCCGAGCCACCTTGAACTCACGCGGCGCGGCGTTGCGTGCGAGCTGGGCGATCGCGTCGAGATTGACGTTGGGGTCTGCCGTGACCGTGGCGACCAACTCGGTAAGCTTGGCATGCGACTGCTCGGACTCGACGAGGCGCGCGCGGGCGACCGCCGCGCCGTCCTTGAGCCTGCGCGCAAGCTTGAACGTCGCTTCCACCTGTTCGCGCGCGCCGCTTGCGGGGTCGAGCGGCATCTCGACCTCTACGGCCCGACCGGTCGACCAGTCGAGAGCGACGAGTCGGTCGGCCCCGCGCGGCGCACGAGCCGCCTCCGCGACGAAGAGCCGAGCGTGGCTCGCCGTCGCCCCTGCGGCCTGGGCCCGCAGAAGATCGCCCCGCACGGCATCGACGCGCCGCTTCACGCGTGCGGCGGCCTTCGTCAGCGCTCGGAGGAGCGCCTCACGCCGCTCGCATCGCTCTCCTGTCTCGTCGGGGAGCTGGCCGCCCGGAAGCCCGCGATGCATTGCCGGTCCGTTGCGATAGCATGGGGACAAGTGAACCGCCGCAGCTTCCCCACTGGCCAGGCGGCCGCCGCGCTGCTCAAAGCGCTGCTCCGGATTCTCTCGGCCGAGAAGGGTGCGCCTGTCGCCGATGGGTGGCTGCGCGTCGTACGCCTGGTGCGCGACGACCTCGAGGACGAGACGCGCATGCTGCCCTTACCGACCTTTCACCGAGCCCTGGTCGCATTCGTGGAGGTCTCTTCGCGCGAGACGATCCCCCGCGCGTCGCGTCAGCTCGTCGAGCCGGGCAATCTCGGAGTCTGGGTGCGCGTTCTCAGGGGGACGACGGCGCCCGCAGAGGCGTTTGCCAGGCTCGACACGGCCGACAGCCAATACGGGCGAACGACGCGCTGGGAGACGACCGATACGCGCCGGGGCTGGTGGCGCGGCCGGGTCAGCATCGCCCACGATCCCTCTCTCGAAGAGGACGGGCTCTTGTGCCTTGGACGCCTCGCCGAGCTGGCCGCGGTGCCGGCCCTTTTCGGGTACCCGGACGCCAGGGCCCGCGCACTTCCCGGCGGTGGTGCTCGCGTGCAGGGCATCGTGCAGGAGTACGAGGTCGAGTGGCTCGTTCCGGACATGGCGGCCGGCGGAGCGGTCGGCGCCGCGGCGGGCCTCGGCCTCGGGCTCGTCTCGCTCGCCGGTCGTCTCGCGACACCCGGCACGAGTGCGCTGATCTCGGGCGTGGCAGGGGCCATGGGCGGCTTTGCCGGTATTCTTCGCGCACGCGAGCAGTGGCGACGGGCCGAGAGTCACGCCCAACGAACGCGGGTTCATGCCCTCGAGCGCAGTCTGTCGCTGATGGAGTCGCATGAGCGTGAGCTCGGCGCGCAGCTTGAGGGCCAGGTGGCCGCCGGTCAGTATCGCATCCTCAGGCGCATGGGCTCGGGCGCGACGGGCGTCATCTACGAGGCCGTGCGCCTCTCGGATGGCTTACCCGTCGCGCTCAAGCTCCTCAGGGCGGCAACCGCGCACGAGGCCGTCGCGAGCGACCGACTTCGGCGCGAGGCAGAGGCCTTGGGCCTGTCGTGGCATCCGAACGTCGTCGAAGTGATCGACCACGGGCACCTCTCGGACGGCACGGCGTACCTGGTGATGGAACTGCTCCACGGCGAGTCGCTCGCGGCGCGCCTTCAAACGAGGGGCCGCCTTTCCCCTCGTGAGCTGCTGTCCATCGCGATGCAGGTGTGCGATGCGCTTGCCGCCGTGCATGCCGCCGGGGTCGTGCACAGGGACGTAAAGCCCTCCAACATCTACCTGGCGGTCGACCGCGACGATCCCGCCGGGCCCGAGCGCGTCAAGCTGCTCGACTTTGGGATCGCGCGGGTCGAATGGGAAGAGACGCGCATCACGAACACCGGCGGTCCGCTCGGCACCCCGGGATACATGTCACCGGAGCAGGAGATGGGGAACGCCGAGATCGACGGCCGGAGCGATGTCTTCGCGCTTGGCGCGATGCTCTTTGAGTGTCTCGTCGGCGAGCCGCCCCCACCTCGGACCCCCAGCGGCCTCGTTCGGACGGACGACGTGTCCGCCGTACGTCTCGATTCCGGTACGCAAAAAGCGGCAGCTTATGTACCCCGCGAATGGCGAGGGGTCATCGAGAAGGCCATGTCCCTCCACCCCGCCGATCGCTACGAGGACGCGCGTGCCTTCGCTCAGGCGCTGCGATCCGTGCGGGAAGGGATGGCGAAGGCCGAGCCGTCGCCTTAGCGCAGCCGACCGGCGGCTCCGAGGCATCGGTGCATGCATCGCTCGGATGGGTGCGTCCATCCAACGCGACGGTGCACACACGCTGCGGACAAGAGGGTCCACGCCTGACGTGAATGCGCTGCGAGGTTCAATGCAAGCACAAAAAAGCCGTGTGGCCGGCGGGGGGCACTGCACGTGACCTCGGTGAGACGACCCCGAACGATCCTTTTGACTAGGTTGCACACACTGACGGTGCGGAGGCGCTTGCCATGACGAAGACCAGAGTCACGTTTGCACTTTCGTTCGGTGTTGCGCTCGCTGCGGCGTGCGGAGGGTCCACCTCGAATAGTGGGACCCCCGACAGCGGCGGCGGCAACAGCAGCGGTGGAGGGGGGTCGAGCGGCGGGTCATCGTCCAGCTCCTCCTCGGGAGGGGGGATTGTCGACGGCGGGATCCCGTGCGGGCAAACGAGCTGCGTCTCTCCGCAAGTTTGCTGTTACAGCGGCGCTGGCGCGGGCGGCGCCGAAGGGGGCGGTGGCGGCTTCGTCATGCCGACCGGGTCGTGCGCCGACACGTGCCCCGATGGGGGAGTTCAGATCGGCTGCGCGAACTCCGGCAACTGCCAGAACTCGGAGGTGTGCTGCGCCTCGGGCGGAGGCGCAGCCGGCGGGAGCTTCTCCGTTGCGTGTGCCGCACAGTGTTCGGGCACGGGCAACTACCAGCTGTGCGCGTCAGACTCGGAGTGTCAGAACGGTGGGATGTGCGAGGGACTGGGGACCAAAATCTGCCTGCCTGACGGTGGTTTCCCGGTCCCCGACGGCGGCTTTATGTTCCCCGAGGGCGGATTCATGCGTCCCGACGGCGCCATGAGCATGAGCGACGGTGGATCTTCGATGGTAACCGACGGCCCATCGGAGTAGTCGTCTAGACGACGCGCAGGCTCTTGCCGAGGATGACCTCGTTGTGGCTGCCCATGCGGTAGCCCTGAAGGTCGAGCGTCACGTAAGCAAAGCCGAAACGTTTGCCCGCTTCGACGATCGCGTCGCGTGCGTCGAACGCTTTCTCCAGCTCGTCGCGCGCGACTTCGACTCGGGCGAGCGCAGGCCCGGACTGGTCCGTCTGGCTGGGTTTGGGAAGGCCGTGCCAGCGGACACGGACCTGTCGCAGGCCCAGCCGGCGAAGGTCGGCCTCGAGGCCACCGATCTGCGCGAGCCGCTCTCGCGTCACCTCGGTGCCGTACGGGATGCGGCTGGACAGGCAAGCGCTGGCTGGCTTGTCCCAGATGGCCAGGCCCAGGAGCTGCGCCGATCGGCGGACGTCGTCCTTGTGAAAGCCGCACTCGACCAGCACGCTGCGCACGTTCGCGTTCGAGGCAGCCGTGAGGCCCGGGCGGTGATCGCCGAGGTCGTCCAGGTTGGTGCCGTTGATCACGGTGGAGAGGTTCCACTCGTGCCTTTTTTGCTCGGCGATATCGTAAAGCTCGCTCTTGCAGTGAAAGCACCGGTCAGGCGCGTTGGCGACGTACCCCGGTCGTTCGATCTCGTAGGACTCCACGAACTCGTGACGGGCGCCGATCTGCTCGGCAATGGCGATGGCCGCCTCCTTTTCGAACGGTGCGAGGCTGGGGGATACCGCGGTCATCCCCACGGCGCGCGCTTGAAGGACTTCGTGCGCGACGGCGAGGACCAGGGCGCTATCAACCCCGCCCGAATAGCAGACGAGGACAGAGCCGATCTCTCGAAGGACTTCGCGGAGTTGCTCGAGTTTGGGATCGCCCATGGGATGCTGCAAGCCAGCAAGTCTCTACTAGCACCCTTGCGTGCTCTCTCCTCGAGCTGCTAATTTGTTCAGGTACTCGAGAGGTAATGATCCAATGTCTGCCGCGCATGACGTCGAAGCTCTCCTCGCGCGGTTCGGCTCCTCGAACAAGCTTCGCATGGCAGACGGCCATGTGCCCTCTCGGCCGCTCGTTCTCTCCTGGCCCGGTCTTGAAGAGGTGCTGCCCGACGGGGGGCTGCCGCGTGGAGTCGTGGAGCTCGCTGCGCCTCACGCGCTGGGGGGGTCGACCAGCATTGCAATCGCTGCGGTGCGCGCTGGCCAGGAGCGAGCGGGCGGCGCGTGGTGCGCATGGATCGACCCCGAGCGAACGCTCCATGCGCCGGGTGTGGTTGCTGGAGGGGTCGATCTGACCCGGATGCTCGTGGTGTGCCCACCACGTGCTCTCCTCGGGCGAGCCTCGCTGAAGATCGTGGCAGCGGGTGCGTTCGAGGTGGTGGTGGTGGACTTCGACGCGATATCCAACGCCGCTCCCCATCGTCCCAGAGACGTCGTAACGGGGAAGAAGAAAGCGTGGGCATCGGAGGTCCTCGTGCGCAAGCTCGCGCTCGCGGCGGAAGAGGGAGGTACGACGGTGCTTCTGCTCACGGATATGACGCGGAAGCGTGCGGTGCCCTGGCCGGTGGCATTGAGGCTCGAGATGACGCGTCCGAGCCGGAGCGAGCTCTCCGTGCGCATCGCGAAAGACAGACGCGGTCGCGTCGGTGTCGCGAAGACGATCCCGTTTCGCCCCTTGTTGCGCGTCGCAGGTTGAGCCGTGCGCCGCATCGCGTGCATCGCGTTGCCGCGGCTCCGCGTGGAAATTGCGCAGGAGAGGAACGTGCGGGTCGTACCGCAAGAGGCCGTGCGTGCCGCCCTCGTTCGGGTGACCGAATCGGCGCTGGCGTTCGGTCCGGTTGCGGCTTTCGATGATGCAAAGGACGTCGTCTGGGTCGACGTCGGCGGTTGTTCCCACCTGCACGGAGGCGAACGCGAGCTCGCAAAGGCGCTCGATGCGTGCGTCCGCGGGCTGGGGCATTCGTGTCAGGTCGCGATTGCGGACGGGCCACGCATCGCGGCGGCGGTCGCTCATTTTCTACCGGCACGTCATCCTCGCAGAAAGGGTCCGTTCGTAGTGCCGGAAGGGAAGGGGATGGCCGCGGTGCGCGTCTTGCCCATCGCGGCGCTTGCTCTCGACGATGACGTGAACCGCTGGCTGACGGACCTCGGCCTCTGCACCTGTGGCGATCTGCAGAAGCTTCCGCGGGATGCCCTCGGAACACGGCTCGGCGCGCGGGTCCACGACGTGATGCAGCTGCTCGACGGAGTGGACCGGGCACCCATCGACGCATGGAGGCCCGCTGAAGTCCCGGAAGAGCGCATCGAGTTCGAGTGGGGCGTGAGCTCGGTCGAGGCCCTCACGTTCGTCATGAAGACGCTCTGCGATCGGCTCGCCTCGAGGCTCGAGGGGCGAGCCATGGCGGCGACACGCGTCGAGATCATGCTCGGGCTCGACCGCGCACTCTGCAAGGACGGGCCTTGCACGTCGACGCTCGACGTCGTGCTGCCGGCGCCGATCGCGAGGGGCATGGATCTGTTCGCCGTCGTGCGCGTCCGGCTGGAGCGTCATTCGCTGCCGGCTCCGGTCCTCGAGATCGCGCTGCGTGCCCCCGGTCTCGCGCGTACCTCTACGCGTACGCTCGACTTTCTCTCCCCGGAGCCGGGGGCTCAGCGAACCATTCCGCGGCTGGTGGCCGAGCTCACCGCGGACTTCGGTGAAGCCAGCGTAGGTACCCTCGCGCTCGTCGACACGTGGACCCCGGACGAGCGCACCCATCTCGTGCCGTGGGGGGCCGTGCGTTCCGAGCCGCGGCATTCTCTCGTGACTTCCTCGCTCGAGCCGTCACGTCTCGTCGCCCCCGTCCGGCTGCCCCGCGAGTCTCTGATGGGCGCAGTGCGGCTCGCGCGGGTGGAAGCGTTCGAATGGTGGCGTCGTGGAGTCGAGCGACGTGACGTCTTCTCCGTCTTTTTGCCCGTAGAGGCAAGCGAGGTGCTCGGCCACAAGAACTTGGCGTGGGTCGAGCAAAAAGGGTCCGAGGACGCCGCTCGACTGTGCGGCTGGATTGATTGAGGTGCCCGTGTTCGTAGAGCTCGCCGCCCGCACCAACTTCTCGCATGCTCCGTGGCGGTTCGCACCCCCACGCCATCGTTCGGCGCGCGGCAGATCTCGGATACGACGCCATCGGCATCGCAGACTGCGACGGGCTCTACGGAATGGTTCGCGCGCTGGAAGCTGCCGAGGAGATGGGGGTGCGGCTCGTCGTCGGCTGCGAAGTGGCGATCGACGACGCGCCGCTCAATCGAGTCTGGCTGCACGTCGCCACGAGCCATGGGTACAAGAACCTCTGCAGCATTCTCACGAAGAGCCACAAGCGACACCCGAAAGGGAAACCGCGAACCCAGGAAGAAAACGTACCGCGCAATCAATTCGCAGGGATTCCGATTGATGACGTGTGCACGTTTGCCGGAGGGCTATGGTGCCTCGCACCGCCTGAAGGAAGGACGAGCCTCGCGAGGCTGAAGGATGCGTTCGGCGAGCGGCTGTCGCTCGCGGCGTGGCGTCACTTCGACGGCGAGGACGATGCGCGGGGCGCGCGTTCGGAGGCTATCGTGCGCGACTTTGCGATCCCCGTGTGCGCGACGAACCGAGTCCTCTTCGCGCGCCCCGAAGACAAACTCGTCATCGACGTTCTACACTGCATTCGCGAGGGCGTGACGCTCGACGAGGCCGGGCGAGCGCTCTTGTCCAACGCCGAAGCGCACCTGAAGTCGGGCGCCGAGATGGAGGCTCTCTTCGCCGACCGACCCGCGTGGCTCGCTCGAGGTCGCGACGTCGCCGACGCGTGCCGTTTCTCGCTGCGAGAGCTCACGTACCGTTTCCCGTTCGAGCTCGAGAGCCCGTCCACGGAGATACGCCGACGCGGCGCTCCGTCGCCTCACGTACGAGGGCGCTCGCGTTCGCTATCCGGGCGAAATCCCGGACAGCGTGCGCGCGCAGATCGAGAAGGAGCTCGCGCTCATCAGCAAGATGAACGTCGCGCCGTATTTCCTCAGCGTGCACTCGATCGTCGAGATTGCGCGAGCGCGCGACATCCTCTGCCAGGGGCGGGGCAGCGCCGCCAACAGCGCCGTCTGCTACTGCCTCGGCATCACGGCGGTCGACCCGTCGCGCAGCGAACCTTCTCTTCGAGCGCTTCCTCTCCGCCGAGCGCGCGCGAGCCGCCTGACATCGACGTCGACTTCGAGCACGAGCGGCGCGAAGAGGTCATCCAGGCGATCTACGACAAGTACGGCCGCGACCGCGCCGCGATGGTGAGCGAGGTCATCTCCTACCGCGGCAAGAGCGCGCTGCGCGAGGTGGGCAAGGTGTTCGGGCTGTCGCTCGAGCAGGTCGACCGTCTGAGCGTCTCTCGTCGTCGTGGTGGGACAAGCTCGACGAGGTGCGCCGGCGAACGCGTCGCGGAGTGCGGGTTCGATCCGGGCGACGCGCGCGTGGGTCAGGTGCTCGCGATGGCGCACGCCATCCAGGGCTTCCCGCGGCACCTGTCGATCCACGTCGGCGGCTTCGTCCTCAGCGCCGAGCCGCTCGTCGAACGTCGCGCCCGTCGAGCCGGCGACGATGCCCAATCGCACGGTCATCCCGTGGGACAAGGACGATCTCGACACGCTCGGCTTCTTCAAGGTCGACGTCCTCGGCCTGGGCATGCTGACGGCCATCCGCAAGGCGCTGGCGCTTCGTGCACGTGCGTCGTCGCGTGCCAAGGCCATCGATCGCTTCGCGCGCATTCCCGCCGGAGGATCCGCTCGTCTACGACGCGCTCTGCACGGCCGACACGGTGGGCGTCTTCCAGATCGAGAGCCGCGCGCAGATGGCGATGCTGCCGCGGCTCCGGCCGAGAGAGTTCTACGATCTCGTCGTCGAGGTCGCCATCGTGCGCCCCGGGCCCATCCAGGGCGGCATGGTCCACCCGTACCTGCGGCGGCGCAACGGGGAGGAGCGGGCCACGATCGCCGCACCCGATGCTCGCGCCGATCCTCGAACGGACGCTCGGCGTGCCGCTCTTCCAGGAGCAAGTCATGCAGATCGCCATCGTGGGCGCGGGGTACACGCGGTGGCGAGGCCGACCAGCTTCGGCGCGACATGGCCGCGTGGAAGCGCAACGGGAAGCTCGCGAGGCACCGCGAGCGGCTCCTCGAGGGGTTCGAGAAGAACGGCATCACGCGCGAGTTCGGCGAGCGGCTCTACAAGTCAGATCCAGGGCTTCGGCGAGTACGGCTTTCCCGAGAGCCACGCGGCGAGCTTCGCGCTCCTCGTCTACGCGAGCTCGTGGCTGAAGGTGCACCACCCGGCGGCGTTCGCCGCGGCGCTCATCAACAGCCAGCCGATGGGCTTCTACTCGCCCGGCATCGATCGTGAAGGACGCGCGAGCGGCACGGCGTCGAGGTCCTGCCCGCTCGCGTCGACGTGAGCGACTGGGACTGCACTCTCGAAGGAGGAGATTCACGGCAAGACCCCGATCCCCCCGCGCTGCGTCTTGGTCTGCGGCTGGTGAAAGGGCTCGGCGAGAAGACCGGGAAGCGCATCGAGGCGGCGCGCCGCGAGCAGGCGTTCGCCGAGCGTCGAGGACCTGATGGCGCGTGCGCAGCTCGACAAGCGTGAGATCGAGGCGCTCGCGCAGAGCGGGGGCGCTCGCAGGCTTCGGACTGGGAAGGCGAGAGGCGATGTGGAAGGTACGCGCGCCGCGCGAACAGAGTCTCTTCGCGGGGGTCGACCGGGGCGACGCGATGCCGGATCTGCCGCCGATGTCGCGCGCCGAGCAGCTCGTCCTCGACTATGCGACGACGGGTTTGGCAGTTGGCGACCACGCGATGAAGGTCGTCCGCCCGTCTCTGCCGGTCGACTACAAGAGCGCCCGAGACCTCGCGTCGATCGACCGACGGTGGGCGAGTGAGCACGGCGGGGATGGTGATCTGCCGTCAGCGGCCGGGGACGGCGAGCGGCGTCGTGTTCATCACGCTCGAGGACGAGACAGGGTTCATCAACTTGATCCTATGGGCGAAGACCTTCGAGCGCTGGCGGCACGTTGCCACGACGAGCTCGATGCTCGTCGCGCACGGCAAGATCGAGCGAGACAGGAGCGTCGTGTATATCGTGCCGGACAGGCTCGAGAGGCTGCAACTGATCGATGTTCCCGCGATGAGCCGGGATTTTCATTAGAACAGCGTCACGCCGGCTTGCGGGGAACGTCTTCCGTCGCATCCCGCAGATGCAAGAAGACCCTCTGCGCAATCGACATGGTAGGCACCGCGAGCAGCGCGCCCGACCGCGTGGAAGAAATGCTCGCCTACGAGAAGCGAGAAAATCACGAGCACCGGATGGATCTTCGCCGCGTCGCCCATGATCTTGGGGTTGAGGACGTTCGCCTCCAGCTGATGGATCCCCACGATCCAGGCCAGCACGAACGCCGCCATACCTAGCCCCTGTGTCAGACCGATCGCCACGGCCGGTACGGCGCTCGCAATCGATCCGAAGATAGGGACGAGCGAGAAGATGGCTGCGACGATGGCCATCACCGGCCAGTACTTGAGGCCTACGATCGCAAAGCCGAGAGCGCTGAGCAGCCCGTTGATGCCGCAGATCACGAGCTGCCCGCGCACTACTCCCGAGAGCCCCTCATCGATCCGGGCGAGGAGCGCTGTCGAAGCCCGGACGGCCATCGGGTCGCACGAGCGAGCGGAAGAACCCCAGGATCCGTTCCCGCGTCACCATCATGTACGCGGCGAGCATCAGCGTGATGAAGAACACGAAGATTGTGCGGCTGATAGTCGCCACGAGATCTCGCACCATTAGCGCGACCTCCAGCGAGTTCTGCTCGGCGTACGCGAACGTGCGGCCCACCACGTCGGCCAGAATGCGGTTTGCGTCGAAGGGCACCCCCTTGCGTTCGTGGGCGGGCTCGACCATCCAGCCGTTCTTGATCTCGACGACACGCACACCATTGCTCACGTCGATCGCGATGGTCCCATCGGGCTGAGGGTGCGCTACGAAGGCGCTCGTCGAGGCGGGCTCGGGAGCGTCGGTCGACGGCGCCGGGGTCTCGGCGGGCACGATGCCGGCCTCTCGCATCCATCGGGTCGCGGCGGGAACCCACGTCTCGTTGGCCTCGCGCCCGAGAGTCGGGAGTTCGCCACGAAGGTTGCGAAACTCCACAGCAAAGCGCGGCGCCACAGCGCGAAAGAAGAGCGCCGCCGACCCGATGACGATCAGCGTAAACGATGATCACCGCAGCGCCGCGATGCAGTCGCCTCCTCTCGGCGGCTGCAACGAGCGGCGTCAGGACGTACGCGATGACAAGCGCCAGGACGAATGGCAGCATGACGTCGTGCGCGATCACCACGACTGCGGTCGCGACAGCGGCGCTTGCCCATAGCAGCACCTGGCGACGTCGTCGCGGGGTTGTCTCAGCGGTCACGGGTGCTCTCCGGGGAGGTCGGCGAAGTAGGGCACCAATCGCTGCCAGGTCTGGTCGAGGTTCTCAGGCATTACCCGGACGTCGGCCACGACCGGCATGAAGTTCGAGTCCCCGCTCCACCGAGGTACGGCGTGGGCGTGAAGGTGCTCCTCGATCCCCGCACCCGCTGCGCGGCCGAGGTTAACGCCGACGTTGACGCCCTCGGCGTTGGTTGCCCGGCGCAAGCGCACCACCGCATCACGCACGAGCCGCATCGTCGCGTCGTAGTCCTCGGGAGGCAAGTCCGAGACGTCTGCAGCGTGCGCCCTCGGCGCTACGAGCAGGTGAGCCGCGGCGAACGGGTATTTGTTCAGGCACACGAGCGCGTGCGGCTGTACGAGGAGAACGAGTTTCCCCCTGTACGCCGTCCGTGGCGCGGTCGCGAAGTCGCAGAAAATGCACGGTCCCCCCTTGGGACCGAGGATGTATTCCATCCGCCAGGGGGCCCAGAGCCGCTCGGCCATCGCGGGACTCGCCAGCTACGTCCTCGTCCGCGTCGTCTTCCTTCTTGTCTCGTCCGATGGCCGCCGAGCTTGGCGCCGAGCTTCTGCTTGATGAGCTCACCGATGGTCCCGCCCGCTGCCCCCTCGGCTGCAGCCGCCTTCTTCGGCGCTTTCGACGGTCGCTGAGCGGCCTTGGCTTCGCCCGCGCCTGCCGCGGCGGGAGCCGCCGCTTCACCGATGCGCATCGAGAGCGTGATCCGACGCTCCTGCGAGTCGATGTTTGCGACCTCGGCCTCGATCTCGTCGCCCGATGTGCAGCGGCACCTCTTCGCCGCTCTCGTCCTTCGCTCGACGTATGAATCGCTCTGCGCGATGAGCCCCTCGACGCCGTCGCGAATGTGTACGAACGCGCCGTAGTCGACGACGCTCACCACCTTGCATTTGACGGACTTGCCGGGCGGAAGCTCCGTTGAAGATGGTCGGCCAGGGATCGTCCCAGAGCTGCTTGACGCCGAGGCTGACCTTCTTCTCGTCGTGGTTGATGCTGAGGATGATGGCCTCGACGTCGTCGCCCTTCTTGTAGAGGTCGCTCGGGTTGTTGACCTTCGCCGTCCACGAGATGTCGCTCTTGTGGACCATCCCGTCGACGCCCTCTTCGATGCCGATGAAGACGCCGTAGTCGGTGATGCTGCGGACCTTGCCGGCGATCTTGTCGCCCGGCGTGTACTTCTCGGTGAAGAGCGTCCAGGGATCGGGCTCGAGCTGCTTCAGGCCGAGCGAGATGCGCTTGCTCTTCGCGTCGACCTCGAGCACCTGGCACTCGAGCTCCTGGCCGACCTCGAGCAGCTTGCTCGGGTGCTTGACCTTCTTGGTCCACGACATCTCGCTGACGTGGATGAGGCCCTCGACGCCCGGCTCGAGCTCGACGAACGCGCCGTAGTCGGTGATCGACTGCACCTTGCCGCGCGACCTTCTTGCCGGGCGGGAACGCCTCCTCGGCGTGGCTCCACGGGTCTTCCTGCGTCTGCTTGAGGCCGAGCGAGACGCGCTCGGTCTCCGGGTTGTACTTGAGCACCCGGACGGTGACCTCGTCGCCCACCTGGAAGAGCTCCGACGGGTGGTTGACGCGGCCCCAGCTCATGTCCGTGATGTGGAGCAGGCCGTCGATGCCGCCGAGGTCGACGAACGCGCCGTACTCGGTGATGTTCTTGATGACGCCCTTGACGACCTTGCCCTCTTCGAGGGTCTCGCAGCGTCTTGCGTCTTCTGCTCGTCGCGCTCCCTCTCGAGAAGCACGCGGCGCGAGAGCACGATGTTGCCGCGCTTCTTGTTGAACTTGATGACCTTGAATTGGTAGGTCTGCCCGATGAGCTTGTCCAAGTTGCGGATGGGCCGCAGATCGACCTGCGAGCCGGGGAGGAACGCCTTCACGCCGCCGCGGATGGTGACGGACAGGCCGCCCTTCACGCGCTGGCTGATGGTGCCCTCGATGAGCTCGTCGCGCTCGCACGCGGCCGAGATCTCGTCCCACACCTTCATCTTGTCCGCTTTCTCCTTGGAAAGCGTGACGAGGCCGTCGTCGTTCTCGCGGCTCTCGATGTAGACGTCGACCTCGTCGCCGGCCTTGACCGTGGCTCTGGCCCTGCGCGTCGGCGAACTCGGCGAGGGCGATGATTCCCTCGCTCTTGCCGCCGATGTCGATGACGACGTTGTCGCGCTGAACGGCGACGACCGTGCCCTTGACAATCTCGCCTTCCTTGCCGAAGTCGCCGGCGCTGATGCTGGCTTCGAAAAGACTGGCGAAGCTATCGACCGTGCTCGCCGTCTGCTCCGTTGTTTTGCCTGCGGAGCTCAGGGCTGTGGTTTGATTCGACATTGGTTTGGGCGCAATCCTCCAATCCGCGAATGTGCTGCGGCAGCGTGCATGTAGCCCCCGTTTTCCCTTATGTCAAAGGGGAAGGACGCGGCCCTTGGGGGCGCCTCCCGTGGGCGTGGGGCCTAGAGGTCCGCATCGGCCGAACGGGCGTGGAGGAGCACCTCAATCAGTGATTTGGGCAGGGGTACCTTGAGGACCACACGTTTGGCGCTGCGGTCGACGGTCGCGTTGGCTAGCGCGAGCGCAAGCCACGCGAGCTTGTCGGGCTTCTGTCGTGTAATGCTTTCGACGACTTGTCGGGCCATGACCTCGGCGAAGGCCGCGGCGTCTTCGTCGGCGTAGGTGAGCGCGAGTTGAACCTCGCCGCTTGCACCCGGCGGGAGACGCAGGTTCAGCGCCTTCAGTCGCCGGCCGATGGCCGCGTACGCGCCCAGCGTTTGCAGCGCGCGGATGTGCCCAACCAGCGAGGGTCCGTCGATTCGAACTGTCGCGAGGGCTTCGGGGTCGAGATCCATACCGGGCTTCTCGAACGGATGAGCAAATGCCTCTCGGGCGCGCGCTCGGCCCTCACCGGAAATCGATGATCCAGGTGCGCCCCGGGAGCTCGAACAGCGATGCCCCAAGAGGCAGCCCGCGCTCGTCGCGCTCTCGGACGAGCTCGCGCACCGGCCCATTGGGGCCGGGCGTCCAGAGTGTGTGCCCGCCGGCGTCGACCAGGCCGCCCGGGTCGATGTCTGCGCGGACTCCGACCACGACCATCGCGAGATCCGACGCAGCAGCTTCATCGCCGTGCGTCCGTGGACGCATGCCAATCACGACCTCTTCGGCGTCATCGATGGCCTCGAGGGGCGTTGCAGCGACGACCCGACTGTGCTCGCGCAGCTGCTCGATTCCCCACCGCAGGAGCGGCCCGTACATCTTGTCTTGCTTCAAGTCTCTCGGACGAATGACCAGGAGCAGCTCGGGCGTGTCGTCGAAAGCGTCCTGCCACCGCGGTTCGGTGTAACGCGCGTGTGGTGCAGCAGGAGCACTGTTGCCTGCACAGCCCGGGGCCAGCGGAGCGGCCGCGAGGCAGGCGGCGAGTGTGAACGCGATCCTCGTCACGGAGTGCTCCGCGCCCGTACGCCCTCCACCATTCGAGACACCGTCTCCGCGATGGTGATGTCGGAATCGTCGATCGCCGTGGCGTCATCGGCTTGACGAAGGGGCGCTACGGGCCGGGTGGTGTCCTGCTCGTCCCGGCGGAGCACGTCCGCGAGGGTCTCCTCGAGCGTGACGCTGGCCCCCTTGGCTACGAGCTCATCGAACCTTCGACGCGCCCGCACCTCGGGACGCGCCGTGAGGAAGAACTTCACGTCGGCGTCGGGAAAGACAACCGTGCCGATATCCCGACCCTCGAGTACCACCCCTCCGGCCCGGCCCGCCTGCCGCTGCATCTCGAGCAGCGCGGCCCGCACGTCGGCGTGCGCGGAGACGGTGCTCGCACCGAGCCCCATGTCCGGCGCGCGAATGGCGGCGGTCACGTCTTCACCGTCGAGCAGGACACGCACGCCAGACTTCGCGTCGTGCTCGAGGAGCAGCGCCTGCCGAGTCACAAGCGACCGCGCGAGCTCCCCCACTCTCGTGGCGTCGTTCCAAGGGATGCCCGTGCCCTTCGCGGCCAACGCCACCGCCCGATAAATCGCGCCCGTATCGACGAGGACGAACCCGAGGGCGTCGGCGAGATGGCGCGCGACGGTGCTCTTGCCTGCGCCGGCGGGTCCGTCGATGGCGACGATCGGACGGGTGCGGCGCGAAGGGTCGCTCACGCGCCAGTCTATATCATTCCCACGAAGATTGGGGGGAGCCGAGGGCGCAGGATCACGACTCGACGTCCACCTCTGCACCGAGCGCTCGGAACGTCGCGACGAACTTCGGGTAGCTCGTCGCGATGCATGCTGCATCACGCACCCGACTGGGCGCTCGCGCGACGAGTGCCAAGACGGCCGCCGCCATGGCAATCCGGTGGTCCCCCTTGCTATCCACGTCGGCCGGCTCGAGCGGGCCGTCGCGACCTTCGACGTCGAGGCCGTCCGGATGTTCCTCGCACGCGACGCCGAAGGCACGAAGAACCCCGGCCATCGTCGCGATGCGGTCGCTCTCCTTGTGGCGCAGTTCGTCCGCGTTGCGGATGCGCGTCGTTCCGCGCGCCCTGGCGGCCAGAGCGCACGCGATGGGGATCTCGTCGATGGCGCGGGGCACGGTCTCTCCGCCGACGGCAATCGCGCGCATCGTCGTGCTCCACGCATGCAGATCGGCAACCGGCTCTCCGCTGCGCTCGCCGCGCGCCTCGACAGCGAGTCCGGCGCCCATATCGCGGGCTATCTCGAGGATGCCCGTGCGCGTGGGGTTATTGCCCACGCCCCGCGCCGTGACTCGGGACCCCTGGACGATCTGAGCCGCCACGAGCAAGAACGCGGCGGCCGAAAGGTCGCCCGGAATCGTTACGTCGAAGGCGGGCATCCGCCGGTCCCACCCAGCAGGGTCGAGCTCGACCAGCGACCCGATCGTGCGCACTGGGACCCCGAGCGCCGAGAGCATGCGTTCGGTGTGATCCCGGGACACAGTAGGCTCCCGGAACCTGGTGACGCCGCCTGCATAGAGCCCCGAGAGGAGGATCGCGCTCTTGACCTGGGCGCTCGCGACGGGACTGTCGTGCTCTAGAGGTGCGAGCGTGCGCCCTTGCGGCAGCGGGCCCACCACGAGCGGCGCGACGACCTCGCCGGCTCGCGAAGGGTGGGAGCGCCCCTCCAGGAGCGCTCCCCGCGCGCGCAAGGGCCCCGCGACGCGCATCATGGGCCGTCGCGAGAGCGTCTCGTCGCCGACCAGGGTCGCTCGGAAGTGCTGTGCGGCGAGAACTCCGCACAAGAGGCGCATGGTGGTGCCCGAGTTCCCGCAATCGAGGTCGTGGTCGGGCCCCCGCAGCCCGTCGAGCCCTACGCCGGTGACCACCAACTGCTCGGGCCCCGGTTCGGCGATCGCGACGCCCATGGCCCGCAGGCACGACGCCGTCGATACGTTGTCCTCCCCGTGCGAGAACCCCGAGATTCGAGAGTCCCCGTGGCAGAGGGCTCCAAGAAGCAAGGCTCGATGGCCGATGCTCTTGTCGGAGGGCACGGGGACGCTGCCGACGAGAGGGCGCTTGGCGGGATGAACAGTGAGCGTCGTCATGGGGAGGGGGGCCGCAAGATACGCGGGAGCATCGCGAGCAGGGTATGAAGGCCCTGGGTGTCGAGGGCGAATCTGCAGCGGAGATCGTTCCCCTCCGCACTTGCGTCGAAGCCCTGCAGCTTCATGCCCCCGATGAGCGGGCCGAAGAGCTCGAGCCATCGGTCCGCGGACTGCATGCCGCCGGCAGCGCTCTGGGCGAGCGTCGGATCGCCATATGTCACCGTCGCGGCGACGTTGAGCCCGGGCGGTTGCATGTTGCCGATGACCCTCGCGATTCGCATTCCGTTGAGCCATGGCAGGTTCACGTTCGTGAGGGTTGCAGCCGCAACGGGCTGCGACGCGAAGTCGGCCGCGAGGGCGCTGGTGACTCCTGGCGTCTCGAGCGTCTCGACGATCCACGGGGGTAGCGATCGCTCCGGTGCCCCTTGGTGGAGGCGGTCGAGTACGAATCTGACCCCGTCGTTGGTTCCGGCGACGACGGTCTTCGGGGTGAGAGTAACGAAGGTCATACCTCCGACGCTGCTGGTCGCGAAGCCGCCGTAGGATCCGCCGACGATCGGCGCTCCGCCGGTGGTTCTAGGGGCATGTGCGATCCGGTCGGCGTCGAAGCGTCCGCTCAGCACCGCCGCGACTTGCGCTCCCGGCGTCGCATAGACGCCGACGACGACGCGGTCGATGTCCCGCGAGGCGAGGAATCCTAATCCGTCCCCCACCGGGATGAGCGGGTCCGTGATGGCAGCGATCTGAGGGCCGAGGGACGGGTCAGCATATACTGCCCGAAGATCCAGTCGGGCAACGACGACGGCCGATGGCGGGAGCATGGCGAGTGGGTCCGAGTCGATGTCCCGCTTCGGTTCCCGTCCGGTAGCTGCGCCCTTGCCTCCGCAAGCGGCGATGGTGGCGATGGTCGCGAGGGCAAGCAGCCGGCTGAGCAGCGGGGTCATACGGGGTCGCCCAGGCTACGGCGCCGGATAAGATCCGAGAAGCTTGAAGAAACGCGTCAGGCGTTTCATCTCCTCGAACGCCGTGACCAGCGTGCGATCGGTAAAGTGCCCCGCCATCTCGACGTAGAAGAGGTACGTCCACGCTTTCCCCTCGACGGGGTGGCTCAAGACGTTGGTCAGATTGATGCTGCGCTCGGCGAAGACACGGAGCACATCGAGGAGAGCCCCGGGCGTGTCCTGTATGCGGAAGACGATGGCCGTGACGTCGCTCGCCGTGCGGCCCGAAGGTCGCGTTCCCACCACGGCATAGCGCACGCCCTCCGACTCGATCACCTCGACGATGCGTAGATCGGTGGCCGCGAGGGCCAGGATCGTCGAGTGGACGGGTCCGTCGGTGGCTGTCTCGAACGGTACGACGGCAAACTCCGCATGCCGGCGAGAAACTTCTTCGAGGGCGTTCGGCGCCGTCGGCAGCGGCACCAGGTGGGCGCCGCTACCGAACCGGTGCAGCGCCGCGGCTTGCTCCGGACTGCCTGCCTCCCCCGCAAAGACAACCGCCACGGGGAGCTCGAGCGCTAGGCATGCTGCGTAGACCTCGCCCAAGATGACCGCGACCGCCTCCCGCGGCATGTCCCCAGTAGATCGTGCGACGAGGTCCCCGATGAGGGCGTGGCTCGTCGAGGGTAGGGAGGTCGGTTGATCTCTCCGTAGCTCGCGGAGCCGACGGGCGGCGCGTGCACGCTTGTCGAGCACTCCGAGCAACTCGACATCGAGACGCGCCATCTCGTCACGGACCTCGTTGGTCTCGCGCCTCTCGTCCGCCACGTTCGGAACCCTAACGCGGCGGATCCGAGCTGTCACATCGCGTACGATCCCGGCGTGGCCGTGACGCGGGAAATGGCGGAGGAGCTTCGCACGAAGTACCTGGAGATTCTGGCCCTACGGGTACTCCACGCCTCAGGAGCCGAGGAGGTGTCGAGCGTGCGCCGGCGAATGGTCGCGCTCGCCAATCGCTTCCCCGGCGCACTTCGCGAGACGGATGAGTTGGAGGTTGGCGAGATTCGCCGCCGGGTATGCCAGCTTGACGCGCTGCTTCGAGACCCGGATGTAGAGGAGCCATGGATGGAAGCGATCGCGAGTTTCCACATGCTGACCCGGGGGGTGCTCGCCGTGAAGCGCTGGCTCGACGGGCGCCACACGGTGGACGCTGCCGTCGAGGCGGCCTTTGCGGCCGAGCTCGAGCTCCCGGGGTTTCCAGAGGAAGTACGGGCTTGGGCGGGTGACCTTGCATGCGTCGCCGCACCACCACGCGGTCGGATGATGGACTTGGTCTTCGCCCGCCTGGCGAAGCGGCTCGGGACAACCGAGCGAGAGGCGCGCCAGCTCGTCTTCGGACCTCGGCGCAAACGCTCTGGCAGGGGGGGCTAGCTGCTCGCGGGCGCGTTGGCGCCAGGAGTGGGAGACGTCGCGGCCTTCGCCTCTGTCTTGGTTCCGTCCTTTGGTTCGCTACTGGATTCGGATTTGGCCTCAGTCTTGGCGCCACTGTCGGGTACGCTCGCACCGTTCGCGTCTGGTTTGTTGCTTGCTGGCTTCTGTGATGCGTAGAGATCGGAGTACCAGCCGCCCCCCTTGAGGATGAAGTTCGTCCCACCGCTGATAAGACGATGAGCCTTCCGCTCTGCGCACTTCGGGCAAACCTCTTTAGGCGCCTCGGTGATGCGCTGGGTCTCCTCCCACTCGTGGCCGCAAGCAGTGCAACCGTACTCGTAGGTCGGCATGAGTGTAGCGATATGGCCGCAGTGTTCCACTGTCAAGGTGCGTGCCAGAGTCCGGCCCGCCGTGGCGTAGCGAGCACCCACGGACGAGCTGATGGCATAATCCCGCCAGGTGACGGGCTTTTGCAGCTTGAACTGAACGGGCGAAAGGCGATACAGGTGAAGCGTATCAGTGACGCTATGTGGAGTGACGTAACGTCGCTGCCCCAGGGCGCAATACCGGAGACCGACGGATGAAGATCAAGAAGCTCGAGCTAGTCGGCTTCAAGTCGTTCGTGGACCGCACGGTCCTCCATTTCGACCATGACGTCCTGGGGATCGTGGGGCCGAACGGGTGCGGCAAGTCCAACATCGTTGATGCCATCCGGTGGTGCATGGGCGAGCAGAGCGCTCGCCATTTGCGCGGGCGGTCGATGGAAGACGTCATCTTCAATGGCAGCGAGTCGCGTTCTGCACACGACCTCGCCGAGGTCACGCTCACCTTCGAGAACGACTTGGTGGGGGAGCTGCCGCTCGAGTACAAGGATTACGCCGAGATCGCCGTTACGCGCCGCCTGCATCGTAGCGGCGAGAGCGAGTACCTCGTGAACAAGACCCCCGTCCGCTTGCGCGACGTGACGGACCTTTTTCTCGGCACGGGGGCCGGAACAAAGGCGTACTCGATTGTCGAGCAAGGAAAGATCGGGCTCATCGTCAGCGCGAAGGCCGAGGACCGGCGCCTTCTGATCGAGGAAGCCGCCGGTATCACGAAGTTCAAGAGTCGCAAGAAGCAGGCAGAACGAAAGATGGAGCTCACCGCGCAGAACCTGCTGCGGGTCGGCGATATCGTCGCGGAGATCGACCGCAATCTCGCTTCGCTCAAGCGTCAAGCAGCCAAGGCCGAGCGCTACGTGGCGTACCGCAGCGAGCTCGAGGACCTGCAACTCCACGAGGCCTCGCACAGATATCTGGAGCTTGTCGGCTGGCTGAAGCTCGAAGGCAACGAGGTAGAGCGACTCACGGAAGCTTCGGAACAGGCGCGCGGCGAGCTGGCGGCGCGCGATGCCGAAGTCGAGACGGTACGTCTCGAAGTGCACGCCTCTGAGGAGTTGCTCGACGCGGCTCAGAGCGCGAGTTTCGGGGCGGATAGCGCCGTTCGCGCCGAAGAGGCCGCGATCGAGCGCGCGAAGGACCGTCTTGCGTCGTTGCGGCGACGGGAACAGCAGGCAGCCGGTGAGCACCACGATCTGGGCCAGCAGTTGGCTCGTTTGTGCGCGGAGCGGGATGTGGTCGGTTGCGATGTGGCGGCCCTCGCGAGCCAAGAAGCCGCTCAGGCGACCCTGAGCTCCGAGGAGGAAGCCAAGCTGGCCGACCTCGCGGGAACGCATTTGGTTGCAGACGAGCGCGTGGCTGGGCTTCGGGAGGCCATCGCCAAGGGCCGCGTCGACACGGCGAGCGCCGAGGCCATGCTAGCGGGCTTCGATCGCCGCCAGTCGGAGCTTGTCGCGCGCCGCGACAAGGTCAATCTCGAGACGGAGTCTCTGGGCTTCGCGCGCGTGGAGCACGCCGCTAGGGCGGAAGAGTACACGCGCTCGATCGAAGGCCTTCGCGCCGGTCGGATGACGACGGCCGAGGAGAAGGCGCGACTCGAAGAGGGGCTGATAGAGCTCAAGGAGCGGGTCCAGGCGGAAGAGCGCGCGCTCGAGGACGGCAAAGGGCAGGTCTCCCGGAAGCGCTCGCGCTACGACGCGCTCGAGGAGATGCATTGCCGACTCGAAGGCGTCGGGGCGGGCACCAAGGCCATCGTTGGAATGCGCGATCCGTGCGTCCTGGGGCTCGTTGCTGACCGGGTCGAAGCGCCTCCGGAGTTCACCCAAGCCCTTGCCGGCATTCTCGGAGCGCGTCTCGAAGACGTCGTCGTGGACGATGTCGAGCGAGGGATTGCCCTGCTCGAAGAGTTGGCGCGGGGACAGAAGGGGAGGGCGACCATTGTTCCGCAGCGTCCGCCGTTCGTGTCCGGGTCCTTTCTGTCGCTCCCGACGGACGAGGGAGTCGTGGCTCCTTTGGCGACGGCGCTTCGATTCGCTCCAGAGGACGAGGCTCTTGTCCGGGCCCTCGTAGGTGACGCGCTCGTTATCCGAGACCTCGCGGCGGGCGAGCGATTGAGGAAGGCTGGGCTCAGGGCGGCGCTAGTTACTCTCGACGGTGCCGTACTGCACGAAGACGGGCGGATCGCGGGCGGGCAGGGCGACAGGATTGCGGCCGGTATGCTGGAGAGCAAGCGCGAAGCGCGCCAGCTCGCGCTCGAGATCGTTCGCCTCGACGGGGTCGTCGCGCGCCACTTCGAGGCCCTGCAGCTCACTCGGGCCGATCTGGCGCGAACGGGTGCGGCGCTCGACCGGGCGAGGCACAAGGCGCACGACCGCGAACTCGGGCTCGTGACCGCTGAGAAGGACCTGCAAAAGACCGAGAGCCAGCTCGAGGCCGTGGTGAGGCGTCTGGAAGCCCTCGCGCTGGAGGGGACAGAGCTCGCGCAGGCCGTCGAGGAGGCTGGGTTCGAGCACGCCGTGTCCGCACGTGCACTCTCGGAGGCCCGGATGGCCGTCGACCTTGCGGGCAGTGAGCTCGTCGGGGCGGAGACAACGCTGTTCGAAGCTCGGCGGCGATTGGACGCTCAGCGCCAAGCTGCCACGGCCTGCAAGGTTACCATCGCGGGGACGCGCGAGAGGCTCGCAGCCGCGCGCGGCATGGAGACGCGGCTTGTGCGCAGCGTCGAGGAGCTACGGCAGAGAGCCGACAGGCTTGAAGAGGAGCTTCTCGAGAACGCCCGAACGTTCGGCGAGACGGCGGCCCAGGTCGTAGCTCACAAGGAGGAGCTGGACGTAGCACTCGATCGAGCCGGTAAGGCGCGAGACGAACTGGGCCGCGTGCGAGGCGCATTCGAGGAGCTTCGTGGTCTACTGCAGGAGAGAGAAGGGCTGCTGAAGGAACTCCGCGCGCGCGTGGACGCGGTTCGGGCGGATCTGTCGACCCACGAGATGGCGCTCCGCGAAAGGCAGATTGCGAGGGACCACCTGCTTTCGGGCGTGGCGGACAAATTCCGCGGCCTCGAACTGCCCCGCATCGTCGGCGACTACCACATGCGGCCCCCGACGGACGAGGTCACGCACGGACGCATCGACGAGCTTGCGCGCCTGATCGAGCGCATGGGTAGCGTGAACCTCGACGCGATGCGTGAGCAGGCGGAGGCCGAAGAGCGGTTCACGTTCTACACGACTCAGAAGGCCGATCTGGAAGCTGCCCTCGCAGACTTGCAGCGCGCGATCCATCAGATGAACCGGGAATCGCGGCGCCTGTTCCAGGAGACGTTCGACGCCGTGAACGCGCGATTCCGAGAAGTTTTCCCGCGGATGTTTTGCGGCGGGCGGGCCGAGCTAAAGATGACCAATCCTGACGACCTGCTGGAGACGGGCATCGACATCGTCGCGCAGCCGCCGGGAAAGAAGCTGTCGAGCATCGAGCTCATGAGCGGAGGCGAGAAGGCCCTTACGGCCGTGAGCCTCATCTTTGCAATCTTCCAGATCAAGCCATCGCCCTTCTGCATCCTCGACGAGGTCGACGCGCCACTCGATGAAGCCAACGTCACTCGGTACAACGAGCTCGTGCGATCGATGACCGATCGATCGCAGTTCATACTCATCACGCACGTCAAACGAACAATGCAGACGGTGGACGTCCTTTACGGTGTCACGATGCCCGAGGCCGGCGTCTCGAAGATCGTCGGAGTGAAGATCACCGATGCCCAAGAGCGTCGTGTGGCTCAGCGTCAGGTGGAAGCGGCCGTCGCCTGACGGCCGCGTTTGCGCCTCGGTCGCTGCCGGGCTAATGACTCGGGCAGAAAGTGCCCGTGCCCGATCTCGAAACCGCGCCGAAGAAGAAAAAGAAGAAGCAGAGCGTTCTAGCCGCTCAAAAAGAGCTGCGTGACCTGGCGAGGCCCGCCGAGGGAGCCGAGAAGCCGCCCGTCGACCGGAGGAAGCTCTTCCTGAGGGTGGGGGCGGTCATGGCGGTGGCCTGGGTCATCGCTCTCGCCTTTGCCAAATGGACCATCATTCCCGTCATCGTCGCAGGTGTTCTCACCGCGATAGGTGTGGGGGTGTCTATCTGGGTCGTCCGCTATCTCAACAAGTCTCGCGAGCTCGGAGCCTTGCTCCGTGCGGCCGGCGAGACCGAGGAAGGTCGCCAAGAGGCCCTTCGGAAGCTCGGCACGGACTTCAAGAAGGGCGACGTGCAAGCCCTCGTCGCGCGGTCCCAGCTCGAGATGCAGGAGGATCCGCGCAAGGCCCTTGCCACGCTCGAGTCGATCGATCTCGACCGCCAGATCGCCCCCGTAGCCGACCAGGTGCGATGCACGCGCGCCACCATCCACTTGCAGCTTGGCGAGGTACAGGAGGCGCGTGCGCTCGTGGACAAGATGGAGCTCGGCAAGCAGCAGGAGCCCAAGACCCGTGCGATGTTCGCCGCTGTGGCGGGCGAGGCATGGGGCCGTACGGGCCAAGCCAAGAAGGCCGTCGAGATGCTCGAACTCTTCAACCCTGACGACCCCGAGTACGGCGAGATGCGGGTGCAGATGTGGCGCGCCAGAGCGTTCGCCTACGCAGCGGCCGGCGACATGAAGGCGGTGTCGCGGTCGCTCAAGAAGCTTCTCGACATGAGCCCTCAGCTACTCGGGATGTTCGTCGGCACGAAGAAGGTCCACCCCATGCTTCAACAGGAGGCCAAGCAGATCCTGATGAGGAGCGGAGCCGTCCCTCGCAAGATGGTGCGGCAGAAGATGTGATCCCGGGGAGCTATAGAGCTCGGTTTTTCAAGGAACGGCACGGGCGGCCGGCTTGAGCGAGACCTCCGGCAGGAGGTCCGCAAAGCTCACGACCGATACGTTCGGCATGTCGGACTCGATGAGCTTGCGTACGAATCGCCGGATATCGGGTTGAGTCAGAATGACGAGCGGCTCGTCGCGCGGCGGCACGGAGTCGATCGCCCGCTTCACGGACGCGAGCACGTCGCGTGCAGCCTGCGGTGGAAGGGTGAGAAAGGAGCCCGCGGCCGTTCGCGTGATGGCGCGGCGTACCGTATCTTCTAGGATCGGATCCAGAAGGACCACTTCAAGTTGCTCCAGCCCGGCCGTGAGCCGGTACGTGATGGCGCGGCGCATCTGGCTCCGAGCGTGCTCCGCAAGGTTGAGCGCGTCTTTCTCCGTGGCGGCTATCGTGGAGAGCCCCTCTAGAACTCCCCGTAGATCGCGGACGCTCAGTCCCTCGTCGACGAGTCGTCGAAGCACGTCAGTCAGGAGGACGATGCTGATCGGCCTTGGTACCACGTTGCGAACCGTGGCCGCTGCGAACTGCTCAAGCTCGTCGAGCAGCCGCTGAACCTCGGCGAGACCGAGAAAGTCGGCAGCCCGAGCGTGCAGGATCGCCATGGTGCTTTCGTGTACCCACGCCACGGCATCGTCGTCGGATTGCTCGTCGGGCAGGGTCAGAAGTTTCGCTGGAACCTCGTGGAGGGAGAGAAGGACATGCCTCTCGGGCAGCTCGGCTCTAACGCGTACCCGAGGCGCAGGCAGCGGTACACCGAGCTTGTCGAAAAGCTGAGCACGTAGGGCGATCGCCATCGATCGCAACCCGTGGGGCTCGCGGTCCAGCATCGCCTCCAAGTCGGGGCTCACTTCCAACGACCACGGGATGACCATTGGGATGAAGGCCTGCTCGTGGCTCGCGCGTCCGCGATCCTTCGGAGAAGGCTCGGTTGCGGCGCGTTGCTGCTCGAGATTTTTCGCGTGCGCGCGGCTCCGTCCGATCACGAACAGCGCCACGCCGATGACGACGAATGGCAGGGCCGGCAATCCAGGGACGGCCGCGAGGAAAAGGACGAAAACGCTCGCCACCTGGAAGGCCTTTGGCACGCCCAGCAGTTGGCGCGCCAGCTCGTCACCCAGAGGCGTTTCGTCCTCTTCGCTCGCCACGCGCGTGACCAGGACGCCGGCGGCGGTCGAAAGCACGAGTGCGGGGATCTGGGTCACGAGCCCGTCGCCGATGGTGAGCAAGCCGTAGCGCCGCAAAGCATCGGCGACCGGCATGTCCTTCATGGCGACTCCTATCGCAAGCCCCCCAAGAAGATTGACGACGACGATGACGAGAGACGCGACGACGTCGCCTTTCACGAATTTCATCGCCCCGTCCATCGCGCCATAGAACTGGCTCTCGCGCTGGAGCAGCCGCCGTCGCCGTCTTGCCTCGCCGCCGTCGATCGTCCCGCCCCGCAGCTCCGCGTCGATGGCCATCTGTTTGCCAGGCATGGCGTCGAGAACGAAGCGCGCTCCCACTTCAGCCACGCGCTCGGAACCCTTCGCGACGACGATGAACTGGACGATGGTCAAGACGAGGAAGACGACCGCGCCCACCACGTAGTTTCCCCGCACGACGAAGGTCCCGAATGCCTTGATGACCTGACCAGCGTTAGCTTGAAGAAGAATGAGCCGCGTCGATGCGACGTTGAGCGAGAGCCGGAACAATGTCGTCAAGAGGAGGAGCGTGGGAAAAGTCGCGATGCCAATGGCGTCTGGCACGTAGAGGACCACCAGCAGAATGACGACCGCGGCAGACAGATTGGTGGAGATAAAGAGGTCGAGCGTCCACGTCGGCAGGGGGACGATCATCAGCCCGACGACCAGGACGACCAGGGCGGCGAGGACGATGTCCGCGGCCCCAAAGCCGCCCCGACCCGGCAGGGGGGGCAAGCGGGCATGCGCAAAAGCCGTGGGGCGTGTCACGAAGCGCAGCCTACAGAAAGGGGCGGCGTCGGGGGAGGCCGGCGATCATCGATCGTGACGCAGGCAGGCGGGTTATACTCCGGGGTCCTGCGACCATGGGCTCGGGCAATCACCACAGACCCACGGTTCGGGCTCCGCATGCACCGCGGCGAGCAGGGGGAGACGGCGATGTTGCCGACGCGCCTCTTAGGCGCACCGGCCACGGCCTGACGGATCTCGGGCGCAAGCGACGCTCCAACGAAGATGCGTTCTTCATGGATGACGAGCTGGGCCTCTACGTGGTCGCCGATGGGATGGGCGGCCACGCCGCGGGGGAGGTGGCCAGCCGCGAGGCCGTCGACACTCTCTACGGCATGGTCAAGCGGGGCATCGGCAAGCTGCGCGAGCTGATCGACCCTGTGACCGAGGAAGACGCGCGAGCGGCGTGCCGGTTGATGGAGAGCGCCGTGCAGGCCGCCACGTACTTTGTCTATTCGATTGCGGAGATCGACCGTGACAAGAGCGGGATGGGGACGACGATCTCGGCCCTCCTCGTTCTGGGCGACTACGCCATCACCGCCCAGGTGGGAGATAGCCGCATCTACCTCGTGCGCGACGTGACCGTCGAGCAGCTGACCGAAGATCACACCCTCATCGCCTGGCAGCTCAAGCAGGGGCTCATCACCCCGCAGGAAGCCGAGCGATCACCGCACAAGAACGTCATCACCCGCGCCGTGGGCAACCGCGAATACGTGCAGGTTGATACGAGGCGGGTGCCACTCGTGCCGGGGGTACGTTTCCTGCTTTGTAGCGACGGGCTGCATGGGTATCTCGAGGACGCTGATATCCCGGGCATCGTTGGGATGGGAGGGCAGGCGTCGGTCCAGCGATTCGTCGATCTTGCGAATGAGCGCGGGGGTAAGGACAACATCACGGCAGTGCTCGTGGAGATCGACTGAACGGAACCCCACAGGACACACATGCTGCGAAGTTGACCGGTGTGCGAGCTGCCTGTTATCGCGTGGACGGATAGCCTCGCGTTCGCGGCCGAGCGGACACGCTCCGGAGACGTCCATATGAAAAAAAGGCGCATCGGCGTGTTGATGGGTGGATGGAGTTCTGAGCGCCACGTATCGCTGCGCAGCGGGGAGGGTGTTGCCGCAGCGCTCGAGAGCCGAGGGCATACCGTCTCACCCCTCGTATGGAGCGAAGACGGGCCGGGAATCGACGAGCTGGTGACGAGGAGCGCGGTCGACGTCGTCTTCATCGCCCTTCACGGACGCGGGGGCGAGGACGGCTGCGTGCAGGGGACGCTCGAGCTCTTGGGCGTCCCGTACACGGGTAGCGGTGTTCTGGCGAGCGCGCTCGCGATGGACAAGCTCAAGGCGAAGGAAATGTTCCGGCTGCACAACGTGCCTACGCCGCCGTACTACGTGGCCACGCGCGCCGATCTCGGCGACCTCGAGGAGATTCACGGAAGCTTTGGATTTCCAGCCATCGTCAAGCCACGGCGGGAGGGATCGTCGATCGGCCTCGCCAAGGCGGACAACATGGCCGACCTGGCCGGCGCCGTGGATCGCGCGCTGGGGTTCGACCAGCACGCGCTCGTCGAACGGTTCGTCCGGGCCAAGGAGGTGCACGTTGGCATCCTGGCGGGCCGGGTGCTTGGTGCCATCGAGGTCGTCCCGGAGGAGGGCCTCTACGACTACCGCGCCAAGTATACGATGGGTGCAACCGAGTATGTCTGTCCGCCTCGCTTGCCCGCCACGCGTCTGCGTGGGGTCATGAACCTCGCGGAGCGCGCCGCACGGGCCCTCTCGTGCACGGGGGCGTGCCGCGTCGATCTGCTCGTGACCGAAGGCGAGAACGAATACGTACTCGAGGTCAACACGCTCCCCGGAATGACACCGACGTCGCTCTTGCCGAAGATCGCCGCCGCGGCGGGGCTCGAGTATGCCGCGCTGTGTGAGGCTATTCTGGAGGGGGCGGCCCTGCACGCGGGCCTGCCATCCCGAGAAGAGCGCGAGCGCGGCTCTCAACGACGAATGGTGCAGCGGTCTCACGTCGCTTGCGAGGGCGACGACGAATCAGTGCTTCTCGCGAAGCACGCGGGCTAGGGCGAACTAGTTCAGATCGTCGGGCGGTGGGGGTAGGCTGCCGCCGCCCTCCGACGGTGGCTCGCTGAATCCGCTGGCTGCGTCGTCTCCCGCCTCGGCGAGGCGCTCGACGGCGACGATTCGCTCGTCCGTCGCCGAGCGTCATGAGCTTCACTCCCTGGGCGTTGCGTCCCGTCTCGCGTATCTCGTCGACGCGCGTGCGGAGCGTCTGCCCGCGGTCGGTGATGAGCATCACCTCGTCGCCCTCCGTCACGAGCTTAATTCCCACGACCGGGCCGTTGCGCTCGCTCGCGTCGATGAGGATGATACCCTTGCCGCCGCGGTTCTGCGTCCGGAACTCTCGATCTGCGTCTGCTTGCCGTAGCCGTTCGCGCAGACGGCGAGTACGTTCGGGCGCGCGGCGTCGCTGACGACGAGGCCGACGACCTCGTCGCCCTCGGCGATGTCGATTCCGCGTACCCCGTGCGTCGCGCGGCCCATCGGACGCACCTGCTCCTCGGGGAAGCGGATGCTCTGGCCGTTCTTCGTCGCGATGAGCACGTCGCGCGTGCCGTCGGTAAGCGCGGCGTAGAGGAGCTGGTCGCCGTCGTCGACCTTGACGCCGATGATGCCCTTCTCGCGGAAGTTCTCGTACTCGTCGAGCTCGGTCTTCTTGATCTGGCCGAGCTTCGTGAGCGTGACGACGAACTTGCCCTTCTCGATCTTGGGAATCTCCACGATGGCCGCGATCTTCTCGCCGGCTTCCATCCCGACGAAGTTGACGATCGCGCGGCCCTTGCTCGTCCGCGCGGCCTGCGGGAATCTCGTAGACCTTCTTGACGTAGACCTTGCCCTTGTCGCTGAAGAAGAAGACGTAGGCGTGCGTCGACGCCACGAAGAGCTGCGTGACCCAGTCCTCGTCGCGCGCCTCCATGCCGATGCGCCCCTTGCCGCCGCGCTTCTGCGCCCGGTAGTCCTTGGGGCTCGTGCGCTTGATGTAGCCGGCGTGCGAGATCGTGACGACCATGTCCTCTTCCTGGATCAGGTCCTCTTCGGGGATCTCGGCGTCGTTCTCGACGATCTCCGTGCGGCGCTTGTCGCCGTACTTCGCCTTGATTTCCTCGAGCTCCATCACGATGACGTCGTCGAGCAGCTTCGGGCTCGCCGAGGATTGCTCGGAAGCGCGCGATCGCGTCGGAGAGCTCGGCGTACTCCTTTGCGAGCTTCTCGTGCTCGAGGCCCGTCAGGCGCGATAGGCGCATCTCGAGGATCGCCTTGGCCTGGCGCTCGGAAAGGAGGTAGGGCTCGCGCTTCTTCGCTTCGTCGATCTCGACCTGCGGGCCGTCCGGCGCGGCGCACGAACGCCTCGAGCCCCGCGAGCGGCAGCGCCATGAGCGCCCTCCGCGCAGCGTCGGAGTCGGCGCGACTCGCGGATGGTCTTGACGACGCAGGTCGACGTCCGTCACGGCGACGCCGAGGCCCTCGATGATCTCGCGCTGGGCCTCGGCCTGGCGCAGCTCGTAGCGCGTCCGGCGCGTGACGACGTCGCGCCGGTGGGCGACGAAGGCCTCGAGCGTCTCCTTGAGGTTGAGGATCGCGGGCCGCCCCTGCGCGATGGCGAGGTTGATGACGCCGAACGTCGTCTGCAGATCGGTCTGCCGGTAGAGCTGGTTGATGACGACCTGGGGGATGACGTCCTTCTTCAGCTCGATGACGAGGCGGATGCCGTCGCGGTCGCTCTCGTCGCGGACCTCGGAGATGCCGTCGATCTTCTTCTCGCGCACGAGCTCGCGAGATGCGCGCAGCAACGCGCGCCTTGTTCACCTGGTAGGGGATCTCCGTGACGACGATCTGCTCGCGGTCGCCGCGCCCCTGGGACTTCTCGACCTCGATGCGCGCGCGCATGACGATCGTGCCGCGCCCGGTGCGGTAGGCGGCCTCGATGCCCGAGCGTCCGTAGATGAGGCCCGCCGTGGGGAAGTCGGGCCCGGGGACGAGGCGAATGAGGTCGTCGATGCGTCGCGTCGCGGTTGCGAAGCAGGAGCAACGGTGGCGTCGATGATCTCGCCGAGGTTGTGCGGCGGGATGTTCGTCGCCATGCCCGACCGCGATGCCGCTCGGTGCCGTTGACGAGCAGGTTGGGGACCCGCGACGGCAGGACGGTGGGCTCCTGCAGACGGTCGTCGAAGTTGGGCGCGAAGTCGACGCACTCCTTGTCGATGTCGGTGAGAAGCTCGATCGCGAGCTTGGTGAGGCGCGCCTCGGTGTACCGGTACGCGGCGGCCGGATCGCCGTCGATCGAGCCGTAGTTGCCCTGCCCGTCGATGAGCGGGTAGCGCATCGAGAAGCCCTGCGCGAGGCGGACCATGGCGTCGTAGACCGCGGCGTCGCCGTGCGGGTGGTACTTGCCGAGCACGTCGCCGACGATGGTCGCGCTCTTTCGGTAGCCCGCCGTCGGGAGCAGGCCCTGCTCGTAGGCGCTGTAGAGGATGCGGCGGTGCACGGGCTTGAGCCCGTCGCGCACGTCCGGAATGGCGCGCCCGATGATGACGCTCATCGCGTAGTCCAGGTAGGAGGTCCGCATCTCGTCCTGGATGGAGACGGGCACCTTCTGTTGCGGCACCGATGGGGTCGGAGGGGTAGGGGGCGTCTCGGGCATGCAAGGACGTGTCTAGTCGGTCCGCTGTTGGCGGTCGAGCATCGGCTACCGGGCCCCGGCCGTCAGCTCGACGCTGCCGTCAGAAGAAGTTTCCGATCGTGAACTCGAAGTCGCTGTGGCGCTCGTACGGGAGCGGTGCCAGGGGGAAACCCCACTCGAACCTTAGCGGACCGAGCGGGGAGAACCAGCGGACGCCGAAGCCCGTCGACGTACGCAGGTAGCCCAGGCTGTCGGGGAACGAGAAGCACGGGCTGACGACCTTGTTGAATTGTGGGGCGGGGGTGGTCTTGCAGAACTGGTCTTCGAGGTTCCACGCGTTGCCCGCGTCGAAGAAGACGACGCCGCGAATGCCCACGGCATCGATGATCGGGAACTCGAGCTCGAGGTTCGTCGTACGCTTCCAGGTTGCCGCCGATGTTCGCGCCGTTCGGGATGGGCGGGGAGTTCGGGTCCAGCGTCGACGTGAGGGGTAGCCGCGTCCCGATGCTGCGCAGCTGGAAGCCGCGGACGTCGAGGATGCCTCCGAGGAAGTAACGCTGGAAGATGGGAACGCCCTGCGGAGTCTGGGCTCGTGATGAGCCCCCCCTCGGTGTTGAGCTTCAAGACGAACCCAGAGCCGGGTTTGCCGGTCCCGCCTCCGAGCGGGTAGTAGAAGCGACCCGTGAGGCGGTGGCGCAGATAGTTGAACTGGCTGCCATAGAGATCGCTCGCGAGCTCAGTCGAGGCCTGAAGGAACATGCCGGACGTCGGGAAGAGTCGGTTGTCTCGGGTGTCGTAAGTGAGCGTGGGCCGCAGCGAGACGACCCGACCGGAGTTGAACAGGTTGGCGAGGGGCAACCGCTGAAAGACGCTCACGAACCCTGGCGCGGCGCCGAAGAATGTATTGGTGGTCCCCGTGTCGACTGCGTCCCACTCCATCGTGCCGGTCAGCGAGAGACGTAGCCAGGGCTGGATGAGAGCGTACCCGAAGGTCACCGAGCCGCCCACCGAGCGCCGAGCGAACGAAGGAAAGACGAGGAGCGTATCGTACAACTCCATGCTCGAGTTCCAGTCGCTGTCGAGGAAGTAGGGCTCGAAGAAACGCAAAGTAACGAGCTGCCGCAGCGAAGACACCTGGGCCTGGAGCGACAGCGACTGGCCGTTGCCGAAGAGGTTGGCCTGCTGGACTTGAGCCGTTGCGATGAAGCTCTCGATCGAGCTGAACCCGGCACCCACCTGGAACGTGCCCGTGGGCTTCTCGGCTACCTCGAAGTTCACGATGAGCTTGTCGGGCGACGATCCTTGCTCGGTCGACATGTCGACCCGCTCGAAGTAGCCGAGCGCAGTCACCCGCATCTTGCTGCGCTCCAGTCTCGTCTCGCTGAAGAGCTGCCCCTCCTGGATCTCGATCTCGCGCCGGATCACCTTGTCGCGGGTCTTCGATGTTCCCCTTCACCTCGATGCGTTCGATGTGCACAGTGGGCCCGCGCCTGATCGGGACGACGATGTCCACCTGTTCGTGCACCGGGTCGAGCTCCGTCTCGGGCTCTGCCTCGACGTTCGCGAACCCGGCGTCCCGGTAGAGGGTACGGACATTCTGCAGATCCTTGATGAGCTCCGCTCGGTTGAAATAGTCCCCCGAGTGCCCGCGAATCAGCTCTCGCAGGGCGCGGCGACCGCCGATGGGCTCGATCTCATGGCCCTCGTTATCGCGTTCGTAGACGCGCAGCTGCCGGATCTTGTAGCGGGGACCCTCGTGGATCACGATCGTGATGTCGATTCCCTCGCGATCGGGCGTGAGCATCACCCGCGGCGTCGCGATCTGCACGCCCAGGTACCCCTTGTCGTAGTAGAGGGCGCTCAACATGAGCACGTCGCGCTCGAACACGTCCTGGCGATACGGGCCACCCGAGCCGAAGCCGAGGATGCCTCCGTTCCCCGTCTCCATCTGTCCCCGCAGCTCGCCGTCCGATACGTGCTCGTTGCCGATGATCGTCACGCTCCTGACACGTCACCGGCTTGTGCTCAGCGATCGTGAACTTGACGATGACCTCGTTCTCCCGCTGGGGCTGGACCTCGTACCTGACGTCAGCGAGGAAGTAACCCTTTTCGGCGTATGCGTCCTTGATCTTCTGGACGCTCCGGCGCACCGCCGGCACGCTCAGGATGGTGTTCTGCTTGACCTCCACGGCCTCGCCGAGCTTGTCGCTCTCGATCTCGTCGTTGCCGTCGTAGAGGACCTCTTTGATGTTTGGTCGCTCGCGCACGATGAAGCGAAGCACCACCCCGCGGTCGTTCGTCGTCAGGTCGACCTGCACGTCCTCGAAGAAGCCGGAGTCCCAGAGCGCGTGGACGTCGCTCGTCAGGTTCGGGACGGTGAAGAGGTGCCCCGCTTTCTCTCGGAGGTAGGAGAGGACGTCTTCGCGGGAGACGCGTCTGTTGCCCACTATCTGGAGCACCGCGATGGGCAACCCCTCGGCCTGTTCGGCGGCTGTGGGCGGAAGGCGCACTTGGGGTTCGGCCGCGGCCGCTGCGGGGATACTCGGGGCTCCGGCATCGCCGGTGGTCGGGGAGGGCCCCCCCGGGATGGGCGAAGCGGCGGCGCCGTCGGGAGGGACGCCTGCATCCTGCCCGTCCGCGCGCGCCATCCGCGAGAGCAGCGCGACGAGCACCGCGGCCAGGACGGCGAGCAAGCGTGAGGTTCGCATCGGGGTCGCGCGGTCAACGAGGCATGTTGCGCGGCGCTTAAGAGGCGTTCGCTCGTAGCGCACGGCCGCGTGTCAGGTCAACCGAACGAGATGGGTGCGGCTGCCGCGCCAGACGATCGCTGCGACCGCGAAGGCGAGGGGGGCGCCAAGCATCGCCCATTCTCGGGGGGCGTGATCGGCCACGAGGCCGATGAGGGGTGGGGACCATAGGTCTCCCAGCAGGTGGATCGCGAAGATGCTGAGGGCCATGGCGGTTGCCCGAAGCCCGGGGGGGACGCTCCGGAGGAGCGCGACGTTAACGGGGCCGCTTAGCAAGAACAGACCAATTTCGCATGGAAAGACCCACATGAAGAAGCCCTTCGCGGTGGTCGCCAGGATCGCGGCAAGTGCCAGGGGGGCGCCGAGGCCAGCCGACAGAGCGCACACGCGGACGTTGGCGCGCGCGGCTGCCGCATCCAGCTCTTCCGGAGGGGTTTGTGTCCGGCGAGTGGCTGAGTCGCCCAGCCAGCCGCCGAAAAGGGTCCCGATAGCGCCCGTAATCACGGTAACCAACCCGAACCTCGCGCTCGCGTCACCGGCTTCCATGCCATAGCGCTCGCACAAGTACGTTGGCGCCCAGTACGCGAAGCCCCCGAGCGCGAACGTGTATGCGCAGTAGCCGAAGACCGTACGGACGAAGAGGGGCATGCTGAGCAGCGCTCTCAGCGACGCGACCATCTTCGGGGGTCTCGCGACCGAATGGCGCGGCGGCTCGACGATGAAAAGGCAAAGGAGCGCGAAGACAAGGCCGGGGCCCCCCGCGACGACAAACGCCGCCCTCCAGCTCCCCGTTGCGTGCTCGACGGACCCGCCGACGATGTACCCCAGGGCCGATCCGATCGGCGTCGCGGAGTAGAAGATCGCCATCCAGCGGCCTTTCTGCCCGGCAGGCGCGACTTCGTCGATTAGCGTCGGGGCGATGGTGGCGTAGCTCGCCTCGCCGACGCCGACCACGGCGCGTGCCGTGACGAGCGACGCCGCCCCGCGCGCCAAGCCGGACGCGACGGTCGCCAGACTCCAGACCGCAATGCCGAAAGCCACGAGGACTTTTCGCCCCCCCGTCCCGGAGCGATCGGCCAGTGTGCCGAAAACTGGGCTTGTCGCGAAGTAACCGATAAGGAAGACAGTGGCGAGCGAACCCCCCACGAAATTCGATAGATGGAGGTCGTCTTGAACCTTCGCGAGCACCGCGGAAAGCACGAAGCGGTCGAGGTAGTTGAGAAGGTTGAGGGCGGTGAGCAGCGCCAGGATGAACGTGGGGCGACGAATCACCGCGATGACCATAACAGCCGGAAGCTGGGTCTCGTGGAACTGCCGCCGCTTGACACCCGTTCACCCGCTCCGGTAGCCGTTCGAGCCCCGGCGATGACCAAAAAAATGAGGCCCCCGAAGTCGCCGTACCGAAGCGACGCGCGACCGCCGAATCGATGGCGTCGCGCCAGCGCGATATCTCGGTGAGCGAGTTCTTCACCAAGAACCGGCACCTGCTCGGGTTCGACAATCCCGCCAAGGCCCTGCTGACCACGGTGAAGGAGGCGGTCGACAACTCCCTCGACGCCTGCGAAGAGGCCGGCATTCTGCCGGAGCTTCTGGTCGAGATCGTCGAGGTTGCGCCGGCGCCATCGCCCAACCAGCCGTCGCGGTTCCGCGTCGTGGTCGAGGACAACGGACCGGGCATCGTCAAGCCGCAGATACCAAAGATCTTCGCCAAGCTCCTCTACGGGTCAAAGTTTCACCGGCTCAAGCAGTCGCGCGGTCAGCAAGGGATCGGCATCAGCGCGGCGGGGCTCTACGGTCAGCTGACGACGGGCAAGCCGGTCGTCATCACCAGCAAGACGGGGAAAGGGAGGCCCGGCCTTCCGGATCGATCTCCGCATCGACACCAAGCGCAATCAGCCCGACGTTGTGAAGGACGAGACGACCGACTGGGACAAGGAGCACGGCACGCGCGTGGAGATCGAGCTGGTGGCGGCCTACCGCGGCGGCCGTACGGGCGTGCAGGAGTACCTCGAGCAGACAGTCGTCGCGAACCCCCACCTGGGGCTGACGTACGTGCCGCCGAAGGGGAGCTCGCCTCGAGTTTCCGCGCGTCTCGAGCGAACTGCCGCGTGAGGCGCAGGAGATAAAGCCTCACCCGCACGGGGTCGAGCTCGGCATGCTTCAGACGATGCTCGCCGACTCGCCGGGAAAGACCGTCAAAGCAGGTGCTTTGCGACGACTTCTCGCGCGTGTCGTCCGCGATAGCGCAGCAGGTCTGCCAGATGGCAAGGGTGAACCCGCAAGGCGCCTGCGGATCGCTTGCACGGTGACGACCTCGAGCGGCTGCACAAGGCGCTCGGCGAGGTGAGGGTGATGGCGCCGCCGGCAACCGCGGTCGTCCCCATCGGAGAGACGTTGCTCATCGAGGGGCTGAAGCGGCGTTTCCCGCAGGCCGAATTCTACGCGTCGACGACGCGCGCCGCCGAAGGTCTACCGCGGCAATCCGTTCGTCGTCGAGGCGGCGCTCGCCTACGGGGGCGATCTCCCGTTCGACGAGCCGGCGGACATCATGCGCTTCGCGAATCGCGTACCGCTGCAGTACCAGCCCAAGGCGTGCGCCATCAGCGAGAGCGTCTACGAGGTCAACTGGCGCGGCATACGAGCTCGCGCAGCCCAAGGGCAGCTTGCCCGTGGCACCGATGGCTCTCGTGGTCCACCTGGCAAGCGTCTGGGTGCCGTTCACGAGCGAGGCGAAGGAGGCGGTCGCCCACTACGACGAGCTACTCGAGGAAATGAAGCACGCGCTCCGAGAATGCGGTCGCAAACTAGCGTCGCTACGTCAGGGCACGTGCGCATGCCGATCGCGAGATGAAGCGTCGCAGCCTGTTCGAGAAGTACATTCCGGAGGTCGCGGCCGCGATCAGCGATATCCTGGGTCTCGCGAAGGAGAAGGTCGAGAAACCGTTCTACGAGACCTTGCCCGTGTTCGTGAGGTTCACGGACGAAGAGCCGGTGCCGGGGGAGGACAGCGAGAACGGGGCGGCGTCGCGTAGCGTGCCGCCGCCAGAGAGCTCTCCTGCGGCACCCGCTGTCAAAGCCAAGGACAAGAACAGGGGCAAGGGCAAGCAGCTCTCGCTGCTGGAGTAGGCAATGGCAATCAAGACCGCCGCGAAGAGGAAGACCGAGCGAGACTCGGTGACGCTGAGCAAGATCCAGAAGCTCGCGAAGAGTGTCCTGACCGAGGCCACAAAGGGCCACAACCCTGCGGTCGAGATCCGAACGCGCGCTCTGTCGAACGTCTCGTTCAACGAGCGAAAGAAGATCATCGAGCTGGGGGACAAGACGCAATCGCGCGAGTTTTTCAATACGTCGATGGTGCGGAAGTTCATGCAGACGATGCTCGTCGCGAGCAAATGCAAGACGCTCATCGACGAGGGAAAGACCGTCAGCATTCGCCAGATGTATTACATGTCGAAACACACGCTCCCGCACTCGAGCGACAATACGTTCGAAGACCAGAACGAGAGCGACCCGATCATCGAGGATCTCGAGGTCGGCATCGATGCGCTGCGCGAGGAACTGCATCTTTTCGCTACCCGTAGGGGGAGCTGCGTCGGAAAGCTTGTCATCGACGACGCGGGTGACCGAATCGACCTCGCACGCATGGGACGCGGCGGATGGAGCATCCCCAGTATCTGCGAGCCCGACGTCATCAGGTTCACCGAATGCAAGGCGGAGTTCATCCTCTTCGTCGAGAAAGACGCGGTGTTCACACGCCTCAACGAGGATGGCTTCTGGAAGAAACACAATTGCATCCTGATGACGACCGGCGGACAGTCGACGCGTGGGGCACGTCGGCTTCTCCAGCGCATGTCGCAAGAGTTGAATCTCCCTAGTTTACGTCCTGGTCGATAACGACCCCTGGGGACTCTACATCTACTCCGTACTCAAACAGGGGAGCATCAATCTTGCATATGAATCGATGCGGATGGCCGTCCCGAACGTGCGGTTCCTCGGTATGAGCTCGTTCGATTACGCCAAGTACAAGTTGACGCCGGCGGTCCAGATCAAGCTCAAGAAAGAAGACATCGCCCGCGCCGAGCAGATGAAGGCGTATGCCTGGTTCAAGGAAAAGAAGTGGCAGCGTGAGATTCAGGAGCTGCTCGACAACGGGTTCAAGATGGAGCTCGACGGCTTTCTCACCAAGAGCATCTCTTTCATCACCGACGAGTACATCCCGAAGAAGCTGCGTGATCGCGACTACCTATCGTAAGATCACGCGGCCGGTCGATCGCAGCAACAGGATGCCCGTGCCGGGTTGCCGGGATACCTACGGTCCGGGTGCTGCGATCTCGCCCGGATTGTCATATCGCCAGATGCGTGCAATCCTGCCGTTTTCCAGTTCGTCGACGTCGACGAGGTGCAGTCGGATGACGGCGTCCTTCTGTGCGGGGACCCACCCAATCGGCCCCAGTTGCTCACCGGCGATCGTGTATTCGACGACCGCGAACTGGGCGACATTCCACCCGTTGTCGATCGTCGTATCGAGCTGAGCGATCGCCTTGTGCATCGCCTTGTAATAGGCGTGTGCCTCGTCTTTGGTGTGGGTCGGCTCCGCGCGCTCGAGCGAATGGACTTCGACATCGTCGGTCAGTGCGCCCAGGTACATGCCCTCGTTCTTCTCGAAGGCGTCGAGTGCTGTGCGGGCGGTGCCGACGTTGTCGGCCTCCTTGCCAGTTTGGTCGATGATCTGCGGCGGGTCCGTGGGCACGGTAGGCGGTGCGATTGGGGCCAACCCCTTCGGGGCGGCGCCGAGCTGCGCCTTCACCGCCGCGACGTCGAAATAGACGTGAACGTCTAAGATGGCCCCGTCGTCCTTCGTCCAGAGGAGAGTGAGGCCGCGGATGGAGACGGGCTTCTGCGTCGCCGCGACGCGCATCCAGTCGCGCGCCTGAGTGCCAGCCATCGTCCATTCCGTGGTTTGCTCGCTCGCCGTTCGCAAGACGCGTGTCGTGAAGAAGCGACGCTGGTCGAATGCACCGAAAAGGTTGTCATGAGCATGGACGACCTGGCTCCGTCCTCGGGCGTCGTCCGCGCCGGGAAACGAGAAATGAGCGTCCTCGTCGAGCAGTGGACCGAGCTGTGCAAAGCCGGGAGTGCTCAGAGCCGCAGCGTATGCCTCCGCGACCCCCCGCTCCTTGGCCGTCGGCGCATTCACCGGCGCCTTCGAGGCCGTCCCCGCGTCGAACGCAGCCCAGTCGATGGGCGCTTGAGGCGGCGCACCCACGTTGGACGAGCAATCCGCCAAAAGCGCTCCGAACGCCAGTGCACCCCAGATCGCGTGTCGCATTTGAGTCCTCCGCTCGGTGGCAAGGTTCGTGCTCACCGGGCCGCGCCCTTGATCGCGCAGCGCCGTCCATCGCACGGCTCACGTCGAAATACACGCGAAACCTTCTTCGCGGTATCTGGATGCGGCACGCTGTCCCACTCGCAGTCGCCTGCATGGGCGCCACGCCCTACGAAGGAAGGCCAGTCTTGATGTTCATACGGGAAGCTTTCTGCTGGATATGTGGTGCGCAGCTTGCTAGGCGCCGCGACAACGAGATGACGCATGCCCGCGGGGCCCCAATCGCGATTGCTTTGGTGTGTCTAGCGGGTTTCCTCACGATGCCTGGGCGGGCTGGTGCGCAGGCGATCCCGGTGCCCGCCCCGCTCCCTATGCAGCTTTCCCTCGAGCAATCGCTCCAGGTGATGCGTGCGCGAGGTCTCGATCTGCTCATCGCAGAGACGCAGGTGCATAGTGCCGAGGGCGATGTGGGCGTCGCGGGGGCGGTACCGAATCCGAGCCTTACGCTCACCTACGGGCGCGTGTTCACGTACAACCCGAACGTTCCCCCGTCCACGCCTATGATGCCCACCCAGTCCTGCGCCCAAAACGATGCCTTCTGCGACCTCAATCTGTACTCGGCCGGTATCACCGACCAGGCGGCGATCGAGGACACGCTCTCCGGTAAGCGTGACCTGCGACTGAAGGTGGCAAATGCCGCCCTCGCCGCGGCCAAGCTCACGCGCAATGACGCGCTCCGCAACCTCGAGTTCCAGGTGAAGTCGGCGTACTTGCAGATCGCGCAGGCACAGCGCGCCCTCGATTTCGCCAAGCAAGCGCAGGCCACCAACGTGCGTACACTCGAACTCTTCCAGGCACGTCTGCGAGGAGGAGCCGTCAACGAAGGGGACGTGGCGCGCGTGGAGACCCAGAAGCTCGAATCGGATCAGGCGGTCGATCAGGCCACCGAGGCCATTCATCAGTCGCGCTTCGCCCTCGCATTCCTTCTCGGTGTTCGCGGTCCCGTTCCGGAGTTTTCCGTGGATGACCACGTGCTCGACTATTCGGTTCCGCCGGACCTCGCGAACCCGAGCGTCGAACGCCTGCTGCGGACGGCGTTCGACCACCGGCCGGATCTTTTGGCCTTGGGTTATCAGCGCCAGAGCGCGGAGGCCGCGATCGCCCTTGCAAAGAGGCAGCGCTTCCCGGACATCACCGTGGGGATTGGATACACGCAGACTGGAACTGGCGGCGAAGGTGTCAACGCGCCGCTGCAGCCTCCCACGGGCACAATCAACCTCTCAGCCCCCATTCCGATCTTCTATCAGCAGCAGGGCGAGATCCGGAAGGCGGAGGCGAACTACGACTCGCAGGGCCTCCAGCAAACGAAGGCCGTGGCGCAGGTCGTGAGCGACGTGTCGGCCGCGGTGTCGACGTTCCAGACCTCGCGGGGCCTCGTCGATCGGATGGAGAATGGCGGCCTGCTTCGTAGCGCGAAGACGGCGAGGGACATCATCCGGACGCAATTCGAACGCGGAGCCGCGACGTTGCTCGACTTTCTCGATGCGCAGCGGACGTACATCGCCGCCAACGTCGAGTACTTCCAGGATCTGACCAACTACTGGACGGCTGTCGCTCAGCTCGAGCAAGCGGTCGGTATGGAGCTGCACCAATGAAAGCCATGTCTCTATTCGTATCCGTCATTGCACTCGTCACCCTCGAGGTGTCGTGCCAGAAGACGCAGGCGGCGCAGGAGGCTGCGGGGCCCACGGTGCCTGCGGGCGAGGTGTGGCTCACTCCGCAGCAGGTGAAGGACGCCAAGATCGAGGTGCAGGCGGTCGGCGACCAGGACGTTGACGACACGATCCTGACGAGCGGCAGAGTGGCGCTCGAGGATCTTCGGTCGGCGCATGTCTTCTCGCCCGTCACCGGACGCGTGGCGAAGATTGCCGCCGAGCTCGGTGCGCGCGTGAAGAAGGGCGACCCGTTGGCCGTCATCGAGTCCCCCGACATCGGGAGTGCGGTGAGCGACGTTCACAAGGCCGAAGCGGACATGATCGCCGCCGAGCACGACTACAAACGGAAGAAAGATCTGTTCGAACAGAAGGCCGGCTCGGCGGCCGACCTCGAGACGGCCGAGGACAACTGGCGGAAGGCGAAGGCCGAAGTCGAACGTGCCCGGCAGAAGGCATTCCTGCTTCGGGCCGGAAACGTCGACTCCGTCACGCAGACGTACACGCTCGTCTCGCCCATCGATGGTGAAGTGCTGATGCGTAACATCAACCCCGGGATCGAAGTCCAAGGGCAGTACGGAGGGGGTACGGCTACCGAGCTCTTCACGGTCGGAGAGGTCGATAAAGTGTGGGTGTTGGGGGACCTCTACGAGATGGACCTCGCGCGCGTGCATGTCGGCACGCCGGCGGTGGTGAGCGTGGTGACCTACAAGGACAAGGTCTTCAAGGGTCAGGTTGACTGGGTTAGCGGGATGCTCGATCCAAGCACGCGTACCGCCAAGGTGCGCTGCACGTTCGACAACCCCGACAAGCTGCTCCGTCCGGAAATGTACGCGACCGTGCAGATCTCTGTAGACCAGACGCGCGCTCTGGCAATCCCACGCGGCGCGCTGCTGCGCTTGGGCGAGTACAAAGTCGTGTTCGTCGACGTCGGGGAGGGCGAAGGCCGGATCAGGTTCGAGCGCGTCCCCGTCGACGTGGACGAGGGGGAGTCGAGTCAGTGGCTTGAGGTCAAGCATGGCCTCACTGCCGGGCAGAAGATCGTCGTCTCCGGGGCGATCCTCCTATCGCAAAAGCTCTGACACTACCGGCCCGACCATGATCCAAAGAATCGTCGCAGCGGCTCTGCGAATGCCAATTATCGTCTTCGCCCTAGCGATCCTCCTCGTCGTCCTGGGCCTCGCGGCCTACAAGGCGCTCGACATCGAGGCGTATCCTAACCCCGTTCCCCCGATGGTCGAGGTGATTACCCAACCCGACGGCTGGAGCGCCGAGGAAACCGAGCGGTATGTCACGATCCCGCTCGAGATTGGCCTCTTCGGGATACGGGGACTCGACCACGTTCGCTCGCAGTCCCTTTTCGGGCTCAGTGATGTCAAAGTCTACTTCACATGGGCAACTGAGTACAAAGAGGCCCGCCAAGAGGTCATCAACCGGATCCAGTTCGTGTCCTTGCCCAGCGGGATGCAGGCGAGTCTCTCCCCGTGGAACGCCATCGGCGAACTCTATCGCTACCGTATCGTGGGAAAGGGTTACACGCTCAAGGACCTTAAGACCGCCGAAGACTGGATCCTCGAGCGCCAGTTCAAGCAGGTGCCCGGCGTCATCGATGTGACGAGCTACGGTGGGGAGACGAAACAGTACCACGTCGAGGTCGATCCATACCGGTTGCGCGGACACGGAGTGGGCCTGAGCGCTGTCATCACCGCTATTCAAAACGCGAACCAGAACGTCGGTGGCCAGCGGCTCTTCATGGGAGAGCAATCGTACGACGTGCGCGGTATCGGCCTCATCGGCTCGCGCAATCCCCAGGTCTCGTCGGAGCGCGACATCGAGAATGTCGTCGTAGCCGAGCAGAAAGGCACCCCCGTCCGCGTCAGGGATATCGCCGATGTCGACATTGGGTTTGCGCCGCGCCTGGGCATCGTCGGCTTCAACGACGACCCCGACGTCGTGCAGGGCATTGTCTTGATGCGCTACGGTGGCGAGACGCCGGAGGCCCTGGGGGGTATCCACGCGAGGGTCGACTACATTCGCCAGAACCACATCCTGCCGCCGGGCATGGATATCGAACCATATTACGACCGCGGCGCGCTCGTGAAGGTCACTACTCATACCGTCCTCGAGAACCTCCTCGTTGGCATGGGCCTCGTCACAGTAATTCTCCTCGTGTTCCTCGGGCACGCGCGCGCCGCACTCATCACCGCCGTCAATATCCCCCTCGCGCTCCTGGTGGCTTTCTGTGGGCTCGTGGGTACGAACACGTCCGCGAACCTGATATCTCTGGGCGCCGTCGACTTCGGCATCGTCGTCGATTCCACCGTCATCATGGTAGAAAATATCTTTCGTCACCTGGGACCGCACGGGAAGGGGACGATGATCGAGCGAATCGAGCAGAGCGCTCGGGAGGTCGCGACGCCCATGACTTTCTCGACGCTCATCATCGGCGTGGCGTTCTTGCCACTGTTCACGATGACGGGCGTCGCCGGCGTGATCTTCGCACCGATGGCGCGCACGTATGCGTTCGCCATCGGCGGTGCCATCTGTCTGGCGCTGACGCTGACGCCCGTCCTTGCTTCGAAACTGATCCCGGCCAAGAGCGAGGAGAAGGAGAGCTTCGTGATGCACGCGCTCTCGAGCGTGTACAACCCGATGTTCGCTTTCGTCGTGAAGCACGCGCGCGTCGCCGCGCCGCTGGCCCTTGCGGCGATCCTGGCTCCGGTCTTCCTCTTCCCGATGCTCGGGCGAGAGTTCATGCCGAAGCTGGAGGAGGGCAATTTCTGGATCCGTGCCACTTTACCCATGTCCATATCGCTTGACCAGTCCGCCAAGTACGTTGGTCGGATGCGGTCTATCCTTCGCGGCTGTCCACCCGACTCGACTGTATGCGACGACGCAACTCGCAAGCATCCCGAGGTCCTCAACGTAGTCTCCCAGCTCGGTCGTCCGGACGACGGGACGGACGTCTCTGGCTTTTACAACATCGAGATTTTCGCGCCCCTGAAGCCGTTCGACGAGTTTCGGCACGGTGTAACCAAGGAGACGCTGACGGAGGATCTAAACAGAGAGCTCAGCGAGGGCTTCCCAGGTGTCGTCTTCAACTTCTCTCAGATGATCAGTGACAACGTCGAAGAGGCTGTAAGCGGCGTCAAGGGTGAGAATTCGGTCAAGGTCTTCAGCAACGACCTCAGGAGCAACGAGCGGATCGCCGATGCCATCGTGGACGTGATGGGGAAAGTGCCGGGCATCAAGGATCTGGGGCACTTCCAATCGCTCGGGCAGCCAAATATCCGGATCAGCCCGAACCGCGCCGTCTGTGCACGTTACGGGCTCAACACGGGCGACGTCGACGCGGTCATTCAAGCGGCCATCGGAGGCCAGGCGGTCGTGCAGGTGTACGAGGGCGAGAAGTTCTTCGACCTGACGGTCCGGTGGAAGCCGCAATACCGGATGAGTCTCGAAGCGATCCGCGAGATCACGGTGTCGACTCCCGACGGCGCTCAAGTGCCCCTCGGGCAGCTGGCCGACATTCAGATCGTCGACGGGCCGGCCATCATCTACCGCGAAGACGCCGTGAGGTACTCGCCCGTGAAGTTCAGCGTACGCGGGCGTGACCTCGCGAGCACGATTGCAGAGGCGCAGACGAGCATCGAGCGGGAGATTCCGCGCTGCGATCAGGCGACCGACCCGCACAAGGTCTGTCGGCCGTACGACACCCGCCTCGATTGGGCGGGCGAGATCAACGAGCTGCACGAGGCCGAGGGGCGGCTTGTCATCATCATCCCGATGACGATCTTGCTCATCACGTTTCTGACGTACAGCGCGGTGAAAAGTTGGGTCGACACTGTGCTCGTACTGACGAACATTCCCGTTGCATGTACGGGCGGCGTCCTCGCTCTCCTGATTACGCACAACAATTTCTCTGTGTCCGCCGCGATGGGTTTCATTTCAATCTTCGGGATTGCCATTCAGGATTCCATCCTGGTCGTGACGTACTTTCAAAGGCTACGAGAGACCGAGGGCCATTCCATCGAGCAGGCGGCAACGGAGGCGGCGGAGAAGCGGCTTCGTCCGTGTCTCATGACGACTCTCGTCGCGATGATCGGTCTCTTTCCTGCAGCGGTTTCGAACGGGATCGGGGCGCAGACGCAGAAGCCGCTGGCGATCGTCGTCATCGGAGGCGCGATGATGCTTGCCGTCGTCGCGCGTATGGTCCAGCCGCCGCTCCTCGTCGTCGCGCACAGGTGGTTCGACAAGCGTCACTCTCCGCCCGGGGCAGGGGGAGCCGAGTCGATGATGCCGCCGGCCGGCGACGTGGCGACCGTCGCGTGAGTCAACGACGCAGTCGGTAGCCGGCACGGCGGATCGTTTCGATGATCGCGGCGTCCTCGCCAAGCTTGTCGCGGAGCCGGCTCAGGTGAACTTCGACGAGGTTGGATCCGGGGTCGTGACGTCCCCACACCTTGGACACCAGCTGGGCTCGAGACACCGCGTTGCCGCCCGCTTCGACGAGACAAACGAGAAGAGCGTATTCGCGTGCCGTCAGCGAGAGGGGGCGGCCTCGCAGGCGCGCCGTACGATGGCCGCGATCGATGTCCAGGGGCCCCCACCGAGTTGCCCTTGTGGCAGCGCGCCGAAGCGCGGCGCGTACGCGTGCGACCAATTCGGACGACTGGATGGGAGCGGCGACGAAATCGTCGGCACCAGCATCGACGAGCTGATCCGGGTCCTTGGCGTCCCTGCTGAGGGCGACGACTGCCCCCCTGTACCCGTCAACGCGGAGCCGATGGCAGAGCGCGAGCCGTGCCTGTAACTCTCCCGCCGTACCGATGACGATGACGTCGAAGGGCGACGGATCGGGCCGCGCGGCGACGTCGATTCCCGAGTTTACAGTGACGCGAAAGCCCTCCGACTCCAGCGCTCTCGCAAGAGTCGAGGCTTCGACGGCGTCATGTTGGAGCAGCAAGACGGACACGGCGTGCGCCGAACGCAAGCAGCGAACCAAGGGAGAGATTGCCCGTAGTCATGGGCTGGCGAACGGCGGGCCGGGACCACCAGTCCCGCCTGCAAAAGTGAGTCGAGGCAACCAGCCCGCCATGTCGATTACGATTCCGTAATTATTGGACCCGCTTTGCGTTCCCTCCGCACATTACGTTTCCGTAATAATGTTGTTTTCCGACTGGCATCTGCATAGATGGCGGTGAGTGATCTGATAGCCGACGACAAGGCGCCGCGCTGAGGCTCCTCGTACCGAGCGTGTGGCATAAGAGGGCACGCCGGTTGCTGACGCGTCTCGCTCTCATCATGAGCGATACGACGAGACTAGGAGGCTCACGCTATTGGGTGTCCGGCTTTGCGCGTCTCGTCGACGAGTGGGACCGCGAGAGGAATGGGACCCTTACGCCCGAAGTGGTCAGCGCCGGTTCCGCCCGGATGATCTGGTGGCGCTGCAGCGCGGGCGACGACCACCGGTGGCGGGCGAAGCCGAACAACCGCAGTCGCGGTGCGGGTTGTCCGTTCTGCACGAATCGAAGGGTGTCGGGCACCAACAATCTCGCGGCGAGCTTCCCGCTCATCGCCGCGGAGTGGCACCCCGTGAAGAACGGACGGGCCACGGCCAGAGAGGTAGTGGCCGCTTCTTCGCGCATCTGCTGGTGGCAGTGCTCCGAGCACCCGGCTCACGAATGGCGAACCAGCGTTCGCGATCGCACGCGAGGTCAGACCACGTGTCCATTCTGTAGCCAGCGACGCGTGTCACGAGAAGACTCGCTCGCCGAGTGTCATCCCGCGATTGCCGCGGAGTGGCACCCCACGCGCAATCGAGGCCTATCGCCGCGCGAGGTGACGCCCGGCTCGGCGCGCGCCGTCTGGTGGCGATGCAGCGTCAACGGGAGGCACTGCTGGCGAGCAAGCGTGTCGAATCGAGTGCGCCGCACATCGGGTTGTCCACGCTGCGCGCGTCGCGGCCTTCTCGCTTGCGCCTAGGGCGCCTCAACCATCGCCAAAGGACATATGATCCAGAGAATCGTCGCAGCGGCTCTGCGGATGCCGTTCATCGTGTTCTCCAGCGCAGTGCTGCTCATTCTTTTGGGGCTGGCCGCATATCGAGAACTCGACATCGAGGCGTACCCGAACCCGTGCCCGCCGCTCGTCGAGGTCCTCACGCAGCCGCCGGGATGGAGCGCGGAGGAGACCGAGCGCTACGTCACGATCCCGCTCGAGATCGGCCTTCCGGGCATGCCCGGCCTCGATCACATCCGCAGCTTCTCGCTCTTCGGCCTGAGCGACGTGAAGTGCTACTTCAAGTGGGGACACGAGTACAAGGACGCCCGCCAGGAGGTCATCAACCGCCTGCAGTTCGTCCAGCTGCCGGCCGGCTTGCAAGGGCAGCTCTCGCCGTGGAACGCCATCGGCGAGGTGTTCCGCTACCGCGTCGTCGGCAAGGGCTACACGCTCAAGGACCTGAAGACGGCCGAGGACTGGATCCTCGAGCGCCAGTTCAAGCAGGTCCAGGGCGTCATCGACGTCACGAGCTACGGCGGCGAGACGCAAGCAGTACCACGTCGAGGTCGACCCCTACCGCCTCCGCGGCCACGGCGTCACGCTCAAGCAGCTGACTGGCGCGATCCAGAACGCCAACCAGAACGTCGGCGGCCAGCGGCTCTTCATGGGCGAGCAGTCCTACGACGTCCGCGGCATCGGCCTCGTCGGCGCGCATGCGCCAAGGCTCGCGGAGCACGACATCGAGAACATCGTCGTCGCCGAGCAGAAGGGAACGCCGGTCCGCGTGCGGGACGTCGGCGACGTCGACATCGGCTACGCGCCGCGCCTCGGGCATCGTCGGCCACGACGACGACGCCGGACGTCGTCCAGGGCATCGTCCTGATGCGCTACGGCGGCGAGACGCCGCACGACGCTCGAGGGCATCCACGAACGCGTCGACTACATCCGCGACAACCACATCCTGCCGCCGGGGATGGACATCGTGCCGTACTACGACCGCGGCAACCTCGTGCAGCTCACGACGCACACGGTGCTCGAGAACCTGCGTCGTCGGCATGGCGCTCGTCGAGCGTCGTGCTCCTCCTCTTCCTCGGGCACGCGCGCGCGGCGCTCATCACGGCGCTCAACATCCCGCTCGCGCTGCTCGTCGCGTTCTGCGGCCTCGTCGCGACGCACACGTCCGCGAACCTCATCTCGCTCGGCGCGGTCGACTTCGGCATCGTCGTCGACTCGACCGTCATCATGATGGAGAACATCTTCCGCCACCTCGGCCCGCACGGAAAGGGCACGATGATCGAGCGCATCGAGCAGAGCTCGCGCGAGGTGGCGACGCCGATGACGTTCTCCACGCTCATCATCGGCGTCGCGTTCCTGCCGCTCTTCACGATGACGGGCGTGTCCGGCGTCATCTTCTCGCCGATGGCGCGCACCTACGCGTTCGCGATCGGCGGCGCGATCTGCCTCGCGCTGACGCTCACGCCGGTGCTCGCGTCGAAGTTCGTCCCGGCGCAGTCGGAGGAGAAGGAGAGCGTCATCATGCGCGTCCTTCACAAGGTCTACAACCCTGCGTTCGACCTGGCGATGAGGTATCCGAAGGGCGCGCTCGCCTTCAGCTCGATCCCCATCGTTCTCTGCGTCGTCGCTCTTCCCGCTGCTCGGGCGGCGAGTTCATGCCCAAGCTCGAGGAGGGCAACTTCTGGATCCGCGCCACGCTTCCCATGTCCATCTCGCTCGACCAGAGCGCCAAGTACGTCGGACGGATGCGATCGATCCTCCGCGGCTGCCCGACGAGCGTCGAACATCGACCTGCGACGAAGCGAACCGCAAGCACCCGGAGGTGGTGACGGTCGTCTCGCAGCTCGGGCGGCCCGACGACGGCACGGACGTCTCGGGCTTCTACAACATCGAGTTCTTCGCGCCGCTCGAGCCGTTCGACGAGTGGCCGCGCGGGCTGACGAAGGAGAAGCTGACCGACGAGATCAACGGCGAGCTGACCGAGGCGTTCCCCGGCGTCGTCTTCAACTTCTCGCAATACATCAGCGACAACGTCGAGGAGGCGATCAGCGGCGTGAAGGGCGAGAACTCGGTCAAGGTCTTCGGCCACGACCTCGAGCGCAACGAGGAGATCGCCGAGGCGATCGTCGACGTCATGAGCAAGGTGCCGCGGCGTCGCGGACCTCGGGCACTTCAAGTCGCTCGGGCCAGCCGAACATCAAGATCACGCCCAGGCGCGAGGAGTGCGCGCGCTACGGCCTGAACACGGGCGACGTCGACGCGGTCATCCAGGCGGCGATCGGCGGGCAGGCGGTCACCCAGGTCTACGAGGGCGAGAAGTTCTTCGACCTCACCGTGCGCTGGAAGCCGCAGTACCGGATGAGTCTCGAGGCCATCCGCGAGATCACCGTCTCCACCCCGGACGGGTCGTACGTCCCGCTCGGCCAGATCGCGGACATTCAGACCGCGGAGGGGCCAGCGATGATCTACCGCGAGGACGGCGTGCGCTACAGCCCGGTGAAGTTCAGCGTCCGCGGGCGCGACCTGGCGAGCACCATCGCCGAAGCCCAGGCGGCGATCGAGCGCGAGATTCCGCGGTGCGACAAGGTCCCGGTCGACGTGAAGAAGCTCTGCCGACCGTACGACACGCGCCTCGAGTGGGCGGGCGAGATCAACGAGCTGCACGAGGCCGAGGGGCGGCTGCAGATCATCATCCCGCTGACGCTGATGCTCATCGCCTTCCTCATCTACAGCGCTGTCAAGACGTGGCTCGACACGATCCTCGTCATCATCAGCATCCCCGTCGCTTGCACGGGCGGCGTTCTCGCGCTCCTCATCACCCACCAGAACTTCTCGGTGTCCGCCGCGATGGGCTTCATCTCGATCTTCGGCATCGCCATCCAGGACGCCATCCTCGTCGTGACGTACTTCCAGCGTCTGCGGGAAACAGAGGGGCATTCGATCGAGCACGCGGCGCGCGAGGCAGCCGAGAAGCGGTTCCGGCCGGTGCTCATGACGACGCTCGTGGCGACGCTCGGGCTCCTTCCGGCGGCGCTTTCGAACGGCATCGGCTCGCAGACGCAGAAGCCGCTCGCCATCGTGGTCATCGGCGGCTCGCTCATCCTCGCGATCCTGACGCGAGTCGTGCAGCCGCCGCTCCTCGTCGTCGCCCACGGTTGGCTAGAGCGGCACAAATCGCCTCCACCCGGTGGGCACTCGATGAGGCCCCCCGACGCTGAGTTAGAGGGCGCGTGACCTGATACTGGAATCGCGGGTCCGTTCCGTCGTACGTTGGGAGGATGGACGGCGTCTTGATGAAGGGCCGAGGCGGCCCTCGATGGTTGGTGGTGGGGGTGTTTGCAGTGGTACACGCCATCGTGACGGCGTCTTGCTCGAGTTCGCCCAGGACCAACAGCACCTTCAATACGAATTTCGACGCCTCCGGCGGTGGGGACTCCACCATCGCCCTCGGGCCTGACGGCGGCAACGGTGGCTGCCAGCCCCAGACGTGCTCCACCCTCGGCTACACGTGCGGCGAAAACGGGGACGGATGCGGAGGCATGATCCAGTGCGGATCCTGCATGCTTCCCGCGTACTGTGGCGGGGGAGGCTACAGCCAGTGCGGGGGCAACGTTGCCGACGCACCCGATGGGGCTCCGCTCTGTGCACCGGCCACATGCGAGTCTCTCAAGTACACGTGCGGTCCCGCAGGGGACGGGTGTGGCAATCTTATCCAGTGCGGGACCAGCGCGGGCTGCTCGTTCCCCGAGTTCTGCGGCGGTGCCGGCTTCGATCAGTGCGGCGGGAGCACCGCCACGGGCGTGGATGGCGGGGCCCTATGCACGCCGACCACCTGCAAGGCCCTGGGGTACACGTGCGGCGCGGCGGCCGATGGGTGCGGAAACCTTCTGGAATGCGGGACTTGCGCGGCCCCCCAATTTTGCGGAGGCGGCGGCTTCAACCAGTGCGGCGCCGGCGATCTCGATGCCGGCGTGTCCACGTGCACTCCGGCGACCTGCACTTCGCAGGGCTTCACGTGCGGTAGCGCAGGGGACGGCTGCGGAAATTCGCTGAGCTGTGGCACGTGCTCGTCGCCGCAGTTCTGTGGCGGTGGTGGATTCAACGTTTGCGGAGGCAATGGTGTCGCCACGGGGGCGCAGTCCGCCTGCGTACCAGACTCTTGCACGTCGCTCGGATACAGCTGCGGTTACGCCGGCGACGGATGCGGCAACCAGCTTGCGTGTGGGATGTGTTCATCGCCCGACTACTGCGGGGGCGGCGGCTTCGATCAGTGCGGCTACACGACGTCCGACGCGGGCTTCAGCTGCATGGCCGCGACGTGCACCTCCCTCGGGTACGACTGCGGCTACGCGGCCGACGGTTGCAACGGCCTCCTACAGTGCGGCGCCACCTGTCCGAGCGGAACGACCTGCGGCGGCGGCGGCCAACGCAACGTCTGTGGGACGCCCGTGCCGTGCACGAATCTTTGCCTCCAGCAGGCGGCGTGCGGCGCCGGGTCGCAGACGATGCTCACGGGCACGGTGGTCGCGTCGACTCCGTCGATGTTCCTGCCGACGGGCGTGGCGTACGGCGATCCGGTGCCAAACGTGCTCGTCTATATACCCAATTCGGCCGTCCAGCCGTTCGTTCCCCGGTCGATGGAGACCCCCGCGCAGCAGTGCAGCACATGCGGGGCCGACGTCTCGGGCAGCCCGCTCGTGCAGACGACCACGAGCTTCGACGGCACCTTCACGCTGTCGAATGTTCCCGTCGGCAGCACCATCCCCGTCGTCATCCAGCTCGGGCGATGGCGCCGTCAGTTCACGGTGAGCGTGGGCGCCAGTTGTGGGCCGAACACCGTGAACGACCCGACCATGCCTGCGGGTATCCTGATGATGCCGAGCAAGCAGAGCGAGGGCGATATCCCGCTGACCGCCATCTCGACGGGGCAGCTCGACGCGATGGAGTGCGTGCTGCTCAAGATGGGCGTCGACCCGATGGAATTCACCATCAACACGTCGACCTATGATGGTCGCGTTCACATCTACGACGGCAACGGGGCGACCGCGAGCGTGGCGGCCACCACGCCCGGTGAGCCCGTTCTCATGGGGAGCTCGGGCACGTTCAACAACTACGACCAGATCATCTTCCCTTGCTGGGGCGTCGATCCGACGACGTTCGAGAGCACCAACGCGAAGTCGGCGACCGAGCTCGCGAACCTCGTCACGTATGCAAACGCTGGAGGCCACTTTTTCGCGACCCACTACAGCTACTCGTGGCTGTACAACAACAGCCCGTTCAGCATGACCGCGCAATGGGATGTCGACGCGGATCAGAACATCACGACGACAACGGGGGTCGTGAGCCAGGCCGTCCCGCCGCTCCCCGTCAGCACGCCGGGCGTGTTCGTCGAGTGGCTCAACTACATCAAGGCCCTCGACACCTCGACCGCGCCGCCACCGCCGAACCCGGCCGACGTCACGATTACATCGGCGCGCCACGACGTCGACGCCGTCTTGGGGCAGTCGAGCGCGTGGATCACCGGCACCGATCTCACCCCGAAGAGCGGGAGCCCCCCCGAGATGCTGCTCCACTACACGTTCGACACTCCGGTCGGGCAGGCGAGCCAGTGCGGGCACGCCATCTTCAGTGATTTCCACGTCACCAATCAGAGCAACACGAGCCTCTTCTCGTTCCCCGCGGACTCGGCGACGGAGTGCGGATCCAGCCCGATGACGGCGCAGGAGAAGATCCTCGAGTACATGATCTGGGACCTCGCGTCGTGCGTCGTCAGCCCGCCTCAGCCGACTTGCACACCGCTCTCCTGCAGTGACCAGAACATCACCTGCGGTCCCGCGGGCGACGGCTGCGGTGCACAGATCACCAACGGCTGCGGCACGTGCACACTGCCGGAGACGTGCGGCGGGGGTGGCGTGTTCGGCCAGTGCGGAGTACCGCCGGGTCCCTGCACCAAGTCCACGTGTACGGCACAGAACATCACCTGCGGTCCCGCGGGCGACGGATGCGGCGGCTTGATCACCTCCTGCGGAATGTGCCCTGCGGGGCAGACCTGCGGTGGAGGCGGCACGAAGGGCCAGTGCGGGGCGCCGCCGAGCACCACGGCGTGCACGCCGAGCAGCTGCATGCAGCAAAACATCACGTGCGGCCCCGCGGGCGACGGTTGCGGTGGCTCGATCGCTACTTGCGGAATGTGCGCATTGCCACAAACGTGCGGGGGTGGCGGTACACCGGGGCAGTGCGGGATGGGAACGTGCACGCCCACGACTTGCCAGGCGCTCGGCTTCGACTGCGGGCCCGCGGGTGACGGCTGTGGCGGCGAGCTTCAGTGCGGCCAGTGCCCCGCTGGCGAGATCTGTGGGGGCAGCGGCAAGGCCGGACGGTGTTCCATGATTGCTCAATGACGGGTCAGTGAGCGTCCACCCTGTGGCTGAGGTATCGTGAGCCGTATGAAAATGGCCGTCGGTGCGTGCGCGGTGGCCATGGTCATGATCGGATGCGGCAACCGCGCGGTTGTCGGGTTCGGGGGCGAGGAGGCCGGTTCGTTCGAGGACGGGCCTTCCGGCGAGGAAGCGGCCATCGCCTTGGGGCCGGGCGAGAATGACGGCGGAGTCGTCCGCCTCATGACTGGTGATGGGGGGGGGCGAGTCATCGTGAGCGGTGACGGCGGCCCTGTCCTGCCCAGCAACTTCGTCGCGACCGAGATGGGCGGATACGCGCTGGGTCCCCCCATCACGACCGGAGGTTCGGATGCCGGAATTCTGGAGAACAGCGGCACCGCGAACTGCAGCCTCGTCACCGGCGTGGTTCGCGACTTCAAAGACTTGCCGGACGACAACAACACGGGCGACCCCGACTTCGACGCGTTCTCCGGACTGACGCCGACGACAGGGCTGGTTCTGGCGGCACTCGGGAGCGACCTCAAACCGGTTTACGCGGGCAACTGCGCCGACGGGTCGACCATCTTCACCGCGGGGTGCCCCTATGGCCAGATGCTGACGACACAGGCCAACTACAATGAGTGGTACAGGTTCGCGCCGAACGTGAACAAACCCTTCCTCGTCTACCTGGAGTTCGTCCCCAACGGCGGGGTCTACACCTTCGACAGCGAAGAATACTTCCCGCTCGACAACGAGGGGTGGGGCAACAACGCGACGGGGGACGACGGCAAACCGCACAACTTCGGTTTCACGACGGAGGTGCACCTCGAGTTCGCGTACAAGGGCGGCGAAACGTTCACGTTCGTCGGCGACGACGACGTCTGGGCCTTCATCGACCATAACCTCGCCGTGGATCTCGGCGGGACTCACTCGGCCGCCACCGGGTCGGTTTCCCTGGATTCGCTGAGCCTGACGAAGGGCACCCAGTACCCGCTCGATATCTTCAATGCCGAACGGCACCCGACCGGATCGCACTTCCGCGTCGACACGAACCTGTCGTTCACGAGCTGCGGCACGGTGCCTCCGGACGTTCCTCCGCAATGAAGAGACCATTCGAGAAGGTGCTCGTCGCCAACCGCGGCGAGATCGCACGGCGCATCATTCGGACGTGCAAGCGCCTCGGGATCCGGACGGTGGCGGTGTACTCGGAGGCAGACCGCGACGCCCCGCACGTAGGCGAGGCCGACGAGGCTTTGCTTATCGGGCCCCCGCCAGCGAAGGACTCGTACCTGAACGTCGACGCGATCGTCTCGTCCATCCGCAGCAGCGGCGCGCAGGCGGTTCATCCGGGATACGGCTTCTTGAGCGAGAGGGCCTCCTTCGCGAGGGCGGTCTCGGAGGTGGGCGCCACGTTCATCGGGCCGCCCCCCCACGTGCTCGAGGCCTTCGGCGACAAGATGAAAGCCCGCCATGTGGCCCTCTCGGCGGGCACACCACCCGTCCCGGGCACGGACACGCCTATCGCGATCGAAGCACCTGGGGGGATCGACGCGGCCAAGCAGGCCGCCCGCGAGGTCGGCTACCCGGTGCTGGTCAAGGCGGTCGCAGGTGGGGGTGGGATTGGCATGCAGATCGTGCAGGCGGAGGACGCACTCGAGCGCGCCGTGAAGAGCTGCTCCGACCGCGGCAGGTCTGCGTTCGCGGACGCGCGCGTCTATCTCGAGCGCTACGTCGTCGAGCCCCGCCACATCGAGGTTCAGGTGTTCTGCGATGCGCACGGAGCTTCGTACACCCTCGGCGAGCGGGAGTGCAGCGTGCAGCGGAGGCACCAGAAGATCGTCGAGGAGACGCCGTCGCCCGCGACATTCTTCCGCGGGGAGGCGGGAGAGGCGCGACGACACGAGCTGTTCGAGGCCGCGTTGCGTGTCGTGCGCCAGGCAGGGTACGTGGGCGCCGGGACATGCGAGTTCATTGCAGATGCCAAAGGCGAGCTCTTCTTCCTGGAGCTGAACGCCCGGCTGCAGGTGGAGCACGTGGTGACGGAGATGGTCACCGGGCTCGACCTCGTCGAGCTGCAATTACGCGTCGCGGCTGGCGAGCCCTTGCCGGACCTCTCTCGCATCCCGCGGCGTGGCCACGCGATCGAAGCGCGCGTCTATGCGGAGGATCCGAGCAAAGGGTTCATCCCCAAGCCTGGCTCGATCGACGAGCTCGTGTGGGCAGGGGGAAGGGGAGAGGTCCAGTCGGCTGCTTTGCGCATCGAGTCGGGTGTGCGCGCTGGCAGCAAGGTGACTCCGTACTACGACCCCATGATCGCGAAGGTCATCGCTTGGGCCGACGCGCGTGCGGACGCGATCGCTGAGCTCGAGGGCGCCCTCGACGGGACGACCATCGCTCCCTCTACGACCAACCTAGCCTTCCTCCGCAGAGTGCTGGCCGACAGCGCCTTCCGGGAGGGCTGCTACGACACGACGTTCGCGGAGGCGCTGGCCAAGCGGTAGCTCCCTACTCGGTGTCGAACGGCACGATGCTCGCGTCGGCGAGGCGCGGCACTGCCGCTTTCAATGCGTCGTTGACCTGGGCGGCGGTCCCCACTACCACCGAGAGAAGATCGTCCGGGCGGATACGTTCCTTGACGGCGGCCGTCGCCGCCTCGGGGGTCACCGCGCTCACGTGCCGGATCCATCCAGTGAAGTAATCGCGCGGGAGCCCGAGAAGCTCGACGTCGATCGCCTGATGGAGCCGCTTGGGCGCGGTGTCGATGTCGAACGCGTGCGACCGTACGAGGTAACGCTGGATGAAGCTGACCTCGCGCCGCGTGACGCCCCCTTTCACCCAGGTCTCCAGGAGTTCCAGCGCCAGCTTCAAGCACGGCGCTGAGTCTTGCGCCGAAGGGAACATCCACATCACCCAGCCTTGCCGGCGCCGGTCGACCCCCAGGCGGGCGCTCGCACCGTAGGACCAACCGCGCTTCGATCGGATCTCCTTCATCAGCCGCGACGTGAAGGTGCCCCCGAAGACCGCGTTCGCCACCACGAGCGGGACGTGATCCTCGTCCATCGGTGACGTCCCCATCGTGGCGACCAGGATCTGCGTTTGGGTGCGCTCCGGCTTGTCGACCATGAGCAAGCGGCGACCTGGGCTCATCCTAGGTTCGACCACGTCGTCCACGGTCGCCTCGCCCCGCGGGAGCCCTGCCAGGAGCTTCCGTGCCAGCACCGGGGCGCGCTCCGGGGAGGCATCCCCCGCGATGCCGACGACGACGTTCGCCTGCACGACATGGCGGCGATAGAAGGCCAGGACGTCGTTGCGTTCGATGGCCTCGACGCTCTTTACCGTTCCCCCGGGGTTGTGGCCGTAGGGGTGCCCCGCGAAGAGGGTGCGCTGGAGGGCCTTCTGCGCGACCACGCGGTCGCTGTCGCGCGCCTCGACGATCTCCCCGACGCTCTCGCGCTTGAGGCGTTCGATCTCGTCGTCCGGAAAGGTGGGGGCTGCCAGCAAGCGCGCGAGGAGGTCGAAGAACGCATCGGTATTGCGGGCGATGACCTGCGCGTGGATGCCGACGGTGGAAGCCGCCGTGTCGACCGCCATCTCGGCACCGAGGGAGTCGATCCGGAAGTCGATCTGCTCGGCGGTGAGCCCCTCGGCGCCGCGGCGAAGCATCCGAAGCGCGATGCGCGCGAGACCTTCTTTGCCCGGAGGGTCCTTGGCCGACCCGCACCGCAGAGCGACGACGACCGACACGAGCGGGATCGCCCGCGAGGGTTCGAGAAGAGCCAAGGCTCCGCCGTCGAGGTCGAACCGAAGGGGCTCGGGTGCGGGCGCTCGGGTCCGCGTCACGGCGCGGCCTCGGCTGGCGCGGGGGACCGCTCCGGCACCACGTGGAGGATGGTGCGCGTCGCGTCGACCAGGTACCTCCGCGCGACGCGTCGAAGATCCCCCGCGGTGACGCGCCGGAAGGCCTCGACGCGCCGGAAAGCATGTGCCGGATCCCCGAGCACGGTGTCGTAGAAACCAATCTGTTCGGCCTTGCCGGACACCGTCTCGAGCTGCTGCAGCGAGCCGAGCTCGAGCCGGGCCTTCGCACGATCCAGCTCGTCGTCGCTGACGACTTCGGTACGGACGCGCTCGAACGCCTCGTCGAGCACGGGCTGGATGTCGCTCGCGGTGTGCGCCGCGCGCGCCGTGTTCCAGCACTCGAAGAGCCCAGGGTCGCGGAACGTCGATACCCATCCCCGTGTCTCGATCGCGAGCTCCCGCTCCACGACGAGGGTCCGATAGATCCGCGACGCGCGTCCCCCGAAGAGGACCTCGCTGAGGAGCGTCATCGTCGCGTGGTCGGTATCGCCGAGCGCCGGCCCTTTGAACGCCACCAGAAGCTTCTCGCTCGCCGTCGGCTTCCGGAGCTCGATCCTGCGTTCGGCGAGCTGCGGCGTCTCCGGCGCGATGTCCTCGGCCGGAATCGGCTGGCGTGGGATGGCGCCGTAAGCCTCGGCCATCGCGGGAAGAAGGTCGCGCTCTCGCACGTCGCCCGCGACGACGACGGTCGCATTGTTGGGCGCGTAGTAGGTCCGGTAGAAGTCGACGCAGTCGGCCGGGGTAAAGCCCTGGATGTCCTCCATCCAGCCTATCGTCGGCCAGCGGTAGGAGTGCCGCTCGAACGCGGTCTTGTAGAGGAGCTCGTTGGCGACGCCCTCGACGTCGTCGTCGACTCGGTAGCGCCTTTCGTTGGCGACCACCTCCTTCTCGCTCGCCACCTGCGGCTCGCGCAAGACCAGCCGGTGCATCCGCTCGGCCTCGAGCTTGACGGCCAGTTTGAAGCGGTCCGACGGCAAGAGCTCATGGTAGTACGTCCAGTCTACCCAAGTGGCGGCGTTCGTCTCGGCGCCGTTCTCCTCGAGTTTGCGGTCGAAGACGCCCGCGCCCAGGTTCTCGGTCTCGCCGAACATGAGGTGCTCGAAGAGGTGCGCAAGCCCGGTCTTTCCCGGCTGCTCATGGCGCGAGCCCACGCGAAACCAACTGTGGTAGGCGACGATGGGGGCGCTCGTGTCCGTGAGCACGAGCACCGTCAGTCCGTTGCCGAGGCGCCAGCGATGGAGGGTCTCGACGCCGAAGGGCTCGGGTCCCTCGTAGGTAAGGCGGGCTCCGTCGGTCTTGGCCCGGGCGTTTGCTCGCTCCACCCACGCCCCCCTGTGGCCGTCTTCACGCAACGTCGCTCGGGCCGCCATGGGAAAGGAACCGTGTAGCACGATTCATTCGGCGTCATGCGGGTCTGGCCACTCACGTCGCGCGCCTCATCCTCGGTCGCATCGCCCCAAGGGCATCCCGAGGACCCGTCAGAGCCCCGCAATTCCGGCGTCGGATGCGACGATTCCGTCCCAGAAGTCGCAGTTGGCCTTCTCGAGCCCGGTACCCACCGTGATGGTGGTGTCGAGGTTCAGGTGCTGATCTCCGGCCGTCGTGAAGGGGGGCCACATCGGGCTGGATCCCCCGTTCGGGTCGCCGTTCTCAGCGAACTGCGTCCAGTACCCCTCGATGGCGTCTACCAGCGCCAGACCGGCATCGGGCACGCTGCCCAATACGTACGAGTTGCCGAAGACGTACGGAAGCTCGCTGCTATGAAAAGCCTTCCCGACGAGCTGGGGAACGGGCACGCCCGTGAGCGGGCCATTGAAGCTGTAGAGATACGTTTTGATGCCGTTGGCCGTCAGGAGCCGCTCGAGGCCCCGCGCCTGGCACACGAAGAACGCGTCCGCGGTGACCTGTGTGAGCGCGTCGTTGGGGGAGTCGAAAACGGCGGCGCCGTCGACACCCGCGTCCAGGTTCGCACTTCCCGCGTCCGAGTCGTCGACCGGATATTGCGCGGCAATGGCGCCTGCGCTGGCGCCGAACGTCCGGGTGAGTGCGGCCAGATAGTCCGCCTCCGTCGTCACCGGCGTGTACGGCCCCAGGGCCGCGATCTGGAAGAGGATTCCCTCGGCTGTGTTCGCGCCCTGCAGGACCGGCACCGCGATTGCCTTGTTGGCGGCGAAGAGGGTAGTCGGCTGATCCGTCAGGAATACGCCGTCAACGATCGGGCTGAAGGAGAGGCTCGTGCTGGGGTCCTGATAGAAGAAGCCGCCGGGCAGCTGCGGCGGGGGTGTCGCAGGGCCATTGGTGATGGCTGTCGCCGACAAGCCTCGCAAACACGACAGCACGGTCGCGGAGTCCGCGTCCGTGCATCCCATGGCCTGCGCAAACCGGTCACCCTCGGCTTCGGCTGGCCCAAGGGTGAGGCCCGGCGTCAAGCAGAGGCCGCTTTCGACGATGGCCTTGTTGAAGAGTCCTTGGCTGCTCGGAGCGAGGAGCTGCAGGCAGATGCTCTTGGCGCCGGCCGACTCGCCGAAGATAGTGACGTTGTTCTTGTCGCCGCCGAACGCCGCGATGTTCGTCTGGACCCACTTCAGCGCCGCCTGTTGATCCAGGAGACCGTAGTTCCCCGTCGAATGGGATGGAGCTTCGGCCGCCAGGGCGCTGTGCGTGAGAAAGCCCAGAGGCCCGACCCGGTAGTTCATCGACACGACCACGACGTCTCCCTTCGGGACCAAATGATTCCCGTCGTAGGGGGCGGCGCCGCCGCTGCCAAAGACGAACGCGCCGCCGAAGATCCACACCATGACCGGGACGGGGGTCGTGGGTGCTGGGTCAGGCGTCCACACGTTCAGGGACAGGCAGTTTTCGGCGCTGGTCGCCGCATACGCCATAGTTGACGGGTCGATTTGCGGACAGATCGGGCCGAGGGCCGTCGCGTTGAGCGTCGTCGTCCAGGCCGCCGCGGGCTGAGGCGGCTTCCATCGGTTGTCCCCACCGGTGGTCGCTGCGAACGGGATGCCGAGGAACGATCGCACCCCTCCCGCAGTGGCGCCGTGGACCATCCCGTTGCCGGTCATGACATCCAGGCCGGTGGCGATCGCGACGTCGGTGGTCGCAACGTCGGCAGAGCCGCTGTCTACGGCCGAATTCGAAGACGGCGATGATTTCGAACTGCAAGAGCAGAAGCCCAAGAGCGCGGTCGCCACCGCGAGGAACCTACGTCGAGCTTTCATCGGTCGAGTAGTTTCACCCCCGGGGAGTGCGGATGGGACAGAATTCCTTCAGAACGGGCCGTTCGTCCGCGCTCAATGAAAAAATACTCCTCGGCTTCCCTTACTCGACCTTGAGGATCGCCAGGAACGCCTGCTGCGGGATCTCGACCGTACCGACCTGCTTCATGCGCTTCTTCCCCTCTTTCTGCTTCTCGAGGAGCTTGCGTTTGCGGCTGATGTCGCCCCCGTAGCACTTCGCCGTGACGTCCTTGCGGAGGGCCTTGACCGTCTCGCGAGCGATGACTTTTCCGCCGATGGCGGCCTGGATGGCGACCTCGTACTGCTGGCGGGGCACGAACTCCTTCAGCTTCTCGGCGAGGCCCCGCCCGCGCGGGTAGCTCTTGTCCTTGTGGACGATGATCGACAGGGCGTCGAGCGGCTCGCCGTTCACCAGGATGTCGACCTTCACCAGTGTGTCGGCGCGGTAGCCGACGAGCTCGTAGTCCATCGACGCGTATCCGCGGGAGATGCTCTTCAGCTTGTCGTGGAAGTCGAACAGCACCTCCGCGAACGGGAGCTCGTAGGTGACGATGACGCGGTCGGCCGCCGCGTACTGCATGCCCTTCTGCACGCCGCGCCTCTCCTGGCAGAGCGCGAGCACGGCGACCGACGAACTCGACCGGGACGTGGATCGTCATCGTGACGAGCGGCTCCTCGATCCGGTCGACGAGCTGTAGCGGCGGGAGCTTCGCCGGGTTCTCGACGCGGACGGCGGTGCCGTCGGTCTTGTAGACCATGTAGACGACGCTCGGCGCCGTCGTGATGAGGTCGAGGTTGAACTCGCGCTCGAGGCGCTCCTGGATGATCTCCATGTGAAGCAGCCCCAGGAACCCGCAGCGGAACCCGAAGCCCAGGGCCTCGCTCGTGTCCGGCTCGAACGAGAACGCGGCGTCGTTCATGTGCAGCTTCTCCATCGCGTCGCGCAGCTGCGGGTAGTCGGCGCCTGTCGGTCGGGATAGACGCCCGCGAAGACCATCGGCTTGACGTCCTTGAAGCCGGGCAGCGGCTCGGTCGTTGGGCCGATGTGATGTGGACCGCGGCCGGGCGCGCTGACCGAGTGCGTCATCGTGTCGCCGAGCTTCACGTCGTGGACGCTCTTGATGTTCGCCGCGACGAAGCCGACCTCGCCCGCCCCGAGCTCATCGAGCGGCGGTCGCGAAGGGCTGGAAGACGCCCATCTCGGTCGACCTCGTAGTCGGTGCTGCGACGCGAGGAAGCGGATCTTGTCCCCCTTCTTGAGGGTGCCGTCGACGACGCGCACCATCGCCACGGCGCCGCGGTAGGTGTCGTACCAGGAGTCGAAGATGAGAGCGCGAAGCGGCCTCGTTCGTCCTCGCCCTTGCGGAGGCGGGACCTTGCGGACTATCTGCTCGAGGATGTCGCGCACGCCGAGCCCGGTCTTGCCGCTCGCGGCGATGGCCTCGGCGCAGTCGAGCCCGACGACCTGCTCGATCTGCCCCTTCGTTCGCTCGACGTCCGCGCCGGGTAGGTCGATCTTGTTGAGGACTGGGAGGATTTCGAGGTCCTGCTCGATCGCGAGGTAAACGTTCGCGAGCGTCTGCGCCTCGACGCCCTGAGTGGAGTCCACGACGAGCACTGCACCTTCGCACGCGGCCAGGCTGCGCGAGACCTCGTAGTTGAAGTCCACGTGGCCGGGAGTGTCGATGAGGTTGAGCTCGTACTCATGGCCGTCGGAGGCCGTGAACCTCAGTCGAACGTGTCTGCGCCTTGATGGTGATTCCGCGCTCGCGCTCGATGTCCATCTTGTCGAGGAACTGCGCCCGCATCTCGCGCTCGGAGAGCGCGCCGGTGATCTCGAGGATGCGATCGGCCAGGGTCGATTTGCCGTGGTCGATGTGAGCGATGATCGAGAAATTGCGGATGAGCGCCTGCGGGGTCGGCATTGGGGGTCGGGGGCCAGAAAGGCCCGGCGCGTCAGACCTTGCTTGCGCCAGCGCTCGCGGCACGCTCGACGGACGGCTCACTCCCACCCACACGATCGGTCCGCTCCGTTCGCTGCGCGGTCACCTTCCCCTCGGACGAAGGGGACACGGCCGCGTCCGATGCGAGAGGCAACTGGCCGGGCAGGAGGTGACCGTATTGCCGCAAGACCAGGTCAATCCCCTCGCGGATGTACACTGCGACGGGAACCTTCGTGCGTTGATGCAAGAGCCGGAGGCGCTCGTCCTGCTCCGGGGTCACGTAGATCGTGGTCGAGATCTTCTTGCGGGACATGCGGTTCGTGGACGTGGCGAGAAATGGTGAAGCTCAAGACGTGAGGTACCCTACGTGAACATATGTGCCCCATCAAGCGCGGGGCGACGCATTACGTCCTGGGCGGTACGCCCCGCCGGGCGAGCTTGCCCGCATGCGCTCGGGGCGCGTATCGTCGCACACCACGCTTAGGACCTTGGGATGGTAAGGATGAACGAAAGACGGCACGATCACTTTCGGATGTGGGCCCGCGTGCTTGCGGGTGTCGCCCTGTCGGCGCCGCTCGTCGCGGTGGCCTGCGGGGGCGGCTCTTCGACGTCGGGGACGGGCAGCGCCAAGCTGCCGTCGGGGATGCGCGCCCTCGACCACGAAGAGTGCAGCGAGTCGGGGAACCGCGTCGAGACGCTGGACACCAACGGCGACGGCAAGTCGGACATCCGGCGCGTCTTCGACAAGGGTGGCCATGAAGTTTGCCGCGTCGCTGACCTGAACCACGACGGCAAGCCAGATCTCTACGAGTACTTCGACGCGAACGGCGCACCGCGCCGGCGCGAGTACTGCTACGACGACACCGGTGTCGTGAACGCCGTCGAGTACTACGAAGCCGGAAAGCTCGTGCGTAGGGAGTACGATACCAGCGGGCAGCACCGCATCGACACCTGGGACTGGTTCGACCCCAACGCCGCGCCCGATCCAAAAACCGGGCGACCCAAGCACCCCATGCGTCGCGAGCGCGACACGACGGGCGATGGCCAGGTAGACCAGTGGTGGGCCTGGGACGGTGACAAGGTGACCATCGCGGTGGATCACACGGGGGACGGCAAACCTGACCCGGACACGGCGATCGTTCTCGGCGGCGGATCGAGTGGGGGAGGGGGAGCCGACACCTCCGCAAGTACATCGTCGCCGGGCGGGCCTGCGGGCTCGTCGAACGACGGCGGGGCAAGTGCACCTGCGGCGTCCGCGTCGAAGGCCCCCGGGGCTGGGGATGGAGGAAAGCCATGACGCGAGCCACGAGGGCCGTGCGGACATGGTCGTGGGCGGCCGCCGCGTTCATCGCCGGCTTGGGGACGCTCATCGCGTGCGGCGGTCCACCGCCCCCGAAGGCGGCAAAGGCAGCACCGGGGGGCTCGCGAGATCCCAACCAGTGGCCTGCCGACGACCACTCGCTCTGCGAGACGTTCGTGCACTGGAAGAGCGACGCTCAGCTCGAGGTCAGCGAGACCGCGGGGCCGGGGTCGTTCAAGCCGAACATACGCCGCGTCTTCAAGATCGTGGGCGAGCGCGATAATCGCCATACGGTCCTCCTTTGCCGCGAGATTGACTCGAACGTCGACGGCATCAAGGACGTCGTCCGTACCTTCAACGAGAAGGGCGAGCCGCTCCACGAAGAGGCCGATACCAACTACGACGGCAAAATCGACGACTGGATCAACTTCGCCAACGGTGCGATCGAGGAAGAGGACATCGACACCACGTACACGACCGGCAGGCCCAACGTCTGGAAGTTCTACCTCGACGGCCAGCTGTCGCGCGTCCGCCGCAACACCCATTGCGCGAACGGGAAGCCGGACACCTGGGAGATCTATTACAAGAATCGGCTCGAGCGCATTGGCGAGGACATGACGTGCGACGGCCACGTCGATCGCTGGGACCGTGACGCCCAGCTGATGGCGCAGGAAGAGGCGCAGGGGGTCGAGGTCGTGGACGCCGGCACCGGGGGTAGCGCGCCCGTGACGGTCGGTGCGAACGGGCAGATCTCCGACGGCGGGGCGACCGCGGATGCGGGCGCCAAGGCGAAGAGACGCAACAAGTAAGCTAGGGGGTGTTCGTTCCCTGGCGCCCGTAGGCGTCTTCCAGTCGCACGACGTCGTCGAGCTCCGGCGTCGACACTTCGAGTACGTCAACGTCGGTCACCGCCACCATGCGGTGGATAGTGCCGGGTGCGCAGTGAAAGGTATCCCTGGTCCGCATCCGTAGGACGCGCATCTCGGCGCCGTCGCCGACCTCGAGGTCCATTTCGCCAGACTCGACGAGAAACGTCTCGTCCTTCTTCACGTGGTACTGGCGAGAGAGCCGCTGGCCCGCATGAATGTGCAGGATCTTGCCCACGTAACGGTCCGTCTCCGCCCACACGAGCTCGTGGCCCCACGGCTTTTCGACCCGTCGCATGATCCGACCCATTTACGCTATTAGCCACGACGTGGCCACGGTGCGCCTGCAAAAGGTCCTGGCGCGGGCCGGCGTCGCGTCGCGGCGAGCGGCGGAGCAGCTCATCACCGCCGGGCGGGTCCGTGTCGAGGGCAAGGTCATCACCGAGCTCGGCACGAAGGTCGATCCGCGCTCGAACCGCATCGAAGTCGACGGTCAAAGGATCGTCCGCGAGGCCCCCGTCTATGTGGTCTGCCACAAGCCTCGGGGCGTCGTGGCGACGATGAGCGACCCCGAGGGGCGACAGACCGTACGAGATCTGCTTGCGCAGATTCCGGGTCGCGTTTATCCCGTCGGCCGCCTCGACTTCAACACGAGCGGCGTCCTTCTCGCGACCAACGACGGCGACTTCGCCGACGCACTTCTTCACCCGCGCCGCGCGGTGCCCAAGGCGTACGTCGTGAAGGTCAAGGGCGTGATGCAGTCCGACGACGTGGACCGCTGGCGAAAGGGCGTGAACATCGGAGAAGGGACCACGCTGCCGGCGAAAGCCAAGATCCTGCGCTTCGAGGGGGACAAGACGTGGATCGAGCTGACGATCACCGAGGGGCGCAATCAGCAGGTGAGGCGCATGGGGGAGGCGACCGGCTTCCGTGTGATGCGCCTGGCCCGGGTGTCCTTCGCGGGCATCGACGCCGAAGGGCTACGGCCCGGGGACTGGCGTTACCTGACTTCCGACGAGCTTGCGTCGCTCAAGCGCCAGTTCGGCGTGCCCAAGCGCAAGAACTAGGACCTACAGCAGGAAGGACACGCCGACAGCAACGTCCGGGTAGCCCAGGCGGATCGTCAGCGCGATTCGGTCCGTGAAGTGGAAGCGTCCGCCCGCGAAGAACGCCGGGAAGACGCCGCTGTAAGGGCCGCCGGATCCGAACGCGATGCCCGGCTCACCGAAGACCGACCAGTGCGTCGAGAGCCAGAAGTTCCATTGGAGGACGATGGGGACATAGAAGCGGCCGTCCGTGCCGATGTCGAACCCGACGCCGACGCCGACTGAGTCGTTGATATTGGGCACGAACCCGTTGGCGATGTTGAACGTCCCGCGGAACCCGACGCCGAGGCTGCCGTTGGCGTTGAATGGCGGCCCGAAGCCGAGAATGGCGTGAGGCTCGGCCTCGAAGAAATAGCTCGGGTGATCTCCGGGGCTCCTGATGATCGACTGCTCCTGCGCGTGCGCCGTCGAGGAGTGCAACACGAGGCTGGCTGCGACAAAAGATGCGACGATGAGCGGTAGGCGAACCATCGGTCCCCTTATACACCGGCAGGCGACGACAACTCGCTCGCAGCGTCTCACCTGGCGCCCTTTTGGCCTTCTCCTTCCGGGACGTGGAGACCCCAGTCTCCTCCGAAGAGGCCGGCTGCCCGCACCGTGGCGGTGCCGAGGACGAGCTGCGCTCGGGCGGGCTCGACGTCCTCGTCGTAGACGACGTAGTCGGGAAGCATGTCAGGCAGCGAAAGAGAGCGCCACGTTCCGAGCGCGCCGACGCCCTCGACGACGACCACGTAGCGGTCTGGGCGGCGAGGATTTGGTCGGATGAAGGCGGCCCCGAGCTGCGAGCGAGCGGCGTCATCGCCCTTCGGGGACACGTGCCGGGAGCCCATCACGACGTCGTCGCCCTCGATACGGATCGGGAAGCTCCGGCTCGAGCTCGCGAACGACGCAGGTTGGACTTGTGCGTTCCCCACGAGGAAGAGTGCGCGTTCGTTGGCGATGGGCTCGCCTCGCGCGCAAACTCGACGTCGCTAATGGCCGGGTAGTCGACGTGCACGCCCCAGCGCACGCGCGCCCAGGCTCGCGCCACTTCCTCGTTTGCCCGTGCCTGCGCCGGGTCGCTCGCGCCCCAGACGAAGAGAATGGGCTCGTGAAAGACGTCGCGTATGGGACCGGTCACCGCGCCCTGCTTGAAGAGCCCTTCGTGAGGCGCGGTGCCGGGCCGCCACTTCCCCTCCGCACGATGAAAGGCGATCGGCTCGTCGGCCTGGAATGTCATCCTGTCGCCGTCGACGATGACCGTAACCGGCGACGCGTCATCGACTCGCTCGCCGTCCCGATCGAGCGCGAGCGCGGCGACCCCTCGGGTCGAGACGTGAATGGTGTTTCCTCTGTCGATGCGTGCGATGACTTCGCCCCACTGGTCGCTCGAGGCGAGCTCCCGCACGTGCAACCATGCGTCGTCGGCCCAGCGAGTGCGCGGCGTCTTGAATCGTACGGCGCGGGGGTGGACTGGCCGGCTGGTGCCATAGAAGCCATCGCGCGCCCTTGAGGTCCTCGTAGGTCGTCTTGCCAGACGTTGTGCCCCAGCTCGGGGTGCTCGTCCTTCACCGCGTAGTGAAGCTCCTTGTAGCGATCGATGAGGACGCCGCTGTTCTCCTCCGGGAGGTCCTTGGTGCCGTGCACGATGTAGAGAGGCAGGTAGAGGCCATTTTCGGCCCAAAGGACGTTCGAGCGCTCCTCCGCGATGAAGCGCTCCCAAGGGCGCATCGCCGCGGCCGGCGTCCCGACGCACGAAGTAGCTGTGGTACCCGCACAGAGGCTCGGCGGCGGCGAACCGGTCCGGGTGGTGGAGCGCGCACGCGGCCGTCCCGATCCCACCCATCGAGGGGCCGGTGATCGTGACGCGCGCCGGGATCGATGGGATAGCGATCGCCATCGCCCAGCGGACGACGCGCATGACGTCGTCCTCGCCGAGGTCGCGGTACATCGTGTTGTGGTGCCCGTCTGGCGCCACCACGATGGCCTCGAGGGGCTCGAGGTCGCGCCGGGGGTGACGGTCTTCCCACTCGCCGTCGCGCATCGGGTCGTCGTGGCCGAACAGCCACATGAGCATCTCCATCGGATGGCCGTTCATCCCGTGGAGCGCCACGACCAGCGGATAGGTCTTGTCCGGATCGAAGTCGCCCGGCACGTAGAGCCCGAACTCCGACAGCTTGTCCGTCCGCGGGGGAGCGGTAGGCTCTCCGCATGGGCCCCGTCCGCCACGACGACCCGCCGTCGTCGCCGGATGCGCGGCTGCCCACGTAGGGGTCCCGCTTTTGTTCGAGCGAGGCCGCGAGCTCATCGAGCTCACGCGCGTCGTCGAGTTGAGCTTCGACGTCGCCGTCCCCCTTTGCCACGAACCCCACGAGGCGATAACGGAGATGTTCCAAGGACTCCAACGACGACGGCTCGGCCCAGTCGGCATCCGGCGGTATCGCCGCGGACGCACGGTCCGCGCGAGCCACCGCTTCGCGTACGGCCCGGCGGGGGTGGAGAGGAAAGTCCGCGGCGTGGCCTCCGACGTCGACGTGCAACGTCCAGTCGTCGTCCTCGACCTCGTCCCCAGCGACTTCGGGCAAGGTCACCGTGAGCGGATCGGCGGCGCGCTCGCCGACCGTCGCTTCACCCGCATCCACTTCGAAGATCGCCGGCCGCTGCGCGACGGGGTCGGCCGCCGACGCCCGCACCAACCGGGCATGCACCTTTAGCGGCACACCGCGAGGAACGCCCTCGCGGAACCGCACCGTCAGCACGGGCCGGTATCCCTCCGCGTTCATCCCCCGATCGAGCGCGAACGACGACATCCGGCCCGCCAAGAGCTGTGCCTCGGTGGCGCCGGTCCCCGGCAGCTTCCAGCACGCACCGCTCGGAGGCTGCAGATCGCCGGCGTCGAGGACGCGCGCACGGAAGGCCCAGGGCGTGCCGTGCCGGAGGAGCGCGAGCACGATCGCATGGTCACCCGGGCTCAAATCGAGGGCGACGAGGTCGTCATCGTCCCGCCGCGCCCGGGTCTCGTCGCGGGAGAACACCCGGCCGCCGTCGACGAACAACGCAACGCCGTCGTCGGCGCCGATCGAGAAGAGATGCCGTCCGCCGCGCTCAAGGTGCAGCACGCCCGCCGCGTACGCCAGGCGATCCTTGGCACGAGCTTCCATCGTGGTCGAAAGGTCGACGGGGCCGTCTCCCGCGGACGCGAGCCGCCAGCGCGGGCCCGTTGCGGCTTCGGTGACGGGAGCGTCAAGGCGAGGCGAGAGATGAACCTCGTCCGGCAAGCGCTGATGATCGACAGGCCCGGCGACGAGCCAGGCACCGAGGTACCCATCCGGCGACGGCGCAAGGCAGTCTTCGCTCGGGTCCGGAGTCGCCGCTTCGGCGTTCGCGCCCCGCAGGCCTGCGCAAGTGACAATGGACGCGATCAGCGCGCGTGATTGCCATTCACGCACGATGCCCCGCCCTAGCGAAGTCCCTGAGCCAGCGTCCTCGCCTCGTCGCGGAAGAGGACCTCGACCTTGTGCCCGTCGATGACTCTCGTCACGACCCCGTCGCCGAACTTCTTGTGGCGCACGAGCTCTCCCTCCTGGAAGCTGCCGCCGACCTCGTAGGGCTTGAAGTCGAGTACGCCGCGGCCGAGGGTGGCCTTGTCCCATAGCTGTTCGTGGCGGCTGGCCGCCTGGGCTCGTGCAGACGCCTTCGAGCCACCCGAGGGCGACCGAGAACGCGCCGGCCCACCGGGGGCAGCCACCTTTTCGCCGGGGCTGCCGGCCCGCCAGAGGTGCGTGGAGCGGCAGGTCAAGCACTCGACCTGGTACGCCTTGCCGCTCTTCATCGAGACGACTCGGTGGTTCAACAGAAGACGGCAGCGGGTGCACCAGCTGTCGACCTCGCCCGCGACGCGAAGGGGCTTGGGCATCGGCTTCTTCAGGGCGCTCACTCTCGGCTGCGGCGCCGTTCGCGCGGACGCTCTTCGGTTGCCCCTGCCCCGGCGGCCTCGCCGCGCTCGTAGGAACGGCCCCCGCGTTTGAGCTGGACCTCGGACTTCACCTCGGGCTTGGGCATCTTCGAAGAGTCTCCCGCCGTACCGGAACGGCCGTCGTTGGGCTTGAACCGGATGGTGGTGCTGATCTCGAACTGAACCGTCGTCAGCATCTTCTGCATCTCGCCTGCGAGGTTCGTGTGCTCCAGAAACTCGCGGACCTCCTTGGCGACCACACGGAAGAGGCCGTTTTTCGTCTCTTCGACCTGCGCGAGGAGGTAGTTCACGGCCTCGCGCGGCAGCTTCATGCCCGCCGACGAACTCTTTGAGGTTGTCGGGCGCCTCGGCCGCCTTCTCGACGCCCAGCTCGACGGCTCTCTTGATGAGCTCGGGGATGACGCTGTCGAGCCGCCGACGACGGTCGCCCGGATCTTTGTCACTCATAGAGCCGCCCGCCTCACGGGACGTCGTAGCTTGGTTTGTGACGCCAGGTCACGCAAACTCGAGTATGCGCGCGACGCCTTGCGCAGCACGATCCATCGCGCCGGGGCGGGATTCGCCGCCGCGGGCGCACAAGAGGACCATCTGGCCATCGACGTCCACCGGCTTGATGTCGACCTGGCCGCGCAGCTCGGCGACGCGCGAGCCTCCGTTCGATCCCGGCTCGGTCCAGCCTCCCTCGCCAAAAGCGGCGCGTACGCCGCCAGCTCCTCGCACACCGCCCAGGCGCCGGCTCCCGCAACGACGACCCCCGCGTCGTCGGCGACGACGATGGCATCGAGGCGCCCCTCGGCGCGCGCGTACGCCAGCTGGTAGTGGAGGGCGACGAGCGGGTCCTGGCTTCGCTTGCGTCGGCGGTCATCGTGGATGGTCATGGGCGCAATTTTCACGGAAGGCGCCAATGTGGGCCAACTTCGGGCAGTTGCTGCTTGCGGTCCGGATGGTTTCCCTACAAAGAAGGCCATAGAGACGATCATGGCGGCGCCTGACCTCGAAGCCTGCGAGAAGAGGCGCGGTGCATTCTTCGACGCGATGGTCGCGTCCGGTAGCTCTGCCGTCGCCGTCTTGCCGTCGGCCCCGGTCTTCCTGCGCAACAACGACGTCGAGCACGAGTACCGCCAGGATTCGGACTTCTTCTACCTGACCGGGTTCGACGAGCCGGAGAGCGTCCTCGTACTGGACGCGGCCGAGCGCAAGACAACGCTGCTCGTGCGTCCGCGCGATCGCGAGCGCGGAGATCTGGGACGGCCACCGGGCCGGCGTCGACGGAGCCAGGGAAACCTACGGCGCCGACGAGGCGTTCGCCATCGCGGAGCTCGACGAGAAGCTGCCCGACTCTCATCCAGGACCGCCGGCGCATCTACTGTCGCCTCGGATGGAACCGGCGCTTCGACGAGCGGCTCCTGGCGGCCATCGATCGCGTCCGCGCGCGCCAGCGGCTCGGCGTCGTCGCCCCTACGGAGCTCGTGGACCCGGGCGTGATTCTGCACGAGATGCGCCTTCGCAAGTCGGCCGGGGGAGGTCGAGACCATGCGAGCTGCGGCGCGCATCACGCGGGAGGCCCACGAGCTCGCGATGGCCCGCGCCCGGCCTGGCATGCACGAGTACGAGATCGAGGCGCTGCTGCTCGACACCTTCCGGCGCCGCGGCTCGGAGCGCCCAGCTTATGGCAGCATCGTGGGCTCCGGTCCCAACGCGTGCGTTCTCCACTACCGCAAGAACGACCGCCGGATCGAAGCCGGCGATCTGCTGCTCATCGACGCCGGCTGCGAGTACGGCTACTACGCCAGCGACGTCACCCGCACGTTCCCGGTCGGTAGGGCGTTTTCGCGAGAGCAAGAGGCCATTTACGAGCTGGTGCTCGAGTCGCAAGTCGAAGGCCATCGCCAGCGTCCGTCCGGGTGTCACGCTCGACGAGATCCATGGCAAGAGCGTCGACGTCATCGCCCGGGGCCTTCTGGCGCTTGGGCTCCTGTCCGGGCGATCCCGAGAAGATTAGTAAAAGCAGAGGCTTACAAGCGCTTTTTCATGCACCGCACAAGCCACTGGCTGGGCATGGATGTGCATGACGTCGGGAGCCTACTTCGTCGACCACAAGCCGCGCAGGCTCGAGCAGGGCATGGTGCTGACCGTCGAGCCCGGCATCTACATCTCGCCCGACGACGACAGCGTGCCGGCCGAGTGGCGTGGGATCGGCGTCCGGATCGAAGACGATGTCCTCGTCACGGAATCGGGGTCGGAGGTGCTGACGGCGGAGATTCCGAAGACGGCGGACGAGATCCGGCGCGCGTGCGCGGCGTGACGTCCCCCGGCCAGCGCCGCGCCACGGCGTAGGCAAGCGCTCCCGCCAGCAGCGCGAGACCGCCGCCCACGGGCACGGTTCCGATCAGCCAGTCCGTCAGAAGTTCGGCCCCGTGCGCGACGACCTCGCTCGGGGCGAGAGACGCCCATGCGCCGGTGCGGAGGCGGTGCGCGGACTCGATCTCGCAGAATCCCACCCACGCGAAGATAGGCAGGATCGAGACGCGCGAGCCGGCGAACGCCCACAGGCGATTGAGACGCAGCAACGTCGAAAGACCCAGGGCGATCCACATGTGAAACCCGAGAAAAGGCGTGCATCCGGCGAAGACCCCCACCGCGATGGCGAGCCCGATTTCGCGCGGCGTCGAGTGCTCGCGTCGCGCGCGTTCCCACAAGGCGCGGGCTCGCTGGGGCAGGGCCAGATTCGTCGCGCGCATTCGTTTGCCTGTTCGAGCCCGAGGTCGAGATGGGTGAAGCGTCCGTTACTGCCGCGAATTGGCTGCGCGCTCCCGCCTCATGGTAGCGCTCGGACGTGACTCTCGACGAATCGCTCGGTGCGTTTCTGCAACACCTCAGGGCGAGGGCGAGCGTCGCCGCGCACGATCGTCGAATACGAGCACGACGTCGCTGGACTCGCCTCGTTTGCCCGCAAACGCGCGTCGGCGGCGGTCGGCGATGTTCGCGAGGTCGATGTGTATCTGCTCCGCGGGTGGCTTGCGCTGCTCGCGCGCAAGCACGCTCCGAGCTCGATCGCACGAAAGGTCGCGGCTGTCCGGACGTGGATGCGTTGGATGCGGCGCCGGGGGGTCATCGCCACGTCCCCGGCCGACCAGCTCGCCACACCGAAGGTGCGGCGCGGGTTGCCTACGCTCCTCTCGGTCGACGCCGCGCGCGAGGTGGTCGAGAGTCCTCGCGGCGACGGCTCCGTCGCGCGTCGGGATCGCGCCATCCTCGAGACTCTCTACGGCTCTGGTCTGCGCGTCAGCGAGCTTTGCGGGCTGGACCTCGACGCGTTGGACCTTGCCGCGGCGAGCGCCCGGGTCCTCGGCAAGGGCCGCAAGGAACGCATGGTCCCTCTTGGCCGAAAGAGCGTCGAGGCGGTCGCGCTCTGGCTCGAGATGCGGCCGATGATGGTGCACCCAACGCACAAGACCCAGGACCCGAAGGCGCTCTTTCTCACGGTCCGGGGCGCGCGCATCTATCCGCGCTCGGTCGAGAGGGTCGTGCACGACTACGGGACGCTTGGCGCCGGTCGAGCCGACCTCCATCCGCACGCTCTTCGGCATACGTGTGCGACGCACATGCTCGACGGTGGAGCGGACCTGCGAGCCATCCAGGAGATGCTCGGCCACGCCTCACTCTCGACGACTCAGCGGTATGCGCACGTCTCGATGGAGCACCTTATGCGCGTCTACGACGCGGCGCATCCGCTCGCGCGTTCGAAGCGCTAAGCTCTCGCCGCTACGAAGACGACCGCATCCCGCATCCTGTTCTCTCTAATGGGCGCCTCCTTCGGCGCCTTGCTCGTGGCGCTCTCGGAAGCACGCCAGGTGATGCTGGTGGACGCCTCGCAGGACGCGTTCTCGGGGCTCGTCCTGGCGGAGCTTGGTGTGCTTGCACCTCTGGCGATTGCCTTGGGTGCGATGGTGGCAGCGGCGGCGCTCTTCCTCGAGCCTGGCGCGCCTCAGGCGCCTTCGGAGCGCCTTGCGGCCGCCCGCGTGGAGCCCGTGCTGGCTCGCTCCCGGACAGCAGCCCTTGCCCCGCTCGCGTGCGGGGTCGCTACGGCGTGGCTCCTGGCGACCGCGACGCTCGCGCGAGCCGCACTGGCCGAAGGGCCGCCCCGGGTGGCGGGCTTCGCGCTGGCGGTTCAATCGGTGGAAGGGCTTCTGGGCCTATGTGCGGTCGCGCTCGCTTTGCTGCCGTCCGTCCGGCGCGGCCTGGCGGCTGCGGCTGCGCGGTGGCCCCAGGCCATCGACCCCGCCGTGACGGGCGGAGCGGCGTTCGGCGCGTCTTTGTGCGTCATCGTCCTTGGGACGTACCTTGGTGACGCAGGCGGAGATGGGGCTCCCATCGTAGGTATCCTGGGGGTGCTGAAGCGCCGCGAGCTCGATCTGCGGCCGGTCGTCGACCTGGCCGCGATCGCAACGTGCGCCTGGCTCGCCCCGCTGGCGCTCGCGGCCCGACCCGCACGACCTCTGGCGACCCTCACCGCCCTCGCGAGCATCGCCGTGCCCCTTTGCGTTACCGTTCGCGAAGCCCATGCCCTTGAACGCGACCCGAGCATCGCTCGTGCCGTCGAGCGCCACGCGCCGCTTGGCCGCATCGGGCTCGCCATCGCGCGCCGCGCGACCGATGGCGACCATGACGGCGCTTCGCCGTTCTTCGGAGGGGGCGATTGCAATGACAGCGACCCGCACGATCTCGCCGCTCGCCGTCGACATTCCAGGCAACGGCATCGACGAGGACTGCTCGGGCTCGGACCTGGTCGCGATCCGTCCGACGCAACCCGAGTCGCCCCAGAAGCCGGCCACCTCCGTCGTCGACCGGGACCTGAACCTGATCCTCATCACCGTCGACGCGCTGCGAGCCTCCGAGCTGGGCTTCCTCGGGTACGACAAGCCCACCACGCCCAACCTGGACGCTCTCGCGAAGGACAGTGTGGTCTACGAGCGCGCGTACGCCATGGCGTCGTACACGGGCAAGGCCCTTGCGCCCATGATCATCGGAAAGTACCCGAGCGAGACGTTGCGCGACGGAAGCCACTTCAACCGGTACTCTCCCGGCAACGCATTCCTGGCCGAGCGGCTGCGCGGCGCCGGCGTCTTCACGATGGGCGCGGCGTCGCACTGGTACTTCCGCCAGCCGTGGGGGATCACCCAAGGGTTCGATCTCTTCGATACGTCGGCCGTTCCCCCTTCCGGTCAAGGCGACACGGACACGAGTGTCACGAGCCCTCAGCTCACGGACGCAGTGCTGAGGCTCCTCGACGAGCACGCGAGCTCCGGACGCTTCTTTCTCTGGGTGCACTACTTCGATCCGCACGCGCAGTACGTGCGCCACGAAGGCGCCCCGACGTTCGCCGACCCGGAGAGGGCGCCGGGATGGCAAATGCGTGCCTTGTACGACGGCGAGGTGTGGTTCACCGACAAGGCGATCGGCCGCTTGCTCGATCACGTCAACGCGCAGCCCTGGGCAAAGGACACGGTCGATCGTCGTCACCAGCGACCACGGCGAGTCGTTGGGCGAGCACGGAATCGCGTTCCAGCATGGGCACGAGATATGGGAGACACTCGTGCGGGTGCCCGCTCGTTCTGCACGTCCCGGGGGTCGCGCCCCGCCGCGTGCCGGTGAAGCGGAGCGTCGTCGATCTCGTCCCCACGTTGCTCGACCTCATGCGGATTCCGCAACCAGGGGTCGGCGAGCTCTCGGGCGTGAGCATGGTCGGCGATCTGCAGTCCACGAGAGTCACCGACTACGAGGAGCGTGACGTGTACCTCGACATGCCGGACGGCCCCTACACGCACATGCGGCGCGCGATCCTCCATGGCGCGACGCCGGGGCTGAAGCTCGTCCACCTGGGAGGGCAGCAGTACCAGCTCTACGATCTCGAGAAGGATCCCGACGAGGTCCACGACCTTGCGGGCGATCCAACCAAGCTCGGGCCGATGGTCGAGGCTCTGCAGGCAAAGCGAGCAGGGCTGGTAGAGACCTACGTCAAGCCGGACGCGCCAGGCCCGTGAGCTCGGCAGCGCCGAAAGGTTGGTTTGGGCGTCCTATTCTGTCGGTGGCGGGCGGGTTGTGCGGCGCCGCGGTCGTGGCCCTCGTGGAGGCGCCTAGGGTGGTGAGCGCGGCTCAGGTTCCCCTGGCACCTACGGCGATGGGTGACCTCGCGGTGCTCGCGCCGATCGCGACGGCCGTCGGGCTCGCGGTCGCTGCGGCAGGCATGCTGATCGATCCGCGTCGTCAATGGAGCGCAAGAGCTGCGATCGCGGGCGTTGCCAGGCTGGAAGGAGGCGAACGCGCCCGAGCCGCCGCGCTGGCTCTCGTCGTCCCGTTCGCGACCCTCGCGTGGGCGGTCGCCTGTGCGCACATCGCTCGCGGGGCGATGACCCATGGACCCGCCGCCGAAGCTGGCGTAGAGGTGGCGATCGCCTCGCTCGTGATGCTCCTCTTCACCGGCGCGTCGGTGCTTGGCGTGGTCCCGGCGACGGCTCGCACGCTGGCCGCTCACGTCAACCCCGTGGTCGCCGCCACGTGCGGCGCCACCTACGCGCTGTCGTTCGCCACCATCGGGGTTCGCCTCGGCGACGCAAGCGGCAACGGGCGCCACTCCGCTCGCGATCCTCGGCGTCCTCGCGAGGCCCGAGCTCGACCTGTCTCCGGCCGTTGCCGTCGTGGCCATCGCCGTCTGCGCGCTGGTCGGAGAGCGAGCCTCCCGAGCCCGCCGGTGGGGTCGTGTCACGGTGGCGCTGGCTGTCGTCGTCGCGGGGTGGACCATCGTCCTCTCCGAGGCGCGCGCTCTCTCTCGCGATCCGAGCGTCGCGAGCGCGATCGAGCGCGCCGCGCCGCTCGGGCGAATCGGCCTCGCTCTCGCACGGCGTGCCACCGACCGCGACCACGACGGCGCCTCGGCTCTCTTCGGCGGCGGCGACTGCGACGACGAGGACCCGACGCGCTACCCGCTCGCGATCGACGTCCCCGGCAACGGCATCGACGAGGACTGCTCCGGGGCCGACCTTCCCCTGCCACGCGCTGCCCCACCGGCGCCGCCGCGGCGGCCGCGCGGCGCCTTTCCGCCCGACCTCAACCTCGTGCTCATCACGGTCGACACGCTTCGCATCGACCTGGGCTTCATGGGCTATGCGCGCCCGGTCTCACCGAACCTCGACGCGCTCGCCGCGCGATCGACGGTCTTCGAGCGCGCCTATTCGATGGCCTCGTACACGGGCAAGAGCCTCGGCCCGACCATGATCGGCAAGTACCCGAGCGAATGCCTCCGCGACGGGGCTCACTTCGACACGTACTATCCCGCCAACACGTTCCTCGCCGAGCGCCTCCAGGCGGCGGGGATCCGCACGATGGGCGCCGCGTCGCACTGGTACTTCAAGCCTCGATACGGCCTCGGCCAGGGGATGGACGTGTGGGACCTCTCGGCGATGCCGTCCGAGTCGGCGGGCGACACCGACTCGTCGGTCACGAGCGCGCGCGCTCACGGACGCGGCGATCCGTCTCCTTTCGGATCCAGGTAACACGCAGGGGCGCTTTTTCCTCTGGGTCCACTACTTCGACCCTCACGCCAACTACGTGCCGCACGCGGAGGCGCCCGACTTTCGCCCGGGAGCGAAGAGCTGGGCGAAGCCGCTCTACGACGGCGAGGTATGGTTCACCGACCATCACCTGGGCGCCTCCTCGACTTCATCGAGTCGCAGCCGTGGGGAGCGAAGACGGCCATCGTCGTCACGGCCGACCACGGCGAGGCCTTCGACGAGCACGGCATGAACTGGCACGGAGTCGACCTCTGGGAGCCGCTGGTCCGAGTTCCGCTCATCGCCTACGTCCCGGGAATGAAGCCGCACCGCATCGCCGAGAAGCGCAGCCTCATCGATCTGGTGCCGACCCTGCTCGACGTCATGGGGCTTCCGCAGCCCGCACCAGGCGAGCTGTCGGGACAGAGCAACTCGGCGGCCATCGCCTTGCCCGAGGAGCCGGTCGACGAGCGCGACGTCTACATCGACATGCCCGCGGGCCCGCAGGTCTCCCAGCATCGAGCCTTCATCCACGGCGACACGCCGGGGCTGAAGCTCATGGCAGAAGGAGGTCCTCTCTACTTGCTCTTCGATCTCAGCCCGCGATCCCGGCGAGCTCAACGACCTGTCGCGTGACCGCGCCTTGCTCGCCGGCATGAAGAGCGCCTACGACGACAAGGCCGCAGGGCTGCACACGATCCGTGTGAGCCCGGCGGGTAGCGAAGGGCGTTGAGCTCCGGAAACGGCCGCGGGGGCCGTCAGCGCCAGCTGGCTGCGTCCTTGGCCGAGAGCTCGAAAGCACCGGCGTCTTTCGCCGTGAGCTCCATGGCGGCCGCATCCTTCGACGCGAGTTCGAAGGCACCGGCTTCCTTCGAGGCGAGCTCGAAGACAGCGGCGTCCTTTGCTGCGAGTGCGAGGGCACCGGCGTCCTTCGACGCAAGCTCGAACGCAGCGGCGTCCTTGGCCGCGAGCGGAGAAACCGCCGCATCCTTCGACGCGAGCTCCGTGGCCCCCGCATCCTTTGCAGCGAACTCGACTGCGCCCGCGTTGGAGGCCACGACCGTGCTGCCCAGAACCACCCCAAACGCGACGCCGCCGATACCGACGGCCGCGACCCAATTGCGACGACCAACCATTGCTATCCTCCTGTCGAATGACGCGTTCGGTGCCGGGGCGTGCGGTGCGCTCGCGCCGGCTGACCGGGACTTGGTACCCCAGTTTCGTGGAGGAGCGTGTGAAAAATCGACCTCCGACGACACGACCCTACACGGAAGCCCCGGTGAGCCTGGTCGAGCGCCGTGCCGGGTCGGGGCCCCGGTACTAGGGTGCGCCTTACCGATGAGCGAAGCGCAAAGAGAGCCCGGCCTGCCCACGATTGACGTCTCGGAGCATGGCGGCAAGCGCGAAGGCGCGCGCCAGTCCGTGGATCGTCGGCTCTTCATGCAGCTCCTGGTCTTCGACTCGCCCGAGCGAGGGGCCGACTCGTTGGCCTCCCACCTGGCGGATCGCTGTTCCCAGGCGGGCGTGCGCGGCGTCGTGTACGCCGACGCCATGTCGCCCCACGGCGTCGGCGTGCTCACGTGGAACGAGTCGCCTGATTACTTCGTGAAGTCCGTCCGCAAGGTCTTCGACGACGAGCGCCTCGTCCGACTCGCGCTCCGGCGTGACTTCGCGATGATTGGTCGCACGTACGGGACCGGGCACGAGCCGGATCTCGAGTGGTCACTCCTCCGGCGACCCATCGAGAACGTGACGAACGAGGCGTGTCCCTGGCACGTCTGGTATCCCCTCAGACGAACGCCCGCCTTTGCCAGGCTCGAGCCCCATGAGCAGTCCCACATACTGCGCGAGCACGCTCAGATCGGGATGGCCTACGGCGCACAAGGCCTCGCCACCGATGTCCGGCTCGCGTGCCACGGGCTTGACGCCCAGGACAACGAGTTCGTCATCGGGCTCGTCGGACGTGAGCTGCACCCGCTCTCGCACCTCGTGCAGGCGATGCGCAGGACCCGCCAGACCAGCGAGTTCATAGAGAAGATGGGGCCGTTCTTCGTGGGGCACGTCCTGCGACGCGTCTGAGTTCGAGCACGAGGCCCGGCATCACGCCGCGGCGACGTGCTCGCCGAGAGGCCCGCGCTCGAGGATCTCGCGCAGGCGCGAACGGGCGCGGTGCAGACGCGAGCGCACGGCGCTCTCGGTCGTAGACAGGCGCGCGGCGATTTCGTGCAGTCCGAGGTCGTGCTGGTAGTGCATCGAGACGACGTCCCGATAGTCAGCCGGTAGCTCGTCGAGCGCCTGACGCACGCGGGCGTCGCGCTCGCTTGCCGCCGCGGTGTCGTCGCCCCGTTGGTCCGCGCTCCCGTCGTTGGCCGCCCCGAGGTTGCCGAGCTCTTCCAGGTCGAGGCCGCCGACAAGCCTCGCGCTGTGGCGCCTCTGCGACCGCATCATCATGAGGGCCTCGTTCGCCGTCACGCGAAAGAGCCATGTCGAGAAGCTCGAGTCTCCCCGGAAGGACCCGACCCGTCGGACGATCTGCACGAGCGTGGCCTGGAGGAGATCCCGCCGGTCGTCCTCGGACACCGGATAGCGCAGGAGCTGCTTCTCGATGTGCGGTGCGAGCACGGTCACGAGAGTGCGGAGCGACGCGGAGTCCCCTTGCGCTGCGCCGCGGAGGGTCGACTTGTCGATTGAGAACGCCATGCGTCGCTCTGCTGCGACGGCCGTGCCGGAGACCCTCCCGTTGAAATTCTTTGGCTTTTCTTTTCAGTGAGCTGTTGGATCGGCGACAGGTGCCGGATGCGGCATCGGTCGGGCCGACGACGGAGGGTCGTCGCGGAGCCCGGGTTGACCTCGAGCTCTCGATGTGAAACGTCTCGGCGGGTTTGTGGCCATGTCGGTAGAGGCGCCTCCTCGCTCGCTCGAGCACCCGCTCCCCGCGGGTATGCGCGATCTCCTGCCCGAAGAGGCCGCCTCGCGGCGGGCGCTTGCCCGGAAGATGTTGGACCGCTTCGCCTTGCACGGGTACGCGATCGTGACCCCGCCGGTGTTCGAGTTCGCCGAAGTGCTGGAGCGCGGGCTCGGGACGCTCGATCCCGCCGATGTGCTTCGGTTCGTCGAACCGGAGTCCGGCGAGGTGGCCGCCCTTCGCCCGGACATGACGCCGCAGATCGCGCGAATGATCACGACCCGACTGCGAGGCCGACCCGCACCCTTCCGTCTCGCGTACGAGGGCACGGTCATGCGCCGGCGGAGTGGACAGGCCCGAAAGCACCGCCAGATCCCCCAGGTTGGCGTCGAGCTCGCCGGCACCGCGGGCGCGGAAGGGGACTTCGAGCTTCTGGCGCTTGCGGTCGACGCGCTGGAGGCGGCCGGGCTCGAGCGCTTCACGATAGACGTTGGAGATGCCGGGGTGGTCCGTGGCCTCCTGGCAGACCTATCGGTCGAGCACCAGAGGTTGTTGTCCGATGCCCTGGCGCGGAAGGACGAGGCGGATCTCCGAGACGCCTGTGAAGTCACGCGCACGCCGCACGCATCGGTGCTCGGCGCTCTCCCGTCTCTTCACGGACGCCGTGAGGCGATCGCGGAAGGAGTGCGGTTGATGCAACGAACGCCGGCCGGCCCCGCGGCCGCGCGTCTTCTGGCGCTCTACGACGCGGCGGTCGCGCGGGGTCTCGGAGGGCACGTGACGGCCGATCTCGGGGAGGTTCGCGGATTCGCCTACTACACGGGGACGATCTTCCACATGTACGCGCCCGGGACCGGCGACGCCGTCGGGTCGGGCGGCCGGTACGACGAGCTCCTCGCGCGCTTCGGATGGGACCTTCCGGCGGCCGGCTTCGGGATCGATCTCGATCGGGTCGGCGAGGCTCTGCGCGCGGCGGGAGCGATCGAGGAGCGCCGGATCCGCGTCGTCGTGGTCGGTCGTGCCGATGACACGCGCGTGACCGAGCTCCGGGCCAAAGGAATCGCCGCTGTGGCCGCGGAAGACCGAGCGATCGCCCTGGAATGGGCGCGCGCATGGGGTTTCAGCCACGTACTCGACTCGGCGAGCTGGGTGGACGCGGACAGCGGCGCTAGCATCGCGTCGCCGGTGGAAGAAAGAGGGAATAGATGACCGCCGTCGTCGTGGTCGGCGCGCAATGGGGCGACGAGGGGAAGGGGAAGATCGTCGACATCTTCACCGAGCACGCCGACATGGTCGTGCGCTTCGGCGGCGGGCCCAACGCGGGCCACACGCTCGTGGTCGGTGACGACAAGCTCGTCGTCCGCCTGATCCCGAGCGGGATCCTGCGCGAGCAGACGACGTGCGTCCTTGCGCAGGGGATGGTGATCGACCCGACGAGCCTTCTCGGCGAGCTCGACGAGCTGGCCAACCGCGGTCTCTTGCGTGCCGATGGGTCGCTCGTCGTCAGCGACCGCGCCCACGCCATCTTGCCGTACCACGTGCTCGTCGACGGGCTGCGCGAGCAGAGGCCGGGCGCCCTCGGGACGACCAAGCGGGGCGTGGGCCCGTGCTACGAGGACAAGACGGGCAGGCGCGGGGTGCCGCTCGGAGCCCTTCGCGACCTCGCGCGCACGCAGGCACTCGTCGAGCACGCGCTCGCGTGCTGGGAGCCCGACGATACGGGCGCTCGGAGGCGAGCCGCCCAAGGTGCGCGACGTGATGGACAAGGTCTCGGCGCTGGCGCCGCGGATCGTCCCGCTCCTCGCAGAGACGTCGTCGATCGTCGAGCAAGCGGTTCGCGACGGCAAACGCGTCCTCTTCGAGGGCGCGCAGGGGACGCTCCTCGACGTCGACCACGGGACGTATCCCTTCGTCACCTCTTCGCACGCGACCGCCGGCGGGGCGTGCACGGGTACCGGCGTCGGCCCGTCGCGCATCGATTTCGTCGTCGGTCTCGTGAAGGCCTACTGCACGCGGGTCGGAGGCGGCCCCTTCCCGACGGAGCTGAACGACGAACTGGGCGAACGGCTTCGAAAGGTCGGCGACGAGTTCGGGTCGGTGACCGGGCGTCCCCGGCGCACCGGATGGCTCGACCTGCCGGCGCTCAGGTATGCCGTGCGAGTCAACGGCCTCGACGGCCTCGCGCTGACCAAGCTGGACGTCCTGACGGGCATCGACGAGCTCAAGGTGTGCGTCGGGTACCGCACCCCGAACGGCGTGACCAAAGACTTTCCGATCGACGATTTGCATCGGGCGACGCCGGTCTACGAGTCCCTTCCAGGATGGCGCGACGACCTTGGCGGTGCGCGCGAGCTCTCGGCTCTGCCGGAGGCGGCGCGTCGCTACGTCGAGCGGATCGAAAGAGATGCGGCATGCCCGGTCGTCCTTCTCAGCGTGGGGTCTCGGCGCGACGAGACGATTGCGCTGAGGGATCCGTTTCACGCTTAGAGGCGGGCGAGCTACCTTCGTGGGAGCGATGCCTTTCGTCGCCCCTCTCGTCCTCGCCCAGGCCATCGCCGGTCCCTGGGCGAGCGGCCGTCCCTCGGAGTGTGCGGACGAGAGCGGACGCGTCGCGAACGTTTGGGAGCGCGCCAAGTCTCCCGAGCTCCGGCGCTATTGCAACCTCGTCGCGGGCGCCGCTTCGAAGCTGGCGGGTCCATCGGCAGCCGCCACGGCCGCGCTCGACGCCGCCCGCGAAGCCGAGCACGTCTTGCCTGGACACAGCGCGTCGCGGGCACTCGAGGGCCGCGCGCTGCTGTCGCTCGGTCGGGTCGACGAAGCGCTGACCGTGCTGCGTGACGCGAACGCCGGCGATGGCAAGGCACTCGACGATCCGCTGACGCTGCTCGCCTGGGCGAGAGCGCTCGCGCGAACGGGTCACCGGGAAGAGGCGTCGGAGGCCTATCGGGCCCTCTTGCCCCGTGCGTCCGCGTTCTCGAAGACCGATCAGGCGACGCTGGCCCTCGAGGCCGGCCTCGTCGCGATGACGCGAGGAACCGCGGGGCTCGACGACGCGAGCGCTGCGCTTCGCGAATCGCTGCGAGAGTCGTCCGAGGACGACATTCGCGACGTTGCCGCGCTCGCGCTCGCGGTGGTTCTCGATCGAGGCGGGCACGTCGACGAGGCGCACGCGCTCCTATCGGTGCGACTCCAGAGTGATCCGCGGCGCCTCGTCGCTGCGAACGGAGCGGCGGAGGCCCTTGCGGTCGCGCCGGCGGAGACCTCGGCTCTCGTGGGGCTCGCGCTCGAAGCGAACGACGTCGCGGGAGCGCACGACGCGTGGCAGACGTATCTGGAGGGCGCCCCCAAGGGACCGTGGTCCGAACATGCGCGCGCTCATCTCGCGGCGCTCGGGAAGCGCGTCGCTCCGAGAGTGCGCCGATGACGCGCCTCGCCCTCGCCGTCGCCGCGATCGCGGTGACGATCATGTCCACCGGGCGCCTCCTTCGCGCGGATACGCCGCCCAACGCGTGGGACATCGCAAAGGATCCGGCCGAAGAGGACAGGTGGGAGCTTCACGTGCGCGTGGAGAGGCTCCTGCCGTCCGGTGAGAATCCGCGCGAAGACGAGCTGCGCCTGCAGGCGGCGAGGGCGATGCTCGAGGACGCCGGCGCGGCCAACAGTCCCGACGTTCGGCTGCGGTTCGACCTGGGCATCATCTACGGCAGGCTCGAGCTCTATCCGCGCGCGGTTCCAGATCCTCGCCTCGGCCCTCGAGGCGGCCCCCGATCATCCCGGAGCCACCCAGGCCCTCGAGGCGCTCGCTTACGCCTACGCCAAGCTGAATCGGCCCATCGAAGAGCTGGCGACGTGGCGCCGGTACATCCCCCGTCTCGAGGACGATCGAGCCCGCGCGTCGGAAATGATGAACATGGGCGAGGCCGAGATGCGGCTTGGGTTCATCGAGGAGGCCCTGGGAACGTTCCGGGAGGTGATTCGTCTCTGCCAGGAGCTCCCGAACAGCGAGTCCGTCATCTCCACGCACGTCCTGACCCTCTGGGACCTCGCGGTCGCGCTCGATCGGTCCGGAGATCCACGGGACGCCGTCGAGACCGCCGCCAAGGCCAAGGGCATCAGCTGGCAGAAGCCGGTGTTCTTGGCGTCCGGCCCGACGGTACGCATGGTCACGGGCTGGACCGAGATTCACGAGACAGGCAGCGTCTTCTTCGTCCCGGAGTGGGAGCGCGACTGGTACCTCGCTCTCGGGGCCGTCGCGGGGGCGCTCGCCGCCAAGGACGCTCGCGACGAAGCGTCGTACTGGGCACTCGCCGAGCGCCACTGGGGCCGGTACGTTGCCGGATCGAGCGGCTCGAGCGGCCACGACCCGTGGCTGTCGATCGCCCGTCTGCGTCTGGAGCACGCGCACGCGCAGTACATCGCGGCCAACCGGCGCGCAGCGAGGCTCCCGCCGCGTCCGGAATCACCGAAGACATGGGAGATCGATTGAACGCGCGCGATCGCGCGGTGAAGAGCGCGCTCGACGCCGTCATGGCCCGCTGCGAGGTCGGCGCCCGCCGCGAGGCAGACCCGGTCGGTCTCGTTCATCGGTACGCACGCGCCGAGGATCGCGAGCTCGTCGGGCTGGTCGCGGCCTGCGTCGCGTTCGGCAACGTCAAGACGATTCGTGCCAAGCTCGGAGACCTGTTGTCGCGCATCGGGCACCGTCCGGCGCTCGTCGCGGAGGACGGGCGTCGTCTGCGCGCTCGCCTACGCGGATGGAAGCACCGCGTCTTCGTGGGGGATGACGTCGCTCGCTTGCTCACCGGTGCCCGCGCGGTGCAGCGCGCTCACGGCTCCCTCGGCGCCCTCTTCGAGGCCGAGCTGCACCGTGCCGGCTCGCTTCGAGAGGCGCTCGGCGCCTTGTGCGACGCCATACGGTCCGCCGGCGGGCTTCGGCGCGACGGCCCCCGCCGAGGCCCGGGCCACCTTCTCCCGGATCCGCGCGGGCCGAGCGGCAGCAAGCGTCTGCTTCTCTTCCTCCGCTGGATGGTCCGGCCTGCCGACGGCGTCGACCTGGGCCTGTGGAACGTGGATCCCGCGCTCTTGCTCGTGCCCGTCGACGTGCACATTCACAAGCTCGCCCGGAACCTCGGCCTGACGCGCCGAGGGGCACCGTCGTGGCGCACGACCGAAGAGATAACGGCGAGGCTGGCCCGATTCGACCCAGCCGATCCCGACCAAGTACGACTTCTCGCTATGTCACATGGGTATGCTGCAGGGTTGCCCTTCCCGGCGGGATCCGGGCCGGTGCGAGGGATGCGGGGTGATGCCGGTCTGCATTCACTGGGCAGCACGCAAGCCGCGTCGGGGCCGCGGCCGCGATTCTGATATCGTGGTCGACTCGGCGTCTAGATGAGCGAGAAAAGGCAACGCGAGTTCGACCTCGATGCCGTCCGGACCGACGGCTGGTTCGAGCGCATCGGGGAAGGCATCGGGTCCTTCCAGGCCCTCTGCGAGATCATCGGCGAGCGGTTCTTCGCCTTCTCGATCATCGTGGGGGCGCGCATCACCGCGCTCACGGTCGACCGACGCAACCCGGATCTCTCGCTCGTCGACTTCGTGGTCGGTGCCGGCGAAGCCGAAGAAGGCCTCGAGCCTCAGCGACTGACGCTCGCCGATTTCCGCCGGCGCCTGGTGGGAGCCCTCCTCGTCGAGGACGACAAGAGGGCTCCCGAGCCCACGCGCGATACGGACATCGAGGTCATCCAGCTCTTCATCGGAGTGCGTTATCTCCTGCTGGCGCCGCTCTACGGCTACTCGCTCCGCGTCTTGCTGCTGGGTGAAAAGAAAGCCGCCGAGCTGGTCGTGTCGCACGATGGCGTCGACGAGACCCACGAGCTCGACGCCTTTCGCGGACGGATCCGCGGCCTCGTGCGGGAGGAGCTCGAGCGCGTCGCCACGGGTTCGCGAAGCGCCATCGACCTATCGAAGGTCACCGAGGCCGAGTCGGCGTCGCTTCGCAACGAGTGGTCGAAGGTCGTCCAGCTCCTCGGCAGCTGGCCGGCCCCCCTCGCGATCTTCCTGCGCACGCCCGAGGGCCAGCTCATCACGCCCGATGCGCGGGCTCTCATCGCCAAGGGACTCGGACTACTGGGGACGGCGTGCGTGAACCTGGGCGAGGTCGAGCAGGCCGAGGAGGTCTTCCGCATCGGAATCCAGTACGCGCAAGAGGGAATCGGAGCGGCGGACCTGTTCCGGCGCCTCGGCGAGGCCCTCCTCCGGAGTGACCGACCCGGAGAGGCCATCGGCCCGCTGCGACGGGCGCTCGCATTCGGGGGACCAGCCACCCAGGTGCTTCCGGCGCTGGCCCGCGCCCTTATCCGGCGCAAGCGTTGGGTCGCGGCGTATGCCTGCCTGCGTGACGCGCTCGAGGCCGGCGTCGTGGAACGCGAAATCGCCGAGGAGCTACGCGCCGCCGAGGGCGCCCTGGGCGTGCCCTTGACGGCATGGAAGGCGAGCATGCTGGGGCAGTAGTCCGAAGGCCCGCAGGCGAGCGTGGCCGTCGTTGACATGCCGGAACGTGAGGACTAGAAAAACTCGAACCTTTTCCGCGCGCTATAGCCCCATGATCGCCATCTACGGCCCGATGTTCCTGATGCTTCTCACGGCAGGGGGCCTCGCGTTCACCTTCTGGGGCGTCGCGACGTTCCTCGGTCGTCACAAGAAGCCGAACGCCGAGAAGAACGCGCCGTTCGAGTGCGGCAGCGAGAGCACCGGCGGCCGCACCTCAAGCTCTCGGTGAAGTTCTACCTGACGGCGATCCTCTTCGTCGTCTTCGACATCGAGGCAGTCTTCGTCTACCCGTGGGCGATCCACTTCCGCGACCTCGGCTGGATGGGGCTCGCGGAGATGCTGAGTTTCCTGGCCGTCATCGTCGTGGCCCTCGTCTACGTGTGGAGAAAGGGAGCCCTCGAATGGGAAACGTAGGCCACACTAGCTCGCTCACTCTCGAGGGCAGCGAGCAAGGCTTCGCGACGACGCCGCGTCGACGCGCTGCTCGGCTGGGCGCGCAAGTATTCGCTCTTCGCGTACCCGTTCGTCACCGCCTGCTGCGGCATGGAGTTCATGGCGCCTGACGAGCCCGCGCTTCGACCTCGCGCGCTTCGGCGCCGAGGCGCCCCGGTTCTCGCCCCGCCAGAGCGACTTGCTCTGGGTCGTCGGGACGATCAGCCAGCGGCAGGCGCCGGTGCTGAAGCGCATCTACGAGCAGATGATGGAGCCGAAGTGGGTCCTCGCGTTCGGCACGTGCGCGTCGTGCGGCGGCTTCTACGACAACTACACGACGGTCGCCGGGCATCGACAAAATCATCCCGATCGACGTCTACATCCCCGGCTGCCCGCCGCGGCCCGAGGCCGTCCTCGACGGCCTGATGCTCCTGCAGGACAAGATCGCGCGCGGCGAGCGGCGCCCCGGCGTCGTCAAGCCGAGATTCGATCCCGCGCAGAACGCCAGCGGCCTCGTGCAGCTGCGAAAGTCCGCGAAGGACCCGCGCGATCTGCTGCCGGCGATCGAAAAGCTCGAGCACGGGGAACGCACGTGAGTAAATACGTCCTCGACCAGCTCCAAGAGCGCTTCGGCGCCGCGATCCTCGAGACCCACTCGGACTTCGGCGACGACACCGCCGTCGTCGAGCCGAAGCACTGGAAGGCCGTCTGCCAGTTCCTGCGGAACGAGCCCGCGCTCGACTTCGACATGCTCGGTCGATCTCTGCGGCGTCGACTACCCGAACCGCGGCGACGCGGGTCGCATGGAGGTGGTGCTGCACCTCTACTCGGTGTCGAAGCGCACCGCGTCCGCCTGAAGGCGCGCGTCGGCGACGAGGAGATGGAAGGCGCGGAGCTCGACAGCGTGACGTCGCTCTGGCCGGGCATGAACTGGCTCGAGCGCGAGGTGTTCGACATGAGCGGCGTGCGCTTCCGCGGGCACCCGGACCTGCGGCGCATCCTCATGTACCCGGAGTTCGAGGGACATCCGCTCCAGCAAGGACTACCCGGCGGACAGGACGCAGCCGCTCGTCGCGTACCGCACCGAGGAAGAGGCGGGCGTCCCGCTCGGCAAGCTCGAGCCGTTCGGACCCGACGAGGGGATGTCCTTCGGCCGTGCCGATCTGGGGCACCTGCCGCGCGTCGAGCACGGGCGAAGCGAGAACGATTGAGCGATGGAACCGCTCGACCTCGACCTCGAAGAAGGCGAGCTCGAGCTCCCCGCGGAGCCCATGCACCTGAACATGGGGCCGTCGCATCCCGCGATGCACGGCACCGTGCGCATCGTGCTCGAGCTCTCCGGCGAGACGATCGTGAAGGCCGACGTGCAGATCGGCTACCTGCACCGCGGCTTCGAGAAGATGTGCGAGCGCGGCACGTGGGCCCAGGTGTTCCCGTACGTCGACCGGCTCAACTACGTCTCGCCGATGCTGAACAACGTCGGCTACGCGCTCGCCGTCGAGAAGCTGTGCGGCCTCGCCGTGCCCGAGCGCTGCCAGTGGTACCGCATGGCCCTCGGCGAGCTTGCGCGCATCAGCGATCACCTGACGTGCACCGGCGCGATGGCGATGGAGCTCGGCGCGTTCACGCCCTTCCTCTGGTTCGTCAAGGCGCGCGAGATGGTGTGGGACATCCTCGAGGAGGAGACCGGCGCCCGCCTCACGCACTCGTTCGGGCGCATCGGCGGGATGGCCAGTCCGCCGACGGCCGACTTCAAGGAGCTCTGCCGCGGCGTCGCTCGCCGCAGATCGTCCACCTCGTCGAGGAAGGCGAGAAGATGCTGCTCAAGAACCGCATCTTCCTCGACCGGCTCGAGAACGTCGGGCCCATCAGCGGAGCCGACGCCGTCGCGCTCGGGTGGACCGGGCCGTGCCTGCGCGCGACGCGGCGTCGCGTACGACATCCGCAAGGCGCACCCTTACCTCAAGTACGACGAGGTCGACTTCGAAGTGCCGGTCGGCACGAACGGGCGACACGCTCGATCGGTTCCTCGTGCGCCTCGGAGAGATCCGTCAGAGCCGGCGCATCATCGAGCAATCGCTCGACGCGCATGGCGGACGACGGGCCCGTCAACTGCGACGACCCGCGCGTCGTCCTGCCGGCCAAGGACGACGTCTACACGACCATCGAGGCCACCATCCAGCACTTCAAGCTGATCATGGAGGGCGCGAAGGTCCCCAAGGGCGAGGTCTACTCGTACACCGAGGGCGGGCAACGGCGAGCTCGGCTACTACCTGGTCTCGCGACGGCAGCGGGCACGCCCTACCGCGTGCGCATCCGCCCGCCCTGCTTCCAGATCACCGGCGGCCTATCGAAGCTCATCGAGGGCCGCATGCTGAGCGACATCGTCCCGACGTTCGGTTCGCTGAACATGATCGGCGGCGAGTGCGACCACTGATTCGGGCCAGGCGCCGGAAAAACAAGAGCGGAAAACGAGAATGCCGACCTTCAAACTCGACGGCAAGACCCATCCCCTTCGAGCCGGGTGACACGATCATCCGTGCGGCATGGACAGCTCGGGATCGAGATCCCGCACTACTGCTGGCACCCGGGGCTCACGGCTCCCGCGAACTGCCGGATGTGCCTCGTGGAGATCCTGCCCAAGCCCGGGCAGCGCCCGCTGATGCTCGACATCCTCGAGCGGGACGCGAAGACGGGCGACTACCGGCCCGTCCAGAAGCCGAAGCTCCAGCCCTCCTGCTACATGGCGGCCGTCGAGGGCATGGAGGTCCTGTCCGACACGAGCGAGCACGTCAAGAGGGCGCGTCACGACGTCCAGGAGTTCCTGCTCCTGAACCACCCGGTCGACTGCCCGATCTGCGACCAGTCCGGCGAGTGCAAGCTCCAGGACTACTGGCTCGAGCACCATGCAGACGCAGAAGCGCATGCACGACGAGCCCGTGCACAAGCCGAAGGGCGTCGTCTTCGGGCCGACCATCGTCTACGACGGCGAGCGCTGCGTCATGTGCACGCGCTGCGTCCGGTTCATGGCCGAGGTGGCGAAGGACCCCGTCCTCGACATGCGCGAGCGCGGCAACCTGAACGAGATCTTCGTCTCTCCCGGGCCGCCAGCTCGACGGGCACTACACGTTCATGACCGAGCACGTGTGCCCGGTCGGCGCGCTCACGACGAAGGACTTCCGCTTCAAGGCGCGCGTCTGGTTCCTGCGGACGGCGCCGAGCGTGTGCCAGGGCTGCGCGACCGGTTGCAACGCGCACCTCGACTACGACCCTCGCTACAACAAGGCCTACCGGTACCGGCCGCGCGACAACGAGAAGGTCAACAAGTTCTGGATGTGCGACGAGGGGATGCTCACGTACAAGGAGGCCCACGACGGGCGGGTGCTCGAGCCTCTCGTGCGGGGCAAGCCGGTGCCGCTCGCCAAGGCGCTCGACGAGGCGCGCTCTCTCTTCAAGGGCGTCGCCAAGGACTCGATCGCCATCGTCCTCTCGGCGCAGCACTCGCTCGAGGACAACTGGGCGCTGCGCGAGCTCGGGACCGTTCTCGTCGGGAGCAAGAGCGTCTTCAAGAGCGGCAAGCCGGACGGATACGAGGACACGATCCTCATCAACCGCGACAAGAACCCGAACGCGAAGGGCGTGGAGCAGCTCGCGCCGGGGGCGAAGGCCGTTCCGTCGCTGCTCGACGAGGTTCATGCGTCACGCATCACCCACATCCTCGCCCTGGGCGGTGCCGCCATGGCCGAGGTCGAGGCCTTCCGGTCGGCCAAGGTGGTCGTGGTCGCGGCGCACGCCGGACCGCTGACCGAGGTGGCCTCGGTGGTCTTGCCGGCGACATCCTGGGCGGAGCACTCGGGGACGTACGTGAACGCCAAGGGAATGCGCCAGGTGAGCGAGAAGGCCCTCGAGCCGCTGGGAGCGAGCAAGGCCGCGTGGGCTCAGCTCGCGGCGCTCGCGACGGCGCTCGGGTACGAGCCGTCCTGGACGAAGCTCAAGCAGATCCGGACGAAGCTCGTCGGCGGCGCGGTGGACGCGAAAGCTGCGGCGGCCGTCGGCCAGCGCCGGCCAACTGGGCGCGGAGTGACCGATGACATTGACGCAAGTCGTCTTGGGCGGTCAGTCAAGATCCTCATCATGGTGGGCTTCGTGTTCAACCTGGCGGGCGATCCTCACGTGGGTCGACCGCCGCCAGAGCGCGATGATCCAGGACCGCATCGGGCCCAACCGCGCGGTCGTCAAGATCTTCGGAAAGGAGTTCCGGCTCGCTGGGCCTTCTGCACACGGCCGCCGACGGCATCAAGTTCTTCACCAAGGAAGACTTCATGCCCCCCAAGCGCCGACCAGCTGCTCTTCATGCTCGCGCCCATCATCGCGATGGCGTCGGTCTTTGCGCTCGTCGCAGCGATCCCGTTCGGCGACACGATCTGCCCGCATCAGTTCTGGGTTCACCTGCCGAACATCTTCACGGGGCCCGCGGTGCAGAGGTGGGGCTCGTGCTCGGCGGACCCGAAGAACGGCGCTTTCCCCGTCGAGCTGATCGTCGCTCCGCTCAGCGTCGGCATCCTCTACGTCTTCGCGCATGGCGGGGCAGGGGATCATCGGCGCCGCGATCGCGGGCTGGGCGAGCGACAACAAGTTCAGCCTGATGGGCGCGCTGCGCGCCGCGAGCCAGATGGTCTCGCTACGAGGTCACCCTGGGCATGTCGCTCGTCGGCGCCATGATGATCTACGGCACCGTTCGCCTCGACGACATGGTCCGCTGGCAGAGCGATCACGCCTGGGGCATCTTCGTCCAGCCGCTCGCCTTCTTCCTCTTCTTCGCGGCGTCGGTCGCCGAGAACAAGCGCATCCCGTTCGACCTCCCGGAGGCCGAGAGCGAGCTCGTGTCGGGCTACTTCACCGAGTACGCCGGGATGAAGTTCGGGATGTTCTACTTCGCCGAGTACGCGGAAGTCGTGACGGGCTCGATGCTCCTCGTGACCATCTTCCTCGGCGGCTGGTCGCTGCCCTTCTTTCACCGCGACGGGCTCACGATCGCCTTCGGCAAGTCGGACGATCGTGCAGGTCGCTCGTTCCGCACCTGTGGATGACGGTCATCGGCGTGCTCGCGTTCTTCGGCAAGGTCGCTCGTCGTCTGCTGGGTGCAGGCGTTCGTGCGCTGGTCGCTCCCGCGATTCCGCTACGACCAGCTCATGAAGCTCGGCTGGAGGATGCTCCTTGCCGGCGTCGCTCGCGAACATCCTCGTGACCGGCGTCGTCGTGGCTTGCGCTCGAGCAGGCGGGGCCGGCGGTGAGCGACGCCCTTCAGCGTCGCGGCCGACGTGACCCAGGCGATCGTTGCGGTCGCGATCGACGTACTTCCTCGTCCGGGGAGTCGTCGGGTTGCTCACGCCGGTGAAGCACCAGCAGACGCTGCTCGGCACGTCGGCCGACGAGGCCGCGAAGCGCGGCGGAACCAAGGCCACGCCCATGCAGGCGTAGAGGAGTTCAAAGTGGCTACCCCGACTTTTCCGAAGAAACCCCCCGCGCCCGCGAAGACCACGCCGGTCGCGTACACCGCTTCGCGACATGGAGGTGAAGAGTTACCTCCCCGAGGTCGTCCGCGGGGTCGGCGTCTCGATGAAGCACTTCTTCGAGAACACGCGCGAGATGCTCCGTGGCGAGCGACCGGACCCCGTTCTCGACCGGTACGACGAGGGGATCACGACGATCTCGTACCCGGAGCAGAAGCGCCCTTATCCCGAGCGGTTCCGCGGGATTCACCGCCTCACGACCCGGGCCGACGCGAGCATGCGCTGCGTCGCGTGCCTCTGCTGCTCCACCGCGTGCCCCGCGCAGTGCATCTTCATCGAGGCCGGCGAATACCCTGAGGGAGACTCGCGGCGGGGCTACGAGCGCTACCCGGTGAAGTTCGTCATCGACGAGCTCCGCTGCATCTTCTGCGGCTACTGCGTCGAGGCCTGCCCCTGCGACGCCATCCGCATGGATACGGGGAATCACGCGGTCCCCTACGACTCGCGCGACCAGTTCATCTACGGCCGGGACTTGCTCCTTTCCTTTGCCGGACGGGACGGCACCTTCGAGACGAAGAACCCGCGTCACGAGCCCGGCGAGTCCACCCACCCCGGCGTGACACGCGAACACGAGCCCCACTAGGCGCGCCCCCGGGTGACGCAGTGCGGCGAAGAGCCGTTAGATCGGCCGGGCGGCGCTTTTTCTGTAACATGCGAGCCCGCATCGCGGCGCTAGGTGCGTGAGCATGAATACGACCATCGACATTCTTCGGGCGGAGCTCGAGAGACTTTTCTCGCTCGACGAGATGACCGCCATGAGCTCGCGCCTTTTGGGTCTCGACCCGGAGGACGTCGGAGGCGTCGCGGCCAAGGGGAGCTTCGCCCGCGCGCTCACCGAGCGCTGCTTCGAGGGCGACCGTCTCGATGCGCTCGTCGACGTGATCCTGGCGTCGCGGCACGCGGTCGACCCGCGCGTGCGCGACGCCTCGCGCCTCATCGGTGACGAGGAGATCGAGCAGGGCGACAGGCTTGGGCCCTTCTTGATCAAGAAGAAGCTCGGCGAGAGCGAGCAGTCGATCGTCTACGCGGCCTTGCGGGACGACGAGAGCCGCGTGCTCAAGGTCCTGCGCAACGAGGCGTGCCGCGACCGCCGCGCTCGTGCAGCGCTACCTCACGGCGAACCGGATGGTCGCCGAGGTCGATCACCCGGGGCTTCCGCAGGGGCTCGAAGCGGGCGAGACCGACGGGCGCTTCTGGGTCAGCTACGAGGACGTCGACGGCGAACCGCTGAGCGCGCGCCTGGCGCGCACGGGTCGGTCGCGCCTCGACGAGATCGAGCCGATTCTTCGCGGCATTCTAGAGCCCCTGATGGCGCTCCACGGAGCCCGGCATCGTGCACGGAGACCTGAAGCTCGAGAACGTCCTCGTCGAGAAGCGCTGGGACGGCGCGGAAGATCCGACGGTACGTCCTTATCGATTTCGGAGCAGACCGTCTGCGACATCGGGTCGCGGCCACCAACGGTCACTCGGGCGTGCTCGCGGTCTTCGGTTCGGCAAAGACGATCGCCCCCGAGCAGGTGCGGGGGCACCGCGTGGATGCCACGACCGACGTCTACGCGTTCGGCGCCATGATGTACGAGCTGCTCTCGGGCAAACCGGTCTTCGCGTCCGAGACGGCCACCGACGCGGCGCTCGCGCACATGGCCAAGCCGCCAGAGCCTCCCAGCTCGAAGGCTCCGCGAGGCTGGATCTCGGACGACGTCGACGGGCTCGTTCTCACGCTCCTGGCGAAGGAGCCCGAGAAGCGGCCGCGCGACGCCGCGGCGGTCCTCGCCATGCTGGATGCGCTCGAGCGGAACGCCATCTCCGTGTGCATCTCGGGAGACTTCTCCGAGGAGAAGTTGAACACGCTGGCCGACCTGCTCATCGCCGCGCCCTACGATTCCGAGACGGCGCTGGCGCTCGAGAAGGCCGTCGAGCGAAGGGGCCGATCCGGTCCGCGTGGCGCGAGTTCTTCGAGGCCGCCGCGCTGGCCGTGGACGCAGAGGACGACGACGCGGCCGAGCTGAAAAAGTCGCTGCTTTACCGAGCGGCGCGCATCTTCGACACCGGCGCGGGAGACAAGGAGCGCGCCGAGAAGACGTACGCGCAGATCATCGAGCTCGACCCGGCCGACGAGATCGCCCAGATGTCGCTCGACGAGCTGCGGAAGGCTCTCGGCAAGCACGCGGAGGTCGTCGAGTCTCTCCTCGGCCGGAGCGAGACCGCCGCGCCGGGCCGCGAGCGGGCGCGCCTCTTCGCGGAGATCGGGCGCCTGTGCGCCACGGCGCTCGAAGACCCCGACCAGGGGATCCTCGCCTATGCGCGAGCCCTGTGCGACACGCCCGGCGACCGAAAGCTCGTCGAAGAGATCGAGAAGCTGGCCGAGGGAAAGCCTCTCCTCTGGAACGAGGTCCTGGCCACGGTCGTCGAGGGGATCCAGAGCACGTCTCTGTCCACCGCAGAGCGCGGCGAGCTGCTGCTCTGCGCGGGGCGCTGGTACGAGCAGAAGGTCGCCCGGGCCGACCTGGGCCTGCTCGCCTACCAGCAGATCCTCGGCACCGATCCGGCGAACGAAGCCGCGTACGAGGGCCTCGCCAACATCTACCGCAAGACGCAGCAGTGGCCCGAGCTCGTGAACGTCCTCGTCGCCCGGGCCGACGCGGCCACCAGCCGACCACGGGCCCGTGACCTGCGAGCCGAGGCGGCCGAGACGCTCGAGCTGAAGCTGAGCGACTCGGCCCGGGCGCGAGACCTCTACGTCAGCGTCCTCTCGGACGACCCCGGTCACGAGAAGGCGGCCGACGGGCTGGTGCGCATCTCCGAGCGCACGGGCGACTTTCAGACGTTGGTCGCCATCCTCGAGAAGCGCGCCGAGGTGCTGCGAGGCCGCGAGGAAGCCGACGCGCTCCTCAAGATCGCCGAGGTGTACGAAGACCGGCTCGAGAACATGACCGAGGCGGCGCGGCACTTCGAGATGGTCCTCGCGATCGAGCCGCAGGACATCGGCGCGCTGCGAGGGCTCGACCGCGTCTACAACCGGACGGGCAAATACCGGGAGCTCCTCGACAACCTGCGGCGGCAGCTCACCGCGGCGGCGACTCCCCGGCAGAAGATCAACCTCTACGAGCGAATGGCCACGCTCCATGACGAGGAGTTCCTCGATCATCAGAGCGCCGCCGAGTGCCTCGAAGAGATCCTCGACATCGAGCCCACGAACGACGCGGCGCTCACGATGCTCCCGCGCCACTACCGGGCGCAGAGTCGCTGGGAGAAGCTCGAGGAGCTCTACGAGCGCCACGCCGACGCGACCACCGACGAGGCACGCCGGATCGACCTGATGATGCATCACGCGAAGGTCCTGACGGAGAACATCGGCTCGCCGGATCGGGCGACGCGCGTCTACGAGCAGGTGCTCGCGCTGCAGCCAGGGCACCCGGCCGCGCTCGAGGCGGTCGCCCGCCTCCGCGAACAGTCGGGCGACACGCGCGCGGCCCTCAGCGCGGTCGAGGCCCTCGCCGAAGGTGCCGAGACTCCCGAAGGTCGCGCCGAGCAATGGATCCGAGCGGCGCGCCTCCTCGAGGCCCACGGCGATCGCGACGGGGCGGTCGAGCGGTACAAGCTCGCCGTCGAGGCCAACCCCGGCGCCCCGGCCGCCGCAGCCGCCCTGCGCAAGGCGTACTCGCTCCGAGGCGACGCAGCGAGCGTCGTGACGCTGATCGAGAAGGAGCTCGAGCACGCCGAAGGGAAGGTGGCCACCGCGCGGCTCCGCGCCGAGCTCGCCCGGGTGCAGCACGAGAAGTTGCATCAGAACGACGAGGCCGAGGACAACGCGAAGATCGCGCTCGAGCTCGACCCCACGAGCGACGACGCGCTCCTCGTCCTCGGCGATCTCGCCTTCGAACGCGGGCGGTTCGTCGAGGCGACCAAGCACATGGAGTCGCTCGTCGGGCGCGCGGGCGCACTGCCCAAAGAGGACGCGGTCCGGGCGATCGTGCGCTTCGTGGAGGCCTATGGCCGGACGCTGGCGCCCGCTTCGTCGTCGCCGGCCCTCAAGGACCGCGAGTCGTCGCCCGGTGGCGTGGGCGACTCGAACCCGAGGCTCGGGACCGCGGTCCAGGCGCTCGACGAGATCGCGCCGGAAGACGCGGAGGCTCTGTCGCGCGTCGGACGCGTGCTCTTCGACTGCGGCGATACGCGCGGAGCGCGGCGGGTCCACGAGCGACTCCTCGAGAAGCACCAGGCGGACATGTCGCACGTCGAGCGCGCGGACGCCCAGTTTCGCCTCGGTGAGTGCCTGCGCCGCCTGGGGGAGCTCGACAGGGCCGTCGATCTGCTGCGGGACGCCGCCGACGCCGACCCGTCGAACCCCGCGCCTCTCAACGCCCTGGCGCGCGTCTACGAGCAAACGGGCGACTGGGAGGAGTACATCCGCACGAAGCGACGGCGCCTCGAGGTGGCGACCAACGAGGAGCGCTTCGACCTCCTCCTCGAGATCGGCGACGCCGAGTTCGGCAAGCTGAAGCAGCGCGCGAGGCGCCAGCAAGACGTTCGTCGCCGCGCTCGAGGAGCGCCCCGACGATCGCAAGCCTCCTCACCAAGCTGATGCAGCTCTACTCGGAGGAGAAGGACTGGGCGAAGCTCGTCGAGGTCGTCCTCCGGCTGGCCGACTTCGTCGAGGATCCGAAGCAGCGCGCGAAGTACATGCACACGGCGGCCATCGTCGCGTCCCGCCAGCTCGGCGAGACGGACCAGGCGCTCGCCTTCTACGAGCGGGCGCTCGAGTTCGATCCCGGCGCTCACCAAGGCCGCTCGACGAGGCCATCGATCTCCGCCAGCAGATGGGCGACAGCGAGGGCGTCGAGCGCCTGCTGAAGATGCAGCTCGAGCAGGCCAAGCAGACGCAAGACCGCGCGAAGATCGTCGTACGTCCTCGACCGCTCGGCGAGCTTTACCAGAAGCTCCTGAACGAGCCGGAGCTCGCGATCGACGCCTACGAGGCCGCGCAGGCGTTCGACCCGGAGGGCAAGGAGCGCGGCGAGCTCCTCGCCGAGCTCTACGCGAGCGACGTCACCCAGTACCTCGACAAGGCCGTGCGCGCGCAGGCGCAGATGCTCCGGCAGAACCCTTACCGGGTCGAGAGCTACAAGCTCCTGCGGCGTCTCTACACGGAGGCGCGCCGCCCGGACCCCGCGTGGTGCCTCTGCCAGGCGCTCGTCGTCCTCAACCTCGCCGAGCCCGACGAGGAGCGCTTCTACCGCCGCCACCGCCCGACAACGCCGCGCCCGCGCAGGCGGTCCTCGACGAGGACGACTGGGCGCTGCGGCTGGCGCACGAGGACGCCGATCCGCTCGTCACGCGGATCTTCGCGCTCATCCAGCCGACCATCATCCGCGCGCGCACCCAGCCGCTCGCGAGCGCTCGGGTACGACGCGCGCTTCCGGCTCGAATCTGGTCGAGCAGCCCTACCCCGTCTCTGCAGACGCTCTACTACGCGCAAGGGCGTCCTCGGCTTCGAGGCGCCGCCCGTCTTCCAGAACCCGAACGACCCGGCGGGGCTCGGCTTCCTCCATGCGCACACGCCGTCGATCGTCCTCGGCGTCGCGGCGTTCGAGAGCAGCGTACCGAGCCAGTCGCTCGCGTTCGTCGCCGGCCGTCACCTGACGTACTTCCGGCCGGGGTACTACGTGCGGCACCTCGTGCCCGACGGGGACCGGGCTCAAGGCGTGGCTCTTCGCGGCCATCAAGCTGTGCGTCCCGCAGTTCCCCGTCGCCCCCGACCTTCAGGGCCAGGTCGAACGAGGCGCTTGCCGCTGATGACCAAGGACTTCCAGGGCGCGAGCGCGAGGTCCTGGCGAGCATGGTCTCGAAGCTCCTCCAGTCGGGGGGCGCCATCGACCTGAAGAAGTGGGTCGCGGCGATCGACCTCACGGCGGATCGAGCCGGGTTCGTCCTCGCACACGACCTGGCGGTGGCGACCGAGGTGATGCGCGCGACGGACGAGGCCGCGAGCGTAACGAGCAAGGAGCGCGTGAAGGAGATCGTGCTCTACAGCATCAGCGGCGAGTATCTGGCGCTTCGCGAGAAGCTTCAGATCACGGTGGAGTCATAGTCGCCTTCTCCTTGACCGGGGCCCCCCAATGACTCGCGTGGCCAGCTTCGTCGCCTTGGCTCTGGTCGGCGCCGCCTGCTCGAAGGACGCGCCCCCGGCGCAGCCCGGGTCCGCGCAGTCGCCCGGCTCCGCGACCGCCAAGCCTTCCGCGGCCCCGAGCCCCGCGCCTGCCGCGTCGGCGGCGGCCCCCGAAGCGGCGGCCGCGCCCACGGACCCGCCCGCCGACTGCAACGTCGTCCTCATCTCGATCGACAGCCTTCGCGCGGACATGCCGTGGGCCGGCTACCCGCGCCCCATCGCGCCACGGCTGACCGAGCTCGAGGCGAAGGCCGTGAGCTACACGCACGCGCACTCGGTGTCGTCGTACACGTCGATGAGCCTCGGCGGCCTGCTCGCGGGGCGCATTCCGTCGGAGCTCCACCGGAGCGGCTACTTCTTCGGCATCTACAAGAACGACCTGCTCTTCCCCAAGCTCTTGCAGGGCGCCGGCGTCCACACGATGGGCGTGATGGCGCACATGTATTTCAAGGGCGCGGGGCTCGATCAGGGGTTCGACGAGTGGAAGCTCGTCCCCGGGATCACCTTCGACGCGAACACCGACCGCGACATCACCTCGCCCCAGTCCGAGGAGGTCGCCGAGGGGCTCCTCGGCGAGCCCGCGAACGAATCGCGCCGCTTCTTCTTCTGGGCACATTTCCTCGACCCCCACGACCTGTATCTCCGTCACGACGGGATCGACTGGGGCAAGGATCCGCGCGACCGGTACGACGGCGAGGTCACGTTCACCGACCGATACGTCGGCAAGCTGCTCGATTTCATCGCCGCGAAGCCGTGGGCATCGCGCACGATCATGATCGTCACCAGCGACCACGGCGAAGAGTTCGGCGAGCACGGCATGACGCGGCACGGCTTCGAGGTCTGGGAGACGCTCGTGCACGTGCCGCTGATGGTCGTCGCGCCGGGTGTCGCGGCCCGCCACGTCGACGTCCTCCGCAGCGCTCTCGATCTGGCGCCGACCATCCTGGGCTTCTTCGGCGTCGCGGCCGACCCCTCGTTCGAAGGCCACTCGCTCGTCCCGGAGATCTACGGCGCTCCCGCCGCGGAGCGCGACGTCGTCGTGGACTTGCCGGCGACGAGCGACAACGGCCGAAGGCGCGCCATCCTCGACGGGGATCGAAAGCTCATCTGCTTCGACAACGACGGCTACTGCAAGCTCTACGACCTCGCGAAAGACCCCTTGGAAACGAGCCCCTCGCTGAGGGGCAGCGCCTACGTCGACATGAAGGCGCGCTACGATGCCTTCGGCAAGACGGTGAAGGAGGTCGCCCCGTACGGGTGCACGGGCGACTGCCTCGACGCCGCGCACAAGAAGAAATAAGGGCGCAGGGGAAGGAGCCGGTATCGCGTGCGAGTCGTCACCGTCCCGTGCCTGAGGGACAACTACGCGTACCTCGTCATCGCGGCGAGCGGCGACGCGGCGATCGTCGACGCCTCGGAGGCGGCGCCCGTACGCGACGCCCTCCGCCGAGAGGGGGCGACGGCGCGCGCCATCTGGAGCACCCACCACCACTGGGACCACGTCGGAGGCAACGAGGAGCTCGCAGGTGAGCTGGGGCTCGAGGTCGTCGGCCACGCGTCGGACCGGCCGCGGTTGCCGGCGTTGACCCGGGCGGTGGAGGCGGGGGACGTCGTGCGCGTGGGAGACGTCGCGGCGAGGTGCATCCACATTCCGGGTCACACGCTCGGCGCGGTCGGGTATTTCGTGGACGACGGGTCAGCGAGGGTGGTCTTCACGGGAGACACGCTCTTCTGCGCGGGTTGCGGTCGCCTCTTCGAGGGGACGCCGGCGCAGATGCACGCCTCGCTCGCGCGTCTGGTCGAGCTTCCCCCGGACACGAGGGTGCTCTGCGGTCACGAGTACACGGAGAACAACCTGCGCTTCGCCGCGCACCTCGAGCCATCGAACGCCGACGTCGTGCGGGCCCGCGAGCGCGCCGCGGGGCTACGGGCGAAAGGGGAGCCGACGGTGGGGACGACGCTGGGCGAGGAGGCGCTGACCAATCCGTTCCTCCGGGTTCGATCGCCGGAGCTTCGCGCGACGCTCGGTCTCGCGGCCGGCGTGGACGACGTGGCTGCATTCGGGGCGATCCGGGGGGCGAAGGACGCGTTTCGCTGAAGGACTGTCAGCGGGGCGATCGCCCGGCGGGCTCGGGTCGGCGGCGAGAGCGCGACAGCTCCAAAAGAACTGACTATGGACATCCACCTCGGTCCGCCGACCGCGGTCGCCCCGTAGCGGCTCGGCGAGAAAAAGCGATGCACGACGACGCCTGTGCAGGCTGCGCCTCACTGGCTCCGAGGGTCCGGGCCGGCGGCACCCTTTCCGACCTGGGCTGGCGGATGGTCACGATTCGACGGCCCGACCGCTCCACGTCGGTCCATTGGTATTGCCCAGAATGCTGGCGGCTCCGTGCGGGACTGGCGCTCCCCAAGACGCCGCGGCCGCCCCCGTGAACCCGGCGTGACTCCTCCACTCCAGCCTCAGTCCAGCAGGATGACGCCGGGAGGGTTATCGGTGATGTCGACGACCTGGCGGCAGGCGAGCACCAGGCCCACGAGGATGGCGGCTGCCGACGGCAGCGGCGCAAAAGCGCTGACCGAGAGGTGGCGGCGGGGCGTCATGGGCCTATTGGCGTCGGGAACATGGCGGCCCCTGTGATGGTGCCAGCCGCGACGTTGACGGTGACGACGCTCGCCGTCTTGTGAAGGGCCACGGGGGTCGCGGTTAGCGTGACCACGCCCGGAGGCACGTTGAAGATGGAAACGATACCGCTCGAATTGCTTGCAATGGCTTCACTGCCGGGATCGTAGAGGACGGCCACCATCGGGTCATTGCTGTCCGTGGTGACCGCCACTCCGGGCGCGGGCGAACCAATGCAGTCGTGGAGTTGAGGGCCGACGAACCCTCGCAGCGGGTCTTGGGTTACACCGTCCAACACTTGATACTGAGCGAACGCCGTAGGCGTGGCAGTCTCGGGCGCGAGTCTCGCGGCGTTCGCCATCGTGATCACCGACACCGTTTCGCTCAAGGGATACCCCGTATAACCGAAATAGGGGACGATGCTCATGCTCGGCGACGTGATCTGATTGCAGTTATTGTCCGCGACTCCGTTGGCCCCCACCACCTGCCGTACGTGCAACATGACCACTCCGGCGTCGTCTGTTTGACCCTGCCCGAGGGTCGGATCCGCGGCATCGCACGGGCAGCCGGTGCAAACCTGGACGTCGAGTCCCGAGACTCCAAGGTGCGAACCAAAGTCAATGACAGGATACGTTACCGTGACCGTGTTCGATTTCGCCTCGGGCCAGTTGACGTGCCCAACGCAGGCCCAGTAGTTGCCGTAGGCGCACGGTCCCGAGCATGTTCCGGCGTAGTCCGTCTGGAACGGTGCGAACAAGGAGGCCCCTGAAGGGTTGTCAATCCCGCACGTGCCCCTGCAATCCTCCGTCGGGCACGCCAGGACGCACCGCCAATACGTGTCGCCATCGACCGAGGCTCCCCAGGCCCGCGCATCCGCACAGGTGGTGGAGGTCGCCTCGATGCAAGACTGGCAAGCAGGCGCAGACGGGGGCTCGCTGATGAGGTCAGCGATCCCTCCGCACGTGAGCCCGCACGCGGCCTCGCACTTTGATGCAAGACATGCGCTCAAGGCGGAAACATCGCTCGCAGTGCTCACCGGATAGGCAGTGCATTGCGACCGGCAGGCCGGATCCCCGCTGCACTTGCCGAGGCAGGTCTCGTAGGTCGAGCACGCCGGATTCGTCGAGCACGTGGTCGATTCGGCGCAGCAGTTCGTGTTGACGCACGACGCGCACGCGTTCGTCCCGTACGGCAGGCCGCAGATGCTCGTGACCAGGTCTTCGGGCGGGTTGTCGGTGATGCCGACGAGCTGGCGGCAGGCGACGACGGCCAGCGCGACCATGGCGGCAAGAAGCCCGAGCCCTCCCACCCGTCGAACCATGAGGAGCGCGAACCTATCAGGCCGGCTTCCCGGCCAAAAGGGGCGGCTGGTCTAAGAGGACATACCAGTGAGCGAGACATGCCGTTCGTCGAACGCGCGGATGCGCGGAACCGCCCCGGCAGGCAGATGCGTTCGCGCCGTCAAGACGGGACGCAGCGAGACGTTGCGTTGTATCGCCTACCCCTGCGTCCGGCGGTCCGACATCCGCGCGCGCCACGCCGAGCTCTCGCTACGACCCGAGCCCGGCGGAGGCGGCGCGGAGCGCAGCGGCGGGGGGAGGGGGGTCCCCGGCATGCCGGGTCGTCACCCCGACGCGAGCACCGCGCCGCCTCCGGTGGGCGATCGAACCGCGGTCCGCCGGCGCTCGCCGTTTCTTCCCCGGCCGCTCAGGAGGATGACAAGGCGGCCGTGGTGGACCGCGCGCGCTCCCAGCGCGGCACCTGCGCGCCCGTCATGTCGATGATCCCGAGCCACGAGAACACGCGAATCGCCTGGTACGAGGGGTCGATCTCGAACCAGCGCACCGCGAAGTTGGGCGACTGCCCCCACTTGTGGTGGTTGTTCTGGAAGAGCTCGCCCATCGTCAGAAAGTCGAAGATGAGCGTGTTCTTCGAGTTGTCGTCGCTGTCGTAGTTCCTGTAGCCGACCTTGTGGCCGCACCAGTTCACGATGGCGCCGTGCATCGGGCCCATCAGCCAGTGGAAGGGCAGGACCAGGAACATCCACCAGTGCGTCGCGAAGGCGACGTAGTAGAGCGTGTAGAGGGCGCCCCACGCGACGGACATCTTCATGTTCGAGAGCGTCCCGTCGAGCAGCTTCCACTCGGGATAGCCGCCCTCGAAGCGCGCCTCGACGGGCGTACGCGCGCTCCCGGATGCCGTCGTACATCCTCAGCGTCCGCCACATCATGGCGAAGAAGCTCGGTTGCTGGACGGGCGAGTGAGGGTCCCCCGGCGTGTCGCTGAACGCGTGGTGCATCCGGTGCATGATCGCGTACGAGCGCGGGTTGAGGAAGCTCGAGCCCTGCACGGCCCACGTCGAGAAGTGGAAGAAGCGCTCCCACCCCTTGCTCATCGTGAACTGACGATGCGCGCCGTACCGGTGCAGGAAGAAGCTCTGGAAGAAGACCGAGAGCTGCCAGTGAAGGACGAAGAAGACGAGGATGGCCACGGGCGCCCACGCTAGGGGCTGCGCCATCAGGCGCGCGCCATATTTCGGTCATGGCTTCGAGTCACGATTCGGTCAGGTCGCCCGTCCGGACGATCTCCGCCACCCGGGCCCGTTCCCGTTCGAGCCACGACGCCAGGGCCGACCGCAGGCGGGGGTCGGCGATCCAGTGGGCCGAGTGCGTGAGCGTGGGCACGAAGCCCCGCACCCGCTTGTGCTCGCCGCCGGCTCCCGGCTCGAAGACGTCGAGGCCCCGCTCGATCGCGAAGCGAACCCCCGCGTAGTAGCAGACGACGAAGTGCAGGAACGGCACCTCGACGCGGGCCCCCCAGTAGCGGCCGTAGAGGCGCGACCCCCGCATCACGTTGAACGCGCCCGCCACGACCTCGCCGCTCGCCGCGTCGGTCGCGACCACCCACGCGAGCCGGTCCCGGAAGCACTCCACGATGCGATCGAAGAACCGCGCCGTGAGGTACAGCCGGCCCCAGACGCCGTGCTTGGCCACGGTGGATGCGTAGAAGCCGTGGAGCACCCTGGCGACGTCTCGCGTGTGCCCCTCCGCCGACAGGGTCCGCACGACGAGGCCCGCGCTCTCGCACGCCGCGCACCTCGCGCTTGATCTGGTTTCGTTGCTTGGAGGAGAAGCGCGCGAGGTAGTCGTCGAACGTCCGGGCGCCGCCCCGGAACCAGTGGAACTGGAAGCTGTCTCGCCGGAGATAGCCGCTTGCCTCCCACGCTCGCGCCTCTTCCTCGCGCGGAAAGAGGACGTGGACGCTCGACGCCCGGATCTTCTTCGTGCCACTCGCGTGCGGCGCTCGCGAGGAGGCCCACGGCGCGCGCGCGGTCTTCTCCCGGCGCGACGAGGACGCGGTCGCCGGTCGCGGGAGTGAAGGGGACCGCGACGACGATCTTCGGGTAGTAGCGGATGCCCGCCCGGTGCGCGGCGTCCGCCCAGCCCCAGTCGAAGACGAACTCGCCCTCGCTGTTCCCCTTCACGTACGACGGCGCCGCCGCGACGAGCGTCTTCCCGCGCCACAGGGTGAGGTGCGCCGGGATCCAGCCCGTGTCGCCGCCGACGCACCCCGTCTCCTCGAGAGCCTCGAGCCAGCGATGCTCCACGAAGGGTGAGCTGTGCTCGCCCACGAGCGCATCCCACGTCGGCGGACGGAACTTCGCCCACGCGCTCGAGCACGCGGAGCGTGTACGCGTCTCCGCTCACGACGAAGGCTGCGGATCCTCGCGCACGAGCACGAACCACGCGTTCATCCAGCCGTGCTTCTTCCGCGCCCGCCCGATCGACACGTGCGAGGAGATGCCGTGCATGACGTCGACCATGCCGTAGTAGACGAAGCGGCCGAGACGGACGAGTTCGGCACGATGGGGGGCCAGGCATCCGGCTTCTCCTTCGGGACCATCGTGTAGTCGATGTCGACGCACCGGCTCGCCCGCGTCGCTCGACGGGTGCGCGACGAAGTAGCCGGGGCCCGTCGCGGAGGCCCGACGGTCTGGTAGTTGAACCCCACCAGCATGTCTTTGGCCTCGGGGTCCTTCGGGCTTGCAGAAGCGCTTCTGGAAGTGGTTGTGCGCCGGGAGCGAGTTCTTCCCGTGGTGGATGACCTCGGCCAGCGGCGCGGCCGACGGCGGCACGAAGTCGTCCAGCGTGAGGGGTTTCGTGCCCTTCGCCGCGTCCCAGAGCTTAGCCATGTCCCCGCGCGTCCACTGGTAGATGCTCCAGAGGCGGCCCGAGTGCCCGAGCTCGTCCAGGTCTTTCGAGAGGCGCGCGAGGTCCAGGTGCGGACCGATGAGGTTTCGGAGATCGCATGTGGCTTCGGCTTCTGAGCGTTGCACGAAGCCCGCGCCGACACTAGGGTTCGAGTGGACACCCTGAGCGCCCCCCTCGTTCGCTACGCCGAAGCCGACGTGCCCACCGAGTACGGTGCCGTGCACGCGGTCGTGTATCGGGTGGGGGACGCCACGCCGCCCGAGGAGCACGTGGCCCTTGTCGTCGGCGACGTCGCCGCGGGCGGACGCGCCGGTCCTGGCGCGCGTGCACTCGGAGTGCTGGACGGGCGAGGTCATGCGCTCGCACAAGTGCGACTGCCGCGACCAGCTCGACCAGGCGATGCGCGCGGTGGCAGCGCCGGGCGGGGCGTCGTCGTCTACCTGCGGCAGGAGGGCCGGGGCATCGGGCTCGGCAACAAGGTGCGCGCCTACGCCCTGCAGCAGGAGGGGGCCGACACGGTCGACGCGAACCGCATCCTCGGCTTCGCGGACGACGCCCGCCGCTACGACGTCGCCGCCGCGATCCTGCGCGACCTCGGCGTGCGAGCGCGTCGCCCTGATGACGAACAACCCGAAGCAAGATTCGAGGGCCTCGAGGAGGCCGGCATCGAGGTCACCGAGCGCCGCGCCCTCCACGGCGAGCCGAACGAGCACAACGCGGAGTACCTCGCGGTCAAAGTGGCCCGCATGGGGCACGAGGGTTGAGCTAGGCTTCGCGGGCTCCCATGCGCGTCGCGGTCGTCCAGCTCAACTCGCAGGACGACGCTCCTCGACAACCTCTCGCGCGTCCGCCACTGGGTGTCGCTGGCCGCCGCCGACGGGGCCAAGCTCGTCACCTTGCCCGAGAACTTCGCGTTCATGGGCGAAGAGGCGCAGAAGCGCGAGCTCGCGGAGCGCCTCGACGGGGCGTTCCCGGGGCCGATCCTCGGCGCGCTCGCCGAGTGCCGCGGCCAAGTACGGCGTCTGGGTCCTCGGCGGCGGCATGCCCGAGAAGAGCGACGACGCGGCGCGCCCGTACAACACGTCCGTCCTCGTCGATCCGAGCGGCGCCGATCGTCGCCGACCTACCGCAAGGTGCACCTCTTCGACGTGAGCCTCGCCGACGGGACGTCGCTACCGCGAGAGCGCGGCGACCAGCGCCGGGCTCCGAGCCCGTCACCGCCGAGGTCCTCGGCGTCGCGCTTCGGCCTGAGCGTCTGCTACGACCTCCGCTTCCCGGAGCTCTACCGGCGCCTCGTCGACCAGGGGGCGCGCGTCGTCACCGTGCCCGCGCGCCTTCACGCTCACGACCGGCAAGGACCACTGGCACGTCGCTTCTGCGGGCGCGCGCCATCGAGAACCAGGTCTTCGTGCTCGCGCCGGCGCAGCACGGCAAGCACCCGCGCGGCCGCCAGACGTACGGCAAGTCGCTCATCGTCGACCCCTGGGGCGAGGTCGATCGCGCAGTGCTCGGAAGGGGAGGGCTACGCGACGGCGAACCTCGACTTCGCCTACCAGGACCGCGTCCGCACGTCGCGTCCCGTGCCTCTTGCATCGCCGGTGGTGATGCGCGTCCCGCTCGTCGATCTCGCCGCGCAGGAGGCGGCGGTCGCGGACGCCGTGCTCGGCGTCGATCGCCGAGGTCGCGCGCGACGCGCGGTTCGTGCTCGGCGCCGCGGGTCGAGGCACTTCGAGCGCTGGCTCGCAGAGGAGTGCGGGGCGAAGCACGCCGTCGGTGTCGCTTCGGGCACGGACGCCCTCGAGCTCGGCCTGCGCGCGCTCGGCATCGGCGCGGGCGACGCCGTGGTCACGCCGGCGTTCTCGTTCATCGCGGCGGCCGAGGCCATCGCGGTCGACCGGCGCGCGCCCCGTCTTCTGCGACGTCGACGCGGCGACGCTCAACGCGAGCGAGAAGACCGTCGAGGCAGGCGATCGACCGCGCGCGCGACGCCGGCCTGCGCGTCCGCGCCATCCTGCCCGTGCACCTCTTCGGGCTGTGCGCGCCTTCGGCGCGCGCTCGTCGGTGCTCGCGGCGCGCGAGGCGCTCGTCCTCGTCGAAGACGCGGCCCAGGCCCTCGGCGCGCGCGACGAGTGGGGGCGGTGCGCCGGCAGGCACGGGCGACGCCGGCTGCTTCAGCTTCTTCCCGACGAAGAACCTCGGCGCGTGGGGCGACGGCGGGCGCGCTGGTCACGTCGCGCGACGACGTCGCCGCGCGCGTGCGTCGGCTGCGCGCCCACGGCGCCACGTCGCCGTACGTTCACGCGGAGCTCGGGCGCAACAGCCGCCTCGACGCCGCTGCAGGCCGCCGTCCTCCTCGCGAAGACCGCCGCACCTGCCCGCCGTGGCAGACGGCAGCGCGCCCAGGCCTGGCCTTCCGCTACCGGGCCGAGCTCGACGGCCTGCCGCTGGTCCTTCCCGTCGATCCGGCCGCCGCCCGCGGTGCACGCGTGGCACGCGTTCGTCGTCCGGACCGAGCGCCGCGACGCCCTCGCCGACTGGCTGCACGCAGCACGGCATCGAGACGCGCGTCGTACTACCCGGTGCCCCTGCACCGGCAGCCATGCTTCGCCTCCCTCGACGAGCCGGCCGCTCCCGGTCGCCGAGGAGGCTTGCCGCACGGCCCTCGCGCTCCCCGTCTCCCCGTCGCTCCGACGCCGAGCAGCAGTGCGTCATCGAGCAGATCGACGTTCGGGTCGAGGAGCGACGTCCTTCCGCAGCTACGCCTTGAGGTGCTCGCGCGCCACGTCGGCCCACGTGCCCTTCGGCTCGAGCTCGAGGTACTTGCTGCCAGTGCGGCCGGGCCCGGGCGCGCTCGCCGACCTGCTCCCACGCCATCGCGAGGTTGAAGTGCGCGTCGGCGAAGCGCGGGTCGCCCTCGAGCGCCCGCTCGAAGTAGGCGGTCGACGCCGCGCGCGTCGCCGCGCTCGAGCATCACGTAGCCGAGGTTGTAGTGCGCCTCGGGCTGCCGCGGGGTCGACGTCGATCGCGCGCCGGTAGAGCACCTCGGCGCCCGCCTCGTCGCCGCGCCGGAAGCGGATGTTGCCGAGGTTCGTGTAGGCGATGGCGAGCGACGGATCGAGGCGGATGGCGCTGCCCGTAGAGCTCCTCGGCCTGGTCGTAGGTCGCCGGGTCCTCGTCGAGCGCGCTCGCCTGGACGTAGAGGTCGTACGCCGTGCGCGCGCGCGCGGGGCTCGTCTCGGGGCGGAGCACGCGCACGACGTCGTCGCGCAGCGACTGCACCTGGAAGTCGAGGACCATCTGCCCGGTCAGCGGCTCGAAGCTGCCGCGCCTCGGACTCGCACGACGACGCGACGCCCGTCGCCCACGATGCGGAGCTCCTGCAGCGGCCGGGTGACGCGCGGCAGCGTGGCGCGCAGCGCGCCGATGGCGCGCGCGACGTCCCGAAGGCGGACGCGGTGCTTGAGCAGTTCGCGCGTCGCGCGCAGCGCGATGAGGTCCTGGAACGTGTACGCGCGCTGCCTCCCGCGCTGCCCGGACGGCGACACGATCTTGGCCCGGTCGAGCGACCGCAGGCGCGTCTGGGGAACCGCCGAGGAGCTTGGCGACCTCGCGCGGCGTGAACGACGTCCGTGACCGGCTCGCGCCCGTCGGGGAGAGGGGGAGTCGAGCGGAGGCCGTCGCCGGACCATCGGCCTCGGCCTCGCCGTGCAGGCGCCCGCCGCCCGAGCCGAAGGCGACGTGGATGACCGTGCCCCCGCCCTTGCGCTGCTTGCGCTTGCCGCCGCCCGCTCCGGCGCGTCCATTCCTCGTGCGTGCCATGTCCCAGAGGTTCATCGCGCCGGTCGTACGGTGGCGCGTCTCTCTATCAACGGCGCCTGGACGTCGACGTCAATCCTCACGCCTCGGGGGTCGCGCGTCACGCGGATTTCGCAGGCGACCCGGCCGAGGCGACCGGGGGCGCGGAGGGCAGGCCTCCCTGTGGGCGGACCGGACCGCGCGAAGGCGCACGTGCATGTCCTGGGCGGCGAGCGTGGCGAGGAGCCCCGCGTCGTCGGCGGCGGCGGGCAGGATCAGGCTGGTCGAGCCGTACCAGACCCGCCCGCTCCGCTCGTCCCTGCGCGCCTCCCTCGCTGATGACGTCCGCGCGGTCGAAGAGCTCGCGCCATCGCGCGTCGGTCACGCTCACGAACACGCCGCTCCGCGCGGCCATCGTGGGAAGCGCGCGTACTTTGGCGAGGCCGGGCCCGGTCACGGAAGCGATCGTGGCAGGCGCGGCCCCACGGGATCCACTTTTTCGTTCGTCCGCGACGATTTACTTCACGCGCGCGGCGTCGCCGAGCGGGACGAGGATGGGCTCGACGTGCAGTCCGCCGGGCGTCGATTCGATCCACGTGGCGTGCGCGACGCGGGCGCCCGGCGCCTCTCCCACGCTCCCCACGTTGATGATGCGCACGCCGCCGACGATGCGGTCGAAGGGCAGGTGGCTCGCGCCGCAGACGACCACGTCGGCCGGGTCGTCCCCGAGCATCACGTTGATCTCGTCGTCGCGACATGTCGTGCGTGAGGGCCTCGGCAGGGTCGGCGGGCGAGCCGTGCACCAGCAGGAGCTCGCCCCCGTCTTCGAGCGGGATGCGCACGTGGGTCGGGAGCCGGCGGATTCGCTGCAGGATGAGCTCTCCGAGGGCATCGCGGGTCGCGCGCATCCGCTCGAGTCGCGCGCGCTCGTGGTCGCTGCGCGGGTGAAGACCGTCGGGATCGAGCGTGGCGACCGCGCGGTCGGCGAGCCCCTGCACCATGACGGCCCCCGCGGCGGAGAGGCGCCGCCATGTCTCGAGCGGCTCGGGCCCTGGGAAGACGATGTCGCCCGCGACGAGCAGCTTATGGAAGCTGCGACGCTCGGCCGTCGCGAGGACGGCGCGCAGGGCATCGAGCTGGCCGTGGATGTCGGAGAGGCAGAGGAGGAGCATTGGCGGGGACGGGGGGGAGGATACCGTGGGAGGGGGGGAGAAAGCGACGGCGGGGCGCGCCACGGTCGCGGTCGGGGTCGCGGTCGCGGTCGCGGTCGGGGTCGCGGTCGGGGTCGAGGTCGAGGTCGCGGCCTACGGCGTCCTCGCGCACCGGACGCCGACCCCGTAGTCGCGGCTCGCCGGGTTGGTGTTGTACCGGTACGTAGAGACCAACGTCGTCGCGTTGTCCTCGTACGAGCTCCCGCGCTCGACGCGTATGCCGGCTCCCGAAAGGTCGGCGCCGTCGATGCAGGGATTGGCGTACGAGTCGTACCAGTCGAGGTTCCATACGTACACCTCGCCGCCGAGATCGAGCTGCCCCCAGAGTCCCGCGCCCATGGGCGCCGAACCGACGGGCGCGATGTTCACGATGCCGCTGCATGTCGCGCCGCCCGGGTAGTTGCACCCGTAGATCGCGTATTGGTTCGACGTCCCCGGGGCCGCGCTGCCCCACGGATATTCGCGCTGCTCGCTTCCGCCGGCCGCCGCGTACTCCCACTCCGCCTCGCTCGGCAGGAAGCCTCCGTCCCAGATGCAGAAGGCATAGGCCTCGTACCAGTTCACGCAATCGATGGGCAGGCTCTCGCCGTTGCCGGCTGACGGCGTCCACGTCGCGAATCCGGTGTGGCAGGCGAGGTTCGCAGTCGGTCGGTGCGACGTTGCCGTCGTCCGTCGCGACCCATCCCGGCTCGTAGACCTGCCCCGTGCTCACGTTCGGGGCGCTGGCGAGCCCGCGGCCCGCCGTTCAAATGCGTGTGCTTGCCGGAAGCCGCGGGCGGTGCGTAGCCGAGCCCTCCGTTCCACGCGTCCACGAACTGCCGGAAGCGACCGACCGTCACGTCGTACTTGTCGAGGCGGAAGGTGCTCACGGTCGCGGGGTCGGCCTCTCCCGTCGGGCCGCTGCCGTCGTTCGTGTACGTGCGGTAGAAGGTGCCGCCGGCGACCTCGAGGCTCGTGCAGCAGCAGTCGCTATTGCTCTGGCCGCACGTCGTCAATCCAGGTCCACCCGGCTTGCAGCTCGGAGGTCCGGATGCGACGCCGCAGCCGGGGGGTGCGATCGGCCCGTCGCCCGCCGCGCCATCCGAGGGCGCGCTCGCGTCGGTCGGCGGCCCGGCGTCCGCGCAGCCGAGCACCTGCACGGTCAGCGTCGCGTGGACCGTCTGCGGGGCGCGCGCGAACTCGCCCCCCGTCACACCCGTGTCCGTGATCGCGACCGAAAGCGTCTCGGTCGCGAGCGGGCAGAGGTGGCGCGTCGGCCCGGTCGCGCCGTCGCTCCACGCGTACGTGTACGGCGGGAACCCTCCGCGCCCGACCGCCTGCACGTCGACGCATTCGCCCGCGCAGCCCAGCGTGAGCGTGGTGACGGGCGCCTGGCCCGCGCTCTCGATATCGCCCGACAGCGGAAGCATGCCCGCGCCCGACTCGAGATCGTAGCCCGCGACGTCGGCGCCCGAGCCCGCGTCGGATGCGCCGTCCGGCGGCGTGAACGGGACGACTTCCCCGGAGCAGCACGCGACCACCAGCCCTAGGGCGGCCGTTGGGAGAGGGGCGAATCGGATCGTCTTGGTAGCCATACCATCGAGAAGCCTCGAGGACCGAACCGTTCGGCGTGTACGTTCCGCGGTGAGTCGACGCTCTCGATGGAGCAGAGAAGTCCCGACGCGGCCCTCACTTCCCCGGCGGCTTGGCCTCCGGATCCGGCAGGTGCGCGCGCGCCGCGCCGAGCAGCTTCTGGATCCCCGGATCGAGGTTGCCCTCGGGGTCTTCCTGATACGCACGCTGCAGATCCTCCATGCAGCGTTCCCACTCTTCCGCCCCGCACTCGCGAGCGGCGTCGTCGCGCAGGCGGCGCACGAATTCCTCGCGTGTCGGCACGGGAGGCTGCGGCGCCGGGGGAGCGACGCTCGGGAGCGCGGACGGAGCGGGTACGACGTGAGCTCGTTCGTTCTCGGGGTTGCGTCCGTAGAGGCCGCGCACCAAGAAGAAAAGGAGCACGGCGGCCGCGGCGGTGATCCACGCGGCATGCAGATGACGCTTCAGGCGAGCGACGGCGTGGTGAACCGTCTTCGCAGTCACGCCCTCGTCGAGCGCGATGTCCTCGAGGTTCTCGCCTCGCAGTTGGAGCATGAGCCAGCGCGCACTGCGCGTGGTCGAGGGGCCGGCGGCCCGTTCGTCGAGGCGCGCCTCGGTGAAGCGTATCGCCTCGGCCGCGTCGTGAGCGGCGGAAGCGCTCGCGACGGGACCGTCCGGCAGCGCGTCGACGCCCCCCTCGGGGACATCTCCGAGGAGATTCTGGCGGTGCTTCATCGAGCGAACGTGGTCGATGGCTCTCGAGCGGCCTTTCGTCAGGAGCCAGGGGATGAAGACCTCGCGCGCCTCGGGGTAGTTGGGGTCGGTCAGGGCGGCCACGAGGGCGTTCTGCACGACATCGTCCACGTCCGACGGCGGGACGATCTTGCGGATGGCCTTGCGGAGCGGGTCGAGGACGGCGGGGTCCGCGAGGTAAGCCGCGCGGGGATCCGCAGAAGGCCTCACAGGAGAGGGCGTCGAGTCGGGGGAGCGAGGTATGTCCAGGTGGGCAAAGACCGTGGACCATCGGGGAATCGAGGTCAACGGTCTCGTGATGCGCGCAACGGGTCGGCCTTCCGCCGTGCGTCCGCGGACCGAGGGCTTGTCTGGGCGGCCGACGCGCGGCAGCGCCCGTACGAAGGCCTTTCATGGGCGGCATCCGAGCGAGCCAGCTCGGGCCAGGGCCTTCCGAGCGCGGCCTGAGGGCGCGGAGGCTCGGACGACGGGCGTCAGCCCTCGGCCTACGGCCGTCGTGGCGCCGATGACGGCCTTCAGCGGTCGGGCCAAGGCCGTCGTGGCTCGGACGAAGGGCGTGGTAGGCGCAGGAGCGGCCTTCGTCCGCCCGGGAAGGGACGTGGCTCGCGCTTCCTCGGGCTTTCACCGAGGAGACACGGGCGTTCACCGGCCTCGGAAGGCCGTCGTACGAGCGACGAAGGCCGTGGTCCGGCCTCGCACGGCCTTTCACCGAGCCAACTCGGACGTAGTCCGCGCGACCAAGGGCTTAGTCGGACCTTTGACGCCCTCTCCCCGAAAGAAAATGAAAAATCGACATGCCCCCATGGGGGATTTCGGTTTTTCAAACGGCTTAACAGGACAGAAGCCCACGAAGCCCGACGCGGACATGGTGCCCGCGCGCGTCTCCGGGGGAAGTCACGACCAGTCAAAGGAGATACGTGTCATGTCCAACAATCGAACCGCTCAGCAGGACCGCGATCGCAAGATGATCGCGGCGATCCAGAAGTACTTGATGGCTCTTACTTCGATTCTCATCCGCGGCGTCGGCTACACCCCGGCGCAGCTCATCACCTTGCTTCAGAACGACATCGCCGCCGCCGACGCCGCCACCAAGGCGAAGGCTGCGCTGCACGACGCGGTCACCGCCGCGAAGACGCAGCGTGCGACGATGGGGCCGCTCTTGGTCGGGTTCCGGACCTTCGTCCTGAACCAGTTCAAGGACGCCAGCGTCATCTCGGACTTCGGCTTCTCTCCCCAGAAGGAGCCGACGCGCCTGGTGGCGGACAAGGCCACCGCCGCGACGAAGGCGAAGGCGACGCGTGAAGCGCGGCACACGATGGGGCCGAAGCAGAAGAAGACCGTGACCGGTACGTCGACCGCTCCGGCGGCGACGACTCCCGCCACGGCCGCGACGCCGGCCGCCAAGCCGGCGCCGTAACGAGCAGCACGCAGTGAACGGGACGGAGGGCTCCGCGCGGTGACGCGGGGCCCTCCGCGCTCGTTTGGCGTCGTGAGCGGGACCACCTTCGTATCCGTCGGGCGTGCGACGGGGATGCTTCGCGCCCGTGTTACCTTGTCGTCGTGGAGGCGCACACCTTCGAACCGGCTGAGCTCTTTGGCGTCGTGTTCCGCGAGCCGCTCCGCGCCCTACTCATCGGACGCCAGGCCCTCGTCGTCCTCGGGGCACCCGTTCTCACGGCAGACTACGATCTGTGGCTTCACTTCGACGACGTGGAGCTCCTCAACGAACGATGCGCGCCGCTGCACCTGGCCCCGAATCGCGCCCCGGACGACGCGCGCGCCCACGGCCGTTACGTGCTGGAGAACGACGAGCGCGTGGACGTTCTCGTCGCCCGGGCGGTTCCGACGATTGACGGTACGCGCGTCGCCTTCGACGACGTGTGGCAAGGTCGCAGACGCCTGGCGCTCTCCCCGGGCGGCGGATACGTGGAGTTGCCTCGGATCACGGATCTGATCCTCACGAAACAGTTCGCCGTACGGAAACGGGACATTGCCGATATCGAGTACCTGGAGGCTCTACGCGCGAGGGAGGACAAGGCATGATCTCCGTCTACGACGATCCCCTCTCCGCGGCCGAGTGGCGGCGCATCCAGGACGTGCCCACGAGCGCCGAAGCGCGGGGCGAGGCGCTCGATCTCATCGCCTGGTTTTGCGCCCGTTACCCGACGCCGGTGCAGCGTCTCGCCTACGTGCACGCTCGAATGAAAGCGCACCGGCGAGGCGGCGAGCGCCGGGATCCCGCGACCGAGCGTCGGTAGCGCGCTACCTGGAGGGAGGAGACGAGCTCTTCTTACCGTCGCCCGCGTCGGTCACCTGATGGCGCTCAAGCTGCTCGCGACGATCGTCGCCGGCCTCAGGATCTCGATGACCTTCGAGCCCTGAAACGCTACGCAAACGTCCCGATGGATCTTGCGGATGCCGGCCTCGTACACTTGGCCGATGCGCTGGCAACGGGCCGACGCCCCAGTCGGCGGCCTCGGTTGCATCTCCCCGCGACCGCGCTCGCGAGCTCGCCTCCTCGTTGCCGCTGGTTGGATCGCGTCGACGATCGTCGCGTGCGCTCCCTCGCGGTTCGTCCCGCGGCCGCCGGGCCTCGAGGTCTTCCGCGACGGCCTCTCCGTCGAGCTCGAAGAGCGAGAGGGGATCCATCCAAGAACCAGCCCGTCCGATACGGCGTCCAGATCGCCTCGGACGACGACCCCGCGATCGCGCGCGCCTCCGTCGGCACCTCGGAGGAGCGTTGCGCGCCGGGCGAGACGCCGCTTGCGGTCGACGTGGAAGACCAGGGTGGCACGGACAAGCATCGGTGGTCACTATCCGCACGAGGTCACGACGACACCTTCGGCGTCACCGTTCCCGCGGGGACGCCTGCGCCGGCCGTGGACTTCGCGCTGAAGGGCAGCCCGTCGGGGTCTTCGACTTGCGTCCGCGTTCCCGTGGAGGGTGACGAGATCGCGTGGCGGAGGCTGCACCCGCCTGTCGCGGGGCGCGCCTCGTACTCGGTGACCATCCCTACGGGCACCGTCGCTCTTGTCAGTGGCGCTCAGATGGGCGAGCTGGGGCTGAGCGAGTGGTGGGGGCCCGTTCGCGGAACGGCGTTTCTCGGGGCGGGTGCCGCCTACTGCCCGGACCCGCGATGCGGCGGGCAGCCGGACAACACCTCCGGGCACTTCGCCGCGACCGGCGGGGCTGGCATCGACGCCTTTCCGTTCCTCGGCAGCTTCGCGCTCGGGGTCGACTTCGCCCTCAACCTCGGCGTCGGCGAGCGGTGACGGCTCGCGCGCGGTCTTTCACTCGACAGGAACGGCGCGCCCGTCGTCTCCGACGCGGACGACGAAGAACCGTCGGGCCCAGGAGTCACGATTGAAGAGGAGGAGGGTAAGGCCGCCCGCCCCGTCGACGCGCCAGCCCACAGGATCTCCCCCTAGGAGCACCGTCTGCGCGCGGCACCACTTCCCCCCGTCGGTCCGCGCCAGTCGGAGCAGCGCGCCCACAGACCGAGCCATCATAGAGCTGCCCTCGATGACGACGAGGGACCGCCCGTCCGCGCCGACGGGCAGCAGCCACTTCGGAACGCCTGCGGCGATCGCGTACCGGCTCGGCGGAGGCCCGGGTTCGACCGCCTCGACCCAGGCTCCCCAGTCGCCGTAGTCGACACCCAGGACGCACACTCCGTCCATCTCCCGCGCAGCCCTGGCTCCCTCGGCTTCCCGAGCCCATCGACAGAAGGCGCTCAAGGACCCGTCGTCGCGATCCTCGCCGCCCTCGTGGACGCCTTCGAACCGCATCGCGCCCTTGGCGAGCGTCGCGGTCCATCCACTCGCCGACCGCATCGCTTCGCTCGCCTGCGTCATCCCCGACGAATCGGCCGCGCTGATCACGGTCGCCCCGACGCACGCAGGCGCAAACGACCTGGGCCTCCCGAACGCGGCCGGTCGGCTCCTTTCGCAGCCGCACGACAGAGCGAAAGCAAACGCCCCCACCGCAGCGACCCACGTAGCCCCGACCGGCCGCATGCTCTCCCAATCATACCGCGTGCGAACGCCCCCCCTCGAGCCGAGCCCGGCGTGGGTGGCGCGGCGCGCAGCGGCGGGGTGAGGGGGGCCCCCGGCACGGGGTGCCTCACCCCGCCGCGAGCACCGCGCCGCCCACGCCGGGCGATCGTTCGTCGCTACGCCGCCCCTGCCTCGTCGACCCCCGCCCGCAGCTCCCCCACGAGCCGCTCCACGCTCGCCTTCCGCTCTTCCCCCGTCCGCCCCTCCTCGATCGCCCGCACGATCGCCGTCCCCACGACGACCCCGTCGGCCCCCTTCGCCGCCGCGCGCGCCTTCTCCCGCGAGTCGATCCCGAACCCCACGACCACCGGCCGCCCCAGCTGCCGCCGCAGCTCCGCCGCGCGCCTCCCGGCTTCCCCCGCGTCGATCGCGCCGCTCCCCGTCACGCCCGTCATCGACACGTAGTAGACGAACGGCACCGGCCCTTCGGCGATCGCGCCCTTCACCGCCGCCACCCGCTCGCCGCGACTCGTCGGAGCGAGCAGCGGAACGAAGCCGACTCCGCCCCCCGCCGCCGCCTTCCGCAGCGGACCGCTCTCCTCGATCGGCAAGTCGACCACGAGCAGCGCGTCCACGCCCGCCTCCGCCGCAGCCCGCGCGGCGCGCGCCTCGCCGTGGACGAAGATCGGATTGTAGTACCCGAAGAGAACGAGCCGCACGTCCGGCTCCGCCGCGCGGATCGCCCGCGCGGCGCGCAGCGGTCGCCTCGAAGCCTGCCGCCCGCCGCGATGGCGCGCTGGCTCGCCCGCGCGATCGCCGGCCCGTCGGCGGTGGGATCGCTGAAGGGCACGCCGAGCTCGAGCGACGTCGGCGCCCGCCCGCACGCACGCGCTCGCGAGCGTCGACGCTCTCGTCGACGCTCGGGTCGCCGACGCACAGGTACGCGACGAGGACCTTGCGGCCGCTCGCGAACGCGGCGTCGAGGCGGCTCACGGCGCGACCCCGAGCCGCGAGAGCAGCGTCGCGAGGTCCTTGTCGCCGCGACCCGACAGGCCGAGCACCATCGTCACGGGGCGGCCGTGCTTCTCCGCGAGCTGCCGCGCGACGTCGCCGACGCGGGCGAACGCGTGTGCGGTCTCGAGCGCGGGGATGATCCCCTCGGTCCGCGCGAGGAGCGACGACCGCAGCGAGCGCCTCGTCGTCGGTCGCCGACAGGTACGTCGCGCGCCCGCGTCTCCTTCAGCCACGAGTGCTCCGGTCCCACCCCCGGGTAGTCGAGGCCCGCGCTGATCGAGTGCGCCTCCTGGATCTGCCCGCCGTCGTCGCAGAGGACGTAGCTCTTCGAGCCGTGAAGCACGCCCGACGCGCCCCTCGCCCAGCGTCGCCGCGTGGCGTCCGGTGGCCACGCCCTCGCCTGCGGCCTCGACGCCGAAGAGCGCGACCGCCGGGTCGGCGAGGAACGCGCGGAAGAGGCCGATCGCGTTCGACCCGCCGCCGACACACGCGATGGCCGCGTCGGGCAGCGCGCCCTGCTACCGCGAGGACCTGGCTGCGCGCCTCGTCGCCGATGACGCTCTGCAGCGTGGCGACGAGCTCCGGATAGGGATGCGGCCCCGCGGCGCTTCCGATGCAGTAGTGCGTCGTCCCGACGTTGGTCACCCAGTCGCGGAGGGCCTCGTTCATCGCGTCCTTGAGCGTGCGCGAGCCGCTCAGGACGGGCACCACCCTCGCGCCGAGGAGCTTCATCCGCCCGACGTTGGGCGCCTGGCGCTCGACGTCCTCGACCCCCATGTAGACCTCGCACGGCAGCCCGAAGAGCGCGCACGCCGTGGCGGTCGCGACGCCGTGCTGGCCCGCGCCGGTCTCGGCGATGATGCGCGTCTTGCCCATCTTCTTCGCGAGGAGCACCTGCCCGAGGGCGTTGTTGATCTTGTGCGCGCCCGTGTGGCAGAGGTCCTCGCGCTTCAGCCACAGGCGCGCCGAGGGCGCGGCCCGCCGGGTCGATCGCCCGGGCGAGCCGCTTGGCCTCGCCGAGCGGGCGTGGGGCGGCCGACGTAGGTGGCGAGGAGATCGCGCCACTCGCGCTGGAAGGCCTCGCCGCGCACGATCGCGTCGAGCGCGCCCGCGAGCTCCTCGAGCGCCGGCACGAGGGTCTCGGCGACGAAGCGGCCCCCGAAGCGTCCGTAGTAGCCGGTGGGGTGCGGAGACGAGGCCATGGGCGCGTCGAGAGCGGGGCTATAGCGCAGCTCCGCGCGATTCACACTCACCCGCGCGCGTTCGCGTGCCGGATGCGCGAGAGGCGCCTCTCGTCGTCGAGCGTTGTCCGGCCCTTGCGGCGCCGGAGCCGGCGGCGCTCGAGGTAGCGCTCGGCGTGGGCCACGATGGCGGTCGCGACGTCGACGCCGCTCGCGCGCTCCACCCCCTCGAGCCCGGGCGAGCTGTTGATCTCGAGGATCTTCGGGCCTTCCCGCGTCTCGAGCATGTCGACCCCCGCGACCTCGAGCCCCATGACGCGGGTTGCCGCGACGGCGGCCCGGCGGTACGGCCCGCCGAGCGCCGCGCCGACGCCGAGCCCGCCCCGGTGGAGGTTCGAGCGGAACTCGCCGGCCTTGGCCTGGCGCCGCATCGAGGCGACGACCCTGCCGCCGACGACGATCGCCCGGAGGTCGCGCCCCTTCGCCTCGGCGATGTACTGCTGCAGGATGATGTCCTGGCCCATCGCCCAGAGCGTCTCGAGCAGCGAAATCACCGCCTGCCGCGTCTCGGCGATCATCGTGCCGATGCCCTGCGCGCCCTGCTGGAGCTTGACGATGCAGGGCGGCCCGCCGACCTGCGACAGCGCGCGGTCGATCGAGTCGGGCGTCCGCGCGCAGACGGTGACGGGGACGTCGATGTTCTTCTTCGTGAGCAGCTGCATCGCGCGGAGCTTGTCGCGCGACCGGGCGATGGCGAGCGCCGTGTTCAGGACGGGGACCCCCATCAGGTCGAACTGGCGGACGACGGCGAGCCCGTAGTTCGTGATCGACGCGCCGATGCGGGGGAGCACGAGGTCGGCGTTGGGCGCCGCCTGGTCGCCGAGGTAGAGCGAGGGGCGGCCGCGCGATATGACGATGCGAAAGGCCAGCGGATCCGCGACCGACACGTCGTGGCCCCGCGCCCGGGCGGCGAGCACCAGGCGGCTGGTCGAATAGAGGGTCGCGTTGCGGGAGAGGACGAGGAGGCGCATAGGTTGCGTGCCCTTGCGCGATCGGCGCACCGAGGCGGGGGACGCAGGCTACGCGCCGGCGGAGAGGATGCAACCTGGCTCGTCCCGAGCCGCTGGCCCGCTGGGCCCGGGCCCGAGACGGTCAGCGCGCGACTGTCGCGACCACGACAGGTGCCTGCGACGCCGACGGAGCGCTGCGAGCCCGTGGCCCGAACTCGGCGACCAGGATGACCGTGAAGGCGGCGAGACGAAGCCAGAAGTGAGCGCGAGGGGACATGACGGGGAAGACCGGGGAAACGGAAATCTGAACTCCCTCTTCTCCAAAGCACGCGCCGTGCCGATCGAAGAAAAGGCTGCGCGCGCGGCGAACGCCCGTCGAGGCCCCTGACGTCCGCGTCACATTTGGCACTCATCGTTGCCATCGAGACACGGATGGCGCGCGACGGAGTCACCCCGCGGCGCGTCGAAAAGAGGCGAGCGCGGCAACGCACATGGCCGCGGCGAACAGGCTCTGCACGGCGACGTCCAGCGTCCACGGAAAGGCGTGGGGCTGCCCGATGGCGGCGCGCATCAGGTCGACGCCGTACGTGATCGGGTTCAAAAGAAGGAGCGTGTGCATCCACGCCGGCAGTCCGGCCGAGGGAAAGACGCCGCCGGACAGGAAATAGAGCGGCAAGACGACGAAGTTCGAGATGACGCCGAAGCCTTCGAACGTCCTCATGCGGCTGCCGACCGTCGTTCCGAGCGCCGTCACGGCGAGCGCCATGACGGCCATCGCGGCCGTGAGGCGCGCCGCGTCACCGAAGCCGAGTCGCACGCCCACGAGAGGAGCAAAAGCAGCCGCCACCAGGGCTTGAATCAGCGTGACGCTCGTCCCCGCCAGCGTCTTGCCGGCCACGATTGCGGTCCTCGACACCGGAGCGACCAGGACGGCCCGGAGCATCCCGAACTCCCGGTCCCACACCATCGTCACCCCTTGAAACATCCCCCCGAACAGGATCGTCATCGCGACGCACCCGGAATAGGCGAACTGGCGATAGCCGAGCCGTGAGTCCATCGACCCCGCGAACGCGTGGTGAAGCCCGGTGGCAAAGAGCAGCATCCAGATGGCCGGCCGCCCGACCGCCCCAAGGATTCTGGCTGCGGTCGCGCGCGAAGCGGATGAGGTCCCGTCGAGTGAGGGCCACGACGGCGCTCAGATCGATCGCGAGGGGAGACACGCCGCGACCTTACACGAGGGACGTCGCCGAAAGGCGCGTGCCCACTCAGTTCTTCGGCGGGGCCGCGACAGCCTTGCGGATGGCCTCGTCGAGCGAGTCACCGCCGGACGCGGGGGCGGGGGAAGCGGCTTTCGGGGCAGCGGCAGCTGCAGGAGCGGAGGCGGGGGTAGAGGGGGGCGGCTTGACGGCGCGGTGGGGGGTGAAATGGATGGGGTGGTGATGGGCGGCCGGAGGGGTGGTCGGGGGGGCCGTGGAGGCGGGAGCGACGGCCAGGGGGGTATCGGTCGGGGTCGCGGTCGCGGTTGCGGTCGAGGTCGCGGTCGGGGTCGCGGTCGCGGTCGCGGTCGGGGTCGAGGTCGCGGTGGCGGTCGCGGTCGCGGTCGGGGCTGTGGCCAGCACGTTGATCGGCGGCGCCACGGCCGCGGTTCGCGCGGCGCGTTGGCGAACGACCATCATGCCTCCCACGAGTGCGACGGCCGCGAGCGTTCCGACGACGACGGCGATGACGCCGCCGCGGCGGGCGCCGGGCGGTCGGGGGACTGGGAGGGCAATGGCTTCGGGGGTGTACGGAGTCGGGGCCACCGGGACCACCGGAGGAACCGTCAGGCCCGACGCGCTCGTGTTGCTGGGGCGATCGACGGACACGGGCGCGGGCGGGGGCTCGCTCGGCGGCCCTGGGCGCATGGACTCGGCCATCTTTGCGAGCTCCTTGAGCTCGCGCCTCATACTCTCGCGCTCCGACATCGCGCCGACTCCCTTCACTACCTCTTCGCACGCACCCTGGCATGCCGCGCGGCACACGCGCGTCTCACCGGCATTTCTATCTTACCGTGTACGAGGCACCGCGTCCGCTCGTAATTTTGCGGCTCAGCGGCGACCGCGGGCTCGCAGGTTCGTTCGCATGGCGGCGTGGCGCCCGGCCTCCTCGTCGTGGACGTCGCGCAGGCCGCGCCCGGTGAGCTCGACGAAGACGTCCTCGAGCGTGGGCCGCACGATCTCGGCCTCGCGAATGCCCGCGCCCGCCTGCGCAAGCTGCGCGAGCATGATCTCGGGCCGCTGCCCCTCGATGACCAGGCCCGCCTTGGGGGGCTGCCCGGGATGGACGCGCCACCCGAGGCCGCGCGCGAGCTCGGCGGCCCGGGCGTCGTCTTCGCACCGCACGACGAGTCGCTCGCCGCCCGTCCGCGCGACCAGCTCGGCGGGCGACCCTCGGGCCACCAGCTTGCCGTGGTCGACGATGGCCACGTCGTCGCAGCGCTCGGCTTCGTCCATGTAGTGGGTCGTGACGAAGACCGTCCGCTCGCGTGTCGCCGCCATCGACGCCAGTTGATCCCAGACGCTGCGGCGCGTCTGCGGATCGAGGCCCACGGTCGGCTCGTCGAGAATGACGATCTCGGGCTCGTGGAGCAGCGCCCGGGCGATCTCGAGCCGCCGCTTCATACCGCCGGACAGCGTACGCACCCGCTGGTTCGCGGCCGACGCGAGGCCGACCGTCTCGAGGCGAGCGATGACCTTCCTCGCTCTGTCGCCGGTCGGGATGCCGTGCATGGCGGCGTGAAGGTCGAGGTTTTCGCGCGCCGTCAGGCGGTCGTCGAGCGATCCTTCCTGGAAGACGACGCCCATCGAGCGGCGCACTTCGCGCGGTTGGCGAACGACGTCCCACCCGGCGACCACGGCCACCCCCGCCGACTGCGCGAGCAGGGTCGTGAGGATCCCGATTGTCGTGCTCTTGCCGGCCCCGTTCGGGCCGAGCAAGGCGAAGAGCTGTCCGCGGGCCACGTCGAGGTCGAGGGCGTCGAGGGCCCGCAGCGTGCCGTAGTTGAGCGAGAGGCCGCGGGTATGCACCGCCAGAGCCGCGGGATGCTCGCCGGACGCGCCTGCTTCCATCGCCGCGGAGGGTACCTCCGGCCGAGGTGGGCCGGCGCGATTTGACGAGAGCGGGGGCGCGAGGCGGCTGCTACCGTTTGCGGCCTTGGCGACGGAAATTCCTCCCACGGTGCCGGTGCCCGACGAGGACGAGCTCGACGAGCTTCCGCCGCTCGACGGGGACCCGGGTGACTCGGGCGAAGCCGCCCCGGGGGACGATGCCGACGAGATTCCGGGTCCGGCGGCGAGCGACGGTGATCTCGACGATGCGACCGGCGAGGACGACCCCGCCGACGTCAGCGAGATGGACCTGGCCGAGGGCGAAGGCGCCTGGGTCGGCGAGGCGCAGGACGCCGCCGATTCTGGATCTCGGCGAGGACGACACGTTGGAGATCCGCGACGAGGGGACGTCCTTCGTGGAGGCGGAGGAGCCGGGGATCACGGGGAGCGACTTTGGCCTCGACGACGTGTCCGAGGTGGCGGGGCTCGACTCGGGCGAAGAGGGCCCCCTCGACGCGGACGAGGAGCTGCGCGACGAGGACCTGCCCTCCCTCGACGCGGACGACGAAGGGGGCGAGATTGACCCCGGTCTTGGCGACGATCACTTCGCCGTCGACCGGCCCCTCGGGCTCTCGTGGGCGGCGCAACCGCTTGCGAGGGTCGGCGCACCGGTCGCTCTCGCGTCGGCCAGCGCCGTCGCGTGCGTGGCCCGCGGCGCGCTCATCGCAGGCCGTACAGAAGCCGGGAGTCTCCAGCTCTTGCGGGTGGATCTCGAAGGAGAATCGCGAGCCGCCCCCGGGCGCGGTTTGCACGGTGCGGAGGTCACCGCCCTGGCCGTGGAAGAGGAAACGGTCGCCGCGGTCCTGGGCGACGGGCGGCTGCTCGTCTCGCGGGACGCGGGCGCGACGTTTCAACCGCACGCCGAGGGGCTCGTCGCGACCGACGCCGTGCTGGCGTCCGGCGCGCTCTGGGTGCGGACGTCGGCCCGCGGTCTGGCCGTGTCGGTCGCGGCGGGGCCCTTTCAGCTTCGTTCCGTGGAGGGCGCCGTGACCGCGCTCTCGGGGGACGGGGAGGCGGGAATGATTGCGCTGACCGTCGACGGCGCGGGGCTGCCGCTCGCGTTCTTGCGCGGCCGGCCCGACGGCTCGATCGAGAGCCAGGCGGCCGGCGCCACCGAACCATGCGGCCCCGAGCTCGTCGCCGCGCGCGGCCTCTTCGTGGCCTATCCCGGTCGTCGCGGCGTCGTGCGGAGAGGCCCGGACGGCGCGTGGCGCGCGCACGCCTGGGAGGGGGTGGTGACGGCCCTGGCTTTCGTGGACGGCAACGGGAGCCTCCTCGCGGCGACCTACTCGGACGCCGACGACACCACGGCCCTCGTGCATCTGGGCGAGTCCGGCAAGGCCGCGGTCGTGGCCCGCGTGGGTCCCGCGCGGCCCGACGGGGAGCTCGATGGTCGGGCGCTCTCGATGGCCTGCGACAGCGCGCGCGGCGTCATCTGGGTGGCGGGCGGTTTTGGCGTGGCCGCGTTCGCCATCCGATAGGTCGGCTCGGCAGACCGATACCGGTCGCGTTGTGGGGCGTACCAGAAAGGCGTGTCTGCGCTTCCCGAGCTTCGCTTATCCGATCTGATGACGCTGCTGGCCGTGCAGCGCACTGGTTCCATCTCGGGAGCCGCGCGCGAGATCCGGGTCACGCCGTCCCAGGTCAGCAAGGCCGTCGTGCGTCTCGAGCGGCATTTTGGGGTGCGATTGCTCTGTCGCGGCGCCCGCGGGGTCTCGCCGACCGCCGCAGGCCGCCTGGTCCTCCCGCGCGTCGCGAGAGCGGTCGCCGAGCTGAGCGCCACGGCCTCGCTTCGCAATCAGGGCACGACGCCGACCCTCGAGCTCACGGTCGCCGGGCCCTCGTACCTCGTGTCCCTCGTTCTCCCTGCCGTCGTGGCCATGCTGCCGGGAGGTCGCGTTCGCGTCCTCGAGCTCGCGCCGGCCCAGCTGCGCGCGTGCGTCGCGGAGAACGTGTTCGACGCCGCGGTCGTCCCGGGCGGCATCGAGAATCTTCCAGGAGCCTGGGCGGGCGACATCGCGGGTTCGTGCCGCAGCGGGCTCCTCGCGCGGCCGAGTTTCGCCAAGCGCCTCGGGCCGCTTCCGTTGACCCCCGATCGCGTGCGTTCCTTGCCCTTCGTGGGCCCCGTGAGGCCGGGGGGGACCGCTTCGTGGCGATAGGCGACGACTGCCCGCTGGCCTGGGAGAAGCGCTGGATCGCGCACGAGGCGCAGACGATCGGAGCGGCGCTCGAGTTCGTGTCGTGCACGGACCACGTGGTCTTTGGCCCCATCTTGGCCGCGTGTCGTTTCCTGAACAGCGGCGCCCTCGTCGAGCTGCCGGTCCTCGGTTGGGACGTTCGGGAGCCTCTCCACGTCGTCTACAACGGCGATCGCGTGCTCTCGCGCGTCCGTCACGTCCTGGTCCGCGCGACGCGGGACGCCCTCGGGACCGAGGCCGCCCCGGTCATGACGTGCAGCCCGGCGAGTCACCCGGGCAACTACCCCAACAACTAGCCCCCCCGCCGCGCGATGCGGGCCATCGCCTGTCGCGCGGGGTCGGGGTCGACGGGCGAAGAGGCGGGGTCTGCGCCGTCCACGAGGATGACCAGGGCGCGGACCATGCGCCGGGCCTCCGCGGCCAACGCGGCGTCGCCGAGCCGGGTGGCGGCCGCGAGCAGGCGTCGCCACGTCGCGAGCTGGGCAGGCGTGCGCCCGTCGCTGCCGAACCATCCTGCGAGCTCGCGCAGGGCCCCGAGGTCGCCGTCCTGGGCGGCGAACGTCTCGAGGTCCTCCTCGGCCTCGACGTGGTGGCCCAGCGCCCAGCGAGCCCTCGCGCGCCCGAGAAGGGCACGTCGCAGGGAAGGGACGCGCTCGAGTGCGGCGGAGTAGACGCGATCGGCCTCCACCGGGTCCCCCAGCTTGACCCTGAGCGCGCCGAGCCCGAGCCACGCGTCCACGTTCGTCGGGTCGAGCATCAGCGCATCGGAGTACCGCCTGACGGCGATGTCGTCCTCGTGCGTCGCCTCGTGGGCGCGGGCTTGAAGCACGAGCTCGTCCGCGGAGGAGGCGCCGGCAGCGGGCGCCGACGCAGCGGACGCGAGAAGAAGCACCGTGGCGGAGAGGCCGCGAGAGGCCGAACTCCGGCGAGACGTTGCTTTCTTCTCAGCCCACGCTCTGCGCGTCCTCGATGGCCTCGCTTCTGCGCGGCCGCCTGTTGATCTCGAGGATCTGCTTTCGCACGCGGACGGCGTCGGGCGTCACCTCGACCAGCTCGTCGGCGTCGATCCACTCCATCGCCGTCTCGATGGTCAGCATGCGCGGCGGGGCGAGCAGGACGTTCTCGTCCTTGCCGTGGTTTCGGACGTTCGTGAGCTTCTTCTCCTTGATGACGTTGACGTCGGTGTCGTTCGGGCGGTTGTGCTCGCCGACGATCATCCCCTCGTAGACGTCGGCCCCCGGCGCGATGAAGAACGACCCGCGCGGCTGCAGGTGGTGCAGCGCGTACGGCGTCGGCGACGCCGCCGCGGTCGGACACGATGGCGCCCGCCGGCCCGCTTCATCATCGCCCCTCCCCAGGGCTCCCAGCCGTCGAACATCGAGTTGAGCAGCGCCGGTCCCGCGCGTCGCGGTGAGGATCTCCCCGCGGAACCCGATCATCGCCGCGGCTCGGGATCGCGGTACTCGAGGCGCGCCCGCCCGTAGCCGGGGTTGCTCATCTTGACCATCCGGCCGCGCCGCTCGCCGAGGCGCTCGGTCACGACGCCGATGAACTGCTCGGGCACGTCGACGACGACGAGCTCCATCGGCTCGCAGAGCACGCCGTCGACCGTGCGGGTGACGACCTCGGGGTTGCCGAGCTGCATCTCGTAGCCCTTCGCGGCGCATCGTCTCGACGAGGATGGCGAGCTGCAGCTCGCCCGCGGCCGAGGACCTGGAACGTGTCCGGCGACTCCGTCTCCTCGACGCGGATGGCGAGGTTCTTCTTCGCCTCGCGCGAAGAGGCGCTCGCGGAGGTGCCGGCTGGTCAAGAACTTGGTCTGCTTGCTCTTGCCCGGCGAAGGGCGACGTGTTGACGCCGATGCGCATCTTGATCGTCGGCTGCTCGACGAGGATGCGCGGGAGCGCGCGCGCTCTCCCAGCCCGGGGTTCTGGTCGACGATCGTGTCGCCGACGTCGACGTCCTCGATGCCCGGCGATGGCGACGATCTCGCCCGCCGCCGCCTCGGGGGCCGGCGTGCGCTTCAGGCCCTCGAAGGTCGAGAGCACCTTGACGGTCGCCTTGAGCGTCCGCCCGTCCTTGATGACGCCGACGGGCTGGTTCGCGCGCGACCGTGCCGGAGACGATGCGCCCGATGGCGAGGCGCCCGACGTAGTCGTCGTGGTCGATGTTGCTGACGAGGATCTGCAGCGGCGCCGTCGGGGTCGCCCGGCGCGGGGGGATCTTGTCGAGGATCATCTCGAAGAGCGGGGCGAGCGTCGTCGACGGGTCCTCGAGCGTCAGCTTGGCGATGCCCTCGCGGCCGATGGCGTAGACGAGCGGGAAGTCGAGCTGCGCGTCGGTCGGCCTCGAGATCGCAGAAGAGGTCGAAGATCTCTTCGTGCACCTCGTCCGGGCGGGCGTCGGAGCGGTCGATCTTGTTGATGACGACGATGACCGGGAAGCCCGAGCTCGAGGCACTTGCGGAGGACGAAGCGCGTCTGCGGCAGCGGCCCCTCGGCGGCGTCGACGAGCAAGAGCGCGCCGTCGGCCATGAGCAGCGTGCGCTCGACCTCGCCGCCGAAGTCGGAGTGGCCGGGGGTGTCGATGACGTTGATCTTGCAGCCGTCCCGTCGGCCGCAGCGCCAGCGCACGCTCGTGTTCTTCGCGAGGATCGTGATGCCGCGCTCGCGCTCGAGATCGTTCGAGTCCATCACGCGCTCGGCGAGGACCTCGTTCGCGCGGAAGGTGCCGGCCTGCCGGAGCATGTGGTCGACGAGCGTGGTCTTGCCGTGGTCGACGTGGGCGACGATGGCGACGTTGCGGATGGCGTACGGACGCGCGGCGGCCATTGGGCGCTTCACCTAGCGTCCTTGGCGCCGTTTCGCAAGGAATCAGCATGTCTATCCACGTTCGCGCGGGGACGCTAGTGCAGCGCCGTCGAGATGCGGTCAACGCTCCCCGTTGCTGTCATCCTGAGGCCGAAGGCCGAAGGACCCCACATCGCCCGAGGATCCGTTGGCGCCGTGGGGTCCTTCGCTTCGCTCAGGAGGATGACAGCAACCATTGATTGCATCTCGACGGCGCTGCACTAGCGATTGAGTCCGAGGCGGGCGCGAGCCTCCGCGAACGCGTCGGTGACGCCGAAGGCGATGATCTCTCGCGCGGGGGGGGTCTTTGCCACCCAGACCCCTCGTTCGCCGACTGCGCGCGGTGCGCCGTCGGACGCTCCGCCCGCCGCCGCCACGGCATCGAGCGCCACGTTCGGGTCCCCGAGCGCGAGGAGCGCGACGCGGTTCCCCCACGTGAGCGCCGCAGGGCCGAGAGTGACCTGCTGGGTCCCGATCCCGCCGGCGACCTCGAGGGCGAGCATGCCCACGTCCGGGTCGAGCTTTCGAGCAAGCGCGGCCTGGATGCGCCCGCCCGCCGCGTTGAGCATCGCCGCGTTGATCCCCTGCGGTTGCCAGGTCGGGTTGAAGCACTTGAGCCAGGCCGAGACGAGGACGGCCAGGTCGCTCGGCGAGCTTCGCCCGAACGCACGAGGCCTTGGCGCTCAGCAGCTTGAGGGCCCTCGACACGAGGAAGGCGGCGACCCGCTCGTCCCCGGAGAGGGCGGCTCCCACGACGATGGAGGGCGGCTTGGACGTCGCGGGCAGGCACACCTTGCCGAGCTTCGGCGACACGAGCACATGGAGCCCACCGAGCCCGATCGACGCGGCGAGGTTCGACGCCATGCGGGCGAGCGGAGCGTCGGCCGGCATGGTGGTCGCCTGGAGCGTGCGAAGGTCGAGCGGGGCGGCCGCGTCGAGGGCGTCTCCCGTCTTCGAGAGCAAGGCGCGCATCGCGGCCGTCAGCACGTCGGGCGCGAGGACGTCGTCGAGGCGGGGGTCGAAGGCGCGCTCGCCGGCGGGTTGCAGCTGGCTGGGCCGTCCCTCGAGCGCGGCCAGCATGGCTTGCGTCACGCGCGCAGCGTCCGTCTTGCCGCGAAGCTCGGACACCGCGGCGAGCACCTCGAACGACGCCGGCGTGAAGCGCCCGGCGACCAACGCGCGCCGCGCATCCGCCCCGGCGCGATCGAGGAGGATGTTGACCGCGGGCGTCTGATGGTGCCGCGCGTAGAACTCGGCGAGCGCGCGCAGCAAGGATACGTCCTGTGGAAACTCTCGCCGCGCGGCCTCCAGCGTCTGCTCGGCGCGGCGGTTGTCGTGCGCCGTCTGTTCGTGGATCGCCGCGAGCTCGAGGACGCGCTGGCGCTTCTCCTCGGGAGACCGAGCCCGCCGGATGAGGTCTTCTTGCAGCTCCGCGGCGCGCGCCGCGTCGTTCTGGCGCTTGTAGACGTCGACGAGCTTCTGCACGGTGACGACGTCGTCGGGGGCGCGCTTCAGAACCTCCTTCAGCGCGACCTCGGCACGAGCGAGGTTGACCAGGTGCGTGGAGTAGAGGTCGCCCAGGCGCTCGTAGACGTTGCGCTGCTCCTCGGGGGTCGGGAGCAACCGGGCCAGGCGGACGAGCGACTGCTCGGCCGCGTCCCAGTCCTTCTCGGCGACGCAGAGATCGGTGAACGCGGAGAGGGCGTCGGCGTCGTCGGGTCGCTCGCGCAGCGCGGACTCGAACGCCTGGCGCGCCGCCTCCCTGTCGCCGACCTCGAGCAGAAGGCGGCCGCGGCGAACCTCCATCGCGAGCCGAGCCGCGGGATCGGTGATCCCGTCGAGGCGCCGCTGGAGAAGGCCGGCCAGCTCGGGTTGCATGACGCGCGCCGCGTAGATGCGGGACAGGCGGTCGAAGAGGTCTCCGTACGAGATGTCGATGGCGGCCGCGGTCTCGAACGCCGCGATGGCGCGCTCGATCGTCCGCCACGTCGTCTTGCCAGATGCGCCCGGCCTCGGACCACGCGAGGAGCTGTTGCTCGGGCACCAGGCTGGTGCGCGCGAGCGCCTCGTTGGCTTCGGCGGCGCCGCGGGCGTCTCCGGAGCGGCGGCGCGCGTCGGCGAGAATCTGCCAGCCGAGGAGGTCGCCCGGGTCCTCGGTCGTGGCGCGGTCCAAGAGCGCCCGCGCCTCGTCGAGCCTCCCGAGGCGGGAGGCAGCGGCCCCGCTACGCGTGAGCAGCGTCGCGATGTCCGCCGGCCGCGTGCCGCGCTCGACCAGTCGCAGCGTGACTTCGAGGAACGCCGCGTCGTCTCCGCGGTCTCGCGCGTGGGCCTGGAGCATCCGCAGCGCCCACGTCGACGGCTCGCGCTCGGCGGCCGCCAGCTCGACCAGATCGCGCGTGGCCTCCCAGCTGCCCGTGGCGCCGCGCATCCGGAGACGGGCGGCCAGTTCGGCGTGCGCGGTGCACTCGCCCGAGCCGGTCCCGCGCAGGACGGCGGCGATGGCGCTGGCGATGGGCTCGATCTCGTCGTCGCGCCCCTCGCCGACGAGGTGGTGCTCGACGTGACGGAGGCTGGGCTTGTAGTCGGGGACCTCTTCGAGGATGGACCGATGCCAGAGGAGCGCGCTGGCGGGGTCGTGGCGGGCCGTCGCGTCGAGCGTGGCCAGCCGCTCGTAGGCCTCGCGTCGTGCACGGACGTCGACGGCGCTCTTGGCGGCGGTGAGAAGCTCGTCGGCCAGGCGCGCGACACGTCCGGTTCGCAGCTCGGCGCGTTCCCGCGCGATGGCGCCGAGCGCTCCGCCCGAGCTTGCGGCGCCCTCGGCGCATCGCAAGGCGCCTTCCTCTTCACCCAGCCGCTCGTACTCGTGCGCGGCCTCGAGATAGAGGAGCGTGCGCGCCTCGCCGGTGGCCCCGGCAGCCCGCTCTTCGCGCCACGAGGCACAGTCGTCGAGGGGCGCGGAGACCATGCGCTCGCAGAGCTCGCGGAGCGCGACGTCCGAGGGGCGGGCCCGGTGGGCCTCCAGGAGCCGTTCGGCGGCCAGCGCGGGGTCGCGGTCGGCGACGAGGAGGGCTTCGCGGACGCCGTCCAGGGCCGCTTCGATGGCATCCGGAGCGTTCGCCAGGCGCTCGCGCACCCAGCGAAGGATCTCGTCGAAGTCGCCGGCACGCCGCGCAATTCGTTCGGCGAGGAACGCCGCGATGGGAAGCGACGGCGAAGCCCGATGGGCGCGTTCCAGGAGCGTCGCGCGGGTTGGGTCGGGCAGGACGTGCTCTCCGCGGGTCACCGCCTCGATGCGCGCGATGGCCCCGCCGACGCCGTCGCCCAGGTCGTCGGCGAGGGCGTTGAGCTCGGCGATCAAGTCGAAGGGCTCGAGCGACGACAGGGCGCGAAGCGCGACTTCGGAGCGCGGGTCGGCGGCACGCGCGGCGCGGAACGCCTCGACGGCGCGGGAGATCTCTCCCGCGCGCTCGGCGACGAGGGCCGAAGCCAAAGCGCCCGTCGAGCGTTCCAGCGGAGACTCGCGCCTGGCGCCCCAGGTCTCGAGGGCCTTGCTCACGTCGGCCCAGCGACCGGCCCGCGACGCCATCTCGAGCGCGAGCGCGCGGACCCCGTCTGGCGCATCGTCTCCGAGCGCCGCGACGGCCTCCTCGATTTCGCCGGGAGCGGCGGACGCCGCGAGCAGTCTTCCGAGGCGGACGAGCGCGCGCGACGCGGTCGATCCGGCGGTCCGGTGCGTTCGTGCACGCACCACCTCCACGGCGCCGGCGCCCGCCGGGAGCGCTATCGACGTGACAGCCGCCGCGAGCGGCCCCAAACCGGGGGCCTGCGCCGCCGCGTCGAGATCCGGATCCGTGGCCGTCAGCGGAAGACCGAGGAGCGCGGCAAGGGTGACGCGATTGCCCGGGCCGAGGGCCTCTTTTCCGGCCAGAGCGTGCGAGACGACGTCTCGATCCTGAAGCTCTACGCCCCGCGCGGCGAGGGGGCGACGCGCGTCCTCCACGCCCGCGTCCAAGAGCTCTCGAAGCCACCGGGCGGAGTCGGAGCGGGTGGATGCTCTCGTCGCTCCGAGGGCGGCCGCCAGCCACGCCGTCGCGGCCGTGAGCTCCGGGACCGTCGCGAGCCGCGCGAGCAGCGGCGCCGCCGCGGCGGTGTCCGACTTCTCGAGGGCCTGCCGGCTCTCGAGCAGGATCTCGTTCGGCGACGGAGGGCGGGCCGCCGGGTCCTTCACGTCCATTCCGCGCAGCCGCAGGCACGCGCCGATGGCCTCGGCGATCGGCGCAAGGAGGGGCGAATCGGGGAGACGGAGCGCGGCGCTCGCCGTCTCCCCGCGACCGAGGGCACGCGTGGCCCGGGCGACCGCGGCGCGCACGTCACCGGCGGAGACGCGCGCCGCCTGCTCGAGCCGCTTCGCCGCGGCGTCGTCGTCGCCCGCGGCGCGCAGCGTGCTCGCGGCCAGCAGCGTCGAGTGGACGCGTGCCGGTCCTGCCGGAGTCATCTTCACCTCCGCGTCGAGCGCCGCGAGGTAGGCGGTCGTCTCGTGGGGTGACGGCATGAGAGCCCTCGCCTGGCGATGAGCGAGCGCGAGCATCGGAGCTCCGTCCCGGGCCTCGGCCGCCAGCGCGTAGGCGCGGTCACCGTCGCCCAGGATCGCCAGCAGTTCGCTGCAGGCGAGCAGGCCGCGTGCGCGCGCGGCCTTGTCGGGCAGCGCGCGTGCTTCTTCCTCGAGCCACTCTGCCCGGGTCCGGAAGGCTCGCGTCCTCGGCTCGTCCAGCCACGCGCTCGCGGGCCTCTCGTCCAGCCATCGAAAGGTCCCGGTGGGGTCGCCGTCGTCGCTCGGCTCGTCGGTCTCAGGCGCCGCGGGGGCCGGGGACGGCGTGCGCGCCGACGGCGGGGGGGGCCGCGCGGTGTCGCGGGGGGACGCGAGCGCCCGGCCGAGCATCTCCATCTCTTCGTCGGCTGGAATGGTCGCCTGCTCGGCGCGCGGTTCGGGCAGCGAGTCGTCCAGGAAGGCGTCGACGGGGTGGGCCGCGCGCTCACGCCCGCTCGAGGCGAAGCGCGCGGTCGGCGGCGCGTCGTCCGAGCGGAGAAGGCCCCGCGGAATGTTGGTGATGAGCGTGCTGTCGCCCTCGTCATCCAGCGCTTCCGCGACAGGCGGTGGGGGCGGTCGCGGAGGCGGAGCCTTCGGACGCGGCTTCAGCGACGGGACCACGGGCGGGCGGTAGAGGGGTTTGGACGTCGGCGCCCCCAGGACGGGAGCGGGCTTCTCCGGCATCACGTCCTTGGCAACCTCCGGGTCGAACGACTTGTCCTCCCATTCCTGGAGCGCCTGGTCCCAGTCGAACGGCTCCAGCTCGCCGGGGGCTTTCTTTTCGTCCGTCATGTCGCGCCCTCGAGCCCCAGCCCCCGCCGGAGCTCCAGGTACTTCGCCGAGAGGACGAAGTGGATGAGCTCCTCTGCGCGCGCGTTTCCCTTCACCGCGGCCCCGAGCTTTTCTGCCGGGACGCGGAGCACGTCGATCAAGACGACGCTCGGGTCACCGCTCGCGATGGTCGCCATCCGGTCCTGGGACGCGAGGGCGCGGCGGTGCCACCCCCGGGCGTCGAGGTTGCGTGACGCGATGGCCCGGCACACGTCCGGCAGCAGCTTGCGCGTCTTGCGCGCGATGGCCTTGCCCACCAGGCGCTCGATCTCCGGCAGCACCGGATAGGCGGGGTGATCGATCGGCACCTCCGCGAGCCCGCAGGCCGCGACGACGATGGCGGCGATTGACGTCTCGTCGCGAGAGCGCGTCACGGTTGTCCCACGGACCATCGCGAGAAGCTCGCGCGCGACGCGTCCACGCGTCGCCGGGGTCAGGGGCGAATTGACCCCCGCGCCCACGACCAGCGCCGGCGGGTCGCCGGGGATCCCTTGAACCGCTTGCGGGTCCGCGCCGCCCACGTACAGATCGAACTCGCGCACCCCGAACGCTCCCGCCCATGTCGCTATCTCGTTGCGGAGCGCCAGCCCGCTGCGCGGATCCACTTTGTCGCGCCGGCCGACCCCGCATGCCTGGAGCGTCGGCCCGAGGGCCTCGGCGAGCGTGGGTCCCAGGAGCTCGAACAGGTCGGCGATGGGACCCTCGTCGCCCGGCGCCAGGATCGCGCGCAGCATCTCGGCGGGCGCCGTCACCTGGGGGACGCGCTCGCTTCGTGAGGAGAGCTGAGCGAACGTCTGCTCGGTGGAGGGGTCGCCCGCGCCGAGAGCGAGGAGCGCCCCGAGCGCGGCCTTGTGCAGCGGCACGTCTCTCCGCGCGCCGGCGACTTTGACGAGACGACGCAGGGCCCCCACGTCCGTCGGGTGCGCGTCGAGGTGCTTCACCAGCGCTCCGTTCGCGTTCTCGAGGAGGCGGCGGCGCACGTCTTGCGGATGCTCGGTCGCCAGCAGCATGTCGAGCGCGTCGCCGTCCGCCGGCTCCTCTTCGAGGAGTTTCACGACCGCCGCCGCCGCGCCCTGGCGGTCTGCCAGCCGGTCGCGGTGGATGGCCATCGCGAGTCGCGCCGCCTCGACGCGCCCTTCCGCCTCGGGGCGCTCGTGCATCAGCTCCTCGAGGATCGAGGTCGCCTCCTTCCACGACCCGGTCCGCGCCGCCGCGCGAGCGAGGCGTTCGCGCACCGGGAGCGAGGAGAGCTTGGCCCGGTGAAGCGCGAGCAGAACCTCGAGCGCCGCCTCCGGCTTGTCGAGCTTCTTCTCGTAGAGATCGACCGCCGCGACGCCGGCCGTGACGCGACTCTTGGCGGGAGCCGCGTCGAGCGTGGCCAGCCGCGACAGAGAGACCGCGGCATCGGCGAACTTGCCGCGGCGAATGTTGATCTCGCCGAGAAGAGCGAGCGCGCCGACGTGATCGGGGTCGAGCATCGTGACGTGCTCGAGCGCCGTGAGAGCCGCGTCCTGGTCACCCTTCTCGCGAAGGACCCGCGCCTGCTCCCAGAAGAGCTTCTGGATCTCCTGCGGGTTCGTCGGTCACCTCCAGCCGGCGAGCGATGAGCGCGAGGAGGTGGTCGTTGTCTTTTCGGGCTCGCACGCGACGAAAGAGCTTGTCGAACGCGACTGCGCGACCCGCGTCGCGGGCGAAGCTTGCCTCGAGGGCCCGATGGGCGTTCGCCTCGTCGGCGAGCTCGAGCCATATCAGCGCGGCTTCCTCCCAGAACGCGGCACCGCGTCCAGCATCGTGGCATCGGGCACCCAGCTCGGCCGCCGCGCGAGCTCGCAGCGTCGCGTCGCCGTCGCTCTCCGCGCACGCCCGCAGACCCTCCCACGCGGCAAGGTCGGTCGGGCGACGGGCCGTGGCCCTCTCGAACGCCTCCCGGGCAGCGGCCGTGTCTCCGGCAGCCAAGCAGGTCCAGCCCGAGAGCGCGTTGGCGTCGAGCGCCGCGTCATCCCCCAGCGCTCCGTCGAGCCCCACGAGGGCGGCGGCCCGGCGGCGGGGGTCGCAGCCCGGAGGCGCGAGCTCGAGATTCACGAGCCGGACGGCCGCCGAGTCCCCCGCGACGAGCGGTACGGGCTCGTCCGGGTCGAGCTCCGCCTCTACGAGGGCGGCACTCGCCCGCATCGCCTCGCGTCCGTCGCCCGAGAGCATGGCGCCGACCGCGAGCTGCGCTTGCCTCTCTTCGCGAGGCTCACCGAGCAGTGACGCGACCGCGAGCCACTCGAGGGCCGCCGGCAAACCCCCGCCGGCGTCGAACCAGTGACTCGCCGCGCGGGCCGCTTGCTCGGGGTCGCCCCGCTCGCGGGCCACGCGCGCCTGTTCTCCCGCCGCCATCAACGCGGCGCCGGGTCCGCACGATGCGACGCGGGCGATCGCGCTCCGGATCGCGTCCTCGTCGGACGAGGCTCCCGACCACGCCAACCGTGCCAGCGCGGCTGCCACGCCGATCGGCCCGTCGCCTCCTTCGTCGATCGTGGACAGCGCCGCGTTCGCGTCGCCGGCATCGCCCCCGCCGACCTCGGTCGCGAATCGCTCGAGCGCCAGCACCCGGACGTCGCCCCCACCTTGCTCGGCCCGAGCGATGGACCCGCGGCGACCCGCCAGGGAGTCGGGGTCCACTCCCCAGGAGGCCCAGCCCAGCGCGGTCTTCGCCGCCTCGGGGGCGCCGGCGATGGCCGCCTCGATCTCCTCGAGCGCCGCCTTGCGGTCGCCTTCGTGCCAGCGCTCGAACGCTGCCTCCAGGCGAAGCGTTGCTGCCAGCGCGCTGTCGCTCGTCGCAGCCGCGGTGTCGGCGGCGAGACGAGCTGCGGCGCTGTGGTCTCCCGCCTGCCGATCGAGGTCGCCCAGGTACGCGGCGACCAGCGTGTCGGAGGGGTCGCGATCGGCCAGCGCGCGCAGTCGGGCGCGAGCGCCCTGGCCCTCGCCCGCGGCCTGCGCACGCATCGCGGCGACCATCGCCAGACCGCGCGCGAGACCCGGGTCGACCTCGAGCGACACGAGCTTCTCGACCGCGGCGCGCCCACGGCTTCGCGCGCCTTCGACGTCGTCTGCCGAGCGCGGTTCTCCCACGGCCGGAGGGGGCGAATAGGCCTCGAGCACATTGGCGAGCCATGCGGCGTTCGGCGCTTCGCCCATGTCGCGCAGTGCGTTCGCGGCGCCGTCGGAGTCGCCGCGCGCTTGCCGCAGGCGGACGAGCTCGAGGTAGAGCGAGATCGCCTCGTCCTCCGCGCCGCCTCCGGCGATGAGGCGCTTCGTGGACTCCTCGTACCAGGCGGCGTCGCCCGAGATGCTCGCGAGAGCCCGGCCCAGGCGAGCCACGGTCGACGGAGCCACGCCGAACATGGCCGCCTGGCTGAGGGCCGCCTTCGCTCCTGCTATGTCCTTCGCGCGGATCGCCCATACGTATGCGGCGAGCAAGAAGGCGCGCCCGCGAGCTTCGTCGGTCGCCAGGTGATCCGCGAACGATTCGAGCTGCGCCGCGAACGCGCCCGCATCCCCGTCGGCCAGCATGTCGAGCTGGAGAGCCCGCGCCGGCAGGCAGCCGGGGTCGCTGCCGATCGCCCGCGACAGAGCCTCGAGAGCCCGCGGCGCATCTCCCTCGGTCGCGGCCTGCTCGGCCACGCGCATGGCAAGAGCGGCGGCAAGGCCTCCATCCTTTTCGGACATGAGGCGCCTCTCCGCGAGCCGGGAGGCCAGCGCCGTGTCGCCCGTCTGCTCGGCGACCCGAATGCGGGCGTTTGCGACGGCGCCCTCGCCGAGCCGCGCCTCGTCGCTCCCGAGGCTGCCCACCAGGGAGAGGGCGCGGTCGAGCGCGGCGGCGGTGCGATCGAACTGGCCGGCCTTTTTGCGTCCCTCGGCGGCGCGCATCCAGGCGTCCACCATTCGCGCGGGCTGCCGGATCCAGTGCGGAACGCCGAACGCGTCACCGCGCGCGCCGTCGACCACGGCGTCCTGGACGAGCGCGGCGAGCGCCTCGAGCGCAGTGGCGTGGGTCTCAGAGCGCGCGCGGGCGTCGTCGGTGCCGACGACGCCCGGATGCTCGCGAAGGATCTGCTCGAAGAGGACGGTCGCCGTCCAGGTGGTCTCCGAGTCGAGCAGGCGGGCCTCGTCGAGGAGCGAGAGGGCGCCGTCAATCTCTCCGACGGCCTCGGCGAGCCTCGCGCAGTCGACGAGGAGCAGCCCGTGCCACGCGGGATCGGCGGCGAACTTCGTCCGTTCGGCGAGCGCCTCCTGGCGGGTCGCGGGGTCTCCCGTTCGGCCGGCGAGGACCTCGAGAAGAAGCCACGCGGTCGCCCGCTCGGTCGACGGGGCGCCCTCGACTCCCGTCGCCGCTCGGGCGCTGGTCTTCGCTTCGGCCAGGTGGCCGTTCACGTCGGCCTCGAAGGCCGCCCGCATGGTCAGGGCGCGGGCCGACTCCTCGGGTCCCGTCGCCGCCCGGACGAGCGCGTCGATCAGCTTGCCGAGGTTCTTGAGGCTCCGGCGTTTCTCCAGCAGCCGGACCAGCCCCTCGAGCGGCTCGCGGAAGGCAGAGTCGGCGTTGTAGGCCGCGAGATAGTCGCGCGCGGCCCCCGGCTGGTCGCCGAGGATCTCCTCCAAGTCCCCCACGTCTGCGAGCAGGCGGGCTTGCCGCGAGGGGTTGGTAGCTGCGGCGAGTTCCGCACGCAGGCGCCGCACCGTGTCGTCAATCGCGGCGACGGCGTCGGCAGAGGGGGGCTGGGGCGCCCGGGAGGACACGGTGGGGGCGGCCGGCGGCTGCGAGATCGTGGGCGAATGGGACATGCGCGGGGTCAGCGCGGACGACCGCTACTTTAGTCCGAGCGTAGCTCATGCGGCCCCCCGATTGGATGAACATTCCATCAGAGGAGGCGATCGAGCTTCTCGAGCACTTTCGACTCGACCTTGCCCTTTAGCATCCGTAGGAGAAAGGGAAGATCGATCGCGACGGAAACTTCGGCTGGCGCGACTCGGACGTAGCCCTTCGTCCCTTTGGCGGGCCCGCGGGGGGCCTCGAAGACGAGGTCTTCCCCGTTCCAGTGCCACTCGAGGCCCAGCTTCTCCTCGAGTGACTTCGCGAGCTCCTCGGCGCGCTTGCGCGCCTCATCCCTGGGCAGCGAGTGGCTGCGTCGCACTTCGATGGTGGCCATGAAACGTTCCTTTTACTCGAGCCTTTTGACGACCCAGTAGCCGCGTGGCGTGTCGACCGGCGCGCCAACGCCGCCGACCGGCAAGGTGAAGAGCACGTACTCCGGCGCCGGCTCCAGGATCCCGAGCTTGACTCGACCGACGTCGTCCGCCGAGCCCGCGTCTCCTTGCTGCACCGCCGCGTGAAAGTCTTGCTCCGCGGTGATGCGCAGCTTGTCCGCGAGAACCTTCGCGTCCGCCTTCGAACGGGTGGCGCCGCGTCCACCACCGGCGCTGGGCTGTGCGCCCGCATAGGACAAGAGCACCACGCCGAACCGGACCTGGCGGGGAGCCGTCGCCGGCAGAGGGGGCACGGCCGATCCATCGGGCATCGTGGTGCCTGGCCCACCGTCCGGATGGGAATCGAAGGGGGCGAGGTCGGCACGCAGGAGAGGGCCCGATTCAGGCACTCCTCCACCGTCGGCGTAGGCGAACATCAGTCCACCGCCGTCGTCGTCGACAATCGCCTTCGGGTCGCGACCGACGGGCTTCGGAGGGTGGAAGCTTCTGGCCACCAGCCAGACGGCGAGGCCGACGATCGCGACGCCGACCAACGTCGTCACCCAGCGCTGCATGGGAGGCTTACTTCGCCCCAGTGGGCTTCGTGGCGTCGGCGCCCTGGGCTTCGGCGTCTTCCGGGATCTCGTCGTCCGGTGGCGGCGCTGGCGGCCCGAACTCTTCGTGGGGCCGCTGCGTGGCCGGGGGGGGGTCGCCGTAGAGCTCGAGTTGCGCCGCGAGCCAGTTCTCTCGCGCGATCAAGACCGCGCCCTGGGCCCGCGCGTCGATGGCCTCGGCGTCCCCGCCCTTGACCTGGGAAGCCACGATTGGCACGCCCTCGAGCTTGGCGAGCTGACGCTCGACCTCCGCGAGGTCCCTTCGCACGATGACCGGGTCGATGTGCTCGCGTTCGGTGTACTCGTCCGTCAGGATGACGAGCTTGTTCCGGCCCGGCCTCGGCGAACCCGGCGCCCACCGCGCAGCGCTTGGTCTCCCCGCCCTGCCGGTAGGTCACGATGCCGGTGCGCAGGGCCGCGAGGAGCGGAAGGTGCCCCGGCAGCACGCCGAACTCGCCGTCGACGCTCGGAGCGGTGACCTCGTCCACGCTTGCCGTGAGCGCGCGACCCGCGGGGCGTGACGATGTCGAGCTGGATCTTGTCGGCCATGTCATGCCGCTTCAGGCCGCCACGAGCTTCTGCGCCTTCTCCTTGGCCTCGTCGATGTTGCCGACCATGTAGAAGGCCTGCTCGGGCAGGTCGTCGAGCTTGCCCTGGATGATCTCCTCGAAGCCGTCGATCGTCTCCTTGAGCGGGACGTACTTGCCGGGCGATGCCGGTGAACTGCGAGGCGACGAAGAACGGCTGCGAGAGGAAGCGCTGGATCTTGCGCGCGCGCGCCACGATCGAGCTTGTCGTCCTCGCTGAGCTCGTCCATGCCGAGGATGGCGATGATGTCCTGCAGGTCCTTGTACTTCTGCAGGATGGCCTGCACCTGGCGAGCGACCGCGTAGTGGCGCTGCCCGATGACGTCCGGGTCGAGCAGCGTCGACGTCGAGTCGAGCGGGTCGACGGCCGGGTAGATGCCGATCTCGGTGAGCGCGCGGTTGAGCACCGTCGTCGCGTCGAGGTGGGCGAACGTCGTGGCGGGCGCGGGGTCGGTCAGGTCGTCGGCCGGGACGTAGATGGCCTGCACGCTCGTGATCGACCCCTTGTTGGTCGACGTGATGCGCTCCTGCAGGGCGCCCATCTCGGTCGACAGCGTGGGCTGGTAACCGACGGCGCTCGGGATGCGGCCGAGGAGCGCGGAGACCTCGGAGCCCGCCTGGGTGAAGCGGAAGATGTTGTCGACGAAGAGGAGAACGTCCTGCTTCTCCTCGTCGCGGAAGTACTCGGCGACGGTGAGCGCGCTCAGCGCGACGCGGGCGCGGGCGCCCGGCGGCTCGTTCATCTGCCCGTAGACGAGCGCGGTCTTGCTGATGACCGGCTCGCCCGTCTGCGAGCTTCGTCTCCGTCATCTCGATGTAGAGGTCGTTGCCCTCGCGCGTGCGCTCGCCGACGCCCGCGAAGCAGCTGACACGCCGCCGTGCGCCTTGGCGACGTTGTTGATGAGCTCCATGGATGAGCACGGTCTTGCCGACGCCGGCGCCGCCGAAGAGGCCGATCTTGCCGCCCTTGCGGTACGGGGCGAGCAGGTCGATGACCTTGATGCCCGTCTCGAAGATCTCGATCTTCGTCGACTGCTCGACGAAGATCGGCGGCGCCCGGTGGATGGGCATGCGCTTCTTGGTCGTGCACGGGCGGGCCGTCGTCCACCGGGTCGCCGATGACGTTCAGGATGCGGCCGAGGCACTCGGGCCCGACGGGCATCGCGATGGGGCCGCCCGTGTCGCGGACGACCATCCCGCGCACGAGGCCGTCGGTCGTGTCCATGGCGACCGCGCGGACCGTGTTCTCGCCCGAGGTGCTGGGCGACCTCGAGGGTCAGGTTGTCCTTTGCGGTGGAGATGCCCGGGTTCGTCAGCTTGAGGGCGTTGAGGATCTTCGGCAGCTTGCCGTCCGGGAACTCGACGTCGACGACGGGGCCGATGACCTGGAGGACCTTGCCGTTGCCTGCGGGGGGGATGCTCGAGCCGACGGGGAACACGGACGTGGACGCGGACGCGGACTGGGACATGGGGTGCGCGGCGTCTACCACGAGCTGAACGGTGGTTCGAACGCCTCGCGGCATCGCTGGCAGCGCCCGGCCCCCCGTGCGATGGTCTGTCGCCCGCGATGCCTCGAGCGCGCGACGTCCTCGACCGCGGATCTCCGCTCGCGCACGCCCTCGACGGCTGGGAGCAACGCGAGGGCCAGCTCGCGATGGCCGAGGCCGTCGAGAGCGCCCTCGAGCGCGAGCGGCACCTCTTCGTCGAGGCCGGCACGGGGACGGGCAAGACGCTCGCGTACCTCGTCCCGGCGATCCTCAGCGGGCGCAAGGTCGTCGTCTCCACGGCCACCCGGGCGCTTGCAGGAGCAGATCTTCGTCAAGGACCTGCCGCTCGTCGCCGAGGCGCTCGCCGCCCACGGCGTGCCGATTCCGTGCCGCGCTGATGAAGGGCCTCGGCGAACTACCTGTGCCTGCGGCGAATGCACGAGGCGCGCGCGTCGGGGAACCGCGGCGATGGACGCGCGTCCTGGGTCGCATCGTGGAGTGGTCGCGTGAGACCGAGAGCGGCGACCGCGCGGAGCTCGCCGACCTGCCCGAAGACGCCGACGTATGGCGGGACGTCGCGTCGTCGAGCGAGACGCGCATCGGGGCGGGGTGCGAGCACTTCGAGGCGTGCTTCGTGACGCGCATGCGCCGCGAGGCCGAAGAGGCGCAGATCGTCGTCGTCAATCATCACCTCCTGTTCGCCGACCTCGCCCTCCGTTCGGGGCCGCGCGGCGGCCACGCGAGCGTCTTGCCGGCTTACGACGCGATCGTCTTCGACGAGGCGCACCAGATCGAGGACGTCGCGACGGATTTCTTCGGCGTGCGCGTTTCGAGCGCGCGGGTCGAAGCGCTGGCACGCGACGCGGAGCGCTCGCTCGGCGCCGCGAACGCGCTCGAGGCCCTGAAGAGCGGCCCCGTGCGGAGCACGCTCGAGGGCATCCGCGACGCGGCGCGGGTTCTCTTCACGCCGGTTGGCGCTCCATGCGACTGCCGGGGACGTTCGCCGCACCGTTTCTGCCGACGACATGACTCCCGAGGTACGCGCGGCCCACGAGGAGCTCGACGTGCGTCTCGAGGCCCTCGAGGTCATCGCGCGCGCGCGGCCCGAGGAGGCGCTGTCGCTCATCGCCCGGCGGACGGCAGACCTCCGCGACGACCTTCGCAGGCATCATCGCCGCGGCGTGGTCGCGCCCGGGCGACGGCGGCGAGCTTTCCGACCTCGTGCGATGGATCGACGTCCGATCGCGCAGCGTGTCGCTCGGCGCGAGCCCGGTCGACATCGGCGCGACCCTGCAGGAGTCGCCTCTTCGATCGAGTGCCTTCGGTCGTATGCACGAGCGCCACGCTGGCTGCCGCCGGCAGCTTTCACTTCGCGAAGGCGCGGCTCGGCGCGCCGCCCGAGGCCGAAGAGCTGGTCGTGGCATCGCCGTTCGACTTCGCATCGCGCGCGGCGCTGTACCTGCCGGACGACCTCCCCGAGCCGGCCGACCCGGCTTTCGAGGACGCCGCGGCCGAGTCGGATCGCCGAGCTCGTCGAGCTGACGGGCGGCGGCGCGTTCGTCCTCTGCACGTCGACCCGCGGCGATGAAGGGCGCTCCACGCGCAGCTTCGCAAGCGTGCCGTTGGTCCGCTCATGATGCAGGGCGAGCGCCCGAAGCACCTGCTCCTTGTCGCGGTTCCGAGCGAGCGGCAACGCCGTGCTCGTCGCGACGATGAGCTTCTGGGAGGGCGTCGACGTGCCGGGCTGGGCGCTGCGTCTCGTCGTCCTCGACAAGATCCCGTTCGCCCCGCCGAACGACCCCGTCGTGGCCGCCCGCTGTGCGAGGCATCGATCGCGACGGCGGCAACGGATTCACGCAGTACTCGGTCCCCAGCGCGGCCATGACGCTGAAGCAGGGCTTTGGCCGTCTCATCCGCACCCAGCTCGACGCGGGCATCGTCGCGCTGCTCGACCGGCGCATCGTGCGCAAGGGCTATGGCCGCGCCCTCGTCGCCAGCCTCCCCCCGGCGCGGAGGGTGCGAGACATGGAAGACCTGCGCGCTTTCTGGCGGGCGATCGAGCCCCGCAAGGACGGACCGAAGGAGATCATGGAGGATTCGTCATCTCCGTGATTCGGCTCACCTTTTGTAGCGACTCAGGTGCTCGCGGCGCATCGTGGCTCGTGCTAAACGCGTCGTTGAAATGAGCGAAATCACAGCCGTGCTGGCGCGCACCATTCTCGACTCGCGAGGTAACCCGACCGTCGAGGTCGAAGTGCAGACCCACTCCGGCCACGGCCGCGCTGCCGTCCCGAGCGGCGCATCGACCGGCGAGCACGAGGCGCTCGAGCTGCGTGACGGCGACAAGAAGCGCTGGCAGGGCAGGGGCGTCGACAAGGCCGTCGCCAACGTCACCCAGACGCTCGGGCCCTCGATCATCGGCATGGACGCGCTCGATCAGGCCGCCGTCGACCGTGTCCTCCTCGACGCAGACGGGACGCCCAACAAGAGCAAGATGGGCGCGAACGCGATCCTGGGCGTTTCGCTCGCGGTCGCGCGCGCGGCGCGCCGACAGCGGTGGGCCTGCCGCTCTGGCGCTACCTCGGGGGCGTGCAGGCGCGCGTGCTTCCCACGCCGCTGATGAACATCGTGAACGGGGGCGTGCACGCCGACAACGGGCTCGAGATCCAGGAGTTCATGATCGTCCCGTCGGGCATCGCCGACTTTCGACGAGGCGCTGCGCGCGGGGGCGGAGGTCTTCCACACGCTGAAGAAGCTGCTCAAGGACAAGGGCCTGACGGTCGCCGTCGGGGACGAGGGGGGCTTCGCGCCGAAGCTCGGGTCGAACGAAGAGGCGATCCAGTTCGTCGTCCGCGCGATCGAGGACGGCCGGCTACTCGCCGGGCAAGGACGTTTCCCTCGCGCTCGACTGCGCCGCGAGCGAGTTCTTCGACAAGAAGGCCGGGCAGTTACACGTTCGACAAGAAGGCCGTCACGAGCGCGGAGCTCGTCGCCATCTACGAGGAGCTGTCCCGCAAGTACCCGATCGTCTCCATCGAGGACGGCTGCGCGGAGGACGACTGGGACGGCTGGAAGCTCGTGACGGCGCGCCTCGGTGCCAAGGTGCAGCTCGTCGGAGACGACCTCTTCGTGACCAACGTCGAGCGCCTCAAGCGGGGGATCGACGGCGGCACGGCCAACGCCATCCTCATCAAGCTCAACCAGATTGGCACTCTCACCGAGACGCTCGACTGCATCCGACTCGCGGACGAGCAACGGCTACCGGTCGATCATCAGCCACCGCTCCGGCGAGACCGAGGACGCGTTCATCGCGGATCTGGCCGTCGCGACGAACGCCGGGCAAATCAAGACGGGCAGCCTGTCGCGGTCGGATCGGGTCGCCAAGTACAACCAGCTCTTGCGCATCGCCTTCGAGCTCGGCGACGGGGCCGTGTATGCGGGGCCAAGGCCGTTTGCGCGACGGTAGCGTTCGCGGGAAGATAGTTCTCCGCTTCCGCGAATATTGAGCTCGTCCGGAGCGTTGACAGCGTTGACCAGGTGGCGACATGGCGAAATCGAAAGTCGCTGTCATCAAGTGCAAGCCGGAGACGATCCTCGGTGACATCGAGCGCCTCTGCGAGCTCGGCGGGATGAAGCAGGCCCTCGCTCCCGGCCACACGACCCTCCTGAAGGACAACATCTCCTGGCACTACCCGTTCCCGGCGGCGAACACGACGCCCTGGCAGATGGAGGGGACCATCCTCGCCCTCAAGAACGGCGGCTACGCGGACGTCACCTGCGTGCAGAACAAGACCGTGGTCACCAACGCCTTCAAGGGCGAGGACCTGAACCACTACCTGCCGCTCTTTCGCCGAAGTACGACATCCCGGTTCTCTACAACTTCAAGGCCGGCGACATGAAGTGGGTGGAGTACCGGCCGAAGGCGCAGATGCACGTTCTTCACCGCATCTTCCCCGAGGGAATCCAGATCCCGGACTACTTCTTCGGCAAGAACATCGTTCACCTGCCGACGATGAAGTGCCACATCTACACGACGACCACCGGGGCGATGAAGAACGCGTTCGGAGGCCTCCTCGCGACCAAGCGGCACTACACGCACACGTGGATCCATCGCACGCTCGGTCGACCTTCTCGCCATCCAGAAGGAGATCCACTCCGGCCTCTTCGCGGTGATGGACGGGACGACGGCCGGCAACGGTCCCGGGCCGCGCACGATGATCCCGGTCGTGAAGGACTACATGCTGGCGAGCGCCGACCAGGTCGCCATCGACGCCGTCGCCGCCAAGATGATGGGCTTCGATCCGATGACGCTCGAGTACATCAAGGTGGCGCACGACGACGGGCTCGGGGTGGGCGACCCGCGCGACATCGAGATCGTCGGCGACGACATCTCGCGTGAGAGCTGGGGCTTTCAGGTGGGCGACAACGGCGCGAGCCACGCGGGCGACGTGCTCTGGTTCGGTCCGCTCAAGCGCATGCAGAAGCTCTTCTTCCACACGCCGCTCGTGAACGCGTTCATCTTCGCGAGCGAGGCCTACCACGACTCTACCGCTGGCCGATGAAGGACCGCGGGACCTTCGAGACCTGGAAGGCGGAGACTCGGTGGGGGCAGCTGTTCGATTCGTATGCGAAGGGGGGAGAGGACGGTCAGCCCCGTCCTCGGTCGGGCCCGGGGTCGAACGGCGCGGCGCGCGCCCAGGTGAGCGCCGGGTAGATTCAGTGTACTCTCGAAGCTGGAGATGAAGACGCTCCAGCAGATGCTGCGCGAGCTCGCCCGTCCGGGGGTCACGGAGCTTGCCGTCGCCAGCGACCGACTGCCGTGCGTCAAAGTGGGCGACAAGTACGAGCCCATCGACGACGTCCCCCGCGCGACCGACTCGATCCTCGAGCTCCTCGTCGCGGCCGGCGGAGGCCGGCACATGGCCGACCTCGAGGCCCAGCCCGCGCAATGGACCTTGCGCGTCGACGGCCTCGGACTGCTCACCGTCCAAGCTGCGCTGCGGGGCGGTCGCGCGCAGGCCCGGATCACGGTCGCGCAGCGCGCGGCACAGCCAGCCCCTGCTCCCGTCCCCGCCCCGGTCGCCGCCCAGCGCGTCGAGCCCGTGCGCGAGCGGGTGCGCGAGACGGCGCCCGACCCCGTCCCCTACGTCGCCGAGGTGCGGCCCGCCGCCCCCGCGCTTGTCGAGGGAGGCCTGGCCATCGACGTGCCCCTGCGGGAGGCCCGCGACGCGCACGCGAGCGACGTTCACGTCATTCCGGGCCGTCCCCTGTTGCTCCGGATGGCGGGCGAGCTCATTCCTCGCGGGTCTCCGCTCGCGGAGGCGGCCGTCGAGGCGATGCTGACGCAGATCGTGCCGGAGCGGCTCCGCGCGACGCTCGCCGCCGAGGGCTCGTGCGACTTTGCGCTCGAGCGGCCCGGGATCGGTCGGCTGCCGCGTCAACGTGGCGCGCCAGCGGACGGGCCTCAAGGGCTGCTTCCGCTGCATCCCGGCCGCCGTGCCGACCCTCGCGTCGCTCGGCCTGCCGCCGGAGATCGAGCGCGCGACCCACCATCACCAGGGGCTCGTGCTGGTCACCGGCCCGACGGGCCACGGCAAGACGACCACGCTGGCGGCGATCGTCGACATCATCAACCGGGACACGACCCACCACGTGATAACGGTCGAGGATCCGGTCGAGTACCTGCACCCGCGCAAGAGGGCGCTGATGAGCCAGCGCGAGGTGGGGACCGCGACGCGCACCTTCGCGGCGGCGCTCAAGGCATCGCTGCGCGAGGATCCGGACGTCATCGTGGTCGGCGAGCTCCGCGACACCGAGACGGTGCGCATGGCGCTCGCCGCGAGCGAGACCGGGCACCTCGTGCTCGGGACGATGAACACGCCGAGCGCGGCCAAGACGATCGACCGCCTCGTCGACCTCTTCCCGACCGCCGATCAGCAGCAGGTGCGGATGACCCTCGCCGGCGGCCTGCACCTCATCGTGAGCCAGAGGCTCGTCCCGACGACCGACGGGCAAGTCGATGGCGGCGGCGGTGGAGCTCCTGCCGGGGTCGATCGCCCTCTGGAGCCTCATCCGCGACGCCAAGACGTACCAGATCCCGAGCCTGCAGCAGCGCGGCAAGGGCTTCGGCATCCTGCGCCTCGACGAGGCCGCTCGCGGATCTCGTGCGCGCCGGACGGGTCACGCTCGCCGCGGCGATGAGCGTCGCCGAGGCCCCCGACGAGCTCGAAGCCGTTCTCTCGGGCAAGCGCGCACCGGCCATCGTTCCGGACGCCCTGAAGAAGCCGGAGGCGGGAGGCCTTCTCGGCAAGGCCGGCCAGATCTTCGGAAAGCGCGGGTCCTGATGGCGCGGATCGACGCGCATGTTCGACGCGCTGCTCGCTGCGGGCGGCAGCGACCTGCACCTCGGCATCGGCTACCCGCCCCTGATGCGCCTGCGCGGCGACCTGACCGCGATGCGCGACGACGCCGATGGACGTCGGCCGAGATGGAGTCGCTCCTCTTCGAGATCGTGAACCCCGTGCAGAAGAAGACGATCGTCGAGACGCTCGATCTCGACTTCGCCTACGCGTACGAGGACAAGGCGCGCTTCCGCGCCAACTACTTCTACAAGACGACGGGCCTGGGCGCCGTCTTCCGGACCATCCCGACCAAGGTCCTCACGCTCGACGACCTCAAGTGCCCGCCGTCGATCCGCAAGCTCTCCGATCGGCGCGTCGGGTCTCGTCCTCGTGACGGGCCCGACGGGCTCGGGCAAGTCGACGACGCTCGCCGCGATGATCGATCACATCAACCAGCACGCGCGCGTGCCACGTCCTCACGATCGAGGACCCGGTCGAGTTCGTGCACGTCCCGCAAAAGGCGCAGATCACGCACCGCGAGATCGGCCCGCACGCGTCGACCTACGCCCACGCAATCCGCAGCGCGGGGCGCGAGGACCCGAACGTGATCCTCATCGGCGAGCTCCGGACCAACGAGACGATGAAGCTCGCCCTGCAGCTCGCGAGCTTCGGCATCCTCGTCTTCGCGACGGTTCACACCAACAGCGCGCCCGCGACCATCGACCGCATCGTCAACGCGTTCCCCGCGGAGGAGCAGCCGCAGGTGCGCGGGATGCTCTCCGAGAGCCTCGCGGGCATCGTCGCGCAGCAGCTCCTGCGGACGGCGGACGGCAAGCGGCGCGTCGCGGCCCACGAGATCCTCGTGGGCTCGCCGGCCCTGGCGTCGATGATCCGCGAGAACAAGACGTTCCAGATCCCGAGCCTGATGCAGTCGGGACAGGCGCAGGGGATGCAAACGATGGACATGGCGCTCGAGCGATACGTCCGCGACGGGACGATTTCGCCCGAGACGGCGCTCGAGAAGGCGGCCGACAAGGAGAGCTTCGCGAAGCTGGTCAAGCTGAACGAGATGGCGCCGATGTGACACGGGGCGTTAAGGCATTCCCCCCGCGCCGCGCCGAAGTAGGATGAGCCCCGATGCTCGCGGAGGATCCGGAGTGGGGGAGCTTCTTGCAGGCCGCGGCCCTCGCGGTGCTCGAAGCCGCGGACGAGGGGCTCGTCGTCTTCGACGGAGAAGGGCGCTGTCGGATGGTCGGGCGTCGCGCAGGAGAGATCTTCGGCGTCGAGCCCGCGGCCCTCGTGGGCCTCTCGCGGGCGGAGGTTCTCGTAGAGCTCTCGAAGGCGTGCGAAGAGCCCGACGCGTTCATGGAGGCGGTGGCCGCGGCGGCACCGCTCGGCGTCCCCTCCGTCGCCGAGGCCGTGGACATACGTCGGCCGCGGCCCCGTACGGTTCTGTGCAGGGGGATACCCATCTCGCGCGACGGCCGGCCGCCCGGGCGCCTCATCCTCGTGCGCGACGTCACGCGCGAGCGGTCCGGCGAGCGCACCAGCGGACAACTGCGTGCGCGCCTCGCGGAGATGACGCCCTTCGACCCTCTCACGACGCTGCTCAACGCCCGTCGCTTTCGCGAGGAGCTCGATCGTGAGCACGGTCGAAGCACACGAGCCTGGGACAGCTACGCGGTCTTGCGCATGGACGTGGACGGCATGTCGCTCATCAACGAAGAGTTCGGCGTTCCGGTCGGCGATCGGGTGCTCGAGCAGCTCGCTTCGCGGCTCAAGACCTGCCTGCGCGAATACGACATCCTGTCGCGGATCGAGGGCGACGAGTTCGGCGTGCTCTTGCCGGGCGCCGACACCCTGGCAGCACGCGCGGTCATCGACCGCATGATCCTCGCCGTCGGCGCCATCGAGATCGAGCCGGAGGCACGCAAGGTCACCATGTCCGTCGGTGCGGCGTTCTGGGTGCCTCCCTCCGGCGAGAGCGCCGAGGACGTCTTTCAGCGAGCCGGGACGCTGCGAGAGGAGGCGCGCTCTCGCGGTAAGGGGCAGCTGCAGATACTCTGACCCGAACCCGTGCGCGACGCGACCTTCTACGCGAGCAGCCTTCTCGACCTTCACAAGCTCGAGGGGGCCGTCGAGCGCAGGGCTTCGTGGCGCCAGTCGATTGCGGCGCTTGCCCGCGCCACGGCGGAGGACGGCCCCGGCCCGCTCGAGGGATTGCATCCCGAGGCCCTTCTCAAGGGCGTGCAGGCGGCCCTGAGGGCCGACCTGGTCGACGACCTGGACTGGCTCGCGCCTTCGGCCGCGGGAGCAGCGCTCTACGAGCTGGCCTCCGCTCTGCCCCTCGGATCCGAGCAACGCGAGCTTGGCAGGAGGGTCCTCGCGCGGCTGCTCACCGCGGACGCCGAGACGTTCGTGACCATCGCCCGCCGCGTGGCGCTCGGAGCGGGCCGCGGTCTCGGCAGCGCGGCGATGCGCGCCCGAGTGGCCCTCGTGATGGAGCTTCCGCTCATGGACAGCGTGGCCGACGCGCCGCTGGCCCTGGCGCTCGCGTCGCGCCGCGACCTCGCGCGCGAGTGGATCGGCACGCCCTCCACCGGCTCGCTCCCGTCGCGCAGGCTCGCGGCGCGGCTCATCGAGCGCGCGGCGCGCGAGGCTGCCCGGCGAGCGGCGCAGGGAGACGACCACTGCCTGCGCGTCTTCAGGAGCGACGCCGTCGAGCCGGCGTGGAATCGCTTGCTTGCGGACCGCGAGTCTTTGGTGTGGCGGCATGTCGCCGTGGCTCGTGGGCTTTTGGCTCCGTGGGTTCCTGCGCTGGCGCGCGCCATCGAAGAGGCGCTCGCGCCCGGACTCTCGCCCACCGAATGGCGTCGCGCGGCGACATCGATGGCCGCGCAGGTGGCTGTAGCGCCGGAGCGTGGACTGGAGCTCGCGCGGCAGGCTCTGGCCCAGGGAATGCTCGATCGCGATCCGGGAGCCGGCGCGTCGTTCGTCTGGGGTCTCCCTCGCGCCGCGGAGGCTGAGCCGGAAGCGGCCCTCGAACTCCTCGAGCGCGTCCTCGAACGGGCGGGTCCCGAGATCGGCGAGGCAGCCCTCGATCTGCGGTCCGAGCTCGGCGAGTCGCCCGTGACGGCGCGCGCCATCGGCCGCGCGCTGGAGCTCCTTTCGGCCCGCGCACGGGGCGCCGGGGACGACGGCGCAGAGGCCCTCGCCCTCGAAGTCTCGCGCGATCTCGGCCGGGCGGCGCGCGCGGACGAGCCCATTCGCGATCAGATCGCGCGGGGGCTTCTGGCTTTTGCCAGCGCCGGGGCCAAGGAAGCGCACGCGCTCGCGAGAGACGCCCTCGCCACCGCGCGGAACTCTCTCGACGCCCTCGAGGCGGTACCTCCCGAGGAGGACGGCGCGGAGGGCCGCTCGGGAGCCATCGCCCGACGGACTTCACTGGGAGTGCTTCGGGACCTCGACGTGAGCTTGCTCGAGCACGATCTCCTCGCGCACCTGTTGTCCCTTGGGAGCGGCGACGCCGTCCGCGGCATCGACGACGCTCTCGACGGCTTGCGCGACCGGCTTGCGGACTGGATTCTCGCCAGGGAGGGCAAACCGCTCGCGACGGGCCCCGAGGGCAAGGCGACCCCGACGCACCCGACGCTCGTGATGCGCCGCCTGCGCGCGCTCCTGCACCTGGCCGACGGCGACATGGGCGCGGACGACGGCGACCCGCAGCGCGCGGCGCGGCTCCGCAAGCGAGGCTTGAGGATCGCGCGCACCCTCCTCGACCGCTTCGAACGTGGACCGGCGTCGCCCGTGCGCAGGACGATCATCGCCGCGCTCGCCCGGTCGCTCGACGCCCTCGTGAGGGTTGGGGCCTGCGACGTCATCGACGCTCTCCTGGTCGTCAGCACCCACGCCGTCGACGCGGGCGATCTCGGGACCCTCGCCGAAGCGTCGATGGATCCGAATCTCGTGCACGTCCTATTGCGCTACGCGCGCTTCGCGGAGGCCGCGGGCGGCGAGGCGCAAGCGGCTCTTCGGGCCTACGACGACCTGACGCGTGACCTCGCGCTGGATGCGTCGAGCCGAAGCGAGGCGCTCCGGACGGTCCTCGTGCGGCTGGGAGGGGCGCTCGCGGCGCTCGCCTCCGTCGCGTCCCTCCGCGGCCTGGCGCCCTCCGGCGGCACCGAAGCGGAAGTGGTCTCGTCGCTCGAGGCGGCGCTGGGCTCGCTGGCGCAGCTGGGAATGGGCGCGAGGGGCCGGCTCGATCCCGATCGCGCTCCGACGGCTCCGCCCGCGATACCGCACCCTTTGACCATCGCCGTCGCGCGGGTGCTCTCCGGTGCGGACCCGTCCCTCGTCGAACACGTCGTCGCGTCCTCGCTGGACCACCTTCTGACGGGCATTCCCAAGGCGATCGGCAAGCTCGTTGCGGCGACCGTCTGGCGATTGATCGACCTGCCGAAAGAGGGAGCGCCAGCCGGGATGCTCCCGAGCCTCCGGCTGGCGGAGGCCCTTCCGGCGTGGCTTCCTCCGCGTCGGACCGTCGGCGGGTTCTACGTGCTCCGGGCGCTGAGCGCGGGTGCGGTGGGATCGGTGTTCGTCGTGACGCGCGTCGAGGACAAGGGCGAACCGGAGGCCGACAAGTTCGCGCTCAAGGTCCCGGAATACTCCGCGACGGCCGCGCGCAGCCTGAGCGAGCCCGAGTTCTTGAAGATGTTTCGCGAAGAGGCGGGTGCGCTCATCGCACTGCCGCAGCATCCGAATCTCGCGCACTTCGTCACGTTCGACGCGGGGAGCAAGCCGAAGCCGATTCTGGTCATGGAGCTCGTCGACGGCACGACGCTCGAACGCGTCCTCGAGGCGCGGGGTCTCGACATGCCGCGCGCTCTCCGGGCGCTCGACGACATGCTGAGCGGGCTGTCGGCGATGCACGCGGTCGGCGTGGCGCACCTCGACGTCAAGCCGTCCAACGTCGTCTTGCGCCGTGGCGAGGAGGCCGTCCTCGTGGACTTCGGGCTGGCGGGGAGGCACCTCCGGCCGGGATGCGCGACAGGCCCCTACGGAGCGCCGGAGGTCTGGGGTGCGCTCGACGGAGAGGCGACGGATTCGCCCGCGAAGGCCGACGTCTATGCCTTCGGTTGCGTCGCGTTCGAGACGCTGACCGGTCGCGTCCTCTTCGACGCGGAGACCGAGATCACGCAGATCGCCATGCACGTCGCGCACGACGGCTTTCCCGCGCCGCTGCGCGCCCTCGCCAAGCGTCCAGACTTGGGGCCGGTAACCGAGCTCCTCTTCTCGACGCTGCGACGCGAGGCGCGCGACCGCCCGACCGCCGCCGCAGTGCGAAAGGAGCTCCAGCGCATCACGCCCGCCCTCGCGCGAACGTCGTGGCCGATGGGCGCCTAGATGGGGCTCTCCCCGCTCGTCGGTCCCCCGGATCCGGGCGGCGCGGATTGCGTGGGTTGCGGCCGCTGCTGTCATCACGGCCCGAGTACGGTGCATCTGCTCGACACCGACGAGGCCCGCGTGCTCGCGCGCGCCGACGGAGAGGAAGTGCTCCGTCGCCTGACGGTCATCGACGAGCGTCCGCCCGGCTGGCGGTTCGTCAGAAATACGGGCGACCGCTGCGCTGCGCTCGACGTCTCGGTCGAGGGGCGCTACCCGTGCGGGATCTACGACGTACGCCCGGACGACTGCCGCATCGTGGAGCCCGGTTCTCCCGCCTGCCTGCAGGCGCGGAGCTCGGGGAGCCTGGGCAGCAGCGTCGAGTTCGCCCGGCCGCGTTGAAGGGCGTCGGGCTCTCTCAGCTCGGTCGAATGAGCCGCTCGAGCTCACCGGACACGTCGGATCGGACGAGCGCGTCGTAGTTGCCGATGACCCGATCGGCTACGAAGACGATCGGCAAGTCGTCCTGCTCGACGTGCGCCTGCCGCGTGACGAAATCCGTAGTGGCCTCGTCGCCGGCGACGTCCAGCCGCTTCCATTCGTAGCCCTTCGCGCCGAGCAGCTCCTCGATACGCACGAGCTCGCGGACGTTGCGATCCTTCTCGAAGTAGACGATCACCGGCGCCGCGCCGGCGCTCCGTTGCTCCTCGGAGGGCCCCGCCGCCCGGAGCCGGGTAAGCCGGGCGCGCGCGGCGGCCCTCCGGGCCAACTCATCGCGCGTCGCGAGAGGACTGCCGAACGTCGCGTTGAGGCGGCGGGCGAGATCCTTGGGCACACGGAGGGGGGCGAAGGCGTCGCCGCGCGGCGTCGCGATGGCGCGGTAGAGGGCGTCTCGGACACGGTCGAGCATGCGCACCCTATAGCACTGAGGTATCTCTTGGGGGGAGTCGCGGCACATGGACGCAGGCGCCAGGCACGTCTACCGTAAAGCCCTCGAGGAGATCCGCGAGGCGGGGCTCGAGAAGCGCGAGCGGTTGCTGCTTGGCCCGCAGGGGGCACGAATCCGCGTCCGCGAGGGCGCACCGCCCGTCCTCAACTTCTGCGCGAACAACTACCTGGGCCTCAGCTCGAGCTCCCACGTCATCGATGCCGCACGGTCTGCCCTCGACGCCTACGGCTTCGGTGTCTCCAGCGTGCGCTTCATCTGCGGCACGCAGGAGCCTCACGCCTCCCTAGAAGCGAAGATCGCCGAGTTTCTGGGGACCGAGGAGGCCATCCTCTACTCGTCGTGCTTCGACGCGAACGGCGGTCTCTTCGAGACGCTGCTCGGCGAGGAGGACGCCATCATCAGCGACGCGCTCAACCACGCGTCGATCATCGACGGCATTCGCCTCTGCAAGGCCGAGCGGCACCGCTATGCCCACGGCGACATGGACGCCCTGGAAGCCGCCCTGCAGAAGACCCAGGGCAAGTCGCCTTCGCATGATCGCCACTGACGGCGTCTTCTCGATGGACGGCGACATCGCGCCACTCGATCGCATCTGCGATCTGGCCGATCGGTACCGCGCGCTCGTCATGGTGGACGACAGCCACGCGACCGGCTTCCTCGGCGAGACCGGGCGCGGTTCGATCGAGCACTGCGGGGTCATGGGCCGCGTCGACGTCGTCACCTCCACGCTCGGCAAGGCGCTCGGCGGCGCATCCGGCGGCTTCACCGCATCGAGCGCCGAAATCGTGGACCTCCTGCGCCAGCGCTCGCGTCCCTACCTCTTCTCGAACAGCGTGGCGCCAGCCATCGTGGGCGCAAGCCTGGCCATCCTCGAGCTTCTGTCCGTCACGACCGAGCTTCGCGACCGCGTCATGGAGAACGCGAAGCGCTTCCGCGAAGGGATGACGTCGTCGGGGTTCGCCATCAAGACCGGGATCCACCCCATCGTGCCCATCATGATGACCGGCCCGCGCGCCGAAGGTGGAGGGGACGCGCGCCTCGCGCAGGAGGTGGCCGCGGCGATGCTCGACGAGGGCATCTACGTGGTCGGTTTCTCGTATCCCGTCGTGCCCGCGGGCCAATCACGCATCCGTGTGCAGCTCTCTGCGGCGCACACCCCCGAGATGATCGACGCCGCGATCGAAGCATTCGAGAGGGTGGGGAAGCGGTTCGGGCTGGTCTGAGGTAGTTTCGAGGCAGACATGCCCAGGACAGCCGTTCTCGTGACGGGGGCTCACGGCGAGATCGGGCGGTCGCTTCTCCGGACGCTCGCAGGGCACGGAAACTACGACGTGGTGGCGATCGATCTGACGCCGCTGGAGGACGGGATGCGGGCCCTCGTCGTCGCCAGCTACGCCGGCAACATCATGGACCGTCACCTGCTCGATCAGGTGGCCGCCCACCATGACGTCGACATCGTGTTCCACCTCGCCGCGCTCCTGTCCACGCGCAGCGAGCGCGACCCTGAGCTCGCACACCAGATCAACGTCGAGGGCACGCGCAACGTCCTTCGCGCGGCAGAGGGGCAGTCGTCACGGCTCGGCCGGCCCGTCCGCTTCGTATTCCCGAGCTCGATAGCGGTGTACGGGCTGCCCTCCATCGAGGAGAAGCGCGCCGTGGGCCGCGTCAAGGAAGAGCAGTGGAACGTGCCGATCACGATGTACGGATGCAACAAGCTCTACTGCGAGCACATCGGCCGCTACTCGGCGCTCTATGCGCGGCAGCTCGGCGCGCTGTCCGGCGCGACGCGGCTCGACTTCCGGGCGCTCCGCTTTCCCGGTCTCCTTTCGGCGGACACTCTCCCGACCGGAGGCACGAGCGATTTCGGGCCCGAGATGATCCACGCGGTGGCGAAGGGCATTCCGTACGAGTGCTTCGTCGGGCCGGAGGCGAGGATCCCGTTCATGGCCACGCCCGACGCAGTGCGGGCGCTCATGGAGATCGCCGCGGCTCCAAGGGAGGCTCTTTCGTCGTGCGTGTACAACATCGGCGCATTCAGCCTGGACGCGGCACAGATCGCCGAACGAGTGACGCGGATCTTCCCGAGTGCCCGGATCACTTACGCACCCGATCCAGTCCGCACCAAGATCGTCGCCTCCTGGCCCGAGAACGTCGACGACGGTCGGGCGCGCTCTCAGTGGGGGTGGAAGCCCGCGTACTGCTGGGATCGAACCATCGACGAGTATCTCGTGCCGGCCCTCAGGTAGGGCTGACCAGCTTCTCGAGCGCCGCGCGCAGGGGCTCCGGGACCGGGGTGGGCCGCCGGCTCGTGCGTTCGACGAACACGTGGACGAACCATCCGTTCGCGGCGATGTCGTCGGATCCCCGCGGGAAGATGCCGATCTCGTAGCGGACGCTCGATCGCCCGAGGTGCGCCACGCGGAGCCCCGCCTCGATGTCGTCGGGGAACGCGACCGCCCGCAGGTACTTGCAGTGCGACTCGACGCAGAGGCCGATGGTCGCCCCGCGCTCGATGTCGAGGCCTCCCTCGGCGATGAGGTAGCGATTGATGACCGTGTCGAAGTACGCGTAGTAGACGACGTTGTTGACGTGACCGTAGACGTCGTTGTCCATCCAGCGCGTGGTGATGGGGACGAAGTGGCGATAGCTCGCGCGCGTCTCGGGCGGAGTGTCCGTCATCGCGCTCACCAGTACGCCATCGCGCCGCGAAAGAGCGCCCGCATCGCCGTCTCGTCGACGGGCATCGGTGCGTTGTCCACGAGGCGCTTCTGAAGGATCGACCCGCGGGCGAGGGCCTCGATGTCGGCCTCCCCGTAGCCGATGCCGCCGACGCCGTTCGGCACGCCGGCCGCGCGCATCCGATCGACGAGCGCCGCCGACAGCACCGTCGCGGCGTCCGCCTCCGAGGCACCGCGAACGTCGGCCCCCAGCGCCTCCGCCGCCTGCAGGTGACGCGCGGGAGAGGTCGCGGCGGTCGCGCGGAAGACGCTGGGCGCGTTGACGACGACGGAGATGCCGTGCGGCACCATGGGCTCGTGCTGCGGGTAACCAGGGCAACGCCAGTCGCGGACCAGCCCCGCGACGGCGTACGACATCGCGTGCGGAAGGTGGACGCCGGCGTTGCCGAACGCGATCCCCGCCAGCGTCGCGGCCCAGGAGAGCGACTCGCGCGCCTCGGAGTCGGCCGCGTCGGTGACGGCGCGGACGAAGTACTCGCCCGCGACGCGCAGGGCCTCGAGGCTCCCGACGTCGCTCCAGGGGTTCCTGCCCTGGCTCATGGGGCGTGCGGAGGGTTTGTCCGGGCGCGGACGCGCCGTGTACGGGCGGGCGGTGAACGACTCGAGCGCATGGCAGAGGACGTCGAAGCCGCTTGCCGCCACGACCATCCCGGGCAGGGTTCGGGTGCACGTGGGGTCGACGAGCGCCATCGTCGGGCGAAGACGGCGGGAAGCGATGCCGGTCTTCGCCTTGAGGGTGAGATCGTCGAATACGGCGATCCCCGTGCACTCGCTGCCCGTTCCGCAGGTGGTGGGGCAGGCGATGTGCGGGGGCAGGGGACCGGGGACGGGACGTGCATCGCCGATCGGTGCGTTCACGTAGGCTCGGAGGTCTGCCGGATAGGTCGCGTAGAGGAGGGCCGCCTTGCAGGTGTCGATGACCGAGCCGCCGCCGACCGAGACATAGCTGTCGAAGGCGCCCTCGCGAGCGAAGTCGGTGGCCGCGCGGAACGAGACGTCCGTGGGCTCCACGTGAACCTCGTCGTAGACGACGGCGTCGAGGCCCGCGCCCTTCAGAGCGCGCATGACTACATCCACGGGCTCGAGACGCGCGAGGGTCCGGTCCGTGAAGACGGCGACCCTTCGGCCCGACAGCGCATCCAGGTGTTCGCCGACGTCCGCGAGCACCCCGGGACCGAAGGTGACCGTCGAGAGATCGACCGCGAACGCCGCTTCGTTGCCCGGGACGAGCGCGTAGTGGCAGCAGCTCATGAGCGAAGCAACGTACCAGAGCGAGGGCAGGGGGGCAGCCCGTCAGGGCATCTCCGAGAGGCGCTTCTCGATGGCGTCGCGAAGCTTCGGATAGCTGCCCGTCAGCGGCGTGGTTCGGGCGAAGTCGATGGCCGCTCGCAGGGCGTCCCTGGCCCCGGCGCGATCGCCCCTTGCGAGCAAGATGTCGGCCTCGAGCGTCCAGAGGCGCAGCTTGCGCGGCCCGTACGCGAGCCCGAGAGCCCGCTTTACGGCCGCGAGCGCGTCGTCGTAACGCTGCATTGCGAGGTACGCCGTGGCCAGACGGGCCGGCGGGTTGTAGTCCCCCGGGAAGTCGCGCTCGCTTTGCTCGAGCATCGGTACGGCCCGCTGTGGTTGGCCGAGAGCGAGGTAAGCCCCGAGCCGGTGCGCGTCGAAGACCGCGCGGGCCGAAGGGGTCGGCGCGCGGCTGGCCTCGTCTTCGAGTAGCCGCGCCCAGTCGCTCGCCAAGTGTGCTGCCTCCGCGCCGCGGTCGAGCGTTCGCAGCGTGGCGACCAGGTAATCGTACAGATCCGAGCGGTCGTCGGCGAGGACCGCGGTCGACGGCTCGGAAGCCACTTGCTCGGCGCGCGTCACCAGCCCGTCGACCAGTCCGCGTTCGGGACTCCCGGCAGGCAAGCTCGTCGCGCAGTCCAGGCCGGTGCGCAGGACATCGAGCAACGCGGTGCCCGCGGGCATCGAGGGGACCTCGTCGGACGCGGCCCTCACGCACTCGGGGAACCGCTTGCTCTCGGCAAGCTCCGTCACGCGAGCGTCGGCGACGCGGTCGCGATCGAGCCAGTGGGTGGGCCTGGTGGTCGAAGGCGCGTCGGCGAGAAGGGCGGCCAGCTCGCTCGCCGTCATCGACCCGGGCCAGGCAAAGACGACCCTCTCGTCCTTGGGATCCACGACGAACATCGTCGGCAGGACGCGGACCCCGAGCTTGGCCACGAGCGGCGCGTCTTCATCCCGCTCCGTATCGAGCGACAGGAAGACGAACCGCGCGGCGAAGGGCGACAGGAGCGCGTCGGAGAGCACGTAGGCGCGCATGCTCAGGCACGTGTGGCACCAGGGCGCCCAGGCATCGATGAAGAGCGGCAGGTCGCGCGATCGCGCCTCTGCGAGCGCGCGGGCGTAGTCGTTCTCGATGAACCTCGGCGGCGAGGGCTGTGTCCCGGGCGGCCTGGCGCTGCGGCAGGCGGAGACCGCCACGAGGAGCGCGGACAGAACGCGGGCCAAGACCATCGGACCTGTGTAGCGCACGATACTGGGTGTGAGGGCGTCGGCACCGACGAGCGTCTTGACGCCGGAGCTGTGCGCGAGCAGCCTGGGCCCTCTTCTCATAGACATGCGGACTCGATGTCCGACGCACGGAACACCGTGCACGGGCCGATAGCTCAGTCGGTAGAGCTGCGGACTTTTAATCCGTAGGTCGTGGGTTCGAGTCCCACTCGGCTCACCCCTTTTCCCCTCGTTTTATGCTGGTTCATCGCGATCCGGGCTTCCGCCGGACGTGCCAAGAGTGGCCGCTTTATGCCGGGGTTTCCCGGCAGTTTCCCGGCAATGGTCGAACGCCGGAAAACTCCCCCTGGCCCCTTCGCAACGGCCTCCGCCATGCTCATGCCCGCGGCCAGGCGCGAGTGGAGCGTGTTCTTCTTGATGCCGCTGGCCTGAGCCCACCCGCTCAAGGTTCGCTCCACCCCCCGGACCTCGTAGTAGGTGGGGGTCTTCGGCGCGGGGATGGCAGTGACCGTCGCCACGACGCGGTCCGCCTTGCTGCGCGCTCGGGTCGCGCCGCGCGTGTACCGGGAGGGGATGGCGTCGAGCATTCGATCGCCTACCAGATCGCTCTTCACGCGCGCGTAGACGCGCTCCGTGATCGCCGTCGAAGCGTGGCCCATGTTGCGGCTCACCAGCTCGACCGGCGTCCCGACGTCCAGGAGCCACTGCCCCGCTGCATGACGGAAGTCACCCGCCGACGCGGCCTCGATGCCCGCCGCCTCACACGCGGCCTTCAGCGTACGGTCGAAGTTGCCGAGGCTGGCGAAAAGCTTCCCGCCTTCGCCCTTCGCGTACGCCTTGACTAGCTTGACCAGGGCCACCTGCTCGTCCGTGACGATGTGGACGTGTCGATCGCGCCCCTCGTTCTTGCTTCCGCGCACGTGGATACGGAACGGTGCGGCGAGCTTCTTCGGCAGGTCGGCGCTCTCGGCGCGCTCCAAGGCGGACCACTCGGCGCTCGTCGCCAGGACGAACGCCACTACCGCGGCCGCGTCCGGGTGAAGATGGGGAACAAGCTTCAGGAACTCTTGGCGCGTTGGCGACCGGGTGGAGATCGAGGTTCCGGGCTTGAATGACGCCGGGATCGCGAGCTTCGGGGAACCGTGGAAAAGGCCCTGCTCCGCCGCGATGCTCAACGCTGTGCGAAGCACGCCCAGCTCCTTGAACGTCGTGAGATCGGCGACCCCTGATGCGCGGCGCCAGCGGATGTAGGTCCACGATTCGCTCGAGTCTCGCTCCCAAGCGGAGATCAAAAACTCGTGGCCGAAGCACGCGAGCAGAGAGCCGGCCTTCGTCTCGTAGTAGTCGACGGTGCGTTCGCTCCGGTCGCCCCCGCGCGCCTTCGCTCTGCGGTCCTCGATGAGGTCCGCTAGCGCGTCGTTGAGGGTTGCCGGCGGGGCCTGGTCACGCGCAGGCGTGGCCGCACCCGTTGCCCAGGACGCAGCCACACGGGCAGCGGCGTCCCGGTCTCGTTCGCCGGTCGAGCGTTCCACGGCTCGGCCGCCGACGTACACGACGGCGTACCAGACGTCTCCGCGCCGACGGAGGGGAGGGGCGTCACTGCGCGGTCGACCCATCGATCGTCTCCTCCTGCGCCCCAGCGGCCTCCGGCGTACGCGGTCCACTCTCTCACGGTCGTGCGGCCGGGTCGACCCCCCCTCGCCTTTGTAAGGTGGCTGTAGGCCGTCCGACGCTTGCACCCGGTCACCCGCATGACATCGAGCGGTGTCACGTAGGCGTCGTCGGGGAGGTCCGCTAGCAAGCGTTCAGGCACGCGGTGGAGCACCTTCGGCGGAGGGATGGCGCCCATCGCGCTGAGAAGCGCGAGCGTCACCTTGCGCCCGAGAAGCCGTCTCACGAGCGGCAGCCGCACACGCCACCCGTCACCGCTGACGAGTGCACCCTCGACGGCGCTCTCGGGCACCGGCTCCAACGTCACGCCGTCGATCCAGGACCACGCAGCCGACGCGAGCTCGTCATCCACCCGGCCGAACACGTGCGCGAGGTCATCGACACCGAGCACGCGGCTATCATCGGCAGCATCGCGCAGGCGCAAGCATCGCGTCACGCCGTCGGGCATCCAAGTGGTCATGAGCAATGACCCCCAGACAATGCACTACTCAATTTATGAGTAGAACATCGAATAGAACATCGGACAGCGGCCGACATGACATCAAAAACGGTACCCCACGATAAGGGGTCACCGCAAACTCGCCGAAACTGAGGCACCACTGCTACACGTCTTGACGCTCCGAATGACCAGCAATGTTCTACACAGCAGTTCTATTCATCAGTCTTTCTGAGTAGAACATCGGGATACGTCGGAGGCGTACGATTTGACAGCGGGCCGGATATGTAGCTATGTATACGGTGTCGAGAGCGACCAACGCTGCGAAGGAGAGGACCATGGCGAGAGTTGCTGATGGCATCGACCTGACTGTGAATAGGGTGTTCGGCCGCGAGGCTGTCCTCGCGACGACACGAGTCTCGTGGGGGCTCCGAATCAGCGAGCAAGTGCTCCGGCTCGAGGCCAAGTCGGCGGGGATTGTGCCTGGGAAGGTGGGTCGCACCCTTGCCTGGTCGCGGGCCGATGTGCGCCGACTGCTAGCGCATCTGCATCGTCGCCGTCGCACTGGCGGTGCCGGCGCGAGCCCGCCCACTCAAGCTGCCTGACGCGGGCAGTCGTCACCCTGACGCGCAAGCCTTCCGAGCGCACGTCAGAGGTGACGGCGGCACCCGTCGTCGTCAACAAGTTCACCAGCCAGGAGAACCTTCGTGCCGCGCATCCACTATGACACACGCTTGCTCGCCCCGCACAAGTTGGTGGTACCCCCGCCGCGTACAACGGTTCGATCGCGCGCGGGAGGGGCGCGATGAGCCACCGCAGCAGGGTCCCTGCCCCTCGAGTCGCTCAACATCGCCAGCCGACCGAGCGGACGCGCACGGTGCGGGCAGTGCTCATCGACGATGAGTTGGTCATCGACCGTTGCCCGTTCTGTGGCACGACGCATACGCACGGCGCCGCCGATGCGGAGATCGGCGACCTCGAGCCACGTGTCGCGCACTGCGCCCGGGGCACCGACCGGTCGTACGTGTTGCGAGTCAGCAGCGCGCCGCGATGATTACTTACTGCGACCACGAGAGGCTCGACGCGCTCGAAGAAGCGCGTCTCGCGTTCCACGACGAAGAGCGTGCAGAGGCGGCGGAGGAGGCGCGCCTCGAAGACCTCGAAGAGGAGGGCGCCGAAGCGCTCACGCTCGCCCGGATCGAGGAGGACGAGGCCGATCGCGCGTACGCGTCTGATATGGCGCTGGCGCGTAGGGCTCTCCGTCGCGATCGACTCCAGCAGCGCACGGCGTTCGCACGGTCACCGCGTCGTAGGCCTACGGCGAGAGCGCGCCGGACACGGGCAGTGGCCCGCGTGGCGCGGGTCGCATCGGGCGACGCGCCAGCACCACCAGCCGATCCTCCAGCGCCACGGGGCGCTCCGTGATCGCCCCCGCGCGGATCGCCACCGCGTCGGCGACGTCCGAGACCCTGACCGTCGAGTGGGCGGGGCTGCCCGAGGGCGTCCCCTCCGTCGAGGAGTTCGCCGTCTCACGCGTCCAGTCGCTGCGCAGGCTTGTCGCTCTCTGCCGCGACACCTGCGTCGACTCCTCACCGTTGACACCGTTGACACCGTTGACGCCGTCGACGCCCGTGGGGCTCGCGACGATCGCGGCGGCGCTCAAAGGTAAGCGCGCGACCATCGCGTACGACGCGTCCGGCCCCACGGGCGACTACTCCGCCTCGGAGCCCGCGAAGAAGGCGGCCCAGAAAAAGAATTGGGGCTCCGACAACGCCGCACCCCGCCAAGTCTGGACGCCATCAGGCGTGCTCGATCGGTGGGCAGCCGAGGGGCCGCTTCGGCACGAGCCGACGAACCTGCCGATCGACGATTGGACCGACGGCGGCCCTGTGTACGGGACCCGGTTCTATTGGCTCGGCGCCCCTGACGCCGGAAAGACAGCCGTGATCTTACAGATCGGCGACGTCTACGCCCGCCGCGGCGTGTGCATGGGCATCCTCGCGGTCGACGAGGAGCCGGGCGACATGCTGACGCGCCAGCTTCAGCGGCGTGGCTTCACGCGCCGCGAATGTGAGAAGCGCGACCCTGCGCGCCTGCGCGCTATGCGCGAGGCGGTGGGCGACCTCCCCATGCGCTTCTATGGCGACGACTACACGATCGAGAGCGCGGCGCACGACCTCGCAACGTTTGCAAACGGAAGAAGGGCCGCGCTGTTTTTCGACTCGGTCCAGACCATCACCTGCGACGCGGTGAGCGAGGACGACGATGTCACCGAGCGGGCCTTGGTCACCGCTAACGTCCGCGCGATTCGGTCCGTTGCGACCGAGCACCGCATGATCGTGATGGCTACGTCGGAAATGAACCGAGCGGCGTACCGGTCGATCGAGGCGATCGACCAATCAAAACGCGCGGGCGACATGGCGGCCGGCAAGGAGTCCGGCGCGATCGAATATTCAGCCCGCGTGATCGTGTCACTGCGTGCGGTCGAAGGGATGCCCGACCTCATCGAGGCGACGGTCGTCAAGAATAAGCACGGGCCCTCCCGCGAAACCTTCTACCTCGAGATTGATCGGGCCAAGATGATGCTGACCGCAGTGGACGCGCCGTCCGCAATGGTGCGCGACGAGCAGAAGAACGCCCGCGCCCTGAAGCAGAACGCCGCCAACGCGGCCCGCCTTGCGGTGTTCCTCGCGGAGCACCAGGGCGTCACCACGAACGAGCTGTATGCCGGGTTGCGTGCGCGGTACGGAGCGTTCGGAGAGAGCTCGGCCAACGTCGCCCTGAGCACCTTGGGCGAGGCCGTCCGCTACGAGCCATTGCCCAACCGGGCCAAGGGACACCACCTCGACGGCCGGAAGGTACGCCGCGACGTCCTCGACCTCATCACGGAGTCGAGCGAGCGCAAGAGCGTCCTCAAGGCCCGTTGGCCGGACTCGTCGGGGGCCCGATGAAGCCCAGGTGTCGCCGTGTCGCGCGGTGTCGCGTCAGTGTCGCGCACGACACCCGCATGGGCGTGTCGAGTGGTGTCGCGCGTCTCCCTATAGGGGACGCGCCACGCGACACCCATGCACCGAGAGGTGGGGCACCAGTGAAGCCAAAGGGAAACGCGACACCTGAGACCCTCCAGCCGTCTCACTCGAGACGGCGAGCCGCAGTGAGCTCCGCCCAGGCAGGTCAAGTGAGACGGCCGCAAGCGAGAGCCACTCACGTCACATCCTGCACAGCAAACAGGAGCAGACCGATGAACGCGAAGCCCCCCACGACGACAGGACCGAGGCATCTGCGTCTCGCCATCCCGCCGCCGGCACCGACGACCGAGAGCCCCTTTACGCGCCGTCTCCGGCGGATCCTCGACTCCGGCGCCGACCCCTGCGCCTACAGCCCGGACGGCAAGCACGACGCCGGGGTCGACGTTGAGGCGCGGTTCGTCCTTGCCGCGGACGCGGACTCCCGGCGCATCGTCGATTCCACGTTCCATTGCATGGGGCACGCGTTCACGCCGGTATCGCTCGCCGCAGTCGCGTGGGACGACGCGTCCGAGGAGGTCTCGACATGAGCGCGGGGCACTTGATTCGGATCGACCCGATGGCCGATCGGTGGGCCTGTGCCCGCTGCGGCGTCGAGGTCGACGGCTACGCGGTCGCGGGCGCTGTCACGCGCACCAAGCCAGGCACGAGCCAGCGGGCGGCGGGCGCGGCGAGGCCATCGTCGCCATCGCCAACCGCTTGCGCCCCGAGTGCACGGCGGACGCCGCGCCAGAGATGAAGCCATGAAGGACCCGAACGACACGAAGACGATCACCCTGCCTCACGTCGATGCGGGTGCGGCGCCTCCACCCACCCAGCGCCCGCGGCGGAGAGGGGAGTCTCGAGACAAGTCCAGCAACGAGTCGACGTCATTTCACCACAAAAGGAGACCTGATCATGACGATCACCGAAGTTATTGAGTGGGCACTTGCCAACGGATACCGCGGGGGACAAATCGTGTGGCTCACAGAGGCGGGCGGAGAGTTCGTGGAGAGTCAGCCGCCCGAGTGGCTCGGCAGTGAACCCTTCATCATCGAGATCACACCCAACCTGGCCGGCGAGCCCACCGCGTTCGTCTACCGGGCGCCGCGCCCGCCTGGCTGGACCAGCGACGTGCACGACGCCACCGGAGGCGAGCCCACCATGCCCGCCAGATGGCGGGAACCCAGCAGCAATGGGATGATCCACGTGGGGCAGGAGGCGACCCCGCTCACGCCCATCGTGGGGTACCACGGTTTCTCCTTTGAGCCGGATGACCTCCCCATCGCCAGGTCAAAAGCGACTTCGCGGCGGCGGCGGCGCTCTGGGACCCGCGTCATGACTAAGGGGACGTTCTTTTTCTCGGCGCTCGCCGTGCAGATGTTGGATGAGGCCTACGGGCCGGGCATCGGTTCGTCCATCCCAGTCATCACGGCGGTATGGGGATACGCTCGGCAGGTATTGGCACACGGTCCCGCGATGGAGAGGCGGGGCCTCAACCCCACCGAGGCCCTCTCGCTTCTGAACACGGTGAAAGGGCGCGCCTGCGTGTCCGAGTTCGTCGTTGGATTCATCCGTGAGAGTCTCCTGTGGCCAGTCCATCGGCGCAAGCTCGACGGCCTGGTGTGGGAGATGGTGAGCCAGCCGCGAACGCGATCTTGGTTTAGTGAAGAGAGCCGGGCGTCGGTTCGGGCTGCCATCGAGCGGCACCAGGCGGCGGGCGATCCGCCGATCCGCATCGGCCGGGGGGCCCCCCTGGGAGTGCCGTCATGAACGAGGGGGGACGCGCGAGCCGCGTCGGCGGCTTAGCGACGTTCACCAGCCATCGTCCAACAGGATGCGATGCACATCGACCCCTGCCGTAAGCCCCCAGTCAACCGCCGTCACGTGACAGCCAACAGCAACAGGAGACGATGACCACTGCTCCGGGTGAGACGGCTCGTACATGGAGGACATCTACGTCGAGCACGACTGGAGTCTCGCCCACCTGTCGGTGCCTGGGTCGTCGGAACGGCACACGGCACGCCCGGAGGCGAGGAGCACGACCCCCGGGACTTCGAGTCACGAGTCCACGAACAGGAGGAGATGATATGAGCAACGAAAAAAATGCCGATAGTCACCACAACCCTGGATGGGCGCTGTGGAGCGCCGCGCTGCACGAAAGCGGGCATACAATTGCCGCGCTCTCGCTGGGCATTACGGTCGAATACGTGACCCTCATCCCGGAGTTCACCGACAACTCGTATCTGCCGATGCCCCGTTGCAGTCCCCCGATCCTGCCCCCGTGCACCCCCCACCGGGACCGGCATGGCATTGTCGAGCACGACGACCTGCAGAGGCTCCGCGGGCACGTGGTCACGATCGTGGCGGGGTGGGTCGCAGAGGCACTCGACGCGGACTGGCGGCAGCAGGAAGTCGTGGCGCCGGTGGTGCCACCGCGCCCGAAGGGGCCCGGCTCCGACTACCACTACGCCGCGGAGTTGGTGCGCGCGCTCGGCGACTCGCGCGACGATAGGTACATCGAGGAGGTTGTAGACGCCGAGGCCGAGTGGCTCCTGCGTGCCCGCTGGTGTGACGTCGAGGCTGTCGCAGAGGCGATCGAGTCTCGGTGGTTGCAGTTCCGGGCGCGGCACGACACACACACGGAAGACGCGTGGCGCGAGTATGTGGCCCATGCCCCCCACTATCGCCTTGTGGCCGGAGACCTCGATCAGAATCCTCTCGCGGCGTTGCCGGAGGCATCCCGATGGGGACTGTCGCGGGCAGGGGCGTCAACACCACTCAATCGTGACGGAGCGTCGGGCGCCGAGACCGCCGGCCCGCCGGAAGCCGCGTCAGCGTGCGTGAGCGGTGCTCCCAGTGAATCGGTTGCAGGGACGCCCCGAAGGAAATGACAACACCCAACACCGACAGCCATCGCTCGGATCCGCACGGGCTGATTGACGCGGGCGAGCCTCTCGCCACGGAGCCCGAGTTGCACGCGGCCTACGGAATTGGGCGCGGGCGTCTCCGATGGCTGCGGCGGCGCAGGCTCGCGCGCTACGTGGACACCTGTCCTCACTTGCCGGCGGGCACTGGCCCAGCCGACAGGTACCGCTATAGCGTTGGCGATGTCGAACGCGCGAAGCCCGCGCCGCCGAAGTCCCCAGCGCCGCGTCCGCCCGAGGCCCCGCCGCCGACGGTGCCCAAGCTCCCGTCCCCTGCGCGGCGACGCTGAATGGTCCGCTCCCGATGCCCGAGGGGTACCGCGCGTCGCCGGGACGAGGGGGCCCCGGGCGGCTCGGAAGGCTCCGACCACGAAGGCGCCGACCGCACCGGCGAGATCGCCCGATGGACGGCTGAGGTTGCCGGAGCATTCGCCGACGCGCGGCGATGAGCGCGAAAAACGACAACGATCGTCCCCGTCGATGGCTCGGCGCTCGCGGGCCTTCTTGAGCGTTCGCAGGTCATCGTCCCAAAGACCCCTCACGGACGAACGGCTACGTCTCCCGGTCCACGTCAAAGCTACGGTCGTCGCTCGATGGGTCCCTCGAAGTAAGCGGGCACGCCTCCCATGCTGGAAAGGGCGACCCTGAACGCGGCTGCCCGAAGATCCGCGGCCTGCTTTTCGGCGCTCGCCGAGAACGGATGCGAAGCCTGGCCGACGCTACGGAGAAACCCGAGGCCCTGGTCTAGACGCAGCATGAACTGGCCGTCGGGCCAGACGAGAACGAGCTCGCGCGCATGGGCCGTGTTGTGCTTTGGGAGAACCGACACTTGGACCCGACCGAGCTCGCGCAAAATCCGGCCGAGCACGTCCTTCTGCATCGAAGCGTCCGGGAAGTTGTGATCCACTCGGACGGGGAGGCGCTCGTTCTTGCCCTCCATCACGGTAACGGTGACCGCTGTCGTAGACGCGAGCCCGCCCGCTCGTCCTCGCAGAGCGCTCAGCACCTCAAAGAGCACGCGCACCTCGAGCGGCGCGACGACGTACCGATCAGAGTATCGAAGTTCCTCGAGAGGCGAAGGTCCGCTCAGGCGCGCTTGGAGCGCGGGGATGGCACGTGCGAGCACGCCCCAGAACTTTGCCCCCGTGTCCGCCACGAGTCCGTCGAGCTCGTGCCGGAAGAGCACCTCGGTGAACTGCCCGGGCTTCGGCTTGCGGAGTTCCCCCGCGCGCGCGGCTCTTGTCGATGAAGCGTCGAGCGCCCGGCTGGCGTCGCCGCGCGCGACACGCGTGACGGCGTCGCCACCCGACCCCCAACCAGCGCCCGGCTCGAGCGGCTCCTCCCCCGTACACGCCCAACGCGACGACCGGTTCTTGCCGCCGACTTCTAGAGCGAGCCACATGTCGCCGACACGGACGCCATGCCCGGCGCTGACTTCGATCAGGATGCCCGTTCCCTCCGACCGGCTTGCCAGCGCGTTGGCCTCGTCCCAGGGAAGCTCCGCGAGCCGATCCCCTGGCACGACGACAACGACCGAGCGACCCTCGCTCGCGGCCCTCACCAGGTGCGGCCATAGCGCCCACTCTCCGAAGTCCCAGTCGCCCGTGTCGCCAGCCAGGTACACCCGACACGTCTCGGAGTCGGGTCGCCGAAGCTCCGTGAGGAGTGCGGAAAGCAGGGGAGAACACTCCAGCCGGCTCTCGGCGCCGAAGACGCGAAGTTCACTCGGCAGCTCAAGTGCTCCGAGGAGAGCATCGGTGATCACGGTCTTCCCGGCTCGCCAGTCGAGCCGTTCGATCGCGAACTGCGTATCGAAGGAAAGCAGGCACTTGTGGCAAGCACGGTCACAGTCGCACGACAGGATCTCGCGCGCGCGGACGAGGAGTCGAGGCAAGCGGTGCGAAATGCTCCCGACATAGCCGGCGCCCCCTTCGGCCATGTCGAAAAGCACGATCGCACGCGCTCGCCCGTCGGGCCCATGCGAGTCACTGGTGGCCCACCCGAGCTCGCGCGGATCGATGTTCAAGTCCTCGGCAGCGGCCTGCCGCAGCGCGACCGCTACCGAGGTACATACCGTGTCGTCGGTGATCGCGACGTCGGCGACAGGATCTCTAAGCAGCAGCTCCACCACATCGGTCTGCACGACCCCACCCTCCTCGTCGACGTGGACCATCACCCCGTTATCCACCTTGGCGAGGGCAGCATCCGCGTGCGCGTCGACGATGCGGCTGAACGCAGCGACGGCTGCGTGCCGGCCGATCTGGATCTTGTAAGGACGCCGCTCGCATTCGGCACAGCCCAAGCAGGCCGTCGGCGCCTTCTGCCGCGTGCGGCGCTCTGCCATCTCGACGAGACGTCCGGCCGGTACTTGGCTCTCGCACGTTGGACACGTCTCGAGCACCTCGGCACTGGGGTCCAACTTGCCCGGCTTTTTCACTTTGCTCGTCGACTTGCTCATGGCGATTCCTTCGCTCGTTTCGCGTTGTGCGGGAAAAGTTGCTCGATGGTGGCGTCCAGCACGGACGAGCCCCAGGCAGCCGCGCACGCGTTGCGGATCACGCTCCCCGAACGGTGTGCCTTCACGCGGCTCTCAGACGCTACGGCCGCAGCGAGGACATCGGCGTCGGTGCCCAAATCGGAGGCCGTCAGACGTTCCGGGAACTGCGTAGCAAGCTCGGTCCACAGGTAGAGCAGGCCGTCGGCCGGATGATCGCAGTCGATTTCGATCAGGCCGTCGGCCGGATGATCACAAGCGATCTCGATGGGCACGTCAGGCTTGAGGGGCGTGGTGAGATAGACGCGGAACCATTGATCGGCGTCCACCTCGGCATCTGCCGCGAAGTCGAACGCGAGCGAAAGGACGACGGCGAGCGTGACGTCCTCTGGGCGCGCGAGCCCAAGGCGACGCATGGCATCGACGCGCAACGCCTCGACGGCGCGGATGCCGGCCGCGTCACACGTGCAGATCATGCCGTCCTCCCACGTCCACCGTGACTGCGGCCGGGTACCTTCCGGACGTCGGCGCCGCGCAGCCGAAAAGCGCCGCTCTTGCCGCGCAAGCAGCTCGGCGAGCGAGGTAGGCGACTTCGCTCGTTGCGTCATGCCGAGATCCTCGCCAGTGTGAACCCGCGCTCTCGCTTCACAATCCGCCGCAGCTCGGCGCCGCTGAGCGATCGGAACTTCACGAGGGCTCGCGCCACCTCGCACACCTCGAGCATCCGCCCCGCGAGGATCGCACGCGCGGGCGCCTCGAAGGATGCGACGACGGCGTGCACGTCGGCGCAGCCGAGCAGCTTCGCGCAGATCCCGGCCTCGTGCTCATCCCATGATCGCCGCCACGACAGGGACGGTTGCCCGTACGTGAGGCCCTCGGCCACGAAGCCGCCCCAGCAAGCGAGAAGGTGCGCCGTGACGAACGCTCGACGGCCTGGCCCGATAGGACGAGCCGGGCGCTTGCCATCGACGTACGGCGCGAGCCAGAGGCTCGAGCGGCTGTAGACGACGGCCCCGTGCCCCTCTTTGTCGCGATCGATCGAGGCGCTCGACACACCCAGGCCAAGGTGAAGCGAGAGCACCACGTGCCCGGCCTCGTGCGTCGCGATCACCTTGTCGCGCGTGCGGCTCATCTGCGGCGAGCCTCTACGTCCGGTCATGGGGAACGCGAGCCCTCGTGGCCGACTCGATGGAGTGGGAAGCGAGCCATGCCCGCATGAAGGCGTGATCCTCGGCGTCCTCGCGCGCGCGGACGGTCGCCTCCCAGCGCATCCGGCGTCGGACTTCCGCGCGCACGAGGGACGCGTCCCGCCCCTGGCGCCCCCGCAGCTCGCCCCACAGCACACGCAGCATGCCCGCGAGGTGCACACCGTCCTTGTCCGCGCTGCTATTGAAGCGCTCGCGCAGGCGTCGCTCGACGTGCTCGCGCTCCGCCTCGGTGATCGGCCGGCGGGCCGACAGCTCGCGGTCCTTCTCGAGCATCGAGAGCGCGTCGAGCAGCATCGCGAACGCTTCGTCACGCGTGGGCCCCTGTGAGCAAGCACCGGGGACACCGGGGATGGAGGCCACCCACCAGCCTTCGCTCTCCTCGAAGACGACGTTGGCCCGGTCGGCGCCGCCCCGTCGGCGCTTGGCCCTCGGCGCCGGGATCACTTGCCCCCCTTCCTCCCGCGCTCGGGGTGCTCGGCCTCGAGAGCGTCGAGCCCTCGGCGGACGATTTTGCGCAGGATCGTCGCACGCGTTGCCGGCTCGCCGGGCTCGGAGAGCCGTTCGGCCATGTCGTCGATCCGCGCGACCCACTCGTCCGGCAGGAGCACCGTGACCTGCGTACTTCCGGCGTTTTTCGCCCTCGGCATTTCGGCCATGTGTACCGCCTTTCGGTCATCATAGCGCACTGGCAGTACATTGATATAATGTACCTCAAAGGACCGGCCGTACTGGGACTCGGAAGGGGAAGCGCATGGCGACAGACAAGGACAGAGAGGACCCCGGCGTGGCCAGGCCTCGAGCGCCCTCGCCCTCGCCGAGCGAGGGCTGGCCGAGAGCCCTGCCCACTGGCCCTCGTATGAGTCGATCCTTCACCTGACGCGGGCCGAGGCGCTTCACGCACTCGGCCGGACCGAGGAGGCGCGGGTCGCGATCGTCGAAGCGCGCGCTCGCATCCTCCGTCTCGCGTCGACTTTCGAGCCCGACGCCGACACGCGCAGCGCATACCTCACCAACATCGAAGCCAACGCCCGCACGCTCAAGCTGGCGAGCGAATGGCTCGAGGGTGCTGCAGCAGGGTAAAGGACAATTGTAGCGTCGCCGGTCTGCGAGTACGTCGCATCGCGCCAAGGATCGATGACAAACGCGGGCCCTCGGCGAGCGGTCAAGTTCGTGGCCACGATTGCCCCACGAGAACGCATCAGCCGCTACCGCATCTGCGCATAGGTATCGAGAAGTGCACGGGAGGGGCGTTGGACCCTTACGCCTTGCGGCGGCGGAACCTAAAGCCGAAAACAAGGTTTCGAGCAACATCGAAGTGCTTGCAAACAGCCACAGCGTGATCGTGCACAGTGCAGTTCAGGACACCTCGGGACACCCTGCTGCCGCTTCGCTGCCGCTATTCGGGCCCCCTGACGAGGCCATGCTCAAAGCAGCGATCGATCGCCTGACGGCTGCATTGACGACGGCCGCAGAGGGAGTGATCCCGGCGCTTGTGACTGAGCGGGCTGCGCTGCGGGACGAGCTGCGGGCGCTGCGGGAGGCCGGAGGCAACGTCCTGCGGCTGGACGCGACGCGGGCGCGGAGGGAACCGGGGCGGTCAGGATCGTGGCGGCCCGGAGGATCTCACCCTCCGAGCCGCGCAACCACGAGGTCAGTCGTGATCAAGAGGAAGCGTACGCACGGCGGCGAAGACCGCAAGGGTGACGCGCTCGCACGCAAGGCGAGGATCGCGGAGCAACGCTTGCGCGCGACCTCGCCGGAGGCCAAAGCCCTCCCACCCGAAGAGATCCGATCTACACGCGCCGAGCGGCGTGCGCTGGTCGAACTCCAACAAGCACATGGTGATGGTGACGATCGTACTCGTCGGCAGGCCGACGAGAGGCTGCGTCGCCAGCGCGACGATGCACGAGAACGCGAGCGTGTGCGCAATCGCCGGAAACGAAAACGAAAAGAGAAGCGGCTTTACAAACAGCTGCCAGCCGGACTCGTTCCCGTACACGGCATCATTGAGGAGCGCGCAGGCGAGCGCCCCGTTTTGCGCTTGCGACCCGAGGGGGCCCCAGGGAGCAAAGCCCTCATCGGCTGGCAGCGACAAAACGTCGTCGAACCCGTGATGCCCGCGCTCGCGCGTGAGGCCGCCGCGCTGCGCACGATCTTCGACATAGAGCCTGGCTGCGATCGTGAGGATGCGGACGTGTTCAAGGTGGGACCCAAAACGGTGGTGCGCAAGGAGATCGCCGACGTGATCCGCTCGGCGGCCACCGAGCTGCGCAAGGTATGGATCCCGATCGCTCTCGATCTCGTGGCTACCGCCATAATCACGAGCATCGTCCAAGCGCGCGGTGATATGGGCGCATTGTTCGACCGACCAGATCGCTCGACTCCCCCAACGACAGCGGAAGCCATCTATCAGGCACTCGTCGTCGAGTGCCGCAAAGTCGTCGGACTCGCGCCGCCTGAGCACGTCCACGCAGGCACGATCGAGTGGATGCTGAGCCATCTCGCGATTGGCGCCACACGAGGGGGTGGCCGAACTCGGCGACTCGGCGCCGAGAAAATGAGGGCCATCCTCGCCGACGAGAAGGCGCTGACGCGCTTTGTAGCGCCTAAGCACGGACGCCAAGGCAACCCCAAGGCCGTGTAGCACGGCCGCCCCTTTCGGCGCTGGGTGGGCGTACTCGTGCCCTCCGGACCGCCGAGTACGCCCGCCCCCGGCGTCCTTATATGGGCAGCAATCATAGCTTGGCGGGCCGCCGGTTCGAACCCGACCCGCGCGTCCTCGCAATGGTCGAGCGCTACGGCGCCACACGAGTGGGCCTGATGTACGGCCTGGATGGCGACGCGATGCGTCGCTATGCGGCCGGCGTCTCGCAGCGCGCAACCCGCTGGTGGATCGAGCTGCACACAGAGACGGTGGCGCATGATCTCGTCGTCGAGCAGCGAGCCGCACTCACGATCGTCCGGCCACGGAGTGCGCCCCCCGAAGAGGGAGCATGAACCGTCGTCTCACCATCATCGATCGCCACGCGGTCGATGCCGGCGGTGCCGTTCTCGATGCGCTCGCCGAGGCGCTGCTCCCTCGGTTGGTTTCGCGGCTCGCGGCTATGGCCACCGCGGCGGAGCGGCTCGATACGTTCCTCGGTCTCGCGAGCGCCACCGGCATGACGTCGTGCGGCGTCTGCGTGGACCAGATTCCCCTCGGCCAGGCCTGCGGAACCTATCCGTCCCAGTGCAACGCCGGGTGTCAGCCGCTGCCGGTGCCCTGCGCGGGCAACGCGAATTGCTCTCCGCCGTCCGGCGCGAGCTGCATCTCGGGGCCCGAACCCGGGGGGGGTCTTCCTTCACCTGCGTGGCCCGTCCGCCGGCTCTTGCGGCGGGAGCTCCGTGCAACACGGGCGCGTGTCAGCAGTGTGGCCCGGGCCTCACCTGCAACGTCCAGACGTCCTTGTGTACCCCCCTCGAGGGCCCGGGCGGGGACTGCGCGAGCGGAGGCGATTGCGGCGGCGGCCTCGTGTGCGACGCGACCGGGCACTGCGGTAAACCACTCGCTGTAGGAGCCGCCTGCGACGGCGGGGTCCTCTGCGCGGCGCAGGCCCTCTGCGACACGCTGACGAACGTCTGCACGGCGGTCACCTTCGCGGCCCCTGGTGGTGCCTGCGACAACCCCTGGGGGGGGTGCATCTCGGGCTCGTGCACCATGTCGACGCCACCCGGCGGGACGGCGACGGGAACGTGTCCTGCGGTCATCCCGGACGGCCAGCCGTGCGGCTACCCGAACGTCGCCCCGTGCGACCAGTACGCCACGTGCGCCGTGGCCGGCAGCCAGACCGGCTGCTGCTACGTCGGTGGTCCCGGGGCTGGCGTAGGCTCGGTCGACGGAGGAGCGACGAGTCCGGCGCCCACGTCCACGGCTCCGCCCGCGCCGTCGACCACGTGCATCTTGCTCGATCCCAGCACGTGTCAGTAACCGCCCGACGCCGCTCGTGGCTGATGCCGAAGACGCGCAAACATGTCTATTACGCGATTGAGGGAACGGAGATTCTCATATTCACCGTCTGGGGCGCGCCACGGGCCGTGAGCCCAAACTGTGGTGCTCGTCCGATTGCGGGCTCGGCGGCGAGCCGTCGAGAGCGCTCAGGGGGACGAGGGCGCCCCTCCAAGGCGCGGAGTCGTGACAGAGCTCCGGCCGCCGTCGCCGCCCTCTTCGCCGAGGACGGCGTGCTCGAGCTCCCGACGATTGACGCGCGAGCGCAGGGGCCTGCGGCGATCGAAAAATTCATCCGCGGGCTGCTCGACGGGACGCGCACGGTGTTCGTGAATGTCCCGTCGTGGAACTTCGCCGAGCAGCAGACGTACGTCGTCGACCGGGACGTGGCGGCCGGCGACGGCATCGAGACCGATTGCACGTGGTTCAACCCGACCGACAACTACGTGCTTCCCGGGCCGTTGACGACCGATGAGATGTGCGGCGATGGGCTCATCGTGTGGCCGGGACAGACAGCCGCGTGGAAGGGTCCCTGCCAATGAGAAACGACCCCACCGTCGCTCCGCGGTCCAAACTCTTTCACGCGATCGTCGTCGTCGGCCTATCGACCGCGGCTGCCGGATGCGGCACGTCGGGACAGACCGGGGCCAGTGAGGACGCCGGAGAAGCGGCGCCCACGCAGCGCCCAGCGGATACCGGCGGACCGGACACGCAGTCGGAGGTCGGCTCCATCTTGGGGACCGACGCATCGGAGGACGCGGGCATCCCGATTCATCGAAGCGATGCCGGCGACGCGGATCCCGATTGTGGCCCTGCGGCCAACCCAGGTTTGGACGGGGGGTGCTGGCCCCTGTTCGTCTGATGCCGCGCGGTGGTCCCCCGCTGGATACCGACGATTCGATTGCGCGCCTCGACCCGGAGACTCGCCACTTCGTCGCCACGACGGCAGCGCGCCGATTGGAGCTCGAGCTACGCGGTGCCGCCTCAATGTAGTCCGCCGCTTGTACCACTTCGGTACGCCCTGCACGGACCCCGTTCTCGACGGGTCTCGCGGCGTGACGCAAGCTCGCGTGCGTGGACGTTCGCTCAGCGCGTAGCCGGCTGCTCTGGCGGGGGCAGCGGAGGCGGAACGGTGATGTCGCCGATCTCGATCGGCGAGCTCGGCGGCCGGGATGCGAGCGCGGGTGGCGGCCCAGTACTTGGGGGCGAGCTCGAGGTAGCGGTCGCGCGGCCAGTAGGGCAGCACGTGGATGATCTCGGCGAGGTAGGTCTCGGGGTCGAGCCCGTGCAGCTCGCAGGAGGCGATGAGCGAGAAGAGGTTGGCGGCGGCGCAGGCGTGGTCGTCGGAGCCGAAGAACAGCCAGGCCCGTCTGCCCGACGGCGATGCCCCTCAAGGCGCGCTCGGAGTGGTTGTTCGTCATGGGCAGTCGTCCGTCGTCGAGGAAGCGGCGCAGGGCGGCCTCCTGCCGGACGGCGTAGCCGAAGGCGGTGGCGACGAGGCCGCGCATGTCCTTGACGCGCGCGTACTGCACGGCGGCCCAGGCGAAGAAGTCGTCGACGAGCGGGCGCGAGACGAGCTGCCGTCGCGCGTGTCGCTGCGCGGGCGCAGGTGCGCCCATTCTGCTTCGAGCTCGAAGAGCTTGCGCATGCGCAGGAGCGCCTCGCGCGCCGCCGGATCTTTCGCGACGACGGCCGCCTCCCACGCTCTTGCGTCGGCAGTGGCTCCAGCAGCCCACCTCCATGGGAGGCGTGTCGTCGTCGCGCGGCGCGGGCCTCGCCGCGGAAGACCGCGTCGTAGATGGCGTGGGCGTCGGCCTGGATGTAGCCGGAGAAGCCCCGGAACATCTCGCACACCGCGGCGCTGGTGTGCTTGGGCTGGTACTCGAAGAAGACGTGGTCCTTGTCGGCGAGCACGACGAAGAAGTGGCCCTTGCGGCATGCCTGCGTTGCCGACCGGCGAGCGGCTCGGGCTGGATGCACACGCCGGTGGCGTCGGTCGACAGGCAGAAGGCCGTCGTCCTTGGCCTCCTTGGCCATCGCGTCGACGATGCACCCGAGCGTGGCGCCGGCGTCCTCGGCGTACCGGCACATCGTGCCGTCGTCGAGCCGGAAGCCCTCGGCCGCGGACATCCGCGCCAGGCGGTGGAAGGGCAGCCCCCAGCGGTACTTCTGCACCAGGATGTGCGCGATCATCGAGGGCGCGAGCAAGCCCGCGCGGGAACAGCTCCTTGGGCTTCGGGACGGTGACCAGCTTGAACATGGGCTTCTCGTCGCGGCCGCCGGCGTCGGCGGCGGTCTCGGTCTTGTAGGTCGCTCGGGCGACGACCACGCGCACCTGACCGCCGCGACGATAGCTCACCTTGAAGCTCTCCTCGAAGCCGATGCGCTCGACGTGCCCTCGAGCGCGGGGTTGAGGATCTCCACGCGCTCCTCGGGCATGTCCTCGGCGGCCCAGGTCGCGACGGCCCGTCGGCTTGGGCGCGTCTTGGCGGAGGGCGGCGGGTCGGCAGGGTCGCTCGCCGAGTCGGTCGCGGGCGGCGGCGTCGAGCGTCGTCGTCGAGCTCCGTGGCGAGCGCGTCGAGCTTGGCCTGCGTCTGCGCGAACTCCATCTCCAGCTGCGTGGCGTCGATGCGCTCGGCCTTCGCGACGTAGATGCGCCGCCGAAGAAGCTCGAGCTGCTCCTTGAGCTGCTCGTAGGCGCGGCGCAGCTTGTCGCGCTCGGCGGTCACCTGCGCGAGCGTCGTGCGTCGTCGCCAGCGCGGCTTCGAGGTGCGCGACACGAGCGACGAGCTGCTGGCCGGTCGGAGGTCGCGCTCTCGAGCACGACGACGCTTGTAATCACGTCGCGAGATCCGTGTCGATCCCCTATCGTGCAGCGACGCACTCACTTCGATCGCACCTTGTGCGACATCGAGCTTCAGTGCACGTCGAGGCACGGCGGCGAGCGCGCCCGAGGCGCGGCGTCCACCTGCGATGCCGTCGAGCAGCGCTTCGAGCGTCGCGTCGTCGACCTCGACGTGCCGCGCGCCCTCGGCCGCCGGCTCGGGAAGCTGAAACGTGCCGCTGTCCAATCGCTTGTAGAATATGCACATCCCGCTGCCGTCGAAGAACAGAACCTTGAGCGCGTCGCGCCGGCGCCCGAAGAACACGAAGAGCGCGCCGCTGCGCGCGTCGTAGCCGACCTGCTCCTTGGCGATGCCCGACAGCCGATCGAACGAGTAGCGCATGTCGACCGGCTCGAGCGCCACGAACACCTGCACGCCCTGCGGGATCATCGGCCGCCTCCGAGCGCCCGACCACTCGCGCAGCAGGGCGCGATCGAAGCCGGCGCGCACGTCCACGCGCGCCGCGCCCGACGCGGACCGTCAGCGATCGCGCTCGTCGGTGGCGCCGCCACGCGACGACGCGCACCATCCGAACGCGCGGCTCCGGCTTCTTGCGATCGGCCGCGCCGACCCGCGCCCGCCGCAGGCAGCTTGCCCAGTACACCAGCGTCGACGCCTTGAACCCGCGCCCCTCCGCGAACTCCTTGCGCCGTCCGCCCGCTCGCCTTCCACTCCCGAACCCGCTCCGACCACTTCGACTCGCGTCTCCGTCATGCCCGCGAGCTTGCGGCCGCTGACGCTCACGCGGAAGAACGGGGCTCGTGCAGGGCGTACCCACTTCGGTCGTAGCGTTTCGGACCTGGCTCGGGCCTGCCGCTTGATGGGCGAAGGGGCCTACGACCGCCTACACGCGGCGTGGCCGCGACGAAGGCGACCACCAGAAGGACCGATGCGAATGTGCAAACGGCGGTCACCGTGGGGATTGGTTGCCGGCCATGCTCCCACACTCAGCAAGCCGCGAGCCACGGGCGAATCCGGGTCCGCTGTCGACCGCCCGTCCGGCGGATCGTGCACCGGACGACACACGCGCGTGCGAAACCTTGCACAGGTGCCCGTGTGTGCCTCCTCAGGGTCGCCTGGACTCGTGGGGGGCGCCGCGAGTCGTTCGCCTGGTGAGGCGACAAGAGGTAAGGTCGATCGGCCACCCGGCGGGAGGGTGAGGCACTTGCTCAGGGCCACTTGACGCTTGAAAAGGAAGACTCGATGAGACCTATGAACGAGACACGGTCAATTGCGCGGTTCGATGGAAGCCGTCGGCGAGTCATCTCGCTGCCCGCACTCTTCGCCCTCGTGGCTGCAGCCAGCTGGAGCGGCGCGTGCTCCTCGAGCAGCTCCAGCGGCGGCCCGGACGGTGCTGTCGCCCCTCCCAGCGAGGATGCGGCCGTCGAGACCTCGACGCCGATTCCCGTCGCAGATGGAGGTACGAGCGAAGCGGGGGAGGAAGCGGGTGCGGGGATCAACCTCGGCTTCTATCCGTCGAACGTCGCGTGCGCCCTCACGGGGAGCGGACTACTGGCCGCCGTGGAGGATGCGGGCATCGACCTATCGATGCTTGCGGACGTCGATTTCACCGCCGCCAACGAGCCTGGCATCCACTCGGACCAGAACGTTTGCGGAAGCCCCAGTGACTGCTCGGACTACCTGCCGGTCAAGAGCCCGACCAATGCGGCCGTCGTCTACACCACGCTGAGGCAATCGAACGGGATCCAGATCGGCGTCTACATCGCGAACTCGTGGACCGTCGAGGCGGGCGCGACGCTCACGCTCCAGGGTTCGTATCCAATTGCGCTCGTGGCACTGACGGACATCACGGTCTATGGCGCGATCAGCGGAGCGTCCGACTACTTCAGCGGGAATGGCCCCGGCGGGTATCCCACCCCGCCCGGAGGGGCCACCACCGCGCAGGGCCAAGGTCCTGGAGGCGGCCCGGTCGGCTCCACCAACGGGGCCGACACTGGAGGTGGTGGCGCCAGCTATTGTGGCGTGGGCGGGGCGGGCGGAGGCGCGACAACCACGACGCCCGCTTACGGTAACGCCACGGTCATTCCGCTCCAGGGCGGGTCAAGCGGGGGGACCAACGGCGGCGGCCCCGGCGGGGGGGCCATTGAGCTCGTCGCTGGCACAAGCATCACTGTGAGCGGCACCATTTCCGCCGGCGGTGCCGGTGGGCTCTTTGGATCCGCCGGCGGAGGAAGCGGTGGTGCGCTCCTGTTGGAAGCTCCAGCGGTGACAGTGACTGGGGCACTGGCCGCGAACGGAGGCGGCGGCGGCAGCAACGGTGACGCGAATGCGGGGATGGACGGGCAAGCCAGCGCAGTCGCCGCACCAGGTGGAGCGGGGCCCGACGACGGCGCCACCGGCGGCGTCGGAAGCGCAGGGATGTCGCTCGTTGGCGCGCCCGGCGAGCTAAACGGTACGTCCGTTTCGGGCGGCGGCGGCGGTGCGGGTTACATCCGCATCAACACGATGACCGGTTCGGCGACGTTGACCGGCGGCATTCTTTCACCCTCCGCGGCCACGACCTGCACCACCCAGGGGATGCTCTCGTCGACCGCTCCGACCTGCAACTAAGGGGGAGAACCCCCGAGCTGTTGCCGCGGGTAGTGAAACAGGCATGGCTTGGTTTCCCATGACGAGACCGGACCCAACTGCAACCAGGGCGCGCGGCAAGAACTGCCCTTGCCGCGTCCCCGCGTTGCCGGTCGTCGCTCTCGCCGTGCTCGCGGCTTCCGCCTGCGGAGGCAAGGTGTCCGTTCGCGGGCTTGGCTCCGACGCATCCAGCGACGCCGGCGGCGCCGGCCAGATGGGCGACGACGCGAATTCGAGCAGCGGCAGTGGGGGGTCGAGCGGGGAGAACGGCACGTCTAGCGGAGGGTCGAGCAGCGGTTCGCAGGACGTCCCGAGCAGCAGCGCGGGCTCGAGCAGCAGCGGGAACTCGAGTGACAGCGGCGGAAGCTGCCAATCTAGTCCGCGACTTGTACCACTTCGGTGACGGTATGAACGCAATCGACACCTTCACGTGGCGAGGGCGGGTGAGCCGAGAAGATCTGCGGGCAGGACCAGGGCGCGGGCAGCGTAGAGCGCGATGAGGACCGAGGCAGGCGACCTGGTGTTCGCCGTTTTCTGGACACGCGCGCTGGAGCGTGCAGGGTGTCGCCGCCCATGCGACGGGGGATCGAGATCCGCGAGGCGTTCGCGGCCACACGCCTGTCTGCGGCGCATCTGCGTGCGGCCTACGAAGTGGTGAGCCCGGTGATCGAGCGACCCGTCGTTGCCGTGGAGCGGAGGGCCATCGATGAGCGCGAGCGCATCGTGGTGGTGCGACGGCAAGGAGCCAACCGATGAAGTCGATCGCGATTTACGCGCGCGTCTCGTCCGAGCAGCAAGCGCAACAGGCGACCATCGAGAGCCAGGTCGCGGCGCTCAGGGAGCGCGTCGCCGCCGACGGTCGCCGCGTCGTATCTCGGCTCGCCTTGCAGGATCGATCCGTCCGGTCGGAGGGTTGGCGTCTCGACAATGCCGCGAAGATGACGCACATCTTTCCACTCGCCTCGCGCGAGCAACGCTGCGACCACGTCGCCATCGGGACGGGCCGGCACCCACTTCTCCTTGCGGCGCGAGTCGTACTTGAGGAACTGCGCGACGGCGGACAGGCGCTCCTTCAAGGTCGGGAACTGCACGATGCGAATGCGGGGCGTTCCCTCGACGAGCTCCCGCCGTGGACCGTCATCCGTATCGACGACGCGTGAGCTCTCGACCTCCTCGCGCGTCGTGTGTGTGACGTGCACGAGCTGATCGTTGCGTTTGTAGATTGTCGGATCCCCCTGCAGCGCGGCGGACGCTTGGCTGGTCATCTCCATCACCTCGGAGCTGATGCGGATCTCCGGGCGGCCGTCACCGAGGCGCTCCTCCAGTGCGGGGTCCTGCTCGGTGCCCCTCTTCATCTCCGGCGCTGCCGCGCCAGCGGCCGGGCCGCGCTTCGCGCGCGAGGCGCCGGGTAAAGATGTGGGCTGCGGAGGCTCCCGAGGCTGCTGCTTCCCCGCGTTGATCGCACTTACGATCTTCGTGGAGTCCTTTGTGATGTCGCCGCCGTTGTGATCCACGATGGCATCGAGCAAAGCGTCGGTGACCTCGATCTCGTCGAGGTGCCCGGACGCGACGAACCCGCCGAGCCCGAACGCCTCGCGGTTCAGGGTCGCGTTACGGGCCCCGTTCTTCGCCGTGCGGACCGCCTTGACGGCTTTCTTGAATGCGGCCCGCACAAACGGGTGCGCCGTCTTGGACTGGGGAAGCCTCGACATGTCGAACCTCTCGATGTTGTGCGGGTCGCCTGCGAGCGGACCCTCGATCTGCACGCCGTCACGGCGCACGCTCGGCAATCGGAACAGCCGACCAAAGTCTTTGCAGGCAGGATCCGCGATGATCCCGAACTGGTCGCGCAGGTACTTCACGAAGCGCAGGTACACGTCCCACCACGCCTTCGCGTCCTCAGGCGTCGCGATGGGGAATGGCTCGCAGCCCGAGATGGACCTGTAGCCGCCGTTCGTCCCGTAGATGATCACTCCCGGGTGCTTCGCGCGAAACTTCGCGATCTTCTCTTCTTCGACTGCGCGCCACTCGTCTCTGGCATCGATGCCAAGACGATGGGCGACGGGATCGTCGACGTCGGCGACTAGGTAGACCATCGCGATCGGCACCTGGCCCACCGCCGCGTTGTTCAGACGCCTCGCCTCGGTCGTGGTGTACGCGGCGAAGTGCGCGTCCGTCGTGTAGTACGGGCGAGCGAGCGCTTGGCCGAGCGGCATCAGGTCGACGGCGACGTTGTTCTGCGGCTTGGGGTAGCCGTTCGCGCTCTTCCACGCGAACACCGGAACGAGCGGCGTTGCGAGAGCGTTGTGCGCGCGCGTCATGGCGCATCACCCTCAGCGAGGTAGGCGCCGCGTTCTGGGGTTCTGGGGTTCTTGGGGGGATGGTGCGGGCGGACTAGGACGACGTTGGGTGCTGCGGCGCCGTCTCCTGATGACGGGCTGCCGCGCGCCGACGTGGTGCGACGGACGCGGCGTGCCGGACGACGACGCCGGGGCGTTCGTCCGCGCGCCCGCATTGTCGGGCGTCGGAAGCCCCGGCTAGAAGGTACGCCCCCGCGCGCAATTCGCGATGTCGCCCGGCGGGCCAGGATGCCCCGCATTGCGTTCACGATGGGGTCATGGCCATCGTCCCCGGCGGCGAGCTCTCGATCGAAGTCGTCGTCCTCCGCCGCGTCGAGCGCGTCGAACGGATCCAGCCGGACCGCGCTCGGCTTGCTTACGAGCTTATTTTGGGCCACGCTCTGCATTGACTCGTCGAAACCCGCGCACCTCCCCGCCTAGCAAGCTGGGTGCGCGGTTTCGCCTTTCCGGGGCTCTACGCCGCCCTCCGCTTGGGTCGCGCGGTGCGCTCGGGTGTTGCGGTCAAGGCTCGCTCGCATCGAGCCCGGATGCGCGGGCGGACCGGTAAGCCAGCCAGGAACCTCATCATCGTCAGGTAGGCGACGTCGGCCATCTCGGCGAGCGCCTCAACGTCGGCAGTTGTTCGCTGTTGCGACATAGCCGAATACTGCCTCAGCCATGACACCCGCGCAAGTTCTAACTTCTCTAATTAGTTGGCCGGCCGTGGTTCTCGAAAAAGACTATGCATAGCGCTAACTTACGCATCATTCGAGTGGCCTTTAGCGGCCACGATATATCCGATGTTTTACGTAAGACATTACCAAAGTAGAACATGGCCTTTCCCGCTCGACGCGCGCGGAGGCGCGATTGGGCGCTCGAGCACCAGGGCCGTCGCGCCTTCCCACTCCTACAGCGCCGCAAGCTCGACGCGTGGCCCTCGACTAGAGCGCAGCTCCTTCGGACGCGCTCGGCGCCGCTTCGATGGCTCGTGCGTTCGAGGGGCGCGCCGGCCCCGTCGATCGCCTCATCGCGCGCCGCCGCCCTTCACCTGCCGGAGCGCGACGATGTCCGCGCCCCGCCGCCTGAGGGAGTCTCAGCGACGGGCCGCCGCGACTCGGGACGACGCCGGCTCGCGTGCGATGGGGTGGTGCTACGGTCCGAGGCGGGTTCATGGGCGAGCAGATGACGGTGATGCTGAGGAGCCGCATCCAATGGAGGCTGAGGATCAGCTCCTGCCCGAACGAGGTGCCGGTGCCGGACCACGAGGGCTGGTCTCTCGTGACGCCGATTGGCCTCGGCCGGCTCCGCGCGCCGCACGCCGGCAAGGACATGGACCGACTCTTGATGACGCTCTACCTGGATGCGGACGACGAGGTGTTGCTTGGTTCGGAGCAGATGGTGCTGCGATACTACGGCGTTGCGTCGTCGAGAGAGACTGTGGACGTGGTGATTCACGACCTTCTCGCCCGCCTTCGTTTCGTGTCCCACCAGGCCACGATTCCTCGAAGATACGAGGCGGTTGCGACAGACGATGAGCTGGCGCTGTTCGACGAGGAATGCACGTCTCTCGGGGCAATCCGCCTGAGCGGGTGGGGCATCCGAAACGACTTGCTGGCGACGGCCGTGACGGAGGAGCACCTCGCTCAGCTCGCGACGGCGCAACGAACGGACCGCGTTCATGTGGATGTGATGCTCGACGCGGTTCAGGCTGATCAAGACGGAGACTTCCGGAAGGCGATTCTGTACTGCGCCATCGCCATCGAAGCATGCTCACAAGCGGTTCTCGAAGAGGCGTACGAGCACGTTCTCGGCGAGAGAGGCGCTCGACACCGAGTAGTCGATCGCCGTGTCAGCGATGACGTGGTGTCCGCGAAAGATCCGGTCTGGGAGATGCTCACGAGGAACGACAACTTCAACGCATTGCTGCACGAGCGCCCGCTTTACCTGCTCGGCCGCTCTCTTCTTCAAGACGACGAACGGCTGTACCAGCAGGCTGTGACGCTCTACGCCACTCGAAACAAGATCGTTCACCGTGGGGCTCATGACGGCGACGAGCGGTACCTTCCGATCTCCCGTGAGGGGTCGGCTGCGGCAATCGATGCGGCCACGGGGACTCTTGCCTGGCTCGGCGACACTGGGCCGTACGTGCCCGCGCGAGGCCTAGTTAGTTCTCGTCCGGGAACGGTAGCTGCGCGAAAACAAAGGGCCTTTGGTCCGCGCGTCATGGAAATAGGACCGAGGGTTCCGCTGTTTTATCGAGGAAAACGCCAATTCCCCTCGAAAAACCTCGGAGCCCTCGATGCGGAAAACCTACCACGCGCAGCTACCTTTGACGTCCGCGAACCCGCACCCCCGCGCGGCGGAACTCTGCGAGATGAGCGCCTTGCTCGATGCGAGCGTTGGGGTGCTCCGACGCGTTCAGGCTGACCTGCTTCGCCAAAGAAAGGCCGACGCGAAGAGGGGACGCGAGGGCATGACGGCCGAGCAGGTCGTGCGTGCGGCGCTGGTGAAGCAGATGTTTGGGTCCAGCTACGAGGAGCTTGCCTTTCAGCTCAGTGACTCGCTCGTGCTTCGCGGCTTCTGTCGCCTTTCGCCGTCGGCGGCACCGCCGAAGAAGTCTGCGTTGCAGGCGAACATTGCGTCGATTCGCCACGAAACGTGGGAGGCGATGAACAAGGCACTCGTGTTGAGGGCGCGCGAACGCAAGCTCGAGGACGGCCGATGGATGCGCACCGACACCACCGTGGTCGAGTCGAACATCCACCATCCCCTCGACTCATCGCTCTTGTTTGACGGCGTACGCGTGCTCTCGCGCACGCTCCTGCGGGCGCACGAGGAGTACGGCACGGTCACCTGCAATCATCGACGACGGGCGAAGCGACGCGCCATAGCGATTCTCCATGCGGGCACCATGACGAAGCGTGTTCCGCTCTACAAGGACCTGCTCAAGATCACGCACAAGACCGTGCGCGCGGCGGAGACGGCGCTCGCGGATCTCACGCGCCGCGGGGCCCTCGGCTTCGTCGCCACGCTTTCGCACTTTCTTCCGCTCGTAAAACGCATCATCGACCAGACCGAGCGACGCGTCCTGAGGGGCGAGTCGGTCCCGGCGTCCGAGAAGCTCGTCAGCCTCTTCGAGCCGCATACCGACATCATCGTCAAAGATCGGCGAGACACTCATTATGGGCACAAGGTGACGCTCTCGACAGGGCGTAGCGGCATCGTCCTCGACCTCGTTGTCGAACGACGTGAAGATCCGCGGAGCCTGCGACGTGAAACGTTCGCGTGGGTCTGAGCGGGCGCGCAGGGGTGTGCCGACCTTGACGCAGGTCGCGACCGCGGCGGGGCTCGCGTAGAAGGCGGAGCCGGACGCAGAAAAGGTGAAGGCCAGGGGGCGAGCCCCCGGAGGCCTTGTGCCGGCGGCTGATCCCGGCGGAAGCTGCCTGACGGATCGGCCTCGGTCAAGGTCGGAGCGGGCGCGTTCGGGAGCGGACGGGTGGAGCACGAGTGCACGGAGGCCTATCGGAGGGAGACGTGCCACGGCTGCGGCGAGACGTTCTGGGTGTGCCCCCGGTGCGACCGGTACGGGGAGGTCCGCTACTGCGGCGAGGAAGGGTGCAAGCTCCTGGGCCGCAAGAAGATCGTGCGCGAAGCGCAGTGGCATTACCGGCATTCGGTGGAGGGCCAGGAGCAGCACCGCGATGAGGAGCGAGACCGCCGTGGTCGCCGGCCCGGCCGCGCGGCGTTGCCCACCGATAGCGGTGACGGCAGCGGAGGGAACGGACGTGCAGGTCGTGGGCGATCCCCCTCCTGCGGCGGTTGAATTCGAGGCGTGCTCGTGCGCGCGCAACGCCGCGCTCTCCTCCACGGTGGAGGTCGCGACGGCGTGTGCGCGGAGCACGACCGATGAAGAATCGACTGACAGTAACGCTGGATCCGAGGGCGTCGGAGACGCGCCTGTTGATGATGGAGGGCCGGGACGAGCGGATGCGGGCGGTGCTGGGCCCGGCGACGGCAGCGCACCCGCGGGCGGCGGCGACGCTGCTCGAAGGGCTGTCGCTCTGGCACCAAGCAGGCGCTGTCCGTTGTGGTCTGTGCGGACGCGTGGGACGGTTCGTCGTCACTTCGTCTGGAAGACGCGTTGGGTTTTGGCGTCAGGAACGTGCACTTCGAGGTGGAAGTGGCGGTGCGGGAAGGCAAGCGGCGTCCCCGTCGCATCTCTGCCCTGGGTAGCTTCGGCGATCTCCGCCAGTTCTGTCTTCTCGGGGTGATGCGGGTGATGCCATGACGGTGTCGCGCGACGTGGAGTTGGAGATCCTGCGGCTGACCGAGGCCGAGAAGCTGCTGCCCGGCACGGCCGCGAGCCTGGTGGGCGTGCATCACGACGTGGTCGACCGCGTCGTGGAGCAAGCCGTAGTCGGCCGCCCCGAGCGGGCGCCGCGGGCGAGCAAGCTCGCGCCGTACCACGGTTTCGTGTGCGAGAAGCTGAAGGAGTATCCGACGATCTGCGCGTCGCGTCTCGGGACGATGGCGCGCGAGCGGGGCTTCGACGGCAGCGACCGCATCGTGCAGCGCTACGTGCGCGAGGTGCGTCCGGCCAAGTCGCCACGGGCGTACCTGGTGTGCGAGCGGCTGCCGGGCGAGCAGGCGCAGATCGACTGGGGGCACGTGGGGCGCATCGCGGTGGCGGGAGGCTTTCGCGCCCTCTGGGTCTTCGTCCTCTACCTGGCGTACTCGCGGATGCGGTACGCGGAGCTGGTCCTGGACCTGACGGCCGAATCCCTTCGTCGGTCGCTCGTCCGGGCGATCACGTTCCTGGGGGGATCCACTCGCCAATGGCTCTTCGACAACGCCAAGACGGTGGTGCTCGAACGCCACGGTGGCGCGGCGCGGCTGCACCCCGGGCTCCTCGAACTCGCGGGCTCGCTTCGGGTCAATCCGCTGCTCGCGCGCGTGCGAACTCCGACGGACAAAGGGGGCGTGGAGCGCTCGATCCGAGACTTGAAAACGGGCTTCTTCTCCGGTCGGACCATCACCGATCTCGCCCGGGGTAACGAGCTTCTCCGCGAGCACATCTGGACAGTGATCGCACGCCGGCCCCATCCGACGTTGCCCGGGTGCACGGTCGCCGAGGCGTTCGAGATGGAGAAGGGGCGCCTGATGCCCCTGCCCCTGGAGCTGCCGCAGACGGAGCTGGTCCTGCCGGTCGCGGTCGACAAGACGGCGAGCGTGCGCTTCGGCAACAATCGCTACTCGACACCACCTGAGTACGCGGGCGGTACGCTGGTCCTTCGTGCGAACGACGAGCGCGTGTGGCTCGTCGATGGCGATCGGCAGGTCGCGAGCCACGCGCGGTCGTGGGGCCGGATGCAGCGCGTCGACGACCCCGAGCACCGTCGCGTGCTGGTGGAGAGGCGCCCGCGTGCGGTCGCGATGACCGTGCGCGATCAGCTCCTCGATGCGGTGCCCGGTCTAGCGGTGCTCTACGAGCGCTGGGTGCAGGAGGGCCGCAACGTGAACTTCATGACGGGGCGGGTGCGGGGCCTGATGGGCGACTACGGCCGCGAGGTGCTGCACATCGCCGTCGGGGCCATGGTGGAGCGGGGCACCCACGACATCGGGGCGCTCACCTTGCTCTGCGAGCAGGAGCGCCAGCGGGCCCACCGGCCCGTGCCGTCGGCCATGAAGCTCGGCGAGCACGTCGACGAACGCATCGTGCCGACTCACGATCTCGCCTCCTACGATCGGAAGAAGGGCGGTGCGTCATGAGCGACCTCTACGATGAGCTCGGGCGCATCGGGTTGCGGGCGTCCAAGAGCCAGATCGAGGCGCTGCTCACCCATGCGACCAAGAATCGCCTCTCGCCCGTCCAGGTCGTGGAGCACCTGGTCGAGGTCGAGCGACGCGAGCGCGACGCGCGGAATCTGGCGGCGCGCACCAAGCGGGCGTCGGTCGGGCCCCACAAGACGATGGACCTCTTCGAGTGGGACCACCCGAGAAAGATCGATCGTGCTCTCTGCGAGGAGCACGTCCTGAGCCTCGCCTTCGTGCGGACACGCATGAACGTCCTCTTCCGCGGCCCGGCGGGACTCGGCAAGACGATGCTCGAGCAGAACACGGCGACCGCCGCGCTCGCGGCGGGCATGACGGTGTGCTTCACGAACGTCGGCACCGCCCTCGCGGACCTTCTGCGGCAAGAGTCGATCCCGGCGGTGGAGCGGCGCATCAAGCGCTACACGAACGTGGATCTGCTGGTCCTTGACGAACTCGGGTACGTCCCGTGCGACGCGCGGGCGGCGGACCTTCTCTTCCAGATCATCAGCCGCCGTCACGAGAAGTCCTCCACCGTCATCGCCACCAACCTCGCCTTCAAGGAGTGGGGGCCCATGTTTCACGGGGCCGCGAGCCTTGTCCCGCTCATCGACCGCTTCACGCAGCATCTGGTGACCGTCGACATCGAGGGCGAGTCCTACCGCCAGAAGGAAAAGGACAAGCCTCCGACGTCGCCGCGACCCGCAGCCCCACGCCCGCGTGCACGGCGCGCGGCCGGATCGCGAAGGCCAGGAGGACGGCATGACCTCCGAACCGCGTCTCGAACTGCACGCGCCCTCCGAATGGGACGTCGTCCTCTCGCCCGAGCTCGCGTCCCCTCTTCGTGCTCGACGCGGCCATCGTGGCGGCGCAGCGTTTCTTCTCGATCCTCCTCGACCCATCGTCCTCGGGCGTCTGGCGGGACTGGCCATCCGCCCACGCGTGCCCTGCTCGATGCCATGCGCACCCTCCGCGGCCACATCCGCGACCACCGCATACGCCGAG
>CAWKAF010000033.1:0-608818 GCA_963847465.1 uncultured delta proteobacterium | reverse complement strand
CGAGCTTGCGCTGGGTTCACGTCCGTGGGGATTTCCGCTTCAGGCTATTCGCGTTCCCGTACATGTTTGGCACGGTGAGCGCAACGTGATTTCAAATTCCCCTCGTATTTTTTGGCAGCGGCAATCCCGACCAGCCGCGCACGCTTCTTCCCGACCTTTCGGCCACTTTCTGTCGTACGAGGTTTCACCGAAATTCTCTCGACCCTGATGGGGGCGTATGAAGCGCCGCGGAGCATTCCTGCCATCGGCTACATCATCAATGACGAGCCGTACCAGGTCGCCAAGCGAGGTTTTCACCCGTGGCGACGAAGGATGAAATTCTCGAAGAGTATCCAGGCTCCGAATCGCGCCGCTCATCCCGGAGCTTGGATTCATCGTCGACAAGAAGCGTTGGGGGTACCCGTTTAGGCGAGGCCTGTTCGAAGTCACCCGGCGTGATTTTGAGCGGATCGCTTGTGCGATGGGTCAGCGAGGACCGCGGCGGGGCGCGGGAACGGGGGGAAGACGTGCCTAAGCAGCATCCTCCCCGATGGCGGCGATGCAACGGAGCAGCAGGCCGCGCAGGTCCACCCGTTCATGCTTCGTCAATCCGTGCAGCATCTGATTCTCAACGGCGTTGACTTCGGCATGGCAGGCGGCGACCACCGTCTTTCCCTCATGGGTCAGCGAAGCCATGAGGATCCGACCGCGCGTCGGGTGAGGCTCCCGACGGATCAGCCCCAAGGTCTCCAGGTTCCCAACGATCCGGATCATGGTTTGGGGCGTGACGAACGAACGCCGCGACAGCTCAGCGCTGGAAATACCGGGTTGGCGTTCCAGCCACGAGAGCACCGAATACTGGGGCGTCGTCAGGCCCCTCCTTTCAAGGACCCGGTCCATGCGCGAGCGCAGTGCCTGCTGCGCGCGCTTGAGAAGATACCCAACGCGATCATCCTCGGCCGAGCTTGCCTTTGTAAGCATGCTGATTAATATATCAGCACGCTGACACAACGCCAGCACCGTTCAAGGGAGAGCGACATGACCACGAAAGCGGGCGGCACGGTCCACGGACCGGACTTCATCGCGCTGCAGGTGTCAGATCTTGAGTCCTCGAAGCAGTTCTGGGTCGAGAAGGTCGGGCTTGTTCCCGTACCGAAGTCGCCCCCAGGGGCGGTCGTGTTCGCCACCCAGCCAATTCCCTTTGCGATCACCACACCAAAGATCGATCTCAAGGCTGCGAGCCGGCTCGGTTGGGGAGTTGCGCTCTGGATGCACACCGACAACGCCGAGGCTCTCTGCGCCAGGCTACGGAAACACGACGTCCGAATCCTTTCGGAGCCAGCGGATGGCAACTTCGGCCGCCAGTTTTCCTTCGCCGATCCGGATGGCTACGCGATCGTTGCACATGACGGGAGATGAGTGAGCTGGAACGCGGCGCGGCGCCGGCTCATTAGGATTTGGAGCGTGACGATCCCGATGGCGGCGTCGGCATCCGTGCATGCCTGGGGACGGACTCTGGACGAAGATGCGAGAAAATCGGCGGCGCCGGGCGTCGCAGGCATCCGCGACAACGACGACAAGTTCGGTCCGGACTTCGACCGGGCCGCCAAGGGAGCGGGTGTCCGAGTCCTGCGTACCGCCCCGAGAGCGCCGCTCATGAATTCGTTCTGCGAGCGATTTCTGGGTAGTGTGCGCCGCGAATGTCTGAACCACGTCGTCGTGCTCGGTGAGCGCCACCTGGAGCGCGTCCTGCGTGAATACTGTTTCTCGCATTTCAATCGCGCTCGGCCTCATCAGGGGATCGGTCAGCTCATTCCATTCGGATCGGCGACCTCGGCGAGCGGCGGCGGAGACGTCGTGGGCGTCCCCGTGCTCAGCGGTCTACACCACGATTATCGGCGAGCTGCGTGAGGAGCGCTGGATGCGACACCCGCCAACGGATGGGCGAAGTAGCCGGGACAACCCGCGTCGCGTCCTATGCTTTCCTCACATGACAACCGCCAAACGCGCCGCCGTATACCTACGCGTCTCGACGGGCGAGCAGCACACCGAGAACCAAGAGCCCGACATCTGTCGCCTCGTCACGGCTCGCGGCTTCGACCTCGGCGCGCGGATCGTCAACGGGAGCGAGAACGACCAATGATCGCGCACGACGGTCCTCGCTCACGGTCAGCCAGGGAACGACGTTGTCACCGGCGGTGCGGGGCGCAGTGCGCGGCCAGGCTTCTCATCGCGGAGCCGCGCTGGGGTCCACCACGTGCCCCACGAACAGGATTGCGTCGGTCAGCCGCTCGCGGATGACGTAGAGGAAGGGGTGGTCTGCGTAGAACGTGTGGACCTCCGTCGGCATAAAGACGGCAGACACCGTCACCGCGTGCACCGCGGTGACCGCGGCAGCTTCGGTCCCTTCTTGGTCGACCTTGACGAAGACTTTCTGGAGCACGTCCGAAATCTTGAGGTGCCCGCCACTGCTGATTCCCGCAAAGTCCGCGAAGTTCGTAAAGGCGAGTCGTACCCCGGCCGCTCGGATGGGCTTCACCAGGGACATCGCCGACGTCGCTTCCCAGCGAGGCAGCTTGACATCCACGACGTAAGATGACGCCCGAAGGCCTGCTTTCTCAATCTGGACCGCGGGTCACATACCGACCGGTCCGACCGGCACGTGACAGGAAGCGATGGTATCTCGCGGCTTGGACCGCGAATGGGCCTACGACCCCGAGGCCGTAGTCCGCGTCCGCGGCGTGCCGGACGGTCTCGAGCACGACGCCGCTCCTGGCCATGTCGGCGGAGACGAGCGCCCCGCGCCTCGATCGAGCTACGTTCGGAAGAATGGCCGGGGGAGCGCGTTGAGACGACGCGGGGCTGTTCGACCCTGGTCCTGGTCGCCGTCAATCTGCGCGATCTCGCGAAGCGTGATGGGGCGTCGGTGCCGTTCGCGGCATCGTTCGAAGCGATGGGGACGAGGCAGCTGCGCCGCCGCGGGTTCTTCAATCGATGGAAGCGCGAGAGCGAACCGATGCGATGGTGGTCTAACGCGAAACTGCCAGGATGTCTTGCGGCGCGGCACCGCTGGTGGCGCCCTCGTTCGCGCGGTGCCATATTCTCTATGGGCAATCCGTCACGATGACTCAGGCGCAGCGGGTTCGGATCTTGGCCGCGAAGGGCGTGCCCGTGGAAACGATCTCCGCGCGGCTGGGTCTCCGGCCTGCGGCCGTCCGTCGGGTGCTAGGCCGGTCGGCGAAGCGCGGTGCCCCGCGCAAGCGCCAGACGAGTGCAACTTTGTCGCTTACAACGACCCGAGAGGTGGCGGCCCAGATTCGGGGAGCCGCGGCGTCGCTCGGCGTTGCCGTCTCCACCGTACTCGAGGAGCTCGTCGTCAATGCGCTGCCGCGTCTTGGGCGAACGGGTCAATCGGAGGTGTTCCGTAGGCCGCCACGCACTGCGGCCGACGCCCCCCAAGCCGTCCGCAAGCTCCTGAAGAGCTACGACCCTGGACGGCTACGCTGGAGCGTTCAGGGGCATCGTCACGAGATCGTGGTCGCGATCCTAACGCGCGGCGGCGACGAAGCGAAGCAGTGGCTTTGGCACGTCCTGTCGCGAGAGTACGCGCGCGAGCTCGTACGGGCCCATCACGGGGCGGGGTGCGCCGAACCCGCGCGTGCCGTGCTTCGGCGCGAGCTCGGGCTAACCGAGGCCGATATTCCGCGACGTCCGTACCTCGGCATGGGACCAGACACGGAGACGGCGTGAACGTCCTCGATGCGGCCAAGCGGCGGGTCATGACCGCGCAGATCAAGGTCGTTCAGAAGGAGCAGTTCTTCCTCGCGGGGGGCACGGGGCTCGGGCTGCGGCTTGGTCATCGGGTGTCGCGCGACCTCGACTGGTTTACGGCGTCGGCGTTCGACGCCGAGACGCTGGCGCGGCGATTGAGGTCGATCACCGAGAAGCCCACCGAGGTCGTTGTGCAGGACCGTTACACGCTGCGCGCGTACTACGGATCGCTCGAGACGAGCTTCCTTCGGTACACGCAAGTGAGCGCCCGGCCGGAGCTGGTGGAGAGCGGAGGCCTGAAGGTGCCCGTGGCGGATCTTGAAACGCTGGCGCTGATGAAGGCCGCGGCAGTGCACGATCGGGGCACCCGCCGCGACTTCATCGACATCCACGCCATCTGCTCAAGTGCGGGTTGGTCCGTCGAGCGGTTCATCGAGCTCGCAACGACTCGGCTGCCGCTCGCGCCCGTTCAAATGCGGCTTGCGTTGACGTATTTCGCGGACGCCGACCGGCAGGACGCACCCATAGAGTACCAGCTGCCCTGGAAGCAGGTGAAGCGCGACTTGGAACGTGGGGTCCGTGTCAGTTCTCACGACGTAGGGACCCCTCGCGGCAGTATTTCTCACGAGCATTCCCCCCACCGAGCGGGGAGTTTCTCAGCATCATTCCCCCCTCTCGGCTGAAGTTTCTCACGAGCATTCCCCCCCTCGCGTGATCGCCCCTGTACGACGCGCTTCGTGTACCGCGCTGGCCGCGGTGCCCGGAGGCATCGATGGCGTTCCGCGAGGTGACGATGGTCGAGATCAAGGAGGTGCTCCGGCAGTGGCTGGCCGGGGTGGGCAAGAAACGGATCGCCGCCCGGCTCGGGCTCGATCCGAAGACGGTGCGTCGCTACGCGCGGGCCGCCGAGGCGTGCGCGATGACCGCCGGCGCGGGCGAGGCGGCGCTGACCGACGAGCGGCTCGCCGCGGTCCTGGGGACGCTCGGCATCGGCACGGCGATGGCGCACGAGTACGGCGAGGCGTGGCGCCGCTGCGAGGAGCAACGCGGCTTCATCGCGGGACACCTCAGTCACAGCGTGCGGCTGTCGAAAGTTCGGCGCCTGCTTCAACGCCAGGGCGTGACGGTCCCGTATTCGACGCTGCATCGCTTCGCGTCGAGCGAGCTGGGCTTCGGTCGTGCGCAGGTGACGCTGCCCGTCATCGACGGCGAGCCGGGCGAGGAGCTGCAAGTGGACACGGGCTGGATGACGATGCTGGCCCCCGACGCGCGCGGGCACCGACGTCGATTCCGCGCGTGGATCTTCACGCCCCACGTGTCGCGCTACCGCTTCGTGTATCCGTGCCTGCGTGAGACGACCGAGACCGCCATCGAGGCGTTCGAGGCCGCGTGGGAGTTCTACGGCGGCGTCTTCCGCGTCGCGGTCCCCGACAACACCAAGGTCATCGTGCAGACGGCCGACCCGCTGGAGCCCAAGATTGCGACGGCGTTCCTGGAGTACGCGCAGGCGCGCGGCTTCGTCATCGACCCGGCGCGCGTACGCACGCCTACCGACAAGGGGCGCGTCGAGAGAGGCGTACGCGACGTACGCGACGACTGCTTCGGTGGCGAGGTCGTGCGCGACGTCGGCCACGCCCGCGAGATTGCCCTGCGCTGGTGCGAGCACGAGTACGGCATGCGCCGGCACTCGACGACGCACCGGCTGCCGCGCGAGCACTTCGACACGGTCGAGAAACCGACGCTGCTGCCCGCGCCCCGTGAGCCCTTCGACGTGCCCGTGTGGTGCGAGCCCAAGGTCGCCCGCGATCACTTCGCGCAGGTGGCCGGCGCGCTCTACACGCTGCCCACACGCCTCATCGGAAAGCGCCTCAGGGCGCGCGCCGACCGTCAGCTCGTGCGTTTCTACGACGGCACGACGATCGTCAAGACGCACGCACGCCAGCCCAAGGGCGGCCGCGCGATCGATCCGAGCGACTTCCCCCAGGAGCGCGCTCCGTACGCCATGCGCGACGTCGCGTGGCTGCAATGCCAAGCACGCGAGCACGGAGAGAGCGTGGGCCTGCTCGCCGAGAGACTGCTCGACTCGCCCCTGCCGTGGACCAAGATGCGCGCGGTACGCGCGCTGCTTTCGCTGTGCCGTCGCTACGGCGACGAGCGCGTCGAAGAGACCTGCGCTCGCGCACTGCGCGACGACATGACGAGCGTCCATCGCCTGGCGCGGATGCTCTCGCTCGCCGTGCCGGCCCCGGACGCCGCCGCCGACGGCGCGCACGTCATCCCGCTCGGCCGCTACCTGCGGCCCGCACAAAGCTTCGCCCTCCGTCGTGGAGGAGAAGGAGGAGGAAACACATGACTGACATCATCCAACCGGAGCTCAAAACCGTGCTCCGGCGACTCAAGCTCGGACGGCTGCTCGATACGCTGCCCGAGCGCTTCGTCCTGGCACGTTCGCAGAAGATGCCGCACCAGGACTTTCTGCTGCTCGCGCTCGGCGACGAAGTCTCGCGACGCGACAGCGTCTCGGCCACCGTGCGGGCCGACAAGGCCGGCCTCGATATCGACTCTGTCCTGGAGCGCTGGGACCCGAGCGCCAACGCCACGCTCGATCAAGCCCTGCTCAACGAGCTGGTGAGCCTGCGCTTCGTCGAAGCGCGGACGCACGTCGCCATCGTCGGTCCCGTCGGCGTCGGCAAGACGTTCCTGGCTCACGCGCTCGGCCACCTGGCATGTCGGCGGGGGCACTCCGTCCTCGCCGTGCGTGCCGACAAGATGCTCAAAAGTCTGCGCCACGCTCGTCTCGACAACAGTTACGACGCCGAGCTGCGCCGACTCATCGCCGTCGATCTGCTCGTCGTCGATGACTTCGGACTCGATGCGATGGATCCCACCGAGAGCCGTGACGCCTACGAGATCCTGACCGAGCGGCATCGAGCCGGATCGATCATCGTGACCAGCAACCGCGGCCCCGACGAGTGGCTCGCCACCTTCGCCGACCCGGTCCGCGCCCAGGCCGCCATCGACCGCTTCACCAGCAACGCCTACGACCTCGTCGTCGAAGGCGAGAGCTACCGGCGCCGCCTCAAGCCCACGCTCGCGCGCACCGAGGAGGCGAACAAGGCTGGACAGAAGAAGAAGAACTAACGAGACTCAATCCACGATCACGCGACGGGGACCCAGGGGGGAATGCTCCTGAGAAACGAGGGGTCCCATGGTCGTGAGAATCGACACGCATTCCCACGGTCGGCGGGCGGCCGCGTGAACGTCAACCGCGCGAGTCGAGCGTGAGGCGTCGGAACGGATTCTGTTCGAGGAGGGCTCGCACGTCATCGCGCGCGCGGGTCTCGTTCCAGCAGACCGGCGCGAGGTCGAGAAGTTGGTGCTCGGACCAGTGCGGCAAGAGGCAGAGGATGTCGCGCAGGTACGACCACGGCTCGACGTCGCAGAGTCGGCAGCTCGCGAGCAGCGAAGTGAAGAGGGCATTGACGGCGCCACCGTCGTCGCTGCCGACGAAGAGCCAATTTTTTCTGCCGACCGCTTCGCGTCGCAAGGCCAGCTCGCTCATGTTGTTGTGGATGGGCAAGCGCCCGTCCTCGAGAAAGCGCGAGAGCCCGACGCGTTGGTTGCGTGCGTAGCGGACGGCATCGGAGATGGGCGTGTCGTCCAGGACGGCGTCGGTCTCGGCGTCGCAAGCGGCTGCTTGACGTGCTCGAGTCACGGCGATGATCCCATCGCAGGTCCGGATCTTCGTGTGCACGGAGCGGCAGGACATGCGGCGTTCGTTCGACGGGCTCGCACTCGCGGTGAGAGAGCGCCTCGCGCTCGACCCCGAGAGCGGCGCGCTCTTCGTCTTCGCGAGCAAGCGAGGCAACCGCCTCAAGGTCCTGTGGTTCGATCACAACGGCTACTGCCTGCTCTACAAGCGCCTGCATCGCGCGCTCTTCGAGCTGCCGGAGGCGTCGGGGGCGGTGGGAACGAAGGTCTGCCGGGAGCGGGCAGCGATCTCCCCGCCGAGCACGCGGCGCTCGATCTCCCGGAGCTTTGCCGAGCGGTTCGGGTCATCCGGCTCGACGCCGAGCCGACGCAGGGCTTCGCGGCGCTGCTCGACCGCGCGCCTCACCTCGGTCCCGAACCCGTAGCGGGCCAAGGAGCCGGTCTCGACGCGATCGAGCCAGACCGGGCCCGGATGACGGGCCTGGGCCTGGAGCGAAAGCGGCTCCTTGCGGACGAAGAGTCGGTGGCGGACGGGGGCGTCCCGCTGCCGCTCCGCGAGCTGCTGGAGCAGGTCGGGCGACACCTTCCAGCGGTGGGGCGCCTCGGGCGTCGCGAGGCCCATGCGCTCGAGTTCGCGCAGACGTCGCTCGTGCGGGTGCGAAGGGGCCTCCGCGGCGTAGACGCCGCGCTGGGCCCGAGCGACCTCGGCGATCTGCCGGTCGACCGGCCGGATGGGCGCCTCCGGTCTGGTGGTGAACGACACGATGTCGCCCGGACGCATCGCCTCGGCGCCGCGCGCGTCGAGCGGGACGTGGTACGCGCGGCCCGTGGGCGTCTCGACAACGGCGCGAAGGTCCCCTTGAGCTCGTCGGAGAGTCCCTTGCTCGCGACACGTCCCGAGATCACCCGCGCGCGCCCCTCGGCATCGGCCGGTAGCGGCTCGCCGTCGCGCACGATGCCGTAGCGGGACGGGTCGCCGGAGATGGCGGCATGGATCTGCTTGAGGATGTCGCCGCGCGCACCGAGGTCGCGCAGCGGCTCTTGCCAGCCCTCGGCGAGTCTCCACGACGTCGGCGAGACGCGCTCGGCGAGCCGGAGCCCTTCGAGGTGCTCGAGACGGGCCAGGAGCGTGGACGTGTCGATGAGTCCCGGTCGGGCTCCCGCGTGGACCGCGACCTCGTTCCCTTTCGCGCGCCGCTCGAGCTCGCGGTCGAGGGAGGTGAAGCGGTTCTGGGTGATCTCCTTGGCGTGCGCGCGCTGGATGTCGACTGCGAGGCGGGGCCCGAGCTCCTCGGTGGCCAGCTCCTGCGCGCGCCACCGCAAGCCTTGCGAGATGTACGCGCGATCGAGGCGGACCTCGCGCCCCTCGCGATCGACGCCGCGCATGACCACATGCGCGTGGGGGTGGCCCGTGTCGTAACTCTGTACCGGCGTCGCGGTCAATGCGTGCGACGGCGCTTTTCTCGTCTTTGTTTTCGATATGCCAGCGGTCGTAGCGCTCATCGTTCGCGTGCGCATGGATGTCTCCTGTGGGCGACAGTGAATTCGCCCGGGGTGTGTTCCCTCGTGACCTACGCTGCGAGCTACCTTTCAATTAACTCTTCGCGTTCATTGGATGGCCGCATGGGCACGCTGGATCCAAGACGCAATAGGGGGAGTTCGAAAACGGGGCGAGCCGCAATTTGTGGTACGGCATTCGAGTCGCAGCGCGCGGAGCGCGTCACGGCCCGGGCCTCCACGACACACGCGGTCATCGCTTCCAATACGGTGCTCCTTGGCGTCGCGCTCCGAGGCGCATGACGAGGGTGCAGGGGCCTGCGGCTTGCGGCTTGCGGGCTACATGCCGTTCACCCTCGAGGTCTTTGCACGCGGCGACGCGGACGTGGATGCGGTCGTCCGTTTGCGCTCACGGCGTTGAAACTTCGCGGCGGCTCGCGCCATCGCTTGCGCGCGAAGCTCCGTGGATTGGGCGTCCTGTTTCAGTCCTTTGCTGCTCTCGCGCGCCTGGAGGGCCGCGTCGTAGACCGTGCCGTCCCGGCACATCGCCCAGAGCACGCCGGCGAGCTTTCGGGCCAGCGCGACGACGGCAATCTTCTTGCCGCGCACCTGTGCGAGGTGACTCGCCCAACGGTAAAGCGGGTCGTCTTTCGCACCCGAGCGAAGCATCTGCCAGGCGGACTGCACGAGCATCGCGCGAGCATGGGAATTTCCGTGTTTGGTGATGCTTCCCAACCGCTGTTTGCCTCCCGTCGTGTTCTCTCCGGGCACCAATCCCAGATAGGCGCCCACGGCATGGGCATTGCGAAACCGCTTGGCGTCGTCGAGGACGGAGATGAAGGTCGCGCCCACGATGAGCCCGACGCTTGGAGCACTTGCGCACAAGCGGATCATCGGATCCGCCTTGGCCATCTGCGCCAGCTCGTCCTCGACCAGAGCGATCTGCTCATTGGCCGTCGTGAGCGTCGCGACGATCGGCGCCACGAGGGCACGCGTTGCCGCGTCCAGAGGCGCGCACTCAAGCACCGCGAGGAAATGCCCGGTGCGTCCCGTCGGCAACAACACTCCCGCGGCGCGAGCCAGGCCGCGGAGGATCGTGACTTGTCGCGCCCGCATGTCGACGAGCTCACCTCGAATGCTCAGCTTCGCGCGCAATGCGCGCCGTTCCGGGCTCAGGACATGCGCCAGGGGAACACGACCCGCATCCAGCGCCCGCGCCATGGCCTCCGCATCGAGCGCGTCGTTCTTGCGGCCATGCTGCCCAACGCCGATCTGGCGTACGCGCGTGGTGTCGAGCATCACGGGCTCCTTCCCCCACCGCCGGAGCGTGTCGTGGACGTGCCAGCCTTCGCGGCACGCCTCGAACGCGACGCGCGCATCCGGCGTCCCCGGACCCACCTTGCGCTCGAGCTCTGCAAGGCTGCGAAAGGTCGCTCGCTCCACCACCTGCCCGTCCGCCACCTCGCAGTACGCGATGTGGCGCGCGCCCAAATCCAATCCTACGTTCCTCACGACTGACCTCCCTTGGGCCCCCAGCCTTCGGGCGACCACTTGTGCCTCTGAGCACGCGGGGGCGCCGGCAGTTTCGGCTGCCGGCGGGAGGTCGGTCTTTCTATTTTGTGCGGGCGTCATGGGTGCACCGGTTGGAGCCGGTTCATCCCATCTGTGGTTGACCGCGGCCCACTCGAGCTTGCGCCCGAGGTCTTTCTCGACCGCGGCCATCAGCCGCCGGACGTAGTCGGTGAGGTCAAGCTCGCCAGCGTCCTCGGGCGACACGATGATCCGAAACTGATGGCGCTCGCCTCGGCGAGGCTCGTCGAGGGCCTCGACGCGCGCAGGCCCCTCGGCCGTGTAGAACCGTCCCTTCGATCCGTCCTTCTCGACCCCGTCACGCTCGATGTACCGCAGGTGCAGCGCGGCGGCCTTGGCGCCCCCTGCGCTCATCCGCGCGACGTGCGCCTTGATGACGACACGGCGGGCGCCCTGCCCCGGCCGCGGAACCGCCACCCGCGAGCGAGCGCCACCGACCTTGCGCCGGGCGCCCCAGGCCCCGCGACGCGCCGCACTGAGCAGGGCGTGGCGGAAGGAGCCGCCGCCGCTGCGCGACGACGCCCGGTGGTCGCGGCCCATCCGAGGCTGAAATATCGGGAGATCGTCAAGATCGCTCAAGGGTGGATCCCACTTTTGATTTGACCATTCCAGAGGTTATCCACATCGAGGATCCAACAGGGGTGTCCGTGGATCCCACTTTTGATGAATTGTTTTAGCCAAATACGCACCGCGAGGATCCACCTATTTATCTTGCCCTCCGCTTCGCTCCGGGTTTGCACAATCTCGTTTGACACGCGGTCCACCAGTGTCAAGGCTTCTTGCCTGATGGAACACGGCGACGCGCGTATAACCGGTGGAGGACAAGGCATGCAGCAGCCCAAAATCTCGATAGCCGCAATTGAAGATGTACTGCGTGCAGTGGAGGAGGCACCGGACTGCGACGAAACTGAAGTTGCCAAGGTCGAGGCCATGCGACGTCTCGTGCCTGCGATCAAGACCATGCAGGCCAAGGGATATGGAGTGGCTCACATCACAAAGCTCCTCTGCGACAAGGGCATCGCCGTGACCGAGGCGTCACTGAAGCAGTACATGCATCGGCTCAGTTCCAGGAAGCTCACGGAGTCGTCGCGTATCGGAAGACGCGACCGCCCGGCCATCGGCTCACCTGCGAAGCCGCTCGGTCACAGCTCGAGGTCCTCCGACGTGGCTGCCACTACGCCGGCGAGAAGCCGGCCATCGCACTCAGACGCGGCCGTGACGACGTCTCCTCCAAGCGGCTCCGGGGCAGCCTCGGTTTCGCTCACATCGCAGCCACAAGGCCTAACCCCGGCTGCAACGCAGGTTGCAGCTCCCCGAGCTGGTTTCGTAGTCCGACCCGACAGGAAGAATATCTAGGACTGTGACGAGGCCCATCGAGGTGTGAACCCAGGGTGAGACTTGTGGACAACCAGAACCGGTTTGAGAACGCGCAACGGCGGTGTCCTCGTCGTCACCCGATGCTTACCCGTGCGGGGACCGACACGAGACGAACCAGTCACCGGGCGAATACCGAAGTGAGACGCGAGACAACAGGAGAGTGACCTATGAGTGAGACCAATGGCAAACCGCACGGGCCCAGTCGCATCTACTGGATTGGCGGAAACAAGGGCGGAGTCGGAAAGTCGATGATGACCGTGGTGATCCTCGACTACCTCCTCGAACAAGGCGAGAAGGTGCTGCTGGTAGAGTGCGACACGTCCAATCCAGACGTGTGGAAAGCGTACAGCAACCAGATGGAAGGAGAGCTCATCGACCTGGACGAAGCCGACGGATGGATCCGTCTTGTCAACGTGTGCGACGCGGATCGAAACCGCGTCGTGGTGGTCAACACCGCGGCTCGCGACAACGACGGCGTGAGTCAGTACGGCCGAACGCTCGAGGCATCTCTCGACGAGCTCGACGCGAAGCTTGTGGCCTTCTGGATGATCAACCGACAGCGCGACAGCCTCGAGCTGCTCGCGGACTTCATGGACGCGATGCCGAAGGCCGACGTGCACGTCGTGCGCAACGGCCACTTCGGCGAGGAAGGCAAGTTCGAGCTGTACAACGGGTCGGACATACGCAAGTCGGTCGAAGGTCGGGGAGGCAAGTCGGTGACGCTTCTGGATCTGGCCGACCGAGTGGCCGACGATATCTATTCGCAACGTCTGACGCTGGGCCACGCAGCCAAGGCGCTACCCATTGGCAACCGGGCCGAGCTCGGGCGGTGGCGCGGAGAGGTGCGCAAGATGCTCGCCCGGGTGCTCTCGTGACGGTGGAAGACACCTTCGCCAAACTGGTGGGGCGTCGGGCGTCCGAAGCGTAGCGCACCCCGATCTACCACCTACGCGATGCCTTGGGGCTTCGCGACAACGACGCCTTCAGGAGCATCCGTGATGGCGCTCGAGCATCACGACTCCCTCTTTCGGGAGTATCCGACGCAACAGGCTGAGCAAACCAGGTGTCACGCCGAGAAGATGCACGCGCGGCGTTCGCGGTGGTGGCCGAGAAGGAGGCGGCGCAGGTCGAGCGCGGGCTCTCGGAGAGGGGCGCGTGGTGGAGGCGATGCCTCCGCAGTGCGACTGGGCCAAGCGTCTGCGGAAGTACCTCGAGTGGGCTGGGGTCGCGCGCGCGGAGGTGTTCGCCGACGACAAGACGCGACGCCAGATTGACTTTCACGACCTCCGGCACACGGGCATCACCTGGCGAGCGATCCGCGGCGACGACGCCAAGAAGATCCAGCGCGCGGCCGGTCACTCGGGCTCGGCGATGACCGACAAGTACATCAACGAGGCGCAGACCTTCGAGGGGCGGAACTTCGGCGACCCCTTCCCGAAGGTTCCGCTGTCACTGCTCTCGAATAATGGATCGAATACTGTGTTTCAAGGGGGCTTTCTCGCTGAAGTGGCTTCTTTCCCAGCACGACATGCGTGTCCCCAGGGGGATTCGAACCCCCGTTAGCGACGTGAAAAGCCGCGGTCCTGGGCCTCTAGACGATGGGGACGTGAAGCCAGCCGGCGTTCCTACCCGGTCCTCCCGCTCCTTGTCCAGCGTAGGCCACGGTCTCCCCGGGGGGTTCTCGCGCTACCCTTGCGGCAGCCTCTGTCATGCCTATCGCGTACGCCTACCCTCCGCAGCTCGCGAAGTTCGTGCGTCATGCATGGGAGGCGAGCGGCGATGCGCCCCCTCTCGTGGATCAGGCGCACCTGGAGCACGTGCTCACGGTGGCGTACCAGGCGAGCTTGCTGCGCGACGAGGATCGTACGGTGCACGCCCGCATCGTGGTGGCACGGCCGGAGGAGTTCGATCCGGATCATGGGCCGCCGGACGGCCTGCAGCCTTTGGTCTTCGATGTTCCTGTCGCGTACACGCCGGAGGAGCTGCGGCGGCTCGCGGTGGCCGCGAAGTACCATCGGGCGCTGATCGGCGTTTGTCCTCTCGGCGACGACGGGCGGTGCGGCATCTGGGGAATGCTGCAGTCGGGGCCCGGGTGGATTCAGATGGCGCAGGGTGGACGGGGGCCCGCGCCGACGCCGCCCGCGTCCGCGCTCCTGGTGCGGGTGCTCGGCCCCGGGCGGATCGCGGTGGGCCGCGGATTGAGCACGCTGGCCGAGCTACGCGGAGGGGTGGTGGGCGGCCCGGGGATGGATCTGTTCCGGTCGCAGTGGGTGCCGGTGCGCTTCTCGACCGCGCGGTCCGAGCTCGCCCAGTTGCACGCGGAGGCACGGGAGCAGGCGCGGGCAGCGGGCGAGCGGTGGGCGGACCTGGGGCCGGACGTCATTCGGCTGGTGTCGCAGGCGATGGTGCGCCGCTTCCTCGCGGCGATGGTGTCCGCGCACCACGGGGGCACCGTCATCATGCTCCCGCACGAGAACGCGCACGACGTCGTGAGCGGCAACGGGCCTCTCCGGCTGAAGTACGCGTTCCAGGATGGCGAACCCCGACGGCGGTACCGGCGGCTTATCCTCGGACTGATGTGCGCCATCGCTCGCGCGGGGGGCCTGGCCGGCGTGGCCAGCGTCGACGGCGACACGTACGCTTCGTTGCGTGACCACGAGCTCTCGTCTCTGCAGGACGCCATCTTCGAGATGAGCCAGCTCATCGCCGCGCTGAGCGAGGTCGACGGGGCCGTGGTTCTCACCAAGCGCTTCGAGCTCCTCGGCTTCGGGGGGAGATCACCGGCGACCTGCCCGATGTCCAGGAGGTCGCCCGTGCCCTCGACCTCGAGGCAGAGGACAGCGTCAAGGAGCCCATCATCGCCGACGGAACCCGTCACCGGTCGGCCTACCGCCTCTGCTCGCGGGTGCCGAGCGCGCTCGTTCTGGTGGTCTCGCAGGACGGAGGCGTCCGGTTCGTGGCCAGTCACCGGGGGCAGGTCACGTTCTGGGATCACGCGATCGAGATGCTCGATGGCTGAGCGTCGGTCGCGCATCACCTTGACGCGACTCGACGCGGCAGAGCCCGACGTCGCGCGGCGCGGGGTCGACGGCATCAAAGACGATCTCGCGCGCCAGCTCTCCCTGATGGCGCACAGGTCCGCTCCGTACCGCAGGCTCGTACCGCACATCGTCCAGCTCCTCGACGACCCTGTGCACGGTCGGACCGTGCTGGCGGGCATGCAACGGGCGTGGCGCACGCGCGAGTTCCGCGCCTTCTACGAGCGGCCCCTTCTTCTCCTCGCGGCGCTGCGCTGGGATGCTCTGTCCGACGGGCCGTCGCACCCGCTGCACGCCGCGCTGCGCGATCACGAACCGGACGCGGACGCCGTGACCGAAGGGGCCGTCCGGAGTGCCCTCGATGCCTCGCGAACGGGGCTCTGGACCACGCTGGCCTTGCGTCGCGTGCAAACGAACGACACTTCGCGAGGCCTGGCGTGGCTTTGGCCCGCCGCCATCGCCGGCTGCTCCGAGGGCGCCCGGCCTCTGGTGCTGGTCGACGTCGGGTGCAGCGCCGGGTTGAACCTCATCGCCGACGCACTCCCTTACGTCTGGACCACGACGGCGGGCGGTCCACTGGCGATGGCGGTGCGCCCGCACGTCGTGGCTCGTGTCGGGCTCGACGAGCGACCCCTCGACGTCGACCGCACCGACGACGCCCGGTGGTTGCACGCGTGCGTGTGGCCCGGTGAGACCGACAGGCTGCAGCGCCTGGACGCCGCGATCGAGAGGTTCCGGAGAACGCGCGAACGCGGAGAGGGCGTCGAGATCGTCCGTCGCGACGCCATCGCCGCGGCGGGCTGCGTTCGCTCCGCGATCGCCGCCGCACCCCCGAACACGCTGGCGATCGTGTACCAGACGATGATGTCGGGATACCTCGACGCGCCGACGCGCGCTGCGTTCGAAGGCGAGCTGCACCAGCTCGTCGTGTCGTCGCCCCCGGGCGGCGTCCTGTGGACGGACCTCGAGGTGAAAGGGCCGACCACGTCGCCGCGGCCGGCCGAGCTCTGGGTGCACGCGCGCGCGGGCGAGCAGCGGGTCAGCTTCATGATCGGGACGATGGGGTATCACCCAGCCGAGGTCGCCGTGCGGGACGAGGCTGTCCGCGATCTGACGGCGCTCTTGCGATCCGTGCCCTGACAGGCGAGAGAAAGAGGCGGGCCAGGATGGGCTACGTTGGGTCCGCGATGCCCCGCACGAGCCGCTCGATCCGCACGCTGGCCATCGACGTCGGCGGTACGGGCCTGAAGGCGCTCGTGCTCGACGGCAAAGGGGCGACTCTGACCGACCGGGAACGAGTGCCCACGCCCCGTCCGGCGACGCCGAAGGCCGTCGTCGACGCGATCCTCGCGCTGGTCGCGCCGCTGCGGCCGTTCGATCGCGTGTCGGTCGGCTTCCCGGGCGTCGTCTTCGACGGGGTCATCAAGACGGCGCCGAACCTCCATCCCTCGTGGGCGGGCGTGCCTCTCGCCAAGAACCTGACGCGGCGCCTCGGCAAACCCACGCGCGTCCTCAACGACGCCGGCGTCCAGGGTCTCGGGGTCATCGAGGGCACCGGGCTCGAGATGGTCATCACCCTCGGCACGGGATTCGGGTCCGCGCTCTTCTACGAGGGGACGTACATTCCGAACCTCGAGCTCGGGCACCACCCCTTCCGCAAGGGCCGCACCTACGAAGACTATCTGGGGGGCGCGGCGCGCGACCGCGACGGCAAGAAGAAGTGGAACCGCCACCTCGCCATGGCCATCGCCGTCATCGACCCCATCTGGAACCCGGACCGCATCTACCTCGGAGGAGGCAACGCGCGGCACGTCGACGCGAAGCTCCCGCCGAATGTCCGCACCGTCCCCAACGTCGCCGGTCTCCTCGGAGGAATCGCTCTCTGGGAGGGGCGGGAATGGTTGCGCCGCACCCGCAAGGCGGCAAAGGTGGATGCCCGAACATGAAAGCGATGGCCCTCCCCACGTACGGCCCGCTCGAAGGGCTCGCGCAGATTGACGCGCCCCTGCCCACACCCGGGCGCGGCGAGGTTCGCGTGCGTGTCGCCTCTTCCGCGCTCAACCCGGCGGACCACAAGGTCCTGCTCGGCACGATGAAGTTCCTCCATGCGCGCAACCGGCCACTCGTCGTGGGCTATGACTTCTCCGGCACGGTCGACGCGGTCGGGCCCTCGGCCACCGGGATGTCGGTCGGCGACGACGTATTCGGGTTTCTACCGTACGGTCCCGGCAACAGCCGAGGAGCCTTCGCCGAAGCCCTCATCGCGAAGTGCGACGAAATCGCGGTGAAGCCTCCGGGGGTCTCCCACCGGATCGCGGCGGCAGCCGCCACGACCGGGCTCACCGCCATCCAGTCGCTCCGCGACCTCGGCCGGCTGCCCGCCACGGGTGGGCAGGTGCTCGTGACGGGCGTCTCGGGGGGCGTCGGCTCCATCGGCGTAGGCATCGCGAGGAAGATGAACGCCTCCGTGACGGCGGTGGGGTCAGGCGCAGGGCTCGAGGTCGCGCGGCGACTCGGCGCCGTCGAAGTCCTCGACCGCACGACGCAGCCTCTTCCGGGAGAGATCCGCGAGCGGTTCGACGTCGTCTTCGACGCCGCGGCGGCCTTCCGCTGGCGGGAGTGGCGGGTGGCGTTGAAAAGAGGGGGGGCCTTCGTGTCCACCCTCCCTACCCTCGCCTTTGCGGCCGACAAGGTGGCCAGCCTCTTCGCCGGGACGCGCGTGCACTTCGTGAACGTCAAGTCGCGCCCCGCCGACCTCACTCTCCTGGCGTCATGGCTCGAAGGGGGGCTCGAGGTCCCTCTCGCGTCCACCATCCCGGTGAGGGACATTGCCAAAGGGCTTTTGCAGCTTCAGAAGGCAGGCGGACGCATCGCGGTCGAGGTCGCAGGGGGATTCTGACCCTTATCGACGCACGCGGCGCCGAGCGCTCGCGATCACTCCCACGACACCCGCACCGAACGCCCAGAAGAGGCCGTTGGTATGGCCGCCCGGCGCGGCGGAGCACGACACCTTCCCGTTCACCGATTCTTGACCGCTGCAATCGCCGCCGTCGCACGACGACGTACCAGTGGCCGTCACCGTCGCGGAGATCTGCGTCGTGAGGACGGCGTTCAGCGCGGCGACGCACTGCTCTACGTCGGACGTACTGACGTATTGCCCGTTGCAGACGATGGCCCCCGTGGTCTGGCACTGGGTCGTGCAATCGCTCGCGAGCTGCGTCTTGCAGGTCTGGTAGCTGCTCTCCTGGCACTGCTCCTGGCAGTTGGCATTCGCGCTCGCCGTGCACGAACCGGTGCAGTCCGCGTTGCACTTGGTCGCGCAGGTGGCGGTCGTCGAGACGGAGACGCACGTCGTCGTGCAGTGGTCGTCGCAGCAGGCGCCGCAGGACGCCTGGCAGTCCGTCGACGACGACGCGGACACCGACCCGTCGGCCGAGGTGGACGACGACGAGTCCGACGTGCACGACGCGCTGCACCCGGCCCCGCAGCGCGTATTGCAGTCCTTCGTGCAGTCGAACATCGGCGGGCTGGTCGCACAGCTCGTCGAGCAATCGGTCTGACAGCTCGAGACGCAGGTTTCGTCCGCCGAGGTGGTGCATTGCGAATCGCAGGTCTGCTCGAGCTTGGCGGCGCACGCTTGTTCGCAGCTCGCGGGTGCACACTGGGTCGCACAGTCTTTCTGCACGACGACGGAGCACTGCGCGCTTGCGTCAATATCGATGTTTCCGCAAGCGGAGACCTCGGCATGCGCCGTTTGAGGCAACGCGACGAGGGCGGCAAACGGAAAGGCGGCGAAGGTACAGCGGACCCAACGATTCCTATTTCTCATGGGCGAACATGTGTGCAATCCCCGAGCCACGCTCGCGCGACGCGATCAAGCGCCGGTTTGCTTGTGCCCCTAGCCCACGCCGTCAGGGCTACGTCGCCGGTATCACGAGGCGCGAATGCCTCTTGGGGCGCCCTTGCGGCGGCGTCCCCGGAGCGATCGCGCCGGACGGGGCGCTGCGAGGACCATCCCCTCCCTCGATGCGCGCGCCTCGTGCACCTCGCCGACGGAACCGGGCGGCTATGGCCATGATTGGTTGGCAGGGGCGAAGAGCCTAGGCGGCCTGTCCGCCTATCGCCTCCTGCCTGGCCGTCGCCAACATCGAGAGGCGAACGCCAACGCGATTGACGGTGGTCCTCCCCGGACTGCCGCTGTTTTTCCCTTATTTCGACTGCGGCATCGAGGTTGCTCTTCGAGAGGAGCCAGACATCCCATGAGTGGAAGAATCGAGCACAGGGTCCTCGTGGTGGCCGTCGTCACGGCCGTCGTCGGGATGGACGCGGGCTGCCTGTCGCGCCCCGTCGAGAGCGCGAACCCGAACCTGAAGACGAACTTCACGACTGTCCTTCACACGACCACCATCGATAAAATCGATTTGCTCTTCGATATCGACAATTCCGCTTCGATGGGCGACAAGCAGCAATACTTGCAGCTTGCAATTCCCGATCTCATCGACCGCCTCATCAACCCGAATTGCATCGACCCGACGACGCAAGCCACGATTGGCCAGTCGACCGACGGGGCGTGCACGACCGGTCAGGTCGAGTTCCCGGCGGTGCACGACATGCACATCGGCATCCTGAGCTCGTCGCTCGGCCCACGCTTGGGAGACGAGGACCTCTGCGATCCCACGGCGATGGCGCCGGCCCCGTTTGCCAACGTGAGCAGGCACAACGACGACCAGGCGCACCTCCTGAATCGGAGCCTGACCTACGCGATGGACATGAGCTCGGCCACGGAAGGCACCGTCGGCGACGCCCCGCAGGGCTTTCTCTACTGGTACCCGGCGACGAACAAGACTCCTCCGAGCCAGGGCATGCCCGTCACCTCTTCGGCGACGCTGGTGAGTGACTTCACGCAGATGGTCGGGGGCGCCGGCGTCTTCGGGTGCGGAATCGAATCGCAGCTCGAGAGCTGGTACCGGTTCCTCATCCAACCAGACCCCTACGATTTGCTGACGGCGACCGACAATCATGCGAACTGGTCGGGGGTGGACACGACGATCCTCCAGGAGCGTCACGATTTTCTGCGCCCGGACTCGCTCGTCACGATCATCGTCCTTTCCGACGAGAACGACTCCGAGATCGACGTACGGTCGCTCGGCCAGCAGGGCTTCAATTGGATGTCATCGGGCTTCCCTCCTCCCAGGGGCACATCGCCGTGCGGGGTGGACGGCGTCGGCGGGAACCCGGGCGACCCCAACTGCGTCTCGTGCGCCGACCCCGGCGCCCCCAAAGGCGACCCGAACTGCGCCATGGGCCCCTACAACGCCACGACGAACGAGAACGACTGGGGATATGACCTGAACACGCGCCATGTCCACACCAAGGCGAAGTACGGGCTCGACCCCCAGTTTCCCATCCAGCGCTACCTGAACGGGCTGACGTCGCTGACGGTCCCGGATCGCGACGGCGAGTACCCCGGTTCGTCGACGGGGGCCATCACCTCGTCGAGCTACGTGGGCAAGAACGACTGCACCAACCCGCTCTTCGCCAGCGCGTTGCCCACGGGGGCGGCCAGCCCGGATCAAAATGCCCTTTGCAACCTCCCACCCGGTCCCCGGACCAAGGACCTCGTCTTCTATGCCCATATCGGCGGCGTGCCGTCGTCGTTGCTCCACTTCGCGCCGGGCGATGCCCAGGCGAGCACCCTGACGGACGCCGACTGGGTGAAGATCCTCGGGACCAACGCCATTCCGCCCAACTACGATTACACCGGCATCGACCCGCACATGATCGAGTCGTTCTCGCCGCGCTCGGGCATCGCGGGGCCCGGATCGGCGAACGACGCCGACCCCATCAACGGGCACGACTGGGTGACCAACACGGGGGCCGCCCACGTCCTCAAGGTCGACCGCGAGTATGCCTGCACCTTTCCGCTGGCCGACAGCAACGGAAATGCCATCACCCGCGATTGCACGCTGCCGCAGAACCAGAGCTTCTGCGACTGCCCGTACACTTCGAACTCGGTGACGGCCGACGAGCTTCCTCCGATATGCGACGAGGCCACTCAGTCCACCCAGACGGGCGCCAAGGCGTACCCGACGATCCGGGAGCTCGAGCTGGCGCACCTCATGGGCACCCAGGGAATCGTCTCGTCCATCTGCCCCATCCACGTGAAGGACGAATCCGACGCCGGGGACGACCCTCTCTTCGGATATCGGCCGGCGGTCGCCGTGATCATCGACCGCCTGAAGAACGAGCTCACCAACCAGTGCCTGCCCGAACAGCTGACGGTCACCAACGGCGTCGTGCCGTGCCTGATTCTCGTGCAGCTACCGACGCAGGCCAACGGAGGGCCCGGGGGCACGTGCATGGCGCCGAGCTGCGACCCGACGCAGGGGCTCATCGGGCCCGGGGGCACGATCGCGCCGGGGCAGACGTTCGATCCGACGGTGCTCGATGCCTTCTGCGCGACCGAAGAGGCGGCGTATCAGCAAGAGGTGCAGGCCGCCGGCTCGCCCATGGGCCTGCAGGATCCGGCACTGCAGCCGGTCTGCGCGCTGGCCCAGCTCACCCCCTCCGCGCACCCGACGGACTTCTCGACCACCGGATCGTGCGTCGGCTCCCACGACCCTGGCTGGTGCTACGTCAACGGCCCAGCGGCGGGCCAGTGTCCCCAGTCCATTCTCTTCACCGAAGGTCAGCCGCCGAGCGGCGCCACGGTCAGCCTGCAGTGCCTCGAGCAGAGCGTGGGCGTCCTCGGCGACCAGTGACGGCTACTTGGGCATCAGCTTCATGATGGATCCGCTGCTGCAAGCGCCGCCGTCGCTCTGGCAACCGTAGTTGGCCCAGTAGACGCTCGTCGAATCCACGGCGATGCCCACGGGGTTGTTCTGCCCCGAGACGAGCGTCGTGGGTGCACCGCCGCGGAGAGGCACCTTCATGACGGTGCCGTCGCCAAAGTTCGTCCAATAGACATTCGTGGCGTCGACCGCCATGCCGTACGCGTATTGCCCCGAGGCCGAGACGAGGGTGGCCACCGCGCCTCCGCCGAGGGGCACTGCCATCACCAGAGGGCCCTTGACGGTCCAGTAGACACTGGTGGCGTCCACGGCGATCCCGATCCCGGTGGGGCCCTGCCCCGACGCGAGTGTGGCTGCGGCGCCTCCGCCGAGGGGAGCCTTCATCACGGCGCCGCCGCTGTCCGTCCAGTAGACGCTCGTCGTGTCCACGGCGAGGGCAAAGGGGCCATCCTGTCCCGATGCGAGGGTCGCGAGAGCGCCGCCGCCGAGGGGCACGGCCAGCACGGTGCCTTCGGGGTACTCCGGGTCGGAGTTGGCCCAGTAGACATGGGTGGAGTCCACGGCGATGCCGGCGGGCGCGAACGACCCGGAGACGAGCGTGGTCGGCACGCCACCCCCCAGAGGCACGCTCGCGACGGCGCCTGTAGTGCCAGGTCCCGGCCCTCCCCCGCTCGTGCCGCTCGTCCAGTACACGTTCGAAGGGTCGACGACGACGTGACCGAGGCCGACTTGCCCACTGGCGAGTGTGGTGGCTGCCCCGCCGCCGAGCCCCACCTTCATGACGGTCCCATCGGCCTGCGCGTACGTCCCTCCGTTCACCCAGTAGACACTCGTGCCGTCGATGGCGATGCCGACGGGCCTGTTCTGCCCCGACGCGAGGGTGATGGGTATCGCGTACTCCGACGCGGCACTGCCGCCACCCGACGAGGAGCCCATGCCCCCGCCACCGGACTCGCCAACGGACTTCCCGCCGCAACCGGTCGCGCACGCGACCAGGACGACGAAGAGGTCTTTGGCGTGTTTCATAGCGACCGCCTATGTTGCCCGCTTGCGTTCAAGCGTAGCTCAGGTCGGCGCCGGCGCTCTTCAATGGTGGACGATGCGCCCGACTGCACCCTGGAAGACGGAGTTCGCGTGGGCGGCGTAGTCCCACTGGCACGAGGTCGTTTTCTCGCCAGGGCACATTTCTTTGACGAAGGAACCCCAGATGTCGCCATTCGGCGCGTATTTCACCTGCACGAACTCCACGAGATCGGCCGTCGTGCCCTGGGCGTAGCCGGGGTCGAACCCATCCGTGAACAGGTGTTCGGCCGGATCGTTCGCAATGAATGACAGAAAGTGCGGCTGCGCAGTCGTCGCATCGGTCGACTCGGCGAGATAGCCGTCGTAGTGCTGGCTGTCGACGCTGCCGTAGTACGCGATGGCCACGGTACCGGGGGACTTCACGGCGATGGCGCTGTAGACAGTTGCCTGCAGGCCGGGCGCCGAGACCACGAGGGGCCCCGCGCCTCCGTTCCAGGTCTTGCCCTTGTCGGCCGACACGGAGAGGCGCACGCGATTCGCCGAGTCATTCCATATGGCGTAAAGGTTGTTCGCCGCGTCCACCGCGACCGGTTCGCTCTGCAGCAGATTGTTCGTACGGAGCGGCGAGAGAATCGACGTGAACGAAGGGAGCTCCGACCCGGGCACGGCGACGGTGGTCCAGGTGTTCCCCTCGTCTTCGCTGATCGATATGGCGAGCTGGCTGCACATCCGAACGCCGAGGTAGATCGTGCCGTCGCTGGCGACCACTCCGTCGCCGTAGATCACCCATTCGCTCGCGGGGCAGGTCGTCGCGGTTGCCAGCCCCGCGTCGAGCTCGTCGCTCGGGTTCAACGTGAGACTGCTGCCGCCCACGGATTGCCACGCCGAGCCTCCGTTGAGCGACTGGTAGATCGCCTGGTGATCCGGCTGCGGGTAAATCTCGGTATCGGGCGTCGATATCGGACTTGGCGCCGAGGCATAGACGACGGTCGCGTAGCCGTCGGGCTGGCTCTGACCCGCCACCGGAGGTCCCGCATAGATCTTTATCCAGTCACGCGCGTCGGGTGCGACAGTCCCGTACGACCAGGTGTTGCCTTCGTCGCTGCTCACGCTGAGGTTGAACCCCGTAGGCGCGGTGCCCGCCTCAGGGTTCCCGAGCTCGCTCGTCGCGAAGAAGACGCGACTGGTCGACGGATTGACGTACATGAACGGCTGCGTCCGGCCGTGTCCACCCCCGCCCGGGAACTGCGGGACCAGGTGCTCCCAGGTCACCCCCTCGTCTTTGGATCGAGCGATCCCGTTGCCGTCCGGCCCGAAGGCCGGCGCGTAGAAAACGGTGCCGTCGTTGGCGATCCCGATGGAGCTCTCGGCGGCGCCGAGGCCTGTGAGCACGAAGCACGGTTCGAGCGTGGCGCCACCGTCGGCGGCGCCGGGGGTGCTCGACGTGGACCCGGCGAGGTACGCCGTCGCGGACCGACCGGGGTCGCAGCCCTGCGGCGTGGGCCCGGCATCGCTCGCCGCGGCGTCGGAAGGCGAACCGGTACTGCCTGCGCTCCCAGAGCTGCTGCAGGCGCTGCACAAGGGCAACGCGAGGACGCCAAGAACCCCGAAAGCCCTCATCGTGACCCTCTCTTCCAATGGTTGGACCAGTTATCACCGGGAAGGGGACCGCGCAAGGTGCCGAGCCGACTCGGGCAACGACTATTCGGGGAGCGAAGCCCGAGCGGCGCCGAGGATCGGCATTCCGCCTCCCGCGCTCGCCTCCCGTTGAACGAATGCGATGACTTCGCCGTCCGATCGGCGCCATGACGCGGGCAAAGGGAGGGTCACCGTCGCGGACGGCAGGCGCGCGACGGCGAACGCTCGGACGACGTTGACGTGACGGAGCGTGCGGTCCGCGTTCTCCCCGGCGCGCACGTCTGTCGTGGCTTCGCGCTGGACCACGGCGATGCCGACGGTGGCGTCGGCGGGCGCGCCCGGTGCATCGAAGTCGACGGTGATCGCGACCGGACCCGCCGCGTGGGGGCGCACCTGCAGGTGCACGGGCGCTGGCCTGCCGAGGGATCGGGCGATGTCCGCCTGCGCTCGACCCCGGTCCGACCCGTTGAACGCGTCGGTGCCTCCGACGATCATCTCGGGCGTATAGAGACCGGACTCACCGAAGGACCGACCGTAAGCGCGCTGCCGCCGGGTCCAGTCGGGCGACGAGAAGCGATTGGGCCATCCGAGGCCGTTCCAGTAGTCGACGTGGAACTCGAGCGCGTAGACGCCGGGGTTCTGCCGCGCAAGGTCGGCGAGCAGGACGTCGGCCGGCGGGCAGCTGCTGCACCCCTCCGACGTGAAGAGCTCCACGACGGCGAAGCCGGCCGGGCCACGAGAGCCCTCGTCGGCTCGAGCCTCCGCGATGCCGGCCGCATCCGAGGAGCGACACGCAGCGACCGCCAGGGCGACGAGGGCGAACCGGGCGCTCACGGTCCAAGGACTCGTCGACTCGTTCACCACGAAGAGTGTTACGCACCCAGGCCGCGTCCGTTACGCCGGGGCATCGCCGGGCTTCCGCCCCCGCTCACCACGCGTATTGCTTGAAGAAGTTCCACTCGAGCGTCGTTGCGCTCGCATAGGTCGGACACGCGTACGTCGCGCCTCCGCCCGTGGTGCTGCCGCCGGCCCAGCAGTGCTCCATCCCCGTGAAGGTGCAGAGCTCCACCTGGCCGCCGGCGGGGCAGCCATCGTACACGTAGCACTGCCCGTCGCCGCCCCCCATGCCGTTCTCGGTGACGGTCGTGTACGTCGTCTGGCAGCCGTTCTTCTGGGCCCACAGGGTCGCCGAGGGTGGGAAGCCCGACTGCGCCGTGCCGTTCGGATCGTCGCAGCCGTCGGAGATGAGAGGGTCGGCTGCCCCGTGGAAGATGATGATCGGGACGTGGCCGGTCACGCACGAGGAGAGGCTCGCGAGGGTCGCGCCGGAGTGCGGCGCCACCGCGTGAATGTCGGTGCGGTCGCAGCCGACGTGGTGTGTGAAGTAACCGCCCATCGAGAACCCCGTGGCGAAGACGTGGCTGCTGTCGAGGCACTGGTCCTGGGCGATGTCGGCCTTGACCGCGTCCATGAACGCGAAGTCCACGCCCGCCGTCGGATTGTTCACCAAGTCGCCGAGGCCGCAGACCTCTGCGCCATCGTCGGAGACGTTCCACGGATCGGCCGTCGTGGTCCCTGTCACCGACGAGGTATCCTGGCCGTCGAGGAACCCGACCGCGATCCCGTCGCTGTCGGCCAGCGTGGAGTACTGCGTGACGTCGAACATCTCCGAGCCGTCCATCGCCGCCCCGTGGAAGACGAAGACGAAGGGAGCGGGCGTGGTCGCCCCGAGAGCCTGGGGAAGGTAGGCGATATAGGTCCTCGCGGTGCCGTTCACCATAAGGGTCCTCGTGGTCTTGCCGCGCATGCCCGTGCGCGCCCCACAGTTGCCTCCGCCACCACTGGACGAAGGGCCAGCGTCACCCGCGCTCGACTCACTCGAGCTGCTGCTGCAACTCAACGGGAGGAGGGACACGACCAACACGAAGCCGAGGTGCAAGCGCGCGCTCATGGAAGTCCTTCGGGCAGCGGGCACGCGAGTGGTCCCGTGACTGCGAACGCAGCCTTACGTGTGCGCAGACAGCGAGCAAGCCGCATGCGAGCTCAGCGTTGTATCCACGGGGCTCACGTGGGCTGACGTACAGCCGCGGCCCTCTTCCCACGATGGGCGACAAAAGCACGCCCCCGGCCAGAGATCGCCGCCCTCGCCGATGGCGGTCGCGTACTCTGAAATGATGGCGGGGGATTTCGCGGACCCGACGAATACCGACCGCGATTACGGTGGGACGCTGACGGCTCACTCGTCGGTCCAGACGGCGGCGACCCCCGACTGGAAAGGCAACCAGCGCTACGACGTCGTGCGCCGCATAGGCGAAGGCGGGATGGGCGTCGTCTACGAGGCCTTCGATCGCGAGCGCGGCCAGGCCGTCGCCCTGAAGAGCCTCCTCAACTTCACGCCGGCGGCCCTCTACCGCTTCAAGCAGGAGTTTCGCACGCTCGCCGACGTTCACCACCCCAACCTCGTGCGCCTCTACGAGCTCGTGGTGACCGAGGACAACAGCGCATTTTTCACGATGGAGATCGTGAACGGAGTCGACTTTCTGACGCACGTTCACAAGCCCGGGACGCGTCGGGACGCGCACGCCCCGTCGCGCATCGTGACGATGTCGAATACGCGCCCGGACCGAGAAATGATGCAGACGGTGAGGCCAGGCCCGGGCGACTCCGTTCCCAGGGCGCAACCTTCGCCGCTGGCGTCGTCGCCGGCCGACTTCGATCACTTGCGCCGGGCGCTTCGGCAGCTCGTCCAGGGGGTGATGGCGCTGCACGGCGCGGGCAAGCTTCATCGAGACATCAAGCCGTCGAACGTCCTCGTCGCGAACGACGGGCGCGTCGTGATCCTGGACTTCGGGGTCGCGACCGACCTCGCGCGGGTGGTCGACGAGAACCTCTCCGAGGGTTACGAGGTCGTGGGCACGGCACGCTACATGGCGCCCGAGCAGGCGGCGTCCGAAACACCCACGGCCGCATCCGACTGGTACAGCGTCGGCGCGGTCCTCTACGAGGCCCTTGTCGGAAGGACGCCCTTCGTCGGTTCGGCGGTCGACGTGCTTACGCTCAAGACCCTCAACGACCCGATGGCCCCGGCCGAATGCGTCGACGGCGTACCGCCGGACCTCGACTCGTTGTGTCTTGCGCTGCTCGATCGCGATGCCGAGAGGCGGCCCACGGGGGCGGAGATCCTGCGACGCCTCGGCGCCTCGCAGAGCCTGCGTCCCGTCCCTTCGCTGCACCCCCCCGCCGACCCCCCGCGCGCCGCGGTCCTCGTTGGACGGGAGCGGCAAATCGCCGAGATGCGCGATGGCTACGAACGCGTCCGGGAGGGGCGGCCGGTGACCCTGCGCGTCGCTGGCGCGTCGGGCATGGGCAAGTCCGCCGTCGCCGCGCACTTCCTCGATGGGCTGGTCGAGAAGGGCGAGGCGGTCGTCTTGCGGGGTCGCGCCTACGAGCGCGAATCGGTTCCCTACAAGGCCGTCGACAGCGTCATCGACGCGCTCAGTCGGTACTTGCTCCACTTCGAAGCCGAGGGCGAAGCCATCGATCTACCGGCGGACATCGGCGCGCTCGCACGCGTGTTCCCCGTCTTGAAGCGCGTCGCGAGCATCGGTGACCTCGCCGAAGCGGAGGTCACGGACCCGAACCTCGTGCGGAGGCGCGCCTTCGCGGCGCTCCGCGAGCTGCTCGGCACCCTGGCCAAGAGGCGCCCTCTCGTCCTCTACGTCGACGACGTCCAGTGGGGTGACGCGGACAGCTCCGCGCTGCTCCTCGAGCTGGTGCGGCCGCCTGCGGCACCGCCTGTTCTGTTCATCATGACGCATCGAAACGAGGAATCGCAGGACAGCCCGTTCCTCGAGGAGATGCGCCAACGCTGGCCGGAAGGGGCCGAGTCGCGCGAGATCTTGGTGGGCGCGCTCGACCAGACAGACGGCCAGCGGCTCGCCCTCGCGTTGCTCGATTCGACCGACGAGATGGCACAGAGGACGGCGCGTGCGGCGGCGCGCGAGTCGGCGGGAAGCCCGTTTCTCATCGAGGAGCTCGTGCGAAGCAACTCGAGCCTCGCGGACCGGCCGCAGGGCGACACGCTGGCCACACTCACCCTCGATCAGATGGTCGCCCAGCGCCTCGATCGCCTGCCCGACGACGCGCGGCTCCTGCTCGAGGTCATGGCCGTCGGCGGCCGGCCGCTCCCTGTCTTCGTCGTGGCAGAGGCCTCGGGGGTGGGCGGCGCAGAGATCGACAAGGCGATCGCCGCGGTGCGCGCTCGCCGATTCCTTCGCACCGGGCTACGCGACGGGCACGAGACCGTGGAAGTGAGCCACGACCGCTTCCGCGAGACCATCGTGGCGCAGCTGCCCGCCGCAAAGCTGCGCGAGCACCACGGACGCCTCGCTCGCGCTCTCGAAGCGGCCCCGGGAGCCGACGCCGAGGCGATTGCCATGCACATGCTCGGCGCCGGAGACAACGCCCATGCCGCTCGCTACGCCGAGCGAGCGGCCGAGGAGGCCATCGCCAAGCTCGCCTTCGAACAGGCCGCGCGCCTTCTCGCGATGGCGCTCGATATCGCCCCAGGCTCGGCGGACGAGACGCGTCGCTTGCGCACGCGCCTCGCCACCGTCTTCGAATGGTCCGGGCGCGGGACGGAGGCCGCGAAGACCTATCTCGAGGCCGCCCAAGGTGCAGCGCCGCTCGAGCGCGCGGAGCTCGAGCGCGCGGCCTCCGTCGAACTCTTGGCGAGCGGGCAAATGGTCGAAGGCACCGCCGTGCTCCACCGGGTGCTGGCAGTAGTGGGCCTGCCCGCTCCGCGGTCGGCGCTCGGCGCGGTGTTCTGGCTCATCGTCCACCGGATACGCCTGGCCCTGGCGTCGCGGTCCGGGTTCCGCTTTCAGAGTCCGACGAGCGAGCCCTCGCGCCTCGAGCGCGCACGAGTCGACGCCGTCTTCTCCGCCGCGATCGGATTCGCCATCACGAACGTGATCCTCGGCACGTGCATGGCCGTCCGAGGCCTGCTCCTGGCGTTGAAGTTCGGCGACCGATTCCAGGTCATGCGCGCGGCGATCCTCGAGGCAAGTCAGCACGCCGCCGTGGGAGGCAAACAGGGCAAGCTCGAGCGCGCCCTCGTCGACTTCGCCCGTCGGCTCGCGGACGAGGAAGGCACGGTACCGGCGCTGGGCTTCTTCGACGGCAACCTCGGCGTCAGCATTTACCTGCGGGGCGAGTGGAAGAAGGCCCTCGAAATCCTCGACCGCTCCGGCGCGCGGGACGAGATTTACGACCACAGCGCCGGGTGGGTTTCGACCGCCAGGGTCTTCTCGTGCTGGACCCTCAACCTTCTCGGCGAGCATCGCGAACTGGCCATACGCCACGCCGCCATCGTGGCCGACGCCGAGCAGCGCGGCGACATGTACACGTCGGTGCAGCTCCGTGACGGCTCGCTCGCGATCCTCTGGCTCGTCGGCGACGACCCGGAGGGCGCTCGACGCCACGTGCAGCAGGCCATGTCGCTCTGGCCCGACGACCGCTACCTGCTCCAGCACTGGCATAGGCTCTACGGCGAAGCGGAGATCGAGCTCTACGTCGGCGACGGCGCGAAAGCGTACGCGCGCGTGGATCGCGACACGCGCCTGCTCAAGAGGAGCCTTCTCCTGGCAGTGCAGCACATGCGAGTGCAGACGACGTTCCTCCGCGGACGGTGCGCCATCGCGTCACTCGAGGCCGAGCCGGCGGTGCGCGGCCAGCGGTTGAAGGAGACGCGCCGTCTCGCGCTTCAGCTCGAGAAGGAGAAGATGGGCTGGAGTGCCCCCTTCGCGGCCATCCTGAAGGCGGGTGCGGCGAACGCCGAGGGCGACCGCGCGGGCGCAATCGCAGCGCTGAGGTCCGCGATCGATCTCGCCGTGGCGGCGGACATGGCGGGCTATGCCTCGGCCAGCCGGTACCAGCTGGGATCGTTGCTCGGGGGAGACGACGGTAGAGCGCTCATGGTCGGTGCCGAGGAGGCCATGAGGGCACAAGGCGTCCGCGCGCCCGGCCGCTTCGCGGCGACCCTGGTGCCCGGCCGCTGGCAAGCGTAGACGCGGCTACTTCGCCTTCTTCTTCTTGGCTTCCTCGGTGTCGGATCGGGCGAGCTTGAGGGCGTCCGAATGGGCCTCGAATATCTTGGCCAGGTCCACTTTGCCGGCGTCGCTGAGGCTGCTGAGGGTGGCGCCGAGCCTCGCCACCTGAGCGCTCGTGGGGGAGTTGGTGCTCGGCATCATCCGGATGAGCATGCGCAGGTAGTCCGACGCATTGAGGCCGTCGCGCTCCGCCAACAGCTTGAGGAGCTTGAGCTCGTCGTCCGAGAGCAGCAGGTGGAAGCTGTTGTTGCGCTCGATCGCCACGGCCGAATAATGGCCATGCGATGGCCGTCTGGCAAGCCTGCGGGCTCCCCTTCCCCGCGCTTTCGCGTGAGCCGAGTTGGGCGAGGGCGGCCACTCACTCCAAGATGAACTCTGGCATCCCGTTTGTGGTCACGGCATCGTCACCGGAGGCGCGAGCGCCTGGCACTACTGGTGGCTCATCTCGGCCAACGCGGACAACGAGGGCCTGCTCCTCCAGGGAGGCGACATCACGAGCCCGCCCAAGCGGCTCTACACGATGGGCAACTTCAGCAAGTTCGTCCGACCGGGATACCGGCGAGTCGACGTTTCGGGTCCGGTGCCCTCGGGTGTGCAGATTGTCGCCTTCCAGAACCCGTCCACCGCGACCGAGGCCATCGTCGCCATCAACACGAACGCGAGCGCGACGAACGTGCCGCTCTTCGTGCAGGGCGACTCATGGCCGGCCCAGGTCACGCCCTCGGTCACCTCGTCCACCATGAACCTCGCGTCCCAGACGCCGATCGCCGTGTCGGGCGCTCGCTTCTCGGCGACCCTCGCGGCAGAGAGCGTGACGACGTTCGTCGGGGGACCTTTAGGGGGGGACCGGACCGTAGGGGGGACCGTAGGGGCCCGTCGGCCTCAAATGAACAGTCCTTGGCACGAGATGGCTACATGTGGTGCGACCCTCGCGGTGGTACTTCGTGTTACGGCTGCGCTGTCGGTCGAAGCCCTGTCGGTCGGGAACGGACAGCTCTATATTGAAAGCGAAGGTGTCACTTCATCGCGTCGCGGCGCTCGCTGTCTTTTCGCTCGCTGCAGGCGCATGCGCCAGCATCACGGGGCTGTCGGGGTATTCGACGGATTGCACCGGGGGATGTGTCGATGCTTCCGTCGTCGATGCCGTGACGGCGGGCGACGCGATTGGCGAAGGCGCGGCGGACGATTCGCCGCGCGCTCTCGGTGCGGACGCGGAAGACGGCGAAGTCCCGGGAGACGCGAACCCGAGTGACTTCGATGGCTCCGATGCGTCGACCGGTTGCGACGGCGCGAGCTGCTCGGAGACGCCACCTTCGGCGACGAGCTGGGCGTGCCCGAAGGGCGGATGCAACGGCGCGGGCGGCGCCTGCTCCGCATCGGGCCCGTGCTTCTGCACCGGCGACAGCCAGTGCAACGGCGGCAAGTGCGTCAAGGTCACCGGGCAGAACGACGTGTCGTGCGCAACGTGTACCGGGACGGGCGCGGCCGACGGGTTCGACTGCCAGCTCGGCAGCCCTGGCATCCCGGCGTCGTGCGCGGTCGGCTTCGGCTATACGCCGAGCAACTTCGCGCCGGCGACCTACACACCGCCGTCGGCAGCGACCACCATCGACTGCGCCACGACCTACGACTCCACCAGCCACGCGTTCACGGGATGGTGCTCCGGACAGACGAAGCCCACGGTCACCTCGGGCGTGGCCCAGTCGGGCGGCCCGAACATGGATGTCCTGGCGTTCGCGGGCCTGACGATCGCGAGCAGCGGCACGCTCACGCTCACCGGCGGCAACGCGGTCGTCCTCGCCGTGTACGGCGATGCCACAATCGCAGGGGCGATCCACGCCGACGGGGCGACCGGGACGAGCAACAGCACCACGGCAGGCGCTTCCGGTCCCGGTGGCAACTACGACTGCGGCAGCAGCGCGGGGACGAGCCAGCCGAGCAACGGACATTGCAGCGCCGGCGCGGGCGGCGGAGCCAGCGCGGCAGGCGGGACGGGCGCCGGAGGGGTCGGAGGAGCCACGGCGGCGGGAGGAACCGCACGCGCCAACGCGAGTCTCAAGCCGCTCTACGGCGGGTGTCCGGGAGGCACCAGCGGAAGCTGGGCATGCCAGACCTCGGGCGGCGGGGGCGGTGGCGCCCTGCAGATCTCGGTGGCGGGGACGCTCACCGTGTCGGGCACCCTCACGGCGAACGGAGGAAGCGGCGGCACGAGCACCTGCTTCTCGGGAGGCTGCGGCGCCAACGGATACGGCGGCGGTGGGGGCGGCTCCGGCTCGGGCGGAGCCATCCTCCTCGAGGGTCCGAGCGTGAACACGGCGGGCGCCACCATCACCCCGAACGGTGGCACCGGAGGCGACCCCAACACGACGGGGGGTGGCGGAGCCGGGCCTGGAGGTCAGGGCGGCGCCGGGGGGACCAGCGCCTCGCCGACGGGCGGCAACGGAACGGGATCCACGGCCAACGGCTGCGGCTCGTACACCGACTGCGGCGGTGGAGGAGGCGGCGGCTACGGGTACCTCACCGTCAACGGCGGAGAAGGAGCGGCTGCCTACTCGTGCACGACGACCCTCTCTCCGACGCCGGTTTGCAGCTCCGCTCACAGCGCGTGTCTGTGCGTCGCCGACTCCGACTGCGCGACGGGCAAGTGCGTGAGCGCAGCCCAATGCTCGGGAAGCTGCAGCGGCACGGGGACCGCGGACGTCGCCGGCTGCCAGATTGTCATGGGAGCCCCGACCGCCTACGGCTGCTCCAAGGGGAACTGCAGCGACGTCACGTCGCCCTCGGGAACGTGCAGTGCGGTGTCGGTCTCGTGCTGGTGCACGGGCGACAGCCAGTGTCCGGGGGGAACGTGCGTGAACTGGCCGGGATGCGCGGCCGGCGCGTGCACCGGGTCGGGCACGCCAGACGGGTTCCACTGCAATATCCCGTGATTCGTCGAAGTGGGATTCTGCCTATCCGTCCCATGGATTGATACGGTCGCTCCCCCCTCTGCGGTGAGCCCAGGCGCGGCGATGCGCCGGCTCCCGTCCCCCCCCCTCAAGGAGTCCCCATGGAGCGAAGAAGACGCCCCTCAGCAAATCCGATTTCATCCGCAGTCAACCCACCACGCTCTCCGCCGCCGAGGTCGTGGCGAAGGCCAAGGCACAGGGAATCCGGCTCGACCCCGTGCTCGTCTACAAGGTGCGCGGCAGGGCCAATGCGAAGAAGGGCGTCGTGAAGGCCTCGCCGGCCCCGAAGAGCCCCGCGTCCTCCGTGAGCAAGGCCGCCTTCGTGCGCGCTCACGCGAGCCTGTCGCCCAAGGAGATTGTCGCGAAGGCGAAGACCGAGGGCGTGAAGTTCGACGTGGGCTACGTCTACAACATCCGCGGATACGACAAGTCGATGGCCAAGAAGAGGCGACCGGTCAAGGCGAGGGCACCGAGGACAGGCGCATCCGTGCCGAGGCCGGTGAGCACCCCGTCGTCGACCGAGACGTTGCTGAAGGCCGTTGCGTCCGAGATCGGGCTCGGGCGGGCCATGGAGATCCTCGCGGGCGAGCGGGCGAGGGTCCGGGCCGTGATTGGCGGCTAGGAGCCGCTTACTCGACCCAGCAGCGGTGCTCGCGCGACCATCGCTCGCGCTCGCGGCAACGGGTCCTGCACCCCTCGTCGCCGCAGCTCGACACGCAGACCTCGACGTCGTGGCGACCACGCACGACGGTCCGGCACTCCTCGGTCGTCCCCGTGGTCGCCTGGACGGTGCACGCCATCGTGCCCGCACAGATGCACGCTGCCAGCAGTTTGCTCACGAACTTCGTCATTGTCCGCATCGTCCTTCGAGCTTCGCGCGGACGCGTACCTCGGTCAATACCCTTCGGGCTTTACGCTGGGGGGTTTACGCTGGCGGGTTCTACGCCCGGCCCCGCGTCGTCGGCACGGGCGCGTCCTCGTCGTCGAACACGAGCACCCGCTCGGGCCAGCGCAGCGCGGCGAGGCCGTAGTTCTTGCTCGGATCGTGCCCGAAGTGCCGGGCTTTGAGCCGGTAGCCCACGCTGTAGTCGACGCAGAAGGCCTGCCCCCGCAGGCCGAACCATGCGGTCGGCGCGATGCCGTCGAGTAGATCCGGCTTGCCGTCGATCTCGGCACGCGGGCGCCGCCGCCAGTAGTGCCCGAAGACCACGCTGCGCTCGTCGCCGTCGTGCTCCCACCACGGGTCACGCTCGAGCAACCGCCACTTGCCCGAGAGCCAGCGCGGCACAGCGCCCGGGGCGATGGACCGCTCGGGCCCCGAGGTGAGCACCTTGACGGGCTGGCTGTTCTGCTCCGCGACCTGCTTCGCCGCGAGCCCGGGGTGAAAGGCCACCGGCACGAGGGGGTTCGTCAGATCGTCCGTCGTCGGCGCGCCCTCGAGGTCGAGGGGCGGGAAGTCGATCCTCAGGGGACGAATGAACGCGTCGAGGCTCGCGGCCTCACGCGCGGCTTGAATCTCCGGGGGCGACCAAGCCGCGTGTACCACTCGGAGCCCCGGCGATTCGAGTGCCACGGGCAGCGATTGCAGGAAGACATCGATGCCCCGTAGCTCCAGGGCGCTCGACGTGCGCGAGCGGAACGGCACACGGACCTTGCCGTCGTGCCAGCTGTCCGGGGGGTCCCGGTGCAAGAGCCAGCCGTTGCCTTCTTTGGCGGCGCCGGTGAGCACGTTGAGCTCATGGTCGCCGAGCACCACCTGCGCGACGCCGGCTTCGACGAGCTGCTGCACCAGGAGGACGACCGCGACGCTGTCCGGCCCCCGGTCGACCAGATCGCCCACGAAGACGATGGGGCGATCGACGCGCCCGCGAGCGACGTCGCAACCGAGGCGTGCGAGCAGCGCGCGGAGGGCGTCGATCTCGCCGTGAACGTCGCCGACGATGTCGATGCGATCGGCGAGGACCGGACGGACAAGGCCCCCTTCGATCGCGCTCACGCGGAGACGCCGCCAGAGTCGCCGCCGACAGCCAGCCCGCTGTAGCGCAGCAGAGCGTCGACGGTTGGCTTGCGTCCGCGGAAGTCGACGTAGAGTTCCATCGCGTCGCGGGAGCCGCCCTGGCCGAGGACGGTATCCCGGAAGCGGCGTCCGGTCTCGGGCGCGAAGGCGGTCTCCTCGAACGCGGCGAACGCGTCCGCGGAGAGGACCTCGGCCCACTTGTATCCGTAGTAGCCCGCCGCGTACCCGCCCGCGAAGATGTGGGTGAAGCTGTTGGGCATGCGGCCGTAAGCCGGGGGAAGCAGAACGCTCACTTCGCTTCGGACCCGGGCGAGCACATCGAGGACGCGCGCGCCCTTGGCCGGATCGTAGTCACGGTGGAGCCTCAGATCGAAGAGGCCGAACTCGAGCTGCCTCACCATTGCCAGGGCGGCGTTGAACGTGCGGCCGGCGTGCACCTTCTTCAGGAGGGCGTCCGGCAACGCCTCTCCGGTCTTCCAGTGGCGCGCCAGCCCCCGCAGCGTGCCCGCCTCGTAGCACCAGTTTTCCATGAACTGACTGGGCAGCTCGATCGCGTCCCTCGCCACGCCGCGCAGCCCCGAGACGGCGGCCTCGTCGACCCTCGTCAGCAGGTGGTGCAAGCCATGGCCGAACTCGTGAAAGAGCGTGCGCACTTCGGTGTGCGTCAAGAGCCCCGGCTGCCCGGCGAGAGGCGGGGCGAAGTTGCACGTCAGGTACGCGACGGGGCGCTGAACGTCGCCGTGCGCACGCCGGCGGCCCGACGCACTCGTCCATCCACGCGCCGCCGCGCTTGTCCTCCCGCGCATAGGGGTCCAGGTAGAAGAGCCCGATGGGGTTGCCGCCGGCCTCGCGTACGGCGTACGTGGTCACGTCCGGGTGCCACGTCGCGATGCCGTCGGTGCGCTCGATCCGGACGCCGTAGAGGCGCTCGACGAGAGCGAACATCCCCGCGACGACCTGAGGCAGCGGGAAATACGGGCGCAGCTCGTCCTCGGAGAAGCCGAGCCTTCGCGCCTTCAGCTTCTCCGCGTAGTAGGCCGTGTCCCACGGCTGAAAGTCGCTCACCCGGTCAAGCTCCCTGGCGAAAGCCCGGAGCTCTTCGACCTCGGCGACGGCACGCGGGCGGGCGCGGGCGTTCAGATCGAGGAGGAACCGCTCGACCTCGTCGGGCGACTCCGCCATGCGAACGGCGAGGGACATCTCGGCGTAGTTGCGTAGGCCGAGCAGGTGGGCCTGCTCGTGGCGCAAAGCGAGAATCTCCTCGATGAGGGCTCCGTTGTCGAACCGCCCGGCGAGCGGTCCCTCATCCGACGCACGGGTCGCGTACGCCTCGTAGAGTTCCCGCCGAAGCTCCCGATTGTCGGCGTAGGTGACCACGGCGTCGTAGCTCGGCGTATCGAGGGTGAGGCGAAAGCCTTCGAGGTTCTTGGCGCGGGCCTTGGCCGACGCCGCGGCCTTGCCCTGCTCGGTCATCCCGGCGAGCGCGGCCCCGTCGGCGACGTGCTTGCCGAACGCCTGGATCGAGTCGAGCAGGTTCTCTTCGAACTTGGCCTCGAGCGCCGAAAGCCGGAGCGCGGTGTCCTTGAAGCGTGCCTTCTGGCCCTCCGGCAGCGAGACTCCCGAGAGCCGGAAGTCGCGCAAGGCGTCTTTCACCACCTTCTGGCGTGCCGCCGGCAACGTCGCGAACGACGGGCTCGCGCCGATTCGCTCGTAGGCCCTGAAGAGCGGCTCGCTCTGCGACAGCTCGAGGTCGTACGCCGTGACCTTCGGCAAGCACGCGTTGTACGCGTCGCGCCATTCCCGCGTGCTCGTCACCCCGAACAGGTGCGAGACGGGACCCCACGCGCGCGCGAGACGGTCGTGCATCTCCGCGAGCGGCTCGACGAGAGCCTCCCCGTCAGCGCTTGCGTCGGGCGACCCCGCATCGGCGAGAACGGCGACGAGGCGCGCGCGATTCTCGGCAAGCACGGCGTCGATTGCCGGCTCGGCGTCTTGCGGGCGGACGCGATCGAACTCGGGAAGGCCGTCCGTCCGACCGGAAGAGACAAGCGGATTGTCCTTGCTCACGTCTCGCATGCACGCCGTCGGCCAAGCAACCATACCGGCGCGCCGCCGGACACGCGAGGGGTCACTGCCAGAGGCTATTGGTCTGCACCGTCCACCCGGACGCCGAGCACAGGTCGCAGGGCTTCTCGAACCATGCCTCCGCGGCCGGATCGCCCATCAGCTTGTAGCGGAACCAGGCCGTCAACGGGCCCTCGTACGCGCCCCCGTTGTTCAAGACTTCGAAGTGCGTGGAGCCCGCGTGCGTCGCCCAGAAGATGGGCACCGGGGCCTGCATGAAGATCGGCTCCTGATTGTTCGACGGAACGGCCACCGTGTCGGCCGATCCCGAGATCAGGAACATGGGGTGAGTCTGCATCATGACGGAGTCCGTGTTGTAGCCGCCGAGCGCGATCACGATGTACGGCGACACGGCCGCCGTCACCTTGAAGCGAGGGTCGATACCCGCCTCGAGGCAGCCGGCCCCGCCCTGCGAGTAACCCGACGAAGCGATGTTGTTCACGTCGATGTGGCCCTCGAACGGGCTGCCCGACGTGGTGTTCTGGCCGATGATGTACGTGAGACACGCGAGCATCTCCGTCCCGCTGCCCGAGTTCGACGTATCCGCCGCGGCGACGATGAAACCCTGCGAGGCGAAGTGATTGAAGAGAGCCGTGTAGTTCGAAGGCGTGTTGAACGTCCCGTTGCCCCAGATGATGACCGGATTGAGGCACCCCGCGCTGCCCAGAACGGTGGGTTGGAAGATCGTGCACGCGACCGTCGTGTTGTCGGCGCTCGTGGGCGTCAGCGGGCCGTCGGTGCTGAAGTCGGTGCCCGATCCGGCCGCGAAGCAGTTGTAACTTCCGCCGCCCGAGCCGCCGCCGCTCGAGCTGCCGGCCGCACCGTCCGAATCGCTCCCGCTCGAGGCACCCCCTTCGTCGCCGGGTCCCGAGCTCGACATGCCGCTCGACGACCCACCTCCGTCGTCCCCCCCTCCTCCGGAGCTCGTCGAGCCTGAACTCGGATAAGACCCCGAGCCGCTGCCGTTGCCGGACGACCCCGAGCTGCTTGCACCGTTCGAGGTACCGGATCCGCTCGAGCCCACCGATCCGCTCGAGCCCCCGCCCACGGCACCCAACTCGTTGGAAGCGCCGCTCGCGCAGTGGGTGCCGAATGCCGCAACGACGAGCAAGCCAACGCCGAAACGCACGGACATGGAAGTCCTCCAGGGGTGGGCACCACGTTGGGGCCCGCAAGGGGCCCCATGACGGGCCACGCGTAGCCTTATGCGTGCATGGAGCACCCGGCAAGTGACCTTGGCGCTCACATTTGTATCCGCGCGAATCCCGCGACCGATGGCTTCACCCGAATGACCCGACAAGCACTTTCGTCGGCCCGACATGCACATAGTCTTCGAGCGTCTGGTATGCACAACGCTGAGGAGATGATCGCTCCGCAAGATCGCCCGCATCCGCTCGCGCTCGCGAGCGACGCCGAGACCCTCGACGTGGTCGCCGCGATTGCCCACTGGCGCGAGCACGGATGGGCGCACCTCGGGACCGTCGCGAGCGAGGAGACGCTCGCCCGGCTTCGCGCGCGAGCCGACGACATCATGATGGGACGCGTGGTCTACGAGGGCATGTTCTTCCAGGGTGACTCGGCCACCGGCCGCTACGAGGACCTCGCCTTCGGACGCGGATGGGAGGGCCCCAGCCTTCGATACCGGAAGATCGAGAAGCTCGAGCTCGACCCGCTCTTTCGGGCGTGGCTCGGAAACGGCGCATTCGAGCGCGTGGCGCGAGCCGTGATCGGTCCCGAGGTCGCTCTCTACCGGGCGACGCTCTTCACGAAGTCCGCCGAAGGGGGCACGGAGCTTCCGTGGCACCAGGACGGCGGCGACTTCTGGGGCCTCGACCGCGATCCGGAGCTGCAGATCTGGACTGCCATCGACGACGTGCCTCGCGAATCGGGATGCGTCGAAGTGGTCGACGGCAGCCACCGCGCCGGTCTGGCGACGCCTCTGGGCGGGACGATTCCCGTCCGCGTCCTCCTCGCCGCCCGACCCGAAGAGCGGACCGTCGCCATCCCGGCCCGGGCGGGCGAGGTGCTCCTCATTCACAATCACCTGTGGCACCGCTCGGGTCGCAACACGACGGGCCTCCCCCGCCGCGCCTTCACCGTGGCCTACATGGATGCCCGCACGCGATGCGTCCGGAAGAAGCGCGCCGCACGCTCGTTCATGGCCGTATTCTGAGGAACATGGTTGGCGACAAAGGAAAGCAGAGGCCGCCCGATGCCGAGGCAGGCACTCCGAGGGTCGAAGAACGACTCGTCGACCTCGAGCTCCGCTTCATGAAGCTCGAACGCTTCGCGCTCGACTTGTCCAATACCGTCGCCCAGCAGCAGCGGACCATCGACGCCCTCGTGGCGGAGACCAAGCGCCTTCGCGAGCGCAGCGCCGACGAAGAGCCCGACGCGAACAACGACCGGCCACCCCACTACTGATCCCGGGTCGCCAGACTCGCCAGCTCGACGCACGGCCTACGGTCCCTTCAGCGCGACGAAGAACTGATAGACGATGACGCCCTCCTTGCCGGCATAGGGCGGAACGTGCGCCGTCGATAGGTCCTCGGCGACGCAATCACCGGCCGGCGTACCTCTGAACGGGACGCCCACCGCCACGTCCTTCACCGAGCCGTCGTTCGCGAACGTCACCGTGGCCAGCGCGACGCCCCACTTCTTGTCGCGGCGGCACGACAGAATATCGCGCGAGGTGCCGTCGAGCGACCGCCTGGCCGCGTACGCGTTGAAGGGCCTCGTAGGCGCCGGAGGCGGAGTGGGTGGCGGGGGCTCGGGCTCGGGCGCAGGCGGGGGCAAGACCGGCGCCGCCGCCGTGGCGCTCGGGGCGGGGGACGGCCCTCCGTGGTGCCACGCGTGCGCCGTAACCACGACGGCGAGGAGCAACGCGCTCGACCCGAAGCCGACCGCGACGAGGAGCCTCGTTCGCGGCTCGTAGCGCTCCGCACGTTGGCGCAGCCGATCCCGGAGCCGTAACAACCGCTGCACCATCGCGCCGGCGTGCGCACGCGCCACCGCGAGCACGGGACGCGGTACGAAGAGCGGCTCGTCGACGACGGATGACGGGGCCGCGACCGGGGCGGACGCGAGCGCCAGCCCCACTCCCAGGTCGACTCCCGACGGCGAGGTGCGCGGCTCGAAGGACATGGGCTTCGTCTCCACCGACGGCGTCGACGGCAGTCGAGAGCGGTGGCCCAAGGCGCCCACCGCGACGGCGGCGCCCACACCCATCAGAGTCTTCGGTCGAACCAGCACGCCCGTGGGCACGCTGTCGAAGGCGGTCGCCGTCTCCACCTCCGGACCACTCGCTGGGCTCACGGCCTTCGTCACCGGAGGCGCGGCCGTCACTGCTTGGATTGGGCGCGACGCCGTCGGACGCACCGCGCTCTTGATGTCACGCCACAGAGCGGCGGCGCTCTCGTGCCTTCGAGTCGGTGCGCGCATCACCGCGCGCGTCAGCACGAGGTCGAGGTTGGCGGGCAGCTTCAGCCCGTGCGCGCGAGGACCGGGCCGGCGATTCGGGTCGAGCGCACGCTCGACGATGGCCCCCGTTTCCAGCTCGGCCATGACGATCCGATCGGAGAGGACCTCCATCGTGATGAGCGCCAGCGCGTACACGTCCGTCCAGGGGCCGGGCTTGCCGATCGACTTGTCGAGCTGTTCGGGCGCCGCGTACGTCGGAAAGAGGACGCGGAGCCCTCCCTCGGCATGCGCCCCGGACGGTCCGATCGTGAGGTCGTTCATCGTCCGCGCGATGCCGAAGTCCAGCACCTTGAGGGTCGTGGACTCGCCGCGCCTCGCGAGGAAGAGGTTGCTGGGGTTGATGGAGAGGTGCACCTCGCCCTGCTGGTGCGCGAACGCGACCCCGTCGAAGGCTGTCTCGAGGAGCGTCAGAGCCTCTTGAATCGAACGCCCGCTGCTCTTCTCCGTCCGGCGGCGGGTCAGATTCGACGCGAGCGACTCCCCGTCGAACCATTCGCGCACCATGTACGGGACGACCGCTCCGCTGCGGGGCACGAGGGTGGTGCCGCTGGCGATGCTCTGCGCGATGTTCAGGTTGCCCCGCGCGAGCTTGTAGTGGACGCGGCTGGCCTCTTTGAAGCCGTCGACCAGCGGGCGAGCGAGGGCCGGATCGAGCGTCGCCGGCAGGTTCAGGCACTTGATCGCGACCGGCGCGTCGACCCCGAGGTGATGGCCCTTGTAGACGACGCTCAGGTCGCCCTCACCCGCGAACGAGTCCACGCGGAACTGACCGTCGAGGACGTCTCCGGTGAGATCGAACGGGTCGTGATCCATCCAGTTCTCCGGCGTGGGCGACGGCAAGGCCCCCACACGAGATCATCGCACGCAAGAGGGCGATCTTGCACGCCGGACCGAAACGCGGCTCTGCCCCGCTACGGGCTCGTCCCTCCAAAGGAAGACGAGGCACCGTTGTCCAACGGCGCGGAGGGGTTCGAGCGCAGGAATGGTGCGGCGACGCTCGGGCGTTCTCTCTGGGAACCTGTCGCGGCGCCTCGATGTCCGAATGGATGTGCGCGGCGTCCGGTCGCGCCGGAGGTCGTGGGAACATGAATGCTCGTGGCTCACTCGCGACGGCATCGCTGATTGTGTGTGCGATGTGCGGCTGCGCCGCGCAAGGCGGTGAAGAGGGCCCACCGGAAGAAGCGCCCGCCGACGACGAACCTCTGGACATCACCGTGGACTCGCTCGACATCGTGCACGGCGCGCTGCGAGTCAGCGCGACGATGGTGGACGGATTGGCCGACGTGTCGGTGCGACTCGGCGGCGACTGCGAACACGGGGAGGTCGGTGGAGGCCTCTCGACACTGTCGACCCTCGTCTGGGCACTCGGAGGCAACGACGTCGCGAAGGCCATCGGCTGCGGCCTCGTGGTGCGTGCCCGCGTTCGAGACGGCGTGCGCTACGTCAACAAGTTCGCCGAGCTTGCGGTGACGGTCGACGTGGCGGCGGAAGCGTCGGAGAACGCCGAGGAGGGGCCGCAATTGCAAACGGTCACGACGTCGGAGACCGGCGTCAGCGTGGTCTTTGCGCCCGTGCCCCGGAGCGCCCGCCTCACGACGGGCGACAGCATCCTCGAAGCGACGCCGCCCGAATCCGACGAGGACCCCGCGGCGGGCGACGACACCGGTCGCTTCACCGTCCCACGCAGCGACTTCGCGCGATCCGTTCTGAGAGGGCGAGCGCTCGTCCTGGAAGGGTTGTCGTTCGAGACTTCGTTGTCCGTCGGCGGCACGTCCATCCAGGGCGAACCAGAGGGCCCGGACGAGCCGGAGGAAGAACCCGAAGAGGCGCAGGAAGAGCAGGACGACGAGGGGTAGGGCCGCCCTCGTTCACGGAAGGCTCTGCGCGACGCCGCTCTCGTGACCGCTCAAGAGGAGCGTCCGTAGAGCCCTGCGCTCGGCGGCCGTCAGACTGCCGTCCAGCCAATCGCGTAGCTGGTCGGCATCGGTGAGAGACGGCGCTGATCGTGGCCCGCGCACTGCGCGACGCGCTCGATCTGCAGGTTGAACATCGTGTTCGACGGGTCGAGCAATAGGCCGCTCCGAGCGATGGACGGGTTCAACTGCCGCATGGCCTGCGCGCACGCGTTTGCGACCTCGGCCGTGTAAGGCGCGGCCCCCCGGCAATCTGCGCAGATGACGGCTCCCGACCCTGCCCTTTCGAGCGCAGCGAACACGGCGGCTTTGAGGGAGTCCACGTCCGCGACGCTGCCCAGCCGGCGCACGTGCACCTCGACGAGGCGACCCAGGCACACCCTGGCGAAGGAGCGCTCCGTCGCTGTGATGCCGCTCTTTCTGTCCCCCTGCTCTTTCACGGCGCACCCCCCAATGCGTACATCTTGACCCAACTAGGGGGTTCCGATCAACCCGGGACCCGCCCGTTCGGATTCGAGCTGGCTCACGGCTCGGCTGACACGGGGTACGAGCAGCGCGCCGAAGCCGCCGGTGTCCGAAGCGGTGAGCTGATCGGTGAGGACCTGGACGTTGCCGCCGGTCGTCGGGACGCTCTTGAGGCCACCCTGATCGACGAAGTAGACCGCGTGCTCGTTGCCGCCGAATGCCGCGATCGTGCCGTCGCTCGTCGCGAGCGTCGTGACGCTTCCGCCTTCGATCGGCACGCTGACCACCAGCTCGTTCGTGCTGCCCGAGTAGTGCAGAATTACGCTCGTCGAAGTCACGACGAGATCAACGTCGTGCAAGTACAGGTCGGGGATGGTCGACAGGGACAGCATCGTGACGACGGAGCCTCCCCGAATCGGAACGCGCATGAGCACGTCGTCGAAGACGAAGTACACGTTCGTAGCGTCCACCGCGAGTGGCATCGCCGAGATGCCCCCCGACGCATCGACCTCGGTGGCGAGCGCGCTGAAGTCGACGAACTGAGTCGGCGTCGCTCCGCACTTGGTGTCCGACGCTGACTTCGAGCAGCCAACCGCGAGGCCAACCGCAGCGACCAAGGCCGCGAAGAGGGAGCCCCCGGTGCGCACGGGTCACAAGGTACCCGACGACTCGCCCTGCCGCCCGGGCGGCGGGCCGGAGAGTAGCGTTGGTACGAGCGTGGCGTACGCTTGCGGGGGATGCGCGTGGGGGCTCTCGCTTGGCTTTCGCTGACGGCGGCGTGCAGCCCCTCTCGGGAGCAGTCGACGACCAGTGTGGATGCCGCGGGCCCTCTGGACGCTACGGCCGACGTCTTCTGCGGTCCGGAGAACTGCACGTGCACGACGGGACTGCCGTGCACGATGGCGACCTGCTCGAACGGCCGATTGACCAGCATCAGCGGGACCGTCTACGACCCCGCGAATCTGAACCCCGTCTACAACGTCGCTGTCTACGTCCCGGACGCGCCCCTACCGCTGCCGCTGCTGGCGCTTCCGAATGGCGCTGCCTGCAACTCGTGCTCGGACCTCTACGTCGCCCCGCAAGCGGCAGCGACCACCGACACAACAGGGTACTTCTCGATCCTCGGCGTGGCCAACGGCAAGGACATCCCGCTCGTCGTCCAGACCGGCAAGTGGAGGATGGTCTACACCATCGCGACCGTCACCGCGTGTCATGACAATCCCCAGCCGGACCATTCGCTGCACCTGCCGAAGAGCCACTCCGAGGGTGACCTCCCGAACATCGCGATCTCGACGGGCGCCGGAGACTCGCTCGAGTGCCTGCCCTTACGGATGGGGATCGACGCGAGCGAGTACGTCGGTGGTCCCGGCGGCGCGGGACGCATCCACATCTTCAGCGCCCCGAACGGAGCGACCACGAGCGGAGGGGCCTCGCCCGACCCCGGTTCGACGCTCTGGGACAAGGACTCGGACATCAGTCCGTTCGACGCCGTCCTTCTCTCCTGCGAGGGGACCGAGACGATGAACATGAACCAGCAGGTGCTGCTGGACTACGCGAACGCCGGTGGTCGCGTCTTCGCGTCGCACTTTCACTACGCCTGGTTCAACACGGGCCCCTTCGCAAGCACGATCAGTCCCCCACTGGCCACGTGGACTGCGGGTGCGCAGCCCATCGGCCCCATTTCGGGAAACATCGTGACGGCCCTTCCGAGCGGGCAGCCCTTTCCCGGTGGCGCCGCCATGACCGCGTGGCTGGTCAACGTCGGGGCGCTGAGCGGTGGCGAGCTTCCTATTGCCAGCGCGTTCCACAACGCGGACGTGAGCGCGACGAACACGGAATCGCAGGCGTGGATCTCGGCGGACGGGACCTCCCCGGCGCCCGGAGCCACCCAGTACTTCTCGTTCGGATTGCCGGCGGGCCGATCGATAGAGGGCCAGTGCGGGCGCATCGTCTACAGTGAGCTGCACGACGGCCTCGGGCCCGGTGTCGGAAGCGACCCCGACTACGCCGGAGCCACAGACGGCGGCACAGTCCCCGAGGGCTGCTCGACGCACCCGCTGACGCCGCAGGAGAAGGCGCTCGAGTACATGCTCTTCGATTCTCTCGTCGTGCCCGATTCCGGGGACGATGAACGTGGGGCAGCCGCCGTCCATCAGCAGCGGCGGAAGCGACGCCCAAACGGAAGAGGATGGCGACGCGATCCACGAGTAGTGGCTCGCTCACGCAGAGCCGTCGTCTCGCAGCGGTCAGATGTTGCGGCTTATTCCAAGCCCGCGTCGCATGACGCCGCCCTCACGCCTGCATCTCTTCGGAGAGGATGTCCCTTGGGGGTGCTGCATCGGCGGGCCACGGCCCGATTGAACCGCGGACCCTCGCACGGCACATGAAGCGCGGACGAACACCGGGCAGCCGCTTCTTGCAGAGTCGCTCGTTCGCGGTCATGTAGCCGTTCATCGCCGTGGTCCCGGAGCAACGCGAGCGCCACGGCTGCCTCGACCGCAAAGTCATCTTCTGCGAGATCCGTACGGTGAGCCACGAGGCTCCGTGCCCAGGGCACCATATCGGGCTCGCAGTGCATCGAACCGCCGCTCGCCATCCACGCCAGGCCCAGCGTGGCGGATACAGGTCCCGGCGCGAAGGGCCCCGCCCGCACAGCCACCACCATCGCGATCCCGACGCCGAGCAAGCCCGCAACCATATGGGATGTGGCGAGCGTGACGCGGCGCCGGGCGACTCCGCCTTTCATTCAGAATCCCGCTCAATGCCAACCCAATGCGCCCCGAGGTCGAGCACGCGCTGGGCGTTCATCGCTCCGCACCTTGGACAGACCTTTTGACCGCAGGCGACCGCGTCCGCGACGCGCGCTTCGCGCTCCTCTGCCTCGGAGAGAAAAGCGATCTCCTCGAGGGCGAAGCACTCGCTTGCGTCCACCAGGGCGAAGTCAACGCCTTGGTCGCGGCGCTCTGCCAATTGCCTCCGAACGACCCTCAAACGGTCGACGTGACGCCTCAGACCCGCGACGGCAGCACGGTCATCTCCGACCGCCACATCGAAGGCGGCCACCCGCCCCGAATACGCCTCCGCAAACGTCGCCTGGATTCCAGGAGTTCCACGCGCAATGTTGCGAATGATGGGAACCAAGGGGAGGACGGGCACCGAAAACGCAAGGGCGTGCGTCAGGACGAGCAGCAGTGCCTCTCGTCGGGCCGAGCCGTCGGTCCGCCGCGCGTAGGAGCGCGATTGCCTTTGGATCGCCACGCGCCGCAGCCCCGTAGGCGTTGGTGTCGAGCGCGAGCCTCACTTCCAGGCGTCTTCGTCGATGGTCCTCTGCGCCGCGAGTACGTCGTCGACGAGCGGGTCTTCCACCCACGAGCCGAAGAGGAAGTCCACGTCGCGGTGCTCGGCCACCTCCCGCTCGACCCCCGCCGCACGCGCAAGGGCCTCCACGGCGACCTCGTTCAGGCTCTTGGCCATACGACCGGCACGGCGGCGCAGCGCCCGATCGACGACCTTGGGTACGTTGCGGATCGTGTACTGCGTCGCTTCGGATTTGTGCCTGGGCGCCATGCCTGCACTCTAGCGGATGCGTGCCTGCACGGCGATCCGCCGCCTGCACCTCTACTCCCGCCTCCTGCTCGCCTTCGGGCGCCCCTTCTCGATCGCCTCGCTCAGCGCACCCTCCACGTCCTCGACGCGGAGCCCCACTTCACGGGCTCGACGGAACGCCGCGAGGAGCACGGGGCGCACGGCCAGGGGCGAAGCGTTGAGCGCCTCGGCGGCCGCGCACACGACCGTGTCGGTCAAGTGCGGAGGGGGCGACGGAGGACGGAGGGCCGGCGCATCGGTGACCGCGGGAGGAGCCGCGACGGGCTCGGGGCGCACGAGACCGAGCTGCTCGAGGGTCATCCCCGCCAGCGCCGCGATGTTGGTGGCGAGGGGCGCATTGTGGGGATGCACCGCCGTCGCGAGGCGCGCGAGTTGGTCGGCCGACGGCGCTCCCTGTCTACTGTCCCACCGCTGAACCGTGCGACGCGACGCTCCCAGCAGGTCTCCGAGGCCCTTCTGACCCAGCCCCAGCGCGTTGCGGGCCTGGAGGGTGAGGAAGACCAGGTCGGGGTGCATGACGTGGCGCCGAATCTCGCATGCTTGTCGCCGAATGTCGTGGGTAGAGCGACACATGAGCGAGAATGGGCGACAGATGCGTCTCAATCGGCGCCAGGTTCGCGACGTACGGCGCTACGTCCGCGACATATGGCGCTGACTCGTTGGCACGTGGCGCTAACTCAACGCGAGTTGGCGCCATCTTCAGCTCAATCGGCGACAGATGAGGTTCATCGGGCGCTCATTCGACGAGATTGGGCGCCACATATGCGAGATCTGGCGCCCGATGAAGCTCGTGTGGCGGCGTATCCCGCTCATTCGGCGCCATCCCCAACGAAGAGTCCCCCGTATCCCGGCAACTCGTGCCCGAATCAGCGAAAGCGACGCGTCTCTGTGACGGACTCGTGCGCGGATCGACGACACTCGTGGGCCCCTGCGCGAGGGCCTTGTCCGCGCGCCGCAAGCGTGTTCCGGTGCCGCCCACCATGACGACCTCCTTCCCTTCCTGGTACGCCACCCCCCTCTTCTTGGTCCTCGTCACCTCCGTCTTGCCCGCGTGCAAGGGCCGCGGGGCGGGCGCGTCCGACGCCGCGGTCCGTGACGGCGCGTCCGACGCGATGGCGGCGGGCCTGCCCCCACCTCCCGACGTCGCCGCGCCTCCCGCCGATGCGATGAAGACGGCCAGCGGCCTCGCGACCAAGGTGCTGGCCGCCGGCACGGGCACCGATCACCCGAGCCAGAACGACGCCGTGAAGGTGAACTACACGGGCTGGACCACCGACGGGAAGATGTTCGACAGCTCGGTCGCGCCGCTTCACCCGGGGCGCAAGGCGGAGCCGATCACGCTGTCGCTCGGACGCGTCATCCCCGGGTGGACCGAGGGGATGCAGCTGATGGTCGTGGGCGAGAAGCGCCGCCTCTGGATCCCCGAGGAGCTGGCCTACAAGGGCAAGCCCGGCGCACCCGCCGGCATGCTCGTCTTCGACATCGAGCTGCTCGACATCACCCCCGGTCCGAAGCCTCCCGCCGACGTCGCCGCGGCCCCCGACGACGCGGAGAAGACCAAGGACGGCCTCGCCAGCAAGGTCCTGCAGAAGGGCACCGGCACGGCTCACCCCCAGCCGAACGACGGCGTGCGCGTGAACTATTCGATCTGGCAACCCGACGGGAAGCTGATCGAGGCCTCGAAGGACAAGCCGGCGCTGCGCCCCGTGACCGGCCAGTCGGATGGCTGGGCCGAGGGCGTGAAGCTCATGGTGGTCGGCGAGAAGCGGGTCCTCTGGGTGCCCGCCGCGCTCGCAGCCCCGGCGCGTCCGGGCGTGACGCCGAGCGACGTCACGATGGTGATCGAGCTGCTCGAGATCCTGACGGGGCCGAAGACGCCGGCCGACGTGAAGGCGCCGCCCAGGGACGCGACGGTCGAGAAGGACGGGCTCGCGACCAAGGTGCTCACGAAAGGGACCGGCACGGTGCACCCGACGCGGACCAACAGCGTCACGGTGCAGTACGCCGGGTGGACGATCGACGGCAAGATGTTCGACTCGTCGTACTCGCGCGGCGAGCCGGCGACCTTCGGCGTGACCGGCGTCATCCCCGGGTGGAGCGAGGCGCTGCAGCTCATGGTCGAGGGCGAGAAGCGGCGCATCTGGATCCCCGAGCAGCTCGCCTACAAGGGCCAACCGCAGCGGCCGCAAGGGATGCTCGTCTTCGACGTGGAACTGCAGAAGATCGGCGACGCCCCGCAGCCGCACGGGTTCCCCGGAGGGATGGGCGGAGGCATGGGTGGACCGGGCGGCGGGATGCCTGGCCATCCGGCCATGCGACCCCACCCCTGAGGGCACCGCCTATCTTGCAACCCACACGGGCATGCACAGGCCGAGGATGGGCGTCGTGCCCGGGGGACACGACGGGGTCGGCGAGGTGGCCGTCGCGACCGGCGCCGGAGTCGGAGTCGGAGCCGGGCCGGGCGTCCTCGAGTTCGTCACCTGCTCCACGTGAAGCCGGTACGCGCCGCGAAGCCGGGACTTGAAGATGTCTTCCGGGACCCAGACGAAGCCGCTCTGCCCCCAGCTCGTTCCCCAGCTGTTCTGGATGAGAAACTGCGTCCCGGTCGAGACCGTGCGAAACCCCTGCGCCAGCACGGCGTGCGACCCGTAGTAGCCCTGAGGAGGGGGCAGGACCTCGCCGTGAAACCCTCCCGGTCCTGCGATCGACCAGTTGATGGCCATGTCGACCGCGATGTACACCGCCTCCCCGGTCCCGAGGAGCTTCATGATCTCGGCGTCGCGCCCCGCCGTATCGGCGATCGTCTCGAGGCCGGCGATGCGATAGAGGGGCGTCGCGTCGGCGCGCTGCCGCTCGGCCATGATGACGGGGTCGGTGTAACCGGAGCCCGCCTGCACGTGGTACGCGGTGTCGCACCCGGAGACGGCCGATCCGAGAGCCACGCGGCAGGCTTTCACGGGGTCGTACGGCCACACGGTCTCCGACGTGACGCCCGCGACCTTCTTGAGGTTGCCGATGTTGTCGTCGGTCGCGCCTTGCACGGCGGTGTGCTCGTAGATGGCGAAGACGTGGAGGGCCGATGCCCGTTGCGGGCCGAGGCCGCGCTTGAGGACGTACGTATCGATGAGCGACGCGATGGCGTTCGCCGAACAGCTGCCCGTTTCTCCCTGGTCGCGGATGGCTCCGACGAGACCTTGCGTGCGATGGTCCACGCCCGAGGAAAGCCCCCCCGGCGTGGGGATGGGCTGGTACGGAGTCGTATCGGAGATGGGGCGGAGCACGCTGCAATCGACGTAGCGCGCGATCTCCGGCGGCAAGCCCGGCAAGGGGCACGGCAGCTGGGCGATCAGCGGACGAAGCTGCTCGTAGCTCATGTTCAGGAAGGCGGTCGCACCCGGCGGGAGCTGCTGCTGGGGCTGCGATTGCCCCCGGGCCACCACCGGGAGCGCCAGGCACGCGACGCCGAGGACGATGCGAGCGAGGTCGGTTCGGATGGGCACGGTGACGTTACGGTATCGCCTCCGAGAAGGGAGCGCACACGCTTGCACGAGCGGCGAGCAAGCGATGTACGATGCTCTGACACCGCATGCGCTATCGCTTGTTCCTCCTCGTCGGCGCCGTGATGCCCGCGTGCGCGTTTCTCGCCAAGTCGCCCGCGCTCCAGAGCCCTCTGCACGACCGGCTCGCAAAGGCGGGCACGACGGAGATCGAGGACGCCACCAAGACTTGCCTGACCAAGGAGAGCTGGAAGCCCGACGACGTGGGCGGGTTCGCCGAGGGTGCGACGGTCGTCAGCGCCAAGAACGCCGCGAAGGAGCGCGTCAGCGTCTACATCCAGCCCCCCGAGATGAACCCGCGGGTCACCGGCGGGCCGGGGTACGACGATCCGTTCTGGCCGTGCCTCTCGCGCGAGCTCGGGAGTCCGACGCCCCCGCCGCCGGCCGAATCGGCCGCACCGTGACGGCATAGCCCACGGGCGGTCAGCCCCCGAGCTGCACGGCCTTCTGCACCCACGTGTCCGTTTCGGCCGCCGCCACGAGGAAGTCCGCGACGTCGGCGCGGGAGATTGACATGGGGATGCGCTCGATGGCCGCTGTCTTGACGTAGCGCTTGCGGGCGGGGCCGTCGGTGAGGCGGCCCGGGCGGGCGATGACCCAGTCGAGCCCGCTCTCCTTCACGAGCTTCTCCTGGCGCTCGTGGTCCTCGTACGGGGCCTTGAGGATGAAGGAGATGAACAGCTTGTCGAAGACGAAGTTCGCCAGCTTCCGGCTCTCGCCGGTGCCGAGCGCGCTCAAGACCACCAGGCGCCGCACGCCGTGGGCCTTCATGGCAAGGATGGTGTAGCCCGTCCCCCGAGAAAAATACGTCGGGTCGGCCTTGAACCCCTTGAGGCTCGTCGAGGACGCCGTCACGATCACGGCGTCGTGGCCGGTAACCGCGCCGTCGACGGACTCGGGGGAGTGGAAATCGCCCTTCAGCCGCCTGAGCTTGGGGTCTTCCAGGACGAGGTTCTCCGGGCTCCGAGCGAAAGCCGTGACGTCGTGGCCTCGCGCGAGGGCTGCGCGGACCGCTTCGGCACCCGTTCCCTTCGAGGCGCCGAGGACCAGGATCTTCATGAGCCACCTCTCCGCTAACGACCCGATTCGATGCCCCCGCGCGTTCGCCGTTCCGGGGCACCGCCCGGACGTCGTATAGTCTGGGCATGCCGCCCGACCGTGTCCTCGGGGACGCCTGGCTCTTGATTCTGTCCTCGCTGAAGGAGCTTCGCGCGGCCTGGCCGACGCGCGGGTGGAGCTGGGACGCCCGTCAGTCGTGCGTGGCGTCGTCGTTCAGCGTCGAGCTCGAGGCCAAGGCGAAGGCCGTGGCCAGCGTCGCGCTCTCGCGCGAGTGGACGGTGGCGACGATTGACCGAGCGCCCTCGGCCCTGAGAGAGCTGGCCGAGCGCACGGGGGGCCTGCGCGAAGGACAGATGCTGCTCGCCAGCTCCACGGTCGGCTCCGCGTTCGCCTACGGGCTGTGGTGGCCGTGGGGCGACGGGATGACGACGTCGGCGCGCATCGGCCTCGGCGGGCCCAGCGTGAAGACAGACGATATGCAGCGGCTCCGCGACGCCTTCGGCGTGCAGCTTTGAGCCGCAAGGTTCTACTGGTGCGTGCCCGCGAGCGAGTAGCTCGCCGTGCACGGCAGCGTGTCGTATGAGCCGCCCGACGCGGTGAGCTGATTGGTGCAGTTGGTGGCGGTCGACACTCCGGTCGCGGCCGCAAACGAGTAGGTGATCGTCCCCGTGAAGGTGGACGGGGGCGAGCCGGCCGCGAGGGTGAGGTCGAGCGCGGTCGTGTTCTCTAGGTCGCAGGGGCCCGCGACGCCGCCGTCCGTACCGTCGACGTTGGCCGTCGCGATCGACGTGATGCTCACCTGGGTGGCGGACGACATCGTGCTCGACAGCTCGCTCCCGCCGGTCATCTCCCAGTACAAGGTCGTACCGTCTTCGGACATCTGCGCGGTGAAGGTCCACGGATTGGGGGCCCCGAGGCCGGCGCCGCAGCTGTTGGAGCTCAGCGTGCCGGTGACGTTGTACGTGCCGAGCGAGGTGCCCGGGAGGGCGGTGGGTGCCGCGCAGGACATGGCGGACGCGGCGATCGCACACGCAACGAAGGGCCTGACCATCCTTCCCCCCTACGCCGCTTGAGTGAAACGGGACAAATTTTGGGGGCGTTGCCAGCCGCGGGGCTTGTATGGGAGGGTGCCGCGAATGATCGAGGGCAAACGCGTCGCGGTGATCATGCCCGCCTACAACGCCGCCCGGACCCTCGAGCGGACGCTGGCCGAGGTGAACCGGCAAGTCGTCGACGAGATCGTCGTCGTCGACGACGCCAGCCGCGACGAGACGGTGGCCGTCGCCCGCCGCCTCGGCCTTCGCGTCATCGTCCACGACCGCAACCGCGGGTACGGGGGCAACCAGAAGACCTGCTACCGCGCGGCGCTCGCCACGACGGCCGACGTCGTGGTGATGCTGCACCCGGACTACCAGTATTCGCCCAAGCTCCTGACGGCGATGTCCTCGCTCGTGGCCGTCGATCACTTCGACGTGGTCCTCGCCTCGCGGATCCTGTCGGGCGGCGCCCTGGCCGGGGGAATGCCGCTCTACAAGTACGTCGCCAACCGCCTGCTCACCGCGACGGAGAACCTCTGTACGGGCGCCAAGCTCAGCGAGTACCACACGGGTTACCGGGCCTTCTCGCGGAAGGTGCTCGAGCGCTTGCCGCTCGACGAGAACAGCGACGACTTCGTGTTCGACGCCCAGATGCTCGCCCAGTGCATCTACTTCGGATACCGCATCGGGGAAGTGAGCTGCCCCACCCGATACGAGCCGGACTCGTCGTCGATCAACTTCCAGCGCAGCGTGGTCTACGGGCTGGGCGTCTTGCGCGTCACCGCCGAGCTCGTCCTCGCCAGGCGGGGGGTCCTCCGGCCGCCGATCTTCTCGGACGAAGGCCGGCGGCTCACGCACGCCGGGCAAGAGCCCTCGAGCCTCAGGCGGGCATCGTAGCGGCGGTGGCGTTGCGCTCGATAGGGCGGCTCTGGGAGCGGGCGGGCATCCGGACGACCGCCGCCATCGTCGTCGTCCTGCTGCTCCCGGCGGCGTGGCACGTAGGCGCGCTGGCGAGGGTCATCGGGGCTCGCTTCTGGTGCCCGCTCGATCTCGACTATCTGGAGAGCGCGCACGTCTACCACGCGTGGCGCATCGCTCAGCGGCTGCCCCTTTACGCCGATCCCGCGAGCGGCTTCGCCACGTTTCCGTACCCGCCGCTCTACTGGGTGGCGCTCGACGGCGCGGCGTCGCTGTTCGGGTTCACCGATCCGGCGGGCCGCGCGGTGTCGATCGCTTCGCTGCTCCTGACGGTGGGCATCCTCGCATGGCAGGTCGCGCGGGCCGCCCCGTCGCGCCTCGTCGGCGCCGTCTTCGCCGCGATCGCCGTCGGCGGCATCTGCGCCGGCTACCCCACGAGCGACGGCTCGTACGACTGGGCGCGGTCCGACACGATGGCGATGCTCCTCGTGGTCGCGGCCGCGGCGATCGCGCAGGACGGGAAGATGCCTCCACGGCGGGCATGGGCGACGGGGTTCGTACTGGCCCTCTCTATCTACACGAAGCAATCCGGCGTGGTCTTCGCCGCGTGGTTGGTCGCGTTCGCGTTCTGGCGGGACAGGGCCGGAGGGCTGCGGCTCGCCGCGGTCTCGGCGCTCTTTTGCGTCGTCCCCTTCGCCGTGCTCGAGGTCACGACCCACGGCTGGTTTCTCGTGTGGCTCCTCTACCCGAGCCATCAGCCGCTCCAGCCCTGGTGGGTGGCCTTCGGAGCGCTCGGGCATTTCATCTGGCGCGCGCCGTTCCTCCCCTTCTTCCCGTGGCTGGCGCTTGTGCTGTCGAAGCGGGGATGGCTGCGGCCGACGACGGTCTTGTGGACGGGCCTCTTCTCGGTGTCGGTCGTCGGCGGGGCCGTGGCATCGGTCAAGCAATTCTGCTGCGGCAACGTATGGATCCCCGAGCTGCTCCTGGCGTGGCCGGTGGCGTTCATGCTGGCCGGGGACTGGTTCTCGGGCTGGCCGTCGCCCGATGCGGGGCGCATGCCGGCGGCGGCCGCGGGCGTGCTCGCGCTGTCGAGCGTCGCGCTGGTGGGGCTGGGCTACGACCCGTCGCCCTTCCTGCCGGGCACGGACAGGTGGCAGGCGGCCGAGCGGCTGGACGGTATCGCGCGGGGCCTGGACGGTGGGGTCGTGGTGACGACGGTTCCGATGGTGGGCGTTCGGGCGGGCGGCCCCGCGCAACAACCGATTCTCGCGACGTACGAGGACGCGCGCAGCGGGGGCCTGCAGACGGACTACGTGGCGGCGCTCGTGGCGAGCGGGGCCCGCTGGGTCCTGACGACCGACCGATACGCGGGCACCGACCGCGCACCCGAGCTGCGTCTCCCTCAGTACTTCACGCGCGAGCGGACGTACGACTTCGACGTGCACTCGCTCGCGAGCTGGGACCGCCCGAAGAGCGTCGTCCTCTGGCGCCGGGCGGCTCCGTAGAGCAACCGTTGTGAACCGCAGAGGCGCAGAGGGCGCGGAGGGCGAGAGAGGGTGGGCCGTTGGGTCATTCAATCCACCCCTCTGCGACCTCCGCGCCTCTGCGGTTCCCAACAAAAAAGGTCGAGTAGGAGCTGGTGCCAACGAGCGTTGCTGTCACCTTTGCGCCGCTCCATAAGAGGGACGCTTGCTCTAGGTCGCAGCCTCTTCGGGCGCGGCCAGCGCGAAGTGCGCGGGCGTCGCCGCGGCGGCGGCGAGGACGACGATTCCGAGGAAGTAGTAGTAGTTGCAGAACGACTGCTTGGCCGTGAGAAAGAAGACCCCGTAGACGCACGCCGCGGCCAGCGGCAAAAGTGTGGCGTCTTTGATCTTGCGCCACCAGAACGCCAGCGCAAAGGTGGCCGCGGCGAGGGCGATGAAGCCCGGGAGCCGGACGCCCGTCGCCCACTGAATCAGTCCCGGCAACGACATCGCGTCGTCGCGTGCGGGCTGGCGCAGCTGGAACAGCACGACGTCGTCGAGGAAGTCGGAGAACCCCCAGACGAGAAAGGGGACGGTGACCGCGGCAAGCACGGCCACCGCCGGGCCCCAGTACGAGCGCGGCGCGACGCGGCGGAGGAGCAGCAGCGGCACGAGCACGACGCTGTACTGCTTGCTGGCGAGGAAGAGCCCGAGCACCACCCCGCCGAGCCAACCGCGCGCGCGGCCAACCAGCACCAAGAGGAGCAGGAGCAGCGCGCTGCCGATCACGCTCTCGGTCCACGCTTGCTCCAGGACAAGCGCGCCTCGGGGATGAACGAGCTGCAGGACCGAAAGGCCGAGCGCGACTCGGGGCGGATGACCGCACCGCCGCGCCAGGCCAAAGAGGAGAAGCGGCGGCAGAAGCTCCGCGACGAGCAGCGACCATCGCACGTCGCCGCCCACCGCGTAGCCGAGCGTGCACCACGCCAGGGACAGTGGCGGATACGGATACTGCTTCAGCTCCGTCCGCCGGTCTCCGAAGAAGCGTTGGGTCTCGTCGGGCGAGTACGGGTTTGCGTACGACTGGCTATAGGGGTTCTTGCCGGCGAGGAGCGCCTCCGCGCCTCCTTGCTCGAGGCCGAATACGTCGATGCGCGGGCGGGGCGACTCTTCGATGACCAGGACCCCGGCGAGCGTCGAGAGCACGAGGCAGCACGCGAGCGCCCGGCCGCCCGCGAGGCGCGGCTTGTTCCACGCGAGCACACCGACCATGCCCACGGCGGTGGTGAGAAGGCCGATGCCAATACGAGGAAACGGCGCGGAGAGGTGCGCCCCCGGAGCGCGCACGAAGCCGAGCACGCACGCCGCGGCGATGAGCCAGTCGAGGTGACGCGGAGCTTCGATCCCCCGCCGAAGCATGAGCCAGAGAAGCGCCGCCGCCAGGAGCAAGACAGGGAGGCCGCCGAGGCACCCGTTCTCGACGACCACGGCAGCGGCGATGAGCAGCCAGACACATGGGAGGTCCGTGAAGCGCTGCAGAATCGTGCCCATCTACGTCACGCTGAGCGGGGCGGGCGAGGAGCGCGGGACAAGGCTGCGCGCGGCCAGGTAACCGGCGACGACGAGGATCGCCTGCCGGGCGCCGAGGTTCAGAAGGCCCAGCGCGCGGCCCTCGACGACCAACTCGTTGTGGCCGCAGATGTAACACTGCGTGGCGGCCATCGCAGCCAGGAGGAGCCACGTGAGCCGTATGCCGAGGAGGCCCGGGATGGCGAGGACGACGGGCAGCCCCCACGTCATGTACTGCGGCGAGAAGACCTTGCCGGTGAGCCAAAGGACGATGAGCGCGGCCAGGGCGGCGCACGCGACGCGCGGAGGGCCTCGGTCGTGGTCCGCGGATCGCTCGTCCTTCGTTGCGGCGCGCCACACGAGGAACGCGAGACCCAAAGACGCCGCAGTCGAGAGTGGCCCCGAGATGGCCGCGAGCGCGTCGGCGGCGTGACCACCGAGGTTGTCGGATCCGAACGAGAGCGTGCACGGCGTCCGCGTTCCGGTCACGAGCCGGAAGGTGGCCAGAAGGAAGCCGAGGACGGACTCGCACTGCAGGCCACGGGCGGCGTGGTACGCGATGACGTCGGCCAGCGCGTGCGGCGAGAAGAGGAACATCGGCGCGAGCCCCGCCAACAGCGCCATGCCGAACCCGAGGGCGAGCCGCAATCGCGCGTGCTCGCGCTTCCACTCGCGAGCGTCCGCCGCGAGGAGCGCCGGAAGGATCAGCGCGGGGACCATCTTGGTGGCGGCGGCCAGCCCCATCCACGCGCCCAAGGCCAGGGGCTGCCGGCGCACGGCCGCCCGTACGGCGAGGGCGATCCAGAGCGCGGTCACCGCGTCGAGCCTCTGCACCGCCATCGCCCCTTGCGCGAGGAGCAGCCCCGACGCGAGCCACGCGCGCACGCGAAGGCCTCGGGCGTCTTCGCCTGCCGTCCGCGCTGCGTCGAGCGCGACGGCGATCGCGCCGATGAGGCATAGACCCATCAAGCTGCCGAACACGAACCCGAAACCGTGAAGGCTGGAGACGAGAAGACGGGGGCCGACGATGAAGGGGAGTGCCAAGACCGGATATTCGAGCGGCACTTCCGCGTACGGGATATGCCACTTGCCGTCGGCGGGTGGAAAGCCGGAGACGAACCTCTCTGGCACGTCACCGCGCTCCTTTCTCATGAATTCCGAATCCGCTGGACGCCCCAGGATCATGCTCGCGCTCTCGTAATAGAGCTGCTCGTCGCCGGCCCGACGATAGAGGCAGGCGAGCGTGTACCGGACTCTGTCGACGAGACTCGCGGTGGGCGAGGAGAGCGCGCTCTGCCGGTCGGCCTCCCACTCGGCGTTGCCGATGCTCTGATTCAACCAGACACAAGCGACGAGGGCTGCGACCCCAATCCCCGGCCAGGGGAGTGCACCCGCGCGCGTCATCCGAGTCTTCGTTCTGGTACCGTCCAAGTCGAGTCGGTGTCAACGACGGAGCGCACCGACTTGGATCGGATAGACTGCGCGCCGCTCATGGCCGAAAACGACGGGGATCGCGCGACGCGGGCGATGGCCGTCATCGCGCTTCTCGGCATCGTGTACGCCTTGCTGGCCCGAGTGGCTCTCGACGCGTTTCCCTACTCGGGCGACGAGTACTCGTGCCTCCTCCAGGCGGAGATCTTCGCGCGGGGTCTCTTTCACGTGAACGCGCCGCCGCATTCCGAGCTTCTTCGCGTCGATCACGTCGTCATGGATGCCTGGGTCCGCACGAAGTACCCGCCGGGGACGTCGGCGCTCCTGGCGCTCGGGGTGCGGGCCGGCGCGGCCTGGCTGGTCCCTCCCATCGAGGCGGTCATCGCACTCGTGGCGGTGTGGCACACGACCCGCGTTCACCTCGGCGGACGGGCCGCGATGATCGGGCTCGCGGTGATGGGGCTCTCGCCGCTCTTCGTATTCCAGGCGGCGACCTTCTTCGCTCACACGCCGACCACGATGTGGCTGGCCCTGGCATTCGCCGCGCTGTCGCGGTGGCTCCGGACACGCGGCGACGTCTGGCCCCTTCTCGCCGGGGCGGCGATCGGCTGCGCGTTTCTGACGCGCCCCGCGGACGCGGTCTTCTTCGCGGCAGCGCTCGTCGTCTTTCGCTCCCGGCGCATGCTCGCGGCGGTCGCTCTCGGCGCCGCGCCGTTCGTGGTGGCGTACTTCGCGTATCAGGACGTCCAGTTCGGATCTCCGTTCGCCGACGGTTATCACGCGTACGAACCCACGTTCCGAGCCATCTACGGCGAAGGGAGCGGCCACCCGATCGCGCTCCGGTACTTGTGGGACGCCAAGCAGCAGGCCAATCATCTCGACCAGTATTGCTCGCTCGTGCAGGACTGGACGGTGCCCGGTTCGGCGCTCGTCGCCATCGTCGGAGCGTTCGCCATCGGGAAGGCTCACCCGGCCCGCCCCATGCGCGACTTCGTGATCGCCGTCGCGGCGGTTCCGGCGGTGGTGCTTCTCGTGGCGGTCGGGGACCCGGACGACGGCGCCAGGCCCCGGTACCTGTCGATGACGCTTCTCTCGATGGCCTTTCTGGCGGGACCGGGGTGGGACGCCGCGTCGAAGGCGCTCGGAACGCTGATAGGCCCAGCTCTCGCGCGACTGGCTGGAATCGTGGCGCTGGTGATGGGAGCCGTGCAGTTGGGTGGCTTCCTCGGGGCGCACCGGATCCCGGACATGTGGAGGCGCGAGGGGCTCTTCCAGGAGGTGCAAGCCCTCGGGATCGAGCAAGGGGTCGTCGTCATCCGCGCCGACTGGCCGACGCGCTACGCACGGAACGGCCCGTTCTTCGATCGCCCGGTTCTCTACCTGTCCGCGACCGCGACGACGACTGTCGACGAGGTCGCCGCCCTCTATCCGGGGCGTCCGGTCTACGAGGCCATCGAGGGGCGGCGATGGAAGATCGTGCGGCGGATATGAGAGATCACGGCGGCGCGGGCGCGCCGCGCGCCCCGTCCGTGTCGACGGGTGCGCAGTTCTTGCGGCCCGACATGACGCAGTCCTGCATCTTCGAGTCGGCCTGAAGCTGGCGGACGACGAAAAAGCCGCCGATGGCGAGAGCGGCGACGACGAGCAGCGACACCCAGCCGAAGGCGCCGTGAGCTCGATCGGGCTCGAGGTCGCCTCCGGCGTCCCGTTCCTCGTCGACCGGATGAAGCTGACTCTGCGCGCGCGTGGCCTTCCGCAATTCGTCGGTCAGTCGCCCGCCCATCAGGCCTTCGATGATGGCACCCGCCCCTCCGGTTGGCGAGCCTTCGCCCCAGGGAGCTAGCGACCGAAGCTCATCCCCTTCTGCACGGCGGGCCTGGCGGCCATCCGATCCATCCACTTCCTGACAGCGTCGGCCCCCTCGAGCACGGCCGGCTGAAACCGCGCGACGTCATCGAACCAGGGATAGGTCATCATGTCGGCGATGGAGTACTGTCCCGCGATCCACTCGCGATCGCGCAGCCGTCCGTCGAGGACGTGAACCAGCCGCTTCGACTCCTCGAAGAACTTCGCGAAGGCTTCTTCGTGGGCCGCCCGGTGGCGCCCGAACGCGACGAGCTGGCCGAAGAACGGACCCGGGCCCCCTACCTGCCAGTACGCCCATGAGAGGACTTCGGATCGCCCCGGCTGATCCTTGGGCAGGAAGCGGCCGGCCTTCTCCGCAAGGTACTGGAGGATGGCGCCCGATTCGAAGACCGTGACGAGACCCCCGTCCGACCTTTCGGTGTCGACGAGGGCGGGGATCTTCCCGTTCGGGTTGATCCGGAGGTACTCGGGTCTCTTTTGCTCGTTCTCCCCGAGATTGACGAGGTGCAGCTCGTACTCCCAGCCGAGCTCGGCGAGGAGGATGGGGGCCTTCTGCCCGTTGGGCGTGTGCCACGTATATAGGTCCAGCATTGGCTCCTCAGGATCCGTACTTCACGCCGCATCCGTACGCCTTCGTCTTCGGAGTGCGGACGGCTCGACCGGCGGCGAGATCGGCAAGCGCAGCGTCCACGTAGTTGACCAGCGGCCCGTCTTGCGGCGACTCGCCTTCGCCGTCCGGCGAGTTGTCGATCGCGCCCGCGTAGACGACGGTGCCGCCCTTGTCGACCACGAACATGTGGGGCGTGTTCGTAGCGCCGTACGCGCGGCCGACGGCGCCGGTGTCGTCGCGCAGGATGGGATGCGTCAGGCCGAAGAGCTTCACGCCGTCGCGGATGTCGCCGGGCTCGTAGCCCTGCTTGCCGGGTGCCGACGAGTCGATCCCGAGCCACACGACGCCTTCGGCGATGTGCCGGGCCGCCGTGCCCTTCAGCGATCCCTTCGTGTGCGACTTGTTCACGAACGGGCACTTCGGGTTGAACCATTCGAGCACGACGGTCTTGCCGCGATAGCCCGCGAGCGCGACGTCGTGGCCTTCCAGGTCCTTGAGGGTGAAGTCCGGCGCCGGCTGGCCGACCTCGACGGGAGTCGTCGACGCGGGCACCGACTTGGCGGCGGCGTTCGGGGGAGTGGCGAGGCTGCCGCGGTCGCGCGAGCAACCGGACGCGGCCCCGAGGGCAAGGGCGATGCAGGGCACCAGGCAACGGCGGATGTGCATGGGCGAACTCATAGCACCGCGCGGCGTTCGGGGCGCTTCAGTACGAGTGCGCCGGGTAGCCCGCGGCCGTGGCGTATTGCTGGTAGGCGGTGATGACGGGGCCGTCGTAGGCGGTGTTGTAGACGGTGCAGCTCTTGGTGCTCCCGTAGTTATTGTAGTTGCCCACCGCCATCATCGTGTACTGGTCCACCGTGCAGCCGGGGAACTGCTTCTCGACCTGCGCCCGGTTGCCGGCGACGCCCGAGATGCCTATCTCGATGTTCACCTCCGGGTTGAAGATGGACCCGGCCCAGCCGCTCGCGGTCGTGTCGGTGGTCAGGTTGGGCTGCCCGTTCGGCAGGAGGCCCGCGTCGTTCGGATCGTCGCCGCACGCCGGCACCACCTGCATGAGCCCGTAGCAGCCGGACTCGGCCGCGGTCCAGCCGCTCGGCGTACCGCAGGGGTCGTTCGTACACGCGACGGACGTGTCGTCGAACCTCGACTCCACGTAGATGATCGCCTTGAAGATCATCGGGTCCGGCTCGCTGTACTTCGCGGCCCACTGGAGAATCGGGCAGTCGAACGCGTCGACGCTTACCCCCGTCTGCTGGGCGGTGAGGCCCGTGTGCAACGGATCCGGAGTGCACGAGCCCGCGTTCGCGGCGTCCTGCGTACCGCCCGCATCGATGGCGGTACCCGAATCGAAGGGGATGACGGCGCCGTCTTCCGTGCTGCCGGTCTCTTCCGCGCCGCCCCCGTCAACCGCGCCGCTCGGTTCCATCGCCGCGCCTGCGTCGGTCGCGCGGTCCGTGCCGCCACCGCCGCACCCGAGCGCGAAGAGCGCGACCACCCAGAGCGCCGACGGCCCTCTCATTCGACGGCGCCCAGCGTGCACGCGGTCATGCGCATTTGCCCCGTCTGGTCGGTGGGCGGGCACGCGCTCCCCTTGCCGATCGCCGGGCTGCCCGGGGCGGGGGCCATCGTCAGCGTCACCCCTCCGTTGTTCCCCAGCGGGCCAAGCTGCGGGTCGGCGACGATCACCGACGAGGTGCACGGCGAATTCGAGTCGCCGGGGTATTCCATGTTGGCGCCCGAGCCGGTGTGCGTGTGGTCGCAGCTCACCTCGCCCTCGAGGCTGCCCTTCGTGTTGTTCGCGACGAGCGTATTCTGCAGCGTGACGCCGGTGTCGCCGCCGGCCATGCCGTTGCCCGCGTTCCCGGCCACCGTGACGTTGAGGAGCGTCCCGGTCACCCCTCCCGCGAACCAGACCCCCCCCCCATGGTGGCGGTGTTGTCCGCGATCGTGTCGTTGCTGATCTTGGCCACGGCGTCATGGCCAATCCGAATCCCTCCACCGAAGTGGGCCGAGTTGTGGGAGATGGTCGTCGCGGTCATGGTGATGGTCGCGTACTCGAGATAGAGGCCGCCGGCGTTGCCCGTCATGGGATCCACCGAGTTGCCGTCGAACGTGCAGCGGTCGATGTTCACGGCCTCGTCGTTGTAGGCGACGCGGAAGATGGCGCCGCCGGACGCGACGCCCACGTTGTCCGAGAACGTGTCGCCGCACATGGTCCACGAGACCATGGCCCCGTCGTAGGACATCGCGCCGCCGTCGCCGCCGTTGCCGGGATTGCCGCCGGTCCCGGTGGCCTTGTTGCCGGTGAAGGTGCTGTTCACGACGGTGACGTTCTCGTCCTGCGTGCCTATGGCGCCGCCGTTGGACCCGCTGTTCCCGGTGAACGTGCTCCCCTCGACGATGAGCGTACCGACTCCTTGACCGTTGATGGCGCCGCCCGACACGTCCTCCCCGCTCGACGCGCACTGGTTGTTCATGAACGTGCAGTCGATGACCGTCAGCGAGCCGCCGTCCTCGAAGATCGCGCCGCCCCCTTCCCGTGTGGACGTCGTGTTCGGCACGTCGGATGTGTACCCGTCGACGAAGGTGAGGTTCTGCACCGTGAGCAGCGGCGTCGCCACGTTCCAGGCGCTCATGATGTGGAGGATGCGGGTCGACTTGCCGCCGCTCAAGGTGACGAGGGTTCCGCCGTCGATGGTGGTGTCCTTCGATACGGGCACCTCGGAGGTGACCGTGATGGTGGTGGGCGCCGTTCCGCAGTCGAACGTGACGACGCCGCCGGCAGCGACGGCGGATGCGAGCGCCTTTTCGGTGCAGCTCGCTGCCGTGCCGGTGCCCACGACGTTGGTCGACTGGGACACGTCGACGAGCGGGGCCGGCAGATCGCAGGTCGCCGCCGGGGACGGAGGCGCCGCACCGTCGTAGCCGGCGAGCGCGCCACCCGACGAACCGCCGCTCGAACCCCCGGAGCTACCGCCGCCCGCATCGCCCGAGGCGCCGTGGGACGAAGACCCTCCACCACACGCGACGGCCACGCCGAGAGGAACGATGAGCCAAGCCCCCCGCATATGGCAAAGCTACCAGATGCCTCTCCTCGCCAGTGCGCCCTAGCGCGCCGGAGCCCGATGTAATAGTGGGTGCATTGCCTACGTGCAGAAACTCGAAGCCGGCATCCACCAATTTCAGGCGAACTATTTCGCGTCGAACCGGGGGCTCTTCGAGCAGCTCGCCGAAGGGCAGCGCCCCGAGACGCTCTTTATCACCTGCTGCGACTCGCGCGTCGTGCCGAACCTCATCACGAGCGCCGCTCCGGGCGAGCTCTTCATCGTACGCAACGTGGGCAACATCGTGCCCTCGGTGGGACGAGGCGTCCTGGGCGGCGTCTCGGCGGCGATCGAGTACGCCGTCGAGATCCTCCAGGTGGGCCACGTCATCGTCTGCGGCCACACGAACTGCGGCGCCATCCAGGCCATCCTCGAGCCCGAGCGGGTCAAACATCTGCCGTTCGTTTCGCGCTGGCTCGCGGAGTCGGAGCGAATCCCGAATCTCATCGCGGAACGCTACGGGCACCTCGAGGGCGAGGGGCGCATGACCGCCGCGGTGCAGGAGAACGTGCTCGTCCAGCTCGAGAACCTGCGGTCGTTCCAGTTCGTGGCGCGCCGGCTGGACTCCGGGACGCTCAAGATGAGCGGGTGGGTGTTCAAGATCGCGACGGGCGACGTCTTCGACTACGACCCCATCACGGGGCAGTTCTTGCGCCTGGGCGGAGACGGCGGGCACGAGCGAACCGTCTTCAGCTCCCGGCCACCGCCTGCGACCTAGGACCCGAGAACTCCAGCGACCCGTCTTCCACGCCGCTGTACTTCAGACTCACGAGATCGAGCGCGTAGTTCTGGTAGAGCTTCCACGGCGCCCTCGACCCCTGTTTCGGAAACTTGGCGATCGAACGCTGGACGTAGCCGGACGTGAACGTGAACGCCGGCTCTTCGACGATCGACGGATCGTTCTTCCGGGGCGTGCACTGCCGATATCCCTTCTTCTTCATGTGATTGAGGAGCCGGCACACGTACTCGCAGGTCAGATCGCACTTCAACGTCCACGACGCGTTGGTGTACCCGAAGGCCGACGCCAGGTTGGGGACGTCGCTGTACATCATGCCCTTGTAACCCATGGTCTTCGCGGGATCGACGCGACGCCCGTCGACAGTGAGTTCGACGGCGCCCAGGACCTCGAGGTTGAGTCCCGTGGCAGTGACGATCAGGTCGGCCTCGAGCTCGGCGCCTGAGCGGAGGCGCAGCCCCTTCTCCGTGAACGTCTCGATGTGATCCGTGACCACCGACACCCGGCCGCTTCGGATCGCCTTGAAGAGGTCACCGTCGGGCACGAGACACACGCGCTGGTCCCACGGGTCGTACTTCGGGACGAAGTGCGTACGGAAATCGTAGTCGGGCGCGAGCTCGCTCTTGGCACGCCTCAGCATGAACTTCTTGGCGCGCGCCGGTGCCCTTCGGCTGAGCTCGAAGAAGAACATGCCGCGCAGCACGTTCTTCCATCGCGAGACGCCGTACGCGAGCGCCGTCGGCAGGTAGCGGCGCAGGCCGTTCGCGACGCCGTCTTCGGCCGGCAACGAGACGATGTACGTCGGCGAGCGCTGCAGCATCGTGACGTGAGCGGCCGTCTTCGACATCGCGGGTGCGAGCGTCACGGCCGTGGCTCCGCTGCCGATCACGATGACGCGCTTGCCCGCGTAGTCGACGTCGTCGGCCCACTTCTGCGGGTGAACGACCCGACCGCGGAAGCGATCGATGCCCGGAAATTCCGGCGTGTACCCCTCGACGTAGCTGTAATAGCCGCTGCACATGAAGATGAACTGGCACGTGAAGCGAACGACCTCTCGCGACGGGCCGCGCTCGACCTCGACGGTCCACTTCGCGTCCGTGGTGGACCACGACGCACGCTTGACCCGATGGTCGAACCGTATCTTCTGATCGACGCCCCGGGTGCGCGCCGTCTCGCGGATGTAGTCGAGGATGGACGCGCCGTCGGCGATGGCCTTCGCGCCGGTCCACGGCCGGAACGAGTATCCGAGGGTGTACATGTCGGAGTCCGAGCGGATGCCGGGATACCGGAAAAGGTCCCACGTGCCGCCGATGGTTTCCCTTCCCTCGAGGATGGCGAACGTCCGCTCGGGGCAGGCCGTCTGGAGGTGGCAGGCGGCGCCGATTCCGGAGAGACCCGCACCGACGATAGCCACGTCTACGTGTTCAACCGACATCCGGTCCGTCCACCTGTCCCAGCATCGACAATAGCGCCTCCGCGGGATGACGCGGCGTGAAACCGAGGGCCCGCTCGACCTGGGTGCGGCAAGAGTGCCCCGTCGCGAGGACGCGGTCCCGGTCGCCGGCAGGGTCGATCTTGCGCTTCCACGACAGCGCGAAGATCCCGAGCGAGTCTTCCTTGTGCGCCGTCTCGTGGCCGTACACGCCGCACATGCCGCAGCATCCGGTCTTCACGATTTCGAGCGGCGCGCCGAGCGCCTCGAAGACCTTTGCCCAGAGTGCCGGCGCCCTGGTGACGAGCGCCTGCTCGGTGCAGTGCGACAGGAGGCGGAGGGCGCCCCCCTTCCCCCGCCGTACCCTTGCGACCATCGTCTGGTCGGCGAGCCACTCCTGGAGCAGCCAGACGCGGAAGCCCGGGTCGCCTTCGAGGTGCTTGGGGTACTCGTCCCGGTACGTGAGTACGACCGCAGGCTCGATTCCGATGAGCGGAAAGCCGAGCGCCGCGACGCCGCGCAACGTTTCCGCGTTGCGCGCGACGACCCGCCCGAAGGCACGGAGGAAGCCCTTGATGTGCAAGGCCTTGCCGTTTTCGAAATAGGGCAGGACGTGCGGCTCGAATCCGAGCGCGCGGAGGAGCAGGCACGACGCCTCGAGCACGGCGGGCTCGTAGAACGTCGTGAAGGCGTCTTGCAACACGACGACGGCGCGCGAGTCTCCCGGAAGGCGCTGCAGATCCGCGAGGCCCGAGACGGGGATGCCGTGCCGCGCCAGCCGCTTGGTCGCGGGATCGGGGTCGAGCAGCGGAGCGTCGGCGATGCCGATCACGCTGGTGGTCACCCAGCGGCCGACGGGGTTAGCCATCAGCGCATTCATGAAGCGCGGCAGGAAGACCATGAGCGGCAGCATCCGCTCGAGCAACGCGGTGAAATAGTCGCCGAGAGGGCGGGCGTAGCGCCGGTGGTAAAGCTCGAGGAACTGCGCGCGGAAGTCCGGCACGTCGACCCGCACGGGGCACTGGGTCGCGCAGGCCTTGCAGGCGAGACACCCCGACATCGCGTCGTAGACCTGGTGCGAGAAGTCCCGTGAGCGATCGGAGTGCGCGAAGCGTTGCCACAGCCGGAGCAGCCACGGCAGGCTCCCGGTCGCGCGCAGGGCTTGCGCGGCGATGAGGCCCCGGCCGGCGAGGAGGCGCAGCCACTCTCGCATCATCGTGGCCCGGCCCTTCGGGGAGTGGATGCGGTCGCGCGTGATCTTCGACGACGGGCACATGATGCTGTCGGTGCTGGTATCGAAGCACTGGCCGTTGCCGTTGCAGTGCATGACGGTGCCGAGCTCTTCGCGGTCGGCCACGGCGATCTGCCGATCGAGCGCCCCGCGGGTAGGTCCGTCGACGCGCACGAGGACGTGGCGGGTGCCGGCCGGGGTGGCGATTTTGCCGGGGTTGAGCTGGTTTCTCGGATCGAAGAGCCCCTTGATGCGCTGGAGCTCGGGATAGAGAACGGGGCCGAAGTGATGCGGCACGAGCTCCGAGCGAAAGCCCTTGCCGTGCTCGCCCCAGAGCAGGCCGCCGTAGCGGGTCACGAGCGCCGTGACCGCGTCGGTGATGCGGCGCACCCGGGCTTCGTCGTCGGGGTCCTTCAGGTCGAGCGCCGGGCGCACGTGCAAACAGCCGACGTCGACATGACCGAACATGCCGTAGCGCAGGCCCTCGGCGTCGAGGAGCGCACGGAACTCGCGCACGTACGCTTGCAGATGCTCGGGGGGGACGACCGTGTCCTCGACGAACGGCACGGGCTTGCGGGGACCCGGTGCGTTGCCGAGGAGACCGACGCCCTTCTTGCGCAGGTTCCACAGGCTCTCGCGTTCGTTCGGCTTCCATGTCAGCGCGTGGCCGTGTGGCACTCCCAGCGTGCCCCGTCGGCGAGCGATCTCCGCGAAGAGCACGTCGACCTTGGCCTTCACGCCGGCTTCGTCGTCGCCGGCGTACTCCACCAGGTTGATGGCGAGCGTCCGCTCGGCGCCGTCGTCGACGAGGAAATCGCGCACCTCGTCGTAGATGACGTCGGCCCGGGCGAGTGTGAGTACGGTCTCGTCGAGGGTCTCCACCGATCCCGGATCGGTCGCGACCAGCCACTCGGCGCTGGCCAGCGCGGCGTCGAAGCTCGGGTAGCGCAGCACGAGAATCGCGTGGTAGCGCTCGAGGCGCGTCAGTCGCAATCGAGCCTCGGTCACGACGCCGAGCGATCCCTCGCTGCCGGCGACGAGCTGGGCGAGGTCGACGCTCGAGCCGTCCGGAGCGGCCGAGTGGACCAGATTGTAGCCCGTCATGTATCGCCGCAGCTTCGGGAAGACCTTGACGATCTCGTTGCGACGGGTGGTCGCGATGTCGCGCACGAGCTTGTGTGCCTCGCCGACGAGGCCGGATTGGGAGCACAGGGCGTCGAGCTCGGCACCCCCGACACGCGCCGTGCGGTGCACGATGCCTCCGCGAAGCACCACCTCGACGTCGAGCACGTGCTGACTGGTCTTGCCGTGCTTTCGCGAACCTTCGCCGCTTGCATCGGTCGCGACCATTCCGCCGAGCGTGGCCCGGTTGGAGGGCGAGAGGTTGGGCGCGAAGAACACGCCGTGAGGCTTCAGAAACGCGTTCAGGTCGTCCAGGACCACGCCAGGCTGCACCCTCACGAACCCCTCATCGAGGTCGAGCGCCAGGATCTTCGCCATGTGCCGAGACAGATCCATCACGACGCCGCTCGTGAGCGACTGGCCATTGGTGCCGCTGCCACCGCCGCGCGCTGTGAGCGCGACGCCGTGGAAGGGTGGCTCGTCGATGAGCCGGAGGGCGAGCGCGACGTCGGCCGTGGAGCGAGGGAAGATCAGGGCGGCCGGGAGTACCTGGTAGATGCTGTTGTCGGTCGCGGCCGACAGGCGCGCCGCGGCGTCGGTCCGGATCTCGCCTTCGAAGCCCCGGCGCTCCAGCGCGCCGACGAAGGCAGCGACCTTCGGATCGACGCTGGTGAGAGGGTCGAGGCGAGGGATGACCGCAGCGGACACGCTTGGTCTCGGGGTTCTCGCACGCAGGGTGCGGCTTTTCAAGCTGCCGGCCGCGGGGAAGCCACCCCCCTTTAGCCTGATCGTCGGCGTCCGAGGGTACAATCCAGCGTGTTCTCTTCGTCGGAGGCGAGACCATGACTTACATCACGTCGGTTCGGTTGCGTTGGCTCACGCTTGGACTCGCTGGAGCGGCGGCGGTCGCTTCGTGCGGAGGCAACTCATCCACGTTGACCCTCACGGGCGACGCCGGCCCCGGCGGCGGCAGCGCCATCTGTGGACCGAACGGTACGAACGCGTGCCGTGCCGGCCAGCAGTGCGACACGGTGCTCGGGTGCGTGGACTGCACTCTCGATTCGCAGTGCCCGGCCACGGCGTCGGTCTGTGAACAGGGAGCGTGCGTGGAGTGCGTGACGAACGCGAACTGCGGCACCGGCACGACGCCGTCGTGCTGGCCCGGGACGCACACGTGCCACGCCGCGTGCACGACCAACGCGCAGTGTACCGACCGCGCCGCGCCCACGTGCGTGACGAGCACGGGCGTGTGCGTAGGTTGCAACACTGCGGCCGACTGCCCGGCCGCCGCGAAGGTCTGCAGCTCGACGACGCAATCGTGCGTCGAATGCGCGGTGAACACGGACTGCCCGGCCGGCCAGCCCCGCTGCCTGGCCTCGAGCGGGACGTGTGTCGAGTGCCTGTCGAACTCGGACTGTGGGATGACGGCTCCGCTCTGCAATCCCACGACGTTCCGCTGCAGCGCCGGTTGTACGACCGACGCCCAGTGCCCGACGGGGATGGCGCATTGCGATACGACCAGCGCTCAATGCGTCCAGTGCACGGCGGACGCGGACTGCTCGGGGTCCACCCCCTATTGCACCAACGCCAACAGGCTCGGCACGGACACCGGGGCGGGGCGCTGCGTGGGGTGCATCATGGATTCCCAGTGCCCCACGACTGCGCCCAGGTGCATTCTCGACGCCTGCGGCCCTTGAGACGACGGACGCGCTCGCACCACGTCCCACCTATTTTCGGCCGAGAGGCTCTACTGGCTCCGCGTTGAGGGATGCTCGACGGGAGTTCGATTGCCCCAAACGGACGGACCATGACGCGGAAACACGCCCTCGCTGTCGCCCTCTTCTCCGCCGCATGTGCCGCTCTCGGCACCGCTTGCGGCGTCAGCGAAGGGGGTCTCGGTGGGGCGGCCATCGACGCTTCGGGACTCGCGAATGAGGGCGACGCGGGCCTCGGGGGCGACGGGGGCGTCGACTTCCTGGACGACGCGGCTTCCGGCCCCGACACCGCGAACGACGCGCCAGAACCGGGGGACGACGCGGCGCAAGGGGACGCGCCTCAGGGAGCGCCGGACGACGCGTCCCAGGAGGATGCGGCGCAAGGGGACGCAACCCTTGGCGAGGGTGGCCCCTCGGAGGGAGGATCCGACGGCGGGCTGCCGGGCGAGGCCGGAAGCGGTCTCGACGCCGCGCCCGATGCGAGGGACATCCTGGACGCGGCGGCCGACAGAGGTCCGGTGGGCGATGCAGCGGCCGGCCTCGACGGAGGAAGCCACGATGGCGGCGGCACACCCGACGCTGGCGACGCTGGCACGGCCGACGCCGCCTCGCCCGACGCCGCCACGACATGCGATTTCGCGGGGACGTGGGGCAGCAAGCTCGTCATCGACGTCAGCTGGACCCCACAAGGCATCACCGGAATCCTCCTCGCTTCGGGCAACGGCACGATCACGCAATGGATCCTCAGCACGCGTACCCTGAACGGGGACAGCACGACCGAGAGCGCCGTGGCTTGCGGCATCGATCTGCCGGACTTCGACGGCACGGCGATCGCTGGGGGCGAGGTCTACGGCGTCCGGTTCCCCGACTCTCTCTTCGACAACGGGTACCTGCCCGCCTTCGCGATCAACGGGACCTTCAGTGGTTCGCTCCCCGGAGCGACGTACAACACGTCGGCCGCCGCGGTCCTTCTCGGTCTCACGTTGACGAATCCCACGACGGCGCCGTGGCCGGCGACGATCACCACTGAAGTCGACATGGATCAGGATGGGGAGCCCGGAGTGACGGCGAACACGCTGCAAGGCAACGGCTACACCTACCCTCCCGTCGACGTCTTCGAGACCAATCGCGCCGACGAGCTCTATCTCGCGATTCGCCAGGTTACGCAGCTGAGCGCCACGGCCACCGACTGCAATACCCTGACGGGCACCGTCTCGATTCCCACCATCACCAGCGGCGGCACGAGTAAATCGGCGATCGACTCACACGTCATCGGGTGCAGAATCGCGGGGACGACGACCAACTGCAACTCGACGCAGTGGAGCTTCGTCGACAACACGCAGCCCGTGTTCGCCCCGAGCGGCGGGAGCTCGTTCGCGTCGATGCGGATGGCGAACGGTTCGACGTGCGCGAACGTGCGTCAGGCGCTCCCGTGAGAGATCACGGCGCGCGGAGGCTGAGCGCGCCGAGGTAGTCGCGCTTGCCGATCTCGACGCCGTTGTGGCGCAGGATCGCGTACGCGTGCGTGAGGTGGAAGAAGAAGTTCGGGACGGCGTGCTCGAGGAAGTAGTCGGCGCCCGTCATCACCTTGCCCTCCCACCGCGGCTGGGTCACGACGCGGGTTGCCGCGCCCTCGAAGTCCTTCGCCGAGAAGCTGTCGAGGTAGGCGATGACCGAGCGAACCCGCGCGCGGAGCTCGTCGAGCGTCTTCTCCGTGTCCGGGTGCGCGGGCGCCTCCTTTCCGCTGAGCCGCGACATGGCGAGCTTCGCCGTATCGCACGCCGTCTGCACCTGACGCGCGAACGCGAACTGATCGGGCGCCAGGCGGAACCCCAGAAAGAGGTCAGGGTCGAAGGACTTTGCCTTGGCGAACGCCGCGGCGGACTCCAGCCACTTGTCGAGCTGGCCGAGCTGCTTCTTCATCTGCCCGAGGGTCTCGTAGTACATGGCGGGCATCCTACACGAACGGAGGTCCGGAGCGACGGATGCTACGCTCTCTGCCACGGCCATGAGCAGGGCGCGCCCGGTCAAGCCGATGTTCAGTCTTTCGCCGGTCGAGTTCCGGACGAGCGCGATCGCGGGCCGAGGGGTCTTCGCCAGACGGCGCTTCGAGCCTGGAGACGTCGTCGTCGCCTATGCCCCGAAGCAGCGAAGGGTCGACGTCAGAGACCCGGAGGCCGTGGCCGCGGCGGAGACGAAGCTCACGCTCCTGTCCGAGCGGCGGACCGTCATCATCCCCGATACCAGCGTGCCGGGCGGCTGGCTGTGCAACCACAGCTGCGACCCGAACGCGGCCATCTTCTCGGACGGTGAGGGGCGCATCCAGTGCACGAGACCGATATCGCCCCGCGAAGAGGTGACCATCTTCTACGGGTGGGTGAGCCACAACGAGCCACGCCGCGACCCCTGCCTCTGCGGGTCTCCGCGGTGCCGCGGCTTCATCAATTTCGATCTGAGCGACGAGGACGCTGCGCACGCGCGCATCCTGCCGGACAACACGGTGGAGATCGATGACGTTCTCCGCGCGCGGTTGGCGGAGTACGGCGCCTTCCTCTCCTCTATCCGCCAGGAGCAGGTGCAAGAAGCCATCGCCGCGACGCTCGTGAGAATCAAGCTCAGGAAGCGCGGAAGCGTGGTCTGCGCGTACTGAGGTTCTCTCGCTTCGGTCGATTCAGTTGAAATGAACGGGGGCGCTCAGCTGGACGGTGCCGCCGCCGTTGGCTCCCGGGAACATATTGCAAAATTCCGTCGTTACCGCCGTCACGTGAGTGGAGTCCGCGATCTGGGTCTGCAGCGATTGATAGAAGTTCGAATCGCTCGGCGCAGAATAGACGGACACGCCCTGCTCCGTGGCCCCGGGCGGCAGGCTGCTGGGATCGAACTCGAGCAGCACCGTGACGGGCTTGAGAAACTTCTGCCCTTCGGGGCCGAACTGGTGCGCCACGGCCAGCGGCTGGGCCTGGGTGAGAGCCGGCGCGTAGGGGTTCTGCATGATGGTGATGGTCACATCCTGCGACAGAGCCCCCTGTGGGATGCTCACCGACGTCCCGTCGCCCGCCACCACCATGCCGCCGCTAGCCCCGATCGTGAAGCTGGTGGTCCCGGGGTCCACCCTGGGCGCGTAGGTGGACGGATCCGGATTGCCGCAAGCGCAGAACGAGGCGAGGCAAAGGGCATAAGGAAGGACGGACTCACCTTCGCGCATGGGACTCCTCTATCGAGTGTAGGGCGACGCGAGCACAGCCGCCCCCGATCGTGCATACCCATATGCCACGTTCTCCACGAAAGCGCCTCTTGGTTAGTGTACGTCGCCATTTTACAGCTGCGACGGACGGCTGCCGGGCTCCTATGCGTTCGACGAGGGCGCGCGCCAGTCTGGCCCGTGGGCGAGAATACCAAGTCGATCGTGGAGGCTGCGAGCCGCGACGACGTCGCGATAGATCGCTGCGTATTCGTGGAACGCGATGGACCATAGATTGAAGGTCTCGATGTTCTTCGTGAGGCCGTACTCGACCGGAGCTCGCTCGGGCTCGAAGGTCCCGAACATGCGATCCCACACGATGAGGATACCCGCGTAGTTCTTGTCCAGATATTCGGGATTCGAGCCGTGGTGCACGCGATGGTGAGAGGGTGTGTTGAAGACCGCTTCGAACCACCGCGGCATACTGCCTATCGTCTCGGTGTGGATCCAGAACTGATAGATGAGATTCACGCCGTATGCGGTCATGATCATCCTTGGCGCGACGCCTACGAGCGCCCAGAACGGATAGAAAAGGACGCCGGGCCAGGGCGTCCACGGCTGCCGCAGCGCCGTCGACAGGTTGTAGTAGCGACTCGAGTGATGGTTGACGTGGCACGCCCAGAGCAAGCGCACCTCGTGCTCGACGCGGTGATTCCAGTAGTACGCGAAGTCGACCGCCAGCATCGCCACCGTCCACCCGAGGACGCCGGACCCGAGATTGCCGAGGCGGTGCGGCCAGAGCCATGTCGCGACCTTGTAGGTCACGAGGTTGATCGCGGTCGCGAAGACCAGAGAGCCAACCCCCATTCCGAGGCTCGCGTTGCGATCGCGGGACTCGTAGCCACGCGGTCGGCGGCCCGGTCGTTCGATTCGTGCCAGGCACCATGGCTCGAGGACGAGCGCCACGACGAAGAGCGGAACGGCATAGAGGGTCGGGTCGAAGTAGCTCATCTTCAGCGCCCCTGGGGCCGAGCGACCGCACGACGGCCGGCCTTGCTCGGGGCAGCGGGCCGCGATCTGTCGCCGGGGTGTGGACGCGCAGCGCGCAGAAACAGAATCGAACCCCTCGTCGACGCTCCTCGGAAGGGGCCGATCGTCGGGGAAGCGCGCGCCCCACTCGAGACAGATACGGAACATCACCCCCTCGAGCAGCGAGGCCAGTCTTTGCGCCGAGTAGGCGCGAGTGAACTCACCCTCGCGCTGGCCGTGATCAATCACTCCCTCGAGCACCCGCGTGGTCGCGGCGTCCGAGCGGAGTAGCTCCGGGTCGCGCACGGGGTTGTATGCGTTCGAGACGGCGATGGCGTACCAGAGCTGGCGGTCTGCGGAGATGTGACGGGCGATGGCCTGAAGCAATCGGCGCATGCGCTCGACGACCGTTCCCTTGCGCGCAAACTCGTCCGAGAGCAGGGCTCCGAACCCCGACAGGGCATGCTCCCGCAGGATGGCGTCCTTGCTCGCGTAGTATTTGTAGAAGGTCGGCTGGCTGACGTCGACCCGCCGGACGATCTCGTCGATTGTGGCTCTCTCGTAGCCACGCTCGCGGATGACCGCGACGGCGGCCTCCGCGATGCGGCGCCTCAGGTCCGCCTTCTTTCGCTCGCGGAGACCAGGCGTGGTCGGCCGAGCGCTGCCGTCTTCCGTCACCGTCCGAAGACGATACGACCATTCCGGCAGCTCTTGTAAATAATCTTGTTTGACATAACTTTTTTGTGTCCCATAAACATGTCGGCTGAAAGGCGAGGCTCCCTCTGATCTGGCTGATCAAGTTTGCGATGCTCACAATGATGCCGCGCACCGATTCCCTGCCGGGCATCGCCGACGCGGACCTGGACGGCTTTCTGCGTCGCATGCGCGTCGACGCCGAGCCGCTCTACTGGCTTGGTTTGGCGGTGGGCGCCGTGGTCTTCGCGCTGGCGCCGCTCTTGACCGTGGGGGTCCCCCTGCCCGCCTTCTTTTTGCCTCGCAAGCTGCTCTACCGGCACGCGGACAGGCTGGTCTCGAGCCCCGTGTACCTATTGCGCCAGGCGGTCTTCCTCGTCCGTCTCTCGGCGGGGATGTGCTGGGGAGCCGACGCACACGTGCGAGCGCGGTTCGCGCTCGCCCCTTACGGGCCGGACCCGGGCACGTTCCGCGACCGATGAGCCAGACCGCCTTTCAACCGCAGGGCGCGCGGGTCGAGCTCGAGGCCGACTACGTCGTGGTGGGGAGCGGCGCCGGCGGCGCCACGGCCGCCGTGACCCTCGCGCGTGGGGGCGAGCGGGTGGCCGTCGTCGAAGCAGGGCCCTGGCGCGACCCCGCCGACTACCCGCAGTCGGTGTACGGGACGATGCGCGACATGCTCGACGCGTGGGGCTCCAACTTCACGCGGGGACGCGCCTTCTGGCCCATCGTCCAAGGCTCGCTGGTCGGCGGTTCGACGGTGATCAACTCGGCCATCTGCGTGCGAACGCCGTCGGACGTCTTCGAGCGGTGGGAGCGCGACCACGGCGTGGGTGGCCGCGCCTTTGCCGACGCTGTCGGGCACATCCAGGACGATCTGGAGCGCGAGCTCAGCGCGGAGGAGGTCCCTGCCGCATCGCTGGGTCGGCACAACCTCCTGGCCATCGCGGGCGCCGCCGCCCTCGGCTACGAGAGCCACCCGACTCGGCGCTACGTGAAGGGATGTGCCGGCGACGGGCGCTGCTTGCAGGGCTGCCGCGGCGATCGGAAGCAGAGCCTCAACCGGAACTTCATTCCCGAGGTCGTGGCGCGCTCAGGATCCGTCGTGTCATGCGCGCCGGTGGGCCGCATTCTCCTCGACGGCGCTCGCGCGGTGGGGGTCACGGGGCGCTTCAGGCATCCGCGGACGCGGGCAAGGGGCGCCGAGTTCCGCGTGCGCGCACGCAAGGGCGTCCTCGTGGCAGCCTCGGTCACGCAGTCCCCGCTTCTGCTCATGCGATCGGGCGTGAAGAGCCGGGCGCTGGGGAAGGGGTTCCGCTCGCATCCCGGCGCACCCGTGTTCGGCGTCTACGACGACCCAGTCGACATGAACACCGGCGCAACGCAGGGCTGGTCTTCGGTCGCCTTCCGCGAGAAACCCGGCTTCAAGCTCGAGACATTGAGCCTTCCGCTCGACATGCTGTCCGGGCGCCTCGCCGGCAGCGGGCCGACGTTGATGGATCGGCTGACGGAGTTTCGACACCTCGCGATGTGGGTACAAGCGTGCCGCGCCGAGTCGGTGGGAGAGGTTCGGATGGGATGGAACGGGCGCCCGATCGTGCACTACACGCTCGGCCGGGACGACATGCTGCGCTTCCGCGACGGTCTGCACCTCGTGGCGCAGACGCACGTGGCCGCCGGGGCGCGAGCCGTCCTGCCCTCGATCCACGGAATGCCCTACAAACTCGCGCCGAACGAGATCGACCAGCTCAAGGAGGCGCCACTCGATCCGCGAGCGTACGTGGGAATTCTTTCGCACCTCTTCGGCGGTTGCACGATGGGCACAGACCCCACGCGGTCAGTGTGCGACGGGCGCGGACGTGTCCACGGCTACGAGGGGCTCTTCGTCGCGGACGCATCCACGATTCCCACGAACCTGGGCGTCAATCCGCAACATACGATCATGGCGCTGGCTCGGTACTGCGCGCAGCAGATCCTGTCGTCGTGAGCGGTGCCGAACCATCCGCCCCCGATGTGAGGCGTCGCCGCAGGCGGGATCACCCGATCAGAGCCTGACACTTTCGCCGACACTCCATCGCGTCCTCGTTTCCAGGGTCGTCCGTGAGGATGAGATCGGCCAGCTCGAGAGCCCCTGCGTAGTCGGCGGCGGAAAACAGCATGTGCATCTCGGCGAAGGGGTCGTCGATCGCGCGTCCGGTGATGACGGGCGCCGCGCCCTCGATTGCGCCGAGCAGCGCTCCCTCGATGCTGGTGGGCGACAGGCTGCGGGGCCGGGGCACGACCCCCGTATTGGGCGGCGGCGCGCGCTCCCCCAGGTCGAACTCGCGGGGAAGCTGGGGGGGCGGGGGCGGGCGCTCTGTGGCCCTCTCGGGCGGACGTGGATCCGCGCCAGAGCCGGTCGCCTTGCGCGCGAACGCGTCCATGTCGAAGGACGGGCGGATCGTGGGCCGGCCGTTCTCATCGCCACCGGCAAGCCTGGGCGGCGGGACGTTGCGCTTCGGAGAAGCCTCGTTCGCCACGATCCAATAGTTTCTACCCAATCGGGCTCTCGACGCAAGAGGGCGCCCGTGACCCGAGCCGTTACTCCCTACCGCAAGGCCCCTACTGCCCCAGCAATGGCACGGAGTTTGTCACATCCACGCTAGCGGGCGGGCCCGAACTCGGTCCGCACAGAATCTGCGAGGAACCGCAGCAGGTCCCGCTCTGGCAATTGCCGCCCGGCGGGCAGACGACGCCGCAGCCACCGCAGTTGTTCGGGTCCGTCTGCTCGTTCACGCAGACGCTATTGCAGAGCTTCTCGATCGCCCCGCAGCAGTTCCCAGCACTGCAAGCGACGCCTGCCGGACACACGCTACCGCATCCGCCGCAGTTGTTCTGATCGGTCGTCACGTCGACGCACCGGCCGTTCGGGTCGTTCGGCGGGCAAAGGAACTGCCCGCCGGCGCAGCAACTCCCCGTCTGGCAGGTGAGCCCCTCTGGGCACACGTACGAAAGCGCAGGCGGCGCCTCGGTGCAGCCGCCGCAGTTGTTCGGATCGCTCGTCTCGTCGATGCAAACACCGTTGCACAAAATCTGTCCCTCGATGGGGCACACGCAGCTCCCGTCCGGGCAAGTCTGAGTGCCCTGGCATTCGGCCGGGTCGCAGCTGCCGCCGCAGTTGGCGGTGCTGTTCGTGCTCGTGCAAACACCGTTGCAAATGCTGAACCCACCGTTGCACCCGACGCTGCAGCCGCCGTCGTTGCATTGGGCGACGCCGTTGGGGTCACCTGGGCAAACGTTGTCGCACGCTCCGCAGTTGGTCACGTCGCTCGACGTCAGTGTGCACAGGCCCGTGTCGTCGCACAGGGTGTACCCGACGTTGCAGGCGAAGCCGCACTCGCCGCCATTGCAAATAGCGACCGCGTTGGGGTCGGTGGAGGCCGGACACACGCCGTCGCCCGAATCGGGGTTCCCGCACTGGCCGCAGTTGTTCGGGTCGGTCGCGGTGTTGATGCAAGCCCCGTTGCAGTCGAACACAGGGGCGCCGCCACAGTTGAGCGTGCACCCGCTGGGCCCTTCTTCGGCCTCTTCGACTACGACGACGCAAGCCGGGGAGCCGATGCCGTTGGGATCACCGGGGCAAACGTTGCCGCACCCGAGGCAGTTGTTCGGGTCATCCGACGTGTCGACGCACCCGCTGTTGCAACAAGCCGGAGCTTGAAGGTCCTCGTCCTCGGTGCAATCGTTCCCGCAGCTGCCGCAGTTGTTGATGTCGGTCGACTGGTCCGTGCATCCCCCGCCGCCGGTGGGAGAGCCGCACGCGATTTCGAGCTGACCCGCAGCTCCGAACAGCCCCGAGCAGCAGCTGTACGGACCGCTGGTGTTGGTGCAGCTGAGAATCGTACTGCGAGCAAGTCACGCCGCAGCCGCCGCAGTTCCCATCCATGGATTCGTCGACGCACGCATTCCCGCAAAGAATGTTGTTCGCGACAGGACAGCACGTGGAGTTGGTGCAGCTCCCATTCGGGCAGACGACGTCGCAGTTGCCGCAATTGGCCGGGTCACTCGTCGTATCGGTGCACGTACCGGGGGCTTCGCCACAGAGCACGTTCGTGGCCACCGCGCAGCCCGAAGCGCACCCCGAGTTCACGCACGCAGGCGTCGGATAGCCGCAGGGGGACCCGCATCCGTTGCAGTTGTTCGGATCGCTGGTCTCGTCCACGCAGGCCCCGTTGCACAACGTCTGCGCTCCGCAGCAGTTGCCGTCCTGACACGCGTGGCCGGCTGGGCACACGTTCCCGCACCCGCCGCAGTTGTTCGGATCCGTCGACCAGTTCGCGCAGTAAATCGTGGTCGGGCCGTCAGTGAAGATCCTGCATTCGTTCTGGCCCGAGGGACAAGCACAACCAGCGCGTCCCACGGCCGGTACGTCGGTCGTCACGTTGTCCACGATCGTCGTGCAGATCTCTCCCGTCGGGCATACCCGCCCGCACGCACCGCAGTTTCTCGGGTCCGTTTGCTCGTTCACGCAGGTGCCGCCCGACGCGCAGACCTCGTCGCCGCAGCACATCGTGCCGGTGGTGCACACGCAACTGCCGGTCTGGCAAGCCTCCCCTGCGGAGCAACGGTGCCCACAGGCGCCGCAGTTGTTCGCGTCCGTCTGTTCGTTCACGCAACCGCACTGGGCGTCGCCGCCGCTCGGACACACGCAGCTCCCGCCCTGGCATGCCAGGTTCGCGGCGCAGACGTTTCCGCATCCACCGCAGTTGTTCGGGTCGGCCAGCCAGTTCGCGCAAAAGTCGCCGACCGAGCACTGGACGGCGACCGTCACGTTCGAACTCCCGATCACGCCCGAGCTCCCGCTTGGAAATGTGCACGTTGGCCCCGAAGCCTGCGGCTCGATCGTGACGTCGTAGCCCGCGCCGCTCGACAACGGCGTCGCAAACGTGAAGGTTCCGTTCGCGCTGACGACGAGATCATCGCCACCGTTGTCGGAGAACGTAATGGACGACCCGGCGGCGAGCCCTGAAACCTGCACACCGACGCTGTAGTCGCTGGTCGAGCAGTTCACCGCGATGCTCGTGACGTTGGCGCCCGCGATGACGCCGGTCCCACCCGTGACGTTGCACGTCTGACTCGGGTTCATTGGCGGGACGGCCACCGCGACCGAGTAGGACGCGCCGTTGTTGAGCGCGACCGGAAGCGCGAAGCCCCCGTTCGAGGTGATGCTGAGGGAGCCGGCGCTCGTATTGAGCACGAGACCGCTGCCCTCCAGGTTGCTGACGGTGCCACTCACCGTGAAGGTGTTCGCCGAGCAGTTGACGAGAATGCTGGAGACGTCGCCATCGCCCACCGTCCCGGTCTGGCCTGCGAGCGTGCAGACCTGCGTCGGATTCGACGGCTGGGTGGCAATCGACACGGTGTACGGGGAGCCGCTGGTCACGGGCACCGCGAAAGTGAACGCTCCGTTTCCACTGACGGTCAGGTTGTCCGAGGCGTTGTCCGTGAGCACCAGCCCCGACCCCATAAGGCCGACGACATGTCCTCCGACGTTGAACACGTTTGGAATGCAGTTGACCGAGACGTTGACGACGTTGGCCTTGGCGACGGTGCCGGAGCCTTGCGTGACCGTGCAGGTCTCACTCGGGAACGTGGGGCTGGCCACGACGGTGACGGCGTAGGTGGAACCGCTGGGGATCGCTTTCGGGAACGCGAAGGCTCCGTTGGTGACGGTGATCGTGTCGCCCCCGTTGTCGTCCAGGGACAGGCCCGTCCCCTCGACGCCCGTGACGTTCCCCCCGATGACGAACGAGGTCGTGGAACAGTTCACGACGATGCCGACCACGTCGGCGTGCGGCACGACGCCGGTTCCAGCGGACACCGTACAGTTCTGCGTCGGGTTCGAGGGCTGCGTCATCACCACGACCGAGTAGTGCGTCCCCGAGGGCACCGCGGTCGCGAACCTGAAGCTGACCGGAGCGCCCCCGTTCGGAGACACGGTCACGCCTTCGCTGGCCGACAACCCGAGGCCGCTCCCCGTCGCCTGGAGCACGAGGCCGCTCCCCTTCAGGCCGTCGACCATTCCCCCCACAGTGTACCGCTTCGTCCCCGCGTCCGGCAGATTGACCCCGGGCAGGAGAGCGTCGGGCAGCCCGCCATCGTAGCTGATCGACGACCCCTTGCCCTTACTGAAGCAGGCCGACATCAGAAACAGGCACGAGGTGACCGCCAGGACCAAACCAAAAAACGCCGAACGCATGATCGTGCGCTCGTATCACACCCTCCCGCCGGGGGCGATAGACGAAAGTTCGCCCAGGTCCCAAGGCGGCCGCCCCAGCTTGGATTCTCGCTCCACTGGGGTAGGCCGCCCGGGCATTCGCAGCGTCAGTCGTCGCCGTCCGTCAACCGGGCGCAAGCCCTGAGATAATCGTCCGGTTCGTCGATCTCCTTGGCGTCCACTTCGGCTCGAACGCCAGGGTCAATCTGACTCATTACTTCTTCCAGGAGGTCCGAGGGATCGACGTCGTAGTGCTCACAGAACTCCGACCACGATTCGTAAACTGGATCGCCCTTCCGCCCCTTGACGCCCGTGATGCGTCCGTCGTCGTGGACCTCGACGGCATCAGGCAGCTCGTCATCGGCCAGCGCGAGGGTAAGCATCGGGGGGTGCAGGGGGAGCTCCGACCGCTCATCCTGGCCGGTGGGATCAGAATCACCGCGTCTTTCACGGCCTTGACCGGCCGCGCACGAACACCCTTGCTGGCCGGCTTGGCTGCGAACTTCTGACGTTCCTTGGTGAACGGATTGATCCCCTCGCGCGCCGGACGCGCGGGCTTCTTCACGACCACGAACTTCGCGAAGCCCGGAAGAACGAAGATGCCGGTCTTCTTGAGCTCGCGGTGACCGACCGTCACGAGAGTCTCGATGACCTGCTTGACGTGCTTGCGTGAAATATCCTCGCCGACCGAGTCCGTGATCGCCTGAAGGATTGCGCTCTTCGAGAGCGGCTTGTTGCTCGTCTTCTTCGCCGTCGTTGCTTTCGCCATGCTGAAACCTCCTCTTACCTCACGCATGGTTAAGGCCACCGGGCCCGTCATGGCAATCGAAATGTCCTGCCACCTCGCCGCGGGAGGCCCGGAAGGAGGCTCGCCACGGGCTTGACTCGCTCCCCTCGTCCACCCACTCTCGGGCGCTCCCGTGCTCCGAAACATCCGCGATCCGAACATCCGCGTCGTCTACGCCGCTGCGTTCTTGCTCGGCACGGCGTACGGCATTTCGATCGCCGTGATCGCTCTTCACCTCGATGCGCGAGGGTTCGGCAAGGCCGAAATCGGGCAGCTTGCGGCGTTCTTCGCTTCGGGCATCGTGGCGATGTCACTACCGGTGGGCGCGCTTCTCCGACGGCTGTCCGCGAAGACCACCCTGACCGCCTCCCTTTTCGGGTACGCGGTCTGCGTCGGCATATTTCCGCTCCTGCACGGGTACGGCGCCATCGCCCTCGCACGCTTCTTCGATGGCGCCTTCTCGGTCGGGATCTGGGTGAGCTGTGAAACCATCCTCCTCATGCGCGCCGACGTGCACAACAAGGCTTACGTCACCAGCCTGTATGCGGTGGCGATCGCGACCGGATACGTCGTGGGCCCGCTCGCCGCGAAGCCGATCGCGCATGCCACGTCGATATCGTCCGCGTTCTTCGTTGCGGCTGCGATCGCGACGCTCTCCGGGCTGCTGGTGTTCGTTCGTCTCGATCGGGATCCGCCGGGTGCGCACGAGCACGCAGCTGGTGGCGCTCGCGCCGAGGGCCGCGAACCAGCGATGCACCTGCTGGCGCGCATCAAGACGTCGTGCTTCGCGACGTTTGCCTACGGGTACTTCCAGGCGTCCGTCGTACTCTTTCTGCCTCTATACCTCGTCGAGTCGAAGGGAATCGCCCGCGAGACGACCATCCTCTTGCCGGCTTTCTTCGCGGCAGGAATGCTCATCTTCTCGAACGCGGCGGGGCGCATGGGCGATCGCGTGGGGCATCTGTTGGTGATGCGCGCTCTGGGGACCGTCGGTCTCGGGATGATTCCGGCTTTCGTGTTCCTGAACTCCTACGCCTCGATGCTGGTTGCCGTCTTCGTCGCCGGGGCCACCCTCGCGTCGATCTCGCCTGTGAGTCTTGCGCTGCAGGGCGTCGTCACGCCCAAGCACGACTACAGTCGCTCGAACGCCATCTACAACGTCTTCTACGCGGCCGGGATGCTGTTGGGACCGCCGGTGTCGAGCGTCCTTTTCCGGCGCTTCGGGGGCGCGGGGATGCTCTACCATCTCGCCGGGCTCTGGATGGCGTTCGTCGTGTTCGCCACGATCTTCGCGGCGGACGACCCGGCCCACCGGCCTCCGGCACGACAGCCCCGCGGAATCGAGAGCCCCGGCGCCTGAACCCCGTGTGGTGCCCGTCAACGAGGGGCGAACCGAAGCGCGTAGCTGGCCGTCGTCCGCCCTCCGCGCGGTTTTGCGAAGTCGACCCCTTCGAGGACGCCCAGCACACAACTGCGGAAGACATCTCCACCGAGAGCCGTTCGTGGATGCGAGACGACGGCATGACCTCCCCCAGCCGGCACGAGCAAGTCCACGCCGAAGGTACCTCCGCGAGAAGGGTCGTCGGCCTTGGCCCAGCAGGCGCGGAGCTCGTCGAAGTGGGCGACCACGCCCTGCGCGATTGGGGCCTTGGTCTCGGCGTCGTTGGGTCCCCCTCCGATGTGAATGCCGATGTTCTCGACCGCGACCGCCGGCGGAGGAGGGGGCGGAGATGGCGCTGCGGCGCTCCCTGTCGCGGCACTCGGCGCGAGGTACCGCGCGACGGCCTCGTCCGAAGGCACGGCCGAAGGTGAGCTGGGGGCCATCCCGCCCTCCGCCGTCGACGGGGGCTGTCGGGACGGCTGGCAGCCGGCGCAAATCAAAAGGACGGCCAGGCTATGGGCGCGCATCGGCCGGCGCCGCCGGAGGCCTCACGCGCTAACGCGCTGGCTACTCCGCTCCTGATACTCTTCGTAGGTTCCGCTGAAGTCGACGACGTTGCACCCGGGTCGACCGTCCCCAGGAGCACGATCGCCGAGCTCGATCACACGCGTCGCGAGCTTTGCGACGAAGTGGTGATCGTGGCTGACGAACAGCAGCGTCCCTTCGAACTTCAAGAGGCCCTCGAGCAGCCCTTCGATGGACTCGATATCGAGGTGGTTGGTCGGTTCGTCGAGGACGAGCACGTTGTGCCTTCCGAGCACGATCTTGCCAAGGAGCAGCCGCGCCGCCTCACCGCCCGACAGTGCCTCCGTCGGCTTGAGGGCCGCCTCGCCGCTGAAGAGGAGCCTCCCGAGAATGGCGCGAATCTCCTCCTTCGGGCGGCTCGTGTCGAAGCGGTAAAGCCATTCGTAGGGAGTCGTCCCTTTCCCCGTCTGGCCGAACGACTCGTGGTGGTCCTGCGCAAAGTAGCCCACGCTGACGTCATGCCCCCAGCGAAGCTCGCCTGCGTCGGGGGTGAGTGCGTACGGCTTCGTCTCGGCGTCGAGGTTCTTGTAGGCGCCGACGACCATCTTGAGGAGGGTCGACTTGCCGATGCCACTGCGCCCGATGACGGCGATGCGATCGCCGCGGTTGACGTTTAGGGTCAGGCCGTCGAGCACCTGTTTCGATCCGAAGGCCTTGCCTGCCCCCTCGACGCGAAGCACGTCGCGGCCGCTCGGCTTGTCGAACTCGAAGCGCATGTAGGGCCGTACCAAGCTCGATCGCTTGGCCCCCTTCGACTCGACGATGTCCTCGAGCTTCTCTATTTGCTTGACGCGGCTCTGCGCCTGCTTGGACTTGGACGCGTGCGCTCCGAAGCGCTGCACGAAACCTTGCAGCTCGCCGATCTTCTTCTTGGTGGCCTGCGCAAGCGCCTCCGCTCGCTGCTGGTTCTCGTACTTCGCCGCGACGAACTCGGCGTAGTTGCCCGTGTAAATGGTGATCCCGCCGAAGTCGATGTCGGCGATGTGGGTGGCCACCGAGTTCAGGAAGTGCCGGTCGTGCGAGACGACGAGAACGGTGCCTGTGTAGTCATCGATGAGAAAGTTGATGAGCCAGTGGATGGACTCGAGGTCGAGGTGGTTGGTGGGCTCGTCGAGCAACGCCACGTCCGGGCGGCCGAAGAGGACCTTGGCGAGGAGGACGCGCAGCTTGTAGCCCGCAGGGAGCGTTCGCATTGCGTCGCCGTGCCTCTCCGTCGGGATGCCAAGGCCGACGAGCAGGCTCGCCGCCTCGGACTCCGCCGAATACCCGTCGTGCTCTGCGACGACCGCCTCGAGCTCGGCGAGCCGCATGCCGATCGCGTCGTCGATCGGACCGTCCAGCAACTTCTGCTTCTCGACCATCGCTGCCCATAGCTCGGCGCGACCCGCGATGACGGTGTCGAGGATCAACTGCTTGTCGTACGCGAAGTGGTTCTGCTCGAGCACGCCGAGCTTCAGGCCTCTCGGAATCTCGATGGACCCCGTGTCCCAGTCGTCCTGCCCCGCGAGCATCTCGAGGAGTGTCGACTTGCCGGCGCCGTTGGCCCCGGTCACGCCATAGCGTTTTCCGGGGTCGAACTGGACGCTGACGTTCTCGAAGAGACTCTTGGGCCCGAAACGCTTGCTGACACGGTCGAGAACAATCACGGCGCCGTGGACGGCTAGCACGATCAGCCACGCAACGCACAGCGCGGCGGTCAGCGAGATGGCGGTAGGATCGAGCCATGCGAACCTTTACGCCTGGTGTGATCGCGATCGCCGTCTTCAGCTTCGCCTGCGCCTCCGTGCCTCCCACCGCGCCGTGCGCCCCGGCCGCGGCGCCGGCGCAGCCAACGGGTGACGATCTCGCGGGCTTAACCAACGAGCAACTCGCGCGCAAGCTCCTCGCTTTGACGGGAGCGGAAAACCTGGGCAAGCAAGTGCTGGACGGCATGGCCGAGAATCTTCGAAAGATGCCCGGGCTTGCGCCGGGCTTCATGGATCGATTCATGGCCAACGCGAAACCCGAGGAGCTCCTGGCCCTCATCGTCCCCATCTACGTCAAGAACTTCGACCGCGAGACGCTGGGGGCGGCGATCCACTTCTACGAGTCCAAGCAGGGCCGCGCGCTCGTGGCCCAGCAGCCGGTCGCCACCAAGGAGAGCATGGAAGCCGGCCGGATCTGGGGGAGGAATCTGGCAGAAAAGACGCTCGCAGAGATGGGCAATCCGACACCCAAGACGCCTTGAGGTCGCGGCCTACAGCCCCATCCGGCCTGCGCCCCAGAGTGCCGCAAGGAGCACGACGGCGATCCCGACCATGAGTCCGACGTTGGGCACGAAATACGGGTAGATGACCATGGCGGCTCCGACAGCCATCGCCGGCACGCGCCCCTGGCGGCGTCCGTACATGAAGCATCCCGAGCCGACGAGGCCTATCAGGAGTGAAGCAAGGATGCTGTTGGCGTCGAGATTCATTGGTCCAGGCGACGATGGTAGCGCACGACCGCTCGCGTCGGGGTCTTGACGCACGGCACGTCCCGTCGGTGTACCCTCGGCCACTCATGGCAATCGTGCGCCTGGCTCTTTCGGTGCCACTGATCGTAGGGGCCCTCCCCGCCTGCGCCATCGCGCGCCCTGCTCCGCCACCGCAGGCCGTCGCCATGGCCGCGACGGCAAGTCCTGCGCGCGCGCCGCGCGCCGAGCCCGCCCTTCTTTCCCGAAGCGTGCTCTTCGCGCCGCCCGATCACGCGGACGTGAAGATCAGTCCCGACGGTCAGCGCATCGGCTGGCTCGGGCCCCTTCCGGGGGGCCTCAACTTGTGGGTCGGACCGGCCGACGACGTCGGCAAGGCGCAGCCGGTCACGCAGGAGACGACGGGCAGCGTTCGGTCGTGGTGGTGGACGTTCGGTAGCGATCGGATCGTCTTCGCACGGGAGAGGGCCGACGACGAGAGCGGGCACCTCTACGTCGTCGACGTGGCAAAAAAGGAGACCAGGGATTCTGACGCCCATCGACGGTGTTCGTGCCGAGCTCCTTGGGCTGAGCCCGAAGCGCCCCAAGGAGGCGCTCGTCGGCGTCAACGACCGCGACAAGAAATTCCAAGACGTTTACCTCGTCGATATCGCCACGGGCGCACGGAAGCTCGTGCAGCAGAACGACGGCGGGTACGACGGCTGGCTTGCCGATGACGATCTCCGCGTGCGCTATGGCGAGCGACAGAACTCGGACGCCAGTACGGACATCCTCCGGCCGGCGCGCGGAAAAGAGCCCTCCTCGCCCCTATTGCACGTGCCGGTGGAAGACTCGCTCAGCGTGGAGGCAGTCGCCTTCGACAAGAGCGGCGATGCCCTCTACCTGAGGGACAGTCGGGGGCGCGACACGAGCGCGCTCGTCGCCCTCGATACCAAGAGCGGCAAGACCACCGTCGTCGTCCAGGATCCTCGCGCGGACGCCGGACAGGTCCTTCTTCACCCGGGCGCAAAGACGGTGGAGGCCGTGTCGTTCGATTACGACAAACGAATCTGGAACGTCGTCGACTCTTCGGTCGAGGGCGACCTCTATTACCTCCAGACGTTCGGCGACGGGACCCCGCTCGTCACCAGCCGGTCCCTCGACGAGCAACGGTGGATCGTCGGCTACGCATACCCCGACGGCCCGACCGCCTACTACCGCTATGACCGCGACCCCGACATCCCCGGCAATCCGGGCAAAGCGACGTTCCTCTTCAGAAGCCAGGATGCCCTCGAACACGCCAAGCTCTCGGCGATGAAGCCTGTCGTCGTCAAAGCCCGCGACGGGCTCGACCTCGTGAGCTACTTGACCTTGCCATACGCAGAGGACCCGCGCGACGAAGGACGACCAAAAGCTCCCCTTCCGCTGGTAATCCTCGTCCACGACGGGCCGTGGTCGCGCGTGACGGGCGAATACAGTCCAGAGCACCAATGGCTGGCAAGCCGAGGTTACGCCGTCCTGAGCGTCAACTACCGCGGGTCGACGGGCTTCGGGAAGAAGTTCGTCGAGGCCGCAAACCTCCAGTGGGGCACCCGTATGCAAGAAGACCTGATCGACGTCGCGAAGTGGGCGATCGACGAGAAGATCGCCAACCCCGCGAAGGTGGCCATAGTAGGCGTGGGCTACGGAGGCTACGCGACGCTCGTCGGAATGACGGCGGGCGCGCAGTTGTTCGCGTGCGGGGTAGACGTGGGTGGCCCGTCGAACCTGCTCGCGTTCATGCAGAATATCCCTCCGTCCGGACAATCGCACGTGGAAGGGCTCGCCCGGCGCGTAGGTGACTGGCGCACGGACGAGGGTAAGAGGCTGCTCGCGGATCGCTCGCCGATGACGCACGTGGGCGCGATCAAGAATCCGCTACTCATCGAGCAGGGCAAGACCGACCCCCGCGTCACCGAGACCGACACCGCGCAGTTCGTCGAAGCGCTGAGAGCCGCGCGGGTCCCCGTGACCTACGCCCTCTACCCCGATGAGGGGCACACGCTGAAGCGCACGCCGAACCGCATGAGCTTCGGCGTCCTCACGGAGATCTTCCTCGCGCAGTGCCTGGGCGGTCCGTACGAGCCAATCGGCGGCGATCTGGCCGGGTCGACCCTCACCGTACCCGTCGGCGCCCAATACATCCACGGATTGCGCGAAGCGATGGGGATCCCGTAGGAAACGCGTCCCGCTCGGCAACCTCCCCGAAACCTCGGATGGGGTATTGCTCCTGCAAGTTGGGCATTCGCGTCGCCATCCATCACGTCACTCACTACCGCTACGACCGCGCGGTGACTCTTTTGCCGCAGGTCGTCCGGCTGCGACCGGCTCCCCACTGCCGGACGCCGATTCATGCGTATTCGTTGCGCGTCTCGCCGCGAGAGCAGTTTCTCAATTGGCAGCAGGATCCGTTCGGCAACTACCAGGCTCGGCTCGTATTCCCCAAACAGAGCGCCGAGTTGACGGTCGAGGTCGATCTCGTCGCCGACATGACGGTCATCGATCCCTTCGACTTTTTCGTCGAGGGCAGCGCCGAGCACTACCCGGTCGTGTACGGCGCGGCGTTGCGCCGCGACCTCGCCCCCTACCTCGAGGTCGTGCCGGAGGGGCCCAAGTTCGACGACTTCGTGGAGAGGGCGCGATCGGAGGACGCTCGGTCGGGGCGCCGGACGGTGGACGTCCTCGTGGACCTGAACCGGCGCGTGCAGCGCAACCTTCGTTACGACGTCCGGATGGAGCCAGGCGTATTCGCGGCGGACGAGTCGCTGGTGCGGGGACACGGCTCGTGTCGCGACTTCGCCTGGCTGCTCGTGCAGATGCTACGGAGGCTTGGTCTCGCTGCTCGTTTCGTATCCGGGTACTCGATTCAGCTCAAGGCGGACGAAAAGTCCGTCGATGGTCCTTCCGGCGTCTCCCAGGACGCGACCGATCTGCACGCGTGGGCGGAGGTGTTCCTGCCGGGCGCGGGATGGGTCGGACTCGACGCGACGAGTGGGCTGCTTGCAGGAGAGGGACACATCCCGCTCGCTTGTACGCCGGACCCTTCGGCCGCAGCGCCGATCACCGGCAGCTTCGAGTGGGACAAGCGAGGCACTGACGACCGCGTCAAAGAAGAGTTCTCGTTCTCGATGTCGGTCGCGCGAGTGGCCGAAACGCCGCGCGTCACGCTGCCCTACGGCGAAGATACCTGGCGGGCGATCGAGACCCTCGGCAATAGCGTGGACCGGGCTCTCGTGGAGGGCGACGTCAGGCTCACGATGGGGGGCGAGCCGACCTTCGTAGCCGCGAGCGACCCCGACGGAGCCGAATGGAACACGGCGGCGACCGGGCCCACGAAGAGACGCTACGGATCGCAGCTCGTGCAGCGGCTATACGAGCGCTTCACGCCAGGCGCTCTTCTGCACGAGGGTCAGGGCAAATGGTATCCGGGGGAACCTTTGCCGCGCTGGGCTCTGTCCTGCTACTTCCGCAAGGACGGGAAACCGATCTGGGAGAATCCGCGACTCTTTGCGCGCGACGAGGCGGGAACGGACAACGTCGAGCACGCCCGGGCGTTCATCGCAGCTCTCGCAACGCGCCTCGGGGTCGATGCGAGCTTCGCCGTCCCGGCGTACGAAGACGCTTGGTACTATCTCTGGCGGGAACGACGGCTGCCGATCAACGTCGACCCGTTCGATTCCAAGCTAGACGACGAGCTCGAGCGGGTGCGCCTCGCCCGTGTCTTCGAACAGGGTTTAGCGGCCACCGTCGGCTATGCGCTGCCCGTCGCGCGCGGCATGACGCCTGGCGAAGCTCGATGGAAGAGCGCACCCTTCTTTCTACGCCCCGAGCGGCTCTATCTGGTCCCCGGCGACTCGCCCATGGGGTTTCGCTTGCCGCTCGATGGGCTTCCTTGGGTCGCGCCCGGCGAAGCACCCGTTCGTCACGGACGTGATCCATTCGCGAAGGTCGACCCCCTTCCCTCGCGCCAGGATCTTTCGCGACGCCCCGCCGAGGCGCCCGCGACGCCCGGGGACGGTCCTTCGGCACCCTCACGGTTCGAGTCTTCGCCGAGCACCGTGCGCACATGCCTGTGCGTCGAGCCCCGTGGTGGAGTGCTCCACGTGTTCATGCCGCCCGTGGCGTTCGTCGAAGACTACCTGGAGCTCTGCGCAGCCGTCGAAGCGACCGCCGCTTCCCTCGGCAAGCAAGTGCGGGTCGAGGGATACCATCCGCCCCCAGACATCCGCATTGGACGCCTTCAGGTCACACCCGACCCCGGCGTCATCGAAGTGAACATTCACCCGGCTCGCGACTGGACCGAGCTGGTGACGAATACGGAGGCCCTTTACGAGGAGGCCCGCAACGTCGGCCTGCGCGCCGACAAATTCATGCTGGACGGGCGGCACAGCGGGACGGGCGGCGGCAACCATATCGTCATAGGGGGCCCTACGCCGGATGACAGTCCCGTCCTACGGCGGCCGGATCTGCTCCGCAGCCTCGTTGCCTACTGGCTCAATCATCCTTCGCTCTCGTACCTCTTCTCGGGGCTTTTTTTGGGACCGACGAGTCAGGCGCCTCGTGTCGACGAAGCGAGGAACGACAGCCTGTACGAGCTCGAGCTTGCCTTCCGCATGGTCGACGCGAGCCGCGATACGGCCCCGCCTCCGTGGCTGGTCGATCGCCTCTTTCGCAACCTCCTGATCGACGTGACCGGGAACACTCATCGTGCGGAGTTCTGCATCGACAAGCTCTACAGCCCCGACAGCGCCACCGGCCGGCAGGGTCTCGTCGAGCTGCGGTCCTTCGAGATGCCCCCTCACGCGCGAATGAGTCTCGCCCAGCAACTACTCGTCCGGGCACTCGTCGCCAGGTTCTGGAAGACTCCGTACACTCAATCGCTCGTCAGGTGGGGCACCGCCATCCACGATCGATTCGCCCTGCCGTACTTCGTCCACGAGGACCTCTTGGACGTGCTCGATGAGCTGCAGAGGGCCGGGTTCGCTTTCGAACCAAGCTGGTTTGCTCCGCACTACGAATTTCGTTTCCCCGTCCTCGGCACCCTCGAGGCCCGCGGGGGGCTGGTCCTCGAGCTTCGCCAGGCGATCGAACCGTGGCACGTGCTGGGAGAGGAGGCGACGGCTGCGGGAACCGCCCGCTATGTGGACTCTTCGGTCGAGCGGGTCGAGGTCAAGGTGCGCGGGATGATAGGGGAGCGGCACCTCGTAACCTGCAACAGCCGGCGGATCCCCCTTCATCCCACGGGGACCAACGGCGAGTTCGTCGCTGGCGTGCGGTACCGCGCGTGGCAGCCACCGTCCGCACTCCACCCGACGATCCCTGTTCACGCACCTCTGGTGTTCGACGTCCTCGACACGTGGAGCGGGCGCGCCGTTGCCGGCTGCAGCTACCACGTCGCTCATCCCGGCGGGCGCGCGCACGAGATCTTTCCTCGAAACGGCTTCGAAGCAGAGAGCCGGCGGGCGGCGCGGTTCTTCCGGTTCGGCCACACACCGGGCTCTCGGGCGATTCCGGAACCCGAGCCAAACCCGCAGTTCCCGCTCACGCTGGATCTCCGGCGGTGAGACGGCTTGAGCGGCCCGCGCCAGTTTCCTAGTCTCGATCATGTGACGCTTCCCGACGAGCGTAGAGAGTCGTCTGCGCCTGACGATCATTGGGCAAGCGCATACCGGGTTGGGCCGACCGTAGGGGCCTACGACGAGCTCTTCGACCCGTCCGGGGAGCCCCGCCCCTCGTGGGAGAAGGCGGTGTCCATGCTCCGGGGCCTAGGCCGAACCGAGCTTCGGCGACGGTGGGACCAGGCACGGCAGCTCCTGCACGAGCACGGAGTGAGCTACGACGCGTACGGCGATCCTCAGGGCGTAGCGCGCCCCTGGAACCTTTCTCCCATACCCGTGGTCGTCGGCGGTCGCGAATGGGCTGCCGTCTCCAGCGGACTCACCCAGCGCGCCCGCCTCTTGGACGCGATCCTCGCCGATCTCTATGGGCCGCGCCGGCTCCTTGCCGACGGCGATCTGCCGCCCGAGATGGCCTACGCTCACCCTGGGTTCCTGCGACCCTGCGTCGGAATCGTGCCCCCCGGGGGTCGCTTTCTTCCTCTGTACGCCGCGGACCTCGGGCGTTCACCCAACGGACGCGTCGTCGTGCTGTCCGATCGGACTCGCGCACCGTCCGGCGTCGGCTACGCCCTCGAGAACCGCATCGTCCTCTCGCGATCCTTACCCGAGGTCTTCCGCGAGTGCCACGTCGAGCGGCTCGCGCTCTTCTTTCGGGCGATGCTCTCGACGCTCCGTGAGCTCGCGCCCAAGAACCGCGACAATCCGCGCATCGTCCTCCTCACCCCCGGGCCTTACAACGCGACCTACTTCGAGCAAGCGTTCCTGGCGCAATACCTCGGCCTTACCCTGGTGCAAGGGGCAGACCTGACCGTGCGAGACACGCGCGTCTATTTGAAGATGCTCGGAGGTCTCCAGCCCATCGACGTCATCTTGCGCCGCGTTCGGGATGACTACTGCGATCCGCTCGAGTTGGTGCCCGACTCCACGCTGGGCGTGCCAGGCCTCGTCGAGGCCACGCGCGCCGGAGGCGTCGCTCTTGCCAACCCGCTCGGAAGCGGTCTGATGCAAACACCGGCGATCATGCCGTATCTGCCCGCGCTCAGCCGCAAGCTCCTCGGCGAGGAACTCGCCCTCGAGTCCGTGCAGACCTTCTGGTGCGGAGATGCGGGGTCCTTGGCCCAGGTGGAGGCCCGTCTGCAGCAGCTCGTGATCCGGCCTGCCTTTCCGTCCGGATCGGTCGCACCGGTCTTCGCGGGCAGCCTGTCGGCGAGCGCACTGGAAGACCTGCGTGCACGCATCCGCGCCAACCCTCGCATGTACGTCGCGCAAGAATCTTTCGTCCTCTCCACGGTTCCCACCATCGACGGCGACGCGATCGCTCCGGCACACCTCTGGATGCGCGCGTACCTCGTCGCCTCCGGCGACTCCTACGAAGTGATGCCCGGAGCCCTTTCTCGAGTGGGAGGACCCGAGGAGAGCACGGCCCTTTCCCTTCGGCCGGGGGGCGAGAGCAAAGACACGTGGGTCCTCGCGGGCGGACCGGTCAGTACCTTCAGTCTGCTGAGGCCCACGAGCGCCCCTGCCGATCTTTCGCGCGGCGGCGGAGACCTCCCGAGCCGCGTCGCCGACAATTTCTTTTGGCTCGGCCGGTACACGGAAAGGGCGGAGGGAACGGCCAGACTCGCGCGCGCGATCGGAACTCGTCTGTCCGACCAGGGCGGCGGAACGGAGACGGAGCTCTCGGTCGAGCTCGAAGCGCTGTTTCATGCGCTCGAGGCTCGGGCTGGCGTCCCCTACCCAAAAGTCGAGGATGACGAGCCCGGCGACAACACGGGGCGGTCCGGATGGCTGGTCTCGGGCGAGCGCACGTTCCTCCTGTCGGTTCTCGACACCGAGGCGCCGGGTACCCTACGAGCCTCTGTGGCGGCGGCTCATCGAGTCGCACGAACCGTGCGCGATCGCGTGTCGGGCGATACGTGGAGAGCGATCGCGCAGGTGAATCAGGAGCTTCTCCGAGGGACGGGCGTTACCGGTCCGAGGGCACTGGCGGCGCACCTCGATCTCATCAACCGCGTCGTCCTCGCGCTAGCAGCGTTCAGCGGGGTGGCGATGGACAGCATGTCTCGTGGACTTGCCTGGCGCTTTCTGGACGCAGGACGCCGGATCGAGCGCGCCATTCACATGACATCGCTCCTTAGAGCGACCGTGGCCCGCGCCAGGGTTCCGGAGGGCCCCGTCCTGGAAGCCGTGCTCGAGGTCGCGGACAGCTCGATGACCTACCGCCGCCGCTATCTCGCCACGCTGCAAGCGGGCCCGGTGGTGGATCTCCTTTTGACGGATGAGACGAACCCGCGTTCGGTGTTGTTCCAAACCGACACGCTGGCCGCTCACCTCGAGGCTTTCCCGCGCGAGCCAGGCTCGCCCCGCTCACAGCAGCAAAGGCTCATTCTGGAGGCAGCCGGGCAGCTCCGACTGGCCGATGTGAGCGAGTTCTGCATCGCGGACGGAGGGGGGGAGCGCCCTCGGCTCGCCGCGCTCCTCGATCGCCTGGGAGAGGTCTTCCCGGAGCTATCCGTTTCGTTGTCGAGCGTTTACCTGAGTCATGCAACAGCCGCGCGACAGCTGCAGGGCGGCGCATGAGACTTCGCGTCGTTCACGCGACGGACTACGAATACGAGCAGCCGCTCACGACCTCGTATCACGAGCTCCGCGTCACGCCGCGCGACGGCGAAACGCAAATCCGCGTCGCCCACCGCGTCGAGATAACTCCCGCACCGAATGCTCTGACGGTCAGAACCGATTTCTTCGGGAACTGTACCCATTACTTCAGCCTCCATCAGCCTCATCGTTCGCTCCGGATCGTGGCCACGAGCGAGGTGGAACTCGAGGGACGCCGCCAGCTGCCGCTCGCCGCACCCTCGCGGGGGTGGGAAGAGGTGCGCGGACGGATTGCCTCGGAAAGGAAGCCCGAAGTGCTCGATGCGTATTCGTTCACATTCGATTCCAGCTACGTGCGCGCCGCAACGAGCCTTAGAGAGTACGCCCTCCCGTCCTTCCCGCCGGCTCGGCCATTGATGGAGGCGGCGCGTGACCTGACGAGGAGGATCCATCAGGAATTCACGTACGATCCGAGCGCAACGCAGATCTCGACGCCCCTTGCCGAAGTGCTGCGAAAGCGGCGCGGGGTCTGCCAGGACTTTGCCCACTTGCAGATCGGGTGCCTGCGTTCGCTTGGCCTCCCCGGACGATACGTGAGTGGATACATGATGACGAAGCCACCGCCGGGACGCCCGCGTCTCGTCGGTGCGGACGCGTCCCACGCATGGGCGTCGACGTTCTGCCCCGACGTGGGCTGGGTGGACTTCGATCCGGCCAACGACGTCATCCCCTCGGACGGTCACGTCACGATGGCTTACGGGCGCGACTTCGGCGACGTCACCCCCGTCCGCGGCGTCATTCATGGCGGAGGGCGGCACGCAATGCGCGTATCGGTGGACGTCGCCGGCGCTCAGGATCGCTAGGACCGCCCGCGCCTGAGTAGGTCGCGCCACGCCTCGAGGCTGAAGGACGCGGGCTCGGTGGTCGTGCAGAAGTCGGCAAGAACCGAGAGAAAGCGCTCCGGATCGCTGTGGTGCGGGAAGTGGCCGGCGTTCTCGAACGTCTCAAGCCGGCTCCCTGGCAACGCTTGGTGAGCGACGAGTGCGTGGCTATGCGGAATCACGCCGTCCCTCCGTCCCCATACGATCATGGTCGGCATCCCGCTCGCGAGGTATGCGCGATCCAGCATCGTGACGTGCTGTCCGCGCCAATCCACCGCGGCCCGCACCGTGCGCAGGAACGCCTGACGCGCGGCCAGATCCGGCAACGCCTCGAAGACTCGAATGAGATCATCGGCATCGCGCCCGATGTCGGTCTCGAGCAATCGCAGGAGGTGAAAAACACCCCGGACGGCCACTCGCGTAGCGCCGAGGCTGAGTAGCGGCAGCGCGAGCCCCGCGTTCGACGCCGCAGCCATACGCAATATCGGGTGCACGCCGCGAGAGACTCCGCCGGTGCTCACGAGCACCAGCCGCTCGCACCGTTCGGGATACTGATACGCGAACTGCATCGCCACTCCGCCCCCCATGGAGTGTCCGACGATCGTGGCACGGTCGACGCCGAGGATGCTCAAGAGATCGCGCATCCCGTTCGCATACGCTCCGACGGCGTAGTCGGCGCGAGGCTTGTCCGAGGCCCCGTGGCCCAAGAGATCCGGCGCGATGACCATGTGGTCTTGCGCGAGCGCGGGTATCACCTGCGACCACGTGGAGGAGCTGTCGCCCATGCCATGAATCAGAAGCAACGCCGGGCCCTTGCCCGTGCAGACGAATGCGCGCTTGTAGCCGTGGACGACCCGAAACTGCACCTCGCAGCTCGGCCGTGCTGCGGCTCGCGTTCGCCGGGCAGGTTCGAGAACGCTGGCTACCACCTTCCCGGCAGCTTATCAGCCGATTGGTTGCAGAAACGTTTCGGGTGGCGCGACGCGTGTCAGATCGTGGCGCTGTACTCGGCGACAGCGTCGAAGTGGAGGATGCGGTTGCAGGCGGCGCCCGATCCGAGAGAGCCCCGGCAGCCTTCTTCACCGCTGAATCGAGCACGGTGCAAGCGGAGCGCCTGAATGACGGCACCCGTGACGTCATGACCACCATCGGTGCAGTTGGAGTCTCCACATGGGACGAGGAACAATGCGGGCGCACTCGGCACGACGATGCGACGGATGTACTTGGGCTGCATGACGGCCATGTTTCCGGATCGCTCTTCGATCTCGAGCCGAAGGCTCACGAGATCAGGAACCTCGGCGGCAAGCCTCGGGGCGCTGTTCTCGCGCTCCCTTCGCTCCGCCGCTCGCTGCGCCGCGGCGCTCTGCTTCCCATATCGGTGCAATCGAAGCCTCCTCGGTCGGGCACATATAGCACCTCAACGTGCAGGCGCGGCCTCCTGCTCCACACGCGGAGGACGCAAGGTCGGACCGGTCGTGCTCGTGCTGCCGTCCGCGTTGATGACGTCGCCGGCTTCCACTGCTGCCACCGCCAGCGGGGCAGGGGAAGCGACCGCGGTCCCAGCCGCGTCGTGCCACGCACCCGCCGCAACCCACAGCGAACCGTCGAGCCCGCGTACGAACGCCCAAGGCGCAAACGTCTCCCCAGCCGGCGCGTTCACCCACCGGCCCGGCATCCATGCCCATCTTCCTCGACGCCACGTCCATTCGCCATCGAGCCACGCTGCCGCAAGATCGGGGCGAGGTGGAAGAACCTCCACGCGCGCCGGAGGCGGGGGAGTGTCGACCTGCACGAGCGCGCTCGTGGGTTGCGCCGTATAAGGGGGATGTGGAAGCGATGCCGTACACGCCATCGCGAAGCCGGAGCAGATGGCGGCGGCAGCGCGCATCGTGAAGGCATTGAAGCACGCGGCCGCCACCGTGCGCGAGTCGGGCTGGGAGATGGGCGAGCGGTTCGTCGCTATCGTGGCGATCGCGTTCGGCGCCCTCGCATGCTCGTCGATCCCGGAGGGGCGGTCCGCCGTCGACGCGGTAGACATCGTGGGCAACCAATCGGTCTCGGCCGGCGAGCTGAGCGACAAACTCGCCACGGCGGCCAGTCCAAAGCTCGTGGGTCTCTTCCGAGGGATCGCCTACGACTACGAGATCTTCGACGCGTCCGCGCTCCAGCGTGATCTCGCGAGGATTGAACGGTACTACCGGGGACATGGTTTCTTCGAAGCGCACGCACGAGCGGCCCGGGTCGTGCGGGTCACGCTGGATCACGTACGCGTCCAGATCGTCGTCGACGAGGGGCCGCCGATGCTCGGACGCCGCCTCCGGATCGAAGGGCTCGACGGGCTGCCTCAAGCGATCTCGGACGACGTATGGCTCGCCGCGGTCAAAGCGCTCCCCGAGGGCCGGCGCTTCGACGAGGATGCGTACAAGAAGGCGCAGGTCGCCGTCGCGCGCGCGCTGACGGACAACGGCTACGCGCACGCCACGGTCGAGTCGCACGCCCAGGCGGACCTCTCCACGCACTCGATCGACTACGCGTTCACCACTCGGCCCGGAGAGCCCGCTGTGTTTGGCGCGATCACGATCGAAGGCCTCGATCCCGACGGCGCGGGACCGCGCCCTCAGGAGATCGGAGAGGCGCCACTGCGGCGCGCCATCGCCATAGAACCGGGTATGCCGTACTCGACGACGGCTATCGATACCGCGACTCAAGCACTGCTCGACCTCGAGGTGTTTACGGCAGTCCAGGTCATTCCCGCGCTGTCCGACCCATCGGCGCGGGTCATCTCCCTCGATGTCAAGGTCGAGCCGACGAAGCTACGAGTGATCAAAGTCGGCGGCGGGGCCGAGTTCGACGAGATAAAGACCGAGGCCCACGCGCTAGTCGGCTGGGAGGACCACAACTTCTTCGGCGGCTTGCGCGACTTCAGCGTCGACTTCACGCCCGGAGGCGTCTTCTATCCGCTCCGAATCAACAATATCCAGCGCGTCACGAACGTCCTCCCCGAGGAGCGTCTGCGTGCGCAGTTTCTCCAACCCGGGTTCCTCGAGCCGCACACCAGGCTCTTCGTGAAGCCCGAGTTCAACGTCTATCCTCTCCTGGTCGAGACCACGCCCCCGCCGGGCGCACCGGTGGTCGGGTACGTCGAGCCGAAGGGGACCGTAGGGCTCGATAGGCGCTTCGGGAAGCACCTGCTGGTAAGTCTGGGGCACAACGTGCAGGGCGAGATCCCTTTCTCGTACACCAGCGAGCAGCTAAACCCCGCGCCCCCCCAAGTCATCCTGTCGTTCCCAGAGCTCGTCACCAAGCTCGACTTCAGGGACGATCCCGTGCACCCCCACGCGGGCATTTTCGCGGTGAACGATTTGCAGGTTGCGGGAGGCCCTTTCGGAGGAAGCGCGGAGGACGTTCGCATACAGCCGGACGTTCGCGGCTACCTGCCGATTGGGCGCCACGTGACGCTCGCGGTTCGGGGCTCGCTCGGGTTTCTCTTCCCAATTGCGAGTGCGAGGTCGTCAAGCGCGAAGACTTCGGCGGGCGCCTGCGGCAGTGGTTACGGCGACTACGTGCGTTACCACCTCACCGACGCGACCTGCACGAACAGTCTGACGGAGACGCCGCCCAACCAAACGGCAAGTCCGGAGGATCAGCAAGCCTTGAACCAAGCGGACCGCGACGTCGAGACTGTCTACTTCCGTGGCTTCTTCCTCGGGGGACCCGACTCGAATCGTGGTTTCCCGCTCCGCGGGATTGCGCCGCACGGCATCGTGCCGTTTCTCAATCCTGCGACGGCGAGCACGCAAGTACAGCTCTGCGACGTCAACGGCAAGAGCTACAACCCAGCCGCCTGTTCGTCGCCCATCCCAATCGGTGGTTTCACGCTTTGGCAAGCATCCGTCGAGCTGCGGTTCGACATCCCGGGGCCAGTCGACGCGGCTGCCTTCTGCGATTCTGGCGACGTGTCGCAGACGGTTGGTCTGAGCGGCCTCCGCGCGACCTACTTACATATGTCGTGCGGAGTCGGCGCGCGCTACGACACTCCCGTGGGACCGATTCGCTTGGACATCGGCTATCGCATCCCGTTTTTGCAAGTGCTTGGGCGCGCGAACGAGCAGGAAGTCTTCAACAGCGATTCGACCCAGGGATGCCCACCAAGGCTGTTCGCCTCCGGCAGCGCTCCGTGCTCCACAGGAATTCCGGCTGCCATGGCATTCGGAATTGGCGAGGCATTCTGATGCGCCAGGCGCTGCGCGCGGTGCTGAAAGCGCTCGCGACGGCAGTCGTCTTCGCCGTGGCACTCGGCGCCGGCGCCATCCTGCACGTCGACCTACCCGTTGCACGGCGGCTGATCATCGAGCGTACCAACCTCCTGCTCTTGTCGAGCCTCGTCGGGCGAATACGTATCGAGTCCTTGGGCGGCGTCGGTTTGACGCGCGCGGTCGGACTCGACGTTCGCGTCGACGACCGTGCCGGGCATGAGCTGCTCCGCCTCGACGGCGTGCGGGCGCGCTTCTCGGCCGTCGCTCTCGCGCAGGCGCTCTTCACGAGAGGCGACCTCATCATCGATCTTCCGGAGGTCGCGGTGGCCTCTGCGGACGTGAACCTCGATGCCGATGACGACGGCACGCTTCGCCTTGCGCGAGCCTTCACGACGCCACGCCCCACGTCGCCGTCCGGCCCCTCGAGAGGCGTGCGCTTGAAGCTTCCCCATATTCGCGTCGGCCACACCTCGATTCACGGACAGATGAGCGGTGCTCCGCCGATCGACTCGAATGTCGACGACCTCGAGGGCTCGCTTGTCGTATTTCCGGGATCGCTCGAGATTCACGCGGACCGTTTGAAGCTAGCCTTCCGGAATCTTCCTGGCGGCGTGCAGGCGCAGGGGGCGATCGAGGCTCACCTTGCACAGCCGTCTCCACGCGGCGGAGATCGCGCTTTGCGAGTCTCGTGGCAAGGAACAGTCGGGCCCATCGCCGAAACGGCCCACCTCACGTACGACGCGGGCGAAATCGACACCGTGGTCGACGTCCCGGACGCCAAGCCCGACGACCTTCGTGTGCTCTGGCCCAAGAGCCCCATTGTCGAGACGGCGTCCGTCCACGCCGACGCGCACGGGACGCTGCGCGAGCTTCAAGTGCATGCGCGCGCATCGGCGGGAGGCAGCGCTCTCGAGATCGAGGGGCCGGTGAACATCGCCGATGAGGTCACTGCCAACCTGCACGTTACCGCGCAGTCGTTCGACGCCCACGCCATCTCGGCGTCGGCGCCGAGCACCCGTGTCAACGCATCGGCTGACGTCCACCTGGTCACGACGACGACGAGGGCCGTCACGGGCAAGGTCGACCTGGAATTCGCGGGTGGCAGCGTCGGGTCGATGGTCGCGCCGCCTGCCACGGCTCACGGGGAGTTTGCCTATGACCCGGCAGCCCCCGACAAAGCGACTCTGAGTGCGACCATTCTAGTTCACGAGCCCGGGCTTCCGATTGAACTCACGCTACGGCTCACGCCAAAGAAGGGGTCGCACTATTTGGAGTTCAATGCGACCACCAGGGCGAGTCTAGAGGCGCTTTCGCGCTTTCAGCCGGGCATGCAGGGCAGCGCGAGCGCGCAGGTTCGAGGGACACTGGACACGGGAAGCGGCCGTCTCGACGCGTTCGTCGAGGCCGATGCGAGCGAAGTCCTCGTCACCGGGATCCACCTGGGCACCGCCAGGCTCACCGCGCACGCGACCGGCGACCCTTCGTCACCGTCGATCGACGCAGAGCTCACCGGCGGCCAGCTGGACGTGAGGTGGTTGCACTTCGCCAGTGTACACGCCGAGGCCCACGGACCGCCCTCACACGCGGCCGTCGCTCTGTCGCTTCTGGGAGAACAGGGAGACGTCGACGCCCATGCGGACCTATCCATCGACCGCGGGGCCACGCTGCGAAACGCGGTGGCTTCGATCAGAGCCGGGGGAGAACGTGTCGTCGTCCGTTCTCCGTCGATTCGACTCTCGAAGGCGGAGGCTCGGGTCGACGATTCTCGAGGTAGAGGGACTCGGCGAACCGTTGAGGGCCACGGTGGGAGACGCGGCGGGCGAGCTATCCGTCGAGGCGCAGAGCACGGGACTCGACCTCGGGCGGCTCGGGCACTTCGTCCATGTCGACGCCATCGCAGGGGGGCGGCTCGCGGTCGACGTAGACGCGAAGGTTGGGAAAGATGGACTTCGCGGGCACGCCAAGATCGAACTCTCGGACGTCGCTTTCGGCGGCTGGACGGACGCCGGCGCGCACCTGGACGCTCGGTTCGAGGGGAATCGCGTATCGGGCCAGTTCGCGGCGAATGTCGGCGACGTCGGCAAGCTCGAGGTGCAATCGTCCTCGGTAGAGATTGGACGGGCCGAGCCGCTGGAGTGGTCGTCGTGGAAGCACGCATGGGGCGCGATCGACGCGACGGTGCACGTCGATCTCTGCAAGACTCGCGTCGCAGCTCGGCGAGTTGCCTTTCGAGGACGTAGGCGGAACAGTGGACGTCAAGGCGCGCCTAGAGCGCGACTCGGTTACGGACACCACGCCGGCGCTCGACGTCACCGCTTCGACGACCCGCTTCGTCGCCTCGAGCACGGGGTCCCCGAACCCCTGGAGGGTCGCGGGCGTGGACGCGATGGCACACGCGCACATCGACGGCACCACCGGACAGACGTCCTTCGACGCCCAGGCAGTCGACGCCTCCGGCGCGCTCGTCTCCGTCACGGCAAAATCGGATTCGGTGCCATATGCCAGCATCCTCGAGACGGACGATCGCCTCCTCGACGTACTCCGCACGATGCCCTTCCAGGCGAAGATCGTGATTCCGGAGCGCGAGCTCGACGGGCTGCCGCCCATGCTCCGGACCAAGGCAGCTCACGGTCGGATTGCCGCGACGCTCGACTGGAGCGGCACTGTCCTCCAACCGAAGGTGGAGATGAATGCCACGGTCCGGGGCGGGCGCTCGGACGTCAGCGTGCTCTCGCTACCGATCGACGTGGACCTAGCCGCGCACTACGACAGCCCGCACGGCGACGCGACACTTCGAGCGACCTCACGAAACCGGAACCTCCTCGACGCCAAGGCACACGTGGACACGGCGGCCGCGGGCCTCCTCGAGCATCTCGGTGGAGCTCCACTTGCGTGGACAGCGTCTCTGCAGGCGCACCTCTCGCGCTTCCCGTTGCAGACCGTCGGCGCATTCGACGTGCGTCAGATCGCGGGCCACGCGACCGGCGACATCGCGATCGACCGACTCCACGACGACGCCACCGGGAAACTCGATCTTGCCATCGACGATCTGCGCGTCGGCGACGTTGCGTGCCGCGGGGCGCACGTCCAGGCGTCGATCGACGGTCACGCGCTCGATGCGGTGGCGAGGGTCGAGGAAGCGGACGGGTTCGTGGAAGCGCGCGGGCGAGCAGGCACGCGCTGGGGGGCAGCTATCATGCCGTCGATCGATGCGTCCCAGCCGAGCGACGTCTCCCTCACTGCACAGGATCTCCGGGCCGAGCTTCTCCTTCCCTTCGCCTCCGGAGTCTTCTCCGAGCTCGACGGACGTCTCACGGGCGCCGTGCGCGTCCAGATTGACCCCGTCGCCAAGACCATCCATCCACAAGGCACCATCGCCCTGAAGAACGGCACCTTCGAACTTGCCAAGCTGGGTGGCGAGTTCCACGAGGCCTCCGCCAAGATCGTTCTCACCCCGGACGGGGTCGTGAAGCTCGAGGAGGCGACGGCGCGCGGCCTGAGCGGCCGGGTCCAGATGGCGGCCACCGCCAGGTTCGACGGACTCGCCTTCGGCGGGGCACGGGCGGTGGTCCAGATTCCGGCCAAGGCGCCGATGCCGCTCGTCTTCGACGGAGTCCAGGTCGGCATCGTCGACGGCCGCTTCGACGTCGCTGCCGATCGCGCCGCCGATCATCGCGGCGTTGACGTAACCATCGATGTCCCGACGATGCACGTGCAGCTACCGACCGCGGCCAACCACGACGTGCAACCGCTGGCCGGGATCGACGGCGTCGACGTCGGCGTGGACCGCGGCCCGAACGAATTCGCACCTGCGTACCTGGACACGGCGACGGGCGCCTTGCCCGAGGCTGGGAGCGCGGATCGGCTCCCAGTGAAGGTCACCGTCCGCCTCGGAGGCGACGTCGAGGTGCAACGGGGTACGGACCTCGACATGCGCCTCGAAGGGGCCCCCACGGTCATCCTCGGGTCGGGGGAGGCGCGCGCGACCGGTCAGATCCGGCTCGCCCGCGGCACGCTCGACGTGGAGGGCAAGCGTTTCGACATACAGGGCGACAGCACGGTGACGTTCGTCGGCGACGACGCGACGAATCCTCAGGTCGTGCTGACAGCCGGGTGGGTCGCACCGGATGGAACCAACGTCTTTGCAGACTTCATCGGCCCGCTCAAGACGGGCAAAGTCAAGCTGCGCTCGCAACCTTCCCGCTCGCAGAGCGAGATCCTCGCGCTCATTCTCTTTGGAACCACCGACGAGCAAGCACCCGCGGGCGCGACGTCGCCGCAGGCGACAGGGGCCGTGGGCCTGGCTGGCGGTGCGGCGACCGCGCCCATCAACCGTGCGCTCGGGGGCGTCAATCACATGCTCGACAACTTCGGCCTGGCTGGAGGACTCTCCACGAAGATCGACACCTCGACCACCAGCCCCCGTCCCGAGGTCGAGCTGCAGATTGCGAGGGACATCTCGATCCAGGTTGCCTGGGTGCTCGGAGTGCCGCCCCCCGGAAGTAACCCCGACTCGACGCTCCTCACGCTCAACTGGCGCTTCTTGCGTCAATGGTCGCTCGTGACCACCGTCGGAGACGCGGGCACTTCGATCGTCGACCTCATCTGGCAGAAGCGATACTGATACGGTCGCAATGGCTGGCGACGAGATCCTGACGCTCGCGCTGGTCCTCGCTTTCGCGTTGCTCGTGACCGCGCACGTGGCGCTGGTCGCCGGCCTTGCGGGCTACGTCCCGCGGTGGCGTGCCCTGGTGGCACTGATCGCCGCTCCGCTCGCACCCTACTGGGGATTCAAAGTTCGCATGCACGGACGCGCCGTTCTTTGGGTCGCAAGCGCGGCCGCCTATGGCGTCCTGCGGCTGTTGGCTGCCCGTTTCGCCTGACCGGAGGGGTCGCACCAGGATAGCCTTGCACTCGCATGCGCCGGACTCAGACCGTACATTTGATCGGGGGCGGCCCCGGAACGTTTCGGGCTCTCCGCAAACACTTCCGCGCGGCGCTGGAGGACATCGCTGCCGAGCGCCCCCTCGTCGCATACGTCGGCGTCGCAAGCAACGACAACGGAGCCTTCTATACGATGATTCGAGGCGGCCTGGCATTGTCCGGGGCTCGCTTCCGCATGGCCAAGATGGCCTCCGCTCGCTCCTCGGCCGCGGAGGCCCGCGCGCTCTTGGACGAGTGCGACCTCGTCTTCATGTCCGGAGGCGATGTCGATCACGGCATGCGAGTGCTCCGCGACAAAGACATGTTGCCAACGTTTCGCCGATTGGCGCGGGCGGGCAAACCGATGTTCGGCATCAGCGCAGGGTCAATCATGCTCGCACGCGCGTGGGTACGCTTCCCCGACGATGACGAAGCCAAGGCGGAGATCTTCGCCTGTCTCGGGATCGTTCCGGTATACTTCGACGCGCATGCCGAAGCGGACGACTGGAGCGAGCTTCGCACTCTGTTACGAATGCTCCACAGCCGTGGCGACGGAGACCTCGTAGGCTACGGGCTTACCCGGGGGGGCGGCCTGCAGGCAACCGTCGACGGAGCCGACGTAACGATGCGTGCGATCGGGACACCGATACCGCGCCTCGTCGTGCGAGGGGACCGGATCGTCGCCGCAGCTCCGTTGCGCTGATGTCTCCAAACCCCAGGTCGGGGTGTGCGGCTCGCCGGCGCAAGCCCGTCAGGGTCCACATCCATCCACGGCGTGAATTGATCGCCTGACTGCAAAGCGCCCGGCGCGCGTCGGTCTTTGCTTGCAGCGCCGGTGGTTGGTCTGTGACAAGGCGAGCATGACGAACCGGGAAGATGTCGAGGGCATCGAGCGGCGCATGCTCGAACTGGGCGAGGAACTTGGGAGGTTGAAGGCGCACGAGGTGGACGTAGACGTGGTCGAGGGTCGGGTGCTGGAGATGGCCAAGGCGTGGGGTCGAGCGCAGATGGCCATCGCGATGAAACGCGCCGACGCGGACGCGCCCGAGGTGGACATCAACGGCGAGCGCTGGGGGAATCGTCGCGAGACGCCGCACGACTACGAGACGGTTTTCGGCACGGTATCGCTGGAGCGCGCGGTCTATCAGCAGTCGGGTCGCGGACGGGTCGCGGTGCCGCTCGATCTTCGGCTGGGGATGGTCGAGGGCACGTACACGCCTCGGCTCGCGCGCGTCGCGACGCGAGCGCTTGCGAGCATGCCCGAGCAGGAGGCGGCCGATCTGCTCGGCGAGGTGGGGACCGCGACGCTCAGCAACTCCACGATTGGCCGGTTGTCTCGCGCCATGGCGGCGCGCTACGAGCAAGGTCGCGAGGTCATCGCGACAGCGGTACGCGAGGCGCACGCCATTGCCGAGCAGGCGGTCACGGTGCAGGTGGGCATCGACGGCGTGATGGTGCCGCAGGACGGCGAGCATGCTCGTCCGCGTGGCAGAAAGACGCGCTCGCCGGAGCCTCCACGGCATGAGACACGTTACGGCGTGGTGTGCGATCCGGGCCCCGCGGCCCACGACGGCACGATGGGCCGCGCGTGGCACGAAGGGGCTGTCGGAACACTCGCCTTCTACGACGCGGACGGCGAGCGGCTGGACACGATCTACCTGGCGCGCATGCCCGAGCCCTACAAGAAGACGCTAGTGGAAGAGCTGGAGGCAGAGCTGCAAAGCGTGTTGCGCGAGCGCCCGACCCTGAACATCGTGTTTGCAAGCGACGGAGCCGATCCGCAGTGGCGAGCCCTCGAAGGTATCGAGAGTCGACTGCCGGCCAAGTGCAGCGGCGACCGCATGAAGCTCGTCGACGCGTTCCACATCGCCGAGTACGTGCAGAAGGCTGCCAACGCGATCTGGGGACCCGGAACCGGCGACGCTCAGGTCCAAGCGGCGACCTGGCGAGAGACGATCAAGAGCAAGCGCGACGGCCCTGTCGAGGTCCTTCGCTCGATGCGGGCCCGTCTCCGTAGCCACGCACCGCCAGCGGGCGCAAGGAACTGCGCGAGGCCATCGACTACATCGCTCGTCAGAACAGTCTCGGACGAATGAAGTACGTAGAGGCGCAACGTCGCGGATATCCAATCGGCACTGGCGTCACCGAAGCCGCGGCCAAGACCGTAGTCGGCTCTCGCATGAAGCGCGCCGGCGCCCGCTTCTCGCAACACGGCGGACAGACCGTCATGCTCTTCCGCACCTCGATCCTCAGCCAGCGCTTCGCGGCACTGCATCGCGAGCTTGGCGCCACCTACGAGGCGCGCGTGCAGCAGGCCGCGTGATCATGCCCGCGACGGATGTGGACCCGCCCGTCAGGCGACTTCGAACAGCCCCGCCGCGCCCATACCCCCGCCGACGCACATCGTGACGACAACGTATTTCGCCTTCCGCCGTCGTCCCTCGATCAACGCATGACCGACCATGCGAGCTCCGGACATTCCGTACGGATGGCCAATCGAGATCGCGCCGCCGTCGACGTTCAGCCGATCCATCGGAATGCCGAGCTTGTCGCGGCAATACACCACCTGAACGGCGAACGCCTCGTTCAGCTCCCACAGGCCGATGTCATCCATCTTGAGGCCGTGGCGCTCCAGAAGCTTGGGGATCGCGAAGACGGGACCGATACCCATTTCGTCGGGCTCGCAACCCGAGACGACGAGACCGCGGTAGACCCCGAGCGGTTCGATATTGCGCTGCTGCGCGAGCTTGGCATCCATGAGCACGCAAGCGGACGCGCCGTCCGACAACTGACTAGCGTTGCCTGCGGTAATGAACTTGCCCTGCACCGGGTTGAGAGCCGATAGCCCCTCCAGCGTCGTGCTGGGCCGGTTGCCCTCGTCCTTGGACACGGTCACCTCTTGAAGACTAGCGGTGCCCGTAGCCTTGTCGACGACCTCGGCCTTCGTGGGCAAAGCCACGATCTCATCATTGAACCTGCCCTCCTTCTGAGCGGCGGCCGTGCGCTGCTGGCTGACGAGCGCGTACTGGTCCTGCGCCTCGCGGCTCACCTTGTACCGCTCGGCCACGATCTCGGCCGTCTGGATCATGGGGTACCAGAGCGCCGGCTTGTGCTGCATCAGCCACTCTTCGGCAATGTCGTTGATGTTGAGCTTCGGCTGCACGAGGCTGATGGACTCGACGCCGCCGCCGACCATCACCGGTACTCGGTCGACGATGATGCGCTGGGCCGCCATCGAAATGGCCTGCAGGCCCGACGAGCAGAAACGGTTGACGGTCGTGCCGCTCGTCGTGACAGGGAGGCCGGCGCGAATGGCCGCATTGCGGGCCACGTTGTGCCCGGTGGCCCCCTCCGGCAAGCCGCACCCCAGAATGACGTCTTCGACTTCCGCGGGGTCAATCTTCGCCCGCTTCACGGCGTGCTCGATGACAAATCCCGCAAGGGTGGCTCCGTGCGTCTTGTTGAACCCTCCCCGAAAGGCCTTTCCAATACCGGTACGTGCCGTCGAAACGATAACTGCATCGACCATCGTGACAACCTCGCTCTATGTGGATTCGTTCCGCGCTGCATGGCCCAATCTCGCAGACTCCGTACACGGGCGCCAGCGGTGTAATTGTAGGTTACGCGTGAGCTCATGCCGTGTTAGCGTCGCATCTTATGCCCAGTTCACTTCGCACGAATCTCCGAAGTCTCGCCGACTCGTTCGCCGGCGCGGTCCTCGAGGCCATTCGCTCGGCCTCTCTGGAGGAGTTGGTCGCCGACGGCGGCACCGGTCGTCCCGGACCCGGTCGTCCGCGCGGCGCGCAGGGACATACTGCCGCCAGCACGGCGGGGGCGCCTCGCAGAGGCCGCCGAGCCTCGGGTCGCCTCGCGCGCCGAAGCCCGGAACAGATCGCCAAGGCTCTCGATGGAATCGTCGCCCTCGTGAAGAAGCACAAAGGTGGACTGAGAGCCGAGCAGATCCGGTCCGAGCTGGGCATGCAGGCCAAGGAGATGCCGCGCGTCCTGTCCGAAGGCCTTTCGAAGAAGAAGCTCAAGAAGCGCGGGCGAAAGCGAGCGACGACCTATACCGCGGCGTAGCCTCTTCTGGTGGCCGCCTGGCTGCGGAGACCGTCGGAGCCTCCTATTTCATCTCTATCGTCGGGACCATGAGGACCGAGTCCGACGACGCCGACGGCACTGAGCCTGCTGAAGTCGCCGCGGACGCGCTGGGCGCAGTGGGTGCGAGGGCCTGTGACCCGCGCGCTCGGCTCCCGACGCTCTGCCCGGCGACAATAGCCACCGCGATCAACGCGACGAGCAGCACGACGTAGCCGATGCTCTTCGCTGCGCTTCGGGGCGCGGGTGGGGGCATCGACGGAGCCGCGGCCCGGGGAGGCACCGACGTCTGCTGCGCGAATTCGGGGAGCGGAGGTGGAGTCCTGCGAGCGCTTCGCGCCGACGCATCGCCTTCTTCCGCTACCTGGGGTGGCCTGTCCGAATCGATCCGATCGAGTTCTATCGTCCCGTCCGGGTCGGCGCGCGGTTTTTCGGACTCCGTCATGACCTCTCTCTATGTAGCTCCAAGTCGCTCTAGAGAGGACGGAATGCGCGAGCGGGCTGGCTGACCCGTCGACGGACGACACCGTGGGGCGTGTCGAGCGCATCGACCAGCCAGCCACGCCCCGCATAGAGGCCCACGTGGCCGGGCCACCAGAGGATATCGCCGAGCTGGAGGTCGTCGATTGGCACCTCTGGAAGCTCGGAGGCCATGGCGCCGCTCGTGCGCGGGAGTCGCACACCCACGGATGCCCATGCCTCCTTTACGAGGCCCGAGCAGTCGAAGCATGTGGGGCCGCTTCCCCCCCAGCAGTAACTCTTTCCAACCTGGGCGGAGGCGAAGGCGACCACCGCGGCGGCGCGTGAGGTGGTCGGTGGCTCGGGTGCACCCTGTGCGAGCATGTCCTGGGGCGCCGTCGCCAACCTGGGCGGCGCGTTGGAAGAACATCCGAACAGCCCGGCATACGCCAGGCCCGTCAGAACGAGAGGCCAAATCCGCACGACCAGCATGTTCGCCCACAGAGGGCGATGACGAGAAATTCTTGGTCGATTCAGAGCCCCGATCGTATGTGGTAACCCTGTTCGGACATGCCGAATCGAACGAATCGCCGCTGGCTGCTGGCCGAGCGCCCCCAAGGGGAAATCGAGGACAGGAACTTCCGTTGGGTCGAGGAGCCTGCTCCCGAGCCGAAGGGGGATGAGGAAATCCTCGTTCGAAACCTCTACCTCTCGGCCAATCCCACCCAGCGCGGATGGATCTCGCGGGACACGTACCTCCCCGCGGTCAAGATCGGCGAAGTGGTCCGGAGCTTCGCCGTGGGTCGCGTGGAAGCGTCGCGTAACTCAGCCTACCCGGAAGGGGAGCTCGTGCAGGGGCTCTTCGGATGGCAAGACTACGCCCTCTTGCCGACGAAGGGCCCCGCGGCACCGATGAGGGTTCCGCCCGGCGTCCCGATAACGCTCGCGATGAGCGCGCTGGGCCTCACCGGGTTGACCGCATACTTCGGCTTGCTCGACGTCGGCCGTCCGAGCCAGGGAGAGACGATCGTCGTGTCCGGCGCCGCGGGCGCGACCGGCTCGATGGTGGGCCAGATCGCTCGCATCAAAGGGTGTCGCGCCATCGGCATCGCCGGCGGAAGAGACAAGTGCGACTGGCTCGTCCACGAGGCGCGCTTCGACGCAGCCATCGACTACAAATCGGAGAACGTAGCCGGCCGCCTCTCGGAGCTGTGTCCGAAGAAGATCGATGTGTATTTCGACAATGTGGGCGGACCGCTCCTCGACGTCGCCCTTGCGCAGCTTGCGATGCGAGGCCGGGTCGTCCTTTGCGGAGCCATCGCTGGCTACAACGCCAAAGAGCTTCCACCTGGACCGAAGAACTACCTAAACTTGGTGGTGAACCGCGGGCGCATGGAGGGGTTCATCATCCTCGATTACATGAGCCGTGCGCCCGAGGCCGTCATGCAGCTGGCCAGATGGGTTTCGTCGGGGCAAATCGTCAATCGGGTCGACGTGCAAGAGGGGCTGGAGAACGCCCCGCGCACCCTCCGTAGGCTATTTGCCGGAGAAAACCTGGGCAAACAGCTGCTCAAGATCGCCGAGCCCTGACGGGAAACGTTTGCTCGGGGGCTCGAATCGGGTTAGGAACCCCCCGGTGTGGGCAGGCTGCGCTTGGGGCGCGTCTGCAATTCTCTTATCAAGCAAACGCGCGCCGTCGCGTGTGAGACGGGGAGAAGGTCACGATGAAGTCCTTGCTCGGTATGCGATTGGGTCAAACGTCCTCCGGTCTTGCGCTGGCGTTTCTCGGAGCAGCGGCCGCCTGCAGCAGCTCGAGCAGCCCCGCCGCGCCCCCGTATGACAGCGGGTTGCCCCCCGTGGGCGACGGCGGGCCAGCCGACGCTGGCAACGCCGTCATCGACGGAGCCGGCGCCGCCTGTACGCCGATGACGGAGGAATGGGTCGGCGCTTTCATCACGCTCAACTCGTCCTGGGCGGAGGTCGAGGCGGCCAACGGTGGGACTGGCCCCATCTACCTCTGGACGCTCGCGCACTACAACATCAGCGGTTCGACCATCACGGGCACCACGCTGACCTGTGGAACTCAGACGCCGCCGCTCGTGCTCAATGCGACGGGGGCGATGGCCATCGGTGCGCCCACGACGGGCACCGTTCAAGTGTTGTTCGAAGAGCCCACGAAGACCGTGTGGGACAAGGATATGCGGACGGCGATGACCGGCGGGACACTCGGCGGGTGGAACGTCGGCAGCTCGACGACAATCAACCTGACGACATCCGTTCAGGGCCTGGCCGCGTCGAGCACGTACGCGAATCCGGCCACGGCGTGGCCGACCATGAGCTCGACCATCTCCGCAAGCGACATCGTCGACGACGACAACGACGGCAACCCGGGAATCACGACCTACCCGCTCGACGACGCCACGATGGGCTACTACCTGCCCGCGACGGGCCTCGGCGGTGGGGCACCCAAGGCGAACAAGCTGTTCATCGTGTCGCGCACCCAGCTCAGTCTGTACGGAACGAGTTCGAGCTGCACGGCAGCCAGCGGAACGGTCACGGCCCCCGAGTACGAGATACACGTCGTCGGCTGCCAGGACGTGGGCTCCACGACGCCGTGCATGCCCTCGGAATGGCAGTTCCTCGACGAGAACGTCACCGTGTACTCCGGTGCGGCCGGCAAGAAGACGCTCATCACCGGGACGTACATGTCCCAGCAGCTCGGGCTCGATGGCGGGACCCCGACCTGCGACGACGTCGTTGCTGCCTTCCCGGACCCGATGCCGCAACCGCCGTTGCAGGACGAGTAGAGACGCGTCCTGCCTAACCGCGGATCTCCGCGTTCAGGTCAAAGCCGGCGGCCTTCGCCTTCTTGACGGCGCTTGCCTCGTCGGCGGCGCCGGGATGCACCTCGATGCGCGTGCCACGGCCGGGCACGTCCACGAGCTGCAGCAGGCCGGCTTCGCGCAATGTCTGCACGGCTGACTGAACGGCCTCCTCTGGGTGGTAAAGCTCCACCGCGAGGTCGGTTGGGTTCCGGATGCCTCGTTTCACCGCACCATAGAGATCGAGATACGTCGACATCGCGGTCCCTCTCCTCCAGGTTCGCCATCGTAAACCACAAACGGTGCTAGGTTGCGCGCTGATATGGCCAGCGCCATCGATCCCGGCGCGGGGTCGCCCACCCCAAGTAGCGCGGCCTCGAGTTCCCAGGCGACCACAACGGAGCTCGATCGCGAGATCTGGTCGATCGCGTGGCCCGCCATTCTGTCGTTCGTGGTCGTCAACCTGGTCGATATCGTCGACGTCGGGCTCGTCGGCCGTCTCGGCAGGCAAAACGTGGCCGCTTGGGGATACGCGACCCAGTGCGTGAACCTCGTGGAGACGCTCGTCGTCTCCGTGGGCATCGGCGCCGTGGCGCTGATGGCCCGAGCGATCGGCGCGGGAGAGCCCGCTCGCGCACGGCGAGCGCTCGCCGGATCGATGCTCGTCGCATTGAGTGTCTCAGGGCTCGGCCTGACGCTCGTGACGCTCGTTCCGAGGCAGCTCCTGGGGATGCTCGACGCCCGGCCCGAGGTCATCGACATCGCCGTTCCATATTTCAGGCTCACCGCGGGCTCGATGGTCCTCTATGGCGCCGCCTTCATGTTCGAGTGCGGACTGAGGGCCCACAAGAACACTCGCGCACCGATGGTCGTCGCGGTCGCGGTGATGTCCGTGAAAACCGTGCTGAGCGTCGTCCTCATCTTCGGCCTGCTGGGGTTCCCGCGTCTCGAGCTCCTCGGCGCGGGCATCGCCACACTGGCAGCGCACGGCGTGGGCCTCGTCCTCTTTGCGGCGGTTTCCCGGGTCGCGGCCCCAGCAGGTGCAAGCGTCACCTTTGGCTGGCGCGACGTGCAGTCGATGTGGGACGTAGCGGCCGAGGTGCTGCTGGTCTCCCTGCCTGCCATGGGCGAGCGGCTCATCATGAACCTCGCCCTCCTGACGTACTTCAAGATCCTGTCGAGCTTCGGCACAGCGGCGATCGCGGCCTATGCCATCGGGGTGCGTCTCCTGGCCATCTCCTGGGTACCCGGCCTTGGATTCGCCGCCGCGGCGTCGACACTCGTCGGCCAGGCCCTCGGTGCCCGCGACTCGATGCTCGCGCGCCGGATCGGCTTTCGTGCCGTCAGGCAGGCGATGATCCTCATGTGCGCCCTGAGCTTCGTGTTCTTCTTTCTCCGGACACCGCTGGCCCAGCAGTGCACCGACGACCTTCAGGTCGCCAGCGATCTCGCGCCGTTCATGCTCATGCTCGCGCTCGCCCAGCCCTTCATGGGCGCGCACTTCACCCTGGGCGGCGTGCTGCGCGGGGCGGGCGACACGGTCACGCCGCTAATCGGTGCGGCGGTAGGCAACTGGGGTTTTAGAGTGCCGCTCGCCTGGATCTTCGCGCGCGTCTTCGGAGCTCACTTGATCTGGGTGTGGGCCGCACTCATCGCGGACCACCTGGCGCGCCTCGCGATCAACGGCTTCGCGTTCGTCAGGGGTCGTTGGGCGAAGAAGATAGGCGCGACGATCCGGTGAACGATCGAGCCCGGCTCACCTCCCACCGCCGGGCATGGGCAGGCAGACCCCCATGTTGCACGCGTTGGGCGCGATGCAGTCCACGGCCGTCTGGCAGGGAAAGGCGCATTTCCCGTACTGCGTGTTGCAGTGGTGGAAACCGCATGTCACGTCCGATTGACAGGGCAGCGCGAGCAGGCCCGGAACGGCCATCGAGGCCGACCCTGCCGGAGCCGCTGACGAGGCCGAGGTGGGCGTCGGCGCGACGTAAGGTGCCGGCGAAGGGGAGGGCGCGGGGATCGGCGCCGGCGCCGGATAGGGCGGCTGCTGGGCGTACGGAGCCGGCGAAGGTGCTGGAGCAGGCGTCGGGTACTGGGCGGGGTATTGAGCGGGCGCGGGCGGAGGGTACGGGCCGGCGTAGCCCGGTGGCGGTTGCTGAAGTGGCGGGGAACCCGGCGGTGCCCCCTGAGGCGGCGCGTAGCCCGGCGGGTACGCCCCGTAGGGCGCGGCCGCGGTCGGCGCGGCAGGCTGTGGCGAGTTGCTGGGGTTTTCGCAAGCCCCCACGACGAGGGCCGCCGCCGCGAAGAGGGGGAACGAAGCGAGTGCACGCATGAGGAATCCTCCGAGTGACAAGCCTAGGCTACTCATTCGAAACGCAGCGCATCAATCGGATCGAGCTGAGACGCCTTCCTAGCGGGATAGATCCCGAACACGATCCCGACGAGCGCGCTGAACCCGACCGAGACGGTGATCACGTCCGGCTGGATCAGCATCGGCCAGTGGAAGCGCCCCGCCAGCCATAGTGCCGTGCCGACCCCGGCAGCGACGCCGATGAGCCCCCCCGCCACCGAAAGGGACAGGGCTTCGATGAGAAATTGCGTGAGGATATGGTGAGGCTCCGCTCCAACCGCCATGCGGATGCCGATCTCACGCGTCCTCTCCGTCACGCTGACGAGCATGATGTTCATGATTCCGATGCCGCCGACGAGCAGGGACACCGCCGCCACGCTCGCGAGGAGCATGGTCATCGTCTCGGTCCCTTGCTGCTGGGCGCCGGCGATCTCACTGAGGTTGCGGATGGAGAAGTCGTCCTCGTCGCCGGGCGCAAGGTGGTGGCGATCCCGCAGGACCGCCGTGATGTCCAACTGCGCACGCAGCGTCGTGTCGGACGAGGTTGCCGCGATCATGACCTGACCTTGTAGGTACTTGCCGAGACCGCCTTGAACCTTGTGCGCGAACGTCGTGAACGGGATGAAAGCCGCATCGTCGTAGTCCTGCCCGGTCGCCGACTGCCCCTTCTTCGACGCCACCCCGACCACCTGAAACGGTGTGCTCCCCACGCGCACGGACTGACCGACCGGATTGGCGTTGGGGCCATAGAGCTTGTCGACCACCGTCTGCCCGAGGACGATCACCTTCGTCCCGCCGTCGACGTCGCCCTGCGTTATCGCCACACCTAGAGCGATAGGCCAGTTTCGAATGTCGAAATATTCGGGCGAGGTACCCGTGACGCTGGTCGTCCAGTTGTTCTCCTCGCTCACGACCGGCATGCTCGACCGCATCGTCGGCGCGGCCATCTTCACGGTACCGACGTCGTTGCGAATGGCCGCGAGGTCGTCCCACGTCAGAGTCGGCATCGATCCAAAGCCTCCCCGGACTCCCCCCGAAGACGTAGATCCGGGGAGGATGATGAGCACGTTGGTCCCCATGGCAGCGAACGCCTCTTCGACGCGCGCCTTGGCGCCTGCGCCGATGGCCATCATCGCAATGACCGCGCCAACCCCGATGACGATGCCCAGCGTGGTGAGAAAGGCCCGGAGCTTGTTTCTCGTTATCGCGCGGAGCGCGACACGCAACGTCTGAATGGGGTTCATGCAATCGCCCCGTCTCCCTCGGATGCCTGAGTCGCCACCGCGCGCTTCGCTTCTTGTGTGAGGTCCGAGACCACCCGCCCGTCGCGCATCAGGACCACGCGAGACGCGAACGCCGCTACGTCGGCCTCGTGAGTCACGAGCACCACCGTGATACCCGAGCGCCACAGCTCCTGGAAGATGGCCATGACGTCGACGCTCGTGCGTGAGTCGAGTGCTCCCGTAGGCTCGTCGGCGAGGATGACCTTCGGGGCGTTGACGATGGCGCGCGCGATGGCCACGCGCTGCTGCTGTCCGCCGGAGAGCTGATTGGGGTGGTGCTCGAGGCGATTACCCAGGCCGACGCGCTCCAGCGCGTCGGTTGCCCTGCGACGGCGGAGGCGCGAACCGACGCCCGCATACTCGAGCGGGAGCTCGACGTTCTCGAGCGCCGTCGTGCGTGCCAGTAGGTTGAACTGCTGGAAGACGAAGCCCAAGACGTGGTTCCGTATCCTCGCCAGATCGCTGCGGCTCATGCCGGACACGTGACTGCCGGCGAGGACGTAGCTTCCGGTCGTCGGCCGGTCGAGGCAGCCGATGATGTTCATGAGCGTCGATTTGCCCGACCCCGACGACCCCATGATGGCGATGAACTCGCCTTCTTCGACGCGAAGTGACACCCCGTCGAGCGCTCGCAAGGGAACGTCGCCGGTCTGGTAGATCTTCGTGACATCGGTCAGGAGGATGACGGGATCGGTCACGACGGACCCGTCAAAAGAGGCGACGAAATGACGTGGAGGTGACCGTTGGGGCGGGCGGCCCGTCCGAGCTCGTAGTGTCCACCACAGCTTGATCCCCCTCCGCTACGTCCCCGTCGACTACCTCCGTCACCGTCCCATCGGTGAGCCCCGTGTGCACGGACACCAGCTGCGGCGTGCTTCCGCGAAGAACCCAGAGTGACTTGTGCTCGGGAGCCCCATCGGGCGACGCCGCCGAGCCGGCCCCCCGCGGATGATGCCGCCCTTCGCCTGCTCCGCCCCCTCCCGGGCCAGACGACGCACTTCCGGCAAGCGACGGCGGCGGCCGGAAGCGAAGGGCCGCGTTCGAGACAGCAAGCGCATCGCGGCGCTCGGCGTAGACGACGGTGACGTTCGCAGTCATGCCAGGGCGCAGGCGTAGATCGGTGTTGTCGACGTCGATCACGGCGTCGTAAGTGACGACGTTCTGAAGCGTCGTCGCCGCGTTTCGGATCTGGCGGATCTTGCCCCAGAACCTCTGCCCGGGAAACGAATCGACGGTGAAGTACGTCTTCATGCCCACCTCGAGGCGTCCGACGTCACCCTCGCCGACGTTGGTGTCCACCTGCATCTTGGTCAGGTCCTGCGCGATCGTGAACAGCGTCGGCGCCGAGAGCGACGCGGCGACAGTTTGGCCCGAGTCGACGCTCCTCGAGATCACGACGCCGTCGATCGGCGAGATGATGCTCGTGTACGAGAGGTTCACCTCGGCCTGGTGAAGGGACGCCGTGGATTGCGCGACGGCCGCCTTCGCGGCGTCGATCGCGGCGTGCGTCGTGGCAACGTTCGCTTCGGCCGTATCCAGGTCAGCGCGGGCGGCGAGGTTCTCGTCGTGGAGCGCCTTGGTGCGCGCGTACTGCTTTTCGGCATTCAGCGCGTTCGCCTCGGCGGTGGCCACACCGGCCTTCGCGGACAGGAAGTTCGCCTGGGCCTGCTGCACCGTCGCCTCGAAGAGGGCGGGGTCGATCTTCGCGACGAGCTCGCCCTTCTTCACCTGCGAGTTGAAGTCCGCGTAGAGCTTCTGGATGCGCCCGGACACCTGAGTCCCGACCTGGACCGTGACCAGCGCCGAGAGCGTCCCGCTCGCCGTGACGCGGCCGACGATGTGCCGGCGTTCCACGGGCGCCGTCTTGTATTGCACCTCGGGCGCTCGATGGGCCAGCCGGAAGCGCCAATAGCCCACCCCGCCGGCGAGGGGGACCAGCGCAAGGGCGAACCACAGGAGTCGCGTCTTCATGAAAACCACATGGAGAGTGGGTGAGGATACGGGGCCTTGGGGCGACTTCCCCGGAAAGCCGACAGAAGCGCGGATTGTGGCGACGAAGGCCATCACGCAACCCCCCGGGTCGCTCCGCCGTTCCGCCTTGCTACCCTTGATGCGTGCGCATCAGCTTCGGCGGGATCGCGCCCGCGGCCCTTCTCGTCCTCGCGTGCAGCGAGACGTCCAGCGTGCCTCCTTGCCTCGGGGCGGACGCGGCCTGCGTGCCGTACAGCGCGGACATCGATGCCGCCCGCGTTCCGGCCAACCACCGACCGAGTGGCTCCGCTTGTCCGATCTCTCGGGGCCCGGGCTCCCTCAGCGCTTCGTGCGACTACGACGCGGGGCCGCCGCTCCCCTGCACGCACGATCCGGACTGCACGATGGGCGTCAACGGGCGCTGCCTTCCGGCACCCCCCATCGCCTGCGATTCGGCGTGTTCGTACGACGAATGCACGAGCGATTCGGATTGCGCGCACGTGCCCTGCGAGTGCCGGAGCTCGCCAACGGATTCTGCTGCGAATGTGTGCCTCGCGGGGAGCAATTGCCAGGTGGACTCCGATTGCGCGGTGGGCGGCTACTGCTCGCCGAGCGGCACGACCACGAGCTGCGCGATTGCCTACTTCTGCCACACGGCAAACGACAAGTGCGTCGACAACGTCGATTGCCCGGACGGCACCGGATGCAACTACGATCCGAGCGCCGCCGCGTGGGCGTGCAGCCTCGCGTGCACCGAGCCCCCTTGAATTTCCCATTAGGCCGTCCGAGAGTGAGGAAGGTCACGAGCATGCAAGATCGAACGGACCAACGAGCGAAGTTCCACGCGATGACCGAGGGCACCCAGGAGGACTGGGGGGTCATCGCATCGCACTCGATCGCGTACTCGCGGGATTTGCCCGCACGTCTCATCGCCCACCTGAGGCTGCTCGCCGGTGACTACGGCGGCTTCGCCGTAGACCGGCTGGAACATTGCCTGCAAACCGCGACGCGCGCTCACCAGGCAGGCGAGGAAGAGGAGTACGTCGCGTGCGCGCTTCTGCACGACATCGGGGACACCCTCGGCCCGGCGAATCACGCGGACGTCGCGGCGGCGATCGTGAAGCCTTACGTCTCCGAGAGGAATCATTTCGTCGTGGAGAAGCACGGCATCTTCCAGGGTTATTACTTCTTCCACTACCTGGGGCTCGACCGGAACATGCGAGAGAGCTTCCGCGGACATCCGCACTTCGAGGCATGCGCCCACTTCTGCGAGGTGTACGACCAGCCGTCGTTCGACCCGGCCTTCGAGTCGATGCCGCTCGACGCGTTCGTACCGATCGTGGGGCGGGTGTTCTCGAGTATGAAGAATTCGATCTATCTGAGAAAGTAGGCGGCCGAGGCCACCCGTGGGTCACCCATGAACCGCAGAGCGACGGCAATCGCCCTTTTTGCCGCCGCCGCCCTCGCCTCGTCGATCGCCGTCGCGCAGGCGCCCCCTCCGGCAGAGCGTTCTCACGTCTACTCGCCGTACGAGCAACAGACGATCGACGAGGTCCTGGCCTCGCTGCACGCCAAGATCGAGCCGGAGCCCGAGGGAAAGACCATCGAGCGGGTCGAGATCGTCCCGATCGACGTGTTCGAAAAGCGCGACCCATTGCCCCGGTGGCTCGACGTCTTTCACGCGACGACGCGTCCCTCCATCGTGCGGCGCGAGATGCTGCTGCGTGAGGGAGATCGATACCGGCAGGTCCTCTCCGACGACGCGATCCGCAACCTCAGGAGCCTGCCGCAGCTGTCGGTGGTGCTCATCGTCACGGCCCAAGCCAGCTCGCCGGACCGGGTGCGCGTCGTCGTCATCACGAAGGACGTCTGGAGCTTGCGCTTGAACGAGGACATCGAGTTCCAGCCGTCAATCCAGCACTCGTCGAAGGGGGGATCTCGCTCCAGGGTCTCGATGCGCTGGAGCTTCAGCCTGCCGAGTGGAACGTCGCCGGCACCCATCAGACGGCCAGCGGGCTCTTCGTCCTGGTGCCCTCCGCGTACACCCTCGGCGTCGGCTACGTGGTCCCGCGCATCGATGAGTCGCGCATCGCGCTCGAGGCGGACGCGGACATCGTGATCAACCGCGCCAGCAACTCGCCCGAGGGTTCGGCGGGAGACCTCATCGCGGGGCAACCTATCTACTCGGGCCTAACGAAATGGGCGTGGGACGGAGCCGCGACGTGGCAGGACGTCGTCGACCGGCGCTACCAGAACGGCGCGCTGGCTCCATACGTCGACCCAGCGACGGGATCGAGCGTGCCCTTCCAGTACCGCGACCGCGAGTATGCCGCGGCATACCACGTGACGCGCTCTTTCGGCTGGGACATCAAGCACGACCTGACGTTCGGAGCGGGCATGAGCACCGCCGCATTCCGCGTGGACGCGCCCGGAGCCGATCCGCGCACGGTGGCGGACTTCGTCGCCGCGGCGGTCCCCGTGAACAACACGCGCGTCGGCCCGTCGATCGAGTACCACACGTACACGAAGCGCTACGCGCGCCTCATCGACTTCGAGTCCCTCGCCCTCCAGGAGGACGTGGGGCTCGGCCACGAGGTCGTCCTGCGCTTTTACCCGAGCTTCCGGGCGCTGGGCTCGACGCTCGACCTCTTCGGGACGTATGCCGCCGCGCAGTACACCTTTGCGCTGCGCGACGGGCTCTTTCGAGTCGGGTTCGCGTCGACGATGGAGCCGGATCCAGCCGGCCTGTTCGATGCTTCGATCAACCCGACCGCGCACCTGGTGACGCCCACGGTGGGGGGCATCGGTCGGCTCGTGCTCGACGGGACGATGCTCTACCGGTGGCGGGACGGCCTCAATATCACGGGCGCCTGCCCCGGCCAGAGCACGTGGGGCCCGTTCGAACCGTGCGCGACGTATATCGGGGGGACGGACCGGCTACGAGGGTTCCCCACGAACTTCTCTCTCTTCGTCGGCAAGGACTTCGTCTCGTACAACGTCGAATTCAGGTCACGTCCCGTCGATGTCCTCACGTGCCAGATTGCGGGCGTCGCGTTCTATGACGTGGGCGACGGCTTCAACGGCTTGAGTAACCTCCACCCGTACCAGTCGGTGGGCTTCGGCCTCCGCGCGCTCTTCCCGTGGCTCGACCGCGAGGTCTTCAGCGCCGATATCGGCTTCCCCGTAGAGCGCCCCATCGATCCGGGAACCGGCCTACCCATCGCCGGTTACGGGTTCCTCATCTCCTTCGGCCAAGCCTTCGGGCCCCCAGGGATTGCCCTGCCCTCGGTCCTTCCAACGGGGCAAGCCGCGTGGTAACTTTTCCGGTCATGCGCACCCTTGGCTTACGTCTCGGAACGGTTTCGGCTGCGGGCATCGCAGCGCTCCTCGTGGGCTGTCTCGCAGGTTGCGGCGGAGGCTCGTCGAGCGAGACGCAGAGCAAGGACGGAAGCGTCGTCGGAAACGACACCGGGTACACGGGAGGAAGCGACGCGACCACCGGCCAGGACGAGGGCGTTGGGGCGGACAGTACCGTCGTCGGCGACGAGGGCACCGGCACCGAGGACAGCAGTCCCGGCACGGACGGAGGCGCTGGTGAAGATGCGGGCGACGCGAGCAGCCCGAGCGACGGCGGCCAGGACGCTGCGACGGACGCGCCGGCTGGCGATGGCGCGTCGGGCGCGGACGGATCTTCGGGAGACTCGGGCGGAAGCGATGGAGGCATTGACGCCGCGAGCGACGCCGGAGGCGCCGGCGTCGACGCGTCGGCCGATTCCGGCAGCCAGGACTCCGGTGCCGCCGATTCGGGCGAAGCCGACAGCGGGCAAGCAGACGCCGGCACCGACTCAGGGAGCGCGGACTCGGGCGGCGGAGACTCGTCGGTCGGGACCGTCACGTGCGGCACGACGACGTGCACTGCGAGCACTCAGGTTTGTTGCCTCACGGGAGCCACGCCCACGTGCGAGGCCCCCGGCTCCTGCGCTGGCGTGCCCCTCAGCTGCTCCAACGCGGCCAGCTGCTCGGGCGGCGATGTCTGTTGCCTCAATGGAGGAGTCGCGGCGGGCGCCACATGCTCGGCGACCTGCGCCGGCGGTATCGTCCTCTGTAATAACGGCGGAACCTGCCCGACGAACGAGTCCTGCCTCATGGCCGGGGCAAGCCTCAGCATCTGCGAGATGACCGGCGGCATCGTCGACGGCGGCTTCCCGCTTCCCGATGGCGGCTTCCCGGGCTTCGACGGTGGCTTCCCCTTCTGAGGGAGATGCCCGCCCACTCCCGAAGCTCGGCGGCTCGGACGCGGGCGAAGGACGGTCGCACGTTTCGCAGAGCGGCGGGCTCCTGTGCCAAGGACCCCGACAACCGAGGGACCGGAGGCGACTCCTTAGGCTCGCTCTCGGACTGGGCTGCCTCGCTATGTCACGACCGAGCGAAGGTAACCGGAGAGTGAGCCGCACTCTGTCACGACCGAGCGAAGGTCGCGCGTTACCTGCGCTCACTTGCCCGGATCCAGGCGAAGGAAACCCGCGAGTGTCGGAGGGTAGCCGGATACCTAACGGAGAAACCGGACTACCTCGCCGGGGTAGCGCGCTACCAATCGAAGGTAACGCGCGACCTTGCGAGGGTACCGCGTGACCTAGCGAAGGTACCGCGCGACCCTGCGATGGTAGCGACCTACCCATCGAAGGTAGCCCGCTACCGAGCTGCAATACTGTGTTTCTCTTGGGAGGGCTTACGGTCGCCGTCCGACGAGATAGTACGTCCGCATGAGCCCCTTGCCCTTCACGTCGATCTCGCCCCTCTCCTCGAAGAGGTACGTGTCCGTGAGGCGACGCTGGGTCTCTTCCGTGACGTGGACATGGCCCGGCATGCCGTGCGACTCCATCCGGCTCGCCGTGTTCACGGTGTCTCCCCAGACGTCGTAGATGAACTTCTTCTTGCCGATGACGCCCGCGACGACGGGGCCCGTATTGAGGCCGATGCGAATGCTCAGAGGCTCGGCATAGCCTTGGCTGAACTTCGCCACCCGACCGAGCATGCCGAGCGCCATCTCCGCCATCGCGTGCGTGTGACAATCTCCCGCGCCCACGAGGCCTGCCGCTGCCATGTAGGCGTCGCCGATGGTCTTGATCTTCTCTATCTTCAACTCTTCCGCGAGGTCGTCGAACATCGAGAAGAGCTCGTTGAGGCGCCGCACGACCTCGACGGGCGACAGGCGCTCGGCCAGCTTGGTGAAGCCGACGATGTCCGCGAAGAGCACCGTGACCTCCGAGAAGCCGTCGGCAATCGCGTGGTCGTCCGCCTTGAGCCGCTCGGCGACGCTCGCCGGGAGAATGTTGAGCAGCAGAGCCTCGGACTTCGCCCGCTCGGCGTTCAGCTCGTCGAGCTGAGCCCGGATGATTCGGCGCTGGAGAAACATGTCGCGCGCCTGCGCCTCTAGCTGCCTCGCGACGAGAGCACCGATGCCTCCCATTGCTCCGATGGTTGCGGCGATCGAGACCGCCACGGGGAGAGGTGGATGGGACAGGCACGCCGCGAACGAGCAGAAGAGGACGATCGAGCACACCGTGTACGCGACCTGGGTGACCACGTTCATTCGCGCGATGAACGGGCCGAGCGTGACGAAGAGAATGGAATATCCCGTGTATATGAAGAACCCGTCCGGCGGCGAGATCGCGCCAATCCAGATCACGACCAGATTGATGGTCATGCCGAACACGAACATCGCGAAGGCGTGCAGTCGCGCGTACGCGCGCGTAAACGTCAACGCAAGTACGGCGGCAGCGACAGGCGCGAAGACGCCGTAGCGAATGGCCCACGCGTGGTGGGCCACCGTCGAGAGCAGATAAGCGTCGTGCAGCCCGTAGCCGAGGAAGACGAGGGACGAGAGGCCGATGCTGAACCGGGTGAATCGTTTGACGGCGAGCTCGAAGTGCTCAGCCTGAAACTCGGCCTCGAGCGCAGGGTCAACGAACGCGCCGGTGAAGCGGTGCGCCGGCCTACTCACTCCTCGAGAGGCGCCTGCGGTCCCGGAATGATCCCCGCGATATCCGGATCTTCCCCGGACCCTCCCACCCGCGGGGCCTTCTCTTCGCGACGCTGCTTGCGACGCTCCGCCTTCGCCCGCTGGTGTTCCTGGCGTTCGCGTTCCTTCTGGCGTTTGCTGATGCTCGGGTTCATGCGTGGGCCGGAAACGATGCCGACCCCACGATAGCGCGAAGGGAGCCCATTGCAAGTCAATGGCGGCTCGCCCGCGCGTCCCCACGCGCTACACAAATGGTCCATGAATCCGAGAGCCGGCAACAACGCCAGCAGCGCGAATCTCGCGAGAGCGGCCGAGCTTTTCCTGACGCAGTCGGTCGACGAGCGTGGTGGCACCGACCCGGTCGCGGCGCTCTACGAAGGCCGGCGAGCCGCGTACTCGCTCTTCTCGCTGCAGCTCAGCGACGCGGAGTGCGCTGCCCTCCGGCCGTACCTCTTCGGACGCACCATTCCGCGTAGGGCGGGGGACCGACCCGTGACGTGCCTCAATCTCGTCGCCGGCGAGTGGCGGCGCACGGCAGAGGTCGTGTCACGGCCTTCGCTCGCGGACCGGCGGGTGATGCTCTTCCAGCTCGCCCGCTCACGCGAGGCCGATTGCCTGGAGGCGGTCGAGCGGGCGCACGCGTTCTGGACGTCGCTCGAGTGGACCGGCGAGGCGATGGCCTACCGCAAGCACGTCATCAAGAACTTCTCGCGCCTTTTGCACTGGTTCTACGAGGACTGCATCGACGAGATACGGCAGCTCACTCCGAAGACCCGTCTCGAGGCCGACAAGGACTTCTGGGAGGCCAAACGCGCGGCGGATCACTTGGAGGGCAACGTCGAGAAGGCGATGGCCGGGCAGACCGTCCCAACCATGGTGCCAGGCCAGCACTACTGGAGGGACGGTAGCCTCCCGGCCGGCGTGTGCACGCTCGTCACCCCGATGAACTTCATCTACGGGATCCCCACCATTCAGATCGTCGCCTGCTATTTGAGCGGGTCGCCTCTCATCCTGAAGGGCCACCCGTTCAGCGCGATCGCGTCGACGACCCTCGTGAAAATGCTGATCGCCGCGGGAGCCGATCCGCGGGCCGTCCACAAGGTCGAGGGCTTCGGCACCGACGTGGCTCCGCTCGTCGAGGATGAGCGCGTCGCGGTCGTGAGCGTTACCGGGAGCGTGGACACGGCCAAGACGCTGCAGGGCATGCGAGGCGTGCGTCCTGTGCGCTTCGAGGGCGGCGGCTGCAACTGGTCCTGGATCGACGATGGGTACACGGACGCCGAACTCCGAGCGATGGCGGCGCGCCTCGCCTACTCGAAGCTTGGTCTCGGCTCCCACAAGTGCACCAGTCTGCACGGCATCGCCGCCAGCGCCGCCACGCTCGACCGGATCGAGCCCATGATCGTGGCCGAGATGCGGACGTGGAGAGTGGGAGACCCACGGGTGGCCGCTCCTGAGGATTCGAAGGTCGTCGGCCCCGTGATGGTGCACCAGGCGAGCACGGTCACGAGCATCCAGGAGGCCGCGCGTGCGGCGGGCGTGAAGGTGCTCCTCGAGGGGGGAAAGACGAGCGGCAGTGACTACGCCGACAACGCCGAGGTCGCCGCGCCCGTCGTCCTCGGTCGCATCTCGTCGGAGACGCGCGTGAAGGTGAGCTGGGACGGACCCGAGCGGACGATCGCGCTGGCGACGACCGAGTTCTTCATGCCGATCCTCGTCACGATGGAAAGCGCTACGTTCGACGATTTCCTGCGCTTCTCCTTACTGGTCAATCCACACGACCTCGCGACGAGCCTGTGGACGCGGGACGATGCCAAGCTGTGGCGTGCCCGGCGCACGCTGGGAGGCATGCTCAAAGAAAACGACGGGACTGACAGCGCCCTCGAGTGGGAGGAGTTCGGGGCAAGCGGAATCGGCGAGAGCGGCAACACGGGTGTAGGAGACGCCGAGGCGACGATTGCCATGTTCTGCCGGAAGCAGAAGGGGCGGCACCTGGTGTTCTGATTCTTCGTCGGTGCTCAAAAACCGTCGTCGATCCGAACGCGCGCGGGGGGCTTCGAGCCGGCGGGGGAAACGCGCGCCGGCGCGATCGCACGTGCTGGAAGGGTTGCAGGAGCGGATACGGCGGAACCCGTCGTAGAGGCGACGGGGAGCTGGCTCACGTCGACCGTCGGCACGTCGGTCTGACCTGCGGACTCTTTGGGGGCTGGAGGCGGCGCGATGAGCTCCGTCGCCGACGGCGCTAGCGGCACCGGAGGTGCGTCGAGCCTGGCCGCGGTCTTGGCGCTTGCACCCGACTGGGACAGGGCGAGGACGGCGAGCCCGGCGACCGCAACCACCGTGACGGCCACCGTGACCGGGAACCTCCACGTTCGACCGCGAGGCTCCGGTTCCGGCGCCACCTCGACCGCCGCCGGCCTGATGGTACTCCCCGTCTTCAGCTGGGGAACGCTCCCGGCGCGCGAGGGAGTCGCTTCGACCTCCACGTCCGGTGACGACTTGCGATCGGCGAGCGCCTTCAGACCCTCCGCAATGACCGCCTTGCGCCTCCGAGCCCCCTCGGCGACGTGCTCCGCGACGAACGCCGCCACACCGGCGGCGGTGGTCTCGAGTTGAGCCTCGACCATCGCGTTCTCGATGGACCGCTGAAGCTCCGTGGCCATCGCGAAGCGGTTCTCGGGGAGCGGCGAAAGGGCACGCATCACGACGGAAGCGACGGCCGGATGGACGGTGGAGGGGAGCGCCTCCGGGGCCTTTCCGGCGCGGACCGTTGCCAGGGTCTCCAGGTCGTTGCCGTCGTAGGGCGAGCGTCCGGAGAGCAAGTGATAGAGGACGGCGCCGACCGCCCACACGTCCGCCCTCCGATCGACGGGATCGCCCCTCGCCTGCTCTGGAGCCATGTAGCGGATCTTCCCCTTGATCGGCCCGGTGTTCGTGTCGTCCACCACCCGGGTTCGCGCCTTTGCGATGCCGAAGTCGATGAGCTTGGCGACGCCCCGCGCGCTGACGAGGACGTTCTGGGGCGACACGTCGCGATGGACGACGCGGAGCAGCGACCCCTCGGCGTTGCGCAGCTCGTGCGCGGCGTGGAGTCCTCCGCAGACATCGGCCATGACGCGGAGGACGACGCCGGGTGGAACGAGCGCGCCTTCCTTCTGCAGAGTCCGGTGCATCGTTGCGAGCGAATCGCCGTCCACGTACTCCATGACCAGGTACGTGATGCGATCCTTCTCACCGACGTCGAGAATCTGGGCGACGTTGACGTGCTCGATGCGCGACGCAATGCGAGCCTCTTCGATGAACATGAGCTGGAAGCGAGCGTCCGCGGCGTACTTCGGAAGAATGGTCTTAATGGCGACGAGCTTCTCGAAGCCATGTCCGCCGGTGAGCCGCGCGACCCACACGCTCGCCATGCCGCCCTCGGCGATTGGGCAGAGCATCTCGTAGCGATCGAGCTTGGACCCTGCCTTGATCAACGCTGGCTGGATCGACTCCACTTCCACGTTGGAAAATATCGCCCAGAGCGGAGCGCGAAGCGAGTCCACTCGACCGATTTGTCGAGGCCCACGAGCGGTGCTCTCCCGGAAAGTCGAAGGATCGTCGGCGAGGCCGCCTCACGTCCACGCTCACTGGCTTACCTTGTCATCCTCCTTGAAAAGGAAGAGGCGCGGGCCTAAAAGACTGGGATCATCATGCCGACAGCCGAAGAGAGCGCCCAGAAGCACTTTGACGAAGAGGACAAGCGCTGGGACGGACCTCGGTTCATCGGTCTGGCAGTCGTGACGCTCTTCATCTGCATCTCGGCCATTTATCTCATGTCTAGAACGGCCGGCTGCTCGCTCCAGATCGTTCCCTGAAACGCCCGAGAGTCAGTGCGTGGCCTTCGCGAGGCCGTCGATGCACCCACCCAGGCCGGTTGGGCACCCTTGGGCGACGCACTGGGCGATCGCCTGTTGGCCGCCGTCGTTGAGGCCCGAAAGAAGGGCGCTGCACTCGCCGGGGGTGATCTTGCAGGACGTGGCTGCAATCTGACAGAGCTGAACCACGGACGGGTCCGCGCACGCTTGCGCCAGCGCCGTCTTTGCGCAGAGGAGCGGCTGCGATGCATCGCACACCTGTCTCGAGCTGAGAGACGTCACGCACGAAACGGCGATCGCCGCGATCTTCGCATCGAAGTACGTCTTGTACGCGTCGCACTTCTGACGGGCCGCCGACGAATGCGCGCAGGACCCGTCCGGAGGCTTGATGGCGCCGCAGTCACCCACGGAGGCCGTGCCGGTATCGAGGCAAGCGGCGGGAGCGGACGTCGTCGCCGGGGGGGCCGGGGTCGACGCCGCGGGCGGAATCGACGTGGAGATTGTCGCGGACGGGGAGGCCTCGGTCGATGTCGTCTCGACAGCCACGGTGGGAGGAGCGACCGTCCTGCGCGCGCTCCTTCGAGGCGGCTCAGGGGGAGGGGCCTCGGGCGGTGCCGGCTGCAAGGGCGCCGGCCGCGGCGGAGCAGGGGCGGGCGCGACCGGCCTGACGACGACTCGTGGCTGAGGTGCCGGAGGCGCCGGCCGGTAGGCGTAGGGCTCCTGCACGTACACGTGACAGTCCACGGCCGAGAGAGCCGCCACGACGACGACGGCCAGCGAGCGGATCGTCATGTGCCCTCTTACCAGAGCCTCTCACATCAGATTGATGTCCAAGAAAACCTCGTCGACGTTTACTTTGCAACCGGATGAAATGCTCAAAGCGTCCTTCACGCTCGCGCCAAGGCCCAGCGTCGGGTGGTGCGCGCCTAGGACCGGCACGAGCGAGAGCTTCACTCCGGAAAGGACCACGAGGTCATTGACCTTCACGGTCGCCGTCTGCGAGACGGCCGTCCCCGTGCCGAGGTTCGCGTCCACGTTGACCGTGCCCCACTTGTCGAGCGGAATCGTCGTTGAGAATAGGTGCACGGCCGCGTTCGATACGCCCCCGTCGAGCGCCAAAGTCACCTCGAGCAGCTCTGTCGTGTCCGATGCGACGACGACGGCCAGCAGGTAATGCTCGACGAACGAGAGTGCGAGCACCGTCACCCCGTCCTTGTCGCCGTGGTCGAAGCACGAGCTGGCAACGTCCAGGTCGGCCTGGAGGACATCGTGCGAACCGTCTTCATCGGGAAAGCTGATGGTGCCAATGGCTGCCGCCGAGTCACCTACGTTGACGAGCGCCGGAGTTGTCGCGGCCATCGACTGCGCGGGATGGGCTCCAGGCGGGAAAGTGGTCGTGTCGAGCACCAGCGACGCGCCGGACGTGGTCCCGGACATCAACTGTCCCGGCACCCCTTCGGAGAAGTCCTCGCAGAACGTGTGGGTGCCCTGGGTTAGACACCAGTTCTCGGTGCTTCCGTCGCTCGCGACCTTTGCATCCTGGGCTGGGGCATCCCCCGTCGCTAGATCGGGGCCTCCAGAATCAGTCGCGACGGAGAACGCGCTGCCTCCGCAGGAGGAGATGGCGATGAAAAGCGCTGAAATACCAGCCCCAAGAACCCGCCCCAGGCCAAGCATGACGTACGAGGTTAATAGCACCCTACCCGCGTCCTTGGCACGGGCCGACGACCGCTCTTCCCCCTAGGTACGCTTGCGTGCGACAATCGCGATCGTAAAGACATGGTCGACCAAGAGCGCAAGGGCAGTCCGGACTCGACGAAGAGCGACAAGCGCAAGCAAAGCCTCTACTTCCCCGAGACGATGCTCGAGGAGATTCAGAAAGAGGCGCAGCGACTGCAGCGTTCGATGTCGTGGGTCGTGCAGAGGGCGTGGAAGCATGCACGCCGCGAGATCAAAGGAATCCCGGGATCCAACGAGCCGGGGAGCTGACTCTCAGCGCACGAATTCAACAGGTGCGGTAGGGCCCGCGGGCGGGTGCCCGTGGACGATCCACCACGCGGCAAGCAGCCCGACGAACACAACCGTGATGGTCAGGAGTGCAACGGCCAGCCGGTCCGGCCTGGTCCGATCGAGCAGGGTGCGGGCAGCGCGCCTGACGTCCTCGTCCGTGGCCGCAAGGGCGAGCTTGCGGGCCTCGCCCCGGACGTGGGCGTAGTCCCCTCGCTCGAAAGCCTCGACGAGAGCATCCAATTCGCGACCGCGTGGGAAGGCCACCGCGAAGGATGGGCGACGCCCCGTCATGACGGCCTCGTACCATGCGCGGCACGCTCGTGGCCATGTTGACTATCGTTCAATAGACGCTACTGTTGCGTTCATGGCCATGAACGTCGTCACGGAAAAGCGCCACGTGAGCCCCGGGCCTCACTCGAACGGCATGGTCGCCCGTCCAACGGACCATGTGCTCATCGTCGGCGCAGGGTTCGCCGGAATCGGCATGGCCATCCGCCTCAAGCAGGCCGGAATCGACGACTTCACCATCATCGAGCGCGCCGACCGCGTAGGAGGGACCTGGCGCGACAACACATATCCGGGGATCGCCTGCGACATCCCCTCGTACCTCTATTCCTACTCGTTCGAGCCCAACCCGAACTGGACGCGATTGTTCGCGCCCCAAGAAGAGATCCTCGCTTACCTCGAACACTGCGCGACGAAGTACGGCATCCGCCCGCACATTCGGTTCGGGATGGCCGCCACCGGCGCGTCGTTCGACGAGCGCACGGGCCAGTGGACCGTGCAGACCAGCGACGGCAAGACCATCACGGCGCGCGTCGTCGTCTCCGGGTCCGGGCACGCGCTGAGCCGGCCCGTGTTCCCCGACATCCCGGGTCGCGACGCGTTCCAAGGCAAGTCGATGCACTCCGCGCGCTGGGACCACGGGTACTCGCTCGAGGGCAAGACAGTCGCGGTCGTTGGAACCGGGGCGAGCGCAATCCAGATCATCCCGTCGATCGCGACAAAGGTCGGCAAGATGTACGTCTTTCAGCGAACCCCGTCGTGGGTGACGCCGAAGCCCGACCGCGAGATCACGAAGCGCGAGCAGCATGCGCTTCGCGACAAGCCGCACGTGCAGATGCTCGTGCGCAGAGCCATCTACTGGTTCCTCGAGGCGATGGCCGTGGGCTACGTGGTGGAACCGCGTCTGAACAAGATCCGCGAGTATCGAGCGCTCCAGTTCCTCCAGAGGAGCGTCCGCGACCCCGCCCTCCGAAAGAAGCTGACGCCCAACTTCCGGCTGGGATGCAAGCGCATCCTGATCTCGAACGAGTACTACGCGACTCTCCAGCGCGAGAACGTCGACCTCGTGACCGACGGCATCGCCGAGATCCGCGCCAACTCGATCGTCACGAAAGACGGCGTAGAACGTCCGGTCGACGTCATCGTCTACGCGACAGGGTTCGAGACGTCCGAGGCGAAGCCGCCGTTTCCGATCGCGGGCCGGGGGGGACTCGACCTCGCTCAGGCCTGGGCCAGGAACATCGAAGCCTATCTCGGCACGACGATCCCGGGCTTCCCCAACGCGTTCCTGCTCATAGGTCCCAACATGGGGCTGGGGCACTCGTCGATGATCTTCATGATGGAGTCGCAGTTCGCGTACGTCCTCGACGCTATCCAGACGATGCGCTCGAAGCGCATCAAGTCCGTCGAGGTGAGGCGCGAGGTCGCCACGCGCTACAACGACAAGCTGCAGAAGCGGCTGGAGCACACGGTCTGGAACTCGGGGGGGTGCTCTAGCTGGTATCTGACGAGCGGCGGAAGGAACACGACCGCGTGGCCGGGGTTCACCTTCGAGTTCCGCCTCAAGACCCGCCACTTCGACGCGACGAACTACGACATCGTGGCCACGGAAGAGTCATTCGACTCGTTGGCCAAGGCCGCTCAGCCGACGATCATCGCCCCGTAAAGCTCGTCGTCCGTGGGAGGCTCGAACCAGCGCTCCATGAAGTCGAACATCGCGTCGGTCACCTGAAGGGCGCCGGTGCACGCGCGCTCGACATTGCGCAGCCTCACGCGCGCCCGCCGGGTCTCGGCATCGACGTCCAGGTAGTGCATCTTCACCGTGCCCTTCGTCTGCATCCCGCGCCCGCGATACCGGTCGCGGTCCTCGAGTCGCGCGAGACCGACGTCGAGGACGACGTCGACCCCACGCTCGATGATCGCCTCCGTCAGGTTCCACATCTGGATCTCGCACCGAGCCGTTCGCTCCAGGAACCAGCCGATGCCGTGCGGGTCCGGACGGTCGGCCAGAAAGAGGTTCTGCATCCACTCGTCCATCGACATGCGGATGGCCCCCGTACGAGACGCGAGAGCAATGGAATACGTCGTCTTGCCGGCCCCGATCGCCCCACAGATGAGGTGCACCGTCGACACACCGGTACATCTACACGAGTCGACGCGGCCCCCCAAATGGGACTAGTGCTTCTTCGCGTCGGCCTCGACGGCGCGGCGCATGAGCTCCTCGAGCGACGCACCCCCCGCAGCAGCGGGCGGTGCGCTCGCGACGGCGGCCTTCGGCGCGGGCGGAGCCTCGACCGAAGCGACCTTCTGGGGCTGCGGAGCGGGCGTCACGGCTGCCGAGCCGCTGGCCGGGACCGGGCGCGTGCGAGCGTGAGTCACGATGATCGCCTTCTTGGGAGCGACCGCGGGCGCCGCCGCGACGGCGACAGACGGCGCCTCCGCAGGGGGCGCGGAGACTACTGGAGGGGGAGCTGCGAAAGCCGCCGCGGCAGTCGCGGGTGTTATCGCGGCGGGGGCGGTTGCCGCCACGACCGGCGCCGACGCATGGCCTCGCGCCAGCGTGTGGGCGGGCACCGTCGTCGCGATGGTTGCTCCGAGAGCTGTCGTAGCCATCCAGGCAACCGCAACGCCGAACCAGCCAACGCCACGTGAGCGGCCCAAGAACAGATCGAGATCGATCTCCTCCTGTTGCACGCGTTGCACGCGAGCCGCGTTCGCGCCCCATGCGCTTGGCAGCGCCACCGGCGCGGGTTGGGCCACTCCGGCGATGCCGAAGACGGGAGGCTGCGCCACACGCGCGCGCCTCATGACTTGCTCGACGCTGGCCGCGTAGAGGGCTCCGACGTCGAACAGGCCCGAGTTCTGTTCAACCCTCTGCTGCACGGTGATACGCGGAACCCGCGGCGTCAGCGACGCCCCCAGCCGCCCAGCGAGCTCGCTCTCGGAGTCTTGTGTGGTCATGTCTCCGCTCCCGGTCGAGGAGAATGCTGACACGGGCCGAGGCGCGCGTCTTCAGAAGCTTCGCATCGTCAGGTAGCGATTCCTGTCACACGAATATTTTATCGTCCTGATGTAATGACGCGGGTCACAGGCCCGTGCGCTGGCGCACCGCCCAGTCGTACACATCGGCGTATTGCTTCGCCGCCAAATCCCAGCCGAAGCGCTTGGTCATGGCCTGGCGCTGCATGGCCCGAAAGTGGTCGGGCCGCTCCCTGTACGTCCTCGTCGCCCATGCCACCGTGGCGACCAGCGCGTCCGGGCTCAAATCAAAGAACTTGAAGCCAGTCCCGGTGCCGGTACTTGCGTCGTAATTCTCAACGGTGTCATCGAGCCCGCCGGTGGCTCGGACGATCGGAAGCGTTCCGTAGCGCTGGCTGTACATCTGGTTGAGCCCGCACGGCTCGAACCGCGAAGGCATGAGGAAGAGATCTGCCCCGGCTTCGATGCGGTGGGCTACGGCCTCACTGAAACCGATCCATGCGTGGAAGCGGCCACCGCCATGCTTCGAACGCATCGCGAGGTACCCCTCCGCCGCCGGGTCTCCCGAGCCGAGGATGACGACCTGCGTGTCGAGGGCCAGAAGGCGCGTCAGCGCAGCGAGAACGACGTCCGTCCCCTTCTGCTCGCTCAGGCGCGACACGATGCCGATGAGGGGAAGGTCGGCGCGCTCGTCGAGCCCCATCTCGCGCTGCAACGCGCTCTTGCACGCGGCCTTCCCGCTCGGATCACCGACACGGAACGGAGCCGCGATTGCCGGATCGCTCCGCGGGTCCCATACCTTCTCGTCGATGCCGTTCAGGACGCCGATGAGGTCTCCGCCGCGGAAGCGAGTGACGGCGTCGAGCCCAGCGCCCCCCTCGGCTGTCCGGATTTCGTGCGCGTAGCGTGGCGAGACGGTCGTCAACTTCGTCGCATGATAGAGGCCCCCTTTGAGTGGATTGACTGCGCCGAAATCCTCGAGCCCGTCGGCGCGGAACTCGCTCCAGGGAATGTGGGTCGCAGGGAGGTCGGTCGCGGGAAACTTCGCCTGATGTGCCAAGTTGTGAATCGTCAGGACCGTCGCCGCGCGGGCGAGCGGACCCCCGGCCTCGACGGTGTTGAGGTACACGGGAAGAAGAGCGGTCGGCCAATCGTGGACGTGGAAAACATCGGGGACGAAGGCCAAGTGCTTGCACAGCTGGAGCGCACCGCGACAGAGAAATGAGAAGCGAATCAGGTTGTCGTGAGCGACACCGCCGGGCGGGTCGTAGAGATAGCCGCGCCCGAAGAGTGCATCGTGCTCGAGCAGGTAAACCGGGACGTCCGTCCCCGGCAGGCGCGTTTCGAGCACGCCCGACCAGGCGTCCCGAGGGCCCAGCGGCACTCCGAGCGGGGCCGCATGCCGCGTCAGCCCACCGCCCGCGATGACGTCGTAGCGGGGCATGACGACGCGAGCGTCGTGCCCGAGCGCTCTCAAGGCCGCGGGCAGAGCCGCGACCACGTCACCGAGACCACCGGCCTTGACGAAGTGTGCGCACTCGGAAGCGACGAACAAGACAGAGCGTGCGGGGGGCATGCGGGGGCACGAAGCCTGCAATATCGCACGCATACCTTCCCACGATCCGCGACTCGATCCCAGAGCGATTCCCGCCGGTACGATTGGTTCGAGTCGTCCAAGTCTGCTGAGCATGGACAATCGGCCTGTATGGACAATACTGTCGACGCATGAGGCGCCCTCCCGGGGGGGAGCAACGTGTTCGTGACGAGGATGCGGCGCCGTCGTCGTCGTCGTCGGGCTCCCCCGCGGTCGATGCCCTCGCGCGCAACGTCGGTCACGCCATCAACAACCCCCTGGGTGCGCTGATGCTCAGCCTCGAGCTCGCACTCGAGTCGCTCGGCGAAGGAAGCGAGGAGGGGCTGGCAGCGCGGGTCCTCGAGGCCCGCGGCCTCATCGAAGAAGCCCAGGAAGCCGGCGCGCGCATCCGATCGATCGTCCTCGAGCTCAAGGCGACGGCAGCACCGTCGAACTCGGCGAACCTCGCGCCCGGGCTGCATGCGCCCCTACGTCCGGAGTCCTCGCCGCCGACGTTGGTCACCTCGAGCCGCGGGCCAGCCCGCGTCCTCGTCGTCGATGACGACCAGCTCGTCTCTCGGGCGCTCGCGCGCGCCCTGAGCGACTGCGACGTCGTGGTCGCGTCGGACGCCCGGGATGCACTCGCCAGCATCGAGCGCGGCGAGAAGTTCGACGTCATCGTGTGCGATCTCATGATGCCCGGGATGACTGGCATGGATCTCTACGACGCCATACGGACCGCCGCGCCCTCTCAGGTCGAGCGCATGATTTTCCTCTCGGGCGGCGCAGTGACCACTCGCGCCCGGGAGTTCGCCGCGACGGTGCCCAACCTCCTGATGGAGAAGCCCTTCGATATCCAGCGTCTTCGCGACGTCATCCGAAGCCGCGCACGCTGACCTGCCAGATTACTCGTCCTGACAGCATCGAAAGCCGGTCGAATAGTCGTAGTGCGACTCCGGATGGGCCGTCGTCCGGTAGTAGCAGCCGTCACCATTCAGGTGGGTGTCGAGGTAATAGCCGCCCTGGAAGGTCCCGTCGGGGTCGTCGACCCACTCGTGAAGGTTGCCGACCATGTCGTAGACGCCGTACTCGTTCGTGCACCCGGCCCGCTCGCCGGTGCGAGCGAGTGTTCCTTCGAGCTGGTTGAGTCGCGGGTCGATCATGTTTCCCCCGTGGCCCCACTTCCAGCGGTGCTCGGGCCTGTCGTCGAGGTCCGGGTTGAAGAAGCGCATCGCGCTACGGCCGTTGTCGTTGCAGCGCCCGACTTCGCGCCGATTGCCGTAGGGGAAGATCGTTTTTTTGGGCCCCATGCAGGCGTTCTTCCACTCGGTGGGCTTGCAGAGTCGCTTGCCGCTCTGCTCGCACGCGGCCCTGGCCTGGATCCCGCTGATGTACCCCTGGGGAAAGATCCCCCGAACGCTGATCGCGCGAACGACGACCCCCGCAGGCACCACCTCGTAGTAGGGCCACGGACGCTCCTTCCCGTCGGGGCGCACCTCGACCAGCGACGCCTCGTACGCGTCGACGCAGTACGATCGCTCGATCGCGACCATCTCGGCAGGGCAGACGCCCCGAGATGCGTCTCTACCCGAGGGGACAACGAGCGACGCGGCGAGCAGCTGGAAGAACAGCACGTCTTCTGACCGCTATCCCGAGCGGCGCCCGCTGGGAACCCCCTTTCGACGCCGTCCGGGTTAGAGTGAGTGGATGTCGCCTGCGATCGCGAGGCCGACGCCGAGGCCAACGCCCGAGCCCCCGGCCAAGGTCGGGCTCGTGCTCGCGGGGGGCTCCGCCCGCGCGGCGTACGAGGTAGGCGTCGTGCAGTACATCCTGGAGGATGTCGCGCGGGCGCTCGGTCGCGACATCCCCATCGACATCATCTCCGGCTCGTCCGCTGGGAGCATCAACGCCGTCGTGCTGGCGGCCCATGCCGACAAGCCATCGGCACGTGCGGCCCTTCTGGCGCAGAGATGGACCGACCTCAAGCTCGAGGACGTGGTCCGTCCATCGACCGTCGAGATCTTGAGGCTCATGGCGCGACTCGTCGGACGCACGCCCGGCACCGACTCGCGCTCCGGCAGGCGCGGCGGCGTGTTCGACCCGAGCGGCGTCGAGGCGATCGTCCGGGACGCGGTACCTTTCGCCAAGATCGGCGAGCACATGCGTGCGGGACGGCTCGCGGCCCTTTCGATTTCGACGACGCACGTGGCGAGCGGTCGCACCGTCGTATTCGTGCAGCGCCGCGAGGGGGGCGTCCCACGCTGGGGAGGCGATCCGACGATGGTGGCTCGTCCCGCGGAGATTGGAGCCGAGCACGTCCTCGCTTCAGCGGCCGTGCCGCTTCTCTTCCCTGCTGTGGACATCGACGGGCACTACTACTGCGACGGCGGGTTGAGGCAGAACGTTCCCCTCTCGCCCGCCCGCCGCCTCGGCGCCAACAGCCTCATCGTCATCAATCCGCGCTACATCCGGGAAGAGTCGCCGACGCCGGAGATCGCCGAGGAGCGCGAGCGGCAGTATCCCGACCCGATATTCTTCGTGGGCAAGGCCCTCAACGCGCTCTTGCTCGATCGAATCGAGAACGACATCGATCGCCTCGAGCGGCTGAACGCGGTCCTCCGGGCGGGCGTTCGCAAGTTCGGCCCGGCGTTCACGGACATGCTCAACGAGGAGCTGGGGCGAGGCGGCGAGAGCGCCCTTCGCGCGCTCGACGTCGTGTACGTTCGCGCGTCCCAGGACATCGGCATGCTCGCCGCCGAATACGCGCGTTCGCCCGAGTTCTCGAAGAGGGTGCGGGGGCTCATGGGCCGAGTGCTGCGGCGTATCGCCGACGGAGAGAAAGAAGCGGACCTGCTCTCGTACGTGCTCTTCGACGGGCCGTTCGCCGCTCAACTCATCGAGATGGGCCGCGACGATGCACGCGCCCGCCACGACCACCTGGTCCAGTTCTTTGCGAAGCGTCTGGCGGAATCGGGGGACCGAGGATGAGTCCGAAGATCGACGGCCCCGAGACCCGCCCGCTACGTCCGCGGACCGGGGACGACCCGGCAACCATCCCGAACGTTCCTGACGCCCCGGCGCGTCCCCCTTTCGTGGCGCCCGTCGACGACCGGGCACGTGACAGGGTCGAAGACCCGGACGGCGAACTCGGCCACGACGACGCATTCGAGCGGCGCTACGAGATGCGAACGAAGCTCGGCGAAGGGGGGATGGGAGAGGTTCACCTGTGCAAGGACCGGCGCATCGGCCGCGAGGTCGCCCTGAAGGTGATCCGCTCCGAGCACGGTGCGCGGAACGATCTTCGCAAGCGCTTCCTCCGGGAGGTGCGCGTGCAGGGGCAGCTCGAGCACCCCTCGGTCGTTCCCGTCTACGATCTCGGGCGCGATCCAGACCGTAAGACGTACTTCACGATGAAGCGCGTCCGCGGGCTGACGATGGAGCAGATTCTCTCGGCGCTCCGCCGGGGCGACCCCGACGTGGCGCGACAGCACACGCGCTTCAAGCTCTTGACGGCGTTCGGCACCGCCTGCCTCGCGGTCCACTTCGCACACACCCGCGGCGTCTTGCACCGGGACCTCAAGCCCGGCAACGTCATGCTGGGGGACTTCGGCGAGGTGTACGTGCTCGACTGGGGGCTCGCCAAGGTCACGGGCACGCGCGAGATGAGCGAGGCCGACGCGGACGCGTCGTTCGGCTCGCTGCCGGAGTCGACCTCGCCCGCCGAAGCGCCCGCCGGCCTCACGGCGACGGGCGTGCTCATGGGGACCCCCGGATACATGGCACCCGAGCAGATACGAAACGAGCTGGGCGCCATGGGCCCCGGCGTGGACATCTACGCGCTCGGGGCGATCCTCTTCGAGATTTTGGCGCTCCAGCCGCTTCACGGAAAGGGAACGCCGAACGAGCTCATGACGTCGACGCTCAAGGGGGTCGACGTCGAGGCGGCGATGCGCCGCGCCGAGCGAGACGTCCCCCCGGAGCTCGTCGCCATCGTGGCACGGGCCACGGCTCCTCATGCGACCAACCGTTTCGCGACCGCCCGCGAGATGCAGGAAGGGCTCGAGCGCTTCATGAACGGCGATCGGGACCTCGAGCGGCGGCGCGAGCTCGCGCGAGAGCATGCGGCGGCGGCCTACGACGCGGCCATGCGCGCTCTCGAAGGTGAACACACGCCGGGGCAGGGCCAGCGGGCGCTGAACGAGATGAGCCTCGCGATGAGCGAAGTGAGTCGCGCCATTGCGCTCGATCCGCAGAACGGGGAGGCGATGCGGACCCTCGTTCGCCTCATGACGGAGGTGCCGCGCGCCCTTCCTCCGCAGGCCCAGCGCGAAATTGACGCCCAGGCGCGTGCCTGGCAGCGCACCGGCTCTCGCGCGGCGGCATTCGCGTACCTCAGCTTCACCCTCTACGCGCCGCTCGGATACCTCATGGGTGTCCGCAACTGGCCGATGGCGATCCTCCCCGAGCTCTTATGGGTGGTGGCCGCCGTGCTGGCGTTCAACAGCTCGCGCCACCCCGACCCCAAGGGCCAGACCGGCTACTCGCTCATCGTGGCCAGCAACCTCGCCATCGCCTCCACGGGATGGGTCTTCGGCCCCTTCATGCTGGTGCCCGCGTTGGCGGCCGTAAACGCGCTGAGCTTCGTCGTCGCCTCCGACAGGTCCCGTCGCGGGCCCGCCATTTTCATGGGCTGCTGCGCCATTCTGGTGCCGCTCGTCCTCGAATGGATGGGGGTGAACGTGCCCTCCTACGCGTTCGAACACGGGCGCATCGTCATCCTGCCGCGCGCGCTCGGCTTCCCCGAGACTCCCACGCTCGCGTTCCTCCTCATCACGAGCGTCGCGCTCCTCGTGACTCCGGCACTCTTCGTGGGCAAGTTCAAGGACGCGCTCACGGCGACCGAGAACCGGCTCTACATGCAGACGTGGCACCTGCGCCAGTTCGTACCCGGCGAGGCGCAGGCGTCGATCGTGCCGCCACCCCCGGGGAGCAGCTCTCCAACGTGACCACGCTGCGAGCTTGCTTCGCCGCCTAGCTACCGAGAGCGTTGCGGGAACGTCGCGCGACGAGGCGAACGACTTCTCCGATGAGCGCGCCCGGCGGGACCGGCTTCGAGAAGAGCGAATCGCAACCGGCAGCGATGGCGAGTGATTCGAACACGGCCCCATCGCCCAGGCTCGGTGCCGTCAGCGCGACGATCGCCACATCGTGGGTGCGGTCGTCGGCGCGGAGACGGCGAGCGACCTTGAAGCCGTCGATACCGGGCAGCGTCAGGTCGAGCACGATTGCGTGCGGACCGAATTGCAACGCCTTCTCAACCGCCGTCGCGCCGTCCGGAGCCTCGAGCACCATGAACCCAGCCGAGGCGAGCTCCGCCGCATAGAGTTCGCGAACGTCGTCTTCGTCCTCGACGACGAGGACCAGCGGCCCCCGCGGCCGCGTACCCGACGAAGGCCTATGCCTGGGAACGGGATCGGACATTCACCACCCATTTCCCAATGTAGCTGAGCTTCGCGGCTCTTCCAGTGACGATCAAGTCACGCGACGCGTCATGACCCACCATCCGGGCTCAGGCGTTCGGGGCCCGAGGGGGCGGACGGTGGCGACGGTAGAGCGCCCGGGGTCCGGAGGATTCGATCCGGATCCCCCAGGAACTCGAAGTGCATGGTGTCGCGAAGGACGTCGTGGCCGAGCCAGTAGAAGCCGAATCGCTCGAACGCGTGCACCCAGCACTCCGGCATCGCCATCCGGTCGTACTCGGTCTTCGCCGGTCGTTTGCAGGCGGGCGCGTCATTCCAGGGCTTCACGCAGCCACAGCAGGTGTTGATCGCGGGGTCGACGTCGATGGCGATACCGTAGGCGTGATTGGTCACTTCGCCGCCACGGTACGTGTTCTTGTACCTTATGCCCGCCAGCGCATGCGCGACGTACGGGTGTTCGACACAGGCGCGCTTGATCTCCTCCTCCACGCAGGCGAGCGCCGGGGCGACCTTGCGGTGCATCTTGATCTTGAGCCCCATGAAGGTCGCATCGACCAGCGAGGCGCTTGGCGGGCGGGCGTCCGGCCCGGGTTTCCCGTAGCCCTTGAAGTAGCCGTACTGATCGGTGCGGTATTGGATGGCGCGCCGGTTGCCATCCGGGCCGTCTTTTAGGAAGTTGCCTCGCACGAGGAAGTCCTGGGGAGACTGATCGTTGCAAGCGCTCTGGAGCGGGGCCGGAGATGCTTCGGTCGGGGGAGCAGCCTCGGTGGGTACTGTCGCAGCCGCTAGGGTCGCTGTTTCTGCCAACGCGCTTGCGCCCGCGTCGACGCCGGCGTCGACGCCCGCATCCGCGACGACCGCCTCGGGACTCGCGGTCCTCGGAGCCGCGCCCGCGCACGCCAGAGGGGCGCACATCGCCGTCAATATCGTCGCTCTCGCGCCTGCGCTCCGCCGAAAGACGCTGCTCACCACCGACATTTGGCACTGATACCATGTCGAAGTGGCAGGGGAGGGTGGGCTAGGATAAGAGGCCGACGGACCCGATGGCGCGCCACTACTGGCTGATCAAGAGCGAACCGACGAAGTACTCGTTCGAACAGCTCGTCAGTGACGGCAGCACCCGCTGGGATGGCGTCAGAAACTTCGCCGCTCGCAACAACCTGCGGGCCATGAAGAAAGGCGACCTGTGCCTTTACTACCATTCGAACGAGGGCAAAGCCGTCGCGGGTATTGCCCGGGTCGCACGAGAGGCCTACCCCGACCCAACGACGAAGGAAGACTGGAGCGCGGTCGACGTCGCGCCCGTGCGAACCCTCTCGAGGCCCGTGAAGCTCCAGGAAATGCGCGACCACGCGGTGCTCGGCAAGATGCTCATGCTCCGGAGGCCCCGGCTCTCGGTAGTGCCCATCACGAAGGAGGAATTCGACGCCGTGGTGAAACTGGGGCGCTAGCATTTGCCCTGCAGGCTCCTAGTGATGTCTGTGCTCCGCATCGAGCCCGTGCGGGTGGGAGTGCACCAGATCGCCATGCGAGTGCACGTGCTCGTGCTTCTCGGTGAGATGGAGCCACAGGCCCAAGGCGCAGAGGCCTCCCGCGGCAACCGTGGCGATTCCCCCGATGCGCTCCCCGAGTGCCCACGCCAGCCCCGCACCGACGAACGGAGCACACGCGAAGATGGAACCCGTTCGCGCCGCACCGATGCTCCGCTGCGCCCGCAGGTAGAGCCTCAAGCTTGCGCCGTAGCCGCCCGCACCGCATGCCGCGAGGGCAAGCGCGGCCGGCCACTCGGGCAGATCCTCGTGGAGCGCGCCCGCAAGGGTCGCCGACGCCACCGCACCGAGCGCCGACTTGACCAGCACGACCTGCGTGGGATCTCTGTCCGCGAGCGGGCGCCCCACGGCGTTGTCTCCCGCCCAAGCGAGGGTCGCGACCATCACGGCGACGATACCCCAGCGCGAATCGAATCCTGACTCGCTCCCCTGAGCCATCAGGAGGATGCCGGCCGCCGTCATTGCCGTGAGGGCGCCGACGACCCGCGCGCCGATGGGCTCGGACCACAGGATGCGCGCCAAGACCACCGTGAAGAGCGCCTCGAGGTTCAAGAGGAGAGACGCGGTCACGCCGCTCGTGCGCTGCAACCCCCAGGCGAATGCCACAGGCGCGGCCACCGCCCCGAGCGAGGCCACGGCCGCCAGACGCGGAATGTCCCTCGTCCGCAGCGGCGCCTCGGCTCGATCGGGCCCGGCGTGCATCGACAGCAGCGCCGCACCCCCATAGAGAAGAGCCGCCGTCGTGAACGGCCCTACGCCGCGCCCGAAGCGCTGGACCAGAGGCGTCGTCGCGCCAAAGGCGAGCGCCGACGCGAAGGCGAGAAGGCCACCCGCCGCGATGGGATGAGCCCGCTCGCCGGAGGCCTCGCGCGTCATGCCGCCGAACGAGCAGCCGGGGACGACAGCGCCTGGCGAAGTCGGGCCGCGATGAGCGCGAACATCCGCGCCGACTCCGGCAGGGCGCCCGTCATCTGCATGAACCCGTGTACCGAGGTTTCCGCGCACACGTGCTCGACCGCGACTCCGGCGGCCCTCATCTTCTCGGCATACGCGAGACCCTCGTCACGGAGAGGGTCGAACCCGGCGGTGACGACCAGAGCGGGTGCAAGCCCACGAAGATCGGTCGCGAAGAGGGGTGACGCCCGGGGATCGGTCTCGAAGCTCTTGGCTGGGAGGTAGTTCTCCGTGAACCAGTCGATACTCCGCTCGGTCAGGATGAGGCCGTCCCGGAAATGCCTGTGGGAGGCCATGCTGCGGGTGCAATCGGTCGCCGGGTACAGGAGGAGCTGGAAGGCGGGGTGACGGGCCTCGTGCCTCAGCGTCTGCGCGACAACGGCGGACAGGTTGCCGCCCGCGCTGTCGCCACCCACGGCCAACGCTCCGGGGTCGATGCCCAGCGACAGCCCGTGCCCCAAGACCCAGCGAGTCGCCGCGAGCGCGTCGTCGAGGCCCGCGGGGAACCGATGCTCGGGAGCGAGACGGTAGTCGACGGACACGACGATGACGCCCGCACGGCTCGAGAGGGCGCGACATATGCCGTCGTGCGAGTCGATCGACCCGACGACGAAACCGCCGCCGTGAAACCAGACGAGCCCCGGTGCCACGCGGCCGCGTGCGCTCTCTGGCATGTAGATGCGCGCACGACGCTGGCCGGCCGCGCCCGGGACCATGCGATCGTCGGTCGTGACGTCGTCCACGAGCGTCGCGAGGAGCGACCCCGTGCGGTCCATCGCACGGCGCCCCTTCTCGACGCCCCCCTCGGCGAGCTCGGGCTGCCCCGACACGCGCATCAGCCAGAGGAGGGCCTGCGTCTGCACTTCGAGCTCGAATCCCTCGGGCGATCGCCTCGGCGGACCGACGATCCGGCGCAGAACCGGTGTCGGCAGCGCAAGGAAGGTTCGCGTCACGGCGCGTTCGATGTGGAGACGCAGCGTCATGTGCCGATTATGCTCGAATCGGATGGCTTGGCACGCGCTCTTCCCCTTCGCCTTGCGGGCGATGGGGGTTTTCTTCTGGGGGGTCGCCCTCGCGCTCGTGCCGTTCGTGCTCGTAAGGCGCAAAGAGCCCTCGGCGACGATCGCCTGGATCCTCACCCTGGTCCTCCTTCCGCCCATCGGCGCGACCCTCTTTCTGCTCTTCGGGCGCGACCGCGTCCGCCTGCCCGCCAAGCGCAAGCGCGAGGTGGACGCCATCGTCCGCGCCCAGGTGGCCGCGCTGCGCGACGAGCCGGCAGCCGACCGCACGAGTCATCTCATGCTGGCGAGCCCGTTCGAGCGGTCCCTCTTCCGGGTCGCGCAGGGACTGACGCACCTGCGGGCCAGCAGCGGGAACAAGGCCGAGGTCCTCGTCGAGGGCGACGCGACGTACGCGGCTCTCGGAGCGGCCATCGACGCCGCCCGGCACCACGTGCACGCGCAGTACTACCTCATACGGAACGACGCTACCGGAAGCTGGTTTCGCGATCGCCTCGTCGCCGCCGCAAAGCGTGGCGTGACCGTCCGTCTGCTGATGGATGGCTTCGGCTGCTTGGCCCTCGGCCGTGGATGGCGGCGTCCCCTCCGGAAGGCCGGCGTCCTCGTCGCGGACTTCCTGCCCATGCGGACGGTGCTCTTGCAGCCGGTCAATCTGCGCAACCACCGCAAGATCGTCGTCGTGGACGGCCAAACAGCGTTCACGGGCGGCTTCAACATCGGCGACGAGTACCGGGGCCAGATGCCAGGGGTTGGCACGTGGCGCGACGTCCACCTGCGCATCGAGGGACCGGCCGCGGCGGAGTTGCAGCGCATCTTCTTCCAGGACTGGGCCTTCGCGACGCGCGAGCCGATCGCCCCTGAAGACTACTTCCCGCGCGAGCCCGAGCCGCGCGGGGACGCCGCGATTGCGGTCGTGCCGAGCGGACCGGACACGCGCACGGAGGCCATCCACCGCCTCTTCTTCGGCGCCATCGTGGGCGCGCAACGCGAAGTCCTGGTGACGACGCCGTATTTCGTGCCGACCGAATCCATCCTGGTGGCGATGGAGCTCGCCGCATTGCGGGGGGTCGACGTGAAGCTGGTCTTGCCGGCGCACTCGAACCACAACGTGACGTTCCACGCGGGGCGCAGCTTCTACGCGCAGCTGCTCGACGCGGGCGTCGACATCCGCGAATTCCAGCCGGGCATGGTCCACGCAAAGACGCTCGTCGCCGACTCCCAGGTGGCGCTCATCGGAAGCGCGAACATGGACATGCGGAGCTTTCGTCTCAACTTCGAGGTGCACACTCTCGTCCACGACGAAACGACGGCGGCACGGCTGCACCAGTCCTTCGAAGACAACGTCGCCCAGAGCCGCCAGGTTTCACTCGATGAATGGAACGCCCGACGCTGGACGCTGCGGGTCAAAGAAGGTGCCTCGCGACTCGTGTCGCCGCTGCTCTGACGCGCGGCGCCTATTTCGAACTGGGTCGCGCCGAGTCGACCATCTTGTCGAGCGCCGCTGCGGCCGCGGAGACGGTCTTGTCCGGCCCGGTCAGCTTGAAGAACCAGAGACCGCTCGGCGCCTGAACGATGGCTCCGATGAGGCGCGACCCGGGAAAGGTGTCGGGACCTCCCGCCGGCCCAGCACCGGGCATCCGCATGGGACGATACACGCCCGCAAGGTCCATCCGCGTCACCGTCATCCCGTTGACCACGCGCGTCTGCTTCCTCGGTTCGTCGTCCAGCGAGTCGAACTGCCGTATCCAGCGCTGGATGTTGTCCCCGACGCTTCCACCCTGGACCGACCCGAAGGTGATGACCGTGCATTCAGCGTCGTCACTATCGCCTGCGGCGCGGGGCACGAGGTATTCGGCGGTGCGAGTGGGGTTGGAAGGGGGGTGGCGCTTCCAGCGAGGGGGATCGTCCCAGGTTAGAGCCAGACCGTTGGTCGAGGTCGAGGTCGAGGTCGAGGTCGGGGTCGAGGTCGGGGTCGAGGTCGGGGTCGAGGTCGGGGTCGGGGTCGAGGTCGGGGTCGGCTCCGCCGGCGAGCGCGAGCATCCCAAGGCCGCCACGACCACCATGACCGCGATCCGCCTCGTCACGCTGCCGCCCGCTCCCTTGCTCCGTCCAGAATGGCCAGACACCCCTCCAGCGAGTCGCAAGCGTTCAGCGCTTGCCGGAGCGCTGCGGCCCCGCCAAGGCCCTTCAGGTAGCCCGCGAGATGCCGCCTCGTGCAGTGGACGCCGTACGGCTCGCCCCTCTGCGCCACGTTCGCAATGAGGTGCTCCCGGCACAAGGCGAGCCGCTCCTCGGCCGTCGGCATCGGCACGATCTGGCCCCAATCGAGCAGCGCACGAGCCTCGCGGAAGACCCACGGATGCTCGATCGCGCGTCGGCCCACCATCACGCCCTCGCACCCTGTCTGCTCGATCGCACGCACGGCATCCTCGGCGCTTCGAACGTCGCCGTTGACCAGGACGGGGATACCGACGACTTCTCGCGCGCGGGCGGCCCACGACCAGTCGGCCGCGCCGCTGTGCCCCATCTGAGCGGTGCGGCAATGGATGGTGATCGCCGCGGCGCCGGCGTCCTCGAGGCGACGGGCGAGGTCGACGACGGGCATGTGCGACTCGGCACCCAGGCCGATGCGCGTCTTGACCGTGACCGGGAGGGAAACACTGCCGACCACGAGGCGCGCCATTGCCACCATCGCTTCGGGATCGCGGAGCCAGCCCGCTCCGGCGCCACGCCCGGCGATCTTGGGCACCCAGCACCCGCAGTTGATGTCGATGAACAGCGGCCGCGCTTCCTCGGCGACGCGCGCTGCCTCGGCCAGACGCTCGGGGTTCGATCCGTAAATCTGGATCGCGGTGAGCTCGTCGTCGGGCGCGAGGCGGATCTTCCTGGCGGCGTTTCGACACCCGCGGAGCAGCCCCTCCACGTTCACGAACTCCGTCATCGATATCGTAGCCCCGAGCTTTCGACACACGCGCCGGAACACGACGTCCGTCACATCCTCCATGGGAGCGAGGACGACGGGCTTCCGCGTGTAGAGCGAACGAAGGCGGTCGTGGGGGGACAACGGTGCCATTCTCTAGCATTTGTCACGCCGGGCAACCGTCTCTCAATCCTCGGGGTCCTCATTGTCAGGGGTCGCAAGCCGCGGCGGAATCGGTCCCCCGACGCAGGCGGCCGCCTCACGAGCGATCACCTCGTCTTTGGCGGAGAGATCGACGTCGCAGCGGCCGAGGATGGAGACGAGAGCGCGGCGCGCCCAGTCGCGAATGAGGGGGTAATCGTTCACGAGCTCGCGGGCCACGAACGGCGCCGCGTCGCGTGCCTTCGCGGTCCCGAGGATCGCCATCGCGACCGCCTGTTCGTGCGGCTTGCCCCGCTCGAGCGTCGCGCGCATCACGTTCGCGTCGATCGAGCCGTAGAGCTGCTCGAGTCGCTGCCGCGGGTAGCGCACCGGCCAGCATTGCTCCATCGCACCGGCGAGCGCGCCGACACTCTTGTCCGCATGGCAGAGCGCGCACTCGAGGGGCCGGTCTCCCAGCACTCGCGCCGCGTCCGTCGGCGAGCCGATACGGTGGTAGCGCGTCAGCTCGCCGTCGAGGCCCATGTTCTTGCGGGGCATGTGGCACGCGATGCACGCTCCGCCGGCCCCTTGCGGGTCATGATGGGCGTGCGCGCGCAGGTGCTCGTGGTCCGCGAGTTCGGCGTGGCACCCCGTGCACACGCCGTTGCCCGATGGCGTCGCCAGCGCATGGAGGCGGCCGGCGTCGTCGGCCCCGTGCGGGTCGTGGCAGGCGGTACAAGACATAGCGCTTGCGCATCCCCCGAGAAGGAAGTCGCGCGCCTCGCCGGAGTTGATGTGGCTGCCTCCGGCGGTCTGGTCGCGGCGACCGCCCTCCCAGGTGAAGGGGTAGCGCGAGAAGAGCACCTGATGACAGCGCGCGCACACGCGGTTGACGGCGACCGCGGGGCCTCCCTTCGGCAGCGCGACGTCGAGCCAGGATGCCACCGGCACGAACGACGGATGCACCGCAGGGTCGAGAGCGTGCTCGCGGGCGCCTCCGTGGCAGGCCTCGCAGCCGATGCCCACCTCGACGAGCGTGCTCCCGTCGAACCCGGCGCGCACGGCGTCGATGGCCCCGCGCGCGTCCGTGCGAGGGCTGACATCCCCGCTCCGCAAGACACCGCCGAGCCGGGTTGCCTCGTCGTGGAGGGCCCGCGAGAACGCGGGCTCATCGGTCACTCGGGTCCGCGCGCGGCGATTGTCGGGGAGCCACGGGTCCACTTGCTCGCCCTGGTAGGGCTTCGCCAGAGGCCCCGCGATCGCGCCGAGCAGGCGATCGATCTCGGGCACGGTGTTGTGGCAGAAGATGCAGGCGCGGCTCCACGCAGGTCCGGCGCGCAGGCTGGCGCGCTCGTGCACCATCACCGAGTAACCCTTGTACCGGAGCGACTGCGTCCCGAGCACGTACGACACGGGCAGCACCAGCTCCTCGCCGCCCGCGCTCACGTCGACGCCGGCGAAGTCTTCACGCGTTCTACCGCCGATGACGCGGGTCACGCGATACGTCGTGGGCGACGCACCGGCCGGCTCGATACGGACGAGACGCTCGTCGCCGCGTCGCTCGAGGACGACCTCGTCGTCCTTGAAGCGCCATCGCGTCCCGTCGAACGGAGCCCGCACCTCCGCCCCCCGCGCATCGCGTGTCATTCGATGCATCGGCGACCGCTCCCACGCAGCTACGACGTCAGCGTGGCAGGGCGCGCAAGTAGCCGAGCCGGCGTAGTCCGCACGGACGACGTTGCTCCGGACCGTCGCCGGAGCCGACCGCGATGTCGACCGCGACGGCAATGGCGTCCGCGCGCAGCTTCCAAAGCAGAGCGCGGCGCACGCCGAGAGAGAGAGGCCGCCAAGCCGCCAGGGCGCCATGCATGAGGGATGATTCACGCGCGTCGGCGCCCATCCACATGAGACACCCGAAGATCAGAGTGAGACATACGACGCACGGGGCGCGCCTCGACTGCTTCGACTCGTGTCAGCTCACGCGGAGAACCGAGCTGCCTTCCTTCGTGGAGCGCCACGCTCAGCAGGTCGTCGGCCATACCCACGAGGTTGGCATGCCCCTCTTCGCGACCGAGCACCACGGCGGCCACGACGGCGGGCTTCACACCCAGGGCGAGGCTCTCGTAGATGGCGTGGCCGAACACGAGCGCGTCGGCCGCACCCGATTCGACCATCGCGCCGAGCATCCCTGGGCGGCCGGTCCTGAGGGATGCCTGAGCGGCCTCGGGATCGCTCGCCAGCACGACGACGCCGCCCTCGTCGACCAGCGCAAGCGCATCGAGCTCCCGCGAACGGGGCGGTAGGCCGCGGGCGTCCGGCCCGATGCGCTTCGCGATGAGGCGGTGCTGGCGGGCGTGAAGCGCGAGCTTCGCCTTCGGGAACGTGCCCCACACTAGAGCGTTCATCAGGTCGTGCCAACAGCGAGGCCGCGTCGGCACGGCACGCTCGATCGTGATGCGTCCGTCGTACAGGGCGTTGACGTCGACCGGAGACCCACGGCGCCGGCGAGGATTCGGCGCGACGAAACGCACGGGGGGATGGGCCTCGAACACCCTGGGGAACTCCTCGACGGGCGGGAAGTCGTCGTGCGGTCCAAGAGCGCGGGCGGCGCGCGCGAGCGGCCAGAAGAGGGCGTCGCGCTCGAGGAAGCGCGAGTCGAATTCCACGGCACGCCGGACGGCGACGAGAGGCCTCACGGGGTACCCACTCTACGGCACAACGTGCGGCGGGCGTTGGCTCGCCGTCATCGCGAGCTTGCCCCGCGGGGCCGAGGTGCCGTTCACTGGGAGCGTGCCATCCAAGCCCCCCCCGCCTCAACCCCAGAGCGGACTCGACGAGGTCGAACGCGCGCTCTCGGTGCTCGGTGGACGCCATCCGGAGCACGAGAAGACTCGGCGCGAGACGGCCGAGGCAGCCCGCCACCGGAGTGGAGAGCTCGCCCGGGAGCTCGCCGCGAACGCTCGCACGAGGAGGCGGCGGGCCATCGTTCTCGGCACGAACGGCGTGGCACTCCTCGCCGCCGGCGTCGTCGCCTGGAGGCTCACCGCGCGGGCGCACACCATTCATGACGCCCTCGAGCGCGCGGAGGGGCCGTGGGCCGAGCGCGGGTTCGTCGAGATCGCCACCAATGCCGTCACGGCAAGAACCACGCTCGAGAGCGACCTTGAAGGGCCGAGCTGCTTTGCGGCGGTTTCCACGGGTGACGGCCCCCTGCGAGCCCATGAGGACACGATGGCGGTGGAAGCACTGCACTCGGTCGCCTGGTGCACGTGCGGCCCGGGCCGCGCGAAGATCGAGGCGACGGCGACCAGCGGATTGACGGGCCTCGCCATCTTGCGCGCCGACGCGCGACTGTTGGGCGGCCCGCTCGCGCGCGGATGGCTCGACTATGCACCCGGAGCGTGGGGTGCGAGCGGCGGCGACTGCGCCGACGCCGTGCTGGACGACTGGATCGCGGACCGCAAGGGACACCCGCCCGTGATCGACGACGCCTGGCTCGACGCCGACCCCGCACGCGCGTCCCTTCGCCGGGCCGGGTTCCGAGTCGTGGCGATGGCAAATGCGTCCCGGCCGTTCGCCATTGTCGAGGCCACCGCGGGCGATTGCATGCTCGCGATCGCCGGCTCTACCGATACCCTGTCGCTCAGGGCCACGGGCGGAGCGCGGCTCATCGGACGTGCGCACCGGGCCCTTGCTTGGTGTGGGTCTGCGGCGGCAACGCGGACCGTCTGGCGGGAAGGGGCTTCGCCGGTGGTAGTCCTCTCCGCCCCCGCCGTGAGGATCGGCGGGCTGCTCGGGGCGCGCGAGTGCGCCGACGTCGCGGGCATCCCGATCGCCTCGAGCGCCGCGTGGATTGGCGGGGACGATCTCGCCTGGGATGCCACGGCTCTGCTCCGAGCCAGCGCGCCTGGGGACGTCACTGTGCGATCCCCTACCCGCCGTGCCGGGTGTGCCTGACCGGCGCGTCGCGTCCCTGGTCCTGTCGTCGTCGGCGACCGTTGCGTCGGATCCCGCGAGCGTCGCGGTGGCGTGCGATCCGCCCCTCGACGTGGACGCGGGGTCGCGCGAGACCGTGTGCGCGCACTCGGCGCCCGTCGCATGGTGGCGCAAGGGCGATGCGCCCGCGTTCGCCGCGCACGCCACGCTGCCGCAGTGGCTCTCGGTCCTCGGGACACGCACCGAGCCCGACGCAATCGCTCGCGTTCCCGAGCTCCTCTCCCTCGCCAGGCGGCTCAAGCGCGACGGCTTCGAGCCCACCACGCTGGAGGGAGTCACCGAGCTGCCTGACGGGGTGCGCGTCATTGGACGCGCCGGGGAAGACGCCGTCGTGGCGGTCGGCCTTGGGCCGAAGGCCCCATGGACGTTCCCGTACACGGACCACGTCCCGTGGGACCTCGGCGATACCCCGGTCTCCGTCGCGATCAGGCCGGGCGAGTCCGTGAAGCTGACGGCGTCGCCCGCGCCCAATGCGCCCGAAGACAAGAGACGCACGGTGGTCTTCCGTCACGCGATGCTCCCCTGAGTCAATGGGTCCACATCCGTCGCGGGCATGATCACGCGGCCTGCTGCACGCGCGCCTCGTAGGTGGCGCCAAGCTCGCGATGCAGTGCCGCGAAGCGCTGGCTGAGGATCGAGGTGCGGAAGAGCATGACGGTCTGTCCGCCGTGTTGCGAGAAGCGGGCGCCGGCGCGCTTCATGCGAGAGCCGACTACGGTCTTGGCCGCGGCTTCGGTGACGCCAGTGCCGATTGGATATCCGCGACGTTGCGCCTCTACGTACTTCATTCGTCCGAGACTGTTCTGACGAGCGATGTAGTCGATGGCCTCGCGCAGTTCCTTGCGCCCGCTGGCGGTGCGTGGCTACGGAGACGGGCCCGCATCGAGCGAAGGACCTCGACAGGGCCGTCGCGCTTGCTCTTGATCGTCTCTCGCCAGGTCGCCGCTTGGACCTGAGCGTCGCCGGTTCCGGGTCCCCAGATCGCGTTGGCAGCCTTCTGCACGTACTCGGCGATGTGGAACGCGTCGACGAGCTTCATGCGGTCGCCGCTGCACTTGGCCGGCAGTCGACTCTCGATACCTTCGAGGGCTCGCCACTGCGGATCGGCTCCGTCGCTTGCAAACACGATGTTCAGGGTCGGGCGCTCGCGCAACACGCTTTGCAGCTCTGCCTCCAGCTCTTCCACTAGCGTCTTCTTGTAGGGCTCGGGCATGCGCGCCAGGTAGATCGTGTCCAGCCGCTCGCCGTCCGCGTCGTAGAAGGCGAGTGTTCCGACGGCCCCTTCGTGCCACGCGCGGCCCATCGTGCCGTCGTGGGCCGCGGGGCCCGGATCGCACACCACGCCGTAACGTGTCTCATGCCGTGGAGGCTCCGGCGAGCGCGTCTTTCTGCCACGCGGACGAGCATGCTCGCCGTCCTGCGGCACCATCACGCCGTCGATGCCCACCTGCACCGTGACCGCCTGCTCGGCAATGGCGTGCGCCTCGCGTACCGCTGTCGCGATGACCTCGCGACCTTGCTCGTAGCGCGCCGCCATGGCGCGAGACAACCGGCCAATCGTGGAGTTGCTGAGCGTCGCGGTCCCCACCTCGCCGAGCAAATCGGCCGCCTCCTGCTCGGGCATGCTCGCAAGCGCTCGCGTCGCGACGCGCGCGAGCCGAGGCGTGTACGTGCCCTCGACCATCCCCAGCCGAAGATCGAGCGGCACCGCGACCCGTCCGCGACCCGACTGCTGATAGACCGCGCGCTCCAGCGATACCGTGCCGAAAACCGTCTCGTAGTCGTGCGGCGTCTCGCGACGATTCCCCCAGCGCTCGCCGTTGATGTCCACCTCGGGCGCGTCCGCGTCGGCGCGTTTCATCGCGATGGCCATCTGCGCTCGACCCCACGCCTTGGCCATCTCCAGCACCCGACCCTCGACCACGTCTACGTCCACCTCGTGCGCCTTCAACCTCCCAAGTTCCTCGCCCAGTTCGAGCATGCGCCGCTCGATGCCCTCGACATCTTCCCGGTTCGTCATGCTCGCCTTGTCACAGACCAACCACCGGCGCTGCAAGCAAAGACCGACGCGCGCCGGGCGCTTTGCAGTCAGGCGATCAATTCACGCCGTGGATGGATGTGGACCCTGAGTCAATACGCATTTGATGAGTGGACGCGACTCGCTCATTGATGGCAATCAATCCATGTATATCCCTCGCGGCCCATCGAACGATCGCCGTCACAAGGGGCACAATTCACGACAAATACGGCCCTCGGTGCGTCCGCGAAGGGGGCAATCTGTGGACAACGTTGTGGACAGGAAGTGGGCATTAAAAAGCATGGTTCGAGGCTTTTAATGCTTGCGCGAATCCCCGTTTCGTAGAAACTAAGGACCATGAAGTTCGCGGCACATCAGCCCGCGAGCTGATTCGGTCGTAGAAGTCGTAGCGGGCGCTGCGGCTCACCAATCCGCCGGGGCTTCGGTCACCTGCGCTTGGCGAGTCGAGCCGCCGTGATCGCTTTCCTCGTCAGAGGCAGGCGGTGGCGAGCGGACACAAAGGCGCGCGAGCTCCCGAGCAATGCCTCCACGGAGGCGGCGTGACGGGGCCGCGGTCCCGGCGCGCACGAAGGGGTAACCCACTCGGTCGCGTAAGGGTTCCGTTGCGGCAGAAGGCACCTCGATTCTCCCGACGGTGTTGCCTTTCGCGAGGCGGCATCCGAGGTGGATCTTGGCCGGGGCGAAGCCGTACGCGGGATCTTCCTGATCCCGCGTACAATCGCGCCGGCGACCCGGGTGCCCGGAGCGTCACGAGGAGGGCACGCGCGAATATCGTTCGCGACACGCGCATCGCCTTCTCTCGAGCGTTCCGGCCCACCAACTGTCTCGTGCAGGTGGTGGCTCGCAGGCCCTCGATGCGGCAACGCATCGAAAGGCCAACGCAACCGGCATCGGTTGGTGCCGGCGCGCAGCGGAGCGAGAGCTCCTCTCGCGTGCGAGGGTCGAAGGCTCGCAGGGTGTGCCCGCGCGTCGTATCGAGGTTGCAGAAGTCGGCAAGCGTCGTCGAGGCTCAGAGAAGCGCGTACCCGGTGGCAACGGGACTCGTGGACGGGAGCCTGGCCGGCAGGCCCGAAAGGGCACGTCGGTGAAAAGGCGTCGGCAACCTGCCCCGCGGTGGCAATGACCGCGGATCAGGTGAAGGCCAGAGCCGGGCGCTCGAAAGAGCGTCGCGGGGCAAAGGTCCTTGACCCGTACGGAAGGCATCCCAGGCCACTTCACCCACACGTACCGCTTCACGCGGGCGGGCGGGCGGCGGTCTTGGCGACTCTCACCCCGGTGAGAGTCGCGACAGGGGTGTCAGAGGCGCGTCCGCACACGTCACGAGGGGAAGACAACGCCCCCCGCGGCGAACGAGAAACCGGAAGGTGCGGTCCGCCGAAGCGAATCTCCCTGGCGTGAACCAGGCGATTCCCCCGCGAAGCACGAGCGAAAGCCCGTGACCGAGCCGAGGGACCCACGAGGCGCGGGTGCTCGTACGAAGACGTGAGATGGCAGAAGTCGGTCCGACGCATCGCGCGCCGCGACGCACGACAAGCCGCAAGGCAAGTCGACGGCGCAGCGCTGGCTCAGGGGCGCTCCGCACGGCGTGCTGACGCACGCAGCGGGGGCCTGCCTCGGGGTGAGAACGGTGTGCGTACGCGCGTGACACTCTCGGTCAACGAGACAAGCGCGGGTCGGCGTCCGGGGCAACCCGGGCGCGCGTGACACGACGGAAGGCGTTCCGACCTTCACGCGTTTCGCTCCGCAAGGGGTGGGCGCGGGGCGGTCTTGGTCACACGGGTCAACACCGGGGGTCTCCACCGCAAGGGGGGACCGCCGGACAAGCTGCGCTGCCGGCAAAGGAACCGGCGGAGCGGTGCCCGTGGCGACGACGAGGGACGTCAGACGCCGGCGACGTGCATGGCAAAGGCTGCTCCAGCCGACAAGGCGCGGGCGGTCCGTCACTCGAGGTGCCGCGAGGCACCGGCCTTCGACAGCCAACGCGAAGGTCTTGCAGTCGATGCGAGAGCAACACTGCGATCGAGGGAGTCAAGCGCGAGTCGGCCGAAGCTGGCCCGAGCGAAAGCAAGGTCATCCCTCCCATGAAGCTCGAACCGCGCGAACGGAATCGGGCCGGGCCGGGGCGCTCACTCCGTACCGAAAGATGCGTGGCTCGCGTCGTGCGCACACGACTGACGCGAGTCACTGGTCCGCGCGTTCGATTCTAAACGGTCGACGGCGCGCGACGACGCGCCCAACGCGGACAAGCAGAACTTCTACGAAGGCGGCTCGGGTGACCGGGCCGCCTTCGTGCCTTTTGTGACTTCGTTTGTGACGCGGATCACCCTGAGCCTCGCTCCGCCTCGACTCGCTTACGCTCGCTCGGCTCCGCTGCGGCGGGATCTGCACCTCCGACCCGTCCGGGGGAGCGGCGGCCGCTCCCCCCTTCCCCCAGCCGGGAGGCAGCGGGTGCTACGGCGCGAGACCCATCTCACCCTTTGCGTGGCGCGATCGAAAGGCGGGGGGCGACGGGGCGGACGATGCGCATGGCCATGTTGAGGCTGGCTTCGAGGAGGGGGTCGGCCTTGGGGCGGCCGAGGCAGCGGATGAGGAGGGAGGCTTCGTCCTGGATGGCAACGCGGAGGGTCTGGGGGGGGGTGGTGAAGCCGGGGACCTCGCGGGACCAGCGGAGGACCTGGGGGTCGTCCTGACGCTCGATCTCGAAATGGGCGCGGGCCGGGCCGCCGCAGTCGATGGCCACCTTGAGGATCGCGCCGGGGGGGACGTCGGGGCGGGGACGGTGATCGAAGCGGGCGACAACGTTTGCGAGGGTGGCCTCGGCCCATGTCGGGCCGCGCTTCCATTCGACTCCCTCGGGCTTGAGGGAGAAGGCGTGCGCCATCCAGCCGAAGAGGAGGCCCGCCTGCGTGCTGGCCACGTCGACCTCACCCTCGCGCGGTGAGAACTCGATGTTCACGCGCTCGACCGACTTCAGGAACGGGCGAGCGCTCTCGTCGTCGAAGAACCGAGCGACGAGCTCCTGGAGGGGGCGGAGGCGGATCCACGTCAGATCGGCGAGCGCATATCGGCCCTTGGAGCGCGCCGCGATGAGCGAGAGCTTCTCGATGTCGCGCAGATCCATCTCGCCGGAGTTGACGACGACCAGGTCGGAGCTGAGCACCGCGCGGTCGAAGAGATTGTCGAAGTCCGGCAGGTCGCCCACCCACCAGACACACACGGGCAAGTCCGAAAGGATCATGCGGTCGATGTTCTGGGGCAGCCACTCGCGGGCAGCGCCGATCGCCTCGACCGTGATGGCGTCTCCGCAAGGGGCGCCGCCGGGTCCGGGCTGGTGAAGGGCAACGTCGGCAGTGATCGTCGCCTCCGCGCCTTGCTTCCAGGCGATGACGATCGTCCTCGACGGGTGCGCACGCACGACCTGCTCGACGACCTTCGTAGCCCGCGTGACGAGCGCCGACTCGCTCACGAGCACGACGAGCGTCAAGAGCTCGACCCTCGCCGCCTTGGAGCGACGTGCCTCCTCTTCCCAGAGCCGCCCGACCTCGCGTTCGACGGCGTCGAGCGATAGCCTCACAGCCGTCTCCACGCGCGCCCGTCTCGCTCTACCAGCTCGGTCGCCTCGGGGGGGCCCCACGTACCGGCCTCGTACGTCGGCAGATCGCGCGTGCCGCTGTTCGCCCAACGGTCGAGGATGGGCGTGATGTACTGCCACGCCGCGCTCACCTCGTCGGCGCGGGCGAAGAGGGTCGGGTCGCCTAGCATCGCGTCGAGGATGAGGCGCTCGTACGCCTCGGGCCCGCTCCCGCCGAACGTGGATCCGTAGCGAAAGTCCATCGTGACCGGGCGCAGCGTCATCGCCGGACCGGGCACCTTGGCCACGAATCGCAAGCCTATTCCCTCGTCAGGCTGGATGCGGATGGCGAGCACGTCGGGGTCGACCGGACCGCCCTGGCCCAGCAAGGCGTGCGGCACATGTTTGAAATGGACGCTGATCTCGGTCATCCGCTTGGTGAGGCGCTTGCCCGCCCGGATGAATATGGGCACGCCGGCGAAGCGCCAGTTGTCGATCTCCATTCGCATCGCAACGAAGGTCTCGACGGTCGACGTCGGGCTGACGTTCGGCTCTTGCCTGTAGCCCGGCACGGCCTTGCCGGCGAAATTGCCTGGCGCGTACTGCGCGCGCACCGTGGCCCTGTCGATGTCTTCGCCGCGGATTGGCTTGAGAGAGCGAAGCACCTTCACCTTCTCGTCGCGCACTTCGTCGGCGGTGAAAGCCACCGGGGGCTCCATCGCGATGACCATGAGAAGCTGGAGGAGGTGGTTCTGGACGATGTCGCGCATCGCCCCGGCCTCCTCGTAGAACTTGCCGCGCCCCTCGACGCCGATGTCCTCGGCCACCGTGATCTGGATGTGATCGACGTGGTTTCGGTTCCAAATGGGCTCGAAGATGGCGTTGCCGAAGCGCAGGGCAACGATATTCTGGACGGTCTCTTTGCCGAGGTAGTGGTCGATCCGGAAGATCTGCTTCTCGTGAAAGACGCGGTGAAGGTCCGCGTTGAGCGCGTCGCTGCTCGCCAGATCTCTCCCGAAGGGCTTCTCGACGATGATGCGCGTGGACCGGCTCTTGTCGTCGGCTTCGGCCACGAGGCCCGACGAGGCGAGGTTGTCGTTCACGACGCGGAACGCGCTCGGCGGAATCGCGAGATAATAGAGGCGGTTCCCGCGCGTGCCGTTCTTCTGGTCGAGCTCCTCGAGCTTCTCGCGGAGGCGGGCGAAGTTCGCCGAGTCCTCGAACTTGCCGGACAAGTAGTGAAGGCGGCTCGCGAAGTCCTCCCACACGGCCTCGTCGATGGGCTTGCGGCGCGAGAACTGCGCGACGGCCTCGTGCATCATCTGACGGAACTGTTCGTCAGTCCGCTCGGAGGTCGCAAAACCGAGGATCGACGTGCCCGGCGGCAGCAGCCGCGAGACGGCGAGATTGTAGAGAGCCGGGAAGAGCTTGCGCTTGGCCAGGTCCCCCGAGGCGCCGAAGATGACGAAGACGGACGGAGCCGGCGTCCTCTCGGTCTCGAGGCCGGCGCGCACGGGGTTGTCGATCGTCATCCCTGGGCTCCCCTCAAGCCTTCTTTACCGCGTGCCCCCCGAACTGATTCCTCAGGGCCGCGAGGATCTTCGCGCCGTACGACTCGTCCTGGCGCGAGCGGAACCTCGCCTGGAGCGACAGCGTGATCACCGGCGCCGGGACGTCCTGATCGATCGACGCCTGCACGGTCCAGCGCCCCTCGCCCGAGTCGGCCACCCAGCCACGGATCGCCTTTAGGTCGGTGTCGTCCTTCAGCGCGCTCTCGAGCAGCTCGAGCAGCCACGAGCGGACGACCGAGCCGTGGCCCCAGATGGCGGCGATCTTGTGGAGGTCGAGGCCAAAGGGCGAGGTCTTCATGATCTCGAACCCTTCGGCGTACGCCTGCATCAGGCCGTACTCGATGCCGTTGTGCACCATTTTCACGTAGTGCCCGGCGCCCGGCGGGCCCATGTGCGCGTAGCCGTCCGCCGGCGCGAGCGTCTTGAAGATCGGCTCGCACAGCTTCACGGCCTCGGGCGTTCCTCCCACCATCAGGCAGTAGCCGTTCTTCAGGCCCCAGACGCCTCCGCTCGTGCCGGCGTCGCAGAAGAGAACCCCCTTCTTGTTCAGGCGCTCGGCGCGGACGCGCGAGTCTTTCCAGTTCGAGTTCCCCCCGTCGATGAGCACGTCGCCCTTCGACAGGTGGCTGGCCACGTCGTCGATGACGGAGTCGGTCACCTTCTCCGGGACCATCACCCACGCGATGCGCGGCGCCTTCAGCTTTGCGATTCCGTCGGCCACGCTCTCGGCGAAGACGGCACCTTTCGTTCCGAGCTCCCGCGCGATCTCGACGTCTCGGTCGATCGCAACGACTTCGTGTCCGCCCTCGATGAGGCGGAGCGTCATGTTGGAGCCCATCTTCCCGAGACCGATCATCGCGAGGCGCATGGGACTAACTTCTATCCCGTTTCGCCTCCGGGCTAAAGCCCCGGCCAGCGTGAGCCCTTACCAGCGGTTGCGACCGCGGTCCCCGCCGCCACCGCCGCCACCCCCACCGCCGCCGCCACCGCGACCACCACGGCGATCGCCACCGCCGTGACCGCCACCGCCACCCCCCCCGCCACCGCCGAAGCCGCCGCGCTGCGGGCGCTCTTCGGCCTCGTTGACGCGCAAGGGCCGGCCGTCGAGGTTTGCCCCGTTCATCGTCTCGATCGCCTTGGTCGCCTCGGCGGGAGTTCCCATCGTGACGAAGCCGAAGCCGCGCGACTGGCCCGACGTGCGGTCGGTCACGATATGCACATCCGTGACCTCACCGATGCGAGCAAACGCCTCGCGGACAGTCTCGCTCGTGGACGAAAACGACAGGTTCCCGACATACAGACGCGTTCCCATGAGTCTCTCTTCTTCAGTCGCGGCCTTCGTAACTGCGCTGCCCACCTAGGGGGGCGGGCGCGAACCAGGAGCCTGTCGTCCAATCGACCGCGGAATCGGGAGGCAGGCCGCGGCGGCGGAATCCACCGCGTCCACACGTTGCGTTGCCGTCGAGCGCGATCCGCGATCCCATGGTAGTCGAGAGAGCGTCCTTGCCGGGGAAACGTCCGTGAGCCCCACAAAGATATCGGAACCGGCCCGCCGCGCAAGCCTCCGCTACCGCCGCCGAACGCGCTCTCCCGAGAGCGCGCTCTCGTCTCAGGCTTAGAGGTTTGGGGAGGAGCGGCCGCGCTCCCCCCCGACCGTTACTACGGCAACGGCTTGGCAAAATGCGCGACTTCGGTGCCGGGCTCGAGCACTTCGAACTTGGTCGGGGCGATGACTCCGCCCACGGGCTCGCTCACCATGTCGGAAACGACCGTCTTCGAGAAGTTGTAGGCGCCCGTCAGCTTCACCTTCTGCCCGACCGCAGGAAGCGGGAACGGCAGCGGCACGTTGAGGATGTCGTCGTTGATGGGCTCTTTCGGCTGGTCGCCCGGCTTCAGCTTCTTGTAGGCGGTCATCGCGTCGAAGATGACGGCGAAGTTTCTCGCCCAGCCCACGGCGCGGATCTTCGGTCCCTTGGTGCTTCCCTTCTCATCCGCGATCCAGAAGCTCGGAAGCTCAGGGTTGCAGTTGTCGGGGTCCTTCTTGCCGGTCTTGTGGACGGCGCAGTCGGGCGCCCGGGGGATGTTCGAGTCGACGACGTAGCCCACGATCGAGATGGGCTGCGCTGTGACTTCCTTGGAGTGCAGCAGGCTCCGGAGCTGATGGATTGCCCCGGCGACGGTGTAGGCGTCGCCTTGCTTGTACGTGGAGGGGCTGGGCAGGGTGGGTGGTGCGGGCACGCTCGCCTGCTTGCCGGACCACGCGGGCTGGGGCTTGTACGGGTTGTCTTCCCCACCGCCGCAGTTAGAGGCTGCCCCGATGAGCATCGCCATGCCGAGTGTGCGGCCGAGCTGCCTGGCAAACGTGTCCATGATGACGTCGTCTCCTCCCGCTCAAAACGGCGCGGCCTAGGACGAGTAACACGCTCGAAACCGGCGATACAAGGACAGAAGGACCGGCGCTCAGGCCGCGCCCCTCACGCCGAGAGCGGATCTTTCCGTCGACGCTCTTCCGGCAAGTGCAGCGCATCCACGTCCGACGCCCGCACCACGTCGCCCGTGACGGAGGCGACGAGGCGCTGAACGATCGCGGCGAGCTCCGCATCCTCGCCCGGGAACGAATGGTCGACGAGACGCGCATACGCCGCGTGATCGATCCCCACGGGGCGTCCTAGAACCCGCAGGCCCTCCCGAGCGAGGCGATCGGTGAGGATGGCGCGCAGGTCCTCGGGCCGGTCGCGCAAGCGCGGGAGCACGATTGGAGCGACCCGCGCATCGCCGAGGCGCAGGGCCAGCGCGGGATCGAGCCTCCCCTCGGCCACCAGGCGATCCGGCGAGGCGACGCCCGTCAGCGCCAGCCGGACGTCGATCGGCTCGGGCCGCTCCCAGGGCGCACGCATCTCGGTGCATGCGCGCGCGACGAGTTGCTGGACCTCGGGCGGGAGCGCGGCAGCGTCGAGCAGCACGAGCAGCCCACGATGGGCGAGCGCGAGTGGCGACGCGCCCGGATCGGCCCACCTCTCGATATCGTGCTCTCGTGCGCTCGTGCAGTCGACGAGGACGAGGGGGGCGTCCCTGCGCGTTCCCCCTAGGTGAGCGCGAGCGATGTAGGGAACGGGGTCGACACCACTGGGCGCGACGAGAGCGATCGATCCGTCGGCGGCCGTCCGCATCTCGAGCTGCTCGAAGGCCAGCCGCGATGCAGCGGAGTACACGCCGATCGTGGCAGGCCGCGCCAGGCGAACCGCGGCGAGGGCGTCGCGCCCGGTGTCGAGAGCCCGCTCGCGGAGCAGCCGCTCGAGCCGCTGGTCGATGGCCGCGACCCGCGCCGTCGCGTCGCGACCCCGCTCCAGCATGCGCAGCTGCCCCGCCCGTGCACGGCACGCCGCGGCGAGGTGATCGGCGACGCGCTTGAGTTCCCGAATCTCCTCGAGTGTCGGACTCTCTTGCCGCGCGCCGCGAGGAAGCACGAGCAGGCCCTCGGTATCGCCCTCGCAAGCGACCACCGTGGCGAGCATGGCCCCCCGCGCCGTCATCCACCTGGCGAGAGGCCGTAGCTCTGGCAGACGGACCTCGCGCGCATCGAGCACCTCCGCGCGCAGAGTGGCCTCGGGTTCGGCCACGGCGAAGAGGAGCAGCGCTTCGGGGAACGTGGCCTCCTCTTCGTGCAGATAACCAGCCGCGTCGACGGTCGACGAACGAGTCGGCGCGAACGTCCAGAGCTCCGGCGACGGCGCCTCGAGCCCGGCAGGCGCGCGCAGCGCCATCAGCACGTCGCGGATGGCGTCCTCGGCCTCCGGGCGGACCGAGCTCTCGCACGCGCGGGCAAAGGCATCGAGCCAGGCCCCTCGGGCGGGCCTCAACGGGGCCTCCAGCGTGCGGGCGGCCGAGCCGATCGCTGCACACAAAAGGCCGCTGATGAGGGTGACTGTCCAGACGTTCCCCGACCCGTCGGCAGCGGACGCCCCGAGCAGGGCGACGCCGCCGCACGCGATCGCGAGGACCGCCACGCGACGCGCCGCGCGGGACACGCGGACCGCGTCCTCGTGCAGCGCGGCAGCGGTGACCGTGGCCGCCGCACAGGCGAGCGCGAACTCTGCCACGGCTTGGGGGCTGGCGCGGCCAAAGCCCGCGATGAACGCCGCCACGAAGAAGATGGCCACGAGTCCCACCCGGATGGCCTCGAGCCGGGCGACGACGCCGAGCTCGAGCCTCCGCTTGTGGGCTGTCCACTCCGTGAAAGCCCAAAGCCCGACGACACTCACCGCGGTAGCGATCCACAGGACGGTTGCTCGAGCGCCGACGACGCTCCCGGGCTCTCGATCCGCCGGCACGACCGGCGCGATCGCGGCGACGAACCATGCCACCCCCAGACACGACACCACGGGTGCCGGGGAGGGTCGCGCGGCCTCGACGAGGCCTCCCTCGGGGGTCATTCGGGAAACAGCGACGCACGCGGCAGCCGCGCACGCGAAGACGCCGATCGCGCTGAACGCATCCAGGGCGCGGCCCTCCCCCTCGGCCGCGAGGGACGCAGCGAGCACCCCGAATCCCCACCCGACGGCACGCACGAGTCGGCTCGAGCGGCGCGAAGCGACGAGTACGAGGGTGATCGCTCCGAGCCCCACGAGCCACGCACGAGGCTCGTACCCATGGTCGGCCCGGATCGCGACGGCTGCGACGTACGCCGTGCTGGCGACGGGCAGGAGAACGGTTCGCCAAGGCAGAGGCCGCGCGGTCATCGGGGAAAGGGCCACTGGATAGGCCGAAGGTATGCCACGTTCGCTGGCGCATCGCCGCACCCTGTGATGTCGTTCCCGCATGCACCCTTCACGCGAGCGGCCGCACACGCTCGCCCTCGGGATATGGCTCGCGTCCCGCGGAGGGCTAGTCGCCTCAGGCTTCGTGCTCTGCGCCGTGGGGGCCATCGTGGCGGTCGTCGAGGCGATCGCGGGGGGCCGATGGCGTGGCTCCGCGCAGCTCCCGGTCATCGCGGCGCACGCGATCGCATGGGGCGCCGGCGTCACCGTGGCGTTCGGGGGCGCCTTGCAGGCCATACGCCGCGACCGCGTCGAAGGCGTGATCGCGCTGGCACGCGCACGCGGAGCCGGGGCGGCAGACTACGTGCGCGGCCGAGTCGGGGGACTCGTGACCGTCATCGCAATCTCGGTCGGAGGGGGGACGCTCGCGGCCGGAATCGCGGCGACGTCGGTGGCGCACCCCGCGCTCACGGCCGCGCGCTCGTCGTTCGGCGCCCTTGCCTACGCGTTCACATTTGCGGCGACGCTGGGTCCCGTGGCACTGGCGGCGCTCGGAGCACGCTCTCGAAGCGGAGGCTACGCGGCACTCCTGGCGGTCTTGGTGCTCCCAGAGCTGATTGCACCGTGGACGTCAGCGCTCCTGCCTCACGGGTGGATCGAGCTCACTTCGATTCCGGGGGCGCTGGACGCGGTGGCAATGGGAGCGGCCTCGCCAGCGCGGGGTGCGATGCATCTGGCGCGTGCGATAGCGCTGCTCGCGGGGGTCATCGGGGCCTCGCTCGTGGTCGTGGCGGCGCAGGTCTCGCGCGTCAACATGCGGGACGCCCCGTGATCGCCCTCGACGGGGTCGCCGCACGTCGCAGGCCCCTCGCTCTCGCGAGCGTGTCGGTAGAGTGGGGCCCGGGCGTGCACGCCGTCCTCGGGGGACGCGAAGACGGCGGAGAGCTTCTGCTCGCTCTCATCGCGGGCGCGGTACGCCCTCGATCGGGTCGCGTGACCGTCCTCGACGGCATCCCGGACGACCCGGCCGTCCGGAAGCGCGTCTCGATGGTGCTGCTCAATCCCGCGTTGCCGGACGCGCTCCGGGTGGATGAGACGATGGCTCTCGCGGCCGCCGTTCGCGGCGAGCCTCCACGCGCCGCATCCGAGCGCCTCGGGGTCCTCGGGGTCGAGTCCCTCGCTACGCGCCCAGTCCGTTCGCTGTCGCTTCCCGAGGCGCGCGCGGTGGCCCTCGCCGAGGGGGTGACGTCGTCGCGAGTGAGCGTCCTGCTCGTTGAAGAACCGCTGCTCTCGATCGATCCTCGGGCCGCCGCTCTCCTTCCCCAAAGGCTGCGTGCCCGTGGAGCGGACGGCTGCGCCGTCGTCGTCCTCACTGCGTCGGCCCGTGACGCAAGCGAACTGGCCGACGATCACGTGATCCTTCGACGCGGTGCGATCTCCGCTCGGGCCGACGCCGTCGAGGCGCTCTCGAGCGGGTCCCAGGCCGGTGCCCTCCGCGTCGTCGCGCGCGATTCGCACGGCGCGCGTGCGCTCGTCGCCGCCCTTGCGCGAGAGGACGACGTCGATGGTGTCGCGCAGGACGGGACGTCGGTGGTCGCCCATGGCCGGGACGCGGTGAACCTGGCCCGCACGGTGGGCCGGGCCATCGTCGGCGCGAACGTCGACGTCGCCGAGATGCGCTTCGACGCACTCCCCGGCGAAACTCCAAATCAAGGGCCAACGAAGTGATCTCGGCGCTTGCACGGCTGCCCGTCGCCCGTCTTGTTCGCACGCCGCGAACGTGGATCGCCGCGAGCGCGTGGTGCGCCCTTGCCATCGGGATGGCGGTCGTGATGAGGGGCCGCGGAGCTTCGCACGGGGCCGACGACGTCCTCATCGAGGCCTACGGCGCGCTGGTCTTGCCCCTCCTCGCGTACACCCTCGTCGGCACCACGCTCGGCGCCCGCTCGATCGCGGGATCGACGACCGCCGTCGCCGCGTTCGGCGCGTCGCGAGCGCGGGCGGCTGCCGTGACGGTGGGCGTCGGCGTCGGCGCGTCCGCGCTCGGAGGCGCTCTCCTTGCCGCCACCGTAGCCGTCGTCGCGCACGGGACGGCCGACCCTCCCCTCGCGCGGGACGCTCTCGCCAGCGGCTACGTCGGCGCGCTCGGCGGCGCGGCCTACGCCTCGTGGTTCTCGCTGGGCGCCGGGTTCGGAAGGCGGGGTGGAGGGCGCGTGGTCGCCCTCGTGGTCGACTGGTTGCTCGGCGCGAACGGCGGGGTCACCGCCCTGTTCGCGCCCCGGGCGCACCTGCGTAACCTGCTCGGCGGAGCCCCGCCGATGGACCTATCGCAGCGTGCGAGCGCCATGGCTCTCGGGATCCTCGTCGTGGTCTGCGCACTCGGAGCCGTGGGGCGCTCGCGGGCCTGAGGCGCTTCAACGGGCTCTGGCGGGGCTCACTGGTCGGTGCCAGCGTCTCCGGCGTAGGCAGCCGTCCAGGTGCCAGGACAGCTCCCCTCCCCGGGCACCGTCAGCAGCCATGACCCGTCGACGAAAGTAAACGTCGTTCCGTTGTATTGGGAGTCCAGAGGGCCGGAGAAGGTCCCGTTGATGAACAGGAACCCGCTGTACATCCCGTTCGTCAGGTTGCCGCTGAACACGCCGCTGTTGCAGTTGAGGGTCCCGCCGACGTCGGCGCTGATCGCGAAGAAGGTCGCCGCGGTACCGCTGAAGCTCCCCGAAGCGGTATCTATGAACGATTCCCCGTTGCCCGTCATCTGCGTCAGGTTGAACGAGATGGTGCCGGTGATCATCAGGCCGCCGGCGTCCGCCGACGCCGTGCTCCCGGCGCCGGCGTCGGGGTTGAATACGAACGTGCACTGGAAGGTGCCCGAGTACGTTCCGTCCTTGCAATTGCCTGTGCCCATGCCGCCGCTCGACGTACCCGTGTCGCCGAGCGAGATCAGGCCGCCGCCGTCGGACAGTGACCCGGACCCGGAGCCTCCGTCGTCGCCCGAGGACATGGAGGCGTCCGGCCCTGGTGTCGACCCGAAGCCCTGACCTTGGCCCGACCCCGACGAGCAAGCGGCCACGAAGACCGCTGCCGACGCGAGCATCGCGACCGGGCCAGTACGGAAACGCGTCGCCCTCATCCGAGACTCCTTTGCGACCCCCGAGGCCGCAACCGGCCCGAATGAAACATGTTTCACATGCGTGCCAAGCGCGCGACTACCTACTCTACCAGCAGGGCGCCGAGACGCTCGCGTGTTTCGCGCGTGAGGTCGAGTGGGCGCCCCTCGAGAATGAAGTCCCCCTCGGGTTGGCGCTTGGAGGCGTGTACCTTGAGACGCAGAGTCGCCGATGGCGTGCCGTCGACCGTCCCTTCCACCCGAGACCCCGGCGGGCACGGCACGGTCGAACGAAGAACGATGACGTCCGGCGTGATGGATACGACCCGAGCCTCTCCGCCCTTGATCCATCGGACGTGTGGGAGACTCACCGGTTGCCTCCCCGGAGCGCCGTCTGCTTCTCTCGGTCGGCGTCGCGCTTGGCGATGGACGCGCGCTTGTCGTAGGTCTTTTTGCCTTTGGCCACCGCAAGCTCCACCTTCGCCCGACCGCCCTTGAAGTAGAGCCGCAAGGGCACCGCCGTGAAGCCGCCGCGTCCGAGCGCCACTTCAATCTCCCTTACCTCGCGCGCGTGCAGCAGCAGCTTTCTCGGCCGCCGCGTCTCGTGCGGGAACGCGCTGGCTTGCTCGAATGGCGCGACGAACATCTGCTTGAGCCACGGTACGCCCCGCTCGACAGCGACGTAGGCGTCCGACACGTCCACCTTGCCGGCGCGCATCGACTTCACCTCGCTGCCGTGCAGCACGAGCCCCGCCTCGAAGCGCTCCTCGATGTCGTAATCGAAGAGCGCCCGTCGGTTCTTGACGATTAACTTCTCGCCATTCGCGTCGGCCTTCACTTTCTGTAACCTATCGTGTCATGAGCCAGCCGCACGACCAGCTCCTTGCTCGCAATTGCCCGAACTGCGGCGCGAGCATCGACTGGGGGGCGCCGGGGGCCCGTCTGGTGTGCCGATACTGCGGGCACACTTTCGACGTGCCGGCGGCGCCTCCCCCAGCGCAGCCGTTTCCGCGGCAGCGCGTGGTCGTGGTCGCGCCGACCATCGACCTCAACGCGGGGGCCGCGATCGTACGCATGGTCGTGGGGATCGTTGGCGTCGTCGTCGCGCTGAGTTTCGCGGGCGTCATGGCATTGGTCACGAGGCACACCAAATCGACGCTCAGTGGGCAGATTCCCGGCATAGGCAACATGGGCGCCGCCCTCTCCTCGCTCACCTCTTCGTTCCTCTGGGACACCGTCGGCGGCCCACCGATTCCGGCGGCGGTCGGCGCTCCCGGCGTCGAGGGTTTCGTGGGACGCATCCGGTCTCGCCCGGGTGACGACTTGTGGATCGTCGCGTTCGAGGGAGCCAAGCTGGGCCAGGTATGGAAGGCGGGCCCGTTCGGAACCTACTCCGAGGGATACCGGTCGACCTACATGGCCGTCGTCGGGCGCGACGTCGTCGTCACGGACTACCGCGCGAACGTGCATGTGTACGATCTGGCGAGCGGCAAGGAGGCGCGCACTCTCAGGCTCAGCGACCGCGCGAAGTCCATGTGCCCGTCGCCGGACGGAAAGGCACGCGTCTTCATCGAGCTGTCCGACGAGAAGAACGTCGTCTTCGACGCCGACCAGGGCACGGCGACGCCCGCGTCGCGTCCGGCCTGGTGCCCCGACACCTGGGCCGCGAGCGACGATTGCCGGGGCTGGCTGAAGCGAGGGCAGCCCGTGCCCAACTGCCACGGGCCAGAGATCGCGCCGAAGGTGAACGCCTTCCAGGCGGCGAACGTCGTGGAAGACGGTGACCTCGCTGTCGCGCTCGGAAAGAAGCACCCGGGGACCGCCGTGCCGATGGCGGTCGGATTCGATCCGAGGACGAAGACCGTGAGGTGGGAGCAGCCGGTCGCCGCCGGTGACCAGGCAAGCGCGGCCGAATCGAGCACCATCTCGATCATGGACGGCCTCTCGAACGGGCGCTTCGTCGCGCCCTACGAGCTCACGCCGAAGGGCTGGCACTTCACGGCGTTCGACGCCCGCTCCGGCCAACGGCTCTGGGACCAGCCGCTGCAGCCGCTCATCGGCGTCGACCACCCGGAGGGGTTCAGCCTGTCGCCGACCCGCCTCTACGTGATGCGAACTTCGTCTGTCGAGATCTACGACGCGAAGACTGGGACGTTCGTCGGCAACCTGGGCATGTGACGCGGTTCTGACCGAGGCACCCTCCGTCAGCCGCCGTCCGCCCGCGGTAGCTCGTCGCCGTCGTACGGCAGACGAAGAGACGACTCGTCGCTCTCGACGCCGAGTCTGCGTTCGAGCAAGACGACGCGCTCGCGCAGTTTCTCGTTGTCCTCCGCCAGCGCGCGGATCATGTCGGTCATCGGGTCGGGCAGGTTGGCGTGGTCCAGGGCCGCGTCGAAGCGGGCGGCCTTGGGGACGATGACTCGCGCGGGAACTCCGACGACGGTCGCCTCGGGAGGCACTTCGCGGACGACGACGCTCCCGGAGCCAATGCGCGCGCGGTCGCCGACGGTGATGGCCCCGAGGATGCACGCGTTCGACCCGATGACGACGTTCTTACCGATCTGGGGATGGCGCACGGTGTGCTGAAGCGATGTGCCCCCGAGGACCACGCCCTTGTAGAGCAGACAGTCGTCGCCCACGCTCGCGGTCTCTCCGATGACAACGCCCATTCCGTGGTCGATGACCACGCGCCGGCCGATGCGCGCCGCTGGGTGAATCTCGATGCCCGTGACGAAGCGGTTCGCGTGGGCGAGCACGCGAGCTCCCAGCTTGACGTCCCCGTGCCAGAGAGCGTGCGCGGCCCGGTGCAGCCAGAGCGCGTGCAGGCCGGGGTAGACGAGCACGACTTCGAGCGGAGATCGGGCGGCGGGGTCGTTCTGGCAGAAGGCACGCACGTCTTCGGTCGCGACCTCGGCGCCGCGGCTCGCCAACCTCGCCAGACGAGACAATATCGACACGACTTCCGGAGCTTAGCATCCCGGGCACATGCGCTACGCTTGCCACGGATTTCTCATGGCCAGAGTCGTCGTGCCGCCTCCGCGAATCCGCAAGTGGCGCCAGCTCCACCGCGAACCGGTGGGGTCGTTCCGCATCCTCGACGTCGAGCGCGTAGGCTTGGAGGACGGGGACGGCCGCGCACGCGGCGATGCGTTCACGATCCGCTGCCGCGACTGGTGCAACGTCGTCGCGGTCACGCCGGATGATCATGTGGTCCTCGTCTGGCAGTACCGATTCGGAACCGACGCGTTCTCGCTCGAGATTCCCGGAGGCGTCATCGACGACGGCGAGGCTCCGCACGTGGCGGCCAGACGCGAGCTGCGCGAAGAGACCGGCTACGAGGCCGAGACCTTCGAACCTCTGCTCACGATCGAGCCCAACCCCGCCATCCAGAACAACCGCTGCTTCACGTTTGTCGCCCGGAACGCCCGGCCGACCGCGGGGACGGGCTTCGACGCCCAGGAGGAGCTCGAGACCGCGCTGCTCCCGGCCGCTCGCATCGGAGACCTGCTCGACAGCGGACAAGTCACACACGCCCTCGTTCAAGGCGCGCTCGAGGCTTACCTGCGGAAGAGCAAAGGCGATTCGCAGGAGAAGCTCCTCGGCGAGCTCGAAGCGCTGCAGCGGCGCAAGGTGCTCGAGCTGGCGCGCCGGCTCCGGCCGGGGCTCACGCTCGAGGACGTGCTGAACCCGCACGACTTCCCCGAGCTCGACGACCGCGACTGGCAATACGAGGACGGTGTCCTGACGGGCATCGAGAGCGTGCTGGCCGCGTTTCGAGCGCAGCGTCGCGAGAGCGAGGACCCGGCGTGAAGGCGAAGAAGAAGAAGGCCCGCGGAGGCCCGTTCGAAGCGCTCCTCCCGCTCAAGCGAGACCTCGAGAAGAAGGAGCACGAGGCGGCGTCCAAGAAGAGCGCACCCTCGCCGACCGCGAAATCCACGGCGCCAGCCGAACCGGAAGACGAGGTGCTCTCGTTTCATCGCCTCTTCGCGGGCGTGGCGCCACTGGATCGATCACGGGCGGGGCGGGTGCCCAGACAACGAATCGAGCGGTCGGCCGCCGCCGAGCAAGCATCGCGGTACGGAGCGGAGACGGAGCGCGCGGAGGCCGAGGCGGTCCACGAGCGCCTACGGACGCTCGTAGAGGGAGCGACGCGCTTCGAGGTCGCGGACGACGGAGAGCACGTCGAGGGGCGGCGCGTCGACGTACCCATGAGCGCTCTGCGTCGGTTGCGAAGAGGCCTCTTGCCCATCGACGGGCGCGCGGACCTTCACGGGTTGACCGTCGACGAGGCGCGCGTCCGCCTCGACGTCTTCCTCCGGGCCATGCGGACACGAGGAGAGCGGTGCGTGCTCGTCATCCACGGCAAGGGACGACACTCGGTAGCCGGCGTGGCGGTGCTGCGGGGAGAGGTATCGGCGTGGCTGTCGCAGGGCGCCGCCAGCGCCCACGTCGCCGCCTTCGCGACGGCGAGAAGCGAGGACGGCGGCCAAGGCGCGATGTACGTGCTCTTGCGCAAGTAATGCGCCGAACTTACGCACCAGCCCTAAACGAATCACCACGAGCGACCGTTCTCCTTGGGACCATGTGGGGAGGAGAGTCACCGACGAAGCGCGACCTCAGGACCGTACCGCGCCCGAAGAGCTCTTTCCCTCCGGAGGCGAATACCGAGCCCGTCGTGCGCCGCCGCCGCTCGCCGCTGCCGACGGTCATTCGCGAAGAGACAGCGAAGAATCTGCCACACGACTGGCGCCGCGATCCCGACTAGAGCGCTAGCGCGCGATACCGCGGATGGCCGGGTGCTTCGCGAGCCGACGGAGGGCCTTCGAGAGCAGCGCCTTGCCGGGGGCCATCTTGTGCCAGGGAGACGCTCCGCTCGGGTGCGGAAGGGCGATGACGTCGACGTCGCGACCGTGCCATCGAGCGCGCTCCACCGTGCCGACCACTTCCGCAAGGGGAGTCTTCCGGCCGAGCACTCGCTCGATGGCAAGCGTCCCGACGGCAATCACGAGCTCTGGCTCGAGGATCGTCACCTCACGCTCGAGCCACGTCTCGCACCGAGCCACCTCGCTCGCATCCGGCTTGCGGTCCCCACCGCCGCTCGCCTTCCCGGGGAAGCAGCGGGCGACGGCGGCCATGTAGACCTTCGCGCGGAACCGTTCTTCGTCCACGCCGAGTGCGTCCTCGAACCATCGAAACATCGTCCGACCGGCGGTCCAGGCGAAGGGCTTGCCGAACGATCCCTCCCTCGGGCCGGGGGCCTGACCGACGAGAATGACGCGGCTCGCGACGGCGGGACCGTGCACGACGGGACCGATCATCTTCGGACAGGCGCGGCACTGGTCGAGCTCGCGATGAAGGGCGAGGAGGGCACTCCGGGTTCTGGCCGGGATCAAGAAGCGCTCTTCCCCCCTGCTCGCCCCGTCGAGACCTCCTCGGCCGCTTCGGCTTCGGCCTCCTCCTGAGCCGCCGGTCGTTCTTGGACCCTGACCCGTGCTGGAGCCCAGGCGCCGGCCTGCGGAAACGGCATGGCCGCGGCGCGGAACCAGACCGTGCCTTCTTCGTCGACGTCGACGGCGACCCGGTCGGGCTGCTGCTTCGCGAGGGCGGTGAGATGGGCGTCCGCTTCGTCGACCCTCACGCCGAGCACGCCCGCGGCCTGGACCGCGCTGACGCGCCCCCGATCGGAGAGCATCGAGAGCAACGCCCGATCGCGCATGTCGCGCTCGGTCTCGGTCGCCGAGCGCCGCAGCGCCTTGCCGCCCATGAGAAGCGGGATGCCCATCCCCAGCGTCAGGAGCGCGAGGGGCAACGCAAACGCAAGTCCGACCCCGAGCGACCAGATCACACGGAAGAGCAACCCGAGCCCGAGCGCGAACGACAGCCCGAAGAGCATGACCAGCCAGCCCAGAGCGCCCGCGACCACGCCGCCGACCTTCGATGCTTTCGCGATCACGGGGGCTTTTTCAATCACCGGGGAGAGCATGCGCCCCCGTTCGTGCGAGTCAACACTTGCGGCTGGCACGTCGAGCCCCGCGCGACTAGATTCCACAGCGCCGCCGCTGCCGCGGAGGAGTTGCCGATGGTGGACAAGGTCAAGAAGATCTGGCTGGACGGTGAGTTTGTCGACTGGGATAGCGCCAATGTCCACGTACTGACGCACTCTCTGCACTACGGGCTGGCCGCGTTCGAAGGGGTCAGGGCGTACAAGCGAGCCGATGGCGCGACGTACGTCTTCCGGCTGCGCGAGCACATCGATCGCCTCTTCGATTCATGCAAGATGGCGCTCCTTGCGCCCAAATTCACCCGCGAGCAAGTGATCAGCGCCTGCACCGAGACGCTGCGGACCAACGACATGGTCGACGGTTACCTGCGACCGCTGGTCTTCGTGGGCGACGGCGCGATGGGCATCTATGCGCCCCAGAACCCCGTGCGCACCGCCGTGGTCGCGTGGAAGTGGGGCACGTACCTCGGCGACGATGCACTGAAGAACGGCATCCGCGCGAAGATAAGCTCGTTCGCGCGCCTTCACGTGAACGTCAACTTGGCCAAGGCCAAGATCAGCGGCCAGTACACGAACAGCGTCATCGCCAAGCGCGAGGCGAAGTTCGGCGGTTACGACGAGGCCATCCTGCTCGACACCAACGGGTACGTCAGCGAGGGGTCGGGCGAGAACATCTTCATCGTTCGAAAGGGCGTCATCCACACGCCGGACCTTTCGTGCTCGATCCTCGAGGGGATCACGCGCGATTCGGTCATCACGCTTGCACGGGAGATGGGGATGCCCGTCGTCGAAGACCGGCTGACGCGCGATCAGCTCTGGCTGGCCGACGAGGTCTTCTTCACCGGCACCGCCGCCGAGGTGACGCCGGTTCGCGAGATCGACAACCGAACGGTGGGCGAGGGCGCGGTCGGCCCGGTGACCAAGCGGATCCAGGCGCGCTTCTTCGAGGTCGCTCGCGGGAGCGACTCGTCGCATCCCGAGTGGCTGACCAAGGTGTGAGGCAAAACGAGAAGCGAAGACGACGAGACGGCGCGCTGCTTCTCGTCTCTTCCTGTTCGCTCTTCTCGTGCGGGGCCACAGTCGCCACCTCCGCGCCGCCCGCCCAGAAGCCGGTAGCCGTGGCGTTTTCCGAGGATCCGAAGCCGCTGCAGCGGTACCACTCGAAGCGCCTCGCACTCTCGCTGCCGCTCCCCGACGGCGCGGCCTGGCGCATCGACGACCACTCGCGGCCAGAGCTGGTCGCGACGCATACGCCGACCCAATCGAGGATCGTGGTGGCCGTGGTGCGCACCGACGGCCTGGTAGGGCGCACGCAGTGCGAGACGCTCGCGCAAGAGATGAAGATCGTCCCGTCGGCCGGGCTGTCGACCCTCGAGGACGAGGTCGCCATCACGCAGTCGACGTTCGACACTCGCATCCGCGTCGCTCTGGAGGCCGGCAGCAGCCCGGACCGCCCGCTCGTCGGTCACGTGATGGCGTTCGGTGGGTTCTTGCGCAAGTGCTTCGTCTTCCACTTTTCGACCGAGGTCGACAGCGCGAAGAGCTCACCCGTCCTCTCGTCCCGACTCGCCTTCGCCCGTGCCCGCATCCTCGGCGGACTGGAGCTCGATCCGTTCGGTGCAGTCTCCCGGGACACGCCCTCCGGACCGGACGAAGCGCCCTTGCGGTGAACGATGCGCCTTCTGGCAATCTGTGCCCTCGCGCTGGCGTTCGGCTACATCGGCTCGATGCCGCTCGCCGGCCCGGTGGCGATCATGGCGCTGTCCCGGGCTGCGCGAAAGAGGTTCGGCGAAGCCCTGCGCGTGGGGCTGGGAGCCGCGATTGCCGAGGGCCTCTACGCGGGCGTCGCGTTCTTCGGGTACACGTCGCTCCTCGGCCGGCGCCCCGAGGTCGTCCCCATCTCGCGCGGCGCGACGGCCCTCATCCTCGGCGCTCTGGGCCTCCACTTCGCGTTCTGGCGCAGGAAGGAAGCCAAAGACAGGCGCGAGAACAAGGCAGGCACCGCCCTCCTCGGCTTCTCGGTGTCCGCCGCCAACCCCACGCTCTTTCTCACGTGGAGCACGGCGGTTGCGCTCCTCTACTCGAAGGGGCTCGAGCAGCCCCCGGCGCTCTACGCGATCCCGTTCGGGGTCTCCGCCGCGTGCGGCGTGGGGGGCTGGTTTTTTTCGCTCACCCTTCTCTTGCGCAGGTACGGCGCCCGTCTTTCCGAAGCGGCCTTCACGTGGACCGTTCGCGCCATGGGCGTGCTCCTGGTGGTCCTGGGGGCCTGGTCGGGCGTGGATTCTCGTTCGGTGGCTCGACCACCGCCGTTGAGCGCCCGCCTCAGAACGTGACGACCACGCTCGGGCCGCGCGCCGTGACGTTCTTCGGAGCACCCACGACGAAGAGCACCACCCCCGCCGCGATCGCGACGATGCCGACCCCGAAGGTCACGTCCGAGATTGTCGCGGCCTGCTTGGCGTCGTGAGAAAGGGAGACACCCTCCTCGCTCGTGCACGGTGTCCCTGGGCATTGCTTGTTCGAATCGTTCCACTTCGAGATCGCGCTCAGCCCGAAGTACGCTCCGACGCCGAGAACGGCCACGCCCACCGCCCCGACCCCAATCCCCACGGGTCGGAGGGTGGACGCCTTCGGCGCTTCTTCCCGAGTAGGAGGACTCGGCGCCGGGGCCGCGGCCACATCGGCCTCGAGCGGGGGCACCTCTACGCTGACCGCCTTTCCCTCTTCGGCGCGGACGGTCGTCCGAAAAGGCTGGTGGCCTGGGGCCGTGGCGACGACCTCCACGTCGCCCGCGTCGAAGGGGACTGAGACGCCCCAGATGCCCGGGTTGCGCGGGAGGCCGTTGGCCGTCACCTGCAGCCCCTCTACACGCGCGGCCTCGGGCACGGAGACCACCAGCTTGGGAAGCCGGGGCTCGAGGGCCGTCAGGTGCTCGCGCGCGATGCGAACACGCTCCGACAGCTTCGTGGCCTCGCCCGCGGCCTCCTTGCTCACCCGTACCACCTCCGTGAACTCGAGCCACGCGGACGCCAGCTTCCCGTCGGCCTCGTAACAGAGCGCGAGACGCAGAAGGGTCCCACCCGCGGGGTCGAGCTTTTGGCTCTCGGCGAACGCGGCGCACGCCTCCGTCGTGTGCCCCTGTTCCATCAGCTGCTTGCCGCGCGCGAAGAGGGTCTCGGCCGCGATCGGATCGCGAGGCTTTTCGGGCGCGGATTGCGCAAGGACCGCAGAGGGCAGGGTGCACGCGAGCAGCGCCGCCCCGAAGGCGAGCCGTCTACTGGCGCTCCTCCTAGTACCTGTCATCCGTCGCTGCGGATTTTACCACATTCGAATTGGCGGCGGCGGGGCGGGGCCTCGCGGGCGCGAGCGCGCGCGGGATGACAGCATGCGGAGCGGGAGTGCTCGCGGGAGACGTCGTGGGAGCAGCTGACGCGGACACGACTTCGATCGTCGCGAGCGCGGCGTCGAAAGCCGTGGCCGATGCCGTCGACACAGCTCTGACGGTGGGCCCGACGCTCGTGGCTTGTGCCGGGGCTGCGGGATGCTGGCCGTGCGCCAGGACCCCGAGGGCCACCGCCGGAACGGCGAGCATCGCGGCGATGGCCCCGAGGAGGACGAGCCGCCGATCCGGCTTCGCCTTCGGCATCGGCGGAGGTGGGCTCGTGTCGGTCTCGGACGAGAGCATCCCGGCGATCGAATGCACGAGTCGCGCGGCCGCGGCGCGCCCGTCGCTGCTCCCGAAGGGCGCCAGGCGCGCCGCCAGCTCGGCCGCCGAGGCGTGGCGTTCGTCAGGCGACTTGGCTAGGCAACGCATGATGACGGCCTCGAGCTCCGCCGGCACCTCGGGCACGAACCCGCGAAGCGACGGTGGGGCATCGACGACGACCGACGCGAGTGCCCCGCTGATCCCCTTTCCCTGGCCGCCGAACGGCGCCTTGCCCGAGATGAAGCGGAACAGGATGACGCCGAGCGCCCAGATGTCCGTGCGATGATCGACGTTGCGCTGGCCGCGCACCTGCTCCGGCGACATGTATCGGGGCGACCCGACCATCTCCGCCGGCCCCGTGAGCGACGTCTCGTCGTCTTCGTCCGCCGCGGTCTTGGAGATGCCGAAGTCGAGCACCTTGACGAGCGGCGCGCCGTCCGCTCGCGTCGTGAGAAAGAGGTTGCTTGGCTTGAGGTCCCTGTGGACGATGCCGCGCGCGTGAGCCTCGGCGATGCCCGCGCAGGCCTGGAGCACGTAGTCGACGGCTTCCTCGATCTCGAAGAAGCCGCGCTGCTGGAGGATGGATCCGAGGTCAGCCCCGTCGAGCTGCTCCATGACGATGTAGGCGTGTCCGTCGGGATCGCTCCCGACGTCCATCACGCGAACGATATGCTCGCTGTGCAGCGCGAGCGCAGCCCTCGCCTCGCGCACCATGCGCTCGACCCCGATGGGAGCCGAGTCGCGAAGCCACTTGATGGCCACGCGTTGCTTGAGATCGGCGTGGAGAGCCGAGAAGACGACCCCCGCCGACCCGCCACCGAGCTGCGCCTCGATGATGTATCTCTCGGCGAATACAGTGCCGGGTTCGAGCGACCCGCCCATCGACGGTGAGGATAGTCCAAGCGAGCCTCGGGGGCGCGACGATTGGTTCGCACATGGGCGTGTGTGGGTGAAGCACCTCAGGCGCGCGTGCCCGGCGCTCGCGGGACGAGACGCAGGGGTGCAGGCGAAATCGCGGGGGTGATAGACTATGGGGTGATGAGAGGCACGCGCGGCCGGCGGCTCGCGATCGTCGCCACGCTCGCGGCGGGCCTCGCGAGCTGTGAGGCGCTCGTGGGGATCAGCGAGAAGGAGCTCGCGCCGCCGGACACAGGCTCGGGAGACGGCGACGGACGCGCCAGCGGGGAAGCTGGTGGCGACGACAGCTCGACGCCGACCGACGGAACGGTCGGTGGTGATCAGGCGACCGCCGACGCACCCGTTGGCAACGGAGACGCGAGCGATGGCGGGAACGTAGCGACAGACACGGGTGCGCGCGGGGACACCGGTGCCGCGAACGACGCGGGCAGCGACGCGACGCGACCTCTCGACTCCGCGACCGACGCGCCCGCGAGCACCGGCGAAGGAGGCGACGGCGCGCCGCCCATGGACCCCGACGTGCCCTGCTCGCAGCAGCCTACGTTCCTTTATTGCAACGACTTCGACTCGGTCTCGAGCGTCGGAGACACGTGGGACTACACGTACAACAACAACGCCGAGGGCGGCGCGATTCTCCAGCTCTGCTCGACGACGTACGTGTCACCGCCCCACTCGGCGCAGATGATTACTCCCCCGGCCGTCTCCGACGACATCCAGCTCGGGAAAGACGTGGGCACCCTCTACTCGGGTTGCCGCCTCGCCTTCGATGTCCGGGTCGACGTGAGCACGCTGGCGGGCATCCCCCAGATCCTCGTCGCGCAACTCTATCTCACGCGAGCGATCAATCCCCTGCAGCTCAACCTCGTCATCGGGCCTGGCGCCGGGGCTGCTCTTCAGGTCAACGGCGTCGGCGACGCGGGACCGCTCTACGTCAACGCCAGCACCCCTGCGCCGATGACGTGGGTGCGCTTCGTCGTTGCCTACGACTCGACCGCGGGCGTCAGCCTGTTCGCGAACGGCGAGCTGCAAGGCACGATGGCCGTGGGATTGGGGGAGCCCGGCGACACGAAGATCATCATGGGCGATCCGTTCGTGGGCACCGGCGGTACGCAGACAGTGACCACGGAAGAGGACAACATCGTCCTCAGCGGGCACTGAGCGCCGTCGTTGTCTGACTACGGGTACGCGCTTCGAGGTACGCCCACTTGCATCGAGCTGCACAACCGAATGGCGAGGGGCTTTGCTAGCGGGACCGGCTCGTGATCGCGCAGTGACCACCCGGACGCTGCCGACTCTACCCGCCTCCACCCGCCGAGGCGCCCACGAACGAGCGTAAGGCGGGCATCCCTGCCGAGGGGAAGCCGGCGAATGAGCGCGACGCCGGCATCCCTTCCGCGGAAGCGCCCATGAACGAGCTCGAGGGATCCGTCCTTTCCGAGGGGACGGCCCCGACTGAGCTGGACGCCCGCGACCTTTCCGAGGGGACGCCCACGATTGAGCGCGACGCCCACGCCCCTTCCGACGGGACACCCACGAATGAGCGTCATGGCCATATCCCTTCCGAGGGGACACCCTCGACTGAGCGGGACGGCCACGCCCTTTCGAAAGGGAGACCAGCGATTGAGCGCAATGCCCGCACCCCTTCTGAGGGGACGTCCACGATTGAGCGTAACGCCTGCGCCCTTGCAGCAGGGAGACCCACGACTGAGCGCAACGCCTTGGCCCCTTCCGCGGGGACGTCCACGACTAAGCGCAATGCCTTGGTCCCTTCCGCAGGGACGCCCATGACTGAGCGCAATGCCTACGTCCCTTGCGCGGGGAGACCGACGATTGGGCGAATTGCCTGCACCCCTCGCGAAGGGACGTCCACGACTGAGCGCAATGCCCGCACCCCTTCCGAAGGGAGACCCGCGACCGAACGAAACGCCAGTGCCCGTTCCGAAGGGAGGTCCGCGATTCAGCGAGATCCACGTGCCCGTGCAGAGGGGAGACCCGCGCGACCACGAGACGCCCGCGTCCATGCAGTGGACTCTCGCGCACTTACGAACAATCGACACGCCCGACCATTTATTTCGCCCTCCGCCTGTCCGGAATCGCCTCCTCGAGCGGCTTAGCCCAGTGAAGGCAGTCGACGGGTGCAGCAGGGGGGTCGTCGCGGCGCTCGCAGCTGTCGTCGAACGCGAATACGCGCCCCTTCTCGGAGCAGCCCTTCGCCCGTCGCAGTCCTCAGAACTTCGCCTCGATGTTGCCGTCGAAGATCCCGATCCACTGCGTGTACTTGCCGCCGCCGTCTTCCTGGTACGTGGGCTGCTGGACTGGCCCGAGGTTGTTGACGGCGAGGGTGCTCTTGCCGGTGTTGTCGCGGTTCAGATACTGGAGCTGCGTGTACGAGCCCGCGAGGTAGAGCGTCTTGGTGATCCTGAGGCGCGCGCCCAGGGCGATCCCGATGTTGTCCGCGTCCATCGCGCCCGGCTCGAGCGTCGAATCCGGGACCGCGGCCGTCTCGTAACCGAGACCGCCGAAGAGCTCGATCTCCGGCTTGACCCAGTAGCTGGCGCCGACGCGTATGCCGTACGTGTCCTTCCAGTTGCGCGGAATGTTGGTGAATATGTTGGAGGGCGTGCTCGACCCGGGAGCGGGAGCCGCAGCGCCGTTCGGATACACGTAACAGGCTGTGCCCGTCGACGTATCGGCGAGGTTCACGCACTGGGATTTCATGACGCTCCAGCGCGTCAGGTCGCCGAAGACCCGGATCTCCACGACGTCGCTCGCGCGAAACCGGACGCCGGCCCGGATGATGTCCGGGAGCGATTGGTGGAAGTCCACCTTGTACGACGTGGTGCCGGTGTCCGAGTAGTACGGTGCTTGCCCCGACGTCTCCGTCACGGTTCCCTTGAGGATCTGGGGCCCGAGGCCGGGTTGGGACTGATACGAGGCGCCGAGCCACAATCGATCGGGGACGGCCTCGAGCATGGCGCCCGCCGCGAAGCTGCCGCTCAGACCTCCCACGTTGATCGTGCCCCGGTTCTCGACGGTCGAATCGACCTCGCCGCCGAGGGTCCGCGCCTGCGTCGACACGAGGGTCGAGTCGATGAAGTTCCCCGTCACTCCGATGGCGAGAGGCCCGAGCTTATAAGCGGCGCCCGCCGTGATGTAGATGAACGTGAGGGCCGCGTCGATGATGTGCCATCGCTGCACGCCGTCGGCCGCCAGGGGGCAGGCGCCGTTGGCGGCACACGTCTGGCCCGCCGGGTAGGAGCTCTGGAACTGACTGTTTTGGCCCCAGTTCACGCGCCCGCCGAACGGGACGAAGAGCCCGGCACCGATGGCGAGGTCGCCGAGCTTGATGGTCGCGCCGACGGCCGGACCCCCGAAGACGTTCAGGAGGGACGCGTTGCCGCTGTTGCCCACCTGGGACTCCGGTTGGTCGGAGGCGCCGGGCGCCGGCGCCTGGTGGCTCCACGTGGCGTGCCGGATGGCAAGGTCGGCGTCGCCGAAGAGGTCAATCCCCTGGCTGAACGCGATGCCCGCCGGGTTGTAGTAGAGCGCCGTCGGGTTGGTCGTGACCGGGTTCCCCAGCTCGCCACCGAACCGTGCGCTCGCAAACCCGGCGGCGTCCGCGTCGCGTGTGCACGCGACCGCAACGAAGAGTAGGACGCTCGCTCCGACGACGCTCCGCCTGAACGTTCTCATAGGGCCTCCCGGTCCGGTACGGCTCGTAGCAAAGGTTGGCGGCGCCCAGCAAGACCCACGCACACGGCCATGGGCAGCAACGGGTCCGTCGATGAGTAACCAGGCCCCGGAGGCGGCGCCGACGGACCGCGAGGGTCGGACCTGCGGCGCGCCCCGGAATGAGAGCCGCCTAGTTCGTGATCGCGCGCGCGTCAGCGCACGTCGCGCCCGCCGCCAGCTGCTGAACCGTGGCCGTGCCCGTGATCGGCATCGACTGGGATGCCACGTCGTTCGCGTTGGGCCCGTAGATCGTACGGTTCTGATCCAGGAAGGAGACCTGGGCGCTGGTGCACACTGCCGCGGGGCTCGCGATGTGGCAGCCGACGACGTGGTCGTCGAAGAGCGTGATGGTCGCAGTGCCCGACCCATGGTTGCAGTCGGTCATGCGCATGCCGGTGATCGACAGCTGATTGCGCGACACAATGTAGACTTGGTCGGCCAGCGGGGGGACGGCAAACGCCGTCACCGACGTCGGAGGCAGCGTATAGCTGCTGTTGTTCAGGGGGTTGGCGGTGATGCCCGGATTCCCGTCTCCGTCGTCGTCGGTCACTTCGGCCGCCGTGAACGCGCCGTCCGGGGTGCAGTTGCTGGCGCAATACGCGGGCCAAGCTGTCCCCGGCGTCTGGAACGTGCTCGTCGCCGAGAGCCCGAGCAGGCCGAGAGCGGGCGTCGTCGTCAGCGTGCCACCGGGGTTCCAGCTCGTCTGGCTACCGCTCGTCGGGAACGTCCTCGTGATCTTGTCGAAGGTCGCGGGCAAAATCTGAATCTGTACCTTGGTGGGGCAGGTCAGCCCCGGCGCGCACACGGCGGCCGCGCCGATCGCGTTGAGGTCGATGTCTGGAAGGGTCGTGCCGCACGACCGGGTCGTCCCGGAGAACATGAGGTCTCCAGGGCCAGTCGACGTCGCATTCGACAATAGCCAAATCTGGGCGGTGCCGGTTCCGGTGGCGCTCGCCGTCGACGCCGGCCAGGTGACCGGAAACGAGATGTGAACGCCAAGGACCACGGAGGACTGCTCGGGGCACCCGCCGTCGGGGACGGAAGTGGTGCCGCTGCTGCTGCTGCTCGTGCTGCTGCCCGAGCCGCTGCTGCTCGCGCCAACGCCGCTGCTGCTGCTGGGGCTACTGCTGCTGCTGCCGCTGCTCGTCGCGCTGCTGCTGGTGCCGCTGCTGCTGCCTCCGCTGCTGCCGCCGTCGTCTTCCGGCGTAATCGTCCCCGAGCCGCCCGAGGTGCTGCTGCAAGCGGACCCGATCGCGAGCGCGGCCACGGCCAGCCCCTGCGAGACCAACACACTGCGTGTTCCAAGACGAAGACTCATGATGCTTGTTCCTCCCAGTTCGATTCTGCCGCCCGACGCTTCGCGACGCCGCCAAGGTAGGTAGCTTGATTCCTCCTCACGAGCAAACCGTTTCCGTGGGGATCGGGCGCATTGCGCAAGGTGTTACTGCGCCTCCGCATCCCCGATTGTGCGCGATCGAGCGCGTCTTTCTCGTCCCCCGGGGCTGGTCAGCATACCCTGTCCCCTAGTGGATACGCGTCGAGCATCGGTGTCGCTCGTCGTCGATCGGTCGCACTACGATGACGTGACGCTGGCGATCGCCAGGGCGCGGACTTCGGTCTGGGTTTCCACGGCGAACGTCAAGCAGCTGATGACGGAAGCTCCCATCGGGACGCGTGCCCGCGCGAGCGGACGGTACATCCCCATCCTCGACACGATCCAGTCGCTCTGCGACCGCGGCGTGGTCGTGCGGATCCTCCATGCCACGCCACCCTCGCGGCCGTTCCGCGAAGAGTTGTCCGCGCGCGCCGCCCGACTCGCGCCGCCGGGCTTCGAGATGCGCTTGTGCCCCCGCGTGCACCTCAAGATGATCGCCATCGACGGCGCGCTGCTTTACCTCGGGAGCGCGAACTTCACCGGGGCGGGCCTCGGTGCCAAGGGCGACGGCCGCCGCAACTTCGAGATGGGCGTCCTGACGGACGACGAATGGATGCTCGACGCGGCGCAGGCGCGGTTCGACAGGCTCTGGCGCGGACTCGAGTGCGCGTCGTGCAAGCTCCGGCGCGAGTGCCCGGCGCCGATTGACACGCTCGTCAACCGACCATCGCGTGGGCCAGCGCCAGCCCCAGCGCGCCCGAGGCGAGGCACCCGAAGACCGTCACGGCCAGGTTGACCAGGCCGAGCCCCGGTCCGTTCTGCACGAGCAGGATGGTGTCCCAGTTGAAGGCCGAGTACGTGGTCAGCCCGCCGAGAAAGCCCGTGGCCAGGACGACCCTCAAGTCCGGCGAGAGCGCGGCCTTGGCGCCCGCGTACGCGACGACGGACATGAAGAAGCAGCCGACGACGTTGACGATCAGCGTCCCCCAGGGGAACCTCGCGCCGAAAGCGCGCGCGGCGAAGATCCCGACGAGGTAGCGAGTCCCGGTTCCAATCGCGCCCGCAAGGCAGACCCAGAGAAACCGCGCCATCGGGGGCGATGATAGCGAATATGCCGGCTACTTCTTCTTCGCGAGCAGATCGCCGAAGGTGAAGCGGGCCTCGGCCTTCAGCTGCTGGCGGTACTGCTGGTAGGCGTTGCGCTCCTGGTCTTCGCTCAGGGCCTTGATGGAGAGCTTGATCTCGCCGCGGCGGGGGTCGATCTCGATGACCTTGCCCTCGATCTCCTGGCCGACCTTGAACACCTTGCGAAGCTCCGTTCCGCGCGGCGTGCCGGTCCCCGCGGCGGTGACGTAGCCGCGCGCGTTGCGCCCGGTGACGCCGAGAATGCGGACGACCAGGCCGCCGCTCTCGATGGTGACGACCTTCGCCTTGACGGGCTTGTGCGGCTGGACCCTCTGGGGCGCCTCGTTCGCGGCATCGCCCTTCAGCGCGGGATGAAGCCCGATCTTGTGGCTCGACGGATCGACGTGCGCGACGACGACCTCGATGGGATCGTCGACCTTGACGACATCGCTCGGGCTCTCGATGCGCTTGATGGAAAGGTCCTGCGTGTGGATGAGACCGTCGACCCCGGCTTCGAGCTCGACGAACGCACCGAACGGCTGAATGCGCGCGACCTTGCCCGAGTGCCTCGTCCCGACCGCGTACTTCTGCGCGACCTGTTGCCAGGGGTCGGGGATGGTCGCCTTGTGCGAGAGCCACACTTTGCCGCGTTCGTCGATCTTGAGGACCTTGACGCGCGTCGGCTCGCCGGCCTTGAAGACGTCGCTCGGGCCGTCGGCGCGGTTGTGGCTCATCTCCTGGAGCGGAACGAGCCCCTCGATGCCGCCGACGTCGACGAACGCGCCGAACGGCACGACGCTGCGAACGACGCCGTCGATCTCCTCGCCGACCTTCAGCCGCGCGAGAGCGTCGCTGCGCGCCTTCTGCGCTTCTTCCTCGAGCATCGCCCGGCGCGACAGCACGACGTCGCGCCCGCGCTTCGCGTACTGCGTGACGACGAACGGCAAGCGCTCCGCCGACGAGGTGCGAGAGGTCCGCGCCGAGACGAAGGTCGACGTGCGATCCGGGAGCGAAAGCCCGCAGCCCGTCGATGTCGACCTCGATTCCGCCCTTGATGACGCCCGTGACGAGCCCCTCCACGATCGTCTTCTCGTTGAACGCCTTCTCGACGAGCGGCCTTTGCCTTCTCCGCACGATTGGGATGATGCGTGAGCACGACGAGCCCACCGCGCGCGCCGTCGTTGTGCACGACGGCGATGAAGTCCGCACCCACCTCGAGGATGACGCGGGGAACCTTTGGCTCCTTGGGGGGCTCGGGATCCGCCGCGAGCTCGTCGGTCGCGGTCGCGGTCGTGGTCGGGTCGTGGTCGGGGTCGGGGCTCGGGGTCGCGGTCGCGGTCGTGGCTCGTGGTCCCGTCGACGCGACGGCTTCCTCCGAGCTGGCCTCTGCGGCAGCAGGCGGTCTCGCCCGGCTCGGCGGGTGCCTCCACCGGCGCGGCCTCGGCATGAACGCGGGGCTTCGGCGGTGAATCGTCGTCGTCCGGCAGCAGCATCTCGCGGCGATCGAAAATCGCGTGCGCCTTTCCCGGAATGTCGACGATGATCGCCTCGTCGGTGATCGCGAGGATCTTGCCGAAGACGATGTCGCCCGCGTTGACCGGCGGGCGCTCGCGCGGCTGCGGCTTCTTCTCCTTCTTCTTCTTCGGCGCCTGACGCTCGGGACTCCCGGGCGCGTGGCCTGCCCCCTCGGTGGTGGCGCCTTCCTCGGCCGGACCGTCGACCGCGGCCTCCTCGCCTTCCTCGTGCGGCGCCGTCTCGCCCGCGGCGGATGCGCCAGGCTTCCTCTTGCGCCGGCGGCGCCGACGCTTCCGCTCGCCGTGCTCTCCTTGCCCGTCCGCTTGTTGCGGAGGGGCGGCATCGCCTGCGGGCTCCCCGGCAGGAGCCGCGGGTGCCGCGTCGCTGCGATCCCTCGAGGTGATCCGACGCGTGATGACCATTGCTCACCGGCTCGACGACCGCGGGAGGCGCGCTCACCTCGGGCGAAACCACGGCAGCCGGCTCGGCCGCTTCCGGGCGGGAAGCGTCGATCGGGGACTGCGGCGGGGGCGTATCCGGGGTGGTCATGGCGGCGGGGCGCGTGAGCCTAGCTCAAACCCTGCCGCTTTTCCCGTCAACTCGCGGTCACGCCGACGTGCCGACCGCGAGCCCACCGCGAGGGCGCGCCCCCGACGAACCCGGGTCGAGCGAGATGCCGAGCCCATGCGCCGCGAGGCGGTTCTGGTAATAGAAGATGAGCCGCGTGTCGGCGAGGAGGAGCTCGTCGCCGCGAGGAACCAGCACGGGCGTCGTGTGATACCCGCTGAATGCGCGAAGGGCCTCGTCGAGAATCTCACGGCCGCTGGCGCGGACGAGGTGCGCGCCGAGGACGATGCGCCCACGGCGACTCGAGGTCTCGCACGCGATCGCGGAGTCGCTCGACGCGCTCGGCGAGCTCCGCGCGCGAGACGGTCACGTCGTCGTGGCTTCGAAGCATCGCGAAGATGTCGCCCCCGATGCCCGTCTCCGAGCTTCTCGAACGTGCATGCGGCGACCAGGTGCGTGGCGAGGACCACCGTGTCGCGCAGGTACGCCCCGACGACGGCGTCCGCGAGCTCGCGCGTGTACTGCGCGTCGCGCGGCGGGATCGGGCCCCACGCGCCCTTCCGACGTCGGTCAGGTACGAGAGGGGGCCGACGGCGTGGCCGCGCGCGTCGTACGAGACGCCCTCGTCGTCGACGCGGTTGCCGAAGCAGTCCACCGGCTGGCCGAAGCGCACGACGCAGCCGGCGTCGAGGCCGAGGAGCTTGCGCATGAAGGCCGCGATGCGGCCCGGACGCGTCGACTCGTCGTCCTCGATGATGTAGCGGTGCTTGCCCTCCTCCTGCGAGGATAGTCGTCGATGAGCGTCTCCGCCTCGAGGGTGAGCAGGTAGTTGATGGTCGCGGGGACGAAGAACACCTTGCGCATCTCTCCGCGAGCCGCCGTGCGAGCCATCGCCTCGACGCCCGTGCCCGCGAGGCCGAGCTTGAGCTTGCGCTCGAGACCGCCGGATCGAGACCGCGTGCCGCCGGGGAAGAAGAGCGAGTGGTACCCGTGCTCGAGGACGATGCACGAGTACGCCTTGAGGACGTCCTTGTAGAGCCCGTGCCTGAGGCGGCGGTCGACGCGGTAGGCGCCGAGGTTGTGCATGAAGAACGAGAGAACCGGGTTCGTGAAGAGGTTCTTCCCGGCGCCGTAGGTGGCCGGGGGCAGGCCGGCCCGCTCGAGCGCGAAGCCGAACACCACCGAGTCGAGGTTCGACAGGTGGGTCGGCATGAAGATGAGGGTGCCCTTCTCGGCGAGCGTCCGGACGGTGCCAATGGGGCCCTGGACGACGACTCGCCCGTCGAGGGCGCGAAGGTCGAACGCGCCGCCGAGGTGACGCATGGTCTGAAGGGGGGACATCATCATCCCGATGAGCGGCGCGATGGCCTTCGTGGCGAAGCCGTACACGCGCGGGTCGAAGTGGCCCGCGACGTCGCTCGCGTAGCGGGTGGAGAGCTCGCGGACCCTCTGCGCGCACTCGTCCTCGCTCATCCGACCGAGCGACCTGGCCAGGGCACGCCACTCGGTGAGGGGCACGACGTCGTCGACGCCGCTCGACTGCTGGCGACGGACCTCGAGGAACGCGGCCTCGCTCAGCATGAGCCGAGGGTCCTTCGCGGCCTCGAAGGCTCGCTGGACGACCTCCTCGATGATGCCCTGCCGGGCGCGGTTGAAGCCGAAGATGGGCGGCTGCATGCGGGAGCTTGTACCAGCTCTGGCTAGGAGCGCCCTCTCCGCCTTCGACGCAGGACCGTCGCGGCGACTGCCCAGAGCGCCGCGAAGCCCGCCGCCCCGCCCCCACCCGCTGCCGAACACCCGCAGCCGGAGGACGAGCGCGCACTGGCGGGAGCCTCGCGCTCCACGCCGCCCTCGGTTCCCGAGTCGCCCGCGTCCCCGACGGGAGGGGCGGCCGCGTCGAACCCGCAGCCGAGGCAGGCGTTGTCCGACTCGGTCTCGGTACAGAACGTCTGGTACACGGGGCACGAGCAGGCGGACGCGTTGGCGTCCGTGAAACAGGCAGCCGACGTCTGGCCCTCCGGGCTGCACGCGATGGGGCCACTCAGGCTGGTGAGCGTGGGCATCATCGCCTTGAACGTGGCACCGTCGTCCGTGGACTTGCCGATGACGAAGCCGCTGATCTCGTCCGAGCACGCCCAGAGCTCCGGGCCGGTCATCGCCTGACGCGCCGCGAGGCACTGAACGTGGATGCGGGGATTGACCTGGGCGAACGTGAGGTCCGTCCTCGACGCCGACCAAAGCCCGTTCTCGATCGTCCCGACGTAAACCTTCGACCCGTCGGGGGTGAGCGCGAAGGCGAGCGCCTCGCCGGAGGCGATGAAGTCGGTGGTCTGCACGTTCGGAAGCTGAAACGTCATCGCGACCTGAAACGTTTGCCCCCCGTCCGTCGTCACGTAGAGGCGCGTGTCGCCCAATGTGTCCGTGTCGGCGAGGCCGTTGGAGCGAAGGTAGACGCGGTTCTCGTCGGTGGGGTCGACGCCGGCGATGAAGAGGGAGCCCTCGCTCGGACACTGCGTGGGCGGCGTGTCCACGCAAGGAATCGACGGGTTGAACTGCGGCACCGGGTGCTCGACCCAGGTGGCGCCGGCGTCCGTCGATACGAAGAGAGACGCCGTGCGCGCCGTGTCGTAGTTGCGGGTGCCCGCCACGTAGATCCGCATGGGATCCCCGTTCGGGACGCCGACGGTCGTGACGGACACCGTCGGGTCGATGGGCGTGCCAAGCGCCGCCCACGTCGCGCCGTCGTCGGTGCTCTGGAACACCTGCGAGGAGATCCCTGCTTCAGCGTCCGCGCCGTAGGTGCTGGTCAGCGCCAGCACCTGGTGCGGAGCGTCCGGCCGCACCTCCACGTCGACGATCTGCTGACTGGCGAGGGGGCCACCGATGCAGCCCCAGTTGCACCCGAGGTCGCTCGAGACGTCGAGGCCGACATTGGGTGCGTCGAGTCCGGCGACGAGCGCGTTCGCGGTCAGCCGTAGCTCGGGATCCTCGTACGAATCACTCTCCGGCAAAGCGAGAACGCTCTCGCAGAGATAGCCCCACGTCGTTCCGTCGTCGTTCGACGGAAGGATGGCGTACGTCGCCTGGGCGACGATGACGTTCTCGTTCGCGGGCGAGAAAGCGATCCCGTACACCATCGGAAAGCGACCGCCGTCCGCGGCGGCTCCGCGAGCCCACAGCGTCACCAGCAGGGCAGCGACCGCGACCGGCGGTGCGTTTCTCACGGTTCAAGTCTACCTAGAACTGGACCCCCACACGCGCCTGGATCTCGTCCATCGCATGGCTGCCGTTGCGAGCGCTGTCGTCGATGCCCTTGGCGAGGAGCTGACCGGGAGCGACGGCACGCTGGTCAGAAGTCTGCACGGGGCCGCCCGTCGTCGTGGCGGTGACCGGCGCGCTGCCGGGGAAGTTGTAATACGTGTAGTTGACGCCCACGCGCAGGTGCCTGGTCGCCCAGTAGTTGACCCCGAACTCGACGGCGTCCACGTCGATGTCGCCGTTCGGCGTGTTCGCGTCCGACACACCGCCGCGCGAAGCCCCTTCGTACGTCATGTGCATCTGCTCGAACTTCGCGAGCACCTGCACGCCTCGCTCCGGCCGCTTCTGGGGCTGCGCAAGGTCCACGTGAATGGGACGCCCGTACGTGGGCGGACCGATGATGTCGTGGTCGCCGACGACCCAGTAGCCGGCCTGCGCGTACCACGAGTAGCCCTTCAGCTGCCCCGTGCGCTCCGTGAATGGCGAGAGCTGCAGGCCGTCGACGGCCTCGCGCGTGTCGTCGTTCGCGTACACGAACTCGGCGGTGAAGTCGAAGCCGTCCACGGGGAGATAGACATCGCCCGCCACCGCCCATTGCGAGCTGCTCGGGATGATGTGAAGGAGCCGGCCGAAGGAGTCCTTGTACGTAGGCTTCCAGAACGGATATCCACCCTGCGTCGTCAGCGTCGGAAGGTCGTATCCGACCTGCGTCGGATCGCGTGACCCGTCGCGCGCCGAGAAGCCGACCTGTGCCCACTTCATGGACGTGGAAGACAGCGCGAACGGGCGCACGACCGCACGGCCCGAGACGTCGTAGCGGTCGTCCGCGTTGGGCCTGTTCGGCCCGTCGCCGTTGAATACGCCCACGGCGTAGTAAAGGACGCGATTGGGCGACTCTCCCCAGAACATCGCGCCGATGTCGCGCTGGAGGGGCGCGCCCAAGTTGCGCACCGCCAGGGAGCGCTCGAGAAACGCGGTCGTGTTGTCGCTGATGCGGTTCTCGAGGGTGAACGGCAGGTAGAACTGCCCGACTTGAACGTTGCTCCACGGCGACGGGCCGTAGTTGACGAAGACGTCCGTGGGGATCGCCTTGACCGTCGGGTTGTCGACCGGGTTCCCCTTGTCGGTGCACGTCACCGCCGAGGTCGTCGGGCTTACGGAGCACGTGGGAGTCGTCTGATTGCCGGCGGCGTTGTCGATCGTCGTCGCCGAAGAGAACTCGGCCCCGACCCACCACTGCCACACCTCGTAGAACTCGCCGGCGAGTTCGAGACGGGCGCGCCGCAGAAAGAAGCCCCCCTCGATGCCGCTGCCCGGCGGGAGGGATCCGACCCCGGCTCCCAGCTGGTCGAGCCAGTCCGCGTGCACCCGCCCCATGATGTAGAGGCGAAAGATGTCGGACTTGTCGCGGAGAAAGAAGTTGCCGTTGTGGTATCCCGCCGTCCAGGTCGCCGCTTCGTCGTCGGCCTGAGGCGCGAGCGCGGGCTGCAACTCGGGAGTGGAGAGCTGCGGCAGCAGCGACGGCTGTGGGGCGGGAGGGGGCGGGGGCGCCGGAGGGGGCGCCTCAGGAGCGACGGGTAGATCGGGCTGGGCGCTCGCCGGCGACGCATGCACGAGGGCCGGCAGGGCCGACAGGAAGGCGAGAACCTGACGCGGACGGAGGCTGCGATTCGCAAGCATGTTCCTTGGAGTCCCTTTCCGAGCGGGCCCTAGGAGATAGAACATCCAACGTCTGTTAGTCAATCATTGACGTTCTCTATATTGGACAGCTACTCTGTCTCTTGCGGCTGCTAAGCCGTTTTTGCCGATGCCAGTCCACTCATCAGTCTGTGAACAGACGTTCTCTAAGATAGAGCACACCCATCCCAGGAACCCTATGTCGCGAGCCACCGCCTCTGCTCTCGTCGTCCTCGGCCTCCTCCAGCCCGTGGGCTGCGGCGGCGACGACACCGTGAATCCTTCCAACCCGGACGCCAGCGCCACGGCTGCCAAAGACGCGACGACAGGCGATGCAAAGGCGTCCGACGGCGGCTCCGGCGACGCGAAAGGCGGCGGAGACGGGGCCTCGGAGAGCTCCGCATCGGACGGGTCCGCGTCCTCGGACGGCTCCGGGGGCGGCAAAGAGGCCGCCGCGGACGCCTCGGGCGGTGGGGCGGAAGCGGCCACCGACGCCGCCGTCGGCGATGCCGCAGTGGACGGAAGCTCGGACGCTCTCGAGGAGTGAACGCTCAGGTCAGCGGGCGTCTTCGATCGGCAGGACCGCGACGCCCTCGATTTCGACGAGCGCGCCCGGCTCGATGAGGCCCGCCACCTTCACGAGGCTCATCGCCGGGTAGTAGCTCCCCATGCGCGCGCGCCAACCATCCCCGATCGCCTGCTGCGCGGCGCGGTACTTGTCGAGGTCCGTCACGAAGGCCACGAGCTTCACGATGTGCTCGGTGCCGCCGCCCGCCGCCCGCACGACGTCGACGACGTTGTCGAGCGCCGCGAGAAACTGCGTCGTGAAGTCGGGGCTGACGATGCGGGCGTCTTTGTCGAACGCCACCTGGCCGGCGATGTAAAGCATGCGCCCCGGCGCGACGAGGACGCCGTTGGTGTAGCCGCGCGGCTTGGGGAAATGGGTGGGGTGGATGAGCTTTTTCATGGCATCGCCGAACTCTTTCGACTTTTACGCTCGAAGCGCCGTCCGCGCTACGGGCGTGATGGAGGAAAGGGCGCGCATCTTCGATATTGGGTCTGGCTCAGGAGCTCGCCCCCCGCCGAAGGCGGTCGGCCACGGCCCACCATGCCTCGCCGGCCGGCACGGCCTGGGCGACGATCGCGTCCACCCCGGCGTCGTCCAGCTCGTGCAGCGTGCGATAGAGGAGGCGGGCGTACTCGACGGGGTCGCAAGGCAGGCATCGTACGACGACCCGGTCGGTGGCTGCGATCGGTTCCAGCGCGTGCACGACGAGTCCGACGCGTTGCCCGGAGGACGCGAGCCCGGTGGCCATTCGGCGCGCGTCTTCCCACGTCGCCGCAAGTAGGAGCCGCGCCCTCGGCGCGTAGTGACGCGCGTCCATGCCTGGAGACGCGCGCGGCGCGGCCTCACGGGCGCTCTCTCCCCCCTTCTCGACGGCCCCGATGTCGCGCAGGCGGGCGAGACCTACCGCGCCGGGCCGCAGCACCCGCATCCCCCCGCCGCGCACGTCGACCACGGTCGACTCGAGCCCCGCGTCGCAGGGACCGCCGTCCAGCACCAGATCGACGGCATCGCCAAGCTCCTTCACCACGTGAGCCGCGATGGTCGGCGACAGCCCCTGGTAGCGGTTCGCGCTGGGCGCCGCGATGGGCGCTCCCAGCGCCGCGAGGAGGGCCCGCGCCACGGGGTGCGACGGAGCGCGCAGGGCGATCGAGTCGGCGCCGCCGGACACCGCGGGGGGGACGCGCTCGCCGCGGTCGACCACCATCGTCAGGGGACCCGGCCAGAACGCGACCGCCAGGAGGGACGCCAAATGCGGCCACGAGGCCGCCAGCGCACGGGCCTCTCCCGCGTCGAGGACGTGGGCGATGAGGGGGTGAGTGGGCGGGCGTCCCTTCGCCGCGAACACCGCGTCCACGGCTCGAGCGTCGAAGGCGCTCGCCCCCAGCCCGTAGACCGTCTCGGTGGGGAACGCGACGAGCCCGCCATCGCGAAGCAAACGCACAGCCTCGGCGATGGCCACCGGGTCCGGTGATTTCGGATCGACCGAGATGACGCGCGGCATGCGATCCCTGGCCTTAGCCCGCATGCTTTGCGCTTGCCATCGGCCCTTGGAGTGCGCTTTAGCCTAGGGCCATGATCCCTACGACACGCACGCTCTCCCTTCTGCTGCTCGCCGGCGCGACCCTTTCGCCCCTCGGGCTTGGCGCCTGCGGCGGAGGCGCGGAGAAGCCCCCGGAGACGCCGCCGACCGCCTCGGCGAGCGCTGCACCGAGCACCACCGAGCCGGTCGCGGCCGCGTCGTCGGCACCCGCGGCGTCGGCCGAGCCGAGCGCGAGCGCCGCACCCGCCGAAGCCCCGCCGAACGCGGGCTCGAAGAAGGCGACGAAGAAGAACGACCCGACGTTTGCCTCGTGTCACCAGAGCTACAAGGCCAAGAACAAAGACGTGTCGAAAGACGTCGCGGCGATGGCCAAGGCTTGTCAGGCCGTCACGAAGATGAAGCTCATCGGCAAGACGTTCACCGGCAAGCAGAGCGACCAGCAGCCCCCGCAGACCTTCCCCCTCAAGGCGGAGGCGAAACATTGCTACCGCGTCTACGCTCAGGCCGCCGACGGCATCAAGGATCTCGACCTCGCCATCAAGGACTCGACCGGGGCCATCGCAGGCGACGACTCGACGGACGACCCGAGCCCCGTGGTGCTCGAGGACGGCGCGGTGTGCTTCACCGAGAGCGACGCGTCGACGGTCGTCGTCTCCGTCGGCATGGGAAGCGGCGCGTACGCCGTGCAGGTCTGGGGCGACTGAATCGCGCCCGCCGGCGCTGACGGGTCACTCGTGACGAAGGGCGTCGATCGGATCCAGCTGCGCCGCGCGGAGGGCCGGGAAGAAGCCGAACGCGATCCCGGTCAGACCGCTCACTCCGACGCTCAGTGCCAGCGCGAAGGGGCTGAGCGACATGCGCCAGTCGAGGAGCGCGCGCAGCGTGCCGATGGCGAGGACGCCGATGGCCGCGCCGGCGAGCCCGCCGAAGAGCGCCAGGACGACCGCCTCGACGAGGAACTGAGTGAGGATGTCGCCCTCGCGCGCGCCGATGGCCATCCGGATGCCGATCTCGCGCGTTCGCTCGGTCACGCTGACGAGCATGATGTTCATGACGCCGATGCCGCCGACGACCAGGCTGATGGCAGCCACGCCGACGAGCAGCACCGTCAGCATCATGTAGACGCGCTCTTGCATGTCCGCGAACTCCTTCTGCGTGCGGATGACGAAGTCTGGCTCTCGACCGGCCTCGATGCGGTGGCGCTGGCGGAGGATGGACTCGACCTGCGAAACGGCGCGGTCCGTCGTCTCGGGCGCGCTCGCCGAGGCCATGAGCACGCCGGCGAAGCCGGGTGGTGTCCGCATGACGCGCGAGCGGAAGCTCGCGATCGGCATGAGGACGACGTCGTCCTGGTCGCCGCCGAAGGGCGCCTCGCCCTTCGAGGCCGAGGACGCCGAGCACGCGGTACGGGTAGCGCCCGATGCGAACCGTGTGGCCGACGGGGTCCTCCGCGCCGAAGAGGTTCTTGGCCACCGTCGACCCGATGACGACGACCTTCGACTTGGTCGCCTCGTCGTGCGCGTCCCAGGCGTTGCCCCGCGTCGATCGTCCAGTTTCGCACCGTGAGATACGAGAGCGTCGTGCCGGTCACGTTCGTCGACCAGTTCTGGTCGCCGTAGACGATCTGCGCCGAGGACCGGAGCGCGCGGCGCGATCGCGACGATGCTCGTCGATTCGCGCAGGATCGTCGCGCCCGTCCTCCTCGGTCAGCCGCTGGCCGGAGCCCTGGGCCCCGCGCGCGCCGGACGCCTGCGCGTTCTGCGGGAAGATGATGATGAAGTTCGAGCCGATCGACTGGATCTGCGCCGATACCTTCTCGCGCGCACCGGCGCCGAGCGCCGTGACCGTGACCACCGCCGCGACGCCGATGAGGATCCCGAGCACCGTGAGCGACGCGCGGAGAGGACTGCGCACGATCGCGCGCAGCGCGAGACGGATGCCGTCGAGGAGGGCCCTCATGCCTCACTCCACCCTCAAGCGCCGCGATCGGATCGAGCTTGGCGGCGCGCCACGCGGGCAAGAACCCGAACACGAGCCCGATGGCGACGCTCACTCCCAGCGACACGCCGAGCCACATCGCGCTCGGCATCATGGGCAAGCGACAGCGCGCGGCCGATGCCGAGCGTGGCCGCGCTTCCGAGCGACCATGCCCGAGGACCCCGCCTATGAGCCGTCAGGACGACCGCCTCGACCAGGAACTGCACGAGGATGTCGCGCTCGCGGGCGCCGATCGACATGCGGATGCCGATCTCGCGCGTCCGCTCGGCGACGCTGACGAGCATGATGTTCATGACGCCGACGCCGCCGACCAGGAGGCTTATCCCCGCCACGCCGAGGAGGAGGGCGGAGAGGGTGTCGGTGATCGCCTGCTGCGTCTCACGCATCTCGGCCTGCGAATTGACCTGGAAGTCGTCGCGCCCGGGCTCGAGGCGGTGGCGCTGGCGGAGGATGCTCTCGATCTGCTCCTTTGCCCGGTTGACCGTGTGCTCCGCTCGTGGCGCTGATGATGAGCTGGTCGGTGCGGCCCGGCGACGTGTGCATGACTCGGGCGCGAAAGCTGCCGATGGGCATCATGAGGCGGTCGTCCTGGTCGTCGCCGAACGGCGACGACCCGCGCGGCGCGAGAACGCCGATGATCCGGTATGGGGAGCGCCCGATGCGGATGGTGCGGCCGACGGGGTCCTCGTTGCCGAAGAGGTTCGTCGCCACGGTCTGCCCGACGATGCACACCTTGGTCTTGAGGAGCTCGTCGGTCTCGGTCCAGTTCGCCCCCTTTCCGACCGCAAAGCGACGGATCGGGAAGTAGGAGAGCGTCGTGCCGATGACTGTCGTCTGGACGTTCTTGTCGCCGTAGACGACCTGCCCCGAGGTCTGCAGGAAGGGAGCCACCGCCGACGACGCTGACGGCCTCGCGCGCGATCGCACGGCCGTCGGCCTCGGTCAGCCTCCCGACGACCTTGCTCTTTGCGCCGGACGCCTGAACCGGCTGGGGCCAGACGAAGAGGGCGTTGGCGGCGAAGCTGTCGATTTCGCCGCCGATCTCCTGCGACGTGCTCTCCCCGAGAGCGGTGACGATGACCACTGCCGTGATGCCGATGAGGATGCCGAGGACGGTCAGCCCCGCCCGCGTCTTGTTGCGGACGATGGCCCCGAGGGCGAGGCGAATCGCACCGGCGAGGAGGGCGATCATCGGCGCCTCGGCGAAAGGACCACCATGAGGGCCCAGCGGGCGAGCGTCGCGAGCGCGAGCGCCCCGAGCGCGATGGCGGCGTCGGCGATCGTCCACGAAGGGTGCGCGTTCGACACGGGCCTCGAGGCGATGATCCAGACGGCGAGCGGCACCGAGATCGCCAGGAGCAGCGCCGAATAGCAGGCGGAGACCCTTGCGCAGCGCGTTGCGTTGAGCCCCTCGCCCGCCCGAGCAGCGCCGTAGCGCGCCCCGACGACCGCCTCGAGGGCGACGCTGCACGCGCACGGGACCCAGAGATTCCTCGACGCGAACGTCGAGTCGATCATGATCCCGGCGAGCTGTCCGGCGACCGTCGCGCCCAGCATCGCCGTGTACACGACGAGGTGGACGGAGCCGAGCTCGATGCGTTCGACCTCCGCGACGTCCATCGGTCAGCGCCTGGGGTTGAAGAGCGTCAAGAGCAGGTAGCGCAGGAGCCCGAGGAGGCCGACGCTCGCGAACAGGACGACGACGACGACAGACTCTCGCTGCGCGAGACCGGCCACCATGGCGAGCCCCCTCTGCAACCACTCCTTCGCCGAGATGAAGCTCACGTAGCTCGCCGCGAACATGAGCCCGAGAGCCGCAGCCGCGGGGACCGCGGTGAACCACGTCGCGACCCGCACACGCTGGTCGCTCGTCGGCGGATAGTGCAGACGACGGCGCAACCATGCGGAGCCTGCCCAGGCCGCGCCGAGCTCGCCGACCAGAGCCGGCAACCAGAAGGAGATGCGCCCCCCGCTGACGTTCAGGGCACGGGCGAGGTAGAGAGCCGTGGAGGCTCTGGCGGCCACGAGGGCGAGCAACATCACGGGGTAGACGCTGAACGGAACGGGGCCGCCGGGGCTCGCGCCGGCCGCGTGCGACTCGTCGCCCGCGTGCCGCGACTCGGCTGCGCCGTCGGCCTCGTCGCGGGAAGCGAGCGCCGCGAGCTCGGCTGCCGCGTTCATCGGCTCCGCTTGAACTACGTCGCGTCACGATCCGCCCGTCGCGCATGGTGATGACGCGCGAGGCGCACGCCGCGATGTCGCGCTCGTGGGTGACGAGCACGATGGTGATGCCGCGCTCGCGGTTGAGCGTCTGCAGGAGCGCGAGCACCTCGAGGCTCGTGCGCGTGTCGAGGTTGCCCGTCGGCTCGTCGGCGAGCAGGAGCGGCGGGTCGGTGACGAGCGCGCGCGCGATCGCGACGCGCTGCTGCTGTCCGCCCGAGAGCTGGTTCGGGTTGTGGTCCATCCGGTCGCCGAGGCCGACCGACTCGAGCGCGGCCTTGGCCCGCTTCCGTCGCTCGCGCGCCGCCGACGCCGCGGTACTGGAGCGGCAGCTCGACGTTCTCGAGCGCCGTCGTGCGCGGGAGGAGGTTGAACCCCTGGAAGATGAACCCGATGACGCGGTTCCGGACGATGGCGCGGGAGTCGCCCTCGCGCTCGCCGACGTCGAGCCCCGCGAGCGTGTAGGTGCCGCGCGTCGGCCGGTCGAGGCAGCCGAGGATGTTCATCATCGTCGACTTGCCCGAGCCGCTCGTCCCGACGATGGCGACGAACTCGCCCTCCGCGATCGACAGGCTCACGTCGCGCATCGCGCGCACGACGCCGCCGCCCGTGTCGTAGTCCTTCGAGACGCGCGCGAGCTCGACGAGCGGCGCGCGCCGGGCACCGGGGAGGGATACGCGCCGCGGCCATCAGAGGATCTTTCGCTTCTTCTTGCTTTCCTCGGTCTCGTTCTCGTCGGTGACGACCTTGACGCCCGTAGTGACCGCCGGATCGGTGACCACGGTGAACATGCCGTCGGTGATGCCGATGGAAACGACGCGCTGCTCCGCCTTCTCGACGCCCGGCTTGTCGCTCGTCAGAAGCCAGAGCCGCCCCTGCCCTTTGGCGAGCGGCGGCTCGGGCGGCTGCGGGATGGGCTTGCCCTCCGGCCCGGTCGGAGGGGACGGGCGATAGCGGAGCGCGGCGTTCGGGATGCGCGCGACGCCGTGGGCCTCGTGCGTGTGAACGGTGATGGTCGCCGTCATCCCCGGACGCAGCTTGTCATCCGGGTTGTCGACCTCGACGACGGCCGGGTACGTCACGACGCCCGAGGTGTTGTTCGGGCTGTACCGGATCTGCGCCACCGTCCCGTGGAAGACCTCGCCCGGGAACGCGTCGACGACGCAGTCTGCGTCCATTCCGTCGGCCATCTTGCCCACGTCGGCCTCGTCGACGTCGGCGAGCACCTTCATCTTGTGGAGGTCCTGCGCGATGACGAAGAGCACCGGCGCCTGGAACGACGCGACGACCGTGGCGCCCGGGTCAATCCCGCGCGTGACGACCACGCCGTCGACCGGAGAGTAGATCTTCGTGTAGCCGAGGTTCGTCGTCGACTGGCTCAACTGGGCGGTCTGCGCCTGGATGGCGGCTTGCTGGCTGTCGACGTTGGCGACGGTCGCCTCGTATTGCGCCTTGAACGACAGGAGGTTGCCCTGCGCGGTGTCGAGATCGGCGTGGCTCGCGAGGTTGCTCTGGTAGAGCTTTTGCGTGCGTTCGAAGGCCATGCGCATCGTCTCGACCTGCGCCTTCATGCTCTCCATCGACGCCTTCGCCTGCTCGAGCTGCGCTCGCTGGGACGCCAGGTTGGCCGCCTGGGCGCTCACCTGGGTGCCGTAGATCTGGGGATCGATCTCGGCGAGCACGTCGCCCTTCTTCACGACGGAGTTGAAGTCCACCGGGACCTTGGTGACGCGCCCGTTCACCTGCGCGCCCACGTTGACCTGAAGGAGGGGCTGGACGGTCCCCGTGGCCTGAACCTTCTCGACCACGTCGCCGACCGCCACGGTCGCGGTCGTGTACTTCGCGGGGGGAGTGGGGGGGTGGGCGGCCCTCCATGTGAACGTTGCTGCGACGAGGAGCGTGATGCCCCCCAGAATCGCCAGGAGCAGCCACCGACGTCCGCCCTCTTCCGCGGCCAGGGCCCTTCTCAGCTCCTCGTTGACGGTGGTCGTGTCGGTCATGGCGAGAGCGTCCCCAGCCCATTTGTTATTAGCGGAAGGCCGCGAAAGGGGCCACGACGGGGCTTCCCGCGACTGCCTCATAGGATGCGCGGAAGGGTCAACGGGGCTCGCACTCCAATTCTTCCTTCGACGGGTCCAAGGAACCCCCTCGGTCGAATGTCCAAGCTCGCGTGCTTACGTTAGTCTCGGACGCGGCGTTCACGCCGGCGTCCCCCGCGGTGCCGGAGCCGCAGCACGCGCCACCGCGAGCGCACAGGAGGTGGCGTGAGGGCGCACGGGGCAAAGGGCAGGCGGGGCCCAAGGGCCTCATGACGGCGCCGACCGATCGGGAGCTCGTCGACCGCGCCAAGGCCGGCGACGCCGGGGCATTCGGCGAGATTGTCGTGCGCTACCAGGCCCGCATCCACAGGCTCGCGATGCACCTCGTGCGAAACACCGCCGAGGCGGAGGACGTCGCCCAGGAGACGTTCATCCGCGCCTACCGGGCCTTGCCACGCTTCGACGGGAGGAGCGAGCCGTACACGTGGCTGTACCGGATCGCGGTGAACCTCTCTTTGAACGCCCTCCGGTCGCGCAAGGCACGGCGAACGGCCAACCAGGCCGACGACCCGAGGCTGGAGGCCCTCGTCAGCGAGGCGCCGTCGCCCGTCGACGTCCCATCCGACGCCGCCCAGCGCGAGCTCTACGCGGCGCTCGCGCAGGGGATCGACCAGCTCTCCGACACCCTTCGCACCACGCTCGTCCTGGTGTGCGTCGACGGGCGATCCCACGAAGAGGCATCGGCCATCCTGGGCGCCCCCGAGGGAACAATCGCTTGGCGGGTGCACGAGGCGCGGCGCAAGCTGAGGGAATACATGGCCAAGCGCGGCTTCAACCCCGAGGAGACCTGAGCCATGAGCCAGGGAAAGACCCCGCCTCGAGGGTCCCCGACCGCGGGGAAGCGGGATGCCTTGATGGACCGGATCGACGGGGCGCTCGCCCGCTGGCCGACCCGCGAACAGGCAGCGCTCGAGGGGGACGAGATGGTGGACCGGGCGCGGCGGGGGGCACTTGCGACGGGGGCGGCGGCGGCTGACGTCCTGCGCCCGCCCCTGCCCGCGTCGGCCGCCGAGCGGCTCGGAGCGATCCCAGGGGGATGGTGGTCGGCTCTTGGTGGGATCTCGGCCGTGGCCGCGGTCGCCGCGGGGGTCTTCATCGGGCTGCCCCGCGCGGCGACGAACGACACCGCCGGGGTGGGGGCGCGACCGGGAGCGACACCCGCGGTCCAGGCCGAAGCTCCTCCCGCTCCTCCGGTGGCCGTGGACGACCGAGGCGTCGACCTGGCCGACCTCCCGCGCGCCGCGAGCAACGACCGGCGGATGACATGGCCCACCGCAGGTCGGCCGGGCACGGCGCCGAAGCCTACCGCTCCCGATCCGAACGCGGTGGCCGACCTTCCGAGGGGTGCCCCCGGCAGCCCGGCTTCGCCCGACGCTCTGCAACCGGCCGCCGCCGTCGCCGCCGGCTCCGGACTGGCGGGCGGCCCGGACAGCGTGCCGCTCAGGCCGTCGACAGGGGCCATCCAGAGCGCGCTCGGGGTGGCGGGGCGCGCCGCCCGCGCTTGCCTCGCTGCGGGCGACCCTCCCTCGCATGCGACGGTCACGTTCCGATCGGATGGGAGCGTGAGCGACGTGGCGGTTTCGGGCGTCGCGACGGGCACGCCGGCCGAGGGCTGCATCCGCGGGGCCCTGTCGAGGGCGCGCGTCCCGGCCTTCGCCGAGCCCTCGTTCGCCGCTCCCATGACTGTCCGTCCCAATTGACAAAAAGCCGCACTGCCAGCATGTTGCGCACCCCTTCGTCGGGATAGAGAGAGCGCCATGGTTTCTTCCACCCAGCAGTTCGAGCGCATCCGAAAGCGCAAGATGACGACCAACGGCAAGCGCAACAAGCGCGAGCGCCGCCGGTTCGGCACACCCGTGTTCCCCGTCCACATCGAAGGGTACGACGCCAAGGCGCCGGACGCGCCGCGCAAGAAAGCGTAGTGGACCTCGAAGGCAGGGTCGTCGTCGTCACGGGGGGTGCGAGCGGCATCGGGCGGGCGCTGGCGGAGCGGTTCGCGCGCGAGAGGGCGAAGGCCGTCGTCGTCGCCGACATCGACGGAAGCGGCGCGGAGGCGGTGGCGAAGGTCGTCGGAAGCCTCGGCGTGCGGACCGACGTCGCGGTCGAGAGCGACGTGCAGCGGCTCGTGTCGTGCGCGGTCGACGCCTACGGCAAGGTCGACGTCTTCTGTTCGAACGCCGGCATTTTCGTCCCCGGCGGCGAAGAGGTCCTCGACGCGGACTGGCGCCGGATCCTCGACGTCAACGTGATGGCGCACGTGTACGCGGCCCGCGCCGTCGTTCCCGCGATGCTGGCGCGGGGCGAGGGGTACTTTCTCTCCACCGTTTCGGCCGCGGGGCTCCTCTCGCAGGTCGGCTCCGCGCCGTACGCGGTGACCAAACACGCGGCTCTCGCTTTCTCGGAGTGGCTGTCCATCACGTACGGGGACCGCGGCCTTCGCGTCTCCTGCCTTTGCCCGCAGGGGGTTCGAACGGCGATGCTGGGGGATCCGGACACGCCGTCGTTCCTCCACGACGGGGCCCTGGAGCCCGAGGCGGTGGCCGAGGTCGCGGTGAAGGGCGTCCGCGAGGAGCGCTTTCTCCTCTTGCCTCACCCCGAGGTGGCTACGTACTTCGGGCGAAAGGCGTCGGACTACGAGCGCTGGCTGCGCGGGATGCGGCGGCTGAACGCGAGCGTCACGGCGAGCAAGGGTTCAGCGTCATCCTGAGAGATTGAGAGACCGGGAAGGAACGATCGCCCGACGACGTCGGGTCGGTGCTCGCGGTGGGCGGGGCCCCGCGTCGGCCGGCTCGGCGGGAAGATCGTCAAGTGTGGTAGGGGCCGGCCGAGACTTGCCCCACCCACCGCTGCGCGCCGACCCGACGTCGTCGGGCTCGGGACGCGGTGGCTGCACGTGCGTCCTCGGCTACCGAACGAAGGAAACCGGTGAGCGAGCGTCGCTTTGTCGCTACCTAGCGAAGATAGCCGGCTGGCCATCGAACCGGACAAGAGCTGCCTCTGCTTCAGTTCTTGACGGAGTCCTTGCAGCCAATCCGGCGATAGTCCGCTAGCTCGGCTGGCTCGGCCATCCAAGCGTCAATCCTTCCTGAGAGCGGACGCTATCTGACCGAGCATCACAAGAAATAGGAACCAGGCGGACGGTATCAGCCCCACAACTAGCCCAAGGCCGCCCAAGCCAAACGCGCCGAGCATGACTGGCGTCGTCGAGTCGGCGTACTCGTCTCTAAAGTGTCTGCCCAAGACCGCACCGATCAAGGCTCCGCCGATACCGAGTTCGATCGCCACGAGCGCCCATTTCTTCGCTTGATTGGCGTGGCGCGTGTTCGTCTCGTTCCTCGTCGTCGCCGGTTCCACTTTGCCCTTCTACACCTTCACGCTGGTGTCCGGTTTCGACAAGTGGCCGCAGTGTGGGCACGTCCCCGGCGCCGGGAACCTAGCGCGCCGCCGCCTACTCGGAATCCTTTCGCTGCCCGCAATGAGGGCATGTCCCGGCCACGGGAAACCGTCCGGTGAACACGTCGTCCGCGGGGACCTTTACGAGTCGCGCCACGCGGAAGGCCACCACGGGCGTCACGGCTTTGCCCCCCAGATGACGTTGCTCACGGTGCTATCCCAGAACCGGAGAGCCTTGCTCACGGCACCCCATGTCCCGCACTCCCAGGAGTGCGGGGCACGAGAGCGGTGCCCCGGTCCAGTGCCCACACGCCATGGGCTCTCGCCCTCGAGCCGAGCCCGGCGGGGGTGGCGCGGCGCGCAGCGGCGGGGTGAGGGGGGTCCCCGGCACGGGGTGCCTCACCCCGACGCGAGCACCGCGCCACCCCCGCCGGGCGATCGACCCGTTGTCCTCCGGCACGGCCCGTCCCGTCAGGGACGACAGTTTGCGCCTCGTCTCGGCGCGGGTATCTTCACGGAAACCGCTCGCCACGAGCCGCGTAGGTGACAGAAGACACCATGAATTTCCCCGTTGCACGCAGCATCCTCGGCGCTTGCGCCGTCCTCCTCGCGACCACCCTCGGCACACCGGCTCAGGCCGAAGGCGAAGAGGGCTTCGATCTAACCGTCGACAAGGGTCAGGTCACCGTAACCGCCAGGGAAAACTGGCACATCAACCTCGAGTACCCGTGGAAGCTCATCATCGGCGACATCAAAGTCGACCGGTCGAAGTTCGCGTTGACCGAGAAGACCGCCACCGTCGTCGACGCGCCCAAGGGGACCGGGAAGATCAAGGGCGCCGTGTGCTCGAAGGACGTCTGCAAGATGCTCGAGAAAGACATCACCGTCCGCTGAAGACCTGCCCCAAGATTGTCCCGAGCGCATAGACCCCAAGCGCCGCGAGCCACACCGTCGCACGCCGCCGTATCCCGTCCCTCCATCCCCACCACGGAGCCAGCGGGGGCACCACCAGGGCCGCGAGCGCCGCCTTCCACGAGCGCTTCCCATTCAGGCCCGCCACCAGCGAAAAGTGCGCCCCGACGAAGACAGCTAGCGCAACCGCGAGAAGGGCGCCCATGCCCCCGTCGCTATAGCGCATGCTCTTCCCCCCGGGGGCGTGCGACACTGGGGCCGTGCGAAACTCGCTCGCTTTGCCCGGCGCGCTCGCGATCGGGACCTTCGTCGCCATCGGTGCGAGCGTGCCGCTCGCCCACGGCGACTCGAAGCCAGCGACGATCTCGGTCGGCGAGATCAAGGACGGCATGAAGGGCTACGGCCTCACCGTCTTCAAAGGCACCGACCCCGAGCGCTTCGACGTCGAGGTCATCGGCATCCTGCACCACTTCCGTCCGGGGCAGGAGCTCATCGTCATCCGCACTCCCAACCCCCGGCTCGACATCGTCAAGACGGTCCGCGGGATGAGCGGGAGCCCCATCTACCTCGACGGCCGTCTGGCGGGCGCGTACGCGTACAGCCTCTCCCAGTTCGAGGTCGAGCCCGTCGCAGGCGTGACGCCGATCGATCTGATGCTCGCCGAGATGCGGCGACCGGTTCCTCCCGGGTTCTGGCCGCTCGAGGGGCGCGCGCCTCTCCCGGGCGCCCGGCCACCCGCACCGCCCCAAGCGCGCCATGCCTCGCTGACGACGTTCGACGGTGCTCCGGGTACGTACGCGCTCGGTGACCACGCCCGGCAGCTCGCCGAGCGGCTCGGGCCACGCCCCGATGCCGACCGCGGGATGCTGCCCGCGGCGACGCCGCTGATGATGTCGGGCGTCGGGGACCACGCGGCGGAGGCGCTTCGCAAGCTGGTCGAGCCGCTCGGTCTCGAGCCGCTCCAGGGAGGTGGCGGGAGCGCAAACGACCCGAGCGCGCCGTCTCACTTCGTCAACGGGGGCGGCCTGGGCGTGGAGCTCGCGCGGGGAGACGTCTCGATCATGGGCCTCGGCACCGCCACGTACGTGGACGGCGCCGGCCGGGTCGCCGGGTTCGGGCACCCGATGCTGAACGGCGGGGACGAAGCGCTCCCCACGTGCATCGGGCGAGTCCTCTGGGTCAACGCCAGCGCGCTCGCGTCCCACAAGGTCGGCGAGTGCGCCCGCCCGCTGGGGACGCTGGTGCAGGACAGACAGACCGCCATCATCCTCGACGAACGCATCGTCGCGCCCGTCATCCCGATCGACGTCGAGATCGCCGGTGTCGCCGGTTCGATTCGTACCCACTGGCACGCGGAGCTGACCGAAGATCAGTTCATGGGACCGGGGCTCGCCTCGACGGTGCTCGAATCGGTCGTCGAGGCGACGACGAGCGAGCGCCGCGACGTCACCTGGAAGTTGACGTCGAAGGTCACCGTCGCCGGTCACGGCAGCGTGAACCTCGAAGACGTGGGCGTCTCCACCGGGGGCACCCCCGATTCCGGCGAATGGTCGCGGTCGAGGGTGGTCAATACGCTCGGCGACGTCCTCAACAATCCGTGGGAGCACGCTCACATCGAGCGGGTGGAGGCGCGCTTCGACGTGAAGTACAGCCACGACCTCTGGCGGCTGCGCGGCGTCGAGAGCCTCGATCCGGTGGTCGACGCGGGGCAGAAGGCGAGGTTCCGGCTTCACCTCGTTCCGGAGCACGGCCCGGAGGTCACACGCGTGGTCGATGCCGTGATGCCGGCGGAACTCTCGGGGAAGGACGTCGAGGTCGAGGTCGTGCCGGGCTACGACGTCGGCCCGGAGCTCCCTCCGCCCGAGAGCCTCGACCAGCTGCTCGCGAACGAGCCCCGTCAGACGGTCTCGCCTCGATCCATCGTGGTGCAGTTCCGCGTCCCGTCGCAGGGAATCGCGTACCGCGGCCACGTCACGCCCCGGCTGCCGGCGTTCACCCTCGACGCCCTCCGCCCTCAGAGCAGCGACGCGGGCCCCGAGGCGTTCCAGAGCTGGTCGCGCACCGTGGTCCCCCTCGATCTCTTCGTCGACGGCCGCGACAAGGTGAAGGTCAAAGTGCGGAGCGTCGTCCGCTAGAAGATCATCGTCGCGTTCGCGTTTGCGAACATCAGGTGCGAGGCATACGAGCCATTGGCCACCGGGACGTCCGACGGTGGGGGGGCTTCGACTTGACCGGTCACGGTGACGGGCAGGTAGTAAAACTCCGTGTAGCTGCCCGCGAGCATCAGATGGTCGCTCACCCGGTAGCGCATCCCGACGCCGCCGATGATCTTGAACGAGTCGAAGAGGGACACTCCGAGCGATTGCGTGGGTACGGCCGAGGAGTCGACCCCCGCGTCCACGAAGATCTCCACGCGCTTCGCCGGCCAATAGCCGACGCCCGCGTGAACGGCGTAGGCATTGTTGAAGGCCGCGTGCACGTTCGCGATGATCGCGGTCTGCCCCTTGGGCGCGGAGCCGTCGGCGTTCACGTCGCAAGGGTCCCCGGAATGGACGACGCACGCGTTCTGGAAGGCGGACCACCGGACGAACTGGCCGTGAAGGCGCAGGTCGACCGCGTCGCTAACCCTGTACGCGACTCCGAGACGAACGACGTCGGGGTACGCCTGCAAGAGATTGACGTCGGTGGTGCCCGACGGCGTGATGCCCACCCGCTGCTCGAGGGTGCCCTTGAGGCGCATCGTCCCGAACCCGGGTTGACTCGTGTACGAGGCGCCGATCCGGAGCTTGCCCTCGGGGTCGGCCTCCCAGTAGACCCCGCCGGAAGCTCCGAAGTCGACGCCCGACACGTTGAGGAGGACGCGCCCTTCCTTGAGCTCGCCGTTCGGGGCCGTGATGTCGTCCGATCCGTCGCTGTTGAACGCCTTGGTCAGGCTGACCTTGTGCAGATACGACGTGATGCCCACCCCGAACGACAGCCGCTGCTCAGCCAGCCTGGCGCCGATCACCGCGGTCGTTGCGAGCGAGGAGTCGACGACGCCGATGGACTGCCAGCGCTGAGGGCCGTCGACCGCGCCGGGGGCCGTGGCGTCATCGGCCCACCGAGAGCTCTTGTTCCACTGGATGGCGCCGCCGAACGGCGCGTAGAGGGCGAGCCCGCCGAAGAGCACTCTGGACCCGAAGTCGGTGGCGGCGCCCAGGAACGGGATCCCGCCGGAGTTCACCGCGGTGTTCGTCCCCGTATTGGTCGCGACGTAGAGGGGATAATTCGGGCTCGCCGCGGTGTTGGACGGACTGGGCGAGAGCGGCGCGGCTCGATCGAAGCGGACGTATCCCAGGCTGAACGTGCCGTCGACGATGATCTGCGTTCCCGTGATGCCCCCCAGCGCGGCGGGATTGAAATACGCGGCATACGGATTGGCGAGCTCGGGCTGTCCGTGGGCGTCGCCGACGAACGGATTGGAGAGGCCGCTGGCGTCGGCGCGGCGCGACGCCGTGACCAGCAGGGCCACGAGAAGGACCACTGACCCGCCCCGCACGGCCCTTACCCGCCTCATGAGTTGCTCTCGAGTCTTGTTTGCCTGACAGGTCCCATGGGACTATCGGCCCCCCGTGAGAGGGCCATTGCTACCACATGTGATTCGCTCGATGGCGCTGTCCTTCGGGGTGCTCGCCGCGCTGCAGGACAGCACGGCGTGCATCGACCCGACGAGCGACTACAACGATTTCATCGCGAGGGCCCCCGCGCCACCGCTCGACGCGAGCGTCGGCGACGGTGGGGTACCGGCCCTCCCCTGCTCGCAGGTGCTCGCCGGGAGCCCGTCGGGGACCTTCTACGGCGCCTGCCTGACGACGGCGAATGCGGGCGACGCGACGGAGGCAATCTACGTCCTCGTGCATTTGACCGTCATGCCCGGTGGCGGCGGCTCGGCGGACGAGGTTGCCGTGACGATGACCTCGCTCCAGAGCCACCCCACGAACATCTCGCAGACGGTCGGCGCCACGAGCAGCCCGCCGGCAACGACACTCAGCTCGGAGTGCACGTTCGTCGCCGACGCCGGCACGATTGTGATTCCGGGGGCAGCAAACGCCCTCGGTTCCGACCTTACGCTGACGGGAACGACGTACGGGTGGAAGCTGCTCACGCCGGACGCTTCGTGCACGTCCCTCTCGGCGACGGTCACGGTACCCACCACGGTGGACCTCACCCAGGGCGGGAACTACTGCGTCTTCAAGCGTGCGCCCGCCGACGGGAGCGTGACCGACTTCACGCTCGGTGACTTCGTCTGCGCGGGGGCGCCGGGGTGACACGACGATCCGTTATTTTGCTGCTGCTCGCATGTCTGCCCGCGTGCTCGAAGCACCCGCCACCACCGGGGGACGAGGCGACCCCGACCCCGACCCGGACCCCGACCTCGACCTCGACCCCGACCCCGACCCCGACCCCGACCCCGACCCCGACCTCGACCTCGACCTCGACCTCGACCTCGACCTCGACCTCGACCCCGACCTCGACCTCGACCTCGACCGAGTCCGCCTGTCCCCCCAACATGGTCCTTGTCGACGGCGACTACTGCACCGAGCTCGAGCTGACCTGCAAGAAGAGCTGGTACGCGAAGTGGAATGACAAGACGATCTGCGAGGAGTTCGAGGAGCCGTCGAAGTGCGTCGGGCGGCTGGTCCACAAGCGGTTCTGCATCGACCAGTACGAGTACCCGAACAAGAAGGGCGAGCGGCCGATTGTCATGAACAACTTTCCCCATGCAGAGCGCCTCTGCGCGGCGGAAAATAAGCGGGTCTGCACCGAGACCGAATGGACGACGGCGTGCGAGGGGCCAAAGTACAAGCCCTATCCGTACGGGTACGCGCGCGACCCAAAGGTGTGTAACGGTGACAAGGAGTACGTCGAGCCCAAGATCTCCGATCACGACAAGAAGGGAATCCCGATCTACGCGTTCGCGTCGAAGGACGACGCCGTCTCGAAGCCGGAGCTCGAGCGGCTATGGCAGGGCGTCGAGAGCGGCTCTCAACCGGGGTGCGTGAGCGACTACGGCGTCTGGGACATGCCCGGCAACGCGGACGAGCTCGCTGCGAGCGAGACCCCCGAACCCACGAGCAAGTTCGACAACGTGACCACCGGAGGCCCGTGGCTCTACGGCGTGCGAAACCAGTGCCGCCCCAAGATTTACACACATAACGAGGGGTTCTCCTACTACTACCTGTCGACGCGTTGCTGCGCCGAGGCCGACGGCAAAACGACCGACCCGCGCTCCCCGAAAGAGAAGAAGCGCGGCGAAAAGTGGCGGCCCTGAGATTGCTGAGGCAATTTGCCCTCGCCGCGCGGAGGGTCTACGTTGGTACATGGGGAGGGGGGCGTCATTGGCTCGGCGAGACGGCCTGGGTCTTGATGGAAGCGAGGACGAAAGACCGATGCGGAGGATGGCGGAGCAGGCGAAGCTTGGCTGCGGGGGCTCTCCTCGATGAGCGCGAATCGACCGGTCCTTCTCGTGGAAGACAGCCCCGACGACGAGCTTCTGACGATCCGGGCCCTCAGAAAGAACAACGTCGCCAATGACGTCGTGGTCGCCCACGACGGGGTCGAGGCCCTCGATTATCTCTTCGGGACGGGAGCGCACGCCAGCCGTGACGTGAGCGTGCAGCCTCAAGTCATCCTCCTCGACCTGAAGCTCCCGCGGATTGACGGCCTCGAGGTTCTCCGGCGAATCCGCAGCGACGACCGGGTGAAGTTTCTCGCGGTCGTCGTCCTGACGTCCTCGAAGGAGCAGGAAGACATCCTGAAGAGCTACGCGCTCGGCGCCAACGCGTATGTCCGCAAGCCCGTCGATTTCGTCCAGTTCACGGACGCCGTGAAGCATCTCGGGCTCTTCTGGCTCCTGGTGAACGAGACTCCCGCCGGCGGCGGTGCCTCGTGACCAGATCGCTCAAGCTCCTCTTGGTGGAGGACTCGGACGACGACGCGCTCTTCGTGCTGCGTGAGCTGAAATCAGCGGGGTACGCGACGACCTTCGTCCGGGTGCACGACCACGAGGCCTTCAAGGCTGCGCTGGCGACGATGTCGTGGGACGTCATCATTTCGGACCATACCCTTCCGGGCTACAGCGGCCTTCAGGCGCTCAAGGATCTCCAGGCCTCGGGAAAGGACATCCCGTTCATTCTCGTCTCCGGGACCATCGGCGAGGAGGTCGCCGTCCAGGCCATGAAGGCCGGCGCCCGCGACTACGTGCTGAAGAAGGACCTGACGCGCCTGGCGATGGCGGTGTCGCGCGAGGTAGAAGAGAGCGAGGTTCGCGCCGAGCAGGCGAGGATGCGCGAGCGCCTCGTCATCTCGGAGCGGATGGCGTCCGCCGGCACGCTGGCGGCAGGCGTGGCCCACGAGATCAACAACCCGCTCGGCGTCGCGATGGCGAACGTCGAGTTCGCCACGGACGCGCTCGCCCGCATGGCTCAGGACCCGGCCGTGGTCAATCTCGAGGAACCTCTCCGCGACGCACGCGAAGCGCTCGAGCGCATCCGCGACATCGTGCGCGACGTGAAGCTCTTCTCGAGGCCCCATGACGACGCCACGGTCGCCGTCGACGTCCGCAGGGTGCTCGATTCCTCGACCAGGATGGCGTGGAACGAGATCCGGCACCGGGCCAAGCTCGTGAAGGACTACGAAGAGGTTCCTATGGTCAGCGCGAACGAGTCGCGCCTCGGCCAGGTCGTCCTGAACCTCGTCGTGAACGCCGCGCAAGCGATCGCCGAGGGACAGGCCGACGCCAACGAGATCCGCGTCTCGACACGGGCGACGGACGATGGTCGCGTCCTCGTCGACGTGAGCGACACAGGCTCCGGAATTCCGAGCGAGAACTTGGAGCGAATCTTCGACCCCTTCTTCACGACCAAGGCCGTGGGCGTCGGCACCGGCCTCGGGCTGGCTATCTGCCATCGGATCGTCACCGAGCTCGGCGGACACATCACGGTGGAGAGCGAGGTCGGCAAGGGGTCGCGCTTCCGGCTTTCGCTTCCGGCGGTGAAGGAGCGCAGCGTCCCCCCGAAGCCCGTGAGCCAGGCGCCTCCCAAGCCACGGCGGCAGAGGATTCTCATCGTGGACGACGAAGAGACTCTGGCGCGAGCGATCGAACGGAGCCTCCGGCCGGACCACGACGTCGTGGTGGTCATGCGCGCGCAGGAGGCCCTCACCCGGATCGAGGGAGGCGAGCGCTTCGACGTCATCCTCACGGACGTCATGATGCCGGAGATGACGGGGATGGACATGTACGAGCGCCTCCGTCAGGTCGTGCCGGAGCAGGCGGAGCACGTGGTCTTTCTCACCGGAGGCGCGTTCACGCCCGCGGCGCGCGAGTTCCTCGACTCCGTCCCGAACCCGATCATCGAGAAGCCGTTCGAGCCGAAGAGCCTGCGCGCGGTCATCGCCGACTTCTTGCCCGCGAGCGGCGTGCCCCCGCCCGTGCGCTAGCCTTGAAGGATGGGTGCGCCCGGGGAAGTCGAGACAACGCTTCTGCGCTCGTCGTATCCGGTGCGAAATATAGGGGTGGCGATCGGCGTCGTCGGGTTCGCGCTCGCGATTGCGCACTCCGGCGACCGGCGGTTCGCCCTGGTGCTCGGTTTCGGCATCCTGGCGTCGATGCTCGTCATTCTCGGAGCGAAGGGCATGGTCCGTCGGGTTCAGGCCCACGTGGCCTCGAGCGGCATTCGGGTCGGCGAGAAGACCATCGCCGCCCGCACGACGATCCGAGGCGCGTGGATTGAGCCGACGTCGGACGTTCCGCTCGTGCACATCGATCGCGGTCCGAGGCCGGACCTCGAGCTGGAGGTACCGGACGAGGCGAGCGCGCGGGCCCTTTGCGAGGTTCTCTTCGGGGGTTCCACCTACGGGATGCCCCGATTCACGGCGGGGGCGCGGTGGGCCCCGTTCTTCATGATCGGATGGGGCCAGTTCGTCGCCTACGCCCTTCTTCACAACAACGGGCTGTCCGCGCGGACTCTGGTCCAACTCCTGGGGCTCAGTCTGGCGGTCGCCGGCGCGCTCTACCTGCGTCCCCGGATCTCCATCGGAACGGACGGCGTCTTGATCTCGGGGCCGCCCGCTCGATTCGTCGCGTTCACCGACATCGAATCGGTGGTCACGCAGAAGGAGCGGTGGCCACCGTCGGGCATGCTCGCCATCACCCTACGCGACCGGCGGGCCATCGTCCTCCGGATGAAGCGCGCCGAGGCCGAAGCCGCGGCGGAGCGCATCCAGGAGGCGATCGACGCGAGCGACCACACCGCGGAGCCCGCACGACTGCAGCTTCGCCGGGGGGTCCGGACGTGCGCGAGTGGCTGGCGAGGCTGCGCGCTCTCGCCCGCCGGAGGGAGCCGTACCGGGCGGTCGGGGCGACCGCTGACTTCCTCTGGCGTCTGCTCGACGACCCCAGCGCCGGAGAGTCCGAGCGGGCCGCCGCCGCCGTGATGCTCGGTTCGGAGGCCTCGGGCGAGGAGCGAGCCCGCCTCCGCGACGTGGCCGCGCGCGTGGCGTCTCCGCGCGTACGGGTCGCGATGGAGAAAGTCGCCAGCGGAGCGGAGGACGACGACCTGGCGGCGGCCATGGCGGCCGTGGAGGACGCCCGAGCCTGAGGTCGCCGTTTCAGGCTCCCGAATGGCGTATGCTGGTTGAATATGACAAGGCTTGCTCGCCGGATCAGCCTCGGAGGCGCCCTCGTGCTCGCGGCCGCATGCGGGGGCCAGGCCTTTACCACCGTCATGGGCGACGGGGGGGCGGGCGACGCCACGATTGACGCTTCCGGAGAAGGCTCGAGCACTGTGCCCGCCGATGCGCCAAGCGACGTCCTAGCGGAGACGACGAGCGCCGACGCCGGCTCGTCCGGCGACGCCCCGAGCGACGCCGTGACGACCTCCGACGGACCCTCGGGCGGCGGAGACGGGGCCGGCGACGCCGGGTCGACCGACGCCTTCGTTCCCGACGTCATCGAGGAGCCTCCGCTCAATTGCACCGGCACATTCGAGTGCGTGCCGAGCGTTCCGCCCGGATGGAGCGGTCCTTTCGAGGTCTATGCGGCGGCAGACGCCAGCCCACCCTGCTCGGCGAACTTCGCGGGCCCTGCCTACGACGGCAACGGGGACCTCACCGCGAGGGCAGCCGAATGCACGTGCGACTGCGGAAGCGGCATCGTCACCTGCTCGACGCCGACGCTCTCCTTCTATTCGCAAGCGCTCGCGACGGGGAACTCGTGCACCACCTCGACCCACTGCCAGGACGTCACCCCTCCGCCGGGCGCCTGCACGACCCTCGACGCCTCCGCCGCGTGCTTTGGGGTACTCAAGGGGGCGAGCTTCGACATGGTCGCGGGATCGCCGACCATCACCGACGGCGGCTGCGCACCGACGGCCACGCAGGCTGTCACGCCGACCACCTGGGGCATCAGCGCGCGAGCTTGCGTATCGGCCGTCGCTCCAGGCCGAGCGAATTGCCCGATGGGTGCCGTGTGCGCCCCCCAGCCGGCTTCGCCGTTCGGCTCGGGGCTCTGCGTCTCGCAGACGGGGGCCGTCCCTTGCCCGAGCACCGGGTACACGGTCAACGAGGTATTCTACGCCGGCGTCGACGACCAGCGGTCCTGCTCGAGCTGCACGTGCGGTAGCGTCACCGGCGCCTCGTGCTCGGCCACGGTATCCGTGTCGTCGTCGACGAACGGGACGTGCTCGACGGGCACGATCGAATACATCACCCCGACCTCGTGCGACCCCATCCAGTTGCCGGGCGACTACCGCGTCGCCGTGACGCCGACCTACGGCACCTGCGCGGCGAGCACGGTCACCGGCATCGGAGTGGCCGCGCCGACGGGGCCAACGACGTTTTGCTGCTTGCCCTGACGCCCTTCGCGATGCGGTGTAATAAGCAGTACATGCGCACCGGCCGCTCCGGGATCCCCGCCGTCGTCGCGGCCGCCCTGGCCGTGTCGACGTTCGTCGCGGGCGACGCGCGTGCCGTGGGTACGCGCACCTTCGACCTCGACACGCTCGAGAAGCTCTCGGGGGGTGACCTGAAGGGCGTGAGCGTGGCGTCCGACGGCGTCGTGCGCGCGGGGTGGACCCTCGGCAACGTTGCCCTGCCTCCCGGGTCGGGGACGACCGCGACGTGTGCGCTCGCCCTGGCGGACGGCAGCGTGCTGGTGGGGACCGGGCCGTCCTCGGGCGGCAGGATCGTCCGGATCGCGAACGACCAGGCGAGCGTCGTCGCCGATACCGGAGAGAACGCGGTCAATGCCCTCGCCGTCGATCGAGGGGGAGTCGTCTACGCTGCGACGACGAGCAACAAGGTCTACCGCGTCTCGCAAGGCAAGGCCGACGTGTTCGCGACCATCCCCGACGTCGACAGCGTCTTCGCGCTCGCGGTCGACAGGGCGGGTACGGCCCTCTACGCGGGGACCGGCTCCGAGGGCGAGGTCGTGCGCGTCGATGCCGCCGGCGCCTCGAGCGTCTACTTCAAGACCGACGAGCCCTTCGTCGTCTCCCTCGCCGTGGGCGACGACGGGGCCGTCTTCGCCGGAACGAGCGGCAAGGGCCTCCTCTACCGGATCACCGCCGCCGGCCGGGCGTCCGTTCTCTACGACTTTCACGGCGAGGACGTCCACGCGATTGCGATCGGGCCGAACCACAGCCTCTACGCGATCGCCAACGAGGGGACGGCGGCCGCCGCCAGCGAGACGTCGGAAGCGTCGCCGTCGCGACGGGTCGGGGGCGGACGAAGCGCTCCGGGCCCGTCGACGATCGCGAAGGCGAAGGCCGGCAAGGGCTCGCTATGGCGTTTCGACGGCAGCGGCGGGCACCCCGAGCGGATGATGCACCACGACGACTTTCACTACCTCTCGCTGGCGATCGATGATCGCGGCACACCCTACGTCGGCACGGGCGCCGAAGGTCGCGTGTACAGCGTCGACGACGCGCACGTGGTCTCGCTCGTTGCCGACACGGACGAGCGTCAGGTGGGCGCGATCGGTCTCGCGGGCCGCACGCGATTCGTGCTCGGGAGCGACCCGGCCGCCTTCCACCGGATTCTCTCCGTGGGCGGAGCCGATGCGGTGTGGACCAGCAAGACGCTCGACGCCGGACTCCGCGCCCGGTTCGGCCATCTCACGTGGCGTGGCACCGGGGCGCTCGAGGTATCGACTCGATCGGGGGACACACAAACGCCAGACACCGCGTGGAGCGCCTGGAGCGGCCCCGTGGCGGAGGGAGCGGCCATCCAGAGCCCCGCCGGCCGCTACGTGCAGGTGCGCGCGCGCCTGAAGGACGCCGCGGCGACGATCGCCGGCGTAACGCTCGCGTTTCGGACGGAGAATCTGAGGGCCGTGGTGACCGAGGTCGCGGCCCGCGCGAAGGGCGCCCTCCCGGAGTCCAAAGAGGGAATCGTGGCGAGCGGCGGCGAGCCGGCGAAGCACGACAGCGTCATCCACGTCACGTGGAAGGTGGACAACCCGGACGAGGACGAGCTCCGCTACCGGGTGCAGTTCCGCCGCGAAGGCGAGACGCGCTGGCTGGACGCGACGCGGCCGGACGAGGTGGTGACCAAGACCGAGCTCGACTGGGACACGGCGGCGCTGGCGGAGGGCAAGTACCGTCTGCGCGTCGACGCGAGCGACGAGGTCGCGAACCCGCTGGGCGACGTCACGCATCACGCCCTCGAGAGCGCTCCTGTACTCGTCGACAACACGCCGCCCGTCTTCAAGGCCATCGCGATGCAAGGGCGGCGGCTCCGCGCGGAGGTGGCCGACGGCCTCGGGCCCATCGTCCGCGTGGAAGCCGCGATCGATGGCCGGCTCGAGTGGCGGCCCCTGGCGTCGACCGACGGCCTGTTCGACACCGCCGACGAGACCGTCGACTCCGACATCGCGCCGCTGCTTTTGGTCGGACCGGGGCCGCACGTCGTCGCGGTGCGGGCCTACGACGCCGCGGGCAACTCCGTCGTGCATGAGCTGCAGGCGCCCTGAAGAAGCGGAGCAACGGGAGAGCTCTGCTTCGAGAAGCGTGACGACACGATGTATCCCACATTGGGATCCGCGACATCGGCGTCATACCTGCGCTTGACCCCCTGCCACCTATTGCTGCCGATTGTGGCGCTCCGGTCGATCTCCGGCGACAATGAAGACTCCGGCACGCGCCGTGAATCATACGGGGCGCCTCCTCTTGCCCGTCTTGCCTTCGATGGTTTCACTCTCCCGAGCTCTCGCATCGTCAGCCCTGCTGGCACTCGCAACCGCGTTGGCGGCCGGCTGCGATGGCGTCAACGTCCGCGGCGCGACTGACGACGTCACTCCCGACGCGGGGGTGACCGTGGTGACGGCGTACGGCGACGCATCCGACGCCGGTGCGACGGGGGCATCCGCCGGGGAAATGTCCTCCGTGGTGGCGGCGCCCGCCCTTTCGTACCAAGGGAGCCCGCTCTGCAACGCGTCGCGCTCGACGGGCTGCTGCTATCCCGATGATCCCACGAACGCGCAAGCGTGCGCCCAGGCGGCCTGCCAGACGGGGCCGGATGGGGGGACGCTGGACGCGGCGCCCGGGGCGGGCGCATACGTCGAAGTCTCCCTCGGGTGCCACGTAGCGCCGGCGGAGGCGGCTCCGGACGCGTCGGCCGGATCGACCGCCGTGAGCGCGGTCTGCCTCCCCGGAGGGCAAGGCCTCGACGGCTTCCCGTGCAGGGGACCGGACGACTGCGCGCCGGCCTACGAGTGCGTCGGCACGACGCCCACGTGCCAGCGCTACTGCTGCGGTGGCAACGACGCGTGCGTCAGCCTCCAATTCTGCGACATCCAGCCGACGGCCCTTTCACCGGCAACGAAGGTCCCGGTGTGCATGCCCATGCAACCCTGCACGCTCCTCGACACTCTCTCGTGCCCCGCCGGCGAGACGTGCGCGGTCGTCCGCGACGACGGCTCGAAGAGCTGCGTGGCCATCGGAGCAGTCGGAGCCGGGGAGGACTGCGAGACCGACCACTGCGAGAGCGGTCTGGTCTGCCTCGGTACGCCGGGGACTCGCAGCTGCTACGTGCTGTGCCACACGTCGAAGACTACCGAGTGCGCGTCCTCCCAGAAGTGCCAGGGCGGCCTGCCACTGTTCCCCGACCCCGACGTCGGCATCTGCCAGTAGGGTCGAGGACACCTCATTCGCCGTCCCGGACAGGCGAAGCACCAAGCAAACGTCGCATAACGATGCCGGACGGCGCATGGCACACCCCTTGGAAGGGTGCGTTGCCAAGACCATGAGCATGTCCGAGACGTGGGTGGGCCCGCGCGAGCGCGCGGCAATCGTGGGCGTGGAACACCTGGGGGACACGGAGCTCGTGGCCATCGTGCTCGGCACGGGCTGCACGGGATTGCCGGTCGGCGTGCTCGCCGCGCTCCTGCTCGAAGAGCACGGCGGTGTCTCGGGGCTCGCACGGGCGGGAATGGGAGAGCTGACGCAGCGGGCCGGCATGGGGGTCGCCAAGGGCGCGCGCCTCGCCGCGGCCGTCGAGCTCGGACGCCGCGCCGCCTTGGCGGCCTCCCTCGACGCCGCCACCAAGCTGCCCGACCGGCGGGCGGTGGAGACCTGGGCACGGCCTCGCCTCGCGACGCTCGATCACGAGGAGCTGTGGCTCCTGGCGCTCGACGGACACCACGGCATGCGGGCCGCTCGCCGCGTGGCGTCCGGGGGCATCCACGGTCTGCACGTGGCCGCGCGCGATCCCCTGCGCATTGCGCTGCGAGAAGCAGCCAGCGCCTTCGTCCTGGTGCACGACCACCCGAGCGGCGACCCCGAGCCGAGCGACGAGGACATGGCCTTCACGCGCACGGTGGCCCAAAGTGCCGCCGTCGTCGGAGTGCCGCTCCTCGATCACGTCATCGTCGCCCGGAGGAAGACGGTGTCCATGCTCGAGCGCGGGCTGCTCGGAGCGACGTGAAGCCGTTCGAAGGACGTCGGTCCGGTGGAGGCGCGCACGTCGGGTTCACGGAGCCGGATCGCGGCCCACGGGGCCCGCGGGCAGGGAGAGGACGTCCTCGAGGTCAGCTGGGGCGTAGAGGTAGGCATAAGCCGCCTCGCTCGCGAGCACGCGCTTGACGTAGGCGCGCGTCTCGTCGAACGGGATCCGCTCGACGAACACGTCGAAGTCGTCGGTGCCGCGGTCCGCAAGCCATCGCCGCACCGACCCGGCACCCCCGTTGTACGCGGCGATCGCGAGCCCCGGCCGGCCGGGGAACGAGGCACGAAGGGAGCCGAGCAAGCGCGTGCCGAGGGCGATCGCGACGGGAGGCCGCCGGAGCGAGTCCTCGTCCCAGGGAAGGGGCGTCGAGCGCGCCACCTGCCGCGCGGTGCCGACGAGGAGCTGCATGAGGCCGATGGCGTTCGCGACGCTGTGGGCCTCCGGGTTGAACGCGGACTCTTCGCGCATGATGGCCCACGTGAGCGCCGCGGGGACGTGCGACGACTCGCTCTCGCTCATGACCGCGGGCGCCCACGGACGGGGGAACGCGGCTTCCCACGCGAGCCTCCAGCGGCCAGCGGGCCAGTGCGCGCGAAAGTCGAGGAGGCGCCCGCGCGCGAACGCGTGACCGAGCTCCGGCGCGCCCGCGCGATCGTAGAGCCACGCAATCGTCCAGAGCACTTCGGCGTCGACGCCGTCCGCGAGCAGCCCGGCCGCGCCGGCGTCTCGGCGGGCACTGTCGATCTCGCCCACCTCGAGCAGGCTCACGAAGCGATCGAAGGCAGGCGACGCGAACTCCGGGTGGTCGTGCGTCAGGAACGGGCCGGATGGCTCGCGCGCCACCAAGGCCTCGCGCGTCGAGCGGGCGAGACCGGCATCGATGGCATGCAGCCGCGCGTAGGCGAGGAGCATGTAGTAGCTCAGCGGCTCGTCCGCGATGAGCGATGCGTAGCGGGCCTTGGCGTCGCTCGTCTCTCCCGAGAGCTCGGCGAGGCGCGCCCGGAAGTACGCCGCGCGCCCCGCGGAACCAGGACCGCGGTCCTCCTGGGCGACGGCGAGGCAGCGGTCCAGAGGAGCCCGGGCAGCGTCCAGGTCGCCAGCCACGAGCTTCGCGAGCGCTATACGGAAGAGGGCCTCTCCTCTCATGTCGCCTTCCGGATAGGCATCCGGAAGGGACTCGAGCATCGCCAGCGATCGCGGTTCGTCTCCCGCGTCGTGGACGACGAGCGCGCCGCGGAGGCGGGCATCGTCGGCGAGGCGGTGCTTCGGGAACAGCGCCTCGACCCGGGCAAACCGCGCGATCGCTTCGTCGTGACGCTGCGCGGAGGCGCTGGCTTTCCCGCCGGAGTAAAGGGCCACGGGCAGAGTGTCGTCGCCCTCGCACCGGACAATCGCCGCGCCCCATGCGTCCGCCTGCGCGTCGACGTGCCCGTGCGGCGTGGCCTGGGCCGCGACGATGGCCGCCTTGCACGCGGTTTCCAGGTGCGACTTGTCTCCCGTCCGCACGGCCTTGAGGACGGTCTCCGCGACTTCGCGGGCGCGCTTCGGCTGGGAGGCGTCGAGCCACGCCTGCGCCTGCCGCACCCGCTCGTCGAGCGTGAGGGGCGGGAGAGGCCGACCCGCGAGCGTCGCGGCGCGGGCCCGAAGGCCGAGCACGTCCAGCCTCTCGATCGTCGTGGGCGACTCGACCATCACGCGCGTCGCGAGGTCGAGCGCCTCGGCGGCGTGCGCGCGGGGCGAGCCGTCGGCTCCATCGAGCAGCGCCCCGGCGAGTCGCACGGCCACGTCGGTCCAGCGGCTGGTCGCAGGGTGCGCCCCCTCCGCCGGCATCATGGCCCGCCAGAGCGGGACGGCGGACGCTCGGTCCCCGTCGGCCGCGAGGGCCTCCGCGAGCACGGCCTTCGCCTCGTCGCGTGCGGCCACGTCGGCGCCGACGGCGCGCGCGGCGGCCAGGGCGTCGTCGTACCGCCCGAGGCGCCCGAGGGCCTGCGCCTCGCGGAGCAGCGCGTACGAAGCGAGAGGACACGGCGCCCCGGCGTCGTCGCGCGTCGCCGCCCGCTCGAACGCGAGGGCCGCGTCGCTCGCCTCTCCCGCCGCGAGGTGAAGCCGGCCGGACACGTACGACCATGCGCACTCCCCCATCGCGTCGAGCGACGTACCCGACAGCACGCGGTCCACCTCGCGCGCGGCCGCCGATTCGTCTCGGTCTCCGTCCAGCTCGCGCGCCGCCTGGAGGCGGGGATCGTCGAGCACGACGGCCATCCTGGGAAGGCCCTCGTCGACCGCCGCCCCCGCATCCTCGGCGGGCGCGACTCCCCCCTCGGACACCGGGGGCAGAGCCGCGAGCGCCGTGGACGACTTGGCCGGGGGTCTCGCCTCCGGGGAGCCGCCGGCTCGACACGCACAGGCGAACGACAGCAGCGAAACCGCGGAGACCCTGAGCACCCCACCAGCCTTGCAAGTCAACGCTTGGGGCGCCATGCCTCGGACGCCGCTTCTTCTTCGCGCGCCTCTGCCGCCTTCCTGCGGGCATCGTCCCAGCGCTCGCGGTCCTTCGCCACGACGTCGGCCTCCGAGCGTCGCGAGGCGACGCCGGCCTGCGCCTCGAGCTGACCGTCGGACGCGACCGCCTCGGCTGACGTCGCCCGTTCGACGCCGGCGCTCAGCCTCGCGCGCTCGGACGCGACGCGCAGCCCCCACGTCTCACCCCTGGCCAGATCCGCCGCGCACAGATCGCCGCGCTCGAGGGCATCGCGCTCCCCTCCCCGCACGCGAGCCGCAGCGCGTTCGTGTTCGTGACGCGCATCCTCCGCCGCCTGCCGGGCCCGCTCCGCCGCCTCGCGCGTCTTCACCGCGCTCGAGAGCCGGCGGACCGCGCTGTCCACGGCGCGCTTTCGCACTTCGGCGAGCGGTGCCAGTGGGTACTTGGGCGGCCGCATGGGTGGGTACTCGCCGGAGAGCTACCGGCCCCCGGCCCACTCCTGGAGCGACCGAACACGGGCGATGGGGTCGCCTTGAGCGGCCTCGAGCGCGTCGCACGCGGCCAGCGCCGCGGCGATCGTCGTGAAGTACGGGATGTTCGCGAGGAGCGTCTGGCGACGCAGCGAGTAGCTGTCCCGCACTTCCTTCGCGCCCGATCGTCGTGTTGACGACGATGGCGATCGTGCCGCTCCGGATCGCGTCGACCGACGTGCGGCGACCCCTCGTTGACCTTCTTCACGACCTCGCACGGGGACGCGCGCGCGCTCGAGCGCCGCGGCGGTTCCCCGCGTCGCGAGGATGTCGAAGCCGAGCGCCGCGCAGCCGCCGGGCGATGTGGATCGCGGCCGGCTTGTCCTCGTCCTTTACGCTGATGAAGACGCGCCTTGCCGACGCGCCCTGCGCGGCAGCTGCGAGCTCGATGCCGCTCGCGAGCATGGCCTTGCCGAACGCCCGCGCGAACGTGTCGGCGATGCCCATCACCTCGCCGGTCGATCGCATCTCCGGCCCGAGGATGGTGTCGGCGCCCGGGAACTTCGCGAACGGGAAGACGCTCTCCTTCACGCTCGTGTGGCGAGGCACGGGCGCGTCGGAGATGCCGAGGTCGTCGAGCGTCTTGCCGACCATCAGCGTCGCGGCGATCTTCGCGAGGGGCCGCCCCGTCGCCTTGGAGACGAACGGCACGGTGCGGCTCGCGCGCGGGTTCACCTCGAGGATGTAGACCTCGCCGCCCTTGACGGCGAACTGCACGTTCATCAGCCCCACGACGCCGAGCTCGAGCGCGAGCATCCGCGACTGCTCCTCGATGCTCAGGACGATCTCCGGCGACAGCGAGTGCGGCGGCAGGACGCTCGAGCTGTCGCCCGAGTGCACGCCGGCCTCCTCGATGTGCTGCATGACGCCGCCGATGACGCACCGCTTGCCGTCGGCGACGCAGTCGACGTCGACCTCGATGGCGTCCTTGAGGAACTCGTCGACGAGGATCGTCTGCGTGCCCGCCTCGCGTCGCGGCCTCGAAGGCGCGCGTGCACGAAGACCTCGAGCTCCTCGCGCGTGTACGCGATCATCATCGCGCGCCCGCCGAGCACGTAGCTCGGGCGCACGAGCACCGGGAAGCCGATGTCCTCGGCGATGCGTCACCGCCTCGGCGACCGACGTGCGCGATGCCGCTGCGCGGCCGCTTGAGCGCGAGCTTGGTGAGCAGCTCGTCGAACCGCCCGCGGTCCTCGGCGCGGTCGATGGCGTCGGCGCGTCGTGCCGAGCAGGCGCACGCCGCGCTTCTCGAGCGGCACCGCGAGCTTGAGCGGCGTCTGCCCGCCGAACTGGACGATGACCCCCTCGGGCTTCTCCTCGTCGCACGATGTCGAGCACGTCCTCGAGCGTGAGCGGCTCGAAGTACAGGCGGTCGGACGTGTCGTAGTCGGTCGACACCGTCTCCGGGTTGCAGTTGACCATCACGGTCTCGAACCCGAGCTCGCGCAGCGCCATCACGGCGTGCACGCAGCAGTAGTCGAACTCGATCCCCTGGCCGATCCGGTTCGGGCCGCCGCCGAGGATGACGACCTTGCGCTCCGGTCGCGTCCGGCGCCGCCTCGCTCTCCGTCTCGTAGGTCGAGTAGAGGTACGGCGTGTGCGCGACGAACTCGGCGGCGCACGTGTCGACCCGCGCGTAGACCGGCGCGCGTCCCCTGCGACAGGCGCAGTCGCCCGCACGTCGTCCTCGGCAGCCGCCGCGCGAGCGCCGCAATCTGTCGGTCGCTGAAGCCGAGGCGCTTGTACGTCGCGCAGCGCGGATCGGCCCGAGCTCGCCGCGCTTGAGCGCGCTCCTCGGCGGCGACGATGCGCCGCATCTGCGCGAGGAACCAGGGTCGATGGCCGTGAGCCCGAAGAGCTCCTCGTCGCGTGAACCCCACGCGCATCGCGTCCACGACGTAGAAGAGGCGGTCGGCGCTCGGCGTCGCGACGAGCTTCTCGAGCGCACGCCGCGTCTCGCTGCGGCGTCGGCGGCGGCAGCGTCTTCGGGCAGCTCGACCTCGGGCGCCTCCATCGCGAGGTCGCGCTGGCGCTTGGGCTCCGCCAGCAGCGCGGTAGTCGACGCTGGCCGAGGAGCGACACGAGGCCGTCCTTCCCCGTCTCGAGCGAGCGCGCCGCCTTCTGCAGGGCCTCGCAGAACGTCCGCCCGATGCTCATCACCTCGCCGACGCTCTTCATCTGCGTCCCGAGGGTCGCGTCGGCGCCGGGGAACTTCTCGAACGCGAAGCGGGGCCACTTGACGACGACGTAGTCGATGACGGGCTCGAACGCGGCGCGACGTCCGCGTGATGTCGTTCTTCAGCTCGTCGAGCGTGTAGCCGACCGCCAGCTTCGCCGCGATCTTCGCGATGGGGTAGCCGGTCGCCTTGCTCGCGAGCGCGCTCGAGCGCGACACGCGCGGGTTCATCTCGATGACGTGGAACGCGCCCGTCTTCGGGTCGACCGCGAACTGGACGTTCGCGCCGCCGGTCTCGACGCCGATCTCGGTCATCACCGCGCGCGCCGCGTCGCGCAGCCGCTGGTACTCCCGGTCGGTCAGCGTCATCGCCGGGGCGACGGTGATCGAGTCGCCCGTGTGGACGCCCATCGGGTCGATGTTCTCGATCGAGCAGACGACGATGAAGTTGTCGGCCCGGTCGCGCATGACCTCGAGCTCGAACTCCTTCCAACCGAGGACGCTCTCCTCGATGAGCACCTCGTGCGTCGGCGACTGCGCGAGCGCCCAGGCGCACCTTCGCGTCGAGCTCGCTTCTCCGAGTAGGCGATGCCGCCGCCCGATGCCGCCCGAGCGTGAAGCTGGGCCGCAGGATGGCCGGGAAGCCCGTGCTCGCGGACGACGGCGCGCGCCTCCTCGACCGAGTGGGCGACGCCGGCGCGCGGGCACGTGAGGCCGATCTTCTCCATCGCGGCCTTGAAGAGCGCGCGGTCCTCGGCCTTGGCGATCGACTCGGGCCGCGCGCCGAGCATCTCGACGCCGAAGCGATCGAGCACGCCCTTCGTCGCGGAGCTTCATCGCGAGGTTGAGCGCCGGTCTGCCCGCCGAGCGTGGGCAGGAGCGCCTGCGGCCGCTCGCGCTCGACGATCGCCGCGAGCGTGCGCCACTCGAGCGGCTCGATGTACGTCCGCGACGCGAGCTCCGGGTCGGTCATGATCGTGGCCGGGTTCGAGTTGACGAGGACGACCTCGAACCCCTCTTCGCGCAGGGCCTTGGCCCCCTGCGTGCCCGAGTAGTCGAACTCGCACGCCTGACCGATGACGATGGGCCCCGCGCCGATGAGCAGGACGCGCTGGAGGTCTGTTCGGCGGGGCATTCCGAGGGTGCGCGATTAGCAGGTGCGGGGACGGACGGGTAGGGGTGAGGCGAAGGCGCGCACGATGCCCCCTTCCCATTCGACGTTCCACACGCCGCAGTTGGGAATCGGTGGGGGCGTCTGCCCCGTGGCGGCGGCCACGGAGGCCCGGATGGCGCCGCCGTGGGTCACGATGAGGAGGGGCGCGGGGTGGCTCGCGAAGCGGTCGACGGCCCGAGCGATCGCGGCCGTCACGCGAATGGCAAGGACGTGCTCGGCTTCGGCGCCCGACGGCGGCCTGCGTCGCGCGAGCCACTCCTGCCACGCCTCCGGGTGCTGGGTCTCGCACTCCTCGCGGGTCAGTCCGTCGAAGACGCCGAGGGAGCGCTCTTGCAGGTCGGGGTCGAAGTAGTCGATCGCGCGGCCGAGCTGGTCGGCTACGAGGCGCGCGGTTTCGCTGGCGCGTGCGAGGTGGCTCGAGACGATCGCGCCGAGGCCGGCGTCGCGTAGTGTCTCGGCGAGGGCGAGGGCCTGGGTTCGGCCCTTGTGGTTGAGGGGGACGTCGGTCTGGCCCTGCCAACGACCGGCCGCGTTCCAATCGGTCTCGCCGTGACGAGCGAGATAGAGGAGACGGGTCGCCACGACGGGCCATTGTAAGCGGCGGACGAGTGAGCGTTCGTCACATCTCGCGAGCGGGCGGATCGCCCGGCGAGGGTGGTGCGGGGGACATGCGGGGGAGAGGTCGGAGCGCAAGGGGCGATAAGATGCGCGGATGAAAGGAGCGGTCGCTCTCACTTCGGTGGCGGCGATTGTCCTCGTCGTCTTGTTTGCGCGCGCCTGTGCGAAGGAGTCGTCGAAGGGCGTCAAGCCTGCGAGGGAGCAACCTCTCGCGCTCGTTCATTTCCTTGGTCGCTTCGACACGCGTGGTCAGGAGGGGCCGCGGTTTTCGTGGCCCGGCAGCGGCATTGCGGCGAGCTTCGATGGGACGGGCGTGGATGTGATGCTGGAGGACACCGGGGCGGACTTCTTCTCGATCGTGGTGGACGGCGGCGCGACCACGACGCTCGCGACGAGCCGCGGGACTGGCACCTATCCGCTTGCCTCGGGGCTACCGGGCGGAAGGCATTCGATCGTTCTCACGAAGCGCACCGAGTCGTTCGTGGGCGTCGCGCGGTACCTGGGCCTTGCTCCGTACGGGGGTGCGCTCGTTCCGTCGCCCGACCCGTTCTCTCGACGCATCGAGTACGTGGGGGATTCGATCACGTGCGGCTACGGGAACCTCGGGGCGGACGCCAGTTGCGGCTTCAGCCCGCAGACGGAGGACGAGATTCGGGCATACGGGGCCCTCACTGCGGCTGATCTGCACGCGGAGCAGACCGTCGTCGCCTACTCGGGGGTCGGGCTGATGCGCAATCACGACGGCTCGACGAAGAACCTGATGCCCGTTCGCTTCGAGCGCACGCTGGCGGACGACCCGACGAGCCGGTGGGCCTTCGAGGGGCCACCGCCGGACGTGGTCGTCATCGGGCTCGGGACGAACGACTTCGCGATGGGGGACCCGGGGCCGGGCTTCGCGCAGGCTTACACGGCGTTCATCCTCCAGCTCCGCGCGCACTACGCCGCCGCCGAGATCGTTTGCACGCTCGGCCCGATGCTCCGCGACTCCGTGCCGCCGGGCACGATGAGCCGTACGCAGGCCGGCGCTTACATCGAAGCAGCCGTGAAAGAAGCACGCGCCGCCGGCGACGCGCACGTCCGTTACCTCGCCTTCGACGAGCAACAAGCCCGCGACGGCTACGGTTGCGACTGGCATCCCAGCCTGGCCACGCACCGTCTGATGGCGGTGAAGCTCGAGGCCCTCGTCCGGGAGATCACGGGGTGGTGATTTCCTAGCCGCGGAGTCGTCGTAACGGAGGCGCGCTGATCGGGCCCCGAGCGGATCCTTCGCTGCCGCTCGCGACGACAACGCGTGCCGTGCGCCTCCTCCCCCGCACTCCCCGAGCCCGGCGAGGGTGGCGCGGCGCGCAGCGGCGGGGTGAGGGGGGCCCCCGGCACGGGGTGCCTCACCCCGCCGCGAGCACCGCGCCACCCTCGCCGGGCAATCGCCCCCCGTACGAGAACTTGGCCGCATCTAGCGCCACTTCTTAGGTTGGCGCTGTCATGAGCGAAGCTGCCAAAGGCTTCTCGTCCGGGACAGCGCTCTCGCTGCCTCGGATGCTCGGCCGGCGCATCCTCCTCAAGCTCGCCGCGCGCGGCGGCATGGGCGACGTCTACCTCGGCGCCACGACCGGCATCGAAGGGGCCGAGCGAGCGTGCATCGTCAAGACGGTGCGCCGCGATCACATCCACGACGGGTCCTTCCTGGCGCGATTCCTCGACGAGGCGCGGGTGCAAGCCCAGCTCCAGCATCCGGGCGTCGCCCAGGTGCTCGAAGCGGCGACCGACGACGAGGGCGAGCCCTTCACGGTGGTCGAGTACGTCGAGGGTCGCTCGCTGAGCGACGCGCGGCAGCGGGCCATCCAGGTCGGAGTGCGGCTCGGGTGGGTCGACGCCGTCGCCATCGCGATCGAGATCGCCCAGGCCCTCGCGCACGTGCACGAGCGTTCGGGCGCGGACGGCTCGCCGCTCGGAATCGTCCACCGCGACCTCTCGCCGCAGAACGTCATGCTCGGCTACGCCGGCGAGGTGAAGCTGATCGACTTCGGGACGGCGCGCGGACACAACAGGCGCTGCCACACCGTCGCCGGGGTCGTCTTCGCAAAGCCAGGGTACGTCTCTCCCGAGATCGCCCGGCAGCAGGTGGGCGACGGGCGGATCGATCTCTACGCGCTCGGCATCATGCTTTGGGAGCTGTGCGCCGGACGGCGCTTCCTGACGGGCGATCCGCAACGCCACCTGGACGACGCGGCGGAGGGAAAGCTCGTCATCCCGGAGATCGCGCACGAGTGCGGCGCCCCGTACGAGCTCGACGAGGTCATCGGCAAGCTCACGAGAAACGACCCGGACGAGCGCTACGCGCGCGCGGGGGCGGCGGTGCCCGGTCTCGCGAAGCTGCTCTCCTCGGCTCCGCCGGCGGAGGCAGGAGAGCGCGGCGTCCGTGCGCGCATCGCCATCCTGATGCGCCAGCTCTGGCCGCACGAACCGGGACGGTCGCGCGGGGAGTTCGCAAGGCTGCTGCGCGACGCGCGCGTCACGCTCGAGAGCCACGCCCTCCCTTCGGCGACCCCAAACGCGGGTCCGGTCAGCGAGGCGATCGCGCAGCGAATGACGCCGGCCGACCCCGCCCAGCTCGCGGGAACCCCCTACCGCCTGGGGCGCAAGATCGGCGAAGGGGCGAGCGGCGTCGTCTACGAGGCCGAGCACGTGGAGCTGGGTCGCCGCGTGGCCGTGAAGGTCCTCGGGATCGAGCACGCGAGCGCGCAGGACTCGCTCGAGCGCTTCCGGCGAGAGGCTCGCTCCGTGGCGAAGCTCTCGCACCCCAACCTGGTCCAGCTCTACGACCTCGGGAAGTCGCTCGACGGCCGGGTGTATCTGGCGATGGATCTCTGCGAGGGCGAGACGCTCGACGCTCGCCTGAGAAGCGGGGCGATGGGCTGGCGGGAGGCGGTGGGCATCGCGATCGAGACCGCCGGCGCCCTCGAGGCCGCGCACGCGGCCGGACTGGTGCACCGCGACCTGAAGCCGCAGAACCTGATGCTGGCTCGGTCGGCGACGGCGAGGCGCGCGCCGCCCGTGGTCAAGCTGCTCGATTTTGGCCTCGCGACGGCCCTCACCGAAGGCGAAGGACGGCCGGCGAGCGCGAAGGAGCGCGCCCTGCACGGGTTCGCGGTCTTCGGGACGCCCGAGTACATGGCCCCGGAGCAGGTCTCGGGAGAATCGGTCGACGGGCGTGCGGACGTCTATGCGCTCGGGTGCGTGCTCTACGAGATGCTGACGGGTGTGCGGGCCTTCGACGGGGCTTCGAGCGTCGTCGTGATGGGCAAGCAACTGCGGGAGACGCCCCTGCCGCCGCGCGTTCGGGCGCCGTCGCGAAAGATTCCGGCGGTCGTGGAAGCGATTGCGGTCCGGGCGATGGCGAAGGACCGGGACGCTCGGTTCGCGACGGCGAGCGCGATGAAGGCGGCGCTCGAGGATGCGTGTCAGGTGCCGGAGCGACGGCGGACGCAGATGCGACGCGCCGCGATGGCGGTGATGACGGGCGTGGCGCTGCTCGCGGGAGGGCTGACGTCGGCACGGTTGGCGCGGTCGGGAGTGACGAGCGAGCCGGCGGTCGCGGCTACGGTCGCGCCTGCGCCCGCGCCCACGCCCGCGCCCGCGCCCGCGCCCGCGCCCGCGCCTGCGCCTGCGCCTGCGCCTGCGCCTGCGCCCGCGGCAGCGCCTCCCGATGCTCCGCTGGCGGACGCGAGGGCGGCAGCGCGCGCGCATCCTGGCGAGTCGCGGGCGCTGGCTGCATGGGCCCGCGCCGGGCTTCACGCCGGAGAGCTCCGCGAGGCACGGCGTGCGGCGAGCGCGTGGCTCCTTCGCGACGGAACGGTGGAGCCTCGATTGTTCATGGCCGAAGTTCTCGACGCGAGCGGACGCAGGAGCGACGCGCGAGCCACGCTTCAGGAATGGCTCGAAGCGCACCCCGACTCTGCCGACGCGCGGGCGGCACTCGCGCGCCTCTCGAGCGAGCCTACAGTTCGCGAGATAGCCCACCGGTGACCCTCCGCTCGGTACGACGCGCGCTTTGCCTTTCGCGCGGCCCCCGGTAACGTCCGCGGGCCCCCCCCGCATGGAGACGCTCGAGCTCGCGGAGCCGCTGACAGCCGGATGGGACCGTTACCGGTCCATCCTCCGGTTGGCGCTGCCCACGGTCGTCGCGATGTTGTCGCAGAGCATCGTCAACGAGATCGACGTCGTCTACTTCTCGCACCTGCCGTGCCCCGAGTCGTCGAACGGGCAGGCGGCGCTCCTGCCCTCGCTCATCCTCGTTTGGCTCTTCGGCGGCAGCTTGAGCGCCGTGAGCGTCGGCACGCAGGCGCTCGTCGCACGCCGGTACGCCGAGGGCGATCGGCAGGCGGCGGGGGCCGTGCTCGCCAACGCGGACGTTCTTCTGCGTCGTCGCCGGCGGCGTCTTCTCGGCGATCGGGCTCGCATGCCTGCCCTGGCTCGTCCGCTCGATGGTGTCGGTCCCCGAGGTGCAAGCGGTGGCCATCGACTACTCGCGCTGGCGCCTGCTCGGGGTCATCTCGATGGCGGCCACGATGGCCATCAAGGCGTTCTTCGACGGCATCGGCAAGACGCACGTGCATCTCGTGGCCGCGCTCGTGATGAACGTCGCCAACGTCATTCTGTGCTGGGTGCTTCATCTTCGGGCACCTCGGGTCGCCGCGGATGGGGGCGCCGGGGGCCGGGCTCGGCGCGTTCGTCGCGACGTGGATTGGCCTCGCGATCATGATGCTCTACGCGGCGCTCGTGCGGCGGCGAGTTCCGCCCCATCCGCTGGAGCAACCTGTCGGGCAAGCTCACGTGGTCGATCCTGAGGCTGTCGATCCCGGCGGCGGCGGCGACGGTCGTCATGATGGTCGGCTTCGGCCTCTTCGCGCGCACGGTCGCCAATCTGGACGCGAGCGCGGGGGCTCCGATGATCGCCGGACGCTGCGGCGGCGTCGAGGCCGTCAACAGCGCGGCGAACACCGACATCGTCGAGACGCTCAAGCTCACGTTCACGGCCTGCATGGCCTTCGGCACCGCCACGGCGACCTTGATCGGCCAGTCCCTCGGGCCGGCGCCGCCCCGACGAAGCCCAGATGTGGGGCTGGGCGAGCGTGCGCCTGGGGCTCCTGGTCTTCGGCGTGGTCGGCCTCTGCGAGGGCGTCCTCTTCACGCCCGAGCTCGTGGGCTTCGTGTCGAACTCGACGGCCGTGCGCGCGGCCGCGATGTTCCCGATGCGCATCATGGGCCTCGCGACGCCCCGTCATCGCGGTGGCGATGATCCTGAGCGAGGGCCTCTTCGGCGCCGGCAGCACGAAGTTCGTCGCGGGCGCGCAGTTCCTTCTCGTCTTCGGCTGGCTGGTGCCGGGAGCGTATTTCCTGGGGGTCGAACGGCACATGGCGCTCAACGGAATATGGATCGCGGCGTTCGGCTACGCGTGCCTCGCAGCGGTGGTGATGAGCGTGAAGTTCGCGGGCGGGAGCTGGAAGGCGATCAAGCTTTGAGCGCGGGCGGGCGCAGGCGCAAATAGTGTCATAGTCTTCGCATATGGGGGTTCGCGCGCTGGTGCTGACGGCCACGCTTGCGAGCGTCGGCTGCATCAGCGTCTCGACCACCAGCTCCGAATCCCCCGCGTCGGGCTGCGGCGCGAAGTACGACTGCCCAGCCGGTCAATCGTGTGGGACCTCGGACGGAGTGACGTTCTCGTGCTCGCCGTCCGGTTCCGGCAACGAGGGGGCGCGTGCAACGCCAATCAGGGCTTGCCGCTGCAGTGCGAAGACCACCTCGGCTGCCTGGGAATGAACGACGTCGGCACGTGCCACTACTGGTGCGATCCGAGCGATCCGTGCCCTTCCGGGTCGGGCAGCTGCACGACGGTGCACACGACGATGGGGGCGACGATCAGCTTCTGTCTTTAGACGCCCGGGGCGCGGGCGCGGGCGCGGGCGCGGGCGCGGGCGCGGGCGCGGGCGCGGGCGCGGGCGCGGGCGCGGGCGCGGGCGCGGGCGCGGGCGCGGGCGCGGGCGCGGGCGCGGGCGCGGGCGCGGGCGGGAAGACGAAGCGCCGCGCGGTGCGGCGCTCGTCTTCCTCTGGACCCTCGCCCTAGACGACGTTCTTCACGAGTACCGCCCTCACCTTGTCGAGGCGGTCCAGCAGCGCGCCATCGATCTCCCCGACGTACCCGCATGCCATCGCCACATCGAGGCACGCCCCGGTCTCCCGCGCCGAGCCGAGCGCATTGCGATACCGCTCCCGTCGTGTCCCTCCGTTGGACCCGCTGCCCTCGCTGCTGTTGAGCGCCACGCTGCTCGCCGCCCGCCTCAGTTGCCGTGCGAGGTCCCGGTCGTGACCCTCGATCCGCGCGACCACGGGATTGAGCCCCTGCGGCGCCGAGCGGAGACCGAGTCAAGGATGCAAGCGGGCTCCTGCCCGCGCAGCACCGTCGCCTCCGGCGACGGCGCGTCCTTGACGCGGTCGAGCACGGTGCCAACCTCGTAAAGCGAGCGAGCGAACCACCCCCTGGCCCCGCGTCGTCACCCCAGTGAACGCTCGCTCGGCTTCACAAGCGTACCGTCGTGCTCGGGCGCCTCAAGGCCGCTTCGCGCCGCCGCCAGGAGGCGACGGTGCTTCGCGGGAAGCCCGCTCGCAGCCTTGACCCGCCCTGCGCGCGACGGGGAGGCGCGGGGCGCGTCTCGCGCGCGGTGCGTGAGGGCGAAGCAGGAGATACGCCAATGCTGAGAATCTACGACGACATGCTCGAAGCCGTACGCACGATGCGGGCAACGGTCGCGGCCATCGAGAAGCGCGACCCCGATCTGGCGCGGCAGCTACGGCGCGCGGCCAGCAGCGTGGTGCTCAATCTCGCCGAGGGCAGCGGCTCGTTCGGACGGATACGCACGGTCCGCTATCGCACGGCACTCGGGTCAGCCAGGGAGACCCTCGCCTGCGTCCGTGTCGCGGAGGCATTCGGCTACGTTGGAGCCGTACCGCCCGCCGTCCTCGACAGCATGAATCGCGTCGTCGGTACCCTCGTCCGCGTAACCGCATAGGGCGGCCCGGTCACGCCTGCGCGCACGGCTCAATGGTCGTGCGCGCAGTCTCGATCCCTGCTCAGCCAGAGTCGCCGCCATCTCCCGCGTCGGTGCACGCCCCGAAGCGGGCGAAGGGCTTCGTCGACGTACCGCAGCCGCCCGAGTAGGTGACGCCGTCGCAGCCGCAGAAGATCCCCGCACAGGCGTCCTGGACGAGGTCGAGGCAGACGAGCACCGCCGACGTGCCGCACCCCGGAGCGTTGTAGAAGAGCCCTTGCGCCGCCGGGCACGGGGAGGCATCGCCGCCATCGGCGATCGCATCGGCGCCGGTGTCAGAGGCCGCGTCGGGGCCCGGGGCGATGGCTCCGTCCGTGCCGTCGACGTCACGGACGGCCGCGTCGGACGCGTCGACGCCCTCGGGTTCGCTCGCGACCTTGTCGGGGCTGCACGCGAGCAGAGACCTCGTCCCGGACCAACGCTCGACTCACGCGGCCCGACGACACGAGCCAGCCGAGCGTCCGCCAGGCCAGCTCGGCGTGACGCAGCTCGTCGCGCGCGATCGTCTCCAGCACCCCGCGCACCGCCGCATCGCGCACGCCGTCGAGGGCATCGCGCGCTTCGATCGCCGCGACGGTCTCCCCGATGCAGCCCTCGCGGAGCAGAGTTCCGACGAGCTCGATGACATCGAAGCCGTCGAGCGAGCCGTCGATCGCCAGCGCGCCGGGCCCCACCGCCTCGCCTGCGTATGCGCTCGCGAGCGAGAACGCGAGTCGCGCGTGCTCCGTCTCGTCGCCGATCGCCTGCTGCGACAGTGACACGAGATCGGGCGGCGCGCCCACGGCCAGAAGGTGAAGCGTGAATCGCGCGAAGGCGGCGATCGACGCGTGCTCCATGAGGCCGATGCGAACCCAGTGGGCCGCAAGGCGTGCACGCACCAAGTCCGAAGCGGCATGCAGGTCCGGCGCGACACTGGGGGATCGCCAGTCGCCACCCGCAACGCACTCGGCAAGCCGCTCAGTGCCGTGGACGAGGAAGGGACGACCCGTCCCGCACGCGACTCCCGGCTGGCACGTAAGCCCTGCCGGCACGCTCGTCGTCACAAAGTTCTCCCCATACGATTGGGGGGCACACACGGAACTTCGCGTGTACCCGCAGCTTCCCAGGCCGTTTGGGTACTGACTCCAAGTAGTCGGGGCGTCGGCGCAGTCCGCATTCGAGATGCATGTGTCCGCAGGACTTTGGCAAACGAACGCTCCAAGGGCGACGCAGTCGCAACCAGGGAGGCAACCTGCGTCCGAGGAGCAAATGGCACTTTCGCAGTGGCCCACTGGGTCACCGCAGACGCAGACATTGCCGCTGCCGCAGTCGGCGTCGCGCAAGCAGCCGTAGGAGCAGTAACATCCAGGGCTCCCTGCATCCACGAGGAACGCTTCGTATCCACAATAACCGTTCGGGTGGCTCGTGCAGTCCTTGTCCGAGGCGCACTCCGAATAAATCCCGCCGTCCGGCCCGCCGTCGGGCTCGGAACACGCGTCGCCTGCGCGGCTCGGGAGAAGCGACGGACAGTCCACGATGGCTCGTCGCCGCAACGTCCCGCCCCCGCAGGTGTCGTAACCAGTGTCGACGTTTGCGACCAAGAGCGGCGAAGGATTCAGGCAAGGGTGCAGGGAGCAGGTGGTGGGGGCGTCGCTTGGAGCGTCGTGGCCGTTGCCGAGGGCGTCGCCTTGCCCAGCGTCACCCCCGCTTGGGCTGGGCCCGCTGTCCCCGTCGCCCGCCGCGACTCCTCCTCCGCAACCTCCGAGAAGTCCGAGGGCAGCCAGAAGGGCAGTCCCTACTGCCTCGACTGATGCTCGCTTCCGCATGCTGCGTGCTCCAGGGGGCGCTTGAAGCGAAGGGCGTGCCGCCACGGTGCGCGAGCCTCCAGCGCTTCGTGTGCGGGGATGACAGGTCACGGCAATCTCCCGCGGGGAGCCACAGTGTGCCGCGCCATGATTGAGCGGCCGCGGTCGGGCCCGACACCCCCTCGGTACCTCAATCGTCGCCCGCAGCCCCCTCGGACGCGAACCCGGCGTCGCCCGTGCCGCCCTGCTGCCCGGGCACGATCGCGCCGCTCCAGCAGCAAGCGCCGGCCGTCATGTTCACGGCGGTCGTCCCCGCGCCGGGGCCGGACGTGTGGACGCGGAGCCCGATCCGGCTGACGGCGGTGCCAGTGCAGCCCGTCGAGATCACATCGCAGGACGCAGCCATCACCACGTTGCCCGCGTCGTCGTCGGTCTCGTAGCCGCCGTTGTCGAGCTGGGCCTGACAGCTGCCCCCGTCCGCGAACGAGATGCTCCCGGTGGCCTGGGTGCCTCCGACAATCGCGCCGTCCAGGCGAACGGTGACCGCAACGCTCCGCGACGTGGGCTCGCAAGAGCTCGGCCCCGGCACCGTGTCGCATCCGGGACCGTCCTCGGCTTGCTCCTGCGCGAGAGGCAGCGGCCAGTCGGTCGTCAGGTCGAGCGCATAGGTGCCTGCCGCAGCGGAGCACGGGTAGCTGCCCGATCTGTTGGACGAGCATGAGCCCACCATGGCGCCGGCGACGACCACGCACACGGCGAGGGCAGGCCTGGGGCGCCTCCTCCCAGCCGTGCACCCATCCGGGCGAGCTACGTGCACGTCCGCTGCAGCCACGTATCAATCTCGCCCAGCCATGCGCGTCCCTCGGCCACCTTACCGCCCGTCTCGCCCGGCCACACGGGCATCCGGTCCGGACAGGCGTCTCCCTCGTCCAGCACCGTGCATGGCTGGCCCGGATGGGCGGCCATCTCGGTCGGATGCACGCAGATCTGCGCCGGACACGCACGCAGCTCGCCTTCCCGCGAGCCTATCTGGCGCTGCCATGCGCCTATCTCGCCCACAAAGCCACGAGGCTCGACTGCGACCGCGCCTGTCGGCGACAATCGACACGACGAACGAGCCGCCCTCGCGTCACCGACCGCCGTTTTCGAGCTGTTTCGCCCGCAGTGCGCAGGCGTCCGCGTGCCCGTGGTCGCAAGCCCGCTGCAAGAGCGACGGCGACCGGCCCACGTATTCCGGTCCCAGTTGCCCCGCGGCGGCGATGGCACCGAGGACGTAGCAGCCCGTCGGATTCTCGTCGGTGCATCCGGCCTCGTAGGCCTTCCGCGCGCGCTCGATGTCCGGCGCACGAGCTCCCCCCTGCAACAGAAGGTTGCCGAGCGCCGTGCACGCGAAGGCCACGCCGGCCTCGCACGCCGGCCCGAAGAGCGACGCGGCCTTCGTCTCGTCCTTCGCGACTCCCTTCCCCAGCTGGTAGAGCACGGCGAGGGCGGCGCAGCTCTCCTCGTGGCCCGCCTTGCATGCACGATCGAGAACCGTGCGGGCAAGGGCAACGTCCTCGTGTGGACCCGAGAAGTAGAATCTCGCTGCCGAGGAAGTAGCACCCTGGCCACCATTCGCCGTCGCACGCGCGCGTGAGAAGTCCGATGGCGCGCACCTCGTCCCGCCGCTCCTTGTGGACGAGGACACCGAGGTTGCCGCATCCGATCGCCACGCCCAGATCGCACGCGCGCTGGAACAGCGCAAACGCGCGCTTCGGGTCGCGCGCTGCGCCGTTTCGTGCCTCGAGGAACGATAGCGCGAGGTTGTTGCAGCCCACGCCGGACCCGCCGTCGCACGCCCGGGTGTAGAGATCGAGCGCCGACTCGGACCGCGCAGGCACCGGCTGGGCGGGCGCGGCGGTGGTCACGGGCGCCATGACCGGCGGAGGCGGTGGAAGATTCGACGTCGTGGCACACGCCGAGGCGCTCCACGTGACGGCCATCACGACCCTCGCCGCGGCAAGGAGGCTCCGCGGATCGAGCCGATCAGCGCACCGCATGGTCTCCCCGTCCATCGCCTCCCGCCGTGAAGTCGACGTCATGGACTTCGATGGGGCCCCATCCCAAAGCCGTGAGCGGATCCTTCAGAGCCTTCCAGTCGCCCACGATCACCGTGCGCAACCTGTCGCCGCCGAGATAACGGGCGGCTGCGGCCTTCACGTCCTCGATCTTGAGCGATGCCCGGCGTGCGGTCCAGCGGGCAACGTCGTCGGGAAGCAAGCCCGATCCGAGCCATGCGGCATAGCTGCGCGCACTGTCCGGGGCTGTCTCGTACTCGAAGAGGGCCCCCGAGTTCTGCCGGTTCAAGACGGTCGCGAACTCGTCGGCCGTGGGGCCTTCCGTCGCGAGCGCGCGCACCATGCGATCGACCTCTGCGAGGGTCTGTCCGGCCTTGGCCGCCGGAGCTTGCGTCGTCCAGCCGACGAACCCGGCACGACGAAGCAAATGCCACTCGTGGTTCAACCAAGGGACTTCGGCGAGCTCGTCACGAAGCCGGTGCTCGAGACGGCCGAGCCCCGGGTCCGCGAGTATCCCGTGCGCGACCCGCACAGCCTGGATATCCGGGTCCCCGACGGGCGGAACCGCGAAGCCCTGCTCGATGAACGCGAACGACTTGCCCGGCGTGTCGATGACCAGGAGCCGGGGCGCCTCGACCGCCGGGATAGCGACGGGCGCGCGATCCTTCGGCGGCGTCGTCTTCAACGACCCGAACGCGTCCTCGAGCTTCGCCAGCACGTCCTTCGACGGGACATCCGTCGCCACCAGGATGGAGAGACGCGACGCGGCGAACACACGCGCATGGAGCGCGCCGACCTCCGCGCGCGTGACGGCCCTCGCTTGCTTCGCGGAGCCGAACGGACTGCCGTACGGATCCTTCCCGAAGAGCAGCTTCCGCATTCCCAGGTTGGCGATCGGGCCGGGCTCGCTCGTCTCGTGGCTCCTTGCGGTCGCCACCTGCTCGCGGCTTCGCGCGAACGCCTTCTCGGGGAACGCGGGCTTCAACGTCAGCTCGCCGACGAGCTCGATCGCTCGCGCGAGCTGATCGGCCGGGGCGGAGGCCGACACGGTGAGCGCATCGGGAGTCACGTGAATCTCCGGCTCGCGCATCCAGATGAACTCGTAGCTCCCGCGCAGCGAGTACATGTCGTGGAGGGTGGTGCCGTCGATCATCAGCCGGGTCAGGACGATCGCGGTCTCCGCCTGGCTGGGGGCAAGATCGCCCGCCTCGAGGGTGGCCACCACCTGGATGGAGCAGAGAGTGCCCGTTCTGGGCACGACGAAGACGGGGATGCCGTTCTTCAACTGGCCCTTCTCGACCGGAGGCGGCGCGTACGATCCGACGTTCGCTTCCGGGGGCGGCGTCTGGCGAAAGGTCTCATCCACCTTTGGGGCCGCACTCGGCGGAGGTGCCGGCTCGAGAACCACGGGAGGCGGGACGGCCATCGCAGCGCGGCCGGGCGAGACGGACGCTCCCGGCGTGCACCCGCCGAGGAGCACACACAGGACCCCCAGCGCGCGCTTCACGGGGTCACCGACGGCACCACCCGTTTGCCCCTCAGCTTCCCCCCGGGCGCGGCGTGCGGGTCCGGGCTCACGAGCACGACGACCCGCCTCCCGAGCGGGGTCCATCGCTCCATCGCGTCGCGAATCTGATCGGGGGTGATTCCGGAGTAGCAATCCATGTCGTGCTTGAAGTTGTTGGCGAGGCCGGCGAGGGCTTCGAAGCGCACGTAGTCGTTCGCCCACGTCGTCGCGTTGTCCCGGCTCATCACACGGTCGACGAGCGTCTCGTAGCGTGCGGACGCAATCTCCCTCGGTGCCGTGGACCGCTTGAGCAGCTTGACGTATGCGGCGTCGAAGGCGGCGAGGATCTCCGCCGCCGAGCGCCCGGGCGCGCCTTCGATGAGGATCTCGAACTCCGACGCGAGAATCGCGGGACCTTTGGTGGGACGACACCGAGGTCGCCACCTTCGCCTCGTCGACCAGCGCCCAGTAAAGCCACCCGATTCGCTTCCCGTCGAACAGCCGCGCGAGGACGTCCAGTCGCGCGTCGTCGGTCGTGAGGAGCGCGGGCGTCGGCCACCGAAGGAGCAAGCGCGCCGTGGGCACGTTGGCCGTCACGTCGAGCTCCGTCGAGCCCGGGAGCTTCACCGCCGGCGGGGGAACGGCGACCGTGACGGGGGGCCCCGAGGGTATCGATCCGAAGTATCGGTCGACGAGGGCCCTGACGTCGCTCGATACGAAGTCCCCTACGATGGCCAGGATCGCGTGCTGCGGCGTCAGCCATTGGTCGTGAAAGGCCACGACCGCCGCCTGGTCGATGCCATCGATATCGACTGGCTCCCCGGTGCGCACCGGGCGGTAGGGATGACCTTCGGGGTACATCGCCTCGTCGGCGAACGAATCCAGGCGCCCAAGCGGAGACCCCTCGAGCGTGCTGCGACGTTGCTCGCGAACGAGGGCACGCTGGGCCTTCCACTCGCGCTCGTCGATGCTCCGGTCGAAGAAGCCCATCTGATCGCTCCAGAGCCACAGGGGAAGGGCAATGGAAGCCGCCGGCAGGGTCATCGTCAGCGTCGTGTAGTCGGCCGTCGTGCGCTGGTTCCACGTCGAGGCGCCGGCCCGCGCCGCGAGCCGGTCGTAGTCTCCCGCCGGGACGTGCATCGTGTGCTTCAACATGAGCGTCGTCGCGAGCAGCGCGACGGCCCACTGGCCGCCGGGAGCCGCTTGCTCCCCGCCCTGATATCGCAGCGCGAGCGACACGAGCGGGACCCGATGGTCTTCCTGGACCACCACCGTGAGCCCGTTCTCCAGGCGAGTCTCGCGCACCGGGCCGATGACGTCGCCGATCTTCGTCTGCGCGCTCGCGGGACGCGTGCCGAGGAGGCAGGCAAGGGTGACCACCAGAAGCGGCGGAGAGATCGTCGTCCGGAAGCTCAGGAGCACGACCATGAGCCCACCACAACCGTGGCGCCGGGGCTAGATCACGCGAGAGGCGGCGGCGAGCGAGCGAAGCGATCCAGCGAGTGAGCCTCGCTCGGTCGCGAGCGAACGAAGTGACGCTCGAAATCAGCGCCGGGATGGCGGGGCCCCCGCCCCCGGCGGGGTGCCATCCCGGCGCGACCTCACGGCCGGTAGCGCAGCCACGTCTTGGTCTGGCCGAGAAGCGAGATGCCCAGATAGCCTCGGATCTTTAGCGACTCGGGGCTCAGGACTTCGGCCTTCAACCGGTAGGTCCCACCGTCCTCCGGGTTGTAGACGTAGCCGTCGACGTATTCTCCGTCTTCGTAGCGCAAGTGCCACATGAGCACGATGCCGACGAGCGGTCGATCGCGGAGCTTCGGGTCCTTGTTGTTGGCGTCCTTTTTCGGCTCCGTGGAAAAGCTCAGGATGCCCGTGTACGTGCCGTCCTGGGCCCGAACGAACTTGACCCGGCCGGGCGGGCGATTCTCCTCCCTTTGGGTGCACCATTCGCCGAGGATCGCGTCCGGGGGAGCTTGGGCCCCAGAGGCGACGGTAGGGCTGACCGTGCCCGCGACTAGGGCGGACGTGATTGCGATGGTGAAGCGAAGACTCATGAGATCCGTCCCGTCCGACTCAGGAGATGAAGGCGGACTTCAGGACGTGCTCCGGGAGGCGCCTGCCGGAGGCGAGAGCGGTGACGTCGCCTTGCGCCGCCGACGCCGTGACACCGAGCGCCCGGATCTCGGGCAGCACTCCCGCCAGCCCCTTCGCGACGATAGGGAGCAGCACCCGGGCCTGGGCCATCCCGGCCGCGCCGAGGCACGCGCGGTTGAAGCTCATGTGCCCGAGCTCGTCGACGATGATCTCGCAGAGCCGCTCTTCCACGGCGTCGCGAAGCTCCGGGTCGTGCCGGAGCACGTCGCGGGTCTTCTCGAGCAGATTGAGAAAGCTGAGCACCCCCAGCACCTCGGCCGCCAGCGTAAGGGGCCGCGATACGAACGTAGGAGTCCTCGCGATGCCGGCGATGAGGGCTCGCAAAGCGGCGGGTGGCTCGAAGGCGGCGCTCACCTCGACGCCGTAGGACATCGCGGTGCTGAGGAGGATGCGCGTGTGGTACGTCTCTTCGATGAGCAGCGTGAGCTCGCACATGTCGTCGTTCTTGACGGCCCGGTGGAACACCTTGTCGAAGGTCTCGTTGACGCCGAACGCTTCGGCCGCGTTCATCTTCACGAGCGCGAGGAGAAGAACCATCTCCGGCGGGGTCGCGACCTTCGCATCGAACGAGGCATACTGGGCCTTGAAGAGATCGCGATCGACCCCCCGGATCCGCGAGAGGGGCCTCTCGTAACGCAGCATGCCCGCCTCCCGGCGATCGAGCTGCTTCTTCTCTAGATCCAAGGCGCCGTCGCGGCCTGCCAGGAACTTCTGATACGCGTCGAGGCTCTCCCGACGCGCCTCGATGGGGAGTGGCCTGAAGATATCGAGCATGACGGATTCCTTCCTTTCCGTGGTTGAATAGGTACTACGGTGCGACGAACCTACGCCTCCAACGCCGCGCGCGCCCGGCCAAGCATTCACCGTTTCGGCCCTTCTGCGCCCCGCGTCCGCACGGGCCGGATCACGTCATTGAGCGATGCAGTTGGCTTTCATCGCATTCCACACGAGATTGGCGATCACCTGGGCTCCCACGGGCGTCGGATGGACGTTGTCGCTCTTGATGTAGTCCGCGATGTGTCCTTCGAACGCGGGCCGGGTATCGACGAAGACGCACTTCGTGTTCGAACCCGGCACAGGCTGTCCCGTGCAGTAGTAGTTGGTCGCGGTGGAGGTGAACGCCGCGCCGCAGCACACGCTCTCCGCAAGCGGATAGGCGTAGTCCAGCGTATCGTTGACGGTGGGAGCGGGCGTGAGAAGGATCCCTCCGCCGGCGGGATTGAGGTGAGGATAGAAGAAGTAAACGATCGACTCGACCCCGTCGGAGACCATCTCCTCCATCGTGCTCTGCGCCTTGTCGATGGCGTTTTGGACGGTGGTCGCGCAGCTGGTGTTGCCTGGAGGCGCGGTCGTCTCGCAGCTCGTGTTCCCGATGAGAACGTCGTTGCCGCCGCCATCCATGATGACGACTTTGATGTCGCTCGGGTTCGCGACCGAGAGGTCCGTCTTCGCCATCGGATCGTATTGATACGGGATGTACCACTGGGTGTCCGGGTTGCCCCACCCCATCGAGGCGCCCCCTATGTCGTAATGGCGATACGTCGTGTTGGCCGCGAGCGATCCGGCGTCTTGTGCGTCGGCGTAGATGTCGAGCGCCGTGTTTGCCCACGCCGGGTCGAGGTAGGAGTCGCCGAGCACCACCACCTGGTCGGCGGTCACTTGCCCCGCGACACACATGGCGCTTGCGGCGTCGTCGCTCGCGTCGTCGGTCGCAGAGCCGTTCGAGCCGTCGCCGCCTCCGCTGGCGCCGTCGGGTTCGGAGCCGGTTGCCATGGGGAGCGTGGGAGCAGAGTCGCTCGACGCCGCGGCGTCGGCTGAAGGGGGATTCGAGTAGTCGTATGGGCTGGAGCCCGATGGGGCGGCTCCGCAGCCTGCCGCGCACAGCATCCCCGCAACGCAAGCGATCTGGGTCTTCACGAGGTCTCCTCCCTGCGCTCGCCGTTTGCTCTAGCAACGACACCGGTGCAACGAGCGGCCAAGTTGTGGCTGCACCGGCCACCCCCCGACCCTTTCGCGGCGATAGCGCGACCCGTAGACTTGCGAAGGAGCCTCCGGCCCGTCGCACGGATGAGTGTCACAGCCTTGCTCGTACGCACTGTCGTGGAGGCTCTGGAACGCGCCGGGGCTTCGCGTGAAGATCTGCTCGCGCAGGCCACCATCGAACCCGAACGCTTGGATCGCGTGGACGAAAGGTTCGAAATGGCGGAGTTCGCCGTGTTGCAAGAGCGTGCCATCGCCCTCACGAGCGACCCGGCGCTGGGGCTCCATATGGGCGAACAGACCAGCGAGAGCGCGCTCGACTCGATCGCGTATCTCGTCGGCCACGCGCCTACACTGCGCGACGCCGTCAGCATCGGCGCGCAGTTCGGGACCCTCGCGCTCGATGGTTCGCTCCTGATGATGCGCGAGAGCGCGGACGTGGTGACGATCCACTACTCGTTCCCGCGGACAACCCCTGTGTCCGACCGAATGCACGCCGAGTTCGTCATGACCGGTTTGCTCCGCCTCGGCAGGCAGCTCGCCGGCCCGCGCGTGGTGCCGCGCACCGTGTCTTTCGAGCACGATTGTCCGGCCTACCACAAGGAGTACACGCGCCTCTTCGGGGGCTCGGAGCGTTTCGGGCAGCCATCCACGTTCATCGGGTTCGACCGTGCGATCGCGGACCGCAGCCAGCTCCACAAGAGCCCGGAGCTTTACTCGGTCGTTCGGGCGGAAGCCGAGCGCAGCCTCGAACGAATCGCGCGCGGCGTCGGACCTGCGGAGCGCCTGCATCAATACCTGCTCGCGCGTCCCGCCTCACGGATCCCCGACATCGTGACGGCCGCACGCGACCTCGGGATCAGCGAACGGTCACTGCGACGGCAGCTGGCGTCGGAGAACACCTCGTATCGAGAGATCGTCCGCGCGGTCCTCGAGACCTCGGCGAGGCGCATGCTCCGGGAGCCTGCTCGTAGCATCAAGGAGACGGCCGTCGCCCTTGGTTTCGTCGACGCCCGCTCTTTCCACCGAGCCTTCAAGGCCTGGACCGGTATGACGCCGAAGCAGTACCGCGAGGCGCGTGGCCGGTGAGACGGCCGATCCTGTGAATACTTGGCCGCGTGCGCCGACTGCGCGCCCCCCTGGCGGCCGGTACGCTGGCCCACCATGTGGAGCGACATGGCGCCGGCCGTGACAGGCGCCGTGATCCGCGCGCTTGCGCCCGGGCTTGCGCTCGCGATCGGCGGATGTTCTCCCGACTACGTCGTGCCCGGCCCGTATGGCGCTCCCGACGACGCAGAGGCCGTCACACCCGACGCCCTCGCGTCGCTCGCAGCGACGACCTCGGAGACGGCGCCCGCGCCGGTCGAGGACGCATCTCCCCGCGCCAGCGACGGTGGGGATACTCCTCCCGTCGAAGGGGGGCTCCCGACGTCCACCGTCGGTTGCGATCTCTCGGGTCGGTGGTTGGTCGCGGACCGTGAGGTCTCCACCGCCATCGGAGCTGAGGAGGCCACGCACGAGTGGCTCTATTTCGAGATGAGCCAGACCGGAACGCAGCTGACCGTGACCAAGGGGCTGTCGTGCGGAATGGACACCGTCGGCATCTCGGCCGCGTCCGGCAACGTCGCCTGCGAGAAAGTGTGGCCGGCGATGCAAACCTACGACATCGAGAACGGCCGCACGGGCACGAGCACGATGACGGCGTCCGGCTGCTCGGTGTCGTTCGCGCGGTTCTACGAGGTCAACGGGGCCAGCGTCCCCTATTACCAGAACCCGAACAACGCATTGCCGCCGGCGTCTCAAGAAGCGACCTCCAGCAGTCCGGGCTGGCAGGACTGGGACAACGACGGCCTCCCCGGCTACACGCTGAACGTGACGGGCCTGACGACCGGGCAGCTCTACATCTCGAGCCGCCGCTGGAACGAATGGTCGGGGACGATTGACGCGGGGTCCAACACGTTCACCCTCGCGGACGACTGGGAGGCCGACTCGGACCTGCTTGGCTATAGCGGCTCGATGCTCCTCACAGAGAACTCGTCGGCGACGCGGGACAACGACGCATCCTTGCATTTCGTGACCTTCGCCCGCCTCACGCCGACCCAGGCGACCGGAGACGACACGTCCGTGTGCGCCTCCATCCGCTCGCTTGCCCCGACGCTCGCGCCCGAGGCGTCGAACTAGGTCGTGGGGGCCGCCCGCAGCAGGCTCGTCGGCACGCTCGCCGCCGTCGCGTCCGCGTGCGCCGCGATTGACGCGGCGGCGTCGCCCCTCTTCGATCTCACGGGCGGCATGGACGGGGCGGGCGCCATGCAACCGGGGACGATCGGAGGGGGCGCGTCGGCCGCTTACTTCAATCCCGCCCTGCTCATCGAGGCCGCTCCAGGATTGACCATCGGCGTCATGACAGTGAGCGAACAAATAGGAATTTCGCTCGCGGCTCGCCCTGGCACGAGCGCCGCGGTTCCGAGCAACGTCGCGAACGCCGCGTACCCGAACGGCTCGCCGCTGGGCAACATCCCGCTGCCGACGAGCCAGCTGCAGGCGACGCACGCGCGCCAGGGCGCCGGCACGGGCCACGAGACGTTCTTCTACGAGTCGGCCGGGTTCGTGGCAAAGGCCTTCGACAACCGCTTGGCGCTCGGATTCTACGCCCTCGTGCCCGACGGCAACTTCACGAACCTCACCGCTTTCTACAACGACGAACGCGAACAGTACTTCACCAACAGCCTTCACCCGGAGCTCTACGCCGATCGCCTGACGTCGATCTCGGTCGCCGGCGGCCTCGGGTGGGCCGTGTCGGACGCCCTCTCGCTTGGACTCGGAGCGAGCCTGAGCCTGCACGCCGGCGTCGGTGCACCGACGTACGTCTCGAACGCCGGAGACCTGGCGCACTTGCTGATCGACACGAACGCGAACGTGAACGTGTCGCTCGCGCCGAACATCGGCGTCTCGCTGCACCCGTCCGCCCGGTGGCACTTCACCTCGACGGTGCATGCGCCCGAGAAGGTGGAGCTCGGTGTCAACTTCACTTTTCTCCTTCCGAATGGCGTACAGCAAGGGTCCTCGTTCCCGCTCGTGTACGACTACATGCCCTGGCAGATCGGGGCCGGAGCGGCCTACGACGTCGTCCAGACGGTGGCCGATACGCTCACGGTGGCGGGCACCGCCGTCTACGGAAAATGGTCCGACTACCTGGACCGGCACGGCGACGCCCCGATCTCCGCATACGGCTGGTACGACACGCTCACCCCCACGGTCGGCGTGCGCTACCGGCACGAGGACACCAAGATGTCGTTCGACGTGCAGTACAAGCCGACGCCCGTGCCTCTCCAGACGGGCCGGACGAACTACGTGGACAACGATTGTCTCGGGTTCGGCTCGGGCCTCGAGAGGGCTTTTGTCGTCGGCCACACTTTGTTGCGCGTCGGCGCGCAGGTAGACGTGTATTGGCTTCTCCCTCGGTACCAGTGGAAGCTGCTGACCCCTCCGGAGCCCGACGGTCAAGATCACTATCCGGCGCTCGTCCGCGACGAATTGCCCGACAACGCCGAGATCAACGGCCAGCCCATCGCCGGCGCTCAGGGGCTTCAGACGAACAACCCGGGTTGGCCGGGCTTTGGCAGCGAGGGAGCGATCGTCGCAGGCGGAATCTTCGTCACGGTGGTCCAGTGAGGCGTTACTCGAGCGCGATCTTCCTCTGCGGGCTGACGGCCTGTCGCTTCGGCGGACCATCGGCCGACCCGTCCCAGTACGTCTCGGCGGACGACGGGAGCTCGTCGCCCGAGGCGAGCGACGAGGCATCGAGTGGCGACGAGGCCTCCGTGGAGTCCGACATGCCGGATGCATCGAGCGAAGCGGCGCAAGGAGCGCTGCTCGACGCGACCGCTGACGAGGGCGCCGGCAAGAACCCTTTCCCCGAGGAGTCGACCGCGGTCTCCAACTGTCAGCCATCGGTCCCCGTTTGCGATCCGGTTCACAACACGGGCTGCAACCCATTGCAGCAATGCGACGTGGATCCGACTCAGACGCAGACGCCCACGGGCCTCTGCGTATTCGGCAGCCCCTCGGACGCGGCCATGTGCCTGGCGACGGCGGTCACGGAGAGCTGCGGGCCGGGCAGCACGTGCGCCGGCGGCACGTGCCGCTCCCTTTGCTATTGCGACTCCGACTGCCCTCCCGGGCAGTGCTGCTCGGGCACATCGAACGCCGGGGCCTTTCTTCTCTGCGAGTCCTGCGAGTAGTGGGCCGGTGCCCGCGGCCCTCCACGTGACGCTCGAAATGAGCGCCGGGACGGCGGGGCCCCCGCCCCCGGCGGGGTGCCGTCCCGGTGCGACCTTATTTCTTCTTGCCCGCGTCCGTGCAGTCGTCGAAGTCCGGATTGCACGCGGTATCGGGGACCGGCGCGGCCTCGTCCGGCGTCCCGGAGGGTACGGGCGCCGCCGGCGCTTGCCCGCCGGGGAAGTTCTTGCGGTCCTCGACCGAGCACGGCTGCGGGTTGGTCGGGTCCTCCTGCACGCACTCCATCATCCACGCGTCGCGCGGGGGCAGATTGTCCTTCTTCGCCTTCGCGCGCGCCGCCGCGATGTCTCCCGCGACTGCGACGTTGCTGAACCAGGGCATGTAGCTGACCATCACGAGGCCCACGACGAGGATACCCACGAACGGCATGACGACCCTGTAGAGGCTCGACGACCGGCCGGTTGAACCGGAAGCTCGAGATGAACAGGTTCAGCCCGAGCGGCGGCATGCAGTACGCGATCTCGAGGTTGAGGAGGAAGATCATCGCCAGCTGGAACGGCGACATCTTCTCGTCCGGGTGCCGGTTCCCGATGTCGGCGACGAACGGCACGATGAGCGGCACCGCGACGAGGATCGCGCTGAAGCCCTCCATGAGCATCCCGAGGACGAGGAGGAAGACGTTCATCACGATCAGGAACTGCCACTTGTGCTCGATGCCCACGCCCGACCATGAAGTCGAGCACCTTCGTCGGGCACGTGCTGGTCGACGACGTAGTTCATCAGCGCGTTCGCCATCGCGAGGATGAGGATGATCGCGCCCGCGAGCGCTCATCGACGCCTTCGCGATGCGCGCGAGGTCCTTCTTCCAGCGACAGGTCGCGGTAGACGAAGAACTCGATGATGACCGTGTAGAACGCCACGAGCCCGGCCGCCTCGTCGAGCGACGTGAGCCCCGTGCCCAGCCCGGCGCCGAGGAGCGACCGGGATGACGAGCTCCCACTTCAGATCCCAGATCGCCTTCGCCATCTCGGTCGAGCTGCGGGGGCTCGCGCGTCACCTTCTCGCGCGTGCCGACGCACGCCGCAGTAGATGCTGAGGAGCACGATGACGAGGACGCCCGGGACGAGCACCGCCTTGAACGGCTCGTTGAAGTCGATGTGCGCGACGAGCGCGTAGACGAGCGAGCGGCAGCGACGCGGCAGGAGCAGGCCGACCGAGCCGCCCGTCGTCACGAGGCCGAGCGCGAACTCGTCGGAGTACCCCTGCTTGCGGAGCGCCGGGTAGAGCAGGCCGCCGATGGCGATGATGGTGACGCCGCTGCCGCCCGTGAGCACCGTGAAGACGGCGCTCGCGATGACGCACGACGATGGCGAGGCCGCCCGGCATCCATCCGAGCACCGTGCGCGCGGCGGCGACGAGGCGGTCGGGCGTCTTCGCCTCGGCCAGCACGTAGCCGACGAACGTGAAGAGCGGGATCGTGACGAGGATCGGGCGAGTCCGCGAAGCGCTCGTCGAGCACCGTGGGCGCGATGAAGCGCAGGTGGTGGTACGCGGCGTCCGGATGGAGCATCCAGAGGATCTCGGCCGAGCCGCCCATGACGGCGAAGAGCGGCGTGCCGAGCAGCGCGAGCAGGACGACCGCCCGCTGCGATGACGCTTCCGGCGATGCCGACGATGAGCAAGACCGCGGCCCCGGCGAGGCCGATGCCGATCTTCGCGTCCGCGGCGGGATCTCGTCTCGGTGGCGGCGCTCACGTCGTCACCCCCTTCGCGGCGTCGTCGTCGCGCTCGTGCGGAGTGCACGAGCGCCTCGTCATCCAGCGTGCGCGCTTCCGGGTCGACCCGGACGTGCCCGGATATGATCAGGAGGATTCGAAGAATGAACTTGAGCGCGATGACGGCCAGACCGAACGGAAAGACGAAGTTGAGCTCGCGGATGAGCAGCCCGCGCGCGTCCTCGCCCGTGCCCGGCACCGTGACCTGCGGCATCCGCGTCGCGTCCGGTGCGGACGGGTCCATGTGCAGCGCGTCGACCGCGTTCTTGTCGAAGTGCGCCTTCCAGTCCGCGCCGTCGAGCCAGGCGTTCCACTCGCCCGCCGTCATCCACTTGTCGTACGGCGTCCCGACGATCACGCGTGGGAGCGTACGCAGGTCGAGCGACGCCTGACGGCCCAGGAGGAAGAAGTCGGAGCCCATCTCCGTGCCGATCGCGCCGGAGCTTCTCGCCGGTGGGCGTGTCGCAGGCCTTGGTCGGCTCGCCCGGGCAGGGCTTGCATCGCGCTGACGCGGAAGACCGCGATGGCGATGTAGTCGACGAACCCGAAGACCGCGACGGCGCAGACCAAGCCGCGCCGCCAGCGACCCGAGGACCGCCGTCGGGATGCGCAGCTTGACCGGCACGTACCGGATGAGGACGTCGACGTGGATGTGCTTCCCTCGCGACGTCGCCAGCGAGGCGCCGAGGAGCGCGACCCACAGCGTGAGCCGCGTGGCCAGGCCCCGCAGCCCGCCGATGAGCATCAGCGACCGATGCGTTCTGCAGCCAGTTGAGCAGGTTCGACGCCCACATGACGCCCGTGTGCACCCAGAGGCGCCCGACGACGAAGAGCCCGAGCGTGAAGGCCGTGGTGACCGCGCGGCGGTGCAGCTTCTCGCCGCGTCCTGCGCGTCGCGAGGTGCGTCGCGACGCCGAGGACGGCCGCCGACAGGAGCGAGCGGCAGACGCAGCCCGCCTGCGTTGCCTCCCGGGGTGTAGTCCGTCGACAGGCCCCTCAGCGTGATCCAGAGGGTGAGCGACGCGACCTCGGCGATGAGCACCGCGGCGCAGAGGCGCGCCTCGAGCGCCTGCCACGCGATGTCGAAGCGCTCGAGAGGGGCCCCCCAGGACGCGCCGGAGGCTGCCTCTTCCCCGTTTTTCTTGGCCGACTGGCCCTCGTCGCCCATGCGGCGCGGGACGCTATCACAGTCGTCCGCCAGGACGCGGGGCAAAAACCGCTACGGGCCGAGCGAAACCGGCGGCTGCGCGATCTGAACGACTTTGTCGAACATGGCCGGATTGAAGACGGAGCCCCGGAGCGACTTGCGCAACCTTGACGAAGACGTCGCGTCCACTCCTCTCCGGTCGGCCTCGGTCGGCTCGTACGCAGATCTTCGCTGGCCTTCATGCGGGCGAAGGCCTGTGCGTCGACGTTGCGGATCGTGACTGGTCGCCGAGTCGGACATCTCGCGAGCCTTGGCGAGCAGCGTGTCCTCGCAGAGTGGGCCGGCAGCGACTGCAATCGCGACGAAGACATGATGATCGCGCCGATGGCGAAGGCCGAGCGTTTGCGTGCTGATGTGCGTGATGCGCGACGCCCACTGGAGCTGCTCGGCCGCCAGCGGCGGCACCGTGAGCACGTTGATCGCTCCGCTCGTCGAGGTTCGGCAGGATCTCGGCGACGCTGAGCGCCTGGGGCGTGATGCCGCCGATGGCCGAGTAGATCTTCGGCCCGACGGGATCGCCCGCGATGGCAGAAGCACGCCCTTGCCCTGCAGATCGGCCGGGCGATGCACCTCGAAGCCGACCGTCATCGTCTTCGCCGCGCCCACGTCGCCCCAGCCGAGGATCGTGAAGCCCTTGGCCTCGAACTGCTTGCTCGAATTCGTCCTTCATCGCGTTGCGGGCGAGGTCGAGCTTGGCCCAGTTGGTGAAGAGGCCCGGGAGCTGGAAGATGAGAACGTCGGTCACGCCGGTCTGCGCGAGGCCGATGGCGGTGACCGCCGCGCCGTCGAGCTGACCGGAGCGGATCTTCTGCACCATCAGACCTCGTCGCCGGCCTGGCCGTTCCACTGGAAGTCGAGCTGGAGCTCGCCGTTCGTGGCGCGGCAACGTCGGCCGCCCACTCCTTGAAGCCCTTCCCCCAGGGGGAATCTGCCGGGGCGAGTGAGCCGATCTTGAGCGTGGTCGCGGCTTCAGCGCCGCCCGCGATGGCCATCACGGTGGCGATCGCCCCTAGCGTCGTGACGAGCTTGCGAAACATCCTCGAACCTCCAGGAAAGTGGCGAACCCTACTCCAAGCCCGGACGCTCGACCACTAAGAGACGTGGGGGGGACGAGCGTGGGGGGGGACGAGGCCGCGCTACTTCGCGGCGGTGGCGGCCGGAGCGCTCACGTCGACGCCGCACGAGTCCTTGGCGCGGCGCTTGGCGAGCCAGCGCTTCGCGCGCCGCTTGGCGAGGGCGTTTTCGAGGCGCTGGTAGGGATCGGGATCCTGGGCGGTCATGACGCGGTTGAGCATGTCCTGGTAGAGGGCGGCGTCCCCCTTCATGCACGCGTAGGTCAGCGCGTACGTCAGGGGCACGAGGAGGTTCTTGCCCTGCGACTCCTTCATGGCCATGTCGAAGATCTGCTTCGCCTGGTCGAGCTCCGCCATGCCGTTGCGCGCGTGGTACGAGGCCAGCGCGATGAGCCCCGTGTAGTGCTCGGCTGTCGGGTCGAGCGCGACGGCCCGCTCGATCATCGCGACGCCGACGTAGAGCTCGGCGATGAAGCTGGGCCCCTCGTTCTCGTCGCCCTTCATCAGGTCGGCGCGCGAGAGCCACGCGTACGCCCGTCCAGAGGAGGTTCGGCGCGTCGTCCTTGCTCGTGAAGTGATCCGTGAGCCACTTCGCGAGGCTCCCCGCGTTCTTCTTCGCCTGATCGAAGCCCTGCGCCGTTTGACCGAGGAGCTCGAGCCCGTAGAAGACCGCGCGATCGAAGGCCATGCGCGCGCGCTTGCGCTGGTAGTCCTCCATGCCCTCGTTGTCGGCGTCCTGCGCCGATCTCCATCTCGTCGACGATGAAGCCCGCGCCGTAGCCCGTCCAGGTCTTGGCCAGGAGGAAGAGGGCGTCGGTGTTGTAGGGCGCCAGCGCGTGCATCCCTTCGAACTGACCGAACGATGCCTCGGCCGCCGATCGGGCGAGCTCGTAGTCGCCGATCGTGTCGAACGCCGAGGAGGCCTGGCGCGTCGCCGTGATCTGGCCGTCGGTCAGGATTTTCATGATGCAACCGTTCGACCCGAGCGACAGGGCGGCTGCGAGAGAGAGCGTGGCGAGGTGGGAGCGCATGGTTAGGCCACGATTCGTAGGAGGATCGCGGCTCCAGGTCAACGAAGGAACCGCTCGGCGACGACAATCGCACAGGCGGACCGGACGCGGACGGAGGCGTCGGCGTCGGCGAGCAATGGCGCCGCGCGAGCCGCCACGCCGAGCTCGGCGAGGGCCGTCGCGGCGGCCAGCTTGACCTCGGACCGCTCGGAGCGAAGGTCCTCCTCGAGCCAGGCTTGGACGCGCCAATCCCCCACGCCGGCCAACAAGAGGCGGGCGGTGGCAGCCACCGGAGAGCCGGGGTGGGCGAGGGCCTCGAGCTCCGTGACGGCCCCCGGGTCGCGTGCCTCCGCGAGGCGTCCCAGCGCCGCCACCTTCACCTCGGGGTCCTCGTCGGTGGCCGCCTTCCGGACCGCCGCGAGGAGAAAGGGCCGTTCGAGCGGTGCCTCCGCCAGCGCCTGGAGGCGCTCCACGCGCGCGCCGCCCTCGATGGCGCGGACGAGTTGCCCGAGCGCCGCTTGCGCGACGTCGTCGTCGGCACGGTGACGGAGCACCGCGGCGGCGGCCTCGATGACTCCGGGCCCTCTCTCCGATGCCACGACGACGCCGAGCGCCGCCCTGCCGCCCGCCCCCCAGACGGACCCACCGGCCCAGGCGAGCGCGATGTCCTCGCGCAGCCCGTCGTCGCCGCCGGTCCAGAGGTCCCCGAGGACGTTCGCGACCTCGCCCCCGGTCATGGCAGGAAGCGCCGCGATGGCGCGCACGGCTTCGGTGCGGACGATGGGCGCCGGGTCGACGCGCGCCGCTTCGGCCAGGGCCGCAAGGTCCGCCGGGTCGGCTGCGTCGCGCGACGCGCGCGCGGCCTGACGTCGAACGACAGGGTCAGGGTCGAGCAGGGCGCGCAACCGCGCCGGGCGGTCGTCGGGTCGGACGAGGGCACGCGCTCCCAGCGCACGCCATCGCGGGTCCGCGTCTCCGGCGAAGGCGCGCAGATCGTCCACGTCGAGCCCCCTGCCCTCGACACGGGCCAGCGCAGCCGCCGCACCCGCGGCGTCGTGGGTCTTCATCCTGGTGGCGAGCGCGTCGTCGAGCTCGTGCGCACACGGACGGGCGTCGCGGACGCGATCGCCAGCCTCCTGGGCGGGCGCCGTACGAAGCTCCCGGTCCGCCACTGCCTTCGCGAGCGAAGCGGCCTCGCCGTTCGAGAGGTCGCCGCGCGCCTGACGAGCCGAGAGGGCGGCGTTCAACGCGGGGCGATCGCCTCGCTCCGCAGCGCGCATGGCAGGTGATCCCGAGCACGCCGCGGCTCCGGCCACGAGAACGGTGACGAGGAGCAGTGCACGTCGGGCAACGAAGGCTCTCAAGGCCCTCTCGAGGTAGCCGGTTTCCGGGGTGCGTGCTACGCGCCGTCGTGCTCGCGGGCGTCGACGTGATCCTCAACGAGAGGGCGGGCGGCCTCGTTGAAGGGAGCCCGCTGAGGGACTCGATCCGGAAGGCCACCTCCGACGGGGGCGCGCGCCTTCACCCGACGCGAAGCCTCGACGAGCTCGCGACCGCGGCGCGGTACATCGCGGCGCGCGGCACGGATGCCGTCGTGATCGCCGGGGGCGATGGCACGACGATGGCCTCCATCAGCGCGCTCGCGACGGCGTGGCCCGAGGGGGCGGCGCTCCCGCCAATCGCCCTGGCAGGGGGCGGCACCGTCTGCACCATCGCTCGCAACTTCGGTGCGCGCGGCGCCGCTCGTTCGTGGGCGGACAGAGTCGTGCGGGCCACGTGCGACGGCAGCGCGATCACGACGAGAAAGCCCACCTTGCACGTGCGGGACTCAGGCGGGGGCGACCGGGTGGGCTTCATCTTCGGCACCGGCCTGGTCGCGCGCTTCTTCGAGGTCTACGACGCTTCGCCGCGGCGAGGGCTGGCCACGGCCGCAGCCATTGCGGCGCGTGTCTTCGCCGGCTCGTTCGCAGGGTCGGCTCTCGCTCGACGCATCTTGGATCCCGCGCCTTGCACGCTCACGGTCGACGGGATCGAGCAGCCGAGCTGCGCCTGGAGTCTGGTGCTGGCCAGCGTCGTGCGCGACGTGGGGCTGCACCTTCTGGCGACTTACCGCGCGGGCCAGGAGTTCGATCGCTTCCACGTGATCGCCAGTGGCCTCCCCGCGCGCGCCCTCGGCGCCCAGATGCCGCGCGTGCTCGCGGGACGCCCGCTCAAAGGGGAGCCACGGGTAGACGCCCTCGCGCGGTCGCTGGTCATCCACTTCGCCGATGCGAGCGGCGCTTACGTGCTCGACGGAGACGTGATGCACGCCCAGAAGGTCACGCTGGAAGCGGGCCCGACGATCTCGGTTCTCACGCCGTAGACTCGGCCCCATCGCGGCCCGTGCTGAACGCGCGCCGAGCTTGTGGCTCGATGACAAATCTCATCACGCCGCCGGCGCCCACACGTGGGCGCGCATTCCCTCGAGCATCGCTCGGGCCTCGTCGCGCGTCGGAAGCCCCAGCCCAGTGCGAACGGGTTCCGGCGGCTCGATTCTCAGGTCAGCCCGTAGGTCTTCCAGGGCACGGGCCCGCTCCTCCGCGACCAGCGCTCTCTCGCGGAGCGCCAAGCGCGACGCGATCCACTCGGCAAGTTCCCACGACAGGGCGGCATGCCGGAGCTCGTCGCGTGCGATTGTGCGCATCGCCCGCCGCACGTCCAGGTCGGTCGCGCGCATCGACTGCGCCACAGCGCACGCAGCACCCCACGTCTCCCGAACGCAGCCTTCCCGCGCGTTTTCGAGCGCGATGGCGAGCAGCGAGCGCGGGCGGGCAACACGCAGTTGCACGGTCGGTGGCTCGGCTCCCCGGGCGCGCGCCAGGGCCGCGATGTCGTGCGTGTGGCGCACCTCGTCCCGCGCGGCGCGACGCAGGGCGCGCACCAGCCTCGGTGGGGCTCCATGGGCTGCGACCTGCGTGGCCAGATCGAGGAACGCAGCTACAGCGGCCGCCTCGAGATACGCCGCGCGCGCGAGCACCTCGCCTCCGGTGCGCGCGTGACCGGGAGATTGGGCGATCAGAGTCGCAGGACGGCGCCCCGTACAATCGTGGTAGCAGCGAAAGAGCGCCGGGGCGTCAGCCGCGCCAGCGTCGTCAACGGGGTACCCGCCGTCCGCGTAACCGCCGTCCAGCGCTACCTGCAGGCAGGCTAGCCCCTGGGTCCCCAAACAGTACGTAGCGCACGGGTCTTGCCCCCCCTGGGCCGGCGAGAAGGCGTCCGTGACGATGCTCGCCTTCGGAACGCCGCACGGGTAAAGCGCGTAACCGCCGTTGCACGAATCGCCTTCCTTCCAATGCGGCGCGCACGCCCCCGTACCGCCGTTGTACGAGCCCGGATCGCATTGAAAGCACGACCCGCTCCGACCGCACGGGTCGGGAGTGCACTTGGTCGAGTCACGGCCAAGCGCAGCGGCTTGCGTCAGGGCAAGAAGGACGATGCGGCGAACGGACGCCGAGAACGAGCGCCTCATGAGGTCCGATCGACTGTAGCAGCCACGTCATGCGACGCCCCGATGGGTCTACACGACGGCGGACCATCGACCGAGTGCAGCCAACCTCGTCGTCTCCCACACGCCTCCCCAATCTCTCCGACACGCCCCGAGCTCCAGTGGTGCGCTTCGTCGTTATTCCGGACGCGCCCCGACCCCGTGCTCTCTCTCCTCCACCCGATCGCTGCAGCAACGGAACCCTGCCTCGTACGTGCGGAAGCTCCCCGGGTGCGCCGTGTTGGTGAACGCGCAGCTCGGGTTGGGATCCTTGTAGCAGCCCGCCCAGTAGCAACCCTTGAGCACGTACTCGTATCCCGGCCGTGGCGCGGCTCCGCTTCGTCGCACCCACTCGGCGACGTTGCCCGTCAGATCGTAGACCCCTTCCTCGGACACGCACTCGGCGCGCGCCCCGCTCATGTCGGCTCGGAGGAGGCGGGTGGCCTCGTTCGTCGCGGCGTCGGCGGGCCATTTCGCGAGCGCCTTCCAGCTCACGGTATTCCAGGTGCGATCGTCGTTGCAGACGCTCTCGCGGTGTTGGTCCCCGTAAGGGTAACGCGTGCCGCGAGGCCCTCCGCAGGCCCGCACCCACTCGTGCTGGTAGCACAGTCGCTTGCCTCGTGCGGAGCACCAGGCTTCGCCGTCCTGGGCGGTCTGCAGCGCGAAGGGAACCTCGCCGCGTACGTTGGGGGCTTCGTAGCGGTCGATGCAGAAGGTGGAGAGGGCGACCATGTCGGCGGGGCAGACCGACGCGGGCGCGGACGCCGGCGCCGGCGCCGGCGCGATCGCCACCTGATCCGTTGGCGCTACCGGAATGCTCGCGCACGGGGGTACGGCGACGCCCGGCCGCACCGCGGTGCACGCCACTAGTCCGGGCAGCACGAGCACAGCTCTCGTCATGCCGCGCGGTCGCTTTCGCCGCTGCGAGGGTCGAGACGAATGACGACGTCCGCGATCGCGAGCGGCTCGGGCCTGTGGGTCACGAGCAGCACCGTGCGGTGACCGCGAAGGCGAGCGATCGTGTCGAGCACCCGTCGCTCGGCCTCGGGATCCAGCCCCGTCGTCGGCTCGTCCAAGAGGAGAACGGGCAGCCGGGTCGCGATCGCCCTTGCGAGCGCGATCCACTGCCGCTCGCCGCCCGACACGACGCGCCCGCCCGATCCGAGGCGGGCGTTTTCGAGCGAGCGCGCGAGGTGCGCCGCACCGAGAGGGTCGAGGGCGTCGTTAGCGTCGGTGTGCGACGCGGCGAGCGCGACGTTCGCCATCAGCGTGTCGGCGAGCAGCGGTGCGTCCTGCGGCACCCACGCGAATGGCCGCGCGCGGGGACCGGCGGCGGCCTCGCCGAGCAGCTCGCCGTCGAACAGCACCTCCCCGCCTTCCGCGTGCTCGAGGCCGAGGAGCGTTCGCAGGAGCGTCGTCTTTCCGATCCCGGTGGCACCCATCACGACAGCAACCGTTCCCGGTTCGATGCGAAGAGACACGGGCTCGCACGCGCCGTGCGCGAGGCGCAACGAGCGCACTTCGAGCGCGGCGAGCGGCCACTCCCGCGGAGGGCCATGGGCCGTCCCCGCTCCGTCGGTAGCGGTATCGTCGCTCGTGCTCGACAGGTCGAGAACGCCGCGCAGCTCGTCGTAGGCAATCTGTGCTCGCGTGATCGCGAGACGCGCGTCGGCAAGCTCGCGCATTGGGCGGTAGGCGAGGAAGAATGCGACCGCGAACGCGAGAAGCGTCGTGCCGTCGACGATCTTGCCGAGCCACCCTGCCCGCGAGGCCGCCATCGCGACGACGAGCGCCAGCGCGCCGAGGACCTCGTTCGCGCTACTCATCGCGACGGCGCGTGCCTCCAGCCAGGCCGAGCGCGCGGTCAGATCGCGGCCGAGCGCCCGCATGGTTTCGCGAGCCTTGCCTTCGGCGCCGTAGGCCACCCAGAGGTCCGCGTGGCGCGCCGCTTCGTCGGCCGCTTCCAGCAGACGGGCACGCTCCAGCAAGGCGTGTTTCATGGCGGTCCGGTAGCCCGCTCGGGCACGCTCCAGACCCCACCCGAACGCCGCAAGGATCACAGCGGCGACAAACGCCATTCGCGCCGAAAGGGACACGAGGAGCGCACCGAGAGGGACAAGCTGCGCGACGGCCCGCGCACCCCCGAGCAAACCTTGTCCAAGACCGGCCTCGAACTCGCGAACGCGTTCGGTGAGGGCGGCAACGGCTCGTGCCGTTGGAGCTACATGCGCACCCTGATCTTCGTGTCGCGGATGGCGCACTCGGTATGCAGTCAAGAGCGCGTCGAGCAGCTTGAGCCGGAGGCCCGCTCCGACCTCGGCCGCGGTCCTGGCCTGAACGAAGGTTGCGTAAGCGCCCGCCGCTCCCTTGACGGAAACGACAGCGAGACCCACGAGCGTGAGGAGCAGCGCCTTGTCTGCAAGCGATCCCGCACCGGCCCCGAGGTCGTACGTTTCGGCACTCTGGAACCCCCACCGCTGAGCCAGCGAAATGGCCAGGGCGCCAGCGACCAGCGCCACAAGCGCGTGGCCAAAGGCGTGCAGTGACGCTGCCAGAGCGAAGCCCAAGGTCGCGCCAGGACCACGCAATACCCGGCGGAGCTCCGCAACGTAGTACTTGAGAACGGATTTCGATTGCGACGCCCGCCGCTTTCGACGCGGTCGCGGGAATGGCGAGGCGCGCTGCATCATCTGACGAAGAGACAGATCCATGACGGACGCACCATAGATCGACCGTCACCCCGGGAGTTGATCGCACTACTCGATGCCCAAGCCTGCTCCCCAATCCCCGAGATTTCGAAGTCGCGAGCGGGTCCGTCCGGCCGCTCCCGAGCGAAGGTCCGTGGCCGGCGCCGAGGGGCGAGGGGGTACGAAAGGTGCATATAAAGAGGCTTCGCGGCGCCGGGCGAAGAAGCCGACGAGCCCCTCCACCCACCCGACCACCAGCGAGGAACGACCGGTCATGAGCAAGAGCAAGAGCAGCTCAGCCCTGGCTTCCGGGACCGCCGGGTTGGACTCGCAGACGCGCCTCCAGTCGGTCGCGACGGGGACGGAGGCGGAGCGAGACGCACCGGGTGACGCCGAGGAGACCACCGAAGCGACCGCCGACGACGAATTCGACGCCGAGGTCCCGGCCGAGGGAGCTACGGCTCGCAACACCGACGTCGAGCTCCTCGAAGAGGAGTTCGAGATCGACGGTCCGCAGGTCGACGGCTCCGCTCCGCCCGGCCTCGTGGCCCCGAAGCCTCCAAGCGACAAGGAGATCGAAGAGGGCGGCGGGGACTCGATGCTTGCGCGGTACTTCCGGGAGATGGCGACCCATCCCGTGATGGGCCCGGAGGAAGAGCTCGAGACGGCGATCGAGCGTGGAGTCGGCCGAGATCGAGCACTGGAGCGCGATCCTGTCGTTCTATCCGTCCGCCGATTTCGCGCTCGACTCGCTCGAGAAGGACCTGCCGACCGGAGAAGAAGCGCTCGACCTCCCGCAGATCGCGGAGCTTCGCAAGCTTCTCAAGGCCTTCAAGAAGCAGCACAACAAGCTGACGGCGGGCCAGGAGAAGAAATACAAGAGCTGGTGCGTGTCGCTCGCGCGAGCCATCCGCCTGGCGGACAGCGATCGCCTCTGGATCGCCCACGCCGAGGAGGTGGTCCGCAGGCTCGGCGAGGAGCCCGACGACGAGGAGCGCGACGCCGCGCTCGATGCATCGGCGGGAAGAGGGAGAGCCGCGCCCACGGCAGCGCGCCGCACCTGCCGGCCGACGCTCGCCTACAGGAAGTGCCTCGAGAAGATCGGCGGCGCGTCGGCGCGCTCGCGGTTCGTGAAGAACAAGTTCGTGAAGGCGAACCTGCGCCTCGTCGTGTCCATCGCGCGCCGGTACAACCGCGGGCGCCTGCCGCTCATCGACCTCATCCAGGAGGGCAACATCGGCCTGATGAAGGCGGTCGAGCGCTTCGACCACACCCGCGGCTACCGCTTCTCGACGTACGCGTCGTGGTGGATCCGCCACGCGATCAGCCGCGCGCTCGCCGACAAGGGCCGCGCGGTGCGGATCCCCGTGCACATGCTCGACACGCACAACCGCGATCCAGCGCGCGACGCAGGCCGTCCTCGCGCGCACGGGCCGCGAGCCCGACGCTCGGCAGAGCTCGAGCACGAGACCGGCATCCCGCAGGAGAAGCTCGACAAGGTGAAGGGCTCCTGGGCCGAGACCCCGTTCTCGCTCGACCGCCCTGTGGGCGACGAGGACGGGCGGAAGTTCATCGACTTCCTGCAGGACGAGGGCGCGCTTTCGCCGTACGAAGCGCTCGCGAGCCACAAGTGGAACGCCGAGGTGCGGCGCCTGCTCGACGACGCTGACGCCCATCGAGTCGCGCATCATCCGGTGGCGCTTCGGCCTCGACGACGAGGACGAGCTGACGCTCAAGGAGATCGGCGACAAGTACAACCTGTCGCGCGAGCGCATCCGGCAGCTCCAGGAGCAGGCGCTCGGCAAGATCCGCAAGCACATGCGGGAGTAGCCGCAGAGGCGCAGAGTACGCAGAGGTCGATCCCTCTCCTCCTCTGCGCCCTCGGCGCCTCCGCGGTTCAAATCTTCCGAGACCAACGCGCGATGAGCTCGACGAGGCGGTCGGCCGCGTGGCGGGCGCCGTCTTGCTTGCCGCCGACGTGGTTGAAGAGGATCGAGAAGGCGATGGGACCGCGACCGCCGTCGCGAAGGACGTAGCCGCTCAGGGCGATGACGTCGTCGAGCGTGCCCGTCTTCGCGCGCACGCGGCGCTTCGTGAGCGTCGCTGCCGGAAGCGCTTGTGGAGCGTGCCGTCGACGCCGCCGACCGAGAGCTGCGCGACGTACTCGGGCTGCACGCCGGGATCGCGCCAGGCCCACCGCAGGAGCTCCACCGTGCTGGACGCGGTCACGCGGTTGGCGTCGAAGAGCCCGGAGCCGTTCTTGATGACGACGCCCGGGTCGCTCGCGCCGATCTTCTCGAGCCAGCGCGTGACGACCTCCGCCGCGTCGGCGCTCTTCGCCGGGCGGCCCTTGCCCTCGCCGCCGAGGGTCTTGAAGATCATCTCGGCGTAGAAGTTGTCGCTCTGCTTGCCGAGCGCATAGAGCAGCGACGAGAGCGGCTGCCGACGGTGCTTGGCGAGGACGTGCCCCTCGGCGCGTGCCGAGCTTCACCTCGCCCGGGGACCTTCACGTCCGCCTTCTCGAGCAGCGCCTTGCAGCGCGTAGCCCGGCGAGCAGGCGCGGGTCCTCGGCGCGGCGCGTGTAGCGCACGAGCCGCGAGTCCGCCGCGATGGCGCCGCTCACCTTCGCGGCATGCGGAGCCCGTTCGCCGGAGAGCGTCGAGCTCGACCGTGTCGGCGCCGCCCGCCTCGGCCGTCCGGATGCTGCCGTCGACGTCGACGAAGCCCGGGAGGCTCGAACTCGACGCGCGCCGAGCCGCCGGGCGACGACGGGCGCACGGTCATCGTGATGCTGTTCTCGTCGAGGGCGACCGCGCTGACGGGCGCGCGGAAGGCCGCCCACTCGTTCGGCTGCTGCTCGAACGCCGGCGGCGTCGTCTGCTCGTCGTAGAAGCGCTGGTCGACGACGGATGTCGCCCTCGACGCGCTTGACGCCGTAGCCCTTGAGCTCCTGCACCATCGCCCACAGGTCGGCCGTCGTCAGCGACGGATCGCCGTAGCCGCGCAGCCCGAGGGCGCCCGACACGGCGTCGCCCTCGAGCCTGCCCGAGAGCGTGGTCTCGTAGCGGTGATTGCCGTGCAGCGTCGCGAGCGCGGCCGCCGCGGTGTAAAGCTTGGCGTTGGACGCAGGATTGAGCGCCAGGTGCTCGTTGACCGACGCCAGCAGGCGACCCGATCGACGTCGAGGACCGCGATGCCCACGCTCGCGCCCTCCGAGCGATCGCTCCGAGGCGATCGCGTGCACCGCCGCGTCGACCTCCGGGAGCGACGGTCCTCCGCCCGCCGCTGCGATCGCGGCGGCCGGCGGATCGGGCCACACCTCGGGCGACCAGAGCACCATCGCGAGGGCGCCGGCGACGCCGACCAGACGCCTCGCCGCGGCGAAGGGGGCGACCGTGCAGCCATGGCCCTCTCTAGACCGCGACGGGTCGGGTGGGAAGCGCTCGTCGGCTGGCTCCTGCTCCGCGGCGTGCACACGCACATGAGCCCACCGACGCCCCGACGACCCATCGAGATGCTCGTGGCCAACGATCCCGAGACGCTCGACCCGCGCTACGCGACGGACGCCGTCGGGCTGCGAACGACGCGCCTCGTCCACGCGGGCCTCGTACGCCTCGACCCCGACACGCTCGCGCCGCTCCCTACCTGGCGCCGCGGCTGGCGTTGGCTCGACCCGCTCACGCTCGAGGTCGAGCTACGCGACGACGTCCGCTTCCACTCCGGCGCCCCCTTCCGAGCGCGCGACGTCGTCGCGACGCTGCAGGCATTCGCGTCGCCGGCGGTCGCGTCGCGCCACGCGAGCGTCGTCGATGCCATCGCGAGGCGAGGGACGAAGGCGAGCACCGGGTGGTCGTGCGGCTGGCGCGTCCGCACGCCACGCTCCTGACGGACCTCGAGCTGCCCATTCCTGCGCGCGGATCAGGCGGCATCTCCGCCGGCGCCCGCCGGCAGCGCTCGACGGCCTCGGCCCTTCTCGGTGGCCCGGGCGGCGAGGGGCGAAGTCCTGCTGGTGCCGGCCGACGGAGGCGCACTGCCGCGACCGGCGCACGCCGTGACACTGCGCACGGTCCACGACGAGAACGCGCGCGCGCTGCGGCTCGAGGCGGGCCGGGCGGACATCGTCGCTGAACCTCGTCTCCCCGTCGCTCCTCCCGGCGCTCGCGGCGCGGCCGGAGCTTCGCGATAACGTCTCGACCCGGAGCGAACCTCACCTACGTCGTCGTGGATGAGGAGCACCGGCCCCTCGGTGATCCACGCGTTCGTCGGGCGCTCTCGCTGGGGATCGACCGGGCAACCCTGTGCGCGACGCTGCTCGACGGGCGGGCACACGTCGCCGCGGGTCTCGTCCCGCCGGCCAACTGGGCGCACGCCGACGGGTCGCCGCTTCCCTTCGACCCTGGCGGGGCGCGCGCGCTCCTCGCCGCGGCAGGCGCATCGCATGCGCATTTCACCCTTCTCACGTCCACGGAGCGGCTCCGCGGAGACGTCGCCCGCGTCGTCGCGCAGGAGCTGGGAGACATCGGGGTGGACGTCGACGTGGTTCCGCTCGAGCTCGGGACGATGATCGCCAGACTGAATGGGGGGGATTTCGATCTCGCGATCCTTCAGTTGCCCGAGCTCACCGAGCCCAATGTCCTGCGGCGTTTCCTTCACGGAGCGTCTCTTCCGCCCGCCGGCGCGAACCGCGGACGCGTGCATGACGACGTGCTCGACGCGCTCCTCGACGAGGGCGACCGTGTCGCGAGCCTGGACGCCCGCCGCGCCGTCTACGCGCGCCTCGAAGCCCGCGAGCGAGAGCAGATGCACTGGTTGCCTCTCTGGTACGAGGACCAGGTGGCCGTCACGAGCCAGCGCGCTCGCGCTTTTGTTCCGAGCGCGGAGGGCCGCTGGCTCTCTCTCGCCGCACTTCCCTGATCGCAAGGGCGAGCTCTCAATCTAACACGAAAACTCTCCGAGGCGCCTCCTCGCGCGGTGCAGCCGGGTGTGCTAATCGCGGCGCAAGAGATCGACGTGTGACAACGCGCATCGGAGGCGAACCACGATGAGCCGCAAACCCACGAAGTACGTGTTCGTCACCGGCGGGGTGGTCTCGTCGATCGGCAAGGGTCTCGCCAGCGCGTCGGTCGGGGCCCTGCTCGAGGCGCGGGGCCTTCGCGTCACGCACGTGAAGCTCGACCCGTACATCAACGTCGACCCCGGAACGATGAGCCCGTACCAGCACGGCGAGGTCTTCGTGACCGACGACGGCGCCGAGACCGACCTCGACCTCGGCCACTACGAGCGCTTCACGACCGCGCGGATGACGCGGCAGAACAACTTCACGACCGGGCGCATCTACGAGAGCGTCATCTCCAAGGAGCGGCGCGGCGAGTACCTCGGCGCGACGGTGCAGGTCATCCCGCACATCACCGACGAGATCAAGGCGCGCGTCCGCGACGCCACCGAGGGGGTAGACGTCGCCATCATCGAGATCGGCGGCACGGCCGGCGACATCGAGTCCCTGCCGTTCCTCGAGGCGGTGCGCCAGATGAAGATCGAGGCCGGCCCGCAGAACGCGCTCAACATCCACGTGACGCTCGTGCCCTTCATCCCCACCGCGGGCGAGCTGAAGACCAAGCCGACGCAGCACTCCGTCAAGGAGATGCGCGAGATTGGCATCCAGCCCGACGTCCTTCTCTGCCGGACGCAGATGCCGCTCTCGCGTGCGGTCAAGGACAAGATCGCGCTCTTCTCGAACGTGCGCCGTCGAGGCGGTCATCGGCGCGATCGACGTCGGCTGCATCTACGAGGTGCCGGTGATGTTCCACGCCGAGGGGCTCGACGAGCTCATCGCCGAGCGGCTCAACATCTGGAGCCGCGCGCCGGACCTGACGACGTGGCAGCGGATCGTCGGGCGCTTCAAGAGCCCGTCGCGCGGGACGGTCAAGATCGGCATCGTCGGCAAGTACGTGCACCTGAAGGACTCGTACAAGTCGCTCCACGAGGCGCTCGTGCACGGCGGGCCTCGACAACGAGTGCCGGGTCGAGCTCGAGTACATCGACTCGGAGCAGGTGGAGCAGGGTGGCCCGAGGCGCTGCTCTCGTCGCCTCGACGCCGTCCTCGTCCCGGGCGGCTTCGGCGACCGCGGGACGGAGGGGAAGATCGCAGCAATCGGTTACGCGCGGAGCAACCAGCATCCCGTTCTTCGGCATCTGCCTCGGGATGCAGCTCGCCGTAGTCGAGTTCGCGCGCAACGTCGCCGGCCTCGCAGGCGCGAACTCGAGCGAGTTCGACAAGGAGACTCCGCACGCCGTCATCGACCTCATGCCCGACCAGCGCGGCGTGAGGAACAAGGGGGCGACGATGCGCCTCGGCGCGTACCCGTGCGTGCTGACGCCCGGCTCGCTCGCCGCCGACGCGTACGGGGCGACCGAGATCAGCGAGCGTCACCGCCACCGCTACGAGTTCGCGAACGACTACCGCGAGCAGCTGGCGGCGGCGGGGCTCGTCCTCAGCGGAACGTCGCCCGACAAGAGGCTCGTCGAGATGGTCGAGCTCCGCGAACACCCGTTCTTCGTCGGATGCCAGTTTCACCCGGAGTTCAAGAGCCGTCCCGCGTCGCCGCACCCGCTCTTCGCGCGGTTCGTGCGCGCCGCGCTGGAGCGGCAGGCGATGCGCGCAAAGTCCGAAGGTCGCAAGCAGCCCGATACCCAGAGCACGGTGAACTAGCCACGGCTCAGCGGGGCCTGACACGCAAGGTGGCGCTCGGATCGTAGACGAGCGTGAAGGCGACGCGGAATCCCCATATTCGCTCGCTCGCGCCCTGGAGTGGAGTGCCGACGTTCGTGAACATGCTGATGGCGGGCTCTACCCACGGCAAGACGAGCCTCACGTTCGGCGATACGACGAAGGATGCTCGCGCCCCGTCCTGCACGTTGGGCACGTCGATTGCGTAGGCCTCGAAGGCCTCGACACCGACGGCCACCTGGCGCGTGGCCCGCAGCCCGAAGTACACGCCGGTGGTCGCATAGATGCGATCGGCGATCGCCGTGGTCGAAACCGCGAGGTCGAGCCCCTGACGGAACTGGGCCACGAACGGGCCGTCGATCGCGCGCACGTCGATGAAGGGCCGGACGCCGAGCGCGTCGGTGACGAAGAAACTCACGTCCCAGGGTCGAAGGGTGGCGGCGTGGAGCGCGACCTCGCCGGCCGGGCTCGCGTCGTCGCCGCTCGCAGTTGCGGTTGGCAACATGAGCCCGAGCCCGCCTCCGAAGGCAAGCCCGGTGCGCGTGGCCCAGAGCGTCCGGCCTTCGAGCTCCACGTTCCCGCCGACCGCCTGGAATCCGTTCTGGGCGCTGCCCGCCGCGGCCTCGTAGTCGAGTCCCAAAAACCACCGCCTCGGTCCTATCGGGGCCTCTACCGAGAGGCGCTGCACATAGCCGTGCGTGGGCTCCCCCCCCGGGTTCGGCACTATTTCGCCCGCGGTGGTCTCCAGCGTCGCCTCGATGTCCCCATGCGTGATCTCCGGGAGCGTCGGAGGGCGTGGCGCGTCGGGCAGCTCGTACGGGTCGTCGAACGCCACGTCCTGCGCTCGCACCGGGCACGGCACCGCGAGTACCACCCAGCCCGCCGACGCGAGGGCGACACCCTTCTTCATCAGGTCACGATCGCCCCGTCTTCGCGCGCTCGCAGAAACGCCTGTGCGCTCGCTGCGTGACCCGGACGCACCGCGCTCACGCGCCCGAGGGGGGGGCCGCCATGAATGTACAGATCTCCCATCAGGTCGAGCAGCTTGTGACGCGCCGGCTCGTCGGCAGAGTACGGTCGACCCGAACAGTGCACCGCGTCGGGCGCCAGGACGACGACGCTCGCGGGGTCAACGTGCCGCGACAGGCCCAGGCGAGCGAGCTCTTGGAAGTCGCGAGCGAGCGCGAACGTGCGCGCAGGCGCGACGCGTGTACGGAAGTCGTCCGCGTCTCCTGCCCAGCGCGCCTCTGGCGTCACCCGAGCGTCGTCCAGCACCAGGCGAACCTCGAGCTCCACGCGATCCAGCGGACTGAATTCGTATCGGCTGTCTCCGCAGTCGATCACAGCTTGGCGCGCGACGCGAAGGCGCGGCAGCTGACGAGAGAGGCGCAACCCCGAGAACGCGTTGCACCACGCGGAGGCCGCGCCGTCGAGGAGAGGCATCTCCGGCCCATCGACTTCGATCATGACTCCTTCGTAAACCCCCAGCCCGGCCAGCGCGGCGAACAGGTGCTCGACCATCCCAACGCGCAAGCCTCCCCCGCAGGCCTCGACGGTGGTCGCCCGCAGCGTCGACGCGACGACCAGTTCGTCGATGCGCGCTTCGACCCCCCCGGCCCGCAAGCATACGGCGCCTGGACGCGCATGCAGCCTCACCGTCACGGCAGCCCCGGTGTGGAGCCCCACCCCCTTCACGAGCACGTCCTGCACGGCCGCTGAGCTTAGCCTCAGATCCAAAGTTGCCGGCTCTCGCTCGATTCGCTAGACGAAGAGGAGACCATGTCGGCGAAACGAGTGAACATTATCGTTCGCGGGCGTGTGTCGGGCGTGTTCTTCCGCGCCGCGACTCAAAGAGAGGCTCGTCGGCTGGGGGTCACGGGATGGGTGAAGAACCGGGGCGACGGATCCGTGGAGCTCGTCGCCGAGGGCGAGGAGGATGCCATCAAGGAGATCATCTCCTGGTCGCACCACGGGCCCTCGGCCGCTCGCGTCGACAACGTCGATGTACGGTGGCGCGGGTACACAGGCGAGTTCTCTGACTTTCGCATCGTCGAGTGAACCGGAAGCCTTGCGGCCCCGGCCGGCGTTCCACGAGGGCGGGAAGACGATGAAGGCTCGGTGGGTCCCCGTTCTCGCGATGGCGGCAAGCGTCTGGTCGTCCCAGCTTGCGCTGGCCGACGGACCGCAAGGGGCTAGTAGCGCAGGAGCCAATGCCGACGAGGGCCTGTCGAGCCTCGAGCTGGATCGACTACTGACCCCCCTCGGACACGACTCGGTCGACGATAGGCGGGCGGCGGTGACTGCCATCGGGTCGCTGGGGTCCGAGGCGACGGCGGCGATCGGGCGCAAGCTCGCCGAGCTGCGTCGAGGCACCGACGATGGGGCATTCGCCGTCGTGAAGGGGTTTCGCGAGCGAGCCTCCAAATCCGCGGGCTTCGACCTCGCGGACGCCCTGATCGCACCGAAGCCCGACGCGGCGACGCGCCACGCACTGACGGTCGCATGCCTCCTGCGCGCCTTGGCTCATACGGGAACGACGGTCGCGGTCAGACAAATGGTGATGGTGGCCTCGGACATCGGCGGGGCGTTCCGTCCGGAGCTGACGCGCCAGATGAAGCTCCTTTCGGACAGGGCAGTGCCGGCGCTCATCGAGGCACGACGCGACCCGTCGCCGGAGACGCGCGGCTGGGCGAGCGGCCTGCTCGAGGCCATGGGCAAACGAACCCCGGGGGACGCCGTGCAGACCAAGGACAACCAGGTCGTGGCCGACGTCCTCCGCGCCTACGCAGGGGTGAAGGATCTGGACGCCCTGCCGGTGGTGCTCTCTTTCGTCAACTCGGACCGCGTCCAGGTACGCACTGCGGCACGCGAAGCGGCGCTCGCTTACGGGCAAGAGGGCATCTGGAAGTTGAAGGAAGCGTACGCCGTGCTCACGGGCGAGCCGGCACCGGAGGGGATATCGGCGGCCGACCTCGCGAAGAAGCTCTTCGAAGCGTACGATCGCTATCGTCTGCGGGGCGTCTATGCGCTGGTCGATCAGGGGCTCACCGCGCAAAGGAGCGGCAAGCTCGAAGACGCCGTCGCGGCGTTCGACGGAGCGCTCGCCCGGCAGCCCATGCTCGACCGGCGCGCCGAGATGGCGCCAGCGTATCTTCTCTACGGCAAGTCGCTCGAGTCGAGCGATCGACCTGCGGCTCTCGCGTACCTCCGAAAAGCGCTTCGCATCGACGAGGGCGGTCCCCAATCGGGCGAGGTGCGGAGCGAGATTCACTACCTCGAGGGCGAGGACCTTCTGTCGCACGGGATCGCCGACACGGAGCCGTTCGAGAAGGCACTCGCGCTCGATCCCCAAAACGCCAGAGCGCGAGCCGAGCTCGACCGCCTCCGTGTGGAGAGCGAATCGAGCCGAGCCCGCGGCTGGCGACTCGCTGTGGCAGGTGCGATGATCGCCCTGTCACTCGTGGGGATTTTCGTCTTCGGTGGGCGGCGACGAGCCTGACCGTCACTCGACCTTGGCGGCCTCTTTCGGCGCGGCTGCCGTGGCCTTCTTGGGCGACTTCGCGGTCGATTTCGGCTCCCGAGACCTTCGTCTCCTCGGCTTTGTCTCCATCGGCCAGGAGCTCGATGAGCGAGATCGGCGCGTTGTCGCCGCGTCGGGGCCCGAACTTCACGATCCGCGTGTATCCGCCCGGCCGCGTCGCGTAACGCTTGGCCAGATCGAGCATGATCTTCTCGACGAGGTCGATGCGGGTCGTGGCCCCCCCCGTCTCCACGCGGACGCCGAAGCGCGGGATGTACGAGGCGATCGCACGCGCGGCGGCGAGGCGACGCGCCCGGTCGCCCGGAGAAAGCTGACTCTGCGGCGTGTAGGCGACTGGGCCGAGGCGACGTGCCTTGGTGATGAGCCGCTCGGCAACGCGCCTCAGTTCCTTCGCCTTCGCGTCGGTAGTTTCGATGTGCTCGTGGAGAATGAGGTTTGCCGCCAGGTTGCGGAACATCGCGCGCCGGCTGCTCGTATTCCGGTCGAACTTTCGACCCGCGTTCTTGTGGCGCATGGGCTTCTCTTTCTAGTTCTGCTGCTGCTGCTGCTTCCAGCGCTCGAGCATTTGCGGCCAGTTGTCGATCTTCATTCCGAGCGATAGCCCCATGTTCGCCAGGATTTCCTTGATTTCCTTCAGGCTCTTGCGCCCGAAGTTCTTCGTCTTGAGCATGTCTTGCTCGGTCCGCTGGACGAGCTCGCCGATGAGCTGAATGTTGGCGTTCTGCAGGCAGTTCGCGCTCCGCACGCTCAGCTCGAGCTCGTCGACGCTGCGAAAGAGGTTCTCGTTCAGCGGCTCTTCTTCGGAACCGGAAGGCGCGTACTGCGTCTCCTCGGTCTCCTCGAAGTTGATGAAGATCGAGAGCTGCTCCTTGAGGATCTTGCCGGCGTAGGCAACGGCATCCTGCGGCTTCACGCTGCCGTTGGTCCACACTTCGAGGGTGAGCTTGTCGTAGTCGGTCTGCTGACCGACGCGCGCGTTGGTCACGGTGTAGTTGACCTTGCGAATCGGCGAGAAGAGCGCGTCGATGGGGATCGTGCCGATGGACATCCCGGGCGTCTTGTTCCGCTCGGCCGGGACGTAGCCACGCCCGACGTTGACCGTCAGGTCCATGACGAGAGGACCTTTCTTGTCGAGGGTCGCGATCACGTGATCGGGGTTCAGCACCTGCAGCCCGTCGACGAGCTGGATGTCGCGAGCGTAGACCGTGCCCGGCCCCTCGCTCTCGATGCGAACGGTGTACGTCTTCGCCTGGGCCGCCTTGAGGACGACCTCCTTGAGGTTGAGCACGATGTCGGTGACGTCTTCGACGACGTCGCCCACCGTGGTGAACTCGTGGAGCGCGCCGTCGACGCGAAGGGCCGTGATCGAGGCACCCTGGAGCGAGGAGAGCAGCACCCGGCGAAGCGAGTTGCCGATCGTGATCCCGTAGCCGCGCTCGAGCGGCTCGGCGGTGAACTTGCCGTAGAACTCCGTCAGCGTTTCGGCTTCGACGTGCATGCCCCGCGGACGGATGAGATCGCGCCAGTTTCTGGCGATGATGTTCGACGTGGTCATTCTCTGCCTCTCCTTCTCTTCTCCAGATTCACGCGGCGATCCCAACGCGCCTTCGAACCCGCTCTCCAGCGGCGCCCGTCGCCTGCCCGTGTGTTCCTCGTTCGACTTACCGTGAATAATATTCGACGACGTACTGCTCGCGGATGGCCGGCTCGTTCATCTCTTCGCGCACCGGCGCGCCCTTGAATGTCCCGACGAAGTTGCCCTTGTCGAGTTCGAGCCACGACAGCATGGGCCTCTTGTCGACCTGCGCCAGCGACGCGACGACCTCCTTGATCTCGCGGCTCTTCTGCCGGATCTCCACCTTGTCGCCCGGGCGCAGGATGACGCTGGGAATGTCGACTCGCTTGCCGTTGATGAGCACATGGCCGTGCCGTACGAGCTGCCGCGCCTGCGAGCGCGTGAAGGCGAAGCCGAGACGGTGAACGACGCTGTCGTACCGGGACTCGAGTAGCCCAAGCATCTGCTCACCGGTGCGGCCCTTCCGGCGCGCGGCGTCGAAGTAATACTTCTGAAACTGGCGCTCGAGCACACCGTAGATGCGCCGCACCTTCTGCTTCTCGCGAAGCCGAATCGCGTACTCGCTGAGCTTCACGCGAGCCTGGCCGTGCTGCCCCGGGGGGTAAGGGCGACGCGTGTAGGAGCATTTCTCCGTGTAGCAGCGCTCGCCTTTGAGGAAGAGCTTCATCCCCTCGCGGCGACAAAGCTTGCAGACCGGACCGTGGTAACGAGCCATCGATTCTCTCTCTTGTCAGACGCGACGCCGCTTGGGCGGGCGGCACCCATTGTGCGGCACTGGAGTCACGTCGCGGATCAACGTGACCTTGAAGCCCACGGCCTGAAGCGCCCGCAGCGCGCTCTCGCGCCCGGCGCCAGGACCCTTCACGAAGACCGCCACCGATCGGACCCCGTGCTCCATCGCCCGGCGAGCTGCCTCTTCGGCAGCGAGCTGGGCGGCGAACGGGGTGCTTTTGCGCGACCCTTTGAACCCGCGCGAGCCGGCGCTTGACCACGCGACGGTGTTGCCGTTCACGTCGGTGATGGTCACGACGGTGTTGTTGAAGGTCGACTGGATGTGCGCGATGCCCGTCGCGACGTTCTTCTTGGTCTTCTTCTTCCCTGCCTTGGGCTTCGGGCCCGTGGAAGGCGTGCCCGGCGCGGGGCCGGGGGGAATGCTTGTCTTGTCCTGCGACATCTTTGGATGGGCTCCTTCTCAGCTCGTCGGCGCCTTGCGGGCGCGCGTCAGTATGCCCTTCCGCGGGCCCTTGCGTGTTCGCGCGTTCGTGTGGGTGCGCTGACCGTTGACGGGCAATCCCCGGCGATGCCGGAGCCCGCGGTAGCAGCCGAGATCCATCAGCCGCTTGATGTTCATCTGAATCTCGCGCCGCAGATCGCCTTCGACCTTGTAGTCGGCCTCGAGAACCTCGCGGATCTTTCTAATTTCCCCCTCGGTCAGCTCTTCCGTCATCCGGTTCCGAGCAATCCCGGTCTTGTCGCAGATCCGGCGTGCCGCAGCCTTACCGATCCCGTAGAGGTACGGGAGCGCGTAGACGATGTGCTTGTGACGGGGAAGGTCGACGCCTGCGATGCGGGCCATGTTTTCTCTCGATCAGCCTTGTCGCTGCTTGTGACGGGGGTTTTCGCAGATGATCCGGACGACGCCCTTGCGGCGGACCACCTTGCACTTGTCGCAGATCTTCTTGACGCTGGGTCTGACTTTCACGTCGCTTCTCACTTGTGCCGGTAGGTGATGCGGCCTCGGCTAGGATCGTAAGGACTGACTTCGACGGTAACTTTGTCTCCCGGAAGAATCCGGATGTAAAACTGGCGCATCCTGCCGCTGATGGTTGCGAGAACTACGAGCCCGTTTTCGCACTTCACCCGGAACATCGCGTTCGGAAGCGCCTCCTGAACGACGCCGTCGAACTCAAGCTTGTCGCCCTTGGGCTCCTTGTGCTCGCGGCGTTCGGCCATGAAAAGGACAGTCTCCTCGTACTATCGGGTGGTATCGAGCGCCGCGAAGATGCGCGCGGTGACCTCCTCTACGGTTCCAACTCCATCGATTCGCCTCAACATTCCGCGCGCCTCGTAATAGGGGAGGAGCTCGGCCGTCATGGCCTCGTACGTATCGAGGCGCTTCTGGACGACCTCCTCCCGATCGTCTGCCCGGTGCTCCAACTCTGCCTCGGGGGGAGGAGGGCTATACTTCAAGTGGTAAATCTGTCCAGTGCGTTTGTCCGTACGCCGAAGTACTGCACGTTCGAGCAGGAGATCGCGCGGGATCGCAAGGGCCACGACGACGTCGACCGTCGCGCCCCTGGCGGACAGCATTGCCTCGAGCGCCTCGGCCTGAGGGACCGTGCGCGGAAAACCGTCCAACAGGAAGCCGGGCGCACAATCGGCGGCCCGTGTGCGTTCGTCGATCAGCCGCACGACGACCTCATCCGGCACCAGTGCCCCCGCCGCCATGCTCGCGACCAGGTCCGCAGGCAGCCGCCCTTCGGTCTTGGCCGCCCGAAGCATGTCGCCGGTCGAGATCTGTGGGATGCCCAGCTTTGCGCAGACGATCTTGGCCTGCGTCCCCTTGCCCGCCCCCGGCGGTCCCACGAAAATGAGCCGCATCGCTCACTAGTCCTTTCGCACACGGATGCGTGACGTGCGCGCGCCGCCGCCCGAGAGACCTTCGTAGTTCCTCGTGATGAGGTGAGCTTCGATCTGGTTCACGGTGTCGAGCGCCACGCCGACGACGATCATGATCGAGGTCCCCCCCAGCGAAAGGGTACGTGGAACTGCTGGCTGATGATGCTGGGGACGATGCACACGACGGCGACGTAGAGCGACCCGCCAAAGGTGATTCGCGTGAGAACGTAGTCGATGTAGTCGGCCGTCTGCTTGCCCTGGCGAACGCTCGGGATGAACGCCTGCTGCTTCTTCAGGTTGTCGGCTACGTCGACCGGCTGGAACGTCACTGCCGTGTAGAAGTGGCAAAAAAAGACGATAAGCAGAACGTAGAACGTATTGAACGCCCAGTCTCCGCGCTGAAGCAGCGCCTGGATCTGGGACATGCCCGGGATCTTGAAGTTCGCCAGCGTCGCGGGGAACATGAGCAACGACGACGCAAAGATCGGCGGGATGGTGCCGCTCGTGTTCACACGCAATGGCAGGTGCGCGGTCTGTCCACCGTAGATGCGGCGGCCGACGGTACGACGCGCGTAGTAGATCGGGATACGCCGCTGTGCCCTCTCGAAGAAGACGATCGTCGCGACGGTTGCCAGGACGATCGCGACCACGGCCGCGAGATTGAGCGGCTGAATGTTCCCCTTGTTCGTGGCAAAGTAGCCCATCACCCCCTCAGGGATGCCGTCCACGATGCCGGCGAAGATGAGAAGGGAGATCCCGTTGCCTATGCCGCGTTCGGTGATCTGCTCGCCCACCCACATCATGAAGGCCGTGCCCGTCGTCAGCGTGAGCATGCTCATGAAGCGAAAGGCCCAGCCGGCGTGGGTGACCACGTCACCGACGGCGGCGGAATCCGAGAGGTCGCCGTTGTTCATGGCCTCGAGGCTCATCGCAATCCCGAAGCCCTGAACCAACGAGAGGATGATCGTCCCGTACCGCGTGTACTGATTGATCGTTCGCTGTCCCTGCTCGCCTTCCTTCCGCAGCTCGTCGAGCGGTTTGAACACCATGGTGAGCAGTTGCAGAATGATGCTGGCGCTGACGTACGGCATGATGCCGAGGGCGAAGATGGAAAGGTTGCCGAGCGCTCCTCCGCTGAACATGTTGAAGAGGCCGAGGAGGCCGCCGCCCTGCTTATGGATCACGGCGTTCATCACCGTGCGGTCGACGCCGGGGATCGTGACGAACACGCCGATCCGGTACACGGCCATCATCACCACCGTGAACAGAATCCGCCTCCGAAGCTCGGGGACCTTGCCGATGTTGGCGAATGCGGAGAAGGCGGACATCGCGAACGGCTTTATGCTTGGTTTCCGACAAGTACGACCTTGCCGCCCGCCTTCTGGATCTTCGCGGCCGCCGACTTCGAGAAGGCGTGCGCCGAGACGGTGACAGACTTCGTCAGCTCGCCGGTGCCCAGGACCTTGATGCGGTCGAAGCGGCCTCGAACGAGACCGTGCGCGAGGAGGGCGTGCTCGTCCACGTTCGCCCCTGCGGCGAAGACCTCGAGATCGCCAACGTTCACCTCGGCGGTGATCGTCGGGAAGGGATTACGGAAACCCCGCTTGGGAAGACGGCGCTGCAGAGGCGTCTGGCCACCCTCGAAGTGGGGCTTGAAGCCGCGCGTTCGCGCGTATTGACCCTTTTGTCCACGACCCGACGTCTTGCCAAGGCCCGAGCCAGGGCCCCGCCCGACCCTCGTCTTGGGCCGGTTCGCGCCCGCCGGCTTTGCGAGCTTTGCCAACGTATCAGCCATGATCGACCTCCTCGACGTGCAGGAGATGAATGATCTTCTTGATAGCGCCGCGGAACGACGGCGTATTGCTGACAACAACGGAGCTCCCGGGACCACTCAGTCCGAGACCTTTCACAGTAACGCGCATGGAGTGCTGTTGCCCGATGGTGCTCTTCGTCTGCGTCACGCGAAGCTTCGACTTCATGGCCGTCCCCTTTCCTCTCAGCCCTGCGCCGCAGGTTGAGCGACAGTGGAAGGCTTCTTGGATTCCTTGCGCTCGATGACGTCGTCGACCTGCTTGCCGCGCTTGTGAGCGACCTGCTCTAGGCTGCGGAGCGACTGCAAAGCCTTCACGGTGGCGCGGACGACGTTGTGCGGGTTGGAGCTGCCCAGACACTTCGTCAGGATGTCGTGAATGCCGGCGCTCTCGACGACTGCTCGGACCGCCCCGCCCGCGATGACCCCCGTCCCCGGCGAAGCGGGCTTCAGAAACACGCGACCGCTGCCGAAGTGGCCGAGCGTCTCGTGCGGGATCGTGACCCCGTCGAGGGGGACACGAAACACGTTCTTTCGGGCCTGGTCGTTGCCCTTGCGAATCGCCTCGGGAACCTCGTTAGCCTTGCCGAGACCGACACCGACGTGGCCCCCCTCGTCGCCGACGACGACGAGCGCGCTGAAGCTGAACCGGCGTCCGCCCTTCACGACCTTGGCGACACGGTTGATGTAAATGACTCGCTCCTTCAGCTTCTCTTCGTCGAGCTGGAGCTGGTCGGGCGCTCCGGCAGCGCCCAATCCGGGATACCTGGGTTCAAAGGCCATGAGTTTCTCCGATCAAAACTTCAGGCCCGCCGCGCGTGCGGCATCGGCCAGGGCACGGACGCGCCCGTGGTAGAGGTAACCGTTTCGGTCAAAAACGACTTTGTCGATACCCTTGGCGAGGAGCAGCTTCGCGATGGCCTGACCCACCTTCTTCGCCGCGTCGAGCTTGGTGGCTTCCGTAGCATCGCCGCGCACGTCCCTCGATAGAGTCGACGCGTGGGCGACCGTCTTGCCGGCGGCGTCGTCGACGACCTGCGCGTAGATGTGCTTCGCGCTCCGGAAGACGCTCATGCGTGGCTTCTCGAGAGTCCCGCTGATCTTCCGGCGGATGCGCAGCTTCCTGCGCTCGCGTCCCACGATTTGCATCGCCATCGTCGCCTACTTTCCGGCTCCAGCCTTGGCCGCCTTGCCCGCCTTCTCGCGAACCTTCTCGCCCTGGTACCGAACGCCCTTGCCGCCGTACGGCTCGGGAGGCCGAAATGAGCGAATCTTGGCAGCCGTCTGCCCCATCTTCTCCTTGTCGGACCCGGTGAGAATCAGGATTGTTCCCTTCGAGTCGCCCGGAATCTCGCATTTGATGCCCTGAGGCAGCGGGAACGCGATGGGGTGCGAGAAGCCCAGGCTGAGGTTCAGCACCTGCCCCTTGAGCTCCGCGCGGTACCCGGTGCCGACGAGCTGCAGGGTCCTCGTGTATCCGTCGGTGACGCCCGTGACCATTCCGGCAAAGAGGGCCCGAGCCAGGCCCTGGAATCGTGCGCCGTCCCGCCCATCGATGGTCGGCGCGACGGACAGCCGACCGCCCTCGACCTTCACGCTCACGCTGGGCGGGAGTGCCCGCGTTAGGGCCCCCTTCGGGCCCTTTACCTCGATAGCCCCGTCCTTCACGTTCGCGCTCACGCCTTTGGGCAGGGGGATTGGCCGCTTCCCGGTTCGCGACTGGCGAACGCCTCCGGGAGCGCGAGCGGCTTGAGTCTCGGCGGGTGTCGTCATGGGCTCACCAAATCTCGCAGAGGAGCTCGCCACCGACGCGCTGACGACGCGCCTCGCGATCCGTCATCACGCCTCGGCTGGTGCTGAGAATCGAGATGCCCATACCCGAGCACACTCGATCGATGCGGTCGTGACGAACGTAGACCCGGCGACCGGGCGTGGACACCCGTCGCAGCCCGTCGATGGCGGACTCGCGGTCCCGCCCGTAGCGGAGCAGTACCGTGAGCGTCTTGGGGTCTTCGCCTTCGCTGACCCGAACGTCGTCGAGGTAGCCCTCGGACTTCATCACGCCCGCGACGTGCTCCTTCAGCCTGGAGTGCGGCATCTCGACGCGGTCATGTCGCGCGAGGGCCCCGTTGCGGATACGGGTCAACATGTCGGCGATCGGATCTGTCATCATGAAATCACCAACTCGCCTTGATGACTCCGGGGATCTCGCCACGCAGCGAGAGGAGCCGGAAGCAAATTCTGCAGAGTTCGAACTTGCGATAATAAGCGCGAGCCCGACCGCAGACCTTGCAACGGTTGCGGTGACGTACGGTGAACTTGGGCTTGCGATTTAGTTTCGCGAACTGAGAAGCACGCGCCATTTTTCTTCCTCTGCAGGGTTTTCTTCCTCTTCAATCACGTCGCGCGGAACGGCATGCCGAGCTGCTGTAGGAGCGCCCGTCCCTCTTCGTCCGTCTTCGCGGTCGTCACGAAGCTGACGTTCAAACCCTTGATTGCGTCGATCCTGTCGTAGTCGATTTCCGGAAAGATGATCTGCTCGCGGAGCCCGAGCGTGTAGTTGCCTTTGCCGTCGAACGCCTTGCGGGGGATGCCCTTGAAGTCGCGCTGACGCGGCAGTGCCACGGTCACCAGGCGGTCGAGAAACTCCCACATTCGCGACCGGCGAAGAGTGACCATCGCGCCGATGGGTAGACCCGCACGGAGCTTGAAGTTCGCAATGGCCTTCTTCGAACGCGTCACTACCGGCTTCTGCGCGCCGATCGCCTTCAGCTCCTCGACGGCCGTGTCGATGATCTTCGGGTTTGCGACTGCGGCACCCAGGCCCATGTTGAGGACGATTTTCTGGAGCCGCGGGACCTGCATGGGGTTCTTGTAGTTGAACTGTTTGGTCAACGCGGGGACCACGTCTTGCCGGTACTTGTCTCGCAACCGCGGAGGCACGGCATCCGTCGTGGACACCACCGCGGGCGCCTCGGACGCCGAGGCGGCATCGCCGCCCTTTGCGCGTTTGCCTCCCTTGTCGCTCTTCTTTTCGCCCTTGGGCTTGGGTTGCTGCTCGCCCTTGGCCTTCTTCTCGTCCGCCATGGCCGACTACTCCGCGACCGACACGGGGATCTCTTCCCCGCTCTTCGTCGAAATTCGAATCTTCTTGCCGCCCTCGACCGCCTTGAAGCGCACTCGGGTGCCCTTGCCCGTCTTGGGATCGATCGGCATGACCTTGCAGGCGTGAAGCGGCTGCTCACGCTCGATGATGCCGCCCGACGGGTTGCGAGGCGTCGGCCGGGTGTGTCGCTTGACGAGATTCACGCCCTCGACCACGACGCGATCGTCCTCCCGGAGCACGAGCTTGACCTTGCCGATCTTCCCCTTGTGCTTGCCGCTGATGACGACGACGCTGTCTCCCTTGTGAATGCGCGCGGACATCAGATCACCTCCGGTGCCAGCGAAATGATCTTCATGAATTTCTTCGCACGAAGCTCGCGCGCGACCGGCCCGAAGATACGGGTACCGATGGGCTCGTGCTCCTTGCTGACGAGCACGGCGCTGTTTTCGTCGAACCGGATGTAGCTACCGTCCGCACGCGGCGTTTGGTGGCGCAGCCTCACGACGACAGCGCGTGCGACTTCGCCCTTCTTCACCTTCATTCCGGGCATCGCCTCTTTGACGGAGACGACGATCACGTCGCCGAGCCCGGCATAACGGCGGCGCGAGCCGCCGAGAACCTTGAGGCACTGCACTCGCTTCGCGCCCGAGTTGTCAGCGACCTCCAGCATCGTCCTCATCTGGATCATGGCTCGCCTACTCCTCGACGAACTTCTTGATGAGCCGGGTGACCACCCAGCGCTTGTCCCGGCTGATCGGCCGGAACTCCTGGATCTCGACCTCGTCGCCAGCCTTGAACTGGTTCTTCTCGTCGTGCGCTTTGTAGCGAGCGCGCGACCGGACGTACTTCCCGTAGAGCGCGTCCGGGCGGTGCGTCACCACCTCGACGACGACGGTCTTTTGCATTTTGGCTTTGACGACCCGCCCGACCATCTTGCGGCGGAAGCCGTGCGCGGTCGGATGCGGCACGGTTCCCTTCGCGTCAATCGGGCTCGCGGGCGACTTCTGCGTCATGACTGCTTCGCCTCACTCTTCTTGGACTTCTTGGGTGCGTCGGCCTTCTTGGCCGCGCTTTTCTTCGGTGCGGTCTTCGCACCAGCTGTAGCTTTCCTGGCCTTCACGACGGGCTTTCGTTCTGCGGGCTCGGGAGACGTCTTGGCCTCGGGACCGGAAGCCGGCGACCGCACGATCCCCATCTCCGACTCACGTAGCAGCGTCGCGACGCGGGCGAGATCGCGCTTCGTCTTTCGCATCGTGCTTGTATCGTCGAGGCGATTGGTGAAGTTCTTGAGACGGTTCTGAAAGACGTCGCGTGCCAGAGACTTGTGGAGCTCGCGCAGGTCTTCGACGCCCTTCTCGCGCAGATCGGAGGCTTTCATGCGATGTCTCCGCGCGCGAGGAACTTGAAGGCGATCGGCAACTTGTGCCCCGCGAGGCGGAAAGCCTCGCGCGCCACCTTCTCGTCGACTCCGGCGAGCTCGTACATCACCCGCCCGGGCAGGACCTGCGCCGCCCACTCTTCGACGGCGCCCTTGCCTCCGCCCATTCGCACTTCGAGCGGCTTCTTGGTCACCGGCCGGTCCGGAAACACGCGAATCCAGAGCTTGCCGGCACGCTTCACGTGACGCGTGATCGTCATGCGCGCGGCCTCGATCTGGCGGGACGTGATGCGCCCCGGCTCGACCGCCTGCATCGCGAAGTCGCCGAACGCGACGTCGCTGCCGCGGTAGGCCATCCCCCTGTTGTTGCCCTTCTGGGCTTTCCGGTACTTGGTGCGCTTGGGCGAAAGCATGGCTTGATGATCCTGGCTCGGGGCGAAGTGCTCGAGGCCGACTCCGCTAGGTCAAAAGCTGACGGCGATTGCGGCGCTGGAGCACCTCGCCCTTGAAGACCCAGGTCTTGACTCCGATAATCCCGTACTTCGTGCGCGCCTCCGCCATTCCGAACTCGATGTCGGCGCGCAGGGTGTGCAACGGTACCCGTCCCTCGCGATAGGTCTCGACGCGGCTCATCTCGCTTCCGCCGAGGCGGCCCGAGCAGCGGACGCGGATCCCCTTGGCGCCGAACTTCATGGCCGTCGTGAGCGCCTTCTTCATGGCGCGACGGAAAGCAACGCGACGCTCGAGCTGCGTCGCGATGTTCTCGGCGACGAGCTGTGCCGCGGTTTCTGCCTTGCGAACCTCTTGCACGTCGATGAAGACCTCGTTCTGGGTGAACGATTGGACGCCCGGAAACAGCGTCTCGCCCTTGGCCGCGGTCTTCAGGTTGCCGACCTTGAGCGTCTCGATGCCTTTGCCGCCCTTGCCGATCACCATCCCCGGCCGGGCCGTGAAGACGATGACCTTGCACTTGTTGGCGGCCCGCTCGATCTCCACCCCAGCGATGCCTGCGTTCTGCAAGTACTCCTTTACGGCCCGCTTGATACGGATGTCCTCGTGGAGCCACTTTGCGTAGCTCTTGTCCTCGAACCACTTCGAATTCCACGTCTTGATGACGCCGAGGCGGAAGCCGTACGGGTGTACCTTTTGACCCATGAGATCGTTATCCTTCTATCGCTCGCCCAGGACGATCGTGATGTGGCTGGAGCCCTTCTGAACGCGCGTGGCACGACCCATCGCGCGAGGCCGCCAACGACGCAGGTGCTTGTTGGGCGCCTTGTCCACGAAGGCGGTCTCCACAAAGAGGCTGTCGACGTCGACACTCGGGCTGGTCGTCTTCGCGTTCGCGACGGCGCTCTCGATGAGCTTCTTGACCAGGGGCGCCGCCGCCTTCCGCGTGAACTCGAGCAGCTGCAGCGCCTCACCCGCCTGACGGCCGCGGACGAGATTCACGACGACACGCGCCTTGCGCGGACTGATCCGCGAAAACCGGGCGGTTGCCTTGCTGACCATGATCGGAGCCTCGTGGCGCGCTGTCGTACCCACGGGCATCGAGCCATATTGCTCGCGGCACGGGCCGTTACGGACGCCTGAAACGTTCGAGAATCGCTGAAAAGATTGCCCTTCTCGTCCACTCCGGGCGCGAAGGGAGGCGTACTTTACGCGCCACGGAGCGCTTCGCAAGGGAAAACGGAGCGCAGGCCGCCTATCCCCTCGTCGGCCCCGGGCCGCTTTCGCGCACTTTTCGCTTCACTTCTTGCCAGGCGCCGGCGCAGCCGCCGCCCTGCCGCCACCCGCGGCCGCTGCCGGGGCCGCAGGGGCACCGGGGCCGACTTTGGCCTTCTTGTCGCCCGAGTGGCCGTGGAAGGTCCGGGTTGGCGCAAACTCGCCAAGCTTGTGGCCCACCATGTTCTCCGTCACGAAGACGGGCACGAACTTACGCCCGTTATGCACGGCGAACGTGAGACCGACGGCGTCAGGGGTGATGGTGCTGCGGCGCGACCAGGTCTTGATGACCTTCTTGCTCTGCGCGGCTTGTGCGGCAGCGATCTTCTCGGCGAGGTGACCGTCGACGAACGCGCCCTTCTTGATCGAACGAGCCATAGAGTTCCTCTCAGCCTTTTTCCCCGCGGCGCTTCACGATCATGCCGTCGGTTCGCTTGTTGTTGCGGGTCTTCAGGCCCTTGGAGAGCTGGCCCCACGGAGAGCACGGATGGCGACCTCCTGAGGTGCGCCCCTCGCCGCCGCCCATCGGATGGTCGACGGGGTTCATCGTCACACCGCGGTTGTGTGGGCGCCGACCGAGCCATCGCGAACGACCTGCCTTGCCGAGCGAGATGTTCGCGTGATCGACATGGGAGACCTGCCCGATGGTCGCGTGGCAGTCGAGATGGACCATCCTCACCTCGCCCGAGGGAAGCCGGACTTGGGCGTAATCCCCGTCCTTGGCCATCAGGGCTGCCGAGACGCCGGCGGCGCGGACCAGCTGACCGCCCTTCCCCTTCTTGAGCTCGATGTTGTGGATCATCGTGCCGAGGGGAATGTGCCGGAGCGACATCGAGTTCCCGGGCTTGATGTCGGCATTCCTGCTCGACACGATTCGGTCGCCGACCTTGAGGCCATCCGGGGCGAGGATGTAGCGCTTTTCGCCGTCCAGGTAGTGGAGTAGCGCAATGCGAGCGGTGCGATTGGGATCGTATTCGACGGTGGCGACTACGGCGGGGACGCCCACCTTGTCGCGCTTCCAGTCGACGATCCGGTAACGCTGTTTGTGGCCGCCGCCCCGGAAACGCGACGTGATGCGACCGTAAGAGTTTCTCCCTCCGGTGCTCGTCTGGTGCTCGACGAGCTTGCGGAGCGGCCTCGCCTCCTTGGTGATGTCCTTGAAGTCGGACACCCCGTAGTAGCGGCGCGCGGGCGACGTCGGTTTGAAGTTCTTGATTCCCATTTTCTACCTCGCTGGCGCGCTCCTCAGGTCGCTTCGCTCGCGTCCGTGAAGAAGTCGATCGAGTCGCCCTGTTTGAGAGTCACGATCGCCTTCTTCCAGTTCTGAGTCTTCGCGTGACCCCGTCCCATGCGGCGTTCCTTGCCGCGCATCACCATCGTGTTGACGTCCGTGACGCGCACCTTGAAGAGTCGCTGCACGGCGTCTCGGATCTCGATCTTGTTGGCGCCACGGGCGACCTCGAAGATGACCTGGTTGTGCTTCTCGCGAAGCAGCGTGGCCTTCTCCGTGAGGATAATGGGCCGGCGGATGATCTGCTCGGGGGTCACGGCTCACCTGCCTTGGCGCGCTCGCCGCGCTCGGCGCGTGCCGCCGATTGCTTGAGGCACCGCTGTTCGAGCGCCTTCGCCGCGTCCTTCGACAGGATCAGCGTGTCGTGGCGCAAGAGGTCGTAGACGTTGACCCCCTCGGGCGGCAAGAACTGGTGCTCCTTGCAGTTGCGGATCGAGAGGCGCAGCTTGTCGTTGTCGCCAGAATCGACGACGAGGGTCTTCTTCTGGGCTTTCAACGCTTCGAGCGCGTCGACCAGCCGCTTCGTCTTGATCTCGGGCAGATCGAAGCGCTCGACCACCAAGAGTCGCCCTTCTTTGCCGAACTTCGAGAGCGCGCTGGTGAGCGCGAGGGTGCGTACCCGCCGCGGAGGCTCGTACGCCCAGTCCCGGGGACGAGGGGGGTGGGCCTGTCCGCCGCCCACGAAGACCGGAGCCCTGATCGACCCATGCCGAGCCCGACCGGTCCCTTTTTGCTTGTAGATTTTCTTCGTGCTGCCGCTGACGGCCGAGCGGTTCTTGGCCGATTGAGTCCCTTGCCGCTTCGACGCGAGCTGGGCCTTCACGACCTCGTAGAAAAGATGCTCTTTCACCTCGGCGCCAAATACCTCGTCGGCGAGCTCGATCGAGCCGACTTTCTCACGATTCATGTTGAAGACGTCGAACGTTGCCATCCCTAGCCTCCAGCCTCAGCTCTTGATCTCGACGTCGACACCCGCCGATAGGTCGAGTTTCATCAGCGCATCAAGCGTCTGCTGCGTCGGGTCGAGGATGTCGAGGATCCGCTTATGGGTGCGGATCTCGAACTGCTCGCGCGACTTCTTGTCGACGTGCGGTCCACGAAGGACGGTGTAGCGAGCGATGTGCGTCGGGAGCGGGATTGGCCCGGCCACGCGCGCGCCCGTGCGCTTCGCCGTCTCGACGATGTCGTTGGCCGACTTGTCGAGGAGCGAGTGATCGAACGCCTTCAGGCGAATACGTATTTTCGTCGTCGCGGCCATCTGGGTATCTCTCTTATGCGAGGATCTTGGTGACGATTCCTGCGCCGACGGTACGGCCGCCCTCGCGGATGGCGAAGCGCTGCTGCTCCTCGAGCGCCACGGGGGTGATGAGCTCGATGGTCATCTTCGTGTTGTCTCCGGGCATCACCATCTTGGTCCCCTCCGGCAGCGCCACCGTGCCCGTCACGTCCGTCGTGCGCATGTAGAACTGCGGACGGTAGTTCGTGAAGAACGGCGTGTGCCGCCCTCCCTCTTCCTTCTTCAGCACGTACACCTCTCCCTCGAACTTCGTGTGCGGCGTCACGCTCGTCGGCTTCGCAAGCACCTGCCCTCGCTCGATCTCGTTCTTCTCGATCCCGCGAAGCAACACCCCGATGTTGTCCCCCGCCTGCCCCTGGTCCAAGAGCTTGCGGAACATCTCCACGCCCGTCGCGATCAGCTTGCGCGTGTCGCTGAACCCGATGAGCTCCACCTCTTCCCCCACCTTCACCACCCCGCGCTCCACACGCCCCGTCGCCACCGTCCCCCGACCCTTGATCGAGAACACATCCTCCACCGCCATCAAAAACGGCTTGTCGATGTCCCTCACCGGGTCCGGGATCTTCGTGTCCAGCGCACCCATCAGTTCGTCGATCGACTTCTCCCACTTCGCGTCCCCGTTCAGCGCCGGCAGCGCCGCCCCGCGGATCACCGTCGCCGTGTCCCCGTCGAACTTGTACTTGTTCAAAAGCTCCCGGACCTCCATCTCCACAAGGTCCAGCATCTCCGGATCGTCCACCGCGTCGCACTTGTTCAAAAACACCACGATGTGGTTCAACCCCACCTGACGCGCCAATAGAACGTGCTCCCGCGTCTGCGGCATCACGCTGTCCAGCGCGCTCACCACCAGGATCGCCCCGTCCATCTGCGCCGCACCCGTGATCATGTTCTTGATGTAGTCCGCGTGACCCGGGCAATCGACGTGCGCGTAGTGCCGCTTGTCGCTCTCGTACTCCACGTGCGCCACCGCGATCGTCACCGTCTTGGTCTCGTCTCGGACCGTCCCGCCCTTCGCGATGTCCTTGTAGCTGATGACCTTCGCCAAACCCTTCTTCGACTGAACCTTCACGATCGCCGCCGTCAGCGTCGTCTTGCCGTGATCGATGTGACCGATCGTTCCGACGTTCACGTGGGGCTTGTTCCGCTGGAATTTCTCTTTCGCCATGACGGTTCTCTTTCCGTTTGTCTCTCAGCTGCCCTTGACCTTCGCCACGAGCTCTTCCTGAATCGCAGGGGGCACCGGCGAGTAGTTCGCGAAGTGCATCGATGACGTGCCCCGTCCCTGAGTCATCGACCGGAGGTCGGTGACATAGCCGAACATCGTCGCGAGCGGAATCTCGGCGTCGATGACCTGCGCATTTCCTCGTTGGGACATGCCGAGGATGCGACCCCGCCGCGCATTGAGGTCGCCGATGACGTCGCCCATGTATTGCTCCGGGACGACGACCTCGATTTTCATGATTGGCTCGAGCAAGGTCAGCCCGGCTCGCCTCGCACCGTCCTGGAAGCAGAGTGACGCAGCGACCTCAAAGGCCTGTGCGCTCGAGTCGACCTCGTGGTAGCTGCCATCCGTAAGGCGACAAACCATGTCGACGAGCGGGTAGCCGGCGAGGACGCCACGAGCCATCGCCTCGCGCACGCCCTTCTCGATGGCCGGGATGAACTCCTTCGGGATGACGCCGCCGACGATGTCGTTCTCGAACTCGAAGCCCTTGCCCCGCTCGGCCGGTTCGATCTCCATCACGACGTGACCGTACTGCCCCCGACCACCCGACTGCTTCGCATACTTGTATTCGCACTCTTGCTTCTTCGTGATCGCCTCGCGATAGGCAACCTCGGGCTTGCCGACGTTCGACTCGACCTTGAACTCTCGCTTCAGCCGGTCGACGATGATCTCGAGGTGAAGTTCGCCCATACCGCTGATGATCGTCTGGCCGCTCTCCTCGTCGGTGTGCGTCCGAAAGCTGGGGTCCTCCTGGGCGAGCTTCGCCAGGCTGATACCCAGCTTCTCCACGTCCACCTTTGTCTTCGGCTCGATCGCGATCGAGATGACCGGCTCTGGAAAGATCATCTGCTCGAGGAGAATCGGGTGCTTCTCGTCACATAACGTGTCGCCCGTACGGGTATCCCTGAGGCCCACCGCTGCGAAGATGTTTCCCGCGTCGGCCTCCTGCACCTCTTCCCGCTTGTTCGCATGCATGCGCAAGATGCGGCCGATCCGCTCGCGCTTGTCTCGGGTCGAGTTGAGCACCATCGTGCCGCTGGCGACCTTGCCCGAGTAAACGCGGAAGAATGTGAGGTTCCCGTGCGGATCGTTCAGGATTTTGAACGCGAGGGCGCTGAAGGATTCGTCGTCCGATGCCTTGCGCGTGAGCTCGGGCCGGTCCTTCTTGGTCGGGTCCTGACCCTTTACGGAGGGGATGTCGAGCGGCGAGGGTAGGTAATTCGTGACCGCGTCGAGGAGCATCTGCACGCCCTTGTTCTTGAAGGCGGATCCGCAGATGACGGGAACGAGCTTGAAGTTGATGGTGCCGAAGCGAAGGGCCCGATGGATCATGACGTCGGTGACCTTCTCTGGGTGACCGTCGAGATAGAGGGCCATGATCTCGTCGTCGCAGTCGGCGCAGGACTCGATGAGCTTGTCGCGCCACGTGCGGGTGATCTCCTTGTATTCCGCGGGGATGTCGATCCAGTCGTACTTCTGCCCCTTCGACCCTTCGTCGAATACCGCGGCCTTCATCTTGATGAGATCGATGATCCCGCGATGCCGGTCTTCCTCGCCCAAGGGCCACTGTATGGGAACCGGATTGGTCCCGAGTCGCTCCTTCATGCTGTTGACGCACATGAGGAAGTCGGCCCCGACCTTGTCCATCTTGTTCATGAACGCGACGCGCGGGACGCTGTACTTGTCTGCTTGGCGCCACACCGTTTCGCTCTGCGGCTCGACGCCGTTGCCGCCGTCGAACACTGCGACCGCCCCGTCGAGGACACGCAGCGAGCGCTCAACCTCGATCGTGAAGTCGACGTGTCCGGGGGTGTCGATGATGTTGATGCGGTGGGTGATGCCGGTCCACGGACCTTCGGTGGGCTGCCAGAAGCAGTTGGTGGCGGCCGAAGTGATCGTGATCCCGCGCTCTTGCTCCTGGACCATGTAGTCCATGGTCGCCGCGCCCTCGTGGACCTCGCCGATCTTGTAGTTCACGCCCGTGTAGTAGAGAACGCGTTCGGTGGTCGTCGTCTTGCCCGCATCGATGTGGGCCATGATGCCGATGTTCCGCGTCCTCTCTAGTGAAAACTCACGAGCCACGAAAACTTCTCCTCTTTCGTCGTCGAATGCACGAAACCCCCCCTGGCCATGCCTCCCCGCTTTTGTGGGAAGGCGCCGCGTCGAGGCGGCTGATCCAGAGAGGGTGTCGGGGAACTACGAGCAATTGTCGCGGCGACCCGATCCTTATGTGCGATGCATCATGTCAGTCTGTCGGATTCCTCATTCGAAGGGCGCCAAATCCGGCGCCAGCCTGTACGCCAATTACCATCGATAGTGGGCGAACGCCTTGTTTGCCTCGGCCATCTTGTGCGTGTCGTCCTTCTTCTTCACGGCGTTGCCACGCCCGTTCGCCGCGTCGACGAACTCGGCAGCAAGGCGTTCGCGCATCGTTTTCTCGCCACGGTCGCGCGAGTAAAGGACCAGCCACCTCATCGCCAACGTCACTCGCCGCTCGGGACGGACCTCGACGGGGACCTGATAGGTGGCGCCGCCCACTCGGCGGCTCTTGACCTCGAGCTTCGGCTTGACGTTGTCGAGGGCCTTCCGGAAAATCTCCAGCGGCTCTTCCTTGAAGCGATCGCGAATCACGTCGAGCGCGCCGTAGAGGATGCCCTCGGCCGTAGACTTCTTGCCGCAGAGCATGAGCGTGTTCGTGAACTTGGTGACGAGCTTGTCCTTGAACTTCGGGTCCGGAATGATCCGGCGCTTGGGCACTTCGCGGCGACGGGGCATGGTCCTAGGCCTTGGGGCGCTTGACGCCGTACTTGGAGCGCTTGCGGTTGCGGTTGACCTTGTTGGTCGACGACGGACCGATGGCGCCTGATGCGTCGAGAGTGCCGCGGACGACGTGGTATCGAACCCCGGGCAGATCCTTCACGCGGCCGCCACGGATGAGGACGACCGAGTGCTCTTGAAGGTTGTGGCCCTCTCCGGGGATGTACGACGTGACCTCCATCCCGTTCGTGAGGCGCACGCGGCACACCTTGCGAAGGGCCGAGTTCGGCTTCTTCGGCGTCGTCGTGTAGACGCGAACGCAGACGCCACGCTTCTGGGGGCAGGCCTTGAGCGCCGGCGACGCCGTCTTCACCCGCGCCGCTTGGCGGCCGTGCCGAATGAGTTGATTAATCGTGGGCATCGGATCTCAGAGCAAGCCCCAGGCCGCGGGGGAGGCGCACTCTACTTACAGGCCCGCCTGTGTCAAGGCTCTCGGGGCGGCCAACCTCGAGCGATGGAAAGAGATGGCCTTCTAGGCACTTGCAGGTCCTATCCGTAGTGAGCCCTCGGTAGGCTCGCGCGCCCCGAAGACCGGCTACGACGGACTCACAACTTCGTCAGAAGCTCCCCAAGCTGGTCAAGCGTCATGGTCCAGCCCTGCTTGGCGCCGCGCGTCGCGTCGGATTCGGCCGTGAAGGTCTGCTGCATGGTCAGCGTCGTCTTGCCCTCGTGCTCGGCCAACGTGACCGTGGTCACCGTTGCGTTGCCCTCGTGGATGGTCCCGGCGAAGACGATGCGCTCGGGCGGGACGATCTCGCGGAAGGCCCCCTCGAACGGGTAGTCCGTCCCGTCCGGCGAATGCATCACGAAGCGGAAGACTCCGCCCGGACGAAAGTCCACCTCGCAGCTGGGCATCGTGAGGGGCCTCGGCGCGAACCAGCGCGAGACGTGCTCTGCCTTGGTCCATGCCTCGAAGACGAGGCGCCGCGGAGCGTCGAAGACGCGGGTGATCACAAGATCGGGCTTCTTGGCGTCGGTGCTCACGAGCGTGCTCCGAGGTTCTCGGCGAGCAATGCCTTCACCGGTCCGGTAAACTTATGTGTTGCGCACATTCCTCTTCTCCTTCTTCTTCAGCTCGCCGAGGTACGCGTCGAGGCGGTTGAAACTCTCATCCCAAAAGCGGCGGTACCGATCCATCCATTCGGTGGCCTCCTGGAACCGGCGTCCCTCGAGCCGGCATGGCCGTGATTGCGCGTCCCTACCGCGCGAGATGAGGCCCGCACGCTCGAGCACCTTCAAATGCTTCGATATCGCCGGCTGGCTCATGTCGAATGGTTTCGCGAGCTCGGTCACGTTGGCGTCGCCTGTCGCCAGGCGGGCAAGAATGGCTCGCCTCGTGGGGTCCGCGAGGGCGGCAAAGGTCGCGTCAAGATGCTCGGTTCGCATCGGTCCATAACCTTTCATGTGTATAACTATTTGGTTTTGTAACCCGCCCCGTCCAAACCGTCAAGACCTGCGACGGCGTCCTCCCGCACATTTCTTGGCCGCTCTCTGGGAAGCCTTTACCGTCGGGCGGTAGGCCCTCCATGCCTTACCGCGTCGCGCTCTGCTCCGAGTTCCCGAACGACAACCCCTCTCTCCACGAGGGTGCCCTCTTTCTGTGCAGCGAGATTGGAGCCGCGGCTTCGTGCGAGCTCGCGCTTCCCGACGGAGTCACCAACCACGTCATCGCAATGGCCGAGCCGATGGATTTTGGCGGCGGAGGGGTCGCCGACGGGGCTGTCGAGCTCGAGGAGGACGTCGTCATCGTCGAGGTGGTTGAAGACTTCACGTTCGAGGATGACTTCGAGGATCAAGTTTCCGTCACGTCACTCGAGGAAGAGACGACAGTGCACGACACCGCCAGCGAAAGCCGGGAGCTCACGACGGAAGCCACCCACGACGTGTTCGACACCTTTGTAGGGGTCCTCGAGCAAGTAGCGACGGCAAGCGGCGCGGATGCTCGCGCCGTCGAATGCCTTCACGCGCTCCTAGGGCAATCGCGCCTCGAGGGCATCGCCCCGGACGACAGCATCACCGAGGCGCTCGTGGCAGGCGCCCTCGTCGTCCGCACCGACCGGGGCCTCGTCCGCGCACCCGCTTTCACCGCCATGGTACTCGCGTGGCAAGGCATCCTGCGCGGCGAGAGCGAAGACTTCGGCCCATGCGGCGCCGCCAGCCTCGACGAGTGGTCGGCGAACCTGGTGGCACGGGTCCTTGGACTGGCGTCGAAGGTCGAGGGAATCCGTCGCGAACTGCGGCGGCGCGGCGTGGCGGCGTTCGGCTTCGTGGCCGAGGCCGCCTGACACCCCGCGTTTACTCCTCGTTCACGGCCGTGAGTGCGGCCTCCGTCGCTCGTGGCGCGGGCGTTGCGTAGCGCTCGTCGTCGTCTTCCACGACGACCTTCAGCTGCTTGTAGGCTGGCAGCCCCGTCCCGGCCGGGATGAGCCTACCCATGATGACGTTCTCCTTGAGGCCGCGGAGGTAGTCCACCTTGCCAGAGACCGCAGCCTCGGTGAGCACCTTCGTCGTCTCCTGGAAGGAGCTCGCGCTGATGAACGACTCGGTCGACAGACTCGCCTTGGTGATGCCGAGCAGAAGCGGCTCTGCAACGGCCGGACGCCCACCGCGCTCGATGACCCGCTGATTTTCTCGTTCGAACAGGTACTTCTCGACCTGCTCGTCGATGAGAAAGTTGGTGTCGCCCACGTCCTTGATGCGTACGCGCCGGAGCATCTGACGAACGATAACCTCGATGTGCTTGTCGTTTATGGCGACGCCCTGCAGGCGGTAAACCTGCTGGATCTCGTTGACCAGGTACGCTGCCAGCTCCTTCTCGCCCTTCACGCGAAGGATGTCGTGCGGATTCGCCGGCCCGTCCATCAGCGGCTCGCCTGCGCGCACTCGGTCGCCCGGCTGCACCTGGATGTGCTTCCCCTTCGGGATGAGGTACTCGCGAACCTGATCGGTCAAGAGCGACCCGTCGGGATCGAAGGGCGTGATGACGACCTTGCGCTTGCCCTTCGTGTCCTTGCCGAAGCTTACCTCGCCATCGATCTCGGCGATGATGGCGTGGTCCTTGGGCTTCCTGGCTTCGAAGAGCTCGGCCACCCGCGGCAGACCGCCGGTGATGTCCTGCGTCTTCGTGGTTTCGCGCGGGATCTTCGCGAGAGAGTCTCCACCGCTGATCTCGTCGCCGTCCTGAACGACAATGTTTGCGCCGACGGGGAGAAGATAGCGCGCATCGAGCGTGCTCCCCGGCAACTTGAGCGTCTCGCCCGTCTGCGGGTTCTTGATCGAGATGCGAGGGCGCAGGTCCGCGGCGCGCGACTCGACGATGACCTTGCGAGACAGCCCGGTCACCTCGTCGAGCTTCTCGGTCATCGTGACGCCCTCGACGATGTCGCCGAACTTCACGATGCCGCTGACTTCGCTGAGGATCGGCACCGCGAAGGCATCCCACTCAGCGAGGAGATGGCCAGCCTTGACCTTCTCTCCCTCCTTGACCTTGAGCAGCGCTCCGTACACGAGGCGATGATGCTCACGCTCGCGACCCGTGTCGTCGACGAGCACGATCTCGCCGTGACGGTTCATGACGACGGTGGTTCCGTCCTGCTTGCTGGCGACGTTCGCGTTGCGGACGCGGACGTGTCCCTCGTTGCGTGATTCGAGCGAGCTCTGCTCGATCTTGCCACGCGCCGCGGCGCCGCCGATGTGGAAGGTGCGCATAGTGAGCTGCGTGCCCGGCTCGCCGATGGACTGGCTGGCGATGATGCCGATCGACTCGCCGATGTTGACCTTGTACCCGCGGGCAAGGTCACGCCCGTAGCACTTGGCGCAAACTCCGCGCTTCGTCTGGCAAGTGAGCACCGATCGGATGACCACCTCTTCGATTCCGGCCTCCTCGATGACGTGGACCAGATGCTCGTCGAGTTCAGTGTTCGCCGGGACCAGGACCTCGCCGGTCAGCGGGTCGACGATGTCCTCGAGCGCGACCCGACCCAGGATGCGGTCGCCGAGCGGCTGGATGACTTCGCCCGCGTCCTCGAGTTTGGTGACGCGGATGCCGTCGAGTGTCCCACAGTCGAACTCTGCGATGACCGCGTCCTGCGCGACGTCGACGAGGCGACGCGTGAGATAACCCGAGTTGGCCGTCTTGAGCGCCGTATCAGCCAGACCCTTTCGAGCTCCGTGGGTCGAGATGAAGTACTGGAGCACGCTGAGACCCTCGCGAAAGTTCGCGGTGATGGGCGTCTCGATGATCTCGCCTGACGGCTTGGCCATCAGGCCACGCATGGCGGCGAGCTGACGGATCTGCTGGGTCGATCCACGCGCTCCGGAGTCGGCCATGATGTAGATGGGGTTGAAGCTCGGCTCGATGAGCTCCTTGCCAGTCTCCGCGTCGACAATCTTTTCCTTGCCGATCTCGTTCATCATCTCCTGCGTAACCTTGTCGGCAACGCCGGCCCAGATGTCGACAATCTTGTTGTAGCGCTCGCCGTCAGTGATGAGCCCCTCCTGGTACTGATCGATGACGCGCTGGACCTCCGCTTGTGCCTCGCCGAGGAGGACTCCCTTGGCCTGCGGGATCACCATGTGATCCATGCAGATGGAGACTCCGGCGCGCGTCGCGTACTCGAAGCCAAGCGTACGCAGGCGGTCGGCCAGGAGGACCGTCGCCTTGTTGCGATGCTTGCGATAACAAGCGTCGATGAGCGCTGACAGCGCCTTCTTGTCGAGAGTCTTGTTGACGAGATCGAAGGGTAGCCCCTCGGGCAAGATCTCGGCGATGAGGCAACGACCGACGGTCGTGCTCAGAATGCGTGCCTTACCGTCTTCGCTCGGCACGCGAACCCGGATGCCCGAGTGCAGCGTGACCTCGCCATGGTCGTACGCCATGCGCGCCTCGTCGACGTTCGAAAAGACGCCCCGCAGGTACCCCTCGGCGTGCCCCTTCTTGTCGATCGATAGCGAGCCTTCGCGAAAGCAGCCTTGCGAGAACTTGCGCTCACGCGTGGCGTAGTAAAGGCCGAGGACGATGTCCTGCGTCGGGTTGATGATGGGACGACCGTTCGCGGGCGAGAGAATGTTGTTCGTGCTCATCATGAGCACGCGCGCTTCCATCTGGGCCTCGATGGATAGCGGCACGTGCACCGCCATTTGATCACCGTCGAAGTCCGCGTTGAACGCGGCGCAGACGAGCGGGTGAAGCTGGATGGCCTTGCCCTCGATCAGTACGGGCTCGAAGGCTTGAATCCCGAGTCGATGGAGGGTCGGGGCGCGGTTGAGAAGCACCGGGTGCTCCGTGATGACCTCCTCGAGAATGTCCCAGACCTCCGGGCGCTCCTTCTCCACCATCTTCTTGGCGCTCTTGATGGTGTTGACGTATCCGCGCTCCTCGAGCTTGTTGTAGATAAACGGCTTGAAGAGCTCGATCGCCATCTGCTTCGGCAGCCCGCACTGGTGCAGCTTGAGCGTCGGGCCTACGACGATGACGCTTCGACCCGAGTAATCGACCCGCTTGCCGAGCAGGTTCTGCCGGAACCGACCCTGCTTGCCCTTGAGCATATCGCTCAGGCTCTTGAGCGGGCGCTTGTTCGGACCGGTGATCGTCTTGCCGCGACGACCGTTATCGAAGAGCGCGTCGACGGCCTCCTGGAGCATCCGCCGTTCGTTGCGGATGATGATCTCGGGTGCGTTGAGCTCGAGTAGACGCTTCAGACGGTTGTTTCGATTGATGACACGGCGGTAGAGGTCGTTCAGGTCGCTCGTCGCGAACCGGCCGCCATCGAGGGGGACGAGGGGCCGGAGGTCGGGCGGGAGCACAGGGACGACGGTAAGCATCATCCACTCGGGCCGGTTGCCGCTCTCGCGGAACGCCTCGCACACCTTCAGACGCTTGACGATCTTCTTGCGCTTGGCCTCGCTGGTAGCCGTACGCATCTCCTGACGAAGCTGCTCGCTCATCGTGTGGACGTCGACTTGCTTGAGCATCTCGAGGACGGCCTCGCCGCCCATGCCGGCCTGGAACTTGTCGTCGCCGTACTCCTCGATGAGCTGCATGTAGCGCTCTTCGCTGAGAAGCTCGGCCTTCGTCAGCCCCGTCTCTTTGGGGTCGATGACGATGTAGCTCTCGCAGTAGAGGACCTTCTCGAGGTCCTTGAGGGAGATGTCGAGGATGTTGCCGATCCGGCTCGGTAGGGACTTCAAGAACCAGATGTGGGCGACCGGCGTCGCGAGGTTGATGTGCCCTAGGCGCTCACGACGCACCTTCGACTGGATGACCTCGACGCCGCACTTCTCGCACACGATCCCGCGGTGCTTCATGCGCTTGTATTTGCCGCAGTTGCACTCGTAGTCCTTCACCGGCCCGAAAATCTTCGCGCAGAAGAGGCCGTCCCTCTCCGGCTTGAACGTCCGGTAGTTGATGGTCTCCGGCTTCTTGACCTCGCCGTGCGACCACTCGCGGATCTTCTCCGGCGACGCGAGCGAGATACGAATCGCGCTGAAGGAGAGCGGATCCTTGGGCTTCTCGAAGAAGCTGAAGATGTCGCGCATCGGGCTCTTTCCTTTTCTCTGGTGCTTCCTGCGAACTAAGAATCTGAGATCTGGGAGAGGAGATTCACAGGGGGGCGGCAAGTCGGGAAGGCGTGCCTTCCTGTCTTCCCGTCTTCCTGGTTCACTCTCACTCTTCGGCGGCGTGCTCGGCGCGGGGGTTGCCGGGCTCGATGAGTTCGATGTTCAGGCAAAGCGCCTGAAGCTCCTTGATGAGAACGTTGAAGCTCTCTGGCAGTCCCGGCTCGAGGTTGTACTCGCCCTTGACGATGGCCTCGTACATTCGAGTGCGACCCTGGACGTCGTCGCTCTTGACGGTGAGAAATTCCTGGAGAGCGTAGGCCGTGCCGTACGCTTCCATCGCCCACACCTCCATCTCGCCCAGACGCTGACCACCGAACTGCGCCTTGCCTCCCAGCGGTTGCTGGGTAACGAGCGAGTACGGTCCAATCGAGCGAGCGTGGATCTTGTCGTCGACCAAGTGGTGGAGCTTCAGCATGTACATCACGCCCACCGTGACTTCCTGGTCGAAGGCGTCTCCGGTTCGGCCGTCGAAGAGCACCGTCTGACCGCTCGTCGGAAGGCCGGCGAGTGCGAGTGTGTTCTTGATCTGAATCTCCTGGGCTCCGTCGAAAACGGGGCTCGCGTAGTGGACGCCACGGCGCAGCTTGCCCGCGAGGAGACGAAGGTCTTCCTCCGAGAGCTTCGCGAGCCACTTGGCGATGTCTTCGTCGCTGTCGAAGATCTTCTTCATGTGCTCGCGCAGAGGACCTGCCGCGAACTTCTCTTCGACCATGTACCGAAGCTGAGCCCCGAGCACCCGCGCGCCCCATCCCAGGTGCGTCTCGAGGATTTGACCGACGTTCATCCGGCTCGGTACGCCGAGCGGATTGAGTACAAGGTCGACCGGGGTGCCGTCCTGGAGGTACGGCATGTCCTCCTCTGGCAGGATGCGGGAAATGACGCCCTTGTTGCCGTGGCGGCCCGCCATCTTGTCCCCGACCTGAAGCTTCCTCTTGATGGCGATATAGACCTTCACCATCTTGATGACGCCTGGCGGAAGCTCGTCGCCCTTCGTGAGGCGGTCGATCTTGTCGCGGAAATGGTCTTCGCGTAGCTGGACGATCTCCTCGAGCTCGCGAACCTTCTGCGCGATCTCCTCCGCGCCGTCGACCGGAAGCTCGGTCCAGTACTTGCGCGGGACGACCTCCAGTGTCGTCTCGTCGAGTGTCGCCCCCTTCTGAAGCAGGACCTTGCCCTTGTCGTCGACGAGCTTGCCTCCCGTCGTCGCCCCGACCAGTTGCTTTCGGATCTGGCGATAGAAGGAGTCGCGGAGGATCTTGATCTCCTCGTCGCGCATCTTCTCGAAGCGAGCGCGCTCCTGGTCCTCGATGTCTTTCGAGCGCTCGTCCTTCTCCGTGCCCTTGCGAGAGAAGACCCGCGCATTGATGACGATTCCGCTGACCCCCGGTGGCACCCTCAGGCTGCTATCGCGGACGTCACCGGCCTTCTCGCCGAAGATGGCTCGGAGGAGCTTCTCCTCCGGGCTCAACTGCGTTTCTCCCTTGGGAGTGATCTTGCCGACGAGGATGTCGCCCGGCTTGACCTCTGCCCCGATGCGGACGATTCCGGACTCGTCGAGGTCCTTGAGGGCCTCCTCGCCGACGTTCGGGATGTCGCGCGTCACCTCTTCCTTACCGAGCTTCGTATCGCGCGCGACGCATTCGAACTCCTCGATGTGAATCGAGGTGAAGACGTCGTCCTTCGCGATACGCTCGGAGACGAGGATGGAGTCCTCGAAGTTGTAGCCCTGCCACGGCATGAACGCGACGAGCACGTTCTGCCCCAACGCAAGCTCGCCCATGTCGCAGCTCGGACCGTCTGCCAGCACGTCGTTCGTCTTCACGCGGTCGCCCGCGCGAACGATCGGGGCCTGGTTGTAACAGGTCGACTGATTCGACCGCTGGAACTTCATGAGCGGGTAGATATCCGGTATCTCCGGCCTGTCGGAGTCGGGGCGGACGACGATGCGCGTCGCATCGACGCTCTCGACGATTCCCTCTCGGCGGGCGAGGGTGCACACGCCCGAATCGCGCGCGAGCTTTCCTTCCATCCCCGTGCCCACGAGCGGCGCGTGGCTACGGATGAGCGGGACGGCCTGCCTTTGCATGTTCGCGCCCATGAGCGCGCGGTTTGCGTCGTCGTGCTCGAGGAACGGAACGAGCGCCGCGGCAACGCTGACCATCTGGTTCGGCGACACGTCCAGCAGCTGGATCATGTCGGGCGTCACCATGTGGAAGTCACCGTTGAGACGCGCGCTGACGAGTGACTCCCTGAACTTCCCCTTCTCGTCGAAGTTCGCCGAAGCCTGTGCGATGTACTTTCCCTCCTCTTCGAGGGCCGAGTACCAGGCGACGTCGTCGGTGATGCGGCCCTCTGCAACCCGCCGATACGGTGTCTCCACGAAGCCGTACTCGTTGACGCGAGCGAACGTCGAGAGCGACGCGATGAGCCCGATGTTCGGACCCTCCGGCGTTTCGATCGGGCAGATGCGGCCGTAGTGCGTCGGGTGGACGTCGCGCACTTCGAACCCGGCACGCTCACGCGTAAGACCACCGGGGCCGAGCGCGCTCAGACGTCGCTTGTGGGTCACCTCGCTCAGCGGATTCGTCTGGTCCATGAACTGCGAGAGCTGCGAGCTACCGAAGTACTCCTTGACGACAGCGCTCACGGGCTTCGCGTTGATGAGGTCGTGAGGCATGAGCGTGTCGATCTCCTGCGACATGCTCATGCGCTCTTTGATGGCGCGCTCCATGCGAACAAGGCCGATGCGGTACTGATTCTCCATCAGCTCGCCAACGGCGCGCACGCGGCGGTTGCCGAGGTGATCGATGTCGTCGACCGATCCGCGCCCGTTCTTCAACTCGATGAGGTGTCGTACCGTCTCGAGGATGTCCTGCGGGGTGAGCACCGCAGTATCGAGCGCCGGTCGCTGCTCCTCGGGCAAATCACGGTAGAATTTGTAGTTGAGCTTGAGACGGCCGACCTTTGACAGGTCGTAGCGCTCCGGATTGAAAAACAGGTTGTGGAAGAGCGTCTTCGCCGTCTCGAGCGTCGGTGGGTCACCCGGCCGGAGGCGCCGGTAGATCTCCATGATGGAGTCTTCGGTCGTCTTGACCTTCTCCGCGAGCAGCGTATCGCGCAGGTACGAGCCGACGTTCAGCCCGTCGATGAAGAGGATCTTGAACTCGTCGATGCCGGCCTCGCGGAGCTTCTCGAGCTTCGCTTCCGTCACCTCTTCGTTCACTTCGAGAATGACCTCGCCCGTCTCCTTGTCGACGACGTCGTGGGCGGCCACCTTGCCGATGAGCTCCTCGAGGTCGATCGGCAACCTATCTATCTTCGAGTCGCGGAGCTTCTTGATCGCTGCCTTGGTGAACTTCGTGTTCTTGCGGACGATCGTATCGCTGCCAACCTTGATGTCGCGCGTCGCGCGTTGGCCGGGCAAAAGGTCGAACTCCACGCTCTTCGCGTACTTACCGCCCTTCTCGAGAAACACCTCTTCGGTGCTGTAGAAGTAGTTGAGCAAATCCTGGGTCGAGTACCCGAGCGCCCGGAGTAGAACCGTCGCGTGCATCTTCCGCCGGCGGTCGATCCGGACGAACATGATGTCCTTCGGGTCGAACTCGAAGTCGAGCCAGGAGCCGCGGTACGGGATGATGCGCGCGCTGTAGAGGACCTTGCCGCTCGAGTGCGTCTTACCCTTGTCGTGGTCGAAGAAGACGCCCGGACTGCGATGGAGCTGACTTACGACGACGCGCTCGGTTCCGTTGATGATGAAGGTGCCGGTGTCCGTCATCAGCGGGATCTCGCCGAAGTAGACCTCCTGCTCCTTGATGTCGCGCACGATGCGCTCCCCGCCCTCGCGGGTGTCGTAGATCATCAGCTGGGTCGTCACCTTGATCGGCGCGGCGTACGTCATGCCTCGCTGACGGCATTCCTCGACGTCGTATTTTGGCTTCTCGAGGTTGTAGCTGACGTAGACGAGCTCGCTCGTACCGTTGAAGTCCTTGATCGGGAAGACGCTGCGAAAGACCGCCTGGAGCCCTACCTCCGCCCGATCGTTCTGCGGGACGGTGCTCTGGAGGAACTTGTCGTACGACGTCTTCTGGATATCGATGAGGTTGGGTACATCGATTACCTTCCGAACACGTCCGAGATGTTTGCGGATGCGGAAGTTGGACTGGATGACACTCGCCATCGGTACTCCTGACGTTTCTCTCTGCCCGTTCCCCCGGCGCTTCGCGAGAAGTGCAGCCGGGAGCTGAACGAGACACTCATACGGTGCGTCGGGCGCGCGCGTTCGCCTGACGTGCAGCGTTGCAAGCCGCAGGGGACCTTAGTCGGAAATTCGACCACGTAAAGCAAAAGGCACGCCGCCCCCACCTCCCAGACGGGAGGTGGGGTTCGGAACGGAGCCTCAATTTGCCGGAAAACGTCAAAGAATCAGGCACCTACTTGAGCTCAACCTTAGCGCCAGCTTCCTCGAGCTTCTTCTTCATATCGTCCGCGTCCGCCTTGGAAACCCCTTCCTTCAGGGTCTTGGGCGCGCCTTCGACCAGGTCCTTCGCCTCCTTGAGGCCGAGGCCGGTGATCTCGCGAACGACCTTGATGACGGCGATCTTGTTCCCGCCGGCTTCCTTGAGCTCGACGTTGAACTCCGTCTTCTCCTCTGCTGGGGCCGCAGCTGCAGCGGCGGCGACCGCGGGACCCGCTGCTACGGCAACTGGCGCGGCCTTGACGCCCCACTTGTCCTCGAGGGTCTTGATGAGGTCCGACAATTGAATAACCGGCAGGTTCGAAAGGAAATCGACGACCTGCTCACGACTGATGTCTGCCATAGGGATTCTCCGTATCTCGATATCTTGGGTAAATCTGAGGAAGTCTTATTGAATCACTTGTCGCCCGCGCGCTCCTTCGCCGAGAGCAGGTAAACGAAGTTCTGCTGAGGTGCCGCGAGCAGCGCGACGAAGCTCTGCATCGGCGCCTGAAGCGTCGCCAGGAGCTGCGCCCGAAGCTCGTTCTTTCCGGGCATCGTCGCGAGCCGGTCCTCGACGCCTCTCGCGTCGAGGATCGAGCCCTCGATGAGTCCTGCCTTGATCTGGAGCTTTTCGCCCGCAGGGTCCTTGCGGAACGCCTTTACGACCTTCGCCGCCGCGCTCGGGTCTTCGTAGCTCCAAGCTATTCCCGTCATGCCCACGAGGACATCGTTCAGCTTCTCGGTGAACGGAGCGTCCTTGAGTGCGCGCTTGACGAGGGTGTTCTTGACGACCTTGTACTCGACGCCGGCCTTTCGAAACTCTGCCCGAAGTTTCGTGACGTGCTCCACCGTCATCCCCTTGAAGTCGAGGAAGACCGCCGCCGTCATCTTGTCGAAGCGAGACTTGATGAAGCCAATCTGGGTGTCTTTTGTCGCTCGTTCCATGGGCGTCTTATCCCTCCTCGGCGGCACTCATGAACTCGGCAGGATCGATTCGGATCCCGGGGCCCATGGTCGAGCTAACGGTGATGCTCCGCAGGTACGCGCCCTTGGCGGTCGAAGGCTTCTGCCGGACCAGGGCGCCGATGAGCGCCTTGGCATTGTCGGCCAGCGCCTGCTCCGTGAAGCTTACCTTGCCTATGCGGGCGTGGACGATGCCCGCCTTCTCGACGCGGTACTCGATCTTCCCGCCCTTCGCGTCGCGCACCGCGTTGGCCAGGTCGAAAGTAACGGTTCCGACCTTCGGATTGGGCATGAGACCTCGTGGCCCGAGGACCCGCCCCAGCTTGCCGACGGCACCCATCATGTCGGGCGTCGCGATGACTCGGTCGAAGTCGAGGAATCCCTCGGAGACTTTGGCGACAAGGTCGTCGCTTCCGGCGAGATCGGCACCGGCCTCCCGGGCCTCGCGCTCCTTCTCACCTTTCGCGAAGACTAAGACGCGCACGGTCTTTCCCGTCCCGTGCGGCAAAACGAGAGCTCCACGGACCATCTGATCGGCGTGCTTTGGGTTGACGCCCAGGCGGATGGCGAGATCGACCGTCTCGTCGAACTTGGCGTACTTGGCCTTCTTTACGAGGGCGCACGCTTCGTCGACGCTGTATTTGCGCGCCTGGTCGACCAGGTCGACGACGGCAACGCGCTTTTTGGCAACCTTCGGCATTTTCCTCCTCGTTCGGCTTCGTGAGCCTCCCACCGTGTCCCGCAGACCTGGCTACGCCTGGGCGGGGCGGTGGTGACAATGATTCACCCTTCTACGTCGATTCCCATCGACCGCGCGGTCCCCTTGACCGTGCGCATCGCCGACTCGATGTCGGTGCAGTTCATGTCGCCCATCTTTTGCTCCGCGAGCTCGCGCACTTGCTTCAAAGTCACGGTGCCCACCTTCGTCTTGTTCGGCTCCTTCGAGCCGGCCCCCGGCTTCTTGCCGGTGGAAAGACCCGCCGCCTTCTTGAGGAGCACACTCGTAGGCGGCGTCTTCAGCACCATGCTGAAGCTGCGGTCGGAGTAGACCGTGAGAACGACGGGGATGATCATGTCGCTCCCCTGCGTCTTCGCGTTGAACTCCTTGCAGAAGGCCATGATGTTGATGCCGTGCGGCCCGAGCGCGGGACCGACCGGGGGCGCCGGGCTGGCTTTGCCTGCGACGAGCTGTAGCTTGACGAGACCTGCGACTTTCTTGGCCATGACGACTCAGACCCTCTTCTCTACTTGGGCGAAATCCAGCTCGACTGGCGTAGCGCGGCCGAAGATGGATACCTTGACGCGAAGTTTCTGCTTGTCGGGTTTGACCTCCTCGACGGTGCCCGAGAAGTTCGCGAACGCGCCGTCGATGACGCGGATCTCGTCGCCGGCCTCGAAGGAAACGCGCGGCTTGGGCTTCACCGCACCCTCGACGATGCTCTTGCGTAGGTCGTCGATCTGAGGCGGCGTGACCTCTTGCGGACGCTGATTGCCGATGAACCCGGTGACTTTCGGAGTGTCCTTGACGAGGTGCCAGAGCTCCTCGCTCATCTCCATTTCGACGAAGATGTAGCCCGGAAAGCTCGTCTTCTGACGCATTCGCGCTTTGCCGCCAGCGCGCTGCTCCGTCACGGTCTCGGTCGGAATGAGGACCTCGCCGAAGCGATCCTCCATATGGTGCTCTTTGATGCGCTGGAGCATCGCCTCTTTGACCTTGCCCTCGTAGCCCGAGTAGGTCTGGATGACGTACCACTTCTTGGCCATGACGCCTCAGGTCCCCCCGTACACGAGATTGCTGACGAAACCCCAGAACTTATCCATCAGCGCGAAGAAAACCGTCGAGACGATGGTCGTGACGATGACGACGAAGGTACCGTTCGTCACCTCCTCGCGGGTCGGCCACGTGACCTTCGACATCTCCGTCGCCACTTCCTCGGCGAGCTGTCGGGTGCGCGTCCGGTACCAGCAATAGACCGCCACGGCCGCGCCGACGATGGCCGACAGCGGCATGACGATCTCTTCCCGGGGCTCGCCGATTGCCGGCTTGTAATTCTGGAGCCTGAACCAGCCGTAGTCCGACACCTTCGACACGATGAACGCGATGGCGATGGCCCCGGCGAAATAAGCCGCGTAGACGAACCGCCCGGTGCCGAGCTGCGCGGGTGACGACGAACCCACTGGCGCCCCGTCGTGCGGTTCCCCATGCGCTTCGAAGGCCGCCACCGACTGCGCCTCAGACCCGGCCTCATCGGAGGACCCGTCCACGCGAGGCTCGACCGGCTGCTCTTCGCCGTCCGGGGACGGGGGAGGATCAGAGCTGCCGGTGCTCTCTGGTTTGAGGTCTTCCTTGATGGCCATCGCAGTTTTCTAAAGTTGAGTCAGTGGCGCTGCGGCAGGGGCTGAGGGGCTCGAACCCACGACCTGCGGATTTGGAATCCGCTGCTCTACCAACTGAGCTAAACCCCTATTCCTCGCTGATTACTTCGTCTCCCGATGGACCGTGTGACGCTTGCACTTGGCGCAGTACTTCTTGAGCGTTAGCTGCCCTTTTTGTTCGGGCTTGCGCGTGGTCCGGTAGTTCCTCGATTGACACGCTGTACAGGCGAGCGAGACGTTGACCCGCTCCGGCATCCGGCTAGGCCAGGATCTTGGTGACGATTCCTGCGCCGACGGTACGGCCGCCCTCGCGGATGGCGAAGCGCTGCTGCTCCTCGAGCGCCACGGGGGTGATGAGCTCGATGGTCATCTTCGTGTTGTCTCCGGGCATCACCATCTTGGTCCCCTCCGGCAGCGCCACCGTGCCCGTCACGTCCGTCGTGCGCATGTAGAACTGCGGACGGTAGTTCGTGAAGAACGGCGTGTGCCGCCCTCCCTCTTCCTTCTTCAGCACGTACACCTCTCCCTCGAACTTCGTGTGCGGCGTCACGCTCGTCGGCTTCGCAAGCACCTGCCCTCGCTCGATCTCGTTCTTCTCGATCCCGCGAAGCAACACCCCGATGTTGTCCCCCGCCTGCCCCTGGTCCAAGAGCTTGCGGAACATCTCCACGCCCGTCGCGATCAGCTTGCGCGTGTCGCTGAACCCGATGAGCTCCACCTCTTCCCCCACCTTCACCACCCCGCGCTCCACACGCCCCGTCGCCACCGTCCCCCGACCCTTGATCGAGAACACATCCTCCACCGCCATCAAAAACGGCTTGTCGATGTCCCTCACCGGGTCCGGGATCTTCGTGTCCAGCGCACCCATCAGTTCGTCGATCGACTTCTCCCACTTCGCGTCCCCGTTCAGCGCCGGCAGCGCCGCCCCGCGGATCACCGTCGCCGTGTCCCCGTCGAACTTGTACTTGTTCAAAAGCTCCCGGACCTCCATCTCCACAAGGTCCAGCATCTCCGGATCGTCCACCGCGTCGCACTTGTTCAAAAACACCACGATGTGGTTCAACCCCACCTGACGCGCCAATAGAACGTGCTCCCGCGTCTGCGGCATCACGCTGTCCAGCGCGCTCACCACCAGGATCGCCCCGTCCATCTGCGCCGCACCCGTGATCATGTTCTTGATGTAGTCCGCGTGACCCGGGCAATCGACGTGCGCGTAGTGCCGCTTGTCGCTCTCGTACTCCACGTGCGCCACCGCGATCGTCACCGTCTTGGTCTCGTCTCGGACCGTCCCGCCCTTCGCGATGTCCTTGTAGCTGATGACCTTCGCCAAACCCTTCTTCGACTGAACCTTCACGATCGCCGCCGTCAGCGTCGTCTTGCCGTGATCGATGTGACCGATCGTTCCGACGTTCACGTGGGGCTTGTTCCGCTGGAATTTCTCTTTCGCCATGACTGTGGACTCCTCGGGACCGTTCGAAGGACGTCAGCGTTGACGGCTCGAGCCCACCACGGGGCTTGAACCCGTGACCTCTTCCTTACCAAGGAAGTGCTCTACCACTGAGCTAGGTGGGCGGTGTGATGACTGGGCTGCGCGCGGTGTCTCCTCTTTCTCTTTCTCTTCGTCTCTCCGAGCGGGAGACCGGGTTCGAACCGGCGACGTTCAGCTTGGAAGGCTGACGCTCTACCAACTGAGCTACTCCCGCGACGCTGCCCCAATCAGTCAGAGGGGGGTTCCGTGTGGAGGGTGATGGATTCGAACCATCGAAGGCATAGCCGGCAGATTTACAGTCTGCTCCCTTTGGCCACTCGGGCAACCCTCCGTAAAGTTTCGTTATTTGAGCCTTTCTACGGTCTGTTCTCTCGCGCAGCGAATCGACGAGCTGGCGAGGGGAATCGAACCCCTAACCACCTGTTTACAAAACAGGTGCTCTACCGTTGAGCTACGCCAGCCCTCACGGCGGAGGCCGCCGCTTTGGGGGCGCGAAGACTACTTCCCAGCGGCGCGACGCGCAAGCAACAACGACGCCAGGCGAGCGGGCGCAAGGGAGGCGTCCTGCTAGCGCGATGCAGCAAAGGCGTCAAGGGGTCCGGCCCTTGGCCTCCGCCATCGTCTTTTTCTGCAAGATCTCGAGCGCCTTTTTTACCTCGTCCTCGGTGAACGGCATCTTCTCGATCTGCGCCTTCTCGTCGGCGAGAGCGGTCTGCATCTCCGAGCGCGCGTCGCGTGCGCGCGTGATCCAGGAGGAGGCATCGCTGGTCCGCTCACCCAGGGCCACGGTCTGCTCCATCTCGCGGAGCCCCTTCTCGAGCAGCACGCGATAGCGAATGTGCATGAAGGCATAGAATATGTTTTTCTGTCGCGCGGTCTTCGACGTGGCGGGCGGCGGTATCTGCATCAAGTCCCGGTGCAGCACGCGATACATCTCGCCTACGCGGTAGCCGGACATGGCCGCCAGGTGCGGGTCGATCGAATCGGACGGCCTGCGAGTAAGCCGCTTGGGCTTCGAGCAGGTCAGCGCAGCGCTCCTCGAGCTTGGCGATGAAATCGGGTGGCAGTGGCTGGAACCTGATGCGCTCGGACCGGATGCGCCGCAGCTCCCCCAGCCCGAAGCGGAGCTGCGCCACGGCGACCGGAAGGACGTCCCGCTCACCGTAGTGGAGCTGATCGGCGCGATCGAGCCCCTCGTGGATGTCCGTCGAACCGGCCATGTCGTCATCGAGCTCGACCCGGGCGAGGCCGCGCGCGCCGAGAGCAAGGATGTGGTCGACGGCGTCCAGATCGGCGCGAGCGAGCAGCGTGTCGCCGATCGTTTCGAGTGCCTTCCAGTCCTCGAGGTACGCGTCGAGCGTTGCGGCTCGCACCAACGCGGCGCGGGCTCTCGACGCGTCAGGGAAGCGCCGGGCCAGTTCCAGAAACGTCTCCCGGGCTTTGGCGCGATCTTGCAGCCCTTCTAGGGCAAGTCCCAGATCGAACATGCGCTCCGCTGCGTGCGAGCCGTCCGGGTCCGCGGAGAGAAGCGTTGAGTAGGCGCTCACGGCGTCTTGCCAGCGCTGTTCAGCGAGCGCGCGCTCGCCGCGCTCAACGAGCTCCGCTTCGGTCGTGACCTCGTCGGGGGTGACGATCCTTGGCTGGACGTCGATGTGGGTGGGGACGGCGAACGCGGTCGGCTGTCGCTCCCGGGCCGGGGCGCATCCGACCACCCCCGCGATGACGACCGCCGTCCAGCCACGAGCCATCGGGGAGACAGAGTAGCGGACGGGGCATCATGTTCCGGGAATCGCCGGGGGGGCTCGTCTGCTCTCGCCCACGAGGGGGCCCCGGCCGAGCCGACGCACCTGAACACCCGCGTCCGTTGACGCGCACCGGCATGGGGCGGAGCCTCAATCGTGGGCGGGGGTATCGCACCTTCCGCCGTCGAGGGAGGTCAGGATCCGATGAAGCAGATCGACGTCCGTGAGCTCGAGAACCGCCGCGAAACGCTCGAAGCGCAGATCCACAAGATCGAGCGACGCGGCATGCATATGACGCCCGAGGAGCACCTCCGCGCAGCGGAGCTGAAGAAACGCCGCCTCCTGACGAAGGACTGGCTCCGTACGCTCGGACGCGGGTAGCTCGTCCCAAGAGCGGTCCCACAACTCTTCTCTTCCCGTCGCCAGGCTTCTACTACTAGCCTGCGGCGGCGATGAAGACGCCGCTTGCCGAAGCCATCCTCCTATCCATGTGCGCCGTGGCCTGCGGCGGGCAGCCCCCGCCTCCCGCGGCCCATCCGCCCGTGACGGCGAACAACGCCGACCTTCCCGCGTCGACCAAGGCCGAGACGAAGTCGGACCCTACCTTCGCCCCGTGCCACAACACGTTCAAGCCGGCATCGAACGACAAGGACGTTACCGGCGATGTCGACGCGATGGCGAAGGGCTGCGCAGACACCACGAAGATGAAGAAGACGGGAGACACGCTTACGGGCGAGGTGCGAGAGGGCGCTCCGCCTGTGCTCTTCGCGTTCGGCGCGCAGGCGGGCAAGTGCTACCGCATCTACGGCATTTCCCAGAGCACGATGCAGGACTTCGACGTCTCGTGGGTGGACTCCGCGGGCGCTCTCGTGGCGCAGGACACGACGGACGACGTGAGCCCCGTCATCGCAGAGGACGGTAAAATCTGCTTCAAGGTGTCCGATACGACGGCCATTCGTGCGACCGCCGGAGCGGGCGCCGGCAAGTTCGCGCTGCAAGTCTGGTCCGACTGATTACTCGTTGGTCGAGTCCGGACTCGGCGCGGCCTTCTTGGCGGGCACCTTCTTGTCCTTCGCCGGAGGGGCGTCCGTATCGTGGGCACCTTCCTCGTCCTCTTCGCTCCGCTTGGTCTTTGCGGAAGAGACATCGTTGGAGAGCGCCTCGATGCCGGAGCTGTACACGGCCTCGTTCATCTCCTTGAGCGCCTCGTTGAGACGCGTTACCGAGTCGGGCGGGATCGAACCGGGAGTCTGCTGCTCGATGGCGGCGCTCACCCCGAGCCAGTGTCGCGCGTCGACCTTGTAGCCGATCCGGTAGTCGGTCATCCCACGCAGGTACGCGTAATGGGCTCGATCGCTCGTGCCGAGGCGACCCATGTCGGGTTCGAGGGATCGGAGGATCGCGAGCGCGCGCTCATGCTCGCTCGCGTCGAAGGCACGCTGGCTGCGAGCAGAGATCCTCCTCGTAGGTCGCGCAGGAGAGAGCGGACGCCGACACGAACAGCAAGCCGACGAGAAGACGCATCACAGATGCAAGCCTACCGGCCGCCGAGGCCGCGGATCAACCCCGGTGCGGCGACGGCGCGCCAACGACAGGGAGAAGAGGCCAACGGCGGCGACGGCCAGGAAACCCGGCGCTCCTCCCGTACGCCCATTCGCGGCGGAGACGTCGCAACCGCTCCGCGAGGGCAACGGGCGTGGCGGCGCCGCTGGCACGTCTGGCGGAGCGGGCGGAGACGGCGGAGGATCGCAATCCCACGCGGCTCCCTTACGGAGGCCGCAGCGATCGATCTCGGCTCCGTCTGGACGCCTCGCGACGATCCGGATCTCGTCGGCGTTCGTCTTGACTTCGACGAAGTGGTAGGTGGAAAGGGCCTTGCGCGTGGTCGAAAGCTGGCGCGTGATGTCGTAGAGCGGAGCCCCCGCCCCCCCCGAGACGATGTACTTGATCGTCCCCGCGTCGCCGCGTTGGTAGGTGTGATCGTGGCCCGCGAGGAGGAGGTCGATCTTGTGCGCGGCCAGAAGCTCCGGGACACGCGCTTCCACCAGTCTCCGGTTCGGACCGTGCGGCCCCGCCGACCAGGGGCCGTCGTGTACGACGACGATCCGCCACACTAGACCGACTTCGCCGTCGGCTCGCACGAGTTCGCCCTCGAGCCACTGGCGTTCTTCGCCGGATTCCCAGTCGTGAACCCCGTTGAGAAAGAAGAAGCGCACGTTGCCGAGACGCGCCGTGCCGTAGAGGCGTGCCGTCCCGCTGCCATCCGGAAAGCCGAAATAGCGCACGAATCTGGTGCCGGACGGATCGCGATGGATCTCGTGGTTGCCGACGGCCGCAAAGAGCGGGCGATCTCGCAAAAGCGAGGCCTCGATGTCGAAGAACGACTGCCAATCGCCGTCGCTGTTCCCATCCTCGACGAGGTCACCGGTGTTGATGAGAAAGTCGGACGGGACCTTCTCCATTGCGCGGGCGACTGCCGAATGAGCGGCGGTATCCGTCCGGTCGTCTCCATAGAGGAGGAACGTCATGGGGGCGTTGGCGTCGAGTCTCGGCGCCGTGACGAATCGACCCTCCCCGATGGGGGCGCCGCCGGAGCGCAGGACGTAGCTGTAGGCCGTGCCTGGTTCAAGCCCAGTCGCAGAGACCTCGTGCATCGACGCGATCTGGACGCTCTCGTACTTGCGCGCTGAGGGAGCGGCCTGTCCGCCTCGGACTTCGCGGGTCACCTGTAGGGTGGCCGCTGCCGGCGCAGCGAGCTCGAACTTGACGACGACGCCGGCGTCCGAGAGGCCCGTCAGGTACGGACCCTTGATCCGAGGGCCGGCGAGCGCGGCTACAGAGTACGTGACGCAGGTCGAGACCGCGAACGCCGCGACCATGCCTGTGCCGCCGTGGAGCATGTCGGCGACTTTGATACCCTACCGTCGTGTCGTTTGCAGGAATGCCTTCACAGCTCGGAAAGTACACGCTCATCCGGAAGCTCGCGACGGGTGGAATGGCCGAACTGTTCGTGGCCGTCCAGAGCGGGGCCTTCGGCTTCGAGAAGCTCGTGGTGATAAAGCGCATCCTGCCTGCGTTGACCGGAGATCGCGCGCTTGTCGAGATGCTCCTTCACGAAGCACGCACCCTTGCCACGCTGTCCCATCCCAACATCGTTCAGATTTTCGACGTGGGCCTCGTGGACGACAACTACTTCATCGCCATGGAGCACGTGCACGGGGAAGATCTTCGCTCGATCGTGCGTCAGATGAAGGCGCAGGACATCCACGAATTTCCGATCGAGCACGCTCTCTCCGTGGTGCTCGGCGTGTGCGCCGGACTCGCGTACGCGCACGACAGGCGCGCGGTACTCGACGGAACGCCCCTAAACATAGTCCACTGCGACATCTCGCCTCAGAACGTGATCATCGCGCACGCAGGGGAGGTCAAGATCGTGGACTTCGGCATCGCCCAGAGCGACGCGATGTCCCGGGAGCACACGAAATCGGGGCGACTCAAGGGCAAGATCCCGTACATGTCCCCCGAGCAGGCACACGGAGGCATCGTCGACCGGCGGAGCGACATCTTCGCGGCCGGCGTGATCCTCTTCGAGCTGACCACGGGGCGGCGTCTCTTCAAGGGCACGAGCGAGTACGAAACCATCGAGCTCATCTGCGATCGGGACTACCCCCGGCCGTCCGACGTGCGCGGCGACTATCCGCCCGAACTCGAGGCGATCGTGATGCGGGCGCTCGCCAAAGACAGGGAGGAGCGGTGGCAGACCGCGCGAGAGATGCAGTCGGCGCTCGAAGACTTCGCCAGGCGTGAGCGCGTTCCCGTGAGCGCGATCGCGCTTTCGCAGTTCATGCACTCGCTGTTCGCCGACAAGATCGCGAAAGCGGAGCTCGCGCAAAGCTCGCCGAAGGCCGACGTCGTCCCAGCCGAGCACCGCTCCGATGCCGCGGCGCTGACCGGCAGGGCGTCGAGCATCAGCCCCACGGCGACGGCACGGACGGTGACCGAGGTCGGCGTTGCGTCGCGTGGGACCCTGGTCCTGGGCCTGGGGGCACTGGCAGGGCTGGTCGTCGCCGGCCAGGTCCTCTGGTGGACGCGACAGCCGGCTCCCCCTCTGCCCGTCGCCCCCGCGGCTGCGGTCCACATCGGCACCGACGGCGGCGCGGGGTGGGCTGACAGCGGCGTTCTCAAGTAGCAAGAGTTACGCGACCGCGCGCGACCAACGCAGCCTGTGGACGGGCAGCCCGTCGGCGATCGCACGGCGCTCCCTGGGACTCCGCGCGACGTATGGATTCTCGGTCATATGCGGAGAGCCCGCAGCGTCTCCGCTTGGGACAAACCGGGGATCTCTGCCGACGAGCCCCTCGTAGTCCGTGCGCGCTCCTCGACGTCCGTCTGCACGAAGAGCTCCCCGCGCGGTTCGAGAAGCCGAGCGACCTCGTCGAGGAATCGATCGCGAACGACGAGCCGCTTCTGGTGTCGCTTTTTCCACCACGGATCGGGGAAATGGACGAACACGGTGCGGAGCGAACCGTCGGGGCCGAGGCGCGGCAGGGACAGGACGGCGTCCTCCGCGAACACCCGCGCGCGATCGCCGAGCCCGCGGCGCGCGAGACGCCCATCCACCACGGCAGCCCATTTCCGGCGAATCTCGAGACCGAGCAGGCCGGCACGGGGCTCGGCCTCGGCGCGCTCGACCATGAACCAGCCACGGCCCGGCCCGATCTCGACTTCGATCCAGTCGCCTCGGACGAGGGACCGCAAGTCGATGCAGTCGCCCTCGGGTAGGCGCGGAGCGTCGTCGTAGGGTCGAGGCGACATGGGAGACGGTGATAGACTAGAGAACGCGAGTGGAGCGCGACTTTCAGGTTTGGCGTAGGCGCATGCTGCCGCGCGCTCCGCTCGTCGTCGTCGTCGCCGTCCTGGCGGAGAGGGCCATCGGGGGCATCCTGACGAAGGCCGGGCATCCGGCGGCGGCGCTCGACGACGCGTACATCCATTTCCAGTACGCCCGCGCGCTCGCCGAGGGGCACCCCCTGCGCTTTCAGCAGGGCGCCCCCATCACCAGCGGGGCCACGAGCACGCTGTGGCCCGCCCTTCTCGCTCCCTTCTGGGCGCTCGGCGCACGGGGAGACGCCATACTATGGCCAGCCTGGCTTCTCTCGTTCGCCGCGTTGGCGGGCCTGGCGTGGGAGGCGTCGAAGCTGACCGAACGCCTCGCCGGCCGAACAGCCGCGATCGGAGCCGGCGCGATGACGATCGCGTTCGGCGGGTTCGCATGGTGCGCCGCGAGCGGGATGGAGGTCGTGCCTTTCGCGTGGGCCCTCGCCCGCGCGTCGCGCCGAGCAAGCGAGTGGGCCGAGGCCCCGCCCGAGGAGCGGACGAACGGGCGCTCCGTCGAGCTCATCGCGCTGGCGTGGGCGGCGGTCTGCTTCCGCCCCGAGGGCGCCGTGACGGCACTCTTCGTCGGCGCGACGCTGGCCCTCTTCACACGCTCGCGCCTTTGGAGCGAACGGGCGCTCGCGCTCGTCGTGGCCGCGTCGTTGGTAGCGCCGCCTCTTCTGCTGTGGACGCTCACGGGCTCGGCGCGAAGCAGCACCGCGATCGTCAAACTCCTCCCAGGCAATCCGTACTACTCGGGCCCCGCGCTCGTTACGGCCGTCGCGGCAAACGCAAGGGTCCTCGTCGAGACCCTCCTCAACGGCGAGGTCTGGTCCGCAGAGTTCCTCCCGCACCACGGCGCACCGCTCGCGATGGCTGGGCTAGGGGCCATCGCCATGCTCGGTGCCAGGACGCGGCTCTACTGGCGTGCCGCCGCGGTCTTGCTGATCGCCCTGACCATGTTCGCCCCCTGCTTCTACGTGACGTTCCTGTGGAACCGTCTCCGCTACCTGTGGCCGTTCGCGACCGGCTGGATCGTCGGCCTGGCGTGCCTCTCGCGGTTGGCCGGCGATCTGGCCGGCACGGTCCGGCCGCGCTGGCGAGCACTGACCGGCATTGCCTGCGGAGCGTTCGTCGGTCTGTTCGCGTCCAAGCTCGATTGGGTGCTCGACGACGTAGCAAGCTCCGCAAGCGGAATCGATCGTCAACAGGTCGCCCTCGGGCGATGGGCGAAGGACAACCTCTCCTCATCCGCCCGCATCGGCGTCAACGACACGGGCGCCATCGCCTACTTCAGCGACCGGCGCACGTTCGACGTCGTCGGGCTGACGACCAGGGACGAAGGACGTTACTGGGTGGCCGGTGCCGCGTCACGGTTCGAGCACTACGAGCGGCTCCAAGCGACCGCCCCCTCCGAGCTGCCCAGTCATTTCATCGTGTACCCCGAATGGATGGCGATGCCGCCCGTGCTCGGTCAAACCCTTCACGAAGCGACTGTGACCGACGCCTCGATCCTCGGCGGCCAGACGATGCGAGTGTACGTCGCGGACTGGTCGCAGCTCGGCAGCGGCGAGCGGCCGTGGACTCCCGCGAACGCGGTCATCGACGCCGTCGACGTCGCAGACCTGGAGAGCGAGGCCGACCATGCGTACGAGCTTCTCGGAGCGCGAGACGGCGAGCAGGCTGTCAACCAGGGAACCTCGCCCGACGGTGTGACCGTCGTCGACGGCGGGCGCACGGGGCGGCGGCTCGAGAGGTTCGTCGCGCGCCTACGACCAGGGGCGCCGGCGAGAGGGATCGTCCGACTCGACGGTCCTCCGGGGACTCAGGTGCGCGTCCTCGCGAACGGAGCTCAGGTCGCAGCGCTCGACCTCGACGACGACGGCTGGGTCGAACGCTCGTTCAACATTCCCGGCGAAGCCGCCGAGGCGCGGACCCGCATCGAGGTACGCTTCGGCGGCGGACCGGTCACGACGTTCCACTACTGGTTCGTCACTCCGGGCTGAAGACAATCGGATAGACCACCGTCACCGTCCCGTTCTCCGGCTCGGGGAACGACAGAGCCTGGAAACTCCGCACGACGCACTGTCGGACGCCCTCGTCGGGGATATCGCTGCCGCCGTCGGCGGCGAAGGCCACGGCTCCCTGGCGGTCGATCATGAACTTCACCGTCACGCGTCCCCGGAGGTTGGGGTCCGCGTGGAGCGCGCTCTGGTAGCAGAACCGGTAGCGGCCGTCGTTCAGGCGAACGACGCGCTGGATGATCTCGGGCGCGAGCCGGCCGTTCGTCGTCGGAGTTCCGTATCGAGGCCCTTTGAAGTGGGAGACATGCCCACCGTTGGGACGTCCGACACCCACGCCGATGCCGTCGCAGGGCCCGCCCGCACACGAACCGGTGTGCCCGAGCGCGTCGACCCCGTTCAGGCCGATGAGGTTCGCGATGCCGCCGCCTCCCTGATCGAGCCCCCACGGGCCGACCCCTCCGACGCCGGCAGCATCGTCGATCGTACCGCCGTAGAGGTGACCTATCTTGCTCACGTCGTCGCTTCCGTTGCTCACCGTGCCCCACGACACGACGGGCGCGTTCGGATCGTTCTGGAAGGCGGACGCCAGGATCCCGATGACGCCGAACGTCTCGGCGGCCGCCTTCTCGTGCTCCCGCGCAAGCGTCGCCGTCTCGGGGTGGGCAGTCCCCCGCGCGGCCCAGCGCCCATTCTTCTCCGTGTCAGGACGACCCGACGCGCCCGACGGATCTCTGGCGGCCTTGCCCGGATTCACGTCGCCGCCGCCGGCCGCGGCGCCATCGTCGGGGACTCGTTCGGTCTCGTGCTGAGCGCTCGCGTTGAGCAATCGCTGCATCAAGGCGAGACGATTGGCGTCGAATGGATCTTCCTCGGTGGCCCCTAGCATCGGGGCGAACAGCGCGATGGCCGCGAACGCCGCCGCGTGAAGGAGCGCCGAGCCCGCGAAGCAGCCCGCGCCGCTCCCCTGGAGCCCGTCGAGCGGCGCCGATGCAGGACGCCGGGCCGCGCGCGCCAGCTCGATTCTCACGACGAACGCGCCGATGGCCATCTCGACCAAGTGACCGTACGCGAGCGAGACGACGCGGTGCTCGCTGGGGCACCCGTCGACGTGGAGACGCGCGCCCGGGGGGGCAGTCGCGGTCGCCGAGTCGCCCTCGTACCGGACGACCTCGATACGATCGGCGCCCAAGACTTCCTCGGGGATCATCATGCCGCCACGCTCCCCCAGCGCGAGCACGCTCCCCTTCTTGACGTGCTCGACGGCGAGCACGTTGCACTCGTCGCCTCGAAACATGGACCCAACGGTGCACCACGAGAGCGTCACCTCGACGAGGTCGAAGCCCCCTTCGTCCATTGCCCCTTCGATCCGCCCGCCGCCCGTCGCCGTACCTTGAATTCCGATCATGCGAGACTGACAAGACCACCCGCGATCGAGTTCCCCGGCAAATTGGGAAGCGCGCGCAACGGCCCACGCTCCCGGAGTCGGACCCGTCGCTGAACATGGCCGATGTGCGCGCGCCACCTTCTTGCGTTTCCGATGTACGAATGCGCCGGGGGGGGGGGTGGGGGGCCTTCCCGGGGCGCCGTCCTCGAGTGGCGACCCAGCAAATCACTCGCTTGCCGCGTCGGAGGCGCGTATTCTGCCAAGTGGAGACTTGTGCGTATTGTGCACGGAATCGTGCACTGCGCGCCGACTCCAGAAGGACGAACCGTGGTTCTCAAGTCGGCCCAGCTCGCAGTCTTAGGCATCGTCGCGATGGCGCTCGCCATCGGTTGCGGCAGCAGCCCAGATGCAGTCTCTATGTTCGTGGCCGATGGCGGGCCGGGCGGCAGCTCGCTCATTCCTCCGCAAGACGACGCCGGCTCGATCAACTTCGGATTGGACTCGAGCACGAACCAGGACTCGACCACCGGGCGTGGACCGAGCGACGCGTGCGTGGGCGAATCGTGCGTGGAAGCCGCCGTCTGCGGGGACGGCGTCATCGAGACGGGCGAGACGTGCGACGACGGCAACAGCGTTCCCGGCGACGGCTGCTCGGGTACGTGTCAGATCGAGCCGGGCTATGCATGCCCGAACCCAGGCAAGCCCTGCGTGTTCACCGGGCAGGGGCTCTGCGGCGACGGGAAGATCGAGGGCACCGAGGGGTGCGACGACGGCAACACGGTGTCGGGCGACGGATGCAGCTCGACGTGCCAGGTCGAAGCCGGCTACTCGTGCACGGTTCCCGGCCAGCCGTGCACGAAGACGAACGTGGCGAGCTGCGGCGACGGCATGGTCGAGACGGGCGAGCAGTGCGACGACGGCAACACGGTGTCGGGCGACGGCTGCAGCTCGACCTGCCAGCTCGAGAAAGGCTGGACGTGTCCGACCCCCGGCATGCCGTGCAAGCGGCAGGAGTACTGCGGCGACGGCATCGTGGAGGCGGCGAACGGCGAGCAGTGCGACGACGGCAACACGATCCCGGGGGACGGCTGCTCGGGGACCTGTCAGATCGAGCCCGGCTACGCGTGCCCCGACCAGGGGCTCCCGTGCGTTTACATATGGGTCTGCGGCAACGGCAAAGTCGACCCCGGCGAAACGTGTGACGACGGCAATACGGTGTCGGGCGACGGGTGCAGCTCGACGTGCCAGACAGAAGCTGGGTACACCTGCCCGGACGTGAACGGCAACGGCGGCCCGTGCGTCGCGAACCCGACGAACGTCTGCGGAGACGGCCACGTCGCCGGCAACGAGCAGTGCGACGACGGCAACACCATCTCCGGCGACGGCTGCTCCTCTACGTGTGCCCTGGAGCCCGGCTGGACCTGTCCGACGCCCGGACAGCCGTGCACGCGGATCGAGTATTGCGGCGATGGCGTCGTCGAGCTCGACATCGGCGAGCAGTGCGACGACGGCAACACCGTGTCCGGCGACGGCTGCAGCTCGCTCTGCCAGATCGAGGCGAACTGGGTGTGCCCGGTCCCCGATGCGCCGTGCATCTACACGGTCGTCTGCGGCGACGGGAAGGTGCAGGGCAACGAGACGTGCGACGACGGCAACACCGTATCGGGCGACGGCTGCTCGTCGACGTGTCAGGTGGAGCCGGGGTGGAAGTGCCCAACCCCCGACACCAAGTGCATCGCGAAGGCGTGTGGCGACGGGATCATCGCGGGCAACGAGCAGTGCGACGACGGCAACACGGTCTCCGGCGACGGCTGCAGTGCGACTTGCCAGGTCGAGGCGGGCTGGGCGTGCGTCGCGAACCCGACGCCGCCCCCAGCTTCCGTCTGCCACGAGACCACGTGCGGCGATGGGATCAAGGAAGGATTCGGAGGAGTGCGACGACGGCAACACCATCCCCTACGACGGCTGTTCTCCCACGTGCACGATCGAGCCACACTGCTCCGGCGGAACATGCACCGCGGTGTGCGGCGACGGGCTGGTATTCCCCGGCGAGCAGTGCGACGACGGCAACACCGTCTCGGGCGACGGCTGCAGCTCGACCTGCACGATCGAGACGGGCTGGAGCTGCACGAACGTGACGGAACCTCCCGCCACGACGCTCGCCATCCCGATCCTCTACCGCGACATGCTTTACAACGGCACGACGACCCCTGGCACCGGAAACGTCGATTTCGAGCACAACCCGTACGGAGCCTCCACCGGTCTCGTCGAGTCGCAGCTCGGAAGCGACAGCGAACCCGTCTGGGCATCGGACGGGACGCCGCAGGCGCTCTGGCCCGAAGGCACCCTCACCGCAGCGCAGGTCTTCTGCTGGTGGTACCACCAGACGGGCTGCACGGGCGCCGGAAGCACCAATCCGTACGACCAGCTCGTCTACCGCACGGGCGCGAACAACATCGGCGGCGTCCCCACGACCCTCACGCTCACCCAGCAGGGCGCGGGACAGAACGTGTACCAGTTCAGCAGCACCGCGTTCTACCCGATCGATGGCCTGGGCTGGGACGCGCCCCCCCCCGGTCCCAACGCCGGACAGACGGGCACCGATTGCGCCGGGACGACGGGCCACAACTTCTCGTTCACCAGCGAACTTCACTACCCCTTCACGTACTCGTCGGCCACGTCGCCGACCTTCGATTTCACGGGCGACGACGACGTGTACGGGTTCATCAACGGCCAGCTCGTCATCGATCTCGGCGGCGTCCACGCTGCGGAGAACAAGAACATCACGCTCACGCCCGGGATGGCCACGACGCTGGGCATGACCAACGGAGGCTGGTACTCGATCGACCTCTTCCAGGCCGAGAGGCACACCTGCGGCTCGGACTACACGCTGACGATCGGCGGGTTCACGCACATCATCAGCCAGTGCACTACGGTCTGCGGGGACGGCATCGTCGCGGGCAACGAGCAGTGCGACCTCGGCACCGCGAACAACACCGGCGCCTACGGCGGGTGCAACGCCAACTGCACGCTCGCGCCGTACTGCGGCGACGACATCGTCGAGACTCCGCCCGAGCAGTGCGACAACGGCGTCAACCAGGTCACCTACGGCGGAGCGACCAAGCAGTGCGGCCCGGGTTGCGTGTGGGCGCCGTACTGCGGCGACGGGAAGGTCTCGAACGGCGAGCAGTGCGATCAGGGCGCCGCCAACGGCAGCGGGTACGGGTACTGTACGAGCTCGTGCACGCTGGGCCCGCGCTGCGGCGACGGCATCGTCCAGAACCCACCGGAGCAGTGCGACGACGGGATCAGCAACGGTGCCGTCGGTGACCCCTGCAGCGCCACCTGCGTCCTCAACTGCGGCGACGGCGTCATCGAACCCCCCGAGCAGTGCGACAACGGGACCGCGGGCAACACGGGGGGCTACAACGGTTGCAACTCCAACTGCACCCTCGGCCCCTATTGCGGCGACGGCATCAAGGAGGCCGGCGAGCAGTGCGACGACGGCGCCGCGAACAACAACGGCAGCTACGGCGGGTGCAACGCCAACTGCACGCTCGCGGGATACTGCGGGGACGGCATCCTCCAGGATCCGCCCGAGACGTGCGACCAGGGTGCCGCGAACAGCGCCACGGCCTACGGCCCCGGCCTGTGCACCAACCAGTGCACACCGGCGCCGTACTGCGGCGACCACAACGTCGACGGCGAATTCGGCGAGGTCTGCGACGACGGCGTCAACAACGGCCAGCCGGGGTCGTGCACGTCCGACTGCAAGATGTTCGTGCCGCTAGCCACCTGCGGAAACGGCGTCGTCGACCCCGGCGAGCAATGCGACGACGGCGTCAACAACGGCGTCGCCGGCGATCCGTGCGACTCCCACTGCCAGTTCACCTGCGGCAACGGGGTGAAGGACCCCGGCGAGCAGTGCGACAACGGCGTCAACAACGGCGCCTACGGCACGTGCAACTCGAACTGCACGCTCGCCGGATACTGCGGTGACGGCATCAAGAACGGCCCCGAGCAGTGCGACGACGGATCGAGCAACGTCTCGCCCGCGACCGCCTACGGGCCTGGGGTCTGTACGACCGCGTGCAAGTTCGCCCCCTACTGCGGCGACGGCGAGGTCGAGTCCCAGTTCGGCGAACAGTGCGACAGCACCCCGAGCTGTAGCTCGACGTGCCAGAGCACCGCGCCTCAATAGAGGCGCAGCGTTCTAGTTCACACGGCGGGCGTGGCCTTCCCAGTAGGGGGCACGGAGCTCGCGCTTCAGGACCTTCATCGCGCCCGAGAGGGGCAGAGGCTGGGCGCGGAACTCGACGCTCTTGGGCACCTTGTAGCCCGCGATGCTCGCTCGCGCGTGCGCGATGATCTCTTCTTCTGTCGCGCTCCCGCCGGCGCGCAGCACCACGATCGCATGGACGGCTTCCCCCCAGGCCTCGTGCGGGATTCCGATGACGGCCACCTGCGCAACCGCCGGGTGGGACGCGACCGCGTTTTCCACCTCGGTGGAGTAGACGTTCTCGCCGCCCGTCACGATCATGTCCTTCACCCTGTCCACGAGGAACAGGTACCCACGCTCGTCGAGATAGCCGGCGTCGCCGCTGTGGTACCAGCCGCCCCGGAATGCCTCCTCCGTGGCCTCCGGCTTCTTCCAGTAGCTCTGCATGTAGTTGCCCCCGCGGGCGCACACCTCTCCTGTGTGACGCGGCGGGAGGATCCGGCCGTCCTCGTCCTGGATGCTGAGCACCACACCGGGCAGCTCTCTCCCCGCGGAGAGGAGGAGCTCACCCCCCTGGCGGTGCTCCTCCGGCCCCAGCACGGTCAGCAAAGGGGAGGCCTCGGTCATTCCGTACCCCTGGAAGATGTCGAGGTTCGGGAAGAGCGCGAGCAGGCGCCGGAGCAAGGGCTCGGGCATGGGCGATGCGCCGTAGCTTAGGTGCGTGAGGGAAGCCAGGCGCTCCGCCTTGAAGTCCGGATGCCCGAGGACCATGCCGATCATGCTCGGGACCATCGCGGTCATGGTCACCTTCCGCGTTTCTATGACCAGAGGGACCTTGGCCGGGTCGAACATCGGGATGAACACCAACGTCGAGCCGAGGGGCGCCCCGAGCACGGTGGTCGTGGACGCGGCGTGAAACATCGGCGTCTGCATGAGCGCGACGGCCTCCCCGTCGAACGGGATGCGCATGAGCGCGTGGTAAAGGTTCAGGATCTGCGCGCGATGATCGCAGAGGACCCCTTTCGGCAGCCCCGTCGTACCACCCGTGTACATGAGGACGACCGGATCGGTCTCCTCGGGCTCGTCGGGAATCTTCGGGGTCACGGCCTCGAGCAGGTGCTCGTACCTGTGGTCGCACGGCACGTCACCGCCGCCAATCAACACCACTTGCTCGATCCCGGCGGCTGCACGAACCTGAGCGATGACCGGGGCGAAGGCCGCGTCCACGAAGCAAACCTTCGTACCGGAGTCGTGAATGATGTACTCGAGTTCCTTGGGGGCGAGCCTCAGGTTCAGCGGGTTGATGACCCCCGCGCCGAGGAAGGCCGCATGGTAGCTCTCGAGAAACTGGTGGCTGTTCAACGCCAGGACGGCGAATCGATCGTGCCGCCCCACGCCCAGCTGGCCTAGCGCCGCACACAGCCGGGCCACCCGATCGAGGTGCACGGCGTACGTGCCGCGGTAGCTGCCGTCGATGAAGCCGACCTTGTCCGCGTTGCGCTCGACGGCTGGCAGGAGATGGCGGTGGTAGATGAGCTCTTTCATGGGACCTCCCGGGGCGCCGACTCTGCTCTCGTCGGCACGCCCGGTAAAGTCCTACCGCTCAGCGAAACGGGCGTAGACCCCGTGCGCTGCTCCCGTCACCGGGGGACACACTCGTGGACCTCGGGGTTGCAGACGGGGCGCGCTGTGTTCATGCACTGGCTGCTTTCGGTGCACTGGACGCACGTGTCCGTGGCCGGGTTGCACACGACCTCGCCACCGCCGTTGCCGGCGCACTGAGTGCTCGTCGTGCATTCGACGCACGTGTTCGTGGTCGTGTTGCAGGCCGGCCTCACGGCGCCCATGCAGTCCGTGCTCGTGAGGCACTGGACGCAGGTGGTGGTCGCCGGGTTGCACACGGCTTCGGGTGCCGCGCACTGACCGCCGTCGGGCGTGCAGCTCACGACACATCGGTTCTCGGCATTGCAGACATCGGTGCCGCCGCAGTTGGTGGTGGTCGTGCACTGCACGCACTTGTCGCCGACACAATAGGGCGTCGGTGCCGCACACTCGCTGTCCCCGGATGCGCCCGCGCACTGCACGCACGTGTTCGTGGTCGTGTCGCAATGGGGTCGCGCCGCGGTCATGCAATTCGAGTCCATCGTGCATTCGACGCACGCATTGTTCACGCACTGCAGGTCACCGCAGTTTGCTTGTGCCGTGCACTCCACGCACATGTTGGTCGCCGCGTTGCAATAGGGGGTCGGCGTGGCGCAGTTGCCACTGTCCCCTGCACACGACGGCGCCGCCGCTTCGGCCGCGGCATCGCTGCCCGCGTCGACTGCACCGCTCGAGGAACCGCTATCGACGCTTCCGCTCGAAGAGCCGCTGTCAGCGACTCCACTGGAAGACCCACTGTCGACGGTTCCGCTCGAGGAGCCGCTGTCCTCGCCTCCGCTGGACCCGCTGTCGATGCCGCCGCCGGAGCTGGACGAGGACGAGCTGCTCGACGAGCTACTCGACCCGGTGGCGTCCTCGCCGCCGCTCGACGTGCCGCTCGACGAGACGGTTCCGTCGGAGCCGCCGTCCTGGTTGCCGACGCCCGTCGAACTGCCGCTGCTCCCTCCGCATCCGACCAAAATCGCCAACGACGAACAAAGCCCAAGTGCGACACAAGCCCTTATTGACATGGCAAGCCTCCAAAGCCCCCGCGCGGGGTAGCGTGTTCAGAAGCCACAGTGTCAAGCCGGCGTCGCCAGCAGGCAACCAAGACGGATTTTTATGGCGCCCGGAGGGGTGCGAGGCGGCCACGAAAGGGCGGCGCTGGCCCGCTATCTTCCCCTGTCCCACCGGAGATCACTTGCAGGTGGTGTTGCCCCCGCACGAGCATGACGCCACGTCGACGCCATTCGAGGTCGCGGTGACGGTGGCCGACAGCCCGCTGCCGCCGATGTCCACGCCGCCCGAGCAGCCCTTGCCCGTGTTCTCAGTCAGCGTCCCCGCGGCGCCGCAGTTGAGAGCTCCCCCGTCGCCGGCTCCCCAGATGTTCCCCTGCGCTTGGAGCGTCTGCGAGGCGCCCGTGCCGATGTTCAAACAGATGCCCGCGAAGGCGTTCGGCGTCGTGGCGCTCTGGAACGTATTACCCCCGGCGCTGACGGCCGTGCCGAGGTCGATGGCCGCAACGTCGTTCTCGTTGGCCCCGGCACCTTCGGGCAGGACGTTGACGCCGTTGTTCGTGTTCCCGAGAAAGATGCTGCCACGAACCTGCACACTCGAGGGGCCGTAGAAGCGCGCCCCGTCCTCCGCGTTGCCCATCGCGACCAGACCGGTGATCGTGCTGGCGGTCGCCACGGTCTGGTGGATGTCGATGCCGTCGACGAGGTTGGCATTGGCGACGACGCTCCCGGTCGTGCCCGAGGGAGTGCCCGTTATCGTCACCGACCCCGCCCCATCGACGAGAATGCCGTTCTGGGTGTTCTGGTTGAACTGGATCGGCACGGCGCCGCCGGTGATGGTGACCTGCGCTTGCCCGGTCACGCGAAGACCGCAGGGCTCCGTCCCCGCGCTTCCGTTGTTGTGCGCGCTGGTGCCGGAGTTGATCGTGAGCTTGCCCGAGAGCTCGACCCGGATCCCCGCCGCCGTGAAATTTCTGACCTCGACGTTGACGAGGTTCGTCGTCAAGGTCGAGCCCGTCGTCGCGCGGACGCCGCGCACGCCCGTCGTGGCCCCGTCGATGATCAGGTTCGAGAGCGTGGAGCCCGCCGCGGACAGTGTGAACGCGACCCCCGTGAAGGTGCCGTCGCCCGTCGCCGTCTCGTTGACCGTGACCGGGCCGCCCACACCTTCGATCGTCATGCCGGCTGGCACCGTGATGGGGAAGTCCTCGCCGGTGGCGACGGGGCCCGTCGGAAGAACGCGTACATCGTCGACGACCGACGCGCCTCCATCGGGCCCGGCCGGCAGATGTCCGAGCGCGAAGGTGATCGTCTTGAAGGCGCACGCGCCGTCCTCTACCGCCCCGCTGCCGACGGTCCCGCTTCCGTTGCTCGCGATGTCCTTTCCGTTGACGGGATCGACGATGACGTACGTCGCACCCGCGCCAACGGCGTCGCAAACGGCGCACGCGTTGGTGCTCGTGTTGCACACGGGCGTCGTTCCGCTGCATTGCGCGTCCGAACAGCAGTTGCCGGGCACGCACGCGTTTCCGCTCACGCCGGGGCAGCAGATGTCCCCTGCGTTCGAGCAAGCGGCCGCCACGGTGGTGCATGCGCTCGTGACGCACTTCTTGCTCGACGTGTCGCAGATCGTCGAAGGACCGTACGTGACGTCGCTCTGGCACTGGGAGTCGGCGGTGCAGCCCGCGCAGAACTGCGCCGTGACGAAACCGCAAATCCCACCGTTGCAATCGGCGTCCGTGTGGCAGTTGCCCGGAACGCAGCTACCGGCCGTGCAGATGTAGCCGCCCGCGCCGCCGTCGCCGTAGGCCCCGCTGCAGACGGAGTCGGACGACGGATCGCTGCACGAGCCGCACGCGCCGGCGCCGCAAAGGCCGTTGCCGCCGTCAAGTGAGCACGCGGTGCCGTCGACGCTGCAGAGGCCGGCCTCCGAATCTGCGCCGTTCTGGGCGTCCGACGACGGGCTCCCGTCCGCAGCCCCGGACTCGGAGTCACCTCCCGCATCCAAGGCCGTGGCCGAATCGTCCTCGCCGGCTTCGCCCGGCTGCGAGCCTGGACCGTCGCCGTTCGAGTCCGCGCTACTGCTCGAATCGTTCGCGTCCCCGGCCCCCGAATCCTGGCTGAAAGAGTCCTGCGGCGCGGAACCGTCCCCCGGCGGGGCGGAGGAGGTGCCGTCGGCCGTGGCGTCGCTTCCCCCGCCATCCTCGGAGGCGGACCGGGTGGTGGACGTGCCCCCGCCGCCGCAGCTGGCTACGGCCGCGATTGCGAAGGTGGCAAGGGCAACTGGGGCAAGCGACTTACGGAAAGAGCGAAGCACACGCATTTTGCGATCCTCCCAACGGTTCGCGAATACCGGCGCGTAAGGGAGGCCGGATTCATCGTGGAATCACGCAAAGGACGCGCTACGCCAGGATGAATCAAAAGTATCCGAGTCCGCACGTAAGCGCAAAGGCCTTCCCCTGGCCGAGCCGAGGGAGCGAGCGAGGCGTACCTCGGCGCCTCGCCCCCTCGGGCCCTCTCCCCCACGATGCGCTTCGTGTCTAAACGCTCGCTACTTCTTCGGGGTCGGGGCTGCCTTGGCGGCGGCCGGTGCCGCCTTGGGGGCGGGGGCAGCCTTGGCGGCGGGCGGCGGAGCGAGCTCGCCCATGTTGCCGAACACCCAGGCGTGGCTGACCTTGCCGTCGGCGGTTGGCAGGAACACCTCGCCCACGTGCAGCGTGATGTCCTTGTTCGATGCGGGAAGGGGCCCAAGACGCCCCTTCTGCGTGCCGGAGAATCGTGCGCTCGGCGACGACGAAGCCGTCGATGCCCCACGCGTTGACGACCGAGAACTGCGCCTTTGGGACCGCCCTGAAGAAGTCGGCGTGGAACTTGTCGAGATCCTTGCCAGCCTTGATCACCTTGCCGCCCATGAAGAAGAACGTCACGTCCCCGTCCGGCGCGAAGGTGGCCGACATCGCCTTCATGTCGCCCTTGTTCATCGTGTCCGTGTCGGCCTTGAGCCAATCGACGAGCTTGTCCTCGTCGGGCGAATTCTTCGCGGCATGCATCTCGGTCGTCGTCGGCACGGCGGGAACTTCGGGCGCGTCCTTGGCGCCCTTCATCTGCGCCATCATGCCCGGGATGTCGGCGTACACGTGCGCCTGAGTCATCAGCCCGTCGTCGTTCAGCATGGCGATGACCAGGCGATGGCCCCCGACGGGCTTCTTCGACGCCTTCATCCCCATGAAGTCGCCGGTCATGGTGCCCGCGGACACCCAGTCGACCGCGACGACATTCCCCTTCGACCAGAGGTGGGCGGCGCCACCCTTCACGTCGCCTGACATGTCGAAGAGGCTCTGAACGCCCTTCGCGATGTCGTCACGGCCGTGCATCTCCGGCGTGCCGTAGTCCGTGTCGACTGCGTCGGCCGTGTAGTTGGCCGCGAACTTCTGCGAGTCGTGGACGTTGAACGCGTCGGTGACGTTCTTCAGCGTCACGGGGATGAGCTCGGCGATGGTTGGCTTGGGCGGCGGAGGCGGAGGAGTCTCGGCGGTCGCCGGAGGCGGCGGCGGGGGCGCCATGGGCGGCGGCGGCGGGGGCTGCGGGGGCGGAGGCTCTTCACCACCGCAGGCCGCAAACGCGGACGCGAGAACGACGAGTGCGGCGAGCGACTTCATGCGCATGATTTCTGTCTCCTCCCAATCACTTCTTCTTGACCATCGGGGCCACCTTGGCCGCGGGCTTGTCCCCCGGCGGCTTGAGCGCACCGGTCTGTTGCATCAACTCAATGAGGTTCGCGTAGCCCCATCCGTGCTGGATCTTGCCGTCGGCCGTCGGCTGGAGAATTTCGAGCCAGTGCCAGCCGTTGACAGCCTTGTTCGAAGCCGCAAGCGGCCCGAGCGGACCCTTCTGCGTCCCACTCACCGCGTGCTCGAGAATCGCGAACCCGTCGATCCCCCAGGCGTTGGTGCTCGTCCACTTCTGATCCGGAAAGGCCTTGAACCAGCCGGTGAGGCCCTTCTCGTTTTCCTTCTTGCCCTTCATGGCCGGCATACCGCTGAAGTTGATCCAGTAGTCGCCGTCGTCCGCCATGCCGGCGAGGGCCGCCTTCGGATCGTCCTTGCTGAAGGTCACGTCACCGGCCTTGGCCCAGTCCTCGAGCTTATCGTCGTCCGGAGTCCCCTTCGCGACGTGCATCTCGGGCGAGTTGGTCGGCAAAACGGGCACGGGGGGCGCGCCCTTCTTGCCCGCCATCTGCGCCATGAGGCCCGCGTCGTCCGCGTACTCGTGCATCTCCTTCACGAGCCCGTCGTCGCTGAAAAAGAGGATGCGGGCGCAGATCTGGCCGACCGGCTTGCCGGTCGCCTTCATCCCCATGAAGTCGCTGGTCATCGTGCCGGCCCACGCAATCTCCGAGACGACCACGTTCCCCTTGGACCAACCCCGAAGGGGGGCCGACCGGGCGTCTCCGAACGTATCGAACAGATGCTGCAGGCCCGTCGCGACGTCGTCACGACCATGCGCGTCCGGTTGCCCGTAGCCGGCCACGACACAATCCTCGGTACAGAACGTCGCGAGCTTCTTCGCGTCGTGCGCGTTGAAGGCGTCGCGCATGCCCTGAAGCGTCTGGGGGATGAGCTCGGCAAGAGACGGCTTGGGAGGAGGCGGCGGCGTCGTGTCCGCGGGGGGCGGAGTTGCGCTGACCGTGGGTGGAGGAGGCGGCGGCGGTGCCTGCGGCGCCGGCTCTTCACCACCGCAGCTCGTGACGCCGCCGAGGGCAACTGCGCCAGAGGTCATCAAAGCCAACAGCGCGAATCGCATACCCGAAGGTCTCCCGTGCGGAAAGCCCCCTTTAGCTCGTTTGCCGTCACCCGGGAAGTGGGATTCGGCTAAACCTACCGTGGTCGTGCGTGCGAGACCGCTTGGAAAGACAGGCCTCAAGGTCAGTGAAATGGCACTTGGGACGTGGGGCCTCTCGGGCGACGGGTACGGGCCCGTCGAACCCGCGATGCAGGAGCGAGTCCTCCGGCGCGCACTCGAAATGGGGTTCACGCTCATCGACACGGCCGACGCCTACGGAGGCGGGCACATGGAGCGCCTCATCGGCGTCGCGATCGCCGATCGAGACGATGTCGTCGTCGTGACCAAAGGCGGGACCGATCGGACGACCTCGCCGCCGAGAAAGCGATTCGACAAGCCGTATCTGCGCGACGCGGTGGAGCGCTCGCTTCGCCGCCTCGGTCGGCCGTGCATCGACGTCTACCTCCTTCACAACCCGAGCGACGCCGTCTTCAACGATCCGCAAACGATCGACGCGGTCCTCGAGATGAAGAAGGAAGGGAAGATTGCCCACTGGGGCGTGAGCGCAGGCGACGTCGCGGTGGCACGCATCGCGCTCCGCTACGGCGCCGAGGTGATCGAGGTCGCGTACAACCTCCTTCACGCGAGCAACTTCCACAGGCTCGCAGGCGACATCATGGTGGCGGGCGCCGGCGTCCTCGCGCGGTCGACGCTGGCCCACGGTCTTCTCTCGGGCCACTGGAGCGCGCACAAGGAGTTCGCCGAGGGCGACCACCGCACGGACCGCTGGACGAAGCCAGAGCTCGAACGGCGCGTCGAGCAGCTGGCGGCCCTGCGGTTCCTCGTGCACGGTGATGTGATGACCCTGCGTGCGGCCGCCGTACGGTTCGTCCTGGCCAACTCGCTGGTCTCGGGGGCGGTCCTCGGGCCGCGGAGCGCCGAACAGCTCGAGGAGCTCGTGCGCGAGGTGGGCAGCGGCCCCGTGTACATGCGCGACGCCGATCTGGCTCGCCTTCCCCAGGCGCTCGATGCCGCGGGCGTCGAGATATGAAAGACCTGGCCCGCGCCGCTGAAGTCGCCCTCGCCGCCGCCCGCGAGGCAGCGGACCTCGTGATGCGCGTCTACGAGACGCCCTTCGAGGTTCAGTACAAGGCCAAAGACGATCCGGTCACAAGGGCGGACCGGGAGTCCAATGCCCTGCTCTGCGATCGGCTTGGCCATGCCTTCCCGGGAGTGCCGGTCGTCGCCGAAGAGAGCGAGGCCAGCGCGTACGCGGGCTTTGCACAGGCCGACGCCGCATGGTTCGTCGACCCGCTCGACGGCACGCGCGAGTTCGTAGCCAGAAACGGCGAGTTCTCGGTCATGATCGGGCTCGCCGTGAAGGGGCGGGCGGTCATCGGCGTCATCGTGGCGCCGGCGTGGGGGCGCGCGTTCTTCGGGGTCGTCGGCGACAGGGCGTGGGAGGTTGCGGCCGACGGTTCGCGCGTCGCAAATCCACCCGTCGTCCCAGCCGTCGCTGGAGGGCGCGTCGATCGTCCTCTCGCGGTCGCGCGTGTCGCCGACGGCTCGCCGAGCTCGTCGACGCTCTGGGCGCCCGCCAGAGCGTCCGCCACGGGAGCTCCGGGCTCAAGGGCGCCCTCGTCGCGATCGGGGCGCACGACGTCTACCTGCAGCCCGGTCGCGCCGGGATGCGCTGGGACGCGTGCGCCACCGAGGCGCTCGTCAACGCCGCCGGGGGGCGCTGCACCGACGCCGACGGCGAGCCGATCGACTACGCGAGCGAGGAGCTCGTCAACTCCCGCGGCCTCGTGGCCACCAACGGGCGACTTCACGACGCCGTCATCGCGGCTCTGGCGACGATGCGTCATGCGTGACCGAGGCTGCCGTCGTCGTCATCGGCGCCGGCATCATGGGCCTCTCGATCGCGTACCACCTCGCCGAGCGCGGGGTGACGAGCGTCACCGTCGTCGACAAGGGCTACCTCTGCGGCGGAGCGAGCGGCACGAAACGGCGGCGGCGTCCGCGCGCAATGGTCGAGCGAGGCCAACGTGCAGCTGATGCACGAGAGCATCCGCATGTGCCGCGAGTTCGCGGCGCGGATGAAGATCAACGTGTGGCTCCGCCAGGGCGGCTACCTCTTTCTCGCGCGCACCGGTGCCCACCGCCGCACCCTCGAGGCGAGCGTCGCGCTGCAGAACGACTGCGGCCTGCCGACGCGGATGCTGACTCCCGAGGAGGCGCGCCGCATCGTGCCGGAGCTCGACACGACCGGGGTCGATGCCGCCAGCTACAACCCGGACGACGGCGTCGTCTTCCCGTGGCCCTTCGTCTGGGGCTACGCGCAGGCGGCGCCGCAGCTCGGGCGTCGAGGTCGCTACGTGGCACGAGGTCGTCGGCTTCGACACTGCCGGGCGCACGGATCGACGGCGTGCGGGTGCGGCGGTCGCGGGCCGCCCGGTCGCAGCCCCGGCGCGCACGCCACGACGATCCGCACGAACAAGGTCGTCAACGCCGCCGGCGCGTGGTCGCCGGAGGTCGCGCGCATGCTCGGCGTCGCGCTCCCCAACCGTCCCCACCGCCACGAGATTCTGCTCGACCGAGCCGCTCAAGCCCTGGCTCAAGCCTCTCGTGGCCGACCTTTCCGATGGCCTTTACTTCTCCCAGTCGACGCGCGGCGAGATTGTCGGCGGCATCGGCAACGAGTACGTCGCCCGCGGGCCTCGACCAGGAAAGCTCGCACGCCTTCCTCGGGCAGGTACGCCCGCTCGCTGGTGCGCGCGTGCCCGGTGCTGGCCCGCGTCAAGGTCCTGCGCCAGTGGGCCGGCTGCTACGACCTCACCCCCGACGCCAACCCCATCGTCGGCCCGGTGGACGGCGTGGAGCACTTCTACCAGGCCAGCGGCTTCATGGGGCACGGCTTCATGATGGCGCCCGGCCTTCGGCAAGCTCCTCGCCGACGCTCGTCGCCGGGGGGCAGCGCACTCCGCTCTTCGAACGGTGGAGCCTAGGGCGGTTTCAGCGAGGGGAAGCTCCTGTCCGAGGGGATGATCATCGGCTGATCCGGGTTTGACACTCGCCGTCGGCCCCTTGTACCGTCCGGCCTCGCGGTGTTGTTTGGCGCCGTGGGGAAGCGTCCGCGATGCCAGGCGTCGCGGCGCAAGACTGACGGGAGAGACCCATGAAGACCGCGCGTACGCTCGTCTTGCACGCTCCGGCTGCTTTCCGCGGTGCTGGGCGTCGCAGCACCGCTCGCCGTCCTGACGACCGCGGCGACGCTCGTCGCCTGCGACGACGACAACGACCCCAAGACGTGGGTCAAGCGCCTGGACGACCCCGCGCAGCGCGCCAACGCCATCAAGCGCCTGACGCAGTTCTACGAGGACGACATGACCAAGCGCGAGCAACGACGCGGGCGCGCCCGAGGTCAAGTCGCTGCTCGACACCATCGTCGACCCGATGACCAAGCAGTACACGGCGCGGCGGCCTCGACGACAAGACGCGCACGGACCTCATGAAGTTCCTCGCCGAGACGCACGACCCGCGCACCCAGCCGGCGATCGCGAAGGCCCTCAAGGACTTCGAGATGGGCAAGACCGACGACGAGGTGCGCGTCGCGTGCGAGTCGATCAACGCGATGGCCAAGGCAGGCGTGAAGCTCGACCAGACCGTCTCGACGAGCTGTGGGACGTCTTCGCCAAGTTCCAGCTCTCGAAGACGAACAGCCAGCGCCTCTACACGGCGCTCCACGAGGCGATCGCTGAACGTGCACGAGCGCAGCTACGGCGACAAGGCCATCGACAAGCTGAAGGGCCCGGCCGTCGCCGACAACGTGGACTCGCAGAAGGACCAGCTGATGTGGTGGCAGCTCACCAGCGTGCAGGTCATCAGCGACCTCCGGTACACGAAGGCCGTCAAGCCGCTGCTCGTCGCGCTCCTGACGCCGTCGAAGACGGCGACGCTCGGCGCGACGATCCAGTTCGCTCTCCTCAAGATGGCGAAGGACGCCGAGCCCGAGCTCATCAAGGCCTTGAACGGGCAGGATCCGGACTACGTGAAGGCCGCCGAGGGCTTCGAGGACAAGGCGAACATCGGCGTCATCGCGAACGTGCTGGCACAGGTCGGGCGAGCACCGTGTCGCGACGCGATCCTCGCAGGCCCTCCCGGGAGCCGACACGGACACGGCGCGCACCGAGCTCGCCCAGGCGCTCGTGCAGATGCCGAACGACCCGCGCAACGAGCCGGCGTTCCTCGCGGCCTACGAGCAAGCTGACGTGGGACTCGAGCGACAAGATGCTCGGGCAGCTCAAGCCGCGGGCGGCGCTCGCGCAGCAGTCCGCCAACTTCTACGACCCGAAGCTCGTCGACTGGCTGCTGAAGGAGATGAAGAAGGCGCCGGACTTCAACACGAAGCTTCTGCAGCTCGACGCCGATGTTCAAGCTCATGACGCCGGACAGGAAGTCGGACGTCGCGGACGCGGTGGCGAAGGTGAAGAAAGAGGCCCCCGCCGACATCTTCGCGTACAGCCAGCAGGAGTTCGACCTCGCGGGCTCGGCGCTCGACAAGTGCAAGGGCGACCTGAGCTGCTACGAGTCGCTGCTCGACGACCCATCCCGAACACGCCGCCGACCGCGTACTTCAAGGCGGTCAAGGCCTCGTGGATGTCGGTCATCTTGGGCGGCGGTCCGGCCGCGAACGCGACGCGCACCGAGCTCGTGAAGCACGTCGACAAGGTGAGAAACCCGGGCGCCCGCATCGCGGTCGTGCGACGCGATCGACGAGCTCGCGCCCCAGGGCGACACCGCGGCCGCGGACGCCCTCGACAAGATCGTCGCCGCCGACGCGAAGAGCGGCGACAAGGACGTCATCAGCGCCGACAACACCGTGGCGCAGGTGGCGTGGCGCCTGCGCGCGCGGGCGCAGTAAGCAGCAAGAGAGATTTGAACCGCAGAGGCGCAGAGGGCGAGAGGGGTTTTGGGGGCTGATCCTCTTCCCTCCGCGTCCTCTGCGCCTCTGCGGCTAGATCCCCTAAAGTAGGGCAGATGATTTGCCTCGAGGTGATGGACGGGCCGGCGCGGGGGGCACGGCACGAGTCGTCGAGTGAGGTGATCCGGATCGGACGCTCGGCCGACAGCGACGTCGTGTTGCCCGACGAACACGTCTCGGGAGAGCACGCCCGCATCGTCTTCGGCCCCGACGCGCTACGTGCTGCGCGACCTGCGGTCGACCAACGGGACCGCCGTCGTGCGCGCGGGCGCGCGCATCGCGCTCGACGAGGCGAACGCGCGCGAGGTCGCGCTCGAGGCAGGCGACGTGCTCGAGCTCGGGGGCGGTGAGCGTGTCGTGCACGTCGCGGTGACGATCCTCGCGGACGCCGAGGGCGACCCACGCGTCCTCGCGATCCGCAAGATCGACGAGCTGGGTCGCGCCGAGTCCACGGTCGAGCGCGACGACCAGCCGCCTCCGCGCGCTCTACGACGTGCAGAAGCGCATCGGGGCCGCGGACGATCTGCACGACCGTGCTCGTCGCGATCTGCGACGCGGCCTTCGGGCTCGTGCCGGGGGCCACGCACGTCACCGTCATCCTGCGCGAGGACGACGACGAGGGCGGGCGCGAGGGCGCGGTCGGCTACGTCCCGGTCGTCACGCGCGTGCGCGGGCAACAGGGGCCCGCGAAGCAGCCCATCCCCGTCACGCGCAGCGTCTTCCGCAAGGTCGTGAGCGAGCGCGCCGCGGTCCTCGCCGCGGACGCGCCCGCCGAGGTGGGGCAGACCGAGTCGCTCATGGGAGCGCAGATCCGGAGCGACGCTCGGCGTCCCGCTCTGGAAGGGCGACGAGATCCTCGGCGTCCTGCAGATGGACAACCGCGAGAGCGCGGGCGTCTTCACCGAGCGCCGACCTCGACGTCTGCGCGGTGCTCGCCCACAACGCGTCGCTCGCCGTCGCCAACGCGCGCCTCGTGCAGCGCCTGCGCGCCGCCGAGGAGCGCCTCAAGAAGGAGAACGCGTTCCTCAAGACGCGCGAGGAGTCGCGTCGGGTCGGCAAGGGCGAGCAGGAGATCATCGGCCAGAGCGCCCGCGATGCGCGCGCTCTTCGAGCAGCTCGCCAAGGTCGTCGACACGCGCGTGACGCGTCCTCATCGAGGGCGAGACGGGCGTCGGCAAGGAGCTCATCGCCGCCGCGGTGCACTACCGTTCGCGCCGGCGCACCCAGCTCTTCGTCAGCCAGAACTGCGCCGCGATGCCCGGAGAACCTGCTCGAGAGCGAGCTCTTCGGCCACAAGAAGGGCAGCTTCACCGGCGCCCACGAGGACAAGAAGGGCCTCTTCGAGATCGCCGACGGCGGGACGCTCTTCCTCGACGAGGTGACCGAGATGCCGCTGTCGCTGCAGAGCAAGCTGCTGCGCGTGCTTGCAGGAGGGGGAGATCCGGCCCATCGGCGCGACGCAGGAGAAGCGCGTCAACGTGCGCATCGTCGCGGCGACCAACCGGAACCTCGAGAAGGAGGTCGCCGAGGGCCGCTTCCGCGAAGACCTCTACTACCGCCTCAACGTGTTCCCCATCCGCGTCCCGCCTCTGCGCGAGCGGCGCGAGGACATCCCGCTTCTGGCAGAGCACTTCCTCGCGCGCTACGTCGCCGAGCTCGGCAAGCCGGCCGCGGGGTTCTCGCAGCAGGCGATGGAGCTCCTGCAGGCGTACGACTGGCCGGGCAACGTCCGCGAGCTCCAGAACGAGGTGCAGCGCCTCGTCATCCAGATCGAAGCCGGCGGCTTCGTCACGCCGGATCTCCTGTCGCCGCGCATCCGCCAGATCGAGGGCATCGTCGAGCGGGTGAAGCCGACCAAGGGGACCCTCAAGGAGATGATCGACCAGATCGAGCGCTGGCTGCTCATCGAGGCCCTCCGCGAGCACGACAACAACAAGACGGCCGCCGCGAAGACCCTCGGCATCACGCGCGAGGGGCTGCACAAGAAGCTGCGGGGGTTCGGGCTGTAGCCTCGCTCAGTCGCTGCCCGCGTCACCGGCGTCGTCAGCTTCGCCCGCGTCGCACGGGGGCGGGGGGACAGGCGGCGGCGGTGGCGACGTGCCGGAGACGCACGCCCCCATATCGAAGAAGAGAAACTCCAGCGCCTTCTGTTGCGGCGTCAGCGCCTGCGTCGGGCACCCCGAAGGGATGCTCTGGACCGCACCTGGGGGGCTGCCGCTCGTGTCGAGATCCGCGAACACCGCCTTGCCGCAGTAGTACGCGGGAGCGGTCTGGTTGCAGGGCGAGGAAGGTGGCGTCGCGCCGCCGATCGGCGTTTCGAACGACAGGTACTTGGTGTCGTTGGGCGTCGTGGCAGGGTCGTAGATCCACCGGTTCGTCGACTGCTCGTTCACCGAGGAGACGCTGGTCGCCACGTTCGTCAAGTCGATGGCGGGCGGCGACGCGTCACTCTCCAGCGCACCCACGACGCCCAGCCACTGCGCAAACCCCTCCCCCTTCGGGAAGCTCGTGTCGATGCCGTACGTGCCGCTCCCCGTCGCCGCCGACGGGCCGAGCCACGTCGCGGCGTCCTGAAAGTCGGCCTCGGGGTTGTTCTTGAACCACGTGTACTGGAAGTGGCTCGCGAAGACCCTGCCGCCTTCGGCGAGCCAGTCGTGGAGCGCCTGCATCGCGGCCGGGGGCTTGGTCTGGTTGTTCTCGCCGCACTCGCACGAGAGCATCACGGCGTCGTAGTACTCAAGGCTCTCCTTGCTCGCCCACAGCGGGCACGCGCTCGTCGTGCAATCCCCGGCAGCGCCGGACGAGAGGCCCGCGCCCGTCCCCGCATCGCCGCCGAGACCCTGGTAGACGTCGACGTTCCCGCCGGCCTGGGGCGCCGTGAACTCCTGCGGGTCAATCCCCATGTTCGTCAGAAAGCACCCGAGGTCGTCGCACCCGCCCGTCAGGAGCGCCATTCGCGGCATGTCTCCCTCCGTATGGTTTCTCGGCAGCCGCAGCGTCCCGTCGGGCACGGAGTTGGCGCCGCACCTCGTCGTCACCGACACGTTGACGGTGCGTCGCCACTTGCCAATCTGCACCGTCACGGGCACGGAGACGCCCGTAGGCACTCCGTTCAGCGTGAACGTGCCTGTGTAGTCCGTCACCGCCGCGGCCACGTAGGAGCCGATGGGCGTGTCGCATGTGGCGCACGTGTTCGTTCCGGGAGTGATGGCGGGGAGCGCGCTGGCGTTGTCCGGGACGAAGACGATGACGCCGTAGAGCGGGTTAAGCCCGGCCGGGTCGAACACCTTGCCGGTCAGCGTCGTCATCGACGACCCGCAGATGGGCTCGGTGCACTGCACGCCGATGTTCTGGCTGACGCACTCCGGGACGGCCCCGTCGAGGGGGCAAATGCACGGCGGCCCCTGGGCTTCGGGTGCCGCGTCGCTCGGCGTGCCCGTACCGCCGCCCGTGTCATCGCGGCCGTCGACGGTGCCGTCGTGCTCGCCGCCGTCGCGCGCCGAGGCCCCCTGCCCTCCGCACGCGAGGAGCCCTGTCGAAAGGGCCAGGGCGGCTCCGGCGATCGCCCTCACAGCACGTCCCCCGTGTCGCGCACGTCTCCCGGCGGCGCGACGTACCTCGCGCCTGTCCGCGGATCGCGCGCGCCCGGCACGAGCTCGAGCAGCGGCACCAGGGCGAACGCGCGCTCGTGGAGGCGCGGGTGCGGGACGACCAGCCGCGACGTGTCGAGCGCCACGCCATCGATCCACAGGACGTCGAGATCGATCGTCCGCGGCCCGTCTTTCTCCGCGCGCACGCGCCCGAGGTCCGCCTCGATCGCGAGCAGCGCGTCGAGCAGATCGCCCGGCGCCCCTTCGTATCCCGCGAGGGCGGCGGCGTTGAGGTACTCCGGCTGCGGCGGACCGCCCACCGGCGCCGTCGCGTACACGCGAGACGTCTTCTCGACGCTTGCCACGCGGGACAGCGCACGAGCGGCCGCGCGCATCGCGACCAGACGCTCTCCCAGGTTCGCCCCGAAGCCGATGACGGCGCGGAGGGGCGGCGCGCTCAAGGCGACGACGGCTCCAGCATGAGTGGATCCGACAGCGTGCCCTGGTAGCCGCCGTTGACCTGGCCGTCCTGCACGAAGAAGAGGAACGACCCGTCTTCGGTCCCGCCGACTTTCGCGTCGAGCGTGATGACGGCCCCCGGCGTCGTGTCGAAGACGATGCCGTCGACGGCCGTCGTCGTGGTCGTCGTCGCCGAGACCTCGTTCGGGCTGGGCTGTGACAGCAGGGCGCCCGGCTCGGTCAGCTGGTTGACCACGTTCGTGATCGCTCCGGACGCCGCGGACACGTCGATCTGGAAGTTGCAGGAGAGGCTCGTCACGTTGGTGTCGCACGTCCACCACACGGTCCAGTGCCCGCCGGTCTGGTACTGGGTGAAGACGCCGACGCCCTGCCCGGGCTGCGCGGTGAGGGTCTGGTTCGGGTCCACGTCGACGAGCTGAACGCCGCCGCCCGAGCTGCCCGACGGCGCACCCGCGCTCCCCGGGCCGCCGTACCCGGCCGTGTCCGCGCTCCCCAAGCCGCTCCCGCTGCTGGAAGCCGTGCAGCCGACGAGCAGCACCCCGAGCGCCATCGCCCAAGCCCCCGCCGCATAAGCCCAAGTTCGAAAAGCCGACATCGCGTCCTCCTCCGTACCGAAACGAATCGCGCTGCCCCTTCCCCGTTCAGAACATTCTAGCGATGTCCGCCGCCGTGTCCTCCTCCACCGCCGCCGCTGTGGAAGCCGCCCCCGCCTCCGCCGCTGCTGTGGAAGCTGCTGCCGCCGTGGAAGCCTTCGCTGGAGCCACCGCCGCCGTGGTAGCTGCTGCCGGAGTAGCCTCCCCCGTGGTAGCCCGTGTAGCCGGAGTAGCCGCCCGACGAGCGGACGGGCCCCGAGGAGTGACCTGCGTAGGACCCCGCGGACCCGTAGTACCCCCTCGAGCTACCCGCGTAGGGAGACCGCATGGGCGCGGCCGAAGCCACGTTGCCGGAGAAGCCGGCGCCGAGCTTGCCGCCGAAGTGAGACGAGCCGGCGGCGTACGAAGGCACCCGCGCCACCGACGTCCCCCGCGACCACCCCGAGACCGACGACCCGCGCGCCGCCACCTGCTGCGGGGCGTGCGCACCGAGCGCCGTGGCGGTGGTCGGCCGCGAGAACGCGCGCGCCTGCATGAGGCCGCGATCGGACACCGTCGCGTGCGCGACCGACGATGCCTGGATGTGAAGCGTGGACGGCGGCGGCCCGCCCACCGAGGGGGTGGCCGCGACACGCCCTCCGACGCCGGCGGTCGCCGGAACGTACGGCTGCGTGTGCCCCGCGACGACGCCGACCTGGCCGCCCGTCACCAGGTGCGGTCGACAGCACCGGCGAGAAGAGGTGGTCGGTCCCCACGAACGTGTACGGCGCGGTCGGCACGAAGCCGAGGCCCACGGCGCATGCCGCCGCGCCAGCCCCAGGTGGGAGGCAGCGGCGCCCAGCCGACGTAGCCGCCTCGCGTATCGCCACGACGCCCACGCGCCCGCGTACGTGCGGCCCGGGATCCACTCCCACGCGGCCGCAGAGCCGTAGACCCAGCGCCCGTAGTGAAACGGCGCCCAGCCCCAGTCGTAGTCGCTGACCCAGGCGTAGTCGTCGTCGTAGGCCCAGTGGCCAGCCGATACGTACGGCGTGAAGTCGGAGCCGACGACGGACTGCGAGGGGACCCAGGCGGTCCCGTAGGTGGGGTCGTCCGTCCAGCTGCCGTAGGGGTCGAGGGTGGAACGGAAATCCGTGAGGGCCGCGGGATCGGTGTCGGCGTACTGGTCGCCCTCTTCGCCGCCGATGGTGACGTCTTGGGGCGGGCCCTGATAGCCGCCACCCTGCTCGCCCTGCTCGGGAGGCTGGCCGCCCGGCGCCTGTGCATACGCGGGCGGTGCGCGCGGCGGTGGCGGGATCGGCATGGTCGCCGGGTCGGTGTAACCCACGGCCTGCGGGAACGCGGGCTGCGGCCTGGACCTCGTCTTCGGCGCAACCGAGGAGGCACGGCGAGACGGCGAGCGCGAAAGCCAGGACGTGGAGGGAGGGTCTCATGGGTGTCGATCGCGCGGCTGACTACACCTTGCCGCCTCCACTCACCGGCTGCAAGGCCCGAGCCGACAGGAGAGGGGAGAGCCGCCAAGCCGCGAAGGCGCCAGGATGAGGGAGGGAAACGCATTGTCCCGCGGCTGAGGTCGCGCGCACCGCCAGGGAGGGCACGGCGCCCCGGCGTCTCGGTGGCTTCGGGGCAGGCGGGAGCAGCGCTCGGGCCACCGTGCCCCGGTGCCCCCGGTGCCCGGCCCGGTGGTATGTTGAAGGAGGGCTGCCGCAGAGGCCCTTCGCCGAGGAAAACCGATGGCAGATGCTCGCCTCTCGAACATGACCGACCGCATCGCCGCGATGCAGGACTTCAAGCTTTATCGCGAGCTTCACTGGGAGGGCAGCTTCGAGGAGTACCTGGGGATCGTGCGGGAGAAGCCGCAGGTCACGCGCAACGCGTACCAGCGCCTCTACGACATGATCATCAGCTACGGGACCGAGGAGTACATCGACAACAAGAAGAAGCTCGTCCGGTACAACTTCTTCAAGGACGAGCACGGCGGGCGGGCAGAACGCGATCTTCGGCCTCGACATCCCGCTCATGCGCCTCGTGCACGTGCTCAAGGCGGCGGCCGAGGGGTACGGCCCGGAGCAGCGCGTCATCCTCCTGCACGGGCCCGTCGGCTCGTCGAAGAGCACGATCGCGCGCCTGCTCAAGCAGGGCGTCGAGCACTACTCGCGCTCGCCCGACGGCGCGCTCTACACGTTCGACTGGGTCGGCCTCGCCGGGACGGGCATCAACAGCGCCGACGTCGGACCGCTTCCCCAGCCCGATGAACGAGGAGCCGCTGCGCCTCATCCCGCCGGACTGGCGCGCCGACGGCGATCGACCAGCTCGGCCTCTCGAACGACAAGTACAAGGTCCGCGTCGACGGGGACCTCGACCCCGCGAGCCGCTTCATCTTCAAGTCGCTCATGATCAAGTACGAGGGCGACTGGGCGAAGGTCGTCCGAACCACGTCCGCGTGCGGCGCCTCGTCGCTCAGCGAGAAGGACCGCGTCGGCATCGGCACGTTCCAGCCGAAGGACGAGAAGAACCAGGACTCGACCGAGCTCACGGGCGACATCAACTACCGGAAGATCGCCGAGTACGGCTCGGACTCCGACCCGCGCGCGTTCAACTTCGACGGCGAGTTCAACATCGCCAACCGCGGCATCGCTCGAGTTCATCGAGATCCTCAAGCTCGACGTCGCGTTCCTCTACGATCTGCTCGGCGCGACGCAGGAGCACAAGATCAAGCCGAAGAAGTTCGCGCAGACGGACATCGACGAGGTCATCATCGGCCACACGAACGAGGCCGAGTACAAGAAGCTCCTGAACAACGAGTTCATGGAGGCCCTGCGGGACCGCACGATCAAGATCGACATCCCGTACATCACGAAGCTCACCGAAGAGATCCGCATCTACGAGAAGGACTTCAACTCGACCGAAGATCAAGGGCAAGCACATCGCGCCGCACACGCTCGAGGTGGCCGCGATGTGGGCCGCGCTGACGCGCCTCGAGGACCCGAAGAAGCACAACCTGTCGCTCCTGCAGAAGATGAAGCTCTACGACGGCAAGGTGCTGCCCGGGTACACGCAGGACACCGTCAAGGAGCTGCGCAAGGAGTCGCAAGCGCGAGGGCATGGAGGGCATCTCGCCGCGCTACGTGCAGGACAAGATCTCGAACGCGCTCGTCAACGAGGCCGGCGAGGGGACGATCAACCCCTTCATGGTCCTGAACGAGCTCGAGAAGGGCCTGCGGCACCACTCGCTCATCACGAGCGAGGAGCATGCGCAAGCGCTTCCAGGAGATCATCGGCGTCGTGAAGCGCGAGTACGAGGAGATCGTGAAGAACGAGGTCCAGCGCGCCATCAGCGCCGACGAGGACGCCATCGCCAAGCTCGCGGCGAACTACATCGACAACATCAAGGCCTTCACGCTCAAGGAGAAGGTGAAGAACCGCTACACCGGCCAGGACGAGGAGCCGGACGAGCGGCTGATGCGGTCGATCGAGGAGAAGATCGACATCCCGGAGAACCGGAAGGACGACTTCCGGCGCGAGATCATGAACTTCATCGGCGCGCTCGCCGTCGACGGGCAGCGCTTCGAGTGGAACACGAACGACCGGCTGCGGCGGGCGCTCGAGCTCAAGCTCTTCGAGGACCAGAAGGACAGCATCAAGCTGAAGACGCTCGTGAGCGCGGTCGTCGACAAGGACACGCAGGAGAAGATCGACATCATCAAGACGTCGCCTCATCAAGAACTTCGGCTACAACGAGGTCAGCGCGACCGACGTGCTCAACTACGTGGCGTCGATCTTCGCGCGCGGCGACGCGAAGGACTGACGCGCCGCACGATGGTCGACGCGAAAAAGACACGGGTGAAGTGGACGCTGTCGACGGACGACAGCGTGCTGCCCCGCGGCGTCCGCACGCTGACGGCCGCGGAGGTCGGCGTCGTCTTTCAACCCATCGTAGACGTCTTCACCGGAACGACCTTCGCCCACGAGGCGCTGGTGCGGTGCCGGCGTCCCGAGTACGCCGCGCCCCCGGTGCTCTTCGAGCGTGCGGTCGCCGAGGGTGCCTGCGGCAAGCTCGGACGGACCATCCGCGACGTCGCGTTCGCGACGTGCGGTGACTTCGCGCTGTTCGTGAACCTCCATCCGGACGAGCTCAGCGCCCGGTGGCTCGTCCAGCCGGACGATCCCATCGGCTTCCACACCAAGGACGTGTACCTCGAGATCACCGAGACGGCCTCGATGTCCCACTTCGACCTGTGCCGCGACGTCATCGCCGAGCTGGCAGGGCGGACCGGCGCGCGTCTCGTCATCGACGACTTCGGAGCGGGCTACTCGAACCTCGATCGGATGGTGGAGCTCGAGCCCGCCGTCGTGAAGCTGGACCTGGCGCTCACGAGGGGGGTGCACCTGAGCCCGCGCAAACAGGCGGTCGTCCGTCACGTCGTGAACCTGTGCAAGGAGCTGGGCGCAAGCGTCGTCGCCGAGGGCGTGGAGACCCTCGACGAGCTCAAGTCCGTCCGGGACCTCGGCGTCACGTACGCTCAGGGGTACCTGCTCGCTCGTCCCGCGGCGCCTCCACCCGTTCCCGCATGGCCCCTCGAGGCGCAGCCGCGTGCTCCACGCCCGCCGCCTCTTCCCGCGCGCAAGTCCCCTCAGGCCGAGAGCAAGCGGCCGGGGTCGCGATTGAACCGGCCGTCGGGGAGCGCGAGCAAGCCCTCGGCGAGACCGCCCAAGGTCTCGACCAGACCCACGAAGCCGGCGCCCCGACCCAAGGGGTGAGCTTGGCGCTCGCGAGCCGCCGGCCGCAAAAGAGCGACCACGGCGCCCCAATCTCTTGGCGTCTGGACGTCCCGGCGATCTAGACTCCGCCCGATGAGCGCCATCAAGCGGTCCCTGATGACTCAGGGCATGAAGTTGATGAGCGACCCCCGCGTCATGAAGCTGATGCAGGACGAGCGGGTCATGAAGGCCGTGATGGCGGCGATGAGCATGCCGGGCAAGGCGCAATCGTTCGCGAGGGAGCGGGTGGAGGGCATCGCAAAGGCGATGGCGCTCGCCACCGAGGGCGAGGTGAAAGACCTTCGCCGCACGGTCCGCAGGCTCGAGGACGACCTCGCGCGCCTGAAGACCGAGAAGAGCGACGCCGAGCCGCGGGCCGGGGGCAAGAGCGCCGCCAAGTCGGCACCGAAGCGCTGACGGAAGGCCCGCCGTAAGCTGGCGATGGCGCGCCACTGGCCACGGTTGGCACATCGGTACGCCTGATTGGCGCGTTATCCGTCGGCCGTGGCGCTCTCTCCGGAGGAGGAGTCACACCCTCCCGCTGATGAGGCACCCCCTCCGGCGAGGAGGGCGTATTGTCCGGCGCCGATGGCACACCATGCGACGCTCAAGGCGCCTTTCCCCACGCGTGATATGCCATCAGGCTCTGAAATCGTGCCATTTTGTTGGTTGTACGTGCCCACGGCGCAGGATGGGATGCCTCCTTTGGCGGAACACGTGCCAAATCGGCGATAGAAAGCGCCACTGGCGGGCCATTGGGCTTGCCACGCGCGGAGGTGTTTGCCAGTGTCGCGCGGATGAGGCGTCAACGCCGCGAGCTCCGCGTCGTCCTCGGCGAAGCCCGGCGGACCCTTGGCATGAGTCAGCAGACGTTCGGCATGGCCATCGGCTCCTCGCACCGGAGCGCGGTTCGATGGGACGCGGGCGCCTCGCGACCCGGCGATGACGAGCTTTGCAACCTGGCACGCCTTCTGTACCCGCACGACCGATCCCTGGCGGCCGAGGTCGCGGACGCGGCCCGCGAGACGCTGGTGAGCCTGGAGATCGAGGCGCCCCCTGACCCCATGAAGGCCAACGTGAACCTCGTCGACCTTCTCGTCCTGACCGCCGTCGAACAAAGCGGCTCCCTGCCGGCCGCCGTCCGCCCGTGGCTCCACGCGGTCATGAAGCGCGGCATCGACCTCGGCCTCACGATGGAGGCCGCAGAACAGGCTCTCCGTCCGCCGCCGCCGGAGAGAACCGCCAGGACGCCAAAGTGAGGGATTGGCCGCGGAGGCGCGGAGGGCGCAGAGGGAGGAGAGAGATTTGCTCGGACGGGAGGCTCGAAAGCCATCCCCCCTCCGCGTCCTCAGCGCCTCGGCGGTTAGTCCCTACTCCTCCCGCATCTCCCGCCGCACGATCTCCAGCTCCTCCGCCCCGAGCCTGCTGTGCGCGATCACGCCCCGCATGGCCTCCTCGCGGTCCATCCCGGCGCGCCCCCGCTCGACCTCCCGCTCGAGGTACCGCGCCACGCACTTCGGATGCGCGTACGCCGCCGCCTTCTGCGGCCCCATGGGCGACTCGTACACCCGCTCGAACGCCACGCGCAGCTCCCCCTTCTTGATCGCCATATCGCACGCCCGGCACCGCGCACGCCCCGAGCCCGCTCGCTCCGCGAACGGCATCTCCGGACGCGCGTGCTCCTTCACGAGCGCCTCGATGGCCGCCCGGTCCTCCACCGGCCCGTCGTACGCGCCCAGCGCCGCACCCACCTCGTTGGCGAGCTTCGGCGCCGCGCACGCGAGGTGCCAGTACCTGAACGACATGCCCCCGTCTTCCGAGTACGGGTTCGGCGCCTCTTCCGCAAAGCGGACCACGCCCTTCGCGATCGGCTCCTTGCAACCCCGGCAGCTCGCCCGGCCGCTCGGGGCGGGCTCTATCTTGTGGGCCATCGTGGGGCAAGCGTAGCTACGCTCCGACTCTTGTGCCTGCTATGGTCACGTTGCAAGGCCATGTGTCGGCTTCTCGCCATTTGCTCCAGCGAGCCCACGGATTTCAAGATCGTCCTCCGCGAAGCGCCGCGATCCCTCGCCGCGCTCTCCCGCGAACACCCCGACGGCTGGGGTATCGCGGTGTTCGACGCCGGCCTCGGCGCCTGGACCATCGACAAGGGCCTCCTCTGCGCGGGGGAAGACGAGCGCTTCCACCGCCTCGCGATCACGTGCCACGGCAACGTCCTCGTGTCGCACATCCGCCAGAAGACCGTGGGTGAGACGTCGCTCGCCAACACCCATCCCTTTCGCCGCGGTCGATGGGTGTTCGCGCACAACGGCACGCTCAAAGACGTCTCGTGGCTGCGCGCAGAGGTGTCCGCCGAGCGGCGCGCCGAGATCGAAGGGGAGACCGATAGCGAGGTGCTCTTCGCGTGGCTGCTCACGCGACTCGACGACGCCGGCGTCGCGCTCGAGCCGGCCTCCGCCCGGACCGATCGCACGCTGGCAGACGCCACGAAAGCCGCGCGCGGGCGGCCCGAGACCGGCGCGCTGAACTTCCTCCTCTCCGACGGAGCGACCACGTACGCGCACAAGTTCGGCCGGTCGATGTTCCTGCTCGAGCGGTCCCCCGAAGACGAGGTGCGCGCGCGCCGCACGAGCCGCGACGGCACCGTCCTCGAGACCCCCTGGTCGCACCGGCGTTCCGCCGTCTTCGTGGCGTCTGAGCGCATCACCGACGAGCCGTGGGAGAACGTCGAAGACGGGATGCTCCTCCGCGTCGAGCGCACGCCGGCGCCCGAGTGGCGCCTGGTCGCCGCATGACGCTCCCCGCGGCGTGGGCGACGCCCCTCAAGGCGTGCGCGTCGCTCCTCTTTCTCGGCCACATGGCGGCGACGTGCGCGCAGGCCATTCCCGAGCAGTCCGCGCTCCGCCCCCTTTCGCCTCCCTTCCGCCACTACGACGAGCTCACGGGCCTCTGGCAGACCTGGGACATGTTCACGACGATCCCGTATTTTCACGACTACGACGTCGACCTCCAGGTCACCGACGCCGACGGGAACGTCACGCACGAGGGCGTCCTTCTCCCCGGGCTCCGGAGCTTCGACCACGCCGTGCGGACCGAGACGCTCTTCATGCGCTACCTCTACGACCCCGAGTTCGCCCCGTACCTCAACGGCTACGTCGACAACGTGTGCGGCGAGCTTCGCGCTCGGCGTGGACACGGCGGCCAGAAGGTCGCCGTCCGTGAGTCGTGTCAGCGCATGCGCTGGCTCAACCAGATCCGCGAGAACGGGACGATCGCGAACCCCGAGGAGCACGTGTCCAGGGTGTTCACCTGCGGCGGGTGACGGGGGGACGAGATGAGGAGGGTCATCGCGTTCTTCTGGGGCCCGGCGGACCCGAGGGCGTATGCGCTCGTCCGCATCACCCTCGCCTTCGCGGCCCTCGTCAACCTCGCCGACCTCTGGCCGCACCGCTACGAGTACCTCGCCCTGGACGGGATGGTGCCTCTCGACGGCCTGCGCCGCGCCGCGGCGGGTAAATTCTACGGCTCGATCTTCTACTCGGTCCAATCGGAGGCGGGCGTGACCGCGGTGTTCATCGGCGCCGCGGTGGCGCTCGTGGCGCTCGGCCTCGGATGGTGGACGCGCGTCGCCGCGGCGCTCGTGTTCGCGTGGCACCTGTCGTACTGCCACCGCGCCTTTCCGGTCTTGCACGGATGGGACGCCATCCTCCGGAGCTACTCGATGCTCGTCCTCGTCTCGCCCGCGGGGCGCGTGTGGAGCCTCGATGGTCTCCGCCGCCCTCGACCGGACGACGGCGCCGACGTCCCGGCGTACGGCCTCCGCTTGATGCAGTGGCAGCTCTTCGTCCTCTATTTCATGACCATCTGGCTCAAGGTGCCGGACGCGTTCTGGCGCAACGGGCAGGTGCTCGCCTACTTCAGCATCTCGCAGTACTCGCGCACGCCGGACAACCTCTTCCTCGTCCACCACGAGTGGCTGTCCACCATCGGGACCTACCTGTCGATGGCGGCCGAGGTGTCGATCCCGTGGCTCTTGTGGTCGAGGCGGACGCGCTTTCTGGGGATGGCCGCGGGCTTCGGGCTCCACTTCATGATCGGCACGACCGCGCGCCTCGGCGTCTTCTCGATCTGCATGATCCCGCCGTACATGGCGTACCTCGAGCGAGGCGACATCGACCGGCTGATCGCCCTCTATCGGCGAGCGCGAGCCGTCGCGAGTCGATCGGCGCCCAAGCGCGTCAGCGAGCGGTGACCGAGCCGATTGACTGCTGCGCCCTCTTGAGAAACCCGACGAGCTTCGGATTGACGGCCTCGGGGCGCTCCTGCTGCACGAAGTGCCCGCACTCGGGGATCTTGAAGACCTCGATGCCCGGGACGTACCTCTCGATGCCGGGGACCACGTCGGCGTAGCCGAGCGCCGTGTCCTCCATCGCCCAGATGAGGAGCGTCGGGACGGAGATCGTCCCGTAGGGTTTCATGGCGCCGCGCCCGTCGCGCAGGCTGCGCTTGAACATCGCGCGGTACCAGTTGACCATCCCCGTCGGGCGTCCGGGCATGAGGACGGCGTCGACGAACGGCTTCATCTCTTCGTCATTGAAGTTCGCCTTGTCGACCGCCATGCCCCGGAGCGCGCGCACGACGCCTTGCCCGCCCCCCGCCGTCAGCATCCGCTCGGGGAAGAACGGGAGCTGGAAGAAGAACATGTACCAGCTGCGCCTTATCTGGCTCCACTTGAGCTGACCCCAGGTGCCCATGAGGGCGCGCATCAAGACGACGGGGTGCGGGCAATTCATGACGACGAGCTTCTCGCAGCGCTCTTGCCGCGTGCTCGCCAGGTGCCACGCCACGCCGCCGCCCCAGTCGTGCGCGACGATGATCGCCTTCTTCGCGCCCAGGTGGTCGATCAACGCGACGACGTCGTCGCGCAGCGTGTCGATGTCGTAGGGGCCCTTCGCGTCGGTCTCGTTGTATCCGCGGAGGTCCGGCGCGACGACGCGGAAGCCGGCCTCGACGAGCGCCGGTATCTGGTAACGCCACGACCACCACATCTCCGGGAACCCGTGCAAGAGGACGACGAGAGGCCCGTTGCCCTTCTCGACGTAGTGCATGCGCAGCCCGTTCACGTCGGCATACGCGTGGCGGACGCCAAGATCGTCGGGGGTCATGCGTCAGGCTTTAGTCGCCCGAGCGACCCTTCGTCCACTGGCAGGCGTGAGGCTCGGCGAGCGCACACGCGCGGGTCATCGCCTCGTGACTTCGGGTCGCGTCCCGTGTGAGGCCGTCGGGACCGTCGTCGTAGATGAGCCCCGCGAAGGCGCACGCCCGGCCCTCGCCGGCCGCGCACCGGCGGACCCAGTGAGCGAGCGACCGCGGGGGATCGCGCGGGGCCCCGGCGTCCTCCGCCGCGAGCATCGCCGCGTGCATGCAGCCGTACGGCTCGCCCGTCGCGCACGCGTCGCGGTAGAGAGAGCGGGCGCGGACGCGATCGCGCGGGACACCGAGGCCGTGCTCCGCGCGGTATCCCAGGTTGGCGCAGCCGAGAGACTCGCCCTCGTGACAGGCCTTCTCGAACATCACGGCCGCACGCTCGAGGTCGCGCTCCACGCCCTCTCCGTACGCCAGCGCGTCCGCGAAGTTGTTGCACGCGCGCGAGTCCCCGAGGTCGCAGCCGCGGGCATAGGCCCGTGCGGCCCTCGCGCGGTCGTGCGCGAACCCGCCGTGGCCCGCGTACGAGAGCGTGCCCACCGTGTAGCAGGCGTCCGCGTGGTCCGTCGCGCACTCGAGGTCCGCCTCCAGGCGGACGCGCAGATCGCCGGCGTCCGCAAGCGCGTCGGCGCCGGTGTGAGGGTCGTCGAGCCAGCGTATGGCGGCCGCACATGCCACGACGACCTCCGCGTCGCAGGAGCGGACGAGCATGCCGAGTCCGCGCGGCACGTCGCGCGCGACGCCGCGACCGTCGAGCCACAGCCTGCCGGCGAAACCGCACGCTCGCGCATCGTCGAGAGCGCAAGCGGCGGAGAGCATGCGAGCGACGCACGCGACCGTGCGATCCTCCGCGGCGTCGCTCCACAGCGACAGCGCGCGATCGGTGCACTCGGCCGCGGGGGCCCCGCCGCACGACGCCTCGCCGGCGCCGGAGCAGAGCGCGCCGTAGTCGTGGGAAGGCCCGGGCCAGGGGTTCGGGCCGCAACCGTCGCTGGGGCACGTCGACGAGAGAGGCCCGATCGGCGTGAGGACGAGCGGCGCGCGCGCGCACGCGACGAGGCAGGCGACGGACGCCGCGAGAGTCGCGCAAAGGGAAGGACATGACGCACGCAGCACGATGGAGAGGATGCCACATGCGTCGGAAAAAGTTTTCCGTCCCCGTGAAAACAGAGCCGTCGTGATGAGCCTCCGGGATACGAAAGTGAGCGCGCCGGCGACTTGTTCAGGCTACTGGACAGAGTACGTACCGAGGGGAAAGCCAGGATGATGAGGTTCGGCGAACATCTATTCGGTGCGTTCGCGCTCATGACGCTCGTCGCGATGACGGCCGCGTCTGGTTGCGGGCAGACCCAGAACTCTACGTTTCCTGCGGACTTGGTGGGCGGCGACGCGTCCACGGGGAACGACGACGGGGGCGAGGGTGGGCTCATCCTCTTCCCGATGGCCAGCAGCGGGGGCATAAGCCTGGGCGACACGGGCGCCCCTGCTCCGGCGTGCGACGCCGCCGTCGGCTGGGGTTGCAAGGTCGACATGAACTGCAGCTCGCCGACGACGCTGAGCGGGAAGGTCTTCGACCCCGCAGGCAAGAACCCCCTCTATGACGTGGTCGTCTTCATCCCGGTCGACGCCACCAAGCTTCCGCCGATCACCCAGGGAACGCACACCTGCAACACGTGCGACGACCCCATCGGCAACTACGTCGCCGCGACGACGACGGCGTACGACGGCTCGTTCACGCTGACCGGTGTCCCGACCGCGAGCGGGGTGCCCGTCACGGTTCAGATCGGCAAGTGGCGCCGCACCATCGGCGTCAACATCACCAACGACTGCGGCACGAACTCGGTCTCGATGACCCCCACGTCGACGCCCCTCTTGCGTCTGCCGGGCAAGCAGAGCGAGGGCGACATGCCGCAGATGGCGCTGCTCACCGGCGGCTGCGACGACATGGCGTGCTTCCTCATGAACCTGGGCATCGCGTCGACCGAGTTCACGGCCCCGCACGCGGGTGGGCGCATCGACGTCTATCAGGGCAACAGCATGCCGCTGGGGATTGGGGGGCCCGGGCCCACGCTGTCGAACGGCACGGCCGGCAACTGCACGACCACGAGCTGCCCGCTCTGGGCGAGCAAGGCGAGCTTCGAGGCCTACGACTTGGCCCTCTTCTCGTGCGAGTGCTCGGAGGGTTCGGGTAACAACGGGAACGAGACCCCGGCCGCGTACACCAATCTGCGCGCCTGGCTCAATGAAGGGGGCAAGGTCTTCGCGAGCCACTACCACTACACCTGGTTCGAGGACAATCCGTCCGCCGACTTCAAGGGCGTGGCCAACTGGGGCAACACCGGCAATAACGACATCGCGAGCACGAGCGCGAGCAGCTACGACGTCGACGACACGTTCTCGAAGAGCGTCACGTTCGGCCGGTGGCTCGGCGTCGTCGGCGCGCTCGCCGGCAACGGGGCGCCGCCCACCATGATCAACACCGGAACGCCGGCCAGCATCGACCTCAACTTCGTCGCCGACAGCGTGAAGACCGTGAACCCGCCGACGAGCCGGTGGATCTACAACCCGGCCAACGGGGGCGGCGAGGGGGGCACGACCAACGACGTCAAGTACCTCTCCTTCGACACTCCGATCGGCGGAGCGGCTCCGCCTCCGGAGGCGGGCGCCGAGTCCGGGCCGTATTACTGCGGCAAGGCGGTTTACACGGACCTCCACACGGGCGGCAGTCTGCTCGCCACGGCTGCGAGCGTACCCGCCGACTGCAAGGCCGCCGATCTGAGCGCCCAGCAGAAGGCGCTCGAGTTCCTCTTCTTCGACCTCGCGGCCTGCGTCACCGACGACACGAAGCCGCCGCCGCCGCCGCCGCCGAATCCGCCCCAGTAAGCCCCCTGCTCGACCGCGCTGACCCGCGCTACAGTGAGGGCATGCCCGGAGACACGGTGGCCCTGCTGGGCTACGGGCGCTTCGGGCGCTCGCTCGGGCAGCTCTATGCCGACGGTGGCGTGGCGCACCGGGCGTACGACCCGCTCGCGGCCATCGCGCCGGAGCACCGCGCCGAGTCACTCCGCGATCTGACCGCCGGTGCCGCCTTCGTGGTGCTCGCCGTGCCCGTGCCGCGCCTGCGGGCCGCGCTGGTCGACCTGCGCCCGCACCTCGACCGCTCGCAGGTCGTGCTCGACGTCGGGAGCGTGAAGGTCCACCCGTGCGCGGCGCTCGCCGAGGTGCTCGGGAGCGCCATCCCGTGGTGCGGGACGCATCCGCTCTTCGGCCCGCTCAGCCTCGCGCTCGCCGAGCGGCCGCTCCGCGTGGTGGTCTGCCCCGCACCAGCGCATCCCGAGGCGGCGGCGCGCGTCCGCTCCCTGTTCGAGCGCATCGGCTGCGAGGTCATCGAGCAGACGCCCGAGGGGCACGACCGCGTCATGGCACACACCCACGCGCTCACGTTCTTCGTCGCCAAGGGGATGATCGACGCCGGCGCCGGTATGGATGTGCCGTTCGCGCCGCCGAGCTTCCAGGCGATCGCGCGCGCCATCGAGACGGTGCGCTCGGACGCGGGGCACCTCTTCGCCGCGATCGCGCACGAGAACCCGTTCGCGGCCGAGGCCCGGAAGGAGCTCGTGCGGGCGCTCGCGTCCATCGACCAAGCGCTCGACGCCGAGGAAAACGCAGACCAGGGCGCAGGTTCGGGCGCACCGCAGGTGACGATCGAGGACCTCGGCGATCGCTCGCCAGAGCTCAAGCAGACGCGCGACCACATCGACAGCGTCGACCGCGAGATCGTGCGCCTCCTCGCGCAGCGCTCGCAGCTCGTGCTGCGCGCGGCTCGCGCGAAGGCCGCCATCGGCGCGCCGGTCCTCGACGCCGCGCGCGAGGCCGACATGGCCTCGGCGCGCCGGCAATGGGCGAACGACGCGAAGCTCGACGCCGACTCCGTGGCCGAGGTCTTCCGCGCCGTCCTGACGATGTCGCGCCGGGCGCAGCGCACATGACGCTCGGCGCACGATCGCGTTCGCTGCCGGTCGCGCCGGTCGCTTCCCCTCCGCGCCGCAACCTCCCGCTCGCCGCCGACACGCGCGACGTCGACGCGCGGTGGCGGCCCATCTACGCCGTCTGGGAGATCACCCTCCGCTGCGACCTCGCCTGCCGCCACTGCGGCTCGCGCGCCGGACGCGAGCGCCCCGAAGAGCTGACGACCGACGAGGCCCTCGACATGGTGCGGCAGATGGCCGAGCTGGGCGTCAAGGAGGTCACGCTCATCGGCGGCGAGGCGTACCTGCGCGACGACTGGACGGACATCGTCCGCGCCGTGCGGGGGAGGCGCATGCAGTGCTCCATCACCACGGGCGGCCGCGGTTTCACGCCGGAGCGAGCCCGTGCCGCGAAGGACGCGGGCGTCCAGAGCGTCTCGGTGTCGATCGACGGCCTGCGCGAGAGGCACGACGCCTTGCGGGGCGTTCGCGGCAGCTTCGACTCCGCCTTCGCGGCCATCCGCAACCTGCGCGAAGTGGGCATCCCGGTGGCGGCCAATACACAGTTCAACCGCCACAACCTCGACGAGCTCGAGGCCGTCTTCGAATCTGCTCGCGGCCGAGCGCATCCACGGGTGGCAGGTGCAGTTGACGGTGGCGATGGGGCGCGCCGCCGACGAGACCGACCTTCTCCTCGAGCCCTACCAGATGCTCGACCTGATGCCGCGCCTCGCCCGCGTGCAGTCGCGCGCGGCGGCGGCGGGGGTCGTCGTCTGGCCGGGGAACAACATCGGTTACTTCGGCCCGCACGAGGCCGCGCTGCGATCGAGGATGCCGAACAAGCACATGGGCTCGTGCGGCGCCGGGCGGATGACGCTGGGCCTCGAGGCGAACGGCGACGTGAAGGGCTGCCCCTCGCTTCCGACGGCGGACTACGTCGGCGGCAACATCCGCGACCACTCGCTCCGCGACATCTGGGAGCGCTCCGAGCCCCTTCGCTTCACGCGCACGCGGACGGTCGACGACCTCTGGGGCCGGTGCAGAAGCTGCTACTACGCCGAGGCCTGCCTCGCGGGCTGCTCGTGGACGACGCACGTCCTCTTCGGCAAGACTGGAAATAACCCGTTCTGTCATCATCGCGCGCTCGAGCTCTTGGCCGAGGGGCGGCGCGAAAGGCTCGTGCGAACGCAGGCCCCGGAGGGGACGCCGTTCGACTTCGGGCGGTTCGAGATCATCGAAGAGGCGTGGCCCGAAGAGGATCTGGCGCGACGGCGGAAACTGGGGGACGATGAGTCCGGGAGGTCGGCATGAGCTCGAGGTTCGCACCTTGCCCGGCATGCGCCCGGCACGTGAAGCAAGGTGACAGCACGTGCCCTTTCTGCGGCGCAGACGCCCCGGTCGCGAGTCTCCCTTCGGCAGCACCCACGGCCGCAGGGCGGCTGTCGCGCTCGGCGCTCTTCGCGGCGAGGGCGGCGGGTGTCGCGCTCGCGGCGGCTGGCTGCTCCTCCTCCTCTCCCGCTCCCGAGCCTTCCCCCCAACCGCTCTACGGCGCAGTCATGGTGCCCGAGGACGCCGCCTCCTCGTCCAGCTCGGGCGGCTCGATGGGCTCGACCGACGGAAGCTCGACGACTCCGAGCGACGCCGCCGGACAGTCGTACGAGGGGGGATCGGCCCAGCCGCTCTACGGTGCCGTGCTGATACCGGACGGCGGCGAGAGCGGGAGAGATGGCGGCAGCGTGATGGCGCTCTACGGCGGCTCGCCGGTCGGCCACACCTGAGTCGAGCGCCGCGACCATGAATCGGATCCTCCCCAGAGCGCTTTGCGGGCTGTTCGCCGTCGCGGGATGCGGCAACGCGAAGAACACGTCGGACGGCGGGGATGACGGGGGCTTCTCCTACGGCGGGGGGGACGACGCGAGCGAAGGCGGCGGCGAGGGAGGTGCGTCGAGCGACGCGAACGACGCAGGCCCTGCCGAGTGCGTTCCGCCGGCGAGCGCCACCGTCGTGCAGCACACCGAGGCCGGGGCGGTCGGCTGCGCGCCGAACCGGGCCGGCCCGTTCCAGTGCCCGAGCCTCGTGACGAGCTACAAGCTCGAGTGCACGGGGCCCAACCCGGACGACATCCCGCCTCCCTCTCAGGCCGGCTGCGACCTCGCGCCCAACATGTCCGCCGGCGCGCTCTACTACTGCTGTCCCTGCACCGACTGAGGCCCGCCCGGGGCGAGCGTGGCCCATAAGCGAGCGAGACCGAGCGAGCCCTGCGGCGGGGCGAGGAGCCGTACTCCTGTACGGTGACGACCCCCGACGCAGGGATCGCGAAGGTATCGCTCGCTTATGGGCCACGCTCTAGCAGCGCCGCGCCGATGACGCCGGCGCTATCGCCCAGGGCGTGCTTGACGATAGGGGTGCGAAGCTCGTCGTTGAAGAGCCAGCGGGCGACGGCGGCGGGACCTCGCTCGTAGAGCGCGTCGATGTTCGAGACGCCGCCGCCGAGGACGATCGCGTCGGGATCGATCACGTGGATGACGGTCGCCATGGCGCGACCGAAGGCCTCGATCACCCCGTCGAGCGTGGTCGCCGCATCGGCGTCGGCGCCCGCGCGCGCACGGCTCGCGATCTCGGCGACGCTCCGGTGCACGCCGGAGCGCCGGGCGTACGCTCGCTCGATGGCGGGGCCGCTGAGGAACTGCTCGACGCACCCGCGGCGACCGCAATAGCAAGGCAGATCCGCGGAAGGATCGAGCGTGACGTGTCCCCATTCGCCCGCGATGCCCTGCGCGCCATCCCAGGCGCGGAGATCGTCGCCGCATCGAAGGACGACCCCGCCGCCGACGCCCGTGCCCATGATGACGCCGAAGGCCACGCGCGCCGCGCGGGCCGCGCCGTACCGCGCCTCGGCCAGAGCGAAGCAGTTGGCGTCGTTGGCGAAGGCGAGAGCCGCTGGGGCGAAGCTGGAGAACCGGGCTCCGAGGGCCCGCGCGAGGTCGCCACGAAACGGGCGGCCGTTCAGACACGTCGTGTTCGAGTTCTTCACGAGCGGCACGTCGGATGTCCCGCCGTCGGCCCTCCGGAACGTGGCGTTCCCCGGCATCCCCACGCCCACGGGAGGCAGCGTCTCCAGCCCCGCCTTTCGCGCGACGTCCGCGACGAGCTCCGCCGTCGCCTCGACGACGTGGTCGTACCCCTCCTCGCGCCGCGTCTCGACCCTCTCCCGTGCGAGCACTTCGGGCTCGTCCCCGGCGACGCGCAAGACAACGGCTTCAATCTTCGTCCCGCCGAGGTCGACGCCTATTCTAGTAGTCACTAGAGTCACCCTGAGCCTCGCTCCGCCTCGACTCGCTTCGCTCGCTCGGCTCCACTGCGGCCAACCTGTCACGAACATCACGTCGAGGGGAGCGGCGGCCGCTCCACCTCGAGCACCCCACCCGGGAGTGCACACGAGACCATGGTTGAGCGACCGGGCATTCGTCCTGTTTCCCGGCTGGGGGAAGGGGGGAGCGGCCGCCGCTCCCCCGGACGTGACGGAGGTGAAGATCCTGCCGCAGCGGAGCCGAGCGAGCGAAGCGAGTCGAGGCGGAGCGAGGCTTCAGGGTGATCCTGGTGAATTTCTAACTAAAGCTTCCAACCGCTCGACCGCGCGCTCGAGGACGGGCATCGGGGGGCCGAACGAGAAGCGGACGTGGTTCCTGAAGCGCGATGCCCGGCCCTGCCTCCGCTTGCCGGGGTTCACGTCGAAGAACTCGCCCGGGACGACGATCATCCTCTCCTCGAGCCCGGCGCGGAAGAACCCCATCCCGTCGTTCAGCGGCGGCGAGAGCTGGTCGACACTGCCCCACACGTAGAACGTCCCGTCCGGAGCCCGGTCGACCCTCACGCCGAGCCGCTGCAGGTGTGAAAGGAGATAGTCGCGCTTGGCGCGAAAGGCGGTCTGGATCGCCCGGGTCTCGGCGACGACGTGATCCTCGGACAGGAGCGGCACCGCCGCGCGCTGCAAGGGCTTCGACCCCCCCCCGTCGAGAAAGGACCCCGCGCTGGCCAGGGCCTCGACGATCTTCTTCGGCGCGAGCGTCCAGGTGACGCGCCAGCCGGGGTATCGCCAGTTCTTCGTGAAGCCGTCGAAGATGACGACCGGATCGCGATCCACGTCCTCGACGTACCGCGCCGCGCTCTCCACGGGCAGCCGCCCCGGAGGCGCCCGGTAGACGTAGTGCGAGTAGAACTCGTCGAGCAGAAGGGCGCAGTCCAGATCCCGCGCGGTCGCCACCCATCGCGCCAGCTCCTCGCCCTCGACGAGCTTCCCCGTCGGATTGCACGGGTTGCTCATCAGGATCGCGCTGAACCCGCGACCGAGGATCTCGCGGCGCAGATCGTCGGCACCGAAGGCGTAGCCGCGCTCGCTCTCGAGCAGGATCGGGATCGCCGTGAAGGCCTTGAAGATGTCGAGGAGCTCCTCGTACGCCGTGTAGTCGGGCAGGAAGTGGCCGAGATTGACGTGCCCGAGGCTCGCGGCCGCCCGGGTGAGCGCGGCCCGGCCCCCTCCGGAGACGCACACGTTCTCGGCCGAGTACTGCGACGGCATCCCGCGCCGGTAGAGCGTGTTGTAGAGCGCCGCTATCGCCTCGCGGAGCTCCCACACGCCGGCGACCGGGGCGTACTCCTGGTCGTCGAGCGCGATCTCGACCCGCTTGACCCGCGCAGGCGCGCCGGGGAGATCTCCCGTGTCGGGCTGCCCCTGCCCCAGGTTGCACCACTGCGGGTCGGTCGGCGAGAAGCCGTGCTTCTGCGCCTCGGTCGTCACGAAGATGACGCCCGTGCGCGGCACCGGCCGGAAGGCGCTGTGATCGTCGGACATCGTCGTCTCTAGGCTACCTTGCCCTCGTGGAGTCTGCCGCCCGCCAAATGGACGTGGTGCTCGTCGGCGGGGGCATCGTGGGCCTGGCCACGGCGCTGGCGCTGCTCGACGCTCGGCCGGGAACGTCGCTCGTCGTCCTCGAGAAAGAGCCAGAGCTCGCGGCGCACCAAACCGGGAGGAACAGCGGGGTCATTCACTCGGGCCTCTACTACAAGCCGGGGTCACTCAAGGCGCGAACGTGCGCGCGCGGGCGCACGCTCCTCGAGCGCTTCTGCGGCGAGCACGGCGTGACGTTCGAGCGGTGCGGGAAGGTCGTCGTCGCGACGCGACCGGAGGAGGCCGCCCAGCTCGAGGAGCTCGAACGTCGAGGCCGGGCGAACGGCCTCTCGGGGGTTCGCCGCATCTCGACGGGCGAGCTGCGCGAGTTCGAGCCGCACGCGGCGGGGGTGGCCGCTCTCTTCGTGCCGGAGACGGGGATCGTCGACTACCGGGAGGTGGCGGCCGCATACGCGCGAGAGATCGCGCGCCGGGGCGGCGAGGTTCGCACGGGTGTGCTGGTGACCGGGATCGAGCGACCGCCGGGAGGCCGTGTGGTCGTCGAGTCGACCGCGGGGGAGCTCGAGGCGCGGGTCCTCGTCTCCTGCGCCGGTCTCGCGAGCGACCGGGTGGCGAGGATGGCGGGGATGGAGATCGACGTCGCGATTGTCCCGTTCCGCGGCGAGTACTGGATGCTCGCCCCGGAGCGCGCTCACCTCGTGCGAAACCTCATCTACCCCGTGCCGGATCCGGCGTTCCCATTCCTGGGCGTGCACTTCACGCGGCGCATCCACGGCGGCGTCGAGGCGGGGCCCAACGCGGTGCTGGCGCTCGCCCGCGAGGGCTACTCGAAGACCAGCTTCGACGCCCGGGACGCCGTGGACATCGCGCGCTGGCCCGGCTTCTGGAGGATGGCTCGCAGGCACTGGCGCGCGGGGATGGCGGAGCAGTGGCGGTCCGTCAGTCGTGCCGCGTTTGCCCGGGCGTGCGCAGCTCTCGTCCCCGCGGTGACCGAGGACGACCTCGCGCCGGGGGGAGCCGGAGTGCGCGCCCAGGCCGTCGCGCGCGACGGATCGCTCGTGGACGACTTCGCCATCGCGGAGGCCGAGCGGATGGTGCACGTCCTCAACGCCCCCTCGCCGGCGGCGACCGCCTCGCTCGCTATCGGCGAGGAGACAGCGAAGCGGGCCTTGGGCTGGTTGTGAACGCGCCCGCTACTTGGGCGTCAGCTTCACGACGGTGCCATCCGTGAACATGTTCAGCGACGTGCCGCCGTTCGACCAGTAGACGCTCGCGTCGTCGACGGCGATGCCCCGGGGTTCGTCCTGCCCGGTGGCGATGGTGGTCACGGCGCCGCCGCCGGTGGCGACCTTCTTCACGTCGTTGTCCTGCGCCGTCCAGTAGACGCTGGTTCGGTCGATTGCGATGCCACCGGGGTACATCTGCCCCGTCGCGAGCGTGGCCCCCGCGCCACCGCCGATCGGCACCTTCATCACGGTGCCGCCGTTGTAGGTGACCCAGTAGACGTTCGTCTCGTCGACGGCGATCTTCGAGGGATTGACCTGCCCCGTCGCGAGGGTGGTGGCCACGCCCCCGTCGAGGGGCGCCTTCATGACGGTCCCACCGTTGTAGTCGGTCCAGTAGATGGTCGTGGCATCCACGGCGACGGCGAAGGGACCGCTCTGCCCGGAGGCGAGCGTACCGAGGCTGCCGCCTTGCAAGAGCGCCTTCATCACGGTGCCGGCGCAGGTGCTCCCGACCCCCGAGCATGCGCCGCTGTTGGTCCAGTAGATGTTGACGGCGTCGAGGGCGATGCCGTTGGTGCCGCCCTGACCCGAGGCCAGTGTGGTGGTCGCGCCGCCGTCGAGAGGCACGCTCGCCACCGATCCATTGCCCAGGTCGGCCCAGTAGACGTTCTTGGCATCGACGGCCACGGCGGACGGGTTCTCCCCCGACGCCAGCGTGACGACGGCACCGCCGTCCTCCACGCCGTCGAGCGGGACCTTCATCACCGCTCCGCCGTACGTCGTCCAGTAGACGCTCGTGGAGTCCACGGCCACGGCGCCGGGGTACGACTGCTCCGCGGCGAGCGTGGTCAGCTGGCAGCCGAGCGCCGAGCAGGCGGGGAGGTTGATCGTCGGGATCAGCGAGCACGCGGCGGCGACGGCCGCAGAGGCGGCGAGCGACAGCCCGATCCAGACTCGCCACCGAGGCGCCATTCGGACCCCTTCGCCGCGCTAGCTCAGCGAGCCCGCCTTCTTCACGATGTCTCGCACCGTGTCGGCGGCCACGCCGGCCGCGGCGGCGACGGCCTTGAGGACCTCGGCCTCCTTCTTGTCGATGCCGTTCGACGCCCGGGCGACGAGCGCCGCGAAGTACAGTCCCGCGTTCGCCTGGCCCAGATTCGCGAGCTGTTTGCCCACGGCGACCGCACGAGCCGGCGCGCCTTCGAGCTTCGCGCGCTCGGCGCACTCTTCCAGCAGCGTCTCGGTCTCCCACTCGACGACGGCGCCCTCCGAGAGGATCTCGATGGCGCGCACCATCGTCGCGTGCTCGGCCTCGTCGACCTCGCCGTCGGCCAGTGACGCGAGGTATCCCGCCTCGACGGCGGCACGGAACACTTCGTTCTGCTTGGGGACCTGTAGCTCCTTGCGGATGCTCTCGGCCTGGGCTTCGAGGTCGGCCAGCGCGGACTTCGGCTCGGGGGGCTTCTTTGCCATAAAGAGAGGCTATCTGGCTATGCTCGCCCGGTACATGCGAACCACGCTTCGTCTCGCTTGCGTGCTCTTGGCCGCGCCCTGTGCCCTGCCCATCCAAGGATGCAAGTCGACCGCAGAGCGGGCCCGGGACCAGGCACTCGACCAGGCCGCGATGGAGGCGTTCCAGGCGATCGAGGACGCTGGAAGGCGGACGATCCGGCTCGGGGGCGACGGAGGCGGCGGCCTCGTCACGGGCCCGACGAAGCCCGACGACTTCCCCACCGACGTCCCCATCTATCCGGGGTCGACGGTGATCCTGGGTGGGCGGTCGAAGGGGACGGGCAAGCCGAGCTGGTCTCTCAGTGTCACCACGGGCGATTCGAGGGATGTGGCGATCGCCCGCTACAAGGAGCTCCTGCGCGGCTTCGAGAAGCTGAGCGATCTGAACATGGGCGACGCCGCGCTCTCCATCTGGAGGAACGCGGCGTACGACATGACGCTGATGGTCGGCACTACGCCGGGCGCGAACACGACGACGATCACGCTGAACGTCGCGTCGAAGTGACCTGTCGCTACTCGGTCGCGCCGTCGTTCGACGACCGTCTCACCGCGGTCCCTGTCAACGGTAGGTATGTACGAAGAAGTACGCGGTCATCGTCCACGCCACGCCGAGGACCAGCCCCCTCACGTGCTTCGGGTCGACGCGGCGGGCGATGGCGGCGCCGGCGTACCCGCCCGTGATGCCGCCGGCGATCATCACGACGCCCGGCGTCCATGCGACCGCCCCGGCGACGACGAACGCGACGACCGCGACGCCGTTGATGAGCGCGCCGAGCAAGGCTTTGAGGGCGTTCATCCGGTGAATGTCGGCCATGCCGAGGACCGACAAGATCGCCAGCATCATGATTCCGGCGCCGCCGCCGAAGTAGCCGCCGTAGACGCTCACGAGGAGCTGCGCCGCGGTCGCCGGTGCGAGGGGCGCACGGGCCCCGTGCGAGAGACGCTTGGCCACCGGGCCGCCGAACGAGAAGATCACCGTGGCGAAGAGCAGGAGCCAGGGAATCAAAAGGACGAAGGTGCGGTCTGACGTGCGAAGGAGCAGCACCGAGCCGCCGAGGCCCCCGGCGAGGCTCGCGACACCCATGGGCAGGAGCTCGCGGCGAACGTCGCGCAGCTCGCGGCGGTAGGCGAGCACGCTCGCCACGGTGCCGGGCCAGAGCGCGATGGTGCTGGTCGCGTTGGCGGGAACCGCGGGGATGCCCGCGAAGAGGAGGGCCGGGAACGTGACGAAGCTGCCGCCTCCTGCGACGGAGTTGATCGCGCCGCCGAGCACCGCGGCGCCGAAGAGGAGGACCCCGGTCGCGATCGACACGGCGGATTCGTCAGGCAGACCGCGTGAAGAGCAGGAGCTTGTAGTCCGACAGCGGCGACAGCCAGGGCGAGGCGTCGAGCAGCCGCTCCCCCGCGCGGAACATGGGCGCGATGAGCGGGCGGGGCAGCTCGCGCACGCTGAGGACGAGGCGCACCGGAACGAACCCCATCCGGTCGGCGTGAACGAGCGAGAGCCCCGCCCGATTCGCCGAGGCGATCCACTCCTCGAGGCCGAGACGCAGCACGCGACGCAGCAGCGGCGAGCGATGGATGGGCTCGAGGAGCAGCACGCGCCCACGCTTGCGCACGAGCCGCGCCACGTTCGCGATCCCACGGTCGAGCGACGCGGCGTCGCGGCATGCGACCGACAGGCAGCCGAGGACGATCGCATCGTCGAACGCGCCGACGCCGATGCCGTCCAGTCCGGCCACGACGTCCCCGCGCTCGAAGCGCACGAGGCCGGACGACACGAGCGCGGGCGACTCGTCGCGAGCCGCGTCTACGGTGGCCGCAGAGAAGTCGACCCCGACGACCTCGCCGGCCCCGCGCTGCTCCGCGAGCCACCGGGCGATCCGACCCGTGCCGCAGCCGACGTCGACGACGCGCCTGCCCGCGATGTCCCCGAGGGCCCGAGCGACGAGATCGCGCTGGCGCTCGTCCCAGAGCGAGTTGAAGGCGTTGGACGGCCAGAGCGAGCGGGCCATCCCGCGGCGCGCCGAGGCGCGCGCGTCCCAATACGACGATGCGCCATAGATGGCGTCCCTCGTGCGCCTCTCCCGGAAGAGCTGCCATACGCCGGACGATCCGGTTCCGTTGGTGCCGGTGGACGTCACGCCGTGGCCTCCTCGCGGGCTTCGCCCTGCGTCTCGATCCGGATGCGCGCGAGAGCCGCGTCCGCCCGGGCCGTCGCCTCCGCGCGCGTCGCCCCGTGCGCCAGCGCGTACGCAGCCCGCTTCGCGCTGTCGGTGAGCGGCATCACGCGGCCGCCCACGGGGACGAAGACCTCGGCGTCGTCGACGCCGCTCACGGCGCGGGCCTCGTCGAGACCGCTCACCGCGCTCACGTGCCCCGGCCGCGCGACGAGGAACTTCGCGATGGCGCCGCCGTGTGCGGGAGCGACGGCGCCCTGCCGTTCGAGACCCGCGTCGCCGAGCGCCACGCCGAGAACGCGGTCGTAAAGGTCGACCCCGCTCGCCAGGCGGGTCACGTCGGCGTCGAACCCGCCCCCGAGGCGCGCTGCCGTCTCGAAGAGGAAGCAGCCGCGTGGCCCGAGCGCGACCTGCGAGTAGCAGGGACCGCGCGAGTGACCGAGCGCCGCCGCCCCGCGGCGCGCCTCTTCGACGACCCGCGCCTCGTCGTCCGCCCGCAGCCCCGAGGGATACACCTCGGCGATCATGACGCCGAGCGGCCTCTTGCCCGGCACCGTGATCCGCTCGGTCACGCAGTAGCTGACGAGGCGCCCGCCCTCGATCCAGCCGTTGACCGAGTACTCTCGCCCGTCGAGCCACGCCTCGACGATGACGAGCGGCAAGCCGGCGCTCGCGGAGTGGGCGCGCGCTTCTTCGAAGGCGCGGGCGAGCTCGGCGTCGTCCTCGACGCGGGCCACGCCGCGCTGCCCCCATCCCCGCGCCGGCTTCACGACCAGAGGGAACCCTCGCGCCTCGGCGTGGGCACGGGCGTCGTCGAGCGTGCCGCAACGCGCGAAGCCGGGGACCGTGAGCCCGCCGGCCGCGTACGCCGCGCGCATGGCGTCCTTGTCCTGGCAGCGCCGCACCGTCTCGGGATCCGCGTAGAACGGCAGGTGCAACTGCGCGGCCACATGGGCGGTCGCCTTGAGCGACACCTCGCTGCCGGTCGTCACCACGGCGTCGGCCCGGACGCGACCGACGAGCGCGGAGAGCCCTTCGACGTCGCTCGTGGACACCTCGTGAAACTCGTCGCAGAGGGGCACCGCGATGGCGCGAGGATTGAAGTCGGCGCCGATGACTCGAAGACCCCTGCGCTTTGCCGTGCGCACGAGAGAGAGCTGGGGGAACCCGCACCCGACCACCACGATTCGAGTCACGAGGCGGCCCTCTTCGCGGTCGGGGTCGGGGTCGCGGTCGGGGTCGGGGTCGCGGTCGGGGTCGGGGTCGTGGTCGCGGTCGAGGTGGCGTCTGGCGCCGCTGACACCCGCTGCAGCTCGTCGGCCGCCTGCCGCCGATCGAAATTCATCCGCTCCGCCACGTTGTAGAGCGGCCGCGCCTGCGCCTGGACATAGATGCGGGCGATGTACTCGCCGATGACGCTCGTCGCCATGAGCTGCATTCCACCGAGGATCACGACCGCAGCGAACAGCGACGGCCAGCCCATGATGCCGTAGTCCCACAGCAGCTTTCGCGCAATGACCCACAGCCCGAGCCCGAAGCCCACCGCGGCGAAGAGAAGGCCGAACGTGCCGATGTACCGCAATGGCTTGCTCGAGAACCCCACGATGAGATCGAACGTGTGATTCACGAGCTTCGTCAGGTTGTAGTGAGTGACGCCCGCGTGCCGAGGCGAGTGCTGGACCCGCACGGTGCCGATGCGCGCGCCGGACCAGACGATGAGCGCGCTGAAGAACTTGCGCCGCTCAGGCAGCGCCGCGACCAGGCGCGCGATGGGAGCGCTCATCAGCCGGAAGGTCGACACATCCTCGGGGAGCTCGATCTCCATCATCGAGCGCATCCCCCACTGCATCATCCGAGACGAGAGCACCCGGTAGAGCGAGTCCTGCCGCCCTTCGCGGACGCCGTAGACGACGTCGAACCCCTCGTTCTTCTTCGCGACGAGCTTGGGAATCTCCTCGGGGGGATGCTGGAGATCGCCGTCCATCTGGATGAGCCAGCGACCGGACGCGTTCAGGTAGAGCGCCTCGACGGCGGCCTCCTGCCCGTAGTTGCGCGTGAACCGGACGACCCGCACGCGCGGATCGCGGTCGGCGAGGCCGCGCAGGAGCTCGGGGGTCCCGTCGACCGACCCGTCGTCGACGAAGAGGAGCTCGAACGGAGCGCCCAGCGCTTCCATCGTCGCCACGACGCGCGACGCCAGGGCCTCGACGTTTCCCTCTTCGTTGAAGACGGGGACGACGACGCTGTAGACGGTGCCGGGTGCGGAGACTGGCGTGCTCAGGCGGTTGTGAAGGTAGCAGGTCACGCAGAGAACGTGGGCGGCGCTCGGGGTAAGCTGGGAAGAGAACCATGCGGCTCCTCGAACGCGTCGTCGAGAAACCAAGGGTGTGCGCGTATCTGCCGGACCGGCTCGCGAGCCTCGAGGTCCGGGTGATGATCGACGTCAGCGGAGAGGAGATGGAACGGCTGCTCGAGCGCGGGTGGAGGCGCTTCGGCCCCGTCTACTTCCGTCCGGCCTGCGCGTCGTGCACGGAGTGCGTCAGCCTGCGGGTCGTCGTCGGCGAGTTCGTGCCGAGCAAGAGCCAAAAGCGCGCGACCCGCGCGGCCGCGCGTCTGCGCCGAACCGTGGGCCCGCCTCGCGTCGACGACGATTGCCTTGCGCTCTACGCCAAGTGGCACCGGAGCCGGGAGACGACGCGCGGCTGGGAGCCCAACCCTCAGACGCGCGATCGCTACGCGCTCGACTTCGCATTCCCTCACCCCACCGCTCGCGAGGCCGCGTTCCACGACGACGAGGCGGGCGGGCGCCTCGTGGGGATAGGGCTCTTCGACGAGACGCCCCGCGCGCTATCTGCGGCCTTCTTCTACTACGACCCGGACTACGCCCGATTCTCGCTCGGCGCCGCGAACGTGCTCTCGCTCATCGACGAAGCCCGCGCGAGCGACCGCGCTCACGTGTACCTCGGGTACCGCGTCGAGGGATGCGCCTCGCTCGCGTACAAGGGCAACTTTCGTCGGCACGAGCTATTGCACGGCTCCCCAGCACTGGACGAAGAGGTAGGGGCAAGCTGGCAGAGGGCCTGACCCTCGCTGCCTCACTCGAAGTTGCCCTGCCCCGTCAGGAACGCTCCTGCGATTCCGCCGCTCGGCCAGGCGAACGTATCGACCACCTGCTGCCCGTCGACTCCCGTCGACCGGATCGAGAACATCCCCATCCCGAAGCCGCTCGCATCCGTCAGCGTGCCGTCGGTGCCGCGCGACAGCGCCGTCCAGGAAGAGTGGTCGGCGCTCTCGACCTCCACCTTCATCAGCGGCACGCGCGCGTTGCGTACCCAGAGGCTCGTCCAGTACTGGCTCGAGCCCGTCTGAAACTCGTACATCATCGCGCCCGTGTCGGGGCACTTCGCGAACTGCCAGGTCATGCTGCGCGGGTACTCCATCATGTTCAGGTCCTGGTAGGCGCCCGTGCTCGTGTCGATGCTGTTCGTCGACGTCGAGCCATAGGTCACGACGCGGAGCATCGCGGAAGCGCCCTTGGCCGTCGTGACCCAGATGCACGCGTCGCAGAACCCGGCCACGTTGGGGATGCCGTCCCACAGCGCGATCCCGCTCCAGAGCCCGGCGAGGAGGTTCCCCTCGGCCGTCTGCACCTGCGGCGGGTACTTCGTGCTGGGCGCGCAGGCGTTGTGGTACTGCGACTCGGCGTAGTCGACCGGCCCGAGGTTGTACTGGCCCCCGGTGTAGGGCTGCCCGTAGGTGACGACGCCGCCGTCGTCCGTGACGCCGGGCGTGACGACCGTGCCCCCTCCCCCGCTCGAGGCCGCTCCCCCGTCGCTCTGGAGTGACGACGCCCCCCGGCCGCCCGACCCACCGCCGGAACATCCCGAGACACAGAGGATCAGCCAGGCCAGACACCCAGCCCCCGAAAGCCTCTCAAGGCGGCCCGCTCGCATGAGCAGCATCCTACTGTCCCGGAAGAGCCGCGCTAGGAGGCCGTAATGCATTGCCCTTCGGGCAATCGTTCAGGACGGCCTCCGTCGCTCGCGTCGCTCGCTTGACAGGCCCAGGGCCTCCGCGTAGTTTCCCGCGCCCCTCATGCCCTCGACGGCGTCCCAGCCCCGCCCCCGCAGACCGCACAAATCCTTCGTGATGACGAAGGCGCATGCGCAGGCCTCACGTGCCTGGTGGGTCGTCGACGCGACCGACAAGCCGCTCGGCCGGCTCGCGAGCGAGGTCGCCCGGGTGCTCCGCGGCAAGCACAAGCCCGAGTACACCCCCCACGAAGACACGGGCGACTTCGTCATCGTCGTCAACGCCGGCAAGATCGCGCTGACCGGCGACAAGCTCGACAAGAAGTTCTACTACCGCCACTCCGGCATCCCCGGCGGCTTCCAGGCCGAGAGCTACCGCCACCTCCTGGCGCGCGACCCCACGTTCCCGGTCGAGAAGGCCGTCGCGGGATGCTCCCGAAGGGCGTCCTCGGCCGCGATATGCTGACGAAGCTCAAGCTCTACGCGACGCCCGATCATCCGCACGCGGCCCAGAAGCCCATCCCGTTGCCACTGCCGACGCTCAAGGCCGCGCCCGCCCCCAAGACCTGAAGAGACCCTCATCAGATCATGCCCTCCGTCGACACCCGCACGTACGCCACCGGCAAGCGCAAGACCGCCATCGCGCGCGTCTGGCTCAAGGCCGGAAGCGGCACCATCGTCGTCAACGGCCTCCCGGTCGACGAGTACTTCGAGCGCGAGACGTCGCGGATGGTCCTGCGGCAGGCGCTCGAGCTCATCGAAGCCCAGGACCAGTTCGACGTGTGGGCCACGTGCTCGGGCGGCGGGAAGGCCTCGCAGGCCGAGGCCATGCGCCACGGCATCGCGCGCGCCCTCATCACGCTCGACCCGGAGAAGCGCGGAGCCGTCAAGCGAGCCGGCTTCCTCACGCGCGACGCGCGCAAGAAGGAGCGCAAGAAGTACGGGCAGCCCGGCGCCCGCAAGCGCTTCCAGTACAGCAAGCGGTAAGAGCGTGGCCTGGGCAAGCCTCCGGAAGACCCTGCCCGCGCTGGCCCTTTCGGCGGTCGCGCTCGCGGCGGCGGCGCCTCCGGCCCACGCGACGATCGTCGAGCGCGTCGTCGCGGTCATCGGCGAGCGGCCCGTGCTGTGGACGGATCTCTTGCACCGCGCGATCGCGGGGCGGGTGCAGATCCGCCAGCAGACGCGCGACCCGAACGTCATCAGCGTCCAGGAGCAGGAGATGTACAAGGAGCTCCTCGACCGGATGATCGACGATCGTCTGGAAGAGCAGCACGCCGACCACGCGCACATCACCGTCACGTCCGATGAGATCGACCGCGCCATCTCAAACATCGCCGCGCAGGCTCAGTCCCAGCAGGGGCGCCCCGTGGCCGTGGCGGACGTGATGGCAGAGGTCCACCGCCGGGGGTTGACTGACCAGGACTTCCACGACGAGATCCGGCGACAGATCCTCGAGGGCAAGCTCATCGAGCTCCGCGTCCGGCCGCGCGTGCGGATAACCGACCAGGACGCGCGCTCGACGTACACCGCGCTGGGTGGACGAGCTGAAGGATCAGGAGCCGATCGACGTGCGCGTGCTGGCCCTGCGCGTCTCGCCGCAGTCGACCAAGGAGCAAGTGCAAGCCCGGATGATGCTGGCGGCCGAGCTGGCCCGACGGGCCCGATCGGGAGACGACTTCTGTCAGCTGGTGACCCAGTACAGCGACGACATCCCGACGCGCACCACGTGCGGGTCGCACGGGCCTCAGGCCTTCGCGACGCTTCTTCCAGGCGATCCAGAGCGCCGTGCGGACACTCAATGCCGGCGAAGTGTCCGACCCGATTCAGGTCACGCTCGGGCAAGAGCAGGTCATCGTCGTGGTCATGCCTATGGGCAAGGCGCGCGTGCCGCCGTTCAACGAGGTCAAAGACGAGATGACGCAGAAGGCCACGATGGAGGGCCTCGAGCGAGCTCGCAAGCAGTGGCTCCTCGAGCTACGCCGGAACGTCTACGTCGACGTGAGACTGTAAGTCACCGTCATCTCTTCCGCGCCGGCCCCTTGGAGAGGTGCGCCATCGCCTCGCCCAGGCCTTCGAGGGTCAGGTGATACATGGGGAAGATGCTCGCCAGCATCTCCGCGGTGCCGCCCTTCCAGTAGCTCGGCGGCTCCGGGTTCAGCCACGCAGTTTTGTCGAAGTGGTCCGCCAGGAGCTGCATCCAGCGCACGCCAGGCATCGATTCGCCTACTTCGTCGCCCCGCGTGCCGTACCAGTTGCCTCCGCCGAGGAGCTCGGACGGGTGCATCGCCGCGTCGCCCACGACGACGAGCTTCCACTCCCGCGTGCAGTGCTGGAGCAGATCGCGGATGGGCACGCTGCTCCGGAAGGACTCGGTCTCGTAGACCTTGCCGTAGACGCAGTTGTGGAAATAGTACGTCTTGAGCTCGCGGAAGTTCGACGCCCGCTTGGCCGCCGAGAAGACCTGCCCGACGAGCTCGGCGTGCGGATCCATCGACCCGCCGAGGTCCATCAAGAGGAGGACGCGGACGTTCGGCTTCTTCGGCGGCCGCATGACGATCTCGAGCTCGCCGCCGTTGCGGGCGGTCTCGTCGATGGTCTCGTCGAGGTCGAGCTCGAGCTCCGCGCCCTCGCGCGCGAAGGCCCGCAGCTTGCGCAGGGCGACCTCGATCTGGCGGACGTCGAGCACGATGTCCGACCGGTATGCCCGGTAAGCGCGGGCGTCCGCGATCCCTACCGCGCTGCGCCCTCCGCCCATCGGCCCGACGCGCAGCCCGGTGGGGTGGTTGCCGTTGGCGCCGAACGGGCTCGTCCCGCCGGTGCCGATCCACCGGTTGCCGCCGTCGTGCCGCTCCTTCTGCTCGCGCAGGCGCTCCTCGAAGAGACGCAGGAGCTCGTCGAGGCCGAGGTGCTTGAGCATCGCGAGCTCTTCGGGGGAGAGGTCCTTCTTCATCTTGGGGTCGCGCAGCCACTCGTCGAGCTCCTTCACCAGATCGAGCGACTGGGTCTCGATGCCCCGGAAGCAAGAGAGGAAGGCCTGGTCGAATGCGTCGAGGTTGGCCTCGTCGTGGACGCAGAGGGCGCGGGCGACGTGGTAGAAGCCGTCGAGCGAGCTGTCGTGCAAGCCCATGCCGAGCGCCCGTGTCAGGGCCATGGCCTCCTGGAGACCCACCTTGACCTTGCGCTTGCGGAGCTCGAAGAGAAACGGGACGAACATCGGCCGACGGGAGCGTAGCTTTCCTGCCCAAATCGGTCACGGAGCCTGACATGACGAAACTCAAGGACAAGGTAGTGGCCGTCACGGGAGCGGCGTCGGGCATTGGCCGGGCGCTCGCCCAGCGGCTCGTGGCGAGGGGCGCCAGCGTCGCTCTCTCCGACGTGAACGAGGCGGGCTTGCTCGAGACGGCCGGGATGCTGAGCGGTGCCGCCGGCAAGGTGACCACCCATGTGGTCGACGTCCGCAGCCGCGAGGCCGTGGAAGGCTACGCCGCAGAGGTCGAGCGGCAGCACGGCGGCGCCGACGTCATCATCAACAACGCCGGGCTCGCCGTGAGGGCCAGCCTCGAAGAGATCTCGTACGAGGACTTCGAGCTCGTCATCGACGTCAACATGTGGGGCGTCATCTACGGGACGAAGGCCTTCCTGCCTCTCTTCCGGAAGCGGGCCGGGGGCCACATCGTCAACATCTCGAGCATCAACGCCATGGTGCCCTTCGTGAAGAACGGGCCCTACAACATCTCCAAGTACGCCGTTCTCGCGCTCTCCGAGACGCTCATGCAGGAGCTCGCGGGCGAACCGATCCGCATCACGTGCGTGCACCCCGGCGGCATCCGGACCAACATCGCCAAGAACGCCAAGGGGGTCGGCGAGTCCGAGGCGGCGCTCTTCGCGCGGGTCGCGCGGACGAGCCCGGACGAAGCGGCCGAGACGATCCTCTCCGGCGTCGAGAAGAACAAGGAGCAGGTCTTCGTCGGCATCGACGCGAAGGCGCTCGCGGCGGCGAAGCGCCTCTTCCCCCGCTGGATCGTCCGCCGGACGGGGGCGGTCATGAGGCGGCTCGAGAGAAGGTGACGCGCCGGCGACGCGCGCTACGCTTCGCGGGATGGTTCTGCGCGCACCGGAGGTCGGAGTCCCCAGCCGTGCGGCGATCGATCGCGTGAAGATCGAGCTCGAGCGGCGCCTGGGGCCCTCGAAGGTGCTGACCGGGGTCGAGGCATGCGCCACGTACGCGAACGACGACAGCGACGTCGTGGGGCGCGCGCCGGACGCGGTCGTGATCGCGGCCACCACGTCCGACGTGGCCACGACCCTCGCCGTCGCCGAATCGTGCGACGTGCCCGTCACGCCCCGCGCCGGGGGCACCGGGAGGACGGGCGGCGCCGTGCCCGTCGCCGGCGGGATCGTCCTCGCTACGCACGCGCTCGCGCGCCTGAAGGAAATCGACCGGGCCAACCTCATCGCTGTGGTCGAGCCGGGCGTCATCACCGGCGAGCTGCACGCCGCGGTCGAGAAGCGAGGGGCTCTTCTACGCGCCCGACCCCAACTCGCTCGAGAGCTGCATGCTCGGCGGCAACATCGCCGAGAACGCGGGCGGCCCGCGCGCCTTCAAGTACGGCGTCACGCGCGACTGGGTGCTCGGGCTCGAGGTCGCTCTCATCGGGGGCCGCGTGCTCCGCACCGGCAAGCGCACGGTCAAGGGCGTCACCGGCTACGACGTCACCGCGCTCCTCGTCGGGAGCGAGGGGACGCTCGGCGTGTTCACCGAGGCCACGCTGCGCCTCGTGCCGAAGCCCCCCGCCGTCGCGACCGTGCTCGCGCTCTTCGCCGACGTGCGGCGCCGCGGCCGGACGCCGTCGGCGCCATCGTCGCTGCCGGCGTCGTACCGCGGTGCCTCGAGCTGCTCGACGCGGCCACGCTCGATGCCGTCCGCGCGGCCGGCGTCTCGGTCGATCCGCGCGCGGCGGCCATGCTGCTCATCGAGGTCGACGGTGAAGCCTCGGAGGCCGCGCTGCTGCGCGTGGGCGAGATCGCCAGCGGAGCTCCCCGGCAACCTCGACGTCCTCGTGGCCCAGGACGCGGCTCAGCGCGACCGCCTTTGGGCGGCGCGCCGGATGCTCTCGAAGGCGACGCGCAAGCTGGCGCGTCACAAGCTGAGCGAGGACGTCGTCGTCCCGCGAACGCGCATCGCGGAGCTCCTCGCTCGCGCCGACGTCGATCGGCGCGGAGACGGGCGTGCGCCAGCTCGCGTACGGCCACGCGGGCGACGGCAACCTCCACGTCAACTTCCTCTGGAACGACGACGCCGAGCGCCCCGCGGTCGACCGGGCGATCGGGTTGCTGATGCGCGCCACCATCGAGCTCGGCGGCACCCTGAGCGGCGAGCACGGCATCGGCGTGTCCAAGGCGCCGTACCTGGGGCTCGAGCAGAGCGACGACCTCATCGCGCTCCAGCGGGACATCAAGCGCGTCTTCGATCCGAAGGGGCTCCTCAATCCGGGGAAGATATTCCCGCCCGGTGGCCACAAGGCCTGCTGACTCAGCCCGCCTGTCGCATCCACCGTTCGACGTCGCCCCACGCGCGGCGCACTCGTCCGCTCGTCACGAGGCCCATGTGGCCCGGCGGACGCGAGCCGTCGTCACGGCGCTCGATGCGCACGATGTCCTTTGGCCCTCCCGTGCGGGCGAGCAGTCGCTCGGCGCAGGCGGGAACGCACTCGAGGCGGTCCCCCTCGCTGACGACGCTCAGCACCGGGACGCGAACGTTCGCGAGCGAGGCGAGATAGTCGACGCGACCGTCAGCGCTCGTCCACGCTCCCGTGCGCGCGAAGCGGCTGAAGTCCTCGACGCACGCGCGAGGCTCGTCGTCACTCCCGCGGCCCAGCGCGCGCGCGGGCAAACGCCCGACGCGGCGGGTGACCCCGAGGGTGGCCGCGAGGATCGCCCGCTTGACCACCCAGCGGCTGCGCGACGGCTCGAGCTCGGGGAGCCACGGGCTCGCGCCGAACCCGACGACGGCGTCGACGTCGATCGCCCCCGTTCCCTGCGCCGCCAGCGCCACGTGACCGCCCAGCGAGTGTCCGACCACGACGAGCGGCAGCCGAGACCGCGCCCGCGAGCGAGCGAACGCACAGACGGCCGGGATGTCGCGGGTGACCAGATCGTCGTACCCGTAGTCCCCGCCCTGGTGAGCAAGCGGCCCGCTGTCGCCGTGCGCGCGGAAGTCGAACGCGACAACCCGCCACCCCAGGCCGACGAGGAACGGAGCGAACCCCGAGTCCCTGGGGCGGTCGAACTCCGTGCGCCTGGCCATGAACGCATGGGCCAGCACCGCGACGCCGACGGGAGCGTCCAGAGGTTCGTGCACGTCCGTCCGGAGCGACCATCCGTCTCGCGTGCGGACCTCGATCTCTTCGACCCTCGGCGCCCCGCGCTCGCCTCGTCCGGACGACGCCACCGCCGTCCGGGCGGGCGCCCCGGCCTCATGCCGCATGTGCCGAACGCCTCGCGTCGCCTTTGGCACCCCACTGCTCGACGACGCTCGGCCGGATGCGCCTCGCCACGTCGAGCGCGTGCCGCATGCGGGCCGCGAAGGGGACGCGGGCGTCGTGGCCTTCGCTCGGGAAGAGGGCCTCGGCGAGGGCCTCGAAGGCCCGGTTGACGGGCGGGTCCTCGGGCCACTGCGGAAACTCGGCCTTGATCAGCGCATCGATGTCGGCCTGCTTGCGGAAGCCGATGCCGAGCATGCTCCGGGGGTCGATCCCGATGGCGAGGAGGTCGTCCTCGATCGTCTTGAGGCTGATGAGCGTGGTGGTCACCAGATCCAGCTGGAAGAGGGCGAGATCGACGGCTTGCGGGATGGAGAGCTCGCTTATCAGCTGCGGAACCATTTGAACGCCGAGGCCCACGTGCCGGGCCTCGTCGCGCTCGTAATACGGCATCAGCTCGCTGAGGACGGGCTCGACCTCGAGCTCGCGCACGCGCTGGAAGATGACGAGCGCGATCGTCTCGACCGTCAGCTGCATTCCGAGGAGCTTCTTGACGAGGCTGTTCGTCGCGAGCGTCCGCCGAAGGATGCGCTCTGCCCAGAACTCCATCTTGCCCGGCTTGAAGCCGAGGGCCTCGAGGTAATCGTGCATCACGTAGAAGTGGCGGGCCTCGTCGTGCACCTGGCTCGCGGCGGCGAGCTTCGCCTCGAGGGGAACGATCTGGTCGGCGAGCTGGGCGCTGATCTTCCAGGCCGCTAGCTCGCCCCACATGATGATCGAGAAGACGCGTCCGAGGGCGCGCTGCTTGTCGGGTGGCAACCTGGGCCGGCCGTGCTTCGCGATCAGCTGCGCGAGGACGTCGCGACCGTCCCAGATCTTCGCCTGCCCGACGTGGTAGATGCTCTCCATCCGGCGCGCACGACGGGCTTCAGCGTCGGTGTGATTCGCGTCGAACATGTCGAACGGGAGGTTGCCACCGCCACGACCGACGGCGCGCTGTAGGGCGTCGAGAATCATGCCGGCGATTCTGACACATCGCGCGCGACTGGCCCGCAGGATCACTCGAGCGGGAGGACCCAGACCTTGTCGTCCGGGCGCACCCCCAGCATGACGGCCTCCGGCTCCCCGATCTCCCCCCCTTCGCCGATCTCCCCCCCTTCGCCGCCCTCCGCGGACGGGCGCCAGGGAGCCAGCGCCGCCCGGAAGAATGGGCTCTCGCCGGACTCCACGGCGACGAGGGCTCGCGACTTCGACCCTCCCGCCGGCAGAAACCCGGTGACGCGCGCCTCGTGCGAGCGCTGCACGAGGGTCACCTCGTCGGTCGGCGCCGTGAAGTGCGGTCCTCCGTCGAAAGGGTCGACCCGCCAGGCGTAGCTGAATCCGATGCGCCGGAGCATCCTCTCGACCCCGCGCGTCTGCACCCCCACCTTGCCGATCACCGCCTGCGCGTCCTCCGGCAGGAGCGACGCGTAGATGGCGCCCTCCGGGAAGAGTCCCTTGATGAACTCCTTGTTCTTCTTCGAGAGCCGATCGGCCTCGGCGTACGTCATGTCCGTGAACTTGCGGCCCAGCGCGTCCCACAGGTGCGAAGTGCCGTCGGGCTCGAGCGGCGGCAAGAGCTCCGCCAGGAGCTCGTCCCTGAACCAGTCGCGGTGCATGCGCAGATAGAGAAAGCGGATGTACGAGATGAGAAGGCCGAGCCGCTCGGGCTTCTTCCGGTACTCCGGGGTCACGATGAGGCCGCCGATCTCGGTCGGACCGCCGAACGAGTAGCCCGTCTTGAGGACGACGTGCCGGAAGTGCCGGTCGAGCGTCGCCGAGTAGCGCTCCTCTTCCGACACGTCGAGGTAGATGTACGGCGCGTCGCGACGGCCGAGCTGGCCGATGATCATCGACGTGCCGACGATGCTGGCTCCGTTCGAGGTCGACGAGGACGAAGACGTACTCGCGGCGCTTCGGGTCCTTGATCGCGCCCGAGAAGCTCTTCTGCGCGTGCTCGAGGATGCCGCGGATCTCGGCGCGATCGTCCGGCAGGTTGACCGTGTTCAGGTGACGGGCCACCGTGAGGAGCTGGTCCTCGTCGGCGGGGACGGCGCCCCGGATCAGGTGGTTCGCGCCCATGCTCGTGTTAACGTGATACCGCGATGCGGTCGCGCGACGTCACCATCCCCCTGGCCTTGTGGATCTGCGCCGCGATCTGCGCGCATTTCTTCTTTGGTACCGGGGGTTTGGTGGTCGCCAAGGTGCACGACGACCGGTCCGAGATGTGGCAGCTATCCCGGCGCGCGAGCAGCCTCGCTCAGCGTGACGAACAAACGTTCGAAGTTTCGCTGAGCGAGCCCGGCGAAGAGCAGAAAGAGCCGCCCCCGCCGCTGCCCAAGCCCGAAGAGCAGAAGCCTCCGCCGGCGCCGACGGAGAAGACGCCCGAGAAGACGCCGCCGAAGCCGCCCGAGGTGACGAAGCCCAAGGAGGAAGAGAAGCGCGTCGTCGTGGTGAAGAAGGCCGAGGAGAAGAAGCCTGCGGCCCTGCCCGAAGACCCCCTCAAGGATCGGCGCATCGCGGTCCGCCAGCACGTCAAGCCGAACCAGGAAGACAACCCCACCGCGAAGTTCATCGCCGACGAGGCGAACCACGTCGAGAAGGAAACGGTGGCGACGCAGACGTCGCACGACCAGGACGAGGAGAAGCCCACCCCCGGAGGCAACCACCCCGGCAGCGACAAGCAGATGGGCGACAGCGAGAAGACGCGGATCGCCGAGAGCGAGGAGCGCGCGGGAGTGAAGAACCGCGCCCCGGGGGAGCGCGGGACGGACTTCGACGTCATCCACGAGCCGAAGCTCCCGAAGCCTGTGCCGATGGGCGCCTCTGCGACGTCGCAGCAGTCGCCGCAACAGTCCGCGTCGAACGAACCGAATCCGTCCGCCGCTTCGCAGGCCCAGCCGGCCGAGCCCACCGAGGCCGCGCCGGGCGGAGCCACCCCCGCGTCCCCCGACGTCGAGGCGGCGGCCGACGGCATGTGGACCTTCAACCCGGCCCGCACCGGAGGCGCGACCGGGACGACGCCGCAGCCGCGCGCCGGGTCGGCGGACTCGCGCTTGCCAGGCGGCAGGATGTGGTCGCTTCCGGGGCTGGGGCAAAGGGCCGCGCCCGGGACCATGAACATGAACATCAACCAGGGGCAGATCGCGGCCATCGTCGGCATGGACAACCTGCGCAAGCTGCGCGAAGCCGACGGCGAGCGTCGAAGGAGCGAGCACCGGGGTTCGTGGATCGCGTCGAACTTCGACCGCTGGAGGAGCGCGATCGAGAACTACGTGTCGAGCGTCAAGCCAGGCAACCAGACCTCGCTCAACACGGCGGCCGTGCCGTTCGCGTCGTACCTCAACGGGATGCACAACCGCATCCACCCGATCTTCGCGGAGAGCTTCCTCGAGTCGCTCGACGGCCTGCCTCCGACCCACCCGATGAACGACAAGCACCTGGTGGCGCGGCTCGAGATCGTGCTCACCAAGGAGGGCCACCTGAAGAAGATGGGGGTCGTCCGGAGCAGCGGCATCACGGCGTTCGACGTCGCGGCGCTCGACGCCGTCGATCGCGCGCAGCCGTTCGGGCCCGCGCCGAACGCGATCATCTCACCGGACGGCAACGTGTACCTGCACTGGGAGTTTCACCGCGACCAGATCTACGCGTGCTCCACGATGGGCGCGCGGCCGTTCATCCTGAACGCGCCCGCTCAGAACGGCGACCCGCCCGCCGCCCCTCCATCGGCCCCTTCCCCCACGGGCCCGACGCGAGAGCACGGCCCTCCTTCAAGCCCCACCGACGCTCGTGAAGGCCTGCTGAAGCCGGCTGCAGCCCTCCCCCCGACCTAACCCTTTGAGCTAAGCTCGGCGCGCCCGCGCGAGCCCCTCAGTGACGACCATCCCGAAATCGGCGCCCGCGCTCTCGACCGGCTGGCTTCTGCGAACGACCGCGTTCGTGGCCGTCGCCGCCGCGGCGATGGGCCTCGTCATTTCGCCGGGGATCCACGGGAATTCGGGCGAGTCCGTCGTTCTCTGGATCGACCGCGCTTCGGCGGCGCTCGCGTATTTCGTGGCGGGGTTGCTCGGCTCGCTCGTGCTGTGGGGAACCATCGAGCTCCTCCGGGCGGACGTGCGGGTGGGGATTCGCGCGGGGCTCATCCTCGGAGGCGCGGCGGTCGTGGCGCTGACCCTCCCCGGCTTCAGCGACCGCCTCCCGCCGCAGCTCACGGTCCTCATCGCGGCAGCCGCTGTGGCCGTCACGCTGCTCGCGGGATCCTTCCTCGCCTGGCGCGGGCCGCACACGCGGGCCACGGCCGGTGTGCTGTTCGCGTTCGGCCTCGCGGCCAGCGTCCGTCTCGGGGCCTGGGTGATCGCGACCCGGGCGAGCGACCACGCCGACGTGCACCTGTACGGGTTGAGCCGCGGCCTTTCGACGGCCGGGGTGCTGCTCGAGACGGCGGGACAGCTCGTGGCCTTCATGTGGTTGTGGTCGCGCGGGCGGACGTTCGGCCAGTTGGGGGCGTTCGCCGCCATCGCGTGCGCGGTGGTGGTCACCGCGGGCGTCGCTCAGGGGGTGCATTCGGGCGCCGCGCTCTGGCAGGCGGTCCTGCACACGGCCCTCGGAGACGCCCCCGGGATTCCGCCACCCCTACGCCTCGATGCGCTGGCCACCGGGCTGGTGCCGGCGTCGCTGCTGCTCGCGCTGGTGGTGACCGCGCAGCCACGGCAGGTGGCCGCCATCCAGGCCACGATGGCGCTCGCGCTGGTGTCGCGAGGAGCGTTCGACGTGCCCCTTCGGGCGCTCTGCTCCGCCGCGGCCGCTCAGTGGGCCGTCCTCGCATGCCTGGACGAGCGAGCGATGTGGCGCACGCTCATCGACGAGCGCAAGGTACGGCTCGCCGAGGACGCCCCGCCACAGGCCCCCTCCGCCTAGGAAACCGCACCGCTTGCCAAGAGGGGCGCGTACCTCTAAATCCCTGTTCTCTTCCGAGGTTTCGCGAGCGTGGCCAACACCGAGCTCCTTCCAGCGCGCCTTCAAGCCAGCGCTCCCTCGCGCACCCGCGGTCGCGCGCTGCCCTTCGCCGCCGACCTGGTCGCGCTGACCAAGCCGCGCATCACGGCGATGGTGCTCCTGACGGAGGCGGCGGGCCTGTGGATGGCGCCCGGGCACGTGACCGGTCGCGCCCTCTGGCTGTCGCTGGCGGGCACCGCCCTCATCGTGGGCGCGGCGAACGCACTCAACATGTGGTGGGAGCGCGACGTGGACGCCCGCATGGAGCGCACGCGCAATCGCCCGCTCCCCGCGGGGAGGCTCTCGCCGGACGTCGCGCTGGCGTTCGGGCTCGCGCTCGCCGTCGCGTCGACGCCGATGCTGTTCGTCGTCAACGTGGCGACCGGCCTGCTCGGGCTGGTCGCGCTCGTCAGCTACGTCGCGGTCTACACCCCCCTGAAACGCCACACGCACCTCGCGCTCCTCGTCGGTGCCGTCCCGGGCGCGATGCCGCCCTTGATGGGCTGGTCCACCGTGACGGGGTCGGTCGGTCTCGGAGGGCTCTTGCTCTTCGGGGTTCTCTTCCTCTGGCAGATCCCGCACTTCGCGGCGATATCCATCTTCCGCGCGGAGGACTACGGGCGCGCCGGGCTACAGGTCGTCAGCGTGCAGCACGGCGAGCGTGCCGCGCGCGAGACCATCGCTCTCTATGCGGTCCTTCTCGTGGCCACGTCGCTGCTCTTCGCGCCGCTCGGGCTTTCGGGCCGCTACTACGAGATGGCGGCGACGCTTTTGGGCGCGGGGTTCCTCGCGGTCTCGTTTCGAGGTCTCCGAGCAGGATCGCGCTTCGACGCGAAGCGATGGGCCAAGCGGGTCTTCGCGCTCTCCATTCCGTACCTGACGCTGCTGCTCTTCGCGCTCCTCGTCGACCGACGAGCATGAACCTGGTTCGCACGGCGGTCAGCGTCGGAGGCCTCGCGGTCGCCGCGGCGCTGGCGCTCGTCGCCCGGTCGATGCGTCCGTCGCCCCCCCTTCCCGTCCTGGGCCAGGTGCCGGCCTTCCACCTGGTCGACCAGCGCGGCATGCCTTTCACGGACGCCTCGATGCGCGGCCACGTCGGGGTGGTCGACTTCATCTTCACGCGCTGCCCTAGCTCGTGCCCGCGCCTCACGGCCCGGATGGCCGACCTTCAGTCGCGCCTCTCGAAAGGCCCAAGCGACGTGCGGCTCGTCTCGTTCTCGGTCGACCCCGAGAACGACACGCCCGAGGTCCTGTCCCGGTACGCCGCGGGCGCGCACGCCGACCCCGCCCGCTGGTCGTTCGTCACCGGGGGCGCGAACGACGTGGAGAACGCTGTGGTCGGCGGCTTCAAGATGTCCGCAGCCAAGATCGCCAAGGGAGCCGGCGACTACGAGGTCGTGCACGGCGAGTGGTTCGTCCTGGTCGACAGGAAGGGGAACCTCCGCGGCTACTACCCGACCGGCACCGACGAGGAGTTCGCGACGTTCCTCCGCGACGTGAACCGGGTCGAGGGCGAGCGTCACTGAATCAGCGTGACGCAGGACGTCCCGTTGCAGACGAGGGGCGCGCAGCAATCGTCGTCGGTCGAGCACGTCCCGCAGCTTCCGTTGACGCACGCGGTCCCGGCGCTGCAGAAGCCACACTGCTGACACGACGGGGGAGGCGGCGGCGGGGGAGGCGGAGGAGGAGGGGGCGGTGGGGGCGGCGCCGCGGCTTCCGGAACAGGAGGAGAAGCGGCGTCAGGCCCTTGAGGAGATGCATCGTCGGACGTCTGGGGAGGCGCGGCGTCGACGGGAGGCGTACCCGATGCGTCGGCAGGCGGAGACACGGAGGCCGCGTCGGGGCATCCCCCCCGCCGTCGCAGCTCGAGACAGGCGGAGGCGGCGGGGGGCATTCGTTGCCGGCGTCGAGGACGCCGCGGTCGTAGTGGATGAAGACCGCGCCCGGCGCCTCGAAGTCGCCCGCGAAGATGGACCCGAAGACGTCCGAGTAGCCCGTGAGGATCGCGTTCGCGTTCGGAGCGTAGATGTTGCCCACGAACTGACCGGCACCCGTCAGCACCACGTCGCTCGACCCCGCGACGTAGATGCGCACGGCGGCGGGGCGCGCGACGTTGCCGAAGGTCGTCGCACCCGTCGGAATGAGGTTCCCGGCGACGAAGACGTCGAGCTCGCCCGCCGGGCCGACGTTGAAGTCGAGGACTCCCGCCGAGGCAATGTCGCCACCGACGAAGAGCGCGGTGCGTCCGGGGACCTCGAAGGTCACCGCGCCGAGCCCCCCGATCTGGTCGAGGTAGAAGCGGCCGCACGGAAGCGTGATGTCCGCCGCGCCGACGACGGCGTCGAGCGCGTTGGGGGCGAGCCCGATGTCGGCGTCGTCGTTCTGCGTCTGGCCCTGCGTCACGATGGCGCCGATGTCGAGAATCTCGCTCGGCTTGCAGGCGCACGGCTCGGGGAGGACCAGCGGCGTGTTGCTCGTGGTCCCGCCGACGGAGACGACGCCGATCGTGAGGCCGCCGACCGGCTCGTGCAGGTTGCGCCCCACCTGGAGGACGCCGAGGCTCGTCACGTTGCCGTTGACCCAGAGGTCGCGGGTGACCTGCGAGTAGCCGGCGAAGGTGAGGTTGCCGGCCACTTCCATGTCCCCGTGCACGATCGCGGCGCCCGCGAGGACGAGACCCATCGGGCTCCCCACGCTCAGGCTTCCGCCGATGTCGGGGACACCGGCGACGATGAAGCTCCCGTTGACGCCGACCGCGGCCCCGAAGACACCTTGGCCCGCCACGTACATTCCCGTGGTGGAGTCGAAGGAGTCCGTCTTCAGGTAACCCTGGACGTTGACGTCCTTGCAGCTGCAGAGCGCATGGCTGAACGACCACTCGGCGATGGCGCCCGTGCACTCGGGCACGCCCGTGACCGAATCGCCCACCGTGACGGGCGGACCGGATCCGGAGCAATAGGCGGCGCGCGAGTCCACATCGAGTCCCGACGCATCGGGCCCGAGGGTGCCGAGGCCCGAGTCGCCGGACGTGATCGGACCGGTCGCGTCGTCGGCGAGTGCGCTCTGATCGGCGCTCGCGTCTGCGCTCGAGCCGCTGTCGGACGGGGGCAGCGGGGAAGCGTCCCCGACAGTGCTGGGGCCTGTCGATGCGTCGGGGTTGGGGGGCTTCGCCGCATCGGAGCCTGCGTCCGGGCCCGTGAATGGGGACCAGGAGGGCCCGCCGTCGGATACGACACCGGGGGAGACCACCCCCGCGTCATCGCCCGCGGAACCGCCGCCTGCGCCGCTCCCCGGGAATCCGTCCTCGGCGCGCTCCTGGGACCCGCACCCCATGACAACCAGCATCGCAACGGGGATGCATTTCAGTCCCAACGGCAAATTACGCATAGGGTTTGGCCTGGTAGACATCGCGCCCGTCGGGACGGCGACGCTGGGCGCTGGACGCTGGGGCCAGCTCGACCTCGCGGGCGAGATGCGGACGTGGAACCTGGACTGGTACGCCCCCGACGCGCCCGGTGACGCGAGCGAACCGAACTACGTCGAACCATGTGCGGATTGCGCCAGCCTCGGAGAAACCACGCGTCGAGTGAGGCGGGGAAGCCTGTTCAGCCTGCCCGCGTCGTTCTTGCTCCCCGCGAACCGCGAAGCAGACAGCCCGGCGGACCATAATGTTAGCAACGGCTTTCGTTGCTCTAGATCGCCCTGAATCGCCTGGCAGGCGTCACGCCCCGACGCGCGTGACCCCCGTCTGGTCGGCGCCCCATGCCGCGTCGACCACGCCGCGCATCGCGGCGACGCCCGCGGCGATCCGTTCCTCGCTCGCGGCGTAGCTGAAGCGCACGTACCCCGGTGCCCCGAACGGGCCGCCCGGGACGGCAGCGACGTGCGCCCTGTCGAGCAGCCAGAACGCAATGTCTTCGTCCGTCGCCAGCGGCGTCCCGTTCCAGTCGAGGCCGAAGAGGCCGCGGCAGTCGGCGAACGCGTAGAACGCGCCCTCCGGCTTCCTGCATTGCACCCCGGCGATCGAACCCAGGCCCGCGACCATCGCGTTGCGGCGCTTCTCGAACATCGTGCGGATGCGGGCGAAGTCGTCCATCGGGCCGCGCAGCGCCGCGATCGCCGCGTGCTGCGCGACGGCCGTCGGGTTCGTCGTGCTCTGGCCTTGCACGGTGTCGAGCGCCTTGACGAGCGGCGCCGGGGCGAGAACCCACCCGATGCGCCAGCCGGTCATCGCGAACGTCTTCGATACGCCGTCGACGACGACCATCCGGTCACGAAGGTCGGGCGCGATCTTCGCCGCGGAGGCGAAGCGAAACCCCTCGTACACGAGCTCGGCGTAGATCTCGTCGACGATGAGCCAGCACTCGTGCCGGCGCAGGACGTCGACGAGGGCCCGCGTCTCGGCCTCTGTGTACGCGGCGCCCGTCGGGTTCGACGGGGAGCACAGAATGACGGCCTTGGTGCGAGGAGTGATGGCCCGCTCGAGGCTCTCGGGGGACAGCTTCCACCCGTCGTCCTCGCGCGTGTCGACGAGCACGGGCGTGGCGCCGACGAGACGCACCTGCTCGGGGTAGCTCACCCAGTACGGCTTCGGGATGACGATCTCGTCGCCCGGCTCGTAGAGCGCGAGCGCGAGATTGAAGAGTGCGTGCTTGGCGCCCACGCTGACGCAGACGTTCTCGGGCTTCGGGCGCCAGCCCCGCATCCGCTCGGTGGCGTCGCAGATGGCCTCCTTGAGCGGCGGGATGCCCGTGACGGCCGTGTACTTGGAGCACCCGGCGTCGATGGCGCGCTTGGCGGCCTCCCGCACGTGCTCGGGGGGCTCGAAGTCCGGTTCGCCCACACCGAAGGCGAAGACGTCGACCCCGCGCGCCTTCATCTCGAGGGCGCGGGCGTTCATGGCGAGCGTGACGCTCGGCGCCACGGCACTTAGTCGTGAAGCCAATGTTCGAGGCACTGGAGCTCCTATGGCATTCAGGTGGCGTCTTGGCGCCCCACTCCGAAGACGGTCAGGCCTTGGCTTCCTTGTCTTCTTTCGGGGCGGCGGGGGGCAGGGCCTTGTCGGCCGGCTTGTCGGTCTTGTCGAGCTCTTCGGCTTCCTTCAAGCCTTGCTTGAAGTTTTTGATCCCCTGGCCGAGGCCCTTGCCGATGTCGGCAATGCGACCTGCGCCGAAGAGCAGCAACGCGACGACCGCGATGAGCAGGACTTCCGTGACGCCGATGTTGCCCATGGCTAACGCACCCTCCTTCACGTGCTAGCAGCGCGCCCTGTGAGCCGCAAGCGCGAGAGCAGCACAGCCGCAAGGATGACCGAGGCGCCGCAGGCCAAAGGAACGAGCGCAAACGCCACCGGAGCCGAGTCGGATCGCTCGAGAACGCGCACCAGACCGAGCGCGGCGAGAGGCCCCGAGGCACCGAGGAGCAGCGCGCCCAGGCGGGTGGACGTCGCCCGCCGCAAGACGCCGTACGCCGCCAGCCACGAGGCGATCCATGCGCTCAGCGCGAAGAGAAGCGCCCGGAGCGGTGCGGGCAGCGTCGAGGCGTGGGCCCACGGGGCCATGCCATGCATCGAGAGGGAGGCCACGTGCATGCGGACCGTCATGTCGCCCGGGAAGAGCACGCGCGCGTCGTCGAGCTCGAGCACCCGGAAGTCCCCGGCGATCCGGGCGTCCTTCGCCGTGATCACCGCGGCGGACATCGCTCCCAGCGGCGAGCCGACGAGGCGAGGCTCGCGGCCGGGCGCACAAAGCCACGTCATGTCCGTGAACGGAATCGCGTACGTCGTCGGGACGCGCACCACCGCGCACGACGAGCGCGCCCTCGCCACGAGCTCGGTCGCGACCCGCCCGGGAGCGCTCGCATCGCTGCCGTACACGAGCGCGACCACCCCGAGGGCCAGCGTCAGCGTCAGGGCCGGCCGGGCGAGCCGGGCCACCGTCCTTGCCGGACGCTCGCCCAGGGTCTGGAGTACGCGGGCCTCCCCGCTCTCGACGAGCCGGAAGCACGCGAGGGCATAGCCCACGGGCCACCCGAGGAAGAGCGCCGCCTCCAGGGCCACCGCCGCGAGCCCGCGCGCAAACGGGGCGGCCACCACCCATGGGACGGACGGATCGAGCAACCACGGCAGGAGCCTCACCGCCCCCGCGACGACGCCCACCATCGCGATCGCCCCCGATGCGATGAGGCTCGTGGTCTGCGCCGAACGGGCGAACCCCTCCATGTCCCATCACCGCCCGCGGAACTCGGGCTTCCGCTTGCCGAGGAACGCGCTGACGCCTTCCTTGTAATCGTCGCTCGCGAAGCAGGCGGCGACCGACGCGCTCACGGCGGCGTCGTCGCGGGTCTCGGAAGGCTTCCCGAGCTCGCGCACCACGAGCTTGATGCTGCGGAGCGTGAGCGGCGCATTCTCGGCGATGCGCCCCGCCGTCTCGCGCACGAAGGCCTCCAGGCCGGCCTTCGGCTTGACCTCGCTGACGAGTCCGCGCGCCAGCGCTTCCTGGGCGCCGAAGCGGCGCGCGGTGAAGAAGATCTCCTTGGCCGAGGCAGGGCCCACGACGTCGAGGAGAGAGCGGACGCCCGAGACGGGGTAGCCGACGCCCAAGCGCCCCGCCGGGATCGCGAAGGTGGCGTCGTCGGCCGCGTAGCGCACGTCGGCCGTGAGGGCGATGGCGAGGCCGCCGCCGATGCAGAAGCCGTGGATCATCGCGAGGACGGGCTTCGCGCAGCTCTCCACGGCGGCGAAGGCGCGCTCGCTGACGGCCTCGTACTCGGCGAGCGAGTCCCCGGTCCGGCTCTGCTCGAACTCGGAGATATCGGCGCCCGAGACGAACGCGGCCTCGCCGGCGCCACGCAGGACGACGACGCGAACCGCGGGGTCGTCGGACATCTCTTGCACGGCAGCGGGGATGCCCCGCCACATCTCGACGGTCACGGCATTTCGCCGCTCCTCGTGCTGGAAGACGATCCACCCGATGGCGCCGTCCTTGGCGGTCGCGATGACGCCGCCCATCGCTCAGTCCACCTCGAGGACCACTTTGCCGAAGGCCCCCCTCGCCTCGAGCACGCGGTGCGCGTCGGCGGCGTCCCACAAGGGCATCACGCGGTCGACCACGGGGCGCAGCCGCCCCGCCTTCACGTGATCGAGGATGCCGAAGAGGGACCCCTTCGATCCCATCGTCGATCCCAGGATCTCTATCTGACGAAAGAACACGTGCCGCAGATCGATCTTCGGTTCGAATCCGGTCGTTGCCCCGCACGTGACGATGCGCCCTCCGGCCGCGGTGGCGAGCACGCTCTTGGCCATGACGTCGCCCCCCACGTGCTCGACGACGAGGTCGACCCCGCGCTTGCCGGTGAGCCGCTTGGCCTCGGCCACGAAGTCTTGCGACGTGTAGTTGATGACCTCGTCGGCCCCGAGCGCGCGGGCCCTCTCGCCCTTCGCGTCGGTGCCGGTGGTCGCGATGACCCGCGCGCCGTGCAGCTTGGCGATCTGGATGGCCGCGCTCGACACGCCGCTGCCCGCGGCTTGGACCAGCACGGTCTGCCCCGCGCGCACGCCCCCCTTGTCGACGACCATCTGCCACGCCGTCAGGAACGCGAGGGGTAGCGCCGCGGCCTGGGCGAAGGGCATGTCGCCGGGATACGGGAGGACGTTGGCGTCGGGGATGACGACGTGTCGCGAATAGCCGCCGCTCGTGTGCTCGCCGAGGATGCCGTACTGGCGGCAAAGGTTGTCCCTGCCCGACAGGCACCGCTCGCAGACACCGCACGAGAGGCCGGGGCTCACGACGACACGATCGCCCGGCTTCGCTCCCCCTGGCGCCCGGACCCACGGCGTCGATCTCGCCGACGACGTCGCTCCCAAGGCGGTGGGGGTAGGCGAGCTTCAGGTTCGGCATCCCGCGCCGGACCCATATGTCGAGGTGGTTGAGCGCCACCGCGCGGACGCGCACGCGCACCTCGCGCGGCCCCGGATCGGGCAGGTCGATGGTCTCCCGCACGAGGACCTCGGGGCCGCCATGGGTGCGGAGGACGACGGCTTCGGTCTTCATGGTCGAGCTACGCGATGAGCTCGCGGTTGGAACGGGACGCGCCGTCGACAGGCAAGACGGCGTGCGACAGGCAGAGCGTGAGCAGCACGACGGACCGATAGACGGCGTGAACGTCGTCGACGTCCACCTCGCGGGACTCGGCGGGCTCGTCTCCGTACTGGGGCTCGAGCGCCGCGTCGACGTGCTCGTGAACGAACGCGAGGACGTTCGGTTGCTCGATGGACACGACGTCGTCCAGGTCGAACGGCTCGTCGCCGTGCGCGGCCCGGAGCTCCTCCTCGAGCTTGATGGCTTCGTCGGTCGCCTCGAGCGCGTCGCGGGAGACCTGCCGCAATCGGGCGGCTCCGAAGGTCCGCTCGAAGGCGAGCCACACCGCGATGGAGAGGAAGTAGCCGAGCGCGAGCGCCGTGTCGTCGAGCGGCTTCGAGAGGACCTGTGAGATGGCGTCGGCGAGCTCCGGCTGCGTCGACTCGAAGCGAGCGAAGGCGCCGTCCAGCTCGTCGCGGGCTCGGTTGGAGTCGTCGGCCAGCCCGACCTCGATCTGTTCGAGCGTGGCGGCGTCGACGACGGCGTACCGCGGCACGGGGCGGATCGCCGCGCCTCTTACCCACATGAGAGGGAAGGATAGCGCACGTTCCCTCAGCCGCGCGACTCTGCCGCGATGCGGGCGAGCGATCTCGCGGTCCAGGCGACGGCGAGCACGAGGAGGGTGCCCATGAGCAGCACGCCCTGCCCGAGTGGGCTCGAGCCGATGGGCTGGGTGCCGAAGTCGCCGTGGAACTGCGCGTACGTTCCGCTCACGGCCAGCCGTCGCGCGGCGATCGTCAGGCCGGCGACGGCGAGCGTCGACGGCGTGACCAGCATCCCGACGACCGGTCCGAAGCGTCGCGTTCGAACCGGCCGTACGACGACCCAGAACCCGAGGACGACCGCGGCCCCCGCGAGGAGCACGAGACCGAGATCGACGGCGCTCGGCACCCGGCGCCACGCGATGAGGTAGAGGTAAGCCCAGTCGCCGTGAAAGGCGACGAAGTAGCCGACGATGGGCAGCCATACGAGGACCGCGAAGGCGACGACGATGGCGAACGGACGCGACGCCACGAGGGGCCCTTCGTCGCGGGAGAGCTCGGGCGCCGCGATCCACGCAAACGCGACGCCGAGGGCGAGTCCGACGAGAGGCGCAAACGGGATGGGCACGGGCGGCAGGCAAGCGTACCCGGTTCCTTCGGCCGGAGGCCAGGACCGAGGCCCGGTGCTACGCTCGCGCGCGAGACGATGGATCTAAGGCGGCTTCGCGCGCTCCTCGATGGCGTCCGTCAGGGGCAGACGCCCGTCGACGACGCGCTGGCCGAGCTGAAGGACCTGCCCTACGCCGATCTGGGTTACGCGTCGGTCGACCACCATCGGGCCGTCCGCCAGGGCGTTCCCGAGGTAGTCCTGGGCCACGGAAAGACGGCCGCCCAGATCGTGGGGATTGCGCGGGAGCTCGCACGCACGGGCCAGAACGTGCTCGTCACGCGGCTCGACAGCGAGAAGGCGGCCGCAGTCCGTGCGGCGCTCCCGCAGCTCACCTACGTCGAGCTCTCGAGGACCGCGACCATCGAGCAGGCTCCCATCCCGCCCTTGGGCAAGCGCCCCGTGGCCCTCGTCAGCGCCGGAACGGGGGACTTGCCGGTCGCCGAGGAATGCGCGGAGACGTTGCGGATGCTGGGCGTCGGCGTCGAGCGGGTCTACGACGTGGGCGTCGCGGGGATTCATCGCCTGCTCGACAAGCGCGATGTGTTCGAGCGAGTCAGCGTCGTGATCGTGGTGGCGGGGATGGAAGGCGCACTCCCCAGCGTCGTCGGAGGGATCGTGGCGGGGCCGGTCATCGCGGTCCCCACGTCCGTCGGCTACGGCGTGAGCTTCGGCGGACTGACCGCCCTCGCCGGGATGCTGTCGAGCTGCGCGTCCGGGGTGGTCGTTTGCAATATCGACAACGGGTTCGGGGCGGGGTTCGCGGCCGCGAGGATTCTGCGGGCGGGCGAGAAGTACTGAGGCGGGCGATGGGGCACGAGGGGCACGACCACGACCACGACCACGACCACGACCTTGGGGCGGGGGGTGGAGTGGGCAAGGTTCTGTTTCTCGATGCGCCGAGCGGGTTGGCTGGGGACATGATCGTGGCGGCGCTCGTCGATCTCGGGGTGCCGCGGGGGGTGATCACGGGCGCGCTCGGGGCGCTGGCCTTGGAGGGATTTCACGTTCACTTCGGGGCCCGCGTGAAGAGCGGGATTGTGGCGACGTCGTTCGAAGTGCACGTCGACGCGAAGCAGCCGCAGCGGACGTATGCGACCATCCGGGCGATGCTCGACCGCGCGAGCATGGGCGACGCCGTGAAGGCGCGCGCGCAGCGAACGTTCGCGAGGCTCGCGAAGGCGGAGGCGAAGGTTCACCGGACGGCCGTCGACGACGTGCACTTTCACGAGGTCGGGGCGGTCGATGCCATCGTCGACATCGTCGGGAGCGCCGCAGCGCTGGATCACCTCGGGGCCGAGCTGGTCGTGTCGCCGCTGCCGATGGGGCGCGGGTACGTCAAGGCCGCGCACGGCACGTTGCCGCTGCCGGCACCCGCGACCGTCGAGTGCCTCGAGGGCTTCGCGACGTACGACGCGGGCATCGACTTCGAGCTGGTGACGCCCACCGGCGCGGCCATCGTGGGAGCTCACGCGGTAGGCTCGCAGCGGTGGCCGTCGATGGCGCCGGAGAAGGTCGGCTGGGGCGCCGGGCACGCAGACCTCGGCGATCGGCCAAACGTGTTGCGGGCCGTTCTGGGCGTGCGAACGGAGACGACGTCACGCGGCGACTCGCGGGCCACCCATGCGGTCCTCGAGGCGAACGTCGACGACGCAACGGGAGAGCTCGCAGGAAGCTGGATCGAGACGCTTCTCACCGCGGGCGCGCTCGACGCATGGGCGACGCCGATCACGATGAAGAAGGGGCGCCCCGCGCTCACGATCTCGGCGCTCGCGGCGCTCGATCGTGCCGACGCCATCGCGCATGCCATGCTCCGAGAGACGACGAGCCTCGGAGTGCGCCGGTACGATGTCCTGCGCCAAGAGCTGCCCCGCCGGATCGAGAACGTCGAGACTCCCTACGGGCGAATCCCGGTCAAGGTGGCAGAGGGTCCGTTCGGGCCGCCGTCCGCGAAGCCCGAGTTCGACGCCTGCCTGGCTGCTTCCCGCGCTCACGGCGTGCCGGTAAGACAGGTGCTGAGCGAAGCCCTCCTCGCCTTCGCGCGACTCCACGGGCGTTGACGGGCACCCGCGCGGCGAACCATCGCCTTTTTCAGCGCGCTTTCGATATGCTCGCCCGGGCGCGCCCCGATGCTCGTACAATGGCGCGCGGAAGGCGACCAGGGGCGACACTATGAGCGCATGCTCGCAATGCGGCACCGTGGCCAAATCCACGGACAAGTTCTGCAACGTGTGCGGTACGCCGCTCGCCCAGCAAGGCGCGCCGGCCCCTGCACCCGCCCAGCCCGCCTACGCACCTCCTGCCGCTGCGCCCGGCGGGTACGCGCCCCCGGCTCACGGCTACGCCCAGGGGGGAGCTCCCGGGGCCCGCTGCCAGCTGGGCCACGACATCGCGCCGGGGGCCAGCTACTGCGCCCAGGGGCACCCTATCGCCCTCGACCAGATGCAGTTCGCAGGCGGCGGCGGATACGCTGGTGCCGGCGGCCAGGGCTACGGCCAGGCCCCGTCTCCTCAGGCGTACGCGCCCGCTCCGCCTCCCCCCGCGTACGGGGGGCCCACGCCGCATCAGGGCTTCGGTGCGGCACCCCCTGCGCCGCAAGCGTACGCCCCGCCGCAGCCGCAGTACGCGCCGGTGCCGGCGGCCGGCTTCGGTCCGCCGGGCGGTCAACCGGGCTTCGCGCCCGGGGGGGCTTCGGGGCACCCGTGGCTCCGGGACCCTATCCGGGGGCTCCGCCCATGGCCGCGCCGGCGCCGGCCGCGTTTCCGGACGCGTCGCGCGAGCCCGCGCCCACCCGGGTCCTTCGCGGTTTCGTCGTCGCGTACGGGACCAACGCCAGCGGGGACTTCTGGCCGCTGACCGGAGGCCGTCACGTAGTCGGTGGCTCGGCAGCGGCGACGGCGTCGACGTCGCGCTGCAGGACCCGACGATCTCCTCGCGCCACGCGGCCTTCGTCGTCGACGGCGGCGCCGGCACGATCCTGGTCGAGGACACGGGCTCGACGAACGGCACGTTCGTGAACGACGAGCACATCGGCTTCAACGGACGCCGCGAGCTGCGCGACGGAGACCGCGTGCGCTTCGGTGGGTACACCACCATCGTGAAGGTCATCGGTCGCGTCTAGGAGCAAGCGAGGCCGCGCCGAGATGCGGCCCGACGGTTGTCCCGACGTCCGCTCGCTCTTGCTCCTGGCGGTGCTGGCGGCTCGCGTGGCTCGCGACGGCCGTCGACGCGTTCGCTGCGCCCGAGGCGCACATCCTGCGGATCGACCCGCGCACGGGACTCACGGGACGGCAAGCCGCTCCTGACGACGGTGATCGAGGTCGTGCAGTTCAAGCGCCTGAGCGACGTGCTGCAACCTTGCGCGGGCGTGACGGGGGCGGCGACTCTTGCCTGCTGGAGCGAGCAGCTCGAGAAGCCCGGCGCGCTCTGGGAGCCCTTCCCCTTCCCGGAGGCAAAACGCCCACCTGCTCGTCAAGGTCGCGGGCGAAGACCAGCTGACGAGGTTCGCCGACAAGACGCAGTGGGGCAAAGCGCAGAACCAGCCAAACGTGGGCACCGCGTGGCTCGTCTCGGTCGACGCGGCGAGCGGCATGGGCCAGCGCTTCGCCGACGCGCGCGCCATCGCGCACGAGTTCATCGAGGAGATGCAGCCGAACGATCTGATGGACCTCATGTTCTTCGACGACGTGCAGGTCGTTCAGCGACACGAAGTGGAAGACGTTCAAGCAGCGCGGAGATCCTGGTCGACCGCGCTCAACGAGTTCAAGTCGACCGTGCGCCGTCGCACGGGCGAGACCGCGCGCTCTTCTCGCAGATCAAGACGATGACGCAGGACGCGTTCGGCTCGCTCGGCAACTCGGACGCAGCCCGACAGCCGTCCCGCTGCACCAGGCGATGGTGCTCCTCTCGAACGGCGCCGGGCCGCGGCGACCCGGAGAGCGCGAGCCCGAGCGCCGACGTGTTCCACCAGTACCTCGACCAGGGCCGCTTCCCCGCGGAGAACACGTCGCTCCCGAAGACGCCGCTGCCGGTCGTCTCCATCTGGCTGCCCAACGCCGCGAGCCTGGTCGAGAACATCTACCGGAACAACGAAGCGCAGTTCATGCAGTCGCTCGCGAACCCGGAGATCGGCGGGTTCTTCGACATCGTGCAGGAGGGCCAGGGCGCGGCAGAAGGCCAAGACGATCATCGGCCTGGTCCGGGCGCGCTTCAACGCGATGTGGCTCGTTCACTGGACGCTGAGCTGCATCAACCCGAGCGTCGAGCAGACGTTCAACCTGGTCTTCGAGAACACCCAGCCCGACGATCACGCCCGACGGCACGTTCAAGGAGGTCCCCATCGGCGATGGACCCGACGCAGTGGCCGCTCGACGTCGACGTCGCAGAAGACGATGAAGGCGGCGCAGGACAACCCGCTCTACCCGGGCGGCAGTTCACCGTCTACGGCGACTTCTGCTGGAGCGGCGACAAGCCGCGCGCCGAGTCGTACTTCATCCCCGCGGGCACCAAGCCGAGCCCGCCAGCAAGCGAACAGCCGCGACCCCGAGGTGGCCAAGAAGGCGATGCAGCAGCTGCAGGCCGAGCACATGCTCGGCACGGCCACGCGCCGCGGGCGACGGGTACGTGACGTTCACCGTCCCCGACGACGAGAAGGTCCTCGAGGGCACGGGCGACAACACGGTGGCGCGCCTGGTCGTCTACGACAACAAGGCGCACCGCGCGTCGGCGATCGACGAGAAGACGTGCTGTCGCTCAAGGCGACGAAGAAGCCCCTCTCCTTGCCGCTCATCGGCGGGCATCGCGGGGCTGCTCGTCGTGATCGTCCTGCTCGTCCTGGTGCTCTTGCGCGGCGGCGGCGGCGGCAAGAGGCGCGGGGGAGGCCCTCCGCCGCCCGCGGCCTCCGCCTGGCTACGGAGCGCCCGCCGGGGCGGCTACGGCGCTCCGCCCCCGGGTGGGTACGGGCAGCCGCCGGCGGCGGCTACGGCATGCACAGGCCAGAGCTCGCTCCGGCAGGCGGCCCGCCCTCAGGCTTCGGCAACCCCACGCCGGTCGAGCAGCCGCTCTTCGCGATGGCCGCGCAGCCGCCTCAGGCCACTCCTCGCCGTGCGCCGTCGCACGAGCCTCAGCCTCGAACCCGGGAGGCACGCCGCCCGTCGTCCAGGTGCGCTGCCCGCGTGCGGGATGAACACGATGGCCACGCCCGGGCCAGCCGTCCGTGTGCTTCTCGTGCGGCCAGCCGTCTGCCCGGCGACTCGACGAAGGGAGGTGGGGGCGGTGGCGCCCCCGGGTTTCCCCTCACCGAGCGCCATGAACGCCCAGCCGCTCCGTCCCGCCACCGAGCGCCGCTACGGTCCGCCGCCGGGCGCAGCAACGGCGCCGCCTCGTCCGCGGCTCCGCGCGGGCAGTTCACCGATCCGGCGCGGGTCGGCGAGGTGCGCGTCGGCCGGGATCCCGCGGCCAGTGCGCCATCTTCCTCGAGCGAGCCTCGCGTGAGCGGCGTGCACGCCACGCTCAAGTTCGAGGGCGGGCAGCTGCTGGTGCGCGACGAGACGTCGAACAACGGCACGTGGGTCTCTGGCGCGCGCATCGCGCCGGGCGCGTGGACCGCCCGTGCACGATCGGGACGCCCGCTTCGCTTCGGCCCCGTCGAGTTCACCGTGCAGCTCGAGGCGTGACCGACAGGATGCCATGCAGCCGGCGTCACCGCTCCCGGCCGTGGAGTACGCGGAGCGATCCGATCCGGGTCGCGACCCGGACAAGCAGGTCAACGAGGACGCGTGCGGCCACCGCGAGACCCGCTTCGGCCACCTGTGCGTCGTCTGCGACGGCATGGGCGGGCACGCGGCGGGGCGCGAGGCCGCGGAGCTGGCGCTGCGACGATCTTCGAGACGTTCGAGAACGCGCCCGAGGAGCACGCCCCGGCGCAGGTGCTGCGTGCGGCCGATCGAGGAGGCGAGCCGGCGCGTTCACGTGATGCGCGACGAGCGAGGTGGCGCTCGGACGGCCCGGGTCGACGGTCGTGGCGATCCTGCTGCACGCGCGGAGGGACCGAGGTCGGCCACGTCGGCGACAGCCGCGCGTACCTCGTCCACGAGGGTCAGATTTCGCGCGATCACGCGAGACCACTCGATCGTCCAGGAGCTGGTCGACCGCGGCCTCATCACGCCCGATCAGGCCGCCCACCACCCCGACGCGAACCGCATCACGCGCGCGCTCGGGATGGCGCCCGAGGTCGAGGCCGACCTGAGGCCCGAGCCGGTCGCCCACGTCGCAGGAGACGCGTTCGTCCTCTGCTCGGACGGCCTGAGCGATCTGGTCGAAGACCCGGAGATCCTCGCCGTCGTCGGCGGCGAGCCCGCGGCGCAGGCGGCGGGCAAGCTCGTCGACCTCGCGAACGCGCGCGGGGGGCACGACAACATCACCGTGCTCGTGGTTCGACCGCGAGAGAGCGCCCGCCTGCCCGCGGCTGCGGGCCCGCCAACCGTGGTGCAGACGGCCACCATGCCGGCGATAGGGGCGCAGGCGCCGGCGCCCACCCTCGTCGACACCTCGCCCGCGCAGGTCACGGAGCCCGTCGCTCCCCCTCCTCCGCGCGAGCTCGAACCGACACCGCCACCGCCGGCATCGGCGATTTCCCCCGTGCGAGGGCAAACCCCAATCGTGGTCGCTGCGCTCGTGATCGCGCTGGTCGCCGTGGCGCTGCTCGGCGCGGTGCTCGTGGTGCACATGGCCGAGAGGCGCGGCAAACGGAGCGCGAGCAACTCGGCGAGCGATACGACGCCAAGCGCCGCGCTCGTGGACGCGGGCGACGGAAGACCCACCCCTCTCGTGCCCGGGAGCGTCGTGATCGCGACCGCGAGCGCGTCGTCGGCCCTGCCAATCGCGCCTCTCGATCCGGCTCCCACGACGCGACGCAAGAGGAAACGCTAGGATGCGCCTCATGCCGCGCATCGGCGCCCTCGCGCTCGCCGCACTGGCGCTGGCGGCACCCGCTGGGTGCAAGCGCTCCAAGCACGCGCACATGGCCTCGTTCACGCCCCGCCCCTGGCGGCCGGGATTCGTCGAACGCAGCGGCAACGGCTGGCGGGTCGCCGTCCCGTCGACCTGGAAGGACGTCGCGCAGAAGGACGCCGGCGGTCTGGGCCGTGGCCGACCCGCAGGCGGCCGACGACTTTCACGCCAACGTCTTACGTCTTGACCGAGCCTTTCACGGACGACTCGTACGACTACGCCCAGGCGAGCGAGGTCGGGCTGCGCAAGGAGGCCGCGCGCCACGGTCGAAGTGTCCAGCGAGGACGTCGTCGACGGGGATCCGACGCTCGTGATCGAGTCGCGATGGGCGCCGACGCCGCCGTCGACCGTTCCCTACCGCACGATGCAGGCGGGGCTCGCGTCGCGGGGCACCGGCTACGTCGTGACGTGCGCGGCGTCGCCGAGCGCCTTCGAGCGCTACCGTTCGACCTGCGACGTCGATCGTGCGGTCGTTCGCGGTCGAGCGGTAGCCTGATGGGAGGCCTGTCATCCAGGCGCCACCGGGTTAGACTTGCGCCCGTGAAACCCGCCAGACTCCTTCTCGGGACCGCCGCCGCTGCTGCTTCTGGGCGACGCGGATGCGCCGGCCTGCAGCTGACGACCATCAAGACGACCCAGCAGAGGCCCAGCAACGTCGCCGTCTACTTCAAAGTGGAGACGCAGAACGGGCGACCCCGTCGGCGGGCTGACGGCCGACCAGTTTCGCATCTACGAGGACGGGCAGCTCGTCTCCCAGTACGAGAGCAAGCAGACGATCTTGAACCCCGAGGTCGCCGCCGTGCACTACACGCTGCTCCTCGTCGACATGAGCGGCAGCGTCAGCGAGAGCGGCACCGGCGACACGCTGGTGCAGGCGGTCGGCACGTTCACCGGGCACGTCGAGAAGCAGCAGAAGGTGGCGCATCTACGCCTTCGACGGCAGCCCCGACCTCTACCCCATCGTCCCGTTCACCGACCAAGCCGGGAACGCGAAGGCGGGCGTGCAGCAGCTCGCCACGTTCAAGCCGAAGGACCCGAGCACGAACCTGAACGGCGCCGTCGTGAAGGCGCTCGACGAGCTCGACAACGCGCTCGGCAAGGCGACGCAGCCGCTCAAGTTCGGCACGCTCGTCGTCTTCACCGACGGGACCGACCGGGCCAACCGCGTCCCCGCCTCCAAGATGCAGCAGCACGTCCACGAGAAGCCGTTCGACGTCTTCGCCATCGGCCTGGGCGCCGAGATCAAGGAGCCGCAGCTCGAGGAGATCGGCAAGAGCGGCACCGCGATGGCCACCGACAAGAACGCGATCGTCAAGGCGTTCGACGACATCGGAGCGCAAGGTCGAGGCAGAGGACGAAGAGCTACTACCTCCTCTCGTACTGCTCGCCGTCGCGCGCCGGCAAGCACGTGGTGCGCATCGAGGCCGTCTACAAGAATCCGCAAGGGACCGACCAGACCGGCAGCCTCGAGAGCAGCTTCGACGCGACGGGATTCGCGCCCGGATGCGATCCGAACACGCCGCCCAACTTCGACGTCACGCGCGGGGAAGCTCTGGTGGCCGCACCCGTGGACAAGGGGGACAAGCCCGACAAGCCGGAAAAGGGAGACAAGGGAGACAAAGGGGAGAAGGCGGACAAGAAGGTCGCCAAGCCCGAAGCGAAGCCTGCTCCCCCAGCGTCCAAACCCGAACCGAAGCCCGCCCCGCCAGCGCCGAAGGCTGAAGCGAAGCCTGCCCCGCCGACGCCGAAGGCCGCCCCGTCGCCCGCGCCGCCCAAGCCTCCCCCGCCCGCTCCGCCACCCGCGGCTTCGCCTCCTCCGCCACCCCCTGCGGCGGCGGCCCCTCCGCCCCCGCCGCCGAAGCAGCAGCAGGACTTCAACCCGTAACGGCTGTCATACGGCCTGCCGGAAGCCCTCGGGGTCGGCGGGGATCGGCGGCAGCTCGAGTCTTCGCTCGTCGCAGCCGTACGCGGTCGGCTCGAGCTCGAGCACCGTGTGCAGCGGGATCGACACGAACGGGCACTCGTGCGGTGGCCTGTCCATGACGTATGCGTAGAGCGCCCGGAGCACGGCCTGATGCCCGATGATGAGCACGGGCGAACGCTCGCGTTCGAGCTCGAAGATGACGGGCTCGAGCCTCTGGATCACGTCCTGGTAGGACTCGCCGCGCGGATAGCGGTAGCGAAACTTGTCCGCCACGCGGGCCTCGTACTCGTTGGGCATCGTGTCGGCGATCTCGCTGTACGTCATTCCGTCGCAGATGCCCGCGTCGATCTCGTCGAGCGCCCGCCACGAGCGGAACGGCAGCCCGAGGATCTCGGCGGTCTCGATGGTGCGCCGCAGGGTGCTTGTCCACACGACAGCGCTCGGGCGGATGCGTTCGAGGGCGACCTCGGCCAGCTGGTGGGCGTACGCGCGCCCGGCCTTGCTCAGGGGGGCGTCGCCTCCAATGCGACCCAGCACGTTGAACTCGCTCTCGCCGTGCCGGGTGAGCCACATGTTGCGGGGCTGCACCTGAACGTTGAGGAGGAAGTGGACGACGCGCGCGAGCAGGTACCCCTCGATCCTGTGGAGCGCCATCTTGCGGCCGACGTCGATGATCTTGATGAACGGCCCCTCGTCCTCGCCGGTCTCTTCGTAGCCGTCTTCGTAGTGCGCGATCCGGAGGCGGAAGTCGCGCACGGCCTCCTCCTCGGGGACGCCCTCGTAGTCCGGCGACCGGGCCTTGGTCGCGCGGATGTTGGCCTCGATGGTGGCGGGGTCGCTGCAGATGGACTCGACGAAGACGACCTCGACCCCCTCGGCGGCGCACCGCGCCCGCACGAGAGCGCGGCGCTCGCGCGAGTTGTTGGTCGCGTCGTAGATGCCTATCTCGCCGCCCGCGTCCAAGAAGCCGAGCATGTCGTCGAGCGCCGCCAGGGCCACGTCGAGCCGCGCAGCCTGCGCCGATTCGTTGCGTGGGTCGAAGAAGGAGTGCCTCTGATGGCTTCCGAGCCGGGCACGACGGTACGAGCCGACGTTGAAGACCTGGGTCTTGTGGCCCAGCCACGAGAGATAGCGCGCGATCTTGCGCGAGATGAACGTCTTGCCTCGCGCCGGAAGGCCCACCATCACGAAGGCGAACCGCGGGGGAGGGGCAGAGAAGAGGCTGGGCATGGTCGGGACCGGTTAACGGAATGTAAGACAAGAGAGGCTCGGGCGTAACGGTGGGCGCGAGACGCGGTGTAGCCTGCGGGGGTGAGAAGAACCCTGCTGGCGCTGTTGGGGCTCGTGGCATGCGGGGGGGCGCAGGTGCCGACCTCGAGCGCGATCTCGACCTCGACCTCGAGCGCGATCTCGACCTCGACCGCGACCGCGACCGCGACCGCGACCCCGGCCCCGACCGCGACCCCAACCCCGACCGACGATCTATCCGCTGTCCACGTCCTCGCGGACAGCTGGCGGGCGGCGCACCGGCTCATCGACATGCACATGCACATCGAGCCCTCGGCCGAGCGCATGGGGCGCGCGGTGCGCATCATGGATGCTTCGGGAATCGGGGTCGGCGTCGAGCTGAGCGGGGGGACGGTCACTCATGCCAAGGGGCAGCCGTCGGAGTTCGAGGTGACCAAGAGGTTCGCGGACGAGCGCTTCCCCTACCGCTTCCTCGAGTACATGAACCTCGACTACACCAACTGGGATGCGCCGGATTTCGCCCGGCAGGCCGTGTCGCAGGTGGAAGAGGGGGCTCGCCAGGGGGCGGCCGGGCTGAAGGAGTTCAAGCGCCTCGGGCTCTTCCAGCGCGACAAGAAGGGGCAGCTCCTCAAGGTCGACGACCCGAGGCTCGACCCCATGTGGGAGGCCCTGGGGCGACTGGGGATGCCCGTGTCGATTCACGTCGCCGATCCGAAGGCGTTCTGGCTGCCGTACGACGAGTCCAACGAACGCTGGAAGGAGCTCAAGGACCACCCGCGCTGGTGGTTCGGCGACGCGAAGAAGTATCCGCCGCGCGAGGAGCTACTCGCGGCGCTCGAGCGCGTCGTCACCCGCCACCCCGACACGACGTTCGTCTGCGTTCACTTCGGCAACAACGCGGAGGACCTGGACTGGGTCGACGCTCAGCTCGACAAGCATCCCAACATGCTCGTCGACATCGCCGCCCGGGTGCCGGAGATAGGCCGCCACGATCCCGAGCGAGTGCGCGCGCTCTTTCTCAAGCACCAGGACCGCATCCTCTTCGGGACCGACTTCCAGGTTTACGACAGGATGATCCTGGGCTCGGGCGGCAACGGCCCTCCGCCCTCCGAGGCCGACGCGATCGAGTTCTTCCAGAAGCATTGGCGCTTCTTCGAGACCGCCGACAAGGACTTCCCCCACATGACGCCGATCCAGGGCGACTGGACCATCAGCGCCATCCACCTGCCCGCCGAGGCGCTGCAGAAGATCTACTTCGGCAACGCGGAGAAGCTCCTGGCGAAGCCCCTCGCGAGGCTTCGCTCCGGGAGACCGCCGTCGCCGCTCTAGGAGCCTGTGCGGCGCCGCTCGGTGCCGCGCGGCCCCCCGTGTGGAGACCGGTGTATTTCGGTCGAGACCGAGCGATGGCTAGGAGGCCGAGCGAGGAATACCGGCGTATTTTGAGCGAGGCCGACGACGCCAGCGCGAAGGGATCGGCCGAAAGACACCGGTCTCCTAGAAGTTCGTAGCGCTCCAGGGGCCGCCGAAGCTCGGCACGTACATGCCGAACATGTTGCACATCTCCCCCGTGTACACGGCGTTCGCGAACTGGATGCCGCCTTCGACGTTGTTGTTCGTCACGTCGCATTCCCAGGAGATGGTGTCACCCGTCTGCATGTGCAGGATGCCGCTGCCAGCCCCCGAGGTCTGCGTGGTCACGTCAGGCGTTGGGTTTGCCTTGGCGCTGTCGAAGTACCAGGTCTTCGGTTCCGGCGCGACGCCGAGGATGCCGTACTCCTGGATAATCTGCTGCTTCTGCCCGTTGATGGTCGCCCAGGCGGTGAACTCGGTGGTGTGCGCGTGGTAGTGGCCGGTGCCGATGACGAGGCGGAAGTCCGGGGCGACATCGCTTGGAACGGTGGCGTGGCCGGTGATGGCCTGGGACTGGCCCATGGGAACGTTCATGCCCAACCCGCCGAGGAAGAAGATCGGGTCACCCAGCTGCGTGACCTGCGACTTGTCGACGTAGAGAATGTTCGCCCAGACTTCGCGCAGGATGGGCTTGCTCGTGGCGTTGATGAAGTGCGCCTGGAGGACCCCCTGCTGCACGGGCGGGATCTCGACCGCGAGCCCGTTGTTCTCGGCAGCTCCTGCGGTGAGGCCGTCCACGTCCAGCGTGGCGGTCTGCGCGCCGAAGAGGTTGCGCGTCGACAGACCCTGGTTGCAGTCCGAGGGCCCGTTGCTCCCCGTCTCCACGATCGGCGGGGCGGTTCCTCCGCCCAGCGAAAGCCCACCGCTCGCTCCGAGACTCGGCCCGCCGGCGCTCTGGATGTAGAGGAGCATGTGGTGCGAGCCCGAGCGCATGCGGCTGTGGTACGAGTCGAAGTAGACCGCGTCCTGATTCGTCGTCATGAAGAAGACGCAATCGGTGACTTCACCGCCCGGAGCCAGGGTGTACTTCGCGACTTCGGTCGGGTCGTTGTAGTTCGTCGGCCCGTAGTGAAATTGCATGCCGTGCGTCGCGTCGGGCGGCAGGATGCACTGCGCGTCCCCGTCCACGTCCCCGAAGGACGTGTGCAGGTTGCACGGGGCCGTCCCGGTATCGACGATCGATTCGGGAGGGGTCACCGTGGTCGTGGTCGCGGGGGTGCCGGCGCCCGAGCTGCAGTTGACCGAGAACGCCGCGATCACGGCGAGGGAAGAAACGATCGGGAGTCGAGAGAGCATGCGAGCCTCCGTTTACAGCTTACATCGAGCCCTGGTAGCGAGCCAAGTTCACTCCAGAGGTAAGGCGTGGGCGATGCGCGACATGCACACCCGCTATGACGTAAGGACAGTACGATCGAGATGCACCCACGCTCTTGTGCAAATGGTGGGTAATTGATTGAGCTAGGATCACCCGGCGACGCGAAGAGACGACGCCGAGACGCGCCGATGCCCTCATCCGACCCCAGAGAGTGCCGTTGCGAGCGGAAGAGGGGGGGCTAGAGTGGGCGGCGTGAGCTTCTTTTTCGGCGACTTCGAGCTCGACGGCAGCACGTACAAGCTGCTGCGAGCCGGCAGCGAAATCCCGCTGCAGCCGAAGGTTTTCGACGCCATCCGATACCTGCTCGAGAACCACGACCGGGTGGTCCTGAAGGAGGAGCTGCTGGACGCGCTCTGGCCGGGTGAGCACGTCAACGACACCGCGGTACCGTGGACCATAAGTCGGGCCCGCAAGGTGCTGGGCCAGCACGCGGACGCGAACCACCCCATCGAGACCGTGCGAGGGCGAGGCTACCGCTTCACCGGAGCCGTGCGCCAAGCAGGCGCGAGCGCAAAGCCCCCGGACTCGACGACCGCCATCCGGCCGGCTCCCGAGTCGGCGAAATCACGCGCCCCAAGCGATCCGTTCGTCGGCCGTGCAGACTCGATGGATCGCCTCCTCGGCGCCCTCCACGAGGCCAACTCAGGCCGCGGGCGTCTGTGCCTGCTCACGGGCGAGGCGGGGATCGGCAAGACGCGCTGCATCAGCGAGTTCGCGCTCATGGCCAGGCGGCTGAAGGTGAGCGTCTGGACGGGCCGATGCCTCGAGGGCGGTCGAACGGCGGCGTTCTGGCCCTGGGTCCAGGTTCTGCGTGACGCCCTCGGCGAGGGATCCCTCGGCCCCGTTCCGAAGCAAGAGATCCAGAAGCTGCTCGTCGAGTTGAGCCCGAACCCGGAGGCCAGCAACCTCGTCGTCGACGTGGCGGCGAGCAGCGCCGTCGCGGCCCGCTTCTGGGTTCTCGAGAAGCTGAGCCGCGTCATCCTGAGCGCGGAGACGGCGCCTCGCGTGGTCTTGCTCGACGACGTGCAGTGGGCGGACGAGGCCTCACTCGACTTGCTCATCTTTCTTTCGGCCGAGCTCTCGAGGGCCCCCGTGCTCGTGGTAGCGACTGCGCGCGACGCCCTCCCGCCCGGCGCCGAGGCATGGGCGAAGGCCCTCGGTCGGCTGGGGCCGTGCGAGCGCATCGAGCTCGCCGGACTGCGCTCGGCGGACGTGGAGCACTACGTCGCCGAGGTGACGGGGCTCGAGCTCCCCCCCGAGATCCAGCGCACGGTCTACACGAAGTGCGGAGGGAACCCCCTCTTCCTCCAGGAGACCGCGCGCCTGCTCACCGCGCTGGGAGACCGCGGCGGCGTTCGCTCGCTGCGCACCGACGACATCACCGTGCCCGGGGTTGCGAAGGACGTTCTCCGCGCCAGGCTCACCGGCCTTCCGGCCGCGACCTGCGAGGCCCTCGAGTTCGCGTGTGTCCTCGGGCAGGAGTTCGACTTGCCCGTCCTCCGGAGCGCTCTGGGCGTCGAGGCCGAGGACCTTCTCGTTCGGCTCGACGAGGCCGCACGCGCCCGTCTCATCGCGCCACGACGCCGCGCCGGCACCTACGGATTCACGCACGACACCATCCGCGAGGCCCTCTACGAAGAGCTGTCCACGGCGCGGCGGGTCGAGCTCCACGGTCGGGTCGCCCGCGCGTTCGAGGAGCGGTCGGGGGGCGACTTCCGGCTGAACGACCTCGCGTATCACTACTACCAGGCGCTGCCCCGCACCGAGCCCGCGATCGTCGAGCGCTACGCGCGCATGGCGGGCGAGGCGGCCATGCGGGGCTTTGCCTACGAGGACGCCGCGCAGTTCTTCGGCTGGGCGCTCGAGGCGCAGCTCTTCCGGGGCACGGGAGACGCGCGGAGTCATTGCGAGATTCTCCTCGCCCTCGCTTCGGCCTTCCGGCTATCGGGACGCGTCCGCGATGCTCACAAGTCCGTCGAGCGGGTCATCGAAATCGCGCGGAACAATCGCTTCGCCGACCTTCTCTCCGAAGCGGCGCGCCGGCTACGGCCATTCTCCTCGGTGGCGCTCGTGCCGGACCCCCTCTCCTTGCAGGCGCTCGAGGACGCGTCCAACCTCCTGTCGGAAGACCAGCGTTCGCTCCGGATCCGGGTGCTGGGTCAGCTCGCGTGCATCCCGCCGTATTCCCTCTCGATCGAGAAGAGCCGAGAGCTCAGCGAAAAGGCCGTCGCTCTCGCGAGGCAAGGCACGGACGTCGAGGACTTGATCGAGGCTCTCCGGAGCCGCCTCCACGCCCTCTCGGGCCCCGATCACATCGAAGAACTGCTCGAATCGACCGACGAGATCCTGCACATCGATGCCTACCTCACCTCAATCACCCGGGGCGAAGCGGAAGTGGCGCGCTACCAGGCCTTCATCCACAAGGGCGACATGTCGGCGGCGCTCGGGGCCGTCGAGGAGATTGGCCGCCTGGGCCGGGCGTTCCGGCGCCCCGAGATGCTCTGGCACCACGAGCGTGACCTCGCCCAGATCGCGTTTCATCGCGGGGACTTTCAGGCCGCGCAGATGAAGTTTCAGGAGCTGGCGATGAAGAGCCGCCAGCTCCGGCTTCCTTACGGGAAGTTCTTCTTCATCCTGCAGATCCTGCAGCTGGCGTACGAGCGCACAGGAGTCCTGAGCCTCCAGAGCTCGGCGGGCGAGTGGAGGGGCGATTTCGAATGGGCCTCGGCGCTCCCCAGCTTCCGGGCGCACGAGCTCCGCTTCATGCTCGAGATCGGCAACGTGGAAGAAGCGCGGCGCGCCTGGGAGACGTTGGCGCAGGGGGGCTTCGAGAACATCACGCGGGAGCTCGGGTACCTGAACGCGCTGGCCCAGCTGAGCCTCGTGGCCGTGGCGCTCGGCGATCGCGATCGCGCGGCCATCCTCTACGATCTATTGCGGCCGTACCCGCGGCACAACACGCCCACGAACTTCGGCTTCTACCAGGGCTCCGTCTCGTACTTCCTCGGGCAGCTCGCCAGCCTGCTCGGCCGCGCGGGCGACGCCGTGGGGCACCTCGAGGACGCGCTCGTGATGAACGGCGAGCTGGGGTTCGTGTCTCAACTGGCCCGGACGCAGCTCGCGCTCGCCGAAGCGCTGTCGGACGAGAACGGGAAGGCGGGGCGCGTTCGCGCGGGCGAGCTCGTCGCCGAGGCAGAGGCCACGGCGCGGCGCCTCGAGATGGGCCCGCTCATGACGCAGATCGAGCGCTTCCGCGGACGAGCAAACGGGAGCGCGAGCCGGGTCCGGGCGCGGTAGGTTTGTGCCGGGCCCCTCCGTTCACGACGCGCGTCACACCGCGAGCACGCGCACGCCCGGGAAATGCGCCTGCAGCCTGGCCAGATCCTCGAAGTCGGACGTGTAGAGATCCTGTGTCGAACGTCAGCCCTGCCACTGTCCGCGGATCCGGGCGGCCTCGGCGGACGACACCTCGGCGTCCACGCCGAAGCGCGCGAGCAAGCGCTCCCGGGCCTCGCGCTGTCTCAGAAGCCGCGTCGCCTCCGCGAATACGGCCGAGAGATTCCCGCCGCGCCGCTTCGCGCGCCTTCGCAGCCACTTGAGGTCGCCAACCTCGACCGAGATGCTGATCTTTTCCGCACCTGCCATGCTCCGGATCTTACTACCAAGGTAGCAATCGGCAATCCACCCGCCGGTCTGCTCGGACGCGCGGGCGACGCCGTGGGGCACCTCGAGGACGGGCCGAGCTCGTTTACTTGGGTCCGCGCTTCCGCTCCTCCTCGGGATTCAGCCCGTCGCGCACGGCCTTTCGAGCTCCTTGCACGCGCAGATCACTCTCTCCGGCCGGATCGAGCTGCTTCGCCGCGTCGAGCTTGCGGGCGCACTCGGCCCAGAGCCCGTCGCCGCACGAGTCGAACGCCTCGTTACGCAGCGCTTCCGCGCGCTCCGCCGGAGTGGGCGGCTTCGGCGTCTTCTGTGGCTCCTGCAGGTCCGGCTTGATCGGCGCCGGCTCGTGCTCGAACAAGGCGACCAGCTCTCGGCGCTCGATCCCCGTCACGACGAGCGCGCCGAACGCGGCCGCGAGGAGCAAGACGATTCTCGCCTCTCTCCGCGGCCTCGCGGCGCGAAGCAGCCTCCCGGCCGGTGCGACGGCGGCGTTCCCGATCTCGCTGTAGACCTCGTCGGCCCTGTCGTGGAGGGCGTCGACGTCGGCGCCCGCGGCCTCGATCTCGCGACGGCGCTCGTCGCCGCTCATCGCGAGTACACGATCCATCTCGTCGTCGGCCTCCTCGTCGTCGAGCGCGTCGAGGATTTCCTCGGGAGTGCGTTTGGACATCACGCGTGCCTCATTCTCCGTCGCCGCTCTTGACGGCTCGGATTCGGTTCATGTGGTACTGGGTGACCTCGCGCGCGCGATAGATCTCCTCGACGGAGACCGTCAGGCGGCGCGCCTGCTCGGCCGGCTTGTCGATTCCCTCCGCGACGAGATCGAGGCGTGCGAGAGCGACCGGATGTTCGGCGAGACGCCCGCGGAGACTATCGATCACACGAGTCGCGTTGAGGCGGTTGTCCTCCCAATCGTCCCGAGCGACGTGGACCTCCTCGGCAGATCCGGACGTCTCGCCTCGTTCGCGCATGAACCCGTCCACGGCTTCGGCTTCGCGCTCGGGCGCTTTGGACGTACGGCGGTGGCTGAGCGTGCTCTTGACGATGCCCAGCAGGTGTCGGGCGAGAGGCACTCTTCCGTTCGGATCCCATCGCCTTGTCGTGTGGAGAAGCTCGAACGCCGTCTGCGTTAGCTCGTCGGCCAGGTCGTTCGATCTCGCCAGGCGGCGCGCGAAGGCCCATGTCGTCTCGTAGAGATCGGCGAACTCCTTCCGACTCAGCGAGGCTAGCTCCGGAAGCGGCGCGCGATGGGGAGGGGCGTCGGGCGGCGGGAGCGTAGCATCCACAGCCTCCACGGCCTCCGCGGCTTCGTCGAGTCGTGGTTCGCTATCCGGGTTCACGCGCCCTCCCGCGAGCATAGAAGCGGAGCGGGGGGAGCGGATTGGAAACTTCTCCGCTCCCCCCTTCTCCTCGTTGTCGTGACGGGTCAGGCGCTGGGCTTGCTCGCCGTCGAGCCCGTGCTGGCGCTCGGCGTCGTGCCGGTGCTCGAGCCCGTGGTGGCGCTCGAGACCGTGCCTTTGACCTTCTTCTTCTGCTGGCTACCCATCGTGTTGCGTGCCTTGCGTGTCGCCTCGCTCTTGACCAGGGCGGTCGCCTTGGTCTCCACGCTCTTCTTGACGGCCTTGGGGGCCTTCAAGCCGAACGTGGCGAGCGTGTCCGGGGACTGCGAATACATTCCCTGGACGATGCGCTTGAACGACGACACGAAGGGTGCCGTCTGAGCGCGCTTGTCGCGGTCTGCCTTGATCGCAGCGGTCCGCGCGGCTTCGGCCGTAACTACGGCGTTGCCGGTGGCGATGCGGTCCTGGAAGACCTTGACGATGTCCGCCGGGGTGCTTGTCTGGCTCCCGACGGGCAATGAGGCGACCTGCATGAGTGACTTCTGCACGCCGTTGATCATTTGCTGATCCGCGGCGAGCAGATTCGTGCGGGTGTTCGTTGCCATTTGATTACCCTCTTTCTCTTTCGCTTCTCTGTTTCTTCGATCCGTTGTGAGAGCACCGTGCCCGGCGCGGCCCCATTGCCTCGCCTTCGTGTGCCCTCATGTTGTTAAGCCGGACCGAGGGGCAAATTCCGGAAAGGGGGTGAAGTTTTTTTCGGGACAGAGCAACTGCGCGGGATGGCGGTACTCCCGCCGGGTCGAGTCACTTGGGCGGGTTCTCCTCCCAGCGGCGACTCTGCATCGCCTCGATGACGCTCTCCTTCAGCCATGGCGTCTCTCGCTCGACCTTCGGATCGAAGCCAACCTTGGCGATTTCTTGATCGAGCTGCTCGCCCGTCAGCGGAAGCAGGCGCAGATTGATCTCGGCGACGATGCCCTGCTCCATGATGAGATCCCACACCTCGGCCGTGTCGCGCCTGAGGCGCGGCTCCGCGGCATCATCGGCATTCGACGTGTCGTCTTCGTCCGCCGCGGGCTCCACGACCTGCAGCCGTACCCGGAGTGGCTCGACCACCCGCAGCGGTTCCTCGACGTCCTGATCCGCCCGCAGCTCGAACCATCTCAGTCCCGACATCTTGCCCATGAACACCCAGACGGGCACGCGTCCGGGAGCCGCATGCTCCTTGATCGCACGCACGATAGCCGGATGCATGCGCGCGAAGTCCGCAGCGGCTCGGCGGTCGACGACGTCAAGGCCGTCGCCAAGGTCGGGCACCGACATGACCAGGATGAGCGGCTCGAGCGTCCGGCCCGCGCCGGACAGGAAGTCCCAGAGCTTCCTCCGGATGCGTGCCTCGAACCGCGCGAGGATCCTGTCGATGGCTTCGTCGTCGGTCGCCGGCTTGGGCGGGATCGGCACCCAGGCCCAGCGCGGGTCGCCATCGGGATGGCCCCAGCGCGTAACCATCCACAGTCCCGTGTCGCTCTCGTAGTGCTTCAAGCGAGTCGGCTCGAAGGCGATCTCGGGCGACTCGACGACGAGCGCGTGGTGAATTGCGCCGGCGGCGAGGTGGGCCTTGTCGATGCGGGCCATGTGCAGCGAGACGACGCCGCCCACGGCTACGACGACGAGAAGGCGAGGGCCATCGGGTCGGAACAGCATCGGCGCTAGCACTCCGCGGCAACGGCGCACCTCGAAAGCGGCCTCTCCCCGCCGAAGCACGCGCACTTCGTCAGGTTTGTCTCGGAACGCGTAGACCACGCCTGCCAACTCGGGCACCCCGACGTCGTGCTCCGTGGTGAGCACTTTGCGGGCGAGAAAGAGGAGATGTTCGGCGTACTTGGAGAGCAGTTGAACGTGCTCCGCCAGTGCGTCGGCGTAAAGGTCGCGCGGGAAGGGCAGCGGAGCGGGGAGCGTGAGGCTCCAGGCGGGAAAGGGGGCGAGGTGGTCCGAGGGACGCATACGAGAGAGGGATGGCTTTGGCCGCGGGCGGCAGCCTAGCGATGTCTCCGCGTGAGGCGAGTCCCTTGGGTCACGCCAACCCGAGGACGCCGCAAGGGGCCCGTGGATAGGTCGGGAGGCGGAGTGAGGCGACCGGGGCGCGCACCCGGGTGCGCGTGCGACTGTGTGAGCCCGTCGGGACGTCGGGTGGAGGTCTTGTTTCCTCCAGCAAAGCCCTCGACTGGTCGACCCGGCCGCCGAGGTGCGACTGCCAGGCGCTTCGTTTACGGCCCCGGCCACGTGGCTTTTCGAGTGAAGGACTCCGGTCGCCCATTAGCGTCGCCGGGGGCGCGCACCCGGGTGCTGGGGCGGCCGTGTGAGCCCCTCGGGACGTCGCGTGCGGGTCTTCTCTCCTCGAGCGAAGCCGTCGGCTAGTCGTCCCGGCTGCGGGGGTGCCGCAGCCAGACGCTTCATTCGCGATCCCGGCCACGTGGCTCCTCGAGTGAAGACCTCGGGCGGCCCCGTAGTGCAGCCGGGTCGCGCACCCGGGCGCTCGGGCAGCCGAGCGACGCGTTCGGGTCGTCGAGCGGCGCGCACTTCTCGTCGAGCGAAGGGTCCGAGGTCGTCGACTTGGGCCGTGGGGTCAGTCGGTCGGCGCGTCCGTCGTCGCGTCGATCGCGGCGGCATCGGCCGCATCGGCGCCCTCCGCGTCCGGCCCGGCCTCGACAGGGCACCCCGCGTCGCCGTCGAGGGCGCCGCAAGAGATCCACTCGGCTATCTGCTCGATCTCCCGCGGGTCGAGCGGGATCCCGTTGCCGTAGGAGAGCGGCATCCTGCTACCGCAAGGGGGATCGGTGACCTTCAGGTACAAGAGGCTCGTCTCCGGATGGTACGGATTCACGCGCAGAAGTCCCGTCTTGGAGCATTGGGGCCCTTGGGCCTCGGCGTCGACGAGCGACTGATAGCCGATGGCCTCGCCGTACAGGTGAAGGTAGTCCGCCGAACCCGCATGACAGAACTCCGTCGCACAGGTGTGGAGCAGGATTTCGTTCCAGACGGCGTTGTAGGTCGGCGCGTACGTGTGAACGACGTCGTCGCCGGGCGCCGAGTCCTCGCTCGCTTCGGGATTCACCGTGCCGTCGGCGCTCGCATCGTCCAGAGAGGCTTCACCCGGTTGAGCGCCGCCACCGGTGCAGGCCGGAGTCGCAACAGCTAGCGAAGCAGCAAGGACGACCGCCGCCCGCATCCCTCCTCAGCCTGGCACACCTTTGGCGCGCGTCACGCGCGCGTGGGCGAGGAACTCCTCGATGTTGCGCGGCCCGAGCGGCGTCTTCACCGCCCAGCGTCGACCGCCGATCTCCCCGTCGAGCTGCCTCTTCATCATCGCGAACGAGCTGTTGTCCACCTTGCAGCGCGACTGCGTCGGATCGACCCGGTAGAGCTTCGCCGCGTTGAGGCCGAAGATCTGCGCCTTCATCTGTGGGGTAAGGGCTGGATACCCGTACATCTCCTGGTACTGGGGCGTGATCTGGAACGCCCGGAAGGCCTCGATCTGGCTCTGCGGGCTGCCGCCCAGGATGCAGTCAGTGCCCCAGCACATGTTGCTGGGGCCTAGGTACTTCAGGATCTTGCCGACGTAGTGCTGCGACTGCACCGTGTCGGTCATCACGTTGCTCCAGGCGCTGCCCATCTCGGCGTAGACGTTGTGGGGTTTAAACGCCTCGCCCGCGTCCGGATTGGCGATCACCTTGCTGTCGATGAGCGATTGGATGAGCTGATTCACGCCGGTCAGGGTAGGGGTGGCCTTGAGAACGGTCGGGTCTGCGGGCGTGTTGGCCGCCATGTAACCCGGGTAAGGGACCATTTCGGTCGGCGTGGTGTTCAGCGCGGCCAGGCCTTGAACCTGCGACGGATCGGCCGCCGTGCCGCCGGTGCCGGCGTGGATGGCCGAGTGATAGACGACGAAGTTGGCCTGCGGGAACATCTTGGCGATGGGCCCGATATCCCAGGGCTGGTTGTTAATGACGTTGAAGCCCGGGATGGGCAGCCCCTTGTGAATGGCGAAGTTGGGCACGCCGAGCTTGAGCCCCGCCTCGATGAAGGCGATGCCGACCGGATCGGTGAGGTAGTAGCCCTGCGCCAGACCCGTCCCCGACGGGTAGGTGTCCGACGTCCACGCGGGGTAGGCCTTCCACGAGCCACACTTCCAATTGGGGTCGGCGATGGCCGCGTACATGCCCTCGACCTGGCGCTCGAGGAAGTCGTTGGGCATCACCTGGACCTGATTGATGCACCGCTGCGACATGGACTTCTGGTCGATCCAGTCGCGAAGCACCCGCATGCTCTCATTCGACAGCGGCAGGCCGCAGGCGACGGACTGATTGCCGAGGAGGTCGCGCTCGGGGAAGCACTGGGCCGCAGGCCACGATGTGATGACCGTCATCGTCGTGTCGCTGTCGACGAACATGAGCTCCGCGTAGTGCTGCGGATTCAAGCAGTCGAGCTTGTTCGTCTCGTCCGTGCAGTTCGCGAGGATGTTGAGGAACGTCGGGTAGACGATGTTCCGCGTGCGCCACTCACCCGCGTCGAAGCAATGCGTCTGGATGTCGAAGATGAAGTCGTCGCAAGCGGGGATGAACGCGTTCGGATCGCATGTGGCGTTCGGCGGCATGACGTACGGCCCGGTCGGCGCGGCGATTCCGCCGTCCCCGCACGCCCCCGCGGCAACGGTGCCGCTGGCGTCCGCCACGGGGCCAGCCTTGGACGAGCCGCTCCCGCAGCCCATCTCGTTGATGACCGTCAACGTGACGGCCATGCCCATCGAGCTCGCGAGAAACTCGCGGCGATCCATCCCGTGCCTGCGCGCTTCCTTCTCGGCTCGCTTCAGGATTTCCTCGCGCATCTGAGCTTCGCGGCGCGTCTGAGGGTGGAAGAACTCGCCGTTGGACCGGTTGCCGAACCACATCGGCGGCTCGAGCGGAAGCTCGGGGTCGGTCTTCTTACGAAGCTTCAGCCAAGGGAATTTCGACGACATGGGTGCTCCTAGATCCTTTCCGATACGGATGGGCGAGCCCGAGTCATTGCGTTGGGCACTTGTTGTTCGTCGAGCAAGTGCCGATCGCTTGCTCGATGAACGTCGCGACGCTGCCCGTCCCGGCGTTGTTGATTTGGGTCACGCACGGGGCCGGAGGAAGGAGGTAGCAGCCGTCCGAGCCCTGGCAGCCCGTGTCCTCGGTGCACTTCAGGATGACCTGGCAGGTTGGCAGCGCGTCGCACTGCTGGATGAGGCTGAAGCACTTCTGACACAGGCAGTTGTGGGCGTTGGGGTGGCCCTCGTTGGCGAACGCCATGCACCCGGCCACGTCGGTGTAGGGCGCTTTCACGTTGGCGTACACGAACGGCGCCGGCAGCGTCTGACAGATGCCGAGATAGCCGAGGGCGTCGCCGTTGTTCAGCGTGAAGGGCTGCATGTAGCCGTCGTCGAGCGATCCGTCGTCCGACGGAGGGCCGGACAGCTCGTCGGCGTTCGGACCGCCGTCTTCGGGGAGCGTGGTGGGCAGGACGCACGCGTCGTTCGTCGCCGCGTCCCCCGTCGCGGCCGAATCGCCCGTCGCGATCGTCGCGTCCTCCGGCGTACCGGCGTCGTCCGCGCCTCCGGCGTCACTGCCCGGCGTCGCCGCGACGACGCCGATCGCCAGCGCGCACGCCGCCAAGAATAAGCGTGGTGTCCACACGACGGTCTGCATGCGCGTCAGGCTAGCCTGGCGCTACGGCCCTCGGAGTCCCATGCCCGTCTCGGGGGAGGCGCCCACCAAAAGACCATCTTAAGCCAAACGAGCGCGGCAAGAGGGCTCGCCTAGCCTCGCCGAGTCGCGTCGTGATACGTCGATAGGAGAAGAGCCAATGCTGCGGTGCCACGCTGCTGTTTCGCGCGCATGTCGTTCCGCCCACGGGGCGCTGCTGCTCGCCCTGCTCGGGCTGTCGGTGACGGCGTCACTCGGTTGCGGCAAGAACTCGCCCGCCACGGGCACGGCGTCTGACTCGGGCGCAGAGGCCGGCCCCCCGCCTCCCGCGGGCAACCTGTCGTGCGACTCCGACGCTTCCGACTGGCCGATGTTCGGCCAGAACGTCTGCAACACGAACTCGCAGGCGACCGCGGGCGGCATCTCCACCGCCACCGTCGGCACGCTCGGCGTGAAGTGGGTCGCGCAGCTCGGCGCATCGGTCTCCGCGACGCCCACGGTCGTGAACGGCAGCGTCTACGTCCCGGACTGGGGCGGCAACATCAACCGCCTCGACGCTACCACCGGAGCCGTCACGTGGTCGAAGAGCGTCGGCGCGATCCTCAAAGGCGCGGGCGACGCGGGGGCCTCGCTGCCGGGGTTCGCGTCGCGCACCGCGCCGCTCGTGACAGGGGGCATGGTCATCTTCGGAGCGCTCCGCGGCGAGTCGCTGGCCACCACCCCCGGCGCCAGCGCCTTCCTCGTCGCCATCGACCAGGACACGGCCAACCTGAAGTGGTCGACGCTCGTCGAGACCCACCAGGCCGCGGTCATCGCCGGCTCGCCCGTGCTCGATGGCACCACCCTGTACATCGGGGTTTCGTCCCAGGAAGAATACTCGAGCCTGGTAAGCCTGCTCAGCCCGGGCAAGAGCTACACGTGCTGCTCGTTCCGCGGCAGCGTCGTGGCGGTCGACGTCACGACAGGCAAGGTCCTCTGGAAGACGTACACGATCGCGGACTCGCTCTATTACTCGAACGACGCCGGGAAGCTGTCGGGGTGGGCAGGGGACGCGATCTGGAGCAGCACGCCGGTCATCGACCGGAAGAGGAACCAGCTCTACGTGACGACGGGCAACAACTACCACAACGTCCCGGCCGAGGCGACCGCCGGCGCTTCCGACGGCAACTACGTCGACTCCGTGATGGCGCTCGACATGACGACCGGGGCCATCAAGTGGGCGCGATCGTTCCCGGAGGGCGGGGCGGACGTCTTCACCGCGCAGGTCGCGACCGGGCAAGACTCCGACTTCGGCGCGGGCGCGAACCTCTTCACGGCCACGATCAACGGAGCGCCGAAGGACCTCGTGGGCGCCGGTCAGAAGAGCGGGATGTACTGGGCGCTGGATGCGGACACCGGCGCGACCGTGTGGAGCATCCAGGTCGGCTCGGGGGGCCATCTCGGCGGCATTCACTGGGGCACAGCGACCGACGGCACACGCATCTACGTCGAGGACAACTACGGGGGGGACAAGCCGTACGCGATCGCCGGAACGGGACCGCAGGCAGGGATGATGGCCATGACGGGCACCTGGGCAGCGCTCGATCCCAGCAGCGGGGACATCCTTTGGCAGATCACCGACCCCGCGGCGGCGGCCCCGGTCAACGGTGTAAGCTGCAACGGGCCCGTGGCCGTCGCCAACGGGGTTCTCTTCGCCGGATCCATGGATACCCTAGGAACGATGTTCGCGTTCGATGCCGCGACGGGGAAGATGCTCTGGTCGTACCAAAGCGGCGGAACGGTGTACGGCGGTCCGGCCATCGTCGGAGGCGTCGTGTACTGGGGCACCGGCTATCCGAACGGGTCGGGGGCGCGGCCCCTGGGGTTCGGCAGCACGAGCATGGCTGACGGTGGCGTCATCAACAGCCTCTACGCTTTCGGCCTCGGCCTCGGATCGCAGGACGCGGGTGCGCCCGACGCGCCGTCGGATGATGGCGGTACCCCAGCGGACGCGACGGGCGAGTGAAGAGAGCGCCCCACACGCACGCACACCTCCTCGTGGCCATCGCCGCGTCGGCGATCGCCTGCGGCAAGAGCACGGCCCCCTCGGCGTCGGCGCCAGCGGTGGCAGACGCCGCCCCGGACGCCCCGCTCGTCGTCCCCACAGTGACGCAGCCCGATTGCACGGCCGACGCGAGTGACTGGCCGATGTTCGGCCAGAACGTCTGCAACACGAGCTCGCCTCTCTTCGCGGGCGCGATCACGAAGTACAACGCGGGGAAGCTCAAGACCAAGTGGGTCTACAACGCCGCCGGCGACGTGTCGGCCACACCCGCGGTCGTCGGCGGTTACGTGTACGTCCCGGACTGGGGCGGGATGATCAACAAGCTGGACGCGTCCACCGGCCAGGTCGTCTGGTCGAAGAACGTGGGCGCTCTCCTCGCGTCGGCCGGTGACGCCGGATCGGGCCTCTCGGGGTTCGTCTCGCGCACGACGCCTCTCGTCACGGCGGGCCTGGTGATCTTCGGGACGATGCGCCAGGCGGCCGATCTCGTCGGCACCCTGGGCCAGGGGGCGTTCCTCGTCGCCATCGACCAGAACACCGCCGCCTTGAAATGGGTCACCGCGCTCGATCCGCACCCGGCCGCGGCCATCACAGGCTCACCGGTGCTCGAGGGCACGCGCCTCTACATCGGCGTGTCCTCGTTCGAGGAAGTGTTCGGCTCCGAGGTACCGAACTACACGTGCTGCTCGTTTCGCGGCAGCGAGGTCGCGGTGGACGTGGCGACGGGCAACATCGCCTGGCGGACGCACACCATCACCGACGCGCTCTACTACGCGGACGCCGGCGGCTCGGACGCTGGCGCGGACGACGGGGGATCGGATGGCGGCTCGGCCCCTGGCCCGGCTCTCTCGGGCTACGCCGGCGGCGCGGTGTGGAGCAGCACGGCCGTCGTCGATCGCAAACGCCAGCAGCTCTACGTGACCTCGGGCAACAGTTACAACGTGGCGCCGGGCAATCCGGACGCGGGTGGGGCCGAGGGCAACATGATCGACGCGGTGCTCGCGCTCGATCTCGCCACGGGCCAAGTGAAATGGGTGCGATCGGTCCCCGAGGGAGGGCAGGACATCTGGACCTTCTCGAACGGAGACGGCCCGGACTCCGACTTCGGCTGCGGCGCCAACCTGTTCACGGCCTTGGTCAAGGACACGCCCACCGACCTCGTCGGCGCCGGTCAGAAGAGCGGCGTCTACTGGGCGTTCGATCCGGACACCGGTGCGACCGTGTGGCAGCAGCAAGTGGGCCCCGGGGGGCACCTCGGCGGTATCCAATGGGGTACGGCGACCGACGGGATCCGGATCTACGCCGGCGTGAACAACGAGTTCGCGAACCCCTTCGTCCTCGGCGGCAGCGGTCCCCAGGCGGGCAAGCAGGTCACGGCGGGCACGTGGGCCGCGCTCGATCCGGGCACAGGCGACATCCTCTGGCAGATCGTGAATCCCGCGCTTCCCACGGGACAGCTCTCGGGCGCCACGGTCAACGGGCCGCTCGTGGTGGTCAACGGCGTCCTCTTCGCCGGATCCATGGACAAGGACGGGACGATGTTCGCGTTCGACGCCGCGACGGGCGACGTGCTCTGGTCGTTCAAGAGCGGCGCGACGGTGTACGGGTCTCCGGCGGTGGTGGACGGGGTCGTCTACTGGGGTGCCGGCTATCCGTCGCGCCTCGGGTTCGGCTCGTCGATCAAGAAGCTCTACGCGTTCGAGGTCGGCGACTAGTGCGCACCGTCGAGATGAGAACAAGCCTGCTGTCATCCTTGCTGAGAGGCCGTGAAGGAATGGTCGCTGTCATCCTCCTGAGCGACAGCGAAGGACCCCACGGTGCCAACGGATCCTCGGCCGATGTGGGGTCCTTCGGCCTGCGGCCTCAAGGATGACAGCAACGGGGAGTAGTGACCGCATCTCGACGGCGCTGCACTAGCCGACGATTCGCCGGCGAAAAAGTTGGCCACGGGTGGCCTGGGGAGCGATCCCTTGGACCATGATCCCAGTCGAGTGTTGCGTGTGCCGGGCGAGCGACAAGCGGAGCCTCGTCGAGTTGACCCTCGCGGGCGGCAAACGCGTCACGCTTTGCGGTTCGCACGCGCTCATGCACCGCCGGTCGACGGTTCAGGCCCGATCGCCCGAAGAGCTGCGGAAGCTTCTTCGCGACAAGCGCGCACGCCCCGAGAGACGAGACGACGAGGGCGACGCGCTCGGAGCGGCCCTCGCCGCGGCGTTCGCCGGCGAGCGACGCGAGGTGCATCGCCGGCGCGCGTAGTATAACGCCCGCATGGGGCAGTACTTGGTGACGGGCGGAGCGGGGTTCATCGGTTCCTCGATCGCAGAAGCGCTTCTCGCGAAGGGAGAGTCCGTTCGCATCCTCGACGACTTCTCGAGCGGCCGGCGCGAGAACGTCGAGGCGCTCCGCGGGCACGTCGAGGTCATCGAGGGAAACATCGTCGACCCGGCGATCGTGGCGCGCGCGATGGCGGGGGTCGAGGTGGTCTTCCACGAGGCCGCCATTCCGAGCGTCATTCGCTCTGTGGAGAACCCCCAGGCGTCGATGCTGTCCGGGGTCCAGGGAACGACCGTCGTCCTCGACCTCGCGCGTCGCTCCGGCGTCCGTCGCGTGGTCTTCGCCGGGAGCTCGTCTGCCTATGGGGACACGCCCACGCTCCCGAAGGTCGAGACGATGGATTCGCGCCCGCTGTCGCCCTACGCCGCGAGCAAGCTGACCGGCGAGCATCTGATGCGCATCTTCGCGGACCTTTACGGCCTGGAGACGGTGACCCTCCGGTACTTCAACGTCTTCGGCCCGCGCCAGGACCCGAAGAGCGAGTATGCGGCCGTCGTGCCGAGGTTTCTCACGGCGGCCATTCGCAAGGAGCGCCCCATCGTGTTCGGCGACGGCGAGCAGACGCGCGATTTTTGCCACATCGACAACGTCGTCCAGGCGAATCTCCTGGCCGCGGGCACGTCTCGCAAGCTCCGAGGCGAGATGGTGAACGTGGCGTGCGGCGTGAGAACATCGCTGAACCAGCTCCTCGCGTACATCGGCGAGCTCGCCGGCGGAGCGCTCGCTGCCGAGCACCGGCCCGCGAGACCGGGCGACGTGCGCGACTCCCTGGCGGACGTGCGCGCGGCGCGCGAGCTCCTCGGCTACGAGCCTTCCGTCGACGTTCGCGAGGGGCTGAAGCGCACGTTCCAGGCCTTCCGATCGTTCACGAAGTGAGTTGGAGGACCCCATGTCCAGCCCAGGTGACAGCGAGACGCCGCCCGACTGGAGGCGCCCCGAGCCGGGACGGATCATGGGCCGCGGGCATCACGCGGGCGACTTCCTGCAGGCCTACGACTGGCAGGTGCTCGAGCAGCGGCCCGGCTATCTGAAGCTCGATGCCCATCTCCCCGAGCACCTGAAGAACCCGCGCGGCCAGCTCTTCGGCGGATACACCCCGACGTACGTCGACCTCGTCGCGTTGCGGACCGCGGCGTCCGCGCGGGCGCCGGGCGAGCCCGCGTCGTGGCTCACGACCCTGAGCATGCGCGTCGATTACCTCGAGCCCATCGTGGACCCTCGCTTCGTCCTCGAAGGCGAGGTCATTCACCGCCGCAAGGGCATTCACCTCGTGGAGGTGCGCTTCCGCAATCACGAGGACAGCATGCTCGCGTTCGCGGTGGTGACCCTGAGGGACGTGGCGCGCTAGAGAGAGATTTGCCGCAGAGGCGCGGAGGGCGCGGAGGAGAGATTTTCCTTCCCTCTGCGCCTCTGCGGCCAACCACCAACTACACGTCGAGCTGGGCGGGGCGAACGGAAGGCAAGCGCTCCACGTCCGTCCAGTCGGGCTTGAGGACGTACTTCACGAGGCCGGCGGCGAAGCCCGCGCCGTGGGACACGTGCAAGACCGGGAAGATCGCCCATACGACGGGGATGGCGGCGATGCCCCCCGAACGGCCGACGCGAACGGCCTCCGCGCCCGTGGTCATGAGATAAGCGGCGAGGGACAGGCCGCCGACGTGCCACGGCGCCGTCACGAGCAACGCCGCTTCGCCCACCAGACCGAGAAAGGGCAGCACGGGGCGCAGCGACAATAGCTTGCGGTGCTTCACGAACGTGCGGGCGCTCCCCAGGCCCAGCTTGAAGTACTGGCGCGCGAGCGCGGGCATGGATCCCCGTGGGCCGTAGTGCACGACGATGTCGCGGCTCATGTAGACACGACCCCCGGCGCCCAGAATGCGCTGTTCGAGCTCGGCGTCCTCGTTCGAGACGGCGTTCGGATCGAACAGCCCGATGCGTTCGAAGACGCTGCGTGGGAAGGCGCCCGGCCAGACGCTCTCCACGAATCCTTCCTCGTCGGCGTTCTGGAACTTCGACCCGCCGACGGCGAGAGGACTCTGCGACGCAGCGGCCACGCACCGCTCGAAGAACGTGCGCGTCCTCGGTCTCGCGGCGCCGCCCGCGTTGTCGGCACCGCTTCGCTCGAGTGCGTCGACGCACGCGCTCACGAAGTCGTTCTGGTAGTCGGCGTTGACGTCCATTCTCACGATGACGTCACCCTGGGCACGCCGGATGCACTCGTTGAGCCCCGCCGCGCCGAGGCGGCTCGGGTTGTCGACGAGCTGGATGCGCGGATCGTCACCGGCGAGGCGCGCGAGGATCTCACGCGTCGCGTCGAGGCTCATTCCGTCGGCCACGAGGATCTCCAGACGGTCCTCCGGCCAGTCTTGGGCCTGCGCGGCGCGGATGCAGGCCTCGATGCGCTCCTCTTCGTCGAGGCACGGTATTGCGATGGTGACGAAGGGGGAGGAAATCACGAGGGGTGGGACATTCGGGGTGCGCGATCTCCGATTGGGAAAATGACTATAGAATGCCCTCCCTCACTCCCCTAAGAGTTCCTGTAGGGAGGCGGAAGCATGCAGGTCCCATCGCCGGGACAGCGCGACGACGGCTGGAAGGTCGTCGCCAACGAGGCAATGGACCGCTATGCGTCGGGCGACGACTCCGCGTTCTCCACGCTTTACGACGTGCTCGCGCCGCGCATGCACGCCTTTCTCCTCCGGCGCACGCCCGACCCCGATCTGGCGGCCGATCTCCTGCAGCAGACGTTCTTGCAGATGCACTGCGCGCGGCGCCATTTCACCCCAAAGGCCGAAGTCCTTCCCTGGGCCTTCGCGATCGCTCGCCGGCTCGTCATCGACCGCGTCCGGAAGGCCCGGCACGAACCTCTCCGATCCGACCCGCCACCCGACGACGGTATCGCGGAGCCTCCGTCGCGTGAGATAGGCCCGGATGACGCGATCGAGCGCGCGCAGATCACCCGGCGCATCGACCGCGAGCTCGCTCGCCTTCCGGCGGCCCACCGCGAAGCATTCGAGCTCGTGAAGCGCGACGAGCTCTCGATCGCCGAGGCCGCGCAGGTCCTGGGTACGACCGTTGCGGCCGTCAAATTACGCGCTCACCGGTGCTACCTGGCGCTGCGCGTGTCGCTGGCAGATCTGGCCGACGAATGGCAGGTTGAGAGGGAATGAATCCGTCCTTCGACCTGAAGCAGCGCGTGATGGATTCGGTCCAGCGCGTGCACTCGCCCTCCCGCTCGCGGGTGCGGCAAGAGGTATGGCTCGTCGCCCTCGCCTCGGTCGCCGTGTCCATCGGCTTGTTCTTCGCTCTCGACGGCGTGGGCCACGCCGCCGGGAGGCCCGGCTGGTTTCTCGCTTCTTCGATCGCAACCTGGGCCGCGATCGCGACGGCGGTCACGCGCGGCGCATGGCAGAAGGGCGCTTCGTTCTCGAACGCCTCGGTCGCGTGGCTCGCCGCGATCGCCATCGGCACGCCGCTCGTGCTCCAGGCCTTCTCCGTGGGCTTCGTTTGGATTCGCCCAGAGCTCGCGATTCTTCACGCCGACAGGGTGGGGCTCAAGTGCTTCGCTCTGACTCTGGCTGCGGCGACATGCCCTCTCGCGGGCCTCTCTTTGATGCGACGCTCGAGCGATCCGATGCACCCGGTCGCGAGCGGTGCTGCGCTCGGGGCCGCATCGGGCGCATTGGCCGGCCTGTTGGTGGTCCTATGGTGCCCCGTGGCGGCGCCCATGCACGTGGCCGTCGGACACGTGCTCCCTATCGTCGCTCTGGCGATGATGGGCAGCGTGCTGGGCCACCACGTGATGGCGATTCGCTCGGCTCACTGTCCGAAGAAGAAGTAGTCCGCGCCGTAGGGCACGTTCAACGTCATGCCGACGGCGGCCTCGTCGCACGACGACGCGGGCGCGACTCCCCCGTCCGTGAAGAGACGCTGGATGTACTGCGCGTTGCTGAGCGTCCCGGTGCCTCCGTGCTCCGTTCCTTGAAGCAGGAACCACGCGATTGATCCGGCGCCGCCGTCGGGCGTGAATGCCCCGATGCGGTGCCCGACGACGTACGTGCCGTCGGTCGTCTGCCACTCCGGAGCGGTCGCTCCGGCTTCGCTGGCGAAGTGATGGCCGATCGGCGCCCCGTTGCAATCGCTCAGGGTGGCTTGGGGCGTGACGAGCGTCCACAAGTACTCGGTGCCACCGCCATCGACGGTCGACTGCGCGCACACGTAGTTCTGCGTTCCGGCGCCGGACGCGTGCAGCAAGACACCGCCGCCGCCATCGGGCACCGTGATTGACGGGTCCACGATTGGCGCGACCATCCACGCCGCCGGGCACGCACCGTCCGACGCTGCTGCGTCTCCCGAGTCTGTAGTTCCCCCGTCTTGAGGTGCGCCGGTGTCTTGAGAAGAGCCGGTATCGGCGAGCGCGCCGGTGTCCGGCGTGGTCGCTGTTCCCGTGTCGACGGCGGGTGAACTGGAGTCCTCGACGACGGCATTGCCGTCGTTTCCGGTGGCGTCCGTCGAAGGGCCGGAGTCGGTGCCCGCTTCGTTGCTCGAGCTGCAGCCGGTGGCTGCCACCATGAATGGGACGATGAGGTAGCGTTTCATTCGTTTTCTCCGCGATGCGCAATGTCTCCGCGCGGCGGCGGGACCATGCCCCACGCCGGCGGAGAAGGATGAGCGAGGGGCATCCCGACGACACCGCACACGACGCGGCGGACACGTCCGCCCCCTCGAACGGGGTTACGTGGCTCCGCGAGATTGGTTTCAACTCTTTTCGGAAACCGCTTCGACGAGCGCTCGTATCCCCGATCGGGGGCCAGTCGCATGCCCTGAGGGCGAGAAACCCGATATGCTCGAGGGGCTGTGACGTCCGACCTCAAGGCCCGCATCCTCGACGCTGCGCGCGCTACGCCATCGGCCACTCGCGACGCGTCGCGGGTCTTCGCGTGGCTCGTTCTGCCCGCCTCCCTCATCGTCGGTGCCGCGCTCTTTTTCGCGTTCGACGGCATGAGCCACGGGGAGGGGCGGCCGCTCTGGTTTTACCTGGCTTCCTCGATTGGGTGGGCCGCGGTCGCCTCGCTGTCGATGTGGGGAGCCCTGGCACGTGGAGGCACTGCGATCGGCCGTCCGCGGTCCTGGCTACTGGCGATCGCCATAGGCACCCCGGCCTTCCTCTTCGCGATGATGTTCGGCCTGGCGTTCGTGCATCCGGAGGTGACAGCGCTTCACCCCGAGCGCCTGGGCCTGAAGTGCCTCGGACTGACGGTCGCGGCGGCGGCCTTCCCCCTTCTCGCTCTGGCGCTCCTTCGCCGCGGGAGCGACCCCGTTCACCCCATGGCGACGGGCGCCGCCCTGGGCGCTGCATGCGGTGCATCCGCCGGCGTCATGGTCGAGATGTGGTGCCCCGTGGCGGCTCCTCGCCACGTCATGGTGGGCCACGTGGCCCCGATGCTCGTCATGGCCGTCCTCGGGGCGATGCTCGGCGCGCGCGTCATCGCCATCCGCCCGCGAGCGCAGGGCGCAGCCCGGGCGCGCTCATAGAGAGACCGCCCACCCTCCAGATGGGCCAAGTCGATCAGTGCGCGTTGATGTTGTTCGGAACCCCGGCCGGGAGGGCCTTGCTCACGGTCAAGACGACATTGCCGATCTGGCGATAGTCGAGCAGGTCGTTGTTCGGCGTCTGCACGCCGTAGCCAGAGAAGGTCATGCTCAGGTGCGTCGAGTCGATCTGCGTCGCCGTGGGCGCGTACAGGCGCTCCGCGAACCAGGGCTGCGTCGGAACGATCGGCGGGTTGGCGGGGACGGTCACGGTCGCGCCGCCGAGCTGGTTCGTCGTCGTGATCGGGTTGATGGATGCAATGGGGTTGTTGATGCCGTTGAAGACGGTCCAGTTCTGCCCGTCCGTCGACTCGGCGTATCCGATGTAGTGGAAGGCGTCCGAATCACCGTCGAGGCAGTTGCCGGCCGAGAAGTACAGGCCCCAGAGGGTCCCGTTGCCGTTGATGTCGATGAGCGTGCCTCGAGGGCTGACCCAGCGCGTCTGGTTGTAGTCGACCGTGGTGGGGCTGCTCAGCCCGTTGACCGGACCGAGATCGGTGAAGTGTATGCCGTCGGTGGTCGTTGCTCGCCGCACGGTTGCAATATCGTGGTTCGTCTTGCCGCTGAACGGAGCGGCAGCGCATTGCTGCGAGGCCGGCAGGGCCGTCGACCCGGTGTTGTCGCCGTTGAGAATTTTCTGAACCCAGAGCACCGTCACCGCCGTGCCCGCGGTGCCGATCGATGCGGCCGGCGTCGGAAAGACGGCCATGATGCCGTCCGGGTCCGTGAGGCCCATGGTCTGCGTGACGGTAATAGGCGCGCTCGCGTCGGGCGTCTGGTTCAAGACCGAGCTGATCGACCGGATGTCGTTTTCCCCCGCGAGGCCGGCCGTTGATTTGTAGTTGGTGTTCCAGATCGGGAACTTGTTGCTGGATCCGCCGTTGGTCGCGTTGGGGCTGTTGAGGCTAATCACCCACAACGGGTTGCCGTCGACGATCTCGACGCCGGCGTCGTTGCCTGGGATGACGTTGGTGTTGCGGTCGAGCATGTAAAGGTACTGGTTGATCTTGGTTGGGCCGGGAAGCTGGATGATCGCGGCGTGTCCCCAGCCGTCGTCGTCCTGCGAGTTGTTCGCCAGGGGCCAGGTCGTGTTTGCGTTGGTCGTGTGCACCGTCGACGGGCAGCCATTCGTGCCTCCGTCCGTCCCGAAGCCACCGCTGATCGGATTCGTGTAGTCGGGATTCAGCTCGAGAACGAGCTGCGAGAAGTACCAGGTCAGGCCGTTGTCATCGGACTCGGCAGAAAGGAGCGCCTCGTCGTTGTCCTTCGGACGCCAGTCGAAGAGGCCGATGATCGGCGACGCGACGCCGGAGTTCCCCCGTTTCCGGTCGTCGTATTCTTTGAGTAGTACACGAGCGGGAAATACGCCGGCGTCAGCGGCACCTGGGGGCCGCTATTGAGGCCGCCGTCCGAAGGATACGCGATGCGGCTTGGGGTGCCGCCGTCCGACGGGTAGTTGCAGAACCCGTAGGCGGGGTCCGGTACGTTGCCCGCCGCCAAGAATGGCGGCCCCCCGTCAGGCCCTGCGTCGATCGTCTGCGTGTTGTTCGGGTCGGCGGCCAGGTTGTTCACCATGAAGGGCGTCGAGCCGGCGCCCGCTCCGAAGCCGGTGCCCTGATTGATTGTGATCGCGGTTGGCAGCACCCCGGCCCCGAGCGTCGTGATGAGGGCCTGTCCCACCAACGCGTCGCACTGGACCGAGACGGTCTCGGTACTGAGCGCCGGATTGCACGAACCCCCGTCGGGCACGGGACCGTCGCTCACGGTCAGCGTCAGGGTGACGGGCCCCCCTGCCGAGCAGGTGAAGTTTGCCGAGGCGGCGTTGGGGGTATCGAAGGTCCCGCTCGGTGCGGACCACGCGTAGGTCAGGGCGCCGCCGTCTCCGAGCGGTCCCGTTGCCGTCGCGGCCACCGCTGCCGAGGAGCCCACGTTGACCTCCGCGGGGCTGACCGAGATCGAGCTGACCGATGCGCAGCTGTAGACGGTGCCGCTGACTTGCGCCGAGCCTGCTTCCGAAGGCGCTGTGTTGCACTGGAGCAAGACGGAGACGTTGGTCGTCGTCCGCGCAGTGACGTTGAACGTGGCGGAGCCCACGCACGTGGCGAGTCCGTCGGCGGACATACCGGTCAGCGAGATCGTGTAGCCGTTGCCCGGCGGAATGCCGCCGATGAGGAAGCTGATCGTCGTGCTGCTCTGCAGGTTGACGGTGCCCGTCTGCACGACGGTCGTCCCGCCGTCGCCGTTCGGGATGGTGACCGTCCAGTTAACGGAGTCGACCGTCTCCCCTCCCGGTAGCGTCAACTCCATGCCGACCCTGCCCACGTTGTCCGCGGGAGCGGCGCTCGGTCCGGTCGGCGAATTGACGCTAGGTTCGGGTGACCCGTTCGTCGACGGATTGTCCGTGGACGAACAGCCGATTGCGATCGCCCCGAGGACGGTCGATGTGACTACACCCGCCAGCAGCACGCCGCGTACGACGGAACTTCGAACAACGAATCTCATGGGTCACTCCGCAAAAGGATTTCTGTTGAGGGGGAGAGAGAGCTCTTCAGCGCTCATTCGATTTCCGTACGCCGCGAAGCGCGCCTGCTGAACGCCGTCCCGATTCCAAGGATGCCCGCGGCAAGCATGGCCAGACCCCACGGTGGAGTGGCCGGGGCAGCTGTCGTTGGCGGCGGCGGCGGGCCGGCATCCGACGATGGGCCCCCGTCCATGGGAGCGCCTCCGTCCGGGCCCGGATCGCACGTCACCGCGATCGTGTCCGTGTCGAAGTTCGGGTTGCAGGTGGAACCGGCGGGCACCGGACCGTCCCCCACCGTGAGTGTCACCATCGCCGTGCCGACCTGGGTGCACGTGAAGTTCGACGCTGCGGAGCTGGGAGAGCTGAACGAGCCCGTGGACGAGGACCAGGCGTACGTCAACATGCTCGGATCCGGGCCGCTGGCCGTGGCGGCGAGCGCGATTGCGTTGCCCACCTTGGTCTCGCTCGGATTCGCCGTGACCGAGCTCCACGCGGCACAGTTGAAGGTCATGCCGTTGACGTTGGTGCCGCGGCCTCCCGTACCGACGACGCCGCAGGCCATCTGGACGGAGACCAGCGTCGTTGCGTGCGCCATCACGCTGAACTGGGCCGATCCGGTGCACGTGACTGTGCTGTCGGTCGAGGTACCCGAGAGCGTCACCTGGTAACCGGTGCCGGCGGGGATGTTTCCCACGACAAAGCGAGCCGCGAGCCCTTGGACCGTGACCGAAGAGCTCTGGACCACGGTCGTCGCGCCGTTCGGACCGGTGATCGCCCAGTCGACGACGTTGATGTTCTCGCCACCGGGTAAGGTCAACTGCAGGCCGACGCTGCCGGTGTCTTCTGACCCGGTTGCGCCGCCCGAGAGGGTCGGATTCGTCGAAGGGGTCTGCTGCGAGCCAGCGGACTCACCGTCGGCTCCCGCGGAGCACGCGTTCGTACCGACCAAGAGGCCGAGCACGATCAATCCGCGCAGGCTCCGTCGGCACTTCATCGACCAGAGCGCCGCTCCCAGAAGCAACAGCGAGAGGCACGCGCAGCCCAGGGCCCCCATCGCCGGGGCGGCCGCCGGCGGCGTCGTGGAGCCCGACGTATACGTATAGACGTACGCCCCGCCAGGGTTCGACTCGCCGAAGGCGCCGACGACGGCCATGCTGGAGCTCAGGGCGACCGAGTACCCGAAATCCTGGTTCGCGGCCGGAACCTGCAGGGCCGTTGCCGGTGACCAGCTCCCGTCGCTCTCAGTGAAGCCATAAGCAGCGCCCGGCCCGCTCGCGAGCTCGTAGGCGCCGACGAGCGCGTTCGTTCCGCTGAGGGCGACCGCCCAGCCGAACTGCGTGGTGTTTGCCGGTTGCAGCAGCGCTTGAGGGGTGCCGCCGCTCGTGGCGAAAGCGTAGGCTGCGCCCTGATTGCTGTTCGCGGTGTATGCACCGATGAGCGCCGTGCTGCCGTCGACTGCCACCGAGAAGCCGAAGCTGTCTCCCGTCACGCCCGACGTCAGCGTCGTCTGTTGCGACCAGGTGCTCCCGCTCAGCGCGTAGACGAACGCCTCGCCCGTCGAGCTCGAGGTCCCGGGCGCCCCAACGACCGCGGTCGCGCCGTTGGAGGAGATCGCGACCGCGGACCCAAAACCTCCATCGCTGGAGATGCCCAGGAACTGCTGCGGCGACGTCCATGAGCTGCCCGAGCCCGTATACACGTAGGCCTCGCCCGTGCCCCCGAGCCTTCCGTTCGCTCCGATGAAGGCCGTGTTGCCTCTGAGAGCGATCGAGCAACCGAAGCAGTCTCCCGCCGCTCCGTTCGCTGGCGTAGTGAACTCCGTTTGGTAAGTCCACGTCGTGCCCGTGCGCGCGAAGACATAAACGTAGCCTTGGCCGTTGCGGGCTCCGCCGTCCTGCTCGTTGGGGCCTTTCTCGTCGGCGTCAACCATCACCGTGTTGCCGCTGACCGCGACCTCGTAGCCGAATTCGTCGCCAACTACGGGGTCCGGGGCGGTGAGCTGCTGCTGCAGGGCCCACGTCGACCCGTTCATGACGTAGACGTACGCAGCCCCCATGGTCCCGTTGTCGGCGGGGGCGCCCACGACGACGGTGTTCGTGGTGCTGTCGATCGCGACCGAGTAACCGAAGAAGGCGTTGCTGGCGCCGGCATCACCGGCATCAGCGAGCGATGCCTGAAGCGCGTAGGCCGGTCCCCCCGGCCGTCGCGGTCGTGGTGGTGGTCAACACCACGGCCCACAGGGCGACCCACCCCGCCCGGCGTTTCTTCGGCATCAACGTCATCGTCAGCGAGGCGCTCTCTTCCCCGTCCCACGATGTACGACGCAACCATCGTGCCTCGACCTCGGGTCATGGAAAACGACGCGTGCTGGCGATGGTCGCCGCGATTTGTGGGGACAGGATTGTCCTGTTTCCGGAATGGGCTCTACGATTTCTGGAAGACGACCCGACGACTCGAAGAGCCGGGAGGCCCAGGGGCGTTTGCCTCCGGAAAGCAAGCACGGTTTTCCGGAAACCGGAACACGTGTCCTGACCGCGAAGGGGAAACGGCGGCGTTCACGACATGAATCGCGTACCGAGGAAGGCGAGCTCCCTTGGTGTGAATATTGCGAATTGGCCGGTGCCCATGGACTCGGCTCGGAGGGAACGGACAATGTCGCTTCGGTTGTCGAGTAAGGCGATTCTCGGCCTTTCAATCCTGCTCGGCGCGGGCGCGCTCGGTGCCTTGCAGCTGGGCTGTTCGAGCAACGGGAGCAGTCCTTCGACGACCGCCGCGAGCACCGGAAGTCGGGGCGCGCCGAGCCCTGCGTACAGCGAGGGAAGCGACACCGGCACGATCGGCCTCGCGCTGGCGCTGCCCGGCGGCGATCAGATAAACAGCGTGACCTACACGCTGACAAACAGCAGCAACGTCGCGATCACTCTACCGACGGCTCCGAACCCCGGTACCGTCGCCACGAACAATAGCCAGTCGATCGAGTTCCAGCTCGGGGGCGTGCCGGCCGGCACCGGTTACACGATTGCGCTCTCCGCCACGACCCTGGCCGGGGCGACATGCCGGGGGTCCGCCACGGGGGTGACGATCACGGCTCGCGCGTCGACGAACGTCACGATCCAGCTCCTTTGCAGCTCCCCAGGCGGCGACGGGGGCAACCTCTTCGTCACCGGCAGCACGAGCTACTGCGGCACCTGGACGGCGCTCTCGAGCGGCAGCAACGGCAGCGAGGTCCTCGTAGGGCAGACGATGACGCTGACCGTGACGGCGACCGGCGACGCGCCAAGCAGCCTCGGCTACACGTGGAGCCAGTCGTCCGAGGGAGGCGCCATCGGCACGTTTGGATTGAACCAGAGCGAGGGCGCGGGGCCCTCCGATACGAACACGTTCACGTGCACGGCGCCCGGCACGGCCACGATCACGGTGGTCGTCGATGACGGTCCCGTCCCCGACGGCAGCGTGTGTCCCTCGAACCTCGCGACGGTCGCGACGACCGTCGTCTGCGACCCCAACCCCGCCAACGACGGCGGTTAGCACGCGCCTCTCCACCAACGCTAGTGCGACGGAGTCGGCGGTTCGGCATCCGAGACGCGGTCGCCGGCGGCGGCCCGCCGGCTGGGGTACGGCTCGTCGGTGAGCGTCTGCAAGAAAGCAACGATGGCGTCGATGTCGGCGTCATCCATGGCCGGCCGATCGCCCTCGCGCCGGTTGTAGGGAAACGAAGTGGTGTTCACATTGCCCCGATATCGATCGGGCAAGTCGTCGAACTTGGCGCCGTGCGGGTACCACAGATCGGGGTTCGTCGAGCGCGTCGCATAGAAGGCCACGACGTCACGAAGCTTCGAAAAAGCGCCGTTGTGCATGAACCGCTGGCGAACCGCCACGTTGCGAAGCGAAGGGATTCGAAACGAGCCGCACCACTTCGCGTCCGACGAAGGCACCTTTTTCTGCGTCCTCTCGCACAGACCGAGGTCGTAGCGCTTGGGGTCGGCGTTGGCGGCGATGGCGCGGTTCCGGGGCACGCCGACGGCGTCGTACGCGTAGGTCGTGAAGAGCGACGACTCGGGGCGCGTCGACTGCGCGAACATCACGTGGCAGGATTTGCATGCGCCCTTCGCCCTGCTCTCGAAGGCCGTTAGCCCTTTCATCTCGAGCGGTGAGAGCTGAACCTTGTGGCGTAAGAAGTCATCGAACTTCGAGGTGAACGGAGACATCGTCTCGCTGGTGAGAAAAGCCTGCAGTGCCTCACCGAGGGCCTTCACGGCTGACGCCGGCGTGTCGAGCCCGCCGGGGTACTCTCGGGCGAGGTCGGCCGCGTAGGGCGCAGCGCGTAGCTTGCCTGCGATCTCCGCCTCGCTTTTGTTGTTCATCTCGTCCGCGTCGAAGAGCGGCAGGCGCACGAACTCCCTGACCGTGTCGGCGCGCCCGCTCCACGTGAGGCCGCCGAAGGGCGACTCCTGGACGTCATCGTCGTCCTCCAGCGCGAAGTGGAAGGGCGGAACGGACTTCAGGTACATAACCGACGGGGCGTTTCGGCGCGCGAAGTGTTCTGGACGCGAGCCCCGTGCGACGCCCGTGACCGACCCGTTGTTGCCGGAAAACCCCGTGGCCGGGTCGTGGCAGCTCGAGCAACTCGTGCCCGGTGGATTGGAAAGAGTGGCGTCGAGGAAGATGGACTGACCGACCTTCTCTCGAGGCGTCAGCGGAGGTACAGTGTGCGGTGGAATCGGGTCGGCGATGCGCGGCGGGGCCGCCGCGGCAGGTCGCACCGCGAGCGCGCTTTCGGTGCGGGAACCGAGCGAGGGATGGAAGGACGACCCGGAGCCGCCGTCCGGCACCCGCTCCGGCGCGTGCTTGCCGCACCCAGGACCGGCGACCGCCAAAACGAAGCACGCAGCCGCAAGCGACGCGTTTTCGGTCGAGGCTGGGCCTCGCGTCATGCGTCGGTCAGTATACGCCAGCGTCGTCGTCTAGGATGATGCCCCACGACTGGCAGGACATTGTGCCGTCTCTGAAAGAGGGTGCAAATATCTCGCACGGTGTTGTCAGCCCGGTACTCCGTCGACGTCCAGGTGCCGGGGCCGGCGTCGCTAGCGTTGTACTGCAGTACCATGTAGCCGAAATCGCTGTTGGTCGCGTTCTCTCCGGCGGCGAGGGCGGCGGCGGAAATGGGATTCCAGTAGTTGGGCGGATTGGGCGGGCCGTTGTCCGACGTGGCGAACTCCTGCGTACCGTTGCTGGTGGTGGCGATGCTCGGGTTGGCCGAGCAAAGCCCGCGTCTCCCGGCATCGGGTAGGGCAACGCCAGGTCCAGGATGTCGCCCGCGTTGCCACTTACCAGCGTCGCGGCCGGCTGGAACGGGCCGCCATCAGGCCCGGTGATGGGCGCGAAATTGATCGCTTGGTAGTCATGCGTGTGACCGTGAATCGCCAGGTTGATCGACGGCGGGAAGTAGGTGTCCGGGAAGACGGAGGCCATCACCGGGGGAAAGTCGGGGATGGGGTTCGCCGGGGGGCTGCCCGTCGTGTACCCGAAGATGGGGTGGTGGTTCGACCAGAAGTTGAAGGCCAGCGGCGCAGCGCCGACCAGATTGCCGGCCGTCGTCAGCTCGCTCGCATAGGTCGTGAAAAACAAGGACCCGGACGTGAACGGCAAGGACTTGGAACCGGTAATCAGCCCCGCGTCCGTCAGCCCCGCGTCCAGGACGGACAAGAAGGCCGGGTTCACCGACTGCGACTGCGGCTTGGCATCCGCGGTATCGAAGACGACGATCTGCGTGCTCGTGTTGATCTGGACCAGGAATGGATTGTTCCAGTTGCCACTGCAGAGCCCGTAGACACTGGAGCTCGCGCAGGACGTGTAGGAGGTGGACGTCGAGAGCGGGCCGGGGTCGTCGTACATCGCCAGGTCGCACGTGTGAACGTCCGTCGTATCGAAAGGCTGGGTATCGAGGAAGCGGTACCAGCCCTGGCCGGCCCGGTTGCACTGCTCATGGTTGCCACGGGTCATGATCCAGGGAGCCGCGGCGAGCAGCGGGGCGCCCGGCGCAAACAAGTCGGCCTCCCAGGTGTCCCAGCCGAAGCCCCACGGGCTCCCGCCGCAGTTGTACCCCAGCCCTGCCGGGCACTCGTTGTCGCGGTAGGCGTAGTCGCCGACGTGAAGCACCAGGTCCGGATTCTGCGCCGCGGCGGCAGCCGCGATGGCCGCGAACGGATACGGCGTGTCGGTGCCCTCGGGGTTCGGGTCGTTGCAGCTCTGCATGCCGTTGTCAGTCTGCAGGCGGCAGCCCGTGTCGCCGATGACGACGATCCTCTGCGGATTCGCCTTGGGAACCGGCAGCGACTGGCCGGCGACCACGGCGCTGGTCGTACCCGCGGGCAGCTGATATTCGCACGAGCTGACCGGGAACAGCGCCGGCTTGCCAAGGCCACCGCCTGCAGCACCATTGATGATGGCGGCGGCGGAGATCCCAGGGGCTGTGTTCACCGGGCGCGCGGGGATGCTCGTCGTGGCCGCGGCGCGCAGGTTCATCTGCACGGGGGTGCCGCCGTTGATCGTGATGGTCGGACACGGGTTCGCGCCGGCGTCGGTCGGGACAGAAGCCGTCAACGCGCGCGCGATGGCGACGTTGCCGGTGAAACCGTTGATCCCGTTGGGCCCCGTGAGCTCGACCCACGCCGACTCGACCTGGTTGGCCGGGTAAGCATCGCAGGTGACGGTCGTAGTGGTCGTCGAAAGGTTCGAGGGACACGAGCCGCTGTCCGGCAGCGGGCCGTCGTCGACGACCAACGTGATCGTGGTCGTGCCAACCGCGGTGCACATGAACTGCATGGGATCCGACGGACCCACCGCCTCGTCCTGCCCCGGTGAGCCCACCCCGCTTACCGTGGCGCCGAACGCGCCGATCGCGTTCGACATCGTCCAGGTGTACCCGAGGTTGTTCGGGTTCAGGCCCGTCGCGGTGGCCGTCAAGACGACCGATTCGCCGACGTACGCCTCGTTCCCGTTGCTCGAGAGCGCAGTCCACGTTCCGCAGTAGCTCGGGATGCCCGTGACGAAAAGGTTCCCGGCGTCCGCTCCCGGTGCCGAGCAGAGCATGTTCACCGTGACTGTCTGGGTGCCGCCCGCGGTCACGGTGATGCCCGACGTGCTGCCCTGGCAGGTCCCGCCACCGGTCGTGCTCGCGCTGAGCGAGATCGAGTCGCCCGTCGCGGCAGGGATGCCGCCGAGCTGGAACTCGATGGACTGGCTGTTGTTCACGGCCACGGTGCCGGGGTTGGGCGCGCCCGGCAGCGTGACCGCCGTGCCTGAGCTGTTAAGGAGGTCGTACGTCACGCTGGAGATGGCGGCGCCTCCGGGCAGCGTGAGCGCGAATCCCAGGGTGCCGGTTCCGCTTCCCGGGTTCCCCGTGATCGCCGACGCCGGGCCCAGCCCCTGCCCGCCGCTGTTCTCCGAGGGTGACGAGGAGCACGCCAGGGGTATCGCTCCGGCTGCGACAGCCACTGCTCCGCCGAGAACGACGGCCAGCTTCCAGTTGCGTCGCGCGATCATCTTGGCTGACATAGAGAGCGCCTCCAGGGGAGGGCGACGCACGGCGGACTTGTCGTGACGATGCCCTCGGGCCCGCCAGTAGTTGCAACGGTTAGACCAGTCAGGCGGCGCACGGGGATGCCCGAAAACACGGGGAAATCGGGCCCCTCGAAGACAGAGACTCGCGCCGCACCCTCCGAGATTCGAACGCGTCTACCCGGAAATCGTTCTGTGGGCAGGGACCAAGCCGCGCGACGCCGTGGCGTTCTACGCGGCACGGCCGCGGCGTCCGATTTCCGTAGTCGCAATTCCGGAAACTGGAGCCGCCGCTCGGGGGCCGCCTGAGTCGTACGCAGCCGGAGTGCTGAAATTGCGAGCGAATGACGCGGTCGCCCGGGCGCTCCGATCCGGGGCCACCTCGTGCATTGTAGGTCGCAACCACACTGCCGCGGAGTCCGACCAATGAGATCGATTGTGCGAAAGTCCCTCGTTCACAGCGCGCTGCTCGTCGGCGCCGCCACTGCAACGGCGGTGTCCGTTTCCGAGGTCGGCTGTTCGTCGACGGGCGGGGCCCTCGACACGGCTTCACCGGGTAGTACGTCGCCGAGCGAGGGTGACCTTCCCCCGAGCAACTCAGGAGCGACGGGGACCGTTGGGATGCAGCTGACCCTTCCTGGGGGCGAGCAAGTCAACACGGTCACTTGGACCATCACCGGCCCGAACGGCGCGTCGACGGTGGTTCAGAGCGGCTCGGTCAACCTTCAGAATAGCCAGTCGATCAGCTTCGAGGTGGGCGGCATCCCCGTTGGCACCGGCTACTCGATCGCGCTCTCGGGCACCTCGACCGACGGCAGCGCGACCTGCACCGGCTCGACCACGTTCGCCATCGCCTCGAGGGCGACGATGAGCGTCTCGGTGCAGCTGCAGTGTACGACGGCCCCGTCGGAGGCCGGCTCGGCACTCATCACCGGCACCACGTTCAACTGCGCGACGTGGAACTCGGTCACGGCCAGCCCGTCCTCGGTTTTGGTGGGTACCTCGGTCTCGGTGTCCGCCTCGGCCCTCGCGCCGAACCCGAGCGCCATCACCTACGCGTGGTCCGCACCGAGCGGCTCGTTCGCAAACCCGAACGCGGCGAGTACGACCTATACGTGCCCCACGACCGCGGGGAGCGAGACGCTGACCCTCACGGTGGGTGACGGTCCCACGGACGGAGGCACGTGCGGGGCGGGGTCCACCACGACGGTCACGGTGTCGTGCACGGGCCACGTCGACGCCGCACAGGCTTTCACGACGGCCACGAAGATCAAGCACCTCATCGTCATCTTCAACGAGAACAACTCGTTCGATCACTATTACGGAACGTACCCGCAAGCGCAGAACAACGCGGGCGAGCCAACGTTCACGGCCGCGCCGGGCACGCCGATCCCGAACAACCTGATCCAGCCGCTCAACGTCCAGTCCGGCTTCACCCCGATCACGGGCGTGAATTTGCTGACGAGTAACCCCACGACGCAGAACACGGGCAACGGGTCGAACGCGATCAACCCGTTCCGCCTCGCCCCGGCGTACGCCGAGACGTCGAGCCAGAACCACAGCTACTCCCCGGAGCAGGAAGCCAACGACAACGGGGTGATGGACCGCTATCCCGAGTTCACCGGCAGCGCTGGTCCCCCGCCGCACCTCGACGCGGGTGCGCCTCCCCAGTCGAACACCGCCGGCCTCGTCATGGCGTACTACGACGGCAACACGCTGCAGACGTACTGGAACTGGGCGCAGCAGTACGCGCTCAGCGACAACATGTGGACGACGACCTTCGGGCCGTCCTCCCCGGGGGCCATCAACGTGATCTCGGGTCAGAACAACGGCCTCATCATGAGCAGCGCGCACGACACCTTGGTCGACGCGAGCCCACCGGGTTGGTCGCTCGGCAGCAACTACATCGGCGACGGCAACGGCGGCTACAGTGTGATCGGCGACTTCGACCCGGCCGGCGACATATGCGAGGGGGAGGGCTCCGAAACGGACGCTCAGGGCACCCTGACGGGAACGAACATCGGAATGCTGCTCAACGGCGGCCAGGGGGGCATCACCTGGGGCTGGTTCCAGGGCGGCTTCAACATAACGACCGTCACCAACGCCAACGGAACCACGGGCTGCACCCGTTCCAGCAATGAAGGCAACGCGCCCCAGGCCGGCACGGGCGGCCCCGTCAACGTGCCGTTCCCCAAGACCAACGTTTTCGATTACGTGGGGCATCACAACCCGTTCCAGATGTACCCGGCTACCCAGAACCTCTCCCACGCTCGGCCGACCTCGACATCGAGCATCGGCTACACGAATGTCCCGAGCGGCGGCGGTGCGGACCCGGCGAATCACATGTACGATTCGCTGGACTTCTTCGCGGCCCTGGCCGCGGGGAACCTGCCGGCGGTCGTGTACCTCAAGCCGCCGGCGTACGAGAACGGCCACCCCAGCAACTCCGACCCGCTCGACGAGCAGAACTTCGCGAACAGCGTCGTGACTGCCCTGCAGGCGGCTCAGGAGTGGAGCTCGAGCCTCGTGGTCGTCACCTACGACGACTCGGACGGCTGGTACGATCACCAGGGTCCACCGATCGTCAACGAGTCGACCACCACGGCCGATTTCCTCAACGGCTCGAGCCTCTGCAACAGCGGCGTGCAGCAGAGCGGCGGTGCGGCGACCACGATGCTCAACAGCCCGACGACGACTCCCGACGGCGGGGCCCCGTATGCGGCGAACGGTCGCTGCGGCTACGGGACCCGCGTCCCGTTGATGGTGATCTCGCCCTTCGCGAAGCAGAACTACATCGACCACACGCTCATCGATCAGAGCTCGGTCGTGAAGTTCATCGAAGACAACTGGCTCGGTGGTCAGCGCATCCCGGGCTCGTTCGACGCGATCGCGGGCACGATCCAGAACATGCTGACGGGTGACTGATATCGTGCGAAGAGGCGGGGGGGGCTCTGATAGAGCTGCCCTCGCATGATTGAGCGACGGCGCTTTCTCTACGGCACGGCCCTTTTGCTCGGGTCGTGTCGACGCCGTTTAACCCCCGCGGAGGACGGGGGTCTCTGCGAGGCTTCGGTGACGGCGGCGGCTCCGGTCATCAGGCAGCTGAATGCCCGGTCGATCCCATGGTTCGTCGACCGGCTGCCCATTCCACCCGTCCTCAAGCCTGACGGGACGAGGGTTGACCCCGATGCGCCCGGCAAGATGATCCCCTACTTCCGCGTGCCCATGCGCGAGGTCGTGACCAAGGTGCACCGCGACCTGCCGCCGACGCGCCTGTGGACGTACGCCGGGAGCTTTCCGGGCCCGACGTTCGACACGCGCAGCGGACAGGGGCTTCTCGTCGAGTGGACTAGCGAGCTTCCCGAGAAGCACTTCTTGCCGATCGATCACAACCTCTGCGGGGCGGGAGCCGACCGCCCGGAGGTGCGCACCGTGGTGCACGTGCATGGTGCGCGCGTGCCGCCGGAAAGCGACGGCTACCCCGAGAACTCGTACACGCCCGGAGGCTCCGCGCTCCACCACTACCCGAACCGCCAGGACGCCGCGACGCTCTGGTACCACGACCATGCGATAGGCATCGAGCGGCTGAACCAGTACGCAGGCCTCTTCGGGACCTTCTTGATCCGCGACGAGATCGAGGACGCGTTGCGCCTGCCCACCGGCGAGTACGAGGTACCCCTCGTGCTTTGCGATCGCGTTTTCGACCTCGACGGGCAGCTCGTGTACCCGGCCTCCCCGAATCCGGACTCGCCGTGGGTCTCCGAAGTCTATGGCGACGCGGTCCTCGCCAACGGCAAGCTCTTCCCGTACCTCGAGGTACAGCCGCGTCTTTACCGATTCCGGCTCGTCAATGCCTCCAACGCCCGCTTCTTTCAGCTCAGTCTGAGCGGCGGCCAGCCGCTGCACTTGATCGGCACCGATCAGGGATTTGTTCCTGCACCGACGCCTTTGCAAACGTTGGTGCTCGCGCCGGCGGAGCGGGCCGATCTGCTCGTCGATTTCTCAGCGTCGGCGGGTCAGAACGTCACGCTGAAGAGCAACTACGACCTCGTGCAGTTCCGCGTCGCACCCTCGCGAGGTGCGCCGAAGGCCCATGCGATCCTCCCCAAGGTGCTGCGGCCCGTGCCACGAACCCCGGCGGGCGACGCGGTGAAGACGCGTTTCTTGACGCTCGACCACCACGAGACCCCTCGCACGCACCGCAAGACCTTGATGCTGCTCAACGAATCCCGCTGGCAGGATCCCGTCACGGAGAAGCCGGAATTCGGGACGACCGAGATCTGGGAGCTCGTCAACCTGACCGACGATTCGCACCCCATCCACCTTCACCTCGTGCGGTTCCAGATCCTCGAGCGGCAGCCCTTCCTCGCCGACTTTTACACCACGCGCGGCCAGCTGCGCTTCGGCGGACCGCCGGAGCCTCCGCTGCCTCAGGACGCCGGCTGGAAGGACACGGTCCGAGTCGATCCCAACTTCATCACGCGTATCATCGTGAAGTTCGACAGCTACAGGGGCCGCTACCTCTGGCACTGTCACATCCTGGAGCACGCCGCGAACGAGATGATGCGACCGTTCGAGGTGGTCGGCTAGATCGGACGCCGGGCAGGCCGCGGAGCCGCGGCGTCGTCCTCGCCGACGGAACTCGAGAAGCGCGGCCATTGGGGAGGCGGCAACCACCCGCGCGCCCTTGACTGGGCACGCGTCCTGCTAGACTGTGGGGAGCGGTACCATGAGAAACTTTGCGGTTCTTCTTGTCTCACTTCTGACGGGCACCGCCTGCGTCCATCCCGAGTCGCTGAACGCGGTCGAACCCGTCGCCGACCGCGCACCCGATTCCGACGAGCGCGTCGTCGTGGCGAACGTCAAGGTGGCGGACGATGCCGCGACCACCGCCCGCGCCCCGGCGCTCCGCGCTTCGAGTGCGGACCACCCCCCGCCCGAACCCGTTTTTTTCCGAATCGGTGCCGGATACGGCGCGCTTGGTCAGATCGATCTGGAGCCGTGCCGTGACCGGGGCCTGGACGGCGGGTATCTGCGCATGCGCGTGACGTTCCACCGCAGCGGAGGGGTCGCGCGAGCGACGGTCGAGGGCCCCGTGCAGCCGCCGCCCGAAGCCCTCGCGTGCATCGGCGAACGCCTGCAGGCCGCCATGGTCCCCGCTTTCGATGGCGGTGACGTGACCCTCTCGAAGAGCCTCTTTGTCACTCCCGACAGCCGAGGACCTGCCATCCTCATACAGAGAGAGCGCGCCCCCGTCGACGGGCGCCACGCCTCGCTGTCTCCGTAGAAGGCCGCTCGTTACGACTACCCGCGGGAGTAGACGCGCGGAAGCGCTATGGAGCGCGTTCCAGATACCGGAGAAGCATGTCCGACAGCTCCTCGGCGATCTCCGAGGTCCGCTCGGCGTCGAGCTCGGCGAGGACCGCCGCGTGCGTCACGGCCTCGACGACGTTGAAGAGGACGAACGCCACCGCGCGATGCTTGCTCCTCCGCAGCTCGTGACGCCTCGCCTCGAGGAAGACGGAGACGAGCCCCTCCACCTCGCGTTCGACGCCGACCACTTGCTCGAGCCTTCCTACCCGCGGCACCTGCTCGATGAGCACCTTGTGCAGCTTCGGGTCGATGCCATGCGCATCGAACATCGCTTCGATCATCGTGCGCACCGCCACTGGTAGCGGGGCACCCGCGACTTCGGCAAGCTTGGACCTCACGAGGGCCAGCATTTGCTCGACGTGCTGCTCGGCCAACGCCGCGACGAGGGCCTCCTTGCTCGGGAAGTACTGGTAAAGCGAACCGATGCTCACGCCAGCCACGAGGGCGACGCGGTTGGTGCTGGCCCGGTCATAGCCGGTGCTGCACAGAACGCGAGCGGTCGCCCCGAGGATGACGTCGACCGTCTCTTGCGAGCGACGCTGGCTGGGCTTTTTTCGAGGCGCTGTGCGGGTTCTTCGCGGCATGCGCGACGTCCCTCCTGGAACGCGAGTTGTCGATGTGAGCTATAGCTCGCATATTTTGGATCGACAAGGAGGCGCCCAATGAACACCCTCACGAACCGATTCATCTTCGCGCGTGCGCTGTGGAGCTTTGTGGACCTCGTACGCCATCCGGAGCACCTCAATCGAGTCTTCGAGATTTCGAGCGCAATGTCGAAGCAAAGGCGCGACGTTCTCCAGAAGATGGCCGACCACTTCGCGGTCGATCCTCAGGGGGCGGCGGCCTTGCGCGACAAGCCCCGCCTCCACGTGGACCTCGACGCGCTCTCGAAGCTCCCTGCCGAGACGCTCGGGCGACAGTTCGCAGATCACATGCGCGCCAACGGGCTCGACCCCGCGTCCATCCCGTGCCTCGAGGCCCACGACGACCTCGAGTTCATCCGCGCCCACCTGTTCGAGACCCACGACGTTTGGCACGCAGTCACGGGCTTCGGCACGGACGTCGCCGGCGAGCTGGGCTTGCAAGCGTTCTACGCGGCACAAGCCCCGGGGGGCCTGCCTCTCGCTTTGATGGCGATGGGGCTTCTCAATACGGCCTTCTACGCTCCGGATGAGCGGCAGGGGCGCCTCGACGCGATCACACGCGGGTGGGAGATGGGGCAGCGAGCGCGGCCACTCTTCGGCACACGATGGGACGAACTGTGGGGGTCGCCGATGCGGGAGGTGAGGGAGTGGGCGGGGATCGAAGGGCACGCGCGGTCTGCAGCCGCGTGAAGTGGGACGGGGTCCGAGTAGACTCTCGTGATCTACGGGAGGCCGGGCCATGGTTCGATTCGGCACGTCTTGGTCGTTCGGTGCGTGTCTCGTCCTCGCCGCGGGATGCTCGACTGGCTCCAGCTCTGTCGGAAACGACGGGGGAATGACGTTCGGCGCCGGGTCGAGTTCGGGGTCGAGTTCGGGGTCGAGTTCGGGGTCGAGTTCGGGGTCGAGTTCGGGGTCGGGGTCGGGGTCGGGGTCGGGGTCGGGGTCGTCGGGCTCAAGCTCGGGAACGGCGGAGGGGGGGACTTGCGGGTGCAACGGGACGACCGGCTGCGCGGTCTGGCACGACGTCTACATCACGTTCTATGGCTACAACGACAACTCATGCACCTCCGAGAACGTCCACGGCTGCAACGACATCGCCAGCCCGACGCTTCATCAAATCGCCACCCAGGGATCGGGCACGTACGACGACCCGAGCACGTGCGCGTCGTCAGACACGACCGATCAGGGGCATACCTACGAGACGTCGGGGGGCGCCACGATCATGCCGGGGACCATCATTTATCTCCCCGAAGTCCAGCAGTACTTCGTCATGGAGGACTCATGCCTCGAGTGCGGAGACGAATACGCCTGCAAGCTCTCCGCGGACGACACCGACGACCCGCCGCCGCCCGCCGGTTGCCAGGCCGGAGCTAACCTCCACGTCGACTTCTGGATGGGTCCAAATAACGCGATCCTGCAGGGTCAGGCTGCGACAGACCTGCAGAACTGCGAGGACAACCTGACCGTAGGCAGCCCGTACATGGGCGCCGGCGACATCGTCGTCAATCCGCCGAAGGATCTGCCCGTCTCCGCCAGTCTCCTCTTTACGTCGACGTCGAGCGCAGGCGGCACCTGCTGGAACGACACGACCCATCAAGTACCGGCCGCCACGTGCCCGTGAAGCAGACGACTGCGGCTATGTGCATCCTGCGGGGCCGCAGACCGCGCCCTCGACAATCTCGGGCCCCGACTGCTCTGCCCACGCTTGCGCGAGCACCTCGAGAAGAGCCTCGGCGCTCTGCGCACCAGACACCCCGTAGCGCCCCGCAATCGCGAAGAAAGGAACGCCGCTGATACCGAGCTGGCGAGCCGTCTCCTCGTCGTCCCTGACCGCTTCGGCGTACGCGTCGCCAGCGAGTACGCGTCGGATCTCCCCGGTATCCAGGCCGGCCTCGCCTCCCAGACGCACGAGCACCTCCGGCTCACCGATCGGTTCTCCTTCCGTCATGTAGGCGCGGAGAAAGCGCTCTTTGGTGACGTGCTGCAGCCCGCGGTCGCCCGCGAGGTGGAGCACGCGGTGGGCGTCGAAGGTGTTCCCCGACTGCACGCGTTCGAAGTGGAAGTCCAGCCCGTCGCCCGCGGCCACGTCCGTCATGCGCTGCAGCATGACGTTCGCTTTGGCCACGTCCGTCCCGTACTTCTTGGCGAGCCGCTCCGCGTACGAGACGCTGCGGTCACGCACGCGGGGCGCCGCGGGGTCGAGCTCGAAGGCGCGCCATACGACATCGACCGCTCCCGCCTGCGGGAAGCGGGCAATCGCCGAGTCGAGACGGCGTTTGCCGACGTAGCACCACGGGCACGCGATGTCGGACCAGACCTCGACCCGGAGCTTCTTCATGAGGAGACAAGGTAAGTCTCGGGCCACGCCTGTCGAGTCGCCCCGAACGGCTTGATTGCTCTCGCGCGCGCGGTACCCTTTGGAGCTTGCCGGTCCTCTCAGCCGTAACGAAGCCGAGCTTGCTGTGGCTCTCATCGTTGGCGGCGGCCAGCGCGCTGTGGGGCTGCGGGTCGACTGCAGCCCACGAGTCTGCCGATTCGGGCTCGCCTAACGGCACGTCCTCGTCCGGGGGCTCGGGAGGCACCGACACGAACGACGGCGGGGGAGTGCCGGGCAGCTCTGATGCCACAACCGGAGGGGGAGCCGACGGAGGCAGCAGCGGAGGAGGAAGCGGAGGCGGCGACGCAAGCGTCACAGACGGGGCGATGGCCGACTCGACCACGCCCGATGTCGACGGCGGCGCGCGCTGCAAGCGAGGCATCGCATCGAACATGGCGCCGTCGGCGGGGTTCGTTCCGACCGCTTCTTCTCCGGGAATCGTCTGGTGGTACAATTGGTCGAATCAGGGCTCGAGCGGCAGCACCGGCATCGAGTTCGACCCCATGATCTGGGGCAGCGGCTCGCTGAACGCCGCCATCCCCGCAGGTTCGAAGTACCTGCTCGGGTTCAACGAGCCGAACTTCAAAGCGCAGTCGGATCTGACCGATCAGCAGGCCGCCGCCGATTGGCCAATGGTCGAGGCGAAGGCGAACGGAATCCCGTTGGTGTCCCCCGCGGTCAACTTCTGCGGGAGCTCGTCAAACTCGTCCGGATGCACGGATCCGAACGTCACCGACCCCTACACGTACCTCAAGGATTTCTTCCAGGACTGCGCGGGGTGCGAGGTCGATTACATCGCGGTGCACTGGTACAATTGCGACCTGCCTTCTCTCCGAGCATACATCGACGGGAACGAGGACGCGGGCGGGACGCTGCAGGGCTTCACCCAGTTCAAGAAGCCCATCTGGCTCACCGAATTCTCATGCGACACGACCCACTCCGTCGCAGATCAGCAGGCCTACATGGAGGCGGCTGTCCCGTACCTGGAGAGCAACCCGAACGTGTTTCGCTACTCCTGGTTCAGCGCGAGCGGCATCCCCAACGCCCTGCTGATGAACAGCGATGGTTCACTCACGGCCCTGGGCATGACGTACGTCGGACTCTCCGAGAACTGCCGGTAGGGCCCCTCAAAGGCCGCCGTCGGGACCGGGGCAGCTCGCGATGGAGTCGATCCACGACGCAATGAGCGCGGTGCCCTGTGTGTCGACGACGAAGCTGGCGACGGGCGGCATCCGTCCCACGTCGTCCATCTCGTCGGGGTCCGAGGAGGGAACGGGGATGTTCATCCGGATCCACATGGCCGAGCCCTGGTGGTTTCCCGGCGCGAGGTCGAGCAGATTCGTCCCCGTCATCCCGGGGATGCCATTCTGCTGCTCGAGGTTGCAGATGCCCGTCTGGTAGAGGGATAGGCCATATCGCAGGTCGAATCCTTGATTGTTGACGTCCGGGCGATGACAAAAGCCGCAGTTCGCACTCAGGTAAGAGCGCGCCTCCTCGTCAACCGTCGCCCCCAGGGGTGGTCCCGTGAGACCGAGCGCCGAGTTGGTGTACGGCTCGACGAGCGCGGCGGTGTACGGCTTGGAGGGCGCGGTGTCGTCGAAGAGACCCATCGCCTCGAAGACGTCGATCTGGTTAGCGCCGTTGACCACGCGGTTCATCTGGTCCGTCTCGGGACCGAGCGTCCCGACGGCGGGGTTGTGGCACCCGATGCAGTCGATGAAATTCGGGTAGTTCCACTCCACCGTGTGCTGCCCGGTGTTGAACATGACTTCCGTGCGAGCATCGGGAACCACCAGCGCCTCGGTCTGCGCCTCGTTCCATGCATAGTTGTAGCCGACCCAGTCGGTGCCGTTCTGGATGAGAGCAGCCGTCGTCGTATCGACGTGCATGAAGAGGCGTGTCTCCACGAGCTTGCCGTCGAAGATGAAGTTCTTGATCATCACGGTGCCAACGGGAAACACCCATTTGCCCGTGTCGGCCGGACCGTTCGGAATGCCCATCGGCGAGACGCACTCGGCGAGGTCCGCCGCACCGGCGTCGGCCATGCAGTTCTTGACGTGAATCTTGCCCCCTGCCGGCAGCACGAACGCTCGGGTCTTGGCGGCGTTGTCCGACCACAGAGGGCTGTTGACCTCGTAAGTGATCGCGCCCGCCGCGAAGTTCGTCGGCGTCTGCGCATCCATGCAGCCGGTGAGACTGAGCTTGCAGATGGGCAGCGCGGTCATCTCGGGAGGCGCGCACGCTTGAGGGGCCGGAGGGGTGATGCAGGTCGGGATCGCCGCGTCCTCCACGTCGGCCCCGGCATCCGAGGGAGGGCCACCGTCGCCTCCGCTGGTCGAGCCGTCGACGGGAACATGGGAGCCGATGATTGTGGTGGCGTCCCCGGCCCAGTTAGTCCCCGAGTCGCCTTGGCTGGTCCCTCCGCCACCGCTCGAACAGGCGGCGGTCGTCGACACGATCAGCGCGACAGCAAGTGACCTCATCGCGTATCTAGATTCCGCCGACCGACCAGGAGCAGAGGTGCCCGAGAGCGGACACGACGATCCGGTTCTTCACGGCGATGGGGAAGCTCATGCTCGGAACGCCCGTGCAAGCGGTGCCCGTCGTCGTGAAAAGCCTCGATCCGGAATCGCCATCCACGACGGCCAACTGAGAGCCCTCGATGAACCACACGAGAGGATTGGCGCTCACGCCGTCGGTCGTCGTCGAGATCGGTGGGAAGTTCATGTGACCGCCGCCCGCCGTGACCCCATTGCACCAGACCACCTTCGCGACTGGCGTCTGCCCCGGCTGGATGAGCATCGAAACGATCGCCTCCTGGTTCGTCGGCGCTGGCGCCGGGCAGGTCGTTCCGCCGCCGCCGACGTTGATCGTCGCGTGAAGACCCGACATCGACGTGTAGATGGTCGGCGCCGTGTACACCGTCTCGGCGTCTGTGCCTGAGACGACGATGTCCGCCAGCGATCCCCCGGGGGTGCGTGCGGTCGCATCGTACGTGCCTGCGCTCAGGTTCGTGCCGTTTAGGAAGAAGACGCGGCCGGCCTTCGCCGGAGCAACCAGGAGTGCCGACGGGGTCGACCCCGCGGGAAGGGGAACGTATGCCGGCGTGGACGCTCCGAAGTCGAGATCGCCCATCGGCTGGTCCCAGCCCTCCCACTCTGTGGGCACGAAGACGTTGGCTGCGCCGCGCGTGAACGACGCCATTCCTGTCACGCGAACGACCTCCTGAGAGTCCGAAGCGTTGCGCGGCACGGACGTCGTGTCGCCCGTCACGCCGAAGACGCTCGTACCGTCCGACGCCAGTCCACCCGACCCCCAGATGCCGGACCTCGCGCTCTGCGTCGTCCAGCCGGCCACTTGGGTCGGGTTCGTGATGTTCACCGCCACGATCCGACCACGGTAGGTGCCGCCGTCGCCGTATTGCCCGCCGAACGGGATATAGAGGATGCCGTTCGCGAGCAGCGACGCGCCGTGTTGGTTCTGCCCGCCCGAGTTGAACGTCATTCCGTTGTACGAAACCGTCTGATTGGAGAGTGTCACCGGCCACCCGCCGGTCATGACCTCGACTCCATTGTCGACGGAGAGCGCGTGCACGAGATGAGGATTGTTGCCCGTCACGACGAACAGCCGCCGAGATGCCGGATCGATGACGGGCGTGCCACGGATCCCGTCGCCCCCCGTCATGACGTGCGCCGTCCACACGGGCAGGCCCGTGGTCTCATCGAAGGCCACGACGTTGGGGTTCGCCTGCAGAGCGGGGAAAGCAAAGAAGAGCCCCATTCCCGCGGCACGTGCCGTTGCCTGACACCCGGTCGCGCCTGTCGGGCAGCCTGCCGCCGCGGGCCCCTCCTCGATGTAGAGCACCGAAGCCGTACCCTGATTCTGCGCCATCCCCATGGTCGAGAACGTGGCGTTGGCGTTGAACATCGCATCCGGCGCCATCATGTGCGCCGCGGCTGCGGTCAAGCCGGACTCGAAGTACGTCGCCCTGCGAAACAGATCGTTGCCGCGCTGAAGCACCGACTGAGACCCACCTGTACCCCCATCGCCGGATAGGACGGTCGTCCCGCCGCTCTCGGCATCGTCGTCGGCATCGTCCATCGACCCAGTGTCTCCGCTTCCGCCTCCACTTCCGCCGTCGGTGGGCGTGACGTTTCCGCCCCCGTCGCTGCCCGGGCCCGTCGTTTCCGTCGCGGCGTCGCTCTTCGTAGCCGCCGATTTGCTGCCGCTGCATTGCACCGACAGCAGACCTGCGCCCGCGAACGAAACGGCAAGGACGTTGAGGAGCGACCGCCTGTTCATCGCACCGCCTCCTTGCTCAGTGTGCGTCAGATCACGGGCGCTGCCAATCGCCGAGGCCCTTGCCCCGGTCGGACTCATTGGCTCTCGGCAGCTTTTTTGGTCGAGCCACTTGGTGGGCACGCCGCCCGAGACATATTGCCGTGCGCCGTAAAAGCGGCGACGCTGAAAGAATGCGTCTAGCTTTTGCTCTTTCGGCAGCCGCCGTTGCGATCGCGCCGTTCGGGTGTTCGTCCATCCTCGGCGACTTCTCCGCCAATGGTCTGCCAGGTGGCTCGGAGGGCGGAGGCGACGGCGAGCCGATCCCATCGACCGACGCATCCAGCGGACCGGCCGACGCGGCGATGTCGAGCGACTCGACGACGACCCCGACCGACGGCGCGACTCCCGAAGCCCTCGCACCGGCCGACGCGCCCGAGGCCGCCACGCCGCTACAAATTCTGTCGTGCAACGCGTGGCAGAACCCGAGCCCTACGCTCGTTGCACAGATCTTTCCGTCCGACTCCTCCGGCGGGGGCGGGAACAGCCAGGGGCCATTCAACCAGCTGTACCTTGAACACATCCCCGGCATGAACGCCGCGCGCATCGTCGTGGGGACGAGCACGTCGATGTCGAGCGCCACGACCGTCTACACGGTCTCCGAATCGGGCGGATCGAACGGCATCGGGACCCTGACCCTCCCGGGCACGAACCTCGAGGCCGAGGCCAAGACACCGAACGCCGTGACCTTCCTCGTCCAGCAATTCATGAACAGCGAGTACGAGTACTTCTCGAATCGCGGACACCGACCCGGGAAATATGGACAGCTCGCTGGCGATTCCCCAGGCGTCCATCGGGTCGTCGCTGCCGAACCAGCCCAACATGAACGGCGGCGGTGACTTCGAGATGACGTTCGTCGAGATGGCGACGGACAGCTACTACACGCTCGCGACGTACGGTGCGAGCGGGGGCGAGTACGACCTCGCCTGGTGGCTCACCACCGGCCAACCTGTCTGGCAGGTTAGCCTCGGACCGGGACCGCAGCTCCAACTCGGTTCGTCCCTCGTCCGCGATGGCATGTTCGCATACGGGTTCTTCGCGCCACCCGGAAGTGGCAACAACGGCCCCGCCGCCCTCTCTCAGTACACCTTCGCGACGAGTACCTCTGCCGCCCCGACCTCGCGCAGCGTCATTCCGTCGACGTCGACCGCATCGGCGGTCGCCGTGTCGGCGGGAGTGAACGGCGGATACTCTCTCGCGTTCGTCGAGCTTGCCGGCGCCCAATCGGCCAATCTGCGTGCCGGAGTGGTCACCGAGACGAACATCAACTCGTTCATGGTCGACGATCTGCCGTCGCTCACCTTCGACGTCCAGTCGGACGCCGGCTTCTTCGACACCACGCCCTTCGGCGGGCACAACGGCAATGGCGGCCGCTGGCTGAGCAACGGCGACCTCGGGCTCCTCGGTAGCGGAGGCACGGGCGGCGGCGACTACACCGGCTTGAACTTTTACGTCGCCACGCCGAACGGCCAGTGGCTCGTCGAGACCGCCGGCACCGGGAAGAACGTCCTCCCCGGGCAGACGACATCGGGGAGCGCCTTCGACCTCTCGAGCAGCGTCACCGACATCCTGTTCCAGTTCGACGTGGCGTGGATCCAGGAGCTGTCGGATGGCTCGTATGCGCTCTACTTCAATCTGCTGAAGTGTCAGTTGTAGAGGGGGCAGCCGCTGGCGCTCAGGCCGCCCGCTTCTCCAGCCACCCTGTCACGAGTGACCAGGTCATCAGCGGAGCATCGCGGCCGACGAGCAGGTCGATGTGACCGAGCGGTAGCTCCTGGTACGTCTTGTCGCGCGAACGGCTGCGCGTATACCCCGGACGAACGCTGGCGGTGGGCGCCAGATCGTCATTCACTCCGGCGATGACGAGAAGCGGGATATCCATCGCCTCGAAGCGGTCGAGGAACTGCGAGTCGTGCTCGCCGAAGCGCCGCTGCATGTCGAACATGTCGAGCATCACCGCAAAGGCGACTCGATCGAACGCGAGGCGCAGGTACTGCTCGAGCACGTGAGGCTCGCACGACCCGGCGTGCCAGCCGCGCAGCGGGATCGGATAGAAACGGCTCTCGGCAAAACGCCGCGTGAGACGCATCGCGAGCCCCACGGGTGCGAGAGGCACGGGCGCGTTCGGCAAGGGAGCCCGAGCAAGGGCGCGAAAGAAGAGGGTGAGGGCGGCCAGGGTCATCGAGCCGCGCGCGAAATCGTAGGGACTCCCTATGGAAGCCACCCCGGCGACCGCCCCCGGGAGGGAGGGGGCCGCCGCGTATGCGATGAGACCGCCGAGCGAGTGGCCGATGATCCATACGGGCCTTCCACCTGACAGCGCCTGCGCCTCGGCGACGGCTGCCGGAACATCCTCCTGCACGTAGTCTTCGACCCCGCGGCATCGCTGACTGCCGTGCTCACGGGATCTGCCGTGACCTCGCAGGTCGAGGTTGAAGACGTCGAAGCCGGCCCGCGCCAGATGATTCGCAAAGCTTCGCGCCGGGAGGTGCCATGAGTAACGGTTCTGCCCGAAACCGTGCACGAGCAGGACAGGCGCTCGTGTGCCATCCAAGCGAGCAGAACGCTTGCGCACCATCGAAAGGGGGACGCGACTGCGGGTGACGATGATCTCCTTCCGGAACGGAAAAATCTCGTTCCGGTCGACGACTTGTTCGACGATTCGTCCCTGATCGATCACCAAGTTGGCCCGATTTCAGGCACTCTCCCCCGGATGCCAAACTCTAGTATAGCATCCGGCGCGCCGGTTCTCTCGCCCTCCTTATGCAGCCGAGGTTCGATATGACGCGCTCAAGTGCCACGGGTGTGTGCCAACGTCGTTCACGAGCGCAGCTCGCAGCTGCCCTCGCGCTTCTCGTGTTCGGGGCGGCGCCGCTGGCGTTCGCTCAGACCGCTGCGCCGACCTCGACGACGACGCCAACGAAGACGCCGCCGGGCAAGAAGCCGAAGAAGGGCGCCAAGCCCGCGGCGTCCGCATCGGCAAGCGCTACCGCAGAGGCGGCACCCGAGCCTCCCGCTCCGGCCCCGACACCCGAGCCCGAACCCGCCGCCGCATCGGTCAGCGTCGAGACCACGGAGTCTGCAGCTCCGGCCGAGCCCGAGGCCAATCCCAGCGCCATGACCTACACGAAGGAGGACCCGGCGAAGAAGTACTACTTCGTGGGGCTCCGCTACCGCGGGACGATCATTCCGCAGTTCATGGAGAATCTCTTCGTCAACGACGGGGCGACGATCTACTCGAACACGATCGGCGCCGAGCTCGACATGCGTCAGGACGGCAAATCGCTCATCCCGTGGATCGCGGTCACGACCTACTCGACGGGAAACATCTTGTTTCTGCAGAAGGGCAAGGACCCCACCGACGCCGACCAGTACTCCATAGTGAACAGCGGCCTCTGGTCGATCTACGTCGGTATCGACGAGCTCTGGTCGATGCCCATCGCCGAGCACCTCGACTTCGAGTACGGCTTCGGCGTCGGCGTCGGGTACGTCGGCGGCAGCCTTCAGAACGACTGGGTCTTCCCCGGCACCCCAGCAACTCCCGGGGCGCTGCGCGCTTCCACGGGCACCTACTACCAGGAATGCCAGTCGCAGTTGGAGGCACCCAGCTGCTCCCCGCAGGCGCATCAGAACTCGACCGTCGCCAAGGTCGGCGGCTACATCGAGCCCAACTGGTTCCAGGGTGGATCGGTTCCCGTCATCTTCCCGCACATCGCCATCCCGCAGTTCAGCCTGCGCTACAAACCCATCAAGCAGCTCGAGAGCCGGCTCAGTCTCGGCTTCTCGCTCACCGGCTTCTGGTTCGGCCTCAGCGTCGACTACGGCCTCGAGAAGAACGACAAGGCGGACACCACGGACAAAGGCAAGCCGAAGGACAAGGACAAGCCCTCGGACAAGGACAAAGAGAAGAAGAACGACACGGGAGACCAGGACAAGAAGAGCGACGGCTCGCTCGACTGGCGCGATACACTGTAAGAGCCGATGCCGGATCTCCCCCCGCGCTACGAGCCGATGCGTCGCCTCGGAGCGGGCGGCGGGGGCGAGGTCTGGTCAGTCCGTGATCGCGTCAGTGGGAGGGTCCTCGCGCTCAAAGTGCTCTCCTTGGGAGCGGGAGAGGCCGAAGTCGGTGCGCTCGTCAGAGAAGCCGTCGCGCTGAGCGGCCTCGAGGGGCTAGGCGTTCCGCGGGTCGTCGCCTTCGGAGCACTGCGCGACGGCCGCCGGTATCTCGTGCGAGAGCTGGTCGAGGGGCAGAGCCTCGACGATCTTCTGCACGAGAGCGGAGGAGGCGCCCCGTGGATCGGCGCAATCGCAAGCGCCTGCGATCAGTTGACGGTCGTTCACCGGGCGGGACTCCTTCACGGCGACCTCAAGCCTGCGAACATCATCGTCGGCGCGGATGGGCGCGGCATCCTCGTCGACCTCGGCCTCGCCGCACCCTGGCGCGAGGGAGGGTCCGCCGCTCAGGGGCTTACCCCGAAGTACGCAGCGCCGGAGCTCTTCGACGGAGAATCACTGACAGTGCGTGCCGAGGTCTACGCGCTTGGCGCGACGCTCGGTGAGGCGCTCGCAAGGCGCGGCGATGAGGTCGACCACGACACGCGCATGTCCCTCGCGAAGGTGGCGGGGCGCGCCACCGAGAGGGCGGCGAGCTCACGATGGCCGAGTGTCGACGAGCTCGGGAGCGCCCTTCGTCGCGCGGCGGGATTGCCGGCGAGCACGCCAAGCGACGAGCCGCCTTGGCCCGTTCTCGGACTGGAGGCGTCGGCCCAAGCGCTGCTCGAACTGGTTCGCGGAGGAGCAAGCTCCATCGCCGTCGAAGGGCCCCGGGGATCGGGCAGGACAACTCTCGTACGGCGCCTGGCCTGGACCCTCGGGGTCGAGGGTCGGGCCGTAGCGATGATCGAGGCCCCGAAAAGCGGGATGGCGATGACCGACGTGGTCGAGCTGGAACTCGCGCAGTACGCGACCTCCAGCGCTCCGCCAGTGGTCATCGTCGACGACGCCGAAGAGCTGGACGCCACCGGGCGGGCCGCCCTTCGCCGGGCCTCGAAGGCCGGCGCGCGTCTTGTGGTCGTGGCTCTCTCCGTCAACGTCTCCGACTTGACGGTGGCGCAGCCCGTCAGGTTTGTCGTGGATCCGCTCGATGCCGAGGCCGCGGCAGAGCTCGTCCATCGGTCGGTCCCGTCCTTGCCGGATTCCCTGCGCGCGCACCTCGTCGAGCGTGTGGGGGGTCGCCCTGGCGTCCTGCGTGCGGCCGTGCGTCGGCTCGCGGGTAGACCGATCGTGTCGAGAGAAGACGTCGACGCCGCCCTTGGCAGCGACGTCCCTTCCTCTCCATCCGGGAGCACACTTTACGGTCTGGACCAGGCCGAGCGTGCGCTGGACACGGGACGCTTCGACGAGGCGGCGCAAGCCCTCGACGGGATGGGCGAACCCCGAGGGCCCGCCGGACGGTTGCGGGTGGGACTGGCACGAGCGCGCATCGCGATTGGCCGTGGAGACCCGACGACGGCGTTCTCGGAACTCGTTGCGATCGAGGACGCTGCGCTGGTCAGCGACCGACGGCGCACGTGGCTGTTGCTGCGCGCGCGGGCATGTCTCCGGGCGGGCGACTACTCCGCCGCACTGACGGCGGCGGAGTCGGTGATCGATGCCGGCGCCTCGGACGCACTGTCGGCCGATGCTCTGAGTGTCCGTGGCGTGGCGCTCGCGTTCACGGGCAAGGACACCGCCGCCCGAGCGGCGCTCGACGAGGCCATTCGCGTCGCCCGCATGACCGGTGAGCCGCGCGTCGAAGCCGTCGCCCTCGGCTCCTCGGCTATCGCCCACCAGCGCGCAGGGCGAACGGGGGCCGCTCGCGCTGCCTATGAAGCGTCGCTCTCGGCCGCCGAGAAGGCCAGCGACGCGGCCACCGTCGCCACGATGCGCCTGAACCTCGCGGGCATGGCCCAGACCGAGGGCGATCTGGCGCAAGCGCTGACTCATCTCGAAGCCGCCGTCGACATGGGGCGGCGCGCCGGTATCGGCGCGGCCGTGACACAGGCGCTGTTGAACCTCGCGAACCTGGACCTTTACCTCGGCCGGTGGGCGCGCGCGCGCGGGTCCATCGACAGCATCGCGGCTCGACGCGACGAGCTTTCGCCAGCGGCCCGCGCGCAGCTCCTCGGTCTCGAGGCCGAGCACGCCACCCGCACCGGAGAAGGTGCTCGCGGCGCGCGTCTGTACGAAGAGGCCGCCGTTGCCTGGCAGACTCAGGGCCGCACCCATGACGCCGCCGAATCCCGTCTCGAGGGCCTGCTAGCGCGCGCGCGCGAAACTGGAGTCGAATCGTCCCAGCTGACCCGGGAGCTGGAGGGCGTGAAGACTGCACTCGGCGGCGCCGGCTTCGGCGAGCACGCGGCGCTCGCGGAGCTCGTGCGCGCCGCGATTGTCTCGCGATCAGGCAACGAGGAAGGAGCGCGCCGCTCGCTCGACACCGCCATCGAGCTCGCGTCCAAGGCCGGACGCCGGGAGTGGGCATGGCAGGCCCTCGACGCTCGCGCCCGCCTCGCCGCAGCGCAGGGAAACGTGGCGACTGCCCGCCGCGACACCGAGACCGCTCTCGCGATGCTCGAGGAGACGGCAGCGAAGCTACCTCGCGACCTTCGCGAGGTCTTCTGGGACGATCCCCGACGCCGCGCATTACGGCAAGCACACACGGCGACGGTCGTCGCCCCGGCGATGCTTCCGTCTCTCTCGGCGGCGAGCGCGCATGCCCGCTCCACCGGCGGAGGTTCCACGTCCATCTTCACCGGGCCCCGCCTCGCTGAGGACCGGCTCGCGCGAATCCTCGAGATCACCCGCGAGCTCGCCAGCGAGCACGACGTACCGCGCCTGCTGCAGCGCGTGACCGACCACGCGGTCGCGCTCCTCGCGGCCGAGCGAGGCTTCGTCCTCGTCGTCGGCGATCGTGGCGAGCTCGAGGCGCACACCGCGCGCGACCGCTCGGGCGGAGACGACACGCACGCGCGCTTCTCACGATCCGTCGCCGATCGCGTCGTTGCGAGCGGGGAGCCCGTCGTGACGATGAGCGCGCGCGACGACGCGCGGCTCGCCCAGGCGGTGAGCGTCCACCACCTGATGATCCAGTCGATCGCGTGCGTTCCCATCCGCGGTGCGCCGCCTTTGGGCCGCACCATCGGTGCGCTCTACCTGGAGACAAGGCTGCGCGCCGGCGTGCGCTTCGAACAGGAGCTTCCGACGCTCTGGGCCTTCGCCGATCAGGCGGCGATCGCGATCGAGAACGCTCGCCTACTCGCGGAGAACCGGGCAAGGGCAGACCAGCTGGCAAGCGCCAACGTCGAGCTGGCCGCTGCTCGCGACGAGGTCGCCCGCCTCCTGGGCAAACGCACCGAGCAGCTGGCCGTCGCTCGCCGCGACCTCAAGCAGGTGCGCGCCGAGCTGCGGAGCCACTTCGGCTACGCGGGCCTCGTGGGAACCAGCGCGGCGATGCGTCGCGTCTACGCCCTGATCGATCGCGTGAAGGATACGGACGTCCCCCTTCTCGTGACTGGCGAGAGCGGGACCGGAAAGGAGATGGTCGCCCGCGCGGTCCACCAGGCGGGTCCACGTGCAAGGAAGCCATTCCTCGGCGTCAACTGCGGCGCGATCCCCGCCAACCTGCTCGAGTCAGAGCTCTTCGGCAGCGTCAGGGGCGCATTCACGGGCGCCGATCGCGATCGACGCGGTCTCTTCCAGGAGGCACACGGGGGCACGCTCCTGCTCGACGAGATTGGGGAGATGCCTCGACAGATGCAGGCGGGCCTCCTGCGCGTGCTCCAGGAGAAGCTCGTGCGCCCGGTGGGAAGCACACGCGAGGAGCCGGTGGACGTACGGGTCATCGCGTCCACGCACCGCGACCTCGAGCACATGGTGGCCGAGGGCGCCTTTCGGGAGGACCTCTACTACCGTCTCCACGTCGTCGAGCTCCACGTCCCTGCGCTACGTGAGCGGATCGAGGACATCCCTCCGCTCATCGACCATTTTCTCACCCTCTTCGCGGCGCGCTACCGTCGCGAACGAAAGAACGTATCGCGGGAGGCGCTCCGAAAGCTCTGCGGGCTGCCCTGGCCCGGCAACGTTCGCCAGCTCGAGCACGTGCTCCTGAGCGCGTGGCTGATGAGCGAGGGTCACGAAATTGGCGCGGACGACATCGATCTCCCCTCCGTCCCTTCACGCAGCAGCTCACATAGTCGGACCGGCAACGGGCCGGAGCGAACCGGGGTTCGCGCATCCGCGCGGCCGCCGCGCGTCGAGAGCAGCGTCGAGCACAAGGCCGCCGAGAAGGAACGCATCCTAGGCGCCTTGGCCGCCTGCAACTGGAACCGCTTACGAGCCGCGAAGATGATCGGCCTGCCCCGACGGACGTTCTACCGGCGGCTGAAGGAGTTCGGCATCGAGTAGGTTGCAGGCAGCCGGGCTTGACTGGAGCGCGAACTGGCCTCATGGCACATCCATGAGCGAAAACGTCCGCGTCGAAGACGCCGCGAAGGTCCGGAAGATCACGCTGGACCGCCCCGCCAAGAAGAACGCGCTCACTGTCGCGATGTATGCGGTCCTCGACGACGCCCTCACGACGGCCGCGAACGACGATTGAATTTCCGTCGTCCAGATCGGCGGGGCCGGAGATGCGTTCTGCGCGGGCAACGACATCGTCGATTTCATGAGGGCGGCCACCGGAAACACCGAGGGTCTTTCGCCTCGTCCCGCCGGCAGCTTTCTGCAGACCCTCGCGTCGTTCCCCAAGCCCCTCGTCGCCGCCGTGAACGGCCTGGCGATCGGCGTCGGCGCCACGTTGCTCCTTCATTGCGACTACGTCGTGGCCTCGGCGACCGCGACGTTTCAGTTTCCCTTCACGCGGCTCGCGCTCGTGCCCGAGGCGGGGTCGAGCGTGCTGCTACCAGCGCGTGTCGGTGCCCAGCGAGCGTCCGAATGGCTGCTTTTCGGCGACCGAATCGACGCGGAGACCGCCCTTCGCTCCGGCCTGGTGAACGCCGTCGTACCCCCCGATGCGCTCGAGAGCGCTGCGGCGGCGCGGGTCAACGCCCTTGCGGAGCTCGCGATTGGCTCCTTGTGCGAGACCAAACGCTTGCTGCGCGAGCCCAATCGGATCGCCGTGCAGCAGGCAATGTCGCGCGAGCTCGAGACGTTCGGCCTACGCCTCGGTACACCCGAAGCCGCCGCGGCATTCGCCGCCTTTCTCTCGCGTACGAAGTAACGGGCTCGCTACTCGGCCTCGCCTGGAGCGACGACGGGCATCGCCTCGCCGCGGCTGCACGCACCGGGCATCTGGTAGCGCTCGCCGCGCAGGCGCTTGACCGCCACGGCGGCCTTCCAGCCGAGGTACGCCTGGTTGAAGGCTACGGCCTCGGATGGTTCGAGGTAAGGGTTCTTGGCCCCCCCAAGGCTCACCAGCGCGAAGAGCTGCTCGGCGACGCTTACGGGGCAACCTTGCAGCCGGATCACAGAGTCGTTGCGCGACGACCAGAGTTGCTTCTGAACGTTCTTTATCTTCGTGTAGATGTCATCGGCCTCGGCCTTGTAGGGATCCTTCGTCGAGCGGTCCCGGTAGAGGCTCTCGATCGAGACGACCTTGTCCTCGATCTTGCCGTGCCACTTCGCGCAGTCCCCGATGAAGACCACCTTCTCGCCGGGTTTCGCGTCGATTCCTCCCTCGTAGGCGCCGAAGACGACGTGCATGCGGGGCATCTTCTTGTCGCACTCTTTGTCGTACGTGCGAAGCATCTCGATGGCCTCTTCGATGGCCCCCGGGCATCCTCCCCAGCAGTAGTCGGTGTGCTCCGTCTCGGGTGGCGGGCCCGCGTACGCGGTGATGCTGCTCCCTTCGAAGTACTTCTCCACGCGGATGAGACCCACGTCGAAGCCCCTCGCGCGCTCCTTCGCCTGGTCCAAGGAGACGTCGCCGGTGATCTTGATCTGCGACAGGTCCGTCGTCCCGAATCCACGTTCGGCCGCAAAGCGAATGTGGTCCACGTCGTTCGGGTTCACACCGATGATCGCGCAGCAGACCGCGTCGAACGCAACCTGGTTGTTGCCCATCACGATCAGCTTCAGGTCGAACGGTGTGGGCGTCAGCATGCGGCCCTCGCCGGCGACGATGCCGTCGATGGCGATGAACTGCGGCTGGATGACGTACTGCAAGTCGGCCACCTTCTCGTTGAGGCGGTGGTCGTGGTCGATCAGCCGATGACGGTCATCCTGGATCCCGATGTAGTTCTTCATCGAGAAGGTCACCGTGGTCCAGGGATGGGCCTTGAACTTCGGTGCGTTGACGAAGAAGTCCGTCTTGGCGATGGGCTCCGGGACGAACACGTAATCACGCAGGCGCTTCTCGTGCGTGTACCGAATCTCCACCTGGGGGACTTCCTCGAAGAGGTACCGCTTCACGCCCGGCACTCGCGCCATGCTCGCGTCCACGCCGCTGTGCTTGAAGGCGTACCGCGTGGGGATCGTGATGCCGCAACGCTCGCCCACCGCAAGCTCGCTCATGGTGTCGTCGCCCACGTCCTTCAGCGCGAGGAGGAGCCCTTCGACGAACTCGGCTCGCGTGTGTGCGTAGGGGAACATGTCCCCCGCCGCGACGAGGTTCGGCTTGACGAGGGTGCGGCCCGTCGGGACGAGACCAAGCTCCAGCAGCCCCTCCTTCACGATCGCCCGGATCGCCTGTGTGTCGTACTCGGCGCAGTGGCGGATGATGACGCGCGGCGGGGCAGCGTTGGGGTTCACCTTTGGACACTCCTCGAGCGGGTCGGAAGGGGACCCGCATTCTCTCTACCTCACCGTTGACCATCGTTCAATTGGCCCGGCCCAAGGGGGCGCGATGGACACTCGACCCTCCCAGTGCTACTGGGCCCCCACTTTCCCCCATCGACGGAGACGCATGCTCCTCGCCTCCTTCGACGACGGCCTCCTCGCGGCCGGCGTCGCCGCCCCCCAAGCCATTTCGGTCGATTTTGACGCGACTTTCCTCGTGCAAGTCGTCCTTTTCGTGGGCCTCACCCTCTTCCTCAAGCCCTTCCTCTTCGACCCCATGCTCCACCTCTTCGAGGAGCGGGAGCGCCGCATCGACGGCGCCAAGATGCAGGCGCGCAAGATCGACGCGAAGTCCGCGAACGCGCTCGCCGAATACGAAGCCGCGATGGCCAAGGCGCGCGCCACCGCGAACGCCGAGCGCGACAAGATCCGGGCGGAGGCGGTGAAGCACGAGCAGGAAATCCTCGCGAGCGTGCGCGCATCGGCGGCAAAGACGATCGACGACGGCAAGCGTGCCGCGCTAGCCGAGGCCGACCGCGTGCGGACGACGCTCAAGGGCGAGGCCGTGACGCTGGCGCGAGAGTTGGCCGGACGCGTCCTGGGACGCGAGGTGCAGCAGTGAGGCACCTCGGACGTCGCCTGGCGCTGGTGGCGATGGCCGCCGTCACCGCGTGGTCCCTCTGGGCCTGGGCGCAGCCGCAACCGCGCAAGACGAGGCCCGATGGGGTCGCCATTGCCGCACCAAAACGTGTGGTGGCCGCCGCCACGAATGGCGCGCGCGATCACGACAGCGAGGCGCCCGAGAGCGAAGAGCCCAAAGCCTTCAACTGGACCGACTTCGGCGAAGAGACGCCGCCGTACATTGCGATGCTCATCAACTTCGGCATCCTTGCGTCCGGCTACTACCTCCTCGGCAAGAAGCCCATCGCCGAAGGCCTGCAAGCCAGGCGCGACGGAATCGCAAGGGAGATCGAAGAGGCGCGCGCATGAAGCACGAGGCCGAGGAGCGGGCCAAGAAGTACCAGGCCAAGCTCGAACTCCTGGAGCAGGAGGTCGTCGCGGCGCGCGAGGCGCTCGTGCGCAGCGGGCGAGGCCGAGCGCGACCGCATCGTGAAGGACGCCGAGGCGAAGGCCGAGCGCATGCGCAAGGACGCCGAGTTCCTCGTCGAGCAGGAGCTGAAGCAGATCCGGCTCGACCTGCTGGCGCGACGCGGTCGACACCGCGGTCGCGGCGGCGGAGGAGCTCCTGAAGAAGCGCGTGACGCCGGCCGACCAGGAGCGCCTCGCCGAGGACTATCTTGCGGATCTCGGCGAGCCGCATCGCGGGGAGCCCGTCGTGAGCGTCGTCGATCGTCGCGCGCCGCTACGCGCAGGCGCTTGCTCGAGCTCGGCGTCGAGCCGAGAACATGCTCGACGAGCTCGTCGAAGAGGTCGCAGCCGCGGCGGACGCCTGGGAGGCGAGCGCCGACCTCCGCAACGCGCTCGAGAACCCGCTCGTCGCGCACGCGGCGAAGAAGGCCGTCATCGGCGAGCTGGCCGACCGGATCGGCGCGAGCGCCGACGGCGCGCAACACGCTGCTCCTGCTGGTCGACCGGCGGCGCATGCAAGACGCTCCCGTACCTCGCGCGCGTACTCTCCGCGAGCTCGCGCGACGCCCGCAAGGGCGTCCTTCGCGCGGAGGTGACGACGGCCGCACCGCTGAGCGACGAGTACTACGCAAAGCTCCAGGCGCAGCTCGAGAAGATGACCGGCAAGCGCGTCGTCGTCGACCGGCGGATCGACGCGCCCTCATCGGCGGCGTCGTCACCCGCATCGGCGACCGCATCTTCGACGGCTCGCTCCAAACGCGCTTGCAATCGCTCCGCGACGTCTTGCTCCCGCAAGCCTGACGCAGCCACGAAAACTCACGGACACGCCATGCAGCTTCGCGCCGAAGAGATCTCCGCGATCATCAAGAAGCAGATCCAGAACTACGAGAAGGCCGCGCTCACGACGGAGACGGGCACCGTCCTCAGCGTCGGCGACGGCATCGCGCGCATCTACGGCCTCGAGGGCGCGATGGCCGGCGAGCTGCTCGAGTTCCCCGGGCAACCTCATGGGCCTCGTGCTCAACCTCGAGGCGGACAACGTCGGCGCGGCGCTGCTTCGGCGACGTGACGAACGTCAAGGAGGGGTCCGTCGTCAAGCGCACGGGCCGCATCCTCGATGTGCCGGTCGGCGAGGCGCTCGTCGGGCCGCGTGGTCAACGCCCTCGGACAGCCCATCGACGGCAAGGGTCCGATCGAGACGCCCCACCGCCGCCGCGTCGAGATCAAGGCGCCGGGCATCCTCGCACGCCAGCCGGTCAAGGAGCCCCTGCAGACGGGCATCAAGGCCATCGACGCGATGGTCCCGATCGGGCGCGGTCAGCGCGAGCTCATCATCGGCGACCGCCAGACGGGCAAGACCGCGGTCGCGCTCGACACGATCATCAACCAGAAGGGCCAGGGCGTCTACTGCTTCTACGTCGCCATCGGGCAGAAGCAGTCGACCGTCGCCAGCGTCGTCGACAAGCTGACGCAGCTCGGGGCGATGGAATACACGACCGTCGTCGTCGCCGGCGCGAGCGAGATGGCGCCGCTCCAGTTCATCGCGCCGTACTCCGGCGTGACGATGGCCGAGTACTTCCGCGACAGCGGGCGCCACGCGCTCTGCATCTACGACGACCTGTCGAAGCAGGCCGTCGCCTACCGCCAGCTCTCGCTCCTCCTGCGGCGCCCGCCGGGGCGCGAGGCGTACCCGGGCGACGTCTTCTACATCCACTCCCGCCTCCTCGAGCGCGCGGCCAAGATGGCCGAAGAGTTCGCGGTCGTGAAGAAGGACATGACCGACTGGGAGAAGCGCGGCGACGCGAAGATCCACAAGGGCGAGCTCGGGAAGCACCACGCGGAGGACGAGCTCAAAGAGCAAGGGCGACGGCTTCCACATCCTGAAGAACCCGCGCTCCGGCGGGTCGCTCACGGCGCTGCCGATCATCGAGACGCAGGCCGGCGACGTCAGCGCCTACATCCCGACGAACGTCATCTCGATCACCGACGGGCAGATCTTCCTCGAGACGGACCTCTTCTACTCGGGCGTCCGTCCGGCCATCAACGTCGGCATCTGCGTCAGCCGCGTCGGCGGCAGCGCGCAGATCAAGGCGATGAAGAGCGTCGCCGGCACGCTGAAGCTCGAGCTCGCGCAGTACCGCGAGATGGCGGCGTTCGCGCAGTTCGCCTCGGACCTCGACAAGGTGACGCGCGACCAGCTCGAACGCGGCGCGCGCCTCGTCGAGATCCTGAAGCAGGGCCAGTACGTGCCCCTGCCCGTCGAGAAGCAGGTCGTCATCATCTACGCCGGGACGCAAGCGGCTACGTCGACAAGCTCGCGATCGCGCGAGATCGCCGCCTACGAGAAGCGGCCTCTCCGACTTCATCGAGAAGAAGTACGCCGAGATCTTCGAGACCCTCCGCACCAAGAAGGCGCTCGACGACGCGACGCGAGGCGACGCTCAAGAAGGCGCTCGACGAGTTCGCGACGGCGTTCGGCAAGGGAAGACAGGAAGTAGACGCGCCATGCCTTCGCTCAAGGCGATCCGCAAGCGCATCGCCAGCACCAAGGCGACGCAGAAGATCACGCGCGCCATGAAGATGGTCGCCGGAGCGCGACTGACGCGCGCGCAGCAGCGGATCGTCGCGATGCGCCCCTACGCGGTGAAGACGGGCGAGGTGCTCCAGTCGGTGGCTCGCACGATGACGGGCGGCGCGCCGACGTGACTCGCAGAACGAGCCTGTTCACCCGCTGCTCGCGACGCGGCCCGAGAAGAACGGCGCTCTTCTTCGTGCTCTCGGCCGACCGCGGCCTCTGCGGCGCGCTCAACACGAACGTCAACAAGAACACCGAGCGCGCAGTGGCGGGAGAAGAAGGCGGCCGGCGATCGAAGTGTCGTTCGCGACACTCGGGCGCAAGGGCCGCGAGTATCTCGACGCGCCGGCGCGGCAAGATCGCCAGAGACTTCCCGCGCATCTACGACGGGCTCGACCTCGAGAAGGCGCGTCTCGTGTCGCAGCTGGCTCGTCCCCCGCTTCGAGAAGGGGGAGTTCGACGCGGTCTACCTCGTCTACAACGAGTTCAAGAGCGCGATCACGCAGAAGCGTCACGGTCGAGCGGCTCCTGCCGCTCGGCGAGCCGGCCAGGCCGGACGAGGCCGCCGACGCCGGCGCGCCGACACGAGTTCCTCTACGAGCCCAACCAGCGCGCGCTGCTCGAGCGGCTCGTGCCGATGTACGTCGAGATCAGCATCTACCGCGCGCTGCTCGAGAGCCAGGCGAGCTTCTTCGGCGCGCAGATGACGGCGATGGACGCGGCGACGCGCAACGCGAAGGACATGATCGCGAGGCTGACGCTCGTCTACAACCGCGCGCGCCAGGCGGCGATCACCAAGGAGCTGATGGAGATCATCGGCGGCGCCGAGGCGCTCAAAGACTAGGGCGGCGGCCACGCTCGAGCGCTGACGCGGAGGACGCTACTCCAGTGCGTCTCGGGGCGCAGCCAGCTAGCTTAGCTAGCCGGCCGCGTCACGTCGGCAGCTGCACCTTGTAGACGAGGGCGCCGTCGGCGTCCTTCTCCGTCCACATCGCGCCGCCCTGGGCGCGAAGGGCCGCTTCCGCGAAGTGGGTGGCGAGCGAGCGGGCAGGTGGCTCGGCGCCGTCCGGCGGCGCGCCACCGACACGGACAGTCACGCTTCCAGACTCGAGGACAATCTCGACCCGACCGCCGTGGCGCGCGTGCCAGAGCGCGCGCTGGACGATGCGTTCGAGTGCCCGTGTAAGCAGATCGGCGTCCGCGCGGACGACGTCTCCCTGGGCGGTCCAGACGATCTCCACGTCGCGGGCGGCCGCCTCGGCGACGATGCGCCGGACGACCTCCGCGACGATCTGGGCACCGTCGACGTCCGAGAAGTTGGGTCGGCGCTCGCCACTCGCCAGCTGAACGGCGTCGGCCATGTCGGAGACGATGCGGACCGCGCGAACGTTGGCCTGACGGCAGTCCTCGAGCGCCGCACGAACGCTCTCCGTCTCGGTGCCCGCTAACTCGCCCAGCACGAAGTCGAGGTTCATCGAGATCGCAGAGAGCGGGGTGCGTAGATCGTGGGCAAGTAGTCCTGCGATGTCGTCCCGCACGACGTGCAACTCGCCGCTCCTGGTTCTGCGCCGTGGACCCTGCATGATGTTGACTGCTGCGGGTGCAATGCTCGCCACGGTCACTACCTCTCTCGTGAGAGCTGATACGGGCGGTAATACGATGGCCTTAAGGCCGTCGCCCCGTGTGTCCCGAAGTGGGGGGCGTAGGATGTGGGAGACGTAGTTTCCCGAAGCCTTACGGATGGGGTAGAACCCACGCACTTTGGCGAAGCCCATCCGACGAAACATCCTCATCACGGGGGCGAGCTCCGGCCTCGGCGAAGGCATGGCCCGCGAGTTCGCCAAGCTCGGGAGAAACCTCGCCCTCTGCGCGAGACGCACCGACCGGCTCGACACGTTGAAGGCCGAGCTCTCCGCCTCGAACCCGTCGATCCGCATCGTGGTCCGTGCGCTCGACGTCACGAACTACGATCGGGTCTTCGAGGTGTTCCGCTCCTTCAAGGGAGACCTCGGAACGCTCGACCGGATCGTGGTCAACGCGGGCATCGGCAAGGGCCAGCCGGTCGGCACGGGTGCCTTCCGGGTCAATCGGCAGACGGCGGAGACGAACTTCGTCGCGGCCCTCGCGCAGTGCGAAGGCGCCGTGGAGATCTTCCGCCAGCAGAACTCCGGGCACCTCGTGACGATCTCGTCGATGAGCGCGCTACGCGGGATGCGGAGAAACGTCACGACCTACGCGGCGACGAAGGCGGGCCTCGCTTCGTTGACCGAGGGGATTCGCGCAGACCTGCTGAAGACGCCCATCCGGGTGAGCACGATTTACCCCGGTTACATTCGCTCGGAGATAAACGAGAAGGTCAAGAACACACCCTTCATCGTGGACACGGAGACCGGCTGCCGTGCGCTCGTAAAGGCCATCGAGCAAGAGCCTGCCGAGGCCTACGTGCCCCGATGGCCGTGGGCCGTGATGGGGTTCCTGATGAAGCGCATGCCCCTCGCCGCGCTCGCTCGCATCGGCTGACCCGGCACGAAGCGATCACGACGTCCCCGCTTTGCTCACTGGCGGCGTGCAGTGTCATCCACAAGCACGCGAAATCACGGCGGATAGATGTTTGTGTTTGCATTCCGACATGCCACGTGGCAGTTCCCTGTCCTTGTAGATGTTGAAAGTCGTTTTCATTGGCGCCCTTCCCAGGGCCCTGACCCTCGCGGGTCTCGTCGTGGGACTGCCAGCAGCCACAGCAGCGTGCTCTTCGTCCAAGGCTCCGCAATCGTCGCCGGCGGTTGCCGAGAGCGCGTCGCGACCGCCGTTGCAGACCTGGGCCCTCAACGTCACGGCTCGCGATACGACGTTCGTCACTCGCGACCACTTCATCGCGTCGGTCGAGATGCAGAATCTCGGGCGAGCCGTTCGCCCAGGCCATGGGACGCAACCTCGCGGGCTTCAGTCGCGACTACGCCTGCCCGGCGACCTTGGCCGAGCTCGACTCCGATGCGGGGCTCTATTGCCAGGCGAGCATCTACTTCGATCCCGACCTGAACGACGGCGTCGCCGGTGGCAAGAACGGACGGATCGACCTTCCCGGCTTCGCGAGCGCCGTCGAATCGTACGAGTACTCGAAGCAGCCGATGAACAACATCGCCTTCGAGTCGGGTGCCGGCACGTCGCTCGCCTTCGGGCCGGTGCTTAACCCCACGGGGGCGATCGGCGCGGATGCCCTCCAGGGCCTACGCGACTGGGTACAGCACCTCGCGATCCTGGCCAATACGACCGCGCGCACGGTCACCGCGGAGGCAACGCCGCCGAATCCCCTCGGATGGCCAGGGTTCTGGCCGACGCTTCAGCCATTCACTCAGTGGGACCCTTCCATCAACGCCAGCAACGCCTCGACGGGTTGCTCGATCAGCTCCGATGACGACCCGGGGGCCAGCGGTCTGCTCATGTGCAACGACTACGAGTGCGACTACACGTCGCTGCACCTGCCGAACCGATCGTCTCAGGTGAACATGACCATCGGCCCGGGGGCTTCGGGCTGGGCCGGCTGGAAGGAGGCGCTCTGGACCCTCAACTACCTGCAGGTCATGCACGACTCGAACGAGAACCCCGTCAACACCGTGCCGGTCGACCAGCTCGCGCTCGTCGGAAGCGCCGGCAACACGGTTCTCGGCAATGGCGGGCCAGGTTCCACGACGGTGCCCGGGACCTTCCTCGGATCGAGCGACATCGAGGGGTTCCAGGCCGGGAACTTCCTGCAGATCCTCGACAACCAGGCGCAGCAGTGGCTGACCGCGCTCACCACCACCGACGGGGCGACGCTCGGCGGGTTCTCGAGCGTCGCCGACGCCCTGAACTACAGCGACCAGAGCCCCCTGCGCTGGTTTCCGGGCACGATAACCGTGACGGAGGCGACCGACGCCAGCGGCTTCCCGCTTCCGACCGGCTACACGATCGCGTCGCCCGACAGCGACCTGCTCGACCTCGCGGGAGTGCTCGGCGCGTTCTCGAGCATCTATTCGCTCACGGACCAGTCGAACACCCAGGTCGGCGGTAGCCAGCCCGCGCTCGCGTACTTCGACGGAGACCCCTTCCCCGTCCAGAACCAGACGCCGACGGGCGCCGCCACGCTGCACGACCGGGCGCTCGCGATGATGCGCGTCGCGTTCGTGAACATCGATCGCCTGCACGTCGACCCCACCACCGGGCTCTTCGTCGACGACGTCACGCTCGCCGGCGCGAAGGTGTCCCGGGGCACGACCCTTTCGACCGACACCGCCGCGTACGCCCTTCTCGCGCTACGGACGGCGCGACGCGCGCTCGACTCGGAGCTGGTCCTCTACAGCAACACCAAGCCCGACACGGTGGACGTCCCCTGCCCTCTGGACCCGCCGTCGTTCCCCTCGGTGAACGGCATGCCCTTCGGGGCGCGGCTGGATGCGCTGATCGCCTCCCTGTCGAGCGTCTTCTCCGACAAGCTCACCACGGCCGACGGCCACGCGTACGGCGGGTGGGACCTCACCCAGAGCGCGCCGACCGACCAGGGGACGAACCTCGACGCGCACACGGCGGCGATCCGGGGGCTGCTCGTGGGCTACCTGGCGACGGGAGAGACGGCGTACCGGGACCGCGCGCTCGCCGTGTTCCAGCGGCTCGACAGCGTCTTCTACGATCCGAGCGCGCGAATCTACAGGCCGACCCAAGGGGACACGTCCTCGACCGTGACCTTCACGCCGCGGCGCTTCGGAATCCTCCAGGGCGCGCTCCGCGACACCTACGAGCTCATCGCCCTCTTGCCCGGCAATGCCACGCTCGCCGCGCTCATCGAGGACCGCGTCGCGCGACTCGACAAGCTCGTCCTGAACGGATGGGACGACCGGGTCGAGGATACGGAAATCGAGTGGCCGCAGGAGTGCGCCTATCTCGGGACGGGTCCGGACGGTGCCCCCCTCGGCCTCGGCGGGCTGCAGATGGCAGAGCGGGTGCTCTCCGGCGAATCGGGATCGCTGGCCGATAGGATCGGCGGCGACGCCGGGGCCCGCGTGCCCACCACCGACCGAGAGCACGATTGCGTTCCTGAAGTCTCTGCCGTGGGTCTGCCATCGGCGCTCGCCAACTCCATCACGTTCACCCTCACACCCAACGCCCAGCCGTGATCCGCCGCTCTCTCGTCCTCGTCTGCCTCATGGTCTACGTCGGCGCGGCGCCTGCCGCGTGCAGTTCGGCGCGGCCACAAGCCGCTCAGCAGGCGCACTCGAGCCCCATCGCGGTGAGTCCCGACGGCTCACACCTCTTCGTCGTCCATCCTGACGCCGACAGCGTCACCATCCTCGACGCCGCGACCCGGTCGATCGAACACGAGATACTGCTATCCGCCACGATCCCTGCGGTCGTGTCTCAACGGTTCGATCCGGCCGTCATGCCACGCGCGCTCGCCCTCGACTCGACCGCGACGAACCTCTACGTGACGGGCGAGCGCTCGGGGCGCCTCTACGCGATTGACGTGGCCTCGGCGTCGATCAAGGGGAGCGTCGCCGTGTGCTCCGAACCGATCGGGGTCGTCGTCTCCGCGGACGAGTCCAACGTATTCGTTGCTTGCTCCCAGGACGACGAGATTGTCGAGGTCGACGCGGACTCTCTATCGGTCGTGGCCACGGCAGCGACCCCACGGGAGCCGTGGACGCTGGGTTGGGCTTCCGACGGACGGACGCTGCTCGCGACGCACCTCCTCGGGCCCGGCGTGACCGCACTCTCGACGAGCCCGCTCGCGCTGAAGACCACCTGGACCGTGCCGGATCGCGGGCCCGAGACCGATCCGACGGAGCCACACGGTCTCGTCCGCGGTATCTACGACGTCATCGCCCGGCCGGGTGCCGACGAGCTCTGGGTCGCGCATCTCATGCTGGGAACCGACACTCCCGAGCCCGCCCTCGTCTTCGACAACACTGTGTTCCCGGCCGTGTCCATCCTCGACGGCACCGGCAACCAGCTCGCGCGCCTCTCGGTGCAGGCGAACGATGCCAATCCCGGCGACGACGGCGCCTTCGGCGACATCGTGTCGGGCCCCCGGTCGATGGCGTTCTCGGACGACGGCAAGTACGCCTTCGTGGTCGACTCCGACAGCGAAGACCTGCTCGTGATCGATGCAGAGGCGCGCGTCGAGGTGACGGTCGTGCGGCCGCTACCTGGCCACCTGCCGGAGGGCGCCGTTTGGCACGATGGCGAGGTCTACGTCCAGGAGCGCAACACGGAGGACGTCGTCGCATTCAAAGTGGAGGCGGGCGACGCCGGCCTCACCGTCGTGCAGGACGGCAGCGCCTTCAAGAGCCTCACGAGCGACCCGATGCCGCCGAACCTGCGCCTCGGTCAACAGCTCTTCTACTCGGCGAACAGCGACGACACCTCGCTCACTCAGAACCACTGGGTCGCCTGCGCGACGTGCCACGTCGAAGGCCGGAGCGATGCCGTCACGTGGTTGTTCGCGCAGGGGCCGCGCGACACTCCCTCGAACGCTGGAGGCATGCTCGATACGGGCTTCCTCTTCCGCACGGCCGACAGATCCAAGGTCGAGGACTACTGGCAGACGATTGACCTCGAGCAGGGAGGACATTTTGCTCCCACGGGAGCCCAGGAGCCCTTGCTCGACGCGATCGCCGCGTACGTCAACGAGGCGATCCCGATCCCCGTGGCGCCGTCGACGGACGCGACGCACACGGTGGACGGGGCACAGCTCGCGCAGCTCCGTTCGCAGGGACAGGCGCTCTTCGGGAGCATCGGCTGCGACACCTGCCACCTGGGCCCGGCGAAGACAGACTCGGGCGGGGGCAATCCGACGCTCGACCTCGCCGGCCCGGTGCTACTCCACGACGTGGGAACGTGCGTGACGAGCGGTCCATGGCCGGACGTCGCGCACGACGACATCGATGGGCACCCGAGAGCGGCGTGCGCCTTCGATACGCCCGCGCTCCGGGGACTATCGGATTCCGCTCCCTATCTGCATGACGGCAGCGCGGCGACGCTCGACGACGTGCTGCCTTCCATGCTCCGGGCCGCGGCCGGCCCCGGCGCAAGTCCCCAGATGCTCACGACGACGCAAGAGAGTGCGCTCGTCGAGTACCTGCGCAGCCTCTGACATCGGGCCCCGCCCGAGACAAACCGATGACGCGATCTGCACGAATTCCCGCCCTCCTCGCCGGCGCGGCCGCGATTGGTTCGGCCTGTACGGCGAAGAGCACCAGCGACCCTCCGGCGCAGATGTCGGTCGCCATCGACGGCGGGACCGACGATTCGGCCCTGATGCCTCAGGCGGTCGATGGCGCGCCGGAACCGGGAGACGCGACGCCTGCCGGCGCGCCTCCGGCCCTGCTTCGCGTGGCGCAAATGTCGCCGGACCTGCCGCCGATTGACGTCTGCCTCGCCGTCCACGGAACGGGCGCCTTCGAAGGCCCCTTGCTTGCGCAGATGGCCGGGGACGCGGGTGTCGATTCCGGTACGCCGGCCCTGGAGTTCGCGCAGGTCAGCGCGTACCTGTCAGTGACGGCCGGGCAATACGACGCGCGCCTCGTCCCCGCCGGCACCGTCGGGTGCGACGCGGCGAGCAGCCTCGCCGACGGGACGAACCTACCGCCGCTCGAATACGACACCTCCGGCACGCTCCTCGTCGCTGGCGACGCCTCACCGGCGGGAGCGGACAGCGCCCTGACGCTCGTGGTTCTGCCCGACGACGCGGTGCTCGCGGGTGGGGCCTCTTCCCTTCGGGCCGTCAACGCCGTGCCGAGCGCGCCGTCGCTCGACTTCGGCTTCGGCTCCTTTGCCACCGAGTGGTTGCCCCTCCTCACGGCCGTCGGCTTTGCCTCGGCGAGCATGCACGTAGGCCCAGGCGAGGGTGCGGTCGACTCCGACGGGTACCTGCCGATTGGGCAGGTGTCGGGTCAGGTCCTCTCGGCACGCGCGTCTGCGGGGGCCACGAGCGACACCGCTGTCGGCGACGTCGCGATCCCGGTGGGATCGATCGCGACGGTCATCGCCGTCGGTGGGAAGACCGGTGACGCGACGCATCCCCCCGCCATCTTTCTTTGCATCGACAACCAACCTGCCGGCGGGCTCCTCGCGGATTGCAGCATCGCTTCGGCGACCGGCGCGGAGGGCCCGGACCAATGAAGGCCGCACCGCCCAAGACGACGACCTGGATCCTCGCGGCCGTCTGCGCCGGCTGCGGCAGCACTTCGCCTGGATCGTGGGCGCCGCCGCAGCTCGGGATCGTGACCACCTCGGGCGCTCCGCTCGACGCCGTCGCCGGCGACGCGATCTCGCTGAAGGTCGTCCAGGTGGCGGACGACGGCTCGACGGAAGACCTGCCCGAGGGAGCGAGCGTCGTATGGACGTCGCCGGCTCCGCCGATGGCAACCCTCCCGCCGAACAGCACGGCCGCGAGCCCGATGTCCGTGTTCGGCGCGCAACCGACAGCCGTCTGGATCGACAACCCCTACCGCCCCGATGCCACCGCGGACCTGAGAAACGTTCTCTTCATCCTCGACCCGGGCACCGTCGAGAATGCGGTCGTCCAGGTTTCGGCCATGGTCGCGGGTGTCGCGTCTCCCGGCAGCGTGATGGCGACCATCAACGTCGACCCAACGCCTCTCGGCGACTGGACGCGAGGCGCGACCCTTTACGGCCCCGGCAACGCCAACTGCGCGGCATGCCACGGTGCCACAGGCCACGGCACCCCGCTCGTCCCGGGGGCGTCCACGTACACGTACGCAGGCGGCTCGTACGACTTTCCGGCACCGGGCATCAACGCGGAGCCCGGGAACACCGCCGGGGACCCCGCATGGAACGCCGCCCTCTTCGCGGTCGCCGCGCGGGCCGACATGGACAACGTGGGCATCGCGCTGCGCTTTCCCATGCCCGACTGGCTCGACACGACGGATCCGGCCACGGGACATCCGCTCGCAACGCAGGACTTCGCCGACATCTTCGCGTTCTTGCGGACCCAGACCCAGTAGCGGACACGCACCCTAGGAGAACCACACCTTGCCTACCTCGAGCCCTATCGCCACGACCGCCGGAGCGCTCGCCTGCCTGTGCGCGCTCTATGGCTGCACCTCGGGAGGCAGCAGTGCCGCGGACAGCGGGTCGGGCCCCTTCATCGCGTTCGCCGCCGACTTCGCCGGCTTTCACTCGTGGCCGTCGACTCCGGGGGTCGGCCCCCCGGGCGCTCCCAACCCGTCGGAGGCGACCGACGGCGGAATCCACTTCGGGCCCATGACGACGTACATCAACCAGAAGCCTCCGCACGGGAGCACGTCGTTCCCGGTGGGCACGATCATCGTCAAGGAACAGAACGACCCCGCGTTCCTTGACCGGCAGATCTTCGCGATGGTCAAGCGAGGCGGCGGCTTCAACCTGGCGGGCGCCGCCAACTGGGAGTTCTACGAGCTGAAGAACGTGGACGCCAACGACGTGGAGGTCCTGTGGAGCGTCGTTCCACTGAGCTCCGACCCGTACGCGTCGAACCCCAACGTCTGCAACGACTGCCACGTCATGGCCAAGGCCAATGACTACGTGTTTACGGTCGGCCTGACTCTGTCGTCGTTTTGATCGGTTCCCTGGACGCGTTGAGGAGACATGCACCGACGAGGAGCAGTGGTTTTCGCGATCGCAGTCGCCACGGCGTGCGTGTCCGGTCCGGCCCGGGCAACGCCCCGCCCGCTGCCGTTCACGTACACGACCGAGACGCTCGGTACCGGTGAGCTCGAGGTCGAGCAGTTCGCCGATATGACTCCGGTGAAGGCGTACCCCGGTGCACCCACTGCGGTTTGGTACCTGGGCACGCAGTTCCAGACGGAGTTCGAGTACGGGATCACCGATCGCCTCGAGCTCGGGCTCTACATCGTGTACGTGCCCACGCCTGCCGGCTACACGGTGACCGTACCGATGACCGAAGTGACGGGCGCCAAGCAGCGCCTTCGCTACGTCTTTGCCGACCCGGGCGAATGGCCCATCGACGTCGGCGTCTACGGCGAGATCGTCGAAGGCGATACGGAGGCGGAGCTCGAGGCCAAGATTCTCCTCCAGCGCCGCATCGGCAAGCTACGCATCGATACCAATCTCTGGGCCGAGTACGAGCTCTACTACGCGACTCCGCAGAGGGACGTCGTCCTCAACCCGACGCTCGGCGCGACGTACGAGATCACCCCTGCCGTCCACGTCGGCGCCGAAGGATGGATGCGCGTCGAGTTCCCGCATCCCGCCGTGATCCCGCGACCGTACGCGCTCGGCCCTGCCGGATATGTCGGACCGGCGGCTCTCTTCAACTTCGGCAAACTGTGGTGGTCGACGGGGGTCTACGCGCGAGTCACCGAGGTGGAGCACACGATGCAGCCCGGCGAGCCCTACGGACCGGTATGGATACGCACGATCGTCGGGCTCAACCTGTGAGCCCCGTCAGCGCATCGTGAACGCGACGGGCCACGCGGGGGAGTCCGTGGGTCCGAGCGACCGCAGGAGCACCGCGCCGTACGTCCCCGAGGTTTGCGCGAAGGGAACGGTGACCGTCAACACGGCCGTCTGCCCGTTGTTGAGCGTCGCGGGTTCCAACGAGACGTCGATCGCGTAGTCGCCTACCCACGAGGTGGCTTGGATGGGCCAATCGGCGACGGAAGCCCGAGACCAGCCCGTCACTGTGAAGGTAAGGGGCACCCCTGCGGTGATCGTCTGCAACGTCGACGGCGCCGCCGAGATGCCGAAGGGCACGCTGCCGGCGGGAACCGGAACGCACGGCTCCCCTCCGCCTGCTGCGGCCGCGTTGGACCACACCCGTTGCAGGGTGTAGCCGCCCTCCTGGACGAGGCGTCCCCAGCACAAGTCGCCCACTTCCGGGCCCATCGAGGACCACGGGTTCGACTCGTCGTTGAGCTGGAACCCGGGCTGGTCAAGCGGCGAAGGGTCCGTGGCCGTGTCGATGAGCAGCCTTGCGGCTTCGAGCTCCATCCCCTGCACTTCGGACAGAAGGCCCGAGAAGCGCGGATCGCACGACGGGACGACGACGTAGGCCACGTTCGGTCCGGTGCCGGTCGTCATCGCGTGGTAGCCGTTGCCCGGGTTCGACCCGCACGCGTTGGCGCCGCTGGATCGCGTGACGGAGGTGCCGTCCGGATAGAAGACGACGTACACGAACGGAGAGCCGGAGGAGGGCGCACTCGGGAGCGTGCCGTCGCCGAGCCCCGTCGTGAGCACGGCCTTCAGGTCGTCGTCCGTCACGTCGGCGGGGGCCGACGCGTCGAGGTCGACGTGGGCCTGATGTTCGATGCCGTGAACCCTGTACTCGCCCGCGACGAGGCTCGCCCAGTTTGCCTGGCTGAGCCAATCGACGAAGCCGGTGAGGTCGGACGTGTGGCTATCCCCTGCGAAGGAAACCGTGACCACGGGGACCGAGGCGAGCGTGGGGCTACCGCCCGTCGGCACCTGCGGATACGGAACGTGCGCCGCCGTCTGGAAGGGTGCCTCGGTCCGCGACGAGCAACCGGCCATCACTCGCACGATCCAGGTCAAGAGCAACGCGGCACGGAGGACCGGCCGCATCTCGCCGAGACGGCTACTCGGGCCCGGAAGGGTTGACGGCCTCGCCCGCATCTCGCGCACCCACGCCGATCGTGGACAGCAGCGGCGCCGGCCACACCCCCAGCAATAGCGCGAGGACGGCCACCGGGACGAGCGCCGCGATCTCCGAGGGCGTCGCGTCGGGGAAGCGGCCTCCGTAGGGCTCGAGGTCGGCGCTCGAACGCCATGCCGGATCGACGCTGCCGAGCAGCACGAGGCGCGCGATGCGGGCGTGCGCGGCGACCGACACGACCAGCACCATGGCCAGCAGCACGGCGAGGGCCGGATGCCACACGAAACCCCCGAGAAGGGACAGCAACGCACCCCATGAACCGACCAGACCCGGCGCTCCCACGGATACCGCCAGCCCCACCACCGCGATCGTCGCCAGGCGAGGGGTTTCGCCTGCGAGGCCGCCGAAGCGACCCGCGTGACACGTGTGCACTCGCTGGTCGAGAGCGGCCGCGAAGCCGAGGATCAAGACGGCGGCGAGCCCGTGGGCGAACGAGCCCGCGATCGCGCCGGTGATCCCCTCGGGAGTAAGGGCGCCGATCCCGTAGAGACACGTCCCCGTGGACGTGAGCGTCGCGTAGGCGAAGAACCTGCGAAGGTCACGCTGTGCCATCGCGCAAAGGGCGCCCCAGCCCGCCGTCAGCACACCGAGCGCCGCGATTGACGCCCCCATCCAGCGGGCCCCCTCCGGCACTGCACCGAACCCGACGCGAACGAGCAAGTAGGGACCGAGCGCCACGACGACCCCGCCGAGGACGATCGTGGTGCCCGCCGGACCCTCCTCGAGAGCGTCGGGCAGCCAGCCGTGCAAGGGAACGATGGGCGCGATGGCGGCCACGGCCACGAAGAGCAGACCCCATACCATCTCGACGAACGGCACCCCGAGAAGCGGGCCCCGAAGGACGAACGACGTGCGCGCAAGCTCGGGGATCGACATCGTGTGAGCCAGCGGGGACCCGTCCACGAGAAAGGTGCGTCCGGACGCGCGCGACAGCGCGACGAACGCGAGGAGCATCGCCGCGGACCCGATGGTCCCGAAGACGCCGAGCTTTGCTGCCGCGTTCTGGCCACGGGGTCCGCCCCAGCCGCCGATGAGCACGACGAGCGCGACGAGGACGAGCTCCCAGGAGACGAAAAAGACGACGAGGTCGAGCGCGACCAGGGCCCCCATGATCGCCGACGCGAGCAACCCGAGGGCCGCGTAGTGAGCGGCGTCGCGGCGATTGGAGGCTGCGATGACGGCCGCGACGGCCCCCAGCGTCGCCGCCAGCACGACCAGTGGAATGCTTGTCCCGTCGACGCCGAGGTACCACTCCGAGCCCAGCGAACGAACCCACACGCTTCGCTCGACGAGCTGGAAGCCATCGTTCCCGTCCGCGCGCCCAACCCCTTGAGCGAAGCGGTGGTAGGCCGACAGTGCGAACAGCAATTCGGAAACGGTCACCCCAATCGAGAGGCAGCCGACGAGAGAGCCCTCTCGTCGTCCGGCGAGGTGAAAGGCGCCCGCGAGCGGAAGGAGGACGAGCGGCCAGAGCACGAGCAAGGTCAAAGCGTGCTCTCCGACCCAGCCGAGCCCGGTCGGTAGCTGAGCGCGGAAGCCCATCGCCACCTCGCCTGCGCCTTCGTCCGTGGACGTCACGACCACGTGCCCGAAGGCCTGCCGCACACGGGGGTCCCTGTCCGGCATCCACGAGACGACGACGTCCTTGGCCGTCCCCGGCGCGAGCGTCGCGCTGGTCGCGGCGCCGTCCACGAACCGAACACTGAGGCGCGCCGGCGAGCGCACGTCGTCCTCGTCGCCGCGGACGGCCACGCGTGACACGGTGAGCGGCTCGGAGCCGACGTTGGTGATCGTGGCCTGACCGATCCAGCCGCCTTGTCCAGGAACGAGCACCAGCGGACCGCGCGATCCATCGGGTAGGGAGAGAAGCAATCGGCCGTGCCCGGAGGCCGATGCCTGCGCAAAGATGGTCGTAGCGACAAGCCAGACAACGAGCGCCGACAAGGCGGCGATGAAGCGGCGACGAGCTACTGGGTGCATGGGCTTCGCTCAGCGTCCGGGCCAGACGGCGTGCCCGACCGCAGCGGAGGCGAGCCCCGCAACGAGGGCCCACGCCACCCACCCGAGAGGCTGCCCGATCACGCCTTCGGCCGCGCGACCGACGCGAACGACGCGCGCTGCAGCGGCGTCTGCCGGGGCTCCGATCGCGTCCACGTCGGACCGCGCCGCAATCCACGAGGCAGCGCGGACTAGCGCGCCCACGGCTCCCGCGACGGAATCGATCACCCAGCGCTCGAAGCTGACGACGAGCGCCCCGAGACGCTCGGGTCCCCGCGCGAAGAGCACGTCACTGGACCCACGGTGTCGTCCCGACAGCCAGACCGCCATCGCCACGATCACCGCACCCGCGACGACAAGCGTCCCGGCTTCTCCGGGGGCGTGGGCGAACGGGGCGAGAAAGGCCACGCGGGCGAGGAGGAACGGACCCATGACGACGCCGATGGCCCGCGATGCGAGGCGAAGCGCCGGAGGGACCTCCGAGGACGGCGCCGCCGCGCTCATCGTGCCGGCCGCGAGGGCGAGCAGCGCGAGCGCGACCGCGACGAAGGGCACCCCAAAAGGCGACCCGCGCTGCGCGATGGCGCGACGCGACTCGCGCTCGTCACTTCCCTCCCGAACGACGAGCTGGGTGGCCATCTCTCGAAACGAGAGAGTAGGCCCGAATTGCACCAGCGCGATCGTATCACCCGACCCGAGCGTGAAAGGACCCACCGCGACGTCTGCCGTCGCCCCGCCCGGATGGATGCGAAGGACATGCGATCCGGCAGGCAACGCCGCACGGACGAACGGCGCGCGCATTGCCGCAGTGCGTGCCTCGTCGATGAACACGCTTGCTCCGGGCATGCTCGTCAGCGTGATCGACCCGGGCCCGGGCTCGTCCGGATCTTCGTCGGTGGCCTGCGGGGGACCACCCGGCGATTCCTCGTCGTAGCGCATCGCCACGAAGCGGAGTCCCGGATCGGGCAGGTACTCGGCTTCCCACCATGCGCCCCCGAAGCCCCAGAAAAGAAGCGATGCCGCAATCGTCAGCGTGGCGATGCCCGCCGCCCCACGGGTGGCGATGACCGCGGCGGCGCGACCATCGGTCCACGACGCGAGCCACGTCCCGGCCGCCACGACCAGGGTCCAGCCCACCGCCGTCGCCACGAATCCATCGGCCACGGACGCCAGCAGCGCCCCCCCGACGGTGAACTCGAGCCACGCCCACGCCCGCCAGTCCCCTGGGGTGGGCGGATTCCGGACCAGGAGCCCCGCGACACCGAGAGCGACGACACAGACGAGACAGCATGCGACGGCCGAGAACCGGTCGAACAAGAGGTCGATTCCGACGTCGAGCTGCCCGATGCGGGCGCAGCGGACCAGCGGCTCGAACAGGGCCCGCGGGCCGGCGATTGTTCGAGCGATGCAGACCTCGTGCGCGACGATTGCGACCACGACGGCAAGCATGGATGCGATGCCGACGCCCCGCGACAGCACCACGGCTCGAACCATCTCGGTCTCCCCGCCGGCTCGTGCCGCTCTCCGTCGGCCCAAAACGACGTGCCACGCGAAAGCGAGCAGCGGGGGCGCGCCGACGGTCCAGAGAGTCTGGGAGAGAGCGAGGCGCTGAAGCGGACCCGCGTAGTCGATCACGGCGGAGGCTCTTGCGCGTTCGTGTGCAGGCCGTACGGCGTCGATCGCTCGGTGCGACACCGCGAGTTCGGCTCGAAGAACACGCCGAACTGAGTGCCGAAGTACACTTGATCGTCGTCGGTCGGCTTGTTGGCGTTCGCCAGCGCGTAGAGCCCCCAATCGCACAGAGGCGCGATCTCGAGCTCGAAGTATCCGCCGAAGATGCCGGCGGGCTTTCCGGTGCGCACCTGATTGACGTTCACCTCCTCGATGCCCATCGCGGGCCCGAAGCCGAAGGAGACCACGTTGAAGGGGAAGCGCGGGCCGAACCGCATGGCCGCCATCTCCGCAGTGACGTGCCCTGGATTCGGAAGGGCGTAGTTCGTGTTGAAGCTCTCACGATGGATGCTGCCGCTAGCGTACGCGCCGTCGACATAGAAGCCGAACCAGCGACCCGTGAGCCCGAGATCGAGGGCGATCCCCGTCATGCTGAGCCCCATCGTGTCGTAGTTCTCTGGCGTGCTCTGCTTCAGGCTACCCGCGCCCGCCTTCCACAGGCCGAGCGCCACGCGACGCCCGCCGGGCGATCCCATGGGGCCCTTGACGAGGATGGACCGGCTGGACTCGAGGGCCCCGGTGACGTCCGCCCCCTTGACCGGATCGACGTCGACCGCCTGCTCGCGCGAAGTGCAGTCCGTGATGCTCACGCGGATCACGTGCCGGCCGGGTGGGATGGGGTACTCCACGTGCTCGACGACGTTCTTGTCGAGGTCGCCGCTCCACCTCTTCTTCACGGGCCCGGGCGGGAGCACCTCGGGGCCGTCGAGGTAGACGACGAGTCCGTCCTCGGGCCCCCTCGGCTCGGTGTCGCCGCAGCCAACGGCGACGCGCAGCATCGGCTTCTCGGTTGCCCCCAACGGTTCGAGCGCCACGTTGAGCGATCGCGTCTCCTTGTCCTGGACGACGATCTCGGTCTGGAACGGACGCATGCCGGGCGCGGTCACGCGGAGCTGGTGACCGCCACTCGGAACGACCTGCTCGGCCTTGCCAGTCCCGGCTTGCTTCTCGTCGATGAAGATCTCGGCGCCCGCGGGGGCGTCGACGATGAGCTTGCCCTCGTGAACCTCCTTCTGGAGGGGCACTTCGACCGTCACGTCCGCGCTTCCCCCGACGGCGAGAGGCCTCTCGAAGGGCTGGAAGCCCGGCTTGACGACGCGCACGTGCCGCTCGCCGATGTCGAGCGTGACGGGCGCCGGGAGAGGAGAGGTCCCGACCAGCTCGTCGTCGACGAAGATCTGCGCGCCTTCCTCGTTCACGTGGAAGGTCGCCCGCGTGGTGAAGGGCTCGAGCGTCGTGATGAGCTCCTGCGCGTCCTTCCTGTCGCCCGCGGACAGCAGCGGACCCCCCTCGTCGACGTATCGCTTCAGCGTCGTGACCACCTTCGAGTAGTGGCGCAGGTTCTTCTGGCAGAACGCGACGTTCCACAGGAGCCGTGTGTCGTTCGAAGCGTCGTAAGCGGCCTGGAACTTGATGAGCGCACCCGCGAAGTCCCCGTCGTTCGCGAGGAGCTTGCCCGACTCGAAGTCGGCCTTCGCTTGCCCGGTCAACGTCTGCGACAGGGGCTTCTGGGCCCTGGGCGCGTCTTTCTTGGGTGCCTGGGCCTTGGGTGCCTGGGCGAAGGCAGGAGGGGGCGCCGAGAGCGCGGTCGCGCCCAGCGCCAGTCCGAAGACCGCGACCCGCACGAACCCACGCGCACACCGAACGACCAGGGGCCTGCGCCTCATTCCTTCATCCCCATGCTCATCCCGTGATTCGCAGCGGGCGGAGGCGGAGGCGACGCCGGGGCCGCAGCGGACGGGGCAGGCTGCGGGCCATGCGGCCTGACCGGCGCCGATCGCAAGGTCACCGGAACAGGCGCGCTCGCGGACGCGGCCGGGGGCGGCGCCGCGCTGGGCTCGGGGAGAGGAGCGAGCGCGGCGGCGACACTGGGCCCGGTGACGGCCGAGCTGTTCGGGGGCGGGTTGCTCGGCGGCGCGCTCGCCACGGACGGGGCGGTGACGGGCGCGCCCTCGCGTGTGCGGAGGGCCCTCCACAGGATCCCCGAGCCAAGGACGAGCACGCACACCCCTCCGGCGAGCGCGAGGGCCAGGGGAGCCTTCGTGGGCCTGCGCATCCCCGCCTGGGAGTTCGCCCAGGTGGACGCAGTCGCGTGCATCCGGTGGGGCGCATGCGCTTCTGAGCCCGAAGGCGGCACGGAAGCGCCCAGCACCCGGGAGATTCGCTCCACGGAAATGTCGCTGCGCGGGGGGCCGAACGGCGCCAGCGCGGCCGCGAGCTTCGCGACGTTCGCGTAGCGCTGCGCTGGCTCTCGCAGCATGCAGCGCGCGACCACCTCGGCGAGCTCCGGCGGCACGTCGGGACGCCTGGTCCCGAGCGGCGGCGCATCGCGCTGCGTGACCATGAACACGATTTCCGCCATCGTGTCGGCGACGAACGGCGGCGCGCCCGCCAAAAGCTCGTAGAGGATGATGCCCAGCGCCCAGATGTCCGCTCGCGCGTCGACGTCCTTGGAGGACATCATCTGCTCGGGCGCCATATAGAAGGGGGACCCCATGACCGCCGAGGTCTGCGTGAGCCCCGAGGGCCCCTTCTCGTTCATCTTCGAGATGCCGAAGTCGAGAACCTTCACGATCGAATCCCGGCCTGCGCGTCGGGCGAGGAACAGGTTCGCCGGCTTGAGGTCCCGGTGCACGATGCCGAGCGCGTGCGCCTCCGCGAGCGCCTCGCACGCCTGAAGGACGTAGCTCACCGCCCGCGTGACGGGCATCGCGCCGCCCTTCTCGACGGCCTCCGCCAGGTCCGTGCCCTCGAGGAACTCCATCACCATGTACGGCGACCCGGTCGGCAGCGTCCCGACGTCGATCACCCTCGCCACGTGCTCGCTCTGAATCTGAACGGCCGCGCGCGCCTCGCGGGCGAAGCGCTCGATGATCTGGGCGTTCCCCACGGCGGCCGGGAGGAGGAACTTGATGGCCACGCGCTGGTTCAAGGCGACGTGCGTCGCCGCGACCACGATGCCCATGCCGCCGACGCCCAGCACGCGATCGACGCGGTACTTTCCGTCGAGGACCTCGCCCTCCTGGACGGGCGCGATTTCGGGCGATGACATGGGAGGCATGGGCTACTTGGGCACCTGGAGGATGGCGTTGACGTTCGCCGCGTAGTCCGCGATGTAGACGCTCGTCGCGTCGACCGCGATGACCGTCGGCGTGGTGCCACTTCCGGGCGAGCCGCAGCCGCCGGTGCTGGTGCACTGATAGGGGGCGCCGCCGCCCGTCAGGTTCCCCGCCACCGACAAGACCGGGCCTCCGGCGATGGGCACGGCCCAGACGGCCGAGTCCGTGGACCAGTAGACGTGGGTGGCGTCGACGGCGATGCTGCTGGCCTGGCCTGTGAACTGCGGGACCAGAATCGTCTGGGCGCCGCCTGCGATGGGCAGCGCGACGACCTGGCCGGTCGGCGGGCCGTTGGTGCTCGGGCCACCGTTGTTGTCGCCGCAGGGGCACCCGCTCGTGACGAAGTAGATGTTCGTGGCGTCGGCGGTGAATATGCCGCTGCTTCCGGACGTGCTCGGCACCGGCATCGGGGAACCTCCCGCGATGGGGACGGCCGCATACGACGCCGGACCATTGTTGCTCTGGACCTGCACGATCGCGTCGGTGGGCGTGATGGCAAGTCCGGTCGCGCTGTAGTTGGGCGCCATCGACAGCGTGGTCGTCGTGCCCCCGGCGATCGGCACATCGAAGAGCGCGGTGGGGCTCGGACCGGCCTGGGGGACCAGGGCGAGCCAGTAGACATTCGTCGCGTCGACCGCGGTCGTCGGGCAGTCGCCGTTGTTGCCGTTGTTGTCGGGGGCGAGGAGCGTCGGCGCGTCGCCGTTGAGAGGGGCCACGACGAGACCCCCGTTGCCGGGTCCCCCCTGGCTGCCCGTCCCACTGTTGGACCAGTAGTAGACATTGCTGTCGTCGACCGCGAACGTGTGCGGGGCCTCGCACGACAGGCCGGTCGCCACGGGCGCCGGCGAGCCGCCGGCGATCGGCACGCTGAGGACTTCCGGCTGTCCGTTCTGGTTGTCCATCCAGAATACGGCCGTGTCGTTCACCTCGAGCGTTTCCTGCCCATTGCCTCCGGGCGTCCCCAGCGACGCCAGCTGCACCGCGGCCGCTCCGCACGCCGAGCTCGAGCAGGCTGCCCCCATCGGGCACGAGTTGCCACAGCCCCCACAGTTGAGGGCGTCACTCGTCGTGTCCGTCTCGCACATGTTGGCCGGGGGATTGGAGCAGCTGTCGTATCCGGGCTTGCACGGGTACGGGCCCGTGAATTGAGCGTCGCAGCCGGGCGCGACGCAGGCGAGCACTCCCGCCACGACCGGCAGATTGAAAACGTCGCTCCACAGGCGCCGCATCCCCCCAGGCAATGAGCGCATGGACCTCTACGGTACCACGAAACCCCGAACGAAATGGGCCACGCTCCCGCTAGAGAAAGGCGCTGAGGCGCGAATCTTCGCGCGTGCCGAGAGCGCGTCGAAGGCGCCCTCCGAGGGCCGCCGCACCGAGGGCAACGAGAGCAACGAGAGACCCGCTGATGAGCAGCTGGGTCGCCCTGGCCGGGCTCCACCACGTCCACGCGGCGGCACCCGCCAGCGCGGCAAACGAGACCGGTGCGAACCGGACGGCCACGCTGCGCGTGCGCTCCGCAAGGAAGCGCCGCGGCATCGCCCAGCGAACCCAGGAGAGCCCGAGCACCAGGCTCCACGTCTTGGCCAGGAGCCAGGCCGCCCCCGCGAGCTCGAGGGCGGGGCGGGCATCTTGCTCGGCAGGGGACAGACCGGGCAGTCGCCATCCACCGAGGAAGAGCGCGCATGCCAGTCCGGCGATGACCACGCGATGCGCACGGCACGCGGCAGCGAGCCAGACACCTCGCACCGGGGCCGCTTCGCCGGGACCGGCATCGATGAGCGCGTCGACCCCGGTCGGGCGCCGAGCCTCGTCGGGCTCTATCAGCCCGCACGCGAGCAGCAGCACGAGGGCGATGAGCCCGCACGGGCTGCGGAAAGCCAGCCAGTCCCACGGTCCGCCCCCCTGCGCACGCTCGATTTCCTGGATGCGTAGCGAGCCGGTCGTCACGACGACGCTGGCCACGGCGACCGCGCCGGGCAGATGCTGGCAGACGACGTGCACCGCGGCGCGAACGGAGTGCCATGCAGACCCTCCGGCGGCCAGGGCGGCGACGACCAGCGCCGCGATGGCCGCTACGAAGAGGACACCCACGTCGAGTTGCGCTGCCACCAGGTACTGTCCGAAGGGCATCACGGCGAGCAACGCTCCGGCGGCGGCGTCGACGAGCGCCGGGGCTCCGCCGGACGGGAATGCCTCCCTCGCCGCCGCCGAGAGGGCCCCGAGAAAGCGTGCCCCCGCCGATCGACGCATTCCGGGCTCCAGCGAGACGCGGGCGGCGACGCGAGACCCGGCGCGATGAAGCGCGGCACCCAGCGGACCGAGCGGCGATCCGAAGAGCAAGACCGTCGCGAGCGCCGCAAGGATCGCGAGCGCTGCCCCGAGCAGCTCTGCGGGAGGCGCCCTGCGGAAGCCCTCGACCGCCATCGTGCGTACCGCTTCGCTCATGGCCCCTGGACGTCGCACGACCACCGTCGCCTCACGCTCGCCCGAAGCGGGCAAGAGGTCGGCGGCGGACGCCACGCGCACGCCGTCGAAGAGGACGACCGTGTCGCCGACCGCGAGGCCCGCCGCCTCCGCCCTCGATCCGGGCTCGACGGCGCTGACCGGGAGGCCCGAACCGACTCGCGCAGCAGGGGCCACGTGAAGACCGATCCAGCCGAGGACCCTCTCGCCCTCGTGCTCGCGCTCGATATCGGCCGGGCTGGCGGTCGGTCGGACGTCGAAGGTGACACCCGAAAGCACGCCCGCGATGGGCGAGGCCCCCTGAACGGCCGCCGCAAACGCGACCTCGACGTCGCCTTCGAAGGTCGTGTGCGTCGCCCGATCGCCGGCGCCGCAGAAGAGGGCCTCGTTGGCTTCCCCGAACGAGACCTCGACCCGCTCTGGTCCGACCACCGCCCCGGTAGCCACGATCTCGGCCCCCTGCACGGGTCGCTCGCCGGGCCTGTGGAGGGTGCCGCGGAAGGTCACTCGAGCCACCTTTCCGGCCGGAAACCCGGCACCGACGACCGCCACCGAGTCGCCGAGCTCAACCTCCCTGGGCGCGACGTCCAGCACCTGGACGAGCTGTGGCGTCGCCGGTTCCGCGCACGAGCCCGGGCCACCCAGGATCCACGCGACGGCGAGCGCCACGGCGACGGGTGCCAGCGCCTGGAGCCACTTCATCGGCTCCGTTGTAGATCGAGCGACCCACCCGGGTCGAAATTCCTACGGGCAGGACACGGGGTCGGGCCCGCCGTCCCAGGGCAAGGCGGCCGTGAACGCGATCGACGACGTCACCTGATAGGCCTCCGCGGGGTACGTGAGCATGTCCGCCGGCGGAATGGCCAGCGCTCCGGCGTCGTTGAGAACGAGCGAGATGAGCGCCCCCGGCGGGAACGACGTGCCGACGCCGAAGTCGTCGAGCGACGCGGCGAGCCAGTAGGGGCCCTTGCCGAGGACGAAACCGACGACGGAAGCGTCTCCCGGCCCGGAGTCGGAGACATTCCCGCATTTCAGGGACCCCGACCCGAAGAGGTTTGCACCCGAGTCGGCGCCCGGCGTCGCCGTGTCGACCACGACGGTCGTGATGGGCCCCTGCCCGTTTCCGGCCGGGACGACACCCGGCGCGAGCGAGACCGCGGTCGTCAGCCTCCGGAGCGCGACGAGGCCGATAACGTCCACCGTTCCCGTTCCCGCCGTGAGAACGACGGGCTTGAGCGGGGCCTTGTCGAGACCGCCGGTCAAGTCCAGGCCGCCGAGCCACCACCCGGCCTGGATCTGCCCGCTCGCGATCGTCGACGGGTCGTCCACGAAGAATGCGCGCGCATAGACCGTCGTCGCAGGCAGTCCGTCGATGCGGACCTGCGGCAGCGGCTGCGACAGGTCGATCTGCGCGAGGCCTCCGTCGGACGTCCCGCCGTCCAGAGACGGGAACACCAGCGGGCCGGCGATCGAGGCGTCACCCGCATCGTCGTCCGGGTGGGCGCGCGAGAAGACCTGCACGACGAGCAGCCCCTTCCCGTCGAACGCCGGATCGGCGAGAAACGTGATCATCTCGGGTGTCAGCGTCACACAGAGGGCGGCCTGATCCGGGTTGACGGGAGGCGCGCACGAGGGGCCGGCGTCGACGGCCGCTTCCTGCATGGCATCGCCGACGCCCGTCTCGTTCGTCTGCGTGGGCGCGTCCGCCGCGACCACCGTGGAGTCGCCCGCCGCGCTGTCCGGCGAGCCCACGCCCGAACTCTGCGAACCGCCGCACCCCGCTTCGAGGGCGAGCGAAATCGCCGCGCTCGCGCCCGCCAGACCCACCCATCGCCAAAGCTTCATCATCCACATCCCTCCCGCACGATCCAACACTACCCTATCCTTCCCGGCAACCGGAGGCTCCCGCCCATGACCGCCTTGACCCAGTCCCCCGCCTGGCAGGCCCTCGCCCGCCACCGCGACACCATGCGCGACGTCCACCTGCGCGATCTGTTTGCCGCGGACCCCGGACGCGCCGAACAGCTCTCGATCGAGATCGACGACCTGCGGGTCGACTACTCGAAGCACCGCGTCACCGGCGAGACCATGAAGCTCCTCTTCGACCTCGCGCGGCAAGCCCGCGTCTTCGAGTGGAGAGACCGGATGTTCGCGGGCGAGAAGATCAACCGCACCGAGAACCGCCCGTCCTCCACGTCGCGCTTCGCAACCGGTCGAACCGTCCCATCGTCGTCGACGGGGCCGGACGTGATGCCCGATGTGAACGCGGTCCTCGCCAAGATGCGCAAGTTCACCGACGCCGTTCGCAACGGCGACTGGAAGGGCCACACCGGCAAGCCCATCACGGACATCGTCAACATCGGCATCGGAGGGAGCGACCTCGGGCCGGTCATGGCGAGCCTCGCTCTCAAGCCGTACTGGCAGCCAGGGATGCGCGCCCACTTCGTCTCGAACGTGGACGGGACGCACCTGGCCGAGACCCTGAAGGAGGTCTCGACGCCGAGACGACGCTCTTCGTCGTCGAGAGCAAGACGTTCACGACGCAGGAGACGCTGATGAACGCGCGAAGCGCGCGCGCGTGGCTGGTCGCGAAACTGGGAGGCGAGGCCGCGGTCCCGAAGCACTTCGTGGCTGTGTCGACGGCCACCGAGGAGGTGAAGAAATTCGGGATCGACCCGGGCAACATGTTCGTCTTCTGGGACTGGGTCGGCGGGCGCTATTCGCTCTGGAGCGCGATCGGCCTGCCCATCGCTCTGGTCGTCGGCATGGACCGCTTCGAGGAGATGCTCGGCGGGCGGCCACGCGATGGACGAGCACTTCCGTACGGCGCCGATCGAGAAGAACGTCCCGCTCGTCCTCGGCGATGCTCGGCGTCTGGTACTCGAACTTCTTCGGCGCACAGACCCACGCCATCCTGCCGTACGACCAGTACATGAGCCGCTTCGCGGCGTACTTCCAGCAAGGCGACATGGAGAGCAACGGCAAGCGCGTCGACCGCGATGGCCACTTCGTCGACGGTTACGGACCGGGCCGATCGTGTGGGGCGAGCCCGGCACCAACGGGCAGCACGCCTTCTACCAGCTCATTCACCAGGGGACGCGGCTCGTCCCTTGCGACTTTCTCGCGCCGCTCGAGACGCACAACCCCCTCGGCAAGCACCACGAGGTGCTCCTCGCCAACTTCTTCGCGCAGACCGAGGCGCTGATGCGCGGCAAGACTCCGGACGAGGCGCGCGCCGAGCTCGAGGCCCAGAAGTCTGCCCGAGGCGCGCATCGACGAGCTCGTGCCGCACAAGACGTTCCCCGGCAACCGGCCGACGAGCTCCATCGTCTTCGACAGGCTGACGCCGCGCACGCTGGGGATGCTCGTCGCGATGTACGAGCACAAGATTTTCTCCCAGGGGATCGTCTGGGACATCTTCAGCTTCGACCAGTGGGGCGTCGAGCTCGGCAAGCAGCTCGCGAAGAAGATCGAACCGGAGCTCGAGGCCAAGGGGCTCGTCTCGTCGCACGACTCGTCGACCAACGCGCTCATCAACCGGTACAAGAAGCACGTCGGCAGGGTGTGAGACCTCACGCCCGGCAGTCCGTCGCGATCCTCGCGTCCGTCGCCGGCTTCGTGGCTCTCGAGGTGCCGGCGATGCTGCTCTATCCGGGAGGGACATGGTTCGATACGAGCGCGCGCGGCTACCGCTTCTGGCAGAACTTCCTCTGTGACCTCGAGTGGCGCGTGGCGCTCGGCGGGCAGCCGAACCCCGTGGGCTCACGCCTCGCTCAGGCGGCGATGCTGGTCCTCAGCGTGGGCCTGGCGGCGTTCTGGATCGCGGTCGCGAGGCTAGTCCACGATCGCGCGCGTCTCGCCGCGGCGGTGCGCGTCCTCGGGCTCGTCGGCACGGCGGGCAACGTCGCCGTGACGCTCATGCCGAGCGACCGGTTCGGCGCGATTCACGGGGCAGCGGTTTTGATCTCGGGGGGGCCGGGGCTCACCGCGATTGCGCTCGCGGTCGGGGGTCTGCTCGTGGTCGGACCGCGCCCGCGGGTGGAAGGCTGCCTCGGAGCCGCGATGCTCGGGTTCGCTCTCGTGAACTTCGTCCTCTACGCGTCGCACTACCTCGCGGGCGTCGAAGGGACGCCGCTCGTTCCGACGATGCAGAAGATGGCGCTCATCTGTTTGCTCGCTTGGATGACCGCGGTGGCCGTTCGAACGGACATCGCGCTCCGGTCTTGACCGCGGGAGGCGCTAGCCACCGTCGGGGACGGGACAGGGCGGAGGAGGCGGGGGCTCGCTACCGCCAACACAGACCGTATTCTTGTCGAAGAAGAGAAACTCCAGCGCCTTCTCCTCCGCGGTCATCGGGCCGCCATCGCATACGCCTGGAACGGCGGCCGGACTACCGGGCCCGTCGGCGTTCGTGTCTTCGAGCGCCTGCCCGCCCCCCGCGTGAATATCCGTGAAATATACCCTGCCGCAGTAGGCTACGCCGGCGTCCGAGATGGGCGTGGAAAAGGAAAGCGCCTTCACGTTTCCCGAGAGCGCGCTGCCGCCTTCGGGTGCCGTGGAGGTGTCGTCGATCCACTCGGTCGTCATCGGACCGACGCTGGTCACGCTGGTGCTCACGTCCGCGGCGTTCAGAGGCACGATGCCGTTCGCGTCGGCAGCGCCGACGTTGACCAGCCATTGTTGGAAGGCCACGCCTTTCGGGAACGTCTCGTCGACGGCGAAGGGTCCCGTCGCTCCCGAGGCCGGGCCTGTCGTCCAAGTGGCAGCGGCTTGGAAATCGGCCGGTCCGTTCCTGAACCAGGTGGCCTGAGAGTGCGTCGCGAACACCTCCCCTCCTTCGCCGAGCCAGTCGTGCACCGCGAGGAGGCTCGCCGGAGGTTTGGTCTGATTGTTCTCATCGCATTCGCAGCCGAGAAAGACAGCGTCGTAAGCCTCGAGCGACTGCTTGCTGCTCCAGAGCGGACAAGCGGCCGTCGTGCAATCGCCCGCCGTGCCACCGGAAAGCGGGGCAGCGTTGCCCGCCGCGCCGAGGCCCTGGTAGACGTCGACCCGCCCGCCCGCGTGGGGCGCCGAGAACTCCGCGGCGTCGACCCCGACGCTGCGAAGAAAGCACGCGAAGTTGTCGCAGCCGCCGGTCAGAAGCGCCATCTGCGGCATATCGCCTTCGCCTTGATTCCGCGGCAGGCGGCTCAACTCGGCGGGTACCGGGGTGTCAGCGCAGTCGGCCACCTGCGGCACCTGCACCAGGCGCCGCCACTTGCCCATCTGGATGACGAGCGGGACGGCGTTCCCAGTCGGGACGCCCACGAGCGTGAACGAACCCGCGGCGTCGGTCACCGCTGCACTCACGGAGTCGACGATCGATACGTCGCAGGTGTTGCACGAAGAGGTCCCGGTCGCGATGGGAGGCAGAGTGGCGGGGTTGCGCGGCACGAAGACGATGGCGTTGTAGAGAGGATTTCGTCCAGCCGGGTCGTAGACGGTGCCGCTCATGCTCGTATTGCCGCCGTCCGGGCAGTGCGTGTTCACGTCGCACTGAAGCCCGGCGGAAGCGGGGCATGTGGCCGCCGACCCACCCGAGTCGCAGGGCGGCCCGCTGGGAGCGACCGGCGAATCGACCTTGTTCGCGTCGCCCGAACCGAGTACGGCGTCCGAGCCGGGAGACGCGTCGGAGTTGACGGACGCGTCGGGACCTACGCCCTCGCCGGTCGATCCCCCGCAGCCCGTCCCGGCGAGGCACACGACGACCAAGAGCACGATTCCGAGGGAAACCGCGCGCTGGACAACCTCGGTGATGCGTCGGCTTTCGCCCACGGCGCGCACATTCTGGCTCGCTTGCGTCGGCGGTCAAGCGCAGGGCCTACGCCACCGCAAAGGGCCCGCGGCCCTCACTGGCAACCGTTGAACCCAGGAATGGATGTCAGCGACTGGCAGGTCCTGCTGGCGCCGCACTCCGTATTCACGGTGCAGAGCTGGACGTCCCCGGCCGCACACGACGGCTTGCAGGAGGACCCGGTCAAGAGGGTGCTCGAATTGAAGGACGCGCAGCAGACCGAACCTGCCGCGCAATTCATTTGATTCTCGCACGCAAGCGGGGCGTAGATGCCGCTGAAGACCACGCCCACACAGCCCGTGACGGTCGGGAAACACTGCGTCGGGTACGGAGCGAAGCAGTTGGGGCACGTGCAGCAGACGTTCGAGCTCAGGTCGCAAGGAGCAGCGGCGTCACCGTTCTCCGGACAGCCGATTCGACCCTGTGAGGGCATGACCTCCGCATCGATCGCGTCGGAGGCATCGCCGTTGCCATCGGCATCCCGAATCGACGATCCGCCATCGGAGCCGGGTGGAATGGTTCCCCCGCTGGAGCCGCCTCCGGACCCGCCGCCCTCTCCGAACGACGTGGTCGCGTCCCCGGTTTCGGACAACACGCCGCCTTCGTGGCCGACCCCCGAGACACCGCCGAGACCCAAGCCGCAGCCAAGCCCCGCAACGACGACAGTCGCGGCAAGCGCTCCGCGGCGGACGGCGCTCAGGAAACGGCGACGCCTGACGCCTTTCATCGCTCACCAGACTCTAGAGGATGCCAACGGACGACCGCCCGTCAATGCCCAGCCTCAGCCCGCGTGCTTCTGGGCGGCTGGGCGCTATCGCAGCTCTGGCTACTCTGGGTCGCACCGATCGCGGGAGCCGCGCTCGCGGGCCCTGGTCTATCCCGCCCTCAGCGGCGAACGCGTGAGAGTGTCGACGTAGCTCAACTCAGAAAATAAGGAATCGGTCCATAGTCATTTATTCGGTATCGCGCGCGAAACGCGGTCGAAATATCAAATGGTGCAAACAACAAAGATCGCCATCGCGCACCTCTTCGATGCTTGACACTTCCGGGCAACATGGGAGACGTAGTGCCTGCACCCGGTTCGGAGTGGTCGCCCATGCGCCTGTCTCTGACGGCGAGAAACCTCACTTGCGCGATTCTCGTCACGCTCGTTCATGGGTGTGGAGGGGGCTCGACCTCGGGCAGCGCAAACGACGGCGCAGGCAGCGCAGACGGTAGCGCAGACGCCGGCACCACGGACGCGACACGGGTACCCGAAGGCGCGGCCGTGACCACCGCGACGCTCAAGTTTTCCGACATCGGGGCCGCCGTCCTTATTAGCGACCAGTTCTATTTCACGGAGGGTCCCGTCTGGGATCCGACGAAAAACGTACTCTACTTCTCGGATATCAACGCCCATCAGAACGACACCGACGCCGGCGGCTTGGACGGCGGGACGGAGGATGACGCCGGCGGAGCCGACGGCGGCGCGTACAACGCCGTGGGTGGCGCCATCTACGAGCTCACGCTGCCGAGCACCTTCAGCGTGCTTTTTCAGCCCGACGGCAATGCCGACGGCCTCGGCCTCGACCCTCAGGGGAACATCATCGCGGCTGGATACCCTTCGAGGAGCGCCTGGCGTCTCTCGGCGTCGAATACGGTGCAGATCCTCGCGCCGTGCGCGCAAGGGGGCGGCACATGCTACTCGGGGCAAGAGGTCAATACGCCCGATGACATCACGGCCCGATCCGACGGCGTCATCTACTTCACCGATCCGACGTTCGGCAGCGGAAGCCAGGGCTTCGCGACCGAGACCCTGCCATTGGCCAACGCTCAAGGGGTTTACCGCCTGACGACGGACGGCGTCCTGCACCTGGAAGACGAGACGACGAGCGGACCGAACGGCGTCAATCTGTCCCCGGACGAGAAGACTCTGTACGTCGCGTACACGCTGAGCGGGCAGGTGGCGAAGTTCGATGTCGCGGCCGATGGGTCGCTGAGCAACAAGACGACGTTCGCGACGGGCGCCACGGTCGCCGACAGCATGTGCGTCGATTCGGGAGGCAATCTCTACGTCGGAACGATCACCGGTCTGGCGGTGTACGACCCGGCGGGCGCGCACCTCGGGACCATCTCCGCCGGCGGCCTGATCGTGACCAATTGCGCTTTCGGCGGCACGGATCAGAAGACGCTCTTCATCACGGCTCGCACCCAGGCGACGTTGTCGGGTGCACCGCCCTTGGGCGGGGGGTCGCTTTACCAGATTACGAATATGCCTGTCTCGGGAATTCCCGGGCAGAACTGAGGTTCGACATGAAACGGGAGAACGCGCGAATGGTCGGCTCGTGGGCGGGATTGGCTCTGGCCGCGCTCACGATGGGCGTCGCCGGGTGCAGCGGCGGTTCGGCGGCCACCGCCAGCGCCGACAAGGCGGACGCTGCCTCGGATGGCGGATACGTGTACGAGGACGCCGGAACGTTTTACGGTGACGGCGGCGGAGGCGGCGACGCCGACGTCGGCGACATCGCGTATTCGGTCACCCTCGTGTCCGACTCGTTCACGGTCGCGGCGGGATCGGAGGTCTACAAGTGCCAGGACTTCGCGAACCCGTTTCGCGATCAGCAAGTCGACGTCATAGAACACGAAAGCCACATGCCCGTGGGCTCGCACCACGTTCTCCTCTTCTTCGTGTCGGGGGCCTCGGACGGCGCGCTCGAGGACTGCTCCGGGCTCGAGGCTTATCCCTTTCAATTCGTGGCGCAGAGTCCCAACTTCTCTTTGACGTATCCGCCCGGAGTCGGTGCCACGATCCCGACGTCGATCGGGTTTCGGATGAACATGCACTACCTGAACACGACGTCGAAGGCGATCACGGGGCAGGACCGGATCACGATGTACGTGGCCAAGTCCGGCGTCGTCACCTTGCACGCGGGCACGATTTTCTATCAGCAGACGTCGATCCAGATTCCGGCGACGGATCAACCCTATACGTCGACGAGGTCGTGCAACCTGACGCAGGACGTGAACCTCCTGAGCGCCGACAGTCACATGCACACGAGGGCCACCAACTTCATCGCGACCGCCAACGGGGAGACGCTCTACCAGACGACCCAGTGGTCCGACCCGACCCTCTCCGTCTACACGCCGCCCATCCAACTGGCGTCGGGGACGGCCATCACCTGGTCGTGCACCTACGTGAACCAGACCGGCAGCCCCCTCACCTTCGGCGAATCGGCGGCGACGAACGTCATGTGCATCTACCAGGGCACGTTTTATCCCGTCGCAGACGTCACGAGCCCCATCCTCGGCTGCGAGGAGTGAGCAGCGGCCATCGCTCTCGATGCCGCGCTCTTTGCTCGCACGCCTCGGACGGTTGTAGCCCCGACCGACGCCCTGGTCTGGTTGCCGCGAATTTCGTTCATTCCACAGGGTATGACCGCCGGTATCGGTGGGGTTTTCTGAACTCTGCAGGCGGATCCGTCATGCGCCCATCCGCCTCTGGGCCACTCGGTTCACGACGTGTGCGACGGCCATGTCATGCCTGCGACCACCGCACAGCGGCATCCGCGGGCCCTTCCACCGCGCACGCTGGCCGGTACGGAACGTGCGGTAGGCCGTCCCGAGGACTGAATGGACCGCGCTCTCCGCATGTTGCCCGCAGTCGTCGGGGCCCTCGTCCTTGTCGCCTCCCCGGGCTGCGAGGGCAAGGTCCAGCCGCCCCCCGTATGCAGTGCACCACAGGGAAGTGCGTCGGCAGCGCAGAGCCTCGCCACGGACGACACCGCCTTTGCGCTCGCCTTCTATCCGCCCGCACTGACCGCCGCCGGGAGTGGCGGGAACGTGGTCCTTTCGCCCTACAGTGTCTCGGCGACCATGACGATGGTCGACGTCGGGGCCGCGGGGTCCACCGAATCGCAGATTGAGAACGTTTTGCACCTTCCAGGCAGCGGGACCGCCGAGGCGCCGGCCTATGCGGCCCTCGCGTGCGGTGAAGAGACCGACGGCTCGTCGAAGGGAAACGAGCTCCTCATCGCGAACTCCCTCTGGGCCCAGCAGGGGTTGCCGTTCGAGAAGGCGTTCGAGTCGACCCTCGAGACCGGGTACGGCGCCCCCTTGCAACAGGTCGACTTCGAGGGCGACCCGGCGGGCGCGGTCACGAGGATCAACGGGTGGGTCTCGGACGAGACCCAAGGGGAGGTCCCGTCGCTCTTGCACCCGGGCGACGTCACCGAGAAGACACACCTCGCGATTGTCAACGCCGTCTACTTCAAGGGAGCGTGGGCGACGGCCTTCGACGCGAGCCAGACGGGGCCCCAGCCGTTCACGCTGTCGAACGGATTGCAGATCTCGGCGACGACGATGAACGGAACGGTCAACCTGCGCGCCGGGAACAGCCAGACGCTGACGGTCGTCGAGTTGCCTTACCGCGGTGGATCGCTCGCGATGGATTTTCTCATGCCGACCGCGCCGGATGGCCTCGCGGCATTCGAGGCCACGCTCACGCCGGGCGTCCTCGGCGACGCCCTGGCGATGCTCGAGAATAACCAGGTGCCGCTTTACCTGCCGAAGTTCTCGTTCACGACGCGCCTCGCGCTCGTCCCCATCCTCTCCGGCATGGGGATGACCGACGTGTTCGTCCCGGAGCAGGCGAACCTCTCGGGGATGGATGGCGCGATGGATCTCAGCGTGAGCACCGTCGTGCAGCAGGCGCTGGTGGAGGTCGACGAGCAGGGGACCGTCGCCGCGGCGGCGACCGCCGCGGTCGGATGCAGCAACTGCGGCGGGTCTGCCGTTGCCGTGATCGAACCTATCCGCATCGACCAGCCGTTCCTCTTTCTCATCCGCGACACGGACAGCGGCGGCATCCTCTTCATGGGCCACGTGATGAATCCCAGCGGCTGAGGGCCGGCGGCCGCCGACTCGTGGCCTCCCCTTCGTCGGCACCTCGCCGATGATAAGCTTGCCTCGTGGCGTCCCGCAGCTTCAGTCCGCGTGGCCTCGTCGTGGCCACACCGCTCGTGCTCGTCATGTGCTCGGGGTCGCCCGCGAAGGACACGAGCGACGGGGGTGCGGCGCACGTCGGAAGCGACGGCAGCGCGGTTGGCTCGGGGGGCGCGGACGCTGGCACCGTCGGCGCGGGCACGGACGGGAGCACGGGCAACCCGGACGACGACGGAAGCGCCGGCGACGATGGAAACGCCAGCGTCGACGGCGGGGCGGGGATCCCGGCCGCGTGCGCCGCGAGCGCCGTCGGCAACACGCCCCTCGGCACCGACACACCCGACGCGACGGGGACGGCGGTCAACGCCATCACGTACACGAACGTCGGCGCCACGGGGAGCTACGACAAGGTCGTCTCGTCGACGATGGCGCCGTCGTGCGTGGCCAACGTATGCAACAAGACGCCCGAGGACGTGAGCGGGCCCCTCGTCCCCTTCGACGAAGAGATGACGATGGTCTTCAGCGGCCCGATGGACTTGTACCAGGTCGCCGCGTACGACCCCGCCGCCGGGGGCTACGAGCGCGTCGCCTACTGGGACCGCTGCGCGACGACGGGCCTCGCGTTCGTGGGCAACAAGGCCTGGTACCAGTGCGGGGGCTACGTCCAGAGCTACGTGACGGACGACGGCAGCGCGAGCAGCACCACGCCCGTCCAGTTCGCCGGCCATCTCGATGCGGGAGTCGGCGTGAACGTCATGAGCTCGACCCTTTGCGCCGGTACGACGGACGGGAGCGACTGCGGCTTCAGCCTCGGCCTTGCCCTTCACGGGTTCAAGGGAGACGCCGCCGGCAGCAAGATCTTCGCGACGAAGTTCCGCATGCCGATCGGCGACGTGACCCCCGCCTACTGGATCCTGCCGGCGCAGGTGGTCCGAACCGCCCAGTACGGGTGCAACTGCCGTGGAGAGGGCGGCCAGGGCGGGTGCGGCGAGCTCGATGTCGCGGAAGTGCTCGGCGGCAACACGGCAACCCCCGCGCACCCGGAACAGGCGACCACGACGATCTACTCGTTCCAGGGAGTGACGAACGGCGGTGACTCGTACTTCCAGCGGCCGGTCGAGGAGACGGCGACCTTCATCGTCGTCTTCGACGCACCCAGCAGCTCCATCGCGCTCCGGCGCCTCGGTGCCACGGACTTCGACTTCGGCGCGACGATCTCGTCCGCGGTCGTCAGCCAGTGGCTCGCCGACGCTGGCACCTCACGGGCCATGCCGTGAGGCCGTCGATCTACCGCTCGAACGCGTAGGCTCGTTCCACACGGGCGACACGCAACCGGTAGGCCCCGTACCATTTTTCTCTCCCGAGCCGCTGCGCGACTTTGTGGTCGGCGTGCTGCCGCCACTCACGGATGGCGTCGAGGCTTTCCCAGTAGGAGACGGTGATGCCGACGCCGTCGTCCCCGCGAGCCGTCTCTACGCCGAGGAAGCCCGGCTGCTTCGACGCCAGTGCAACCATCTCGTCGGAGGTCTGGGCGTAACCCACCGGGTCCTCCGTCGTGCGCTCGGAGGTGAAGATAACGGCCCAGTAGGGCGGCTCGCGGGAGAAGGTCACCGTGACATTCTAGACGCAAACTAGACACGTGCCGTGGCTTGACGAGCTCCCATATCGCCCCCAATACTTCGCACGCTAAGGATTCACTCCCGAGGGTCATCCACATGTCCGATCTGCGCTTCGACAACCGCGTCGTCATCGTCACCGGCGCCGGCAATGGCCTCGGCCGCTCGCACGCGCTGCTGTTCGCGTCGCGCGGCGCCAAGGTGGTCGTCAACGACCTGGGCGGCGGGCACACCGGGGGCGGCAAGTCGTCCGCGGCGGCCGACAAGGTCGTCGAGGAGATCAAGGCCGCTGGCGGCGAGGCCGTCGCGAACTACGACTCGGTCGAGGACGGCGCGAAGATTGTGCAGTGCGCGCTCGACACGTTCAAGAAGCGCATCGACGTCGTCGTCAACAACGCGGGCATCCTGCGCGACACGTCGTTCCAGAAGATGACCCAGGAGGACTGGGACCTCATCTACCGCGTGCACGTCCTCGGCAGCGTTCCGCGTCACCCACGCCGCGTGGAACCACATGCGCGACGCGGGCTACGGCCGCATCATCATGACGGCGTCCGCGGCGGGCATCTACGGCAACTTCGGCCAGGCGAACTACTCGATGGCCAAGCTCGGCCTCCACGGCTTCGCGCAGACGCTCGCCATCGAGGGGCGCAAGAAGAGGCGTGCACGTCAACACGATCGCCCCCATCGCGGGCTCGCGCATGACCGAGACCGTCCTGCCGCCGAACCTCGTCGCCGCGCTCAAGCCGGAGTACGTGTCGCCGCTCGTCGCGTGGCTCTGCCACGAGTCGTGCGAGGAGAACGGCGGTCGCTCTTCGAGGTGGGCGGCGGCTTCATCGGCAAGCTGCGCTGGGAGCGCGCCGCAGGGGGCCACCTTCCGCCTCTCGCGGCCGCTCACGCCCGAGCAGGTCGAGAGCAAGTGGAGCGACCATCTGCGACTTCGGCAAGGCGACGCACCCGACGAACGTCACCGAGTCGATGCAGCCCATCCTCGACAACCTCGGCACGGCGCAAGGGCAAGGGCGGCAACGAGTTCATCGACGTCGACGAGGCGCTCGGCTACGAGTTGCCGCCCGTCCGCGGCGAGTTCGACGAGCGCGACCTCGCCCTCTACGCGCTCGGCGTCGGCGCGGCGAAAGACCCGCTCGACGCGAAGGAGCTCTCGTACGTCTACGAGATGAGCGGCGACGGGCTTCCAGATGGTGCCCACCTTCCCCGTGGCCCCCGCCATGCAAGGCGATGTTCGACATGGCGAAGGAGGGCAAGCAAGCGCCGGGCCTTCACTACGGGTTCGACCGCGTCCTTCACGGCGAGCAGTACACCGAGATCCGCGCCCCCTGGCCGAAGCAGCGGCAAGCTCGACGCACAAGATGAAGATCAAGGACATCTTCGACAAGGGCAAGGACGCGCTCGTCATCACGCGCGATCGACGACGACCGACGAGAGCGGGCAGGAGCTCGCGTACAACGAGATGCACGACCTTCGTGCGCGGCGCCGGCGGCTGGGGCGGCGAGCGGGGGCCGAGCGCGGACGTGAACGTCGCCGCCGAGCCGCGCGCCCGACGCGGTGGTCGAGGAGAAGACCGACCCGAACCAGGCGCTCCTCTACCGCCTCTCGGGCGACTGGAACCCGCTGCACGCGGACCCGGCGTTCGCGAAGAACTTCGGCTTCGAGCGGCCCATCCTCCACGGCCTCTGCACGTTCGGCTTCGCAGCGCGCCACGTCGTGTCCAAGTTCGCGCCGGGAGGCGACCCGCGCCTCTTCAAGAGCATCAAGGTGCGCTTCGCCGACATCGGTGTTCCCGGGCGAGACGCTCGTCACCGAGATGTGGAAGGAGAGCGACACGCAGGATCGTCTTCCGACGAAGGTCAAGGAGCGCGACAAGGTGGTCATCTCGAACGCCGCGGTGGAGCTCTTCAAGGAGCTCCCGAAGAAGCCGCCGAGAAGCCTGCGGCCAAGCCCGCCGCCGCGGCAGGCGCCGCGCCGTCGACCCGCGACCAGTTCACGAGCGCCGACGTCTTCACGGGCATCGAGGACCACGTCGCGCGACACCCCGGAGCTCGTGTCCAAGATCGGCAAGGTGTTCGTCTTCAAGCTGACGAGCCCCGACAGCGCCTGGACGATCGACGTCAAGAACGGCGCCGGGCAGCGTGAAGGCCGGCGCGGGCGCGGCCGACTGCACGCTCGAGCTCACGGACGCCGACTTCATGGCGATGACGAGCGGCAAGGCCGACGCGATGAAGCTCTACATGGGCGGCAAGCTCAAGATCAGCGGCGACGTGATGGCGTCGCAGAAGCTGTCGTTCCTGCAGAAGATCGACCCGGCGCAGGCGCTCGAGGCCATCCAGAAGAAGCGCGGCGGGGCAGGCGCTCCGGCGGCTGCCGCAGCTCGCCGCGGGAGGGGGTGCGCCAGCCGAGGTCGCCGCGGTGACGAGCGCCGACGTGTTCACGGCCATCGAGGACCACATCGCGCCGCAACGCGGACCTTGTGGGGCGCGTGGGCAAGACGTTCGTGTTCAAGCTCACCGAGTCCCGACAGCGTGTGGACGGTCGACGTGAAGAACGGAAGGGCAGCGTGGCCGCCGGGGCCATCGACAAGCCCGACACGACGCTCGAGCTCGCGGACGCGGACTTCCTCGCGATGACGAGCGGCAAGGCCGACGCGATGAAGCTCTACATGGGCGGGAAGCTGAAGATCAGCGGGGACGTGATGGCGTCGCAGAAGCTCGACTTCCTGAAGAAGATCGATCCGAAGCAGGCGGCGCGAGGCGGTGGCGAAGAAGCGGGGCGGCGCGCCTCGACCGCGACCGCGACCTCGACCCGCGACCCCGACCGCGACCTCGACCGCGACCGCGACGGCGATCTTCAAGGCGCTCGGCGAGCGGCTGGCGAAGAATCCGGCGCTCGCGAAGGAGGTCGGCGCCCTCCTGCAGTTCGACGTGAAGAGCCCCGACAAGAGCTGGGTGGTCGACATGACCGGGCACCGGCGCCGTGCGCGAAGGGCACCGACGCGAAGGCGACTACCGTGCTCCGCATCGGCGACGCGGACCTGGCGGCACTCTGCAAGGATCCCTCGCAGGTGCGCGACCTCTTCCAGCGCGGCAAGCTGCGGGTGGACGGGGACGTGCGGCCCGCGCACAAGCTAAGCTTCTTGAAGGACCTCTAGTCTGAGCGACAACACTCACATTGCGGAGACGGTAAAGCCATGGGTCGACGAGTGAACGTGATCGGCGTCGGGATGACGAAGTTCGCCAAGCCCGGACAGAGCGAGGACTACCACGTGATGGCGGCGAAGGCGGCGCGGGCCGCCCTCGAGGACGCGAAGGTCCCCTACGATGCGATCGAGCAGGCGTACGCCGGCTACGTGTACGGCGACAGCACGTGCGGGCAGCGCGCGGTGTACGAGGTCGGGCTCACCGGCATGCCCGTCTTCAACGTGAACAACAACTGCTCCACGGGGTCGACCGCGCTGATGCTCGGCGAAGCAGGCGGTCGAGGGCGGGCTCGTCGAGTGCGTGCTCGTCGCTCGGGTTCGAGAAGATGGAGAAGGGCGCGCTCGGCTCCAAGTGCGACGACCGCGAGAGCCCCGTCGGCAAGCACGCCAAGGTAATGTTCGACGACGCAGGGCTTCGCCCAGGCGCCGCCGACCGCGCAGATGTTCGGCGGCGCAGGGCGCGAGTACCGGTGGAAGTACGGCGCGAAGAAGGAGACGTTCGCGAAGGTGAGCGCCAAGGCGCGCAAGCACGCGGCGAACAACCCGTACGCCCTCTTCAACCAGACGCTCACGGTCGAAGAGGTCATGGCGAGCGAGGAGGTCTTCGACCCCCTGACCCGCTACCAGTGCTGCCCGCCCACGTGCGGCGCCGCGGCGGCCATCGTCTGCTCGGACGACTTCGCGAAGAAGCACGGCCACACGAACCCGGTGTGGATCGCGGCGCAGGCGATGACGACGGACTACGCGTCGAGCTTCGAGACGAGCATGATCAAGATGGTCGGCTACGACATGACGGTGAACGCCGCCAAGAAGGTGTACGAGCAGGCGGGGCTCGGGCCGGAGGACGTGCAGGTGTGCGAGCTCCACGACTGCTTCTCGGCGAACGAGATCCTGACCTACGAGGGCCTCGGGCTGTGCAAGGAGGGCGAGGCCGAGAAGTTCATCTGGGACGCGCAGAACACGTACGGCGGCAAGGTGGTCACCAATCCCTCGGGAGGCCTCTTGTCCAAGGGCCATCCGCTCGGCGCCACGGGGCTCGCGCAGTGCACCGAGCTCGTGTGGCAGCTCCGCGGCACCGCGGACAAGCGACAGGTGCCCGGCGCGAAGGTGGCGCTGCAGCACAACCTCGGCCTCGGCGGGGCGTGCGTCGTGACGATGTACCGGAAAGACTAGGTCCTTTGCGCTAGGTTCGGTTCCGCATGAGCCAGCCGGTCGAGCGTCACGAGTTTCAGGCCGAGGTCAGCCAGCTGTTGGACCTGATGGTCCACTCGCTTTACTCGGACAAGGACATCTTCCTACGCGAGCTCATCTCGAACGCATCGGACGCGCTCGACAAGCTGCGCTTCGAGCAGCTCACGAAGACCGACCTCGCCGCGGGCGCGGACCTCTGCATCCGTATCGAGCCGGATCGCGAGAAGCGAACCCTCTCGATCGTCGACAACGGCATCGGGATGACCCGCGACGAGGTGACGAAGAACATCGGGACCATCGCCAGGTCGGGGACCAAGGAATTTCTCTCGACCCTCAAGGAAGCCAAGAAGAAGGAGATTCCGCCGGAGCTCATCGGGCAGTTCGGCGTGGGCTTCTACTCGGCGTTCATGGTGGCCGAAAAGGTCACCCTCCTCACCCGGCGCGCGGGAGAGGCCAAGGCCACCTTCTGGGAGTCCACCGGCGACGGGTCCTACACCGTCGGCGACGGTGAACGCGACCAACCGGGGACCACCGTCACGTTGCACCTCAAGCCCGTGGACGCCGAGCAGGGGCTCGTCGACTTCACGAGCGACGACGTCATCCGGAGCATCGTCAAGCACTACTCGGATTTTGTCGGGTACCCGATCCGGATGAAGTCCTGGCGCACGAAGGACGGAGGGTCGTCCGAGGCCAAGGTCTTCGAGGACGAGACCCTCAACTCGATGAAGGCCATCTGGGACCGCCCGGCGGGCGAGGTCACCGAGGGCGAGTACCGCGAGTTCTACCGGCACATCTCGCACGACTGGACCGGGCCTCTTCGCCACATCCCGATCAAGATCGAGGGCACGATCGAGGCGTACGCGCTGCTCTTCATCCCCTCGAAGGCACCCTTCGATCTCTACAGCCCGGAGATGAAGCGCGGCGTGCAGCTCTACGTGAAGCGCGTCTTCGTGATGGACGAGTGCAAGGATCTATTGCCGCAACACCTTCGCTTCATCAAGGGCGTGGTCGACGCCCACGATCTGTCGCTCAACGTCTCGCGGGAGATCCTGCAGAAGGACCGGCAGATCCAGGTCATCCGCAAGCAGCTCGTGAAGAAGGTGCTCACGACGCTCGAGGAGATGAAAGCCTCGGCAGAGAAGGAGTACACCGAGTTCTGGGCGCAGTTTGGCGCGGTCCTCAAGGAGGGGCTGCTGGGATTCGACGACGACCGAGACAGGCTCCTCGGCCTCCTCGTCACGAAATCGACGGCCCACGCGTCCGATCTCACGTCGCTCGAGCAGTACGTCGGCCGCATGAAGGAAGGGCAGGATGCCATCTACTTTCTCACCGGCGCCTCCAGCGACGCGGTCGCCCGGTCGCCTCTCCTCGAGGCCTTCGCCGAGAAGGGATACGAAGTCCTCCTCTTCTCCGACCCGGTCGACGAGATCTGGCTCGAGCGCACGCCGAAGTTCAAGGACAAGCCGTTTCAGTCGATAGGGCGTGGCGAGATCAAGCTCGGGTCGGACGAAGACAAGAAGAAGGAGACGGCGGCGCTCGACGAGAAGAAGAAGGAGTACGGCGATCTTCTCACCTCCTTCCGCGTTTACTTGCAAGAGGAGATCAAAGAGGTCCGCCTCTCGAGTCGGCTGACGTCTTCGCCCGTCTGCCTGGTCGGCGACGAGCACGACATGACGCCGCGGATGCAGCGCATGCTCGAGCAGCTCGGCCAGAAGCCTCAGAAGGTGAAGCGGGTTCTCGAGCTCAATCCCTCCCACCCTCTCATCGCGAAGCTCCGCGCGGTCTTCCTCGAGAACAAGGAAGACCCGCGATTGAAGCTCTATGCCGGCCTTTTGCTGGGCCAGGCGCACCTGGCCGAATCGGGCCAGGTCCCCGACCCGGCCGCGTTCAGCCAGATCCTCGCCGACGTGATGGTCCGCGGCGTTTAGGCCCTCAGTTCGTGATGGCGGAGCGCGCCGTCGTCGTCGTCGCCGGTGGGGTGACGCAGAACGTGTGAACGCTGCCCGAGCTGCAGTCGGAGTCGGACGTGCAGCCGAACGGCACGCAGAACCCGCCCGAGCCGCAGATCGTCCCGTTGAAGGCGCCTGCGCCCAGGTCGCCGGACGGACTGCAGTCATGATCCGACATGCAGGGGAGCTTGCATGCTCCGGCCTGACACGTGGAGCGCACCTCACCGGTTTGCGATACGCAATCCGCGTTGGTCATGCACACGGTCGGCGAGCATACCATGGTGGTCGCGTTGCAGGAGTACCCCGGCGAGCAATCGATGTCCTTCGCGCACGCGATGTAGCAAGCGCCCTGGTAACACGTGCAATCGCCGCCGTTGCAGGTCGCGTCGCTGACATCCGCAACGGCCGTCCCCTCGCAATCGGCGGCCTTCGAGCAGCCGCCAGCCTGGCACAGGTTGGTCGGGCCGCACGTCGTCGCGAGCGCACGCGCCGTCCGCGTCTCGGACGGGCAACCGCCGAGGGTGTTCTCCGTGCTGCCCGCCTGGCAGCTGGCGGTGTAGACGCACTCGTTGGCCGTGCAGGTCCAGGTGGTGGCCGCGCAGGTGCAATAGGTCTGATAGTAGAAACACGCCCTGGCCGCGGTCGGCGAGGGGTGGGCCGCGGTGCAGACGGCAGGGTCTCCATCCAGGAGTAGCTGCAGGACGTCCTGACACGTCCTGGGCTCGACGATCGTCAAGAAGCCGGCGTCGCTGATGACCTCCGTCTCCCCGAGAGCGCCGACGGGCAGCTCGCAGCAGTCGGATGCCGCTTCGCATTCGCCCGAGCACGTCTTGCCTCCCGCCGTCAGGCCGTACGAGACGATGTCGCACACGCCGGAACCTCCCGACACCACGCACGCGAGGTTCGACGCGCAGTCCCGCGACGTCTGGCAGGCCTCACCGATCTGGCCGAGCTGTGGTCCGGCCATCATCATCGGCCCGGCCTCGCCGGCTTCGGCTCCCGCCTCGACGGGGGTCGTCTTGGCGAAGCACGTATCCGCGATGCAAACGAGGCCGCTCTGGCAGTCGGCGGTTCGGGTGCACGACTCGCCCAGGGCGCTCGCCGGGCCGCTCGAGCTGCTGCTTCCGCAACCCGCGACCAGGGCGACCAGTGCGGCGGCCGTACCGGCCAAAGTGAAACCGAGAAGCTTTCGTATGGTCATCGTTCCCCTCCGATTGAAGTGGCGCCGCTCTGCGGCATGCCGATCATCGCCGATGCGCGCACCGGTGGGAAGATACTGTCGGCCGCCTACTGATGGGCGACGCAGTTGAACGGCGCGGCCGACTGCAAGCCACAGAGCGTCAGGCTCGGCTTGAGGGTGCCCACTGTGCAGTCCTGCCATAGGCAGCTACCGGTGATGCACTCCGCGTTCGTCTGGCAAAGCTGCGCCGACCCTTGCGTCGACGTGCTGGACGTCGCCACCGGGGTGCACTGGTTGTTGGTCGACGCGACGTCCTGACACTCCGACCCCGCGGTGGCGGTCGTCTGATCGGCGATGCCGCAGCAGACTTGATTGGCCGGGCAGTCGGTGCGCTCGACGCACTTGAAGATCGCTTCGTTGGGGCAAGACGATCCGGGCGGCATGCAGTGCCCGTTGCCCAGGACGTCGACGCAGCAGATGTTCGACGTGAGGGGGCACGCCGTGCCGCAGAGGATGACGCCGGCGTCGTCGTACTGGACGTTGCTCGGAACCTTCTGCTGCCCGCCGCCGCCGGAGGACGCGCCGGAGTCGTGCGACGACGAGCCGCTACCGGAGCCGGAGCCGGAGCCCGATCCCGAGCTGCTGCTGGATGCTCGCCCGCTCGAACTACCCGTCGACCCACTGCCCGATCCCGATCCGTTTCCGGATCCGCTCGAGTTCCCGCCGGTGCTGCTACTCGGCCCGGACGGACCGTCGTCCGATTCGGGATCGACGCCGGCCTCTGGATCGTCCGGAAAGCCCGTGCTCTTGTTTGCGCAACCCGAGAACGCGCCCGCTGCGAGGGCGCTCGCGAGAAGCGCCACACCCAGCGGAGTCCCGAAAGAAGCCACCCAACGCACCGCCATGAAGCCTCCTCGTGTCGCGCCTGCCAAGCCTTAGCACGCGCTGCACGGGCCTCCGCGGTGGGGACTGCAACCATGCAGTCTCACTTCAATCGGTCGTGAGATGGCGCGTCAGGCCGCGACGTTCGAAGCCGCGCGGAGCCCCGTGAGCTCTTCGCTGACAGCCCAGAGCCGCTCGGGCGCCCCGTCTTCTTGCGCCGCACGGCTCGGAAAGCGCTCCTTGCACTTGTCGAAGTACTTTCCCGTGACGCCTTCGACCTCGGGCGACGACGCCAGGTACACGGACGTCTTGGCCCCTGCTTCGGACGAGATCATGAAAAGGTGGGCCACCTTGAAGAAGACGCTCACCGCTCCGCCGTACGTCGTGCCGAACCCCGACGCGATGATGCCCGGATGCAGGCTGTTCGCGGTCACGCGGCTCCCCTCGAGGCGCTGCGCGAGCGCGCGCGTGAAGAGGATGTTGGCGAGCTTCGATTGCCCGTACGCGCCCATGGCGCTGTAGCTGCTGTTTTTGAACTGCAGATCGTCCCAGCGCATCTTGGCGCCGCGGTGGGCCTCGCTGCTCACGCTGACCACGCGCGACGGCGCACTCGCCTTGAGCACGTCGAGGAGGAGGCTCGTCAAGAGGAAGTACCCGAGGTGATTGAGGCCGAACGTCTCCTCGATGCCGTCGACCGTGGTCCGGCGAGAGGTCACGAGGGCCCCGGCGTTGTTGAGGAGGACGTCGAGGCGGTCGTGCTTCGCCTTGAACTCGCTGACCACGCGGCGGATGTCGGCCTGGGAGCTCATGTCGCCCACGAGGAGCTCGACGCTCTTGGCGCCCTCTCGCTCGATGTCGGCGACGGCAGCGCGCGCCTTGTCCGCGTTGCGGCACACGAGCACCAGATTGGCGCCCATCTTCCCGAGCGCGATGGCAGCGGCCTTGCCGATTCCCTGGTTGGCGCCCGTGATGAGGACGGTCTTTCCTTGCATGGGCGGGATGATGCCACACGAAAGGCCTCTTCGCCGTCAGAACCCCCGCCTACCGGCCGCGTCCGCCAAGCGGGCCCAGGCAGGCTTCGGGACATCCGCGTAGGTGCGCACGCCGAGCGTGCACAGGAACGCGATGAAGTCCTGGTTGCCCGCCGCGCCGTAGGCCTCGGCCTCGCTGACGCAATCGCTCTCGTCGTCGTCGAACATGCGGCTGATGGTGACCATCGGAACGCGCGAGGCGTGCGTGTCCCAGGCCTGGAATAGATCCGTGATGAAGGCGACCTGCCCCGTCTCGCTGTTGCCGGTCGTGCCCGTCGCGTATCCGCACTCCTTGAGGACGACCGGGCGTGCCCCGGCGAAGCTCACCATCGTGTCCATGTCGGCGGGGACCGTCGTGGACGACATGCCCCCGAAGCCGTTGTCGCCCAGATAGTAAGTGACGAACACGTCGTCGGACGACGCGAAGAGCGTCGCAATCTGCGCCTCCTCGGTGGTGCTGAGCAGGCCCTCGAACGCGAGACTCATCCCGACGACCACGCCGGGATGACCCGCCGCTACGTACGCCTTGATGGTGCCGAAGAAGCTCGAGAGCGCCGTCCACATGGCGTCCGGTTTTCCGGATAGATACGTGTTCTCCTCGTTCGCGACGAGGAGGTACCGGACGCTCACGCCGCCGATGTTCGCGAAGAGCGAATCGAGGAGCGCCTCGTAGCGGCTGACGACGCTCGGGTCGTCGAGCGCAATCGTGCCCGATGCGAGCCCGGGTTGCAGGTCCGGCGGCGCCTCGATGGAGGCGGTGTCGACGAGCGGGATGCTGATGAGAAGCGCCACGCTCCGCGTCGAATAGACGCTCACCAGATCCGTGAAGAGGCTCGTGTCGATCTGGGACTGTCCGCCGTCCGGAGCCGCGCTCTCGAGCGTGGACCAGGGCAGGGTGACCGGGACAACGGTGACGCCGAGGCTCGAGGCGACGTCGACCTCCGTGGCGTAGTCCAGCGTGCTTGGCGGATTCACTTCCATCGCCAAGGCACGCCCGCCGGCGCCGACCACGGCCACGCACCCACCGTCGTTCGTTGCCTCGCTCGAAGGGGCGCAGCCATCAGCCGATGCCTCGGGAAGCGACCCTTCCGTGGACGCCGCATCGGAGGAAGACGCCTCCGTAGGCGAAGCCTCGACTACGTCATCCACCGCACTGCCGTCGACGAGAGCGGTTGCGCTTGCTCCGTGACCCCCGCAGGCCAACGGCCCGAAGGCACACAGCACGCCGACCAGCGCCGGCACGGGGGAGGTCAGCGTGGGCAACGATTCAGAGATAGCCGCCAAGAGAAGGAGGCTCAAAGAGAGACTCATCACTCTCTTGGCGGCTTGGCGGCTTGGCGGCTTCCCGGCTTCGCGGCTTCGCGGCCTCTTCTCAGTTCGGGAGAAGAGAGGGCTGGAAAGCGGCGAGGGCGATGGCCGCGGAGACCGAGACGAGCAGGGCGAGTCGCCTCGCGCCCTCGCCGCGACTGGAGTCGGCGGTGCCCTGGGCAAGCTGGTTCGCCCGCTGGGCGATGGTCACATTGAGACCCACGAGCGCGAGGGCCGCGAGGCCGACGCCGTAGAGCCAGAGGTTCTGCTGGTGCTCCTGCGCGACGAGCGTGCACCAGGCGGCGCCGGCGACGAGGCTCACGACTAGCGAGGGGACCGTCCATCGCCGGAGGAGCTGCAGGGAGAGGCGTCCTATCTCGGGCGCGTCCGCCATCATGACCGCCCGACCGCACAGCCAGCTGGCCGAGAAGAGCGTGCCGATGCACAGCGAGTTCGCCACGATCCAGATTGTCGCGAAGAAGGGCGCGTAGGTCGACGAGGTCGTCGTCGACGCGGCCAGCCATCCGAAGGCCGAGGAGAAGCTCGGCAGGGACGGAGTCACGGCACCAAGCCACGCGGGGTGCCTGATTGACTGCGACGAGACCTGCCATCCCACGGCCGCACACGTACAGATGAGGGCCGCCGAAGCCGCGGCGGACGAGCGACGCGACCGCTTGCGCGCAAGGGGGACCACCACATCCACTTCCGTCGCTCGCTGGGTATCCTTCGGCGCGTCGGCGTCGGCCGCCACCAGCGCCTGCCAGAACTCCTGCGCGTCGGCATGACGGGTCGCCGGATTCAACGAAAGGGCACGCGAGAGCACCCGCTCCACCTCGTCGCTGACAGCGAAACCCAGCGTGCGCGGCGTCGGCCGACGCAGCGGGTCGCACGATTCTCGCGCAAGGTCACCGACGTCGTGGCCCGCAAGCGCCTCTTGCCCCGTCACGAGCTCGACGACGACGAGCGCAAGCGCGAAGACGTCCGTCGCCGGGCCCTTTGCTCCGTGCTCGCCGGACCACTGCTCCGGTGCAGCGTACGCGGGGGTGAAGGCCCCTTCGACGACCGCGTCTCCGAGTGAACCGTGGAACACTTTGGCCACGCCGAAGTCGAGCAGCTTGGTGGCGCCGTGCCCGTCTTCCAGGTCACGGAGCAGGAGAATATTGCCGGGCTTCACGTCGCAGTGAACGATGCCGCGGGTGTGCGCGAGGGCGAGCGCCTCGGCGATTGGCTCCAAGAGGGCGACCACTTCGCGGACCGTACGCGGCGACGCCCCTTCCCGTCGCTCGCGCTCCAGGACGAGGTCGAGCGCCTCGCCGTCCACCCACTCGAGGACCATGTAAGGCACCCAATGGCCCGCGACCGTCGTGAATGACGCAACGTCCCGCGCCTGACAGATCGCGCTGCAGCGCTCGGAGAGCTCGGCCAGGAGGGCCCCTTCGCGGATGAAGGCCGTGAGCAGCGAGTTCCGGGCATCTTCGGTCAAGTCGCCCGCGATCTTGAACGCCTTGATGGCCACGTCGCGCTTCCACACGCTATGCGACGCGCGATAGACGACCGAGAAGGACGTCTCGCTCACGACCTGGGTGACCACGTACTTGCTGTCGATTGTCTGTCCGACGATCTCGAAAGGGTCTACATAGTCCACCATCGCAGCCTCCTGGATCCGCCGCACGTCCCTACGCAACCGTCGTGCCGCGAAGGGTCTCGGAGGGCGCGGGGCTCGAAAAGCGGGCGCAACCTCGACCGCAACGCAAGACCGCCACGACCACGGCGAGCCTGCGCACGGGGACTGCCCCTCGAAGCGTGCTCGTCCGAAGCGGCGATGATGCCCGCTCGATGCAGCGCCGTGACGTAAGCTCCGCTCGCGTGACCACTCCCCCGCGCTCCGTCAAGACCGAGCAGCGACGGGCCCTCGGGTTCCTCGCTCTGGTCGCTCTTGCGGCTCTCGTGCGTCTCGCGTTGCCGGTCGGGGCTGGCTTGCTCCTGGGGGCCCTCCTCGCTTTCGCCCTGGAGCCCGTCTACGGGCGGCTGCGCCGGCGAGGAATGAAGGCGGGGCCGGCGGCGCTGACGTGCGCGCTGGGTGCGACGGTCGCCGTCTCGGGCGCGGTCCTGGCCCTGACGACGCTCCTCGTGACGCGCGGGATGGCGCTTCTCGGCGCGCTGCGGGTACAGCTCGCACCCGGCGGCGCCTTTCACGATTTCGCCGAAAGCGCGATGTCCCGGCTGACGTTCCTTCACCTGAACGCGACGGAGATCACGGGGCGCCTCGAGAACGAGACCATGTCTCTCGGGTCGCGCGCAGCCGTGATCGCCGCGGAGATCGCCGGGACCACGTTCGGCGGTGCGCTCACGCTCTTCTTCATGACGCTGGCCACGCACTTCGTCCTTCACTACTGGGATGACATCGTGACGCGCGCCGAGCGCATGCTGCCCTTCGAGCGAAGGCACACGCACGCCCTCCTCGAGCAATTTCGAAGCGTGGGTCGCGTGGTCTTCCTGGGCACGGTGGTCACCGGCCTGGTGCAGGGGGTCTTCGCCGCGATCGGTTACTGGATGACCGGCGTACCCGAGCCGGCGTTCTTCGGCGCCCTCACGGCCATCGCGTCGCTCATTCCGGGCATCGGCACGCTCCTCGTCTGGGTTCCGATCGGCGTCGTTCAGATCGCGAGCGGGCACGCCGGGGCCGGCCTGGTCGAGATCATCTACAGCGCACTGACCGTGGGGATCGCGTCGGACTACTTCATTCGCCCGAGGCTCGTGGGACGAGAGAAGAGCGTCCCCTCGATCCTCATGTTCATCGCGCTCTTCGGTGGGGTAGAGGTCTTCGGGATCATCGGTCTCATCCTGGGGCCGATGATCGCGACCCTGTCGCTCGCGGTCCTGAAGACATACGAACGTCAGGTCGCCGACCCGCCCGCTCCCTAGAACATCTCGCCCGCGGCGACGTACCCGCCGATGGGCATCGCGTCGGGAGACCATGCCACGTCGGCTCGGAGCACGAACGCAGAGCCCGACTGGAGGCGCAAGCCGCCGCCGACGCCGTATTTCAGTCCGACGGCGCGACCGTCAAGCTGTGGCTGCGGGGTCGTGTCCGCCCAGACTCTCCCCCCGTCGAGGAAGCCGACGACGCCGAAGACCAAAGGCTTGCCGAGTGCGTGAAACTTCACGAGCTCCGTTCGGAGCTCGACGTTCCCGAGCGCCTTGATCTTGCCGTAGTAGCGCTGGGCGGGGACGCCCCGGACTCCGTTGAGCCCGCCGATTGCGTACGTGTCTTCGAACCGGGCAAGCTCGTAGAACGGCGGGTTGCCGTAAAGGATGTCGCCTGCAACGCGACCCGCGAGCGTGATCCGAGGCCTCCAGATCGGGATGTAGAAGCGCATGTCCGCTGTGGCCTGCCCGTATCGATACGGAAGCCAGGAGGTCCCTCCGGGACTCACCTGCACGTCGAACGAGTCGAACGTTCCCTTGTGCGCCGAGACGTCGTTGTCGCGCGTGTCGAACTGGATGCCATAGCTGAGGAGACCCACGCCACTCGGAGAAGTCGACCCGAGGAGCGTCTTCACTTCGGGACTCCCCGTGAGCAAGTCCTGTTCGAGCTTCGAATCGCTGGCCACCTGAAGCCAGTTCTGAACGTACCGGACCCCCGTTCGACCGATGAGGTGGTCGAGAATTCGCCAGCGCAGCTGGATGTAGAGCTCGGGGTGGAGGCGGCCGTACTCGAAGTACTTCTCCGACGCGCCGGCGGGAAGCGCAGCCGAAGACGCGTTGCCCATACCGTAGTAGCCCAGCGTCGTCTCCCAGCTGTACTCGGGACGAACCTCGAGCTCGAGCGAGGGAACGAGAAATCGCGGGATGACGAGCTGGAGGTAGACGTCCTGGTACGGAACGATCACGCCTCCGTCCTGTGTGCGGGCAAACGTCACGAACGCGGCGGACTCGAGATCCCACACGTACGGGGTCATCCCCGGGCTTATGCGGTCGTAACCCATGAAGTAGCCGCCACCGATGCCGATGTCGGTCGTCCCGCCCGCGACGGGAACCAGGTTGAACTCGTTGTGACCGCCCTCCTCGGGGGGGATATCCGAGCCGGTCGGCCTGTTGCTCGAGTTCAACGGATCCCTGGCCGAAGCGGCCGTCGTGCCCGTACTGCAGGCCAGACACGCAAGCGTGGACGCGCCCCACCTCGCGGCGGCATGGCGAACTGCATTTTGGCATTTAGTCACGCGTGATTCGCAGAGTACCTCGAGCCGCTGGGCTGGAGATCACTTGGCGGGAGACGGGGCGGCCATGCTCTGCCGCAGAAACGTCCGCGTGAGCTCGACGGCGGCGACCGTGGCCGCGCTCGTCAGGATGGACCGTACTATGCGTAGCGAAGCCCTGCAGCCCCCGTACTGCACCTCTAGTCCTTTTCCTGCACCTCGCACCCCACATTCGCCGCGTTTTCCCGGGTTTTCTGCCGGGCACGCCCGTTGCGATGCATGGCGGTCATGACCATGACCACCGTGTTCCCCGCCGTTCCCATCACGAAGCCCGCTCGCCGCGTGCCCGAGCCGTACGCCGACGTCCTCGCCCGCCTGAGCGCCCGCTCGGTGACGAAGCACTTCGACGCCTATGCCGACATCGACTGGGACCATCCCGATCACCGGATCGAAGAGGACGACCCTCGCTTCGAGCTCCCGCCGGGAGAGCCGCTCGAGGCCACCGGCTGGTACCGCACGCTCCCGCAACCCGCGCGCGCTCGCCTCGGCCTTCACCTCACGGTGAGCCGCATGCGCACCGGTATCCAGTTCGAGAACATCCTGAGCAAGGGGCTCCTCGAGTTCGCCATGACGCGCCCCAACGGTTCGCCTGAGTTCCGGTACGCGATGCACGAGGTCATCGAGGAGGGTCAGCACTCCCTCATGTTTCAAGAGTTCGTCAATCGCACCGGCCTCGACCCGAACGGACTCGGAGGCATCGAGCTGACGGTCGCCCGGCGCGTTCCCGAGATGGGTCGGCACTCCCCCGAGCGCTTCTTCCTCCACGTCCTCGCCGGGGAGGCCCCGATCGACCACGTCCAGAAGGCGACGCTCGCGAGCCCCCTCGCGCCGCACCCGCTCCTCAAGCGCATCATGCAGATCCACATCACGGAGGAGGCCCGCCACATCTGCTTTGCGAGTCGCTTCCTTTCGGAGACTTTCCCCGGCCTCGGCCCCTATCGTGCGAACGCGCTCCGGATCGCGGCCCCCTTCGTCGTCGGCGCCACGATGATCCAGATGATGCGCCTACCGCCGGACGTGGTGAGTCGCCACCGCGTACCGCGCGCGGTGGTCCGCGAGATGCGCCGGAGCCATGCCTTTCGCGATCAGGTGATCCAGAGCGTGCGCCCGGTTCATACGCTCTGCGTCAAGCTTGGCATCGTCACCCCGCGAACCGCCTTCATGTGGAAATGGATGGGCCTCGCATCGGAAGGCGCCGGCGCCGACTGAGGGAGGGTAGGCTTTGGCCAGGCCCCATGGCGACAGCTAGCGACGCGGCTTCCGAGGACGCGCGAAAGCTCGCGAACCGGAAGGTCGCGTTCCTCGGACACCTTTTGGTTTACTCGTGCACGGGGCTGTTTTTCGTCGTCGTCACCAATGTCTTCGTGACCGCCGTCATCATGTCGTCCTGGGGCGTCGGCCTCGCGGCGCACGGCTTCTTTGCCGTCGCCGCTCCCGTCCTGCGCAAGCGCTGGAGCCGTGACGTCGAGATCCGTGCCGCCAGCAGCGCGATCGACGAAAGGCAGAGGATCGAGGGGCGCCATGCCCGGTCGCTCGAGATCCTCTCCGCGTCGATCGCGCACGAGATCCGTAACCCCATCACCGCCGCGCGGAGCCTGGTCGCGCAGATCGGGGAGGACCCGGGAGCGCCGGAGAATGCCGAGTACGCCCGCGTGGCGCTGGAAGAGCTCGACCGGGTCGAGCGATCCATCTCGCACCTGCTTCGCTTCGCGCGCGACGAGGAGATGAAGCTCGAAGAGGTGTCCATGGCCGACGTTTTGGCCTCGTCCCTCGAGACTTTTCAGGGACGCTTCGAGAAGATGGGCGTCGTCGTGAAACAAGACCTCGACACGACGGGCGCCGTGCGCGCAGACCGCGAGAAGATGCGGCGGGTCCTCGTCAACCTCGTGGGCAACGCGCTCGACGCTCTCGAGGAGAGCAGGACACCCGAGCCCAGGCTCGAGGTGACGATGGGCGAGAACCTCGCAGGCACGGAGGTGTGGCTCCGCCTTCGCGACAACGGCCCCGGCATACCGCCCGATCGCCTGCAGAAGATCTTCACACCGTTCTACACGTCGAAGTCGAACGGCACCGGTCTGGGGCTGGCGCTGTCGAGGAAGCTCGTCGAGGCGCACGGCGGTACCCTCGGAGCAAAGTCCGAAGCAGGCAGGGGCGCCGAGGTCACCGTGGTCCTGCCGAGACACGGGACGGGAACAGCGTGACCGCGCGCGTGCTCATCGCGGAGGACGAGCGCGCCATCCAGCTCGCGCTCGCCGGGCTGCTGAAGCGGCTCGGACTCGACGTGGAACAGGCTCACAGCGGTGAGGAGGCGATCCGCAAGCTCCGCGAGGGCGCGTTCGACCTCGTCGTCACGGACCTCTCTCTCGGCGGGGCGGCGACCGGTATGGACGTCCTCCGCGCCTCGAAGGACGCGCGCGCCGACGCGCCGGTGGTCCTGATCACGGCGCACGGATCGGAAAAGGTCGCCGTGGAGGCGATGAAGGCGGGCGCCGAGGACTACCTCGCGAAGCCGTTCGACAACGACGAGATGCGCCTGGTGGTGACCCGCGCGCTCGATCGCACCCGCCTGGCGCGCGAGCATCGGATGCTGCTCGAGCGCGTCGGTCGAGACTACGGCCTGGGCGCGATGATCGGCGCGGGAGCAGCGATGCGCGGGGTGTTCGCGCGGATCCAGAAGGTGGCGGAGACCGACCTGACGGTGCTTGTACGAGGCGAGAGCGGGACCGGAAAGGAGCTCGTCGCGCAGGCGCTCCACGAGTCGAGCTCCCGTGCGCGCCGTCCGTTCGTCGCGGTCAACTGCGCGGCGATCAGCCGCGATCTGGTCGAGAGTGAGCTGTTCGGGCACGAGAAGGGAGCGTTCACGGGTGCCAACGCCCGGCGGATCGGGCGTTTCGAGGCCGCCCACGAGGGGACGATCTTCCTCGACGAGATCGGCGACATGCCCCTCGAGACGCAGGCAAAGGTCCTCCGCGTCCTGGAGGAGCGGTCGTTCGAACGCGTGGGCGGCAGCAAATCCATGACGGTGGACGTGCGCGTGGTGGCGGCGACGCACCGCGATCTCGAGGCGGAGGTCGCGCGGGGTAGTTACCGCGCGGATCTCTATTACCGCCTGCGGGTGGTGGAGCTCGTGGTGCCGCCGCTTCGCGACCGGCTCGAGGACTTGCCCGCGCTCGTGGAGAGGTTCATGGACCGGCTCGGGGCGCGCCTCGGGCGAGAAAAGAAGAGGGTCAGCGACGCGGCGATGGCGCGGCTGGCGCGACACGAATGGCCGGGCAACGTGCGAGAGCTGAGGAATGTCATCGAGCAGGCGTCGGTGCTCGCCTCCGGTGAGCAAATCGAGGAGGCCGACCTCCGGCTACCCGTCACCGCCGGCGCTGCGACCGCCGGAAACGTGGTCGCCGCCCCGTTCGCGGAAGCGAAGCATCGCGCGGTGGAAGAGTTCGAGCGCACCTACCTGGCCATGGCGCTCAAGCGTCACGGAGGCAACATTTCGCAGACCGCCGAGGCCATCGGCATGGCGCGCCAGAGCCTCCAGCAGAAACTGAAGGAGCTTGGCCTCCGCGCCGAAGATCGCAAAGGCTAGAACGAATAGGCCAGCGCGAATCGAGCGAGAAAGTCGGGCGAGTGAACCGTGAGGCCGACGGAGGGACCGGCGACCAGAGTCAGCCTGTCGCTCATCAGCTGGAGGGACGCGATCGGACCCAGGAAGTGACGCGCTCCGCCCTCGGCCCCGGGGGAGAATGACTCTTCGAGATCTTGCCCGACGTACTCGAGCCCGCCCCGGAAGTCGCCGACAATCCTATAGCTCGCGCCAGCCTGCACCATGATATCGAGCGGGTCGCGCCCGGGGGAGAACACGTGCTCGCCGTGCACCGTCGCCGCCATGCGAAGGCGGTCGACGTCGCCCGAGAAGGAGGCCTGGATCCAGCCTCCGTTGTCGCCATTGGGGGAGCCGCCGTGCCACGTGTTGGTGTCGTCGTCGTACACGGGACCCTGCCACGCCTCCCGCAGATAGCCGCCGCTGACGACGAGGTGCGTGTTGTGCCACTCCGACGGCAGGACCTGGAAGCGCAGACCCGCGACTGCCCCCGCGCTCGGGCTGGGCGTGTTGTCGGACCCTCCGAGTCCTATCTGAGCGATTGCCATGACCGAAAGCCGCTGCACGATTCCGAACTCGCCCCCCACTTCCAGCATGCCGCCCGGCGTCGCCGTGTTGGCGGCAAAGGAGTTGTACGTGTTGCACGGGGCGACGCACCCGGGGAAAGGGTTGACGATGCGCGACGGGCTGTTGCCGACGCTCGTGTAGGAGACGCTCGACGTGGCGATGAGGCTCATCGGCGCGGCGATCCGGGCATCGTCCACGTAGAGCCAGGTTCAATCGATGACGTGCCTCGACGCGTCGTCGTCCGTCGTGGGCTTGTCGACAGCCGGTGCGTCATCGGCGCGGGCCCCCACGGAGAAGAGCTGCGCGGCGAGCGCCACGGTCGCGAGGATCCCGAGTCGTCGAGCTCTGGACGCTGAAGCCATGTTCCTTACCTCCAGTCGCGCTTCCCCAACTCTAGAGTGCCCGTGAGTCCGGATCCACCGAGTGGGCCACCCGGCTGACCCGCGCGGTCGTGAGCACGATGCCCTCGAATCGCCGCCATCGTACCTCGACGGCGAATGGCCCCTCCCCGCCCCGCAGTCGGGAAGTGACTCTCGCCTTGCCGTCGGGCTCCGTGACGACGCTCACCTCGTCGAATCCCACGAACCGGCGGACGAAAGGATCGATTGCCTTGTAGATCGCCTCCTTCGAGGAGAAGCGTAGCAGGACCTCGCGCGCCCGCGCCGGGGCATCGAGCGCCGCGAGCTCGACGAGCTCGTCTTCGGCGAGGACGCGTGACGCGATGTCTTGTTTGCCTGCCACGTCGTGCTCGAGGTCGATTCCTACCCGTGCAGCGGTCGCGCGGGCCACGAGCGCGGCGGCGAGGTCTTCCTTGTGCGTGATCGAGCCCGAGATACCGGACGGGAGCACCGGCGCCCCCCGATCATCCGCGAGCACAGGCCCCTTTGCCTCGAAGCCGGCGCGCGCCAAGGCTTGCCGTAGGGCCGAGCGTCCGGCGATCCATGTGCGCCGCCGCAAAGGGCCCAGGGCGCTTGCAAAATCACGCTCCTCCGGCACGAGAGCCAATCCGAGCACGGCCATCGCCTCCTCTCCGTCGGGGATGCGGATACCTACGCATCGCCCGTGCGCGAGCTCGAGGTCGAACGCCACGTTGATGACCACGCCAAAGGCATCCTGCCACGCGAGCGTCGCCCGTGGTACGAGGCAGCGAATGCACCACGTCCACGCCGTCATTCTGGCGGGCGGCTCGGGCACCCGGTTCTGGCCCGCGTCGCGCCGGCTCAAGCCCAAGCAGCTTCTGCCACTCGCCGGCACCGGCGAGTCGCTCATCCTCGCGACGGTTCGCCGCATCGAGCAGCTCGTCCCCCCCGATCGTGTCTGGGTCTCGACAGGCGCGCACCTCGTCGGTGCAACGGCCGCGGCGTTGCCGATGGTCCCCGCGAGCCACATGCTCGCCGAGCCGATGGCGCGCAACACGGCGCCTGCCATCGCGTGGGCAGCGGCGACCATCGCCCGCACCGATCCCGACGCCCTCGTCGCCGTCCTGCCGGCCGACCACACCATCGGCGACGAGTCCGCCTTCCTCGAGGTCCTGGCCCGCGCGATTCGATCGGCCGATGAGGGCTGGCTGACCACGATCGGCATCGTCCCCACGCGGCCCGAGACAGGTTACGGCTACATCGAGATCGGCGACTCCATCGGCGAGGGAGTCCACGCCGCCGCGCGCTTCGTCGAGAAGCCGAGCCGCGAGCGTGCCGAGGAGTTCCTCCTCGGGGGCAAGCACCTGTGGAATGCGGGGATGTTCTTCTTTCGAGCGAGCGCCATGAGAGAGGCCGTTGCCGAGCATCTCCCCGCGCTCGCTGCCGGACTCGACCGCATCGATGCCGCGGTCGCCCTGGGCCGGGAAGCGCAGGCCCTGGCCGAGGTATTTCCCACGTTGCCGTCGATCTCGATCGACCACGGCGTCATGGAGAAGGCCCAGCGCATCGCGGTGGTGCCGGGCCGCTTCGGGTGGAACGACGTCGGGAGCTGGCAGGTCACCTGGGAGATGTCCGAACGCGATGTGCACGGCAACGCGCTGCCGACGGGAACCATCGCGATCGAGGCGAAGAACAATCTGGTGAAGGACCTGACGAGCACCACGCAGCGCAAGCGCTGGGCGTTGGTCGGCGTGAGTGACCTGGTCGTGGTCGAGACCGACGACGCGGTGCTCGTCATTCCGCGCGAGCGAGCGCAAGACGTTCGCGCCGTGGTCGACGCGCTTGCGGCGAGAGGCGAAGACGAGAAGCTTTAGCCCCTACCGCTACCGCGCCTTGTACTTTCGACCGTTGCGCGCGCCGCTGGCCTTGGCCGTGCCCTTGGCGCGGGCCCCGCTCTTCCTCTTCGCGTCGCTCGAATAGGGGTTGAACGAGCCGCCTGCGCTCGTCCCAGGCGCGGCGACGCCCGCCAGCGACTCGAGCTTCTTCAGCTCGTCGCGCAGGCGCGCGGCCTTCTCGAAGTCGAGGTTCTCCGCCGCGGCGAACATCTCGAGGCGCATCGCCGCGAGCCGCTCCTGCATGTCTTCGGCGTCTCCGACGGCGTCCGCCGCGAGCCCGCCCTTGGGCATCTTCGGTACGTTGAAGTAGTCGATGGTCCCGCTCGCCGGGTTGATGTTCATGACCGCGCGCACGATCGTCGTCGGCGTGATCCCGTGCTTCGTCGTTGTACTCGCGCTGCACGGCGCGCCGGCGCGTCGTCTCGTCCATCGCGTGCTTCATCGCGGCCGTGACGTGGTCGGCGTACATGATGACGCGCCCGTTCACGTTGCGCGCCGCGCGCCCGATCGTCTGGATGAGCGAGCGCGGGCTCCGCAGGAAGCCCTCCTTGTCCGCGTCGAAGATGGCGACGAGCGACACCTCGGGCAGGTCGAGCCCCTCGCGCAGGAGGTTGATGCCGACGAGCACGTCGAACTCGCCGAGGCGCAGGTCGCGCAGGATGTCGATGCGCTCGAGGGTCTCGATGTCCGAGTGCAGGTAGCGGACGCGGACGCCGAGCTCGCGGTAGTAGTCGGTGAGGTCCTCCGCCATGCGCTTGGTGAGCGTCGTGCACGAGGACGCGCTCGTTCTTCGTCGCGCGGTCGCGTGATCTCGCCGAGCAGGTCGTCCACCTGTCCGGACGACCGGGCGCACCTCGACCTCGGGATCCGTCAGCCCCGTGGGACGAATGAGCTGCTCGACGACGACGCCCTGCGGCCTTGCTGACCTCGTACTCGCCGGGCGTCGCCGAGACGTAGATGGCCTGACGCACGTGCTCCTCGAACTCCTCGAACTTGAGCGGGCCGGTTGTCGAGCGCGCTCGGCAGGCGGAAGCCGTACTCGACCAGCGTCTCCTTGCGCGCGCGGTCGCCGCGGTACATCGCCTGGAGCTGCGGCACGGTCTGGTGCGACTCGTCGACGACGATGAGGAAGTCCTTGGGGAAGTAGTCGATGAGCGTCGGCGGCGGCTCGCCCGCCTTGCGGCCGGACAGGTGCCGCGAGTAGTTCTCGATGCCCGAGCAGAAGCCCATCTGCTCCATCATCTCGAGGTCGTAGAGCGTGCGCTGCTCGAGGCGCTGCTTCTCGAGGAAGCGCCCCTCCTTGTCGAAGAAGTCGAGCCGCTCGCGCAGCTCCTCGCGGATGCCCCCGATGGCGCGCCGCATCTGCGCCTGCGGCGTGACGTAGTGCGAGCCGGGGTAGATGGCGTAGCGCTCGAGCGTGCCCTTGACCCGGCCGCGGAGCGGGTCGACCTCCTTGATCGCCTCGATGTCGTCGCCGAAGAACTCGACGCGGATCGCGGTCTCCTGCTCGTACGCGGGGAAGATCTCGACCACGTCGCCCCGCACGCGGAACGTGCCGCGGTGGAAGTCGACGTCGTTTCGCTCGTACTGGATGTCGACCAGCTGCCGCAGGAGGGTGTCGCGGCGGAGCTCCTCGCCGACCGTCGAGCTGGATGACGAGACCGTGGTAGCTCTCGGCGCTGCCGATGCCGTAGATGCAGCTGACGCTCGCGACGATGATGACGTCGCGCCGGGAGAGGAGCGCGACGCGTCGCCGAGTGGCGCATCCGGTCGATCTGGTCGTTGATGATCGCGTCCTTGTCGATGAACGTGTCGGTCGACGGGATGTACGCCTCGGGCTGGTAGTAGTCGTAGTAGCTGACGAAGTACTCGACGGCGTTCTGCGGGAAGAGCTCGCGCATCTCGCCGTAGAGCTGCGCGGCGAGGGTCTTGTTCGGCGCGAGGATGAGCGTCGGGCTTGGCCGTATCTCTGGATGACGTTGGCGATCGTGAACGTCTTGCCCGAGCCCGGTGATCCCGAGGAGCACCTGGTGGCGCTCTTGCCGCACGCAAGCCCCTGCATGAGCTCCTCGATGGCCTGAGGCTGGTCGCCTTTGGGCTCGAAGTTGGTCGTCAGGTGAAATGCGTCGGCCACGGGGATCTGGCAACTATCGCCGCGTCGGCGAACGCGCGCAAGTCGGGCGGCCGCCGCTCAGCCTCCCGCCCCACTCATTGGGCCCTCATTGGCGCATGTAGCGCGCGCTCGCGAGTGTCACGTAAAAAAACGGGGGCCAGTGTCGGTAAAAGGTGGCTCGCAAGATGGGCGCCCCGTCGCTCTGCGAAACGTCTTGACCGATCGTACCCACCACCCGGAGGAGCGACTTCGGCGCGATCGAGTGGGGACCCACATCGTCCTCGGCCCTGAGGGAGACCAGGACATAGACCACGCCGAAGTCCCTGCTGCTGACGGTGACGCGGCACGACTCGTCGTCGTTCTGGTTGTCGCAAAGGTTGCGTGGTGCGAGGGCTCTTACGGAGAGCTTGAGCAACGCCCGCCCGCCAGGCCCGGGGGTACGGCCTTCGACGACGCCAAAAAGGGCGACGTTGCCCTTTCGCCACTCCTCGGGCTGGCGCTGGGCCATGACGGGGTCGTACTCGCGCGAGCCCGCGACGGCCGCGGTCTCGTCGTCCAGGGGTGCGTACTGCGGAGCGTGGCCATAGAGCCCCGCGCCATGACATCCGAGGACGAGCGCCGCGATGGCGAGGGCCAGACCACGACAGGCACTCTTCGGATCGGTCGTCACGGAAATGGCGAGCATAGCTCAGTCTCACACGGTTCCGGCGCGCCCCTTCGACGCGACGCGCAGGATGATCTCGACCGACATCAGCGCGAGCAACGCCATGGCAAGCTGTCCGCTGATGTCGACGGCCGCCCGGCGCTCGCCGAGGCGCTCGCCTCGTGCGCTCTGCGCGAGCCCGCGCGGGCGCAGGTCGATCTCGCGCGCGACGGGGGAGGCGACGCGAAGCTCGGTTCTACCGTCGACGAGGATCTCGTAGAGACCGACGAGCGACGGCGTCACACGCGGGACGCCGTCCTCACGCGCCTCGGCGACGGGTCCCGCGGGGCCTTTGACCTGGATTCGGCGAGCGCCGGGGAACTTCCACACCGTCCCGACCTCGCTTCGCCTCGGCGCCGCGTGCTCGCGCGCCGTCCTCACCCACGCGTCGAGTAGAGCCAGGAACGCCGGCCGAAGGGGAAAGTCGTTCGCGTCGGCCGAGAACGGCAACGTCACGATCCATGTCTCCCCCCGACCCATCGACCGACGCCCCACGAGCGGCGCACCGTCCGTCCACTTCGCGAGAGCCTCGAACGTCCCGGCGTCTTCGGGGGCGAGCAAGGCTCTCCGTGCAGCCCCGAGATCGGCGAGACCGCCTGCCGAGCCGAGGAGCACGCCAACGGCGCTGGCGGGGTCCGCGCCCACGCGACCCGCGTCTTTCCACGTGATGGCTCGCGTCAAGATCGGCTCGAGCGTGGCTCCCAGGGGCGCAGCCGCTGCGTGCGGCCCCAGGGCAACCAGGGCGAGACCCCCGCCTTCCACGAAGGCGCCGAGCGCGTGCCTCTGCTCCGGCGTGAGACCGGGTGGATCATCGAGCAATACGCCGATTTCGCCGGCGAGATCTTCGAGACGATCGGGCAGCGCGGGGACGGGCCTCACGTCGAGGTCGAGCTTGAGGGCCGAAAGGGCCTGCTCGACGATGGGCGCTCCGCCCGTAGCGACCGCCTCCTCGGCGGAGTCGGCTACTACCGCAATCCCCCCTCGCCCCATCTCCGACACGACCGGGGCCACGTCGTCGTCCGCAATGGCATCGGCCCCCGACAGCCGGGCGCGGACCGCGTTCGCATCGGCGGACGAGAGTTGCACGGTCGATTCGGAAACGGCGGAGGCGGCGCCCATCGAGCTGATGGCACCGATCGCGATCGAGGCCCGGCCGAGCGCGTTGCCCGCGACGTCTTCGACGATGATCTCGCGGCCGGTCACGTTCGCACCCGGACCGCACGAGACCGCGACCCGCACGCGAGCACCGCGCCGGTCCGCGCGCATCACGGCGCAATCGGTCCCTCGGGCCAAGAGCTCTGGCAGGGCGACCCACACCGGGACGCTGCTGGACTCGCCCAGCGGAGGCGCCTCGGGCTGGCCATCGGCCAGATCGCTGAGGACGACGATGCGACGGTCGAGCTGAGGAAGCGAAGCGACCAGGCCACGCGCGAGGACGATGGCTCCATCGAGGTCGGTCGCGCGGTCGCTCGGAGCGATGGTGTCGAGGGTGGTGCGAGCCGCCCCGAGGTCGGTCGTTGCGGCCAGCGCGACGCGGGCAGGGGCGCCCGCGAGGACGATCGCCACCTCGTCGCCCTCCCGCGCCGAGGACAGAAGCTCGCGAGCCCCATCCCGGGCGCGCACGAAGCGCGGCCTTCCGTCTGCGTGGGCTCCCATGCTCATCGAGTCGTCGAGGACAATCGCCATCGCGACGGAAGCGCCGCCCGACCGCTGAAGAGAGAGCCGCGAGCACCGCACGAAGGGCGTTGCCCCGAGGAGCGCCAGGGCGACGACGACCGCGGCGCGGGTGGCATAGAGGGCCTGGTCTTCCAGACGGGCGCGCCGCCGCGCCTTGGGCGGCGCCGGCTGGACGAGGCGCGCGGGCGGGAATGGCCTCTCCTCTGCGTTCCGCCGCCGCAAGCGATGGGCGAGGTACGGAGCCACGACGAGCAGGCCGACCGCGAGCGCCAGCGCGCTATAAAAGATCACGCCTCAGCAGGTAGCACGGGGTGCGTCTAGCGAAGGCTCTGAATGACTGCGCGAACGACGTCCACGGGGTCGTCCGTCGTCGTTGCGCGGAGGAACCGGCCTCCGCGGCGCACGACGGCGTCCTTCCAGGCGCCCGTGAGGTTCGCGAGCGCTTCGAGGTAACTGGCGCGCGTGGAGTCGGCGTCCGTCTCGACGATGGTGCCGCCTTCGAGCGCGCGCAGGCGGACGGTGCCCGAGAACGGAAAGTCGACCTCGGCAGGGTCGAGGACCTGCACGACGACGAGAACGCGGCCGGTAGGCGCGATGGCCGCGATTCGATCGGCGACATCATCCGGCAGGTCGAGAAGGTCGCTCAACACCACCACGATCGCCCCCCGCTTCGAGGCGCGCGCAAGAGCGTAGAGTGCGCGATCGACCATGTCACGGTCGAGATGCGCATCGCCACCCGGCTGCGCGGCCTCTAGGGCGGCCACCACGCGATCGAACTGTTCGCGACCGCTCGACCGACCTACTGGCGCACCGCGCTCACCCCCGAGAAACGTGACACTCACTGGATCGCCACCGTCCAGGGCGACGCGGGAAAGCGTCGCCGCAATGAGCGACGCGAAGGCGAGCTTTGCCCCTGGTGCGTCCGCCCCACGAAACGCCATCGACGCCGTCGCGTCGACGAGAAAGCAAAGGGTACGATCGGTCTCCGTCTCGAACTGCCTGATGACCAGACGATCGTGCCTGAGGAGCGACCGGCGATCGAGCCAGCGCAGGTCGTCTCCCGCGACGTACTCGCGGTACCCGCCGAACTCGACGCCGGCTCCACGGCGCGAGCTTCGGTGCATTCCGGCGTACACCCCTTCGGCGACTTGCCTCGCGCGCAAGCGGAGCGGAGCGATGCGCCCCCAGTCGATCGCCTGACGGATCGGACGCAGCTCGCTCACGGCGTCACGGGATCGAGACGTCTGGGGGGAGCGGCCCACCTGCCTGCGCGCGGCTCGGGTCGAGGATGTCTCGCGCGAGGCTCACCTCGCTGAGCTCGAGACCGGTACCGGCGACGACCTGCCGCAAGAGGTCGTCGCCCCCTTTCGTGTCGCCCGTGGCCCTGCGGTCCATCGCGGAGTAGAAGAGCGCCTCGTATTTCTGCATCGGGGTCTTCGCACGCCCGATCAGCTCGTCGGCCTTGAGCTTGCCCTCTCCGAAGCGGGCGAGCGCAGCGACCCACTGGCCATCGTCGGGGAGCGTCGCAAACACGCGGTCTGGCTCGCCGTCCGTGGCGAGCCGCAGCTGTCGCTCGAGGAGGCGCACCCACAGCGCGAAGTAGACGAGGTCCGCCCCGTCGAGGTCGGCCCCCAGCGCTCGCTGCAGCCCGTCCCGAGCGGACGCGATGTCGCCTCGAACGAACGCCCGACCTATGAGGAGCTCCACGGTCTGAGTGGCTTGACGCTTGTCGCCGGGCGCTGCAGCGTAGGCTCTCTCGAGCGCCCTCTGCGCCGGTTGAGTTGCGCCGAAGCGATCAAGAACCCTCGCGAGGACGCGCTCGGCACGAGCGCGCCCATCGGCCTCCTGCACGTTGCGCGACTGGACGAGGTCCTTCAGCGCTTCGGCGAGCGGGGTGCGCGCCGCCGCAAAGTCACCCTTGTCTCGCGTGACATCCGAGATCGTCAGCAGGATCTCGCCACGCAGCGCCGGATCGCGCGCGGCATCGTGAGCGGTGAGCGCATCCCGCAGGTGCTCGAGGGCCTCTTTTGCGTGCCCGTCGCGCCGCTCGATTCGCGCGACCGACAGCAGCACGGCGCCGGATTTCTCCTCGTCGGCGGACTGTCGGAGGAGCGCCCGTGCCTCGTTGATGCGACCCTCCCGGAGCTCGATCTCGCCCATCGCCGCACGCAACCGCGCCGCGCTCGGGTGCACCTTGCCTACGAGGTCCTTGTGCGAGGCCACGGCGAGGATCGGCTGGGCCGCAACGAACGCACGTCGGGCGGCGTCCGGTTCGCCCGCATCCTCTTCACTCGCGATGGCGTCGAGCGACAGCGCCAGCGCCTCGCTAGCCACGCGGGCCTCGGGGTGAGCCTGGACCGCCTCGCCCAGCACTCCCGGCGCCGCCTCGGCCATGCCAAGTTCCTCGAGCGCGATGCCCAGCGTGAGCGCCACCTGCGGCACCGTGGGGTCGAGCCGGTAGCACTCGGTCGCGACCGCGAAGGCCGCAGCGCCAAAGAGATCCCGGTCGTCGACGAAGTCCTCCTCGTCGCGTGGCTGCTCATGGCCGGTGAGCGGGCGCAGCTGGGCCAGAAGGTCGATGCACCGGTCGACGCTCGGCTCCTTCGCGAGCGCTCCGAGGGCCACAGCGAACTGAGGTCGCTCCGATTCGAGGAGCTCGCGCGCCTGCGCCCGGTCGAGCGCCGATGCCGCGCCAGCGGCATTCGCGTCGCGCAAGTACAGCGAAGCAAGCACGAGCGGCCCCGTCTCGAGCGCGCGCCAGGCCTCGGCGCCCTCGTCGCGCGGTGGCTGCGTGCGCGTCTTCCTGAACTTGTCCCGGAGCACGATCGCACGGGTTATCCATTCGGCGGTCGCCTTGGCGGCATCCGTCAGGGCTGCGTCGCTGGGCTCGAGCAGCCTTCGTCGCACCGCGATTCGCTCCACCGCTCCCGCGCTGGCGACGGGCCCGCCCGCGGCCACCGCATCGCGTGTCCACAGGTCGAGCGCAGACAAGTGAGAGAGCACTTCGCCTCGCTCGGTATCGGCCGCGAGGGGAAGCAAGAGATCGTAGAGGGCCCGCGCGCGCCCTTCGTCGCCGCGTATCGAGAGCTCTCGCACGGCCGCCCTGAGGGCGTCCGGCCCATGCACTCCGAGCAGCCGCGGTGTCTGTTCGCCCACGCGCACGAGATAGAGCCCTCCGCTGACGGCCGACAGCCCGCGGTCCGTTGTGCGCGACCGGAAACGGGCGTCGGCACGAGTCATCTGCCTCGCCTCGACGGCGCCGAGCCGCACCGCACGATCGACAGTACCTCGCTCGGCAAGCAGCAGGTCGTGCACCGCCGCTGCGAACCCCTCGTCGCTCACCTCGGGCGTCGCCGGGCCGACACGCTCACCGTGCATCGCAGGCGCTCCCGTGCCCGCGCGTGGGGCGCATCCTGTGACGACCGGAGCGAGGAAGAGCGCCAGCGCGACGGTCGATCGGCGCAGGACTGTGTGCGAGCTCGGGTCCGCGAGGGCCATTGCCAGTTGGAGTCTACACAGGGCGGCGCTCCCGGCGAGCCGCCGAGGTCCGAATTCCTAGAACGAGACCACGAGGCCGAGGCGAACTCCGAGGAACCCAGCATCCGCGGGCGGCCCCACGACCGGCGCCACGAAGCCGGCGTATGCCCTGAGCGCTCCGGATGAGACGGCGAGGTCCGGCTCGATCGCAACCGCCGTCTTCATGTCATCGGGCGTCCCCGCGAAGCCCACGTTGATCCATCCGCGAACCGACGCCTCGACGTGGGCGCCGAGGCGGTACACGAGCCGGACACCAGCGACGACCTCCCCGACGTAGGGCGTATCGAGGGAACCGGCTGCCTGGATCAGGTTCTCGACCTTCACGTACGACTCCAAGCCGAACCGCGGGCCCCGACAGATGAGGGCGAGCTTCGGGACCACCCCCAGACGCCCCGTCTCGAAGAGGGCGTTGTCTTCGTAACCACGGGCCAGGGCGGCCGCACGGGAGAGGGAGTAGCGATCGTAGGAGCCCGGGTTGACGGACGACGCGGGGACGCCGACGAGAGTCGCGGGGATCTCGTCTCCCTGGCCCGTGGGCAGCGCGACCCCGAGCGCGCCGACAAGCTTGGCGTGGGAACCGAGGTGAGTCTCGAGCTCGCCCTCGAACTCCACGTTGCCGAGGGATGTCGCCGAGCGCGCGGCCGAGCCCGCGGGCGAGAACGTGCCGAGTGTGAAAGGTACGCGGGCCCCGACGGCCAGGTGTTCCGTCGCGTCGAATCGGCCCGTGAGGACGAACGACTGAACGTCCGAAGGCGTGGCGTCCGAGCGGGAATAGGTGATCGCCTGGACGCCGGTGGTCGGCAGGTTCTGGACGGCGAAGGGGACGTTGCCCCATCCGAGGACGACATCGAGCCCCACGACACCGCGCTCGGCGGCCTCGCCCCCCTCGCCTCCGGTCGGCCTGGGTTCCTCGGCACCGGGGGCCGGCCGCGCGGCGCTCGACGGCTCTTCCTGGGGCGTCCTGTCCTCGTCCACTCCACCGTGGGCCGAGGCGTCGCCGCCCGACGAGACTCGCGCGACGGCAATCGCGAGCCCGATCAGCCAGGAGCCATGCAATCCACGCTTCATCGATGCCCTCCTCGTTTCCTCTCGAACGACGCCTGCGTCTACACTTCCGCGATGCCTCGTGCCCACCTTTTGGTCGTCGACGACGAACCCTTCATCCTGACGACGTTGCAGAAGGCCCTTTCGCTCGAAGGTTACTCCGTCGACGTGGCCGGTGGCGTGAAGGTTGCCGAGGAAAAGATCAAAAGGCGGGCGTACGATTTGTGCCTCTTCGACGTCACCCTTCCGGACGGGGACGGTGTGGAGCTTCTGGAGCGGCTTCGCGCCAGCAAGAGCGACACGCCGGTCATCATGATGAGTGGGCACGCGACGATCGACGCGGCCGTTCGCGCGGTGCGCATCGGAGCGTTGAACTTCCTCGAGAAACCCCTGAACACCGACGCGCTGCTCATCGCGATCGACGCCGCCCTTCGCTTGACGCGGGCCGAGGCCGAGACGTTGCAGCTGCGTCGCGCGTCGGGTGCGGGCGGAGAGCTCGTCGGCGAAAGCCCGGCCATGAAGAAGCTCGTCGAGCAGATCGGGCGCGCCGCGAAGAGCGCCGCCGACGTCCTCGTGACCGGGGAACGCGGAACCGGCAAGGAGCTCGTCGCGCGGGCTCTTCACGCGCAGAGTCCGCGCGCAAAGGGGCCGCTCGAGAAGCTCAACTGCGCGGCCTTGCCCAGTGAGCTCATCGAGTCCGAGCTCTTCGGCCACGAGGCCGGCGCATTCACCGGCGCGACCAAGCAGAGGCGCGGAAAGTTCGAGCGCGCGTCCGGCGGCACCTTGTTTCTCGACGAGGTCGGGGACATGCCGCTGGCGATGCAGGCCAAGCTGCTCCGCGTCCTGCAGGAGCGCGAGATCGAGCGCGTCGGCGGCAACGAGACCATTCGCGTCGACGTCCGCGTCGTGGCCGCGACGAATCGAGATCTCCCGTCCGCCTGCGAGAGCGGCACATTTCGCCCGGACCTTTATGACCGGATCAATGTCCTGCCCCTTTCGATCCCGCCGCTGCGAGCGCGCCGCGACGACGTGCCGCTGCTCGCTCGCCACTTCCTCGCGCTCGCTGCCCTGTCGAACGACAGACCAAAGGTGCACCTCGAAGAGGATGCCATCGAGGCGCTGGGGCAGTACTCCTGGCCGGGCAACGCGCGCGAGCTGAAGAACGTCATCGAGCGCCTCGTCATCCTGACCCCGGACGACGCCATCGGCGCCGACGACGTATCGACGTGCTTGCCGGGCGGCGTCGCGAAGAAGACCTCCGGCCTGTACAGACCGGGCGTACCGTTCCGGGTCCTGGTCGAGGAGACGGAGCGAGTAATCCTCGAAGAGGCCATCGCCCACCACTCGGGCCAGATGGCTCGCACGGCCCGCGGCTTGGATCTCGAGCGCAGCCACCTGTACAAAAAAGCGCGAGCACTTGGGATTGCTCTTAAGGGGGTACCCGAGTCTTAGGGGCGCACCCGAATCACCCTGAAGCCTCGCTCCGCCTCGACTCGCTAGCGCTCGCTCGGCTCCGCTGCGCGCGCCGGGTCGCGACGTTCGGGGGCCCGGACGCGAGCGACGGAGGCACGTGCGCGACGAGAAGGCGCCGGGTCCTTGACGTGGAACCCCCACGACTGTGAGCTGGACGCTCACTCCTGAGCGAAAGACACGGACGATTCTCGTCTCGCCCGGTCGTGACCAAGCGATGGAATCCGGGTACCGAGCCGCGGTCACGGCCTCCTGAGACGAGGACGCGCAGGACGTGCGGACGGAAGCTCGCGACCTTCGCATGGAAGCTGGGACCTGAGACAAGGAGGCGCAGGATAGAGAGAAGGGACCCTACTCCCTCGCGACAGTCATGGCATGCCGAGCCAAGGAACCGAGAGACGAAGCGTCGGGTGCCGGGTCCCGAGCTTCCCTCCCTGGGGAGAGAGCTCCAGGAGTCCACGACCGTGCGAAAATACCCGGGTCCCTCGGGAAAGGACCGCGGGACCGAGCGAAGGGAGGGAGCCCGCGAGCGAAGGGACCCGACTCCCTCGCGACAGTCATGGCATGGCGAGCCAAGGGACCGAGAGACGGAGCGTCGGGTTGCGGATCCCGATCTTCCCTCCCTAGGGAGAGAGCTCCAGGAGTCCACGACCGTGCGAAAATACCCGGGTCCCTCGGGAAAGGACCGCGGGACCGAGCGAAGGGAGGGAGCCCGCGAGCGAAGGGACCCGACTCCCTCGCGACAGTCATGGCGTGCCGAGCCAAGGGACCGAACGACGGAGGCGCCGGTTCCGGATCCCTAGCTTCGCTCCCAGGGGACGGAGCACCTGGAGTCGACGACGGTGCGAAAGGATCCGGGTCCTTCCCGAAAGGACCGCCGGACCGAACGACGCAAGCGAGCCAGCGAGCGAAGGAGGCGGGGGCGCGCTTCCCCCTCCCGGGTGGGGTGCTCGAGCGCTAGCGAGTCGAGGCGGAGCGAGGCTCAGGGTGATCCTTCTTCCGCCCTCAACCAGCTACTGGTGACTAGTCCGGCAAGATCGTTCATCATGGGCGCGATCGTATGAAATCCACGGACTCGATCCGTTTCTATGCCGCGACGGACGTCGGCAAGGTACGCGACCACAACGAGGACAACTTCCTCGTCGACAAGAAGGTCGGCCTTTTCATCGTCGCCGACGGAATGGGCGGGCACGCGGCTGGCGAAGTCGCCAGCGCGATGGCGGTGCGCACGGTCCACGAGGAGGTCAAGCGCGAGAAAGAGCTGCTCGACGACTACGTGTCTGGCGCCACTGGCGCCAACAAGGTGACCCCGAAGGACGTCGTCGCACTGGTCGAGCACGCCGTGCAGCGCGCCTGCTCGAAGATCCACGAGGAGGCCGCCACCGACGCCAACAAGCGCGGCATGGGAACGACGCTGAGCGCCCTCCTCGATCTTCGGGTCACCAGGGCTTCATCGCGCACGTCGGCGACAGCCGCATCTATCTGGCTCGCGAGGGCCACGTGCAGCAGGTGACCGAAGACCACACCGTCTACAACGAGCTCATCAAGCGCGGGAAGCTCAGCAAGGAACAGATCGAGAAGGTCGCGCAGAAGAACGCCATCACGCGCGCCGTCGGCGTCTACGAGCGCGTCGAGGTCGATACCCTCGTCATCGAGCTCTTGACGGGGGACACCCTCGTCCTTGCGAGCGACGGCCTGCACGGGTACCTCGAGACCCCGGACGAGCTCCGCGCCCCTCTCGCTCTCGAGGGAGACGCTGGCGTCAAGGCGCTCATCGAGCTCGCGAACGACCGCGGCGGCAAAGACAACATCACGGCCCTCGTCGTGAAGGTCGGCGAGGAGGGCGCGGTCGACGAGGCGCGCGCCAAGCGCCTAGCCCTCAAGCGCGACGTCCTCGCGAACATGCCCCTCTTCGCGCGGCTCACCGAGCGCGAGCTCCTGCGCGTGATGCAGGCGGTCGAGGTGCCGCGAATACAACGACGGCGAGGTCGTCATCCGAGAAGGCGACAAGGGCGACGAGCTCTTCATCGTGCTCGAAGGCAAGGTGCGCGTCTTTCGCGGCGAGCAGACGCTCACCCACCTGGGCCCGGGCGAGCACCTCGGCGAGATGGCCCTCATCCGCAGCGTTCCGCGGTCGGCGTCCGTTACGGCCGTGGGGCATGCAGAGCTCATCGCGATCCGCGCGTCAGGACTTCTTCGAGATCCTGCGCAAGGAGCACGAGGTCGCCGTCAAGATGCTCTGGCAGTTCCTCGGCGTCCTCGCCGACCGCCTCGACCAGACGTCGAGCGAGCTGCACAACGCGAAGCGAGAGCTTGCCGCCGAAGACATGACCTCCGAGATCTTCCCGGAGGTCGACACCGATACCATCCCACCACCGCCGGGCGTTTCGGGGTGAGCGTGCGCACGCCTGCGGTGATCGCCATCGCGGCCACCGCGGGTTTTTGCGCGTGCAACCGTGGCCACACCTCCCCCGGCGATGCCGGCCCCCTTGGATCGGCTTCTCCACCCCCCGCGGCCGCCCCGCACCCGGCATCCCCGGCGAGCCCCGCCGCACCCGGGTCCAGCCGGGCGTCGTTGGAGGCTCACCTCCGGTGCCGGGCGATTGCCGCGGACGGTGACGTGCACGTCGAATCGGACGCGGGTAGCGCGCAAATCGCGAACCTGTCCGAGATCCCTGCGGACGGGTGGCTCTCGCTCTCCACCGGGGCACGCCTCGTCGCGAAGGACCCGCGCACGACCCGCGAGACCACGTTTCTCGGACCGGGCCGCGTCCGTGTGTGCATCGACCGTCGCGAAGAATCGTGGATCGCATCCGGGAGCTTCGAGAGCGTGGTGGGCGCCGGTGAGAGCCCCGGCGCGGAGGAGTGGGTAGTCACGGAGCAAGCGGTGGTGCGCTACGCGGCCGCCAGGCTCCGGATCGACACGGCCTCGGGCGGCACCCACCTCAGGGTCGCAAACGGTGTGGCATTCCTGTGGCCGCCGCAGGGCGAGGCGACCAGCGAAGGGTGGGAGAGGGTGACGGCCCCGGAGACGGCCATCGACGGACCGCCCCGAGCGGACGCTGCCGCTGCCGGCGCGGCGGTCGACCGGTGCGTCTCCCTGTCGGAGCGCTCCCACACGCTGGCGAGGGCCCTGCTTTCCCCCGCGGAGGGCGGACCGGCAGGGGGCACCGTGGCCGCCGAACAGGTCACGGCGAGGAGGCTGGCACGAGCAGGCTGCGCGCTAGCGGGGCTACGGGTAGACGGCCTTCCGCCAGGCGGCAGCGGGCTCAAACAAGCCCTCTCGGTCAAGGTGGTCGAAGCGGAGACCGCCTGGAGATCGCTGCCGATGGCTGGGTCGTCTCCCTGAGGGGGCTCCCCGGGAGACCCGGCGAAGTCCTTGCCCCGTGCCACCGCCAACCGCAACCGTTGTTGACATGCTTCACGCCCGCCCGTTAGCGTCCCTCAAAGGCGCATGACTCGTCGGCTGGGCATCCTGGGTGTGCTCTTGCTGCTGGGCGTCGCGCGAACCGCACGCGCCGACGAACCGGTCGGCGCACGCGAACCACGTCTCATGAGCGAGACGTCGGAGATCACGACGGTCGCCGACGCCTTCGACAAGGACGACCCCTTCGACCTGAACCTGGTCCTCGGCTTCCAGCAGACCTGGAAGCACGCGAGCATCCGGCGCGAAACGCAGCTGTTTCAGCCGGGGCTCGCCACGGGCAATTTCATCCCGGCCACCGAGAACATCGCCACGTACTCATCGAAGGAGTCGACCCTCCTCGTCGGAGCCGACGTCGGCCTCTACCGCGACCTCGCCCTCATCCTGCGCGTGCCCGTAATCCTGGGCTGGTCCCAGTCGCTGGGAGATCTCAACGGATCCGCGGCCGTCGCGCCGTTTCTCCTCGCCGATCCGTCCGGCGGCCAGCTCTTCAGCGTGCCGTTCTCGAGCCCCACGCGGAGCGGCGTCGACTACATCGCCGCAGGGCTCGACTGGGCCATCTACAACCAGCAGCGGGACGACACGAAGCCGACGTGGGTCATCGGCATCGAGGGGCGCCTCGCCGTCGGTTCGCCTCTCCACGCCTGCAACGCGACCGCGGGTTACAGCGGTGTGGAATGCCCCGACCCTGTGACCGGCCAGAACCGGAGCCCTGGCATCAGCCGCGGCATGGACACCGTCATCGGTAAGAGCATCTGGTCGCGCCGCTTCGGGTACATCGAGCCGTACAGCGGCTTCTGGGTGCAGGCCGAGTTCCCCCAGGCCAGCAGTGACTTCGGCAAGTGGGACCCGCAGAGCAACCTGGAGCGAACGCCCCCGCTGCTCGGCTCGTTCGCCCTGGGCTTCGAGGTCATCCCGTACGAGCGCCGCGACGAGTTCCAGCGCCTGAGCGCCGACTTCCGCTTCATGGGTACGTACCACTCGCCGGGGCGCGACTATTCGGAGCTCTTCGATGCGCTCGGCTCGTCACAGGCCGCGTCGCTACGCGTCCCGAACCCGGGTGGGTACATGGCCGGCCCGAACGGAACAGGCAGCGTCGTGAACCCAAACCTCGAGAAGGTCTACTTCAGCGGGATCACCGAGGAGCAGGCATTCGGCAGCTTCAAGGTCTCCGCGGCGGCGACGTGGCAGGCAGGGGAGTACATCAAGTTCACGCTCGGTAGCGCGGTGGGCTACGCCCAGCCGCACCTCGTCACGGCCGCCGACAGCTGCAACCCGAACATCACGGGGAGCGCGGCCCAGGCCGGTCCGTGCCTCAACCCGCAGAGCATGGCGGTGCAGGGCGTCCCCAACCCGGACCACCGCGACGTCATCGACCTGCCCGGTCACCGCTTCTCGGTAGACGACACGACGACCATCGATCTGTGGGTGATGGGCATCGTGATGTTCTGAGTTACTTTTGAGTCCGGGTGAGTACTCGAAAGCTGCTGCTAGCCACGCTCGCCCTTGGCGTCGTCCTGGCCTTCGCCGGGGCGGCGTCGGCAGAAGGGAAGCCGCCGGTCGTCATCTGGCCGACGCTCGAGCCCGCCGGAGACGGTCCCACCGCCGGGCCGCTGCACAAGCCGCAGCCGGCGCCCGACAAGAACCTGTTCGAGAGAGCGCAGGAACTCGACGCGACGCTGCGCGATGCCGTGCAGGACCTCGGATTCACGCTGTACGTCGCGGACGCGGGACCGGCGCCGGGACGCACTCGCGACGAGGACCTCGTGACCCGGGCAGCGCGATCGGCGACCGGCGACGAGCTCGAAGGGGGTACGTGGGTCGTGAGTCCGCGCATCGAGTCGGCGGGCGGCGGAGCCTACGTGGTCCGTGTCGTAGCCGTGGCCCCGCGAGCTCGCGAGCTGCACGTGCGGGTCGAGACAGTCTCCGCCGACTCGGTGAGCGCGCGGGGACTCGTGATGCTGCGCGACCTTCTCTCGCCCGAGGCCGCCGCCCGAGCGGCCGCGGAGCAAGAGCGCGAACAGGCGGCGAAGGGCTCCGCGCAGGGGATCATGGCGCCCGTGCGGTCCCAGGGCCGCGCCTTCCTCGCGGTCAACGCGGCCCTCTTCGGGGCGTACACCGCGTACAGCCTCCAGCGAGCGAGCGGCTCGGACGATCCTCGCGTGCTCTATCCCTTGCTGGCGCTCGGCACCGGCATCGGCGTGGGGGCGGCGCTGCTCGTGGCCGACGAGTGGGACGTGACGACCGGAGACGCCGGGGTCCTCTCGGCCGGTGCGCTGTGGGGGACAGCGGCGGCGTCCCTCATCGCCGCAGGCACCAACGTTCAGCCCTTCGAGAACCGGTACGGGTGGAGCGTGGGCGGGGGCTTGCTCGGAGTGACGCTGGCCACGGTGGCCATAACGCAGGGGCCGATGGACGACGGCGACGCGACCCTCGCACACTCGGGCGGCGTCCTGGGCCTCCTTGCGGGCGGAGCAATCGAGTACCTCTACCGGGGCACCACGGCGAACGTGACGCCGTACCGTGGAATGGGCCTCGGTACCGCCATCGGAACGCTCGCCGCCGGAGCCCTCGCGACGCAGGTGACCGTGTCGCCGTCGCGCGTGCTCCTGGTCGACGTCGGACTGGGGGGCGGGGCCCTGATCGGGGCTGCGGCTGCCAGTCCGCTCATCACCGCAGGGTTCCCCAACGCTTCCGCGAGCCATACGCGGGGTTGGCTCTCGGCGACGATCGGCGGGAGCGTGGTCGGTGGCGCAACGAGCTGGTGGCTCACTCGTGACTCGCACCCCACCAAGCAGGGATTGGGGCTGCCGGGTACCCCGAGCGCTGGCATCATCGGCGAGAGCCAGACGAAATACGGCACGACGCCGGTGTACGGCGTTGTCTGGGGCGGCGCGCTCTGAGCCGCGCCTTTCGCCGACCGCTCAGGCCAGGTGCTCGCGCACGAATGGCACGAGGGACTCGTTCACCTTCGCCGGTTGTTCGAGCGCGCTGAGATGCCCTGCCCCCTCGACGAGGACGAGACGCGCCCCTGGAATCTGGTCCGCGATGCGCTGCGAATGGACAGGCTCGGTCGACCGGTCCTCGGTGCCGCACATGACGAGCGTAGGCGCGCGTATCGCCGCGATGCGCCCGAGGATGTCCGTCCTTCGTACGACCACCGCAATCGCTGCCCGCGCGGACCCCTCGCGAGAGAAGCCGTTGGCCGCACGGACGAGGCGGTTGGCGAGCTCGGGCTCCCGTCTTCGCGCGCTGCTGGACAGCATCAGCGGAACGATCTGCGTGTCGGCGAGGCCCTTCGGCATGCCGAGATGGCGGGAGAAGGCGATGAGCAGACGGTACTTCAGCGCGCGAGCCGGCTCCTCCGCCTCGGCGCTGGTATCGAGCAGCGCGAGGGCCCGGACCCGGGTCGGATGCTGCAGCGCCAGGCGCATCGCGAGCATTCCGCCCCAGGAGAGACCGACCATGACGGCGCGCTCGATGCGCAGCTCGCGAAACCCGTCGACGAGCGCGTCGGCGTTCTCTTCCAGCGTGAACGAGGGCGACTGCTCGCTCTTGCCGTGCCCCGGGCCATCGAAAGACACGACACGACCCAGCGCGGAAAGCGGCTCGATCTGCCCTCGCCACATGCCGCCGTCGCAGAGGAGGCTGTGCCAGAGGACGACGGTGGGCGCGTCGGGCCGCGCGGCCTTCCCCCGTTCTTCGTAGAACCACCGGCCGAGGCGCGTGCGGACGTAGGGCATGAGGGCGCGCTAGGCTAGCAGAAGCGGGGGGACGATCGCCCGCCGTCGTCGGGTCGGCGCGCAGCGGTGGGTGGGGCAAGTCTCGGCCGGCCCCTACCGCACTTGACGAACTTCCCGCCGAGCCGGCCGACGCGGGGCCCCGCCCACCGCGAGCACCGACCCGACGACGGCGGGCGATCGTCCCCCGCTTCTGCCAGCCTCGCGCGCAAGGCCGCGCGGCCCGAACGCGCCCATAGCTCGGCTAGGGCCGGTGCTTCTTGGTCTTCAGGATCTGGGCGGGGCTTGTCCTCGGGGGCGTCTGATGGCGTATCGCGGCGGGGGTGGGAGGGGTGGATGCGGAAAGGGCCGTGACCCCACCCGACTTTCGATCTGCATTGGCGACTTGAGGGCCTGTGCCAGCATCCCCTTGCGAGGCCTTCGGCACATCCGTCCCACCGGGCTGGGCCGACGTCGCAGCCGGGGCGACCTCTGCGACAGGCATCGATGAAGCCGTCGCCGCCGGTGGCGCGAAGGCAGCCCATCTCGCACGAGCGACCTCCAATGCCTTCTCCCCCCATAGCTTGCTCCCGATGCCTGCGACGACCAAGAGGAGAAGCCATGGCACGACCGAGCGGTTCTTCGGAATTCGGACCGACTCGTCGTCCTGTGGCCACTCGCCACCGCGCGCGACGATGATGTCGCTGTCGGACAGATCGATGGTCGCGGCGGACGGCTCCCTCCCCTTCTTCGCCGCGCGCGCGGCCGGCGGAAGGGGCCGGAGAGGGTTCGCAACCTGCGTCGCGCCCATACCCGCCGCGAGCTGCTTGATCGCCAGACGCACGTCTTTGATCATCGCCGCGGCCGTCTCGTAGCGATCCTCGCGCCTGAACTCGAGCGCCCGATCGATGACGCGCGCGAAAGGCTCGCTCGCTCCGGGCGCCACGGTCGCAAGGCGCGGAGCCGGTACCTTGGCCATCTTCATCACCAGCTCGACCGGGTTGTCGGCTTCGTGGATGCGTCGGCCTGCGCGCACACGGAAGCCGGTCGCTGCCACGGCGAAGAGATCCGTGCGGCCATCGATGTCGTCGATGCGCCCCGCTGCTTGTTCGGGCGACATGAAGGACGGAGTACCCAGGGCCAACCCGTGCATCGTGATGGTCTGGTTCTGGAGGAGACGCGCCAAGCCGAAGTCGAGGATTTTCACCTGCGGAGCATGCGCGCCGTCCGGTGGCCCGAGGAGAAACAGGTTCTCAGGCTTGAGATCGCGATGGACGACGCCACGGGCGTGCGCCGCATCGAGCACCTCCAGGACGCTTTCGGCGACTCGTAAAAATTCCAGCTCGCCCATCTGGGGCCCGCGTTCCAGCCTGTCCTGGAGCGACTCGCCATCGAGCAGCAGCTCCATGACGATGTAGGCCGTGCCCTTGTCGGGGCCGTCTGCGATGACGTCGTCGTCGAGCACCCGGACCGCGCCAGGGTGCTCCACCTGGTTGGCTGCGTACCCCTCGCGGGAGAATCGCTCGCGAATCTCCTGATTGCGCGCCAGCTCCGGGTGCAGGATCTTCACGGCGGCCCGGGCGCCGTTCCGGTGCCGCGCCATGTACACGGCCGCCATGCCGCCGCTGCCGAGCAGCCGCTCCAGCGTCCACTTGCCATCGAGCACGCTGCCTTCACGCGCCTTCAGGCGGCTTTCCGGGTCGTCGTCCAACAGGAGACATTGTATCGCCTCGCTGGCCTCACGGCTTCGGGGGCCAGCTGCGGCGAAGGCGCAGAGGGTGGGAGACGGTCTCTCGCTATCGGAACCAGTGCAGCGGGAACTGCGTCAGGGCCCGGCCCACGTAGGGCGAGAGCCACGTCCGAAGCCGAGCACGCTCGCCGTACCCAGCACCGCCCGCCGCGCCCAAGAGCAGCAGAACGACAGCAAAGCGCGTCGCTCGGCCCTTCCTCGGCACGCCGGCCGGGTATGTGATGGAGGCCTCGCGCGCCACCTCGGGCGGCCGAGAAGGTGCGCCGTCCGCCACCGGAGAACGTGCGCGCGCCCTCGCGGCCGTCAGCTCAATCGGAACGCTCTGCTCTGCGGCCGGTGCCGCCGGCTTCTCCGGCTCCGGAGGTTCGTCCGGCCAATCGGGAAGATCGTCTACAGCCGGGGTCGACTCGGTGCGCGGCCGCGGCGCCGCAAGGGGAGCGACACCCAGCACCGTCTGCTCGCGGGAAGGCGCTACCGCGACGATGGGCGCCCCCACGACCGCATGGTCCGGTGTGGCGAGACCGACGCCGAGGACGGTGCGCTCTCGCGAGGGAGGCTTTGCAGCCAGACCTTCGCCGGGGCCCGCCGTGGCGTCGCGGGCGAGGACACGGGTGATGGCGGCGCGCCCGGCATCGTCCACGTCGACGAACGCGACACCCATGCCGTGCGGTCTTCCGTCCTTGCTGGTCAAGCTTCGCACCCAGATGACCCGCCCGCCGGCCGTCCATGCAGCCTCTCCGGCAAGGTGGATCTCGAGCGAGAGGCGCGACCCGACGGCAGGCAGCTTGTCCACCTGCACGAAGATCCCTCCCTCGCCCAGGTCGAGCCCGCGGCCGAGCACACGCTCGCCCGAGGCGCCCTTGCACGTCACGCGGGCTCCGTCGACACGAGTCCGAGGTCCTCGGCGCCGCTCGTCGGGCATGGCGCAAGTCTACCTTCGTCCCGCACCGTGCGCATGCGCGCGGTCCGTATTGGACCCGACTCTGCGCGGCTCGGTTTCCTTCGCTCGGATCCGCGAGGGGGAACGATCGCCCGCCGTCGTCGGGTCGGTGCTCGGCGGCGGGCGGGGCCCCGCGTCGGCCGGCTCGGCGGGAAGTTCGTCAAGTGTGGTGGGGGCCGGCCGAGACTTGCCCCACCCGCCGCCTGCGCGCCGACCCGACGACGGCGGGCTCTGGACCATCGACCGAGCTTCGGTATCGGAACGGCGAGCTCGACGCAAAGGAGAGCTCCGCCGAGATTCTCATCGCACATTCACCGTGACTCCTGCGCTGAGACCGGGAAGAAGGACGGCATCGGTTGCCGCGAGGCGAACCTTCACCCGAACGCGCTGGACGACCTTCACGAAGTTTTCCCCTGCGTTGTCCGACGGCAGCAGCGAAAAGCGTCCCTGCGTTCCTCCCGCGATCGTGTCCACGTTGCCTTCGAACATGCGCGGCGCGAAGGCGTCGACCGAGACTGTGACCGGCTGTCCGGGTCGCAGCTCTCCGACCTGCGTCTCCTTGAAGTTCGCGACGACGTACACTTCCGGAGGAACGAGTAGTGCGACGGGCGTCCCTACGGCGGCGAGCACCCCGGGGTGTAACGACAAGTTGGTGAGCAACCCGTCCGCCGGAGCGACGACGTGTGTGGCGTCCAGCTGCGACTGCGCCAAGGCGACAGCGGCTTCGGCCCCCGTCACTCGGCCGCGTTGAAGCTCGGTGTTTGCGCGCGCGGCGTTCAGCTGCGTCTCGATCGGCGCGCTCTGGGTCAGGCGTCCCTGTGCCTCGGACACCCGAGCGTCCGCGGCATGCTGCTGCTCCTCCGACGCGCTGAGCGCGGCGCGTGCCTGCGCGACGGTCGCGCGAGCGCGATCGGCCGCGGCCTGCGCCTCATCGAGCTTCGACTGCGGAACGGCGTTGGCCTCACGAAGCGCCTTGCAGCGGGCGAGATCGAGCTCAGCGATCTTTTCGTCTCCCTCCGCCAGATCGAACCGCGGCGCGTGCGCTCGCGACGTTTGCGTGCGCACCACGTACGGCATAGGACGAACCTGCAACGAGAGCCTGTCCGGCGGCGATGCCACCCTTGGCGCTCGCGGCGACCATCTGCTCCTGCGCTTCGGCCTGTGCGGCCTGCGCCCGTGCCTGCGCGAGCTCCGCCTGTGCTTGCTTCAGTCGCGCCGCATAGTCCGTGTCATCGACCTGAGCGATCAGATCGCCCTTCTTGATCCGGTGGTTGTCCTCCGCCGGAACCGCGACGACGAGACCTGGCACCCGCACGGAAATGGTGACGACATCCCCTTCCACCTGGGCGTCGTCTGTCGACTCTTGGCCCCGTGTACGCATCAAGTAGACCACGAGCGCGGCGATCCCGGTCAGGATCACCAAACCGACGATGAGAAACGGACGCTTGCTTGCGCGCTTGCCGTCCGTCGCGTCAGGCTGACTCTCGATCGGCGCGTCAGCGCGCGTCGGGGGCGAAGGCGAAAGGTCGGGCGAATGCGGGGTCACGACGCCGTCGCCGAGAGGCCCAGGTGTACTGACTGATGCGCTTTCCATGGGGTCACTCCGCTTCAGGCTCGCCGTGCGCCATCGCACTACGGTCCACCTTGAGAAGAAAGAGCAGCGGCAAGAGGATGAGGATCATCACGCCGAGGAGGAGGAAGAGTTGTTCGTACGCGCGCACGGCGGCTTCGCGAGACACGATCGCGTTCAGGTAGCCGAGCGCTCTCGATCGCGAGGCCGTCGGAAAGGATCCCGGCATGTACGCCTGCAGCATGGAGAGCCTTTGGGCGGCGAGCGGGTTGGTCATTCCCAGGTGCGCGGCAAGCCCGGCGCGCGCGACCATCTCGCGCCGAAGGAGTACGGACGTGAAGAGCGCGAGCCCGATGGCGCCCCCGGTCTCTTTGAGCACGTTGCTCAGACCAGCGGCGTCCGCCAGTAGATGACGTGGAATCCTGGAGAACGCAGTCGTCTCCATGGGCACGAAGATCAGGGCCATTCCGGCCCCCTGCATGGCCAACGGAAGCGCCAGGTCCCATTGACCCATGGCCAAGGTGACCTGGCTCAGCTCGTATGCGCCGGCGGCGAGGAGCAAGATCCCCCCCGCCATCGTGAGCCGCGGGGAAAAACGTTCGTAGACTGCGCCCGCGATCGGCATGACGACGAACATCGCGAGCATCATGGGGAGGGTGGCGAGGCCTGCCTGCATCGCGGTGAAACCGCGAGCTTGCTGCATGAAGACCGAGAGCAAGAACATGGTCGCCATGAGCGTGGACATGACGAGCACGCTCAAGAGCATGCCTGTCGCGAACCTCGTGTCTTTCAGCAGGCGGAGATTCATCACGGGGGCCTTCGCGGTGAGCTGGCGCGCAATGAAAGCCGCGAACGTCGTGACGGCGACGAACGTGAAGACGCGGATGAGGGTGTCATCGAACCAGTAGCGCCGTTGACCTTCCTCGATGACGAACTCCGTCGTTGCCAGGCAGGTGGACAGGAGCCCGATTCCGGACCAATCGACGTTCGTCCGCTCGGCTGCAGCGCGTGCGCGATTCTTCGCGAGGATCTCCGGGTCCTCGCGGACGAAGGTCCAGGTCATCACCAGCCCGAGGAGACCGATGGGAAGCGAGACGAAGAAGATCCATGACCAGTGGAGGTGATCGACGATGTAGCCACCGAGCACCGGCCCGAGCGCCGGGCCGACCATCATGATCATGCCCGTGAGCGCCATGGCCATCCCTTGCTGCGACTTGGGGAACGTCTGACGGAGGATTGCCTCCTCCGTCGGCTGCATTGCCCCCCCTCCGAGACCCTGCAGGACGCGGAACGCGATGAGCTGAGGAAGGGTGCGAGAGAGTCCGCAGAGGCCGCTTCCGAGCAGGAACAGTCCGAGGCAGAGCATGTAGACGCGCTTCTGTCCAAAGCGGCGACCGAGGAACGCGACCAGAGGCATGAGGAGGACCGCCGCGATCGTGTAACCCGTCGCGATCCAGGTGATCTCCTGAAGTGTCGCGCCTACGGCCCCCTGAATCTGGGGAAGCGCCACGTTGACGATGGTGGAGTCGAGCACGCCCATGATCGACCCGCAGCTGACCGAAGCAGCGACGAGCCATTTGTTGACCGGCGGAGAGGGGATGGGGCTCACGGGAGGTCGGAGGTAGGCGGCGTCTCGTTCATCGCCCAATCCTCCAGTCGCTATAACTATAGAGTGACTACAAGTTTTTGCAAGTCCTGCTAGGATGGCCTTCGATGACCACCGAGAAGCCCGGCCTTCGCGAGCGCAAGAAAGCCAAGAGCCGCCTCGCGATCTCCAACGTCGCCACGAAGATGTTCATCGAGCGCGGCTTCGACGACGTGACCGTGGCGGAGGTGGCCGCCGCCGCGGACGTCTCCGTCGCGACGATCTTCAACTACTTCGAGACGAAGGAAGAGCTCTTCTTCGACCGCGAAGGGGAAATCATCGAGGCGCAGCGCCGCTTCATCCTCGAGCGCAAGGCCGGCGAGACGATCGCGTCGGCCCTCCACCGCGGATTCCTGGCCGCAATCGACGCCGGGGTGCCGCAGCTCATGGCGGCACGGTGCGAGCTTTCTCCGGACGATCGAGGGGAGCTCCGCACTGCGCGCACGGGCGCGCCTCGGGTTCGAGAAGGCGGAGGCCTCATTGGCCGAGACGATCGCCGAGGAGACCGAAGCCGGCGCCGGCGACCCGACGCCGCAGATCGTTGCGGCGATGCTCGTGGCGATCCAGCGAATGCTGATGGAAAGCGCGGGCGCCGCCGCACTGCGCGGGGACGCCGTGGCGTCGACGAAGCGGAGGCTCCGGCGGGCATGCGACCGCGCGTTCATGCTGCTCGAGGGAGGCATGCGCGGTTACGGGAAGAAGAAGTCGCCGGGTCGCGGCGGTCGACGACGGCATGAGCGTTACCGCGGCCGGACGTGAGCCGCGGCGTCCCGCATTCGAAGCCATCCCGCCCGCCGACACCGCTACGGAAAAATCTCGCGCTCCTTGTAGACCGCCTCGATCCGCTGCAGCGCGATGCGCGTACGCGGCGATGCGCATGTCGCACTTCCTGCTGCGCGCGAAGTCGCTCACCTCGCGGTAGGCGCGCTTCATCGCCACCTCGAGGCGCGCGTCGACTTCTTCCTCGCGTCCACATCTCGGAGCGCTTGTTCTGCACCCACTCGTAGTAGCTGACCGTGACGCCGCCCGAGTTGGCGAGCACGTCGGGCAGGATGTCGATGCCCTTCTCGAGCAGGACGCGCTCGCCGGCCGGGCTGCAGGGGCCGTTCGCCCCCTCGGCGACGAGCTTGACGTCGAGCGACCTGGCCTCGGCCTCGCCGACCTGGTTCTCGAGGGCGCACGGCGCGAAGATGTCCGCCTTGGTCGCGAAGAACTCCTCGCGCGTGATGGGCTTGCCGCCGGGGTAGCCCGCGATGGTCCCGTTGGCCTCGACGTAGTCCTGCAGCTTGTGCGCGTTGAAGCCCTCGGGGTTGTAGATGTACCCGGTGTGATCGCCGACCGCGATCGTCGACACGCCGAGCTTCGAGAGGATGACCGCCGCGTTCGAGCCGACGTTGCCGAAGCCCTGCACGATCATGCGTCGAGCCCTCGAGGTCTGAAGCCCTTCTCGTTGGCCCACTCGAGGATGCAGTACACGATCCCCTGCCCGGTGGCCTTCGGCGCCCGAGCGTCCCGCCGCTCGCCACGGGCTTGCCCGTGACGACGCCCTTGACCATCTGCTTCTGCGCGGAGCCGACCATGTTCGAGTACGTGTCCATCATCCACGCCATCGTCTGGCCGTTCGTGCCGACGTCCGGCGCGGGGATGTCGTACTCGGGGCCGATGTTCTCACCGAGCGCGTGGGTGAAGCGGCGCGTGATGCGCTGCAGCTCGTGCCGCGAGACCGAGTGCGGGTCGAACTTGATGCCGCCCTTGCCGCCGCCGAAGGGCAGGCGCATGAGCGGCCGACTTCCACGTCATCATCGCCGCGAGCGCCTTGACGTCGTCGAGCGAGACCTGCGGGTGGTAGCGCATCCCGCCCTTGAACGGGCCGAGCAGGTTGTTGTGCTGGACGCGGTAGCCCTTGAAGAGCCGCACTTCGCCGCTGTCCATGCGGACGGGGAAGTTGACGATGAGCTCGTTCTTCGGCTGGCTGAGGATCGTCTGGACGTACGGCTCGATCTTCGCGACCTTCGCGGCGCGGTCGAGGTAGTCCTGGACCGACCTTGTAGAAGTCGTACTCCTTGGCCGTGGACGCTTGCGACTTCGAGGGAGGGGCTGAGGACATCATGGGAGCTCATGCGACCCATACTACCAAGTCGGCCGGATCGCAGCGTTCGACCCAGACAGCGTAGAGAAACACGAGCGCCGCGGTCACGATCAGGGCGTCCACGCGGTCGAGAACACCGCCGTGGCCGGGCACGATCGCGCCCGAGTCCTTGACCCCCGTCGATCGCTTGAGCAGCGATTCGCCGAGGTCTCCCGCCTGACCGAGCACGCCTGCGACGATGGCCAGTGGAATCGCGTGCACGAGCGGAAGGGCGCCCCGCAGAAACCAGAGCGAGGCGACGACGGCCCAGACGATGCTCCCCAACAGGCCGCCGAGAGCGCCTTCGACCGTCTTCTTGGGCGAGACGGCCTCGTAGAGCTTGCGTCGACCGAAGAACCGCCCGGCGAAGTAGGCCCCCGTATCGGCCAGCCAGGCGAGGCCGAGGGCGAGCAAGACCAGCCCCGACCCTGTTGCCCCCAACTCGCGCCGCAACACGGCGAGCAGCGTCAGCGGCACACGACGAACAGCGGCCCGAACCCCAGAGCGCAGGCGCGCAAAGCGGCGGTGTCGAGCGCCCCCAGGCGGACCAGCGTGAAGAGCGGGCCCACGAGCGGGCACGACCACCAGCACGGTCACGAGCGTGCGCGGGTCATCGTGGCGGAAGTACACGGCCAGAGAGGCGGCGGCGGAGAGGAGGACCCCGATGGCCTGCGCGATACGGTCTCCGGGGTGGGTCATCCCGAAGAACTCGCGAACTCCTACGAGCGAGCTGGGGAGCACGAAGAGGTAGAAGGCCCACGGTGGGCGCGATGAACACGAAGCGCGAGGATGATCGGGACCGCGACGGCAGCCGTGGCGAGGCGCAAGGCGAGGTTGGATGCCGCGCTGGCCATCGGAACCGGCTAGATGGCGATGCGTGTGACAGGGGCCGACGCCCCGGCGAGCGCCGATTCGACAGGGGACGGGGCCGGCGACTGACCGGCGATCCGCGCGGTTCCCCCCGCCGGAGATGGCGCGACGGCATGCCCGAAGCGGCGCTCGCGCTGCTGGTAGCTCGCGATGGCGGCGTAGAGGTCGCTGGCGGCGAAGTCGGGCCACAGCACGTCGGCGAAGTAGAGCTCCGCATACGCCAGGCCATAGAGCAGAAAGTTGGAGATGCGCCGCTCGCCCCCGGTGCGAATGACCAAATCCGGATCGCCGACCGATGAGGCTCGGCATCTCGGCGCGCAGGGCGTCGGGAGTGACGTCGTCGGGGCGAATGCGGCCCGCGGCCACTGCCCTGGCGAGCTCGCGCGCCGCGTCGGCAATCTCCTCGCGACCACCGTACGAGAGGGCGAGCGTCAGCGTCATCTCCCCGTTTCGCTCGGTATCCCGGCGGAGGGGGTCGAGCACGGCGCGCACCAGGGCGGGGAGGCGGCCGAGGTTGCCGATGGCATTGAGCCGGATGCCGTTGTCGAGGATCTCGTCTCGCTCGCTCAGCAGAAAATCCTTGAGCAGGAGCATGAGCGCGTCGACCTCCTCCTCCGGACGCGCCCAGTTCTGCTCGCTGAAGGCGTAGAGCGTGAGCGCACGCAGGCCGAGGCGGCGCGCCGCGCGAACCGTGCGCCGGACCGCGGCAGCGCCTTCGCGGTGGCCGCTGGAGCGGGGGTGCCCACGGAGCTGCGCCCAGCGGCCATTGCCGTCCATGATGATGCCGACGTGCCCGGGGAGATTGCGGGCTTCGACGAGGTCCATTCTAGTCTGGGGCCAGGTAACACGGGGGCAGCGGACGAGCAATGACTCCGAGACGCGACCAACTCCGATAGACTCGGGCACCATGCGCCTTTCGCTTCTCGCGTTCGCCCTCGCCGCGTGCGGCGGCTCGACAGTTCCGGCCAACTCATCTCCCCCGTCACAGCCCTCGCAGGAAAGTGCCGGCCCGACTCCGATAACCGCGGCCGCGTCGACGTCGCCCCCTCCCGTAGCAGCGAGCGCGGAGACCTACGACGACCCCGGGGAAGCCCAGGACCCGGCGACCTTGACGCCGATCCTGACAAAGGGAAGCAAGCCGACCTTCCCGAAGGCCACAGTGGGTGAGCACGAGTGCTGGCAGACCGTTTCGCCGTCGGGCGCCGCTCGAAAGGACTACGACACCATCATCACGAGGTGCGGCTCTGCGACGGGCGCGATCGAGTACGTGAAGCCGGCGCTCGGCAAGCTGCATCACAAGCTCGACAAGCGCGACACGTTCATCGTCCCGATTCTCGGAGGCCTTTGCTACCGGTTCTTCGGCGTTGCCGACTCCACGATCCAGGACATCGACATTCTCATCGAGCGCCCCGGCGGCGCCCTCGTCGGCGAGGACAAGACCAACGGGCCCGTCGCCATCATCGAGTCCGAGAAGGCGTGGTGCATGGACAAGGACGGCGTGTACAATTTTCTCGTGGAGATCGACGGCGAAGGTCAGGGAAACTACGTGTTCGGCATCTGGGCCCGCCCAAAGCCCTAGGGTGCCGATACGTGAGCCCGACCGGGGGGCGGAGGCTACAATCGTCGGGTGATGAGCCGGTCGTCGTCGTTCGCCGCCCTGGCTGTGGTTCTGGCGCTGGGCGCGGCGGCATGGGCGAGGACTTCGGGCTCGCCGACCTCGACCCCGACCCCGACCCCGACCCCGACCTCGACCTCGACCTCGACCTCGACCTCGACCTCGACCCCGACCCCGACCTCGACCCCGACCTCGACCTCGACCCCGACCCCGACCCCGACCTCGACCCCGACCTCCGATCCATCGGCGGAGGAGCAGGAAGCGAGAAGAATCGATTCGCTCGTGGCTCTCGATCGCATCGGGGAAGCACACACCGCGGCCATGCTCTTCGTGCAACGGCATCCTTCGGGGCCCCTTTCCGCGCACGTCATGAATCTCATGGGCGTCCATCCGCGGCCTCCCGGCGCCGTGCCCGAGCCGCCCGAAGCGGGACTGGGGAGGTAGGCGATGCGCGGTCATCTCGTCTTGATGGGAGCGATGGGGCTCGCGGCAGCGGCCTGCGGCGGTGGAGCTTCGACGGATTGGAGCGGCGGCGATGGCGCGACGGGCACCACTTCCGCCGGTTCGTCCGGTGCCGGCGCGAGCTCGAGCGGGGCGAGCAGCTCGGGGGGCTCGACTGGCTCGTCGGATGACGGCCCTGTCGGGCAGTTGGGGGAGGATGCCTCGCCGGTCGACGGGGCGAGCGCCACCCCAGTCGACGGGGCGACGGGCACGGGCGGCCACATGGATGGCGGGGCGTGCACCGATACGTGTCCCGCCACCGCGGGGATCACATCCGGATGCGAGAAGCGATTCCTCTACGGCGTCAACTACGCGTGGAAAAACTGGGTAGCCGACTTTGGAGGCGTATCGGCCTGGGGCGAGACGGGAGTGTCGCAGAACGAATCGGCCATCACCACGGATCTGCAGACCATGCACGGGAAGGGCGTCGACGTCATCCGGTGGTGGATGCTCCAGCAGCTCGAAGGCGACGCCGTCCAGTTCGACTCGAACGGCAACGTGACGGGGACGGGCGGCACGCTGATCGCCGACATCCAGGCGGCCCTGTCCTTGGCCGCTCAGGTGGGGGTGCACTACAATTTCACGCTCTTCTCCTTCGACGATTTTGCTCCGAGCGGTACCAGCAGCGGCGCCACGCTGCACGGGATGAACCCGATCGTTACAAGCCAGAGCCAGCTCGCCGCACTGATGAACGTCGTGAAGACCGTTGCGCAGACGGTCGAGTCCAGCCCCAACAAAGACCGCGTCGTTTCCTGGGACGTCATCAACGAGCCCGAGTGGGCCATCAGCGACTCCGACTCCTACGGGGACCCGGCGTTCTCCCCCAATTCAAGCTACCAGGCGGTCACGTTCGCGCAGATGCAGACGTTCATCGCGGCGGTGGTGACGACGCTTCACGCGAACAGCTCGGCGCCGGTGTCGGTCGGAGGCGCCGCGATCAAGTGGGCGCAGGCCTGGTCTCAGGTCGACCTCGATTACTACACGTTCCACATGTACGACTGGGTCAACCAGTACTACCCGTACGACAATTCGCTCGCGTCGTACGGCGTGACCGGCAAGCCCACGGTGATGGGCGAGTTCCCGCTCGCGGGCCTCGTCGCCGTCAATGGCAACCCCGCGGTGCCGTTGAGCACGATGCTGACCACCCTTTTCACGCTGGGCTATGCCGGCGCCATGCCGTGGGCCTTCAACGACACGTGCTGCGGCAGCTTCTCGACGGCGGGACCGGACATGCAGGCGTTCGCGAGCGCACACCCCTGCGTCACGCAGTTCTGACGCGCAGTCGCCGACCTCGCTCGTCGTCACGGCGCAAGCGGAAAGACGAGGACGAAGCTTCGCTCGGCGATCATGAATAGCGTTGCCTTCGTGCCGAGCCTCGCCTGGTCGTAACTCGACCGCCAGGGTAGCGATCGCCACGTGTCGTCCTCGCGGATGAACTCGGGGACGACGAGATCGACCGCGACGAGGCGACCGTGCACGTGCCGATCGAGTTCCGGCGCGTAGCTCCACTTCGCCGCGTCGGGCGACGGCGAGAGATCGTTGTGCAGCATTCCGCCATAGATGACGACCATCTTCCCGCGATCTCCCTCCGATCGTGCGTCACGATCGATGAGACTTGCAGCCTGCGAGCGCGTCGCGCGCGCGATCATCTCGAGAGAAGCGCCGATCGCGTCGTCCCCCGCATCGTGCACCGCGTCCATGTCGGCGCACGTCGGCCGCAGCAAGTCCGGAACGACACCGAGGGCACGCGCCCGCTCCCCCATCGTGACGTATTCGTTCTGATTGTTCTCGGCCTGCCGCGAGGTGACCGTCTCTTGCTTCTTTCTCACCTCCGCCGCCGCGTCCGCGCACCCCGTCGGGGGCATCATCAACTCGACGAGCAAGTCCGACGCGCGCCCTTCGAGCAACGGTAGGAGGTCCTCCGTGAAACGCTTCGCGGCGGAGGGAACGGTTGCACCTCGGGGAGCGTGAGCTTCGCCGATGGCGAGAACGCGAAGATCGCCCGCCACCGCATCGAGGAACGCGTCGCGAGCAGAGTCGTACTGCATGCAGTGCAGCCCCCCACACGCCTTCCCGTGAAGGATTGCGGTCGTGGTCGCGGTCGTGGTCGTGGTCGCGGTCGTGGTCGTGGTCGCGGTCGCGGTCGTGGTCGCGGTCGCGGTCGTGGTCGCGGTCGTCTGCGCGCCTCGCCCGCACCCGACTCCGATCGCCGTGGCCCCGACAGCCACCCGCCAGCGCACGGATTCAGCTCTCCACGATGCGCCGCACGGCCTCGATCAGCTCCTCGGCCGGTGCCTCACGCGACCTCACGTCGAACCGGTGGAGGCCCTTGCTCTCGAGGAGAGCGCGCGCCGTCGCACGGTTCGATGCGCGGGCGACGAGGACGACGGTCGGGAAGGCGGAAACGACCGCGTCGATGATGGCCGCGGCGTGGGGATGGGTCGCGTCGACGATCGCGACGTCGATCGGCTCGCCGGGGCGCATCACGTCCCCCAGCTCGTCTACCGAATCGATCACGCTCACTCCCCACCGCGCGCGGACGAGATCGCGAGCGAGCATGGATCGCCACACGCGATCCAGGTCCACGAGAAGGACCGACAGCTCCATCTTGGCAGGCACCGGGCTCCGGGCGCGCAGAGAGACGCGCGCCACGGGCCGGGGCATCGACTCCTGCGGCCTCGAGTCCAAGGGTTGAGTGCTCGAGACCGGCGCGAGGTCTGCGACCAGATTGTCGACGAGGGCCATCGCCAGTCGCGGCCCGATCTCTACGATCAGGATTCGGGACGAGCCGCGCGTGCACGAACGCAACGAGCTCCGATGGTTCGCGCGGAGCTTCCGAGCGGCCCGCCAGGACGAGCGCGCGCCTGAGCGCTTCGGCGGCAGGGCCAATGGAACCATAGGCCATCTCGAGACGCGCGATGAGCGCGGCCAAGTCATCCGACGGCGAGCTCGCCCCGTCCACGGGAGCGATCGCGGCTTGTTTCGGCGTAGAGCCCACCTTCCCAAAAGCAACCATAGCCCAGCCGGGCCAGGAACGACGAGCCCCAGGGCAGCGACCCCTGGAGCCCGCGCTTTGCCCGCAGCGCGGCTCCGCCCTATCCTTCGGCCACCATGACGGCCACAGCAGTCGAGAGTCCGGCAGGAGATACCGAAAAGGCCGACAACTCCGAGGCTTTTTCCGACCCCGCCTCCGTTGGAGGCCTTGCTGCGACGCTGCGGCGGCTCCGAGACGCAGCGCGTAAAGCCGGCCCGCCGACGTACGACCAGCGCATCGACTCGCTCGAGAAGCTCGAAGTATCGATCGTCCGGCGCAAGGACGCGATCACCAAGGCCGTCGCCCGGGACTTCGGCAATCGCTCGAAGCACGAGACATTGGTCGCCGATGTCTTCGTCGTCCTCGGGTCGCTCAAGCACGCGAAGGCGCACCTCCGCGAGTGGATGGAACCCGAAGACCGGGAGACCAGCTTCGTGTTCATGCCTGCGACGTGTCAACTCGTCTCCCAGCCGCTCGGAGTCGTCGGGATCATCTCGCCGTGGAACTACCCGGTCCAGCTCGCGCTGGCGCCCCTCGTGGCAGCGCTCGCCGCGGGAAATCGCGCAATGCTCAAGCCGAGCGAGCTCGTCCCCGAAACGGCAGCGCTGCTCCACGATTTGATCGCAGAGGCCTTCCCTCCCGATCAGGTGACCGTGACAACTGGAGGGAGCGACGTGGGGGAGGCCTTCGCGCAGCTGCCGTTCGATCATCTCGTTTTCACGGGGTCGAGCCGAGTAGGCAAGCTGGTGATGCGGGCCGCCAGCGAGAATCTCGTGCCAGTCACCCTGGAGCTGGGAGGCAAGTCACCGACGATCGTGGGAACGGATTTCAACACGCGAGTCGCCGCCGAGCGGATCGTGGCAGGAAAGACGTTCAACGCCGGCCAGACGTGCGTCGCGCCGGACTACGTGATGGTCCCGGCTGGCAAGCGCGATGCGTTCGTCGAGGCCTGCAAGACGTCGATGGCGAAGATGTTCCCGACGCTGGAGAAGAACCCCGACTACACATCGATCGTGAACGACAAGCATTACGCGAGAGTGAGGTCGTACGTCGACGACGCCAAGGCTCACGGGGCGACGATCGTCGAGATCAATCCCGCATCGGAGACGCTCGATCCCGGTGCGCGAAAAGTGCCCCTGACACTGGTCCTCGACCCCACCGACGAGATGCTCTGCATGCAGGAGGAGATCTTCGGACCGGTGCTCCCGGTGCGCACTTACGAAAAGCTCGACGACGCCATCGCCTACGTCAACGAGCACCCTCGCCCGCTGGCGCTCTACTACTTCAGCCACGACTCGCGCTCGATCGACCGCGTGCTCTCGGAGACGGTCTCCGGCGGCGTCACTATCAACGAGACGATGCTGCACGCGGTGCAGGACGATCTCCCGTTCGGCGGGGTCGGCGGGAGCGGCATGGGCGCGTACCACGCCCACGAGGGGTTCGAGACGTTCTCGAAGAAGAAGCCCATCTTTCGACAGGCGCGACTCAACACGAGGGGCCTCCTCTTGCCTCCGTACGGCAAGATGCTCGACCGACTCCTCGCCGTCCTCATCGGCCGGTAAATTCCTGGCGGTGGCCCGTGCCAGTCCACGCTCTCGGGCGCCCGCTCGCGTTTCCCCCGCCAGAAGACGCCGAAGGCGGTCTCGTCGCTGTCGGGGGTGATTTGTCGCCCGAACGGCTGCTCCTCGCGTACCGGTCGGGCATCTTCCCCTGGTACGAAGAGGGGCTTCCCATTCTCTGGCACTCGCCCGATCCACGGTGCGTGCTTCCGGTCGACCGCCTCCACGTGGGCCGCACGTTGCGACGCGTCATTTCGAAGAAGACCTACGAGGTGCGGTTCGACACGGCGTTCGAGCGCGTGATCCGGGCGTGCAAGGCGACGCCAAGGCCCGATCAGGACGGGACGTGGATCACGGGCGAGATGGAGAGGGCCTACGTGAGACTTCATCACCTCGGGTACGCGCACTCGGTCGAGGCCTTCGAGGCGAACGGAGAGCTCGCCGGTGGCCTCTACGGCGTGTCGCTCGGACGCATCTTCTTCGGCGAGTCGATGTTCGCCTGGCGCCCCGACGCGTCGAAGATGGCCCTCGTCGTGCTTGCGGAGAGGGTTCAAGGGTGGGGCTTTCGGCTGATCGACGCCCAGGTGCCTACGCCGCACACCGTCGCGATGGGCGCCGAAGAGTGGCAGCGTTCCAGGTTTCTCTCGGCCCTCGCCGAGGCTCTCGAACATCCGACGCGCCAAGGAAGCTGGACCTAGAAGCCTAAGCTGGAGTTGACTCCGCACGCTTCCCGCGGCGACTCTTGGAGGTAATGGTCGGACGCGTCGGCGATCTGCCCGCAAGCCTCGACGTCGGCGTACTCGGCAAGACGATGCTCGAGGCCGCTCGCGCCGCGCACATCGGCGTGACGGTCACCGTCTACGAAGAGTCCGGGCCGCGCATGGTCTACGTCAACGAAGCGGCAGCCGAGATCGTGGGCTGGTCGGCGGCGGAAATCCTCGCGAGCGATCCGCTCGCCAACATCGCCCCAGAGGAGCTGCCGCGCATCCGCGAGCGTCTCGCAAAGCGCACCCAGGGCGAGCCGGGTCAGACGAGGTACGAAGTGACCGTGATCCGCAAGGACGGACGGCGGGTCCCCGTCGAGATGACGGCGAGCCCAACCACGCTCGACGGTCGACCGGCCATGTTCGCGTTCATCATGGACGTGAGCGCACGAAAGTCGGCCGAGGAGGCCCGCCTGCGTACGGAGGCTCGCTTCCGCGAGCTCATCGAGAACGCGACGGAGCCGATCGGCATCATCCGGGGAGGCCGGTTCGTCTATGCGAACCGAGCCTACGTGTCCGTCCTCGGCTACCCGACAGCGGAAGCGCTCTACGCGGTGCCGCTGGCGCAGCTCGTCCATCCCGAGGAGGCCGAGCTTCTCCTCGTGCACGAGCGAATCATCGTCCAGGAGAACGGGAGACCGCCGCCCCACACCTTCCGTGGTCAGAAGTACGACGGGACCGTCGTCGCGCTCGAGGTGAGCACGGTGCCCTTCGACTACGAGGGAAAGCAGTCGGCGCTCACGATGGCTCGCGACGTCACGGCGCGGAAGGCTCTCGAGGCGCAGCTCATGCAGGCAGACCGCCTCGCCGCGCTAGGCACTATGGCCGCCGGAGTGGCCCACGAGATCAACAATCCGCTCGCGTACGTCATGCTGAACCTCGACTGGATCGCTCGAAAGATGCCGGCGGCGATGCGAGATCCCTCGGGGATGGAAGCGTTGGCCGAGCTCCTCCGGGAGGCTCGAGGTGGAGTCGAGCGGGTGGCGATGATCGTGCGTGAGCTACGTAGCTTCTCGCGCGCCGACGGCGAGACCCGGCGACACGTCGATCTGATGGAGGTCGTCCAGTCGGCGATCAGGATCGCCGCTCACGAGATTCGCCATCGCGCCCGCGTATCGACGTCGTTCGAGCCTGTGCGCCCCGTTTGGGCAAACGATGCCCGTCTGGAGCAGGTGGTCCTGAACCTGCTTCTGAACGCCGCCCAGGCGATGAGCGAGACGCACAGCGAGAGGAACGAGATCCGCGTTTCGGTGCGGAGCGACGGAGAAGGACGTGCGGTCCTCGAGGTCGCCGACAACGGCGAAGGGATTCCGGCGGAAGTCCTGCCGCGCATCTTCGATCCGTTCTTCACGACGAAACCCCATGGCGTCGGGACCGGGCTCGGGCTTTCCATCTGCCACGGCATCGTGGCGGCGCTCGGAGGTCAGGTCACGTGCCACAGCGAGCCCGGCTCCGGCACCACGTTCCGCGTCGCCCTGCCCACGATCGACCCCGAGGAGACGCCGATCCCCGTGCGCAAGAGCGACGCCCCGGCGGCGGGAGGAAGGCGCGCTCGCGTCCTCGTCGTCGACGACGAGGTGCCCATCGCCAACACGCTGCGTGAGCTGCTCTCGCTCGAGCACGATGTCGTCGCGGTCACGAGCGGTCGCGAGGCCCTCGACGCGGTTCACCGGAGCGCCGACTTCGACGTTGTCCTGTGCGACCTGATGATGCCCGGGATGAGCGGCATCGACCTCTACCAGAGGCTCCGGGAAGCGCGGCCCGGACTCGAGCAGCGCATCGTCTTCATGACCGGCGGCGCTTTCACGACGAGAGCGGCGGAGTTTCTCGCGTCAGTCGACAACCGCCGCATCGAGAAGCCTTTCAGCCTGAAGGTCATCGAGCGGATCACCCTCGAGATGGCCGGCGCAGCGGCCGAGCAGCCCAGCAAGCGGACCGACGTCCTCGTCAACATCGACCTCGGCGAGCTTCCCGACGAGGCGGAGGCCCTTTACGAGTGCGCGCACGTCGCGAACATCGCGTGCGGCGGTCACGCGGGCGACGACTCGACGATGGGACGAGCGGTCGATCGCTGCCTCGCACGCGGTGTCCGGATCGGCGCGCATCCCTCGTACCCGGATCGCGAAGGCTTTGGGCGAAGGACGATGACGATGGGCCCGGATGCCCTGCGCGCCAGTGTGGCGGATCAATGCGCCAGGCTCGCCGGGATCGTCACCGCGCGCGGTCACGCGGTCGACTTCGTAAAGGCGCACGGCGCGCTCTATCACGCGGCCCAGACGGACGACGCCGTCGCGGAGGCGGTTCTGGGGGGCGCGCGGCTCGCGCTCGGGAAAAGCATCACGGTCATCGGTCTCGCCGGCGGGGCCCTTGCGAGCGCGGCCTCACGCGCCGGCTTGCCCTATGCGCGCGAAGGGTTCGCGGACCGCGCCACGCGCGTGGACGGAACACTGGTCGCGCGGGGGGACCCCGGCGCCCTCGTGGCCGACCCCTCTGCCGCGGCGGCCAGGGCGCTCCTTCTCCTGACCGAGGGCAACGTGGAGACAATCTGCGTGCACGGAGACACGCCAGGGGCCGTGGCGGTCGCGCGAGCGGTCCGGGCGGCTCTCGACGGAGCCCGCGGGAGCTGACGTGCGCGTGCAGCTCGAGCGTTTTGGAGACGCAGCACTCAGGGCGCGCCTTCCCGAGGGAGCCGACTCCCAATCGCTCCTCGAAGAGCTACGCGCTCTGCCCAACGTCGTCGACGTGGTCGTCACCGAGCGGCACGCCCTCGTGGCGTTCGATCCCGGCCTTCCCCCTGTCGACGTCGCCGTCGCAATCGCCCATGCTCTGTCCGAGCCCGCCCCAGCAACGGCTCCGAGCCAGCATCGTATCCATGTCCGCTACGACGGCGAGGACCTGGACGAAGTGGCCGTTGTCACTCGCCTGTCGCGCGAAGACGTCGTATCGCTTCACACCGCGACGGAGTACGTCGTCGCGGCCGTCGGGTTCATGCCCGGCTTCGCGTACTTGCGCGGCCTGGACGAACGCTTGCTCGTTCCGCGGCGGAAACGACCGCGCCTACGCGTCGGTGCGCTGTCCGTCGCGATCGCGGGACCCTACACGGGCGTGTACCCGTTCTCCTCGCCAGCAGGCTGGCACCTCCTCGGTGTCGCCGTCGGGTTCGCACCCTTCGACCCCGCCTCCGGAGCCACGCTGGCCTTGGGCGACCGTGTCAGGTTCGTCAGGGTCGACCCGTGATCGAAGTCGTCGCAATCGCGGGCCTCGCGACAATCCAGGACGGCGGTAGGCCCGGGCGCATGCACCAGGGAGTCCCGCCTGGAGGTGCGCTCGTCCGGGAGCTCCTTGCTCGTGCGAACTGGGGTGCGCGTAACGACCTCCTCGACCCGGCGATCGAGCTGCAGGGCTCGCTGACGATCGCGGCGCTGGACGCGACGGTCGTGGCGGCCGACGACGGCGTCCCGCATACGATCGACAAGGGCGACACGTGGACCCTCAAGTGCGGTCTCGCTCGCGTACGCTACGCGGCCCTGCGGGGCGGCGTCGACGTCCCGGTGGTGCTGGGAGGACGCGGCACGCTGCTCGTTGCGGGCCTCGGCGGCCACCACGGTCGTCCGCTGCGGAGGGGCGACGTTCTTCACGCGGGCACCGACGCGGAGCTTCACAAAGATCCCCCTCCCCTCCCCGTCCTCGACGCGGCGATACGCGTCGTCGTGGGCCCCGATCTCGATCGATTCGATGCGAGAACCATCGACTTGCTCTTCGCGTCGCACTTCCGAGTGTCGGCGCGAAGCAATCGAGTCGGAATCCACCTCGAAGGACCTTCGCTCGCCCGCGTGGACGACGACACCGCCGTCTCCTCGCCGATGGTGCGCGGTGCCATCCAGGTTCCGTCCTCGGGCGAGCCCATCGTCCTTGGACCGGACCATCCGACGACCGGGGGCTATCCGGTGCTGGCCACGGTAGTTCGGGCCGACCTGGGCAACCTGGCGGCGCGGCCCGCCGGCGCGCTGGTCCGATTCACGGCAGAGCACTCCCGGGTGAGGGGATGAGCGCTCCGTTCAACGCGGCGGCATGCGGATGGCGCCATCGAGGCGGATGTCCTCGCCGTTCAAGTACGTATTGCGAACGATCTCCAGGACGAGCGACGCGTACTCTTCCGGCCTCCCAAAGCGCTTCGGAAACGGAACACTCCCGGCGAGGGCCTCTTTGACGTTCGGTGGCGCACCCTGCATGAGCGGCGTGTCGAAGATTCCGGGCAGGATCGTGTTCACCCGGATGCCCTCAGCCGAGAGGTCACGCGCGATCGGAAGGGTCATGCCGACCACGCCCGCCTTCGATGCCGCGTAGGCCGCTTGGCCCAGCTGCCCGTCTTCGGCCGCCACAGACGCCGTGTTCACGATGACACCGCGGTCACCGTCCTCCAGCGGTTCGAGCGTCATCATGCCGGACGCGGCCTTCACGATGCAGCGGAAGGTACCGATGAGGTTGATCTGGATGACGCTGCTGAACGCCGCGAGGGGAAACTGCCGGATCTCCCCGGTATCCTTGGCGCGGCTCGCGGTCTTGATGGCAATGGCGGTGCCCGCGCAGTTGACGAGGATGCGCTCTTGCCCGTGGGCCCCCCGCGCGCGCGCGAAGCCCGCGTCGACGCTTGCCTCGTCGGTTACGTCGACCTTGGCGAAGACGCCGTCGAGCTCACGGGCGAGAGGCTCGCCCTTCGCCTCGTTCAGGTCGAACAGGGCGACCTTTGCCCCGTGTGCCGCCAGAGCACGTGCGGTGGCGGCTCCGAGACCCGACGCGCCTCCGGTGACAATGGCCGAGATCGACGAGTCGACTTTCATGACCAGGGCCGAGCCGGACTACTGCGCGCTCGGGACCGGAGCGTCGGTGCCGAGCAACGTCTGGCGCAGGGCGTCGTATCCGGCTCGCCAGCGTTCCAGGTCTCCTGCGAGGCCCTCTTTGATCTGAACGCCGAAGCCCGCGGGCACGGTCGCTCCGCCCCGCGGGCCGAAAGGTCTACTCCACGCAATGGTGCCAGCGAGGCGCACGCGACGCTCTGACCTTGGCGCCCACATCTCGAGCCATACGTCTTGCTTCGCCTCGAGGGCCGCGAGTGTGCGGACGTACACGCCCGTCGCGCTCACGTTGTACGAGAAGCCTATCTCGTCCTCCTCGCGCCCGGCCGCGCGGAAGGTGACGGCGGTACCGTAGAGGAGGCGCGCGCTACCGCGCTGGTCGACCCCTCGGGCCGACAGAAGCTCGTTGACGACGAAGAGCACGTTCTCCGGAGGCGCGAAGCCGTCGAGAACCGCTGCCCTGCCGGCGGGTGCGAGCTCGGCGCGCACGGTCGCCATTCGCTTGGGCGGAGCGACGACGACCCAGGCCACCTGCGACCCGCTTCGACGCGCATTCGCCAGTGCCACCGCTGCCCCCTCGGGCATCGAATCGTCCGCGACGACGACGATTCGCACCCCGGTGGCTACGCACTCCTTCTCGAAGTCCGTAGCGGAAGCGGCAAATCGAACCGCGAACCCGCCGTTGTAAAGGGCGCGACCCATGACGGTGCGCCACGTGGCCTCCGCCCCCGCGACGACCGCCAGACCCGCAAGCGCCGGCATCCTGGACATGGAGGCATGCGGGGTTGCCCGTGTGGCCTGAGGCGGCTGTGCCAGCAGCAGGCGCAGGCGCCGAGCGAGCGGCTGCGAGGAATTGACCCCCAGCAAGTCGTCGCCGCCCCAGCCGAACACCTCGGTGAACGCCAGGTCGTTCGGCTCGTTCGTGACGCCGAAGATGGGGACCTGGGCGAAACGCGCCTGCGCTCGCACATGCGCGCACGCTTCCGCGGCGCCTTGGGCGTCCATTCGAACGAGGATCGCGTGGGGATCGGCATTCGCCAGGACCGCTGGTAACTCTTCGCACTTCCCGACGAAACCGGCCTTGATGGATACGGCGGCCGACGCGTCCTGCACTCGCTTCATGGTGTCGTCGGGGAACGAGCCGACGACCAGGAGAGAGCGATCCGCCTGGTTGACCGGAGTACCGGAGACAATCTGCATGGCTGCCACCATTCCGATCTCCTCGAAAGGGGAGAACGGCCCGCGTCGGCCTTTCCTTAAGCCATTGACGCGTTCACGCCGGCCTCGACGACCGCGACGTCGGCTGTCTCCAGCTTGACCGCGCTGCCGTCGGGCGGGTCGTACGGCGCCCGGCCAATCTGCTTCGTCCGGTATCTCTCGCTGAATACGCCCAGGAGGTAGGCCCTGAGGCAGTAGCCGAAGATGCTGGACTGATTGAGCTCGGGGTGGATGAGGTGCGCGACCTTCGCGTGTGCCTCCGCGAGCTTGCTCCAGTGCAGGCCCGCGCTCTCGTGGTGCACCGTGTGGTAGCCGTTGTTGAAGACGAGCCAGTTGCCGAGCTTCGAGACGAAGTTGCGCGAGTGGTTGTACTCGGACCACGGGTCGCAGTGCACATGCTGAATGTAGTTGATGAAGATCATCGCCCACGTGGCGAAGAAGGCCGAGATCCCGAACCCGAAGGCCCAGACGAGTAGTCCTTTCCATCCGTAGAGGACGACGCCGAGAGCGAGCAGCACGGCCTGCCCTCCGAAGACCGTGACCTGTTGGGCGATGATCTGGCGGTGGAGCGGCTTGTTGGTCGCCTTCGCCTTCTCGACGTAATCCGACAGCACCTTGCCCTGCCACGAGTACGACGCGAAGTAGTAAGTGCTCGCGACAAGCCAGGTGTTCTTCTTCGAGTAGCGCCACGTGATCGTCGCGTCGCCCGCCTTGTTCACGAACTTGTGGTGGTTCTGGTTGTGGGTCGGGATCCAGGCGAACGTGGGGAAACCGTAGAAGATGCTGAGATAGGCCGCGTAGAACGTATTTGCCCGGCGGCTCTTGAACATCGGGCAATGATTCTGATTGTGGGTGAAGACACCTGCGCAGAATCCGAAGTAAAGGCTCACCGGAAGGAGCCACGGAATCAGCCGCGGGTCGACATAAGGCGCGAACCCTACGGCCGGGAAGAGGACGAAGGCCCAGAGCAACGTTCGCCAATCGGAGCTGTGGCGGAGCATTGAACGCACCTCGAAGGTGGCGTGAGGCTAGCGCGCGGCCGAGTCCGGGACATCACTTTTCCGTCATGCGAGGTGCGCATCGTGCTTCGCAGTTTGCCGAAGTTTCGCCAGTTTGCCGGTCACGCGGGCTTCCGGCCCACGCGGAGAGACCCGTCGGCCGTCGTCAACGCTTCGTACAGGTCCGGGCGCCGGTCGCGAAAGAACCCCCACGAGGCGCGCGTACGCGCCAGGGCGTCGAGGTCGAACGTCGCCGCGATCACGCCCTCGTCCGAGCGGCCAAGCTCGGCGACCTTGTCGCCGCGCGCGTCGGCAACGAACGACGAGCCATAGAATCGCTGGCCGGCCTCGGAGCCGGTGCGGTTCGCGGCCACGACCGGGACCACGTTCGAGACCGCGTGGCCGACCATCGCCCGCTGCCAGGGATCCCGCGTGTCGAGATCGGGTTCGTGCGGCTCGCTGCCGATGGCCGTCGGATAGAGCAAGAGCTCCGCGCCGAGGAGCATCATGGCGCGCGCCGACTCGGGGAACCACTGGTCCCAGCAGATGCCGACGCCGATCATCGCGTGACGTGTACGCCAAGCGCGGAAGCCCGTGTCGCCGGGCCGGAAGTAGAACTTCTCCTCGTATCCGGGACCGTCCGGGATGTGGCTCTTCCGGTACACGCCGAGCATGCTGCCGTCGGCGTCGATGACCGCGACGCTGTTGTAGTACGCCTGCCCCGCGCGCTCGAAGAACGAGACGGGGATGACGACGCCCAGCTCGTGCGGCCACGATGCGCATGCGGGCGACCGCGTCGTCCTCGTCCACCGGGCGGGCCTCCGCGAACCACTCGCTGCTCTCCTCACGGCAGAAGTAGGGCCCTTCGAACAGCTCCGGCGGCAGGACGATGTTCGCGCCCTTCGCCGCCGCCTCGCGCACGTGCTTCTCCACGCGCTCGATGTTCGCCGCGCGCGGACCGGCCAGCGGACACTGCACGGCCGCGACGGTGACCCGGCGAGCTGTCACGGCGCACCCCCCATCGGCTGCTGCTGCGTGATGCAGTGAAACGCCCCGCCGCCCGTCAGTACCGCACGCGCGTCGACGCCGATCGAGCGCCTCCCGGGAAAGAGCGCACCGACGAGCTCCACCGCCTCGGCGTCGAAGGGCGTGCCGTACGTGGGCACGACGACGGCGGCATTCGCGATGTAGAAGTTCACGTAGCTCGCGGGCATCACGCGCCCGTCCTCGTCTTCGACCCGCCCCGGCGATGGGATGCGCACGACCTCGAGCTTACGCCCGCGTGCGTCGACGAGCGCAGCCGCTTCGGCGAGGAGCGACTGCAGGACCTCGCGGTTCGGATCGTCGGGCGCGCGCGGCTCCATCGCGACGACCACGCCGGGCCTCACGAAGCGAACGATGGTGTCGACGTGGCCGTCGGTGTGGTCGTTGGCAAGCCCCTCGCCGAGCCACAGGACGGCGTCGACGCCGAGCGACTCGCCGAAGCATGCGCTCGACCCACTGCGCGTCGACGGACCCGTTGCGGTTCGGGTTCAGCATGCACTGGCGCGTCGTCAGGACGCTCCCCTCGCCGTCCACGTCGACGGCGCCACCCTCGAGGACGAACGTCGGCTGGACGAACTCGCGAACCCGGGCCAAGGACGCGACACGCTCCGAGACGTGGCTGTCGTGTTCGAGCACGTACTTGCCGCCCCAGCCGTTGAAGACGAAGCGTACGGACGCCTCGGTGCCGCCGGGGCCGACGAGGAAGACGGGCGCCGTGTCGCGCAGCCAGATGTCGCCGAACGGCACGCGGTGGAAACGTACGCCCGCCGCCGGCAGCGCAGCCCTGGCGAGCTTCTCCTGGGCGTCGTCGGGGACCAGCACTTCCGCAGTCTCGCCCTCGGCGATCGCCGATACGAGGCCAGTGAAGGCCGCGCGCGCCGGGGCCAGGTTGTGCTGCCAGAGATCGGCGTGGCTAGGCCATGCAACCCACGTGGCCGCGTGGCGCGCCCATTCGGCGGGTGCGTGGAAACCATGGTCGCGCGGGGTGGTCAAGGCGATGGGATGATAAGGTCACGGCGACGGTTTGCCATCGTCCGGTGAATCGTCGAGGGCCTCGCGCATGAAGACGATGACGACCCGCTTCTCGTCGGCCGACAGATGCAGGGCGCGAATTTCGGGGTCCTGATTCGGCACGTCGAGGCCGAGTCCCCTGCCACCGCCTCGGTCGTAGAAGTCCACGACCTCCTCCAGGGTCTTGTAGCGGCCGTTGTGAAAATAGGGCGCGGTCCGGCCGACGTTACGCACCGTCGGGACCTTGAACGCTCCACCTCGGCCCAGGTCGGCGTCCACCTTCGTTGCGCCCGGGGCGGAGGGGACGCCGAGCACGGCGAAGATGGGAGCCGTGAAGTCCGGCGGGCGCGTCCCTCCGAAGACCGGTGGAACGTGGCATCGGGCGCATCGCCCCTTGCCCGCGAACACGTCGAGCCCCGCCTTCGCATCGGAGGAGATGGCCCCCGCGTCCCCCTGCGCGAAACGATCGATCGGCGCGTTGCCCGGAACGAACGCCTTCGACTCGTAGGCCGCGAGCGCAAGTCCGATGTCCTTCCCTGCCACCTCCTCGTGGAATGCGCTGCGAAAGCCGTCGGCATAAGCGGCGTCCGAGGCGACGGCACGTGTGAGCTCCGCGTCGGTGAGCCCCATCTCGGCGCGCGTGTGAATCACCATCAACGCCTGCCGGTCCGCGGTTCGCACCCGGCCGTCCCACGTCAGGCGAGCCTCTAGCGGGGCGTAGAGGAGCGTGGGCGTATTGCGGCGGAGTGGCAAGGCCGGATCGAGAGACACCGGCGCGACGAGGCCATCGGCGAACGCGTGCCCCGGAACGTGGCACGTGGCGCACGCGCGCACCCCTCCCCGGGATAACCTGCAATCGAGGAAGAGCCGCTCTCCCAAGGCAGCCCGCGCGGGATCCGGGGGCACAGCGGGGCGCGGCAGCGTCAGTGCGCTCACCTCCCGTGCGTCCCGGAGCGGCCGGATCATCAAGTTCGTTGCGAAGCCTCGGGCGTGGACTGCGCGGCGGATCGATTCGCCCAGAACTCCGGTTGCCCGGACAATCGACGCGCGATCGATCACCTCGGACAGCGTGTGCGCTTTCCGCAGCCGCAAGAGAGGGCTCAGATCGGGGCTGACGTCGAAACCCACGGCCTGGATGCCGCCCTCGATGAAATCCAGAAGTCCGAGGACATCGGCGAAGGCCGCGTCGTCCATCTCGGGCACGTAAGACGTCGACTCCAGCGTAGCTTCCCCGAGACGATACGCGGCGTCCGAGAGCGCCTGACCAACCACTGCCGGGGAGATGTCGCCCCTCTCAAGGGCAGCCTCCGAAATGCGGAAGGCGCCGTCGATGTTGCCCGCGGCTTTCAGCGCGGAGGGGCAGTCGTGGGCCGTCATCGCGCGATCGAGCGCGCCGATCGAGCCACCAGCCTCGAGGATGGCCACCTCCGGTCCGAACGTGGCCTCCGCCGAAAGGGCGTTCCACCGGCGCCATGCGCTCAGGGAGCCCAGCGCGGCCCGACGAAGGTCCACGTACGAGCCTCGGTCGTCGCAGCCGGGGCCGATTCGTTCCACGGCCTTCAGCCCTGCCCTATCGAAGTCCCGAATCAGAATCGTCGCGGCGCTCTGCGCGACCGCCGCGTCCGGACTCGAGGCGTCGCCGTCCGCTCGCCCCGGCCGTGAGCAACCGAGCGCGATCCCGAGCGCAGCTACTGCGAGTACGAGGTGGGTATGGACGAATTGAAGATCGCCGCGCATTGACTGACTATCGCCTGGTTCACCGGAACGTCAGGCATTGGCGGCGGCGTCATGTTCGGCGGCGACGTGAAGTCGAACACGTCCCACGGCGCGAGCGCGTTGGCGTCGCGCTTCGTGAGCGCGGGCAGGCCGAACCGAGCCTCGATGAAGCGAAGGACGGACGTATGGTCGTAGACCATGTGGCTGACGTAATGGGTCTTGGCGTAGGGGGAAATCGCCACGAACGGCAGACGCACGCCGTACTCGACGAATCCGCCGTACGTCCCGCCGTCCGTCGTCGAGATCGGCTCGATCGAGTCCGGCGCGCACGCCGGCGGTGGACTCACGTGATCGTAGAGCCCCCCGTGCTCGTCATAGAGAAGAAAGATGGCCATGTGCGCCCACTCTGGGCTCGCCATGAGGCTCTGCACCACTCCGGCGCGCCAGTTCTCCCCGATCTGCATCACCGCCGGCGGGTGCTCGTCGTTGTTGTTGTAACCCTCCGGGAGGAGGCTCGGATCGATGAAGACGACGTGGGGGAGCGTTCCGGCCGAGGCCGCACTCGTGAACTGATCGAAGGTGAAGACGTTCTTCGAGTAGCTGCTGAAGTTCTTGGCCTTGGTGAAGAGGTCGATGGTCGGCAGCGAAAACGTGGCGAGGTCGGCCCCCTGGTAGTACCCCCAAGAGACACCCGCGGTGTTCAAGGTATCGAGCACGATGGGGGTCGTCGGCGTCGGCAACGTTCCCGTCGTCGTCTCTCCCCAGGAGGTGCCCGCGTAGAGGTACTCGCGATTCGGCCATGTTGGGCCCGGGACCGAGGCGAAGTACTTGTCTCCGATTGCGAAGTTGGCTGCCGCCCAGAACATGAACGGCAGATCGTTCTTCGCGTAGTAGGTCATCGCGCGCGCGCCGCTCAGAAACCCCGGGGGCCCGAACATCGGGTCCTCGTGGGTTCCGTCGTTGGCGATCGCGAAGCCGTCCATCTTTCCGTTGTCGATCTCCGCGTGCGTGCCGTCCCAGCTGTGGTTCGTGTCGGCGAAGCAGAGGGTCGACGCGGTGCCGCCGTCGTCGCCCCCCTCCGCGCCGCCGTCCTCGCCAGCGTTCGCGCCCAGGCCGCCGTACGCGAACGGTACGGCAGCATCATCCACGCCCGGGTTGGAGGCCCCCATCGGCGCCACGTCGACGTCCGTCCACCCCTGATTGGCGAGATCCTGGAAGTAGTGATCGAACGAGCGATTCTCCATCATGATGACGACGATGGTGTCGATCGGGATCGCGGTTCCGTTCGGTGCCGAGGCTCCCTGGGTCCCGATGGCGAGGGCGCCGGCGTCGTAGGCGCAGTTCGTGCGAGCCGTCTGCGCGACGGAATCGCTCGGGGGCGTCGGCGGCCCGGCGTCCGCGGTAGCGTCCACGCCGTTGCCCGCGTCGGAGGGCGCGCCTGGGGAGCCGCTGGTCGACGAGCACCCGAAAGAGGCGGAGGCAAGGGCAAGAAGGAGGAGCGAATGGCGCATGACGTCCCTAAGGGTTTACGAAGGAGCCGGGCCGCGCAAGCGTCAACTCCGTGAATTCCGCTTTACGCACACGCACCCCCCTTCGACGAGCAGCCGCCGGCGGGCCAGATCGGGAAACAGCGTGCCCTCGTAGAAGCGGCGGAGCGTATCCCTGGTCACGGCATCGACCACGCGCCCATCGGAGACCTTCGTCGTGTCGGACGCGACGCAGAAAAAGACCCCGACCTCCCTGTCGGAGAAGAAGTGCCCGAGGACCCCGGCGAGTTTGCCCATCTGCGGCAAGCGGTTTCCGCGCGCCGAGATGACCGCGCGCATCTCGTCGAGGGAGATGGCGTCTCCGTATTGCTGGAAGAGGGCATCGAAGGCTGACGAGTCGACCTCGCCGCCGGTGTCGAAGGTGCCGCTGTCGAACGGATGCTTGCCCTTGGCAATCCGATCGATACGGATGACAAGCGATGGTCGACCCTGCGTGAGGTAGCCCAGAAAACCGTTGATGATCGGCGCGAGAAGGACTCGCCACACGAGGTGAACGCCGAGACGGCGCATGCCCACGAACGTCTGACCGATCGTGACCAGGCCCGTCCCTTGGGGGTCGAAGAACGCCGCGTGGCGCTGGAGGGCCGTGGGCCCGGGTGTCGTCCCGGAGGCCGGCATCGTCGTGGTTGCCGTCGTCATGGCGTTGCGAGGATACTCCCGCCGTGCCCGCTCCGCCCATATCGCAACATGCGCTGACCGTGATCGCGAACGTTCGCGCCGGCGCGGAGGACGCACTCGAGAAGCTCCTCGACACGTCGAGCGCTACCGTGGCCACGCGCCTCGCCCTGGTGACGACGCTTCACTACGGGCGCTTCGTCGTCTTCGACGACGCCAAGGGCAATCACCTGCTCGCGTTCGAGAGCAACTACGACGGAGAAGAGAGCCGTCACCTGGCCGAGTTACGGAAGTGCCTTGCGGCCGACCTCGACGCCTTCCTCGGTCACTGCGAAGGCTACGCACCCGCCGCCTTCGACTCCTTCGTCGCCGCGCACGCGGTAAAGCCCCGGCCCTACTACATCGCGCACGGCGGGCTGTCGGTGCTGCAGGTCCGGCACGACGCCGACGTGCGCGCGACCCTCGAGGCGTGGCTCGACGCGGCCGATGCCGCGGGCACCCTGCGGACGATGAGCGCCCGCGCAATCGCCCTCGCCCTCAAGGCGGACCTGAAGGAACGGAAGCTCGACGTGGGGCCGATCGATCGCGGGCTGCCGAAAGGGCCGTGGGCGAAGCTGGCGCTCTACGCGATGATGCCCGCCATCGCCGCGGTCGGCCTCGTGTTCGCCGCCATCGCCCGCATCGTCTACGAACCCGAGGACGACCGGGAGGACGCGAAGTCGCCGCCCCAGCTCGTGAGCGACCAGGACCCCGCGGAGAACGCCCTCGAGGAAGCGGAGGACCTGCAGCCACAGAACGGGCTGACCCACGTGGTGCCGCTGAAGGCAGGGTCCTTCCGCCTCGCGGCCGTACGCTTCGTCCTGTGGTTCGTGGAGCAAGCGGCCGAGAAGGTCTGCTACGAGGGCACCCTCGGCGGCATCGCGACGATCCACTTCGCGCGATGGTCACTGTTGACGGACGACACGCTCGTCTTCTTCAGCAACTACGACGGGAGCTGGGAGTCTTACCTTGGCGACTTCATCGACAAGGCGCACATCTTCCTCACGGCGATCTGGACGAACACGAAGTGGTTCCCCAAGACGTCGTTTCTCGTCGTCGGGGGAGCATCGAACGAAGCCCCGTTCAAGCAATGGACGAGGACATTTCAGCGAAGAAACCAGAATCTGGTACTCGGCCTACGGCAACCTGACGGTGACCAACGTGCTCAACAACGCCAAGATCCGAGAGCTCGCCGGCGGACCCATGAAGGATGACGCGGAGGCCCTTCGATGGCTGGCGCTCCTGTGACCGGGCTCACCGCGAAGGGCGGCGGGGTCGACGTCGCCGACATCCAGGGGCTTGTGTTCTACGCGTACTCGGAGCATCCGTACGCGAGCTACCTGCTCCTCAACTTCGCCAAGGGCGACCCTCGGACGTGCGTTTGGCTTCGCGAGCTCGCTCATTCGCGTTACGTGCGCCGTGCAACCGAGGCCGGCGACCCCGCTGTGCGCGGCAAGGCCCAGGAGCACGTCCAGATCGCGTTCACTGCCGTGGGCCTCGGAGCCTTCGGGCTCGGTCCGGGCGACCTCGCCGAGTTTCCGAGCGAGTTCGTGGACGGCATGAACGATCCCCAACGCGCGCGCGTGCTGGGGGATACACCCGCCACGTGGGAGTTCGGTGGACCCGACCAGGACGAGATCCACGCCGTGCTGATGCTCTTCGCCCGGACCCCGGAGGCGCTGGCGGATCTCGTCAAACGCCACACCGAGGCGCTCGGGGCCGCAGGAGGGCGCGTCGTCCGCGAGGATCAAGGGCAGATCTTCGCGGACCATCACGAGCATTTCGGATTCAGGGACGGAATCGCCCAGCCACACGTCGAGCACGGCCCAAGGCGACGGCGAGCGGGTCAGGACTTCCTTGCACCGGGGGAGCTCTTGCTCGGCTACACCAACGCCTACGGCGAACAGACGGCCTCGCCGACCTCGCGCGGATTCAACCTCGGCGCGAACGGGACATTCCTCGTGTACCGGAAGATGCGACAGGACGTCGCCGCTTTCTGGGGGGCGGCGTACGACCGGGCCCGCCCGCACCCCGGGGAGAGCCTCGACGAGGCCGCGGTCCGGCTGGCAGCCTCGATGGTCGGCCGCTGGCCCGGCGGCGCGCCGCTCGCGCTCCATCCGGATCACGACACCGCGAGCGCGGCGAACGAGAACGTCTTCGGCTTCGCGAAGGAGGATCCGCACGGATACCGATGCCCCTTCGGTGCGCACATCCGCCGGACGAACCCGCGCGACATGCTGGCTCCCTCGCCGAAGGAGTCGCTCCTCGAGACCGGACGCCACCGCCTCTTTCGCCGCGGCCGGACCTACGGCCCACCACTCGCTCTTCCCCGATCGAGCTGGCGCGTAGACGACGGGGTCGAGCGGGGTCTGCTCTTCATCGCGCTCTGCGCAAGCCTCAGCCGGCAGTTCGAGTTCGTGCAGCAAACATGGGTGTCGAGCACCAAGTTCTCCACGCTCTACGAAGAGCAGGACCCTTTGCTGGGCCAGGCGACCGATGGAGGCCGGCGCTTTACCCTCCAGGGCGAGCCCGTCCGCCGCTGCCTCGTGAACCTCCCTGGCTTCGTCACCGTCCGCGGCGGCGCGTACTTCTTCATGCCGGGAATGCGCGCGCTCGCGTGGATCGCGACGCAGCGCTGATTACGCCGGGAACCCGGGCGCGCTCATCGCAAGGCAGCGTTCGACGTTCTTCACGGCCTGGGCGTCGAAGAAGGCACGGCTGCTGGCGACGAGCTCGCGGCCCGTGGTACCCCCAAGGAGCTCGCCCTGTCTGTGGCGTGCGCACGCGACGAGGTAGCCCCAGTCGGCCGCCTCGAGCATCGGAATCGCCTGGTCGAGGGCCTCGAGCGCCCTCGCGTGATCGTCCTGCACGGCGTGCAAGCCTGCCCGGACGAGCAACCCCATGGCGCGACCGTACAGGAGCTTCTCGCGACCGAGCTCACGGGCATAGTGGTCCGCTGCACGCAGCGCGCGCGATCGATCGAACCCCACCACCGCCGCCGCCACCGCCGAGAGGCCTCGCTCGTAGGCGGACGCCGAGCGGACGAGCGCGGCGCGCAGCAGGTTCGACCCTTCGAGGGCAGGAGACACGCGCTCGACGCGCTCCCACGCGGCCCGGCCGTCCCCCCGGTAGCGGTCGACCGAGCAGGCCGAGATGAACGCCCCCCAGTGAGCCGCGGTGAACGTGGACCCCTTCTCCGTCAGTCGCGTCACCCGCTCCGCCCCGTCGACGTCGTTGGCCATGATGAGCCCGATGCACGCGGGGTAGATGAGGTGCAGGAGGGCAAACCTGTCGTTTCGTGCACGCGCCTCCTCGAGGATGCCGGGGACCCGGAGCGCCGCCTCGCGGAGCTCGCCGAGGAAGATGAGCAAGTTGCAGCCGAACGCCTGGGTGTTGGCCAACTCCCACGCGACCGCACGACAACGCGTACGAAAGATGGTGTCTGCCTCGGTGACCTTCTCGCGCGCGCTCCGCCATTCGCCGAGGAAGAAGTGCATCGCGCCCGACGCGAGGATGGCGAGGGCGTGGCTGTGCGGGTCATCGACCTGCGCCGCAATTCGCTCCGAGGCAAGGACGAGATCGGCGGCCCGACGGCGCCCCGGCTCGCCCCGTGCCGCGACGTTCGATGCCGTAACGGCGAGGGCGCGGCACAGACGCACCGGCTCGCCCGCCTCGAGCGCGAGCAGGAGCGCGCGCGTACCGAAGTCGGCGCTGCGAACGAGGTCGCTCCTCGCGAGACCTGTCGCCGCCGTGAACGCCGCGTCGATGCGCGCGAGGTCACGCGGGACGAGGCTGTGCGGACGACGGACGCGACGCACGAGCGAGGCCACCCGAATACGCGCCTCGTGCCAGAGGAGCGACGCGACCGCGGCCTCCGTGGACTCGGGGTACCGCAACCCGACCTCCGCGAGCACGACACGCAGCACCTCGACGCCTCGTTCGTCTTGACCGCTCTTGAGATAGTGCTCGGCGGCGGCTCGTCTCAGGTCGTGGGCCGCACGAGGTGGAGCGTGCGAGGCGGCCTCGGTGTATGCATCGGCGGCATCCCAGCCTCGCCCGGCGTTCGCGAGCGCGTCGCCCAGCTTGGCGTAGAGCACGTCGGGAGGCTCTGCGTGAAGGGCAATGGCCGCGCGGTAGAGATCCGCGGCCCGCAGGAAGGCCAGCGCGCGGTCCGCCGCCTCCGCGGCATCGAGCGCGTAGCGACGCGCGCTGTCCTCGTCTCCACCTGCCCTGAAGTGCTCGAAGGCCGCTTGAGGATCGGAGCGGTCCGATCCGGCGAGGGCGCGCGCGAGCGCGAGATGCCCGAGGCGCCGCGCCTCCGTGTCGAGATTGGCCGCCACCGTCTCGCGGATTCGATCGTGAGCGGTCTCGAGGACGTCGTCGTCGCCGAGCCCACGGGTCGTGACTAGGCGAGCCCCGCGCAGCGCGATGGCCGCCGCGCGCCTGCGACCCCCGAGACCCGCTGCCTTCTCCGCGACCGCGTGCTCGATGGGGCCGCGCGCGATGCTGATCGTCTCGAGGAGTGCGCGGGCCTCCGTCGAGAGCTGCGAGACACGGGCCAGGATCGCCTGCTCGAGCGTGATGACCTCGCCGTCTCTTGCGACCCCGCGACGCTCCCTGGCCCAGCGCGCGAGCTCGGCGACGAAGAGAGGGCTGCCGTTGGCCTCCGCCGCGATGACGTCGGCTGTCTTTGGGTCGTCGACGAGCGAGCGCGCCAGCTGGTGGGCCTCCGTGAGAGAGAGCTCGCCGACCTCGACGTCGCGCAGATCGCAGCCACCGCCGAGGCGCTCGCACGCCAGCCGCATCGCGGAGATGGCGCGGCTCGTGACTGCGAGCTCGCTGCGGTGGCTGCAGAGGAGCATGAGCGGCCGCGGCGCCGGGGCCGACAGGATGGCTTCGAGCAGCTGGACGCTGTCGGCGTCGCCCCACTGAAGGTCGTCCACATGAACGACCAGCGCGTGGCGCCCTGCCACTGAGGCCAGCAGCTCCTTCAGCGCGGAGAATGCGCGGCGCCGCAGCTCGAGTCGATCGAGCACGTCGACGTCGCGGTCAGGCGAATCGGCGCCCGCCCGTACGTTTCTGAGGACCGGAAACAGGTGGGCGAGCGCGTGGATGCCAGCCGGGACGAACGCGAAGGCCTCGTCCTCGGGGAGCCGGGTCAACCATCGACTCAGCTCGTCCATCACCTGGTCGACGGCCTTGAACGGCACCGACTCGCGCTCGAAGCATCGGCCAGAAAGGACGAGGGCGTCTGGCCGCGTCGATACGTCGCCCAGGAAGCGAGACGCGAGGGCGCTCTTGCCCATCCCCGAGCGCCCATGCAGCATGACGACGACGGGAGGCCCCGTGCAGCAGGCCTGGAAGGCGTCGTGCAGCTGGGCGAGCTGCGTGCGGCGCCCCACGAACGGCGTTTCGACCGCTGCCGAGATGGGGGGCGTGTAGTCACCCTCGAGCCGACGGAGCACGTCGTCTCCCGTGGGACGCGCCCGCGGGTCGACGCTCAAAAGGTCCACGCAGAGCTGATTGAGATCAGGCGGGATCCCGGTCACGACCTCGCATGGTCGAACCTTGAGCGGTTGTTGCTTGGCGAGAAGCAAGTGCCGCTCCCCTTCGAACGGAATGCGCCTCGTGAGCGCTTCGAAGAGAATGACGCCGACCGAATACCAGTCGGAGGCGGGCGTCGCGGGGTGGAAGGCCGCCTGCTCGGGCGACATGTACTCGGGGGTCCCCACGATGGGCTCGTCGATCCCCACAGCCTGCCGGCTCGCGACGTATTCGCCGACCACCCCGAAGTCGAGGAGGACGACCCGGCCCGTGCGCGCCACCATGACGTTGGACGGCTTGATGTCGCGGTGCAGCTTGCCTGCCGCATGGATCGCCGATACCCCCGCGGCCAGCTGGCGGAGCGCCTCGCGCAGGCGGGGCACGTCCCGAACGGCGAACTGCTGGCGAGTGACGGGCCTGGAGGGCGGCGGGATAACCGACCGTGCCTCCGCGACGAACGGTACGGTCGACTCCAGCAATGCCGCGTGCAGCTCCGTGGGCGCGACCAGCGTGGGGGTGTTCGCGCCGGGGTCGAGGACGACGGACGCGTAGGAGCCCGACGGCGGCGGCGGCGTCGAAAGCGACGCGCGGACCCAGGCGAGAAAGTCCCACCCCTCGACGAGCTCCATCGTGAAAAACCACGAGTCCCCCTCGGAGAAGAGCTCGTAGAGCTGCACGACGTTGGGGTGACTGATGTCGGCGAGGGCGCGAAACTCGCGCTTGAATCGTAGAAGCGCCACGGGATCGAGGTGCGTCATCGTCTTCAGCGCGACGACTTCACCCCGCTCGACGTCGCGCACGCGGTGCACGACGCCCATGCCTCCCTCGCCGAGGTTGCCCTCGACCGTGAAGCGTTTGGTCCCGCGAAAGCCGTCGACCGCGCCGAGCATGGAGCCTCGTGCTTCGAACCTACCAAACTGCGACGCCGTCCGCTCACCGCGTGGAGCGGTTCTTCACGTAGCGCACGGCTCCGTGAGGCTTCGCGTCGACGACCCCTCGGTGCTTCGTGGCGAGGACGAGGCGCTGATCGCGATCCCTGGGCCCCACCGGGGCGACGAGCATGCCCCCCTCGGGGAGCGCGGCGAGCCAGGGTTCGGGGATGGCGTCGACGGCAAAGGTCGCGACGACCTTCGTAGCGCCTCTCCAGTCGGGCGCGCTCGTCATCGCATCGCCGTCGACGACGGTCACGTTGGGCTCGTCGGCGAGATTGCGCCGCGCCCACGCCGCGAGCGCCCTGTCGATCTCGAAGGTGATGACGCTCCCCCCTGCCCCGACGATGAACGCCGCCAGCGCGGCTCCGTACCCCGATCCCGTGCCGAGCTCCGCGAGAGAATCGCCGGGGAGGAGCTCGAGCAGGCGGTAGGAGAGGAGGTAGGCGTGCGGCGCACTGATGGTCGCAAGCCCGTCATCGTCCAGGGGAAGGGGCGTGTCGTCCGCGCTTCGCTCGACGTCCTCGGGGCGGACGAAGCGTTCGCGAGGGACCTCGAGAAGCGCGCGCAGGTGCGCCGGATCGACGGGGCCCGTGTGCCGCACCACCGATTCGACCAGCGCCAGGCGGCGGCGTCTCGCCACCTCGCGCAGCTCCTGTTGGGGAAGCTCCGCCATCTCCCTCCAGAGCGCTTTCTATAGGGGCGTCCGGACCGGTGGTCTACCCTTGGCCATGCAGTGACGGCAACGCCCTTCCCCGCCATGGCAGCGCGGCACGGTCGCGTCCTCCGCCTCGCGCGTCGCTTCGTGGACGGCCTCCGCGCCCACAACGCGTTCGAGGCCGCGGCGTCGATCGCGTTCTGGTTCTTCCTGAGCTTGATGCCGCTATTGGTGCTGGTGGGCTTCCTCATCGGCCATGTCGCACGCACGAAGGGCGTCGACACACTGCTCGGGCCTCTGCTCGATGTCGTCCCCGGAACCGCGGAGACCCTCGTACGCAGCGAGCTCGAACGGCTGGCAGGCGGGAGCGCTTCGTCGATCGCGCCGCTCGGCGTCATCGGCTTCCTCTGGACCGCGTCGTCCGGGCTGCACAACCTGATGGACGTCTTCGAGATCGCCGTTCGGGCATCCCGGCGTTCGTGGTGGAAGCAGCGCCTGATCGCCCTCGGGTGGGTCGCACTCGGCCTCGCGGCGGCGTGCGTGCTCGCGTGGCTCCTCGTGACGCTCGACTCGGCCTTTCACGAGCACGAGCATGAATCCGGTCCCGTCCCGGCGTCCGTCGCTTCGAACGTCCCTCCGATGCCCGCTCAGCCCTCCTCGTCCCGCGCCGTCGATCGTGGCGCCGGACACGCGACCACGACGCCCGCTCGGGTCAGGGGGGCCCTCAAGCGCCGCGTCCACAAGGCGCTCCAAACGCCGACCGAGCAGATCCTCGCCGCAGCCCTCCTCCTTGCCGCCGGGTTGGCGCTCCTCGCGGGCTTCTACCGCTTCGCCGTCGAGCATCCCCCGGGGCTCAAGCGCCGCGTGTGGCCGGGCGCCGCGACCGCCGTCGTCTCGTGGCTGCTCGTGTCGTGGGCGTTCGAGGCGTACGCGCTGTCGATCGCAGACTACGCGCTCTACTACGGGAGCCTCGCGGCGGTCGCCGTGCTCCTCGTGTGGCTGTACCTGACGAGCCTGTCGCTGGTCCTCGGCGCCGAGATGAACGCGCAGCTCGAGGGGGTACGGGACTAGAGTCGTCGACCTTCCGAACGGCTACTCTGCTCAATGCGATGGACGACGACGCGAAGCGCCTGGCGGCACGGGCAGCACTCGACGAGGTTCCCGCGCAGGGGATTGTGGGCCTCGGGACCGGCTCGACGGCCCGGTTGTTCGTCGAGGAGCTGGGGGCACGAGTGCGCGCCGGCGGCATGCGCATCGCTTGCGTGCCGACGTCGGAGTCGACGCGCGAGCTGGCGGCAAGTTTCGGCATCCCGCTGCTCGGCGACGAGGGTCCCTGGAGCATCGACGTGAACGTCGACGGCGCGGACGAGGTGAGCACGGGGGCGCTGGATCTCATCAAGGGAGGGGGCGCGGCGCACACGCGGGAGAAGATTGTCAACTTCGCCTCGAAGCGGAACGTCATCATCGTCGACGCGAGCAAGCTGTCGCCCCGCCTCGGCGAGAAGTGGCCCGTCCCCATCGAGGTCATCCCGTTCGCACAGGGGACGACGCGGGCGCACCTCGCACGCCTCGGCAAGCCCACGCTGCGGACCAAGGCCGACGGGATTCCCGTCCGCACGGACGCGGGGAACGTCGTCTACGACCTGGCCACGGGACCCGTCGACGACCCGGGGGCCCTCGACCGAGCGCTTCGCGCGATCCCAGGCGTCGTCGAGACGGGCCTCTTCGTGGGCCGCGCCGACGTAGTCATCGTCGCGAGCGACGAAGGGGTGCGCCGCCTCGTACGCGATCGTTGAGCGGCACTCAGTCACCGTCCTTCGACGGCACCCGCGGAGCGACGCGTACTCCCTTCCAGCGGGCGAGCTCGACGAGACCGGTGGGCGCCCCTCGCGGCTTGCTCACGTCGGCGACCCGACAATAGTGCACCTCCACCTTCGCCGCGTTCCTCGACTTCGAGTACCAGGCGGCAGCCGACGCGGCGGCCTCGACCACGCTCCTCGGGACATCGACCTTCTCCGGATTCCGGATGACGACGTGACTCCCGGGAGTTCCGCCGGCCACGTGGAGCCACAGGTCGTGGGGGTCCGCGACCTCGAACGTGAGCACGTCGTTGTCCTCGTCGCCCCGGCCCACGAGGATCTCGAAACCCTCGACGACGAGCGTGCGGTACGGCCGTCCCTTGCTGCCCAGAAGCCACCTCCGTAGAAAGAAGGTGTATCCCGACCGCTACGACTTCTTCGGTTGGACCACGATTTCGACGCGGCGATTGGCGGCGCGGCCTTCGACGGACGTGTTGTCCGCGACGGGCACGTCGGGGCCCTTGCCCTGCGCCGTGATGAGATCCTGCGGGATGCCCTTGGACGCGAGGTAGTCGCGCACGGACGTCGCCCGCTTCTGCGACAGCTCCATGTTGTTCTCGTGGGTGCCGACGTTGTCGGTGAACCCGTAGACGACCATCGGCTGCTCCTTGCCGCGCAAGGCATCGGCGATCTGGTCGAGCTTCGCCATGGCGCCGGCCTTGAGCTCCCACTTGCCGGTCTGGAAGAGCACCTCGCCCTGGAGCGTGATGACCATCCCGCGATCGTCGTCCTTCACGGCCGCGATCTTCGCGATCGTGTCGCGCGCGTCTTTGAGCTTGGCCTCGAGGTCAGCCAGCTTCTTTCGCTGCTCGTCGGCCATCTTCTGCTCGGTCTGGAGCTGCTCCTGCGTCTTGTTGAGCGCCTGCTTGGTCTGGTCGAGCTGCCCGCGGGCGGACTGGAGCTGTGACGACATCACGGTTTGGAGCTCGCGCTTGGCCATCTCGGCGTCCTGCTGCGCCTTGAGGACCGCCGCCTCGGCCTCCGCGATCTGCGCCTTGCGCTGCGCGATGACCGCGAGATCGAGCGTGTTCGGCTCGTCGGGCGCGTTGCTCCAGGCCTGCTCTGCCTTTTGAAGGGCGAGCTCGGCCTCGTGCACGTCGGTCGGGTCGAGCTTGACGGCGATTCCGTTCTTGGCGGTCGCCAGCTCCATGCGCGCATCGACGAGCGACTTGGGCGGAGGCCTGTCGCCTCCGCACGCAGCGAGCGAAACCAGAGCCAGCGGCGCTACCACCATTGAAATGCGATTAAGTCTCATTCGCTCCTCCGGATCCCGTCAGTTCCCTTTGGCTTTTTGCAGGTCTGCCTGGGCCTGTGTGGCCTGCGCCTGCGCCTGTGTTGCCCTCGAGAGGCTGAGCGCGAGCTGCGCCTCGACGCGGGCGACGGCCACGAGGCTCGCCGCGCGCTGGTTGTCCTGAGCGTCCATGAGCGCCTTGGACTTCTGCAGATCCTCCTGCGCGAGCTGGAGGTGCAGCTTGGCGTCCGGGACGCCGGGTGCGCCGCCGCTCTCCGCCCGTCCGACGTCGGCCTGCGCCGCCGACCACTCGTCGCTCGGGGGCGGGATGCTGCCGCCGCAAGCCACGGTGAAAATCGAAAGCGCCGTCATCAAAGCAATCCGCATGGAATTATCGCTCCTCGTGGGTTCGGAAGGGTAAGGGCGAGGCCCCTGCCTGGGCAAGGGAGCGCTGGATAAGCGTGTTATTTCAGTGCCTTACTTCGCCAACCCGCTCAAGCCGGCGCGATGCCCCTGAGCCGTTGCCCAGCGCATCGCCGCGGGCCGGGTGCCGAAGACCTCCACCGGCGTCTTCGGATTGACGAACCAAAACGTGGCGACAATTATCCCGCGATGAAACGCCGTGGGAGCCACGACGGCCGAGGCCACGACGTAGCGCGACATCTGGTCCAAGTTTTCGCGAAGCCAGGTCACCAACAGCTGTCTGCGCTGCGCGTCCGGTTTTGAATCGGTGAGGTCGTAGACGACTGCGACCCGCTCGCGCCTCTCGATCAGACCGTTGACGATGCGAATGAGCGACTCGGCGTCCGGTTGCTGGACGCCGTCTGCGCCGACCAAGTGCACGACGATCAGCGGGTAACGACTCGTGTCGGCGCACCAATACGGGACGGCCATGGTCGGCCCCCAGCGTATCACTCGGGCGGGTCCGACCGGCCTCGTCGGGGTGGCTGCGAAACCCACCGCTCGAAGCCCCCGCACGGCTCACCCAAGCCGGATGACGGCCTTCACCCGCGCCCGCTCCCCCGTGAGGATCTCCATCGCCCTGCCCAATCCCAGCTCGGCGCCAAGGGCTTTGAGCAGGTGCTCGGCCCTCGAGGACGTGCCGTTCACTCTGACAGCGACGGCAGCCGACCGAGCCGGTTTCTCGGCGGAGCTGGCCTTCGTCGTCCTCTTCACGCTCGGGGCACCGGGCTTCGTCGGCCACGCGGAAGCCTGCGGGGCTCGCCTCTTGGCCGCACTCCTGCTCTGCCACCTCACCCAGCGGACATAGCCTTGTGTGAGGTCGAGGCCCTGGGCCTGCGCGCGAGCGACCACTTCGTTGACGGGTATGGATGGCAAAAGAGAGTGGATGAAAGTGGCCTTGCTCATCGAGGCCGGGCCGCTCCTGGTGGTCGAGGCTTTCTTGGCGGGCATGTTCGGGGCGGCGAGTAGCACGCCCCGGACGGAAGCGCCTCACGCTTCCGTCATCGTAGCGTCAGAAGACGTATCCCAGCGTGCCGACGCCCGCGGCGAGGCGCGCCGCTCGCAGCAAGTTCTCGCAGAGCGCTGCGACGGTGACGGGACCGACGCCGCGGGGGACCGGAGTGATGAAGGATGCGACGTGGTGGACGTTCTCGAAATCGACGTCACCGTGCATCTTGCCCTCCGCATCGATCCGCGTGGCGACGTCGAAGATCGCCACGCCCGGCTTCACCATGTCGGCCGTGATCCGGTACTCCGGGGCGCCGACGGCCGTGACGAGGATGTCGGCCTCGCGAATGAGCCGCTTCTGATCTTCGGGCTTCACGTGCCGATGGCACCAGATCGCCGCGGCGTTGCACATGCGCCCGCCCAGCATGTGGAGGATCGGCTTCGAGGTGATGTCGTTGCGCCCCACGACGACCGCTTGCCGCCCCTCGGTCTCGACCCCGTAGTGGGCGATCATCCGGCGGACCGCGAGGGCGGTCCCCGGCATCAGGAGCATGCGCTCCTGCTGCGCGCGATAGAGCGAGGCGACCGCGACGGTGCCGACGCCGTCGACGTCCTTCTCCGGCGCGATGGCGTCGAAGACGTCGAACTTGTTGGTCGCCGCCGCCGCATGCTCTTCGATATGACGAGGCAACGGGAGCTGCACCAGGATCCCGTGGACGTCCGGCGATCGGCTCAAGCGCGTGACCTCGCCGACCAGGTCATCGGCGCCGATGTCCGGGGAGAACGCCTTGACTTCGGCGCGCATCTGCAGCCGCGCGCAGGCCTCGATCTTCCGCTTCACGTACCGCTCGGAGGCCGGATTGCTGCCGACGAGCACGATCGCGAGCGTGGGCACGAGCTTGTGCGTCTCGATCAATTGGGGAACGGCGGCTCGGACCCGTGCGTCGATAGCCTCCGCCACAGGCTTGCCCAGCATGAGGACGGGGGTCAGTCCGGTCGGAGTCATCCGCTCCCTTCTAGTACCTCGCCCCTCGCAGAGCCATGCGACGCTTGCCAAGGTGCTCCGGCGCACCGGGGAGCGCCGCCACATTACGGGAACGTAATGCTCGTATGGGAGCGCGGCGCGAGCGCGCGCGTCGGGTTACGATTAGGGTAAGAGCCGAAGCTTTGGATCGAACGTGTCGGCGCGAGGCGCGGATTGCATTTTGGATGACTGAGTATCGTGAGAATGGGTGAGGGTGAAGAGCATGATCTCCCGGTGCGTTGGCGATGTGCGCAAGTCTTGGTGGCCTGACATTCTTCGCGGTCGAGCGCCGGATGCGCGCGCGGTGGAGCGGCCAGCTGTTCGAGACGACGGGGGCGTCGCCGTATCGAGCTTTCACCAGATTGAGGCAAGTCACCCGTCGCGCGCCCCCCCTCGTGCGTGCCGCCGCGCTGAGCGGCATTGTGCTCGGCAGCGTGGCGGTGCCGGGGGCCGCATACGCAATGGCCACATTGGCATTCGACGGCATCGCGCTGTCACTGCTGCCGAGCATCGCGTCGGCTGCCGCGGCCTGGTCAGTAGGGTGGCTGCTGCTCTCGCGGGCTCCGATCGCCGTTGATGCAGCCAAGCAGGCGGCGCGTCTGTCGACGATGGCCCACATCGTCCTCCTCGGGATCGCGCTTCTGCACGTCCTGGCCGCGCGCACGGGCTACACGGATCGTGAGTCGTTCGGCTACGTCGTCATATGCGGAGCCCTCTCTTTGGCGGCCCTCGCGCAGGCAGCACTTCTCAAGGTGGCCGCCACGCGGCATGCCCCGGCGTTCGCCTGCACGACAGCCGTGTAGTCGATCACGGGAGGGCGTGACTCTCTCGACGGCGTGCCCGTTGCGCCCACTCAGGCGACGCCGGCGACCGGGTGCGGCACGTACGCCGCTTCGAGGCTTCGCACCTCCTCCGGCGACAGCGTGACCTCGAGCGACGCGACGGCGTCCTCGAGGTGGTGCATCTTCGTGGCGCCCACGATGGGCGACGTGACGCCCTCCTTCTGCAGCAGCCACGCGAGTGCTACCTGCGCGTGCGGCACCTTGCGCGCCTTGGCGACGTCTTCGAGCGCCGACTGGACGTGACCGTCGGCCTCCTGCGTCGACAGGTAGAGCCGATCACCGAACCGATCGGTCTCGCTCCGGATCGTCTTCGCGTCCCGAGGGCGCGCGAGCCTGCCGCGAGCGAGCGGGCTCCAAGGGATCATGCCGACGCCTTGGTCGCGGCACAGCGGGGCCATCTCGCGCTCCTCTTCCCGGTAGAGCAGGTTCCAATGGTTCTGCATCGACACGAAGCGCGTCCATCCGTGCTTGTCGGCGACGTGCTGCGCCTTGGCGAACTGCCACGCCCACATGCTCGATGCCCCGAGGTACCGCGCCTTCCCTGCCCTCACGACGTCGTGAAGAGCCTCCATGGTCTCCTCGATGGGAGTCGCGCCGTCCCATCGGTGGATCTGGTAAAGGTCGACGTAGTCCATCCCCAGGCGTCGGAGGCTCGCGTCGATCTCGTGGAGGATGGCCTTGCGCGAGAGCCCCCGACCGTTGGGACTCGGTCGCATGGTCCCCCAGACCTTCGTGGCGATCACGAGATCCTCTCGGCGCGCGAGGTCCTTGAGGGCGCGCCCGGTGATCTCCTCGCTCGCGCCGAACGAGTACACGTTCGCCGTGTCGAAGAAGTTGATCCCGAGCTCGAGCGCCCGCTTGTAAAATGGGCGGCCCTCGTCTTCGCGCAGCGCCCACTTCCACGACATCGCTTCCCCGGGGATGGTCGCGTCCGGGTTGCCGTAGCTCATGCAGCCGAGACAGATGCGCGAAACGCTGAGGCCGGTAGTACCGAGTCGGTGATACTTCATGATGCGGCTCCTTTCGATTGCGCCTCTTGACGAACCTATTGCGGATAACACGTATTTGCATCGAACGACAGGAACGCTCCGGTCCCGTCGGGAGGGCCCTTCATCGTGTCGAGATAGCAGGCCATTGCTGGAATGGCATTGGCGTGACCGTCCACGACCGTGCTCGTGAACGAACCTCCGCTGCATTGGCTGCTGGCGAGGGCCAGGGATGCTTGATAGGTACCGGCGGCACACAGCCCAATATTGCCCCCGGTGACGTCGGGGCCGATAGGAGGCCACGGGGTACTCGAAGGCCACCAAGACGGCTTGGACGAGTAAAGGAAAGAGGCCGGCAGGGCTCCCTGCCCGGCCGCCGTGTCACCCAGGGTTGGAACCGGGTTCGGGAAATTGGGATTGGCCGTCGGGACCTCGGACTTGCCGCCGCACGTCGTCGACCATCCAGTGTCCGACGAGTTGCCGCACCACCGCACCGCTCCCGTGACCACGTCGTAGTTGCCCCAGCGCAGCAGCGAGCTGGCGGTGAGGGGGTCGTTCGGCTCGGGTGGAGTATTGTTGTAGTCGATCTGGGCGCCGTGGGACCACCCCAGATCGAAGATGTGAACCACGCCGGGCCCCGTCCCGAAGTCGGTCGAGCAGTATTGTTGGGTGGGGGAATCGGGGACGCAATCGTAGACCTTGTGGTATCCTGACGTTCCCAGCACGTTGGCCACCAGATTGTTGTACCGAGAAAACGCTCCGATGATGATCGGTATCGTATTTTGCGTCGGCAGCATCCCCTGATCGGCCTCATATCCATTGAAGTAATTGCGGTAGAACAAATTCAAGAAGTGAGGGCCATGGATGGTGTCGAGGCTCACTCCGGACCCGACGTTGCCCTCGGTCAAGATGTAGTTCGTCGAGGATGAGTGCATGCCCATCTCCGCGAACAAGAAAGCCGTATTGTTGTACGCGTCGTTCACCGTGAAGTTGTAGTCGAAGACGCACCCGGCGCAGTCTCCGGCCGCGAGCAAGGGGGACACGACGCCTTGCACGATGTTGTTCTCGAAGAGGGCGTTGCTGACCGCGCTGGCCGAACCTATCCCGTACGACTCCGTGGCCACATTTTTGGTGTAATAGAAATAACTGTCGCGCACCTCGATGTTGGACGCCACGTAAGAGTAGACGTGGAGGTAATTGGCGGTACTGCTGGCTATGCCCTTGACCCACACTTGGTAGGCAGTGCTAACCACGACACCCGAGGCACCCTGGGTGATCGCGCTCATGTCGAGCGCGAGGTTCTCGATCCCCGCGTTGGTGATCGTCGAGCTTCCCCACCACGCTTCGGGCGCTTGGCTGGATGCCCAATTCGGGTTCATGATGGGATGGGAGAGGGTCACCGTGTAGGGCCCCGTCCCGCTGATGCTCGTGGCGACGATGGTCTCGGCCTGCGAACGGCCGTCTCGCGCGGTGCCGGAATCCGACTCATCGGCGCAGATCATGGAGATCGCGCATTGGAAGACGGCATTGTTGTCGTAGCCGGTCACGCCCGTGATTTGGACCTCGAATCCCGAACCGTTCCCGCTCGTCTTTTCGGTCGTGGTCGGGGAGCCGAAGAGCGAATCCATGTTCGTGTAGGTGTAGGCGTTGCCGCCGTTGGTGATCGTGAAGCCGGTGACCGCACCTCCATTCACGCCGGTCACCTCGTACGTTGCCGTTCCCGACCCGTACGGGCGACCGAAGTCGATGGGCGGGTCGATGGTCCCCGTGTCGCCGACCACATAGCCGGTCCCGCCGCCGCTCGGATAGACGTTGGCCGCCGTGATGACTCCGGCAACTCCGGTGCAAGTTTCGACTCCCGGCGTACCCACGAAGCCCGTGTCGCACTGATCGAGGACGATGGGCGTGACGTTGGGCACGATGCCCGTGACATCGTCGAGCGTGATCGACGTTGCGGCCTGGGAATATCCCCCCGTCCAGTTGGCGGTCCCCGAGATGCCGTTGGCATTGTACTGCCCGGGAGGGCACGGCCACGGTCTGGTTTGGCCGACGCCGACGGCGTTGCAACCGCCCCCGTACGTGTTGCTTCCGACGATGCAGCTTACGCCGGGCACGCCGTTGCAATCGTAGGTGCCACCGTCCGGAAAATGGATGCGCGTACTACTCGCACCCCCACCTCGCAAGACCACGTTGCTCGCGAGGTTGATGTTCGCGTGCAGGTAGAAATCCCCCGAACCCAAGAGGATCACGTAAGGAGCTTTGCAGCCCGTGTACCCCGCCGCCGTACCCGCGATGGCGTTGTTGATGGCTGCGGGTGACCCCGGGGCTGCCGCGGTGCCATAGGCGGCGATCGTCGCGCCGCATTGCGTCCAGGTCCCCGATGGGATGCCACCCGGAATCCCGGCGCCGCCCCAGTGGGTAGCGCGTGCAGGGCTGATGATCCCGGACCAGGGCTGCCCGGAGTCGCCTCCTCCTCCGCCCTCGCCCCCCCCGCTCCCGCTGCCGCTCCCTCCGCTATCGCCTCCCGATCCGCTCGATGAGGATGTGCCGTCCTGCGCGGACGCGTCGCCGACGGGCTGGCCGTTCTGGCCTTTGCTCGAACCGCACCCTTCGAGAAACGGCAGCACCGATACGACGGCCGCCGCGCAGCCGAGCATTCGAGCCGCAGACCCCCCCCGTGCCGTCTTCTTGTGGATGATCAGCATGACGCGGAAGCGTACCAGCTCCGGGGGCCAGAACGGCACCGGGAGCGGACCGCCGAGCGGCGCCTGCACGAGACAGTACGAGTCCCTTTCGGTGCTACTGAACGAGGGCCAATGGAGCTTGATGTGACTACGGGACCGGCCAGCACTCCCCGCAGTCCCAGCGATTGCTCAACGTGTCGTAGTTGCAGGTCCCCTGGCCACCGCAGTCGCTGTCGTCGACGCACGTGTCGCATCGCGTGTGGCAGAAGTAGCCGTCGGAAGGCCTCTCGCGCAATGCATGGGGATCATCTCAGCAAGGCCCGGGCCCGAAGGAAACGAGGTTTGCCGCGACGGACTCCTCCGCCGCCCTGTGCCACCGTGTGCGAAGCGCGACCCTCGCGTCAGGGTCCCTGAAGCCCAGGGTGTAGCGGTGACACCCTCGACGTAACGAGGGACTCGGACACGATGACCATTGCCTGTGCGGGGAGGGGTGATACGAGACACTGCTAACCATGCGAAAGGTTCGCTCGCGCGTCTCGGGTCGATCGGGTGGGGGTTCGCTTCGGGTGCCGTCCCTGGCCGGGGCCCTGGGATGCGTGGCGACGATCGGACTTCTCGCGGTGGTGGCCGGGTGCTCGAGCGGCAGCGTCGGCGGCACTTCGGCGGACGCCGGAGTCGACGGTGCCGCGCGGCTCGCCGAGGCGCGAGCCGCGTTGATGCCGCTGGCCGATGCGGCCTGTTCATGGATCTTTCGCTGTTGCAATGCCGACGAGCAAGCGCTTCAAATCGGAGCGGCGACATCGAGCAACTGCGCCGACCTCCTGCTTCAGAGTGAAGCGTTGGGCCAGTTGGGCGGGTACGGGCAGACCCTCGCCATCAGCGCTTCTGCCCAGCTCGTGCTGGCGCAGCTGGACCACGCCGGAGCGAGCTCGGGGCTCACCACGGTCGCTCCTGCAGCGCTGCTTGCCTGTGCGCAGTCGGTCGAGCAAGCCTCGTGCGCCTCCGAGCCGAGCGATCACTGCGAGCCGATGCCACCTGCGCCGTCCGGCGACCCCTGCGACCCTCAGAAGGTCCTGGTCGGAGCGCAGCAACCCGGGGAAGCGTGCGACCCCGCTGGCTTCGAATGCGGCCCGGGACTTACCTGCACCAATCCCGATTACTACAGCGAAGGGGTCTGCGTCCCGGAGCCCGCGGCGGGGGACCTGTGTCTGACGGATGGCGCCTGCGCCCCGAACTTCGTCTGCGATTGGTCGAGCGGCACATGCGTGACGGGAGCCGGATACGGCGCGCCGTGCTCGTACGCGGAACCATCCGACCCGATCATGGGGACCGAAAAGGTGCGCTGCCAGGCGGGGCTCTTCTGCGACACGGTGACATTGGAATGCGCCAACCCCGGTTGCGCGGGAGGCAGCAATTGCACGGTGGACGCGCAATGTCCCATGGGGACGATGTGCCTCGCCTCGGTATGCGGAGTGCCCGCGCAGATAGGCCAGCCGTGCACGGATGTTCCGCTGGGCCCGTGCGTCGGGGGCTTCTGCTCGAACGGCACCTGCGTGAGCGGGGTGTGCTCGGGAACAACGTGCTTCAATGGAGCGGGCGTGGGGGCCGCGTGCATGGTCGACGCGGACTGCCAGCCGGCGGCCGGTCTCGTGTGCAGCGCCGGAAGTTGCACGCTGGTGACCGTCACGAGCACGTCATGCAGCAGCGACCAAGATTGCGCCGCCGGTTCCTATTGTTCGCTCTCCGGCAGCGGCTCCGGCGGATGCGTTCCCAAGAAGCCCGCGGGCGCCCTCTGCGACAACTACGACGAATGCTGGGGCGGGTGCGAGGTGATCTTCGGCCAACAACGGTGCTTCGGGTCCGGGCCGGGAGACCCCATGTGCCACGGCTGAAGGCCCTTCCGTCCACGGCTGAACCTCCGTTTCAAACGGCGCGAACGCTGACTTGCCCATCGCGCTGAAGCAGCCGTTCGAGATCGTCCGGGTCCGACGTAAGGACAACCGTCGGCGATCCGTCGCCGACGGCTGTCGCTACGACCAACGCATCGATCCCGTCGTCGGTCTTGGCGAGGTAGCGCTGCGAGCCACCGACGAGCGCTGTAAGGGTGCGCGCAGAAACAAGAGAGGCGATCACTACGCATGAGCGTGCGGGCTGATCTTGTAGTTCCATTCTCCGTGGAACCGACGCGGCGTGATCGCGAGAGCGCGCATTGTGGCATTCGGGACCTTGACCTTGGTCCGGTATCGTCGGCGATCAAGTCGGGCCTTCACCTTGAGCCCGCTGGCGGTGGTCGTGTTCGCGATCAAGCTCACCACCGTCTGGTGGTCCACGAGGGGGCGGCCGCGCCAGTTCTGTGAGATGTGCGAGAAGAGCCGGTGTTCGATCTTGTTCCACTTGCTGGTTCCGGGCGGCATATGACTGACGCTGAGCTGCAGACCCGTGTCGTCGGCAAACTTCTGCAGCTCGGCCTTCCAGAGTCGGTTACGGTAGGCGTTGCTGCCGCCCGCGTCGGCGACGACGTACAGGTCGCGCGCGCCTTCGTAGGCCCGCTTGCCCATCGTGCTCCACCAGCTTCGGATGCTCGCGACGGCGAAGGCGGCCGTGTCATGGTCGACGCCCACGTTGACCCATCCCTCGTTGCGGCCCACGTCGTAGACCCCGTAGGGGATCGCCTTGCCGACCGCGTCGCTGGGGAAGTCGTGGACGAGCACCTTGGCCGGTTCTCCGGCGGGCTGCCACTCATGTCCCTTGTTCGCGAACTCGCCGACAAGCTCCTTCTTCTTCGTGTCGACCGAGATCACGGGCTGCCCCGTCGCGTGGAACGCTCGGGTCTGCCGGCTGATGTGCTCGAACTGAGCGTTGCGGTCGGGGTGTTGCCGGCCCTCGATCGTCTTGCGCGTGCTCTGCAGGCTGTACTTGTGATCGTGCAGCAACTTCGCCACGGTGCGGGCGCTCACCTTGTGGCCTCGCGCGCGCAGTTCCACGGCCAGCGCCTGCGTGCTCTTCGCGGTCCAGCGCAGTGGCGATTCCGGGTCCCCGCGCGTCACCGGATCGAGCAGGCCCTCCAGGTCCGCCCACAGCGTGCCGTCCACCTCCGCGAGGGCCTTGCGACCCGCGCCATGTCGACGAATGCGCTGCTGCCGCGCAGGCAACGACGTGGGCTCTTTCTCCAGTTGGGCGAGTTCTCGGATCCCGATGCCAATTCGCTTGCGTCGAATGCCCGTCGCTGCCGTCACCGTCGCAATGCCGCCATGGCCCAGCGCCTTCGCCTCCGACGCCGCCCACAATCGCATCGTGCGCTCGTCCAGCACCGGCGCCAGCGCATCATGCTTCAAGCGGATTTCCTCGACTCGTCCAGGATCGACTGCCATCCGTCGACCACGCCATGCCGCTCATTTCCATTGGGTTTCCATGGTCTTTCCATATCCCGCCGGTTCCATTATTTATGCGCGGCCCCTAAGGCCGCTGCTATCGAGCACGCATCGCGGTGGATTGACCGTGGCGCGCTTCGGCGAGCGGCAGCGCCTCATCGAGCACGGAAGATGCGGCGAGCGTCGCGGGCAATTTCCGCGCGAACAGTCGCGGGCGCTGCCCCATGCTTGGCGTCGAGCTCGACTAGCAGCCCGCGCAGCTCCAACCGCGCGAGACGCTCGCGAGCCGCCTCGTTGAGGAAGCTCGACACGCCGCGCGGACCGGCCACGTGTCGGATCTTCGCTAGCGTCTGCTCATCCAGGGTCGCGGTGACGCGTTCCATGCCTAACGCATACTCTGAGTGATACTTCGACGCCAGAGCCCTACGTCCACGCGATGAAGGGTGCCTCAGACGGGCCGCCGATCACGGCCGCGTGTCGTACTGCGGAAGCCCATCGCAGATCTCCGACCAGTTCGGCTTCTCGCGGACGAACAGGTGGACAAGCGGTGTCTGCTCGAGGTCCGTATCTACGCAGCCAAGGCGCAGCCGGAGGATCCCCGGCCTCCCGTCGTCTCGCTTGAACAAGGGAGAGCCGCAGCGACCGCAGAACACGCGGACCTTCCCCGGCGAGGACTCGTATCGCCCCAGCAGCTCTTCGCCCGCGGTGATCCGGAAGTGCTCGGCCGCGACATTGCCGTTCGTTGCGAACTCCGCGCCGGACGCCTTGCGGCACTGCACGCAGTGGCAACGCGCCATGGCGCCGACGGGACCTTCCGCCTCGTACTTCACGCCCCCGCACAGACAGCTTCCTTTGATCATCACGCCTCCTTTTCTGCTCGTTGAGACCGAGTTTGACGCCAACGCCACGCAAGCGAAAGCCACCGCGGTTGGCAGATGCGTGCCGAGCCCCTCGTGTTCTCCGGTGCTTGTGAGCGGCACGCGTCGTGCTTGTTTCTAGAGAGTGGGCAGCTTCGGGCGAGGCACAACCGTGGCCACAGTTGTCGCGCTGACTGCCGCCTCGAGTTCCGGTGGTTGCTCCTCGTCGGCGTCGACCGCACCGTCGACCTCGATCGGGCGACTTGTGACGAGCAGCGCCAACGCCATTAGCGACAAGATCGACCTGCTCGTCGACATCGACAATACGGCGCGGATGGGAACGATGCAGGGCTATCTGCAAGCGGCGATTCCCGATCTCATCAACCGCCTCGTCAACCCGAACTGCGTCGACGCCACGACGATGGCTGCGACGGGGCCGTCGACGAACGGAGCGTGCCCCACCGGGAGTCGACTCGAGTTTCCCCCTGTGCACGATATGCACATCGGCGTCGTGAGCTCGTCGCTTGGCCAGCGGCTCGGCGACGCGTGCATCCCGACGGCAATGGCCGTCCCGCCGTTCGCGAACCTGTCGGCCCACAACGACGATCAGGCGCACCTCCTGAACCGGACCATCACCTACGCAGCGGACCTGTCCTCGGCCACCGAGGGGGTCGTCGCCGACGCGGCGCCCGTTCCACAGGACGAGTTTCTGTACTGGTACCCGACGACCGCGGTGAACGACGCAGCGCCCGCCGCCGGCACGCCCATCGGCTCCGAAAGCCAACTGGAGAGCGACTTCACAAATCTCATCGGAGGCGTCGGCGTGTGGGGATGCGGCTTGGAGTCGCAGATCGAGACCTGGTACCGATTCCTTGTCCAGCCGGATCCGTACGAGAGTCTGACGAACACCAACGGCAGGGCGAACTGGTCGGGCGTCGACACGGTGATCCTGCAGCAACGGCACGACTTCCTGCGGCCCGATTCGTTGGTCGTGGTCCTCGTCGTGAGCGAGAGGGAGGACCGGGAGATCGACGTAAGGTCGGCTGCCCAGCAGGCGTTCAACTGGATGGGATCGGGGTTCGAGCCTCCAAGGGGAACATCACCTTGCGGAATCGACGGCGTCGGCGGAGACCCGGCGGCCGCGACGTGCATGTCATGCGCGAACCCCAACGCCTCGAAGAGCGATCCGAGCTGTGAAATGGGGCCGTACGGCACCGCAGACGAGAACGATTGGGGGTACGACCTCGCGCTTCGCACGGTCCACATGAAGGCGAAGTACGGCATGGATCTGCAGTACCCCATCCAGCGCTACGTGAACGGGCTGACGTCCCTGACCGTCCCGGACCGCTTCGGCGAGTACCCCGTCGATTCGAGCGGCAACATCACGTCGTCGAGCTACGTGGGAACGAACGACTGCACGAATCCCCTCTTCGCGGGGGCCCTGCCGGACGGCACGGAGACGGACGCCAAGTCACTCTGCCAGCTTCCGCCCGGACCGAGGACGAAGAACCTCGTCTTCTACGCACACATCGGCGGCGTGCCGAATCAGCTCCTGCACTTCACGCCGGGCAACCCCGCGTCGAGCGTCCTCACGGACACCGACTGGGTGAAGATTCTCGGCAGCGACCCGCTGAACTACGATTACGCGGGCATCGACCCGCACATGATCGAGTCGTTCACGCCGCGCCGCGGTATCCCGGGTCCCGGGTCGGCGCCGGGCGCGGACCCCATCAGCGGCTACGACTGGATTACCAACCAGGGCGCGGGGCACATCCTCAACGTCGATCTCGAGTACGCATGCATCTTCCCGCTGGTGGACGCGATGGGGAGCCCCGTCAGCCGGGATTGTACGCTGCCGGAGAACCAGAACGTCTGCGAGTGCCCCCATACCCAGGGTTCGGTGACCGCCGACGAATTACCCCCTATCTGCGACCCGACCACCCAGACGACTCAGCGTGGATTTCGCTCCACCCTCGAAGATCGTGCGAGAGGACGTGGGCACCGTCGGATGACAGGGGCGAGTACTCGTGTGTGCATCGAGAAGCCAGTCGGCAGGCACACCTCCCCCTTTCCCCCACGCGAGCGAATCGTGCTGGCGTGCGTGGTCAGCACCGCATGGACATCGCCACCGGCTGCGCACGGAGCACACGCATGCGCCCGGGTCCACGCAGCAATCGGCCTGCGCGCGTGATGAGCACCCGCCGGATCCAAGCCGTGCGCCAGCGAGTCAGCGCGACGTAGCGGTCGTCGATGAAGCGACGCAACAGGTTGAAGGCGAGCAGCTTGAGCAGCAGCGCGGCATGGTTGGCATCGAAGCCGGCGGTGGGCACCTTGCCGATGGCCCAGGGCCCCTTCAGCTCCGCGATGAGCGGCTCGATGCCCGCGCGGTCGTTGTATTCGCGAGCCAGGTCGTCTTCGTGTTCCAGCCAGTCGTTGGTCAGAAACGCCTGCACCGTCCAGTCCTGATCGGCCCAGAGGTAGATCTGTTTGCCGGTGTCGCGGTCGCGACTACGCACGGCCACCACGCGGACGCCCAGCTCGTGCCTATTCCACACGTCGCGCCTGAACGTGATCGTGGCGACCTGTCGAGTCGGCTCGCCGAAGGCATCGATGTCGACGGTGTGCCACCGGGTGTGCGTCGCCAGCGCGCCAATCAAGTCGGCGGTCATCTTGGCCTTGGTCAGATAGAACGCGCCCTCGTGCTCGACCGCAGCCATCAGCTCGGCGCAGTCGCCGGCCGCGTCGATACGCACGCGCAGCACGCACCCGGCGCCGAGAGCGCTGCGTGCTCGGCGAATCCAGCCGACCACGGTCGGCACATCCTGGTCGCCGAAGCCCGTGTCGCCGGGCCGCAGTTTCGCGCCGACGATGGCGTCCACTTCGGCCACCCGCATCAGGATAGGGTGGTAGCTGGGGCGGGCGTGGTAGTGCGGATTGGGTCCCGGGACCGCGCCCTCTTGCAAGCCGAAGAGGCATTCGACTGTGGTATCGACGTCCAGATGCGCGCTGCGAAGTCGAGCCGCCTTCGCTCGTGCCAATCCGTGCGCGCTCATCATCGTTTCGAGCTGCGAGAGGGCGGTCGCGTCGAAGCGTGCCAGGTCGTCGTAGAAGACATCGACGCTGGGCATGCAGCCGCCGGCCAGGTGGACGAAGAGCGCGTCGGCGGCCAGTGACTCCAAGCCCAAGACCCGACCTTCGCCCGCAATGAACGCGTCCACCAGCAGCCGAAGCTGCGCGCCCATCGGGTAGACGACGCCATGGCCGGTCTTGAGCCGACTGAACGCAACCGCCAGCTCGCGATCCACACCCAGCCCCCGCGCCCATGCGCCGAACTCCACCAGCCCAGCGACATTCGTGAGCGACGTGTCGCTGGCGCCGACGCGGATCGCGCTTGGGTCAGGCCGGCGGATACGACGCCCTTGCTTCTGCAACTCCCAGCCCTGCGCCCTCTTGCCTTCTCGTGCCCGCCGTCGCACCTTCCAGGTGCTCGGCGTGTCTGTTGGTTTTTTCATGGCTGACGAAACTCATGGACACGCCGAGTGCTTCTTTCAAGCCCTCGGCGCGCTCGGACTCGCGTCCGTCGCCGTCACGCCATCGCGGATGGAGCGAAATCCACGCTCAGACGGGGGTCGCGGCATACCCGACGATCCGCGAGCTATTGCTCGCGAAGCTGATGGGAACCCAGGGCGTCGTCTCGTCGATCTGCCCGCAGCACGGGGCGGACAATGCCGCGGGAGACGATCCGCTCTACGGCTACCGGCCAGCCATGACGGCGATCATCGATCGCGTGAAGGCGGGCATCGGTCCGTAGTCCGCTCTGGGCGCGATCTAGGTCAGAACCTCACCCCGACCTGAACGTGCGTCGTGAAGGCGACGTCGGTGGTTGCGGAGGTGGCTGCGGGCTCCTTGATGCTGGGCAAGACGAGCGCGTTGGCGTCCAATCCCACCAACAACACTCCAAGGGAGACGAGCGCGGTCAATCCCGGCTGGAGAAAGAGATTGTTGATATTGCCAGATATAGGCGGAATGATGATTTGGCAGGCGCAGACGTACGGGCTCGTCCCCGCGTATGAAAGGGTGAAGTTTCCGACGCCGACCTGTGGGCGAATCGTCAGGACCCCGAGGACACTGAAGCCGTATCCGGCCTCGACGCCGTACATCAGGGCGTGGTCGGATGAGGAGAATCTCGTCGCTACACCCATGAGCGGCGGGCGCTCCGAAAACGTGCCGTTGCTGTCGCTCCCGCCGGCGTAGTACGTGAGGGCGAGGCCACCGTAGAGGCCGAGGAACGCCACCCCGGCACGCCCTCCGCCCCCGAAGCCCAGGGGGTTGGGGCCGCCGTTCTTCAGGGGATCGGTTCCGATGCCCACCTGGCCCGCGACCTCGACGTCGACCGGGCCAATGGCTCGTGCGTCGCGGGCCATCAGGGTCACGGCAAACGCCGACGCGAGACTCGCGGCCAGCGGCCAGGAGTGACGGGCCATCGCCGAGACGGTATCACGGCCTTCCCTCGGCCCACGTGGGTGACCGTTCAACGTGGTCATCGTAGTGGGCACTCAAAGGTCGCCGGCGTAGAGGGTCTGCACCTCTGCGGCTGTCAAGGCGCGGTCGTAGATGCGAAAGTTGTCGATCTGCCCATCGAGGTAGGGATCGCCAGCGAACTCCGAGCGCCCGAGCCAGTTCTGCGTGGTGGTCCCCAGGCTCGCCGGATTGAGCGTCATGCTCGCGTTCTCTGCGACTTGAGCCCCGTTGACGTACAGAATTCCCATGTTTGCCGTCAGGGTCACGGCGACCTGCTGCCAGCTTCCGGTGGCCAGCGCGGCCGCGTTCATTTGCTGCTCCGGCCCGCTGCCACCGGTCGTGATGCTGAAGCGCAACGTACCGGCGCTGCTGTTCGGCGTGAGGAACATGAACGCAGTCGTTCCCGTTCCGAAATCGAAAATACGCGACCACGTGGTCGCCGCACTCAGGTTGAACCAGGCGCATATCGAGAAGGACGTCAGGCCGCTCACGATGCCACCGGGTAAGCTCACGTACTCATTGCTGCCATTCATGGTTACCGCGTTGTTTTGCAAACCATCGGAGAAAGTGGCGCCCCCCACGACGGTGGCCGTCCGATCGTTGCCCGAGGAGTCCGCAGCGGTCGTGCCGCTCGCTTCGTCAAACTGGTAGAAGGCGACGAGACCGACCCCGAGGTCACCGCCGTCGCCACCCGAAGTGCCGTCTGCCCCGTCGCCCGCGACGGCATCGCCTCCGCTCCCGGCGTCGGGCCCGCCCTCGGCGCCCTGGGCCGCTCCGTCGCTTGCAGAGGCTTCGGACATCGTCGCGCCGACATCGCCAAAAGAAGCCTCGATGGGGATGCTGGCCGAGCCGTCGATCAAGGAGCCAGGCGACGCCCCGATTGTCGCGTCGAACCGACCGAAGTCGAGAGCGCATGACCCTGCGACCAGCGACGCCACCACGGCTGGCACGAAGGTCAGGCGCACACCTTTTACCTTACCCGCGACAGCGGGTTGGGGCCATCGGCGATCCGGATGCCGCCCGCGTCGGACTTGGCGTCGGCCCCGGCCTCTTGAGTGCTCGGTCCCGACGTGGGAGTTTGGGGAGCGTTGAAGGCTCGACAGATTCCTCACCGATGCCCAACGACGCTGGCGTCGAGGCAGACGATCTGGGCGCTCAGGGTGCGAGCAGAGGCTTGAGCCCGTGAGAGCTGTCCACGCAGCAATCCTCGTGACCGCCGCGGCAGGCTGCTCGACAGGGAGCGACGTTCGCGGGTGGGACGCTGGCTCCGACGCGACCCAGGATGCGGTCTTCGTCGCCAACCGTGACGACACTGGAAGCGGCCCGGCGGCTGATTGCACGAGCGCGGCAGGCTGTGACCCTGGGCAAGTCTGCTGTGCCGTCGGCGGCTTGTCGACCGCATGCCAGGATCAGAGAACGGCTTGCTCGGTGCAAGCCTGCGCGACGAGCCAAGAGTGTCTTGCACCGGGGCGCATTTGTGGGCCGGACGGCTCGCCAGATGCTGGCATCGGGATCTGCCAGTGCCCACAGGAGCGAACCACCACGGTCAGCGGCACGGTCTACGATCCGGCAAACGTCAATCCTCTCTACAACGTCGCGGTGTACATTCCGAATGCGGTGACGCTGCCAGCCCTTCCGCAGGGCGTGTCTTGCAACCCCTGCTCGGGCGAGGACGTCAATGCCGTAGCGAGTGCGGTGACGGACGCGATGGGGTATTTCTCGATCTCCAATGCGCCGGATGGCGCGAACATCCCGCTCGTCGTCCAGGTCGGCAAGTGGCGCATGGCATATACGCTCGCGAGCATCGCCCCATGCCAGGACAACCCGCAGCCGGACCACTCCCTGCGCTTGCCGAAAAACCACACCGAGGGCGACCTGCCAAACATCGCGATCTCGACGGGCGCCGGAGACTCGCTCGAATGCCTACCACTCCGAATGGGAGTCGACGCGGACGAGTACGTCGGCGGCGCCGGGGGTACGGGACGCATCCACGTCTTTACGGGCTACATGGGCGCCGCGACCCAAGGGGGGACTTCGCCGGACCCCGGCTCGGCGCTGTGGGATTCGGACAAAGACATCGACCCGTTCGACTACGTGCTGCTCTCCTGTGAAGAGGAAGAGACAGCGAACATGAACCAGCAAGTGCTGTTGGACTACGCGAACTCCGGCGGTCGCGTGTTTGCCTCGCACTTTCACTACGCCTGGTTCAACACGGGGCCCTTCACGACCCTGATCAGTCCGCCGCTGGCGATGTGGACGCCCGGTGCGCAGCCTATTGGCAGCATCTCGGGGAACCTCGTGACGACGCTTCCGAACGGGATGCCCTTTCCCGAGGGCGTCGCGATGAACACGTGGCTGGGCAACGTCGGGGCTCTGACCAGCGGTGAGCTGTCGATTGTCGACGCATTCCACAACGTGGACGTCGGCGCGGCGAACACGTACTCGGAGACATGGGTCTCGGCGGACAACCACTCCTCGGCACCCGGAGGCTCCGAGTATTTCTCCTTCGACACGCCAGTGGGCTCGGACGTGGGCAAGTGCGGCCGCGTCGTCTACAGCGATCTGCACGTGAGTGGCGGGCCCGGCAGCGGGCTCAACCCCGACTACCCCGGCTCGACCACGGGTGGTGGCATCGTCCCGAACGGCTGCTCGACGCATCCTCTGACACCCCAGGAGCAGGCGATCGAGTTCATGATGTTCGACATCGCGCATTGCACGGTCCCCCTCGGCCAGCAGTAGCGCGCTCCGACGGGCGGCCCGAAGGCCACCTACTTCCCAAGGAACCGGCTTGGCGGGTTCAGGAAGTTGCGCGTGACCATCCTACGGCAGCGACGTCGCCGCATAGCTGCTGAACCCGTAGTCTCCCGGCGTCGCGCTCGCGCCAGCGCCGCGCCAGAAGCCCATGCCGGGGTCTCCTTCGGTCCACACCATGCCGCCGATCGACGCGACGTCCACCTGCTGGAGCTGCTGGCCGTTCAGCCATGTCGTGACGACGGTGCCGACGATCTGGGCCTTGAACGCGTCGCCGTCGTGCACCGCGCCTGGACCGCCGCTGCCCTGCGGCGACACGTACGTGTAGTCGCCCAGGGGCCCGTTCCAGCGCACGACCTCGGCGTAGGCCCCGTCGTACGCGAGGTTGCACTCGTAGCCGCTCGCGCTACTGGCGCTGTCGGCCCATCTTAGGTGGATCTCGACCTCGCGCGTGCCGCCGGGCGAGAAGCCCGCGTCGATGTGGATCGTCACGGTGACCGACTGGTTCGGTGGAAAACCCGACAGGTGCGCGTACGAGTCGGTGTACGCGCCGTCGCCCGGCTGGGTGCCGTACGCCACGCCGCCGCCAGTGGCGACGAGGCTCCACGGCGTGCCGAGGTGGATCCAGTGCCCGCCCTCCGAGATGGGATTCTCGGTCAAGGGGAAGTCCGTCGAGTACATGACCGCGCCTGCGTCGCCTGCGAGTCCCGCATCGACGGCCGCGGATGCGTCGAAGGAGGGGCCGGCGCCGTCGCCGGGTCCTGTGCCGGGGGTTGCCCCATCTGCTGGGTTGCCGGTATCGGGTTCGGCCGCGTCGGTCGATCCGCCGTCGTCGACCGGACGTGCGTCCACCGGGCCGGCCTCACGCGATGCGGTGTCGCCGCCCGTCGACGAGCTGCAGCCGGCGGCCAGCAGAAGGAGCACGCTGGAGAGGGGACGCCGGCACATCCTCGCCCGACCGCACGTCAATGGACCGCGAAGGCCTTCTGAATGAGGACGCCGCCGCCGGCGGAGGACTGGTGGACTTCGACGCCCAGCCCGCTGGTCGGGTCGATGGCGATCGCCGGCGCCAGGCCACCCGTGGCGTACATCTGGGTCGGTCCCTGCCACGCGATGCCGCCCGACTCGACCGTCCCGAGCGTGTACATCAAGGTGCCCGCGGTCGTGCCTTCGTGCACCTCGAGGATCGTCGATTTGTACATCGCGAGCGCTGGGTGCGCGCCCTGGGCCTGACCGGGCAACTGCGACGTGCCGGTCTGCCACGTGATCGTCGGATTGGTCGCACCAATGGGCAAATCCGCGAGGCGGAAGTACAAGCCCGTCGATGCATCTTGATGCGCCTCGACCACCATCGCGTGGCCCGCCACGGACGCCGCGATCGTGATCGCGGGATTCTGGTCCATGCCATCGTCGTAAGCGACCGGTGTCCCGGTCATCCAGGCGAGCGCCCCGACCGTCGACGCGTCGTTGGGGTCACCCGTGCCCGTCCACTGCATCGTGTAATACGAGAGCGGCCCGGCTGCGGCGCTGTTCATGTACACGAAGACGACGTACACCCCCCCGCCGGGTGCCGCACCCACCGACGCGACGCGCGGACGATAGCCTGTCACGCTCTCCGCCAACGTGTCCCCGTTCGGCCAGACGGCGTGAGTCTGCGTCGCATCCAGCTGGCCGAGCCACCACCAGAACGTGCCCGCCGTCGGCGCCTGCATATGCATTTCGAAGATCGAGCCGGTGGTCGTGAGCGCCGTCGCCGTGGGAAGATCCGCCCCCGTAGCGCTCAAGGGTCCGTTGCCCTGAGGCTGGATGGAATCGAGCCCCTGCAGAAGCTCCGTCTGCCATACGGCCTGGCCGGCCGCAGGCGCGTGAATCTGGCAAACCCAGGTCGCGCCCGCGCTCGACGGCCCCGCGACGACCGTGGGTGCCGTGCCCGTCGCGCTCTCCTGAACGTCGGACCCCCACATGATGGAGGGCCCTGCCGCTTCGATCGCGTCGGCACTGGCGTCCGAGACGCCGGCCTGGTTCGCGTCCGCCACGCCAGTGTCGCTCACGCCGGCGTCACGCGCGCTGGCGCCGCTGTCACCGCCTCCCGGATTGCTCGCCGTGGCACCGCCGCAGCCTTGAGCCACGAGATCGAGCGCCGCCACTGCGCCCAGACCCAGCCAAACCAGGAACACCCCGCGACCACCCACGTGGACAGGGTAGAGCAGAAACCGGAAGCGGCTCCACGTTTGTTTGGGCGGGTCAGGTACTCCTAGGTCGCGTGGGTACGGTGCTTACTCCTCCACCGGCGGTGGCCGAACCGAGAGCCCTTCACGCGCCCGCTCCGCACCGACGAGCGCCGATCGCAGGGTGGCTTCGAGGTTCGCACGCAGCGGGATCGACGCCCGCAGGATCTCGGCGCGAATGTCGCGTGCGCACTCGGCAACACGCTCGAAGTCCGCGCCTGCGACCGACTCTGCGACGATCACGACAAGCGGCCGAGTGACCAGCATTCGTTCGACGGCCGCGACCGCGTGAGCGACGCGCAGATGAGTGATCCCAGGAAGCGCTCGCGCGGCTTCGTCAGCAAGGCCGTCGTCCGACCCCACCACCATGAGGCAAGGGACTGGTTGGAAGATCGGTGTCGCCATCGCCGGGCGTCAGATGACGACGTGCGGAGCAGCGAGTCAACCGCCCCGTGCGTCCGGTGATTTCCTTCGTCCGGACAGCATGCGGCGGCCTAACGTTTCCTACGCGCACGCGCCGACAAAGGCCGCCTCGAGGTTGCGGGCGAACCGAGCTGCGTCCATCAGCGGCGACCGCTCCATGCGCCCCCGCAGCTCGTCGCGCAGCGAGGCAAGGTGCTCGAGGTCCGCGGAGAGGCCTACGGCGACCTCGACGAAGCGGTCCGCATCCCGGGCTACGAGCTCCGGCAAACCGAGGTTCATGGCCTGGGAGAGGCCAGCCCTTCCCACCACCGTGGGGCCGACGAGGGTGACGACCGGGACCCCCATCCAGAGCGCGTCGAGACTCGTCGTGTGCCCATTGTACGGGAACGTGTCGAGGGCCACGTCGATGCCACGGTACGTCTCGAGATACGCTTGGCGCGCCTGGTACTCCACGAACCGCACGCGGTCGGGCGCCACGCCGCGTGCCTCGAAGCGGCCGAGCGTCGCGCCGCGTGCCTCGCCCGCTGGCGCGAGGAGCGTGATCGTGGACCGCGGGACGGACAAGAGGACGCGGGCCCACACGTCGACGACTCCTTCGTGGACCTTGAGCACGTTGTTGAGCGAGCCGAAGGTCACGCACCCGCGCTCCCGCGCAGGCAGGGAGCCCGGCGCGGGCAGCACCTCGAGGGGGTCGTAGCACCAGAACGTCTCGGGAAGCACGAGGGGCCGCTCCGTGTACGGGCCGGCGTCGTCGGGGTCGAGGTAAGGGTCGGTCACCCGGTAGTCCATCGCGGCGAGGCCGGTCGTCCCTGGGTACGCGAGCCAGCACACCTGGACGGGTGCCGGACGGCGGGCGAACACGGGGAGCCGTCCGTCGGCCATGTGCATCGTGAGGTCGACGAGGACGTCGATCCCGTCGGCGGCGATGCGCTCGGCCAGTTCGGCGTGGCTCATCCCCGATACGCCGTAGGCGTGGTCGGCGAGCGCGAGCAGCCGCCCCGTCCACTCGTCGGGGCGCGCGACATCGGAGTAGCAATGGATCTCGAAGCGGTCGTGGTCGTGGTGCGCGAGCAGTGGGAAGAGGAAGAAGGCCTGGCAGTGCCGCCGGAAGTTCGGCGAGACGTAGCCGACGCGAATGCGGCGATCCGGCGCCCGAGTGCGCAAGGCCACCCTGTCGACGGCTCCGTCCCCGTGGGCCCGGTCCCACGCCCGCGCCTCCGCAAGGATCGTGGCGCCGTCGTGCGCCGGGTGGAAGTGCAGGTGGAATACGACGTCGCTCGCATACGCGGCGTCACCGGGCTTCGCCGCCGCTGCTTCCCGCAAGGTACCGATGGCTTCGTCGAGGCGCCCGCCGCGCAAGAGCGCAACGCCGAGGCCATGGTGCACGTCCGCTCGATCGGGCTCGATCTCCAACGCCCGCCGGTAGTTCGCGCAGGCCTCTTCGATGCGACCGAGCGCGGCCTCGAGCATCGCGAGGTTGCAGTACGCCGGCGTGAGGCCTGGCCGGAGTTTCACCGCGCGCTCGAGGAGGCGTACGGCGTCTTCGAGGCGACCCTGCATCGCGAGCGGGCGGGCGAGCGTGAGGAGCGTTGCGGCCGCCATCGCCCCGCTCTCGTCCGCAGGGGGTTCCCGCGAGTCGTCGGGGTTGCGCGCGGCGACGGACGCCCGCGCGGCCTCCAGACGCTCTGTCGCGGCGCTCAACCCCGGCTGCAGCTCCGCGGCCCGCTCGAAGCAAGCGAGCGCCCCGTCCATCGCCCCGAGCGCTTCGAGGACGCTCCCGAGGTTATAGACGGCGGGGAATAGCTGCGCGTCGATCCCGACCGCCCGGACAAGAGCGTCGAACGCCGCGCGGAGGTCGCCGCGGCGACGCAAGGCCTCGCCCAGATTGGCCAGGGAGCCGGCGTGCCCGGGCGCGAGCGCGACTGCCCGACCGAGTAGCTCCACGGCCTCGTCGAGCCGGTCGTCGACAAGCACCTGCACGCCCCGGTCGAAGAGTTCTTGGACCGAGGCGCTCATGGCTTCGTGAGGTTATGCTGCTCAGCCGTGAGCCCCATTCGAATCGTCCTCGCGACTCCCATCGACGCCCCGGACATCCTGAGCGCGGACGTCAAGTTCGGATACCGCATGTTCGTCGAGAGCCTCAAGGCCGCCGGGATCGTGACGGTCGAGACCGACTTCGCTCCCGACGTCGTACGAGCCCGCAACCGCGTCGCGGCCCGCATTTTGGCCGACCACCCTGCGATGACCCACGTGCTCTGGCTCGACTCGGACATGTGGGCCGAGAATCCCCGCATCGTTCAGGAGATGGCCGCGACGGGTCACGACCTCGTCGCCGCGCGCTACACCAACAAGCGCGAGCCGCTGCGGTGGATCCACCAGCCCTTCGACGCGCCCCAGGTCGAAGAGGACGGGATTGTGGAGGTCAAGTACGTGGGCTTCGGCTTCACGATGACGAGCCGGCGATGCCTCGAGCGCATGAGCGAGACGAACCGTCGCTACCGGGATTGGCCGCATCCGCTCAAGGTGCCGAACATCTTCGGCCAGCTTTACGACCGCGTGATCGACAGCCCCGACCCGGAGGACGAGGTGCTCTTGAGCGAGGACTACTCGTTCTGCAAACGGTGGCGCGACCTCGGGGGGAAGGTCCTCCTCTACACGAGAGGAGGGATTGTCCGTCACGCCGGCTACTACGCGTGGTCCGCGCGGGACTTTCCCGGAGCGTCCTGAAAGCCCCCGCGTAGCGGCAGGGGCGAGCCCTCACTTGATGACGGTGCAGTACGACGGGAAGCTCGATGGCAAGCCGCTGGCGTACGGATTTTGCGCGACGCCGTACGGGTGATCCTTGCAGAACTGCCACTGCGCCGAGACGTAGGCTGCATAGTCGACGGCGGGGGCAAAGAAAATTCCGCAGTGCCCACCTCCGTGGTTGCAGTCGACGACGTAACCGCCCGGCGGCTGGCTCGACGAGGCGCGTGACGCGACGTCCATGTCGAGCGTGGCGCTCGCCGTTGCAAACGAGATGACGACCACGTCGGCGGTCCCGCCGTGCGCTGTGATGACCGACGGGACGTGCGCGTTCTCCAGCGGGAATTCGTTGGCGGCGACTTCGCCCCCGGAGTTGGGCATCGAGGCGGCGAGGTAATCGGAGCGCGAGAATATCATCGCGCCCGATTGAAGACCGCCCGCGCTGCAGCCTGCCGTGTAGATCATGCGCGTGTTGATGTTGAGCTGTTGCACCGCGCACGCGAGGATCTGGTCGGCCATCGCGAAGTCGCCGGTGTACCAGACGGCGTCACCGGTATCTTGGCCCTGCGAAGTCGAGGTCGAGAAGGACGCTACGAGGCCACCCTCTTGCGTGATCTCGGTGATTTGGGGCTGCATGAACGTGGTCACTTCCGAGGCCGAACTGCCGGTGCCGTGCCAATAGAAGAGAAGGGGCGCCGGAGTCGATCCTTTGGTGCCGGACCAGATGTAGACGTCCTGGCCCGAGACGGTCACGGTGGTGCCGCTCAATCCGGTGAGCGTGGGGCAGGTTCCCGAAACGGCGGGAATCACGGGGGCGGCGCCGGTGGTGTTCACCGGGCCCGTGCCATTCGACCCGCCCTCTGCAGAGCCTCCGCTGGAGTTTCCGGAGCTCGTGCCGCTGCTGCTGTTCGATTCGCCTCCGCTTCCCCCGCCCTCTTCGTCGCCGGGCGGCGCCCCGCTCGAGTTGCCGCTCGAGCTGCCGTTCGAGTTCCCGCTCGAGCTGCCGCCCGACGCGCCCACGGACCCGTTCGAATTGCTGGAGGTGCCAGTACCCGTGCCAGAGTCGGATCCGAAGTCTGAGGTGCTGCTGCCGCCTGCACACGCGACCACATAGAGCGCAGCCGCTGAGGCAAGAAGGACCGGTTTGTCGTTTCGCGCCATCGCTCCTCTAGTAGTCGGCTGGTAGAACTCGGCTGGCGGTCGGACCCCGGCGACCGGCATTCGGCCTCAGGGCCAACCTTCGGAGGAACTCTGACGTGCGGCCAATTTGCATAAAGGGCCAACGTTCACTCAAAATGGGCCATACTTGCAGTTGGGGAAGAAGACTGCACCCAAAGGGGCCGCTTTCTCGCCTTGGTCGGCGTTCCAGCACGGGCCGAAGGGGCGGTCGCGCCGGGTGGGCGCAGGCCCCCGTTCGCACTGTTCGCCGTATAGGGCTCGGCGGCGAACGATGTTTGGGCGGGAGGCGGCGATGGCGTTGTTTCCGGATCGGGCGTCGTCTTGCACTACGACGGCATGGCCTGGAGCCCGTCGTTCAGGGTTGAAACCGCACGTGATACGATTGCCTCGCATGAAAAAGTGCCTCGCTCGCTTTGCGTCGAGCGTCGCTCTCTTGGCCCTCGTCGGATGCAGCGCCCAGCCCCTGTCGAGCCGTTCGGGTGCGGGCGACGCGTCCTCGGGCTCTTCGGGAATGGAGGGAATGGAGTCGGGCACATCGCTCGCGGATGCCAGCCCTTCGCCGATCGATTCCAGCGCCTCTGTCCCGGATTCCGATCTCCAGGACGCTGGCCCGTCGCCCATGGACGCCGGCAGCAGCCTGCCGGATGGCGCCCAACCCCTCCAGCTAGATCAGGCGCAGTCTGTGAGGACTCCTGCCTCGGCGATATTGCCCGGATCGCTGGACGCCGCCGTGGCCGCGAACAACGCCTTCGCGGTGGGCCTTTATGCCCAGGTCGACAACGATGCAGGCGAGACCAACGTATTGACCTCTCCGCTCAGCGCTTCTCTGGCGCTGACGATGGCGTACGCAGGAGCCGAGGGACAGACGGCGACGCAGATGGCAGCCGCCCTTCAGTTCGACCCCGACGCAGGGTCGTCGATCTTCGACGGGCAGAACGCGCTCACCCAGGCCCTCGCGTCGCGCGGAGCCGCCGCCTTGGCCGCCGCGCAGATCGCGGAGCAGGGCGGAGCCTCGGCTCCTTCGGCGAGCGACTACGAGCTGGAGGTCGTCAATTCCGTCTGGGGCGAGCAGACGTTCCCATGGGCTGCGCCGTTTCTGAACGTCCTGGCGACCAGCTACGGCACGGGCGTGTATCTGGAAGACTTCATCGACGACCCGGACCCGGCGAGGCTGGCGATCAACGCCTGGGTCAGCGCCGAGACCGCCGACAAGATCAACAACCTGCTTCCGGAGGGATCCATCGACAGCTCGACCCGGATCGTCCTCGTCAACGCCATCCACCTGAAGCTCCCGTGGGCAAATCCCTTCGAAGTCTCGGCTACGGCGCCCGGCACCTTCACGCGCGGCGACGGGACGACCGTGTCCGCGAGCTTCATGAACGAGACGCTCTACTCTCTCTACGACGATGACGGCCAAGCGCAGATCGTCGGGCTGCCGCTCTCGAACAACGAGCTGTGGGTCGTCATCGCTCTGCCGCACCAGGGCGTGAGCCTCGCGACGTACGAGGCCTCACTCGGCCCGGGCTCGGCGGCGCTCGTCGGACCGTCGACCGGCGGGTACGTGGCGATTTCGTTGCCCAAGGTGACGTTCACGTCGCCGACGTTCTCGCTCAGGACTGCGCTGCAAGCGATGGGGATGATCGAGGCGTTCATACCCGGCTCGGCGGACTTCTTGGGCCTGTGCCCGGCGCCGGACGGTGCCGGTTTGTACGTGTCCGACGTGCTGCAGAAGGCGACCATCGCGATGCAGGAGACGGGCGTCGAGGCCGCGGCGGCAACCGCCGTCATCGGAGGGGACTCTGTGGTCCCTCCGCCGCCCGTCCCGATGACCGTCGACCGCCCCTATCTCGTCGCCATCGTCGACATGCCGACCGGGGCCATCCTGTTTCTGGGGCACATCGAGGATCCAACCGATTCGGGCGGCCCTTAGACACCGCGTCGACGTAGCCGACTGCGCCCGCGTCACTGCGGCGCGGCGGGCATCGCGCACCTGCCGTTGATGCACTGATCGCCCGAAGTACAGCAGTTCGCGGAGGTCGTGCATGCCTCGAATTCGTTCGAGCACCCCTGGGGCTGCGACACGCAGGTGGCCCCGCCGCCGTCCGCGCTCGCACGACAGAAGCCGCTGCAGCACTCGTCGCCTGACTGACAGCCGGTCCCGAGCGCCTGGCACGCGGGGAGTACCCAGTAGCCGCGCAGGTTGTCGGCTTGGAGCTCTTGCCCGTCGAGATAGAAGGCAGGATGGCTCGGGTCCTGGCCGGACGCGGCGCCTATGTCGATGGCCGCCACCCACAGCTTGCCGTTGGCCTCGTCGCCCGCGGAGCTGAAGCAGTTGCTGAGGCCCAGTCCGTCGCTGTTGGCCTTGGACGCGAGCATGCTGCCGTAGGAACGGTGACTCGTGAAGACGGCCCAGAAGTACCCACCCACCGCTTCCCCGAGAACCGTGGGTGCGAAGTTGAGGCCGGGGTCGTTGGCAGGCAGGTACGAGGCGGCGGACGAACCGGTGTATCCGTCGAGCACGTTGACACGAGTCATCGTTTTGGTAGCGACGTCCACGACGTAGAGGTCCCCGGTGTTCTGACAATCGGTCTCGAACGTCGTGCTGCTCCCGCTCTGGAAGAGCACCGATTTGCCGTCGGGCGTGAAGGCTGGCCAGGCCACGGACCCCGACGATTCCGTCGCGAGGTCGACGAGCCCGGAGAACGTGTGGGTCGTCACGTCGAAGTCCATCTTCGCGATCGTGTTCGGGTTCTCGTCCTCGTGCATGAACGCGATCTGCTTGCCATCCGGCGAGAAGCTCGGCGTCCCGGCGGCGTTGATGACGGAGTCCCAGCCCGGCGCGGCGATGCTGGCGCCGGCCTTCGTGTCGAAGAGACGCGACATCGTGTTCGTGGTGTAGATGGCGCCGTAGCTCGTGGACGTCATTCCGAACGTGCCGTCCGGGTAGAGCCCCATGTACGTGAAGTTGGTGCTGTTCGACGTCGTCGTGGAGGTTCCGCTCTGCACGCTCCACGCCGCACTCGCGCCGAGGGAGGTCGCGGACGCGATCGTCGAGCCGTCCGCGCTCGCCGCGTGGCATATGGCACCGCAGGCCCCCGAGGTCCCCTGGAACACCGTGGGCGCCGTGGCCCCAGGGTTGATCCTCAGGATCGCAACCGAGTTTCTCCCCCCGGCGACCGCCGACCCGTAGGTCTCGTAGAAGACCGTCCCGCGAACGCTGCCCTGCGCGATGGGCCACGACTCGGAGATAGGACCTGTGACACTGCTGCCCGAGATCTTGGTCACTTGCACCTGAGCGGAATCCCCTGCACCCACCGCCGCCGTCACGGCGTCCCACGACTTCTGCGGAAGGCTCAGCGACACGGCGTTCGCGGCACCCCCGGCGAAGTACCCTTTGTACGCGAGCGTCTTCGACGTGATGCTCACGTACTCTGCGTCGGACGCGCCTCCGCCGAACTGCAGCGTGGGCGAGAGAAGCCCCCGGGGGAACACCGTCTTGTCGTACGGGTAGAGCCACGCAAACGCCGAGTCCGCATGGCCGCTGCCCTGGAGCGTGGTTTGCGTCGCGGTCGCAACGTGGCCGGGATTCTCGGTGATGGTGCAGACGCTCGCGGCGCACACGCCGCCCGCTGCCGCGCACGACGCGTCGCATCCGGAGACGCTGCCCGAAGATGACCCCGCCGTGCCGCTGCTGCTGCCGCCCAGCATGAGACCGCCCGAGCTGCCGCTCGGTCCGACGGCGCCACTCGAGCTGGGAGTCCCGGTGTCACCGGCGTCGCCATCTCCAGCGCCTGGCGTGCCGCCGAAGCCCGTTCCACGCGTTCCGCATGACGCGGCGAGCAGGGTGGCTGCGAGCGCCGCAATGAACAGCGTTGCAGAGCGACTCGGCATTGGCACTCCCTTCGCACTCACCATGCACCACCCGGAATTGGGACGCAACGCAGCGATCCGTCAGCGGTTCGTGCGAATGGTTCGTCTGAGACGCGCGGGGGACCGCGGCCTCAGAACGGCATGCATGGATACAGCGTGGCGTTCCACGCGGGGGCGGGCACCCCGCTCTTGAACGCGAGGTCGTCCCAGTGCCGCTTCGTCTCGGTGCACTGGTGCTCGTGCATGAACGCGTACGGCTTGTCCTGCGAGCACACGAGCTCGTCCTGCGCGCCCTCGTGATAGAGGACGTCGCCGAAGGTCACGGTCACCGCCCCCGAGAGGGCGAACCCGCCGCTCGGATACATCATGCACCCGGCCGGGGTGCCGTCCATGAAGACGTAGAGGAGGCTCGACGAGATGTACGCGTCGTACTTCGTCATCCGGTCCATCCCCGCGTGCTCGAACGGCGGCTCGGCGGGAGGCATGGGCGGGTTCGACGTGTAGTCCGAGTTCCAGTTGTCGTAGTCGATGAGAGCGTGAAACGGCGCTTGGTTGTTGACGGCCCAGGGCTTGCCGTTCACCAAGCCGTGGAACGCCTCGACCTCCAGGCGCATCGATGGGCCCTCGATCGGCTGGATCAAGACGAAGTTCGAGTCCGGATTGCTCAATCCATCCTCGATGGGCGTGCTCTGATCGGTGACGATGAGCTGCGGATAGCGGCGGTCGGTCGTCACCGTGTCCACCGACCACGTGACGTGCAGGAACTGCGTCGGGTCGCTCGCCACGGTCGCGGTCGTCGGCGCCGTGAGCCGCAGCGACCCTGTCACGTCTTGCCCGAAGTCGTCGAACACGCTCCAGAACTGGCCAAGGAACGGACCGAAGGCGAGCAGCGCAACGCCCTTCGGGCTGTCCACCTCGTACGCCGAGGGGTCCAGCACGGAAGACGCCCAGTACCCGCACGCGCCCGCGCCGTAGTTGCACGGCGCGGCAGGCGCGGCGTCCGGGTCGCACCCGCAGGAGGCCGGGTCCGGGGTTGGGGTGAAGGCGGGTGTCGACGCGTCCACGCTGAACCCCTCGTACCAGTCCCACGCCGTTGGGTCGTGCGGCTGCGGCGCGACCTGCACGAAGGACCGCGCGATCGGGACGGGAGACGCGCTGCCCTCGCCCATCAGCGGGAGCCCGCCGTCGAGTGTCATCAGGTCGTACTGGCCGTTGATGTAGACCTCGCCCGTCGGCGACGCCTGGGCGAGCTGCGCCAGCGTGAAGAGCGTCTGGTGAGGAGGCGCCATGACGGTCTCTGGCGAGAGAAACCCCTGGTACGGGCAGCCCGCGGCCAGCGCCTCGACGACCAGCGTCGTCGGCTGGGTGATCCCGGACCACTCCAGGTGCCAGAGCGGTCCGGGCCCCTGGCTCGCGGCGCGCTTGAAGCGCTCATTGCCCACCGCGAGCTCCACGTGGTTGTGCTGCGGCTCGTAGAACACACCCATCAGCGGGACCGTCCCGGCAACCTGCGTCGTGAGGATCTGGAACGCGGCCGCGGGCGGCGTCGTGTCGCCGGCACGCGCCGACATCTGCGCGCTGGTGAAATAATACTCCGTGTACTGGGTCCAGTTCTGACCGGCGACCGGCATCGCCTCCTCGGAGTGGTACAACGTCGTCGTCGACGAGCTCGCGGCCGACGGGACATAGAAGACGATGCCGTCGTCGCGCCCTCCCTGCCCGAGGAGCGTGGCGCGGGTGCCCGCGTCGGACGTGTAGATCTTGGCGCGCGACTCGCGCCAGCCGATCTCGCTGCTCGACGGGTGTACCCCGACGGCGTAGACGGGCACGGCGCCGGTCGCCGGGTCGACGTACACGTATCCAAGCGTCGGGCTCGACGGGACGCTGGCGACCCACGAGTACACGTTGTTGACGTAGGCCTGCCCGGCGTCCGGACTGGTGACGTTGTTCCCGATGTTGTTCGGCAGATCCAGCGTCTGGCGGAGCCCGGCGCAGCGATACACGCCGTTGTGGATCGTGATCGAGCCGTTCGCGTTCGCCGTCACGTCCGATGGGGCGGGCAGGACGTACACCCGGTAATCCACCGCATCGTCAAAGGGATCGAAATCGATGCCGACCGAGTCCTCCCGCTGCGTGGTCTGGACGTTGGTGAGCGCCGGGAGCGGCGGGAGGTTCGAGTCCGGGGCCGCGTCGAGCTGGCCGCCGATCACGCCGGCCTCCGGGGTCGCCGACGTGCCACCGTCCGTGGAGGAGGAGCTGGCACCGTCCGCGGAAGTGGAGCCGTCCGTCGAGGTGGCCGGCGGCTCCGAGTGGCTTCCGGAGCCGCACGCGAGAAGCACAAGCCCGAACGAGGTGGGCACGGTGCCCAGGAGGGCCAAGAAGATCCACGGTCGCGTGGTCCAGCGCATCGGTTCTCCCCGTCCGCCCTCCGTGCGGAGTGGGCTAGGAGCGATGGTATCCGAGGGCATCGTGACGTTCCACCGATGCGCGAACCATCCCTCTAGCCCACACTCACGTGTATGTGGGTCGGGCGGGAGGGCCACTGGCTATTGCGCCTACGACCCTCCGCGGGTCACTGGTCGTGCGGGTACACTGGGTGCTCCGACTTAGTATCAGAAGCCGAGGTCTATCGATTCTGGCAGCGAAGCGACCACTTCGAGGGGCACGGCCGCCGGCGGTGAGACGGGTCGCAACGACGCCGAGAGGCGATCACGTTGGCCGTACACCTCGAAGACCCCGCCGCGTACGTCGTACGAGAGCCTCGCGATCACGCGGCCATCCAGCGCGCGGAACGTGAGGCCCTCCGGGGGAATGTACACCGTGGCCGTTTGCGTCTGCACTTTGGCGTGGGCTTCGTGCTCGATAATGAGCGACGAAGCCAGGCCACCGACGAACGTTGTGGCGAGGATGGCGACGATCGTGAGCAGGCGACGAGCACGCATGATGGTGGAGCCTCCGGGTGTGAGTCTCACTATCGTAGCCGGTTTCAATCGGCGTGCAGGGCGGCGTGGGCGGCGCTTTCCTTCCGGGCGGCGCGGTGGACGGCGGGCGGAGGCGGGGGGATGATCCGGGACGTGCGATCCTCGGCCCCTGTCGACGTGTCGGGACGGGTCGTGGCTGTCCTCGCCGCGTGCAGCTCCCTCGCCTGGGGCTGTGGGGGCACCACTACGGGGAGCGGCGCGGCTGACGCATCGAGTGGCTCCGAACCATGCAGCGTCGTCCTCGCCTCGGACTACGACCAGTCCTGCACTGTCGATACGGACTGTACCTTGGTGGGCGAAGTGCCCTCGTGCCCCGCCGAAGCGTGCGACGGCTGCACCCTGTGGGCGATCAACAAGGGAGCTATCACGCACTACATGACGGCATTTTCACAGGCGTTCGCCAGCGTGCCTTCCGGTACGGGATGCGGTTGCATCGCTGAGGACGGTCCCTGTTGCCGGGGCGGTCAATGCACGGCGATGTGCTCCTCGTCCACCGACGTCCTCCCTGCTTGCGCGGACGCGGGCGGCTTCTGTTCCCTGGGCGCCAATATTTCATGCGGCTCGGCGGGTCCTCCGGACTCGTGCGCATACTCCGACGAAGTCTGCTGTCTGCCATCAACACCGTTCGGACACGGCATGGTGACCGAGGCGGGCGGGGACGCGACCCCGGAGTAGAAGCTCCGACCCGGGAGGCCGGGCCAGCGCTCATCCAACTCAAGGCCGCTCGCGAGACGCAGACGATCCCAGCGAGATCCACCTGCCCACGCGCGAGCAATAGTCCTGGTACGAGGCGCCGTATCGCTCCGCCATGCGGCCTTCCTCGAACGGGATGACGATGCGGTCAAGGAGCAGCCATGGGATGACGGCGGGGCCAGAGCGTCCCCTTCAGGATGGCGATGGCCACGTAGATGAGGAAGAGCCCGATGTACATCGGGTTCCGGGAGAAGCCGTACATGCCCCGCGTGAGGAAGACCGTGGGCTCCTTGGTCGGATTCAGCGCCGTTCCCCGGACGAGGAAACGGATGGAATTGAGAGGTCCCAGCACGAAGCTGAGGATGAAGCACACGCCGGCCGCGACCGTCACGATCCGCGCGATGGCGCCGCCCTCGACCAGCAAGGCGAGCGTGGGCGAAGGCACCCACCGCTCGACGAGCAGGCCCAGGAGAAATGCGGCGACGAAGAATAGCGGGGGCCGGACCTTCATCACCGCGCTGGCGGTACGCGTCACGGCCCTATGATTGCGCATCCCGGGTGCCTGTCGAGAAGTCCGCGTGTAGCCGGTCGTCGGCCCCTTCGGGGAGCAAGGCGTGCGGCACGCTCGGTTCCTGTCAACGTGTCGGTCGGCAAGAGGCGCATGCGGACGCTTGGAAGGGTAGGAAGCCAAATTGGCCGGCGTTCCAGCGTGACTGAACGGTTGATCCGGTAGGGACGGCCCCTTCGGGCCGCCCCCCGGACAGAGCCCGGCGTGCGGATTTCCCGCACCGGGCTCCCACCTTCGGTCTACGGGCCAGCGAAGCGCATGCTCGGCCAAGGGTGCACGATGCGTGGGACGGGAAGTGGATATCGAGCTTCGAAGCGTCTGGCTTTGTCGGCCGTCCAGCGAGCGCGCTGGCTTCGCCGCTGAAGCTGGCGATGCCATTCGCGTTCGACGTTCCGGCGAAACGTCCCCAGCGCCCGTGAGTTGGTGGGGACCCCGTAGTACTGGCAGTGCCCACGAATCACGGAGCAGAGCCACCGATGTTGCACAGCCGGCGGCTCGTACCTTCGTCGTTGCATCTCCGCGCGCAGCGCCGACAACTTCGCTGCGCGTTTCTTCCCGGAAGTTCGACGGTGCAGTTGAAACTTGCCACCGCGTGACTTGCCCGCGATGTGCGTGAATCCGAGGAAGTCAAACGTCTCGGGCCGGGTGCGGCCGTCGCGTTTGCCATCCGTGTGGGCATATCGCCCAAACCGCAGCACCCGCGTCTTGTCCGGGTGCAGCTCCAGGCCAAACGTCGCAAGGCGCTCGGCCATCGCCGTCCGCATTGCGCGTGCGTCCTGCTCGTCCTGAAAGCCCAACACAACATCATCGGCATATCGCACGACGTAGACCTCTCGTCGTGCGTGCCGCTTCCGCCATTGCCGGACCCACAGGTCGAGCGCGTAGTGCAGATAGATGTTCGACATCAAGGGGCTGATTCCACCCCCTTGTGGCGCTCCCTCCTGCACCTCGCGTAGCTCGCCGTCTTCCACGACGCCTGCGCGCAGCCACTTCATCAGAAGATGCACCATGCGTCGGTCCCCAACCTTGTGCTCGATAAACTTCTGCATCCATCCGTGATGGATGGTGTTGAAGGATCACGCATGTTGATGCTCCCTTCGAATACTCACTCGGGTGATCTCTCCGGCCTGAAGCCGCCGAAGCTCGTCGATCGTCTCCGGTCGATCAGGGAAGAGGTACAGGTGGGTCTTCAAGTCGCGGTCGATCTGGATGACGCCTCGGCGGATCAGGTTGTACAGCCAATGCGCCGTAACGCCGAGGGCCTGCGCGACCTGCGGCACGGTGAGGAAGCCCTCCGCCTGCCGGGGACGCGGTCCGCGGTAGCGGTGGAAACGACCGTGCCGCAGCCGGATGCTCTTGACCGTGCTCGGCAGTAGCGTGTCGTGCATCGGCGAGCGGAAGCCGCGCTCGGTGAGCAGTCGGGCGATCTCCTCATCGGATGTGCCGCCGGTCTCGAGTTCGAGGATCTGCGCCTGCATCTGCTCGAAACCGTCGAGGTCGCGGACGGCGCCGACGGGAATCGGGACGTCGAGCTCGGTGACCGCACCGCCTCGCCAAACGACGCGCGTCTGGACGTGGGCGCGTTGCTCGTCGCTCCTTCGCAGTACGACCTTGTCGATCAGACACCGCAGTAGCGCCTTGCGCTGAGCACTGCGCAGCGTTGGCTGTCGCCACAGCGTTGGCAGAGACTCCCCGAGCGACGTGAAGGCCGCGCGCAGCTCGCGCGGGACGTGAAGGGGCACGACCTTGTCACGATCCAGCCGAGCCCGCTCCACGCGCTCTTCGGCCTCCCGCTGCGCGCGCAGGGCCGTCTCCCAGCGTCGTTCCAGCTCGCTGGCGACGAGCCTATTGTCCGGATCGACCCGATCATACTGGCGTCGTGCTAGCTGGACCTCGTAGCGCAAACGCTGGAGCTCACGGTCCTGGGCGGCTTCGACCTCTGACCACTGCTCGCGACGGGCCTGCATCGCCTGCTCGTAGACGTCCAACTCCGCCGGAGCCATCGCCTGGAAGAACGCTCCGACGACGGCCCGGTCGATGGCGTCGGCGGGCAGATACTGGCAGACCGGCGCTTGACGTTGCTGGCGATGGTAGTTGCACAGGTAGCGCGACCCGCCCTTGTACTGCACGACCATCTTGTGGCCACACTCGCCACAGTATGTCAGGCCGTGCAGGAGTGCGGCTCCTTCGCGTGGTACGCCGCGTGTCTTGTTTCGGTCGTACTCGGCGAAGTTGTCGCGCAACGTCCCCTGGATCTGCTCGAAGGTGTCCCACGATACGTATGCCGGATAGCGATCCTTCACGACGACACTCCATTCGTTCATCTCGCGACGTCGCTGCTGCGGTCGCGGCCCATCGGCGTCGAGCTTGTGCACAGTCTTTGTCCTGCCATAGACGAAGGCGCCGGCATAAGCGGGGTTGCGCAAGATCGCGACGACCGCCGCGAGGGTGGCCGGCCGCCAGACGGTCTCCTGGTTGCGGTGTCGCCTGGGGACACGCAGCCCGTGCTCGCTGAAGTGACGTACCACCTTCGCGCCCGACTTCAGCTCGAGGAACGATCGGAAGACGAGGTCGATCGCCTGCTGCACCTGGAGGTCAGGATCCTTGACAGCGCGGCCGTCATCGAGCCGCAGCAGTCCCGCGGGCAGTGCCAGTGCGAGCTCGCCGCGACGAGCCTTGTTCTGCACGCCCGCGATGAGACGGCCTCGAATGGTGTGCAGTTCCACTTCGCTGACCCTTGCGCCAATGCGGCGCCCTGCAAAGGCTCAATCTCGCGTTGCCAGGTCTTCCCACATTCTCCAGCGCGATCAGTCCTCGTCCTCATCCCGCTCGTCCTCCGGCACCCACCCCTGAGACCGGAGGAAAGACCGGATCTTCCCCAGCCACTCGACGTTCTCCAGGTACGCCACGTACGCCTCGGTGAGGAAGACCCGGTCGCCAACTCCGTCCACGTCGAAGACGATCCGTGCGACGTCGACCTCCGGTCCGACCTTCGACTCGATAAAGCGCAGCGCGGGGATCGCCCCCGCTCCCGCCTCGACCCGCCGGATCGCCCTCGTGTCGAGGCTGACGTTCGCGAGATCCTCGAGCTTCGAGCGCAGGAGCGCCCTGCGCCCGCCTCGCTCGCGTCTGCTCGGCGCAGGCTCGGTTACCTCGAGGACGCCGTTCTCGACACGCAGGACGGCGACGGGCGTATCGGCCCGGCGTCGCCGAGCGACAAGGTAGATGGCGACCACTCCGGTGAAGAGCAGCACGGGCACGCGCTCGGGTCCGCCGGCTGTGACGGCCATCCCGAGTACGACCCCGACGATGGCGAGCTGCGCGATCGTGCGCCCCGCGGTCACGAGCCTCTCGGTCTTGCGGACCCGGTAGACGAGCTCCGCGGGCTGCCTGGGGCAGGGGTCCGGCGAGGCCGTGCGGTAGGGCGTGCCGAGGGTCACGGTCGTCGAGCGTAGCCCCCTCCGCGCGTCAAGCGGCGCCGAGATGCAACCTAGGGTTGGCGGGCGCCCCAGACGACTCATGCTGAGGACGTTCTCGCCACCCTCCCAACCGGGTGCCCGTCGCTACGGGACGTGACGGTCGTCCTCGGGCACCCAAGGGAACCGTCCTTCGCGGCGCACGTACTCGGGTGCATGCGATGGCGCCAGTGAGCGACATAGGGAACAGCACGGCATTGGGGTCCGGGCTCGACGCACCGCTGCTCAAGGGCTGGTTCCCCGGGGGCCTCGTCGGGGACGCCATTGGGGCTCACCCGAGCCAGGCGACCGCGAGGACAACGAGGCGTGCGTGGCGGGCCATGATCCTACGCACCTCCAGAGTACGCTTACGTGACGCTGATCAGCGCGTCGCGCGTGTGCGCCGAGGCCGCCCGCGTGAGTCTCTCCTACATCCCCACGCCAGGGGCCTTCGCAAAGGCGCCCACCCCACGGCGTCAACTAGAGAACGACTCTATGGCGGGCTCCGCGCACCCGAGCGCCGTCGCAGCAAGACAACCGCGGCAACGCCGACCACCGCCAAGGCTGCGCCGCGGTACGCCCAAGGTGTCTGGTCGATCATGAAGCTGGATCGGGGGTAGGGGAAATAGCCGGTGCCCTGCCCAATCCAGATCACACCCACCAGCGTGACGAGGACAGCGACGACAAGCCCTGCGGTCTTCATGAGAGACGTGATTCTACGCCCTCCGGCACCCGCGGAGCCCGGTCGAGCACGTGACGCAGTCCGCGACGCAAACGAAATGGTGCCCCTTTATTCGCCGGGCTCACGGTAGCGGAGTTGGCACCAGCGCAACCTGAGTGATCGTGGCGGATGCGACGTTCGCGGAGAATTGGCTCGTCTCGCCGACACCCGACTCTACCGCGCGTTTACGGGGGTCGAAAAGGGGGGAACCACGGCGAACACCGTGGCGGAGCCGTGAGACTATGCGAACGGATTGCGGACCCTGACCGTCCCGTAGTGGCGACCATGCTGGAAGTCCTCCGAGACGAGCTCGCGGATCCCGTAGTGCTCCGCGTATGCCCACATGTGCGCATCAAACCATGACAACTGGTACGCAGCGGCTCCTCGGAGCGCCGTGCGGAGAAGCGCTTCGTCCGGATAGAGCACCTCGAATTGAGCCAGCATGTCCTCGGCCTCCACGCGCGCGTCGGCCGGATCGAGGAGAGGTCGTGAGCCGGCGCGGACACGCGTCACGACGGCAACGAACTCGACGATCGCCTGGTGCGGCACACGAATTGAACCTTCGACGACACCCGAGCGGAGTAGGGCGTTTGCGATGCGCTGCTTCTCCTTGAAGCGTGGATCGAAGCGGTAGACGAGGATGTTCGTGTCAACGAGGAAGGCCACGTCGGTAGAGCTCCTCACGCGTTCCATCCGCGGCCTTTCGCGTGCTTCGACGTGACGCGCCCCTGGCGCTTCTTCTGGCGTGCGGTCGCCGCGTCGAACAACCTCGACCGCTCGGCGAGATTGACCGGAGCAGCCGAGGCCTCGGGAATGACGCGCAACGTGTCTCCCGCGGGAACCCAGCCGATTCTCGCTTCCGGGACGAATGCCGTAACGGTCCGCGATCTCTTTGGGGACGGTCACCTGGAGCTTGCTCGTGACCTTGCTCATATCCTTACCGTAGTAAGGACAGCGTCCTTGTCAACGCGGGGCCAGGACGGGGCTGCGGCGTCCGTCACTCTGGGCGGGGGAGCCCCCACCGTCGCCCCATGCCCGCCACGTCGTGCGAAACTCTCGTCCAGAGGCGCACGCCTCTGACGCGGCGGGCGTCGTCGGGCCGCGGTGACCGCCGCGACGAGCCCGAGCCCCCACACTCGTCGTTGCATCGAGAGGCGAGAATGTATCGCGCGGCCGTGGCGGAGGAAAGCAACGCCAGGGTGACCAACCCTCGTCACTTCAGCGGGTCACATGGGCTCCCCGGGCGCTGGCCCCCTCGAGTTCGTCGCTCGGTCTACAGCTTCTGCACGCCCGGAAGCTTGCTCCGATCCCGGGCCGCTTGCCAGTCAGGTGCTCATCGGCGTTCGCCATCGCGTCCGCTCATGAGCTCCCGTGCCCTCTCCTCGTCGGCCGCCCGCTTCGCGTCCACCGCAGCCTTTTGTCGTTCCATCGATCTCGTCTTCGTCGAGCATGACGCGGTTCGGATCCCTCGGGTGGATACGGACAGGGACGACCATGCCCTCTCTCGCGCTCAGATTGCTCGGTTTGAGCCGCGCCGTCGAGGAGACTCGATAGGGAGGTCCCGCTTCGCGGTCGATCTCGAGCACCAGTTCGTAGAAGTGATAAGCAGCTGGCCCCTGGGCGTCGGCAAAGCCCTTGTCCACACGGGCGAGGACCTTCGCCGTCGTTGCGATTCCGTGTCGACGCATCGCGGCCTGCTCCCAGAGCCAGAAGCCCCCGCTGGCTCGCCTCAGCCGGAAGAAAAACCGCACGACGAGCCACAGCACGATCCCGGCAAGGAGCCCGAAGATGTAGGGCATGATTGCGTCTGCGAAGGCCTGCCGGGAATCGACCGGGGTCACCCGCCGATTAGACCACGGCCGCAGTCCCGTCCGCGAGAAGGAAGCCCGACGGCTCTGCGCCGGGTCGCACCGTTCGGGAGCCCGGATGCGAGCGACGAAGGCCGGTGCGCGTGGAGGTTACAATCGCGTTACATGTCGTGCATGCACGCTCTTCGACCTCGAGAGCGACACGCCACCCGACAAGCCCGATGCTTAGCTGGTCACGTGCGCGAGGACGTCGTTATCCTGCGAAGGTCAAACCTCCAACAAGACAGGTGTTCAATGAGACCCAACTCGAGAAGCGTGGGTGTCGCAGTCACCCTCGTCGTACTCGGCTCCGCCGTAGCGGTCGGCGTGCTCCGGCCCAATTTGGTTCGCGCCCAATCGCTCGATACCAATGTTAACACTGTGCCGCCGATATGCTCCTCTCCCGTGTGCACCGATCCTGCGCATCCACTCGCGGTTGTGGCGGCTGGCGACGGGGTGCCCTATCAAGTCGAGCTGACAGCGCACGGCGATGCCCTCGAACTACCAGGAGGTTTTACCGGCCAGATTCCCATTCCGATCGGTAAAGTATTCGTGATCGAGCAAGTATCAGGCATGACGACGGGCGGCAGGGACACGCAGTTCGCGTTATCGTTTTCGATGACTCCAGGTTCGGGCCTTCCAGCCGCAACCCATTTCGTGCCGACTTCCGGCGACGAGTATCGCGTTTCGGGCACGTCATTGATCATAAGCCATTTCAATCATCTGACCCGAATGTATGCGACTGACGACCCTGTCGCAGGCCCAATGACCTGGAACGCTGAACAGAACGGATTTGAGGGGGTGGGCAGCACATCGATCCTGATCACTGTGGTGGGGCGCCTCGTGCCTCTCTGAAGCACCTGCTAGACGTCGGGATTTGAATCCTAGAAAGCAGTATTCGCAAGTTGGCGATGCTGCTCGTCCTTCGTCGCTCAATTAGCCTGGAGTTCGCTCCATCCCGACGTGTGCGCGCGTGACGGCGTGACGCAGAATCGTGCGCGGAGGGCTTGAAAAGTCGCGCGGCGTGTCCATCCCTTGGGCACTTGCGATGACCAAACCGACTGACACGCCGCGCACCCGCAAGGTGCGACGAAGAAGCGCCGGAGGCAAGCCCGCCCGAGGCTGGGAATTGCAACGAGCAGGTCGCAAGATTCGCCGTGCGGACGTGCGCAAGCTGCGTATCGGCGAGCCGGATGCGAAGTTGACGACGGTGGGCGGGCTGGTGTCGTTCAACGCATTCGCGCGCGAGCAGGGGCTGCATCGCGAGCTGTCGCGTCGCTTCGGCCACCTCAAGACGGGCCGAGGGGTGGTCTACCCGATGGGCGCGCAGATGCAGTTGCTCCTCGACATGTCGGTGGCGGGCAGCCAGCGCTGGATCACCGTCGAGCGCGACGCGTTCGACAAGCCTACACGGCAGGTGGCCGAGATCGACTTCGAGCGCGAGGGCTGGCCTCCGGGCAAGTGGCGCGTCTTCGCCATGCGTACCAACGAGCGGCTCAGCGGCAGCCAGTCGGGCCTCTGGGAGGACCTGGACTTCTCGGTCCACGTCTACGCGACCAACGATCCCGTACACGACGCCGACGATTTGGCGCGCCGCTACGATGACCGCGCTGGCATCGAGCCGCTCATCGGCGAGCTGAAAGGTGGCTTCGGTATCGGCAAGGTCTCCACCCACTGCTTCGACGCCAACGAAGCCGCGTTCCTCCTCAAGGTGCTCGCCTTCAACCTGCTGCGCCGCTGGGTGCAGCATCGCCACCGTGTCTTCGCTTCGTGGCGAACGCCGTGGATCCGCCGCGTCTGCGTCCATGTGCCCGGGCGGCTCCTGCGCTCCGGTGGGCGATGGGAGCTGCGGCTGGCGCCGCGTCCGATGCTGTCGTGAGCTGCGCATAGCTCGAATACGCATCAGGGGGAAAGGGGGAGGTGTGTCGCGAGATCGGTGAAATCGTCGGCATTGCCCCCCGAGGTCACGTCCGCGCCTCCGATCTCACGCCGCCCGGCCCATCCTGTCGCGCCGAGCGAAATCTAGGATTAGACTGCGACTTTGTCACACAGGGTCCCCCTTGTGACAAAAGAAGCAGGCTCCTGCGCCGTGTGAAGGCGTACAGTGTCGAACGACGTGAAGATCCGCGGAGCCTGCGACGTGAAACGGTCGCGTTGGTCTGAGCGGACGCGCAGGGGGTGTGGGTCCCGCGAGGTGCCGACCACGACGCAGGTCGCGATCGCGGCGGGGCTCGCGTAGAAGGCGGAGCCGGACGCAGAAAAGGTGAAGGCCCGGGAGTGGAGCCCCGAGCCTTCGTGCCAGCGGACGCTGGGCACGGCGGAAGCTGCCTGAGGGGTCGACCGCGGTCAAGGTCGGAGCGAGCGCGTTCGGGAGCGGACGCGTGGAGCACGAGTGCACGGAGGCCTATCGGAGGGCGTCGTGCCGCGGCTGCGGCGAGGCGTTCTGGGTGTGCCCTGGGTGCGACCGGTACGGGGAGGTCCGCTACTGCGACGACGAGGGCTGCAAGCTCGTGGGCCGGAAGAAGATCGTGCGCGAGGCTCGGTGGCATTACCGGCAATCGCCGGAGGGCCAGGCGCAGCACCGCGATGAGGAGCGCGATCGCCGGGGCCGTCGGCCTGGCCGTCGGCGTCGTCGCGCGCGGATGGCGGAGACGGACAGCGGAGGGAACGGACGTCCAGGTCGTGGGTGATCCCCCTCCTGCGCCGGTTGAATTCGAGGCGTTCTCGTGCGCGCGCAACGCCGCGCTCTCCTCCACGGTGGAGGTCGCGACGGCGTGTGCGCGGAGCACGACCGATGATGAATCGACTGACGGTGACGTTGGATCCGAGGGCGGGCGAGACGCGCCTGTTGATGATGGAGGGCCGGGACGAGCGGATGCGGGCGGTGTTGGGCCCGGCGACGGGGGCGCACCCGCGGGCGGCGGAGACGCTGCTCGAGGGGCTGGCGCTCTGGCACCAGCAGGCGCTGTCCGTTGTGGTGTGTGCGGACGGCTGGGACGGTACGTCGTCACTTCGTCTGGAAGACGCGTTGGGTTTTGGCGTCAGGAACGTGCACTTCGAGGTCGAGGTGGCGTTGCGGCACGGCAAGCGGCGTCCGCGTCGCCTCTCCACGCTGGGTAACTTCGGCGACCTTCGCCAGCTCTGCCTCCTGGGGGTGAGGTCATGACGATCCCGCGCGAAATGGAGTTGGAGATCCTGCGGCTGATCGACGCCGAGAAGCTGCTGCCCGGCACGGCGGCGAGCCTGGTGGGCGTGCATCACGACGTGGTCGATCGCGTCGTGGAGCAAGCCGTGGTCGGGCGCCCCGAGCGGGCGCCGCGGGTGAGCAAGCTCGCGCCGTACCACGGTTTCGTTGCGAGAAGCTGAAGGAGTATCCGACGATCTGCGCGTCGCGGCTCGGGACGATGGCGCGCGAGCGGGGCTTCGACGGCAGCGACCGCATCGTGCAGCGCTACGTGCGCGAGGTGCGTCCGGCCAAGTCGCCGCGGGCGTACCTGGTGTGCGAGCGGCTGCCGGGCGAGCAGGCGCAGATCGACTGGGGGCACGTGGGTCGCATCGCGGTGGCGGGAGGCTTTCGCGCCCTCTGGGTCTTCGTCCTGTACCTGGCGTACTCGCGGATGCGGTACGCGGAGCTGGTCCTGGACCTGACGGCCGAATCCCTTCGTCGGTCGCTCGTCCGGGCGATCACGTTCCTGGGGGGATCCACGCGCCAGTGGCTCTTCGACAACGCCAAGACGGTGGTGCTCGAGCGCCACGGTGGCGCGGCGCGGCTGCACCCCGGGCTCCTCGAACTCGCGGGCTCGCTCCGGGTCAATCCCGTGCTCGCGCGCGTGCGGACCCCGACGGACAAAGGGGGCGTGGAGCGCTCGATCCGGGACTTGAAAACGGGCTTCTTCTCCGGTCGGACCATCACCGATCTCGCCCGAGGCAACGAGCTTCTCCGCGAGCACATCTGGACGGTGATCGCACGCCGTCCCCATCCGACGTTGCCCGGGTGCACGGTCGCCGAGGCGTTCGAGATGGAGAAGGGGCGCCTGATGCCCTTGCCCCTGGAGCTGCCGCAGACGGAGCTGGTCCTGCCGGTCGCGGTCGACAAGACGGCGAGCGTGCGCTTCGGCAACAATCGCTACTCGACACCGCCTGAGTACGCGGGCGGTACGCTGGTGCTTCGTGCGAACGACGAGCGCGTATGGCTCGTCGACGGCGATCGGCAGGTCGCGAGCCACGCGCGGTCGTGGGGCCGGATGCAGCGCATCGACGATCCCGAGCACCGTCGCGTGCTGGTGGAGAGGCGCCCGCGTGCGGTCGCGATGACAGTGCGCGATCAGCTCCTCGACGCGGTGCCCGAGCTGACGGTGCTCTACGAGCGCTGGGTGCAGGAGGGCCGCAACGTGAACTTCATGACGGGGCGGGTGCGGGGCCTGATGGGCGACTACGGCCGCGAGGTGCTGCACATCGCCGTCGGGGCCATGGTGGCGCGAGGCACCCACGACATCGGGGCGCTCACCTTGCTCTGCGAGCAGGAGCGCCAGCGGGCCCACCGGCCCGTGCCTTCGGCCATGAAGCTCGGCGAGCACGTCGACGAACGCATCGTGCCGACTCACGATCTCGCCTCCTACGATTGGAAGAAGGGGGGTGCGTCATGAGCGACCTATACGATGAACTCGGGCGCATCGGGTTGCGGGCGTCCAAGAGCCAGGTCGAGGCGCTGCTCACCCATGCCACCAAGAATCGCCTCTCACCCGTCCAGGTCGTGGAGCATCTGGTCGAGGTCGAGCGACGCGAGCGCGACGCGCGGAATCTGGCGGCGCGTACGAAGCGGGCGTCGGTCGGGGCCCACAAGACGATGGATCTCTTCGAGTGGGACCACCCGAGGAAGATCGATCGCTCTCTCTGCGAGGAGCAGGTCCTGAGCCTCGCCTTCGTACGGACGCGATCGAACGTGCTCTTCCGCGGCCCGGCCGGGCTCGGCAAGACGATGCTCGCGCAGAACACGGCGACCGCCGCGCTCGCGGCGGGCATGACGGTGTGCTTCACGAATGTCGGCACCGCCCTCGCGGACCTTCTGAGGCAAGAGTCGATCCCGGCGGTCGAGCGACGCATCAAGCGCTACACGAACGTGGATCTTCTGGTTTTGACGAGCTAGGGTACGTGCCGTGCGACGCGCGGGCAGCGGACCTTCTCTTCCAGATCATCAGCCGCCGTCACGAGAAGGCCTCCACCGTCATCGCCACCAACCTCGCCTTCAAGGAGTGGGGGCCCATGTTTCACGGGGCCGCGAGCCTCGTGCCGCTCATCGACCGCTTCACGCAGCATCTGGTGACGGTCGACATCGAGGGCGAGTCGTACCGGCAGAAGGAAAGGGACAAGCCTCCAACGTCCCCCGCCGCCGCGGCGGCAGGCACGCGACCAAGCGCGAAGGCCAGGAGGAAGGCATGACCTCCGAACCCCGCCTCGAACTGCACGCACCTTCCGAATGGGACGTCGTCCTGTCGCCCGAGCTGGCTCCCCTCTTCGTGCTCGACGCGGCCATCGTGGCGGCAGAGCGCTTCTTCTCGGTCCTCCTCGATCCATCCTCCTCGGGGTCCGGCGGGACGGGCCATCCGCCCACGTGTGCCCTGCTCGATGCCATGCGCATCCTGCGCGGCCACATCCGCGAGCACCGGGTGACCGCCGAGGCCTTCGCTGACAACGTCCCCCACGGGGAAAGCCTCTTGTAATCTGGCCTTCTCTACCGTCGGCGCTTGGCATCGAGCCCGCGCCGGTCGTCACGACACTGTCACGACTTCTACTTCGCCGCCGATCCACCCCGCGGTCCCGTTCGGGCACGGTCGTCAGAGTCCCGTTCGACGATGTTCGACGCCGGCGGCTGATCCTCGTCGACCGCACGGCTCCGCTTCATCAGCACCCTCCGCTGGCTGCCCTCCCCCTCGTCGAGCAGCTCGTAGATGCGCGTGATCCCGAGAGGCCTGCCCGTGCGCCCGACGATGCCCATCTGCTTCAGCCGGTCGGCGATCTCGCGCAGCTTGGAGCCGCGCAGCCGCAGATCGCGTGCGACAAAGCGGGCAGCTTGCTCTGGTTCGTACGGCACCAAGGTCTTGCCGTCCTCGGAAAATCGATAACCCCACGGGCAGTAGCCCCGCGTGGGGCCGGGGTGCCGGCTGGCGTCATCCGTTCTCATGGCCCGGAATCGAAGCAGCATGCGCTCGTGAATCTCCAGGGCTAGATCAACGTCCGTGCGATCCCGCGCTGCGACCCCAGAGGACGCGTAGACCACCCGCCCGCCAGCATGGACGGCCAGATGCTCAACAACGACCCGTGCCCACAGGGCTTCGTCCACAACGTGGGGCTCGGACACACAAAGGACGCTCGGGCCAGTGCCGCCAAGAGAACAGAGGGCTCGTAGGATGGCCGGCCGGTCGGCGATGGCGGAGCGCTCCACGTCCTCGACGTGCCACTGGGCGATGCGCGTTCCAGCGCGCCTGGCCCAGCGCTGAACCGCTCGCCGCTGGTCCGTCTCGCTCGGGGCACCGGGGGACGTGCTGCCCCGAACGTACGCGATGGCTTCACGCCGCTGTCGACCGTGTGTC